>BQJR01000002.1 GCA_021604805.1 Planctomycetota bacterium | reverse complement strand
CCTCGCACGGGGCCCCCCCTTTCCCATCATGACGATCAGAGAGATCCAGGAAAGCGATGCGGCTGCCTTTCTCGCCTTGTGCCGGCATCTGGACGAGGAGACGAAGTTCATGCTCCTCGAGCCGGGCGAGCGCACGACTACGGAGGAGCAGCAACACCAGCGGATCACCGCGATCTTGTCTCAGGCGAATCAGACCATCCTCCTGGCCGAGAACACCGAGAAGCCAGTCGGCTTTGTCGCGGGACTCGGCGGGCCCTGTCGCCGGAATCGTCACTGCGCACACTTAGTGATGGGCGTGCTTCAGGCCTCCAGCGGCCAAGGAGTTGGTCAGAGCCTCCTCGTCGAACTGGAGAAATGGGCTCGCGGCTGTAATGTGCGCCGCCTGGAACTGACCGTGATGGCGCACAATGCGCGGGCGATCAGGCTGTACGAAAAAGTGGGCTTCGTAGAGGAGGGCATCAAGAGGCACGCACTTGTCGTCGATGGACGGCCGGTGGACGAGATCTGCATGGCAAAGCTGATCGACGCATAGGCACCCAACCCGCCACTGAAGCGGACGAGCCGCGCTCGCAGCTCATTGGCAGAAACGTTAAGCGGAGGTCAATACGATGCCCGAAGTCTCAACGGCACGAGTCGCGATGCGCGCCCTTGGTGCAGCAGGCCTCGGCTTCGTGTCGGTGTTCGTCCTCGTCGGAATTATCTGGGATCCGAACGGGGTCAACCTCTTTGAACGCTCGGTATTCGATGCCAGCCGCATCGTCGTGCTGGGCTTCTTCTACTACGTGCCTGTGGTCCTGGGAGGCCGGTTCTTCCAGCCCGAGGATCCCGTAGGCTTGGCAATCGGGTGCAGTCTCCTGGGCGCGTTCGTACTTGGCGTCAGCCTGCGATCGTCGCGATTCGGTCGAGGGCTCACCTACACGTCGGTGTTCCTATGGTTTGCACTCGGAACCTACGGCCTCTGCCTCATGGCATAGGTAGCAATATGGGATCGGTACGATCCCGCCTAACACGCGCTTGCAGCGGACGCCGCTCCGCGGCGCCGCTGAACCACAACAGCGCTGGGCAGACCAAGGAGCACGTTATGGGAACCTTTGAACGACAGGGTATTGCTCGCAGAGTCATCCTCTCTCTCGCGCTTCCTCTGCTCGTCGCATCAGCTGCCTACTCGATCACGTGGGAAGCACCGTTCGTTCTGGGAGAGTTGCGTGTCACGCAACTGATCTACCTACGTGATCAGCCCATGTTCTGGCCTGCACTCGTGGCCGTCACTGCGGCGTGGCTCTGGTTCATCTGGTCACCGTCAAGCAAGCCCGATGATCAGCGCGGGCATGCCCAACAAGCGCTTGCAGCGAACGCCGCTCCGCGCGCCGCCGCTCAACCACAACAGCGTCAGCTGGCTGACCCAACGACTATGGAGTGATCATGCACAGCGAAGATCAAGCGATCGCCTGGCTCGGAGCTTGTAGTGTCATCGCGCTCGCAGCGATCTGGGTCGCGGTCGTTCTGATTCGTCGCCGGTCTCTTGGGCAGGTCGCATTGAGAGCATCCGCGCTTTCCCTGATCGCTATCTGGTTGAGCCCGGTGTCGCAGCTCTACCTGAACTCGCGGGCACAGAGCGAGCTACGCGATCGCATCGCGGCACACACGGGGGCGCAGATCAGCGAGCTCAAATCAGAGTTCGGCTCAGGGCGCGGCTGCAGTGAGCACGCCAGAGCCTTCGCTGCAGTGCCTTGGTATGCGCCGTTCGGCCTCTCGTTTGTTCAGGTGTATGTCAATGGCGGCAACGGAATCGTGAGCGTGGAAGTCGATGATTAGTGCACGCTCAGCTAACACGCCCAGGCAGCGAACGCCGTTCCGCGGCGCCGCTGAACCACAACAGCGTTAGGTGGGTGTGATGCACCTCAAGAACTACTACCGATGGAGCTTCGCGCTGCCGCTCGTCGTTCCGCCCGCCGCCTTGGGTATCACGCGCGATGCGCGCGGCTGGCTTGGCGATGTTCACTTCCTGCTTTGGGGCTCGCTCCTTGTCGGCGGACTTCCCTATCTCGGCTTTGCGGGGCTGTCTCTTTGGAAACTTCGCGATCAGTCGGCACGCCGGCACGGCCGGTTCCTGCTCGTGGCACCAATCATTTTCGCCGCCTTGCTGGCCGTCCTCACGGTAGCGTGGGAGCTCCTTTTCGATGGCCAGTCAAGAGTCAGCTGGCTCATCCGAGTGGCCACTTCCTTCGGCGGCTGCGGCCTGCTGCTCGGATACACCTACACAGGTCTTGTTCACTTGATGCGTGTCATGCTCCAGGGGGCCGGGTGGGTCTCGCGGGGAGAGCCATGAAGCGCAACGCCACCGGCCTTCACTCAACAATCGCCTGCAACGGACGCCGCTCCCCCGCGCAGCGAATCAACAACCGCGTCAGTTCGAGGAGGATCAACATTGAAGCGATTCGTAACGCTAGCGCTCATCTTGCTCTGTGTGTCCGCAGCTCCGAACACTCTCAGGAGCCTTGACGACTCAGAGATCGAACACGAAGACCGCAAGTGGTCTCGTGTCGCGACCTACGAAGTGCCGACGAGCATGGTCGACCGTGAACCGAATGCCGGCGCTCATGGTGCGTCCGTGGTGGGATTCAAGGTCAACCG
The DNA here is from genome assembly GCA_021604805.1 of Planctomycetota bacterium. Classification (GTDB taxonomy): domain Bacteria; phylum Planctomycetota; class B15-G4; order B15-G4; family B15-G4; genus BQJR01. Next base: position 1,161,444 of record BQJR01000002.1, on the reverse strand, counting down.
AGAAGCGTATGGCTCAATGATTGTCACCGTCATTGATCGCCCCGCCCTCGCTGCCTTTGTCGGATGGGAGGTGCCCAAGAAGTACGCGAGCAAAGCTGCGGAGGACCTTCGCGCCGTGTTCGAGACGGCTGATGGCACAACCCATGTCTCCAGCTTGGCAGCTGGTGGAGGGCACGGGATCCTGTTTCACTCACCCGATGGCGTGGACATCTCCACCATTCGACACGTGGCTCTGTACTACGACAAGAAGGCGAAGTGGTCTCGCTGAGCCTGTGAACACCCTGTCGATCCCCGCGCTCGCAACGGGCGCCGCAGCGCTGATCCTCGACAGCCCTCGCTAGAACGACACACACCGCGAATAGGGAGAGTGACATGAAAGGCAAGCTGGGCGTACTCAGCGCGATTGTGGTCGTCGCGCTCTACCTGTTCAACATGGCCTTCTACGCCGGCTCCGACATCGGTCACTTCCGGTGGCGCCTCGAGCACGGACGCTTGATGCTCGAACTCGCAGAAACAATCGGCCCTGAGGAGTTCTACGTCGCCGCCAACACGGAGCCTTTGAGCTTTGCGGTCGAAGGAGCTTGGCACGACGCATCCCACTGGTCCGTCACGCTCCCGTTGTGGATCCCACTCGTTCTCATCGCACTTTGGCGGCTCGTCGCGCGCGCGCGCCGCTCACAACCCGCGCCGTGAACACATCGTTCAGTGAGGTGCGCATGAACATGCACCTGCGACCGGCATCGCTGATCCCAACAGCGTGAGCTAAGCCGTGCGATCGCTCGGGCACCCAAGGTGCGGAAGCGCTGCGAACGCAGAGTCGGTCGCGAAGCTCAGCGCACCTCGAGTCCGCCGCCAGCTTCCTGCACGCGCAGCGCACGCTGCCGCACCACGGGGAAGGAGTGCTCAGCAATCGAGAGCGAGCACAGACTGATCCTCCCCCCCACACCAAACTTTTCCAATCGACCGCGCGCCGCCTCCCTACCTAGAATCTCGAACTCTCTGTTTCTACCCCGATGAAGATGAAGGAGTTCCGATGGTGCGCTCGCGAATTGCGACGGTTCTGATCGCTTTGCTGACTTCGACTGCTGCCTTTGCTGGCGAGATCGTGAATGCCACGAACTACGCTCGCGCCGAGAGCGACATGTAGTTCAAAAGTTATGCGGGCAAGGCGGGCGGCGTGGGGAAGTTCCTGAACCTCCGAGAGCCCTACTCGGTGGAGCACCAAACCACGATCCGCGGCAACCGTGACACGCTGTACTCGGTGGGTGTCTACGACCTCACTGAGCCGGTCACGATCATCAAACCCGCATCGCCCGACAGGTTTCAGTCGCTCCTCGTGATCGACCAAGACCAGTTCAACCCGGTGCTCAAGAACGGCGCCGGCGAGGTGACGCTCAGCATCGACAACGTCGGCACGCGCTACGCCATGGTGCTCTTCCGCACCTTCGCCGACCCCAACGACCCCGAAGACATGAAGAAGGCGCACGCGCTCCAAGACTCGATCCAGACCGACAAGCCTCGCCGGGCACGCTGGACCTCCCGGATTGGGACGAAGCGTCGCTGGTCGAAACGCGCAAGGCACTGAATGCGCTGGCGCTGAAGGTCGGCGCCTTCCCGCAAGGCTTCGGGGCCCGTGGAGAGGTCAACCCCACGCAACACTTGCTGACGTCCGCCGCAGGCTGGGGCGGCAACCCGCAACGCGGCGCGATGTACTTCGCGATCACCCCCGAGCAGAACGACGGCAAGTCGGCGTACACGCTCACCATGCCCAAAGACGTGCCGGTTCAGGCCTTCTGGTCCGTGACCATCTACAACAAGGAAGGCTTCTTCGAGAAGAACGACCTCAACGCCTACTCCTACAACAGCATCACGGCGAAGCGCAACGACGACGGCTCGGCCACGATTCACTTCGGCGGCGACTCGAGCCAACCCAACTTCCTCCCACTCACCGACGGCTGGAACTACCTCGTGCGCTGCTACCTGCCGGGTTGGGAGATCGTGGAGGGCAACTGGAACCCGCCCGCGCCGCAACTGGTGAAGTAAGCGCTCTCCGACTCGCTCGCTGGCCGATGGACTCCGCAGGCAAGCGCATCGCTTGCTGCGACTCGGGGCCCGGCCGGCGAGCGAGCTGAACGTCCTGAACCACCGGGGCTTCCGCAACACACCGCGGCAGCGCGTGCGTCGTGAACTCGATCGACCTCATCCGCGACAACCTGCGCAAGAGTCGCGAGATCGCGCTCGCGCGCATCGAGGACATGCGCGAACACGGCACGGTCTTCCCGACCCCGAACGGAGGCGCCCACACCCTCTGGCTGCTCGGGCACCTGGCCTACATCGAGGGGCTCGTCATCAGTGAGTTCCTGTGCGGCGAGCAGAACCCGCTGGCCACTTGGAAGGAACTGTTCGATGGCGACGACGTCTCCGCGGACATCAGAGCCTTCCCACCCTTCGACGAGGTCCTCTCCACCTGCCACACCATGCGCGAGAGCACCTTGGAGCTCTTGGACTCACTGACGGAAGCCGACCTCGATGGCCCGAGCGCGGCCTGCCCCGAAGGCTTCGACGACTGCTTCGGCACCGCCCGCCAGTGTTTCCAGTACGTGGCCGACCATTGGTACATGCATCGCGGACAGCTCGCCGACGCGCGCCGGGCCGCAGGTCTCGACCGCATGTGGGTCTAGCGCCGCTCGACGCACGCCCCACCGCGGCGTTGGCTCCAATCCGGAACCGACGTAAGCTCGCCGAAGACCGACGCTCGACGCGGCGTCCAACCAAGGTCGCGAGTGTCGTGAGCAGGGGAGCGAGATGGACCCGATCGTCAACGGCTTGGTCTTCTACACGGTGTTCGTGTACTCGACCTCCTTTCATGAAGCCGCACACGCGTGGGCCGCGCTCAAGGGCGGCGACTCCACCGCCTACGACGGCGGGCAAGTCACGCTCGACCCGCGCCCGCACATCCAACGCGAACCCATCGGCATGGTCGTGATGCCGTTGATCTCGCTGCTCGTGGCCGGTTGGCCGCTGGGTTTCGCGAGCGCGCCCTACAACACCGACTGGGCCTCACGTCATCCCGACCGCGCGGGCTGGATGGCGCTCGCCGGACCGGGAGCCAACCTGCTGCTCGTGCTGCTCGCCGCGGTCGCGATCAACATCGGCTTGTCCGCGGGCGTGTTCACCTGGTCCAAGCAAGTGGAGTTCGCCGACGTGACGGCCGCCGTCGCCGGCACACAGAGCATGTGGCACTCGGTGGGCTACCTGCTCGGCACGGTCTTCTCGATGAACCTGCTGCTCGCGCTGTTCAACCTGCTCCCGCTGCCCCCGCTCGACGGCAGCGCGGCCGTGGTCTTGCTGCTCCCCGAGAACAAGAAGCGCGCCTTCCAGAACTTCCTCTGGGCGAACCCGCAGATCGGCTTGTTCGGGCTCTTCGTCGGCTGGAAAGTCTTCCACTCACTCTTTCGCCCGGCCTTCAACTACGCGCTCAACGCGCTCTACTTCCTGCACGACGTGTCGTACACCTGAGCCCATGAGGCGCGCCGCCAGTGGCGCTCGACGCAGCACTTCGGGCACCCTGGGCTCGTGAATCACGCCCCCAGAGGAACGCTCCGGTGAAGCTGCTCCTAACTGGCGCCACCGGCTACATCGGCGGACGCTTGCTGCGGCGCCTGGAAGAACGCGGCGCGCAGGTGCGCTGCATGGCTCGTCGCCCGGAAGTGCTCGAAGCGAAGACGGCCGCCGGCACCGAAGTCGTGGCCGGCGACGTGCTGGATCGCGCGAGCCTCGACGCCGCTTTCGCGGGCGTGGACATCGCCTACTACATGATCCACTCGATGGGCTCGAGCGACGCCTTCGAGGACGCCGACCGCGAGGCCGCGAGCAACTTCGCCCACGCCGCGCAGGCCGCGGGCGTGCGTCGCATCATCTACCTCGGCGGCCTGGGTCGCGACGACGAGTCACTCTCACCGCACCTGCGCAGCCGCCAGGAAGTCGGTCGCGTGCTCGGCGAAACCGGCATCCCCGTGCTCGAGTTCCGCGCCTCGGTCGTGATCGGCTCGGGCAGCTTGTCCTTCGAGATGGTGCGCACGCTGGTGGAACGTCTGCCCTTCATGATCACGCCCAAGTGGGTGAGCGTGATGGCGCAACCGATCGCCATCGACGACGTGCTCGAGTACCTGCTCGCCGCGCTCGACCTCCCCGACGAACAGTGCGGCGTGTACGAGATCGGCGGCGCCGACCAAGTGAGCTACGCCGAGATCATGCGCGAGTACGCCCGCCAACGCGGACTGCGCCTGCGCATGCTCCCGGTGCCCGTGCTCACGCCCTACCTCTCGAGTTTGTGGCTCGGCCTGATCACGCCGCTCTACGCGCGCGTGGGTCGCAAACTCATCCAGAGCTTGGTGCACCCCACGGTCGTGCGCAACGACGCCGCGCTGCACGTCTTCGCCATGCAGCCGATGGGTATCGCGAGTGCCGTGCGCCGCGCGCTCGCCCGCGAAGAACTCGAGTTCGCCGAGACGCGTTGGTCCGACGCACTCTCGTCGGCGGGTGAGGCGCGCAGCTGGGGCGGCGTGCGTTTCGGCACACGCTTGGTCGACTCGCGCACGCGTCGCGTGAACGCGTCCACCGCCGAGGCCTTCGCGCCCATCGAAGCCATCGGCGGCGACATCGGTTGGTATCGCTGGACGTGGCTGTGGCGCCTGCGCGGCTTCGTCGACCTGCTCGTGGGTGGGCCCGGCATGCGCCGCGGACGCCCGCACCCCACGCGCCTGCATGTGGGCGACACGCTCGACTTCTGGCGCGTCGAAGCCATCGAGCCCGGCAAACGCCTACGCCTCTGCGCCGAGATGAAACTGCCCGGTCGCGCCTGGCTCGAGTTCGAAGTCAGCGCAGACGGCGACGCGTCGGTGATCCGGCAGACCGCGATCTTCGACCCCGTGGGCTGGCTCGGTCGCGCCTACTGGTACGGCATCTATCCGCTGCACGTGCTCGTGTTCCGCGGCATGCTCCGTGCGATCGCGAAGGCCAGTGAGAACGCTGCCGACACCCGCCTCTCACCCACAGAGTAAGCGCGCGCTGCAGAATCCCACGGACCGGCCATCGCGCGGCCGGAGGTGCAAGCATGGGAGCCAACTCGATGAACACGTCGGCATCGGCAGAGGTTTCGGACACACCGCTGCAACGAGCCGCGCGTCGTGCAGCCATCAGCCCCCGTCGTGAGCGTGGCGAATTCCGCTGGTCGCTTCCGCCTGCCGCAGCCGCGCTCGTGATCTACGCGGGCCTGCTCTTCGTGGGCACGCTGATCTTGCTCGTGATCTGGCGCTTCCCCGTAACGACTCCGCCCGTGCTTCCCGGGATGAGCGCGCTGGCCACCGCGCTCATGTGGACCAACGCCTGCTGGCTCGCACTCACTGTCGTCGAGCTCACAGCCTGCCGACTCCGTCGCGTGCGCGTCGATCGACAACGCGTGCTCGTGTTACTCGCCGCGCTCGTGCTCACAGCGCTGTGCCAAGGCCTGGCCATCCAGGTGCGCGCTTTCGCAAACTTGTAGACGCACGCGCTCGGCCGTGCTGATCACCCGCACGCGCCGCGTGAACTTCGCCCTGTCACGCCGCCCTCCCCAACGACGCGCTCATGTACCAAGCCTCGGTCCTCGTGAGCTGTCGTAGTGAGCCGGCACCCGAGGCGGCAGCGGGAGATGCCTGACGTGTCCCCCCGACTCAACCTGCTCTTCGTGTGCGGACGCGCCCAGTGGCGCAGCCCCACGGCCGAACGCATGTTCGCGCGCGATCCGCGCTACGCCTCACGCGCGCGCGGCCTGAGCCCCAAAGCCGCGCGCACGCTCCAACGCCGTGATGTCGAGTGGGCTGACGTGCTCTTCGTGATGGAGCACACGCAAGCGACACGTCTGCGAGCGGCACACCGCGACGCACTCGCAGGCAAGCCGCTGCACGTTCTCGAGATTCCTGACGACTACAGGTATATGGACCCCGAACTCGTGCGAGTCCTGCACGAACGAATCGACGCTCACTTGCCGAGCGACTGAGCGCCGCCTCCACGATGAGCACGCGACAGCGCCCCCTCCCCATCGCGTCGGTCAGGTCTCTGCCCAGAGCGGGTCGCTGAGCACGAGACACAGCGTGGCCAGAGGGCCCAAGAAGAGCGAGGCCACGAACCAGTTGAGGCCGCTGCGCCCCTTGCCTTGCGCCAGGCCGGCGTTCACGAGTGCGAGCGTGCCCCAGCCGGCGTACCAGCCAGGCGTTTCGCTGATGTTCATGTTGAGCATGGGACGTCTCCGAGGTGAGAACACACGACGCCGCGATGCTGCTGCGTTCGTCGGCCCCACCTATTGGGACACCTGCACTCTCACTTTCAGCCCACGCGCGCGCGCACCGCGGCTTGCTGGGCGCGCAGGAACCACACCGCGAGCATCACGGGCACGATGCCCACCAGCGCGAACACGCGCCACACGCTCGCGAAGCCCCAGCCGTCGCCCAGGAGCTGAGTGACCACCATGGCGCCGGGCGCAGAGATCGCCAGCGCGACCACGAACTTGAGCGCATAGGCCGAGCTGCGTCGCGCCTTGCTCGTGTAAGTGGCCAGGAGACGGTTCTCGATCGGCTGCAGGATGAACGCCAAGAACGCGAAGCTGCCCATGAGCATGAAGGGCCAGGCGGGTTCGGCCAGACTCGTCGACAAACCGAAGAGCACGAGCGGCAGGAAGAGCATCAGCAGCGCGTAACGCTCCGCGAGGAAGTGCTCGCGCGAGAGCCGACCACCGACCCACTGGCCGAGCGCGCCGAGCAGCAGGATCGCCGCGCTCATCGTGCTGGCTTTCACGAACAGCTGCGGGCCGGCGTCGAGCGTGAGCGGGTAGAGCGGCATGAAACCTTCGAGCAGGAAAGCCTGACCGCCCATCGCCACCAGCAAGATCAGCAGCACGCGACGCCGCGCCGGAGTGTGCGCCTTCACCGCTCCCTCGGGCGGCGGCACACCGGGCAGCAGCAGACCAGCGCGGATCATCCAGACGGTCGCGAGCGCGCCAGCGATTCCCAACGCCGCCATCAGGCCGAAGCCGTAACGCCAGCCGAACTCGGCCGACATGATCAGTGGGGTCGCGGCCATGCCCACTGAACCCACCACGCCGAAGGTGCCCATCGCGCGCCCGAGCTCCGCGCCCGGCACGCTCAACGAGAGCAGTCCGAGGCCCGCAGGGTGGAACACGCCCGCCGAGAGCCCGAGCACGCCGTAGGCGAACAAGAAGCTCCAGGCGTCGGGCGCCCAGGCGCAGAGCGCGGCGCCCACCCCGGCGAACAGGAAGTAGATCGCGAGAGTGCGCGAGGTGCCGATGCGGTCGGCGAGCAGGCCGGCGGGCACGGAGCTCGCCGCCATGCACCAGGCGAACACGGTCACGCAGGCGCCCATGAACTCGAGACTGCCATTGAGTTCATCGGCCGCCCGCGTGAGCGTCATCACGGGCAACGCGACCTTGGTGCCGTGGCACAGCGCGTGCCCGACCGAGGTCACCGCCAGCGTGGCGCGCCCGTGTGGGTTCAGGGGAGTGCCGCCGAGCCGGTCAGCTGGTGGACACAGCCGACAAGCGCTCCTTCAGCTTCTCGTACTGATCCCACATCTCCTTCGGCATCTTGTCGCCGTAGGTCTCGAGGAACTCCTTCTGACCGGCGAGCTCTTCGGTCCACGCCTCGGGCTCGACACCCAGCAGACGTTCCACCGTCTGCTCATCGATGTCGACACCTTCGAGGTCGATGGTGTGCGGCGCGGGCACGTTGCCGATGGGCGTTTCCACCGCGTCGGTCTCGTCGGCGCAGCGCTTGAGGATCCACTCGAGCACGCGCATGTTGTCGCCGAAGCCGGGCCAGATGAACTTGCCGTCGTCGTCTTGGCGGAACCAGTTCACGTGGAAGATCTTGGGCGCCTTGTCGGACTTCTTGCCCATCTTCAACCAGTGCGCGAAGTAGTCGCCGAAGTTGTAGCCACAGAAGGGCTTCATGGCCATCGGGTCGCGACGCACGACACCGACCGCGCCGGTGGCGGCGGCGGTCGTCTCACTCGCGGCCATCGCACCGACGTAGACGCCGTGCTCCCAGTTGAAGGCCTCGAAGACCAGCGGCGCGGTCTTCGCGCGGCGGCCACCGAAGATGATCGCGTCGATCGGCACGCCCTGCGGGTCTTCCATCTTGGGCGAGGCGACGGGGCACTGGCCGGCCGGCGCCGTGAAGCGGCTGTTCGGGTGCGCGGCGACGCCGTCGTTCTTGTCGGGCGTCCACTCGTTGCCCTTCCAGTCGGTGGCCTTCGCCGGCGGGGTCTTCGTCATGCCCTCCCACCACGGCTCGCCTTCCGACGTGACCGCGGTGTTCGTGAAGATCGAGTTCTTCTTGAGCGACTCGAGGGCGTTCTTGTTGGTCTTCTCGCTGGTGCCCGGGGCCACGCCGAAGAAGCCAGCTTCCGGGTTGATCGCGTAGAGACGGCCATCCTCGGCGTAGCGCATCCAGGCGATGTCGTCGCCCACACACCAGGCCTTCCAGCCCTTGTAGTGCGCCGGCGGGATCAACATGGCGAGGTTGGTCTTGCCGCAAGCGCTCGGGAACGCGGCGGTGACGTAGCGCACTTCGCCCTGCGGGTTTTCGAGACCGAGGATGAGCATGTGCTCCGCCATCCAGTCTTCGTCGCGGGCTTGCGCACTCGCGATGCGCAGCGCGTGGCACTTCTTGCCGAGCAGCGCGTTGCCGCCGTAGCCGGAACCGAAGCTCCAGATCTCGCGGCTGTCGGGGAAGTGGCAGATGAAGCGACGGTCGGGGTCGAGCTCGCCGATGCTGTGCAAGCCGCGCACGAAGTCGGTGCTGTCGCCGAGCTTCTCGAGGGCCTGCGTGCCCATGCGCGTCATGATGCGCATGTTCGCGGCCACGTAGGGGCTGTCGGTGATCTCGATGCCGACCTTGCTGTAAGGCGACTTCACCGGGCCCATGCAGTAAGGCACCACGTACATCGTGCGGCCCTTCATGCAGCCGGAGAACAGACCGGTGAGCTTCTCCTTCATGACCTCGGGGGCTTCCCAGTTGTTGTTGGGCCCAGCCTCTTCCTTGGTCTTGGTGCAGATGAACGTGAGGTGTTCCACGCGCGCCACGTCGCCCTTGTCGGAGCGGTGGTAGTAGCAACCGGGCCACTTGTCCTGGTTGAGCTCCTGCATGGTGCCGTCGCCAAGCATGAGCTGGATCAGCGCGTCGTACTCCTCTTGGGAGCCGGTGCACCACTGGATGTTGTCGGGGGTCGTGAGAGCAGCAACCTCATCGACCCAGCTCTTCAGTGCCTGGTTCGTCGTCGTCATGGTGGGGCCAACCCGATTGATGTTTTGCGGTGGTTTGATGTGCGTCGGCCTGCCCGGTGCGAGGCCTTTCGCGCGCTGAGTGAAAGCTGAGAATCCTACCCTTTGAGATGGAATCGGGAAACCCGGCCGAGGGCTTGGGGAGCCCGCGGAGGGCGATCCCGGCCCGAAATCGAGCGCCGCAGACGCACCGCCGAGCGCGCGATCCCAGACCTCCGCGCCCCGTGAGCGAGGCCTCCAGGCGCCTCCTCGAAGTGCCGACTTGGCCGCTTGCGCCTCGGGATCACGGCGAGACGAGCAAGACGCCGTCGCCCACGGACCAGCCAGCCCGCGTGCGCGTGATCGCCTGCAGGAACAACTGCGTGTCCGCCGGGACGCCGCGCGGCCAGCGCAGACTCAACCCCGGTTCCGCGAGCGAGGCGCTGCTCGCGCGTCGTGGCAACGCGAACAAGCTCGCGACGCCGCCGGGCAGCAAGGCCCCGCCGGGGCCGGGTCGCGGCTGCCACTCGGAGCCCACGAGCAAGAACACCTGCTCAGCCTCGGGCGACGCTTCGACGCGGAGTTCGAAGGCGGCACCGGGCTCGAGACTGCTCGCGACGTGCAAGCGCGTGCGCGCGCGATCAGGCGAGCCCGCAGAAACACCCGACGAACTCGCCAGCGCGATCACGGGCGGCAAACTGAGCCGCTGCACGAAGGCGTCGTCGGCAGCGACGAGCGCGGCTTGCGCGGCGTTCGCGCTCACGTCGAGGTCGTGGGAGTTGGTGTACCCGGTGACGAGCACGCGACCGGCGCCATCGTGCGCGAGACCGGCCGTCTCTTCGTTGCCGCCGCCGCCCACGAAGGCCCCCGCGACGAGTTCGTCGCCGGCGCGTCGCGTGCGCAACACGAAGCCGTCGAGCGCGCCGCTCAGGTCGTTGTCGCCGCTCGAGCCGAACACCTGCTCGGGATTCACGAAGCCGCTGCCGGGCCCCGCGACCAGTGGCTGCTTCGGCCCGACGACGCCACCCGACGCGCCAGCGCCCGAGCCGCGCGCGTGCCCGTTGAGCTGCAACCCGCGCACGGGGAAGTCGGGCGAGTCGGTGAGCCCCACGAGCGTGGGTTGCCCGACGTCGCTGAGCGCCAGGTCGAGCACGACGTCGCGCCCCGCGCCGCCCACGTAGCTGGCGAAGCGCAGGCTGCTGCCGTCGGCGCTGAAGCCTGCGAGGAAGCCGTCGCTCTCGCCGCCGGCGTAGTGCGCTTGGAAGCCGAGGCCGGTGCCGGGCAGGTCGTCGCCCTGGGTGCGGCCGGCGATCACTGGGCGGCCTTGGGCGTCGAGCGCGAGCGCCTGCGCTTCCACGATCTCGGTCGAGCCGAAGAAGGTAGCCCAGAGCAGCGCGTCGCCAGCGGGGCTGAGGCGCAACAGGAAGGCGTCGGTCTTGCTGCCGGAAGCGCCGTTGTAGCTGTCGTCGAAGGCGCCCGCGCTCACCGGGAAGTTCGACGAGCCCGAGAGCCCGGCCACGAACACCGAGCCGTCGTCGGCCACGGCGACATCGTTGGCTTCGTCGCGCAGCAGGCCGCCCATGTAGGTGGCCCACTCGATCACGCTGCCGTTTGCGGAGAGACGCAGCGCCCAGGCGTCGTTGAACAAGAAGTTGAGCGAGTTCTCGGTCTCGTCGTAGGCGCCGCGCGTGACGGGGAAGTTCTGCGAGAAGGTGCGCCCCACGACCACCGCGCGACCTTGCGCATCGAGCGCCACGGCGCTGGCGTAGTCGTCGTCGCTGCCGCCGAGGTAAGTCGCCCAGAGCAAGGTGCCGCTGGCGTTGAAGCGCGCGGCGTAGGCGTTGAGCTTGCCCGGGAACATCTGTTGCGCGGCGCCCGGGGTCACTGGAAAGTCGTTGCCGTTGGTGGTTCCGACCACGGTGACGCTGCCGTCGCTGCCCACCGCCACGTCGGCCGCGCTCTCGGCCACCAAGGCCGACGCATCGGTCGCACCGAGGTAAGTGGCCCACTCGAGTTCACCCGCCACGTTGAGTTTCGCGACGAAGCTGTCGGTGAGCCCGCGCCGGTTCGGCTGCGCAGCGCCAGGCGTGGCCGGGAAGTTGTTCGAGCCGGTGCTGCCCACGAACACGATGCCGCCGTCGGGACAACTCGCCACGGCTTTGGCGCGGTCGGTCAACCCGCCTCCGAGATAGCTGCCGTAGGACATGCCCAAGCTCGGCGGACCGAGGGGAGCTTGCGCGACGGCGCTGGCCGTCGCCGCGCTCAACAAGAGAGCGAGCAGCACGCGATGCATGGGAGAGCCGTGGGAGGACCCGGGGAGAACCGCTCAGCGGGAGACTGGCGCGGCGGGGTTCTCGAAGGATACCGGCAAGATCGAATCCGTGCTGTCGTCGCCCGACTTGATCCAGGCTTCGTCGAGCGCCTCGAGGACCGCGGGCACCTCGGAGAGCCGCACGCTGCTCGGCGCACCCAAGAGGCCGAGTCGGGGCTGCACGCGTTCGAAGAGCTGCATGTGCCCGGGCGCCGCGTGCCGGAAGGGATCGAGACTGCGCACCAAGAGCTCGGCCAGGAAAGGCGCCAGCTCCGTGGCGAAGACGGCCAACTCGTCGGGGCCGATGCGCGCACTGATCGCCTCGCGCCACTGGGTTTCTGAACCTTCGAGGCCCGCTGCGGCGAGCAGCCACTGAGCGGGCACCTGTTCACGCCCCTCCTCGCTCGCCCGACGGCACATGCGTTGCAGCTCGCGCACGCCGTTGCGATCCACGATGCGCGAGACCACGAGGTAGCCGATGCCGTACAGCCGTGAGTCGGCCACGCTCACTCGGTACGGCTGGAAGAGTGAAGTGCGCACGCTCGTGTCGCCCAGCGTGAACGCGTCGTTCGGGTTCACGCTCGACTCGTCGCTCGCATCGCGGCCGGGCAACGTGAACGAAGCCAAGCGTCGCCCACCCCAGGTGGCCCAGGACGCGAACAAGCCGAAGCGCAAGCCGCCGAAGGCCGAGCTCGCCTTGGCCAGATGATCGGCGCGCAACATGGCGGCGTGATTCGGGTGCAGATGTTCCTGCACCCAATCGGCCAAGCCTTCTTCAGCCACGGACGGCAACGTGGACCACTCCTCGCTCAGCAGCGCGTGCACCAGCTCGTGCGAGAGCGCGAAGGAGAGCTGCTCGTCGGAGGCTTCGAGCAAGTGGATGCGCCCGCCGTTCTCCAACGTGAAGGCGGGCACCGCGGGATCGAGCGGCCATCCGCTGAAGACCTCGAGCTCGCTCTGCACCCACACTTCCACTCGCCGCGGACGCAGGCCCGGCAGCAGGTCGCGCACGCGCGGCGCGAGATCGTCGAGCAGGCGCACCACGCGTTCCCCCGACTCGGCGATGTCGGCGCGGATCACCCCGTGCTCAGCGTGCAGCACCAACTGCGGCGCCGTACTGCGGCACGCGCTGGTGAGCAGGAGCGTGACGATTGCGACGATTCGCAGCAGCACGCTGGAACTCACGAGGGAAGGGTGACCGTGGCGCACACCGCCTTGTCGGGCCGGGCACCCACTCGTTACATCGGCCGATGTGCGCAGTGACCTGCCCTGAATCCCGCCCCCGAATCACGCGTTCCGCGGCGAGCGACGCGGCTCAGAAGCGGCCGCCGTCGACCACCGTGCCTTCGTCGCCGAAACGCACGTACCAGCGGCCCGGCTGGAAGAGCAGGATCTGACCGCCGGGCGGGCCCAGCTCGCGCACGCGCGTGGGATGACCGCTGAGCGACCAGAGCACTTCGCGCACACGCATCCCGGTGACGACGCGATGCGCCAGCACATGCGCCGCCGCAGCCGGATCCGCCCGCGCCAGCTCCTCGATGCCAGCTTCGCGCAGCTGGACAACGTCGCGGGTCTCGAGCTTGCCGGCCTCGGCGTCGGTGAGGTCGAGCACCAGCATGCCGCGCGGCAGGTTGGGCGGCGGCAGCTTCGGCGGCAGGCGAGGGGCCAAGGCACCGCAGGACACAGCGGCAAGCAGGAGCAGGCTCAGCGTGGGGGTCTTCATGCGCGCATTCTAGGCGGCCATGGGGCCTCTCTCCCAGGGTCTTCAGGAGACGCAGGACGCCGTGCGACGCAGCCGAGTCACACCGATCAGATATCTTGGCCCGGCTCAGGAAGCGGAGGATTCCATGCGCAACATCTTGCTCACCGTGGCCGCGCTCGCAGTCTGCGCGGCAGCCGTGTGGCTCGTGCTCGACGAAGGCCCGGTCCGCGACGACGGCCCCGTCAGCAGCCTCTCGAGCGGCATCGAAGCCGACAGCTCGCGCGTGAGCGCCCCCGCCGCGAACGGCCCGCGCGCCGAAGCCACCGAGTTGCTCCCGCTGCTCGCCGACCCGCCCGCCGTGGACTCCCCGCTGCCCGAGTCCTACCGCCAAGCGCTCGGCGGGCTCAAAGGTCGCGTGGTCGAGGAAGACGGCACCCCCGTGCCCGCGCTCACCGTGGCCCTCGTGGGCGCCGACTTCTTCGACTTCATGAAGCCGCTCGACCTCGCGCCCGACGATCCCCAGAGCGCCTTCGACCCGCTGATGGCCGAGGTCGTCACCGACGCGCAAGGGCGCTTCTTCGCGGGCGACCTGGAAACGCGCGTGATCGGCGGTTTGATCGCCGACCCCAACGGCGCGCGCGCCTCGGTGCACGTGCTCGACTACTCACCGTCCACCGGCGTGGTGCACGACCTCGGCGACATCGTGTTGGCCGGCGGCGTTACCTTGCGCGGTCGCCTGATCGACGAGCGCAGCGAGCCCATCGCCGGCGCACGCGTGCGCGCGCTGCCGCTCTCGCTGCCGCCCGGCATGTTCCCCGAAGAGATCGTCGACCTGCGCCCTGAAGGTGGGCTCATGATCGATACCGGGAGCACCGCGCTCGGCTCGATCACGTACCGCCTGCCCGGCGCGCTGTGGCGGCTGGAACGTTTGCTGCCGCTGCCCACGACCCAAACCGACGCGAACGGTGAATGGTTGCTCGACGGCGTGCCCAGCGGCGCCCCGCTGATGCTCTTCGACGACGGCGTGCACGTGAGCCGTGCGCGCAGCACAGGCCCCACCGGCCCCACCGGTTCAGAAGTCGAGATGGACGACCTCATGCTCTTCGACGGCGTCACCCTGCGCGGTCGCGTGGTCGACTCACAAGGCGATCCCGTGCCCGGCGCCGAAGTGCTCGCGGGCAACCGCATGGGCCTCGGCGCACCGGTGGCGATCCTGCACGCGCCCGTGACCGCCGACGAGAACGGTCGCTTCGCGGTGTCGGGATTGCGCCCGAACCAGGCGCACGCCGTGGCGCGCAAGTCGGAGCACGACGAGTTCACCGCCTCGGAAAGCGTGCTCGCCGGCAGCGAAGAAGCCGTGGTGGAGCTCACCACCGGCCGCGAGCTGCAGCTGCTGCTGATCGGCGCCGACGGCGAGCGTCTCACCGGAGCCGAGATCCGCGGCCGCGCGCTGCCCGACGACGACGCCAACGAAGCCCCCGAGTTCCTCTTCCCGTCGCGCCCCTTGCAGGCCCAGACCAGCGTGAACGAAGACACCGAGTACACGGTGGTCAGCGACCTCAGCGCCACCTACTGGGAACTCACGCTGCAGGTCGACGACCACGCCGTGCATCGCGAAGTCTTCGACCTGCGCGAGGGCGACCTGCGCACGGAGCTGCGTCTGCAACTCGAGCGCAGCGTGCGTCTGCGCGTGGTGCGCGCCAGCGACGGTGAACCCGTGGAGCACGCCTACGTGGCCGCCGCCGACGCCAACTCGCGCGGCTTCACGGGCGACCGTCCACTCACCGGCGGCCGCACCAGCGCTGAGGGCTACGTGGAACTCAGCGGTCTGATCGACGGCGAAGCGAGCTTCACGACCACGCATCCCGCCTACGCCGTCACGCGTGTGGAAGCCCGCGTGCCGCTCGAAGAAGACCTGGTGATCGAGCTGCCTGTGGGCGGACGCATCCTCGGACAGGTCTTCGAGAACGGCGAAGTGCCGGTCGAGCCCGTGATGCTGATGCTGAACACGCGCGGCGGACCCGACGTGGCCGAAGCTCCGCGCTTCGCCGTGAGCGATCTCGACGGCCTGTTCACGTTCACGAACGTGCAACCCGGCAAAGCCACCGTCGAGGCACGCGAGCGCATCGGCAGCCTCAACCTCGCGAGCCCGATCGACAACTTCTTCGTGTCCGAGTTGGCGCGCGCCGAGGTCGAGGTCGAGGCGGAGACCGATCACGAAGTCGTGATGGTGCTCGGCAGCGGCGCCGACGGCATCGAGACCGGTCGCGTGGCCGGCCGCCTGCGCGTGAACGGCGTGCCCGTGCAAGGCTGGCACCTGCGCACCTGGGGCAAACTGCGTCGCTCAGCCACGTCGGCTGAAGACGGCAGCTTCGACCTGGGCCTGCTCGCCGCGGGCAGCGTGTCGATCATGATCAGCCCACCCGGTCGCAACTTCATGAACGGCGCCTCGAGTTACACGGAGCAGCTGGAGTTGAGCGCAAGCGACGAACGCTGGGTCGACATCGACTTCGACGTGGGCATGGTGAGCGGCATCGTCCTCGACGACCAGACCGGCGCGCCCGTGCCCGGCACACCCGTGGTGGCGCGCGCCGTGCAAGACGGCGGCAACGAATGGTTCGGCGGCCGCTACGGCACGTCGGTCACTGACAACGAGGGCTACTTCGAGATCACCGACCTGTCGGCCGGCACGTACACCGCGAACACCGACCTCAAGGGCTACGCCAAGACGATCTCCGAGGAGTTCGAGGTCGGACCCGGCCGCGCGCAACAACTCGTGTTGCGCATGAGCAAGGGCTGGATCGTGAGCGGGCAACTCGTCACGCAAGGTGTGAGCGACGAGCCGCCGCGCTGGATGTGGCTCACCGCCGAAGCCAACGACGGCCGCGAAGCCGCCGCGCGCCCCGACAAGGACATGAGCTTCCGCTTCGACGACCTCGCCGCCGGCGACTGGACCTTCCGTCTGCTCTCCAGTCACGACGTGGAGTTCCAGCCGGTCAGCATGCGCCTCGACTACGCGCGCGAGAACTTGCAGCTGGTGTTCGTGCCGGAGGAGCCGGAGCCGGTGGCTGCCGAAGCGCTGCAAAAGCTGGAGGAGCTCGGCTACCAGTAAGCGAGCCGCGCCGCGTCGCGCGGGTCAGCCCGTCGGTTGCAAGCCCGGGAACAGTCGCCCGAGGCTCTCGCGCAGCCAGTTGTCGTTGCTCTCGCCTTCGCTGGGCGGGCCGTCGTCATCGTCGTCGCCGTCGTTGCGGTCTTTGCCCACGATGAGGATGCGGGCGCGCGAGATGGCGTGACGCGCGGTGGCGTTGTCCACGCCCTCCACGCCTTCGAACTCGGGTGTGACGTCGTGCAGCACCACGCGCACGCCGTGGATGCCGGTGAAGTCGTGTTCGGCCACGGCGCGCGGGCGCACGCGTTCGATGTGACGCTCGAAGAGTCGGCCGAGCACTTCGCTGACTTGTTCGGGCGTGATCGCGTCTTCCACGTAGAGCACATCCACGCCGGCGCGATCCATGACCTCGAACAGGAAGCGACGCAGGCGCGTGCCGAGCGTGGCCTGGAAACTCTGACCGAAGGGCATGCCGCTGGCGCGCTCGATGCCGCCGCGGTCGTCATCGCGGGTGAGGCCCATCACGAGCCAGCAGTGCGGCACGAGGAAGGTGCCCTCGCCGCGGTCGTGCACGCGCGGGCGCGTGGCCACGAGCAGGCGTTCGAGCAGCTGCGTGCAGCGGTCGGCCTTGTCGCGCTCTTCGGCTTCGTCGAGCACGGCGCCGGGGTCGGCGGCGAGCAGGAAGATCGCCGGCGGCACTTGG
This sequence comes from Planctomycetota bacterium, assembly GCA_021604805.1. Lineage (GTDB taxonomy): Bacteria > Planctomycetota > B15-G4 > B15-G4 > B15-G4 > BQJR01. Next base: position 1,144,303 of record BQJR01000002.1, on the reverse strand, counting down.
CTGAGCGGCACGCGCGTGCTGGGTGCGAGTTCGCCGGGGGCGCCCACGAGCAGGTCGGCGTCGTCGATGTCGGGGAGACGGTCGGCGATCACCAACCGCCAACCCGCGCGCGTGATGGCGTCGCGCTCGAGCTTGAGCGCTGAGGCTTCGGGGCCGGGCAGCGCCCAGATCACCTTGGAGCGTTCGAAGGTCGGGTCGTCGAGCCGACGCCGGCGGTTGAACTCGCCGACCGCGAGCAGCGCGCCACCGGTGGAGAGCCACACGGCGAGCCAGGCGTAGACCGCGAGCAGCATGTCGGTGACGGGCAGCAGGTCGCCGGCCACGCGCGCGGTGGGGATCAGCGCGGCGACGACGATCAGGTTCTCGAGCGCGAGCAGGCGGTGCGCGTCGCGGAGCAGGCTGCCGAGACGCGTGGTGCGCGGGCGGCCGTCGCGCCCCATGGCGATGTTGAGCCAGGGACCGCGCGGCGGGTCCACGGGCGAGACCACCGAGGGCAGCACGGCCGCGAAGACGAGCAGCGCCAGGCTCGCGCGCACGCCTTCGCGCGCGTGCAGCGCGGTGAGCAACACGAGCACCACGCCCAGTGCGGTGGCGGCGGCGAAGACACGCGGCACGCCGTCGAGCCGCCAACGTCGTTTGAGCACCTCGAAGACGACCAGCACGCCCGCCGGAAGCTGCACCGCGATGCCGATCAGCAGCCAAGCCCAGACCACGGCCAGGCCCAGGACGTGCAGCGAGTAGAGGCCGCGCACGCGCGTGGCGGCGAGCAACTCGCGCAGGAGCCCCTGCGAGGCGAGCATCACCACCGCGGCGAGCGCCAACAGGCCGACCGCGCGACGCATGCCTTTGAACGGCGCGGGACGCGGGCTGCGGCCAGGATGGAAGTCGAGGCCGAGGCTCAGCACGAGGCGCGAGCGCAGGCGGCGCGTGAGCAGCAGCGCTTTGGTGATCAGCGTGCGCGTGAGCGGCATCGAGCGCGTCTGCGCCAGCGAGAAGCCTGAGAGCGGCACGAGCACGAGCAGCAGCACCCACACGATGTCGTCGAGGTCATCGCTGGAGTTAGGGCCGAGCAGCTCGATCAGCGCCACGAGCACGGCCAGCACGAGCGCCTCGGGCCCGAGCGCCAGGCGGCCGAGACGGCGCAGCTGCAGGAAGTCGGGGCGCGTGCGGTCCATCGAAACATCCTACCCCGGGCAGCGCGACGAGGCCGTCGCGGCAGGCTTCGGCCCGTGGGTCCGCGCGGTAGCATGCGCGCCTCCCGCGGCTTCGCGCGCGCCGCCGTCCTGCGCCGTCGCCGCCCACCCGCAGCCCTCGCACCCGCTCTCGCGCTCCCATGCCCACTCCCCACACGCTGCTCTTCGATCTCGACGGCACGCTCGTCGACTGCTCGGGCGCGATCATCGACGCCACCCTGCACGTCACCCAGATTCACGGCCTCGAACCGCCGGAACCCGTACGCGAATGGGCGCGCTCACGCATCGGACGCCCGCCACGCGAAACCTGGGAGCAGCTCGGCGCCCCCGACCCCGACGCGATGATGGCCGCCTTCGGGGAACGCGTGATCCCGCGCATGAACGAGCGCCTGATCGTGCTGCCCGGCGTGCCCGGCGCGCTGCACGACGTGCACAGTGCGGGCCACGCGATGGCCGTGGCCACCACGCGCAACTCGGGCAGCGCGCGCGATTCGCTCGCGGCCGCGGGGCTGCTCAACTGGTTCGGTCAGGTCTCGGGACGCGACCTCGTGGAACGCCCCAAGCCCGCGCCCGACGTGTTGCTGCACGCGCTGGCCGCCGTGGGAGGTCGCGCCGACGACGCCCTGATGATCGGCGACAGCGCCGCCGACGTGCACGCCGCCCACGCCGCAGGCATGCCGTGCTGGGGTGTACTCGGCGGCATTGGCGACGAGAAGGAATTGCGCGAAGCCGGCGCCGACTTCATCCTCTCGGGAGGTCTGGGAGAGTTGCCCGCTGCGCTGCGCCGTGCGTCGCCCGACCTGCTCAGGAGCGAGGACACACGCAGATGATCTTCTTCAAGAAGAAGCCCAAGTTGCTCAAGGTCGGCACGCCTGCGCCGCCGTTCAGTTTGCCCGATCACAACGGCAACACCGTGAGCCTGGCCGACTTCAAAGGCCAACGCGTGCTGATCTACTTCTATCCCAAGGCCGACACGCCCGGCTGCACCATCGAAACCAAAGGCTTCTGCGCCAAGAAGCGCGAGCTCGACGACGGCCTCGCGATCCTCGGTGTGTCCTTCGACACGCCCGAAGCGAACAAGGCCTTCGCCGAAAAGTTCGAGGTGAACTTCCCGCTGCTCTGCGACACCACGCGCGCGATGGGCATGGCCTACGGCGCCGCCACGCGCACCGACGCCGAGTACCCCGAGCGCATCACCTACGTGCTCGATCGTGAGGGTGTGATCGAGTACGCCGAGAAGGTCACCGACATCGAAGCGCACATCTACGCAGCCGCCGCACACCTGGCCGACGACTCCTGAACCCATGACCGTCGACACGAAGAGTTTGCTCAACGCGCTGCAGTCGCCGCTCTCCGCGGCGGCGGCCGTGGACCTCACCGCAGCCGACGACGCGCGCGCCTCGCTCGAACGCAGCTACCCGAGCAATGGCGACGACGCGCGTGCGCTGCGCACGCTGTTGCTCGAGGCCGTGGAAGCCGGCGTGATCTGCGATCGCGGCGACGAGCCCGTGCGCTACTCACGACTCGCCAAACCGAGCGACGCCACGCGCGACTTCTCGATCGACTTCGTGCTGATGAGCGGCCCGGGCATCCCGCACCGTCATCCGCGCGGCGAGATCAACCTGTGCTTCGCCACCGAAGGCGACGCGCGCTTCGACGGTCAGCCCGAGGGTTGGGTGACCTTCGCGCCCGACAGCCGGCACATCCCCACCGTCTCGCAAGGCACGATGTTGATCGTGTACTTCCTGCCCGGTGGCGACGTGGAGTGGATCAAGCCGAACGAGGTCTGAGCGCCTCGCGCGCGGGCCTGCGCTCCAACTCCAGTGTGACGAGCAGCAGCAGCGCGAACGTGATCCACATGTGCACGCCGAGCCCGCGCGCTTGCGGCAGCGCCAGGCCGAGCCAGATCAACGCGGGTGCGCAGCGGCGCAGCACCGGCCGCGCGTGCAGGAAGACGAGCGCGGGCGCCAACCAAAGGAAGTAGTGCGTCCAGACCAGCGGCGAGGCCAGCAGCACGGCGCAGCAGCCGGCGGCGAGCAAGCCTGACCACGCGCGTGAGGCGTCGCCGCGGCGTGCGGGGTCGTCGACGCGATGCGCCGCGATCACAGCGGCGAGCAAGGCCACGGCGGCGAGCAACATGCACACGCCGTAGAGCGTCCACACCACGGGCATCGGGAGCGCGGCGAGCTGCACGGCGCCCTTGGCGAGTTTGCGCGGCGGCCCCATCTCGCCGAAGGTGCGCCCGAGCACCACGCCCAGGCCTTGGTTGTTGTAGCGCACGGATCTGCCTACGGAGACGAGCGCCCAGGGCGTCTGTTCCGCGCTCGAACGTTGCGACCATTCCTGCGTGGCGCGTGCGCTCTCGTCGAGGCCGGGGCCGAGCGCGGCGGCGCTCACGATCAAGGCCGTGCACAGAGCCGCGCCGAGCAAGCCGCGTCCGCCGCGGCGCAACACCACCGGCACGAACAGGAAGGCCAGCGGCAAGACTTTCACGAGCGCGGCGAGCGTGAGCAATGCGCCGCCGAGCACGGCGCCGCCACGTCGCAAGAGGAGCAGTCCGGTGACCACGAGCCAGAGCAGCACGAGGCCGTTCTGGCCGAGACGCAACACGTCGAGCGTGAAGGGCAGCACGGCCCACCAGGCCCACGACTGTTGCGTGAGCGAGACACCGCTGAGTTGCTCGAGGCGACGCGGTAGGTCGGCCAGCGCCGCGAGGCTCAGCAGCGTGAAGAGCGCGCCCGCCAGCCACAACGGCAGCAGCGCGAAGGGCAGCATGAGCAGCTGAAAGCTCGGCGGGTAGCGCTGCACGGCCTTCGCGGTGGAGAACTCGCCGCTGTCGAGCAAGGCGCGCGCGCCAGCGTGAAAACCGTCGAAGTCGTTCTCGCCGAGGGCGGCTTCCCAGACGCCGAACAGCGTGGCGGCCAGCAGCAACAGCGCGAGCACGCGCGCTTGCCAACCAGAAGACGGGACCGGCATCGGGAGCCTCGCGGGGCGACGTCGCAGACAGCCTGCGCGCGGCGCAGCCTAGCAACTGCGCCCGCCGGCGACTGCACGGCGAGCACGCCGCTTGCTAGCCTCGCGTCACGCTCCGGCGTGTCGTGTGCCGTGACGCACCGAACGCTGCCGTGCGCCCAACACCCCGAGGGCTCGAACGATGCGGTGTCTCCGCAGATGACTGCGCTGCCCGTCCTCTTGTTGCAGGATGCGCTCTGCCTGGAACATCACGCTGGCGTGCAGCATCCCGAGAGCCCCGAGCGCCTGCGCCTCGCGCTGCAACAGTTGCTCACCGACTTGCCCGACGGTGTGCAGCTCGCCGCCCCACGCGACGCCACCGACACCGAACTCGCGCGCGCGCACGGCGCCGACTACCTCGCGCAACTCGCCGCCACCGCCGGCAAGCCGCGCACGGTGCTCGACGCCGACACCGCCACCAGTGCGCACAGCTGGGCCGCCGCTCGACGCGCCTGCGGCGCTCTGCTCACCGGCCTCGACGCCTGCCTGGACGGCGAAGCGCGCGGCGCCTTCGCGCTCGTGCGTCCGCCCGGACACCACGCCGAACGCGACGCCGCCATGGGTTTCTGTCTCGTGAACCACGTGGCCGTGGCTGCCGAACACGCGCGCGCCCGCGGCTGCCAACGCGTGCTCATCGTGGACCCCGACGTGCACCACGGCAACGGCACGCAACACAGCTTCGAGGCGCGCGACGACGTGCTCTTCATCTCGTCGCATCGCTGGCCGTTCTACCCGGGCACCGGCGCACCCGGCGAAGTCGGCGTGGGTCGCGGCGCCGGCTCCACGCTCAACCTCCCGCTGCAAGCTGGCATGGGCGACGCCGAACTGCTCGCGCTCTGGCAGCAACTCGCAGCGCCGGTGGTGGCCGAGTTCGCACCCGACTGCGTGCTCGTGTCCGCTGGTTTCGACGCCTGGCAACACGACCCGCTGGGCGGCTTGCGCGTGACCGAGCGCGCGGTTTCGCGGCGCTCTTCGCGCTCTTCCGTTCCTGGGCCGACGCGCACTGCGCCGGCAAGCTCGCTGCCGTGCTCGAAGGCGGTTACCACGCAGCGGGTGTAGCCGCCGGTGTGCGCGCCGCTCTCGAGGCCTTCGCCGCGTCGCCAGCACGACCGGTGCCCGACCTCGGCCCGGCCTGCGCGGAACTCGACCACGCCCTTGCGCAAGGACGTCGCCACCACGCCACGTTCTGGTCGGGCCTGCGCGGCGGGTAGGATCGCGACGCCGCAGCGCGTTGGCTTGACTCCACGCACCGCACGCACCGCACGCACCGCACACGCCGCACACGCCGCCCCCACCGCTCGCGCGCCGTCGCTCACAGGCTCGGTCGCGCGTCGCTTCGCACCTCTCACTCCGGAGTTCCCGATGCGCTCACACGAGATCGATTACCAGATCCATGGCGACGACATGCAGTTCGTCGAGATCACGCTCGACCCGCAGGAAACGGTGATCGCCGAGGCGGGCGCGATGATGTTCATGCAGCCCGAGATCGAGATGACCACGCGCATGGGCGACGGCAGCAACCCCGAGTCGGGCTTCTTCGACAAGATGTTCAGTGTGGGCAAGCGCATGGTCACGGGCGAGAGCCTGTTCATGACGCACTTCACGGCGCACGGCTCGGCGCGCAGCAACGTGGCGTTCGGCGCGCCATACCCCGGGCGCATTGTCCCTGTGGATCTCGAGAAGGTCGGCGGGCGCTTCCTGTGCCAGAAGCAATCGTTCTTGTGCGCGGCGCTCGGCACGAAGGTGTCGATCGCGTTCACCAAGCGCTTCGGCGCGGGCCTCTTCGGCGGCGAGGGTTTCATCCTGCAGAAGCTCGAGGGCGACGGCTTGGCCTTCGTGCACGCGGGCGGCACGGTGATCGAACGTCAGCTCGGGAACGGTGAGCAACTCAAGGTCGACACAGGTTGCGTGGTCGGCTTCGAAGAAAGCGTCGACTACGACATCGAGCGCGTGCGCGGTGTGGGCTCGATGTTGTTCGGTGGCGAGGGACTGTTCCTCGCGAGCCTGCGTGGCCCCGGTCACGTGTACCTGCAGTCGCTCCCGTTCAGCCGACTCGCGGACCGCGTGCTCGCGAACGCACCGCGACACGGCGGCAAGTCCACCGGCGAGGGCTCGTTGCTCGGCGGGCTCGGTCGCATGCTCGGCGGCGACGGCACCTGAGCGGCGCCGCGGGAACTGCGGGCTCACCACGCACCTCGCGCGCCTCGCTCGAGAAAGCTGCGCGATTTCCTTGCGCCGCCCGGCCGCGACTCGCGCCATGGGCCCCGGAGTCACTGACCTGCAGTCGGTGAGCTCCGCGCGAGAGAGGATTTCGCTGTCGATTGAAGTCGCTCCGTCGGCTGCCGTGTCCCTCCTCGGCACAGCCACACGGGTTCGTCCGGGCCTGTGGTGGATCGACGCGCGGGAGGCAGGCTTCCCACCTGCCTCTCGCGCACTTTCTTGATCCGCCTCCATGCGTCGGCGGTCGGGCCCGGACAAGGCTCGCAAGATCGCGGGGCGGGTGATCGGCGGTCGGGCCTGGGCGGGTCTCGCGAGATCGCGGCGGGGTGATCGGCGGTCGGGCCTGGGCGGGGGCTGCGAGATCGTTGCAGTTGCTAGGCTCCTCGCATGGCAGCGCGCGTGGCTTTCCGGGTGTTTGTGAGCGGCACGGTGCAGGGGGTGGCCTTCCGCTGGTCGACGCAGCAGAAGGCGATCGAGCTCGGCGCGCAGGGCTGGGTGCGCAATCTGCGCGACGGGCGCGTGGAGGCGCAGATCGAGGGTCCGCGCGAGGTCGTGGACGCGCTGCTCGCCTGGCTCGAGCACGGCCCCAGCGCCGCGCGCGTCGACGCGCTGCAACACGACGCCGTCGCGGCCGAGGGCGGGAACGGCTTCGAGCTCCGCGCGACGGTCTGACCGTCGCGCCGCGCCGCCGTCAGACCAGCAGGCGTTTCGTGCGGTAGTGCGTGCCACCGTTCACGAAGTTCACCGCGGACACGACCTCGCCGTTCACCCAGGCAAAGCAGGGTTCTTCGGTGGGGAAGCCCGGCGGCGTGCGCAGCGTCTGGCCGCGCAACAACAGGTGGCGCTGCTGCATCGGCACGTTGAGGCGCGGGAAGTCTTCGAGCGCTTTCTCGATGCCGATGATGTCGCTCACGCTGACGTCGTCGAGCGACACGGCTTCGTCGAGCGTGAGCTGTCCGACGCGTTCACGCACGAGGCGCGACATGTAACCGCCCACACCCAGCGACTCGCCGAGGTCGCGCGCGATGGCCCGCGCGTAGGTGCCCGACGTGCAACGGATCGTCAGGTCGACCTCGGGCCACTCGCAGCGCGTGATCGTGAGTTCGTGCACGGTGACGGTGCGCGGCGGCGCCTCGACCTTGTTGCCCTTGCGCGCTTCCTTGTGCAGGCGCTTGCCGCCGACCTTCACGGCGCTGTAGATCGGCGGGATCTGCTCGATCTCTCCGCGGAAGGCGTCGAGCGCGGCGTCGATCTCTTCGCGCGAGATCGGTTCGGGCGCGGGCTCGGTGAGCACGATCTCGCCCTCGGCGTCGTCGGTCTCGCTGCGCGCGCCGAGCACGGCGGTGATGTCGTAGACCTTCTCGCTGCGCACGACCAAGTCTTGGATCTTGCGCGCCTTACCCACGACCAGCACGAGCACGCCGGTGGCCAGCGGGTCGAGGCTGCCGCAGTGCCCGAGCGCTCCGACGTCGAGCTTGCGCTCCACTTGGTCGAGCGCGCGGCGGGACGTGATCCCGCGGGGCTTGTCCAGGACGATCAGGCCGCGGGGAGTCGGCTCCTCGGCAGCGTCGTGGGCGTTTTCAGACACGGAACGATCTCGGCAATCAGAGGTGCCCGTCGCCAGCAGCGCATCTGCCGAGCGCACGGGAACCGGACAGCGTAGCGATTCGGTGCGGGGCGCGGGAAGGCGTGGGGGCTCAGCGGCGGCCCGCGCCCGCGCGGGATCGGGCAAGCGAGCCGGCTGCAAGTGGCGAGCGCACTGGGCTCAGCGGCGCTTCAGCACCAGCGCCTTGGCGGCCTCAACCTGCTCGTCACGGCCTGCAGCGAGGCCCTTGCGGGTGCGCTCCACGGGGTGCGTGGGGAGCACGCCCACGCCGTGATGCGTGGAGCCATCGTGTTCGAGCACGCGCATGCCAGTGGAGCTGATCGCACGTTCGTCGAGCAGGAAGGCGATCGGCGCGCTGAAGTGTGTGTCGGCGGGCGTGAGCGTCCAGTTCGAGAACCGCGTACTCGGCGGGCACGCCACCGGGGCGCCAGGAGCGACGCGGCCGCTCGCGCATCGCACGCAATCCCGCACGCGCCGCAGCCGCCGCCGGCGTCGGGCTCGCCGCTACGGCTCGAGCGCTTCTTGAATGGCGAGCTTCACCGCGGGATCTGTCTCCGTAACCGACCGAGCCTGGAGCTCCGCACGAGCAGCCGCTGCACCGGGGCCCTGGGTGCGGCGCAGTCCGTTGACCGCCAGGAGGCGCACGTTCGCGCTCGTATCCTCATGCAGGCTGCGCGTCAGCAGTCGCAATCGATTCTGGCCAGACTTCGAGTAGGACCCCAGAATCGCGAGGAGGGCTGAGCGAACATTCTCATCGGGGTTGGCTTCCACGATCTCCCCCATGAGTTCCTCGAGTCGCTCGACACGCTCGGGATCCTGCCCCCCGAGCGGCACCGCGAGTTCGTACTGCGTCCCGAGAGCTGCGGCGGCACCCATGTTGTCCATGAGCGTCCCCCCGGTGAGCAGCGGCTTCGCGAGTTCCACCACCGAGGGCCAACTCGTCGGGCGATCACCGAGCCAGAGCCGCGCGAAGCCTAGTTCGAGCTGATCCAAGGTGCCCCGATCGAGGAACTCGAGCAGCCGCTGCTGAACGAGTGGGTCGTCGCTCCGGCTCATGACGAACAGGATCGGGAACCTCAGCTGCCCGCCGTAGGCCGTGTCGTCAGCCAGCAGGCTCAGGAACAACTCGAGCACCCACGGCCATTTGCCCAGGCTGGTTCCGAGCGCGAACACCGCAAGCTCGCGGTTGAACAGCGCGGTCTCGGTTTCGGCAATCATCGCCAAGTCGGCAGCAAACTCCTGCGCGACGGCATCACTCGGTAGGCGGTCGAGCGTGAAGGCCAACAGCCGGGGCCCGACCGGATCGACGCCACCCTCGTAGTAGATGGCGAGATCGATGGCCAAGCCCGGCTCACCGGAGTCGTGCCACGCCGCGAGTTCACCCAACCGGTACCCCAGACGCTCCCACGGCGCGAGCGCCGTGACATCGGGTGGCGCTTCGCCGTTCGCGAGGCGCGGCCAGAGCGCCATCAGCGCACCGCGCACGCGCGCGTCGAGCATGGGCGACTCGAGCTCGTGCTGCAGTCGGCCCAGGAACGTGCTCCCCACACTTTGCTCTTCGGCTGCAAAGGTCTCGAGTAGGCGCGGTGCACCGAGCGCCAACGCGGCGCCATCGGGATCGTCGGCAAGGAGCGCTTCGAGATCTCGAACGAGCTGCGGCAAGCGATCCGCCGCAGGGGCAAGGCCTGCAATCGTCGACGGCGGCTCCGGTTGTGACACCAACTCCACCGGAGCGCTCTGCAGTCTGCCGGGTTCGGCCGACTCCAAGTTCGGCAGGACAACCTCGCTCGCGTCGACCGGATCATCGGGCACGAACAGCGCCGCGGGAGCTGTTGCACTGTCGGGGCCGCCGCCCCAGAGAACGACGACCCCGCACAGCAAACCAACCAGCACCACCAAGAGAAGCCCATTCACTCGCATGCCTTCAGCCCCCGCTCTGCTTCAGGCAGAGGTTGAACACCTCCGCCACCTGCGACAAGCACTGGGTGTACGCAGGTTCAGAGCAAGAGATACCGAATCGAATCCAGAAGTAGACGATCGGTTCGCAATGAATCGCCTTGCACCCTGCTTGAGCGAGCAGCGAGTTCTTCAGGCAGTCATTGGGGTCGCCTGGTGCGCTGTCCCCGCCGTTGCCCACGTGAGGCCCCGCTGCGGGGCCGTCGTGGATGGCGACGGCCGCGATGGCCGCCGAGCCGGCAGAGCTTTCCCGGTTTCCCCACCCCGAGATCGCGCTCGCAAGCGCGACCCCCAGGAGCAGAGAGCCCCCCAAGTGAGAGATCAGCGCAACAAGTCCGAAACCGCACTCGCGACGACGACTCACCCACACTCGTGATCGAGTTCCCATCTCACCCCCCCTCCGCAGTGAACAGGCGCTGCCTTCACCGCAACGGACACTCCGAGCGGCCGGTCAGCACAAGTCGGTTGCCCTCGAGGCGCGTAGATCACAACAGGACTCGCGTCCGCGACCGAAAGTCATCGGGCTCGCGACACGAAGTCCTCCAGCGCTCCCGGCGCCGCCTCAAACCTCCCCGCTGATCTCCAGCGACGCGGCCTGCTGAGCGTCGTACGTGATCGTGAACGACCCGCTGCCCGACACGATCCAGCGCAGGCGCAGGGTGCCGTGGCCGGACACGCCGCTGTCGAGGCGCAGGCGTTCGGCCTCGTGCTCCACCCAGCTGAACTGCGTGGCGTCCGTACGCGAGGCGTTGGGGCCTGCGGCGATCAGGTTGAGGCCGTCGCTCTCGAAGAGCACGAGGTCGGGACGACCCAGGGCCTTGTCGGCGGAGACCGCGGTGCGCGTGGGGATCCAGCGCGTGTTGCGGATCTCAGCGGTGATCACGTGCGTGCCGGCGGGGCCGTCGTTCACTTGCAGCTCCACGAGCTCGAGCTTGGGCATCTGCTCGGCGTGGAAGATGCAGAAGGCCGCGTTGCGGTGCAGCATCTCTTCGATCATGAAAGTCGGCGGCGTGCGGCCGGTCATCTTGCGGAAGCCGCCGACCTCCACGGTGCCGTAGTCGGGGTGCTCGACTTCGTGCCAGTCCACGTAGGTCTCGCCGAACATCACGTGGTCGTCGAACTGCAAGCGACCCGCGGTGCCCGACTCGGCGCTGTCGACCCCGTTGAAGTATTGGCTCGACGCCCAGAGTTCATTGGTGAACGAGAGGATGCCGAGGCCTTCGGCCGTCCAGTCGACGAAGCCGCCGTGCACGTCGTAGAGATCCTCGAAGATCACCAGTGAGCGGTAGTGCGGCAGGATCGCCTCGCCTTCGCTCGCGATCGCATCGTAGCTGCGACGGTCGGCGGCGGAGTAGTAGTCTTGGCGCGCGTCGGCGCCGGGCCCACGCAGGATCATGCCGCCCGAGTTGTGGAAGGACTGCACGGCCGCCACGTTCGGATGCGCCATCAGGAACTCGCCGATGGCGGCGGTCTCGGGGAAGCTGAACGGGTAGTCGCCGGCGCCGTACTGGATGTGGTTCGGGCGCCAACCCGACGGCCAGTTGCGGTTCATGTCGTAGCCGCCGGGGCCGTCTTCGTTCACGCGACCGTCGCCGTCGTTGTCGATGCCTTCTTGACCGAGCATGACCCAGTCGGCGCCGAGCTTCACGCGGTCTTCGGCGGGCACGCGGTCCATCACGCGCGGGTCACCGTCGCGCAACTTGTGCGTGCCGGTGCCGGGCGCCACGCGTTGACGCATCGAGAGCAACTCGCCGTCGCCGTCGAGATCATCGGGGCCGTCCTCGTCGAAGCGACCGTCGCCGTCGTTGTCGGTCGGGCGCTTGCCGCTGCGCGAACTGTGCATCGTGTTCGGCGCGTGGAACCAGTAGTCGCGGCCGTCGGGATTCACCATCGGCAAGATGTAGAAGACGGTCTCGTCGAGCAGCGTGGCCAGGCGCGGCAGCTCGTCGTGACGCTCGAGCAAGGTCCACGCCAGGTAGAGCGCGGCTTCGCTGCCTTGCACTTCGTTGCCGTGCACGTTGCCGTCGACCCACATGGCGGGCTTGGACGACTCCTCGCCGGTGGCGGGATTGCTGATCGTGAGCAACGGCATCGGCCGGCCTTCCACGCTCTCGCCGATGTACTCGATGCGGCAGCGCTCGGGGAAGGTGGACGCGAGTTGCTCGCTGATCGCCACGATGCCGTCGTAGTCGTAGAACCGATTCCACGCGATCGGCAACGTGGGTTCGCGATCGCTCTGCGCGGCGGCAGTCGGCGCGAACGCGAGCGCGACGAGGAAGGCAACGGCGCCGAGCGTGCCGGCGCGACGTGCGCGCATCGCGCGTTGCGAAGTGCGTTGCGAAGCGCGGCGGGCCGCGCAGGCGGCCGTGTTCAGGAGGATCTTCACGGGAGTTCGATCTCCTGTTCGAGGTCGGGAACGGTGTCGGCGTCGACGGTGAGAACCACTCGATCACCCGGGGACGCGCCGGCGATCAACCAGCGCAACTCGCGGCGTCCGCCCAGACCATCCAGGCGATCCACGAGGACTTCCTGCGGGCCGGCCAGGCGCGCAGCGCCGTCGGGCAGGGCGAGACGCACGCGCATCGGGCGCGCCGTGCGCGAGTCGGCGGCGAAGCGTGACGAGGTCGGCAAGCGCCCGGTGTTCACCAGCGCGAGCGAGATGGCGTAGGCGCCGTCGCCGCGCGCTTCGACTTCCAAGTTCTCCACGGTGAGCGCGGGGAAGTCGTCGAGCACATCGAGCGTGAAGGCGGCGGCGCGTTCGGCGAGCGCGGTGCGCGCGTCGGCCTCCCACGGGCCGCTGAACATCACGGCCGGGTCGACGCCACCGATCTCGACGGCGCCGAGTTGCGGATGATCAAAGGCCGTCCACTCGACGAAGTCCTCGCTGCGACCTTCGCGGTCGAGCCAGGCGAGCAAGGCGGCGGGCGCCGGGCTGCTCACGTCGGTGGTGGGTTCGGGTTCGGGTTCGGGTTCGGCGCCCGACTCGGCTGCGGCCGACGACTCGGACGCGGCGTCGGGTTCGGCGGCAGCGGCGGCAGCGGCGGCTTCGGCGCTGGCTTCGGCGGCGTCGGCTTCGGCGGCGTCGGCGGCGTCGGCGGGTCCGCTGGCTCCGACGGGTTTGGTTTCGGCTGAGGCGGCTCGGGCGTCGGTTCCGTCGGCGTCGGCTTGGTCACCGTCGTCGGCTCCTGGATCGAGATCTGCGTCGGCCTCGCCCTCCTCTTCTTCCTCCGGCGGGAACTCCTTCGGTGCTTCCCAGGGCGTGAAGCCGAGCGGCCAGCGGCCGGCCTCGTGGTAGGCCCAGGCGAGCAGGCTGCCGGGTTGCAGGTCGCTTCCTTTCACTTCGTGTTTGCCGCTCGCTGCTTCGCCGAAGCGACGGCCGAACTGCTTGAGTGTGACGGCGTCGTCGTCGAGCACACCGCTGAGCCAGTTCGAGAAGCCGCCGAAGCGACGCCGACCGGGATTCTTGTCGACGCTGAGTTCGTGGACCAGGCTGTCGGCCTCGCCCACGTGGAGCACGGCGAGCAGGCCGGGATGTTCGAGCAGCAGCGTGGCGAGCGCGCGCGCTTCGGGCGTTTGCAGCGGGAAGCGGCCGCTGCCGGGCTCGTGCTCGCGCCAGTCGTGCGAGAAGTTGCGGTCGGGCTCGAAGCCGCTGTGGTCGTCTTCGTGGAAGGCGCCGTCGCCGTCGTCGTCGAGGCCTTCGCGCAGCAGACGGTGCGTGGCGCGCTCACCCTTCTCTGCGTTCGGTTGGCGCAGTGCGCGAGGGTCGTGCTCGTCGATGACCCAGTCGCCCGAGGGATCGGGGACGCGCATCCAGAGCACGCGGCCGTCGCCGTCGAGATCGCTGGGGCCATCTTCGTCGACCCGGCCGTCGCGGTCGCGGTCGTCGGGCGTGCCGTTGCCCGCGACGCCCGCCGCAGCGCCCGCGCCGTTCGCCCGCGGCACGATCACGAGTACGGCGTCGCCCAGTCGCTCGGCCAGGTCCTCACGCGTATCGAGCACGCGCACGACCTCGGCGAGCAGCTCGGCCTCGCCCACGCGGCGCCCGTCGAGCCCGGCCACGAGCAACATCCCGCGCCGATCGGCCAGCCGTGTGGGCTCAGCACCGATCACGAGTGCCTGGATCGGACGACCGTCGGCACCCTCACCGAGCACCAGCGGATGCACGAGTTCGGCGTGCTGGAGCCCCTCGAGATCGAGACCCGCCAAGGATTGCTCATCAGCAGCGAGCGCGCGAACGCCGAGACAAGAGAGCAGAAGCGGCGCGAAGAGCAGCAACAAGCGCGGCGAAACCATGTGAGCTCCGGTCCGGAGGTGAGTGCGCGCTGGAGCCGCGCACGAGGGCCGGGCATTCTACCGGTGCTGGCCCATCTCTCCCGACGCGTCCTTGAGTTGCCATGAGCTTCGAGATCCCGACCCGCCCGCCCGAGCACCTCGACATCCCGCCCGAGCTCGAGCGCCTCTCCGAACTCGCCTACAACATGTGGTGGACCTGGGACCGTGAGGCGCGTGCGCTCTTCGCGAGCATCGACCCGGCGCTCTGGGGCCGCTACCTCAACCCGGTGCGGGTGCTCTCGCTCACGCGCAGCGCGAACCTGAAAGAGCTGGCCATGGACCCGAGCTTCCGCGCTCGCGTGCACGCTGTGCTCTCGCGTTTCGACGCCGACATGGGCCGCCCCGACGTGCCCGGCGGCAAGGTCGCCTACGTGTCGGCCGAGTACGCGCTGCACGAGTGCCTGCCGATCTATTCCGGCGGACTGGGCGTGCTCTCCGGCGATCACCTCAAAGAAGCCAGCGACATGGCGCTGCCCTTGCTCGGCATCGGCCTGCTCTACCGGCGCGGCTACTTCCGTCAGCTGGTCGACGCCGACGGCTACCAGCAACACACCTATCCCGAACTCGACGGTCTGCGTCTCCCGATCCTGCGCGTGAAGGCACCCGACGGCACCACGTTGCGCGTGCCCGTGGAGCTGCCCGGCCGCACGGTGAACCTGCGCGTGTGGGTCACCTTCGTGGGCCGCGTGCCGCTGCTGCTGCTCGACTCGTACAGCAACCAGAACGCTGAAGAAGACCGCTACATCACGTCGCAGCTCTACGTGGGCAAACGCGACACGCGCCTCGTGCAAGAGGTCGTGCTCGGCCGCGGCGCCGTGGCCGTGATGAAGGCGCTCAACATCGAGCCCGCCACCTGGCACATGAACGAAGGGCACTCGGCCTTCTTGGCCGTGGAAGCGCTGCGCCTCTCGGGCGCGAACGACTTGCCCGCGGCGATCGAGGCCGTGCGTCCGCGGCACGTGTTCACCACGCACACGCCGGTGCCCGCCGGCAACGAAGTCTTCGAAGACGACCTCGTGCGCCCGTACCTCGAAGACACGGCGAGCGAGATGGCGCAACCCGTCGACGCGCTCATGCAACTGGGCCGCAGCCCCGCGAGCCCCGACAACGGCTTCAACCTGACGGCCCTCGCGCTGCGCCTGAGCCACAAGGCCAACGGCGTGGCCGCGCTGCACGGCGAGGTCTCACGCAAGATGTGGCCCGACTTCGACATCGGCTCGGTGACGAACGGCATCCACGTGTCCACCTGGCTCGGCCGCGAGATGGCCAAGGTGCTCGATGCGCATGAAATCGACGACCCGCGCATGCTCGCCGAGCGCGCCGGCAAGCTCTCGGACGAACGCTTGTGGGCCGCGCACGTCGCGCAGAAACACCGCCTGATGCGCTTCGTGCGCACGCGCATGGTGCGCCAGTCGGCGCGTCACGGAAACTCACCCGAAGCGCTGCGTCGCATGGCCGACCTGCTCGAACCGAACGCGCTCACGCTCGGCTTCGCGCGCCGCTTCGCGCCGTACAAGCGCGCCGACTTGCTGTTCACCGACCCCGAGCGTCTCACCAAGTTGCTCACGGATCCCACGCGCCCGGTGCAGCTGTTCATGGCCGGCAAGGCGCACCCCGCCGATCGCGCCGGGCAAGAGATCATCCGCAACGTGTGGGCGCTCGCCGACAGCGATGAGCTGCGCGGCCGCATCGTGTTCCTCGAAGACTACGACATGGGCGTGGGACGCCTGCTCGTGCGCGGCGTGGACGTGTGGTTGAACACGCCCGAGTGGCCGCGCGAAGCGAGCGGCACGAGCGGCATGAAGGCCGCCGCGAACGGCGTGTTGCACGCCAGCGTGCCCGACGGTTGGTGGGCCGAGGCCGAACGCGAAGGCACCGGCTTCACGCTGGGCGAACCCGGCCCGCCGAACACCGAGCGCGACGCCAAGGCGCTCTTCGAGATGCTCGAGAACGAGATCGTGCCGCTCTTCTATGAGCGCGACGAGGGCGGCCTGCCGCGCTCGTGGATCGAGCACATGCGCGCCTGCGTCGTGGCGCACATGGGTCGCTTCTCCACGCGTCGCATGCTCGAAGACTACGCGCGCGACTTCTACGACTTGGGCAGCGGGAACGCGTCGCCCTCAAGCTGAGCAGGAAGGCGCTGCGAGCTCACTGAAGGGCCACGCGGCGGGCACAGCCAGCGCGGCGTGCGCGCCCTGGGCCTGCGCTCCGAGCACACCACTTTCGGTATGGGGTGTTAGTCCCCCCTCGCTGGCGCGTCGGCCAGTTGGAACACCGGGTCCGTGGGAGGTCCGGCTCCGCACCGAGGAGCGCGAAGTGCTCGAGGATCGCCTCAACCGGCTTTGGGACGCCGACCTGCTGCCGCCGCGGGAGAGTTTCGACCCGCACGACGAAGCGCAGCTGAACCAAGTGGCCTTGCACCTCTTCGGGGCCTACTGGCGCTTCCACAACATGGAAGCCTTCGCAGCGATGTGCGGCCTGGTGCGGCCGATGCTGCAGAGCGAGGCGCGCGCGATGCTGGGGCAGCAAGCCTCCGAGGAACGCGTGCGAGAGCTCGTCGACGGGGTGCTGAGCTGCCTGTTCTGCGCAGAATCCGGTCAACGCCCGTGGGTGCTGCACCTGCGCGCCTTCGCCCGATCGTGGATGCGCGCCAGCTGTACCCAGCCCGCCCCAGAGGCCCCCGAACGGCTCAGCTATCTCGCCGGCGTCGAGTGATTCAAAAAAAGACGGATTGTCCGGATCACCGATTTGGACGCGCTGAGAGCCTGGGATAGACATATCCCGATGCCTTGACTGTACAAGTTATCCAAAATAAGGCACTTCTCTGGTTAGTCGCCGTCGAGGCGCACGTCCCCCCCGCGGCGGTTGGGACGGTCCGAATCAGCGGGCAGCACAGGGATCGTTTCCACCAAGGGTCGGTACAGCGTGAATCAGGGTGTTCTCTTCGAACGGCTGAAGGAATTGGACGGACTACCGGAGGCCGGGGAGGCTTTCGATCCGACCGACGACAGCCACGTCGATCGCGCGGCGCGCTCGTTACTCGAGCGCTTCCGCTGCGACAACGACACCGAAGCGTTCACGCTGCTTTTCGAGCTCACGCACCCCAAGCTCGGGCAGATCGCGGGGCGCATCACGCGCCGCCTGTCGCCGCAGACCGATCCCGAGGAGCTCGCCGCGTCCTTCATGACGCGCCTGTTCACCGACGTGCGCGAACGCGGCCGCACACCCGTGCGCCACTTCCTCGGCCTGGCGCACTCCGCGATGCGCAACGAGGTGCTCGATCACTTGCGACGCAACAAGCGCACGCAGGTCTTCGTGCGTCGCTACCAGGATGTGCTGCCGCCGCCGGTGGATCCCTCGCACGAGGCGGCGTCGTCGGAAGAGGACGCGTTGCTCGAGACCTACGGGCAACAACTCGTCGACCTCACCGACGAGTGCTTCCACGATCTCGAAGCGCGTGAGAAGCGCGTGCTCGTGGCGCGCGAGGTGCTCGGCCTGAGCTACGACCGCGTGGCCACGCTGCTCGACCTGAACGCGAACCAGATCGGCATGGTGATCCGTCGCGCACGCCAACATCTCGCGGATCGCATCGTGGCGCGACTCGACCAGCTGCCGTCGAGCGACAGCCGCGAACGCATCCACGAGATCGTCACCACTTGCTTGGAGAGCAAGGAGCGCGTGAAGAACGTGCGCGGCCTCGTGCAACAGATGCTCGACGGCGCACTGCGCGCCGGCCGCCGTCAACTCGCCGATCTGCTCTACGAGATGGCCAAGGCCTGCCTGCTCGAAGTGCCACAGTTCGCAGAGCGCACCTTGGTGAACGCCTCGCCGCGCAAGCGCGCGCTCGTGGCCGACGACCTCGCGCACCTCGCTCAGCGCCTCGATCGCGCCGGCGACCACGACGCGCCTGAACTCAGCAGCGTGCCCAACGACGAGCGCAGCAACCGCCTCGACGCGGCCGAAGCCTGCCTGCACAAGCTCGAAGAAGTCGAAGGCGACAGCGGCCGCCAACAAGTCGCGCTCGCCCTGCGCCGCATCTACGGACAGCAACTGCCCGAGGCCGAGACCCTGCTGCGCGGCCTCGTGGAGCGCGACCTGCCAGAGGTCACGCGCCAGAACGTGTTCCGCAACCTCACCCTCTGCCTGCTGCGCCAGGAGCGCTGGACCGATGCCTTGGATGTCTGCACGCAGAGCGCTGATGAATGGCCCGACGATCCGGTGCGCCTCATGAACGTGTGCTTCGGCACGGCGCGCCTCGGGGACGTGAGCGGCTTCGAAGCCGCGCTGGTCCAACTCGCGGAAGTGCATGAGCGCGATCCGCAGCTGCGCGTGGCAGCGTGGATCGACGGTGAATGTCGCGCGCTCGCGCACGACCTGGCCTTGCCCACCGGGCGCGTCGATGCACTGCTGCGGGATGCACTCGGGGGAACGAACGGGGAAGCCGCGTCATGAACTCGCAACGACAACTCCCGCTCTGCGCGTGGCTGCTGGTCGCGCTCTTCGCATGGACGACGAACGCCTCGACACAACAGCTTCCCGGCGTGCCGCGCGTGACTCTCCTGGCGGGCAACGACGGCGTCGGCGGCATCGAGTGGCAGCTCCCGCGTGACGAACCGAAACCCAGCTTCAAGCAAGGCGGCAGCGTGCTGTTGCCTCCGCCACCCCCGCAGCTTCCGAACACGCGTCCCTCGCCGCTGAATGCCGGGGGCGACGATGCACCGGGCGACGCCCCACGCATCCTGGCGCGCAGCCTTCCCGGCAGGCGCGACGGCGCCGCGGGCGTTGTGCAACTCACGCCACTGGCGGACGCGCAACGCGAGCGGGTCACTGCGCTGGCACTGACGGGCGCGCGGCCGGGAGCGGCAGCCTGGTTGGTGGTCGCGTCCCAGTCGGCACGGAGGCCGCTGGCTGGCGGGCTGCTCGGGCTCGTCCCGGAACGCGTGATCCCGCTGGGGCCCACGGACGCCAGCGGTGAGTTGCTGGTGCGTATGCCTCAGGGGGCAGAGCTCGAAGGGCTCGTGTTCCAGGTGGTCGTGCGCGAAGGGCGCTGGGCGTCCTCAGCGCCGCTGAGTGTCGTGAGTTCGTCGAACTGAGCCCCCCGCCGCGGTGATCTGCGGTTACTTTCGGGCCACGGAGGATCTGCTCGGACGAACGCCCGAGGGCAAGGGCGCGGGGAATCAGCTGCAAGGCGCGCGAGGCGTAGAAGCTCTGCGCTGAGCAGGAAGCGAACGAGGAGCGAGGCTTGAAGAATTGCGGCGTGCTGACCGAAGTCCTCGACCACCTCGCCGCCAGCCCGCTTGCCACTGAGTTCCGACTACCCGAGGGGCGAGCGCGCGAAGCGCTCAACTTCTCCTCAGAAGACGACGTCGAACCACTCGCTGGCAACCTGCTGCAACTCTTCCGCGTGCTCGACGACGGCGCGGCCTTCGAGCTGCTCGTCGAACTCACACAGGCGCATCTCTCTCGGCAAGCTGCGCGCATCTGTCGGCAGCTCGCCGTGATCCTCGATCCCGACGATCTCGTAGCCAGCCTGCTCGCGCGCCTGTTCACCGACGTGCGCCGCGACCAACCCGTGGTGCACCGTTTCTTCGGGTTGTCGTACCGCACGATGCGCTTCGAAGCGCTGAACCAACTCAGGCTCGAACGTCGTGCGCGCAAGCGTGGGGAAACCTGGGAGTCGATGAAGGCGCTGCAGCTGCGGCGCTCGGACCCGGCTGACCTCGCCTGTGACCGGGAGGAGTCGCTGGCCGCCGGGCGGCTCGGCGTGCTCGTCACCGCGCTCGTGGTGCAGGCGCTGCACTGCCTGAGCCACCAAGACCGGCGCGTGCTCTGGCACCGCGAACTCGAAGGCCTCGACTACGACCAACTCGCCGAGGCGATGCAGAAGCCGCGCAAGCAGATCGGCATGGTGCTCAAGCGTGCCCGCGACCGACTGGGCAGCAAGCTCGAAGCCTCACTCGTGGCGCATCGTCATGTGCTGGGAGAGTCGTCGCCGGAGAACTGCACTGAAACGAGCGCGCGGAGTGCTCGCTCGTCGCAGAAACCCGTCCCTCGTCGTACCCGCGATCAAGCGGAGGCCGTGGCATGACACATTGTGAGAAGCAGCTCAGCAATCACCCCACTCGCTGCGCGTTGCTCAGCACGCTCGACGGCGGTGGATTCAGCTGGGAGCTGCGCGTTCACGTCCGCGACTGCAACCGCTGCGCCCAGCGCCTCGACCTGCTCGACAAGATGGGCAGCGCGTTGCGCGAACTCCCGCACCCGGCCTGGCTGGAGCGAGGTTTGCGCAGCACTCCGGAGCTGCGCGAGCGCATCCTCGAACGCCTGCGGAGCGAGACGCGTCGGCATCTGGCGCGCTGGCTGAGAGAGTTCGTCGCGCAGAGTTTGGTGCTGCTTGGGCACCCAGCTTCACGCGTGAGCATGCGCTTGGGCACGGAGGCGAATCGAAGTGCTCGGCCGGTTCGCCCGCAAGTTGCTCCGGCTGCCGGGGGAGCCACTCGGACAACGCCAGCCCAGGGCTCAGGCCCAGACGAAGCGGCGCACTTCGGTAGGGATCTCGCGCGCTTCCAGCCGCGCCACGCACACGAAGATCCCGCAGCAGTTGCGCGGCGAGCCTTGGTCGACGTGCTCGTCGACATCGGGCGCATGGCTCAGCGAGCTCGACGCACGCGGCACGCCGCAGATGGACTCCCGCTCGACGCGCTGCCACTCCGCTTGCCCACCGCACTCACTGCCGAGGCGGCCGTGCAACGGGTGCTCGCCGTGGCGCCCGATTTCCAGATCAGCGTGCAGTTCGTGAGGCGAGCCAAAGACTTGCTCGCGCAGCAGCCGGCTTCCGCGCTCGCCGTCGCGGCACTCGGGCTCGCAGCCACTCGCAGCTCGGGGCGATCAGATCCTCAGAACCCCACGGCGGCGCCGTCCTTGCGCGACTCGCTTGCGCCGCGATAGAGGCGCTGTTCAGGCGACGCGATCGCGTCGATCCAAATGGCCTGGTAGCCGCCGTAGCCGCCTGCAGACACCTCCACCTGATGTCCGCGCGCGCGCAGGCCTTCCACGAGCTCGGCGGGCGCGCCGCTCTCGACGAACACCCGACCTCGGTCGCGCATGTCACCTCCATCGGGTTGCGAGGATCCCTCGTGACGCCAACGTGCGGCGTCGCCGGCTTCCTGCACGTTCATGCCGAAGTCGAGCATGTTCACCACGATCTGAGCGTGACCCTGAGGCTGCATCGCGCCGCCCATCACGCCGAAGGAGAGCACAGGGGAGCCGTCGCGGGTGAGCATCGCGGGAATGATCGTGTGGAAGGGGCGCTTGCCCGGCGCGTAGACGTTGGCGTGCGAGGCGTCCAGGTGAAAGAGCTTCGCGCGGTTCTGCAGCCCGAAGCCCCAGCCCGGAACCACGACCCCGGAACCGAAGCCTGTGTAGTTGCTCTGGATCCACGACACCACGTTGCCGTCGGCATCCGCCACGGTGAGGTAGACCGTGTCGCCCTGGGCGAGGGCTGCGCCGCCCGCGGGGTAGTGCTCGGCCGCGCGCGCGGGATCGATCAGCGCACGACGCGCGCTCGCGTAGGTCGGCGACAGCAAGGCCTGCAAGGGTTGCTCAGCAAAGGCCGGGTCTGCGTAGAAACGTGCGCGATCCTCGTAGGCGAGCTTCTTGGCCTCGATCAAGAGATGCCACGTGTCGGCGTCCCAAGCGTGCAGTTGATCCTGCCCGACGATCTGCAAGAGCTGCTGCGCGGCGAGCCCTTGCCCGTTCGGGGGGAGCTCCCAGAGTTCGTGATCGCGATAGCTCACCGACTGCGGCTGAACCCACTCGGAGCGGTGCGCCGCGAGGTCGTCGAGCGTGAGGAAACCGCCCTCGCGTTGCACGGCCGCGACGAGCGCTTCGGCGAGCGGGCCGGTGTAGAACGCGTCGCGTCCACCGGCAGCGAGGGCTTCGAGCGTGCGCGCCAAGCCTGGGTTCCGGAACAGCTCGCCTTCGCGCGGCGCGCGTCCGTTCGGCATGAAGATCTCTGCGAACTCAGGACGCCCGCCGAACACGCGCTCGCTGCGACGCCAGTATTCGGCGATCACTTGCGTGAGCGGGAAGCCTTCGCGCGCGGCGGCGATGGCGGGCGCGAGCAGCTGCGACATGGGCAAGCGGCCGTATCGCTCGTGCATGGCGAACCAGCCGTCGACCGCTCCGGGAACACTCACGGGCAGGCCGCCGAAGAGCGGGATGTCTTCGAGCCCGCGTTCGGCGAGCACCGCGCGCAAGCCCTCGAGGTCGAGCTGCGACGGCGAACGCCCGCTGCCGTTCAGGCCCACGAGTTCCTTGGCGTCGTTGTCCCACAGCAGCACGAAGAGGTCGCCGCCCACGCCGCAACCGGTGGGCTCCATGAGCGCGAGCGCGGCGTTGGTCGCGATGGCTGCGTCGACCGCTGAGCCACCGGCTTTCAGGATGTCGAGGCCGACCTGCGCGGCGAGCGGCTGACTCGTGGCGACCATGCCGTGGCGGGCGATCACCGGTGAACGCGTGGCGAAGGGCGCGCCGAGGATGCGGTCGCCGGCCGAGGCCGAGGGGGCGAGGGACATCAGGACGCAAGCTCCCAACCAGACGGTGAAGAAACGCATGACACTCTCCCGGAGGCAGCCGCCAGTATGCCGGGACACGCGACCGGCACGGAGGATTCAGCGTGGCGCCGGCAGCAAGCCGCGATCCGCGAGATCTTCCGCGAGCAACACCGCGCCGCCGGCGGCTCCGAGCACTGCATTGTGGCTCAGCACGACGAGACTGAGTCCGCCGAGCACGGCGTCGGGGCGCAGGCGACCGACCACGGTGCTGAAGCCGGCCCCCTCCGAGAGATCGAGGCGTGGCTGCGGGCGGTCCTGTTCCGTGCGCACCACGATCCAGCGCTGCGGCGCGCTCGGCAGGCTGCGTCCGCGCCACGGATCGTGATCACGCAACAGCTGGGCAGCGCGCTCTACGCTGAGTGCTTCGCGCAGGCCCACCGTCACCGCGAGCGTGTGGCCGTCGGCCACGGGGACGCGCGTGCAGGTCGCCGACACGGCGCAGTCGGCGGGTGCGATGCGCGCGCCGTCGACACGCCCGAGGATCTTCGCGAACTCGCGTCCGACCTTGTCCTCTTCGCCATCGATGAACGGGAGCACGTTGCCCAGCGCTGCGGCTGCCACGCGCGGACCGCCCGCGCCGGCGCCCGACACGGCTTGCATCGACGTCAGCACCACGGCGCGCACACCGACGGCCGCATGCAAAGGTGCGAGACTCGCGGCGAGGCCGACCGTGGTGCAGTTCGGGGTCGGTGCGACGAAGCCACGCCACCCGCGCGCCGCGCCCTGCGACGCCAACAAGGCCGCGTGCTCGGTGTTCACGCCGGGCAACAAGAGCGGCGTGTCGGGCTCGTCGCGGAAGGCGGCCGCCGTGCTGATCACGGGCACCCGCGCCGCCAGAACGGGCTCGACCGCACGCGCCGCTTCGGTGGGCAACATCGAGAACACGAGATCGAGTTCGTCGAGCGGAAGCTGCTCCGCGGTGCAGGCGCGCAGACTCAGCCATTCACTCGGAAGACGTGACGCCAAACTCTGCGGCCGCGTGTCGACCACGGGATCGGGCGCGGCCAAGCCCGTGTCGGCCCAGACCTGTCGATCGCGCTCCAAGAGCTCCGCGAGCGTGGCACCCGCGCTGCGCTCACTCGCGGCGACGGCGCACAACTCGAACCACGGATGCGCCTGCAAGGCAGCGAGCGCTTGCCGACCCGCGACGCCCGTGGCGCCGACCACCGCGACCCGGCGAGAACTCACGGGCGGCTCGGGACGTCGACAGTGAAGAAGGCGGCGTGCAGCGCGGCGATGGCGTCGTGCAGCCCACCGGCAGGCACCACGCAACTCAGACCCACGTCGCCTGGGCCGTGCGAGATGAGCTCGACGTGCAAGCCGCAACCCGCCAAGCACGAGAGCATGCGCGCCGCCACCCAAGCGTGCGCGGCCACGCCGTCACCGACGACACCCACCAAGGACACGTCGCGGATCAGTTCGAAGCGCTCGAGACCGACCACGTTCTGCTCTTGCAGCAAGCGCAGCGTGCGCCGCACCAAACCGGCGTCGCGATCATCGATGGTGAACGAGAGCGAGGTCATCGAACTGGCCAGCGCGTCGACGTTGACACCGAGTTCGCCGACGGCCGTGAGGATGCGCCCGGCCACGCCGGGTTGGTTCACCATCGCGGGACCTTCGACGCGCACCACGGCCACGCCGTCGCGGTGAACGAGCGCGCTCACTTGCGCATCGGAGCGCGGCTCGCGGCGCTCCACGATGCGTGTGCCCGCGGCGGCCACGTCGCTCAAAGCGCGCAAGCTGATGCGCGTGGCGCTGCCGCGCAGCGGTTCGAGGCAACGCGGGTGCAAGATGCGCGCGCCGTAGTAACCCAACTCGCAGGCTTCGTCGAAGGAGAGCTCGGGCACCAAGCGCGCTTCGGGAACGGCCAGGGGATCGGCCGTGAGGAATCCGGGGACGTCCTTCCAGAGTTCGAGCGCGTCGGCGGCGAGGCCGGCGGCGGCCACGCCCGCGGTGTAGTCGGTGCCGCCGCGTCCGAAGAGCACGATGTCGCCGGCGTCGTTCACGCCGTAGAAACCGGTGAGCACGAGGATGCGGTCGTGCAGCTCGTGTTGCAGCGCTTGCAGGCCCGCGCGACTGGCGGCGAGGTCGCAAGAGCCCACGCGGAACGGTCCGACGGCGCGCAGCTCGGCTTCTTCGGCGGTGACCGCGCGCGCGTCGACACCGGCAACGCGCAAGGCCTCGGCGAGCAGCGGCGCGCTGAGGCGCTCGCCGTGCGCGAGCAACAGGTCGTGCGCGCGATCCGTGAGTTCGCCCATGAGTCGGATGCCGGTGAGCAAGCGCTCCACGCCGTCGAGTGCGCCGCGTGTGGAGAGCCGCATGGCGGCGGCGGCGGGATGGCCGGCGATCACTTCTTCGTGGCGCGCGCGCAGGCGGTCGACCACGGCGCGCACGATCTCGCCGCCCGAACGCGGGTCGAGCGCGTCGAGCGCGGCGGCCTCGAGTTGGTCGGTGACTCCGCGCAGCGCGGACGCGACCACGAGCAAGCGTTCTCCCGCGCGCCGACGTTCGGCGAGCGCCGCCACGACCGAGGCCAACTCGTCGCTGCTGCCGAGCAAGCTGCCACCGACCTTGACGACCGCGAGACTCATGACGCCTGGCTGAACATCGCAGCGCCGCCCGAGGTCGCGACGCGGCGGTCACCGGCGGCGCCGAAGCTCTCGTGCAGAGGCGCGAGCACGTTGCGATGCGCGACGAACACGTCGTCGAGGATCGCTTCGAGTTGAGCACGCACCTTCGCGTTGACCGCGCTCAAGGGTGCACGACAGGTCCCCACCGCCACGCCCAGGTGTTCGAGGCAAGCCTTCAGCGGCACGGGATTCTTGAGGCGCTGCGGCACCTGCAGCTGTTGCTCGCCCACGCGCAAGGCTTCGGAGCTGTGGAAAGTCACGAGCTGGAAGAGCGGGAGCAGCGCGTCGTGGAGCTCGCGGGCGTGGGTCGCGTCGCCGCGGCGGCAAGCTTCCACGAGATCGCGCACGCTGCGTGGCGCAAGGTGCGAGGCCACGCTCACGGCGCCGTCGGCACGGATGTTCGGGTCGAGCATCGCGTCGCGGAGCTGACTGTCTTCGCCGCACAAGAGGTGGAAGTCGGGGCCGCAGAGTTCGCGCACGCGCAGCATGCGCGCCAGGCGGCCGGTGGCATCTTTCACGCCGATCACATTGGGGTGGTCCTCGACGAGCCGCGCGAGATCGTCGGGCAGGAGCTCGGTGCCGGTGCGCTGCGGGATCGCGTAGGGCAACAGTCGCGCCTCGGGCAGCGCCGCCGCCACCGCGCCGTGCCAGTGCTCACGCAAGCCCGCGCTCGACGCGCCGCTGTACGGGCAATCGACCAGGAGCAGGTCGCGCACGCCGCGCGCCAGGGCGTCCTGACCGCGCTCGATCACGTCGGGGAGACGACCGAAACCGAGCGCGACCATGAGCTGCCGCGGCTCGGCGACCTCGAGCGCGGCGTCGAGCAACTGCCCGCGCTCTTCCTCGCTCAGGGCGGCCCCTTCCCCGGTCGTGCCGGCGAGCAGCACTTGGTGCGCGCCCTCCGCCAACTGGAACGCGATGAGCTCCTGCAAGAGCGAGCCGTTGACCAGCGCCCCACCTTCTCGGAAGGGCGTCACAAGTGCCGTCACAAGCATGCAGTACCTCCCCGCCGGAGCCACCGGCGTTACGCGACCGCGCTCAGCTTAGCAGTCGTCGGGGCGCGGTTCGCCCGTGGCGCCGAGCGCGCTTCGGCGCGGCTCCCGGAGATCGCGAGGCACTTCACCCCACGGGCGGGACCTACGTTGCGTGCTATTGCGCGCCGCCCCGTCACGCTGGAGTGCCCCATGCCTGCCGCCACCACCCGTCAACTCACCCCCGAGGAGATCTCTGATCTCGCCGCGCGCTTGCCCGACTGGCAAATCGTGGACAACCACCACCTGCGCCGTCGCTGGGCCTTCGACGACTTCCGTCAGGCGCTCGGCTTCGCGCTCGTGGTCGGCCGTTTGGCGGAAGCTCTCGATCACCACCCAGATCTGAGCTTGGGTTGGGGGTACCTCAGCGTCACCCTGTTCACTCATGAGGTCGGTGGGCTGAGCGAGCTCGACGTCGCCCTGGCCCTGCGCCTCGATCTGCAAGCCACCACGGGGCACCCCGACCCCTTCCGGAGTGAATCATGAGTTCGCATCCTCATTTCGACGACCGCGGCACGCTCAGCTGGCACACGCGCTTCGCCGACGCGAAAGCCGCCGCCCAAGCCGAGGGCAAGTCGATCTTCATCGAGATGGGGCGCGAGATGTGCAGCAACTGCCGCACGCTGGTGAGCGCCGTGGTGCCGCTGCCGGGGGTCGCCGAAACGCTGAGCGAGAAGTTCGTGGCGCTGGCCGCCGACATCGATGAGCTCGAGGAGCCGCTCGTGAACCTGCTCATGGCGAACATGCCCGACGCCATGTCGCTGCCCTTCGTGGTCTTCACCGACGCTCAGGGCGGCTGGCTCGCCGGCGGGCAGGGATCGGTGGATCCCGAGGCCTTCAAGCGCACCTTGGCCGACCTCACCAGCTGACGGGCAGCTGCGGCGCCCCACACGCGGACCAGGCGGACTCCGCTGGCACTCGATTCTCTCGCGTCACAGCCCCCCAGATGCCGAGAGCAGGGGTAGACTGAACCGCGTCAAAGGCAGCGCCCGCCAAGGGCGCGACCCTGAGGGGCGGAGGCCCCCCGAACTGGCCCGGGAGGTCGCGACCCCCGGGCCAATCTTGTTGATACGGCTCCTCCCGGCCGACAGCTCATGACTCGCACCTCGACTTCGAAGCGCACGGCGATCCGAATGCGCCGCCCGATCCTCGCGCTGCTGGTGCTCGTGCTCGCCCCGTCGATCGCGGCGCAGCTCGGCCCGGCGCTGCGTGAACGCATGGCCCTCGCCGCGGCCGACGAGTCCCTGCCTGCTTATGTGCTGCTGCACGACGCCGTCGACTTGGGCGCGATGCAGACGCAGCTCGTCGGGCGCTCGCCGAGTGAACGCCGCGTGCGGGTGATCGCGGCGCTCAAGCAACGCGCGTCGCAGACACAGGTGCGCGCGCGGCAGCTCGTCGAGCTCGCACAGTCAACCGGCGCGGCACGACTGCGGCGCGTGCTGTGGATGGGCAACGCGCTCTTGATCGACGCGCAACCGAACGTGCTCGCGCGTCTGGCAGCGCTGCCCGAAGTGGAGCGCGTGGAGTTGCTGCGCGATCTGCCCGTGGCCAGTCAGCAAGACGTACCGCCGCCGCTGCCGCCCGGGCTCGGCGACTACCCGTTCTACGACGACTTCGACAGCGGCAACCTGGCCGCGCACTGGAGCGTGGACTCGAGCGCCGACGGCTACGTGCTCGTGACCACCGACGACGGCCCCGAAGGCAGCCACCACGTGGTGATGGCCAGCGCCCAAGCCGCCAGCGACAGCGTGGCGAGCATCACGGTGCAACTCGACCTGAGCGGTCAGAGCGATGTGGGCCTGCGCTTCCGTCACAAAGAGTTCGGCGACGAGAACCACGCCGAGGACGGCGTCTTCCTGAGCACCGACGGCAGCAACTGGCAACGCATCCTGGCGCTCGAGAACGGCAGCTCGGTCTACGAGTGGCGTTGGGTCGCGCTCGACCCGCTGCTCGCGCCGCTCGCGCCCGCGCAACGCGCGCAGGTGCGTCTGCGCTTCCAGTGGCGCGACGACTTCGACCGTCCCTCCGACGGCATGGCCTTCGATCGCATCGAGGTCGCGCCCGGCGCGGGACAAGCGCCGCTGAGCGCGCCCGAACCCAACATCGATCTGCAACAGGCCCCGCTGCTCTGGGCCCAAGGCGTCGACGGCGGCGGCGTGCTCATCGGCTCGATCGACTCGGGCGTGTCGCTCACGCACCCCGACCTCGTGAACCGGCTCTGGAGCAACCCCGGCGAAATCCCGGGCAACGCGCTCGACGACGACGCCAACGGCTTCGTCGACGACGTGCAAGGTTGGGACTTCCAGTTCGACGACGCCAACGTGACCAGCGGCGACCCGCACGGCACACAATCGGCTGGCCTGATGGTCGGTGACGGCACCGGCGGCCGCGTCACGGGCATGGCGCCCGGCGCCGAACTCGTGGTCTGCCGAGTGGCCAACGCAGGTCAGTACTGGGAAGCGCAGCAGTACCTCTTCGAGCTGGGTGTCGACGTGATCAGCTCGTCCTACAGCTACAAGTGGGTCGACGCGCCCGACTACCACATGTTCCGCGCGCTCAGCGATGCCGAGCTCGCCGGCGGTGTGGTGCACGCCAACTCGATCGGCAACCAAGGGCTCGCGCTCGCCACGCATCCGCTGCCCTTCAACATCTCCACGCCGGGCAACGCGCCCTCGCCCTTCGCCTACCCGGGTGCCGTCGTGGGCGGCCGCAGTTCGGTGATCGCCTGCGGCGCGATCAACCTGTCGAACGACGGGCTCTACCCGCTCTCGGGCATCGGCCCTTCCGCCTGGGACGACCTCACGCTCTACGACGCCGGCTGGCCGCACGCGCAGGACACCGACTACCACGACTACCCCTTCGGCGGCTTCGGCGGCCCCGGCCCCGGGCTGCTCAAACCCGACATCACCTCCTACACCGGCGTGATGACGACCTCGATCGGCGGCGGCTACAGCAGTTTCTTCGGCACCTCGGCGAGCACGCCTCAACTCGGCGGCGCGCTGGCGCTGCTGCGACAAGTGCAACCGGAGGCGTTGCCGCGTCACCTCGATGCGGCGCTGCAACTGACCGCCCGCGACAAGGGCCCGAGCGGCAAGGACGTGAACTACGGCGCAGGTGTCGTGCAGGCGTGGCACGCGGCGCGTCGGCTCGTGTTGCTGCTGCGCATGGAGCCGCAAGAGGTCGCGATCGGGAACACCGCAGTGCTCGAAGTGTTCGGCGAGGCCAACGCGCAGGTGTTCGGCTTCCTGAGCGCCGACATCCTCGCGGGACCGAAGCTCAACGTGCTCCCACCGGTCACGCTGATCTCGCCTTTCCCACTCGACGTGAACGGCGAACGCGTGCTCAACCTGAGCGTGCCCAACGACCCGATGTTGGTTGGCGCCACAGCTTGGGTGCAGGTCGCGGCACCCGCGAGCGCCAGCAGTCCGTGGGGGCCGCTCGCGTTCTTCAGCGTGCCCGAGTCGGTGACCGTCACGAACTGAGTGATCGTGGTGCGCGCCGCACTTGCGTCGCCTGCGCGCCAGACTTCGCGGGGGAGATCCGCGCCTGTCGCGCGTGGTAGGGTCCGCGCCGAACCTACCCACGAAGGAGAATCGGTCCATGGCCACGCGTCGCAAGAAGCGCTCGATCGAGATCGACGACCTCTACCGCATCGCGATCACGGCGCACCCGCGCGTGTCGCCCGACGGCAAGCAGCTCGTGTTCGTGCACAAGACCGTGGGCGACAAGCAAGACCACGTCACGAACTTGTGGATGGTGTCCACGCGCGCGGGTGCGAGCAGCGCGAAGGCCTTCACCTCCGGCGGGCGCGACAGTCGTCCTGAGTGGTCACCCGATGGTTCGCAGCTCGCGTTCGTGCGCAGCGGCGAACACGGCGGACAAGTGGCGTTGATGTCTGTGGACGGCGGCGAAGCGCGCACGCTCACCGACTTCCCCGAGGGCGACGTGGGGGCGCTGCAATGGTGCCCGGGGGGCGAGCGCTTGCTCGTGACCTTCCGCGCGCGCGCCGAGGAGTGGACGTCGGCGGCGGTGACGGAACGCAAGTCGAACGGGCGCAACGACCCGCCGCGCGTGATCGACGATCCGTCTTATCGACTCGACGGCGACGGCTACTTCAACGCGCAACGCTTCGCGCTCTACGAAGTCAGCGTCGACACAGGCGAACACCGACTGGTGTACGACAAGGACCGCACCGGGCACTTCAGTTTCGACGTGTCACCCGACGGCAAGCGCGTGGCGCTCACGACCAACCGTCACAAGCACGCCTTCGCCAAGGAGTGGACGACCGAAGTCGCGCTGCTGGACCTCGCCACGCGCAAACTCAGCGTGCTGCCCGGCCAACTCCCCGGCGCCAAGATGACCGTGCGCTGGTCGCCCGACGGCAAGCGCCTGGCCTGGGCCGGCCTGCACGACGAAGACGGCACGCGCGGCACCTGCAACTATGAGGTCTGGGTCGCCGACGCGCGCCGCGGTCGCGCGAAGAACATCATGGCCGGCAACGACCGCTGCCTCGTGGCGCCCACCCTGGGCGACAGCGCCGAAGTCGAGTTCGCCGCCAACCTGCGCTGGACGCCCGACAGCAAGCGTCTCGTGATGCAGATCGGCTGGCAGGGCGCGCAACAGATCCACTCGATCGCGGCCACGGGCGGCGAGTTGCGTCAACACACGAGCGGCAAGGCCTGCCACTACCTCGGCAACCTGTCCGACGACGGCAAGCAGCTCTCGATGGTCGTGGAGAGCGCCACGCGCCCCGGCGAAGTCGCGATCGGCAACTTGCCGCGCGCGGCCGGCACGCTGCGCGCGCGCACACTCACCGACGTGAACGGCGAGCTCTTCGCGCAGCTTCAAGTGTGCACGCCCACGAGCAAATGGGTGCGCTCCGCCGACGGCAGTCGCGTGCAGGTCTGGACCTTGCTGCCACCCGGCTCGTCGAGCACGACCAAGCGCGCCACCGTGGTGGAGGTGCACGGCGGACCGCAAGCCCAGTACGGCTACACGTTCTTCCACGAGTTCCAGGTACTCGCCGCGCAAGGCTACGCGGTCGTCTACGGCAACCCGCGCGGCAGCAAGGGCTACGGCGAGGTCTTCTGCCGCGGCATCCACCACGCCTGGGGCACGAAGGACTGGGAAGACATGCAGGCGATCATCGCCGACATGCGCGAGCAGTCGTTCTGCGACACCAAGCGCATGGGCTTCACCGGCGGAAGTTTCGGCGGCTACATGACGCTCTGGGCGATCGGGCACACGAACGAGTTCGCCGCCGCCATCGCCGACCGCTGCGTGGCGAACATGGTCAGCATGTGGGGCGCCAGCGACATCTACATCTGGCCGGGGAGCTATCTGCCGGGCAACACCTGGAACGACACGGGCGCGCTGTGGGAGATGAGCCCGCTCAAGCACCTCGGCAACGCGCGCACGCCCACCTTGCTGATCCACAGCGAAGGCGATCTGCGCTGCAACGTGGCCGAGTCGGAACAGGCCTACTCAGCGCTCGTGATGCAAGGCGTGCCAGCGCGCTTCGTGCGTTACCCGCGCAACACGAGCCACGGGATGAGCCGCAGTGGGCCGCCTGACATGCGCGCGCATCGTCTCGCCCAGAACCTCGAGTGGTGGACGCGCTGGTTGCGCAAGAAGCGCTGAGTTGCGAGCGCGCGCGCTCAGCAACACGCGCTCACTTGATCGCGAGCACCGGGCAGGCGCAGCGCCGCACGACACGTTCCGCGGTGCTGCCGAGCAGCATGTGCTCGAGGCCCGTGAGTCCGCGCGTGGCCATCACCACGAGGTCGACGTCTTCCTCCGAGACGAGCTCGGTGAGTCGGTGCGAGGCGTTGCCTTCGTCGATCAGAGCGCGCACCTTGGCGCCGGACTCG
This sequence comes from Planctomycetota bacterium, assembly GCA_021604805.1. Classification (GTDB taxonomy): domain Bacteria; phylum Planctomycetota; class B15-G4; order B15-G4; family B15-G4; genus BQJR01. The sequence goes on along the minus strand of BQJR01000002.1, from coordinate 1,111,838 downwards.
GACAACTCGGCGGTCAGCGCGCGCAACTGCGACTCGGCGGCCTCACGCACTTCTTGTTCGAGGCTCACCGCAACCTGGCTCGCGGGTAGACCGTAGGCCTCCGGCACCAACACCGGTTCCACGACGTGAACGAGCAGGAGCTCGGCGTCCCAGTGCAGCGCCAAGGCCAGCGCGTCGTCGCAGGCGCGGCGCGCGGCGTCGGAGAAGTCCACGGGGCAGAGCACGCGCTTCGGTGCGGAGAGATGCAGCGGTGCCTCGGGATCGTCGGGAGGACGCACGCAGAGCACAGGACGCTGAGCCAGCTGCACGAGGCGCTCCGCGTTGCTGCCCACGAGCGCGTGCCGCAGGCCGGTTCGCCCGTGCGTCCCCACCACGAGCAGCGCCGCCTCGTGTTGCTTCGCGAGGTGGAACACGCCCGCTTCCACGCTGATCCCGCGCTCGAGCGCCTGCTCCACGGGGATCGCCGGTGCCAACTCAGCCGTGAACGCCTCAAGCGCGGCGCGGGCTTCTTCGGTGCCCTCGTGGAAGGGTGTGACCACGTGCGCGAGCAGCACCCTGGCGCCCAACGCCTCGGCAAGCGCCAGGCCCTCGCGCGCGGCTCGGCGGGCGGGCGGCGAGTGATCGGTGGCGAGAACGAAAAGGCCGTTCTGAAAGCGAGTCATGGCAGATCCTCCCGGATCAGTGGAGTTGGATATCAACTGACCTCAACCTCACTTTAAAGCACGCCAGAGGACGTCGCAAGCGCGCCCCGCGCGGCTCAGCGAAGCGCGCTGCCCAGCTTGCTCAGCGGCCCGCCCAAGCGACGCGCGAGCTCCCAGCCCATGGCGCTGGCGCGAGCGCTGAGCCCGTCGAACTCCTCAGCGACGACGCCGCGCAACTCACGACCGGCCTCGCGCAGTCGCGGCGCATCGGTGAGCCGCCGCACCGCACGCGCCGGCGCGGCCGTGACTTCCTGGAGCACCTGCATCGACACCGGCGCGAGCTCCGCGCGCTTCGACTGCATCCAGTGCTGCGACCCCCAACCGGCGAGCAGCACGACGACCGCCGCCGCAAGCGGCAGCGCGAAACGCTTGCGCCAAGACAAGCGCAGCACCGGCCGCGGCGCAACGTGCAGACCGCCAGTCGGCACGCGGTCGGCTTGCGCGCGGTCGGCTTGCACGCGGTCCATGATCGCGGCGTGAAGCGTCGCGGGGGCCTCGAGACGCGAAGCGTGCGCTTCGTCGCGCAACGCTTCCTCGATCGCGGGAGTGAGTGGGTTCGGTTCGTGCGTCATCGCAACAGCTCCCCATGTGGCTGAGCCGACGGTTCGCCCTCAGAGTGTTGCAGAGAGTCTAACGCGCGCAGATGATCGGCGAGCCTCCGCCGTGCGCGGTGCAGCACCACGCGCACCTGCGCCGCCGGACGCTCGAGTACGCCTCCGATCTCGCTCGCGGACATGCCTTCGGCGTAGTGCAACCAGAGCGCCGAACGCTGGGCCTCGTCGAGCAGACGTGCGGCGAGATCCCAGAGTCGCTCCCGCTCTTCACGCGCCGAACTCTGATCGTGCGGCCCGCGCTCTCCCGAAGGCGGATCGCCCGCCTCCTCCAAAGGTGCATCGGTGCGCTTGCGAAAGTGATTGGCCGCCACGTTGCGCCCGAGCGTGAACAACCACGGCGAGAAAGCCGCTCCCGGCCGGAAGGTGTGCAACTTGCGCCAGCAACGCACAAAGCTCTGCTGACACAACTCCTCGGCCTGCTCCGGGTCGCGTGTTCGCATCACGAGAAAGCGGTAAAGCGGTGCTTCATGACGCCGCACGAGCTCCGAAAAGCTCGCCGCGCAGCCTCCCCGTGCGCTGGCGACGAGCTCGTCGATGCTCTCGTGTGTGAGCCGTGACTCGCTCAACGCCAACCCGTGCTTCCGGCTGGCTTCGGGTCGCTCGCGGGCTGCTTGAAGTCGGTGTTGAACTCGATGTCCACGTCGTGACCGAACTCGCCGTCGGACAACTCGTGCAACATCGTCATCAGCTCAGCCGTGGGGTACTCGAGGCGCAGATGGACATCGCTGCCGTCGCGCTGCACGGCGAGACGCTGCACGAAGGGCAGCGCCTTGCGAGCCTCGGGCTCCGCGCTCGCCGCGAGGTTCAGGAAGGCGCGACCACCCTCGATGATCGCGAGCAGTTGCGCCGCCTGAGCCGCCTGCGCCGTGGTGACGCGTGCATCGAGGAAGGTGCTGCCCGTGTGCTCACCGAACTCGACGCGCACGCCGCGCACCATCTCGGTGACCTGCATCGGCGCGTCGCCGTCGAGGTCGAGCTGCTTCAGCAAGGACTCGCTGACGGTGGCGAAGAACAAGGTGCCCGGCGCGGGAGTGCGAGTCAGGCTCGGATCGGAGCCCGAGAGGCTCGAGCGTTCACCGCGCACCACGGCCACGGCCCGCGCCACGACCTCGGGCTGCGCCGACACGATCAGCACGCGTTCGTCGGTGTCGGCCTTGCTCGCCATGTAGGTGTAGATGGAGTCGTCACCGCCCTCGCGTTCCCTCCAGCGATGCAGCGTGACGCCGTTCGCCGAGACCTCGGTGCGCTTGAGCGCCACCAACAAGTGGTCGATCGCCTTGGAGAGCGCGGCCGTGCCCGACACGAGCGCCACGGCCCGCTCGGGATCTTCTTCCGTGCCGTAGACCGTGATGCTGCGGATGTCGCGGCCGGGATCGAGGTCGTAGGCGCTGGCCATCTCGATGAGTTCATCGGAGCTGACGTCGACGCCCTCGGTGTTGAGCACGTGGCGCAGCAGCTCCGACTTGAACACGCCGCCGACGTCCACGTGCGCGACCCAACGCGCCTCCGCATCGACGAACTGTGCAGGCAGTTGCTGCGCCGCCAGCGGCAGCGCGAGTCCGAGCGCCGCGAGCAGCGGCAGTGCGAGACGAATCATGGTCAGCTCCGGTGGGCCAAGGGTCGGGGGTTCGCCCCGCTTACACCCTGGCGCTCACCGAGCGTTACACGATCACGGCGCGCGCTCGTGGCGCGACCGTGGCGCACTCAGCACCTCAGCTCGCGGGCGCGTCGGCCTTGCTGAGCAACTCGCGCAAGACCCGCAGCAAGTCCACGTAACTCAGGATGCCCACGAGCCGACCTTGGTCGACCACCGGGAGCGCGCCGTAGTTCTTGTCGGCGAGCAGGCTCACGGCGTCGGCGAGCTGCGCGTCGGGGCCGATCGTGATCGGGTTCTCGGTCATCACAGCCGAGACCACGATCTCCGCGGGGATGCCCGACTCGCTGCGTTCGTGCAACTCGATGTCGAAGACCGCACCGGCGTTGAGCAGATCGCGGTCCGACACGATGCCGACGACTTCGTCCTTCGGATCCACCACGGGCACGTGCCGGAAGGCGCCGCCGCGCATGATCACGGCGACCTCGCGCGCCGTGGCGTCACTCGGAACAGAGCGCACGCTCGCCTGCATGACATCGCGGACCTTCATCGCCAGTCTCCGTGGGAATCGCGCCGCATCGGGCGCTGCCACAGCCTAGCGCACGATCTCCTTCGAAGCGCGCTCGCGACGCGAGCGGCGCTTTCCCCAACGCCCGCGCGTCTTCTCGAAGCGCTCCTTCCAGCGCAGCGCCTTCTCGGGCCCGAGCACCGCGGCCATCTCGGTGTCGAGTTGGTTGAGCTCGGGGTCGAGTTCGTCGCGCAGCCGGTCACGCGCAGACTGCATCAGCTCGTGACGCTTGAGGATCACGCTGCGCACATGCTCGCGCTGTTTCGGTTTGAGGTCGTACTCCTCGGCCATCTGGGCGCTGAGTTCGTCGGCGATGACCTCGGGCTCTGGCGGCTCGACGTCGAGATGCCGTCCCATCCACATGATCGCCACGCCGCCCCCCACGCCCGCACCCCCGGCGAAGATCAGGGCCACGAGCAGCCAGCTCAGCCACGCGCGATGTCCGTGTGAGGAAACGCGCATCAAGGCACGAGCTCCTGCGTGCTCTGCAGCAACTGGACCATGGGGTCGAAGATGCCGGAGATCCAGGGTGACGCGGCCGCCAGCGCGACCGCGGCGGCGGCCAAGGAGAAGCCCGCGGCCGCGACCAGTGAGGTTTCGCGCAACACGCCGACCTCGAGCGGCGGACTTTGCGCCACGCGATCGAGCACCGCCGCGCGCACGTCGAGCGGTTCCGGCGCCTCGCGCGAAGCCGCACGGGCCAGCTCTTTGAATCTGTCGAGACCCCGCGGTTCGCTCATCGGCGCTGCTCCGCGTCGAGCAGTGCGCGCAACTTCTTGCGCGCGCGGAAGGCCTGCACCTTCACCATGCTGAGGCCCCAGCCTGTGAGTTCCGCGGCCTCGGCCACGCTGCAGTCGTCGAGATAAAGGAGGTTCAGCACGAGACGATCGCGCGGCGGGAGCTTGGCCAGTAAGGCGTGCAACCACTCGGCGGCTTCGCGCGGCTCGTTGCCGTCGGGCGCGGGAGGGAGCGCTTCGTCGGCGGAGGCGCGACGCGCGCGTTCACGATCTCGTTCGCGCCAGAAACGGTAGCCGGTGCGCACGGCGAGCACGCGCAACCACGCGGCGAAGGAGCCGCGTCCGCTGAAGCCAGCCAGGCTCGAATAGGCCTCCACGAAGACATCCTGGACGAGCTCCTCGCGCTGCCCGCGGTCGCGCGTGAAGCGCAACATCTGGCGCGCGATCGCCGGCTGGTGCCGCCCGACGAGTCGCGCGAAGGCGTCGTGGTCGCCGCCCAGACTCGCCTCGACTTCCGCGCGATCCACGCCCGAGTCGCCCCGCTCCACGCGCTCGGTCGAGCGCGAGGCCTGCACGCATTCCACCCAGCGCTCGAAGACACGAACGCTGGGCGGGGCGCCGAAGGAAGTGCTGGCGGCCACGTGCGTCAGCGTGCGCGGCGGACGGCGCGGCTCGAACGCTCGGCGCGTTCCGGCGCGCGGAAGCGTTCGAGCAGCGGACGACGCGCACGCTCACGTTGCGGCCCGCGCTGCGCGCCGCGGTTGCCGGAGCGCGCCTGACCACTCGAGGATTCGAGGCGATCCAGGCGTTGCTCGACGCGCTCCACCCGACGCGCCGCGCGGTCGGCAGTCTTGTTGGCACGCTTGGCGAGCTTCTTCGATTGGGCCGAACGCTTGCGGTCGACCTTGGCCTTCAGCTTGGCGCGCTTCGCCTGCTTGTTCTTGCTCTTGGCGCGCTTGCCCTGCTTCTTGTCGTCGCTCTTCGCGCCGGCCTCGCGTTTCCGCGCCTTCTGTTCCGAGCGCGCTTCGCCGGCGTCACCAACCTCGGAGGCTCCGCGACGCAGGCGCGGGGCGCGACCTTCGCGGCCTTCGCGGCCTGCGCGACCTTCGCGACCTTCGCGACCTTCGCGGCGAGCTTCGCGACGACCCTCGCGACCCTCCTTGCGCGACTCGCGACGCTCCGCGCGTTGCTCCCGGCGCTCGGCGCCCACGGCGTCGTCGCCACGTTCGCCCGACTCGGCGCGTTCTGCGTCAGCGCTGGGCGCGGCGTCTTCGACCTCGACAGCGACTTCAGCTCGGGGCGCCGGGGGAGCGTCGGGCGCCGATTGGGCACGGAGCTCGCCGGAGAAGAGCGCGGCGGCGGACATCAGCAGCAGGGCAGAACGCACGATCATGGTGCAACTCCAGGGAAGGCGGGAAGGTCGTCGGCGCCCCCTGAGCATCCCTTGCAGCGGGGAGAGCGCAAGGATGAGGGCCTTTCGACGGGTCGCCCGGTAGGTGGGCGGAGCTGGCCGTGGGGTTACAGGCGGGTGCGAGGACGCGCACTCACAAGCGCTGAAGCACGACTTCCCCGCCGAGCTTCCGCCCCACACCGACGCTTCCAGCCCCCCCCACCAACCCGCACCCGCTCGACGCGCTAACGAAAGCGGCGAGGGACACCCGAAGGCCTCCCTCGCCGCAGTGCTGCGCAGCGCTCTCTCGCGCCGTGATCAGCTCTCGGGCAACTCTGCGGCCAGCCACAGCTGCCCGTCGTGAAGCAGCTCGACGAGCTCGAAGCTCGCGGGCAAGCTGCCTGGGTCGACGCGCGAGTCGACGCGCAACACACCACCCGACTTGCCAGCAGGCACACTGAGCGTGCCGACAGCCGCGCCGTCGAGATGCAGCACGTAGTCACCCGTGCTCACATCACGCAGGCGCACCTGCAGCAGCGTGCCCTTGGCGAAGTCACGCACGCGCACGACACCGCGAGCGTCGAGATCCTGGCCGCTCGAGACCAGCGCGCGACGCACCTTCTTGGCACCCTGCTTGTCACGCGACTTCTTGTTGAGCGCCTCACCGAGCGAACGCGGCAGCGTGCGCGCGAAGAGCGTGGTGCCGCCGAAGCGCAGTTCGAGCAACGCACCGGGGATCTCGAAGTCGAGCGGCAGCGTGTTCAGGCCGGCGAGCTCGCTGAACAGCACGTTGCCGGCGCCCTTTGCGTCAAGCACGAGTTCACCGCGTTGCGCACCGTTCACGTGCACCGAGACCGTGCCGAAGCTGGCGTGACGCAGCGCAACGTCGAGCTGCTTGCTGCCGCCGTCAGCGCTGAGACGCGCATCGGCCCGAGCAGGCCCCACCGCCGCCTGAGCGAAGAGCACGAGCTCCATCGCGTCCTTCTTGGCATGACCGATATCGCGCGCGGGCTTGCCCTTGAGCGGAGCGCCCGTGGCTGCGGGAGCCGCCGGGAGCTGCGCGGTGAGCAGCGTCTCGTTCGTGTTCACGACGGCGACCTGCTGACCGAGCGGATCGAAGTCCAGTAGCAACTTGCCGGGCTCGACCGGGTCGGAGAAGGTCACCTCGAACTCACCAAAGGTCGGTACGTCGAACTGCAGCACCGAGGTGCCACCAACCGTGAGGTCGTAGGTCGCGGAGCGCAGGCGCGCCACGTTGAGCTTGAGACGACGACGATCGGGGCGTTGCTCGTAACGCAGGCGTCCGCGCGCATCAGGATCCGAACCCACGTTGGTCATCGGGAGCTCAAGCTTGAAACTGGCACCACCGCCACCGCCACCGCCACCGCCACCGCCACCGCCGCCACCACCGCCCGTCGTGCCGGTGAACACCTCGGAGAAGTACACGCTGCCGTCGCGCCGCACCTCGATCGACTCACCCATCACGTTGAAGTCGAGCAGGGGCTTGGGGAAGTCGAAGGGGATCTCGAACTCGATCTCGCCCTCGAAGGGGCCGACGTTGATGTCGCCCTTGTAGTCGCCGGCCACGTAGAGCTCGTAGGAGCCGGACGCGATCTGCTCGAGCTCGACTTGGAAATCGGTGCTGTCGTCCTTGAAGCGCAGGCGCGCCTTGGCCTTGGCCGCGGAAGCGACACCCGTGTTGTTCAGGAACTGGATATGGATGACGTCGTCGTTGGCGGAGGCCGCTGACGAAGCCAGGCCGCCCGCAAGCACGGTGAGCGCCAGCGCGCGACCGAGGGAACTGAGGATCGAGGTGGGCACTTTCATGGTGCGCTCCAAAGGAAGGGAGGGAAGTTGCGCGCGGCGGACCGCCCCCGGTGGGAGAGACGGGGCCGGGCAGCCTCGCCAGGGAAAGAGCCTCGGAGCGGGTTCGGCCCGCCGGCGCGCCCGAGGTCCGTTACACACGGCGTGCCAATGCCGCAGATCCCACGTAGTGCGGGCGCGAACGCCGTATCCTGGCCTTCGCGGCAGCTCGCGGAGCGGGGATCGGCGCGGTGCTGTGCAGCTGCCACGTCGAAGGGGTCGACGCCACGTCCAGGATCAAGACACCCGCTGGCAAGCGGCGGTTCACACGTCCAGAGAACCTCCCTCGCGGCCTCGGGCCGAGCGGCACGCGGCTTGCTGGGTTTCCAGCAGGGAGTACTTTGCAAACGCTGAAGAGCCCGGAGAACCCACCATGAACGCACACACCACGACCCGGCTGGCCTGCTTCGCCGCAGCCCTGATGTTGCCGCTCGCCACACCCGCGCCCGCCCAGACCGCGAGCTTGGCGCGTGATCTCGGCGACGGAACCCGCGAGCTGCTGAGCATCGACAGCGCGCTCGGCATACCGCTCCAGCGCCTGCGCAACATGGTGTTCCAGCGGCCGCAGCTGGCTGGTCGCGCCCGGCTCCACAGCCTGCGCGCTGATCTGCCCAACCTGCGCGGCATCGGGAGCGCGGCGCCGCACGTGCAGCTCCCCGAAGGGGGCGCGGTGTACCTCGCGAGCCAGGGCACGCTCGACCGCGTGTTGCTCGTCGACGGACAACAGCTCCCGCGCACACTGATCACTTCCGCGCAGGCGGGCGGCGCGCTCCAGACCTGGCTCGCCGCGTCAGACGACGGACGTTGGTTGCTGATCGCCACGAGCAACGATCGCGTGTGGTTGCTCGACACGCGTGGTCCGCGCAGCGCACACGAGTTGACCGCCGCGAGCGCTCCCGCTGCCGTGGCCGGCGAGTCGTTGCGCGTGTCGAACGACACCGCCTGGATGGTCGCCGAGGGTCAGGTCTGGCGCGCCGAACTCGATGCGCTCGACCGCCGCTTCGAAGTCGTGAGCGCGGCGCTCGCTCCGGGCGAGAGTTTCTGCGCCGAGTTGGCCGTGGCGGGAGACGGACGCAGCGTGGCGGCCGTGTCCGAGACCACCCCGGACGCGCGTCGCCTGTGGCACGCCACTCGCGAGAGCGCACTCGACCTCGTGCTCGACGACACCGCCGACTACGACCTGCCCAACCTCCGCGACCTCGACGGCCCATTGCTGGCGCTCTCGCGCGACGGCAGCTTCCTCGCCTGGCGCTCCACCGTGCTCGTGAAGGAAGTCTTCACGCGTCGCATCGACTCCGCGCAACTCCCCACGCAGGTCACCGCCGACGCGAACGTGGCCGACACCTTCGACGGCAGCAGCATCCTCGACTTCACCGTCAACAACGAGCTCGTGCTGGCGGTGGGCGAAACCCAGGCAGACGAACCCGAGAACTTCCTCGATCGCGGAGAGTTCTACGCGCTCGACCTCACTCAACCGGGCGCCACGCTCCAGAACATCTCGCAGACCTCGGGTGAGACCGCGCCGCCCTATTTGATCGGCGGCGAGCTGGAGCTCCGCCACGCCTTCGAGTCACCCGCAGGCGACCGACTGTTGCTCGAGATCGACCCCGATGACGGCGACGAGGCATACATCGCGCTCGACCTCACCGGCACGAACGCGATCGAGAACTTGGTGCCCGGAGGTGATCAGTTCATCGAGGTGAGGCCCGCGGGTCGCTCCGTGTTGTTCGTGCGCCAAGCGTTCGGCGGCCAGCCCACGCGCCTCGACGTGCTCTCACCGGGACAAGCGTTGCGTTCCGTGCCGCTTCCGCCCGGCGTGATCGCGCTCGATCGTTTCGCCGCCGCGACGCACGATCAGCAGGCGGCCTGTGTCGCGCGCTTCAGTGACGGCAGCGAGATGCCGCTGCACCTGTCGCTGGTGAGCGCGACCGCGACACCGATCACAGGCGCGCTCGACGCCGTCTCCGAAGGATTGGCCTTCCTGCCTTCCGGCGCGCTGCTGATCGGGCTCGGCGACCCACAGCTCTTCGCGATCTTGGGTGGACCGGGCAACTCGCTGCGACTCAAACTCCCCCCCGGCGACGCGCTCCCGCTGCAACCCTGAGCTCAGTCGGCGCGCTTGGGGGCGTCGATGCCGAGTCGCTTGAGTTTGGTGTAGAGGCCCGCGCGGCTGATGCCGAGCAGTTCCGCGGCGCGGTCCTTGCGACCCTCAGAGGCTTCCAACGCGCGCACGATCGCCGCGCGTTCGAGTTCGTCGAGGCGCAGACTCTGCGCTTCGGCTTCCGGCGCGGCAGAGCCCGCGGGCTCGCGCACCAACGCCAGTTCCTCGATGAGTTGATCGGAGAGGAAGTAGAGCCGCGCGATCTCGTTGCTGAGTTCGCGCACTTCGCCGGGCCAAGCGCGCTGAACCAAGGCGCGCAGCACCGGCTCCGCGAAACGCTTCTCGGTGCGGTGCTCCTGGTTGAGGCGCTCGAGGAAGTGCTGCGCCAGCAGCGGCACGTCGGAGAGACGCTCGGAGAGGCTCGGCACTCGTAGCTCCATCGCGTTGAGTCGGTAGTAGAGGTCCTCGCGGAACTCGCCGTCGCGTACGCGCTGCAGCAGGTCGCGGTTCGTGGCAGCCACGAAGCGCACGTCGATCGGCTGCACCTTGCGCCCGCCGACGGGGCGCACCTCGCCGGTCTCGAGCGCGCGCAACAACTTGGGCTGCAGATCGAGCGGCAGCTCACCGATCTCGTCGAGCACGAAGGTGCCGCCGTCGGCCTCGGCGAGCAGGCCCCGACGATCTCGATCCGCGCCGGTGAAGGCACCGCGCACGTGCCCGAAGAGTTCGCTCTCCAGCAAGTTGCCCGGCACCGCCGCCACGTTCTCGATGATCAGCGGGCCTTCTGCGCGCGCGCTGCGAGCGTGCAAGGCGCGGGAGACGAGGTCCTTGCCCGCCCCGCTCGGCCCCGTGACCAGCACCGAGAGCTGCGTGGGCCCGACGCGCTCGATGAGCGCATACAGCCGCTGCATCGCTTCGCTCTCGCCGATCAAGCCGCCCACGGGCGCCACGCGGCCCTGCTTGCGCAAGGCGCTGCGCGCGCGCGTCAGTTCGTCTTCCTGGAACAGGACACGTTCGCTGAGACGCTGGTTGAGTTGCTCGATCTCGGCGCGTCGGCGCAGGTTCAGGATCGCGAGCTGCGCTTGATCGGCGAGCGCTTCAACACGGGTGACGTCGGTGTCGTCGAAGGGCACGCGGCGGCTCTCGTCGTCGAGGTAGAGCGCGCCTTGGAGCGCGCTCGCGCCGGGCAGCGGCACGCATAACACGGCGCGCGTGCTCAACGAGGCCAGGCTCGCCACGCCGCTGAAGCGCGCGTCGGCGGCGGCGTCGGTGGTCACGACCGGACGCTGATCGCGCACGGCTTCGCGCACGACGGTCCGTGAGAAGTGCAACTCGTCGTCGCTCAGATCGGCGTGATCCAGTTGACGCGCGACCTGCACCTCGACGTCGTCACCGGCGAGCAACACGAGCAGACCGCGACGCGCCCCGGAGACCTCCAGCGCCATGTCCACGATCGAGAGCAGGAGGCCTTCGAGGTCGTCCTCGGTGGCCATGCGTCGGTTGCACGCGAGCAGCCATTGCACTTGCATGGGATCCTCCTCGGCGAGGTGCGAGTCCTCGGGTTGCAGTCGTGCGAGACGGGTCAGGACGCGCTCGTGCGTGTCCTCGGGCAACCCGTCGAGCATGCTCTCGGCGGCCTGACTCACGCGCGCCGCCGCGCGCCGCCGACCGACGTCGTCGCCTTCGCGCTCGCAAGCGCGACGGAGTTGTTCGGCGCAGCTCCGCACGCGCGCGTGCAGGCCCGCCGTCTCGAACACATCGAGCAGTGCGGCGAGTTCGCGCGACGTGTGCGGCCCCCCGAGCCGCCAGCGCAGCTCGGCGGCGCGGACCGGGCCGCCGAGCGCGGCCGCCGCGTCGCGCAGAGCGGCTTCCACCTCGGCGTTCCCGGGTTCGAGGCCGAGCAGCAACCACGCCGAGCGCCAACAGCCAGCGGCGTCACCCGCGGCGCGGGCTTCGGCGAGCGCTTCGCGGGCCGCTTCCCGCGCGTGCTCGGGTCGACCGGCGAGCGCAGCGCAACTGGCCGTGGCCCAACGCGACAGGCCGGGGTGATCGGGGAATTCGGCGAGCTTCTCGGGTCGCGGGAGCGCGTCGTCTGCGGCTTCGCCGTCGCAGAGCGCGGCGGCGAGCTGCTCGTAGAGCTGCACGAGACGTAACTCGCGTTGGTAACCGCGCGCTTCGAAGACCTCGCGAGCGGCAGCGAGGCTCTCGCGCGCGACCGCGAGGTCGGTGGCCTCGAAGGCGACCACACCGAGCGCGGCCAAGCTCAGACCGGAACCGTGTTCGTCGCCCACGCGCCGGCGTAGCAGCAGCGAAGTGCGCAACACGTCTTGCGCACGCGCGCACTCGCTGCGATCGCCGAGCACCACGCCCAGATTCGCGAGCGCTCGTGCGCGGCCGCGCACGTGGCCCGCGCGCGCGTAGGCGTCGGCGGAGCGCATCAGCGCGTCGAGCGCTTCGGGGTGGCGGGCGCGACGACGGTCGAGCTGCGCGCGATTGAGCTCCGTGCCTGCCAGCACGAGCGGCGAGCCTGCCTGCAGCGCGCGCTCCCGCGCATCGTCGTAGGCGCGCGCAGCGGCGTCCCACTCGCCGCGACGCGTGAGTGCGCCCGCGCGCAGGTCGAGCAGGCGCGCCGCCGCTTCGGGATCGACGTCAGGTTCGAGTTCCACCGAGCTGAGCCGCAACACCTCGTCGCCCGCACCATCGAGCAAGGCGGCGTTCGCCAGGCCGACGCGCGCGTGCAAGCGTTGCGTGGCGTCCTCGCTGCGCTCCATCACGCGCGTGTTGAGTGCGTGCGCGAGCTCTCGCGCGCCGGTGTATTCCGCTGCCCGCGCGCCCACGAGCCACGCTTCCGGGCTGCCCGATTCCGAGAGCAAGTCAGCCGCTTCGAGTAACTCGAGCGCGCGATCGGCGCGGGCCTGGGCGAGCTCCACGCGCGCCTCGAGCAGCGCCAGGCGCTCAGACACGGCTGCCGCCCCCTGCACGCGCGCGTGCTCGCGCAGCGCGTGCGTCCGGCGCCGCGCCGCGGCCAGCTGACTCGAGTCGAGCAAGCGCTCGGTGAACTCCACGGCCAGGTCGAGGTCGTCCGCGGCGCCCAAAGCGTGACGCGCACGCGCTTCGAGCGCGCAGTCGTCGGGAGGCAAGGCCGCCAGGCAGCGCCTGTGCGCGTCGCGCGCGCACTCTGCACCGGACAACTCGAGCACCTCGTCGAGCAACTCCGGGCGCCACGCGACACCCTCGTGCAAGTTCAGGTCGACGCGTAACAGCTCGTGCTGGCGCAGCGCGCGCAGCAGCGGCAACAAGAGTTCGGGGTCGATCCCGGCCAGGGCCGCGAGCCGCTCGACGGAGAGCGGCGCGGCCCAGGCGGCGAGACAGGCCAGGGCCACGAACAGCGCGTCGCCGTCGAGCTGCTGCCACACTTCGCGCAGCCGTGCCGACGACTGCTCCGGAGCGGGCCAGGACTCGAGCAGCAAGCTCCAACGCCCGTCGTCTTCGCGCACGACGCCGTGCTCGGGCGCGCGTCGTAAAGCCTCGGCGAGCGCGGCGCGACGGCCCCCCGTGAGCGCCAGCAACGACGTCGCCAAGCGCTCGGCCTGCATCGGCGACGCGCCGTCACTGAGCCGGTCGAGGTGCTGCGCGAGCGCGTCCACGCTGGGGAGCGGCCAGCTGAGGCGACGCAGCGCCACGCCAGGACCGAGCGGGTCGGGCGCGAGCGCCTCGCTGTGTGCGGCGCTGAGCGTGACCCACCAACGCGCCTCGGGTGCCTGCGGCGTTTCCGGTTCGGTGCAGAAGGCCTCGAGCGCAAGGCCGAGCGCAGCTTCGCCCTCCGTCTGCGCGAGCGACACGCCGTCGAGCAGCGCTTCACCGGAGGTCTCACAAGCGCGCGCCACGGCAGCCGCCAGTGGCGCGCTCAGCGCCAAACGCCGCGCCGGGCGATCGTTCAGCCCGAGATGCAGTTCGACCAGCGCGAGCAACTCGGCGCTCTCGTCGGGATCCTCGAGCACGAGAAGAACGAGTTCGCGCGCGACGCGCGGAGTCGAGCGCAGTTCGTCGACCAGCCGCGCGAGCGACGTGGCGCGACCCGCGGCGAAGGCCAGTTCGCGTTCGGGCGGAACGCGCCGGGCCGCATCGACGCGCCGTGCGGCGTCGCGCGCGGAGCTGGGGCGATCGGCGGGATGACGTCGCACGAGCGCGCGCACGATCTCGCGCAAGGGAGCGGGCACACGCTCGGCGTCGAGCTCGGCAGCGACCCAGAAACTGCGCGTCGGGAAGTCGCGGCGGAAGCGTTGCGAGGCCGCGCCGCAGAATGCGTAGGCCAGCGTGGCGCCCAGCGCGAAGAGGTCGCTGCTCACCGAGGCGCCGCGACCGAGCAACAACTCGGGCGCCAAGTGATCGGGTGAACCCGCGGCGTCGGCGTCGTGCTCGCCGAGCAGGTCGAGGTCGAGGATCAGTGGGCCGTCGGGACCGAGCAGCAAGTTGTCGGCCTTGAGGTCGCGATGCAACAGGCCGGCGGCGTGCAACTGCGCGAGCGTGTCGAGCAGCTCCACGACCCAGGCCGCAGACTCGCAGGGCGCGGCCTCACGCAACGCGCGGTCGAAGGCGCGGCCCTCCACGAAAGGGCGTGCGGTCCACCACTGGCCGGCGGGTGTGTGTCCCCAGCGCGTGGGCAGCGCGGCGCCGGGGATGTGCTGCTGTGCCGCGAGCATCACGAGGAGGCCGTCGGCCGGGGCGGCGCGAGGGCAGAGCCTCACGACCCACGTGTCGCCACCTTCGCGCGCGCGGAGCACGTGGCCGCGGTCACTGCTCGAGAGCACCTCCTCGAGCACGAAACCGGACGGAAGCGAGGGCAAGCTCGGGGTCGGCAGGTCCTGTCTCCATTGTGGACACGCGCTTCGGACGCGGGGTGTCCAGTATGGAGACATCTGCGTGATCGTCTAGCTAGGGGCCGCTCCAGCCCGTCGCCTTTCTTCAAGACAGGCCACTTGGCGCGCCGGAGACTGCGACCCTGGGTCCAGAATCCCGCGCCTGCCAGGTGATGGGGCACTCGACCGCCCGCCACCCCTTCTCCCACCTCGCCTCGAGACCTGTCCCATGCGTCACCTGCTCACCGCCGCACTGCTCCTGGGCATCGCCACGCTCTCGCTCTCCCAGGACGGCACCTCCGACGCCGCCGCCGCCGACGAGCGCCCGAGCGTGAGCCAACTCCACTGGCTGCAAGGCCACTGGATCGGCAGCGACGGGGAGAGTCGCTGGGAGAGCGTGTACTCCGGCAGCACCGGCGGGCAGATCGTGAGCGCCACCAAGGAACTGCGCGGCGAGCGCGTGGTGATGATCGACTTCGAACACTTCTACGAGCGCGACGGGGAGCTGCGCCTCACGCCCTTCCCCTTCGGCAACCGCAGCGTGGAGTTCACGCTCACGGAACTCGATCGCGACGGCTCGCGCGCCGTCTTCGAGAACCCGGAGCACGACTTCCCGCGTCGCTTCGAGTACCAGCGCAGCGGCGCCGAGGAGCTGCGCATCCGGCTCACGGGCGAACAAGGCGGCCAAGCGCTCGACATCCAACTCGTGCTGGAGCGCGCCCCCGCGAACTGAATCCGTCGCTAGACTGCGCGGGTGCGCTACCTCGAGTTCCCACCGCCCGCCGACCTCGCCGACCGCGTGCGCTTGTTGTGGTTGCTCGAAGACGAACACGCGAGTGGCGCGCAGGAACCCGAGCGCGTGCTGCCCGACGGTTGCCTCGAAGTCGTGCTGCACTGGGGCGCCCCCTACGACGCCGACACCCGCGGCGACGGTTTCCACGCCCAAGCACACGCCGTGCTCGCCGGTCAGATCGAACGCTCGCTGCGGCTGCGTGCCACCGGCGCGGTGGGCATGCTCGGCGCGCGCCTGCACCCGTGGGCCGGCGGCTGCTTGCGTGGCACGTCGCCCACAGAACTGCATCAGCGCCTCGCGCCGCTCGACGAACTCTGGGGCGCCGCCACGCGCCACGTCACCGAACGCCTGGTCGATGCCCGTGATGACGACACCCGCCTGCGCGTGATGCACGAACTGCTGCGTGCGCGCCTCTCCCCGCTCGACGCGGCCGGGCGCGAACTCGCCGCCGCCGTGCGCAGCCTCGAGCGCAGCGCTGGCGCCACACGCATCGCCGACCTGGCCGGCGCCCTGGGACACAGCACGCGCAAGTTGCAGCGACGGTTCGCATCGCGGGTGGGCCTCTCGCCGAAACACTTCGCGCGCATCACGCGCCTCCAAGCCCTGGCCTCCCAGCTCGACGCCGAGAAGCACGCGCCGCTGGCTCAACTCGCCGCACGTCTCGGCTACGCCGATCAACCGCATCTGGCCCGTGAAGTGCGCGACATCGTGGGCGTTCCGCTCCGCGCTTGGCGTGCCGAAGCGCACGCGCTCACCGACTGCTTCCTCGGCACGCACGCATGAGCGGCGACCCAACGACCCGTGTGGCCATGTGGTGTGGCCCGCGCAACATCTCCACGGCGTTGCTGCGCTCCTGGGAGTCGCGCGCCGACACCTGCGTGAGTGACGAACCGCTCTACGCGCACTACCTGCACGTCACGCAACTGGATCATCCGATGGCCGCCGAAGTCCTGGAGGCCGGTGAGGTCGACGCCGAACGCGTGATCGACAGCTTGCTCGGTGCGCCGCCTCGCCCCTGCGAGGTGTGGTACCAGAAGCACATGGCGCATCACTTGTTGCCCGCGACACCTCGCCGATGGATCGCGCGGGTACGCAACGCTTTCTTGCTGCGCGAACCGCGCGCGATGATCGCCTCGCTGGCGCGCGCGCTGGGTCGCACGCCGCGACTCGAGGAGACCGGCCTGCCGCAACAGGTCGAGCTTTTCGAGCAACTCAGCGCGGCGAGTTCGTCGCCGCCCGTGCTGCTCTCCGAAGACGTGCTGCGCGCGCCCGAGCCGATGTTGCGCGCGCTGTGTGCCGCGCTCGAGCTGCCGTTCACGCCGGCCATGCTCAGCTGGGACGCCGGCCCGCGTGCGAGCGACGGCGTGTGGGCCTCGCACTGGTACGCCAACGTGTGGGCCTCCACCGGTTTCGCGCCGCCCAACGAGGAACGCGTGCCGGAGCTCTCCCCCGAACTGAGCGCCCTCGCCGAACGCGCGCAGCCGCTCTTCGAGCAGCTCGTCGCGCGAAGACTGCGAGCCGACTGAGCGCCCACCACGGCCCCGCCGCCGCCGCGCATCCTTTATCACCCGCGTCACCCGCATCACCCGCATCACCCGCGTCACCCGCGTCACCCGCATCATCCGCGTCACTCACCCCACACTCCTTGGATCGCCCCCATGCTGCAGCGCTACGACCCGCGCAATGCCGACCTGCTCGTGAACGTGAACGGACAGCTCGTGCATCGCGATCAAGCCGGCGTGAGCCCCTTCGACTCGTGCGTGCAGAACGGGGACGCCGTGTGGGAAGGCCTGCGCCTGTATCGCGGCGGCGTGTTCCGGTTGACGGCGCATCTCGCGCGGCTGCGTCGCTCAGCCGAAGCGTTGCAGTACGCCGCGATCCCCAGCGACGACGAACTCCGCGCACAACTGCGCGCCACCTTGCGCGCGAACGACATGCACGACGGCGTGCACATCCGCCTGATGCTCACGCGCGGAGTGAAACTCACGAGCGGTCTCGACCCGCGACTCAACACGCGAGGCTGCAGCGTGCTGGTGCTCGCCGAACACAAGCCACCGGTCTACGACAAGCAAGGCCTGCGGCTGATCACGGCGCTGCACCGCCGCCCGGGCCCCGAGGTGCTGAACCAGAACATCCATTCGGCGAACCAACTCACGTCGATCCTGGCGAAGCTCGAAGCGAATGCCGCCGGGGCCGACGACGCCCTGATGCTCGACACGCGCGACTTCGTGGCCGAGACGAACGCCACGCACCTGTTCTTCGTGAAGGCCGGCACGCTCTGCACGCCGAGCACGCGCGCCTGCCCCGAAGGCATCACGCGCCAAGCCGTGCTCGACCTGTGCGTCGCGCACGACATCCCGCACGCAGTCGGCGACTTCACGCGCGACGAGTTCCTGAACGCCGACGAGGTCTTCTGCACCGGCACCATGGGCGAGCTCGCCCCCGTGCTCGAACTCGACGGTGAGCGCCTCGGCGCCGGCGCCATCGGCCCACTCACCACGCGTCTCAGCGAACTCTTCCGCGCCCTCGTGGAACGCGAGTGCGAGCCGCTGCTCGACTGAGGCTGCGTGCCGCCGCGCTCAGCGCTCCGGCTTCGAGAGCGTGTCGGTGACCCCCGGCCCGAAGGTGCGCACGTGCACGTCGCGCTGCGGGAACGGGATCTCCACGCCGGCTTCCTTGAAGGCCACGTCGATGGCGCTGTTGAGCTCGTGCGTGAGCCGCGGCCAGTGATCGCGCGTGGCGATGAACACACGCAGCTGGAAGTCGAGCGAAGACTCCCCGAAGGCGCGGAACAACACGCTCGGCTCCGGGTCGTTGAGCACCAGCGGGTTGCCCTTGGCGAGCTTGACCAGGATCTTCGTCACGAGCGCGGTGTCGCTGCCGTAGGCCACGCCCACGGGGAAGATCACGCGCGTGATCGGGTCGGTGAGCGTCCAGTTGATCAGCTGGTTCGTGATGAACTCCTTGTTCGGCACGAGCAACTCGCGGCGGTCCCAGTCGCGGATCGTGGTGGCGCGGATGCGGATCCGCGTGACGACACCTTCGAGCCCGCCCACGGTGACCACGTCGCCCATGCGCACCGGCCGCTCGAACAAGATGATCAGGCCCGACACGAAGTTGGCGAAGATCTCCTGCAAGCCGAAGCCCAGGCCCACGGACACGGCGGCCACGAGCCACTGCACCTTCTCCCAACCGAGGCCGAGTGAGCTGCTCGCCATGACCACGCCCGACGCGATGACCACGTAGCGCACCAAGGTCGTGATCGCGTAGCTCATGCCGGGCGCGAGCGGCAGGCGTCGCAAGACCGCGAGCTCGAGCAGGCCGGGGATGTTGCGCACCGCCACGACCACCACGCCGATGGTGATCAGCGCCACGATGAGGTCGGCGAGCGAGATCGGGATCACGGCGGTGATCAGGCTCGCGCCGCCTTCGTCGAGCAGGCTGCGCGTGACGCTCCAGAGTTCCACGCGCTCGAGCGCGCCCAACGCGGGCAGCACCTTGGCCCAGATCCAACCCAGCCCGCCGATCAAGGTGACGAAGATGACGGTGCTCAGGATGCGGCGCGTCTGCACGTCGACGAGCGCGACGTCGACCTCGTCGACCGGCTCGTCGAACATGATCTCGGAACCCGACGACGACGCGTCGCCCGCAGACTCATCGGCCTTCTGCGCCTCTCGCCGACGCTGCGCCTGATCGATGCGCAGCTTGCGCTGCTCGATGACCAGGATGCGCAAGGCCACCGAGCGCGCGATCACCAGCAAGAGCACGAGCAACCAGGTGTCGAAGAGGCGCTCGCCGATCTCGAAGGCCGTGTAGTGGTAACCGAGGCCGGCCGCGATCGCGAGCAACACGGGGACACCCACGACCAGCGGGAACCAGATGCGCGAGAGCGCGGCGGAGATCGACTTGGCGCGCGCGGCGCTGCCGGCCGTCATCACCGCTCCCTCGGGGCGCAACACGCGTTGCGAGAACAGCGCGAGGGAGAGCAGGGTCACGATGAAGGCGAGTCGCCCGAGGGAATCGCTGGCGTCGCTCTCACTCGCGGCGCGCAACAACCTGGCGAGGAAGGCCGCCGGCACACCCACCCCGGCGAGCAAGGACACGTTGCGCCGCAAGGACTGCAGCACTTCCCGCGACCAACGCAGGTGCGCCTCACCCAAGCCGTCGCGCAAGGCAACGCGCCGCAACAGGGTCACGGCGAACAACACCGGCGCGATCTCTTGCATGGCTTGCGCGAGCACGGGCGCGCGCGACGTCACGTCGCCGGTGAGCAGCAACCACCAGGCCACGAGCAGGAAGACAACCGGGATGATCGCCGAGTTCGTCAGCGTGTAGAACAGCGCGAGCAGCAGCGGCTTCGCGCTGGGCATGCGGTTCTTGCGCGGCGCATGGCCGAGGGCGATCACGCGACGGCGCAGCACGGGGCGCAACACCAGCAGGCAGAGCAGCGCCAGCACGATCCCGAGCGACGGCAAAGGCACTTCAGCGACGCCGTCGGAGACGCTGTGCAGCGTGTCCAGCCACGCCGTCCCGTCGAGCAACCAAGCGAGGGCGCGCCCCACGCGCGGGAAGTCGTCGAAGCGTAGCGAAGTGGTGCTGACCACCCAGAGCACGTGCTCGTCGATGAAGCGTTCGTAGTCGCTCACGGCGAGCACCAGCTGCTGCTGCACGGTGTTCACGTCCACGATCGTGGCGAAGGTCAGGTCGAGATCCTTGCGCAGGGCCGTGAGCTGCGTGAGCCGCTCGCTGAGCAACTCGCGCAGCTCGGTTTCGGCTTCGATGCGTTGCGCGGGCTCGACGTCATCAGGGAGCTGATCGAGACGCGCCGCGAGCGCGGCCTCCAGGTTCGCGAAGAGCAAGGAGCGTTCGTCTTCGACCTCCAGCGTTTCGAGTTCGATGGCGTTGAGCAGGTCGCGGCGCGTGCGCAGGGCCGCGCGGTGCGCGCGCGGGTCGGGCAACTCGTTCGCGTGACGCCGCAACAGCAGCGCGATCGAATCGGTGAAGCCTGCGATGCGGACCTTCTCGTCGACGCGAGTGCGCTTGGTGTCGAGGTCGGAGCTCTGCCGATTCATCTCGAGCGAGAGCTGACCCATCCTGGCGAGCAGCGCCGTGACCTCCACGCGCCGCGCCGTGAGCGCGGTGTTCTCCTCCGCCAGCTCGCGCACCGGCTCCAGCGACGCCGAACCGCGCGCGCGCTCCGCCGCCGAACGCGCCGCCGCGCCCGCCTCGGCGCTGCGTTGCTCCGTGACGCGCGCCGTGAGCCGCTCCACGAGCGAGCGCGCGCGCTGCATGGCTCGCAGCGCGGCGTCGGTCCGGGCGGTGAGCAAGTCGCCCCGCGCTTCGTAGCTGGTGAGCTCGGCCTCGTAGGCAGCCTGCTGCGCCGCGGCCCGCGCGTGCTGCGTGAGCTCACTCGCGCGGCGCGCAGCCAGGGCCAGGCCCGAACCCTCCCCGTTCTGCGGGCCGATCTCGAAGGGCTGGCTCGCGCTCTGCCGCGCCTGGGCGATCAGGGCCGGCAACTCGGCACGCCGCGCGGCGCGGTGCGTGCGCTCCACCTCGAGCGCCGCGAGCGCCTGCTCGGCCTGCGCCGCCTCGGCCTGAGCGAGATCGAGCGCCTCCTGAAGCGCGACCAAAGGCGTGCCCGACGCCGGGAGTTCGGCTTCGGCGGACGGCGAAGCCAGCTGCGTGCGCAGCGTTTCCAAGCGCGTGGGCGCGTCGGTGCGGGCCGCGTCGAAGGCCTGAGCGGCCGTCTTGAGTTCCTGGGTGATCTTGAGGTCGCTGAGCGCCTGTTCCCAGTACGCCAAGGCGGCGGCGCGCAGGGTCTCGTCCATGTCGGGCGCTTCACGCAGCGCGGCGATCTCTTGCTCGACCTGCGCCTGCGTCGGCACCGACGCGACCATCGGCGGCACGCTGGTCGCGGGATCCTGCACGACAGCGGGCTCGGCCTCCTGAGCACCCAAGGCGCTCGCCAGCGCAAACAGCCCCAACATCGCGCTCAGCACGACGGCCCGACCGTGGACGAACTGCATGAGGCTCTCGCTCCGAGTGGGCGGCCGCAGGAACTCACGACCGCGCGCGCAGTCTACGTCAACCGGGCTCGGAGCAACGTGACTCTGCGGCTGCAGAGGACAGCGCTGCACACCCATCGCGCGCTTGCCGTGAGTGAGCAAGAGCGCCGGCGGGAGGACACTGCCGAGCAGTTGACGCGGGGCGCTCAGAACGGTCTGCTTTGCACTTCGGAGAAACACCTATGCGCACGTCTCGTGTTGTCGTCGCCGGCGCCCTGCTGGCCATCGCCCTGCCGTCCTGTGTCGTCGTTGGCGCTCAGCCCGCCACGCCGCAGCGGCCCACCTTCTCGTCGAACACGAACACCACGGCCGAAGGCACGGTCGAGATGGAAGCTGGCTACGCCGACGACACCAAGGGGGACCGCTCCGACTCGGATCGCACCGCGAGCGTCACGTTCAAATACGGTCTCAGCGAGAAGGCGGAAGTCTTCGTGGCGGGCCTGCCCTACGTGGAAGGCCAGCGCGCCGGCCGGCGTGAGAGCGGCCTCGGCGAGACCACCATCGGCGCGCGCCACCGCATCTGGGAGAACGACGACGGCAGCCTGTCCTTCGCCTACCAAGCCTCCGTGGAACTGCCCACCGGCAGCACCACCGACGGCCTCAGCAACGGCGAGGAAGACTTCTACGGCGCGGCGATCCTGAGCGGCCGCGAAGAGAACTGGGGCTGGACGGCCTTCTACCAGCACGGTCGCATCGACTTGAAGGGTGGCGACCGCACCGGGCAAGACGCCTTCGCGCTGGCCGTCGACACGCCCATCGACGACCAGGTGTCGGCCTTCGCCGAGCTGGCCTACATCCGCACGCGCTCCATCGACGACCACCCGAAGTACGCCACGGTGGGCCTCGCTTGGGCCCAGGACCAGGCGCTCATCTGGGACTTCAGCGTGGTGCGCCCGTTCAACAACGACGGACCCGACACGCGCTTCCAGATCGGCGCCACCGTGAACTGGGGTCACCTGTTCGGCGAAGAGCGTCGCGAAGCAGCGGCCGCCACGCCGAACTGATCCGCGCGCGGCACGCTGGCGCGCATGAGCCGCGCGCCGGCGTGACCTGACGCTGCGGCCGCGAAGCAAGCGGGGTTCAACTGTCCTCGTCGCTGCCATCGGACTCCTCGGCGGGCTCGTCGCGCAACACGTGCAGCGTTTGCGTCGGGAAGGCGAAGTCGAGGCCTTCTTCGCGGAAGCGTTGCACGAGCGCGAGGTCGATCTCGGTGTCTTTGGCCTTGGCCTTCCAGTAGTCGCCTTCGCCGAAGTAGTACTGCACGAGCAGCTTGAGGCTGTGCTCGCCGATCTCGTCGAAGTGCACTTCGACTTCGCGCTCTTCGTCGAGGTCGCCGGCCTCGCGGATGACGTCGCGAACGACCTCCACGGCGCGCGAGATCTGATCCACGGGTGTGTCGAAGGGCAGGTCGATGTGGAAGCGCCGGCGGATGTGCGGGCGCGCGTCCACGTTCTCGACCACGTCGGCCACGAGCTTGGCGTTCGGGATCGTGACCAGGTGACCGTCGAGCGTGCGCAGCCGGGTCATGCGGAAGCCGATGTCCTCGATCCAACCGAAGTGTCCCGCGAGACGCACCTTATCGCCGCGCACGAAGGGTCGGTTCACGTGCAGCGTGACGGCGGCGAAGAGGTCCTTGAGCGTGTCTTGCGCCGCGAGCGTGACGGCCAGCCCCACGATGCCGAGCCCCGCCACGAGCGCCGTGAGGTCGGTGCCGAAGATCAGCTCCACGCCCACGAACAGGAACAGCAGGATCAACCCGAGACGCAGCAGCTTGCGCGCGATCTCGAGCACTTGCTCGCCGGGTGATTCGCCGTCGGGCGTGGCCCAGTCGCCCACGCGTTCTGTGATCGCGCCGGTGAAACGCCACCCCACCCAGAACACCGCGAGGAACAGCAGCGCTTGCAGCGCGATGTTCAACGGCGCGTCCACGAAGCTCGGCAACCACACCGCGTGCAGACCGAGCATGAGCCCGCCCGCCGCGAAGAGCACGTAGAGCGGGCCGGGCAGTTTGCGCACCGTGCTGCGCAGCGACCGACGCAAGCTGCTGCCGCCTTGCTCGCCGAGACTCCACTGCGAGATCTTGAGCACGCCGAGCGCGGCGGCGAAGCCTGCGAGCAGTGAGCCCACGAGCAGTGTCCAACCCAACCAGCCGTTGCGCTCGGTGAACACGTAGCGGGTCATGGCCCAGGCGTAGTCGGTGGCGGCGCTGAAGCCTTCGCGACGCGGCGGCGGTTCGCGATCGGCGCGCAGTGCCGCGAGCACTTCGGCGAAGGCTTCGCGTTGCAGCTCGCGTTCGTCGGAGAGGGCCTCGCTGACTTCGGAGGCGTAGAGCAATCCGTCGCCACTCAACTCGGAGACGCGTTGACGCGCGGCCCGCTCGAAGCGGCGCACGAAGCGCTCCACGAGCTCCCCGCGCGTCTCCGCGCTGAGCGACGCGAGCGCTTCGCCACCGTGGAGGGACGCGAGCGCCTCGGGCGTCGGCGCGACATCTTCGGCCGACTCCGGCGCGCCTTCCGTCAGGCCGAGCTCGCGCTCGAGCGCGTCGCGCAAGGAAGCCACCGACGTGCCGAGCACGCGCTCGGGGTCCACCTGGCTTGCCGGCGAACCCTTGTCGAGCAACTGACTCAAGCTCTTCGCCTGCGCGCTCGCTTCCCGGCAGGTCAACAGCAAGAGCGCGCCAGCGAACACCCAGCGGCCGAACGCGGCGCGGCGCGCCCGGCGGTGACGTCGCGAGCGCGCGGCCGCGGCACAGTGGGTGGCGTCCGTCACCTTCAGCTGGCCTTCTCGGTGTCACGTTGCGCCGGCTTCTCGGAGTGGAACTGCTGCGCGAGTTCGTGCTGCTGTTGCTCCTCGACGACCTTGCCGGCCAGCTGGAACACCTCCTGCTCCTCCTCTTCCATGTGATGCAGGAGCTCGTCGGCGAGGGTCTTGAAGCGCAGCAACCAGCCCGCGTCGGACATCTCGCGCTCGGCGAGTTCCTCGAAGATCGCCTCGGCGCTGTGGTGCTCCTTCACCGAGTGACCGGCCTTGTCGCGACTGAGTTCGTCGGCGAGCAAGCGCGAGTAGAGCACGCGTTCTTCGACCTTGGCGTGCGCGAGTGCTTCGTCCTTCAGGCGCTCGAAGAGTTCGCGCCGGCCGGCGGAGTCGCCGTGCGTCTTGGACACGAGCTCGATCAAGCGACGCTGGGTTTGGTGATCGTTGCGCAGGGCTTCGAAGATGGTTTCGGGCATGGGATCGCTCCACGGGAAGACGGGCTGGTTCGAGAGCTCGAGTTGCAAGTCATGTGCCAACCCCCGCGGGGGGGGGGGCAAGCGCCGGGGGGCAAGCGCGGAGGGGCAAGGCGCGCATCAGACTCAGCGGGCGGCGCGCGCGCGTGCGGTGCAGCAAGCCAAGCGAGCCCGCGAAGTGCGCATTTGTGCAAAGCGCTCGCCCGCGGGGGCCGCGCGGCACCTGTCAACGCTGCACGAGGGCGCTCGACGGTTCGGCGCGGCGTTTGCACTGCCCCTTCGCGAGCTCGCTTCCCTGCGAGCCCCATCACCCATCAACCCCCGATTGGAGACCTCGTCATGACCTCTGGAAAATCCGTCGCCCTGCTCGTTGTCGGACTCGTGCTGATCATCTGGGGCGTGAGCGCCGCCGACTCGATCAGCTCCGGCTTCTCGGAACTGTTCACCGGCTCGCCCAGCGCCAAGGCCGTTTGGTTGCTGCTCGGCGGACTGTTCGCCGGGATCCTCGGCCTCACCGGCGTGCTGCGCGCCCAAGCCTCTTGAAGCCGCGCATGCTGCGTGACGAACTCAGCCCCAGCTGGCCCGTGATCCTGATCGCGCTGGTCTTGCTGGGCGATGCGCTCGTCGCGCAGCAGAACTCGACACGACCGGAGCCGACGGCTGCGTCGGTGGAGCTGGCCGCGACCATGGAGTCGCTCGACGAACGCGACAGCGCCATCGCCGCGCAACTCCAGAGCATCTTCGAACAAGTCGAGGAGCTCCGCGACGTGACCGTGAGCGCACACGCAGGCGTGGTGAAGCTCAGCGGAGAGACGAGCTCGGGAGCGCACCGCGCGCGCGCCGAAGAACTCGCCGCCAAGCTCGACGGCGTGGTCTACGTGGACAACGACATCGCGCAGAGCACGAGCGTGAGCAAGCGCGTGCTGCCCACGGTGGAAGCGCTCGGCGAAAGCGTGCGCGAGTTGCTCGCCGGTGTGCCGCTGCTGCTCATCGCGCTGGCCGTGATGCTCACCTTCGTGGTCGTCGCGCACTTGCTCACACGCGGGGACCTGCTCGTGGGCAGGCTCGCGGAACGCAAGCTCCTGCAAGGCGTGCTGCGCCAAGTGATCAAGAGCGTCGTGATCCTCGTGGGCGCTTTCGTGGCGCTCGACATCCTCGGCGCCACCGCCGTGGTGGGCGCCGTGCTCGGCGCCGCGGGCGTCGTCGGTCTGGCGCTCAGCTTCGCCTTCCGTGACATCGTCGAGAACTACCTCGCGAGCATCCTGCTCAGCATTCGCGCGCCCTTCATCGCCAAGGACACCGTGGAGATCGACGGCACCGTGGGCGTGGTCGTGCGCTTGACGACCGCCGAGACCATGCTGATGACCTTCGATGGCGACCACGTGCGCCTGCCCAACGCGCAGGTGTTCAAGTCGAAGATCATCAACCGCACGCGCAACCCGAAACGCCGCTTCGAGTTCGTGGTCGGCGTGGGTGTGGACGAAGACCTCGAGGAAGCACAGCAACTCGGCCTCGACACCATGGCCCAACTCCCCGGCATCCTCGACGACCCGATGCCGCTGGCGCTCGTGGAAGCGCTCGGCGACAGCAACGTGGCGATCCGCTTCTATGGCTGGATCGACCAACGCGAGCGCGACTTCGGCAAGGTGAAGAGCCAGGCCATCCGCTTGGTGAAGACAGTGCTCGACGAGCACGAGATCGAGATGCCCTCGCCGACCTACGACATCAACCTGCATCGAGTCGTGCGCGGGGAAGCCACGCGCGACGAAGGCCCGAGTCACGTGGACAGCTCGTCGCGCAAGCGCATCGCCGAGGCGCTCTCCGAAGCCCAACTCGACGACACCTCGCCCGACACCGAGATCGAGGAACAGATCGAAGCCGAGAAGGCCACCTCGCAGGAAGAGGACCTGCTCGAACCCGACCTCGAAGCCGCACGCCACTGAACGCGACACCATGCCGAGACACTCCACCCACGACCACGCCACGCGCCGTGCACGCCGCCTCGGCGACGTGCACGAAGCCATCGACCAGCTGCTCCACGCCGTGGCGACGCGGCCAGACGCCGCCGACCTCGAACGCTGGACACTCGACCGTCGCCGTCTGGAACGCCTCGTCCAGCTGTCGCGACGAATGATTTTCGCGCTGCGAGATCAGCAGCGCATGGCTCCACTCCCAGCGGTGCTCGACCCGCTCAGCGAATCCTTCCTGCTGGAGTTCCACGCGCAGCTACGTAGCGCTGGGAGCCTCGTACGGCGCGGTTCCGAGTGGCCCGCCGTCGTCGCGGAGCTCACCGAGTTCTTGGCTTGGAGCTTCATCGGAGTCGAGGAGTCCTTGGATGCACGTTGAGGCCGTGGAGCACGTCATCGCCAGCAGCCGGGCCGTCGACCTAGAATCACGGCCGGCTGGCTCGACGACTCTCAACGAGGTGCGTTCCGGATGATCGAACCCCAGGACGTCTCCGATCCCGGGCATGCCAGCGAGGCCTCCGCGCCGCGCTGGGGCGTGCCCGCACTCTCACGCGCAATCGAAGGCGGCGTGGTGCTGGTGAGCGAAGAAGGCACCGTGGACTTCGTGAGCCCGAACACCGAAGAGCTGCACCGCGGCCTCGACTTCGCCACGTGGTGGAGCTGGCTCCAGAAGCAGATCGACGCCTCCATCGATCGCGAAGCACTGATGCGCGATGGCGAGGCCGCAGTGTCGATCAGCTTGCCGGAGGCTCTCGGGGGACGCTCACTCTTCATCCAACTGTTCCCCGTGGATGAAGAAGACTGCGTGGGTTACCTCGCGGTGCTCAAAGACCAGAGCGGCCTCGACGCGCTGCAAGTCGACCTGCGCTTGGCGAGCCAGATGCGCCGCCTCGCCGTCACGTTGCGACAGGCCACGCACGACCTCAAAGCGCCGCTGCAGGCCATGACGCTCAACGCCGACCTGTTGCGCCGGGAGCTCAGCACCGAGCTCGACGACGACGCGCCGCTCGAACGCCTCCAAGTGATCGAGCGCGAGCTGCGTCGCCTGGGTCGCATGGTGCAGATGCTGCTCACGCAGTCGCCGTCGTCGAAAGAAACGTCGCGCCGCTTCGACGTGCGCCGACTCGTGCGTGAACTCGCTACGCTGATGCGCCCACAAACCCGCGAAGCCAAGGTCAAACTCGAGGTGCAGACGCCGCGCACACAAGTGCCCCTGCTCGCCGTACGCGACCACCTCAAGCAAGCGCTGCTCAACCTGATCGTGAACGCCATGGAAGCCATGCCCGACGGCGGCACACTCTCGCTGCAACTCTCCACCACCGACACCCACGCCGTGTTCGAGATCCACGACACAGGTTGCGGCATCAGCGACGAGATCCGCGCGAAGCTGTTCAAGCTGCACTTCACCACCAAGACCACCGGCACCGGCATCGGTCTGTTCACCGCGCAGGCCACGGTGCAGAAGCTCGGCGGTCAGCTCAGCCTGGAGAGCGACGGGCGCACCGGGACCACCGCGCGCGTGGCCTTGCCGCTCGCCGCCTTCCAAGCCGAAGAGGAGTTGCCGTGCTCGACGTCCTGATCGTGGAAGACGACACCTCCAGTCGTGAAGCGCTCGAAGCCTGGTTCTGGAGCCACGGACTGAGCTGCCGCAGCGCCGCGAACATCACGGAAGGGCGCGCCTTCATCGAGGAGCGCTCGCCCGACCTCGCCGTGCTCGACCTGGAGCTGCCCGACGGCAGCGGCCTCGATCTGCTGCGCGAACTGAACGTGTCACGCAACACCGAAGTGGTGATGGCCTCGGGGCGCGGCACGCTCGACGCCGCGATCGAAGCGCTGCGCCTGGGCGCGCGCGACTTCCTCACCAAACCCGTGGACCTGCCGCGACTCGAATCGATCCTGCGCTCCGTGGTGCAAGCCGCGGAGCTGCGCGCCGAAGTCGCCAGCCTGCGCACGCAACTCAAGACCTTCGGTCGCTTCGGCGACCTGCTCGGTTCCTCGGCCGCCATGCGCGAGGTCTACGACATGCTCGAACGCGTGGCGCCCACGTCCGAGACCGTGCTGATCACCGGCGCCACCGGCACAGGGAAAGAAGTCACGGCCGCCACCATCCACAAGCTCAGTCCGCGCGCGAAGCAGCCCTTCGTGGCGGTGAACTGCGGCGCGGTGGCTGCCAACCTGATGGAGTCGGAGTTCTTCGGGCACGAACGCGGCTCGTTCACCGGCGCGCAGAAGCGTCACAAGGGCGTGTTCGAACGCGCGCACGGCGGCACCTTGTTCCTCGACGAAGTCACCGAGATGCCGGCCGAGTTGCAGGTGAAGTTGCTGCGTGTGATCGAGTCGCGGCGCGTCACGCGCCTGGGCGGCACCGAGGAGATCGAGGTCGACGTGCGACTGCTGGCCGCCACGAACCGGATTCCCGAAGCCGCTGTCGACGACGGCAACCTGCGTCAAGACCTGCTCTACCGACTCAACATCTTCCCGGTGAACCTGCCCGACCTCGCCGACCGCGACGACGACGTGCTGATGCTCGCGCGCGCCTTCCTCGAAGCACTCAACGAGGAGCACGAAACCGGCAAGTCCTTCAGCGCCAGCGCCGAGCGCGCGCTGCGTGCTCACGACTGGCCCGGCAACGTGCGCGAACTCTTGCACACCGTGCGCCGCGCACATCTGCTCGCCGACGCGCACATCGAGGCGAGTCACCTGCCCTTCGAACAGAGCGAGGAACAAAGCACCACCGCGCCCGACGACGCCACGCCGGGCTCGTCCGCAGCACCTGCGGGCGCGCTGCAGATGCACCCCGGCATGTCGATCGCCGAGGCCGAGAAGCGCCTCATCCAAGCCACGCTGGACGAGTTCGACGGCAACAAGAAGCGCAGCGCCGAGAGCTTGGGTATCAGCCTCAAGACGCTCTACGCACGCCTCAAAGTCTACGCCGCGCAAGACAGCTGAACGACCGCTGCAGCCACGCGCGACGTGAGGCTCCGCCGCACGCGACGTGATGCTTCGCAACGTGCAAGGTCATGCGTCACAACGCGCAACGTGATGCTCCGCGGCGCGCCATCGATTGTAGAAACGCGCACCGCGATCGTGCGCGCTACCGAGAGAGCACGCACGAGGAAGCCGCAACGACGCGCGCGCGGGCAAACCGCATGCGGCGCCGCTTGGCACGCGACTTGCAATGACTCTCACTGAACTCGCCCGTCCCCTCGATTCAGGAGATCCCGATGAACAAGCACGAACTGGAAGGCAAGTGGAACCAGGCCAAAGGCAAGGTGAAGGAGAAGTGGGGCAAACTCACCGAGGACGACCTCAAAGTCATCGACGGCAAGTCGGACCAACTCGTGGGTCGTCTCCAAGAGCGCTACGGCTACAGCAAGGAACAAGCCGAGCGCGAGTGTGAACACTTCTGCGGCAGCCTCTGAGCGCCGCCCCGCACGACCTCCCCCCGACGTCACGCGATAGCAGGGCTCCGTTCTTCGCGTGACGATCTCCCGGGCCGCACCGATGTCCTCCGGGGCATCGGTGCGGTTTTCGTAGAGGGAGCATGTTTCGCGCTCGAGCCGCGCTCCGATTGTGCATTCGGCATGCACTCGCGGTGTGCCACTCGCGTGAGACCTCCATGCAGGCCTGTTCACTCTGGCGCGCGCTTGGCACGTCGCTTGCAGAGTGCTCTCACGAGTCATCGCGGGTGGTCCGCGGTGGCGAGCTCTCACCCCCTACAGGAGCCCCACCATGACCTTCCAACTTCCGAAGCTGCCCTACGCACTCGACGCCCTGGAACCCACGATCAGCGCGGACACTCTCCGCGAACATCACGGCGCGCATCACAAGAGTTACATCGAGAAGACGAACAAGCTGCAGCAGGAAAGCGACCTGACCGACGCGTCCCTCGAGACGCTCGTGCAACGTGCCGACGGCGCGCTGCTCCAGAACGCCGCGCAAGCCTGGAACCACAGCTTCTACTGGGAGTCGATGACGCCCGGCGACGCGAGTGAACCCGGTGCCGAACTGCGCACCGCCATCGACGCCACCTTCGGCGACCTGAAGGCGCTGCGCGAGTTGTTCCTCGAGCGCGCAGGCTCACACTTCGGCTCGGGTTGGGCCTGGTTGGTGCGCGAGAAGGACGGCCGCCTCAGCGTGGAATGCACACACGACGCCGGCTGCCCGCTGCGCGACGGCAAGACGCCCTTGCTCGTGTGCGACCTCTGGGAACACGCGTACTACCTCGATCACCAACACGACCGCGGCGCGTACCTCGAAGGCTTCTGGTCGCTCATCGACTGGGCGCGCGTGGACCAACGCTTCGCCGCTGCCTCCACCGTGAGCGACGCGAGCTCGCAACCGCGCACGCACGGCGCGCCGCCCACGATCCCCGTGTCACGCACCCGCAGCGCGAGCCTGATCGGCGCCGCCCTGCTCGGCGGGCTGCTCACCCTCGGTGGCTGCGGTGACGACTCCGCGGAGAACGCCGGCAAGCACGTGGACGACTTCGCGGAAGACGTGGAAGACGCCGCCGAAGACGTGGCCGACGAAGCCGAAGACCTCATCGACGATCACGACGGCAACTGATCGCAACAGCGAGATCCACGCCCCGCCCCGTCTCGCTGATCACTAAGATCCCTCTCACACTGGAGTCATCATGCTCTCTTGGTCCATCACCTTCTTGGTCATCGCGCTCATCGCCGGCGTGCTCGGATTCGGCGGCATCGCCGGGTCCGCCGCCGGCATCGCGAAGATCTTGTTCTTCGTGTTCCTCGTGGTCTGGCTGATCAGCTTCCTCAGCGGACGCCGCGTCAAAGCTTGAACGCCCACGACACATCCCACGCTGAAGCGGCCGACGCCCAGCGCCGAACTCTCGAGCTCGGCCTGGGCGTCCCCTTTCGCTCCGGCAACGCGCTCGAAGTGCTGCGCAACGGCGACGAGATCTTCGCCGCGATGCTCGCCGCCATCGATGCCGCGCAACGCAGCATCGACCTGTGTACCTTCGTGTACTGGACCGGCAGCGTCGCCGAACGTTTCGCCGAACGCCTCGCCGCGCGCGCCAGCGAAGGCCTGCAAGTGCGCGTGCTGCTCGACGGCGTGGGCAGCCTGAAGATGCCCGAACGCCTCACGCGCCAGATGCGCGAAGCCGGCGCCGACGTGCGCATCTTCCGTCCGCCGGCCACGCTGCGACTGTGGCGCGTGGATCACCGCACGCATCGCAAGCTCCTCGTGTGCGACAACCGCGTGGGCTTCACCGGCGGCGTGGGCATCGCGGAAGAGTGGGAAGGCGACGCGCGCCATCCGGGCGAGTGGCGCGACACCCACTTGCGCCTCGAAGGCCCCGCCGTCGACGGACTCTGCGCGGCCTTCTTGAGCAACTGGATGGAGACGGCGCCCTCGGCAACACCGCCGCCCACGCCGCGCGAGCACGAACACGCGGGCACGAGCGAAGTGCTCGTGCTCGCCTCCACGGCCGCCGTGGCCTGGAGCGACGTGGCGCTGCTCTATCACTTGCTGATCTCGAGCGCCGAGAGCCGGCTGCGCATCACCACGCCTTACTTCGTGCCCGACGCCAACAGCCTGGAGCTGCTCTGCGCCGCCGCACGCCGCAAGGTCGACGTGGAGATCCTCGTGGCCGGCGAGCACAACGACAGCCGACTCTCGCAGTGGGCCGGGCGTCAGCACTACCAAGCGCTGCTCGACGCAGGCGTGCGCCTCTCACACTACGAACGCACGATGATGCACGCCAAG
Organism: Planctomycetota bacterium; assembly: GCA_021604805.1. Classification (GTDB taxonomy): domain Bacteria; phylum Planctomycetota; class B15-G4; order B15-G4; family B15-G4; genus BQJR01. Next base: position 1,079,626 of record BQJR01000002.1, on the reverse strand, counting down.
GTGATCACCATCGACGAACACCTCGCGGTGCTCGGCTCACCGAACTTCAACCGTCGTTCGATGCAGAAAGACGACGAGCTGAGCCTCGTGATCGACGACGCCGAGATCTGCGCCACACTCGACCAACACTTCGACGAAGACCTGCAACACGCCGTGCTCGTGGACCCTGCTCGCTGGCCCGAACGCGCGCTGTGGGAACGCTGCGCCGAACGTTGCGCCGGCCTCTTCGCCAGCGAGGTCTGAACGCGCCGCGGAGGGCGCGGTGCTCGGCGGCGGCGGGTCTCAGCGCCTCCGCGCCGGCACGATCCCCACCGTTTGTTTCGCGAGGAAGCCACGGAATGCGGCGGCGTCGAGCAGGGACTCGTGATCGAGGTCGTAGCGCTCGGCGAGGCGTTGGATGAGCGCGCGCTTCGCCGCGGGCGTGAGCTGCGCGGCTTCGTCGAGATCCTCGCCGCCCACGGGATCGAAGGCGTGCGCCTCGATCTTGCGGAGGTGCGGCGTGGCCACGAGCCGCACGTCACCATCGATGAGCGTGTACGACTTGAGCGGCAGGAACTCCTCGAAGCTATCGGCGCGCAAGTGCACCAGGCTCGAGTCCGGATCGATCTGATACCAGTCGACGCTGCGCTCCACGAGTTGCTTCACGGAGTACACGCGCGCTTCCAGACCCGACTCGGCGAACACGTCACGCGGGGACAGCGGGGCGCCGCTCAGCGCGGGCAAGAAGCTCTCACCGTCGAAGGGGACGCCCTCGACCGGGAGGCCGCTCAGCTCGAGCAGCGTGGGCGCGAGGTCTTCGGCGCGCAGCAGCTCGTGCTGACGACCGGGTTTCACGCGCGCACCGCGGAAGGCCAAGAAGATCTTGTTCGACGTGGCGTCCTCCACGGTGTCGCCGTGGAAGTTCGTGTCGTCGTCGGCATCGCCGGACCAGCCGTCGCCATGATCGGAGAGCAACACGGTGGTGGCGCGCGGCGAGAGTTCGTTGGCGTCCATCCAGTGGAGCAGCTCACCGACCTGTGCGTCGGTCATGGCGATCGAGTTCATCACCGGGTCGTCGGAAGCGTGCGCCCACGGAGCCGACGTGCGGAAGGGCCAGTGGTTGCCGCACAAGTGCACGTTCACGAAGGCCGGTTCGTCGCGCGGGAGGGCGTCGAGCCGCTCGATGAGTTCGTGCACGAAGAGCTTCGGGTTGTAAGCCACCGCCGCGCGGTTGTTCGCCAGCGCGGGGTACAGGTCGTTGCCGGTGTGGGTCTGGCGCACGAGGTTGGCCAAGCTGAAGTCGAAGAAGCTCCCGATCAGGAAGTCTTCGGCGCCCATGTGCGGGTGCAGCAGCTCGTCGAATCCGAACTCGGGACGCAAGATGCTGAAGCGCACTTCATCGGTGGCGTGCAGCGTGTTGTAGCCGGCGGCCGCGTAGTGCTGCGGCAGGTAGCTGTTGTCCGGGTCGAGGAAGCTGTCGGGCAGCAGGTTGAAGCGCATGCCGTGGTTCACGGGATGACGACCGCTGAGCAGCGTGATCCAACTCGGGTACGTGCGCGCGAGCGGCGTCCACACGTTGTCGAAGAGGCGAGCTTGCTCGAGGAAGCCGTCGAGCGCGGGGGCGCGCGGCGTGGGGTGTCCGCCGGCCGCGAGCCGGTTGACTTGCAGCGAGTCGACGCCCAAGAGCACCACGCTGCCGTCGGCGGTAAACGGTCGCGACGGCCCCACACGGTGCACGGCCTTGCCGGCCTGCACGGCCGCGACGCCGAGCAGCAAGGCCGCGAAGACCCCGCGACGCAACGCACGCGAACGTCGCAGCGCCACGCTGCAAGCGAGCACCACCACGGGCACGCTGAACAACAGCACGCCGCGCGACGCCAGGCTCGGCGTGTCGAGCCATCGCACCGAGCCGCAGAAGGCCGACAGCGGCGACCCGTTCATGCGCGAGTACGGGAACAAGTAGGCGTGCGCGCTGTACCAGAGGTTGAAGAAGGCGAAGCTCGTGGCGGCGGCGTAGATCCAGAGCGCGCCGCGCGGGAACGTGCGCCCGGCACGGAGAGCCAGCCACGTGCGCTGCACGACCGCGCACCATGCCCAGGACGCCAGCACGATCAACACGCCGGTCAACGCGAGCATCCAGAGCAACTGCATCCCGATGTCGAAGTACACCGCACCGAGGTCGTCGGTCAGTGACTTCAGCACCTTGGCCTTGCCGAAGCGCCCGAGGTAAGCGACCACGTTCGTGCCCAGCTCGTTCAGCAACCAGACCAAGCTGAAGCACAGCGTGAGGCGTGTGAGTGGCGCGCGCATTCGTGACACCGGTACATCCCGCGAGGCAGATCGACCCGCACTCACATCGACACACCCGGAGCGCACGCTTGAGCGCGATCGAGCCGCACACTCAGAAGCTGCTCGGCAGCTCCTCGAGGTTGAAGGACTCGATCGCGGTCGCCAGTCGCGCGCTCACGTCCCAGGTGTCGAGGTCACCCGCACTGGTCCACGTGAGCGTGCAGTCCACGTCGCCTTGTGTCGCGGACACCGTGAGCACCGCGCTGTAGGGATCGCTCGGCGGACGACCTGTCTCGAGCAAGTGGATGCCCGCGGCCAAGGCTTCCCCCACGCTCTCGTCGCGCAGGGCGCGCGCGACCACGTAGCTCTCGGTGCGGATCGCGTCGTGCGTGCCACGCCAAGCGCGCACGAAGATCGCCAACGCGAGGAAGCCCATCACGGTGACGAGCACCAGCGCCGCGCCCTGCTCGGAAGGACGCGCACGCGCACCCCGCGCAGAGGTCATGTCGTGTGCAGACATCACAGGCCACCTCCCGACTCGTCCCAGCGCAGCAGGATCGACGGCGTGTCACCGCCTGACTCGGCTGCGAGCGTGATCTCGACCTCGCGCGACGAGACAACGGTGAGGTCGAAGGCGCTGAGTCCGCGCGCCACGACCACGCTGCCGCCCAGCGCGAGATCGGCGCGACGCAGGTCGCCCCCCTCGAAGCTGTACAGGATCCCGGCGTCTCCGCCGTTGCGCCACGCGCCTCGGAACCGCGCCACCGCCTCCTCACGCTGCAGCAACAGCGCCCCGTCGGCGACCTCCGCGTGCTCCACGCCACCGAGGTCTTGCAACAAGGCTTCCGTGCCCGCGCGCAACTCACTCACCGCCAAGGCCTGCGCGCGCAAGTTCGAGGTGTTCTTCGCCACCGGCCCGAAGAGCTGCATCAGCAGGATGCTGAGCAAGGACGTGAGTGTGGCGACGATCAACAACTCCGTGAGCGTGAAGCCGGCTTGAGCGCGACGCGACATGGCTCAGTTCTCCACCATGTGCACGCGCGCGCTGGCGCTCGGCGGACGCAACGCGCGCTCCGCAGACACGATGGTGAGTGCGAAGGGCGCTTCGGGATCAACGGCTTGGGGCAACACCGCCGGGTTGCGCGACAGTCGCGCCGCCACGCCGAGCACGCGCGCGGCCTCGCTGTCGGGGCGGTCCACGTAGTACGCCTTGTGCGTGAACAGGTCTTCGTCGAGGCTCGCCACGAGTTCAGCGTGCGAGGAGTGCAGACGCATCCAGCCGTAAGCCATGAGCGTCATCAGCAACGTGGCGATCACGCATTCGAGCAAGGTGAAGCCCGCGGCCTTCGCGCTCGGCGCGCGCTCAGTCGTGCATGGGCGTGATCTCATCGCCACCTCCTCGCAGCACGCGACCGCTGATCACGCCGTCGCTGTCGATGGACAACACACCCGACCACACGCTGCTGCCCACGCGCTCGGCTTCGAACTCGAAGCTGTCGTCGTCGGGGTCCACGAGTCGGTACACGAAGGGTTGCTGCGCGGCGAAGACCGCCGTGTCGATCAAGCGTTGCTCTTCGAGCTCGGAGGTCTCGCGCGAGTAGACGCCGGCCTCGAGTCGGAACAAGCGCTGCGCGTGCCACAGGCTGCGCAAGGTCGCGGCGGCGCCGTCGACACGGGCTTCTTCGGCGGCGAGCGAGGCGCGCGGCGCACCGGCCCCGATCACGATGCCGAGCACGATCACCACGAGCATCACCTCGAGCAGCGAGGTGCCACGTTGCGCCGCGTCCACGCGCTCAGTCCTCGCGCTGACGCGGACGCACGCCGCGCTGGCGGGTGAGTTCCGCGTTGCGCTGCGGCGCCAGGTGCGCGCCGGCGTCGGCGGTGCTCTGCACGGCGGAGGGCGTCCAGAAGCGCATCAACAAGCCGAGCGGGTCGACACCCTGTTCGGCGGCGATGGCGTAGAGACGCAGCGCTTGGCTCTGATCACCCGCGAGGTAGGCGACGTGACCAGAGAGCAGCGCCAAGCGTGGGTGCGACGGGTCGATCGAGCGCGCCGACGCCAACGCCGAGGCCGCCGACGCGTGATCGCCCGACAACACCGAAGCGCGCGCGAGGTCGACCCAGGCATCTTGGTCGGCGGGGTGCTCGGAGATCCACAACGAGAAGCATTGCGTGGCGAGGTCGTAGGCACCGGACACGAGGCCCGCGCGACCGATGTGCAACAGGAGATGCAGCGGGACCTGCGCCACCGAGAGCGTTTCGAACTCGGCCACGACCTCGTGCGGGCGGTCCGCGAGCAACAGGGTGGAGAGGATCGCGTGACGCGCGCGACGGTCGTCGGGGAGTGCTTCGGCGGCGGCGCGGTAGGCCACCAGGGCGGCATCCACTTTGCCGGCGGCGAGCCAAGCGTCGCCTGCGGCGAGCGCGAGCTCGGAGTCGTCGGGTCGCAGCTTCCACTCGCGTTCGAGCAACGCAGCGGCCTGCTGACTGAAGCCTTGCGCGTGCAGCGTGCGCACCTGCGCCACGAGCACGCTGGAGTCGGCGGCGCCGCGCGCTTCGAGTTCGTTCCAGAGTTGCCGCGCGTCGGACCAGCGGCCTTGCTGCTCGAGGCGTTGCGCGCTCAGCACGAGTTCGCGATCGGGTTCGTCCTGGTCGCGCAGCACGCCGTCGTCGGGCAGCTCGTCCCAGCGCGGAACGTGGCCGGCGATGTTCTGCGACACGAGGCTCGCGCGACCTTCCTCCACCGTGACGCAACCGGCGGCGAAAGACAGGGCTGTGAGCAGCGTGAGTGTGCGCAACATGGTCAGTCGTCCTCCGAGGTGCCGGGAGTCACGGGCGTGCCCATGAGCAACTCCAGGATCAGGCCGTCGACGAGGTCTTCGTCGTAGTCGAGCACGCGGTCGCGCCAGATCTGGCGACGCAGGTCGTCGACCTCGTCGAGGCGCACACCCAAGCGGTTCACGGCGGCGAGCATCATCTCGGCGCTGCCGAACTCACGTCGCGCCACGAGCTCGCGGGCCGCGTCGACATAGGACTTGGCGAGTTCCACCGGGCGCGGCATGGCGGCGTTCGCGACCTCTTCGGCGGCGAGCTGCGCGGCGAAGTCGATGATGTGCGGCGTGAGGAAGATGATGATCTCTTCGCGCACCATCTCTTCGCTGCGACTGCGGAAGAGTTCGCCGAGCCACGGGATGTCGCCGAGCCAAGGCACCTTGCGATGGATCACGCGTTCCTTCTCGCGGAAGAGGCCGCCGATCACCACGGTCTCGCCGCCGCGCACCATCACGTTGGTGGTGATCTCGGTGGTTTCCTTGAAGGGCAGGCCTGCGGCGTCCACGCCGCCGTCGGAATCCTCGGGATGGATCTCGAGACGCACGAAGCCGTCGTCGGTGATGAAGGGGCGGTAGATCAGGCGCGTGCCCGTCTCCAGGAACTCCACGCTCTGAGTGGTGGAGGTCTGGCTCACGGTGGTCGTGAGGAAGCCGTCGCGACGACCGAGCAGCACTTCGCCGCGCTGCTTGTTGAGCGTGATGATCTTGGGGCTCGCGAGCACGTTCGTGGTCGTGACCGATTGCAGCGCGGTGACGAAGGCGCCGATGCCGTCTTTGAGGAAGCCGAGTCGCAGGCCGCCGCTGGGCAAGCCGGAACTGAGGCTGGTGGCGCCGGTCACGAGGCCGTCGTCGGCGAGCTGCGGGCGGAACTCGTCGATCTCGGCGCCCGAGCCGCTGGTGGTCGCGCCGATCTCCTGGAAGTCGCTGCCGAACACGGTGGTGATGTCGGTGCCGAGGTCGTAGGTGTCGCTGATCTCGGCGGTCAGGATCGTGGCTTCCACGAGCACCTGGCGCGGTTGCGCGTCGACCGTGGAGATGATCTCGGAGATCTCGGCCATGCGCTCGGCGTAGTCCTGCACCACGAGCACGTCGAGCGCGGCGTAGTCGCCGCCGCCGGCGGACTCGTCGCTGGCGAAGGACGCGATGCCCACTTCCGAGGGTTGCGTGCCCGACACGTGGCCCTCGGCGCTGAGCATCGGTTCGATGAGCGCCACCAGGTCGTCGGCACGGGCATGGTTCAGCTTGAAGTGCCGCGTGACGATCTTGGCGCGGCCGATGTGCAGGTAGTTCGACTCCTGCGTCCACTCGAGATTCGCCGAGCGGCAGATGATGGCGATGGCTTCCTCGAAGCTCACGTCGTAGAGGTCGCCGGTGAAGCGCGCGTCGACGTCGTCGGACACCACGATGTTGCGACGCGTGAGCTGGCGCAGCTGCGCCATCGAGTCCATCACGTCGAGGTTGCGCGCGTGCAGCTCGAGCAGACCGCCAGGCGCCTTCGCGAAGCCGGTGTTCTCACCCACGCCGAGCTCGGTGGGCGGCGGGAGCGTCGGGCCTTCGTCGCGCTCACGCTGCACACCACTGAGCAAGGCTTCGAGACCGTCGGCCAAGGCCTGCGCACTGAGCGGCGCGGCGCCGAGCAACAACACGAGCGCGCACAGCATGCCGCGCAGTCTGGTGGCGGGGAGCGTCATCATCCGACCCCCGAAGCCATGGAGAACATGGGCAGGTACACGGCGCAGAGGATCACGGCCACCGTGACACCCATCACCAGGATCACCACGGTTTCGAGCGTGCTCGCCAGGCGCTCCACGACGGTTTCGACCTTGCGGCGGTAGTAGATCTCGACCTCACTGAGCACCTCGGCGAGCGTGCCCGACTCCTCGCCGATGCGCGTCATGCTCGACGCGAAGTTGGTGAAGGCGCCGGTCTGTTCCACGGCTTCGGCGAGCTGTCCGCCGCGCTCCACGTGCTTCGCGACCTTCGACATCGCCGCGTGGTAGACCGCGTTGCCCTTGAAGATGCCCTTGAGACTGTGCAGCGACTCCAGCAACGGGAGCCCCGCGCCGAGCAGCATCGACATGTTGTTGGCGAACTTCTGCATGCAGACCTGCACGATCACGTCGCCGATGCCGGGGATCGCGATGAGCACGTTGTCGCGTCGCTGCGCGCCTTCGGGGGTGTTCAGGTAGCGACGCATGCCGATCACGCCGACCGTGATCCCGCCCAGCAACATCAGCACGTGGTCCTGCATGAAGGCCGACAAGTTCAGCACGGCCTGCGTGATGCCCGGCAGCTCCTTGCCGAAGGACTCGAACATGCTCGCGAAGGTCGGCACGACCTTGACCAACATCACGACCACGGCGCCCACCGCCACGACCATGATGATCGCGGGGTACATCATCGCGCTCACGAGTTTGCTGCGCAGCTGCGCGGCCGCGTCGATCTGGCGCGTGAGACGTTGCAACACCTCGGCGAGCTGACCCGACTCCTCACCGCTGCGGATGACTTCGTTCCACTCGGCCCGGAAGTAACGCTCGTGACGCGCGAGCGCCGCGTGCAGCGAGGTGCCCGAAGCCACCTGGTCCGCGATGTCGTGGATCACGTCGGAGAGGCGCTGACTCTGGGTCTGCGCGGCGGCGATGATCAACGCTTCGTAGATCGGCGTGCCCGCGCCGAACAGGGTGGAGAGCTGCTGGAAGAAGGCCAACAAGTCGGGCGACGTGACCTTGGGGTGCATCTTCGCGGTCACGCGCGGACGCAGGAAGCCGGGGTTGGGGAGCGTGGCGGTCTTCATCGGTTCACCCGCTCACCCGGATGTACTCGGCGACTTCTTCCAGGCTCGTCACGCCTTGGCGCAACTTGTCGCGCGCGTCGTCCTCGAGGAAGCGCACACCCTCGCGCTTGGCCTCGCGCTTGATGTCGTTCTGCGAAGCCCCCGACGAGATCAACTCGCGCAGCGCCTCGCTGATGGCCACGACCTCGTACATGCCCACGCGACCCTTGCTGCCCGTGCCACGGCAGGTGAGGCAGCTCTTGCCCACGGCCCGGAACAAGGTGAGCCCGGCCTCGAGCCCGTGCCGCTCGGCGACCTGGTCGGGCAACTCGTAGGCCTCCTTGCAGTCGGGGCACAAGCGGCGCGCCAAGCGTTGCGCTTCGAGCAGTCGCAACGCGGGGCCGAGCAGGAAGGGCTCGATGCCCATGTCGACCAAGCGGTTGATCACCTGCAGCGAGTTGTTCGTGTGCAGCGTGGAGAGCACGAGGTGACCGGTGAGCGCCGCGCGCATGCAGATCTGCGCGGTCTCTTGGTCGCGGACCTCACCGACCATGATCTTGTCGGGGTCTTGACGCAGGAAAGCGCGCAGCGCGCTCGCGAAGGTGAGACCCACGTTCGTGCGCACGTGCACCTGGTTGAGACCGGTGAACTTGTATTCGACCGGGTCTTCCACCGTGACGATGTTCACGTCGGGCTTGTTGATCAGGTTCAGGCAGCAGTAGAGCGTGGTGCTCTTGCCCGAGCCCGTCGGCCCGGTGACGAACATGAGTCCGTGCGGCGAGTTGGCGGCCTCGAGGAAGGCCTCCGACTGCTTCTCGCTGAAGCCGAGCTGCAGCATGGAGTCGGGGATGCCGCCCTTCTCCAAGATTCGGATCACCATCTTCTCGCCGTACACGGTGGGCACGGTGGACACGCGCAGGTCCACGCGGCGGTCGCCGTGCTTGAGCGCGATCGAGCCGTCTTGCGGCAAGCGACGCTCGGCGATGTCCATCTTGGAGAGGATCTTCAGGCGCGAGATGGTCGGCACGAAGAGCGCCTTGGGCGGCGGCGTCGTCTCGAGCATCTTGCCGTCCACGCGGTAGCGCACGCGCACCGTGTCCTCGTAGGGCTCGAGGTGGATGTCGCTGGCGCCTTCGTCGATGGCGGTCGAGAGCAAGATGTTCGCGATGCGGATCACCTGGCTGTCTTTGGTGTTCGGGATCGGGCGGCCGAGGTCCACGACGACTTCCATCTCGTCGTCATTGGCCACCTGACTCGCGCCGCTGCCGCCGTCTTCGCCGGCGATCTCGCGCACCATGTCGCGTTCGCCGTAGAGCGCGCTGATCATCTCGGTGACGAGGCGCAGCGTCGCGCCGCGCGGTCGCACCACGCAACCCGCGCGCATGCGCACCTCTTCGATCACCGAGAAGTCGCAGGGGTTGAGACAGGCCAGGTCGGCCGAGCCGGCGCGCGCGCCCACGGGCACCACGCTGTGCTTACGGCACACGACGTCGCCGATGGCGTCGCTCACGCTGCGGCACTGCGCCACGAGTTCGGACAGCGGCGCGATGGGCAGCGGCTCGCCGCCGTCGCGCGACTCCACCACCCAGAGCGCGTCGTCGTCGGGCTTCTCGGAGGCGGCCACGTCCAACCAGGGCACGCCGAGGTGCTCGGCGTAGTTCCGCGCGACGTCTTGCTCCGTGACCAGGTTGGAGTGGATCAGGGCCGTCTCGACGTCGCCGGGGAAGCGCAAGCGCGCCTTGTTCACGGCGTCGAGCTGACTGGCTTCGAGTTCACCTTGCTCGAGGAGCAAGCGCACGAGCAGCGGTTGATCCTGGAGCGCTTCGGGCGACACGGTCGGGCGGTTCATGGCGCGCCTCCGCCAGCGCGCAAGGCGCGGTTGCGCGCGCGCGGGGAGAGCGTGCTGCCCGACGCCTGCGACGACGACGACGACGATGCGCCCCCCGAAGACACGGCCGGCTCGCCGACCTGCACCACGGGCGCATCGTCGAGGTCGAGCGTGAGCACCTTGCCGCGGTGCATCACGTAGACCGACACGCCTTCGATGCCAGCCACGCGCGGCGGCGCGTACGCGTCGCTGTTGGGGATCACGTCGCCTTCGCGGAACAGTCGGCCGTTGATGCGCGCCGAGCTCACGCCGTCGGCGCGACTCACGGCCTCGAGCTGCAAGCGGAACGCAGGCGGCGGTCCGGCGACCACGGGACTCAACGAGGCCTGACCGAGAGTGGCCACGTGCGCCTCGGCGCGTCGCCACGCGTTGAGCGCGGGCACGAAGGGCGCGACAGTCTCGCTCAGGAACTCTTGGTTCGACGCCACCCAGTGCAGGCCCGTGTCGAGGGCGCCAAGCATGCCGGTCTTGGCGAGCGTGGCGTCGCGGGGGGCTCCGTCGGCGTCGGGCACGTTGAAGGGATCGCGCAGCTTCGGCGCCGCGCTGAGCGGGTCGCGACGCTCCACGAGCTCGGCGCCGATCTCCACGCGCTCGAGCTTCTTGATCGCCTTCACCTTGGTGTCGTCCTGGAGCGCGCCGTAGCTCGTCCAGATGAGCAGGCAGCCCGCGATCCAAGCGATGCGTGTGTGGATGAACTCGAACATCAGTCGTCCTCCGCACGCACGAGACCGGGCCGCACCAAGCCCTTGAGCACGCAGGTCAGCAGCAGGTTGCTCGGCTGACGCACGATCGTGAGCTTCTCGATGCGCACCAAGCGGTCTCCGTGCTCGACACGATCCACGAAGTCGACCAAGGCCGGGTACTCCGTGCTGCGCGCGTTGATCTCCATCTCGACCAACTTGAAGCCGTGTTGCGACTTCACGCCGCGCGGCTCCACCGAGGCCAGTTGCACGCCGGCGGCGGCCAACTGATCGAGCACGTAGTTCTGCCAGTCGACTTCGTCGTCTTCAGCGACGAGGCGCGGCTCGATGATCGCGAGCTGGTCCGCGAAGTAGACCAGTTCCTTGGCCATGTTCTCGCGCTTGAGCACTTCGCGATGACTGCTGCGCGCCGCCGCGAGACGCACGCTCAACGGATCGATCACGAACAGGTAGGAACTCAGGAACAAGCTGAGACAGATCACGAAGCGCAAACGCACGTGATCCCCGGTGGTGCGCGCCCACCAGAGCTCCACGGCCTGCAGTTGCGACTTGTCGAAGCCTGTCTCCATGGCGGCGATCAGCTCCCCACCCAGCCCTTGGGCGGCTTGCAGGTCACGGCAATGGTGGCTTCGGCGCCCGACTTACCGGACTGCAGGCGCACGTTCGAGCCTTCCACCACGGGGAAGTTGCTCTGGAAGAGCTCGGAGCTCTGCAGGGCTTGGGTGAGTTGCGCGATCTCGCGCGGTTGCGTCTCGCGCGCGTTGAGCGCCACGTCGCCGGTGACGGAGAAGAGCTTGAGCTTGGCCACTGCCGACGCGGACTTCTTCTTGAGGATCACCGCGTCGCGCCCGTCGAGCCGCTGCAGGTTGAGCGTGTTGGGGACGACCTTGGGCAGCTCGCGCAGGTAGTCCTCCCAGAACACGCGACGCACCACGAAGGCGTGGATCACGTTGAGCTCGCGCTCGCGCTTGTCGTGCAGGCCGGTGAGGTCGGCCACCTGCGCGCCGGCGCGCGCGGCATCGCGTTCGATCTGCGCGTTCACCTTGGCGACGGCGATCTCGAGCGTGTCGACCTCCATCCAGAGGTAGGTCGAGAGGCCGGCGATGAGCAGCAGCAGTGCGGGCACCACGCGCGACGGGAAGTTGTGACGGAAGCCGCCGTGCGGTCGCAGGTCGGAGAAGAGGTCGAGGTCTTCCCATTGGGGGCGCAGGCCGGAGAGCGCCAGCGCGTGGCTCATCGTGTGCGCGTCGATGCGCACTTCGGGGGCCGTGAGGCAGGGGATCTCGAAGCGCTTGGCGAGCGACTCGGCCAGCGCGGCGTTGTCGTCGCCAGCGTGCAGGATCATGCCGTCGAGCTTGGTCATGCCGAGCTCGTCTTGCGCGTGACTGCGCAGACCGAGCACGGCGATCAGCAGCGACTCGCGGTCGCCGGAGTCGTAGAGCTGCCAGGCGAGCGCCGTGTCGTCGTGGCAGAGCGCGATGACGCCGTGTTCGTCGCCCGGCATCAAGCGCAAGGCCGTGTGCCAGCGCCGCGGCTGACGCTGGCTGCGTCGCGCGAGATGCATGAGCGCCACGGGCACGGGCACGAAGCGTTGAGAGCCGCCTCCGCGTTCGGCGAGGACTTCGTGCAGCTCCACGGCGGTGCTGCGCTGCACGGCCACCATGTGGTGGTGCGTGCCCGAGGGCAACTTCACGGCTTGCATCGCCGCGACGACGCCGCCCTCGAAACTGGTGAGCTGCCGGTTGAGCAGCTCAGAGGGCTCGCGCTCTTGTTCGTCGGCGCCGAGCTTGCGCGTGATCGAGAAGATGCGTCGCGGATCCAGACCGCAGACGACTTCGTGCGCCAGGCGCCCCTCGTCAGCGAGCTGACGCAGCGCGGCGGCGGGGCCTTCGGGACCGAAGGCCAACTCGAAGGACTCGAGCTTGCGCGAGCGCACCGAGCGGCGACGGAGCGTCGTCACCACCAAGCTGTCTTCGCCGAGGAAGATGCCGGTGGCACCCTTCATGCGGCTTGTGGTGCGCTTCGCCATGGTGCGGTCGTCGCGGGAGAGGTTGGGGACCCGTGACATCGCGACCGTGAGAGCGCACGGTGCTGCGCGAGTCGCGCAGGACGCCGCCGGGGTGGACCGCCCGGGTGAGACTCTCTGCGTTGAGCAAAGAGCTCACCCGAGCGGGCCGTGCATCAGGTGCAATCAGCTTTCCGCCGTCTGCAGCGGGCTGATCTCGGCGCTGATGGTGCTGTTCACCGCGTCGAAACCGTTGTGGTTGAACACGACCGTGTAGGCGCCGTAACCAGCAGAGGCGCCTTCACGAGTGAGCGTGATCTCCCAACCCGTCTCCAGGTCGGTCTCCGAAGCGGGCACAGCGATCGCGCCCACGCTGAAGTACTCCGGCGTCATCATCTCGGTGTCGAGATCTTCGATGTCGCTGGCGTAGGTACCCTGACGCGCGTGGTAGCGCTCTTGGGCGGAGTGAGCGGTGGCGAGGTAGTTGTAGGCTTCAGCAGCCTTCGAACGCTCGACGGAGCTCAGGAAGCGCGGCACGGCGAACGCCGCGAGCACGCCGATGATCACCACGACCACAGCCAGCTCGACGAGCGTGAAACCGCGGTTGGTGTTGTTGCTCTTCTGCTTCTTCTTCATGGCAGCAGGTTTCCCTAAAAGAAGCCGATTGGCCGGGTCTCGTGAAAGGCGAGGTCGCGGGGGTTCGGCGGTCCAAAGTTGACAAGTGACTGTGGCGACCGTTGCTATCAAGCCGCCTGAATGTCGGACATCGGCTACACGGCTTCGTCGCCTGAAGTCGACTTTGGAAACTTCTTAGGCAAGCCCATACCGGCGCCGATAGGGCACTCGTCGGCCTGATCGTGGGTTCGGCGCCACTTCGCGGAGTTCACTGCGCCGATGTCCGAACCGTCCAGCTCGCCGAGAACGACAGTTGCGCGAGGCGTGACGGCTGTCGCGAAGAGTGACCAAGCCGCGAGCGCTTCGGTGCCCTCCAGCGCCTCCGAGACAGCGCGCGCTTCCGAGGCCTCCGGCGCCGCCGACTTCTTCGCGCCCGACGCGACCACGCGGCGCCTGGGCCCCGACCGTCGTCAACGCCCCACGCGCATGCTGTCCCGCTACTGGTTGCGCGGCCGCCGGCGGGGCGTGCGTCGCGGCACCGACAAGCAGTACATCTACGTGGACCGCTACACGAAGGCCGAGTGGATCTACGTGATCGGCATCGTGCTCATGAGCCTGGCCGATCTGCTGCTCACGCTGAACTACCTCGCGAACGGCGGTGAGGAGGCCAACCCCTTCATGCGCTGGACGATCGAGTGGGGCGGCACGCTCGGCTTCGCCGGCGTGAAGATGTTCCTCACCGTGGCCGGCGCGCTGTTCCTGCTCATCCACGCCCGCTTCCGCCGCGTGCGCTTCTTCATGATGGTGCTGTTCGGCGGCTACGTGGCGCTGATGCTCTACCACTCGTACCTGCTGGCCCGCACCGGCGGCTGAGCCGGGCTCGCGGGCGCGGCGACCCGCAGCGGCTCAGGACTGGCGGCTCCTCACGGCCCGCGGCGGCTCACGGCCGGCGGCTCCTCACGGCCTGCGGCGTCTCGAGTGACCCAAGCGCCCCGGCTGCTCCCGGCGCTCCCGGCAGCCCTCGGCAGCCTTCCACCACCCAAGCGGCCCGTCCGTCCCTGCTGAATGCCGGTTGACACTTCAAACGACCGTTTGATTCACTACCCACCCACGAAGACGCGAGCTCGGTGCAGCCGGCACCCTCCGCCCGCGATCTCCCCACGGGAGCCCTCCATGTCCGCTGCGCGCTTGCTGCACTCCATCCTGATCTTCGCGGTCGCGCTCGGCTGCGGTGCCGACTCCGGCGCGCCGCCGAACGCGCCGCCTCCGCCGGAAGTCGGTGTGGCCACGCCGCTGGTTCGCAAGCTCGTGGAGTGGGACGCCTTCACCGGTCGCCTCGAAGCCGTGTCGCGCGTGGAAGTGCGCGCCCGCGTGAGCGGCTACCTCGAGGCCGTGCACTTCACCGACGGCGCGATGGTCGAACAGGGTGCGCCGCTCTTCAGCATCGACCCACGTCCCTTCCAAGCAGAACTCGACCGCCGGCGCGGCGAGCTGAACACGGCGCTGGCGCGTCGCGACCTCACGCGCCAGTTGCTCGACCGCACCGAGCGTCTGCTCGAACGCAACGCGGCCTCAGAAGAAGAGCGCGACCAACGCGCGGGCGAACTCGCGCAAGCCGAAGCTACTGTGGCGGCGGCGCAAGGCGCCGTGACCGCTGCCGAGCTCGACCTCGAGTTCACCAGCGTGAAGGCGCCGATCTCGGGACGCATCGGTCGTCACCTCGTGAGCGCGGGGAACTTGATCGACGGCGGCAGCTCGCTCGCGACCCTGCTCACCACGATCAACACGCTGGATCCGATCCACGCCTACTTCGACGCCGACGAAGCGTCCTACCTCAAGTACACGCGACTCGATCGCGAAGGCAAGCGCCCGAGTTCGCGCGACGTGGCCAACCCCGTGTTCCTCGGCCTCGAAGACGAAGACGGTTTCCCGCACCTCGGCTACATGGACTTCGTCGACAACCGGCTCGACAGTGACACGGGCACCATGCGCGGCCGCGCGATCTTCGACAACCCCGACGGCGTGCTCACCCCGGGCCTCTTCGCGCGCATCCGCCTGCGCGGCAGCTCCGAGTACGACGCGCTGTTGCTCCCCGACGCCGCCATCGCCACCGACCAGACCAACCGAGTCGTGTGGGTCGTGGGTGATGGCGACGCCGTGCAACCGCGGGTCGTGACGCTCGGCCCGATGGCCTACGGCTTGCGCGTGATCCACAGCGGACTCGGCGAGAACGAGCGCGTGGTCGTGAGCGGCCTGCAACGCCTGCGCCCGGGCGCCACCGTGACCCCACGCGCCGAAGAGCTGCAAGCCATCCAGGGCGACGAGCTACCGAGCGTGCCGCCGTCAGGTGAAGCACGATGAAGTTCTCCCACACCTTCATCGACCGGCCGATCCTGGCCACCGTGCTCTCAGTGGTGATCGTGCTCGTGGGCGCGCTGGCGTACTTCACGCTGCCCGTGTCGCAGTACCCGCCGGTGGCGTTGCCCACGATCCAGGTCACGGCCTCTTACCCCGGCGCTTCGCCCGAGGTGATCGCCGAAACCGTGGCGACGCCCATCGAGCAGGAGATCAACGGCGTCGAGAACATGCTGTACATGGAGTCGCAGTCCACCACCGATGGACTGATGACGCTCACGATCACCTTCGAGCTCGACACCGACCTCGACCTGGCGCAGGTGCTCGTGCAGAACCGCGTGGCGATCGCCGAACCACGCTTGCCTGAAGACGTCACGCGCGGCGGCATCACGACCACCAAGCGCTCGCCCGACATGCTGCTCGTGATCCACCTGCTCTCGCCGGGCAACCAACTCGACCAGCTCTACATCAGCAACTACGCCTTGCTGCGCGTGCGCGACGTGCTCTCGCGACTCGAAGGCGTGGGCAACGTGGCCGTGTTCGGCGCGCGCGAATACGCCATGCGCGTGTGGCTCGACGTGGAGCGCATGGCGCACCTGGAGCTCACCGCCGGCGACGTGATCGCCGCCTTGCGCGAACAGAACGTGCAGGTCGCGGCGGGCGTGCTGGGCCAGCAACCGATGGACGGCGAGCACGCCTTCCAAGTTCCGGTGAACACGCTGGGCCGGCTGCGCGACGCTTCCGAGTTCGCCGACATCGTGGTGAAGTCGGGCAGCGACGGCCGCCTCGTGCGCCTCGACGACGTGGCGCGCGTGGAGCTCGCCGCGCGCGACTACGGCGTCACGAGCTACCTAGGCAGCCGCGATGAAGTCGCGCGCGCCGTGGCGCTCCCGATCTTCCAACGCCCCGGCTCCAACGCGGTCGAGACCACGCGCAACGTGCTCGCCACCATGCGCGAGCTCGAACGCGACTTCCCCGAAGGCCTCGCCTACGACGTCGTGTACAACCCCACCGAGTTCGTGGAGCAATCGATCGACGAGGTCTTCGTCACGCTGCTCGAAGCGGGCCTGCTGGTGGTGCTCGTGGTGCTGCTCTTCCTGCAGGGCTGGCGCCAGACGCTGATCCCCGTGATCGCGATCCCGGTGTCGCTCGTGGGCACCTTCGCCGTGATGCAGATGCTCGGCATCTCGCTCAACAACCTCTCGTTGTTCGGCTTGGTGCTCGCCATCGGCATCGTGGTCGACGACGCGATCGTGGTGGTGGAGAACGTGCAGCGCAAGATCGGCGAGGGCTTGGCGCCGCGCGAAGCCACCCGTCAAACCATGGACGAAGTCGGGTCGGCACTCGTGGCGACCTCACTCGTGCTCGTGGCCGTGTTCGTGCCGACCGCCTTCCTGCCCGGCATCGGCGGACAGTTCTTCCAGCAGTTCGCGGTCACGATCGCCGTGGCCACCGTGCTCTCGACCTTCGTGTCGCTCACGCTGAGCCCGGCGATGGCGTCGCTGCTGATCAAGGCGCCGGGCGGACGCGCGAACGTCGTGGAGCGCATGGGCAACGCGATCTTCGGCGGCTTCACCCGTCGCTTCGACAAGCTCTTCGACGGCGCCTCCGCGCGCTACGCCAAGACCGTACGCTTCTTCACGCGGCGCGTCGGCCTGGCGCTCGTGATCTACGCGCTGCTGCTCCTGGTCACGGGCAAGACCTTCCAGACCGTTCCCGAAGGCTTCATCCCGCCGCAGGACCAGGGCTACCTGATCGTGTCGGCGCAACTGCCCGACGCGGCCTCGCTGGATCGCACGGACCAAGTCGCGCAACAGATCATCGAGGAAGCCTTGCAGGTCGACGGCGTGCGCAACGCCGTGGGCTTCGCCGGCTTCTCGGGCGCCACGCGCACCAACGCGTCGAACGCAGCCGCGGTCTTCCTGCCGCTCGACGACGCCGCCGAACGCGACGCGCGCGGTCGCAGCATCGACGTGCTGCTCGGCGAGCTACGCCAACGCATGGGCGCCATCGAAGACGCCTTCGTGCTCGTGATCCCGCCGCCCCCCGTGTCGGGCATCGGCACCGCGGGCGGCTTCAAGATGCAGCTGCAGGACCGCGCCGGCCTCGGCCCGCAAGCGCTCGAGGCGGCGGCCAACGAGCTGCTCGCGAAGGCGCGTCAAGAACCCGGGCTCGTGGGACTCTTCTCCACCTATCGCGCGAGCACGCCACAGATCTTCGCCGACGTGGACCGCATCAAGGCGCGCATGCTCGACGTGCCGCTGGGCAACGTGTTCGAAGCGCTGCAGGTCTACCTCGGCTCCTTCTACGTGAACGACTTCAACTTGCTCGGCCGCACCTATCGCGTGACCGCGCAAGCCGAAGCCGAGTTCCGCGACGACGTGGACGACATCGCGCAACTCAAGGTGCGCAGCAATCGGGGCGCGATGGTGCCGCTCGGTTCCCTGGTGGACGCGCAGCTGCGCGTCGGCCCCGACCGCGTGTCGCGCTACAACCTGTTCCCCGCCGCCGACGTGAACGGCTCCACGCTGCCCGGCACGAGCACCGGACAGGCGCTGCAACGCATGGAAGCCCTCGCCGCCGACGTGCTGCCCTCGGGCATCGGCTACGAGTGGACCGACCTCGCCTTCCAAGAGCGCAACCAGAGCGACCTCGCCAGGTGGTTGTTCCCGCTCGCCGTGCTCTTCGTGTTCCTCACGCTCGCCGGCCAGTACGAGAGTTGGTTGCTGCCGCTCGCGATCATCTTGATCGTGCCGCTGTGCCTGCTGTTCGGGCTCGGTGGTGTGTGGCTGCGCGGCATGGACAACAACATCATCACGCAGGTCGGCTTGGTCGTGCTCGTGGGCCTGGCCTGCAAGAACGCGATCCTGATCGTGGAGTTCGCCAAGGCCGAGGAAGACGCCGGCCGCGATCGCTTCGACGCCATCGTGGAAGCCTGCCGCCTGCGCTTGCGCCCCGTGTTGATGACGGCCTTCTCCTTCATCCTCGGCGTGATCCCGCTCGTGACAGCCACCGGCGCGGGCTTCGAGATGCGCCGCGTGCTGGGCACGGCGGTGTTCGTCGGGATGCTGGGCGTCACGCTGCTGGGCTTGCTGCTCACGCCCGTGTTCTACGTGGCGCTGCGCGGATTCAGCGCGCGCCGTGCGCGTTCGTCCCCACCTGCGACCGCTGGTGTCGAGGAGCAACCCGACCATGCTTGAACGCTTCCGTTTCACACACGCCTTGCTGGCGCTCGGGTTGGGTTTGACCGCCGCCTGCAGCGTGGGCCCCGACTACGAGAGCCCCGACGTGTCGCTCGCCGAACACTTCGCGGGCGAGAAGCCGAGTGAGGTCTCGAACGCCGAGCTCGCCACCTGGTGGCAGCAGCTCAACGACAGCGAGCTCGATACGCTGGTGGAGCGCGCGCTCGACGGCAACCTCTCGTTGCGCGCCGCGGCCGCGGGCATCGTGGAGGCGCGCGCGCTCTTCGACTTGGCGCACGGCGACCTCTACCCGCAGCAACAGACCTTGAACGCCAGCGCCACGCGCGTGGGCCAGAGCCGCGACGTGGCGCTCGGCGCCTTCGCGCCGCGCATCACCGAGGAGTTCGCCGTGGGCGCGAACCTCTCGTGGGAGCTCGACCTGTGGGGCCGACTGCGCCGCGCCGTCGAAGCGTCGGAAGCGCAACTCGAAGTCACCGTCGCCGACTTCGACGACGTGGTCGTGTTGCTCATCGCCGAAGTCGGCAGCACCTACGTGGACCTGCGCACCTTCGAGGAACGCCTGCGCCTCGCCACCGAGAACGTGGAGCTGCAGCGCGAGACGCTCGACCTCGCGCGTGTGCGTCACGACGAAGGCGCCGTGAGTGTGCTCGACGTGCACCAGGCGAACAGCGTCGTCGGGCAGACCGAAGCCTTGATCCCCTTGCTCGCCGCCGGGCGTCAACGCGCGCGCCACGCACTGGCCGTGCTGCTCGGACGTCTGCCGCGCGAACTCGCCGCGAGCTTGGCCGACGGCGCGATCCCGACCGTGCCCGAGATGGTGGCCACGGGACTGCCCGCCGAGCTGTTGCGTCAACGCCCCGACGTGCGCCGCGCCGAACGTTTGCTCGCCGCGCAGAGCGCACGCATCGGCATCGCCGAAGCCGAGTTCTACCCACACCTCAGCTTGCAGGGCAGCCTCGGCTGGGCCGCCGACGATCCTTCCGACCTCTTCCGTCATCGCAGCGTCGCCGGTTCGATCGGCGCCGGGCTCGACTGGAAGCTGTTCAACTACGGGCGTCTCGAAGCCGGCGTGCGCGCCGAGGAAGCGCGCTACGACGCCTTGCTCCAGAGCTACCGCGAGACGGTGCTCATCGCGCAACGCGAGGTCGAAGACGCGCTCGAAGGCTTCGTGCGCGCGCGCGAACGACTCGACGCCCTGCGCCGCAGCGTGAACGCAGCGAGCGAGGCCGCGGCGACCGTGGCCGCGCAGTACCGCGGCGGCGCCGTGGCCTACACCGCCGTGTTCGTGGCGCAGACCACGCTCGTGCAGCAGCAAGACACGCTGGCCATCGCCGAGGGCGACGTCGCGCAAGCCTTCATCACGATCTACCGCGCGCTGGGCGGCGGCTGGCAACTGATCGGCGCAGCAACCGAGCAGGCCGCCCCGCCCAACACAGACACCGACGACGCAAGCTGAAGCGAGCGCCCGTCAGCGGCCGAGCAGCGCGCGCACACCAGGATGATCGGGTGCGTACCGGTCCACGCGATACACAGCGAGCGGCGGCGCGTTGCCCGCGTGCTCGGGCGGGATCACGTCGCCGCCATAGCCGTTGCGGTAGTCCCACACGAGCTTGCCTTCGCGAGTGACTTCGAAGAGACGCCCCGCCGCCCCCGACGCGATCAGTGTGTTGCCGTTCGGCAAGCGCTGCGAACCCGAGATGAACGCCGAGAAGAAGTCGTCGCCGGCGGAGTAGCTCCACACGGGGTCGGCCGGACCGAAGGCGGCGCCCTCGTCGCGCACGAAACCGCGCTCGGCGTCGAAGGGCAACACGAGCTCGTCCACCGAGGAGAAACTCTCGCCGTCGGGACGCTGGCGACCGTTGTTGAAGACCAGCAAGCGCAGCTCGTCGGGTGACGACGTGGGCAACCAGCGCGGGTCGTGTTGATAGCCGAGTTTGCGGTCGGCCACGGCGCCGTGGCCGTAGTTGCGCGGGTTGCCCCAACGCCAGAGCAAGTCGCCGCCGCGCCCCCGACGTCCGCCACTCGAGCTCGCCGCTTCCTCGGTCGTGGTCGAGTGATCGATGACGAAGATCTCGCACAGCTCCGGGCTCGACATCACGATCAGGTCGTGACCCGCGTGGTAGGACACGGCGTTCGTGTGCGTGAAGTCGGTGACCTTGCGGCGTTCCTCTTCGGACTCGTCTTCGTCGTCGCCGCCCACGTAGCCGAGCGCGCGCATCGCCTCTTCGAGTTCTCGCTTCTCGGCGAGCGACTCGGCCGTCACGACCTCTTCGTAGGGGTCCGGGAAGTTGATGTCGATGCGGCCGGGGTGTTCGGCGGGCGAAGCATAGTCGGGCGCGCGCGGGTCGAGCTGCTGCACGAAGTGGTCCTTGGCGTGCCACTCCCAGACGATCTCGGCGCCGTCGGGCAGGATCGGGCGCACCTCGATGAGCATGTCGGGCCAGAAGCCTTTCTCGCGATCGATGAGTTCCAGGTCGCGGCCGAGCTTGGCGGCGTCGCGCGCGCTCACACGCTCCCAGGCGATGAGCAACACGTTGCCGTTGGGCAGGGGTTCGATGTCGTGGTGCTGATGGTGGTCTTCGTCGGCGAAGCGCCAGTTCCAGAGCAGTGAACCGTCGGGCGCGAGTCGTTGCAGCACGCCGCCGATGCCGCCGCCCTTGAAGTGCACGTCGTCGTCGACGCGGCCGGAGCGCAGCAGCGTGCCGTCGTCTTGCAAGTACACCCAGCCACCGGGCGAGCTGTCGGTGGGCCACTCGTGCACGACCTCGCCGTCGAGATCGATGAGGTAGATCGCGCGTGAATTGAGCGGCTCGAAGATCGTGTAGCCGGGCGCGGCCTCGGGCTCGCGCAGGCGCAAACCGCGCGGCTGACCCGCGTCGAGCTCGGACATCGACATGAAGCCCGAGTGATCGGGCTCGGCGTCAGCGGCGGCGGGCGCGGGGCGATCGCTCTCGGTCGGCGACGTGGCAGCCGGCGAACCCTCGGCCTGGGCGATGAGCGAGCAAGAGAGCGCGACGACGAGCGCCGCCACGTGCAGAAATTCGGTGAAGAGATGCATCCCTCGATGCTGCCACGCCGCACGGATCTGTGACAGGGGCAGCTCCGGAACGCCTCGCACCGACATCGGGGCGCAGCGGCGACGCGCTGAAAGCGGGCGCTGCAGCGACGCCCCGGAACCGGGCCGAAGCGGCGATCACCCGCGGCCGCGCGCGACGGCACGCCGCGCGGCTCAGAGTCTCATCACCGGCACACTGAAACTCCCGCCGGTGAGGTGCAGCTCCCCCGCGGCCGGGGAAGGCGACGCGGCTGCCGGGCCGAGACTGAACTCGAAGCTGCCCTCCACGCGCTCGGCCGTGGCGCTCTCGATCGTGACCGAGCCGCTCATCGTGTCGCTCGAATCCCAGCTGGCGTGCGGCGAGGTCTGTGTGAAGCCGATGCCGAACACCGTCGGTGCCGAGAAGTCGATCGTGAACGGTGTGGGTGTCACGCCGGGATTGAACGGCAGCGTCATCGCGAGGGAGACCGCGTCGACACCCACGTTCATGCCGGCGTTGATCGTCATCTGGTCGGCGAACTGGCTGCTGATGTTCAGGCCGAGCACACTGTGGAAGGGCTTACCGGGACCCTCGGCGTTGAACTGCGTGGTGAGCAAAGCCTGTTCGCTGCTCGAGAGCGTGGCGCGCACGAAGTCGGTGAAGTTGCCCGGCCCCGGGCCGCCGGCGCCGGAGATCGTGAGGCCGGCGGCCAGCACACTCTCGCCGACCTTGTTCGCGAGACTCAGGTCGTAGGTACCGGGCGCGAGCTTCGGCAACTTCACGAGCGCCATGCCGTCGTTCATCACCTCGAGCACCTTCACCTTCTTGGACTTCCCGCCACCCACCGGCGTGGCGCGCACGACAGGTTTCTTCGGGAGACCGAAGTGGGTGCCGCTGAGCGTGACCTTCGCCTTGGAGACCGTGGTGCTCGGATCCACAGCAGCGAGCACTGGCGCTTCCATGGTGAAGACCTTCTCGAAGGTCTGCACCGAGAGCCCCTTGCCCTTCGGCTTCACGTGCAGATCGTAGAGCCCGGGGCCCGTCTTGGACTTCTTGACCTGCACGAGCAGGCTCGACACGTCGCCACCGATGTCGACCGCACTGAAGACCTTGGTCTTCGTCTTCTTGGGTTTGTTGGACGAGTCGTCGCTACGAGTGAGCCAGACCTTGGGCTTGCCCTTGCCGATGTCGCCGACGAGACGCAACTCCACGAGCGTGCCCAGAGTGCCTTCGTCGGGATTCAGCGCATTGAAGGTGAGTTCAGCGCGCGACGCCGGGCTCGCGATGCAGAAGGTGAACAAGAACAGCGCGAGCTGAACTGCGCGGCGTGGCGACATGGCGTGATTCCCTTTCGGTGGTTCGAGTCGCAGCCTACCAGCAGCCCGAAAGCGCGCAACGAGGCGCCGAAGTGGTGTCAGGGATCACGCCCCCGACGCTCTCCGAAGGCCACCGGAACGCGCTCCGGAACGCCCGAGCACGTGCAGCGTCCGACCCGTCCGCGACCGCAGGTGGCGCTCAGTCGGCGAGGTCGATCCGGCTGAGGCGCCAGCTCGCGCCCGCGTCCTGGCTGATCCAGGCGCCCTCGTAGCCGCCGGCGAGCACGGTGCGGTCGCGGTCGAACTCGGCTGAGACTTCGAAGGCGAAGGAAGCGCGCGGGCCCGTGCCTGCGGCTTGCCAGGTCGTGCTGCCGGCGGTCCTGCGGAACACGCCCTGATCGTGGGTGGCCACGAAGGCGTGCGTGTCGCCGCCGAAGCCCACGTAAACCGGGAGTGTGTCTTCGAGGCCTGCGACGTCGCTCTGCCAGGTGCCGCCGCTGTCTGTGGACACGTGCACCGCGGCGCGTTCCAGGGCGACGCCCGTGATCAACAAGTGCTCGTGATCGCCGACCTGACGCACCGCCACGTCGCGCACGTGAGACTCGGGGCAGCTCGCATTGAGCGTCCAAGTCCGGCCGCGATCGCGGCTCAGGTAGAGGCCTGTAGGACTCGCCAGCCAGGCGCGGCCCGAGCTTTCCCAGCTCGGCGCGAACACGATGCGGTAAGCCTTCTCCGGGCCGACGCGTTGCCAGGTCACCCCGTGGTCGTTGCTGCGGAACACGCCCGCGCTTTCACCCGGGCCCGACAGGGAAACCGAAGCGAGCATCACGCCACTGCTCGCAGCGTCGGGCGCGAAGGCGACCACTCGGGGGAAGCCGAAGTCGTTGGGGCGACGCTCCTCCCAGGTCTGGCCACCGTCGTTCGTGAACGCGAGGGAGCTCGGCCGTCCGAACGCCAAGCTGCCGTCGGAGGACACGTCCACCGCATCCGGGAAAGTGAACCGGCCCTCATCGAGGCGCACGAAACTCTCGCCCGCATCCTGGGTGCCGAGCAAGCCCTCACCGTAGGTCGACAACCAGAACGCGCAGTCGTCGGCGAAGTGGGGGGAGAGCGCGAGGTTACGCACCAAGGAGCCGGGCAAGGCGTGCAGCGGGATCCACGCCTTGCCGCGCTGCGACACGTGCAGGCCTTCGAAGCCGAAGAGATAGACGAGTCCGCTCTCCGCGAAATCGGGCGCGGCGATCACGCCGGAATAGTGCACGTCGGTCTGCGGGGTCTGCCTGCGGAGTCCGCGCGCGTGCAACTCCCACGCAGCCTCCGGCGTGGCGCGAAAGACGCCCGCGTTCTGCGTGCTCACGAAGAGCACGCTGTCGCCGTGTTCGTCCTGCGTGATCGAGAGGTCGGTCACGAAGGGATCGCTCAGGCCGTCGCTGAAGCGCTCCCACGACGCGCCGCCGTCGAAGGAGCGGAACACACCCTCACCTTGCGAGCCGACGTAGAGCGCGTCGTGTTCACCTTCCACCCATCCAGCTGCCGTCACGAGCGACGTCACGGGCAAGCGCGCCTGCCGGAAGTCCGCCCCCTCTTCGTCGCCGAGGAACACGCGCCCGTTGTTCGACAAGGCGAGGAAGCGCGTGCGCGAGGCGTTGCTCGTGAGCTCTGCGA
This sequence comes from Planctomycetota bacterium, assembly GCA_021604805.1. GTDB lineage: Bacteria > Planctomycetota > B15-G4 > B15-G4 > B15-G4 > BQJR01. The sequence continues at coordinate 1,054,971 of BQJR01000002.1, read as the reverse complement.
TCGGCGGCACGCCTGCTCCCGTGATGTCGAGTTGCGACCAGTGCTCCGTGCGCGGATCGAAGCGCCAGATCCCGCTGAACACGGTGCCCACCAAGAGCTGCCCACTCGCGGTCAAGCTCAAAGCGCGCGGGCTCTCGAGCGCTTCGGGAGTGTGGACCTTGACCCAACGATCGCCGGCGTCGGTGCTGCGCAACAGGCGCTCGCCTTCGAGCGCCCACAGGGTGCGGTCGTCGGCGAAGTGCAGCGAGATGGCGAGCTCGTTCACGTTGCCGGTGCTGAGCCCCACGTTCACGGGCTCGAAGCTCAGGCCGCCGTCGGTGGAGCGCAGCACCAGCTTGAAGCGGCTCGCCGACACGAAGAGCGTGCGGTCTTCGGCGAAGTCCGGCGAGAGGACCCACGCGCTGAGCACGTCGTGCGGGGAATGGAAGCCGCCGAGCAACACCCCGAGCGCGAGGATCGCGAGCGTGCGTAAACCGGGTCTCATCGGGAGGCGTCTGTTCCGCGGGAGCCGACGTCGAGCGAGCGCCAACTCTCACCTGCATCGTCACTCAACCAGGGTCCGCTGAAGCCGGCAGCCAGCACGGCGGGCTCGCGCCCGTGTTGCGCGACGACGTCGAGTGCGAGCACGCGCTGCGGTCCGCCAGGCAACGCGACCCAACTCAGGCCGCCGTCGGAAGAGCGGAGCACGCCCTGGGTGCGCGTGCCCGCGAAGAGCTGCGCCGAGCCCGCGGCGTTGCGCGCCGACTCGAGCAACCACACGTCGGTGGCCGCGGGTGCGCGACGCCAACTGCGGCCGCCGTCGAGCGAGACCGCGACCTCCCCGCGCGTGGAAGCGATGCTGATCATGAGCGCGCGATGGTGCTGCGCGGCGTTCACCGCGCTGAGCTGCGCGAAGGGCGTGGCGACTTCGGTGAAGGTGTCACCGCGATCTCGGGACACGAGCAGACCGGCTTCGGAGGCGAGCCAGAGGCGTCCGCTCGCGGCGTAGTCGGGCGCGAGCGCGAAGTCGTTCACCTCGCGCGGCCCGCGTTGCTCCCAACTGCGACCGCGGTCGCGACTGATCAGGAACTCGTTGCGCGCGCCGTCGCTGAAGAACAACAGCTGGGCGAAGATCTCGCCGCTCTCTGTGTAGTCGGGCGCGAAGCGCGTGCGATCGAGGAAGCCGCCCTCGCGCGAGATCATGGGCGACCACGAGGCGCCGGCGTCGCGAGAGATGAGTTGACGATGCGGACCACCGAGGATGAGCGTGCCGTCGTTGGCGAAGTCGGGTGACACGCCCACGCCGTCGGCCCACTTCCAGGGACCGCTGTCGAGCACGCGGAAGTGGGCTCCGGCGTCGTCGCTCTGCAACAAACCGCCGCCGTAGCTGCACAGGAAGAGACGCTTGTCGTCGGCGAAGCGCGGCGAGAGTTGCAGGTCGCGCGCGAGGCTCGGCGGCAGCAGATTGTGCCACTCCCAGGGACGATCGCCGCGCGCACGATGCAAGCCTTCGAAGCTGGCCAGGAAGAGCAGACCGTCGCGCACGAAGTCGGGCGACGGCACCACGGCGAAGTGATGCCGCGCGCTCTGACCGCTGAGTTCGCGCAGCCCTTCACTGCGTGTGTGCCACGTTTCGCCGCGCCAGGTGTGCACGCCGCCGGCATCGGTGGTGGCGAGCAGCGCGGGTTCACCACTCGGCGTCGGCAACTCGCTGAGCGACGACACGGCGCCGCCCGGCAAGCGCTCACCCACCAGCTCCCACGCGGGTTGCTTGGCGCGCGCCTTGAACACGCGGCCGTCTTGCGTGCCGACCCAGAGCTGCGCGTCGAGCGGGCCCGCGGAGGTCATCAGCACGGCACTCGGCTGCACGCGCTCGGGGAGCTGCAAGCGCAACAAGCTCGCGCCGAAGTCGAAGGAGAGCAGCACGGCTTCGCCGTCGTGCGCGACGAGCCAGCCGCGACGGGTTGGCGTCGAGGTGCTTTGCGGGAAGCTCGCGAGTGCCGACACCGCACGCAGCGCGCGCGGGCGCGGCGTGAGGCTCAGTTGCTCGGGGCTGTCAGCTTGCGGGTCGTCGACACGCAACAGACCTGCTGTGGTGGCGGCGAAGAGCTTGCCGTCGGTGGCGAGCAAGTCCGTGTAGCGGAGCTGCTGCTCGAGCGGCAGGTTCACGTCGGACCAGCTCTCGCCCGCGTCGCGACTCACGGCGAGTTCGCGCCCGTTCGAGACCCACAGCGTTCGATCGACGGCGAAGTCGCGCGAGAGCGCGATCGAGTTCACGTAGGTGAGACGCAGCCCGTGGTGCGCCGCGTGGAAGCTCTCGCCTGCATCCGTGGAGCGCAAGAACGCGGAGAACCCGCCCACGGCCACGAAGAGCGTGCGGTCGTGCGCGAAGTCGGGCGACACCGCCAGCGCATGGATCGGGTCGTGCGGCGCGTGCGCCGACAAGTGGGGCGCCCACGCGAAACACAGCGCCAACAGGAACGTGAGCGTGGGGCGTGCCTTCAACTCTCGCTCTTGCGACAGAAGCACGACGCCGTGATCTCCACGTCGGCGTGGGCAGCGACCTCGTCGTAGCGCTTCTGCACCCAGATGGCTTCGCTCTCGCGCCCCGTGCGACGCAGGCATTCCGCGAGGCCGTGCAGCGACCACACGTTGTCGGCGTAGCGCTCGAGGTCGGCGCGGTAAACGGCTTCGGCTTCGTCCACTTGATCGACCTCGAGCAACAGCGCGCCGAGTGAGTGACGCACGGGTTGCATCCAACCGGGCGGCTCGCCGTAAGGCAGGGCTTGTTCCGCAGCGACGCCCTTGCGCAGCGCCGCCAGGCCGCCTTCGTGATCGCCCTCGCGGAACAGGATCTCGCCCCACATCACGTGACGCGCGGCTGCGAGCACGTTGGTGAGTTCCACTTTGAAGTTCGCGGGCATGGCATCGCCCATGGACGCGAGGAAGTCGGTGGCGAGTGGTTCGAAGTTCGCGGCTTCGGCGCGCGCGGCGTCGAAGCGCTCGGTGTTGGCGAAGGCGATGGCGCGGCCGTGATGCCAGAGCGCGGTCGAGAGCTTGTAGATGTTGTTTGGCGCGGGCTCGGCGAGCATCTCGTCCCACATGCCGAAGCGCATCATCACGTGCATGGGCACGAAGCGGTACGCGTCGATCACCGGAGTGAAGGGGCCGGCTTCGGTGGGCAACTTCGATTCCATGTCGCGCGCGGCGAAGAGCGCGTCCCCCTTGCTGCCTCGGAACATCGCCGCCCAGGCGAGGAAGTGACTGTTGTGAGCGCGGTACAGGTGATAGACGCCCTGCCGCGGCGCCTGCGCGAAGAACTCGTTGTCGGCGGCCACGGCGCGCTTGTTGCTGTCGACCGACTCGTCGTACATGCCGAGGCGCATGAAGATGTGCGCGGGCATGTGCACCATGTGACCGGCGGCGGGCATGAGGTCGCCGAGGGCGCTGGCGGAGCGCAAGCCGCGGTCGGGGTTGTCGGAGGCTTCGACGGCGTGGATGTAGAAGTGGTTCGCGCCCGTGTGTTGCGGGGCGAGCGCGAGCACGTTCTCGAGCGTGCCGACGATCTCGAGCGTGTGGTCGCCGCGCTCTTCGTCGGTGCCCCAGGCGCGCCAGTCTTGGTTGATGTTCATGAGCGCGTCGGCGAAGAGCGTGCCCACGAGCGGTTCGTTCGGGAAGCGCTTCCAGACTGCGCGCATGGCGTCGGCGTAGGCGAGATCGAGCGGCGCGCGGTCGGCGGGCGGCGGGTCGGCGAAGCGCACGGCGAGCGCTTCGATGAGCGCGCGCTCCACGGGTGTGCTGCGCGACGGCGCGACGTGGGCGTGCTCCGCAGCACGGTCGACCGCGTCGCCAGTCGCCTGGTCTTCGGCGCGATCGCTCGCGTGGACTGCGGCGCGGTCTTCGGCGCGCACCATCGCCAACGCCATCTGCGCAGCGCGGTGCGCCTGCAACGCCACCGCCGGATCGACGAGCGGGCCGTTGATGTTCGGCCCGAGGGTGTAGGCGATGCCCCACTGCGCCATCGCGCAACTCGGATCGAGCTCGAGCGCGTGCTCGAAGGAGCGCTTGGCCTCGTCGTGATTGAAGCCCCAGCAGAGCGCGAGGCCTTGGTCGAAGTAGTCGACGGCGAGTGCGGTGTCGCTGCTGATCGTGTGGCCGGAATCGCCGAGCCCGTCGTAGAGCGGAGGCGGCGGTGTCGTCGCGCAGGCGGTGAGGAACGCGAGGGCGAGCAGACTGACGAACACGCGGCGCAACATGGTGAGACCTCCGAGGACGGCGCCAGCATACGCAGCAGGCGGAGGCCGCGCCCGCGCAGCCCGCGACGGACGCCCAGCCGACACTCACTCACCGCGCGGCGTTAGCGCACAGCCGTCGGGTCGCCTCAGCGTTCCGATGTCGGCGTCGCGGCGCTCGAACGCAGACGCGCAAGCGCGGCGCGTCCACCCTCGTTTCCGGGGTTCAGCTCCACCGAGCGTTCGTAGCAGCGGATGGCTTCGTCGATCGCACCGAAGGCGGCGAGGCCTTCGCCGAGACTGTCCCAAGCATTCCACGACTCAGGAAAGGCCTTCGCGATCTGCGCGAAACGTTCGACAGCGGCTTCGTCGCGGCCCTCGCGGAGCTCGCGGTACGCGCGCAGGTTGAGTTGGTCTTCGAGCCAGACAACCAGCGACGGCTCCGGATCCACGCACGACGCAAAGGCCGCGAGCGCCCCGGGGAAGTCCTCTTTCGCGAGCGCGACTTCGATCGGCGCGAAGTCCGCTTCCAGGTCCGCTTGCATCGCGACGAGCGCGTCGGGCTCGCTCTGCAAACGCTCGGCGGAGAGCCAGTTGCCGCGCGTGAACACACCCGCGATGTCGGCGAGCGCGTGAAGGTCTGCGAGCGGGTCGCCGTTCACCAGCAACAGGTCGGCCTGTTTGCCGACCTCCACGCTGCCGAGGTGGTCGTCGAGACCGAGCTCGCGCGCGGGCACGATCGTGGCCGCGCGCAACGCGTCCTGTGCGCCCATGCCGCTCTCGGCGAGCAAGCGCACTTCGCGCTGCAACGACCAACCTGGGAACACATAGGTGAGCGGCGCGTCGCTGCCCGTCATCAGAGGGACGCCGGCCTCGTGGAAGGCGCGCACGAGCTGCTTCTGCACCGCGAGTTCGGCGTCGAGCACACGCCCCATGCGCTCGAGCCGCTCGGGATCGCTGTCTCGGTAGAAGGTGCGTTCGGGCGCCCACGCGAAGCGCACGAAGGGATTCACGTAGCGCATCTGCGGGTTGTCGAGCAAGGCATCCAGGCGCGAGGCTTTGAGGTCTGCGATGGTCGTGAACGCGATCAAGGTCGGCGTGATCGACACGCCCGCCTCCACGACAGCGCGCGTGACCTCGTCGAGAGGCGCGCTCAGGTCGAGCGTGTCGAACTCGGCCAGCAGCGCTTCGACGTCGTCGTGCGCGCCACCCTGGAACTGGTAGCGGACGAGCGGCAGCAGGGCGTCGAGCAACGGTCGCGCCGTGTAGATCAGCTCTTCCATGTGATCGAGCGAGTCTTGACCGTTGTCCAGCACGACATCGACGGTCATGTTGCGCGCGGCGTGGCCGACGACGCGGAGGCCGTGTTCGTGGGCAGCGTCCACGAGCGCGCGGTGCGTGTCGGCGCTCATGGTGTCGTTGCCGTCGCCGTACATCTTGATCGCGTCGTAGCCGGCTGCGGCCTGACGCGACACGACCGCGCGCGCCTTCGCGGGGCTGTCCACGCCTTCGGTCGCAGTCGTCGGGCCGGTGGTGAACAGGCGCGGGCCGAGCAGCTCGCCGCGCGCGAGGCGCGCACGCAGGTCGAGGATCTCGGGCGTGCCGTGCATGCTCTGAACCGTGGTCACGCCGTGCGCGAGGTAGAGCAGCACATGCTCGTCGAAGCCCGACTCGTCGACGTGCACATGCATGTCGACGAGACCGGGGAGCAGCGTGCGCCCGCGGCCTTCGATCACGGTCTCATCGGGCAGAGGTGCTTGCGCGCCGGCGGCCGTGATGGACACGAGGACACCGTCGTGGATGCGCACGTCGCGCTCGGCGAGCCGACCTGCGCCCGTCATCGGCAAGACGCTCACGTCGCGGATGAGGAATCCACCGGAGGCAAGCGGCCAAGTGCGCGCGGCTTCGGCTTGGCCAGGCACGCTCGCAGCGGACAGAGCGAGACACAACGACAACACGAACACGCGCATGGAAACCTCAAGTGAAAGGGAGCGGAGCGAGCTCTCGGTCTTAACCTGCGCTGCGAGCCCGGGCGTGAACCTGCTTGCTCTCCGCTCGCTCCACGTCGAGCCATCGCCGCGCGAGGGCTTCCCAGCGCGCATCGCCCAGCGCGGCGCGGAGCGCAGCGGGTGAGCCGCCCAGCGCGCGCCGAACGCTGCGCGTGAGGTGGCTGCGATCGGCGAAGCCCGAGCTGGCTGCCACGTCGGCGAGCGCGGCGTCGCCCGTGAGCACTCGCTGGATCGCGTCCGCGAGGCGCAACTCGCCGCGGTAGCGCATCATCGGCGTGCCGATCACGCGCGAGAACACACGCGACAAGTGGAAGGCCGACAGTCCGACGGCGGCGGCGACGTCGCTCACACTCAGCGGTCCCGACAGGTCGTGGTGCAGCAGCGCACGCGCTTGCTCCACCTGGATGCGCTCGCTGGCCGTCGGTGGGCGCGGGGAGCTCGCGTCGCGACAAGAACTCGTGCCCAACGCGCGGACGACCAAGCGCAAGCTCAGCTCTTCGACCGCCAACGCGTCGGCGCCCTGTTGAGCGACACGACGCAACAGGCCGTGCGCGGCGGCCAGACGCGCATCGACCCTGCGATGCGTGTGCGCATACGGTGAGCGCGGGGTCCGCTCCGGGTTGATGCCGCGCGTGATCTCCTCCAGCGCGTCGGCGCTCACCGCAAGCCCGGTGTTGCGGTCCCCGCAGCCGGCCGGGTGAGACACCCGGTGCACGCTGCCCTGCGCGAAGAAGTGCACGTGCCGACTGTCGACGGGCCAGCTGCGCGCCCCCTGGTGACGACACCAAAGCCCACGGCTCGCGAACACGACTTCGTGATACGGCATCGGCTCGGTCGTCGGTGAGAGCCCCACGTTGTGACGCGTGCAGTGGTTCTCACGCACCTCGATCACGGGGCTCTGAAACAACAGGCCTCGGCGCACAGGGCCGGACGAAGATCTGGACGACGTGCTGGGACGGCGCTGCATGCTGAGCAACTCCAGGAGCACGAGGCCGGCCAACCTCAAGCGGGTGTGCCCGCAAGTGTCGCACGTTCCCGCGGCAAGGGAAGGCTTGGTGACACGGCGCACAGCCCCCGCGCAACACGCCCGTCGAGCGGCTCACCCTCGCGTCGCGCCAGGTGCTGTTCTACGCTCGACGGCAGCTCCGGGGAGCCGCGCATGACCTTCGCCGAAACCGATGTCATCGACTGGACCGAGCTGCTCTCGCACCTCGCTCACCTGGGTGCCGCCTTCGCGCTGGCGCTGCCCGTGGCTTGGAACCGCGAACATCGCGAGCGCAGCGCGGGCTTGCGCACCTTCCCCCTCGTGGCCCTGGCGAGCTGCGCGTTCGTGCGCACGGCCATGGCGACGTTCGGCACGGACACCGAGCCGCTCGCGCGCGTGTTCGCCGGCTTGATCACCGGCGTGGGCTTCATCGGCGGCGGCGCGATCCTCAAGAGCGGCGATCGCGTGAAAGGCACCGCCACAGCCTCGGGCCTGTGGTGCACGGGCGCACTGGGCGCCGCGGTAGCGCTCGAGCGCTACGAGATCGCGCTGCTCGTGGCCGCGCTCACCTTCGTCACGCTGGCATGGCTCGGGCGATTCAAGCCGGAGAACAACGAGGGCAACTGAGGCGCGGACAGCGTCGACCCGCGAACGCCGGCACTCCGGAATTGCCGATGGCCCGCCAGCTCTCGCTCGCGGGCCATCTCGAGTCTCAACCGGTGTTGAGAAGTGGTAGCGGGGGCAGGATTCGAACCTGCGACCTTCGGGTTATGAGCCCGACGAGCTACCGGACTGCTCCACCCCGCGACCGGGTCGGCGCGCCACTGCTGATCCCCCTCCGGTAGGTTGGGAATCTGGTGCGTCGAAGACTGAGTTGTAGCGCTTGAACGAGCGGGCCGTCAACCGCTGTGAGGGCAGCGTTCTTCTGCGGCAAATCGTTGCAAGCAAATGAGTTGTGGTGCCCAGAACAGGGCTCGAACCTGCACCCGGTTTAACCCGGACTAGGCCCTCAACCTAGCGTGTCTACCAATTCCACCATCTGGGCACGTGGTGAACGGCGCATTGCAGCGCATCCACTACGGCGGCGTCAAGCGCGAGCCTCGGCGAAGCTTGGGGGAGACGCCCGCGCGGGGCATCGATCGCGCGTGGCGTCGCACCTGGCGGAAGCTCTGAGAGCGCCGTCGGTCAGCGCTTCAGCGCGGTCTCCACGAGCAGCGTGAGGTCCATGTCGCGCTCGCCGAGGCGCAGGCTGGCCACCACTTGCGAGACGAGATCGCGCCACGCCCAGCCGTCACTCCAGGCCGCAGCGAGTTTGGGGATCGTGACCTCACGACGCTCGCGTTGCGCCTCCGCCATGATCGCGTCGAGCCGCTCGTCGAGTTGCGCTTCGACTTCGGGCGGCAGCGTGTCGGGGCGGCGCGACCACTGACGGAACGCGGCGTCGGCATTGAGCAAGCGCGTGCGCTCCGACGCGCGCAAGGTGGCCTGGTCGAGCACCGAAGCGAGGTCGGCCACGTAGTCGGCGTAGGGCGCGATCAACTCCCACATCGCAGCGCGGTCGAACCACAGCGCGAGGTTGCCGCGCGCCGGTCCGTACTGCGTCTCGGGGATGCGCTCGAGCAACTTGCGCACCTTCGCTTCGCCTTGCAGCGAGCGCACGCCCACCGAACCGATGTACGCACCCACGATCTCCTCGGCGAAGCGACGGTCGGTGGAGATCACGGCGAGTTCGCCGTCGAGCGTGATGTACGCGAACTCTTCGAAGGGCAAGCCCACGACAGCCAGCCACTTGAGCAGGTCGCTGCCCATGTCGAGCTGCATGCTGTTGCTCATGTCGAAGCCGATCTCGGCGCCGCCGGTGAGCACCGCGTCCTCGACACCCTTCCAGGCGTTCATGCTGTCGATCGGCAACAGGAAGGCGAGCAGCGGCAGCGGCTGCGCACCGGGCAGCTGCTCATGGTCAGGACGCCGCACCGCGATCGTGAGTTGATCGCCGAAGGCGCGCCCGAGTTCGCTCACCAGCGAGGCCAGCGAGCGCACGGAACTGCTGGGCAGCAAGGCCGAAACGCGCTTCACCTTGTTCTCGATGAGCGACTTCGTGGCCGGGTCGAGGTTCTGCAACAGCGTGGTGAGCAGGTCTTCCAAGCGCACGTTGGCGGTGATCACGCCGGCCGTGTCGTAGGGCATCAGGCGCAGCAGGTCGTTGAGGCGTTCGGGCACGCGGAAGTCTTGCGTGCCCGCCAAGCCGCCCTTGCTGGCGCGCGTCTTCTCGGGATCCACGTCGGCGTGCAACTGCAGGCTGAGTTGATCGGGCGTGACTTCGAGGCGCCCCAGGCCGCGCTGCAAGATCGCCGGCTCGAGCAAGGTGGGCCAGATGTCGGCGAGCAGGTCGCGGTCGGGATCGAGCATGTTCGGCTGCCACTCGAACACGCGCACCAACTCACCCAACTCCACCACGAAGCTCGTGCTGAAGCGTTCGTCGGGCGCGCCGCTGGCCGCGGGCAAGTGCTGTGCGTAGAGACGCTCGAGCGCGAGACTGCGTGCGCCACCGTCGAGCACGTTGCCGAGGATCTCGTGCAACAGCAGTTCATCGCGGCTGAGCACGAGCAGGTCGCGGTCGCGCTTGAGGAACAGCTCGTCGCCCTCTGGTGTGACGAGGCGCGAGTAGGTCAGGCCGGGGCGTTCGGGGTTGCTGCGCTCCTCGATCGTGAGGCCGGGCACCGACTCGGAGAGCGTGCCGTCGAAACGCAACGCGCCGCTCACGGCGAGCTTGCCGCGGTTGCTGAGACGCGCCATGAGTGCGTAGGTCTCGGGCGACTCGAGCTGCCGCGCGACCACCACGGCCTCGCGACCGAGCACGTCGTCGAGCAGATCGAAGGGCACGTCGCGCAGGGCTGCGTCGAGTTCATCGAGGCCGGCCTGGACCTCGGCGGGCCACGTCTGCTCCTGCCAGAGTTGCGACTTGGCGAAGCTCTTCCACGCCGCGCTCACCCGGAAGGCTTCCTGCAGACGCAGATCGGGCCAGCCGTTGAAGTCGCTGGCCAGCGCCTCGCGATGCACGAACACTTCGACGTCGCGCGGCACAAGCTGATCGAAGCGCCCGTGCGGTTCCTCGGTGGGATCGAAGAACAACTTGGTGAAGGCGAAGTATCCGAGGGCGACAACCAGCAGCAAGACGACGAGCAGCCGCGGCAGGCTGATGAAGCCGCGCTTGCTACCGCTCTTGCGCCGTTTCACGCGACGACGACGGGCCATGTTCGAACTCGAGAGACGCGGAAGATGCGGGCGGGGGCGGCGAGCGGAGTCAGCGAGCGAGAGCGCTCGCGGGCCGAGAGCGCGGGCGAGCGGCGCCCCCCCGACGACAGCGCTCACCGGCTGTGGACGACCGCTTAGCCTCGCCACGTCCCCACCCGATGGCAAGCCCCCCGCCCGCTCGAGAGCCGGATACACTCACTCGATGCTCTTGCTCCTGCCCCTGATCGCCGCGATGTCCCTCAGTAGCGGCGACGCGCGAGCGCCGCGCCCGAACATCCTCGTGATCACGCTCGACGACGTGGGCGTGGACAAGATCGGCATCTACGGCGCGCCAGCCGGGTCGCCTCCCACACCCACCCTCGACGCCCTCGCGCGCCGCGGCGTGCTGTTCGAGAACGCCTACACGAACCCCGTCTGCTCCCCCACGCGCGTGGCCATGCTCACCGGACGCTACGCCTGGCGCACGGGCGCCGGCGCCGTGGTGGGCGCGCCCGGCAGCGGCCCCGGCGACTTCCTGCCATCCGCCGACGAAGTCACCTTGCCCGAGCTGCTCGCGCCGGCCGGCTACCGCAACTGGGCCGTGGGCAAGTGGCACATGGCGAACGCCACCTGGCCCGGCGGACGGAACAACCATCCCGTGCAGTGGGGCGGCTTCGACCTGCACGCGGGCACGATCGCCAACGTGTCGTCGGCCGCGTTCTCCGACAGCGATTGGTTCGACTGGCCCAAGAACGTGGCCGACGAGAACGGCTTCCAGGTCGTGCCCACGCGCGCCTACGCCACGAGCGAAACCGTCGACGACGCGCTGGCGCTGATCAACACGCCGAGCGAGCAACCCTTCTTCATGTGGCTGGCCTTCAACGCGCCGCACAAACCTTTCCACGCACCGCCGAGTGAGCTGCACACGCAAGGACCGTTGTGCGAGGGAGCCTGCGGCGCCGTGGACAAGTACGCCGCCGCGCTGCAAGCGCTCGACACCGAACTCGGACGACTCTTCGCGTCGATGCGCCCGACCGTCGCCAAGCGCACCACCGTGATCGTGTTGGGCGACAACGGCACGCCCCCCGAAGCCGTGAACCAGGCGGGCCTCTCGCAGAAGAGCAAGGGCAGCGTGTTCCAGGGCGGCATCCGCGTGCCGATGATCGTGTGGGGTTCGGCCGTGGCCAACGGCGGGCGCGTGCACACGGGCATGGTCGACGCCGTCGACGTGTTCAGCACGGTGCTCCACATCGCGCGGCTGCGCGTGCCCAACGACGGCGTCGCGCGCGACAGTCAGTCGATCTACCCGGCGATCGCGAACCTGCCCACGAGCGACCGCGCCTGGTCCTACGCCGAACGCTTCGAGCCCAACGGCTTCGACGCCCCGAAGACCTTGCACCGTCGCGCCGCACAGAACAGCGCCGGCTGGAAACTGCACCACTACCCGCGTGTGGGGCCGCCGGCCAAGCTCCAGCTCTACTACTTGCCCGACGATCCTCACGAAACCAACAACCGGTACCCACCGAGCACGCCCGCCGAGGAAGCCGCCGCCGCAGAGCTGCTGGCCGTGCTCGAGCTCAACGGGTCGTGACTTCACGCAGCTCGACGCGCCGCAGAAAACACTAGGATCTCAGGGTCGGTCGCCTGCCCCCCTCGTGTTCGAGCCTCGCGTGTCCTCACTCCAGCCTGCGCCGTCTCTGCGATCCTTCTCCCTCGGCGGCGCGCTGCACGTCGCGTTGTTGCTGAGCGCCTGCCTGCTGCCCGCCTGCGGAGACGACGCCCCGCGCGACGAACCCGCGCGCGCCGCGACACCGTCGAACGCAAGCGACAGTGACACGCCGCCCGAGATCACCGAGCAAGCCAAGATCAAGTCGAGCGAGTGGTGGCAGCGCGCCGAAGAGGCCTTGTCGCGCGTGGAAGACCCCGGCTCAGCCGACTGGTACCAAGCCTACTTCGCACTGTGTCTCGAACGCTTGGATCGCGAGGCGGAAGCCGAAGCGCGTCTCGCGCAGATCAGCGAGCCCTTGTTCCACGCCTTCGCGCTGGAACGACTCACGCTGCACGCTTGGCGCAAACGTCAGACCGCGCGCTTCGAGCGCCTGCTCGGTGAACTCACCGCCGTGGTCGACGCGCTCCCCGACGCAAACGTGCGCGTGTACCACCACGGCTTGCTGCTGCCCCTGCAACTCGCAGCCGGTCTCGACGACCTCGCGGAAGCCAGCTGGTACGTCTCGCGCAAAGACCCCGAACCCAGCGAGGAACTCCGCGAGGAGTACCTCATCGCGCGCCTGAACCTGCTCGCCGGCTTGGGTCGCGAAGACGACTGGCGCGCCACCTGGGCACAACGCTACGAACAGCCGCCCGAGATCCTCGACCTCGCGCCGCTGCTGCGCGGCCTGCTCTTCGTGGGCGAGGTCGAGCGCGTGACGACCTTGCTCGAAGCCTCGCTCGTGGGTGCCCTGGGCGACGCCGGCGCGCGCCCGAAGAACGGCCTCTTCCCGGCGCAACATCTCGTGGCCGACTGGGCGCGCAACGGCTTCGCCGACAAGGCGCTGCTCGTGTTCGACGCGCTCGAAGCGAACCACCCCTGGCCGACGGAACCCGCGCCGCCCGCCGAACTCGGCGAGGCCATGGCCCACGCCGAGCGCCCCACCGAGGCGCAGAGCTTCGCCGAGCGCTTGCCGCCCTTGGAGGCCGCACGCGTGTACGTGGCCGTGGCCGTGGCGCTCGAGGAAGCCGGTGCCGGCAGCGCCGCCGACGCGCTGCTCGAACGCGTCGACCTGATCGAGGGGGCGAGCTTGCGCGCGCGTCGACTCATCGCGCGCGCCGGCTGGGAGGCCACGCCCGAAGCGCGTCGAGTGGCGGTCGACACTTTGCTCGAAGTGGGTGACAAGCTGCCGGCAACCGACCGCGATCTGCTCGGCAGGCTCGTGGACGTGTTGCACACACAAGGTGATCGCGAGCAACTCGAGCGCGTCGTCGATCAGTATGCGACGGGGTTCCGCGAGGCGCAGACCCTGCCGACCCTGGCCGCGCTCACCGCGGGTGTGGGCCTCGACGACCGCCTCTTCCGCACGCTCGAAACCGTTTTCGCCGAGGATCCGGAGCCGCGCGCGATGCTGTTCGCGCTGGCCGCCGTGGTCGCGCGCAACGGACACCAAGCCGAGATGCCGCCGGTGGACATCGGCCTGCGCGTCGACGAGATCGTGGCCGTGCTCGGCCTGGAAGCCGTCGAAGCCGCGCCGCGCTGACGCCCACCGCTGGGCACACAAACACTCGAACGTTAGAGTCCCCGCGATGAAGGCCTCCCAACGCGCCGCGTCGATCGCACCCTCTGTCACCTTCGCCATCGAGGCGCGGGTGCGCGAGTTGCGTGAGCAAGGTCTCGACGTGATCGGCCTGGGCGTGGGGCAGCCCGACTTCGCCGGCCCGCCGCAAGCCGCCGAAGCCGTGATCGCCGGGCTCGCCGAGAGCGAAGGGCGCGTGGGTTACACCGCCGCCAGCGGAACGCTCGAGCTGCGTGAGGCCGCCGCGGCGCACGTGTCACGTGTGAGCGGCTGCACGTACAGCGCGCAAGACTTGATCGTCACCAACGGCGCGAAGGAAGCGCTGGCCTTGGCGCTCGCGGCTGCCGGCGATCCGGGCGACACCCTGTTGTTGCCCTCCGTGAACTGGCTCAGCTACGCCGCCATGGCGCAGGCCTACGACCTGAAGCCGCACGACGTGCCGGTGAACGCCGAGAACCACTTCAAGCTGCGCGCCGCCGCGCTCGACGCCGCCGCCGCGCAGACCGGCGCGCGCTTGCTGCTGCTCAACTCGCCCAACAACCCCACCGGCGCCGTGTTCAGCGAAGCCGAGCTGCTCGACATCGCGGCCGTGTGCGTGGCGCGCGACATCACGGTGATCAGCGACGAGATCTACTGGCCTTTCGTGTTCGACGGGCGCTTCGTGTCGATCGCGTCGCTGCCGGGGATGGCCGAGCGCACCTTCGTGGTGAACGGCTTGAGCAAGTCGCACGCCATGACGGGCTGGCGCGTCGGGTTCCTGGCGGGGCACGGCCCGGCGCTGAAGGCTGCGGCGAGCTTGAAGAGTCATCTGTCGAGCAACGCCTCGGTGGCCGCGCAATGGGCGGCGCAGGGCGCGCTCGCCTCCGGGCCCGAGCACACGGCCAACATCGCGAGCGCCTTTGCGCGTCGTCGCGATCTCGCGCTCGAGCTGCTCGCCGAGATCCCCGGTCTGCAGGTCGACCCGCCGCAGGGCGCCTTCTATGTGTTCCCGCGGGTCGACGCGCTCTACGGCGGCGAGATCCAAGGCTCGGTGGCCTTCTGTCAGCGCTTGCTCGAAGAGCAGCGCTTGGCGGCCGTGCCCGGCGCAGCCTTCGGCGAGAACCGCTGCATCCGGCTCTCGATCGCCGTCGACGACGCCACGCTGGAGCAGGGGCTCGCGCGGCTGGCAGCCTTCGCCACGGCGCTCAGCGAAGCGCGCGTGTGAGGCGGGCGCGATCGCGTCGGGGCCTCGCCGCCGAGCTTTCCACCGACCTTCCCCACGTTGCTCACGCTGCGCTGAACGCATGCGGTGCGTCGCTCGATGAAAGCTGGCCGCCAGCCTTGCGTCGCCCCGGCTCGGCCGCGACCCTAGAGGCGCGCGCGGGGCAGTAGGGACTCCGCGCGACTCCCTGAAATGGGGCACACCTTTGAGCATCACCGTGACCGGGCAGGTCGCCACCCGCGAGAGCTACGGGAAGGCGCTGCTCGCCTTGGGTGAGAGCCGCAACGATGTCGTCGTGCTCGACGCCGACCTCTCGGGTTCCACCAAGACCAAGGCCTTCTCGCAGCAGTACCCCGAGCGCTTCTTCAACATGGGCGTGGCCGAGGCCAACATGATCGGCACGGCCAGCGGCTTGGCGAGCACGGGGCTGACCGTGTTCGCGAGTTCCTTCGCGATGTTCGCGGTGGGCAAAGCCTTCGAACAAGTGCGTCAAGAGATCGCGCTGCCGATTGCCAACGTGAAGATCTGCGCGAGTCACGCCGGCCTCACCACCGGTGAAGACGGCGCGAGTCACCAAGTGCTCGAGGACCTCGCGATCATGCGCGTGCTCCCGAACATGCGCGTGATCGTTCCGGCCGACGGGCGCGAGACCGAAGCCGCCATCGCCGCCGTCGCCGCCAGCGAAGGCCCGGCCTACGTGCGCCTCTCGCGCATGAAGACGCCCGTGTTCCTGCCAGACGACTACGAGTTCGAGTTCGGCAAGATCCCCGTGCTGCGCGACGGCAGCGACATCACGCTCGCGGCCTGCGGCGTGTGCGTGCACCCGGCACTCGAAGCCGCCGAGATGCTCGCCACCGAAGGCATCCAGGCGCGCGTGCTCAACGTGGCCTGCATCAAGCCGCTCGACGAAGCCACGCTGATCGCCGCCTCGCGCGACACCGGCGCGATCGTCACGGTGGAAGAACATCAACGCCGCGGCGGCATGGGCTCTGCCGTCGCCGAAGTGATCGCCGAGCAGGCGCCCTGCCACGTGCGTCGCCTCGGGATGGACGACCGCTTCGGCGAGTCGGGCGACGGCGCCGAGCTGCTCGCGCACTTCGGCCTCGACGCCCCGAGCATCGCGCAAGCCGCGCGCGAAACCCTGGCCCTCAAGCAGAAGGGCCGCTGAGCATGAGCGACACCGAAGCCGCGCCCGCCCCCGCGAACACCACCCGGAACACGCCGACGATGACCCCCGACTTCGACAAGCTGGCTGTGACCGCCAAAGAGTTGCGTCGCGACGTGCTCACGATGCTGCACGCGTCGGCCTCCGGTCACCCCGGCGGTTCGCTCGGCATGACCGACGTGTTCACCACGCTGTACTTCGGCGGGCACATGAACGTGGACCCGAAGAACCCGGCGTGGGAGGACCGCGACCGCTTCGTGCTGAGCAACGGTCACATTTGCCCGATCCTCTACGCGATCTTGGCGAAGCTCGAGTTCTTCCCGCACAGCGAACTGATCACGCTGCGCAAACTCGGCAGCAACTTGCAGGGTCACCCCGACACGCACTTCACCAAGGGTGTCGACGCGTGCACGGGCTCACTCGGCAACGGCGTGAGTGTCGGCCTCGGCATGGCGCTCGGCGCGCGCATCGCGAAGAAGGATTACCGCGTGTATGTCGGCAGCTCCGACGGCGAGAGCCAAGAGGGCCAGGTGTGGGAGATGGCGTCCGCCGCCGCGCACTACAAGGTCGACAACCTCACGGTACTCATCGATCGCAACGGCATTCAGATCGACGGCTTCACCAAGGACGTCATGGACCAAGGCGACCTCGCCGCCAAGTACGCCGCCTTCGGTTGGCACGTGCAAGAAGTCGACGGCCACGACATGAAGGCGGTGCACGCCGCGCTCGAAAAAGCCAAGACCGTGCGCGGCCAACCGCAAATGATCTGCTGCCACACGCTGCTCGGTAAGGGCGTCTCGTACATGGAAAACGTGCCCAAGTGGCACGGCGTCGCGCCGAGTGACGACGAGCTGAAGCAGGCGTTGAGCGAGCTCGCCGACTGACGCGTCGACGCGTGCGCTGCGCGGAGGCGGGGCGCATGCGGGCAGCGGCGCGTGATCCGAACGCTGCGGAGGTCGCGTGAAACACGTCGCGCTCGGGCTGCTGGTGGTCGCGGGGCTGGTGGCGCTGCTCGTTGTGGCGACGTCCGACCGTGCGGGTGAGGGCGCGCCGCTCGAAGCGCTGGAGAGCGTGGCGGGCGCTGGCGACGACGACACGCTCGAACCGGGGAGCGCGGCCGACCCACTCACGACGGAGCGTGAACCCACACGACTCGCGACACCTGACACGTCGGCAACGAAGGCGAACGCACGCGCGCCCACGTCGACTCCGGCCGCCCGCGACAACGCGCTCTACGTCGACGTGGTGGATGCGAGCGGCGCGCTCGTCGCCGACATGCCGCTCATCGGCGTGGTCGAGTCGCAAGGCGAGCGCTACGCGTGGTTGCCGCCAGTGCGCACGGGCTCGAGCGGTGAACCCGCGCGCTTCGAGATGTCGGCCGAAGTGTTCGAGAGCGACGACCTCACGCGCGGCGGGCTCACGCGCCTCATGATCGCGCTGCACATGCCGCTCGATCCGCCACTGGGCGTGGACGTCCCCGCGCAGCTCGTGCGCGGCAAGGGCCTGCGCATCCAACTCCCCGACGAAGAGCTCGCGTGGTTCGGCACGCTCGAAGTGCTCGTGCTCGACGCTGCGGGAGACCCCGTCGGCAACGTGCCGATCCACACCGAGTTGCTCAACCCGTTCACGAAGGAGCGCATGGACGGCCCCGGCGGCTGGGTCACCGAGGCGCAGAGCGGCGTCGCGCGACTGCCACTCGAACAGCTGGGCCAGACGCTCGCCGAAGCACGCCTGCCTTACGGCAAGCAGTGGCAGCTGACGATCGGCGCGCCGAGTCCGATCGAGGACCCGCTCGAGATCGTGTTGCCGGAACCGCCGCCGCGCGACGCGCCGCTCGAACTACGCTTGCCGCCTCACGGTTGGTACGAGCTGCAGCTGCGCGACCAACTCGGCAACGCACGCCCACTGGGCTTGCTCAGAGGCGAAGTGGTTTGGGGCTTCGACACCACGGCTCGCTCGCGCTGGGGAAGTGGGCAGCAGCGCGTGATCGAGAAAGCGGGTGATCGCCTCCTGCTCGGCCCCGTGCCCCTGCACACACCCGTTCGCGTGTGGAGCGCCGGCGGCACACTCGTGAACTTCAGCGAGGACCTCGACAGCCTCTCGCAGCACGGCGAACTGCGCCGCGTGGAGTTCGACGTGCTCAGCGCCTTCCGTGTGGAGTTCACCGGCGAGCTCCGCGACCTGAACGACACGCCACTCGACACGTACAACCTGAAGGTCACGCTCGAAGACGCGACCAGCGAACGCGCCCTGCGCGCGACCGCCGTGGAAGGCAGCGCGCGCTTCGAGCTCAGCGGCCCACTCGCCTTGGTTCCCGACGCCGACGTCACGTTGCACTTCGCCGTCGAGGGCGGCAGCGCCGAGGCGCTCGTCAACACACATGGCGCTGAGGTCTCTTGGAGCTGGGACGGCAAGGGCGAGCCCACAGGCCCGCACGAACTCGGCGTGATCCAACTGCCCGCACTCGACGCGTCGTCGTCGCAATCTTCGCCGCCGGATCGCGGCCCGTTCGGCCGCGTAGCCGGACGCGTGATCGATGAACACGGTGCGCCGCTCGCGAAGCGCGGTGTGACGCTCGTGGGGATCCAAGAGTTCGTGGCCGGCGAACTGTTCCGCACGCACATCGGCCGCGCGCACACCGACCAACACGGTCGCTTCGAGTTCGCACCCATCGACCCGATGTATGAACGCGTCGCTTTCGAGCTCGACGGACAACTCGCGCTGAGGGCGCCGCTCGAACCCGTGGCCGTGGGCAGCCTCGACGTGCTCCTCCAAGCGCAACACGCGGGCAGCATGCTCGTGAGCACCGTGCTCCCCAGCGACGCACCGCAGGACGCGTTCCGTCTGTTCTGGAGCGGCGAAGGCCGCAGTGGCGAAGAGGAACTGCGCCAGATCTTCGGCCCGGCACGAGCGATCGCAGGTCTCCCGCCGGGCACGATCCGCGTGACCTTCGGCCTGCACGAGAGCGACTGGCGCGAGCTCGTGGTCGTACCCGGCGTGCGCATCGAGCCCGGCGAACGCACCGAAGACCCGCGCCTGCTCGACGTCGACCTGACGCAGCAAGTGCAGC
Source organism: Planctomycetota bacterium (assembly GCA_021604805.1). GTDB lineage: Bacteria > Planctomycetota > B15-G4 > B15-G4 > B15-G4 > BQJR01. Next base: position 1,035,809 of record BQJR01000002.1, on the reverse strand, counting down.
GCCTGCGCCTACGTTTGCTCGACACGCGCGGCGCGCCGATCCGCGCCGAAGACATCCGCGTGGTCGACAACGCGAACCGCGCGAGTGCGTCGCTCCGATCGGATGCGCACGGCATGCTCGACGCGCTGGTGCCCGTCGACATCGAAGACTTCCAGGTGCGTGTCGCTGGCTACGAACACGCGTGGATCCGGTCGGCGCCGCAGCGCCAAGAGCTTGTGTTGGCGGACGCTTAAGCGCGTCTTCACACACGCAGCTTTCACACGGCGCACGCTTGCTCGTCACGGGTGAGAGAGATGTTGCCTCTCGTCGTCCCGGTCCACCCGCTGCACCCTCCGACCCAAGCACCGGCGCCACTCATCACCGACCCCGCGCGCCCTGCCAGCTGAAGCGGGTGGGCCGGACGACTCCTTCCGCACGAACCATCCCTGGAGAGAGTCCCACCATGCTGCGCTGCCTGATCGCTTTGACCGCCCTGACCTGCACCTTGTCCGCACAGGTTTCGCTGCAACGTCTCGGCTCCTACGAGAGCGGAGTGTTCGACGAGAGCGCTGCCGAGATCGCCGCGTACCACGCGCCGACCGAGCGCCTCTACGTGGTGAACGGTGACCTCAACGGGCTCGACGTGATCAGCCTCGCGGACCCGACCGCGCCCGGATTGCTCTTCCACGTGGACCTCTCGGCGCTCGGCAGCGGCGTGCAGAGCGTGGCGGTGTCGTCGCGCTTGCGCACGGTGGCTGTGGCAGTCGCGGCCGACGTGTCGACCGACGACGGCTTCGTCGCGCTGCTCGACCTCGACGGCAACCTGCGCAACACGCTCAGCGTGGGCGCGCTCCCCGACATGCTCACCTTCGCGCCCGACAACACGACCTTGCTCGTGGCGAACGAAGGCGAACCCAACGACGACTACAGCATCGACCCCGAAGGCAGCGTGTCGATCATCGACCTCTCGATGGGCGTCGCCTCTGCCACGCAAGGCAACGTGCAAACCGTGGACTTCACGTCGCTCAACGCCACCGTGACCGGCGACCTGCGCGTGTTCGGCCCCAACGCCACCGTGGCGCAAGACCTCGAGCCCGAGTACATCACGACCGCGCGCGGCAGCAACCTGTGCTGGGTCTCGCTGCAAGAGAACAACGCCCTCGCGATCATCGATTGGACCACCGCCACGCTGCTCGACGTGGTCAGCCTCGGCCGCAAGGACCACACGCTCGACGGCAACGGCCTCGACGCCAGCGACAAGGACGACGCGATCCACATCGCCAACTGGCCGCTGCAAGGTCTCTACATGCCCGACGCGATCGCCAGCGTGCGCACCGCCGCCGGCATCTTCATCCTGAGCGCCAACGAGGGCGATGCGCGCGAGTACGACACCTTCGAAGAAGAGATCGAAGTCGAGGACGCCGACCTCGACCCGACCGTGTTCCCGAACGCCGCCGAGCTGCAGCAGGACGAAACCCTCGGCAGCCTGGCCGTCTCGATCACCGGCGACATCGATGGCGACGGTGACCTCGATCGCCTGGAGAGTTACGGCGCGCGCTCGATGAGCGTCTGGGACGCCATGGGCAACCTGGTCTGGGACAGCGGCGACCTCTTCGAGCGCATCGTCGCGGAACGCTTCCCCGAGCACTTCAACAGCACCAACGACGACAACGACTCCTTCGACAACCGCAGCGACAACAAGGGTCCCGAGCCGGAAGGCGTCACCGTCGGCCAGGTGTTCGGCAAGCAGGTGGCCTTCGTCGGCCTGGAGCGCATGGGCGGCATCATGCTGCTCGACGTGAGCGACCCGACCGACCCGATCTTCCTCGACTACGTGCTCGACCGTGACTTCAGCGGTGATCCCGAAGCGGGCACCGGCGGCGACCTCGGCCCCGAAGGCCTCGTGTTCGTGTCCGCCGCGCGCAGCCCGAACGGCCACCCGCTGCTCATCGTGAGCAACGAAGTCTCCGGCAACACTGCGATTTACCAAGTGGTCGAGACGCGCTGACCACGCGGGCGACGGCCTCCCCCTCCCTCGGCGCTCCCTCGCCGAAGCTCCCGTCGCCACCGACCGCTGTTCTCTCCGCGGCTCGCGCCTTCGCCGGCGCGGGCCGCGGCTTTTTCGTGCGCGACGCCGTTCCCGCACGGCGCCGACGAGCGCGCCACGGCGCGTCGGATCGTGGCGCGCGTCAGATGGGCGGGCACTCGGGCGCAACCTTTGCCTCGATTCGTCATCCTTGTCGGGACGCTGTCAGATGAGGCCCGGAATCGGAGCAACACGTGGACATCTACGAACGTTCGCTCGCGCGACATCTCGAGACGCACGGCAAGATCGAGGTGCGCTCGCGCATGCGGCTCGAGTCGCAAGATGATCTGAGCCTGGCCTACACGCCCGGCGTGGCGCGACCTTGCGAGGTGATCGCCGCGGATCCGGGCGCCGCCTGGGATCTCACCTGGAAGGGCCGCACCGTGGCCGTGGTCTCCGACGGCTCGGCCGTGCTCGGCCTGGGTGACATCGGCGCGGCGGCGTCGCTGCCCGTGATGGAAGGCAAGGCCGCGCTGTTCCGCGAGTTCGCCGGCGTCGACGCGGTTCCGGTGGTGCTCGACGCGCGCGACCCGGACGAGATCGTGGACATCGTGCGCGCCATCGCGCCGACCTACGGCGGCATCAACCTCGAGGACATCTCGGCGCCGCGCTGCTTCGAGATCGAGGAGCGCCTGCAAGACATCGGCATCCCCGTGCTGCACGACGACCAACACGGCACGGCCATCGTGTTGCTCGCGGCGCTGCGGAATGCGTCGCGCGTGTTGGGTCGCGGGCTGGGCTCGATGTCGGTGGTGATCGCGGGCGCGGGCGCGGCCGGTCGCGCGATCACGAACCTGCTCACCTGCACCGATGCCGACGACCGGTGCGTGCCCGTCGGGAAGCTGCGCGTGTGCGACAGCAAGGGCATCCTCGTGCCGGGCCACGCGCGCAACGACCCCACCAAGGAAGCCATGGCGCGTCACACGAATCCCGAAGGAGAGACGGGTTCACTCACCGAGGCGTTGCGCGGCGCCGACGTGTTCATCGGCGTGGCGCGCGGCGGCTTGCTGCAGCGCGAACACGTGGCCGCCATGGCCGCCGACTCGATCGTGCTCGCGATGGCGAACCCGATCCCCGAGATCATGCCCGACGAAGCGCTCGCGGCCGGCGCCGCCATCGTAGGCACGGGCCGCAGCGACTTCCCGAACCAGGTGAACAACGTGCTCGCCTTCCCCGGACTGTTCCGCGGCGCGCTCGAAGCCAAGGCGAAGTGTTTCACGAACGCGATGAAGTGGGCCGCCATCGACGCCATCGCGAGCGCGGTCGCCGACCCGTCGCGCGGTCGCATCTTGCCGCCCGCCTTCGACCGCTCGGTGGCCGTGAGCGTGGCTGATGCCGTGGCCCAGGCTGCGCGCGCCTGCGGCGTCTGCCACGAAACGAGTACCGTGAACGCCTGACGCTTCGCGGGGATCCAGGGCAGCGCACACGCCTGCGCATCGCGCCTCTCACCGTGAGGTGACGGCCAGCTCACTCAACACCCACTCACCCGTCGCACCCACTCACCTCTCTCTGCACGGAGCGCATCGATGAGCCACACCGCCAACGCCCACGCCGTCGCTGCATGGAGCGCGCTCGAGGATCGCAAGCCGTTCGCGGCGCGCGTCGCGAACGTGGACCTCGTGGTCATCCGCTACGGCGACGAGGTCTCGGTGCTCTACGGGCGTTGCCTGCACCGCGGCGCGCTGCTCGCCGACGGCGCCGTGAAGGGCGACGACATCGTGTGCGGCCTACACAACTGGGACTTCCGCATCGACACCGGCGTGAGTGCCTACGACAACGCCGAAGCGCTGCCGAAGTTCAAAGCCTGGGTCGACGACGACAAGGTGCTCGTGGATGAAAGCGAAGTCGCCGCGTGGGCGCGAGAACATCCGCAACCCTTCGACCGCGACGGCTACCAAGGCGACTACGCCGACACGAGCCCCGTCGAGGAAGAGCCGCACGTGTCGGCGATCCAATCGCTCGCCGCCGACGGCCTGAGCAAGGTCGGCCACCACGGCCCCGCCGCCGCCATGGGCGTGCCGCGCCAGACGCTGCCCAGCTGGGACGACATCCAGATCCTCACCGCGCAGCTCGCGCGCCTGCCGCTGCTCGACGACGAAGACGTGGACAGCACCACGGTGATCGGCCCGCGCGCCAAGAAGCCGCTCACGCTCGCGCGCCCACTCTTCGTGAGCGACATGAGTTTCGGCGCGCTGAGCGAAGAGGCCAAGGTGGCGCTGGCCAGCGGCGCCGAGCTCGCCGGCACCGGCATCTGCTCGGGCGAAGGCGGCATGCTGCCCGAGGAGCAGGCCGCCAACTCGCGCTACTTCTACGAACTCGCGTCGGCGCGCTTCGGCTTCGAGTGGGACTTGTTGAAGCGCGTGCAGGCGTTTCACTTCAAGGGCGGGCAGGGCGCGAAGACCGGCACCGGCGGGCACCTCCCCGGCGAGAAGGTCACCGGCAAGATCGCGCAAGTGCGCGGGCTCGAGGAAGGCACGCCCGCGATCTCACCGTCGCGCTTCCCCGAGTGGACCACGATCGACGAGATCCGCGACTTCGCCGAGATCGTGCGCGCGCGCACCGGCGGCATCCCGATCGGCTACAAACTCTCGGCGCAACACGTGGAAGAAGACCTCGACGCCGCGCTCGAGATCGGCGTCGACTACGTGATCTTGGATGGCCGCGGTGGCGGCACGGGCGCGGCGCCGCTCGTGTTCCGCGATCACATCTCGGTGCCCACGATGGCCGCGCTCGCACGCGCGCGTCGACATCTCGACAAGCGCGCCGCGGAACACGTGACCCTCGTGGCCACGGGCGGCTTGCGCACGGCACCCGACTTCGTGAAGGCGCTCGCGCTCGGCGCGGATGCCGTCGCGCTGAGCAACTCGGCGCTGCAAGCCATCGGCTGCTTGGGCATGCGCGCCTGTCACACGAACAACTGCCCGGTCGGCATCGCCACGCAGAAGCAACACCTGCGCGATCGGTTGCCGGTGAAGCAGGCGGCGGAACGCTTGGCGCGCTTCTTCGAGGCGTCCACCGACTTGATGAAGGTGTTGGCGCGCGCTTGCGGACATCACAGCTTGGCCGAGTTCGAGCTGCGCGACCTCACGACCTTCAAGCGCGAGATCGCCGACTTGGCCGGCGTGCCCTACGGCGGTGTGGGCAGCTGACGCGGGCGTGGCCGCAGCCCGGTGAGCGCCGACGCGCAGCGAGTGCAGCACGAGTCCGCCCGCGAACTCACGCGGGAACCGAGCGGCAGTGACCCGCGATCAGCCGAGCCCCAAGGCGGCGACGCGTTCGTAGCTCCACCACAACCCGCCGAGCAACACGCAGAGCGCCGCAAGCTTGCGCAGCTTGCGCGGCAACAACCAGCGCGTGGGTCGAGCACGCAAGGGCGCGCGCTCGGACGCCGCATTGACGGCCGTCTCCACGCGGACGTCCACCACTTCACCGCGTTGCCGGAGCAGCGCGAGCACACCGAGCAACGCCAACACCACGGCGAGTTGCCCGAGCTCGAGCCCGAGATTGAATCCGAGCAAGAGTTGCAGCGGCGACGCGCTCCCCGTGAGTTGTCGCGCGATCTGACTCGCGAAGCCGAGCCCGTGCACCAACCCGAACACGCCCGCCTCGATCCAGAGCGTGCGCGGTCGACCGCTGAACAGGGCGAGCGCGCCCACGTAAGCGATCGAAACCGCGATGCCCAACTCGACCGGCCCCGAGGGCAAGCGCAACAGGTCGTAGGCGGCGAGCGTGAGCGTGAGTGAGTGCGCCAAGGTGAAGGCGGTGATCACGCCGAGCAAGGCGCGACGTCCGGCGCACACCGCGAGCAACCCGAGCAGGAAAGCCAGGTGATCCCAGCCGGTCAGCATGTGCTCGACGCCGAGGTGCAGGTCGTCGAGGAAGGCGGGGCTCGTGGCGCTCCCGCGCGTGCCGGAGTTGTCGTCGCGCGCACTGGCACCGGTCGCGTCGGCGTCGGCCGCAGGCTGGCCCGCACCCGCTGACCCGCTCGCGTCGGAAGCCGGTCGCGCAAAACGGTGAAAGGGTTTGCCGGCCCAAGTGCGCGCGTCCTCGAAGCTGCCGTCGGGCCAAGTCACGCGGCAGGTGTCGATGTGCATCGGACTCGTGTCGGCGAAGAGCTGCATGTCGAGACGCAACACCTCGGGCGGCGCACCTTCCCAACGCCACTCCGCCTCGACGAAGCGTTGCAGGTCGAGCGCCGACTGCGCCTCCTCCACGAGTTCGAAGCGCGTGAGCTCGAGCGCCAACGCAGAACCTTGATCGCTGGCGCTGGGACGCAGGGCCCACGCTGATTCCAGGTGCGCGAGCACGACGTCGCGCGCGGCATCGAGCTCCTCGCCGTCGAGCCAGGCATCCGCGTTGCTGTCCACGCCCGGCAGCTCGATCGCGGAGAGCGCCTGCACACGCAGGAAGACCGTGGTCTGGTCGTGCTGCACCACGACCAGCGACTGGCTCCACGAGTTGTCGTGCAGCGCCACACGCAGCGGCGCAGCGGCGACGAAGAGCGCGCACGACAGCGTGATCAAGAGGGCACGGAACATGGCCGCGGAGTCTACCGCGTGACGGCGCGCGCTCACCGATCGCCTCGCCCCTCACAACGACACGAGCCGGCCAGGAACGGAGTCCCGACCGGCTCGCGCCGATTCAGAGCTGAGCGCTCAGATCACTCGTCGTCGCCCTGCACCTCGCCTTCGATCACAGCGGGTGACTCGGTGACCTCTGGCTTGCTGCCGATGTTGGGCTCTTGGTAGCCGTTCTCGCTCGGCAGTGACAGCGCTTGCGCGTCGGCGATGCTCAGCTCGGTGCAACCTTGCTCGTCTTCCAGCAGGCGTTGCTCCAGCTCGATGGCGCGCACCACGTACTCGCTGCCGGTCGGGCCCATCAGTGCGCCGTCGGCCAGGCTGAACTGCGGGTACCAGCGGTCGGGGTTGCCGTCGCCGTCGATGTCGAAGCCCTCGAACGGGATGCCCCAGAGGTCGCCGGAGCCGCCGTAACCCATGGCGTAGGACTGGCCCGCGAAGGACTCGTCGTCGTTGAGGTCGTTGTCGACGTTGTGCGTGTAGGTGAACTGCAGCGGCGGCTCGAAGTTGACGAACTCGCCCTCACCGTTGCGCAGCGCGGAGTAACGGTTCCACGAGTTCGGGCCCGTCTCGTAGACGTACACGACCTCTTGGTCCCAGATGTCGTAGACGTCGTCGAGCATCACGCTCGCGGGCACCATCGGGCCGGAGCGCATGCCCCACTCGAAGGGACCGCTCTGGTAGTCCTCGCCATCGGCGAGACCGACGGCCTGGAAACCGCCGCCGTCGTCGAGGTCCACGTAGAGGCCGAGGTCATCCTTGAGGAAGCGGTAGCTGTAACCCTCTTCGAGCTCGTAGGCCTCCGGGAGGAAGATGTCGCCACCCTCGGCTTCGGTGCCGGTGATCCCTGCGTCGAGCGCGTCGAAGTAACCGACCAAGTCGAGTTGGGTGCCCTCGCCGAAAGCGTCATCGCTACCGTTGATCACGCGCTCGGAGAAGAAGGTGACGAAGTCGTCGCCATCGAGGTTGTTCACCGAACCGCCCAGCGCGTTGCTGTACAGGTCGAGCCACGGGTACTCCTCGCGGTTGATCGCCGAGGGGTTGGCTTCGGGCACGAAGCTCTGCTCTTGCTCGTCGAACAAGGCGAGCTTGAACCACAGGCCGTTCGCGTGGTCGTACTCGACCTGCCAGCGCACAGGCTGCGGCGGCGGGCCGGGAGACTCCGAGAACGGGAACTCCCACCACTCGAACTTCGCGCCGTCGAGACTCTCGAGGTCGAGCTCCTCGCGACGGAACTCGAAGAGCTTGCCGGGCGCTTGCACCACGGTGTACTCCTCGGCCGGGTCGTCGCCGGGTTCGCCGAAGGTTTCCTTGAGCACGGTCTGGCCGTCGGTCAGATCATCGGGGCCGTGCAACTCGATGCCCCAGTATCCGGCCCAGCCGTGCTCGCCGCCTTCGGTCTTGATCGGGAAGCCCGAGTTGCGCTTCACGCGCTGTCCGGCCAACTCGCCTTCGGCGTGATAGAGGTTGTAGCGCCACACGTTCGTGCTGAACTCTTCGCGGTTCAGGCAGACGGTGTCGCCGAGCACTTCGCCGCGCAGCAAGTTGCCTTCGTCGAAGGCGAGCAGGTACTCCTCCACGAACTCCTCGCTGCCGCCCGCGGGGCCACCGAAGACGTCGGTGAACTCTTCGCGGACGTGCGCCACGCCGGTCGTGCCGTCGGGCGTCATCGTGACCGAGACCTGGCGCAGCGAGTAGATCGGGTCGTTCGGGTTGCCCTGTTGCTCGTAGAAGTCGAAGTGCAGGTTGCCGCCCTCGGCGGAGCCTGACTCGAGCGTACCGATGAACATCGGGTCGTCTTGCTCGGTGTCCTCGTCGAGGTAGAGCGCGAAGTCCATCTCGAACACGCCGAAGGGGTTGGCTTCGGTGACGCCTTCGAGGATCGCCATGCGGGCGTGGATGTGGGCCGGGCCTTCGGGATCCTCGCCGGGGGCGTCGTCATCGCCGCCGTCTTCGGGGACCCAGACGCCGACCACGTGTTCGCTCTCGTCCGAGCTGCGCACGCTGGCGACGGTCCACAGCGAGAGCTCATCCGCCTGCGAGGCCGACTCGCTGCCGACACCTTCGTCGACCTCGACACCCTCGCGGCAACCGACCTCGTTGATCTGCGCGAGGTAGGCGCCTTCGTTGACCATGAACTGGTACGCGGTCTGCTGGATCTGGCACAGGATCGAGTTCACCGACTCGAGTGCGTCCATCGACGGGTCGTACACGAAGGCGTGCGACTCATCGGTCGCGAAGTCGCTGAGCGCCGGGAAATCGCCGGCGAAGCTGCCGCCGCCCAGGCCGAGACCGGGGAAGAAGCCCGAACCGCCGCCCTCACCCGCGCCCACTTCGGCGACCTTGGTCGACACCACGCTCATCCGCGACGGCAACTTCAAGCCCGCCACGTTGCTCGAACCCGGGTCGGGCAGTCCGCCCACCGTGATGTCTTCGATGGTCTGCTCGATGTTGTCGATGGTCTCTTCGAGCTTCCCGACCTTCGTCTCGAGCTTGCTGACCTTCTTGGCCAGCTTGTTGATCTGCTTCTGGGCCTTCTTGAGCGCCTTGTTCGCAGCCTTGATGGCCTTCTTGCGCGCCTTGATCTCGGCGGGCGTGCTCTGCGGCAGGGCCTCGGCCTCCATCAGCGCGGTCTGCGCGGCGGCGAGGTCGGACTGAGCAGTGAGCGCGTCGGCCTCGGCCTGCGCGATCTTCTCTTCCTTCAGGAGGACGTTGGCCTCCTTCTTCATGATCTTCTTCTGCAGCTTGGCGATCTTCTTGTCGGGGTTGTTCGCGGCTGCGAGATCGGGGCGCCGCAGCTGTTCGACGCGCAACATCTCGGGGCGCGCGTCGAGCGCGCGCGGCAGGGCCATCGAGTTGCGTTGATCGCGCTCGCTCGAGTCGACACGCTCGAGAGCAGTCGGCACGACGGGCGCTTCGCGAACAGCGCGCGGCGTGGAGTCACGGGGCGCGTCACTCGCGTCGGGCAGACCAGCCACCGCGAGCACGAAGACTGCGGCCAGGCCGCACACGAAGACGAGTGGATTGCGGGCCACTCGCTGGGGAACGGGTTGCTTGGAGGCCATCGGTACTCCCTGACTGATCTATGTTCATCAATGCGATGGACTTTGATCGGTCAGGGCCGCGCGGCCGCTTGACTCGACTCCCGAGATTCTTCCGGAACGGCCTGAAACGCGCGCTGCGGTGGCCTCGAGGGCCACCGCAGCGCGGGGGAGGCTCAGAGGCCTGTGCTGCGCAGGGCGTTCGAGAAGGTCGCACCCTCGGGCGCACCGGCGTCGGAGGCGACCGTCTGGAAGAAGAACTGGAAGCCGACCGGCAGGCTGTTCGGGTAGTTCCCGCTCACCGTGGTCTTGCCTTCGGCGTCGCTCATGCGCGTGAGCACGAACTCGAGCGAGGGCACGATGACGCCGCCGCGGAAGGGCGTCAGCGCAGAGGTCTGGCCGATGAACACGATGCTCACGGTGTTGGGCGGACCGTTCAACGTGTCGAGGCTGATCGACTCGCCGCCGAAGACATCGCCGCGCCCGATGAGCACCGGTTCGCCGAGCGTTCCGGCGAGGGCGTTGCCCACGTCGGTCCACTGGCAGCCGAGGTTCTCGTACTGGAAGTTGCTGCCGCCGAGCGTGTTGGCCACGCTCAGTTCGGGGAAGCCGTCGCCATCCAGGTCGTTGAGCGCCACGGCACGTGAGTCACCGCGATCGGTCACGACCTGGCCGTGCTCCACCGACTCGAACTCGAGCTCGGCAGCGTCGTCGACGGCGAGCAGGATGCAGTTCTGCATGACGCGGTTGGCCACCACGATGTCCATGTCGCCGTCGTTGTCGAGGTCGCCGAACACGAAGTCGTAGCTGTCGCGGAAGGTGGACGCGTCAGCATCGGGATCGAAGCCGTCCACGATCACACGCTCGAAGGCGATGCCTGCGGGCGTGCTCTGGTTCACGTAGAGCGCGTTGGCTTGGAAGCGGTTGGCGACGGCGATCTCGGGGAGGCCGTCGCCGTTGAGGTCGCCGACCTCGATGCCGTAGGAGTCGCCGCCGTCGGCCACGAAGGCGTCGAGCGTGAGCTCCACGAAGTCGCCTTGAAGGCCGGCCTGTGCGAAGCCTTGGTTCACGAAGATCTGGTTGTCGGCGCCGTTGCTGTTGGCCACCACGATGTCGAGGTCGCCGTCGAGTTCGAGGTCCACGAGATCCACTTGGCGACTCGCGTCGGCGCCTTGACCCACGGGGCTGGCGGCGTCGAGCAGGAAGGTGCCGTCGCCCAAACCGAAGTAGAGCTGGTTGGCGGCGAACCAGTTCACGAACACGGCGTCGAGTTGGCCGTCACCATCGAGATCGCCGAGCGCCACGTCGTAGGCGTGCGCGGTGTCTTGGGCGGGGAAGTCGATCGGCGCGGCGAAGGCGCCTTCGGTTCCGGCCTGCGCGCCACCTTGGTTGAGGTACACGCGGTTGGGGTCGGTGTGTGCATTCGCCACGACCACGTCGAGGTCGCCGTCGCCATCGACATCACCGATGTCCACGCCCTTGGCCTTCTCGGCGCCGAGCAGCGCGGCGGGCAAGGTGTCGTCGAGCACGAGCGCGCCGGCGTCGTTGCGGTAGAGCTGCTTGACCTGGTCGTAGTTGAGTGCGAACAAGTCGAGGTCCAGGTCCCCGTCGTAGTCGAACCAGACCAACGCACGGGTGTCGCTCGTGGCCTGGGTCGCCACATTGGTCTGCGTGTCGCGGAAGGACACATTGGCAGTGTTCTGCGCGGCGAGCGGCGCGGCCATGGCCGCAGAGAAACAGATCACATGAAAGGTCGACATTGTCATCGGGGTACCTCCGCGTTCCATCTCGGGGTCGGGTGAATCAGAGCTGCTGAGGGCGGCAAGAATTGGTCCGGCATCGCCCCTTCGAATCGGGCGCCAACCGACGCCATTCGCCCCCTGATCCCGACACCGCGAGTTGTGGAATCAATGTAAGCATGCTGATAGCCATAGGTTGGGGTGCGGCCTCGACACGATGGGCCCACTCGGACATGCTCCCCAGCCTGATCCTCCAAGAGTGTATCCCGCGACCATGAGCCTGATCCTCGGCCTCGAAAGTTCTTGCGACGAGACCGCCGCCGCGCTGGTGCGGGATGGGCACGAGGTGCTCGCTGAGCGGGTCGCCAGCCAGGCGGAGCTGCACGCGCGCTTCGGCGGCGTGATCCCCGAAGTCGCCAGTCGCAGCCACTTGGAAGTGATCTTCCCGGTGATCCAGACCTGCCTCGACGAGGCCGGGGTCACGCTGGCCGAGGTGGATGGGGTGGCCGTCACGAACCAACCGGGCCTCATCGGCTGCCTGCTGGTCGGGCTTTCCACCGCGAAAGGCTTCGCACTGGCGCTCGACCTGCCGCTGATCCCCGTGAACCACGTCCACGCCCATGTTTATGGGGCCTTGATGGGCGGAGAAGACGCCGGCGGTGCGGCAGGCAACGGCCCCACGGCGCCTGAATCGGCTCCCTGGCCCCTCGCGTCGTTGGTGGTTTCGGGCGGACACACGACGCTTTACGAGAGTGGTGGCCCACAGGTGCACCGCCCGATCGGCCGCACCTTGGACGACGCCGCGGGCGAGGCCTACGACAAGGTGTCGGCGTTGCTCGGCCTCGGTTACCCGGGTGGGCCGCTGCTCGACAAGCTGGCGGCGGACGGCGACCCGAAGGCCTACGCCTTCCCGCGTCCGCTCCCCAGTGACAGCCTCGACTTCTCGTTCTCCGGGCTCAAGACGGCCGTGCTCTACGCGCTGCGCGGGCCGCAGGGTCGCGACCCCTTGCCCGCCGACCTCGTGCCCGCCGACGTGGCCGCGTCGTTCCAAGCCGCTGCTGTCGACGTGCTCGCGAAACGCCTGCTGCAAGCCGCGCGGCGCATCCAGGCGGGGGGGCTGGTCGTGTGCGGAGGCGTGGCCGCGAACAGCGGGCTGCGCGCGCGGCTGAAGCTCGAGGCCGAGCGCGCCGGGCTACCGTTGTTCATGCCGCCCATGCGCCTGGCGACGGACAACGCCGTGATGGTGGCGGGCCTCGGGCATCACGTGCAACGCGCCGGCCACACAGCCGACCTGAGTCTCGACGCCTTGCCGCGGGGAGACTGAAGCGGGGTGGCACGACTCCACGGGCCTGTGGCGATGTGAACCGGCCGGAAGATGGCCCACGCCGTCTCCCGGTGGTTTCTGAGATCGGGCGGGCTTTGAGCCGTCGACTGCTTTGAATCACTTCGGGAACGGCAAGTCCCATGCGATTCCTTGACGACCCCTCGATGTTCACCTAGCGTCGTGGGCCTGAGAAGGGCCGTAGGTGGTGGCCGGGAAACCGTCGCCTCGGCTGGAGTGGCGTCGCGCAGGACCGCTTGACCAAGGGGTAAGGCTGGATGACGACCGACGGTTTCCAACGACGCCTGCAGCAGCTCTCGCAGGATGAACGGTTAGGAAACCTCGACCTGCGGCTCCCCGAGAACGTGGACATCGCCGCGCGCATCCTGCTCGCGCGATTCCAGTCCGAGGATGAGCCGCGACTCTTCGACTTGCTGCTCGAGCTCACCGAACCGTTCCTGCGCGAGTCGGCGCGACAGGTTGCGCGCCAAGTCGGCCTCGCCCTCGACCCGGATGAGTTGGTGGTGGCCTTCTATTCGCACCTGTTCATCGATCCCGAGAAGCGCCTGCCCGACACGCCCACGTTCTTGAGCGACAGCACCGAAGCCCTGCGCGACGAAGCGCAACAGCTCGTGTCTCAAGTCGCGCGCCTCGTGATCGATGAGGAAGAGGGCGCGCGCCCGCGGCTCTACACCGGCCCGTTGCCCGACGCCGTCGCCAAACTACAAACGCCGTACCAACGTGTGGTCGCCGTGTGTTTCCACAGACTGCCGCTCGATGAGCGTCGCGTCCTGCGCGCGCTCGACGTCGAACAGCTCAGCATCAACACCACCGCGCTCGCGCTCGGCACCCCGGCGCCACAAGTGCGCAGCCTCGAAAGCCAGGCGCGACAGGGTCTCGCGCTGGCGCTCTCCCAAGTCACAGAAGGAGGTCCCGATGACTCCTGATCCATATCGCCCAGTGGACACCGACGAAGTCCTCCGGCGAGTCGACGTGCACGCACGCGTGGGGGCGGAGCTGCTGGGGGGCGGTGGTGTTCATGCGAGTGACGACACAGCGTTCGCAGGTGAACTCGCGGTTGCGGCGCGGAATGCCGCGGAACACGAGCTCGCGGATGTTGCCTACGACTTGGCGCGTGCTTGCTTGGCGGTGCACGGAGCATGCTGCCGCAACAGCATCTGGATCGAGAGCCCTGCGCACGTCCTGGACCTGCATAGGGCAATCCGCCTACTTAGCCAACGACTCGACCCTGAAACAGCACAGCTCAAGCTCCCCCAACCGGGCAGCGAATCCGACCTGCGCCCACTTCGTGCCGCGCTCCGTATCTGTGAGGGCCTGGAGGGTCGAAGTGACCGCGTGCGCTACATGGAAGCCGTTCTTCCTGCAGTGCATGAACAGTGGGACGAAACTGCGAGCCGAGCACGCGATCTTGCCAACTCCACTGCGACCCCATCTTGGCGCCGGACTGCGCGCCTCTTGATCGTTCACGCCTTAACAGAAGCAGGTCAGTCACACCGAGCACTGACCGAAATCGACTCACTCGCTCTCGACGACGGAGAGGATCCAATCCTCGCCTTCGACCGATGCGCAGCTCACGCCAACCTGGGCAACACGGATTCATTCTTGAGCGCCGCCTCGGTCTTTAGAGCGACCCTCGGAGAGGGCGCTTGGGCAAACGAGTGGTCCCAGCTAGTACACAACAGGATCTCGTGGTTCGCACAAAAGCTGAACGTAGAAGCATGCATCATTCAGGGGGCATTCGGACTGGAGGCCTCCGCGTGACTTTAATGAGAACGCGCAAACTCGGACCTCGAAGTCCTACTCTAGTTATTCTTGCACTCTCGCTGGGGATGCTTGTTCTTGCGAGAGCAGCGCCCGCTGCTGGCGGCGGCTCGATTCTCCCCGTCCCGCCGCGCGGGGCGCCCGTCATCTCGGCAGCCACGCAAGTGAACACTGCAGGTTCGGGAGGCGACCACGTTCCCAACTTGCGGCCCGCGTACAGCCCACTCGGTGTGGGACCTGACGGTGAGGAATCACGGAGCCCCACGACACGCCGCGTGAGCGTTTTGCAGCCTGCACCGATTAGGATTCTAGTCCGTCACCCGCACGCAGGAGCGAGTGGCCATGCTCAATCCAGATCAACCCTCGTCGTCTTGCACAACCGGGAAGGGCACGTGATCGCGATGGCGAGGTTCGCGCTCGGGGCCACAGTGGTCTTCGAGCTTGCACCCGAAGTCGCCACACAGGGACTCTTGATCAGCGCCATACCAGACCACTAGTGACGCGGTGTGAGCTGACGGCAACACACGCGAGGCCTTCCGCGCACTCCCAGGCGCGGTGTCGTTCCTGTCGTCATTGAGAACACGTTGTTGCCCATCGCGCCCCCGCTCACACCCAAGGGCGACCTGGCTCGCGGCGATCGACCCACCCGGGGAATGAGCGTTTTCTTCTTCGACATGTAACCTGGGCGGGCACGCGGTTTCCTGTGATGGAGACCTACGCGAACCAACCAGGTTCCGCCGCGCACACGATTCGACGGGGCCCCCAAGCGCGGTTGTGGCGTGCCTGATACCTCTAGCCTCAGGAGATGAACACATGAGAGTTCTAACGATCGAGGGGATCTGCGTTGCGCCGGAGATTCCATCGCAACCGGTCGGCTTGGAGCTGGTTTGATGCGCAGCGCAACGTCCGATGCCAGCGCACGGCACTTCAGGGCTAGACGTCGAAGCCTCAACCGAGTTTTGCTAACCACAGTCGCGGTGCTGGCTGCCCACCTGCAGCTCATTGCGCAAGGCCATGTCATCTCTCCACCGCGCGCGGCTCCTCACAGCCCCGGCTTCACTCAAACCGAGGGCGCTGACTCAGCGACCGCCACAGCAGTGAACCTTCGCCCAACTTTCAGCCCAGTCGTGGTCGGAGTTGGCCGGGCGACAGCACGAAGCCGCCCCCTGGAGCAGACGCCCGCCTCGCAAGGCAGCCCAGTCCGGCTCGTGGTGACCAACCCATTGGTTGGCGAGTCCGAACTCGCTCAGAACCACTGGGTTCTAGTCACCGCGAGGGACGACCGCGGCCGAGTGATTGCGATGGCAGTGCTCAAGCCAGGAACAAGGGTCACCTTGCTGGCATCGCCGGAAGTCGTCGCCACCGAACTGTTGCTGAGCGCCCACGCCCTCCCGTAAGACCTCAGCAAACTGCACCCGAGAAGGCGTCGTAGGGCTCAACGGGAGCGTGACACGGGGTTCCAAACGCCCAGGTGACCTGGCGCACATCTCGGTGTCCAGGCGGGAGAGCCTTATGAGTTCACCGGGGGCTCAACTTTGACCGGCTCGGGCTCCGGAACCAGGCGCTCGACAGTCGGTGGGGACCCTGAACACATCTGATCCGGGAGAGAAGTGGATGCAGCTGAAGACAGGCGCGGGGGCTCATGTCGCTCATCATGAGAGAGAGCTACCGAGGAAATGTAGTTCGCGGAAGCTCACCGCGCTGACGGTGATCGCAAGCATCGTCGTTGCCTGTCTCGGAACAACGCTCAGGGCGCAGGAGGTTCACCCGCACCCTCCGAAGGCTGTGCCGGCCGAGAACGAGGCCGCTGGTCAAGCAAACGCGAACACCATGCTCCGGGCGCAGGCCCTCGTGTTCTTCGCACCTCCCCGCAGCGCCGTCGCGCCGGTCAGAGGGGGCGTGATCGTGAACCTTCCCCACGGCATACTCGTTTCAGTTGTGGCGGTGTCGGCACGCAACCCTGACAACTTAGGCCAGGGTGCAGGCGGCGGAGGCCTTTCCGTTCCACCACGAATTATCACCGCAGGGAGCGACTCATCGTCCAGCGCCATCTTGGTCATGAGGCGAACCTCAACCGCAGGCCGACACGCTCGTGACGCTTTCGAGCCGGTGCTCGCTGTCATTCGGGATCGGCAGGGCAAGACGCTTTTCGCGGCAGAGCTGGCTGCAGGATCTTCTATCACTGCGTTCGGACTGGAGGCCACGCTGTGAGTAGGCAAGCGATTGACCAGTCGTTCGTGAGACCCCCTCGCGCGCTTGCCTGCGCGCTTGCTGTGCTTGCATTAGCACTCTGTTCAAGTCCCGCGATCTGTGGTGGCGGCACGGTCGTCATTTCTCCACCGCGAGCCGCACCCAGCGGCCCCGGCACCACTAGTACCGAAAGCATGGCCTCAGCGATCGGTGTCGACCTCAGTGCGCGGCCCAGCATCAGCCCAGTCGTGGTCGGAGTTGACCGGGCGACAGCACGAAACCGCCCCCCGGAGCAGACGCCCGCCTCGCAAGGCAGGCCAGTCCGGCTCGTGGTGAGCAAACCCTTACTCGGTGTCGGGGAGCTCGCTCAATACCACCGGATTTTAGTGATTGTGAGAGACAGCCGCGGTCGAGTGATCGCGATGGCAGCGCTCAGGCCAGGAGCGACAGCAACCTTCGTTACGTATCCGCAAGTCGCCGCGGGAAACCTCCTGCTGAGCGTGCGAGCGCCTCGATAGAGACGCGCCGAATCATCTTCTGAAGGCGGCAGCGCCAGTTGCGATGCAGGCTCGACGCTGGAATCCACTTCCCCGGTGGTGACTCGGTGCCGTGATTGGTTTCCAGCGGGGGAAGTCTGTGAGCCCATCACTCTCGGAGGAGCTAAAGTGAACCCCTGCAGCCAGAGCACACACCGGAGAAATCGCATGGTTTCCGGCGTCGCCGCAGCAGTCGTTTTCCTGCTCTCTGCCAGCTCCGACGCGGCTGCACAACTTGTCATCACGCCGCCTCGCGCCGTCCTCCATGGGGCAGGGACAACTCAACTTCAAGCAGGTGGCGTCAGCCCGCACCCTTCGAAGGCTGTGCAGGTGGAAGGTGCAGCGAGCGGAAAACTGGATGCGCGCGCCGTTCCCAAGTCGATGAGTTCGACGAGCTCTGCACCCTCGAACGATCCTCAAGCCCCCGGGGGAGGGGGGGTCGTCGTGAACCCTCCCAGTCGACAAGGTGGCCCGGCAACGCCGATGTCGATGAAGGGCCCCGGGACTGTTTCCTCTGGCGGGGGAGGCTTCACGATCGCCCCACCGAGAGCCGTGGCGGCAGCGCATCACACCGTCACCTTGATCTTGAACCGCGACCGATCGGCTCATCGAGCGGACAGCCTCGAAGGAAGGTCCGCCATCGCCGTCTTGCGGGATTCGAGCGGGAGACTCGCCGCGATGAGCGAGCTGCACGCCGGGGAGGTCCTCATCATCCAGATCCCTCACGAGTTCCTCGCTGCTGGCTTGCGCCTCGATGTGCCAGGAACACATCTCATCGGGGTTCCCATTCGAGGCAATGCTGTGATCACGCTTCTCGCAGAGGAGTGCGCCCCACACGAGTCCGCCCTCCCACACTGAGCGACGACTCACCTCTTTGTCCGGCGGTGGCCGCCCCCCCCACCCTCGACGCCCCCCGCACCGCACCGCTACGATGCGGACATGTCCGCGACCAAGCCTTGCCTGCTCGTCCTTGAGGACGGGTCCACCTTTGAGGGAACCCACTTCGGGCACGACGGGGAGTCGTGCGGCGAGCTGGTGTTCAACACCGCGATGTCTGGGTACCAGGAGATCCTCACCGATCCCAGTTACCACGGGCAGATCGTGCTCATGACCTACCCGCTGATCGGGAACACGGGCGTGAACACCGAGGACATCGAGTCCGACGGGTGCGACCTGCAAGGCTTCGTGGTGCGCGAGCTGTCACCGCTCGTGAGCAACCAACGCGCCACCGTCGACCTCTCCACTTGGCTCGACGAACAAAAGGTCGTGGGCCTCGCCGGGGTCGACACGCGCGCCATCGTTCGCAAAGTGCGCACTCACGGCTCGCTGCGCGCGATCTTGTCGAGCGTGGACACCGATCGCGAATCGCTGTTGAAGAAGCTCGGCGGCTGGCAGGGCATCGCCGGTCGCGATCTCGTGCGTGAAGTCACGTGCGACAGCGTCCACACCTGGACGGAAGGCCTCGACTCCCCCTTCTTGCCGCACGTGGAACGCGTGGCCGTGGGCTCGCCGCGCCTCGCCGTGCTCGACTTCGGCATCAAGCGCAACATGCTGCGCGGACTCGCTGCGGCTGGCTTCGACGTGACGGTCTACCCCGCGAGCACGCCCGCCGCGCAAGTGATCGAAGCCGCGCACGACTGCCTGTTCCTGTCGAACGGCCCCGGTGACCCCGAACCGCTCAGCTACGCCGTCGACACGATCCGCGAACTCACGCAGACGGGGCTGCCCACCTTCGGCATCTGCCTCGGGCATCAGCTCACGGCGCTCGCCCTCGGCGGCCGCACGGTGAAGATGAAGTTCGGGCATCACGGCGCGAACCAGCCCGTGATCGACCTCACGACCGAGCGCACCGAGATCACGAGCCAGAACCACAGCTTCGTGGTGGAAGAAGACTCACTCGACGCCGGCAAGGTCGAAGTCACCCACGTGAACCTCAACGACCGCACCGTGGAAGGCCTGCGCCACCGCGAGCTCCCGCTGTTCACGGTTCAGTACCACCCCGAAGCCGCCCCCGGCCCGCGCGACGCCTTCTACTTGTTCCGCCGCTTCGCCGAGATGGTGGCCTCGCACGGAACCGCGGCGTCGTGAGCCAACACTGGCCCTGCGGCACGCCGAAGGATGACGACGGCGGGCAAGGTTCAGACGGCGGGCAAGGTGCGGACGGCGACGCCAACGTGAACGCCCCCGGCGAGGCCACGAGCGACCTGCGCGCACGCTACGGCGACGGCCACTCCGACGGCCTGCGCCCCTTGCGCTCGCTCGACCTCGCCGCCGCCGGCAGCGTGGATGCGCTCGTGCGCGGCATGTCCGACACGAGCTTCGGAGGACGCGAACTCGGCCGCGCCGCCGACGTCCTCGAAGCGATGGTGAGTGACAAGCAGAGCTACAACGTACTCACGCTCAGCGGCGCGATGACGATCGCGAAGCAAGGCCTGGTGATCTGCGAACTCATCGAGCGCGGTTGGGTGCACGCGGTCGTCTCCACCGGCGCGCTCATGGCGCACGGCCTCGTGGAGAGTCTCGGCATGTCGCACTTCGAGCACGACGGTTCGATGCCCGACTCCGAGCTGCTCGAGCGCGGCTACAACCGCGTCTACGACACCATCGAACTCGAGAAGAACCTCGACGACACCGAACGCATCATGGCGCAAGTGCTCGCCGAAGTCCCCGACGACGAAGTGCTCTGCAGCTCCACGCTCAACACGCGCATCGGCAAGTGGCTCAGCGAGAACACCAAAGGTCGCGGCCCGCTCAAGAGCGCCTACGAACACAACGTGCCCGTGTACGTGCCCGCGTTCACCGACAGCGAACTCGGCCTCGACTTCGCCACGAACAACCACATGCGCGACGAGCTCGGCAAACCGCAGCTGCGCTTCGACCCCTTCCTCGACCTGAACAGCTTCCACCAGCGCTTCATCCAGCACGACCGGCACGGCATCTTCACCATCGGCGGCGGCGTGCCGCGCAACTGGGCGCAGCAAGTCGCGCCCTTCATCGACATCCTCGGCAAGCGCGTCCCGTCGCGGGCGCACGAGCCTTGTCGCTACCGCTACGCCGTGCGCATCTGCCCCGAGCCGGTGCATTGGGGTGGGCTTTCAGGCTGCAGCTACAGCGAATCCGTGAGCTGGGGCAAGATCGTCCCGGCCGCTGAGGGCGGACGCTGGGCCGAGGTTCACGCCGACGCGACCATCGCCTGGCCGCTCGTCGTGCGCGCCGTCATGGAGCGGATGGACGCGAAGGGCTGAGCGCGACGCTGGCTTTGCCGCGCGTCGCCACGTAGAGCAGTTCCTTGTTGCGCAAGCGGCCGACCGTGCCGACCTTCTCGCCGCTCGGACTGTGGATCCCGATCTGCGCGCCGACGTAACGCTTGCTGTCGTTCTCGAACACGTCCACGTGCGCGGCGCCCTGCCACAACGTGCTCAGCGTTCGCTCGAGTTCGTCGCGCGCGAGATAGCCTTCGTCGTTGAAGGACACGATCACCGTGCGTGCGCGCAGCGCGTCGATCACTTGGCGGAAGGCGTCCGCGCTGCGCGGCTTCGAGTTGAACGCGCTGCGACGGTCGCGGCAATCGACGCGCTTGCACGCCACGCCGTAGACCTCGGGTTGATCCCAGCGCACGAGCGACTCCCACACGTGATAGTTACCGAGGTAGCTGTGCTGGTTGTACGGCGGGTCGAGGTAAGCCACGTCGGCGACGAGCGTGCGAGCGGCTTGTTGCGCGTCGAGCTCATGCGCCTCGCCTTTGCCGTGCGTGGCGCGCGGCAGCAAGTCGGGCACGCGCAACTCGAGCTCGTTCTCCGCGCGCGGCGCCCACTGCTTGAGGTAGGCCATCTGCACGCCGGTGGTCGAGTCGACGCGATCAGCGGCTTCCATCAGCGACACGAGCATCACGGCTTCGAGTTCAGGTGGCAGCGACTTGGCCGCGATGGCCTCGCGGATCGCGTCGACGCGCGCGCCGTTGCGCGGCTGGAAGAAGCGCGAGCGCTCGCAGAAGGTGTCGGTGAACCAGCCCGGCGCGCCGGCCAACGCGTTGAACTCGCGCACGAGTTGCTCGGCGTCGGACAGCCAGTCGTCGCGATCCGCCGCGACGTAGCAACGCGCCAAGGTCGCGGCATACGCGTTGTGGTCGTTGGAGAGCACGCGGTAGCCCTGCGCCTTGAGCGCGTGCCCTACGCGTGAGGTGCCCGAAAACATGTCAAGCACGCTGCGCGCTTCGGGGTCCGCGGCGCGCACCGTCTCCAAGATCTGGGTGAGCAACCTGCGCTTGGAACCGAGGTACTTGATCACGACGCGCGAAGCTCGCGCACGCGACACAGCTCGCGGCCCGCACTCTGCAGGCGAGATCCGCGCGACCACCTCACTCGCAGCACACGGCTCACTCGAAACGCGCGGCTCACTCGCAGCGACCGCCTCACTCGCAGCGCATGGCTCACCGCAGCCACACGATGAGCGCCAGGCAGAGCGCGATCCACACCGCCACGCCGAGCATGCCGGCTGCGAAGTCGGAGGGTGGGTTGGCGCTCTT
The DNA here is from genome assembly GCA_021604805.1 of Planctomycetota bacterium. GTDB lineage: Bacteria > Planctomycetota > B15-G4 > B15-G4 > B15-G4 > BQJR01. The sequence goes on along the minus strand of BQJR01000002.1, from coordinate 1,014,033 downwards.
GCGCCCGCGTCCGACGAGCGCGAAGGCCAGGCGACCGAGACCGCGGAGCAGAAACTCCAACACGAAGTCGAGCAGCGGATCGAGCATGGCTCAATTCCAACTCACGCGCTGACTCGACGCAACTCTTCGACCGGAAGGGGCTCAGCGCAGCAGCCACCAGATCCCGAAGCCGATCGCCGCCCAGACCGCGAGGCCCGTGACCCAGACGATCGCCCCTTCGTGCCGCGCAGGGATCCGCGTGCGGCGCCCGAAGAGCCTGAACACCAAGCGCCCCGCTCCGCAGATGACGACCTCTAAGACATCGTCGATCAGCCAGCTGAGGAACCAGTCGAAGAGCGCGCCCATGCACGCAGCATCGCGCGAATCAGAAGCGCGCGCCAGGCTTTCGGACGCGACGTCCACGCTGCACGCCGTTCGCCGACGGTTGCGCCGCCGCCGAAGACGAACGCGCGCCGCCGCTCGACGACGAGCCGCTGCTCTTCGCCGAAGCGCTGCGTGAACCGCGGCTCGCTGCGCCGCGCGAGCTGTTGCGACCGCCCGTGCTGCCGCCGCTGCCACCGCGTCCGCCAGCGCCGCCACGCGAACCGCCGCGCTTGCCACCGCCGGCACGCTTGCCGGGGCCGCCCGCACGCGCGTTGCCGCGCCCACCGCCGCCGCCGCCACCGCGCGCCGCCTTGGCGGGTGCGAGGTTCACGTCACCCGCATCGAAGTCGGGCATGTTGCGACGCTCGATCGGCTTGCCGAGCATGCGTTCGGTGTCACGCACCCACTCGCGATCGCCACCGGTCACGAAGGTGCACGCCACGCCCGACTTCTCGGCGCGACCCGTACGACCGATGCGGTGCGTGTAGGCCTCAGGCGTCATCGGCACGTCGAAGTTGATCACGTGCGACACGTTGCTCACGTCGATGCCGCGCGCCACGATGTCGGTGGCCACGAGCACGTCGAACGAATGCGCGCGGAAACCGCGCATGGCCCGGTCGCGCTGACCTTGGCTCATGTTGCCTTGCAGGCTCGTGGCGCGATGCCCCGCCTTCTCGAGCTGTTGCGCGAGACGCTTGGCGCGGTGCTTGGTGCGCGTGAACACGATCGCCGAACGACAGTCTTTGCTGGCCAGGAAGCGGTCGAGCAGCGCGCGCTTGCGCGTCTCGGCCACGGGGTAGAGCGCGTGGTCGATGGTGGCGGCAGGCGCGGCGTCGGCCAGCTCAACCACCTCGGGATCGCTCAGCAAGTCGTTGGCGAGCTTGCGGATCTCACGCGGCATCGTCGCCGAGAAGAGCAGGTTCTGACGCTCGTCGGGCAGCGAACTCATGATGCGGCGGATGTCGGGCAGGAAGCCCATGTCGAACATGTGGTCGGCTTCGTCGAGCACGAGGGTTTCCACCTGGCCGAGCTTCAGCTTGCCTTGACCGATCAGGTCGAGCACGCGGCCGGGGCAACCCACCACGATGTCGGGGTACTGGTTGAGTTGGTGGATCTGGTTCTTCGCCGACACGCCGCCGAACACTGTGACCAAGCGCAGCTTGGTGAACTTGGCGAGCGTCTTGATCTCGGCCGCGATCTGCGTGGCGAGCTCACGCGTGGGCGCAAGAATCAGCGCGCGCGGCGAACGCCCGCGTTGGCGCAGCAAGCGATGACAGATCGGCAACGCAAACGCGGCCGTCTTGCCGGTGCCGGTCTGCGCGAGACCGAGCACGTCGCGACCTTGGAGGCCGGCGGGGATCGTGGCGGCCTGGATCGGCCGGGGTGACTCGAAGCCGGCGGCGTCGAGGCCACGCAGCAACGCGTCGTGAAGCTTGAAGCGCGCGAACGCACTGGGAGCCTTGGCCTCGGGGGCCGGGGCGGGTGATGCAACCATCCGTGATGTCCTTTACCGCGTGCGTGCAGCGCGTTGCCGCACGACAGGGTCGTTGTTTCCGACCCGTTACAACAGCGAAGGGCAAGAGGGGGTGCTGGGTGGCGCGACGAGTGGCCCGGAAGTCGAGCGGTGCGTCCTGTTGTGCGCCAAAGTCGAGCGATGGCTCGAAGGGGCGGCAGGTTAGCCGCTCGATCCTTCGGACGCCAGCCCGAGTCTGAGCACCTTTTCGCCCGTTTCGGGGTGATCCTTGCGCTCGATCAGCTGGAATCCGTAGCGATCGTAGAAGGCGCGGCCGATCGTGTTGCGCTCGAAGACCTCGACTTCGAGGGCTCCCAGCTCGGCGCGAGCGTGGTCGGTGAGCGCGCGTCCGAGGCCTTGACCATGCAGCTCAGGCTCGACGAACAACCCGCCGATCTCGCGCTCGATCATGCTGATGAAGCCCACCACGCGGTCGTGGCGCTCGAAAACCCAAGTGCGCGTGATCGGCAGGTAGACCTCGCCGATGTCGTGCCGCACCTGCGCTTGGAACTCGGCGCTGAGGAACGGATGCGCCAACGCCGAAGCGCGATCCCAGACTGCGAGCAACTCAGCCTTGTCAGTCTCTGCGTAGGGACGAATCACGAAACGAGCGCCGCGCCTACATCCAGCCGAGCGGCACGAGCTCGGGGTTGTCGGCGACGTGGCGCTGCACCAGGATGCGGTCGTCACCATGAAAGGTGAGCAGCAGCGCGTCGGGTGTGCTGTGGCGCAGGAACAGTCGGTCGACGAGCGCTTCTTCGCCGGGCCACGGATAGCTGAACACCACGTCAAGCTCGGCGGGCGTGAGGTCGAGTTCGCTGTAGGCCTCGTGACTCATCACGGGTTGCGCGTAGCGTTCGTCGAAGATCAGGTCGTCGTCGCCGGGGAGCAGGAAGCTGCCTGCGGCGAAGCGCGCCTCGATGTTCAGTTCGCTGACGAGTTCGCGCGCGGCACCCACCAGGTCGTGCTCGATCTCGATGCCGCAGGCTTCGTAGTCGAGCAAGGCGGCGAGCGCGGTGGCGGCGCCGAGCCCGCTGCCCCACTCGCAGAACACCGGTCCGCGCGCCATGCCTTCGCGCGCGATGCGCTCGAGGGCGCCGTAGATCGTGGGCAGATCACTGGCGACGAAGCCGCTGATCGAATGCCCGGCCATCTCCGCCATGCGCGAGGTGACGCGCTCGAAGAGCTGGCTCACGCGCGGGTCGGGCGTGGGGCGCGAGCGCGGCGTGGTCTGCGGCGTGGTCTGCGGCGCAGCCTGGGCGCGCTCGGCATCGCGGCGCTGGCGGACACGCCGCTCGTCGGCAGCTTCGGGCACGGGGACTCCTTGCTGCGTCGAAGGGGCGGCGGCACCACGAACGGGCGCGCGGGGCGGAGTCTAACAGGCTCGGGCCTCTCACGCGGCGGCGGCGTGGACGGCGGTCCCGAACGCGGGCGCCGCGGAAGCCGCGAGCTCAGACGCAGCGCGCGCGTCGGCGGTGTCCAGCGCGGCTGTCCGGCGCGACCCGAACTCAGACGCAGCGCGTCCTCAGAGCTCGCCGGTCGCTGCGAGCGCGCGCAAGTAATCGGCGGCGGGGCGCTCTTCGCGGTCGGCGAGACGCACGGCATAGGCCTCGCCGCTCATCGAGGAACGCGTGCCGCACAGCTCGATGAAATCGTCGACGCTGCGGATCTCCTCGCGCGCGTGATCGAACTTGCGACGCAAGTGGTCGGCGGCTTCGCGGGCTGTGTGCGTGTCGCCATTGCGCAGGAAGGTCACGTCGCTCTGGGAGCCGAGCCGCGCGATGAGTGCGTCGACCCGCAGGTGCGCTTGCTCCACGCTCGTGCCCCCGGCCTCGAGCACGAAGTGCGCCACGTCGTCGCCGAGCAGCGAGGTGTCGAGTTCGGTGAGCGCGAGTTGCAACGGCACGTCGTCGAAGTGGAACGTAAGCAGGTCGCTCGTGCGCAACGACTGCGTGCCGAGCACCGGGGCCACGGCGCCGAGCTGCCCGCGCTTCAGCGTGGGATTGCGCACGAGCGTCGTGTGCACCTGGCCATCGGTGATGTCACCGAGCGTGACGAACAGCGCGTCGCCGGTCTCGGGAATCATCGCGCTGTCGCGCTGGGTGACCTCGAAGCGGATCGGTAGCGCGCTCGCGAAAGGCAACGCGGGCGCGGACCGGTCGTCGCCACAACTCACGCAGGCGAGCGCGATCACGCCGAACCAAAAGCCTTGCGGAGCGAGCCGGGTGAAAAGCGTTCTCATGCGACGAAGTCTCGCAAATCACCACGCGAGCCGAGCACGGCTCGTCTCGGAGGGAGAGCGCCAAGGGTGCGCTCGAGGCCCGCCGGCCACGACATCGGCCTGTCTTCGATGAGCGTGATCAGGAGCGGAGACATGGGGGCCACTCTCCAAAAGCAGTGGGCAGTTCCTGGAACTCGGACCATTGTATGACCGTTCCTCATGCAACCCGCCGAACCGGAGTTCGAGATGCCCTCACGCCCCACGTCGCTTGCGTCCCTCGTCCTGCTCGCGCTCACGCTGCTCGCTCCCCTCGGCGCTGCCGGTGTGATCGTGGTCGACGCCGAAGGTGGCGGTGACTTCGTCGACCTGCAGGCCGCCATCGACGCCGCGAGCGACGGCGATCTCCTGTTGCTCAAGGGCAGCTCCACCCTGAGCTACGGCCCCTTCGTGATCGACGGCAAGAGCCTCGCGCTGCATGGCGACGACAACGGCAGCGTGGCGCGGGTGCCTTCCGGTGTGATCCGGAACCTCAGCGCCGAGCAGAGCGTGGCGTTGCGGCAGGTGTTCCTGTTCCAGCTCTCGCTCGATGACGACACGCTGCCCACGCTGCTGATCACCGACTGCGCGGGCCAAGTCAGCGTGGAGAACTGCGCAGTCTTCGGGCGGACGGAGAACGGTCTCGAAGTCGAGGACAACTTGCCCGAGCCCGGCGTGCGCATCAGCAACAGCCCGCGTGTCGCGTTCACCCGAGTGACCGTGCGCGGCGGCCAAGGCGGCGTGGGCCGCAACACCACCATGCAAACAGGCGCGGCCGGCATCGAGATGCTGAGCGGAACGCTGAGCCTGGCGAGCTGCACGGTCGACGGCGGCGTGGGCACCTCGCCGGTCGGTGGACCATCCACCCCTGACGACTTCTCACCTGCAGGCGACGGCGGCCCGGGACTGCTCGTGCAGGAAGGCACCGTCTGGCTGCTCGGCGGGACCCTCAGAGGCGGCCGCGGTGGCTCGGGATTCAGCTACCCCGGCTTCTGCCAGCCCGGCGGTGACGGCGACGTGGGTCTGCGCATGAACGCCGCCAGCGCGCTGCTCTGGTCGCGCGACGCCGCGATCACCGGCGGCGCCGGCGGCGCAGGCGGTGGCAATCAGCTCGGCATCGCGTGCGCACCAGACGGTCAACCGAGTGCGGCACAAGACATCCTCGCCGGAACAGTCGCGCCGCTCAGCGCGCCCATGCGCACCTACGTCGCACCGTCGCCACTGCGCGAGGGCGTGGCCGGCACGCACACGTTCACCGGCGAACCGGGCGACCTGATCCTGCTCTTCCTCTCACTGAGCCCGGGCTTCACGCCGCTGGTCGGTCGCGAGGGCGTGTTCCACGCGGGCTTCCCGACGCTCAAACACACCGGCTTCCTCTTCGGCACGATCCCGGCGAACGGCACGCGTGAGTTCAACCTGACCATGCCCGAACTCGGTCCCGGCATCGACGGCCTGCTGGTGTATCTGCAGAGCGCACTCGGCCCCTTGGGCTCGCTCAGCCTGAGTGGTTGGTCACTGCAACTCGGCCTCGACAGCAGCTTCTGAGCGAGCGCGAGCTTCAGGAAACCCCGTAGGTGAAGCGCGCGACGATGTGCCAGCCCTGCGCGCCTCGTTCGAGCAGCACGAAATCGCTCGAGCTGCAGAGCGACCCACAGGATGCGGTGACGGTGAGCAACGCCTGATCACCGCTGGGATCGAAGCCGATCGGTGAGAAGTGGGTGATGAAGATGTTCCCGGGGTGCTCGGCTTCGAAGCCCTCCCAGAAGAAGGCGCGCCGCTCCTCGGGTGGAATCTGCGGCAGCCAACGTAGCGGGAAGTCGAGCTCGATCGGCGGCAGCGGCTTCGGCACCGACTCTTGCGCCATGAAGTCGTCGAGGCAGTCGCGTCGCAGCATGAAGAACCTCTCGCGCAACAGCTCCGAGCTCTCGGCGTAAGAGTCCGACATGCGGCGTGGTGCCTCGCCGTCCTCGGGCGCTGGCGCGGACCACGCGCTGTGATCCGCCACGAGGAGATAGTCCCAAGCGAGTTCGGGTCCCACCCGCCCCGCATTCACGACGTACTCGCGCAGCACCGCAGTGTAGACCCCCGCCTCGTCGCGCTCGCCGGAGGGCGGTTCGGGTTCAGCGCAAGCGCTCAGCCAAACGAGGCCGAGCAGCGCGATCGCTCGCAGCGGCGTTCGCGCGCGGAACTTCAATCGAACACGACTCGCATGCGCTCGGCGCGGCCCGATTCGAAATGGACGAGCACGTACTCGTCGAAGCTGTGGTGTTCGTTGCGCGGTTCGAAGTAGGTGCCACCGTGCGCCAGACCGACGAGCATCGGGTCTTGCACGCCTTTCACGTGCGCGGCCATCACGCGCTCCACGTTCGTGGGCGTCATGCCGAGGGTGAGCAGGCCGACATCGCGCGCGAAGTGCGTGCGCTTGTTCCCCGGTGACAGCAACACGAAGGCAGCCCACAACACGAGCACGGTGTAACCCAAGCCGCGCGTGAGCGTGGGCCACCAACTCGACCACGGCACGAGCAAGAGCGCCAGGCCCGCGAACACAGGCCAGAGCAGCGGGCGCTGCAGCGAACGCACGCTCAGGATCTCGTCGACACCCAGCGGCAGCGAGATGGCCGCGAAGGCGAACACCGTCACGAAGGCCAAGCTCAGTCGCAGCAACATGATCATGCTCCCGATCGCTTCCCCCAGGAACCTGAGCTGACGATAACGTGAATGCTTAACAGTGCCAGTCGTTGCTCACGCTGAACCAGTGCCAGCCGTTGCCGAGATCCACCGAGCTGAAATGTTTGCCCCCGAAGGGCGTGCACGAATCCGTGAGATCGCGCACCAAACCCTCAGTGATCAGGTCGACGAAAATCGGCCTTTGAGCAAGCGCGTAGTAGACCGCGCCGTCGTCACTGCGCAGCACTCGCAACACCGGCAAGATCCCGATGCGCTCGGCAGGTTCGCTCGAACGATACGACGAGAATCCCGCCGGCTCAGCGGACTCGGCCGCGGCCACGAGGGCATCACCCGAGACGAGCAAGCACAGGCGGAGCGGCACCTGCAGCACACCCCAACCGAGGTAGCTCAGCAAGAAGACGAGGATCAGGCCCGCCGCGCGCAAGGGAAGTGGACGACGCTTGCGATGCATCTCGCGCTCGCTCAGGGCCCAGCGCGTGAACACGAAGCAGGCCACCAGCAACAGCAGGGGCACACCGCTCCCGAGCAAGGACAGCGTGAGCAGTGGGCGATGGAACGGCACCAAGAGCGCGGCGAGTTGAAGCGCGAGCGCGACCAACGCAGCGCCTGCGAGCCACGCGAACACTCGCCCTCTGGAGCGCATCACGCTGGCGTCACTCCGACCAACGCGCGGAGAAGACATCGCTGGCGCCGCCACTGCTCTTCTCGAGTTCCATGTACGGCGTGGGACGTTGCTCGCCCAGGCGCGTGGTGATGTCGAGCCCGCGCGCGCCTTTGGGGCCGGCCTTGAAGCCGTGGATGTAGTTGCGCTCCAAGCTCACGAGGTTGGTCGCGCGCGGTGAGAGCCGTTGCGAGAGGGTGCGACGCACGCGGAAGCTCTCGGTGCTGTCGAAGTCCGGCTCGCCGAGCACTTCGTAGTTGCGCACGAGCGCGACGCCAGCGAGCCCCAGCGTGACGACGTTGCCGTAGGTGTGCGCGTGACCGCGGATCTCCGCGCCGGGAGTCATCTTCCACTGCAATACCGTGAAGGGACCCGACGTGCCGTTGCTGCCGATCATCACGCCGTCACCCTGTTCACTCGCGCGGAACTTCGGTTGCCGCACCTGGGTCAAGCGCACCGCGTAGGACGCGAGCGTGAGCAGGTAGCGATCCTGCCCCACCCGCGAGGTGTCCTTCACCAACTCGCGCGCCACGGGCCCCACCTCGGCGAGGAACTGGTCGAGCGGCAAGCTCGCGTCGGCGGTCTGACCCAAGCGCAGCGGAGCGAAGCCCGGCAGAGACACGGCGCCCAGCGCGAGCGCGGCTGTCTTCAAGAAGCAGCGTCGTCGCGCCACGACGCCGGGTTCGACTTGCACGTTCTCGTCGAGCGGAAGATCTGTGGGATCCATGCGAGCTCTCTCCGAAGACCATGGACCCCGCAGCATGCGCGGAGATCGGACATCTGACTAGGTTCAGGCTCGACGCGCACCGCTCGGCGCGTCAGCTCTCCTCCTTCGCCACGCACTTGTAGGCCCCGGCCCCGAGCACGGCACCCACGATCGGCGCGACCCAGAACAACCAGAGTTGCTCGACGGCCCAACCGCCGGCGAAGAGCGCCACGCCCGTGCTGCGCGCCGGGTTCACCGAAGTGTTCGTGACCGGGATGCTGATCAAGTGGATCAGCGTGAGGCCGAAACCGATCGCGATCGGCGCGAGGCCTGCGGGTGCGCGCTTGTCGGTGGCGCCGAGGATGATGAGCAAGAAGAACATCGTCATCACGACTTCGCAGACGAGCGCGGCGAGCATCGAGTACCCGCCGGGCGAGTGGTCTCCGAAACCGTTCGACGCGAAACCGGCCGTGACATCGAAACCGGGAGCGCCGTTCGCGATCACGTAGAGCACGCCTGCGCCGGCGAGTCCGCCGAGCACTTGCGCGATCACGTAGCCGGGCAACTTGTTGGCCTCGAAGCGTCCGCCGAGACACAGGCCCACCGACACGGCGGGGTTCAGGTGACAACCCGAGATGTGCCCGATCGCGTAGGCCATCGTGAGCACGGTGAGGCCGAAGGCGAGCGACACGCCGAGCAGGCCGATGCCGACATCGGGGAAGGCCGCGGCCAAGACAGCGCTGCCGCAGCCGCCGAGCACGAGCCAGAACGTCCCCAAGAACTCTGCACCGAGTGGCTTCATCGCGGACTCCCGTGCGGGCGACGGGTTGCGCGACGTCGCGCGTCTTGCGCGGCGGCGTGTGAGCACGAACGCTGCCCGCGAACGCCCGACTCACCCTGGGCGACAAGTTACCAAGCGGCGCGGCGCTCACTCAGCATCGCTCGCGACATCGAGCAACAGGCCGTCGAAGGCGATCACCGCGTGCCGGAACTCCTGCCCCAACCGTGCTTCTGAAGGTGCTCGACGCGCGCGAGGCATGCACCCATGGGCATCGCCAGCACGATCACGAGCCATTCAATTGGCATCAGCAACTCCCAGCCGAGGCTGCGCGCTCAGGGAACTTCGATCTCGAGGCTGAGCCGCGGGTGCTTGCCCGGCGCGTTCACGGCGTTGAGCACCTCGAACTCGAGCGCGAACTCTTTGCGCGTTTCGCCCGCGAGACCCAGCTTCACTTCGCTGTGCGGCGGGACGCGGATCAAGCCGGCCTGGCCGTAGAAGTTGTGGTCGCCACGGTTGGCGAGCTCGAAGCTCGCGTCGGAGTGGTTGACGAGCGTGACATGCACGAGTTCGTCGTTGTCGCGCGTGTTCACGCTCGCGACTTGCAGCGAGGCCTCGAGCAGCGGCAGCAACACATCGTCGCGCCCGATGAGTGTGTTGTTCATCCAGGCGACGGTGCGGTTCGCGTGCAGCGCCTCGCGCGCGGAGTCGGCGCTGCGTTCGGCGGCGAACACGAGCGTGACCGTGCGGTGTTCGCCCGCGTGCACGTCGTAGTCCCAGTCGATGAGACCGTGGATGTCGCTCGTGCCGAGGATCGCGAGGTCGTGGTCGAGCGCCATCTGCAGCGCGTCCTGCGAGTACATGGCTCCGTTCGCGACCTCGATGCCGTGCAGCATGTCGCGTTCGATGAGTGAGCGTTGCGTGTCGCTGAGCACGGCCACGCCGTCCTTGCGCTGACCGGTCCACGAAGGATGGTTCCAGAACACGAAGGCGTTCTGCGCTTTGGCCGCGGTGTAGGCAGCTTCGGCGTCGTCGGCGAGCAGCGCGTTGGCGTCGCTCAGGAAGACAGCGTTCACGTGACCTTCGGGCATGGAGCGCGTGATCTCGGCGCCGTTCACCACGATCAACTCGGCCTTGTCGCCGCCCGCGTGCTTGTGCGCGAGTTCGAAGGAGCGGTTGCGGTCGGGGTGCGGGATGTCGTGTTTGTGCGGTTGGTACTCGAGGTGCTCGGTGACGGCCATGAGGTCCACGCCGTCGCGCTGCGATTCTTCCACGCGGATGTCCGGCCACACGCTGCCGTCGGAGAACACCGAGTGGATGTGCAGGTCGACGACGAGCGTGCGGTAGCCGGGCACGTCGGGGAACTCGATGGCACGATCGTGCGCGGCGACGGCCCCCGCCAGCGCGAGCACGACGGAAACAACGAGAGCGGGAGCGCTGCGCATGATGTGGCCTCTAGGTGTCGGGCTCGAGAGTGTACGTGAGCTGCGCGAGCCCGCCTGGAAGCTCACGCATGCTCTTCAGCTCGAGCTTGCGGCGATGGTCCGCGCCGGCGAACAACGCGCGGCCCGAGCCGAGGATGTTCGGGCAGACCGTCACGATGAGTTCGTCGATGAGCTCGGCATCGAGGGCTTGGCGGATGAGGTCGCCGCCGTCGATGTACACGTCGCGCGGGGCGGCGCGCTGCTTCGCGGCGTGCACGATCTCTTGGATCGTTCCGCTCACTGTGCTCACGCGCGGCGGCGCGTCGGCCAGCGGACGGTGCGTGGCGATCAGCGTGTCGATCTCGGTGTGTGGCCAGTCGACGCCCATGCCCATCACCACGTCGAAGGTGCGGCGCCCGGTGAGGAAGCAGCCGATGCCGGCCATGAACGCGCCCCAGCCGAAGTCGTCGTCGCAGCCTTCGGGCGGCTCGGGCAACCACGAGAGGTCGTCGTCGGGCCCGGCGATGAAACCGTCGAGCGAACAGGCGATGTAGACGCGCGTGCGCTGCGACGTGCTCACGTGTTGTAAGTGTCGCCGACCGGTTGCCAGAGCTGGATCGGGTTGCCTTCGGGATCGTGCACCGTGGCGAAGAGTCCGTTCGGGTACTCGGTGGCGTCGACCTCGACCTTCACGCCGGCGGCCTCGAGCTGCGCGACCATCGCGCCCAAGTCGCTCACGCGGAAGTTGATCATCCACATCTGCTCGGGGCGCCCGAAGTACTCGGTGTCTTCGGCGAAGGGCTCGAAGACCGTTGCGCCGGCCACCTGCTGCCACGGCGTGCCGTCGTAGTCGGAGGGCGTGATCGTGACGCCCAAGTGCTCGTCGTACCAAGCCGCAAGCGCGCGCGGATCCTTGGCGCGGAAGAAGAAGCCGCCGATACCGGTGACGCGTTCCATGAGAGCTCTCGCTGCAAGTGGAGTGAGTTCGCGAAGCGCTGCTGCACCGACACCCTACTGCGCGATCGGCGAGCCGTGGAGGTCGCGAGCCCCATGCCCGATTCACACAACGGGGGAAACGGACTGCATTTACAACTCAGCGTGAGTAGCGCGCGAGATCTTCAGGCGAAATTGATTCAGCTGGCACAAGCCGATAATGCTGCTCAGCTACAATCTTCACCTCACCATCGGCCTCGCAGAGTTCGAAAAGAGCAATCACATCATCCGGCATGAATTGAGCACAAACCGCCCGACACTGCAGCGCTGGATACTTCTCAGCACAGCAAGCTATGTCCTGCGCAGTTTGTACACTCGATAACTTATCCGCCCCCCCCTTCGCTTGCACCGGAACGATGTATTGACACCCCTTCCGGTCAACACCTGCATAGATTTCATCAATCTCCACCTGACCGACACCCACGACGGTAGTGCGAAGGTGATTCTGCAGTGAATAAGCAGTCACTCCAAGAAACACATCGACAAGTCGATTGTACCGGACGCGCGCGAGTAGAGCTTGTTCATCAGTCAACGCATATGCGCCTACAAGCTCCGGCGTGGCATCCGGAATCTTTATCTCGAGCATGCTGGGGTTCGGTGCGACATCCGCAACAGAGACAAGGCGAAAAGCGTACTCCGCACGCCCCCGCCCCTGAATCACCCAGTGCTTCCCCCCGGCCTCCGACTCACGCACCGACGCTGGCAACTCGTTTCGATAACGCATTGCGTAGATGACGTCTCCGAGATTCTTTGGCAAGGCGATGCCTAGAATACGTGCCGCTTCGACGATGTCCTCACGCTTGAACGGAACCTCCACACTGCCTGATTCGAAGCGATCTAAAAAGATGCGTTCGATCAGCTGTGCGTACCGGCCGCCACGCCTTAGAGGCTCAGTCACGTGTCGGTCTCCTGCGAACGACAGATTTCGCGTTCGATGTCCACCTGCCTTCGCTTCCGAGCCCCGCTACGACGATCACGCTTACCACTTGGCTTGGACACTCCCCAATGCGCGCTTGCGCGAGCCATATCGAGGGTAAGTAAGGATGCGTCCCCGAGTTTCAAGAGATTGGGCGGAGCGGCGGGTGAGTACCCCATCGCTTTCGCCACTTCAGATGCGACTGCATAGGCAAGAGGCGGGGGGACAGAATTCCCCACCTGACGCGCCCCATGCCATTTTGTTGCGTGAAATCGAAACCAGTCCGGAAAGCCTTGCAATCGAGCCATCTCACGAACCGTAATACACCGTGGGTACTGGTAGTGAATCGGCCTCGGGCTTGTGAATGCCCCTCTTGCGGCATCAGTTCCAGCACGCAGCGTGTTGGACACCCCCTTCGGGTGGAGCTTGAAAAAGCGAGAAATCGGCTCGACGGAGCCGGGTGCAGTTCGAGAGAAGCGGCTACGGGAGATGTCAGAATGACGAGTGCGGGCGCTGGAAGTCAGCGAGAGCCTTGAAAAGCTTCGTCGGTAGCCAAACCGCCAAGCACTAGATGAATCACAACGACTCTGCCTAGCGTACTGCGATTGCGCTTTAACCCGGCCAACTCGCACAACGTCCCCGTCTAGAAGTTCTTCGTACTCATCGGCATTTGGCAGGTCCTCAAGCGCGTCTTGACAGGTCGGAGTTGGAAGAACCATATCGACCAACAACCCCTGATCCCTCGATGTAGTGGGCCTGGGGTAATGTGGAACAACAAGACCCTTCCTCGCTCCAATCAGAAACAACCGCTCCCTAGATTGAGGGACTCCGAAGTCACTGGCATTCAACACCCTCCAGGGAAGGCGCACGGAGTAGCCAGCGGCATCAAATTCGCGAATCAGCTCGTCAAGGAAGCGCCGATGGCGGCCTGCGGTCAAGCCCTTCACATTCTCAAACACAAAGTACGAAGCATTCAGCTGGGTGACCACTCTTACGAAATCGCCGACAAGGCGATTCCTGGGATCATCCAACATCCGCCGTCCGATCATCGAGAATCCCTGGCAGGGAGGGCCGCCAAACACGACATCTACTGCACGCTTTGACAGGCGCGCCTGGGCAACTAGATCATCGACTCCTAGCTTGGATACCGAGCTTGGAATCACTGTGGTAAGCGGAAAGTTGAATGAATGAACTGCCGCATGAATGGGGTCGATTTCAATCGCTGCAGCCGTGTCGAACCCAGCTTGTTCAAAACCGAGCGACAAGCCGCCGGCACCTGCAAAGAGATCAACAGTCGTTGGTCTAGGGTTGCTCATTTCGCTCGGCTCGACGTTGAAGGTTGGCTAGCGTTTCAAGCTCGCGACATCACCCCCCCACAGCCTGCCCATGCCGCGCCAAGTGCTCGATCAGATCGAGCTTGCTGAGCAGCGTCTTGAGCTTGCCGGCTTCGTCGATGACGAGGGCGACTTCGCCGCGCAGGAAGGTTTGGGCGAGCTTGCTGGCGGGGTCGAACTCGGAGACGGTGCTGACCTTGCGGCACATGACTTCGCCGACCACGGTGTCCATGGTGCAGCGGTCGTCGAAGAGCGAGGAGAGCACGTCGGTCTCAGTGATGATGCCCGACAGTGAACCGTCTTCGTCGAGCACGGGGAGCTGACTCACGCCCTTGCTCTTCATGGCGTTGACGGCGTCGCCCACGCGCGAGGCATCGTGACAGGTGAACAGTTCGCGCTCGGGGAAGCCGAGCAGCAAGTCGCCGACTTCGCCCACGGCCCACGGTTCCTCGGCGAAACCGTTCTCGGCCATCCAGCGGTTGTCGAGGAACTTGGTCATGTAGTTGCGCACGCCGTCGGGCAGGATCGTGAGGATGCGCTGACCCTTCGCCATGTTGCGCGCGTAGTTGATCGCGCAGTACGCGGCGGTGCCGGAGCTGCCGCCGACCAACAAACCTTCGCGGCGGATGAGTTGACGCGCCATCTGGAAGCTCGGCGCGTCTTCGCTCTTCACCCACTCGTCGACGATGTCGCAGTTCATCACGTCGGGGACGAAGTCGTAGCCGATGCCCTCGACCTTGTAGGAGCCGACTTCGTCGTCGGGCAGCCCCGCGATGATCGAACCCACCGGGTCGATGCCCACGATCTTGATGTTCGGGATCTCCTTCTTCAGCCGGACCGCGATGCCGGTGAGCGTGCCGCCCGTTCCGGCGCTCGCCATGAACACGTCGAGCTTGCCGTCGGTGGCGTCGAGGATCTCTTGGGCGGTCTTGTCGTGGTGCACGCCCGGGTTGTCACAGTTCGTGTACTGATTGAGGATGTGCGAGCGCGGGATGATCTGCTTGAGGCGCTCGGCCACACCGATGTGCGAGTCGGGTGCGTCGAAGGCGGCTTCGGTGGGCGTGCGATGGATCTCGGCGCCGAGGCCTTCGAGCACGACCTGTTTCTCGCGGCTCATCTTCTCGGGCATGGTGATGATCACGCGGTAGCCGCGCACGGCGCCAGCCATGGCGAGTCCGATGCCGGTGTTGCCGCTCGTGGCCTCGATGAGCGTGTCGCCCGGCTTGATCTCGCCGCGCTTCTCGGCCTGCTCGAGCATGTGCACGCCGATGCGATCCTTCACGGAACCGCCCGGGTTGAGGAACTCGCACTTCACGAGCACCTCGGGGGGCACATGGTGGGCCACGTGGTTCAGGCGGACGGTGGGCGTGTTGCCCACGCACTGGAGGATGTCGTCGAAGATCTGGCCCACGGGGCACTCCTGCGTTCGGGTTCTCGCGGCTCGCGCTCATCGCGCCGCACGACTGGGGAAGCCACTTCGCTACCCAGCCGCAACAAGTGATTGTAAGGTCCGGAGCACTTCGCGCACGTCCCGCGTCGGGCAAAGCGCTCCGGGGCATCGGGTAAACTCCCCGCGCCTCCACCGGCAGCCTCCATGAACCCACGTTTCGACGCCCTCCGCCTCTCGGCCGCGCGCCTCGCGGGCTTGCTCCGGTCGGCCGCGCGCTGCGCGGGCTCGCTCCGGTCGGGGGAGCGCCGCGCGGGCTTCATGCTCTCGGCCGCGCTGGTGGTGGGCGTGTCGGGCTGCGGACCGGACGCCGCCGAACCGGCCACCGAAACCGCTCCGCTGAACGTGCTCTTCGTGTCGCTCGACACCCTGCGCGCCGACCACCTCGAGGCCTACGGCTACACCCGCGAGACCGCCCCGAACCTGCGCGCCCTCGCCGAGCAAGGGGTGCTCTTCGAAGACTGCGTGGCCACGGCCAACTGGACGCTGCCCACGCACACCAGCCTGTTCACCGGCCTCTCCGCGCTCACCCATGGCGTGGAGGAAGCCAGCGACCTGCTCCCCGAAGCCTGCCCCACGCTCGTGGAGCCTTTCCGCGACGCGGGCTACGCCACCGCCGGCTTCTACAGCAATCCCTTCCTCGGCGAGAAGTTCGGCTACGCCCGTGGTTTCGACGAGTACGCCCGCGCCGCCACCGACGACGACCTGCGCGCCATGATCGAGCGCAAAGGCGACGCCAAAGGCTCCACCAGCGGCACGCGCTTCCCCGAACCCGGCGCCCGCGAGAGCGACTACTTCGCGGAGCAATCCAGCGAACAGGTGACAGCGCGCGGCCTGGCCTTCCTCGATCAGCTCCCCAGCGAACAGCCCTTCTTCCTGTTCCTGCACTACAACGACATCCACAGCGACTACATCCCGCCCGCCCCGCACGACCGGCTCTTCGACACCGACTACAACGGCACGCTCAGCCCCGAGCACTACCCCGCGCATCCCGACGTGCACGCCGAGATGAACGAGCGCGATCTCGCGTGGATCCGCGCGCTCTACGACGGCGAGATCCACTGGGTCGACGAACAACTCGCCCGCGTGTTTCAGGCCCTCGAAGAAATCGGCCGCGCCGAGGACACGCTCGTGGTCGTCACCGCGGATCACGGCGAGGGCTTCTTCGAGCGTGGCTACAAGGAGCACCACTACGGGCTCTACCGCGAGCTGCTCCACGTGCCGTTCATCCTGCGCCTGCCGCGCGCGCTGCCGAGCGGGCGCCGCGTGAGCGACACCGTGAGTCAGGCCGACATCGCGCCCACGATCTTGTCGCTGGCCGGGCTGACCGGACTCCCCGGCGCAGACGGTCGCGCCCTCGACGAGCTCGCCGCGGGCACAGCGGAGCACAGCGCGCGTCCGCCGGTCGTGTCGAGCGCCGTGCTCAAGCCGATCCTCGATCAACCGGGCGACGAGATGGTCTCGCTCACCACCGGCGACTTCCACGCCGTGCTGCGTCGCCGGCACACTGATGGTCGTGAAACGTTGCAGGTCTTCGACCGTCGTAGCGATCCAGAGGAACTGTCGCCGCTCGCGCCGGGTCCGCAAACCGAGGCCGCCGGCCGCGCGCTGCGCTCCGCCGTGGAAGCCATGGAGGCGCGTCGAGGCCTGCTGCCCTGGGCTGGGGGCGACAACACTCAACCGATCGACCCCGCGATCCTCGAGCGCATGAAGGGCTGGGGTTACATCAAGTGAAGCGCCGCCGGAACGCGAAGTAAGAGCACATGGACTTCGCGCTGCTCTGCCTGATCCACGGCCTGCTCCTGGCCGCTCTGCTCACGCGCCGCGCGCCGCGCGGTGGGCGTCTGCGTTGGCACCGGCGCTTGCTGTTCCTGTTCGCGGCCCTGCTCGGCGTGCTGTGCTGGAACGCGTTGACGCTCGCGCGCCCGCCCGGCGTGCCGCGCGAACTGGGCCACGTCGCGCTCAGCTTCGACGTGCTCGGCCTAGCGGGCTTATGGGTCGCGCTCCAGGCGCTCACTGCCGCACCGCGCGCCGAACGCTTGCGTCGCGTGGGCCTCGGCCTCGGCGCGGCCAGCTTCTGCGCGGCGGCGACATGGTTCCAGATCGCGGTCCGCGCACAGAGCGGCGCGGACCCCGCGCTCAGCGAAACCCTCGCCGCGCTCTGGCGCGGCAGCTTCGCACCCGCCGCCTTGCTCGCCCTGGTGCACGGCCTCGCCGCCGCACTGTTCATCGCCTGGGGCATCGCCGCGCCCGAGCTCCACGCCGAAGAACCCGCCTGGCGCCGCGACAACGTGATGACGCTGCCCTGCGCCACGCTGCTCGCACTCATCACGGCGCTGCTGCTGATCTAGCGAGGTCGCGTCTCACGGAAGCGGTCCACGCCTTCGAGGGCGAGCAGGGCGCGTTTCAGGTCGAGGCGTCCGCCAAAGCCCCCGAGGCGACCGCCGCTCGCGATCACGCGATGGCAAGGCACGAAGAGCGGCAGCGGATTGCTGCCCGCCGCCGTGCCGCATGCCCGCGAGGCCCCGGGATAACCCGCGCGCGTGGCGAGCTCGCCGTAAGCGATCGTGCTGCCGTGCGGGACCTCGGCCAGCGTGGCCCACACATCGCGCTGGAAGTCGGTGCCGCGCAAGTCGAGGTCGAAGCGCGGCAGGCCGCGCTTGCGCTTGCCGGCGAGGTAGCCGCAGAGCGCGTCGATCACCTTGCCGTTGCGGCCACGGCCTTCGTCGATCACAGCGTGCGGCGCGAAGCGCGTGAGCCAGCGACCGAGCGAGTCGCGCTGCTCACCGGGCAGCGTGCAGAACAGCAGGCCCTTCACGCTGCTCGCGAGCACGGTCCCGCCCATGGCCGTGTCGAAGCGGCTGATCAGCACGTGCTCTTCGGGCGCTTTGGGCATGAGTGCGTGGCTTTCGGTTCCGGGCGAGCGGTTCGCTTCAGAGCATCGACAGCGGGTCGACGTCGAGCAGCGCGCGCACGCCGCGGGCCGGCGTGAGCTGACCCTCGAGCGCGTCGAGCACCAGACCGACGGCTTCGTCGTCGCGACATTTCGCCACCATGTGAATGCGATGCCGACGCTGCAGGCGCGGGATCGGCGCCGGCGCCGGGCCGAGCAACTCCACGCGCGAGCGCGCCTCGGGTGTTTCGCCGGCGAGCACGCCGTTCACGCTCGCGCCGAGCTCGGTGATCAAGTGCTGCACGATGTCGCGCGCGCGCTGTTCCGTGGCCGAGAGCTCTTCGCCCTGCACGACCACGCGCAACAGCCGGCCGTAGGGCGGGTAGCCGAGCTCTTCGCGCGCCTTCAACTCCGCGCGCGAGAAGGCATCGTGATCCTGCGCCACGCCGGTGCGGATCGCCTCGTGACGCGGGTCGTAGGCCTGCACGACCACGCGCCCGCCTTGCGGGCCGCGACCGGTGCGCCCCACGACCTGCGCGAGCAATTGAAAGGTGCGCTCCGACGCGCGGTAGTCGGGCAAGAACAGCGCCGAGTCCGCACACAACACGCCCACCAGGGTGGCGTTCGGGAAGTCGAGCCCCTTCGCGATCATCTGCGTGCCGACGAGCACCGAGACCTCGCCGCGCGCGAAGGCCGAGAGCACCGACTCGTGCGCGCCGCGGCCGGTCATGGTGTCGCTGTCCATGCGCGCGGTGGTGTGGCCCGGGAAGGCGCGACGCACTTCGTCTTCGACCTTCTCGGTGCCGAAACCCAGCGGCGTGAGCGGCTCGCTGCAGTTCGGGCAGTGCACCGGCGGCGCCTGCTCGGTCCCGCAGTAGTGACACAGCACGCGGTTCACGCGCTTGTGCAGCGTCATGGCGACGGCGCAGTCGGGACACTTCACCGTCGACCGGCAACCACGACACAACATCACGGGCGACCACCCGCGGCGGTTCAGGAACAAGATCACTTGCCCGCCCTTGCCCAGCGCGTTGTCCATCGCCGCGCGCAACTGATCGCTGATCAAGCTGAAGCCGTGACGCCGCTCTTCGATCGTGAGATCCACGAGTTGGATCTCGGGCGTGCGCCCGCCGGCCATGCGTTCGCTGAGCACGAGCCGCGGGATCTCGCCGTCGCGCGCGCGGCGTTCGGTTTCCAAGCTGGGCGTGGCCGTGCCGAGGATCGCGAGCCCGCCCGCGAGTCGCGCGCGTTCGATGGCGACCTCGCGCGCGTGGTAGCGCGGCACGTTGTTCTGCTTGAAGCTCGTTTCTTGCTCTTCGTCGAGGATCACGAGGCCGAGCTTCGGCACCGGCGCGAACACGGCGGAGCGCGCGCCCACGACCACGTCGGCCTCACCGGCACGAATGCGCAACCATTGCTCGTGACGCTCGGCATCCGTGAGATGACTGTGCAACACAGCCACCCGCTCGAAGCGCTCGCGGAAGCGCCGCACGGTCTGCGGCGTGAGACTGATCTCGGGCACGAGCACGATGCCCTGCCGCCCGCGCTCGACGACGTCGGCGAGAAGCTGCAAGTAGACCTCGGTCTTGCCGCTGCCCGTGACGCCGTGCAGCAACACCGCCGGCGTGGCGCCTTCCAAGCGCGGTGAACGCGCGCGCCGGCGCCCCTCGGCGATCAACTCTTCGAGCGCGGCGCCGCCCGCTTCGGTGGCGCGCGCGGCCGGCGCTGGCATGGCGAAGGCCAGCTTCAGGCGCAAGCGCAGCTGCTTCATCGCCTCGGCCTGTTCCGTGCCGAGTTCGTGCGGCTCGGTGCGCGCAACGGGCTCACTCATCAAGGGATCGTTCACCGGCCGCACGCGTTCGAAGCGCAGCTCGCCGTCGCGTGCGAGCGTTTGCAACGGTGAGCGACTCACTTGCGCCAGCGACATGAGCTCGCGCGTGGGCAGGTTGCCGCCGCGATCGCCCAAGATGCGCAACACGCGCGCCTGCTTCGGCTGCTTCTCCTGCAAGTAGTCCACAGCTTGTTTGAGCGTGGGCAAGTCGCGCACGAGCACGGCGTGCTCCACGGTTTTCTGCGTGCGACCGGTCTTCACCGCGCGCGGCAGGGTGGCGTCGAGCGCTTCGCCCAAGGAGCAGCCCGTGCGCGAGGCGACCCACGCGCTCAGCGCGAGCAAGTCGGCGCCGACCACCGGCTCGGGCTCGACCACGCCGATCAGCGGCCGCGCGCGCACACCCTTCGGCGGCGCCTGATCGTCGACCGCGACCACCATGGCCGAGAGCTTCTGCGCCCCGAAGGGAACCGTGACACGCATCCCCGGCACGAGGCCCTCAGCCAAGCGCTCCGGCACCGAGTAGCTGAACAGACCCTCCACCGGGATCGGCGGCGCCACGCGTGCGTAGAGCCGCGGCGCGACGGGGCCCTCGGCGAGCTCGGCGTCGGCGGCAGCGGCCTTCGCGCCACGCTTCGCCTGCGACGCAGCGCGCTGCGCCGACGTGGCGGCACCCGCGGCCTTGCTCGCAGCGCGCTTCGCTTTCGGCTTCGCGGCCGGCTCGAGGAAGTCGTCGCCGAAGAGGCTGCTCACCGCGGCACCTCGATCGCGATGCGCAGGGCGCACCACGCGCCGTCACGCGTGCCGTGTCCGCGCGCGTTCACCGCTCACGCCCCGTGCGCGACGGTGTGCGACGGCTTGGGTTCGGCACAGGAACAGGGCGTGGCCGAGCATCGCGGGCAGCCGTTGCCGTACTTGGCGGCGGCCACGGCCTCGAGATCGACCCCGTGGATCGATGCCAGCGTGGACAACCAGGCGAACACGTCGGCGAACTCCCCCTCCAGCTCCTCGCGACTCTGACGCCGCAACGCACGGCTCAGCTCCCCGACCTCCTCGGCCAACCACATGAAGGTCGTGGCCGTTCCGCGCTCGCGATCCTTGGCGCCGTAGATCGTGTCGATCAGCTGTTGGAACTCGGAGACGTGCATCAGAGTCGCGCCAGCGTGAGCAACGTGACATCGCTTTCCAGACGCCCACCGCCGGCGAAGCGCTTGAGCGTGGCGTCGACGCGGCCCACGAAGGACTCGGAGATGAGCGGCGCCTCACGCTCCACGAGCGACACGAAGCGACGTTCGCCGAGCGGGGTGCCGTCGGCGCCGGGGAGCTCCATGAGGCCGGGCGCGTGCAAGACCACGCGGTCGCCGTCGCCGAGTTGCACCGAGGCCACACGCAAGGTGCGATCGAAGACCGGCCCGCTGTCGAAGCCCAGCGCGATGCCTTCGCTGTGCACGACGTCGAGGTCCTGGCTGGCGCCGCGCCAGTGCAGCAGCGGCGGGTGACCGGCGTTGGCCACGCTCACGCTGCGTCCGTTCGGCTCGACGACCACGAGCAGCGCCGTGACGTACATGCCTTGGCGCAAGTCGCCCGCGAGCAGGCCGTTCACTTTGCGCAGCACCTCGCCGGGATCGCGCTCGCTGGCGGCGACCACGCGCAGGAACGAGCGCGCCATGGCGAGCACGAGCGCGGCGGCCACGCCGCGGCCCGAGGCGCCGGCCACGAGGTAGCCCACGCGACCGTCGGCCATCTGCAACGCATCGGCGTACTCGCCGGCGGGGCCCTTGCCCTCGTGATGCAACCCGGCGACGTCCCAGCCGGCGGGCGCGAAGAAGGTCTCGGGCGTGAGCCGCGCCGCGACTTCCGCCGCGACCTCGAGCTCGTGACGGCTGGCGGCAGCCTCGCGCTCGGCGTCGCGGGCCTCGCGCAAGCTCTCGGTCATCTGGTCGACGCTGCGCGCGAGCTCGCCGATCTCGTCGCTGCTGCGGGCGCGCGTGCGGTGTTCGAGGTCGCCACGCGCCACGGTGTGCACGTCTTCCTGGAGACGACGCAAGGGACCGCTGATCCGGCGCCCGAGCAAGAAGGCCACGAGCGCGCCGATGAGCACGAAGGCCATGGCCACGTAGGCGACCTTGAGCTTCAGGCGGGCGGCCGCCGCTTCGATCGAGGCCGACGCGATGTACACGCTGATCTCGCCGACCTTGGCGCCGTCGCGGTCGGTGAGCGGATGGCTGCCGCGGATCACGCGACGTTGGGAGCCGTCGATCACGAGGATGCCTTCGACCGCGGAACCGGTGCCGAAGGCCTCGTCGCCGCCACCGCGCACCGGGCGGAAGTCGAGATCGCCGCCGTAGGAGCTGGCGGCCAGCGCGAGGCTGCCGTCGGGCAACAGGCGCAACAGCTCGGCCGCCACGATCTCGCTCTCGGGTTGCACGAAGCGCTCGAAGCGCGCGCTGTTCCACTCTTCTTGAGCGAGACGACGCGGGTTGTCGGTGTAGATCCGGCGCTCGCTGGGCGACATCGCCTGCAAGCGCTCCTGGATCTCGGCCAGGCTGAGACCTTGGTCTTCGGTGCCGAAGGTCTTGGTCCAGGCGGCGATGTCAGCTTGGCTCGCGGTGCGCGCCGCGACCGAGGCCTGGCGCAACACGCGCTCTGTGACCGCCTGCTCCACAAAAGAGGTGAGCAGGAACAAGAAGACGATCATGAAGATCGCCACCAGAGCCGCGAAGGTGCCGGTGAGCTTCGTGACCAGCGAGCCCCCGCGACGGCGTCGGCTCTCTCCACGGCTGCTGGATGACATGCGCGTCCTCGAGGCGTGCGGCGACTGTTTCGCGCGCACTCTACCAGCGCGCTCAGGCCGTGGGCGAGTCGCCCGGCGCAGGACGCAGCAAGCGCGTGGCGGCTTGCACGTAGCGCACGGCCGACAGCACCGAGAGCGCCAGCGTGAGCCACACGAAGAGGTGCGCGAGCACGGTGAGCGTGCCCTGCAACCAGGCCGGCTCGCCGCCCCACGCCAGGTCGACACCGCGGGTGAGGAACAGCGCCGGCACGAGGCAGCACTGGCTGATCATCTTGAGCTTGCCGTCCCAGCTGGCCCCGAAAGCCACGCCCCGCGACTCGATGAACCCGCGCAGCCCTGTGACGAGGTACTCGCGCGCCAGAATCACCACCACGACCCAAACCGGCAAGTAGTGCGTAGCCCAGGAGGAAGATACGAGGAAAATAAGCGACCCACTCACGATCACCTTGTCGGCCACGGGGTCGGCGATCCGACCGAACACCGACACTTGCTCCCATTTACGGGCAAGATAACCGTCAAGAAAGTCCGTGAAGACGGCAAACATGAACAGGCCCGCCGAGGCCACGGCGGGCCACCACTCGGGTCCGGCGGCAACGTCGGTGCCCATGAGCAGACCGAAGAGCACGAAGGCCAGCACGAAGCGCAGGACAGTGAGCTGGTTCGGGAGGCTCAAACCACCTCCTTCGCAGTGACGTCGTACCCCTTTACGCCTGTGATCTTCACATCGGCGAACTGTCCGGCTTCCATCGCGGACTCGGCGCTGGCATGCACCAGCACTTGGCCGTCGATCTCGGGGGCGTCGCGGCGGCTGCGGGCCACGGCGAGCAGGCCGCCGATGCCGGCGAGCGGCTCCACGCTGTCCACGAGCACGCGCTCCACGCCACCGATGCGCGCCTGGTTGGCGGCCTGCAGGCGCTCGCGAGCCCAGCGCATCACGATGTGGCGGCGCTCTTCGGCGAGGGCTTCGTCGACACGATCGGAGAGCGTGCCGCCTTCGGTGCCCTCTTCGGGCGAGAAGGCGAAGCAGCCCACGCGGTCGAAGTCGCAGTCTTCGAGCAGCTGCATCAGGTTCTGGAAGGCTTGGTCGGTTTCGCCGGGGAAGCCCACGAGGATCGTGGTGCGCAGCGTGAGGTCGGGGATCGCGTCGCGGAGCCAGCCCACGACCTCGCGGATGCGCTCGGGCGAGGTGCCGCGGCGCATGCGGCGCAACACGTCGGCATCGCCGTGCTGCACGGGCATGTCGAGGTAGGGCAGCACGCTCTTGGTCTCGGCCATGGCGGTGGCGAGCTTGGCGTCCATCGTGGCGGGGTGCGCGTAGAGCACGCGGATCCAGTCGAGACCCTCGATGGCGCCGAGTTCGCGCAGCAGTTCGGGCAGGCCGTAGCCGCGCGCGAGGTCTTTGCCGTAATCGGTGGAGTCTTCGGCCACGAGGCTGATCTCGCGCGTGCCGAGCTGCGCCAGCGCGGCAGCCTCCTCGACCAGCACTTCCATCGGCTTGCTCTGCAGCTTGCCGCGGATCTTCGGGATCGCGCAGAAGGCGCACACGTGATTGCAGCCTTCGCCGAGCCGCAAGTAGGCGGTGTGACGCGGGGTGAGCAGCGCGCGGCCGAGGTCGGCGTCGCCACCTTTGGAGCCACCGCCGCTGAGCCCGTGATTGCGCGCGGTGGCCTCGCCCGTGCCGCCCTGGCAAGCCGCGCCCGCCTCGAGCCCGAGCACCTGATTCACGATCGACGGCACGCCGGAGTAATCGGACAGACCCAAGAAGGCGTCGACCTCGGGGATCTCCTTGGCGAGCTCCTGCTCGTGGAGCTGCACGAGGCAACCGGTGACGACCAAGCCTTCGATCGTGCCGGCGCGCTTGTGCTCCACGTACTCGAGGATCGTGTCGACGCTCTCTTCGCGCGCCTCGCCGATGAACCCGCAGGTGTTCACGATCACCACGCGCGCGTCGGCAGGGTCGGAAACCAACGTCATACCGGCCCGCTCCAAATGCCCGAGCATGACCTCGCTGTCGACCAAGTTCTTGCTGCACCCGAGACTCACGAGGCAGACCGGACGCGCGCTTTGAATGACTGCTGAAGGCATGAAACACAGGGAGGGGACGTGGGCCGCGGGATTCTAGCAGCCCGAGCCACAAGCCCGCGACGCCTCGAAGGCCCGGCGCTCCCCCCAAGCCGCTGCACCTGCTGTAGTCTGAGGAGCCCCCGATTCGCCAGCACGGGACCTTCGGTGCCGAACGGATCGCACCGCACCGGGATCGGTGTCGGACGGGGACCTGTGCCGTCACCGAGCTCGTGCTGCAGCCGAGCCCGTGCCGCGGCTGGGGGAAGACCATCGCAACGAGAGACCCGATGCCACGCACCTTGACGCTCTTCGCCCTCGCCGTCGCCAGCCTGCTCGGCGCTGGCCCCGTAGCCGCCCACAGCCCGCATGACGACGTGCACGTGGTCGCCGTTTCCCCGACCTTCGCGCAGGACAGCACGATCTTCGCGCAGATGAACATGTCGGAGCACCGCGTGTTCGCGCGCTCCACCGACGCAGGTCGCAGCTGGCAGACCTTCGGCCACGAGATGGTGCAGTCGAAGGTGCTCGAGATCCGGATGTCGCCCGACTTCGTGAACGACGGCACGGCCTTCCTCGGCACCGAAGGCGCGGGCCTCTGGCGCAGCAGCGACTACGGCACGACCTGGCAGCGCGTGCTCGACGGCCTCGACGCGTTGGTCGTGAACACGGTGCGCTTCGACCCCGACTACAGCAGCTCCGGCATCGTGGGCCTCAGCAGCGACCTCGGCTTCTACCGCAGCACCGACCACGGCCTCAGCTGGACGCAGAAGAACACCGGCCTCACGGAACTCTCGCTCGGCACGCTGGCCGTGCATCGCGGCACGAACGGACGCCCCGTGTTCTACGCCGGCTCCACGAAGCTGCATCGCTCCGACACGCTCGGCGCCACATGGACCCCTCTCGCTGACTTCGGCGGCGTGGCCACTGACCTGCGTCTGCATCCTGACTTCCCCGTGCTGCCCGTGATCGGCGTGGTGCTGCGCAGCGCCCTGGGCCTGCGCTTCAGCGTGGACGGCGGCCTGAGCTTCCCGCCCGAACAAGCCAGCCTGCAAGGCAGCGCGGTGACCGACCTGCTGATGCGCGAAGACGGCTCGATGTTCGCCTCGCTCTTCAACGGGGTGGTGCGCGCCGACTCGCTCGGCGCCACATGGGTGCCGCAGCCCAAGACCGGCCTCGACGGCCTGTCGGACCAGACGACGATCCATTACGTGCAGCTGCAGTCGGCCAAACTCCCCGACGACGGCGGCGAGATGCTGCTGCTCTCGGGCTTCGAAGGCTTGTTCCGCAGCACCAACGACGGCCAGAGCTGGAACTCAGTCGACCTCTACTCGCAACGCGTGAACCGCACGATCACGATCTCGCCCGACTTCCCGCGGGATCGCGTGCTCGCACTGGGCAACTTCGGCGGCGGCTTGGTGATCAGCGAGAGCGCCGGCAAGCACTGGGAAGCCGTGGGCTCGGGCGGCGTGCTCGGCAGCGGCGGCGCTGCCGTGGGCTCAGGCGCAGGCTCGAGGTCAGCGACACAGGGCGCTCCGGGCGGTCACTTGAGTGCGCCCACGACCCCCGCGAACGGCGCGATCAACTGGCGCACCAACGCCACCGACATCTTCAGCCTCTGGATGGGGCCCATCGCGATCTCGCCCACCTTCGCCGTCGACAACACGCTGATGATCGGGCACGGCGCGCTGTGGGTGTCTGAGGATCGCGGACGGAACTGGTTCGCACCCGAGCTCGCGCCCGAGATCACCGTGGTGCGCGGCATCACCATGTCGCCCGACTTCCAGCACGACGGCGTGGCCTTCTTCGGCACCTCCGACTTCGGCCAGGGCGCGCAGAACAAAGGCGTGTGGAAGACCGTCGATCACGGGCAGAGCTGGCAGCTCGCCAACGCGAACCTGTCGATCACGGCGCAAGTGCGCGAGTTCGTGTTCTCGCCCGGCTGGAGCGTGGACCAAACCGTGTTCATGGCGGCGCGCAACGAAGGCGTGTGGATCTCCGAAGACGGCGGCGCGAGCTGGTCGCCGCGCTCGAACGGCCTCACGCATCCCGAGCTGCGCGTGATCCGACTCTCGCCCGACTTCGTCAACGATCACACCTTGTGGGTCGGCAGCGTGGGCGGCGGCCTGTTCATGAGTGTCGACGCGGGCGCGAGCTGGGAAGCGGTGAACCACGGCATCCCCGACCTCGCCGGCATCGACGTGGAAGGCATCGCCGTCTCGCCCGCGTTCGCCGTCGACCACACGCTCTTCGTGAGCACGCAGCGCTCGGGCCTATGGAAGTCGATCGACGCGGCGCGCACGTGGCAGCCGGTGAACGACGGCCTGCCGCTCGACATGCCCCGCGGCCTCGAGATCTCCTCGGGCTTCGCCGAAGACCAGACACTCTTCCTCAGCACGCACGACTGGATCTGGACCAGCACCGACGGCGGCGACCACTGGAGCCGTCTCAGCGGACGCATCCGCGTGGCCGACAACCACCCCAGCGTGCTCTACGACACCAAGTGGTTGCGCGGGTTGCAGCCCGGCGCGCACGGCTTCAGCTCCAGCACGTCGCTCGACGAGGTCACGGCCTGCGAGCTCGAGTTCCGCGGCAACCAGATCCGCTGGTTCGCCGACCTGTCGCCCGAGGGCGGCCTGGCGCGCGTGCTCGTGGACGGCGAAGAGATCGCCACGCTCGACACCTACGCCGCCGAGCTCGCGCCGCAAACTCAACTCTTCGAACACAACTTCGGCGCCACCGACTGGCACACGATCCGCATCGAGACCACTGGCCAGGCGAACCCGCAGTCCTCTGGCGCGCGGCTCGTTTCCGATGGCTTCGAGTACCGTTTCTGAGGCCGCGCGCTCTTTCAGTTCACCGCCATGAACAGCCCGTTGGAGAGCGCCCAGCCCGCCGGCGCCACGGGATCCTGAACGGCCGTCTGCAAGTGGACGCCAAGCCCTGAGAAGCTCGGGTCGAGCGCCACCGGAGCCGCGAAGCCGCCCGCGCCCGACAGGTTGAGCGACACGATCGTCCACGGCGGCGCGACCCACAGCGTGCCCTGCTTGAAGGGCAGCGCCGCCGGCGCGAAGCCCACGAAGGTGAACGAGCTCGCCACGCTGCGCCCGTCGACCAGGCGGATCTCCACGCTGCCACCGCCTTCGGGGAAGCCGAAGCCTGAGAGCTTCGGAACCAGCCCGCCCGTGCCGGCGAGGCCCGCGCCCGTGACTGCGAAGCTGCCGGCGAGCGACATCACGCGCACGAAGTGATTCGTGCTGCCCGGCGCGCCGACCACGAGGTCGTCGTTGCCATCGCCGTCGAGGTCGCCGAGCGTGGCGATCGTGCGGCCGAACTGGTCGCCGGGCAGAGAGCCTTTCATGCGTGCGACCCAGGCGCCGTCGGCGCCGGAGTAGATGTCGACCACGCCGGGTTTGCTGACGCCTCCGGCCAGCGTGGACACGCCGAAGTCGGCGTGGCCGTCGCCGTTGCGATCACCGAGGCCGGCGACCGTGGTGCCGAAGTTGTTCGCGTACTCGGTGTCGAGCACGGTGAGCAAGCGTAAGCCGGTGGCGCCCGAGTACACATGCACGCTGCTGATCAGCGCGCTCAGGCCCTGATCGTTCTTGTTGCAGGAGACGAGCATGTCGGGCGTGCCGTCGGCGTCCACGTCGCCCGCGGCGGCGACGGCCGTGCCGAGGCGTTCGTAGTCCACGCTGCCGGCCCACTCGTGGATCACGCTGCCGTCGATGCCGGAGAGCACCCAGACGCGACCGCGGAACTGGCCGGCGAGCATGTCGTTCGCGTCGCTGGTGAGCAGGTCGGGGTGGCCGTCGCCGTTCACGTCGTCGAGCGGGGCGAGGTGACGACCGAGCACTTGGCTCACGCCGGCCACGCCCGGGAACGACCACAGCTGCGCGCCGGTGGCGCCGTCGAACACGATCACGGCGCCGCGATCGCCGGGCGGACCGTTGAAGCTCGCGCTGCCGACGATCTCGGTGATGCCGTCGCCATCGAGGTCACCGAGCGCGGCGACGCTGGCGCCGAAGGGTTTGTAGGCCACGTCGCCGAGGGCGTGGATCACGGCGCCGGTGGCGCCGGACATCACGAGCACCGCGCCCACGTCGGGACCGAGGGCGTCGGAGCGCTTCGAGGTGGCGGCGAAGTCGGTCACGCCGTCGCCGTCGATGTCGCCCACACACACCACCGTCTCGCCGAGGTTCTCGAACTTCTCGGTGCCGAGGCGCGTGAGCAGGATGCTGCCGTCGGCGCCGGACACGATGCGCACGCTGCCGGCGTCGGTGTCGAAGGTGTCGTCGTTCACCGTGCCGACCACGAAGTCGGGCGCGCCGTCACCGTTCATGTCGCCCATGGCGTCCACCGAGTAGCCGAAGGCCTGCACACTCGGGATGTCCATCGTGAGCAGCGGGGCTTGCGCGGTGAGTGGGGTCGCGACCGCGGCGAGCAGCAGCGCGGCGACGAGCGGCGAGATGCGGAACATGAAGCGGAACATGGCGAGGTCCTTGTGATGAATGAGGGTCACGTCCTCAATCCGGATCGCCGCTCCAGTGGTCTCAGCTTCGCGGCCGGGGCGCGCGCCTGAAGCCCGTCCCGTTCCGCGCTGAGACCTCGAGGCCTGCGATCCGGATGACTCTTCACGGCCCCCCGTGAGGAGTTCCCATGTTCCCGTCGCGCCTTCACCTCGTTCGCTCACTCAGCGGTTTCGCGCTGCTCACGCTGCTCGCGACCGCTGCCCGCACGCAAGCCCCCGAGCTCACCCTGAGCGGCTCACTCTTCGGCGACAGCTTCGGCGAGTGCGTGGCCGAGGTCGGCGACATGAATGGCGACGGCTATCGCGACATCGCTGTCGGCTCGCCGCACGCCGACACCGTGGTGGGCTTCCCCGGCACGCTCAACCCGGACGTCGGGCGCGTGTCGGTGTTCTCCGGCGTCACCGGAGAGTACATCCGCGGCTGGTCCGGCAGCCACGCCGGCGCGCTCTTCGGTGCCGCGGTCGCTGACGCCGGCAGGATCGACAACGACAACGTCCCCGACATCCTGATCGGCATCCCCAAGGCGAGCAACGTGCTCGGACAGGAAGGCTCCGTGCGCATCTACAGCGGTGCCACCGGCGCACTGATTCGCACGCACTGGGGACCGCAACGCTTCTCGCGCTTCGGCGCATCGATCGTAGGCGACGCCGACTTCGACGCGGAGTTCCGCGACGACTACGCCATCGGCGCTCCGTGGTTCGATGTCGACGACAACGTCGGCGGCTCGAACGAAGAGGGCGCCGTGTTCACCTTCGGCGGCCAGGACGGCGACCCGATCACGCAGCACTACGGCGGCCCGACGCTGCTGCCGCCCAACGTGCCCGGCATCCAGAACTTCGAGGTCGACGTGCGCCAACTCGGCACGTCGCTCGGCGAGCACCTGGGGCACCTGGCAATCGGCGCGCCCGGCAGCGACCTCACGGATCTCGACACCGCCAGCACCACGCTCGACACCGGCTACGTGCTCGTCGTGCAACCCGGCGGCGGCGCGCCCGCGAGTCACGCACCGATGAACGCCGGCGCGCGTGCAGGTGCGGCCGTGGACATGGGCTGGGTCGTGCCCGGCGGCGACCCCGAGGTGGCCTTCGGCGAACCCGGCACCGGCGTGGGCGGACGCGTGGTCGTGGCGCAACCGGCCACCGAGTTCCCCTTCGCGTGGAGCCCGGTGAGCGTGGTCGACGGAACCGCCGACGTGCCCTTCGGCGAAGTGCTCGCGCTCGGCCTCGACGCCGACATCGACGGGCTCGACGACCTCGTGCTCGGCTCGCCGGATTCCAGTCTCGCCAGCCCCTTCGGGATCCCCAGCGCGGGCGCCGTGCGCGTGCACGCCGCCGCCACAGGCGCGTACATCAACGGCTTCAACGGCGGCTCACCGTTCGACCGACTCGGCACTTCCGTCGCGCTCGCACGCGTGGGACCCAGCTTGCTCGGCCGCGTGATCGCGGGCGCGCCCGGCTTCGACGCCGCCGCCAATGACGTCGGCGCCGCGCTCGTGTTCCCAGCGATCGAGTGCGCGGCCGGCGTCAGCACCTACGGCACGGGGCTCGCCGGGACCTTCGGCACACCGCTGCTCAGCTTCGCCTTCGCACCGAGCATGGGCGTGCAGAACAGCGTGGCGCTCTCGAACACCAGCGGCGCACCAACCACGGCGTGGTTGTTCCTCGGCGTGGCGCCCGCGTCGCTCCCGATCAAGGGCGGCACGCTGCTCGTGTCGCCGTTCAAGATCATCTCGGCGCCCATGAACAGCAGCGCACTCGTGCTCCACCCGACGCTGCCGCTCGATCTCTCGCTCTGCGGCGTGAGCTTCTACTTGCAAGGGCTCGTGATCGACCCCGGCGCGCCGCTCGGCGTGGCCTTCAGCAAAGCGCTCCAGTTCCAACCCGGTTTCTGAGGACGACTCATGCGTGCTTCGAACTTCGTACTCGCCGTGTCGCTCTGCGCGACGCTCCCGCTCGCCGCCCAAGCTCCCGACGAGCAGTGGTACGGCGAACACATGAACGATCACCTCGGCACCGTCACCGAGATCATCGGCGATGTCGACAACGACTGCGTGCGCGACCTCGCCATCGCCTCGCCCGACGCCGACCGCGAGATCTTCTTCCCGCTGTTCACCGTGCTCCCGGACATGGGCCGCGTGCAGATCCGCTCCGGCGCCACGGGTGCGCTGCTCTACAACTGGTACGGCACGGTGATCGACGGGCTCTTCGGCTACGCCGTGTCCGACGCCGGCGACATCGACCAAGACGGCCACGACGACGTGCTCGTCGGCATGCCCTACGGCAGCGGCCCGCTCGGCGACGAAGGCCTCGTGCAGCTGCGCTCGGGTGCGACCGGCGGCGTGATCCGCACGCACTACGGCACGCAACGCTTCTCACGCTTCGGGCACTCGATCGCGGGCGGCTCCAACCTGCTCGAGTTCGACCACCATCGCGACTACGCCATCGGCGCCCCGTTCTACGACGTGAACAGCAGCACGGGCGGCTTCGACGAAGAGGGCAAGGTCTACGTCTTCTCCGGCGCGACGGGACTGCTCGTGGAAGAGATCGCGGGCGGCACGCGCGCGGTGCTCTCGGGGACTCCCGGACTCATCACCTACGAGGCCATGCTGCAGCACGTCGGTTGGTCGCTCGACTCACGTCATGCGCGCTTGGTCATCGGCGCGCCGAACAGTGACCGTCAGCACATCCACACGCTCGCGATCGACCAGGACATCGGCGCCGTGATGTACGTGAGCGGAGCCAGCGGGTCCTTCGAGACGACATTCCGAACGGGGTCGTCGGCCGGCATCCGCATGGGCTACGTGGTCGGCATGGGAAGCGAGATGCCGAGCGGCGAGCGCCAGATCGTGGTCGGCACTCCGAACTTCAATGGCTACGGACTCGTGGACGTCTACACGCCGATCCTTCCGGTGAACTTCGCGCAAGAGCACTGGGAGTACCACGCCGGCACCGCCGGGCAGACCAGCGCGCCGATCGGCGAAGTCGCCGCCTTCGTGGGTGACTTGGATCACGACGACATCGAGGACTACGCGATCGGCATCCCGCTGTTCGACTTCGGCGCGCCGTTCACGATCACCAACGCCGGGCGCGTGCGTGTGTTCTCAGGCGCCGACGGTTCGTTGCTCTCGGAGTTCGGCAGCAGCACGGCAGGCGACCGTCACGGCGCGAGCGTGTCGGGAGGCGACATCAACGGCGACGGCGTGGCCGAGCTGCTCGTCGGCGTCACCCACGACGACGACGGCAGCTTCGATGCCGGCGCCGCATGGTTCTACCTGGGCGAAGGCTGCCCGCCCGACTCGGCGCTCTACGGCGAAGGCTGGCCCGGCACGCTCGGCGTCCCGAACCTCGTTGCCATCACGCCGCCGACGCTCGGCTCGAACTTCCAGTTGTTCGTGGGCAACTCACTCGGCGCGCCGTCGCAGGCCTGGTTGTTCCTCGGCTTCAGCCCCGCGGCGATCCCGTTCAAAGACGGCACGCTGCTCGTGGACGCCTTCAAGATCCAGTCGTTCCCCGTCGCGACGAACGGCACCACTTTGTGGCCCGCGCTCCCCGACGACGACGAACTGTGCCACCTGAGCGCCTTCCTGCAGGTGTTGGTGATCGACCCCGGCGCCACGCGCGGCGTGGCGTTCAGCGGCGGCCTCGAACTCATCCTCGGTTACTGAGGACGTGCCTCGCGAGCACCTTCGCAACGCAGCGGCGAGCATGGGTCGCGCAGCGTTGCGGCGTGCTTGCTGCGACGCGCGCGGCAACGCGCCGCGCGGCCTGCGTTCAGTCCTCGAGCTCGAGCGCGTCGGCGAGACGCGCGAGCGCGCGCGGCAGCAGGTTGCGGATGGCGGCTTCGGTGCGCCCCATCTCAGCGGCGATCTGCGCGCGCGTGAGCCCCACGATGCGCGAGAGCACGATGACCTCGCGGTGGTCTTCGGGGAGTTGCGCGAAGACGCGTTCGAAGTTGTCGAGCGCTTCGCGACCGAGCGCGGCCACGCTGGGTGTGTCGAGGCCGGTGTAGGCGCTGAGCAGCGCGTCGTCGCCGCCGGGGGCTTCGCGCGCGGGGTCGCGGCGTTGGGCGTCCCAGTATTCGGCGCGGTCGGCGATCTTGCGCGTGGCGGCTTTGTAGAGCCAGGCGCGGAAGCCGGCCTCGCCGCCGTGCTGGAACTGGTCGGCGCGACCGAGCACGTCGCGGCAGGCCGACTGCACGATGTCGCTGGCGGATTCCTTGGCGGCCAGGCGCGGGCCGAGTCGCAGCCGCACGAAGGCGCGCAGACGCGGCAAGTGCTGCGCGATCAACTGCTCCATGGCCGCGCCGTCGCCGGCCGCGATGCGACTCACCAGATCCGCCGACGACGCCGACTCGGTGTCACGGGGCGTCGGCGCCGCATCGCTCGGCGACTTCGCCGCAGTCTCGGCGGGATCGACGCGGCCCGCCGCAGCGCCAGTGTCCGCGGCGGGATCGTCCTTCGGCGAGTAGGATGGATCGCTCGGGGGCATCACAGGAGCCTGGCTGGATGAGCGACGCGTCGGAGTTCGTGGCCGACTTGGTGGCGGAGTGCATCACGCGCCGCGAGGGCGAAGGCGACGCCGCGGTGGACGCCGTGTGCGACGCGCACCCCCAACACGCCGACGCGATCCGCAAACGCTTGCGCCGCCTGGCCGACATGGGCCTGCTCACCGAACCCGAAGAGAGCGCGCCGTCGCTGCACGCGCTGCCCGAACGCATCGGCGACTACAAGCTGCTGCGTCGGCTCGGCGAGGGCGGCATGGGCGTGGTGCACCTCGCCGAACAACAACGCCTCGGGCGTCGCGTGGCGCTCAAGTTGGTGCGTCCTGAGCAACTGTGGTTCCCGGGGGCGCGCGAACGCTTCGCGCGCGAGGCCGAACTGGTGGCGGCGCTCACTCATCCCGGGATTGTACCGCTGTACGAGGTGGGCGAGGAAAACGGCTTGCCCTGGCTCTCGATGGAGTTCGTGGAGGGCGCCTCCCTCGAAGACGTGATCCGCGCATTCAAGGGCCGCGACCCGAGCACGCTGAGCGGCGCCGACTTGGAGCGCGTGGTGCGCGAGCGCGCGGGCGTCACGGAGAACGCGGATGTGCAGGACGCCACGCCCTCGGTCACTCCCGACGCAGCGGGCGCGGCGACTGCATCAAGCGCAAGTCGCTCGAGCGTGAGTCGCTCGGCCGTGGGTGCTGGCGCACGTGAGAGCGCGCTCTTCGGCGACACCTGGGTGCGCGCCGCGTTGCGCATCGCGCACACCGTGGCCGAGGCACTCGCGTACGCGCACGCGCAGGGCGTGCTGCATCGCGACATCAAAGCGAGCAATGTGATCCTCGGTGTCGACGGCCGCGTGCGCTTGCTCGACTTCGGGCTGGCCGTGCGCGACGGCAGCACGCGCCTCACGGTCACCGGGCAACTGCTCGGCTCGCTCGCCTACATGCCGGCCGAACGCCTGCGCAGCGAGAACGCCAGCCGCGATCCACGCAGCGACGTGTACAGCTTGGGCGCCACGCTCTTCGAGTTGCTCACGCTGCGCACGCCCTTCGTGGCCGAGTCCACCGAGTCGTTGCGTCGACAGATCCTGGAGACGCGCGCGCCGTCGCCGCGCACCTGGAACCGCGCGCTCGACCGTGACACCGAAGCCGTGTGCGCGGTGGCGCTGGACCCCGATCCCGCACGCCGCTATGCGAGCGCCGAGGCCTTCGCCGCCGACTTGCAGCGACTGCTCAAGAGCGAGCCGGTGCTCGCGCGCCCGCCCTCGCTCGCGCATCGCGCCACGACCTGGGCCAAGCGTCGACCTGCGGTTGCGGCCGCGCTCGTGCTCGCCGGCTTGCTGATCGTGGGTGTGCCCACGGGCTACGCGCTCGTGACTGCAAACCACGCCGATGAGCTGCGCGACGAAGTCACCGAGACCGCCGCCCAACGCGATCGCGCGGAAGCAAACCTCACGCTCGCCAACACGGAGCGCGCCCGCGCCGAAGGCAACCTCGACCTCGCGCGCGAAGCCGTCGACACGTTGCTGGTGGAAGTCAGCAACGAGGTGCTCGATCGCGCGCCGGGCATGACCGAGTTGCGTCGCAGCCTGCGCGAGAACGCGCTCGAGTTCTACGCGGCGATCCTCGAGCAACGCGCCGACAGTCGCGAGCTCGTGCTGCGTCGGCTCGACATCGTGCGCAACATGGCGACCACGCTGAACCTGGTCGGTCGTCTCGACGAGAGCCGGCAAGACTTCGAAGAGCTCGCGGCGACCGTACGGGAGTTGCTCGCGTCCGGCCCACCCGACGGCGGCGAGTGGAGCGCGGCGGAACGCGACGAGCTGGCACGCTTCGAGTACATGGGCGCCTTCGGCCGCGTCGACCCCAACAAGTTGATGCACGGCGATGAACAGGAGCGCGACGCGCAACTCGCCTGGCTGCTGCGCGCGCTGGAGATCGCGCGCACACGCGTGGCCCACTCCGCCGACCCGCTGGCGCGCTTCGACCTGGCCAACACGCTCCTCGTGCTCGCCGACTGGGACAACCCGCTCGCCGAGGTCGACGCCGCCGCGCCGCGCTTCCACCAAGCCTTCGAGCTACTCGAAGACATCACCGACACGGCCAGCGCCGACCTCGATCCCGACCTCGCGCTCGCGCGTCGCATGGAAGCGGTGTTCTCGTTCAGCCGACACCTGTGGCAGCGCAGCCTGGCGCGCGAAGTCGGCGAAGACGCGTACGTCGACGTGATCCGCTACGGCGCGGCCGTGCAGCGCGATCTGCAAGCGCGCTACGACTCCGACTCGATCCCGCTCGACCTGCGCCAAGAGCGCGCGTTCTTGTTGAGCGGCATGGCACGCACGCTCAAGGCCCTGAAGCAAACGCGCGAGTCCGAGCAGCTCTACGACTTCGCCATCGCCGACCTCGAAGCCGTGATCGCCGTGGAGGGCGACGAGCACTTGCTCATGACGACGCTCGCCTCCCAAGTGCACGACCTCGCGGTGCTCATCGAAGCCGACGGCCGCCGCTACTCAGCCCTCGACCTGCTGCGCCCGATGCTCCCGCGCATGCTCGACGCGCACGCACGCTGGCCCGAAGTCGAAGAGCTGCGCAGCGCGACGGCCTTGATCGCAGCGCGCCTCGGCTGGATGCAGATCCACACCGACCTGCTCGACGAAGCCCGCGTCTCGCTCACACACCTGCTCGTGATCCTCGAAGAGTCGTCGAGCTTCCGCCTCGCCAACGGGCACCCGCTGATCGACCACACGCTCGGCCTGTGGGAAACCGCCGAACGCGATGCGGGCGACGACGAAGTCGTGGCGCGCATCGTGGCTGCGCGCGCACACGAACGCGCGTTCACCACGCGCTGACGGGCTCCGGGTCGCGCACCGCGAGGGCGCTCACCCCGTCAGGTAGAGCTCCACCGACAAACCGAGCCGCTTGGCGCTCAGCGTGTCGAAACCGTGCGTGATGCCGAGCAGCGCTTCGAGCGCGTCGCGGAGCTTCTTCACGGAGCCTTTGAGCACCTTGGCCTTCGCGCCCTTCGCCGCGGCGGCGTCGGCCTTCTTGCCGAGAGCGAGACCGCGTTGGTTCGCCTTCGTGACGATCTTGTGCAGCTTCTTCAGGTCGGTGCTCTCCTCGTAGAGCTCCTTCTCCATCGCGACCATGTGCTCCGAGAAGAGTGCGCTCGCTGAGAAGGCGATGGGCCCGAGGGCCGCGTCGACATTCGTGGCGAGCGCGGTCGGGAAGCCGAAGAACACCTCGGCGAGATCGACGTTGATGATCATCGCGCCGGCCAAGTAAGCGAGCGCGGCTTCCGCCCCACCGAGGTAAGAGGTGCTCACCTCGACCGCGAGTTGGGTGAACCAGAAACGCCCCTTCTTACCGAGCTGCTCCACGCCGAACGCGAAGCGATGACCGCCCGCGGGCGCGGGCAGGCCGTTGATCAACGAGGTGCCGTCGCCGAAGGAGTTGTAGAGATCGCCCGCCACCGTGTAGGAGTTCACGCCTGTGTGGACGATCTGCACGAAGACCTCAGTGGTGTCGGCGTAGTCGGCCGTGTCGCCCATGAGATCCCCGTCGACGCGCGCGCGCAGGGTGAGGCCGTTGATGCCCTCGTTCCACACGGCCTCCACGCGCACGACGCCGGGTTCACCTTCTTCCGGTGCGGAGACGCGACGCTCGAGGAAGGCCAGCGACTCGCCGTCCACCAAGCCACTGCTCGTGTCGATGGCTAGGCGCATCGACGCGTTGGCGGGTGTCGTGAAGTCGACGTGGCCGCTGAGGCACGCCGACGACTCGTCGGTCTTGCCCAGCATGCGGAAGCGTCGGTCGAGGCCGGCGTCGCTGCCCTTGCTCGGTTTGAACTTGCGGCGCGACTTCAGCGTGACGTCTTTGGGGTTCTCGTCGTCGTCGACGCCGAGCGGCATGATCTTCAGGTCGATGCGTTCGATCAGCACCGTGAGGGTCGGGTCGTCTCCTTCAGCGGATTCAGATTCCTCGCAGTTGAACAGGTTGCAGAGCAGCTGCGTGAGGCACGCCTCCAATCCGCCACCCAGCAGGCTCACGCTCAACACGGAAACACCCACAGCTCGACGAACGCTCACCATGCTTCGACTCCCATTGCGGATTCTCTCAACGCTCGCCCCCACTTCGCGAGCGCGGCCATCCTAACCAGAATCGCAAGCTTTGTGGGCGGACGTGGAGAACAGAGCGCCGCGCCATCGCCGCGCAAGGGGGCTCGCCGGATCGGCTCGACCAGCGTGTCGTGGCGCCGCGCGCCGCCGCCCGCTCAGTACGCCTGTTCCTCTTCTTCCGACTCGCGCGCCTCGGGGTTGAGCCCCACCCACTCTTCCAGGCTCATCTGCACTTCGCGCGCCTGGCTGCCCTTGTATTCGCCGAGCAGGCCTTCTTCGGCCATGAGGTCGATCAGGCGGCTGGCGCGGGTGTAGCCGATGGCGAACTTGCGCTGCAGCAGTGACGCGCTGCCGCGTTGCGTGCCGATGATGAAGCGCGCGGCGGGGTCGTAGAGCTCGTCGACATCGCTGGGGTCGGGCGCGTTCTCGTCGCGGCGCTGCACGAGTTCCTTCTCGTACTCGGGGCCTTGGTCGGTGCGCACGGCGTCCATCACGAGACGCACTTCGTCTTCACTCATGAAGGTGCACTGACCGCGCACGACATTGGAGCTGTTCGGCGGCAGGAACAACATGTCGCCCTGACCGAGCAACTGTTCGGCGCCGTTCACGTCGAGGATCACGCGCGAGTCGATCTTGCTCGACACCATGAAGGCCACGCGCGTGGGCAGGTTGGCCTTGATCAAACCGGTGATCACGTTGGTCGACGGACGCTGCGTGGCCAGGATGATGTGAATGCCCACGGCGCGACTCTTGGCCGCCAAGCGCGTGATCGAGGCCTCCACATCCTTCGCGGCCACCATCATCAGGTCGGCCAGCTCGTCGACCACGATCACGATGAACGGCAAGAAGCGCGGGAAGTCTTCGGTGTCGACGATCTCGCCGAACTTCTCGCGCAGACGATCCTCGCCGAGCTTGTTGAACGAGTGGATGTTGCGCACGCCGGCGCGCGAGAGCAGCCGGTAGCGGTCCTCCATCTTGTTCACCGCCCACTCGAGGATGCCCGGCGCGCGCTTCATGTCGTTGACGACAGGGCACGCGAGGTGCGGCGCGTTCTCGAACTGCGACATCTCGACCATCTTCGGGTCGAGCAACACGAGCTTCACCTGCTCGGGCGTGCGCGTGAACAAGAACGAACAGATGATCGTGTTGAGGCAGACGGACTTACCCGAGCCCGTGGCGCCGGCCACGAGCAAGTGCGGCATCTTCGCCAGGTCGACGACCATCGGGCGGCCCGCGGCGTCGCGGCCGAGGAAGATCGGCAGGCTCTGTTTGCCGTCGTCGAACTCCTTCACGTGCAGCAAGGCTTTGAGGCGCACGTTCTCGCGGATCGGGTTGGGCACCTCGATGCCGACCGTGTTCTTGCCGGGGATCGGCGCCACGATGCGCACCGTGCGCGTGCGCAGCGCGATAGCGAGGTCGTCTTCGAGCGAGCGCAGCTTCTCGACCTTGATGCCGGGCGCGAGCTCCATCTCGAACATCGAGATCACGGGGCCCTTTTGGATCTCCACGACGCGCGCTTCGATCTTGAAGGACTTGAGCGTGCTCTCGAGCACTTCGGTCTTGTCGGCGAGCAGCGCGTCGAGTTCGCGTTGGTCGACGGCTTCTTGCTCGTCGAGGAGGTCGTCGCTCGGGAAGACGTAGTCGCTGACCTTGGCGCGGTTGAGCACTGGCCGCGGGCCGTCGGGGTCGAGCCCCAGGTCGAGCTGGCCCTCGCCCGACTGGCGCACCATCGGCGCGGCGCGCGCGGCGCGTTCGAGCTCGGAGTCGCCGGAGATGTCGTCCTCGAAGGCTTCGTCGTCGTCTTCGGGTTCTTCTTCTTCGCCCTCGGCCCAGTCTTCTTCTTCGAGGTCTTCGGGGGCGACGCTGTCGTCGTCTTCCTCGACCTCGTCTTCCCACTCTTCGTCGTCGGCGAGTTCGTCGGTTTCGTCGTCGGCTTCGAGCTCTTCGCCGTCCTCGACGTCGTCGTCCTCGTACTCTTCGTCTTCAGCGTCGTCGGCGTCAGCGCCTTCGTCGGCGGCGAGTTCTTCTTCGTCTTCCCACTCTTCGTCGTCGGCGAGCTCTTCGTCTTCGAGTTCGTCCTCCACGACGGCGGCGCGCTTGCCGGCGCCACGCTTCGGCTTGTTCTTGCGCTTGTCGGGCTTGTCAGCCTTACCCGACTTGCCGGGCTTGTCACCGCGCGTGACGGCAGCGTCGCGCAACTTGGTCTTGAGCTCTCCCGCGCGCTGCAGGCCCGTGGCCAACACCGCGTAGTACACGATGTCCGTGGCCAGCCCCACGGTGATCACGGTGAAGGCGAGCAGCGCGATGCGCGTGCCGACCACGCCGAAACCGAGGCTCACCTGCAGGTGGTAGTTGATCGACTCACCGAGCATGCCGCCGGCGGGGAAGCGGCCGGGCGCGTCGCCGAGGAAGTGCGTGAGCAGCGCGCTCAGCGAGACCATGCTGAGCAACAGACCCGTGGCGCGCACGCTCACCGAGTGCTGCTCGCGACGCAGGAACAAGAAGGCCGCCCAGAGCCCGAAGCAGAACACGGCCAGCCAGCTCGCGTAACCAAAGGTGCCGAGCAGCAGGTTCGCGAGACCCTCGCCAGCCGGGCCGCAGAGATTGTCGCCGCGGCCGGCGCTGAGGCAGGCCAGGCCCACGAAGATCGTGACCGCCATCAAAAGGATGGAGGCGACCTCACGCATCGAATCCGGCCAGGGGCCCCCGAGGCTCTGCGAGACCCCGCGCAGCACCGCTGGAAAGCCTCCCGAGGAAGCCTTCCGTCCGCGAGATCTGGATTTGGGACGAGCCATATGGATTTCGGCGCCTGCGAGGCCACGGACGGGCCTCAAGCAATGAGCCCATCAGGTCGAGAAGGGACCATCGTGGCCGCCACAATGACGCTCATCAATCTCTTTCCCCAAGCCCTGGGGATCGCTACTGCGACCAGCCAACTGGTCGTGGTGGGTGCCGTGATCGCCGGCGCTGCGGGCCTCGCCGCGCTCTCGAAACGCGGCCGCTCACGCCATTTGGTGCGCGCGGTCGGAGCGGCTCACGGCCTCTCGGTTCCGAGCGCGCAGTTCGCCGCGCAGGTGCTGTGCGGTGAAGGCGTCGAGACGGCGCGCGCGCTGCTCGACGCACCCGACTTGATGCGCCAACGTCTCGCCGCGGAACTCGGAAGCTGTCGCAAACGCGAACAAGCCGAACGCTTCGCGCTGCGCGCGGCGCTGCTGTGCGAAGAACTCGGCTTGCGCCCCACGGCCGTGCCCGGCGCGCCGGTGCTCTTCGAGCCGCTGCTGCTGCGCGCCTCCGACAGCGTGGGCGCCGAACGCGTGCGCGCCTGGGTCGTGCAGGTCGACGAGAGCAACCTCGCGCTCGTCGCACCGAGAGACTGTCCGTGGTCGATCCGCACCGAGCTGCTCGCCCAGCGCGAAGGCTCTGGCGGCGACGAGTTCGAAGTCACGCTGCTGCTCAGCCCGATGCCGGGTTGCCGCGAGTGGGTCGTGAGTCACGAGCTCGTGGGCGCACCGCACAACCGTCGCAAGGCGCGCCGCGTGGCCTGTCGCATCGCGGCCTGGTTGCTGCCCTGCACCGCCGGCACCTACTCGCTGCGCGGACGCCTGCAAGCGGGCGAACGCCTCGACCCCGAAGCGTTGCGCGTGCTGCCCGCCTGGGAGCGACGTCGCGCCGCGACCATCGAAGACATCTCACCCGACGGCGCGCGTCTCATCGTGGAACACGATGTCGACAGCGGCGAACGCTTCTACGTCGTGCTCTCCGACACCGACGGCGCCGTGCAAGGACTGCCGCTCGCCGAGGTCGTGTCCGTGCGCGACGGCAACGGAACGCGACGCGTGCTCGGCACGCGCTTCTGCGCCGTGCGACTCAAGGAGCGCCGCGCCCTCGCGGATTTCGCCCACGAAGCGGCCTTCGCCGCCTCCGTAGGCGAGGACTGAGCCCGCGAACCCGGCGGCCGCCGGGCCCGCGAAAAGGCTCGATCAGTCGTCGCTGCCAGCGTCGTCTTTGTTGGTCACCGGCTCGGCCTTCTCGGCCTTCTCGGCCTTCTCGGCCTTCTCGGCCTTGGCGGCCGGCTCAGCCTTCGTGGCCTTCTTGGCGGGTTCGGCGGGCGCAGCGGCAGCTTCGGCAGCGCCACCGCTCGTGACGCGCGTGCGCAAGGCCTCGAGGATCTCGGCCTCCTCATTGGCCATCTGCGACTCGGCCTCGAGCGCCTTGATCTCCTGCTCGGAGAGGTCGACGAGCTCGATGGCGTCCTCCTCGATCTCGCGCATGGCGATGTTGATCGGGTTGTCGTCGTCGATCTCCACGAGCGGACGCGCGCCGTTGACCAGCTCGCGCACGCGCTTCTGCAGCAGCACAGTGAGTCGGAACAGTCCGCCGGACTTCTCGGCGAGCTCCATGACCTTGGTGCGATCCATTTGAGTGACCTCGTTGTGGTGTTCGGTGTGTTCGGTGCGGTCGACCTCGCGAGCGGAGGTCGCGTCGGTGTCAGGTGTTGGCAGGGTCCAGGCCCAGCGTGTCGAGGATCCTGCGCGCGGCGTTCTCGATCGTGTCGTTGGTCACGATGAGCGTGCCGTCGGCTTCGGCCATGGCGCGCTCTTCGGCGGCACGACCGAGGCGGCGTTCGATCTCGGTGTTGTTGTCGGTGCCGCGCGAGCGCAGACGCTGCTCGAGCGTGGCGGCGTCGGGCGGCGCGATGAAGATGTAGGTGCCTTCGTAACCGGCCTTGCGGATGTTGCGCGCGCCGAGCGTGTCGACTTCCATGATGTACACGCGCTCGGGTTCGGCCAGCGCCTCGGCCAGCTCGCGGCTGTCGGAACCGTAGAGCGTGCCGTTGCCGAACACGTCGTTGGTCTCCACGAAACGGCCCGCGGCATTCATCTCCAAGAAGGTGTCCCGGTCGACGAAGGTGTAGTGCACGCCGTCGACCTCTCCCGCGCGCGGCTTGCGCGTGGTGACCGACACCGACACTTGCACGCGCGGGTGCGCGCGCAGTCGCTCGATGATGCTCGTCTTGCCCGAGCCGCTGGGGCCCGAGATCACGACCAGCTGGCCGGCTTGCGGTTTCGCGGTGCTCATTGGATGTTCGCCGCCTGTTCGCGCAGCCGGTCCACGGCGCTCTTCATCGCGATCACGCGCTGCGTGATCGACACTTCGCCCGACTTGCTGCCCAGCGTGTTGAGCTCGCGCCCCATCTCTTGCAGCAGGAAGTCGAGCTCGCGGCCCACGGGGGCTTCGCGCGCGAGCAACTCGTCGAAGGCTTGTTCGTGGCTGGCGAGGCGATCGAGTTCTTCGGTGACGTCGCTGCGGTCGGCGAGCACGGCGACTTCGCGCAGCAGGGTCGGGTCGTCACTCGGCACCTTCGCGTCGCCGAGCAGCTGGTCGAGACGACGGCGCATGCTGTCGTGGGCCTGGCGCACGACACGCGGCGCCGAACGTGACACGGCCACGCGCTGACGAGCGAGCACCGTGCGTTCGCGTCGCATCACGCGCGCGAGCCGCGCCCCTTCGCGCGAACGGCTGTCGAGCAAGGCCTGCAGCGCCTCGCGCAACGCCGCGAGCATCAGCCGCTCGACCTGCGTGCTCGAGAGCTTGGGCTCCTTCACGCTGACCACGCCGGGCAAGCGCAACAGGTTGCCGCCGTCGACGGCGGGCGTGCCGAGCTTGTCGAGTTCGCGACGGTAGTGCGCGAGCACGTTGCGGTCGATGCGCGGCGCGGGCGCCGGGCCCGCGCGCTCCACGCGAGCCGTGAGGTCGACGCTGCCGCGCGCGAGGTGCTTGCGCAACTCTCGCTCGAGGCGCGCTTCCTGAGCCGACCACTCGGCGGGCAGACGACAGCGCAGGCTCAGCCCGCGCGCGTTCACGCTGCGCAACTCAACGGAGACGCGCACGCCGCTCGCTTCGAGCTGCGCGCGGCCGAAACCGGTCATGGAGTGCAAGGTCGACAAGCTGCGGCGGCCTTCCCGAAGTCAGCCGTCGTCGCCGGCGGGAACCGCCGGCTCGGTCTCGACACCGACTTCGGCACCGGCGGGCACCGAGAGGCCTGCGTCGCCCGCGGTGCCGTCGGACAGCGAATCCGCCACCGACGACGAGCTCGAACGGATCTGCGTGATGACCACGGCGAGCACCACGATGCCCACGGCCAGGTAGCCGGTGAACTTGGTGATGCCGCCGGCCTTCACACCGAAGGTCTGCGCGCCGGCGCCGCCGAAGGCGTCACCGAGGCCGCCACCCTTGCCCTCTTGGAGCAGGATGACCGCTGAGATCAGCAGGCAGGCCAGAACGAAAAGGACCCAGAGGATGCCTTCGACGATGCCCATGATCAGGCTCCAGGTTGGCCGCCCCTGAGCA
Source organism: Planctomycetota bacterium (assembly GCA_021604805.1). GTDB lineage: Bacteria > Planctomycetota > B15-G4 > B15-G4 > B15-G4 > BQJR01. The sequence continues at coordinate 969,895 of BQJR01000002.1, read as the reverse complement.
GGGCGACGAAGGATTCGAGTTGCAAGGAGGCGCCACCTACGAGGGCGCCGTCCACATCGGGACAGGCCATGAGTTCCGACACGTTGTCGGGCTTCACGCTGCCGCCGTATTGAATGATCGTGGCCGAAGCGACTTCGCCGCCGAGGCCTTCCGCGAGACGCGCGCGAATGCTGGCGTGCACTTCCTGCGCTTGGTCGGGCGTGGCGGTCTTGCCGGTGCCGATGGCCCAGACGGGTTCGTAAGCCAGCGTGACGCGCTCGCGCACCACGTCGGGGGTGAGGTCGGCGAGCGCGGCTTCGAGCTGACCGATCACGACTTCGTTCGTGCGGCCGGCTTCGCGCTCTTCGAGTGTTTCGCCCACGCACAGGATCACGTCGAGGCCCTCGGCGAGCGCGGCGTCGCGACGTGCCACCACGTCGGCGTCGGTCTCGCCGAAGATCTGGCGACGTTCACTGTGGCCGATGAGCGTGGCCTTGGCGCCCACGTCGGCGACCATGCGCGCGGCGATCTCGCCGGTGAACGCGCCGCTCGCTTCGGGACGGCAGCTCTGCGCGCCGACGACAGCGCCGGTGCCCGCGAGTGCGCGCACCACTTGCGGCAAGTACAGCGACGGCGGGAACACGCCGACGCGCACGGCATCGAAGTCGAGCAGGAACTCGGAGAGCTCCGCGCAGAACTCGTCGATGGCGTCGGCGTCGAGGTTCATCTTCCAGTTGGCGGCGATGTAGGGCTTACGCATGACTCCTTAGGCGCTCGCGGCGCGGGGGCTGGAGGGTTGGTCGTCGGCGCTGGGGGCCAACGCGCCGTCACTGAGGCGCCGACCGTCGAGCTTGAGCAGCTCGCGCACGTAGGTCATGAGCGCGCGCAGGTCGGCAGGCGGCAGCGCTTGGGACGCGTCGCAACGGGTGGATTCGGGTGCGGGATGCGCTTCGATGAGCAGGCCGTCGGCGCCTGCGGCCACGGCGGCCTTGGCCAACGCGGGCACCAAGCGCCAGTCGCCCGCGGCATGACTCGGATCCACGAGCACGGGCAAGCCGATGCGGCTCTTGAGGTACGGCACCACGCTCACGTCGAGCAGGAAGCGCACATGACGATCGGGGCTGCGCACGCCGCGCTCACACAACACGACCTGCTCGTTGCCGGCCTTGAGGATGTACTCGGCGGCGCTGAGCCACTCGTCGACACCCGCGCCCATGTGACGCTTGAGCATGATCGGTTTGCCGAGCGCCGCGACTTCGGTGAGCAGCGGGAAGTTCTGCATGTGACGCGCGCCGATCTGCACACCGTCGACGAGTTCGCCGGCCACCGACACTTGGCGCGGGTCGGTGAACTCGGTGAGGAACGGCAAGCCCACACGACGCGACACGCGATGCATGCGTTGCAGCGCGTCGAGCCCACCGCCTTGGTAACTGTGCGGCGAGGTGCGCACCTTGAACACGCCGCCGCGCAACGCGCAGGCGCCGGCTTCCTTCACGAGACGCGCGATCTGCTCGAGCGCCTCCTCCGACTCCACCGTGCACGGCCCCGCGATGAGACCCATCCAACCGCCGCCGAAGCGCGCCGTGCCCATCGAAACCGTGGTCCCGCCTTCGCGGAAGGTTTCGCTCACCAAGCTCGTGCGCTGTTCGAGCGGAAGCACGCGCTCGACACCTTCGAGTCGCGCGAGCGAGTCGGCAGGCAGGTCGGTCGGCGACGTGAGCACCATCGCGTGGCGTTCGCCGAGACGCACCGCGTCCGCGCTCAGACCGAGGGCTGAGAGGGCGGCTTGGAGCCGGCTCCGCTGAGGAGCGCTGGCGTCCGACTGGAGCAGGAGGATCAAGGCTTGGGGGGCTTCCTGAATCGGGCAACCCGGCGCGGGTTGACGAGCCCCGCATGATAGGAAGCGCAGCGCCGAGCGGTCAACGGAAGGCGGCGCGAGCCTCCGCGAGTTCATCGGCCTTGTAGGGCAGATCATCGGGGATGCGGCGCGGGTCGCGGTAGCTCTCCAGCGGCATCAGCGGGATGATCCGCGGGCCGTCGGGGGTGAGTGCACGCCAGATCACGGCGCGGAAGCTGCGGCGCGCGCCGAGGCCCGTGGGGTTCAGCGGATCCTGCGGCTCAGAGATGGTGATCTTGATCGTAAAGACCTGGCTTTCGACGCCTAACTTGGACTCAAACTCGCGTCGATCGGCATCGTCGGTGAAGACCGAGAGCTCCATCTCCTCCTCGATCTTGTCGAAGACCTCGTCGGCTGCCTGGAACACGAAGCGGGTCGGGTCGTCTTCTTCGTCGTAGGGCTCTTCGGGGTCGTCGTCGAGCAAGGAGCGGTTGTCGGGATCGGCCGCGGCACGACGGTCGGAGAATCGCTCTTCTTGGATCGTGCTGGCTTCCTCGAGCACGCGCTCGCGGAACTCCACGAGGGTTTCGAGGAAACTGGTCGGGATGTCGTCCGGGGCCAGGGCGCGCAGCACGGCGAGCGGGGCGGTGTTCACGTTCACGCGGCCGTCGAGCGTGGGCTGCACTTCGAGGTCACTGTTGTCGGCGGCGTCTTCGTCGTCCTCGGCGTCGGGGTCTTCTTCGTCGTCGTCGTCGTTGTTGCTCAGCGGGCTCTCGCCGAAGGGATCCTCTTCGAGCTCCGAGGCCGGCGATTTGAGTTCGAGCTCGCTCCAGATCGTGAGGTAGCGCTCGAGCCCCGGGTAGAAGACGTCGTCCTCCACGAAGCCCACGAGGTGCTCCATGCGCACCTTCTCGTGGAAGGCGAGCTCGCGCAGGGTGAGCGGGTAGTGCTGCTCTTCGCGATCGATGATGTCGGTGTCGAGCTCGGACAGCTCGGCTTCGTCTTGCGCCTGGCTCTGCTTGCGCGGCGGCACGGGCACGCGCTGGAAACTCCCGCGTTGACCGCTGGCCCACTCGTCGAGGTCGCCCACGATGTCGGTGGCGTCGAGCGCGGAGAAGTCGAGGCTGGTGCCTTCGAAGGCGCGATCGAGCAAGCGGGTGACGATCTCGCGCCACTCCTCCTGGATCTCCTCGTCTTCGGTCCAGATGCCGAGCAGGTTGATCTTGGAGTCTTCGTCTTCGACCTCGACGAGGATGTCCCAGTCGTCGCCCATGGGCGGGATCAGCGAGGCGCTGTTGCTCCACTCGTCGAGCAAGCTGTCGGTGCTGCCCGTGACCTGCGCGGCGTCGAGTGCGGCGCTGCCGCCGGGACCGCCGTCGTCGCCACCGTCTTCTTCGCCGGCATTGGAGAGCGGGTCGCCGCCGGCGCCGCTCGCACCGTCCTCCGCCTCTTCCAGGTCGAGCAGCAACGAGGATTGCGCCTGCAGCAAGCAAGCCTCGGCCAGGTAGCGCAGCTTGACCGCTTCCACTTGGTTGAGCGCGCGATCGCTCTCCACGTGGGCCGCGAAGTCGAGCTGGAACACGAGCACCACCATGAACAGCAGCGAGAGCAGCACGAGCACCACGGAAACGCCAGCCTCGGCGGGACGGCTGGCGTGCAGGCGGCGGGTGGGCTGAAGCGTGGTCATGGCGGCCTTGGACGGATCAGAGCGGGAGGATGTTCCCGTCGCCTCAGCATAGCGACGGCTTGCTGCCAGGACGCAGCCCTCGGACAGCCGCCTCGGACTGATAGGATCCGCGCCCGTGGACATCTCCATCATCATTCCGGCTTACAACGAGGCAGGCGGCATCGAGCCGACCTTGCGCGAGCTCGCCGCGACCATGGCCGAGTCGGGCCTGGCCCACGAAATCGTGGTGGTCGACGACGGCAGCACCGACGGCACGTCCGACAAGGTCGATTCGCTGGTGGCCGAGCTGCCGGCCGTGCGCCTGCTGCGTCACCCGCGCAACCGCGGCTACGGCGCCGCACTCAAGACGGGCATCCGCCGCGCCCTCGCCGACGTGATCACGATCACCGACGCCGACGGCACCTACCCCAACGAGCGCATCCCCGAGCTCTACCACCGCTTGGTCGACGAGAGCGCCGACATGGTCGTGGGTTCGCGCACCGGCGACTCAGTGCACATCCCGCTGATCCGTCGCCCGGCCAAGGCCTTCCTGCGCTGGCTCGCGAACTACCTCTCGGGCCACAAGATCCCCGATCTCAACTCGGGCCTGCGCGTGATGGGCAAGGAAGCGGTGTCGCGCCACTTCCGCTTGGTGAGCGACGGCTTCTCGTTCACGACCACCACCTTGCTCGCCATGCTCGGCAGCAACCAGCACGTGGTCTACGTGCCGATCGACTACCACCAGCGCATCGGCGGCAGCAAGATTCGCCCGATCCGCGACACGTTCAACTTCCTCGTGTTGATCCTGCGCGCGTCGGTGTTCTTCGAGCCGCTCAAGGTGTTCATGCCGATCGCGATGGCGCTGTTCACCGCGGGCGTGGCCTGGACCGCCTACGAGTTCTTCGTGTACGGGCACGGCCTCGCCGAGGGCGGCCTGTTCCTGTTCGTCGCGTCGCTGCAAACCGGGCTCGCCGGGCTGATCGCCGACATGATCAGCCGCCGGGACTGAGCCCGCGATGAGTGGCGACGCGCCCGAGCCCCCAGCCGACGACATCACGCGTTCGCTGGAGCTCGTCGAGCGCGCGCAAGACGGCGACCTGCAGGCCTACAACCGGATCTTCGAGCGCTACTACGACCGCGTGTTGCGCATCTGCCGCATCCGACTCGGCCCGCACATGCGCCAGCTCGTCGACGCGGAAGACATCCTGCAAGAGACCTTCATCGCGGCGATCAAGACCTTCGAACGCTTCGAGATGCGTCACGAAGCGAGCCTGATCGCGTGGCTCTCGCGGCTGGCCGAGAACAAGATCCGCGAGGCCGTCGACTACCACCACGCGCAGAAGCGCGACAAGCGCAAGGAGAAGGTGTTCACGCACATCTCCGCCAAGATGGCGAGCGGCTCGCTGCAGTTCGACCCGCCCGCGTCGATCATGATGCCGGGCGATCGCGTCGCGCAGAACGAGTTGCTGCAAGTGATGGACGAGTGCATGCAGGAACTCACCGACGCCCACCGCGAAGTCATCATCGCGCGCCTCTACGCCAAGGGCGACTGGGCCTGGGTGGCCGAACAGATCGGGCGACCCACGGAAGGCGCCGCGCGCGAACTCTTCCGTCGCGCGAAGTTCGCGCTGATCAACAAGGTGAGCGAGCGCATCGACATCCCGGAGTAGCCCACCGCGGGCGCGCACTCAGCCACTCGTCACGAGCGAGCTGGGTCACGACGCGCTCCCCGGCCTCCTCAGCTCCCCATCGTGCGCGCGCGCTGTTCCGCGGGAATGGAACAACCGTTGCACAAGCCGTAGAGGAAGACTTCGTGCGCGGTGGCCACGAAACCCTTGGGCACATGCTCCTGGATCTCTTGCATGCGACCGGGCACGTCGAACACGGCACCGCATCCTCGGCAGCGGAAGAAGTAGTGCGGCGGTTTGCCCGCGAGCTCGTAGCGCGTGGCTTCGCCGGGCAGGTGCACGGGCGCGAGCCAGTTCGTCTCGACCAGATTGTTCACCGTGCGGTACACGGTGGTGAGGCCGAGCGCGGGAACGATGAGCTGCGCGAGCTTCAAGATCTCGGGTGGACTCAGGGGGCGATCTGCCTCCTTGAGAACTTCCCGGATGGCGCTGCGCTGAGCAGTTTGTCGGACCATGCAATCCCCTCGATCTCGATGATCGGTCTCGGAGTCGAGACCGGAACTTGATCTGCTTCATCGGGATAAGCACATCGGCGGAACGACGTCCGCCGCGAGGCATTCTAACTGGCGCAGCGAATCCCGGGGGCAAGCAGCGAGAGTCTTCTCAAGTGGTCGTTCCACCCAGCTCCTGCGGGGCGGCATACTCCTTCGCCCATGAAAGCCTCCCTGCTGATCGCCTGCCTGTTGCTGTCCGCCTGCGCCTCGAACAGCGCCCCCATCGAGACGCGCGAGCCAGCCGCGCGAACGCTCGACGGCGCGCCGCTCTATGCGCCCCGCTTCTCCGCCGCTGAGCTCGACCGCCTGCAGCGCCAGACCGCGCGCGCGCTCGGCCGACTGCGCGCCGAACCGGAGAGCGAGGAGGCGTGGATCTGGTACGGCCGGCGCCTCGCGTACGAGTCTCGCTTCGAGGAAGCGCTGCAGACGTACAGCGAAGGTTTGAACCGTTTCCCCGACAGCTCGCGGCTGTTGCGTCACCGCAGTCACAGGCTCATCAGCACGCGCCGCTTCCGCGCCGCGCTGCTCGACCTCGCGCGCGCCGCCGAACTCATCCAGCTCACCCCCGACAGCATCGAAGAAGACGGCGCACCCAATCAGTACGGCGTGCCGCGCAGCACGCAACACTCGAACGTGTACTACCACCTCGCGCTCACGCACTACCTCATCGGCGAGTACGCCGAAGCCGAGCGCACTTACCTCGCTGCGCAATCCGTGAGCGCGGTCAACGACGACCTGCTCGTGGCCTTCAACTGGTGGCACTGGATCACCACGCGCCGGATGCTCACACGCATGGCCGCGCGCGTGCCCGACCTCGACACGAGCTTCTGGAAGTCGCGGCTGGACGACCTGCTCGCGCCCATCACCGACTCACTCAACGTGTACGAGAACCACGCCTACCACCGGCTGTTGCTCATGGCGCGCGGCGAACTCAGCCCCGAAGAGTTGCTGCCCGACGACTTCAGCGACACGCAAGCCGCCACGCTGGCCTACGGCGTGGCCGCCTACTACCTCGCCGAGGGGCGCTCCCAAGAAGGCTACGCGCTGTGCCGCAAGATCGTCGCGCGCACGCCTTGGGCCGCTTTCGGTCACATCGCGGCCGAGGCCGAGCTCGCGCACAAAGCCGCACGTGAAGACTTCGAGAGCCAACATCGCCACTGAGCGGCACGTCCTGCGCAGCTCGTCGCGCTGCTAGAATCGCCGCTTCGTTGCGGGCCGGTCGCGGGCCGCCGGGAGAGTCTCCATGAGCAAGCCCGATCCCGCCGCCGTGTCGGCCGCTGCTCAGGAGCTCTACCAAGGCTTCCTGAAGCGCTTCGAAGAGGGCGAGGATGTCCCCTTCGAGAGTTTCCTCGACGAGCACCTCGACCACGCCGCCGACCTGCAACGCTTGCACGCGCGCTGGCAGCGTCTCGCCGGGGCGGTCGATGCCTTGGGAGACGACGCACCGAGCGTGCCCGGCGCCACGCTGCGCCTCGTGGGCGACGACGACGCCGCGTCCGCCGACCCCACCTCGCGCGAAGCCGTCGACAAGCTGATCGGCCGACTCAGCGCGCGCCCGTCGGCCAGCGCGCGCTACGGCACGCGCGGTGAACTCGGGCGCGGCGGCATGGGCGTGGTCTTGCGCGCCTGGGACGGCGACCTGCGGCGACAGCTCGCCATGAAAGTGATGCTGCCGCCCGACCCCAAAGCCAGCGACAGCGCGAGCAGCACGCGTCAACTCGGGCGCTTCCTCGAAGAGGCGCAGATCACCGGGCAACTCGATCACCCCGGCATCGTGCCGGTGCACGAACTCGGCCTCGACGACACCGGCCGCGTGTACTTCACCATGCGCCTGGTGCGCGGCCGCAGCCTGCGCACGATCTTCGAACTCGTTCACGACCAGCGCGATGGCTGGACCGTGCCGCGCACGCTCAACGTGCTGCAGAAAGTGTGCGAGGCGCTGGCCTACGCGCACAGCAAGGGCGTGCTGCATCGCGACATCAAGCCCGCGAACATCATGGTGGGTCGCTTCGGCGAGGTGTACGTGATGGACTGGGGCCTCGCGAAGGTGCTCGAGCGCGAGGGCGCTGAGGAGTCCTCGGGCAGCGCCGACGACCCGGCCACGCTCGACGACGTGCAGACCGAACGTCACGACGCGAGCTCGCGTCGCAGCGACAGCCCCTTGCGCACGCTCGACGGCGCGGTGGTGGGCACGCCCGCCTACATGTCGCCCGAACAAGCGCGCGGCGAGCTCGAGGAACTCGGCCCGTCGAGCGATGTCTACGCCGTGGGCGCGCTGCTGTATCACTTGCTCGCCGGCGAGATGCCCTTCGTGCCCAACGGTGAGCGACGCGGTCCGCGCGAAGTGTTGCGCGCGCTGCGCGAAGGCCCGCCGCGTCCGCTGCACCAGATCAACCGGCGCGTCGACCCGGAGCTGGCGGCGATCTGCGACAAGGCCATGGCCCGCGAAGCGCGCGACCGCTACGCCGACATGTCCGAGATGGCCGACGAGTTGCGCGCCTTCCTCGAAGGCCGCGTGGTGCGTGCGCACCGCACGGGCGCACTGGTCGAACTGCGCAAGTGGGTCGTGCGCAACAAACTCACGGCGGCAGTCTTGCTCGTGTTCCTGCTCGCGATGACCGGGCTGGGCGTGCGCGAACGTCAACGCAACCAATCCTTGGTCGAGGCCACGCACACAGCGCAAACCGAACAAGCCCACGCGGAGCAAGCGCGCGCCGAAGCCGAGGCTGCCAAGAGCGCGGCCGAAGCCTCCGCCACGCGCGCCGACCTCGCGCTCGTGAGCGCCGAGCAAGCCACCGCGCGCGCCTTGCGCCAGGGCTACATGGCCTCGCTCGCCGCCGCGCAAGCCGCGCTCGCCGATGGCTCGCGCGCCGAACTGCTGCGTCAACTCGAGGAGGCACCGGCAGCGCTTCGGGGCTGGGAATGGGAACACCTGCGCGCGCGCGCGGACGTGAGCTTGGGGCGCTTCGGTCGTCACGATGCTGCTGTGTCCGCCCTGCGCGTGTCGCCCGATGGCCAGCGCGTGCTGAGCGCCTCCTGGGTGGGTGAACTCGATCTCTGGGACGCCGCCACGGGCCAGCGCTTGGCGCGCTTCGACCCCGGCGAGTCGGCCGCCACCGACGTGCTCTTCAGCGCCGACAGCACGCAGCTCGTGATCGCCAGCGGCGACGGCCAGGTGCGTTTGCTGGGCGCGAGCAACGGCGCCTTGCTCGGCAGCCTCGAGCCGCCCGAAGGCGCGACGCGTCGCGCGCCCGAGATCACGCGCCTCGCGCGCGCCGCAAGCAGCGACCTCGTAGTGGCCGGCCGCGACGACGGCCGCGTGCTCGCCTGGCGCCTCGACACCGGCAACCCCTACGCGCTGCCCCGCCCGCACGCGCAAGAGATCACCGACCTCGCACTCTCCCACGACGGCAGCCTGCTCGTGAGCGCGTCGCGCGATCGCACGGTCGCGCTGATCGACGTCGTGGCGGGGGAGCTGCTCGACACGCTCTACGACTACGACTCCGAGGTGCTCGCCGTGGCGCACTCGCCTGTGGCCGAACGCTTCGCGAGTGCCGAAGAGGCCGGCGTCGTGCGCGTCTACAGCGTGGGTTCACAAGTGCCCGAGCACGAGTTCGACGTGGCGCCCGAGGTCCCCACGCGCCTGCTCTTCACGCCCGATGGCGCGCAACTCGTCGCGGGCATGGCCTCGGGCAACCTGCGCGTGTGGGACGCGTGGACCGGCCGCGAACTCGACCGCATGCTCGGCCACGACGACGGCGTGAGCGCGCTCTGCAGCACCCCCGACGGCCTGCGCATCCTGAGCGGCTCGCTCGACGGCGCGCTGCTCAGTTGGGATCTCAGCTGGGGCGCCGCGCAAACCCAACTCATGGGTCACACCGACAGCGTGCGCTCGCTCGCCGCGGCCGCGGGTCGGCGCCTGCTCTCGGCGAGTTGGGACGGCCGCGCACGACTCTGGGACAGCGGCGCGCTGCTCTCGCTCGGCGTGGGCGATCTGCCCGGCGGCGGCGGCGCAGCCGTGGCGCTCTCGAACAGCGGCACACTCGCCGCCGCCGGGCTCAACGACGCGAGCCGTCATCAAGATTTCCCGCTCATCGTGTGGAAGGTGAGCGACACGGGCGAACTGGCCGAACACCGTCGTCTGCTCGGTCATCAAGAACCGATCCACGCCGTGAGCTTCGAGAGCTCGGGTCGCCTGCTCGCCAGTGCGTCGGATGATCGCAGCGCGCGTGTGTGGGACGTGGAACGCGGCGCACTCACGCGCACCCTCGAAGGTCACGGCAGCCGCGTACGCGACGTGGTCTTCCACCCCAGCCGACCGTGGATCGCCACGGCCTCCTTCGACGAGAGCGTGCGCATCTGGAGCCTCGACGACGGCGCGCAACTGCTCGCGCTGCACGACCACACGCGCGGCGTGCTCAGCGTGACCTTCAGCCCCGACGGCCGCTGGCTCGCCAGCGCCGGCGAAGACCGCCAAGTGCTCATCTACGACACCAAAGACACGCCGCAACTCGTGGCGCGCCTGCAAGGTCATCGCGGCGTCGTGAACGACCTCGCCTTCCATCCCAGCGGCGAACGCCTGGCCTCGGCTTCGAGCGACGGCAGCGTGCGCATCTGGTCCGTCCCCGAAGGCAACGCGCTGTTGAGCCTGGAAGCCGGCGCCCCCGCCGACGCCCTCGCCTTCTCCACCGACGGCGCGCGTCTGCACGTGGCGGCCGGCAGTCGCATCCTCACTTGGGAGACGGGCAGCGCCGCGCCCGGCTTCGCCCAGCGACACGATCGCGCGGCCGCGCTCGAACCCGCGCAGCAGCGCTTCACCGACTTGCTCGAGGCGCTCGAAGACCCGCGTGCCGTGGCCGACGCGCTGCGCGCCGACACGCGCCTCGACCCTGTGGTGCGCGAAGAGGCGCTGCGCCTCGTGCGCAACTTCGGCAGCGACCCGGCGCTGCTCACGGAGGCGGCGCGCGGGCTGCTGCTCGAACGTCACGCCGATCCGGAAACCTGTCGCGAGGCGCGTCGCTTGGCGCGCGCTGCGAACCGCCTGGCGCCGGGCCAGCCGCGCGTCCTGCACGTGCTGGGCCTGGCGCAATACCGGTGCGGCAACGACCGCGCCGCGCTCGAAGCGCTCACCGAGGCGAAGCGCTTGAACGCGTCGCTGCGCGAGTATCCCGTGGAGTGGGATCTGCTCGTGCTGGCCATGGCCAACACCCGGTTGGGTGCCAGCGCCCTGGCCGAGGCCTACCTCGACGAGGCCCTGCTGAGCCTCGGGTCGCGCGGCGAGCCGCCCGGCCCCACGACCAACAACTTGGTGCGTGAGGCACGTCGACTGGTCACGGGCGAACGCTGAATCGCGCCGCTCGCGCGCAGGTTCGGTGCGCCCGTCGCCCGATGGATACACTCTTCGCCTTCGTGCCCTCCCCTTGGACTCCGCGTCATGCTCCGCGCCGGCCCTCGACTGCTGTTGCTCTGCACCCTGTTGATCTCTTGCGGCGGCTCCGACCTCCCGATCCACCCTTACATCGTGGCGGGAACACCTGAGCAGGTCGTGCTGATCACCGTGGGCGGGCTGCGCGCCGACCACATGCGCAGCTACAGCTACGGGCCCAAGCGCGAGGTGCCCGAGGCCATCCGTCGGGACATCAGCAGCTACCGGATCAGCGAGATCTTCGACCCCGGCGTGGTCTTCGACAACGTGCAGGCCAGCTCGAGCCAGAGCGCGCCGAGCCTGGCCACGATCTTCACCGGCCTGATCCCCAGCAAGCACGGCGTGCTCGAGAACGGTCAGCGCCTCGCCGAGTCGGTGCCGAGCATGGCCAGCGTGTTCAAGGACGCCGGCTACCAGACCGCCGCGATCCTCGGCGCCGCACACCTCGAGTCGGTGGCCACTGGCTTCGACGAGGTCGTGGCGGAGCGCGCGCACGCCACTCAAGTGCGCCTGGAAGCCACGCGCTGGTTGCGCAAGCGTCGCACCTCGCAGCGCTTCTTCCTGTGGGTGCACTTCAGCGACGTGCGCGACTGGTACATGTCCTACAAACCCGGGCGCTGGGCGAACTACACCGAGAAGGAAGAGCAAGTCCGCGACGCAGCCAAGGGCACGCGCGTCACGAACTACCGCTACTTCTCGCACTTGCACGGCCTGCCCGAGCTGCACGACCCGGCCGAGTTCGAGCCGGTGGACTTCGGCGCGCGCCCGAACCGCAACGGCCTGATGTCCGAGTTCAAGGCCAGCGACTACGAAACCGTGCTCAACTGGTTCGATCGCTACGACGGCCGCCTGGCGCACGTGGACCTGGAAGTGCGCGAGCTGGTGAAAGTCGTGGAAGAGCTCGGCCTGAGCGGACGCAAGCTCTACATGTTCACGTCGGATCACGGCGAGGCGCTCGGCGACCACGGCTACGTGGGACACGACCGCGACCTCTACGAAGCGCAGCTGCGCGTGCCCCTCTTGATGCGCTTCTCGGGCGGCGACCGGCCGGTGGGCCGCGTGCGCCACCAGGTGCGTCACACCGACCTGTTCTTCACGATGGCGCAGATGCTCGGTCGCGACCTGAACAGCTTCCATCCCGCTCCCGACGGCGAATCACTGCTGCCCTTGCTGCCCGGCGCAGCGGGCGCCGATCGCGCCGAGGCCCGCGTGGCTTACGCCGAGCGTCAGCCCGTGGATGACCTGCGTCGCGAGCTGGGCTGGACCGACGAGCGCGTGTGGTCGGTGCGCACGCCCGAGTTCCGCCTGATCGTGCGCGAAGAAGGCGAGGACGAGCTCTACAAGATGGTCGGCAGGCCGCGCGAAGCCATGAACCTCGCGGGCCAGGACCACCCCGCCGAAGCCGCGCTGCGCAAGCTGCTCGCCGAGCGCCTGGAGTGGGTCGAGTCGCACCCCGACGAAATCCCTGCGGCTGGCGAGCCAGAACAGCGCTGGTTGAGTGAGCTCGTGATGCTCGGCGAGCGCCGCTGACTGCCCGGCTGGGCGCACGCCGCGGAGAACGTGTCAGCGCACACGGTTCGCGGAAGTTGCTGCGCGCGCGATCGTCACTAAGCGAGATCAGACTCAGCGGTGTCGCCCGGACGCAAAACGGTTGCCTGCGGGACCACCCTGATGTCAGTCCGTTGAATCGCCCCATGTTGCCTGACCCGCTTCGCACCACCCAGGAAGAGGCGGGCCGTCAGCAACGCTGCCAAGGATTCTCGGAACTCACTCCAGGAACGTTCGAAATCGCCTCCGCAGGCAACCGAGCGTAGAATACCGGCCTTTCGCGGTTGGGGGGGACCAACCTGGAGAAAGCGATGGCCACCGGAACCGAGGCGAGTGTTCGCACGCTCGATGATGTGAATCCCGCCAACGGCGAGTGCCTCGCCAGCATTCCGATTGCTTCGGAAAGCGACGTCCGGGCGGCCGTTGCGCGTGCGCGCGCCGCGCAGCCGGCTTGGGGCGCGCTCGAGCTGAGCGCGCGGTTGGACGCGCTGGAGGCCGCCGCGAAGGAATTCGAACAGCCCGCATTGGTCGACGAGCTGGCGCGGCTGATCACCGCAGAAATGGGGAAGCCGATCGAGCAGGCGCGTCGCGAGGCGCAGGGTTGTGCGGGCGGCATCCGGCGTTTGTCCCAGTCGGCGGCGGAGGCCCTCGCGCCCGAGCTGCATCGCGAGGGCGACACGGTCACGCGCTTGACGCGTGAGGCGCTGGGCGTCGTCGCCGCGATCACGCCGTGGAACTTTCCGCTCGGCATGGCGCGCGAGGTGATCGTGCCCGCGCTCGTGGCCGGTAACAGCGTGGTGTTCAAGCCGTCGGAGCTCGTGCCGCTGTCGGGCGCGGCGCTGGCCGAGGTCTTGCAGCGTCACTTGCCGGCAGGCGTGGTCGAGTTGGTGCAGGGCGACGAGTTCACCGGCAAAGCGCTGGTGGCTGCCGAGGTCGACCTGGTGGGCTTCGTGGGCAGCGTGGCCGCCGGGAAGCACATCATGGCCGAGGCCAGCAAGGGCCTGAAGCGGCTGGTGCTCGAGCTGGGCGGCAAGGACCCCATGATCGTGTGCGCCGACGCCGACCTCGAAGCCGCCGCCGACTTCGCCGTGCGCGAGTCGATGCGTAACACGGGGCAGGTGTGCTGCTCGGTGGAGCGCATCTACGTGGAGCAACCGGCCGCGGAGAAGTTCGCGGAACTGGTGGTGCAACGCGCGCAGGCGCTCACCGTCGGAGATGGCAACAGCGACGTCTTCATGGGTCCGATGGCCACCGAACAGCAGCGCGCCCACGTGCTCGCGCAGATCGAGGATGCACGCGCCAAAGGAGCGCGCGTGTTGCTCGGCGGCGGAGCGCGCGAAGGGGCCGGCTGGTTCATGGAAGCCACTGTTGTGGCCGACACGAACGAAGAGATGGCGCTGCTGCGCGACGAGACCTTCGGGCCCGTGGCCACGCTGCGCACGGTGGACAGCGCGGAGGAAGCCTTGCGACTGGCGAACGACTCGTGCTTCGGCCTGGGAGCGTCGGTCTGGGCGGGCGACCTGGAACGCGGCCGCCAGCTCGCGGCGCGCGTGGAGTCGGGCATGGTCGGCGTGAACCGTGGGCTCGGCGGCGCGGGCGACCCACCCTGGGCCGGCGCGAAGCAGTCGGGCTTCGGCTTCCTCGGCAGCCCCGACGGCTACCGCCAGTTCACGCGTCCGCTGAGCGTGTCGTGGAACGAGCCCGCAGCGGGCGCGGCTTCGTGAGCGAGTCGGTGCCTGAGCCCGAGGCGGGTGGCAAGGCCGCGCGCGACGGCGAGCCTGCGTCCGAGGCGGAGCCGACCTCCGACGGCGACGCGCTGCTCCCCGAAGAACACTGGGACGACCTGCGCGCCAAGGGCGAGTCGCCGCCCTGGTACGCCGACGGCCTGCGCTTCGAGTGCACCGCCTGCGGCAAGTGCTGCCACAACCATGGCGACGGCTACGAGTACGTGTTCTCGTCGCGCTCGGAGCGCAAAGCGCTGGCGGAGCACTTCGGTGTCTCGCTGCGGCGCTTCGAGGCCGACTACTGCGAGCGCGTCGCCGGGCGCATCTCCTTCCGCGGAGTCGACGGCGCCTGCATCTTCCTCCAGGACGGCCAGTGCAGCGTCTACCGGCTGCGACCCAAGCAGTGCTCGACCTTCCCGTTCTGGCCCGAGCTGCTGGAGAGCCGCAGCACGTGGGAAGCCGATGTGGCATCATTCTGCCCCGGTGTGGATCAGGGCCCCGTGCACGACCTCGCCGAGATCCGCCGGCGCGCCGCCGAAGCAGGCGGCTGAACGCGCAAGCCTGCGCCGCCCCGCTCCGAGTCGCCCCGACCCGCACCGCACACCCGCACACCTTTCGAAACGCCCCGAGACGCCCGAGTCCCATGAGCAACACCGTCCGCTACCTGTCGAGCGAAGACGTCGCCGCACTGATGCCGCCGATGAAAGAGGTGGTGGAGATCGTCGAGCAGACGCTGCACCAGCACGGTGAGGGCAAGACCTCGATGCCGCCCAAGGTGGATGTCGGCGGGCTCGACGACGACGCCTTCCTGCACGCCATGCCCGCGCACGTGCGCGACCAAGCGGCGCTCGGCATCAAGTGGGTGGCCGGCTACCCGAACAACCCCGAGAAGGGTCTGCCCTACATCCACGGCACCATGATCTTGAACGACCCCGACACGGGTCGTCCGCTCGCCTTCATGGACGCCGCGCAGATCACCGCCGTGCGCACCGGCGCCTGCACCGCGGTCACCGCCAAGCACCTCGCCGATCCGAACAGCGAAGTCATGACGATCATCGGCTGCGGCGTGCAAGGTCGCGTGAACATCGAGGCGCTGCTCGCCGTGTTCCCCGACACCGAGCGCATGCTCGCCTACGACATCGACCCGTCGGCCCAAGAGAAGTTCGCCGACGAAGTGATGACGACCTTCGACCTGGCCTCGATCATCCCGCCCGACGCCGAAGAAGCCTGCGTCGGTGGCCACGTGATCGTGACGGCCACGCCGATCCTGAAGGAGCCCAAGCCCTTCATCGAGCCGGCCTTCATCCAGACCGGCACGCTCTGCGTGAGCCTCGACTTCGACGCCGCCTTCGACCAAGCCTGCTTCGACGGCAGCGATCTCTGCATCACCGACGACCTCGCGCAGTTCGAGCACTACCAGCAGCACGGCCACTTCGTCGGCTACAAGTCACCCACCGACGAGCTCGGCAAGATCGTGTGCGGCGCCGGCGCCAAGCGCCCCGACGGCACCCCGATCGTGATGGCCGCGAACCTCGGCCTGGGCGTGCTGGACGTCGCGCTGGCGAAGCGCTTGCTGAGCGCGGCCGAGGCTGCAGGGCGCGGAGTTGAGCTGCCGCTCTGAGGTTGAAGGTCGGGGAACCGTTGGCGCGGCGTGAGCTCGCGCCGTCGTGCGGGACAGGCATCCCTGGCGTCCCCGCATCGCGGTGGGAATCGCACGCGCTCCCGGGGCCGATCACGCGAAATGCACCCCCGATCGCGCAGGGCACCTAAACTGCCCGCGGGGCGTGGGAGCTGCACTCGGGGCACGGGCCCTGGCTGACCGCGCGACTCAACGGGAGCCTCACATGCTGAGCAGCCGTCGCTTGATCCACGCGCTGATCGTGTTCGCAGCACTCACGGTCCAGATCTTCGCGAGCGACGGTCAATCGCCCGTGCTCGAAGCTGCTGGCGCCGCGCGCCCCGGCTCGCTGAACACGCTGGTCGTGTCAGGCGCGAGTCCCCATCGAGTCGCCACACTCGTGCTCGCCGGCGACCCTGCCGTTGATGCAGACGCGCTCGGTCTCGCGCCGCAACGTGTCGTCCACAACCTCAGCACCGACGCTTCGGGCGGACTGCGCCTGCCCTTCACGCTGCCGCGCCACGTGCCCGTTGGCCTCACGGTCTACGCTCAACTCTGGGTCGCCGACGACGACGCCCGCACTGGTTGGGTTTCGAGCAACACACTCGCCTTCAGCGTGCGAGGCGCCACGCCGACCGGGCTGCACTTCCCCATCCCGCGCTTCGACGTGGGCGCCGCACCGAGCGCCGTGGCGAACGCCGACCTCAACCAAGACGGCGTGCTCGACATTCTCAGCGCCAACGCCGACTCCGACGACGTCTCCGTTCTGCTCGGCCTCGGCAACGGTGTGTTCGGCGCGGCGACACACTTCGCAGCGGGCGGCGGCCCGATCGCGCTGAGCGTGGCCGACCTCGATCTCGACGGCGCGCTCGACGTGGTCGTGCTCAACGCCAGGTCCACCGATGTCTCCGTGCTGCGCGGCGCTGGCGACGGCGCCTTGCTCGCGGCGCAAACGTTCAGCGTGAGCCCTGACCCCGTGGATCTCGGCGTGGCCGATCTCAACAACGACGGCTTGCCCGACGTGGTCGTGGCCGGCGGCGCGTCCCGCGAGATCTCGACCTTGCTCGGCCTCGGCGACGGCACGCTCGCCAGCGCCCACACGCACAGCACCTCCCTCGATCCCGCGGCCCTCACTCTCGGCGACATCGACCACGACGGCAACGTCGACATCACGCTGGTCTTCAACCGCGCAACCTCGGGATCGTTCGCGCCGAACCAGTCCGCGGGCCAGCCCGCGCAGCCCAGCGGCGTCACCGGCAGCGCTTCCGAGATCGGCGTGGAAGCCGCCTTCGAACACCTCACCGGCGGCGGCCCCTTCGGCAACGACCCGGTCGAGTTCCGGCACTTGGGAGGCGACACGCTCGCCGTGAACGTGCTGCTGGGCTCAGGCGACGGCAGCTTCGCGCTCGGCTCCGCCCGCGCGCTGCACGGCGTCCGCGTCACTGACGCAGAGCTCGCAGACTTCAACGCCGACGGCGCGCTCGACCTCGTGCTCGTCGATCGCGACCTCGGTCGCGTGTCGGTGTCGCTCGGCAGCGGGCTCGGCGACTTCGGGACCACCACGCGCCACGATCTCGGTAGCGCTCCGCGCCGCGCCGCAGTGGCCGACCTCAACGCTGACGGCGCGGCCGACATCGCTGTCGTCGATCAGAACTCCGACGACGTGTGGGTGCTGCTCGGCGCAGGCAACGGTGACTTCGCGGCAGCGCAGTCCTTCGACGTGGGCCCCTTCCCGTCGAGCATCGCGCTCGGCGATCACGATCAAGACGGCCACGTCGACCTGCTCTGCGCCAACCGCACCGCCGACGACGTGTCTCTCCTGCGCGGCAACGGCAGCGGTGACTTCACGCGCACACCGCACTTCCCGAGCGCGCCGCTCGTGCCGCTGCCCGGACTCGTGGGGCTCTCGCCGAAAGCGCTCGCGCTCGGCGATGTCGATGGCGACGGCCTCAACGACCTCGCGGCCGTGAACTCCATCAACGCGCAGGCGCTGGTGTTCCGCGGGCTCGGTGGCGGTGAGTTCGCGGAGCCGACCTCGCTCACAGCAGCCGGCTTCACCAACACCGTGCTGATCACGGAACTGCACGGCGACAACCTGACAGACCTCGTGGTCGGCTGCAGCAGCTCCACCGAAGGACTCACGCTGCTCCCGGGCTCAGGCGCCGGACACTTCGGCGCGCAGATCTACCAGGTCGGCGCCCCTCCCGAAGACTTGGCCGTCGCCGACTTCAACCTCGACGGCCGCCCCGACACCGCCACGCCTGCGCGCTTCTCCAGCAACGTGAGTGTGCTCCTAGGTCAGCTCGACGGCTCCTTGGGGGCGCACCAGGCTTTCCCCGTGGGCGGCAACCCGATCGCCATCGCCGCGGGCGACATCAATGCCGACGGCGCGCCCGACTTCACCACCGTCAACTTGGTTTCGAACAGCGTGAGCGTGCGTCTCGGCCTCGGCAACGGGAGCTTCGCTGCGCCGACGACCACACCCTTGGGTGTCGCTCCCACCGAAATGACCCTCGGCGACGCCGATCTCGACGGCTTCCTCGACCTCGCCGTGTCCACCCACGACGGCGTCACGGTCTTGCTCAGCGACGACAGCGGCGACTTCGATTCCGTGAGCGCCTATCCGGCCGGCTCCAACCCGATCTCCGTGGCGATGCAGGACTTCGACCTCGACGGTCTGCCCGACTTGGCGGTCGGTGGCTCGATCGGGTTCTTCCCGGCCACCGGCATCATGTCGGTGCTGAACGGCACGGGGCTCGGCGTCTTCGGCGCGCCTCAGGCTTACACCGTGTTCGGGACCCCACGGTCGGTGGAGGTCGGCGACCTCGATCTCGACGGGTTCCCCGACCTCGTCAGCGCCTCGAACAATGGTGTGCTGGTCCAGCGCGGCCGCGGCAGCAACGGCTTCCTACCCGTTCAGACCTTCGGGGCCGGCATCGCTCCGGAGCGCGTGGCCATCGGTGATCTGGATCTCGATGGCTTGCCCGACGTCGCCGTTGCGAACCTGCTGCAGCTGTCGGTCCTGCGCGGCAACGGCGACTCCAGCTTGGGTCCGCCGACCAACTACCTCGGTGATTTCCGGCCCGAGGGGATGGCCATCGTCGACCTGAATCAAGACGGCCTACCCGACATCCTCGCCACGAAAGAAAGCCAAGACGAGCTGGCCGTGCTGCGCGGTGCTGGCGACGGCGCTTTCCTCGCGCGCTCGGACATCGCCACCCACGGACCGGTGCGCGCTCTCGCGAGCGGCGACATGAACGCCGACGGCCTCGAGGATCTCGTGTTCCTCGGCGACACCGGCAGCCACTCGGTGAGCGTGATGCTCGGCACAGGCGGCGGCTTCGGCCCCGAACAACTGTTCGCCTCGCAGCAGATCGGAACGCTCGATGACTGCGCTCTCGGCGACCTCGACCAGAACGGCACGCTCGATCTCGTCCGCACGAGCTCCCTGAGCAACCGCCTCTCCGTGTTGCTGGGTGTCGGCGACGGCACACTCGGCGCGGCGATGAGCTTCGCCACCGGCGACACGCCGACCTCGCTCGCGCTGGGTGACCTCGACCTGGATGGCGAACTCGACGCGCTCGTGGCCAACGCGACTTCACAGCAGGTGTCGGTGCTCTGGGGCCTCGGCGACGGCAACTTCACGCCTGCCGCGCACTTCGCCGCCGGCAAGGCGCCCTCGGGAGTTGGCCTCAGCGACATCGACCAGGACGGCCAGCCTGACATCGCCGTCACCGACAGCGTGTCGCGCAAAGTCTCGGTGCTGCTGGGCTTGGGCGCGCGCGACTTCGCAGTCCCGCAAGGCTTCGCCACCAGTGACTCCCCCGGCGAGCTCGTGATCGGCGACCTCGATCAGGACGGCGCGCCCGACCTCGCGGTGGCAACCTCCGGCTTGGTGTCGGTGTTGCTGAATGAGCTG
The DNA here is from genome assembly GCA_021604805.1 of Planctomycetota bacterium. Taxonomy (GTDB): domain Bacteria; phylum Planctomycetota; class B15-G4; order B15-G4; family B15-G4; genus BQJR01. The sequence continues at coordinate 949,997 of BQJR01000002.1, read as the reverse complement.
CCCGACTGAGCCTGCGCGCTCTCACGCGCTCACTCTCACTTGGTCGTCGCGCTGCATCGAGCGCGGCGCCAACTCCTGTAGTCGACCCGACCCCGATTCAGGGCCCGGCACCGGCGGCCTCGTTCCCGTGTTCGCGGGCGGCCGTGTCACAGGGCGTGCCGCGCACCGGCGCGCAGCCGGATCAGCGCTGTATCGCGTTCCCGCCCGACCGAGTCGCCGACTGAGGGGAGGCGGCTTCTCGGTGCGCGCCCCCGAAGGCTCGCTCGAAGCGCCCGCGTCATCGCGGACATCAGCCAGCCGGCTCACACCTCACCTGGAGTCTCCCCGTGTCCACTGCTCTGAGTTGGATCGCTGCGCTCGCCTTGCTTTGCCCGTCGCTGCACGCTGGCGGGTTCAGCGTCACCTGGCCGGGCACAGCCGGAACCGACGCGCTCGTGCCGGCACTCTCGGGCAGCGGCTCAACCCAGGCCGGTTCCACTGAGAACCGTCTGCGGCTCAGCGGCGCCTTGCCCCACGCCAACGCCACGCTCGTGCTCGGGCTGACGCAGATCGGCGTGCCCTTCAAGGGAGGCATCCTCGGGCCGGCGCTGGATGCCGTGCTGCCGACCCTGTCAACCGACGCGGCGGGCGGGCTCAGCCTGCGGTTCAAGGTTCCCTCCGAACTGCCCGCCGGTTTCGAGGTCGCAGCGCAGTTCTGGATCCAGGACCCCGGGGCCGAGGGCGGCTACTCGGCGTCGAACACCCTCGTGGTGTCGGTGCTCGAGAAGGGCCACACCGAGCCGCTGTTCCCGGGTCTCTCCTACGCGGTCGGCTCCAGCCCGAACTCGGGCGTGTTCCACGACTTCAACGGGGACGACCGCCTCGACCTCGTCGTGAGCAACCGGGACACGGGTTCTGTGTCCGTCATGCTCGGTGAGCGCGACGGCGGCTTCTGTCTTCCGCAGAAGTTCGCCACCGGCGCCCAAGCGCGCTCCGTCGCCGTCGGCGACATCAACTCGGACGGCCTCGCCGACCTCGCCGTCGCGAACAGTGGAGCCGACAACGTGACCATCCTGCTCGGCAAGGGAGACGGCACCTTCGGCATCGCCACGCCCGTCGCCACCGGAGACGTTCCCGCCGCCGTGATCCTGGTGGACCTGAACGGCGACGGCGCGCTCGACCTCGCCTTCGCCAATGAAGGCCCCCCGCTCAGCGGCGCCGACGACAGCGTGACCGTGCTGCTCGGCGACGGAACCGGCAGCTTCGCCGTCGCGCAGAACCTCAGCGTGGGCAACCTCCCGACCGCGCTCGACACCGGGGACCTCGACGGCGACGGCGCGCTCGACCTGGTCGTCGCGAACCGGGGCGAGAGCACGGTGTCGGTATTCGGCGGAGTCGGCGACGGCCAGTTCACGCTCACGCAGAGCGTTTCCGCACAGAGCAACCCGAGAGACCTCGAGCTCGGTGACCTCAACGGCGACGGGCTGCTCGACCTGGCGGTCGCCTGCCCCGGTCAAGATCGGGTCTCCGTGCGACTCGGCCTGGGTGACGGGACCTTCGCGGACAACCTCTCCATCACCGTGGGCGAGGACCCCAGCTCGGTCGCCATCCGTGACCTGAACAGCGACGGCGCGCCAGACCTCGTCCTCGCGAACGAGGACTCCTTCGACGCGACGGTCCTGCTCGGTCACGGCGATGGCAGCTTCGGCGAGGCCACGCACTTCGTCGCAGACGTCCGGCCGTCCTTCGTGATGATCGAAGACCTCGACGACGACGGTCTCGTCGACCTCGCGGTGCTGAACGCCGGCGGGGACAACCTCATCGTTCTGCCCGGCAAGGGCGACGGCAGCTTCATCACCGCCCCCGCTTATTCCGCCGGCCCGGGGACCGGCCACGGCGAGCTCGCCGACATGAACGGCGACGGCTTCACCGACATCGTCGCCGCAGGCCTCGGCAACATCTCGATCCTGCTCGGCAACGGTGACGGAAGCTTCGGCGTCGCCCAGATCCACCCGACCTCGCACGGCTCATTCTGGTCGTTGGCCATCGCCGACCTGAACGGCGACGGCATCCCCGACGTCGTCGGGACCCGCGCGCTGGGCGCCGTGTGGGTGCTGCTGGGCCTGGGTGACGGAACACTCGGCGCCGTGACCAGCTACCCGGTGAGCACCGACCCAGGCTACGTGGCGATCGGCGACCTGAACAACGACGGCGCTCCCGACCTCGCCCTCTCCTCCACGGGTGGCGGCGTCGACACCGTGAAGCTCATGCTCGGAATCGGCGACGGAACGTTCGGCGCGCCCCAAGCCGTCGCCACCGCGCCGTCCTCACTCGGGCTGGCGCTCGAAGACCTGAATGGAGACGGCAATCTCGATCTCGCGTTCCTCGACGGCCAGCCGGGAGTGGTCGTCGCGCTCGGTGCGGGCGACGGGACCTTCGGCCCGCTGCAGATCTACGGGCCCGGCTTGTCCATCACGCAACTGACCGTCGGCGATCTCAACCGCGACGCGATCCCCGACCTCCTGGTCACCCTCAACAATCAACACGATGCGGTGATCCTGTTCGGCGTCGGCGACGGCAGCTTCGGCCCGGCAGTTCCGCTCGCTGCGAAGTCCGTGCACTCGATCGTCATCGCAGACTTGGATGGCGACGGCATCGTGGACCTCGCGACGAGGCGCTGGTCATCCTTCGATGTCGAGATCCTGCTCGGCCAGGGCGATGGAAGCTTCGAGTCGGCGGGCCGCTTCCCGGGGAGTGGCGGGTCCGGTGGCATCCTGGTCGACGACCTCGACGGCGACGGCGACTTCGACCTCATCGCCAGCGGCCACCCCAACCGCTTCGCGGTGCTGCTCAACCAGTCTGTGCGCTGAAGCACGCCGCGGCACGGCACGACGTCGCGCCGGAGAGACCCAGCTCGATCGCGATCGCAGATCTCAACCAGGACGGCGCGCCTGACCTCGCCGTGGGCAACATCGGCGCTGACGGCGTCACGATCCTCCTCAATCAACACCTGAAGTGGGACCGCGTGCGGAATGAGCTGAGCCACACGCGGGGCAGCCCACCGGCCGGCCTCGCTTCCCGACCCCGCTGTCGACCGCACCCCGATCCAGCGGCTAGGCTCTCTCGGCGCCTGATCGCCGAAACCGCTCATCGCACCGCTCATCGCAACGGGAACACCGAGGCTCATGTCCGACGAACCGATCCCTCCTAAGCGTCCGCCCACCAAGCCCTCCGGCGTGCATCCGCGCTGCCTGCTCGTGGTGCCCACCAAGGAGGAGCGCGACAACATCGACTGGGTGATGGAGCGCTTCCTGGATCTGGATGACCCCGACATCCACGTGCTCATCGCCGACGACGACAGCCTCGACAAGACCTGGTCGCGCGCCGGCACCTGGGCCGCCGACGACGAGCGCATCCACCTGCTGCGCCGCCCCGGACGCAACAAGGGTCGCGGCTTCGCCCTGCGCGAGTCCTACAAGTGGGCCGCCGACAGCGAACACGGTTACGAGTACGTGCTCGAGTGCGCCGCCAACCGCACCGACGACCTGCTCCAGATCCCCAAGCTCATCGAGGCGTTGCAAGCCGGCGCGGATGTCGCCGTGGGCGCGCGCTCCAAGAGCGAAGGTGGCGGCGACGACGAACCGCGTCGCAGGCAAGGCCTCGCGCGCTTCGCCACCGGCGCCCCCATCGACGACGTCGAGTCAGGCTTCCGCGCCTACCGCATGGACGCGCTGCGCAAGATCGCGGGCAAGTTGAAGGCCGCCGACCATCGCATCAAGGCCGAGGCGCTCGCCGCGGCGAGCTCCGCCAAGCTCAAGATCGTGCAGGTGCCGGTGCCCTTCGCCACGCCGAGCACGCACAAGGCCAAGCTCGGCGGCGACACGCCGGCGATGGGTTTGATCGGCCTGCGACTGCGCCGACTCTTCGGGAGCGTCTGAGCCGCGCGGCTCGCAGCGCGGTGGCACAACGCTCGCAGGCTGCGTCGGCGCGCGTGGCGTTCGCGCCGCACGCACCGCCAGCTCAGAGCGGCGCCGGGTCGCCCGTGCCGAAGTCGTTGCCGAGGAAGAAGTTCGACTGACCGCTGGGCGGATGGTCGTTGAGGTCGAGGCCGCTCGAACCGTTGACCTTGTTGTCGCGGAACAGGTTGTTGCCCGAGCTCACGTCGATGCCGTTCTCGCCGGCGCCTCGCACGCGGTTGTCGTCGTAGGTGCCGCCGGCATCTTCGAGGAGCATGCCGTGGCCTTGCGCGCCCGACACGCGGCAGTCGCTGACGAGCATGGTGCCGGTGCCTTGCTCCACCGCGAAACCGTGCCCGCCGGCCTTGCGCACCTGCACGTGGTCGAACACGTTGGCGCTGTTGAAGAAGGGCGCGACGGCGGGCTGCACGTGGACGCCGTCGAGCGCGCACTGGGTCACGCGCAGGTCGGTGAGGTTGAGGCCGTCGCCGTGCACGAGCGCGCCGTGTCCGCCGACGGCGCGCACGCGATCGCCCTCGGAGCCTTGATCGGACGTCGTCAACTCCAGGCCGTTCCCGACGGTGTTGCGGATGCGGTTGTCGCGGCTCTGCAAGTTGGCGTCGGCGGGCCCGCTGAGTCGCAGCCCGAAGCCCTGCACGTCGCGGATGCGGTTGCGCTCCACGACGGTCGTGCTGCCGCTCACGCTGATGCCGTCGAGGTTGCCGGCACGTACGAGGTTGTCGCGCACCAGCGAGGCCTGCTGGTTGCCGTCCAGGATCACGCCTGAGCCGCCCGGGCGCAGGAAGCGGTTGCGGGTGATCTCGAGCTCGAGCGAGTCGTCGGCGAACAAGCCGTGGCCGGCGCTGTCGGTCACGCGCACGCGGTCCACGAGCACGCGGCGCGCGTCGAACAGCAACACGCCGTTGCCGCCGGAGTCGTTGAGCTGCGAGCGCGTGAGTTCCACGTCGGTGCTCTCGCTGGCGCTCACGCTCGGTCCGGAGCTGCTCTCCACGCGCAGACGTGTGATGCGCACTCCGTGGCAGTTCGAGAGCAGCAGGCCCACGAAGCCGGCGTGGTCGATGCGCACGCGTTCGATGTCGAGTTCGTCGCAAGCCACCGCGAAGAGTCCGTGGGACGCGGAGTTCGCCAAGCGCAGCCCGCGCACGCGCACGCCGCTGCAACCGGACAGCGCCAGCGCGTAGTCGTCGCCCGCGGCATCGAGCAGCGCGCCGTCCTTGCCGAGGATCTCGATGTCGGTGAGGTCGTTGAGCACCGTGCCGCCCAACGGTTGTGCGCCGCGCAGCACGATCCGGTCACCCGGCTGTGCGAGGTCGGCAGCCTCGCTCAGCGTGGCCGCGTTCCCCGGGACGAACAGGGTGTCGGCGCTCAGCGAAGTCGCGAGCAGCGCGAGGGCGGGCAAGACGAACAGTCGGCGAAGCGGGCGCATGGGAGCTCCGAGTGAGCCCCCATGGTGTCAGCGAGGCCGGAAAGGAGCACCAAAGAAGTGCTCCCGACTCGGATTCTGACGTGGGTTCCCTGCCCGAGCGGGGCGCGCGCCGCAGCGCTCAGATGCCGTCGATGATGCCTTTCAAGCGCGCCACGGTGTCGGCCGGGCGCAACTCGGGCGCCGTGATCACGGCGAACTCGCTGGCCTTGGCGATGGCTTCGTCGCGCGGGGCGGCGGCCACCTTGGGCAGCACCTTGCGGATCAGCTCCTGGGCGTTGGCCCCGTTGGCGACGAGGTTGGCGATCACCATCTGGATGTCGACGTCGTCGTGATCGGTGTGCCAGCAGTCGTAGTCGGTGACCATGCACACGAGGCCGTACTCGATGCCGGCTTCGCGCGCGAGCTTGCTCTCGGGCAGCGCCGACATGTTGATCAGCTGCGCCCCCCAGCTGCGGTAGAGCTCGCTCTCGCCGCGCGTGCTGAACAGCGGGCCTTCCATGCACACGAGTGTGCCGCCGTGATGCCGCGTGACATCGTTCAGCTCGGCCATGCCGTCGAACAGGATCTTGCCGAGCGAGTTGGCGAAGGGATCGGCGAAGGCCACGTGCCCCACGATGCCGTCGCCGAAGAAGGTGTCAGGACGATGCCGCGTGCGATCGATCAGCTGGTCGGGCACCACGAAGTGACGTGGCGCCATCTCCTGGCACAAGCTGCCCACGGCGGAGAAGGACAAGATCTTCTCGACGCCAAGACCCTTGAGCGCGGCGATGTTCGCGCGGCTCGGCACTTCGGTGGGCAACAAGCGGTGACCCTTGCCGTGACGCGGCAGGAAGGCCAGCGGGATGCCATCGAGCTCGGCCACGGTGATCGCGTCGCTGGGCTTGCCGAAGGGCGTGTCGGGCGTGACCTCGCGCACCTTGTCGAGGCCTTCCATCGAGTAGAGACCGGAGCCTCCGATGACGGCGATGCGAACGGGCTCCATGACGAATCTCCAGGCGAGGCGAGCGCGGAAGCATGACCCCCGCACGGGCGAGGCGCAAGCGAAGCGACCGCGGGGCGCGCGGTCAGCGCCAGGAGCGCGGGCCGGGGCTCAGCTTGCCGAGACGCACAGCACGCCTCGCCCCCGTCACCCCGGGGACGTTGCCGGGCAGCTCGAGCAGCGAAGCGTCGGCGAGCAGCGCCATGGCCAGCGCTTCGCGCGCGAAGACCGGAACGCCCAGCGCGGCCTCGCTGTCGGCCACGAGCACTTCGGGCAAGCGCGCGCGCAGTCCGTGCATCAGGCAATCGTTGAGCGCGCCGCCGCCCGACACGACCAGCTGCGCGGGCGGCGCCGGTGTGTGCGTACGCAGCGCGTGCACCACGCACTCGACCGTGTACGCGGCCAGCGTCGCGCAGGCGTCGCGCAGGGAGAGCGCATCGAGGGCGGCGGCGTGGGTGCGCAGGAAGCTCGCGCCGTAGCGCTCGCGTCCGGTGGACTTGGGCGGCGCGGCGCTCACGAAGTCGTCGGTGGCGAGCGTGCGCTGCAGCCAGGCGAGATCCGGCTCGCCGGCCAAGCCGAGCGCGCCGCCGCTGTCGTGCGTCTGCTCCCCGTTGCTGCGTGAGTGGACGAGCGCATCGAGCAGCATGTTGCCGGGGCCGGTGTCGAAGGCCAGCGGCGCGCCTTCGGGCGGGATCCAGGTGAGGTTCGCGATGCCGCCGAGGTTCAGCGTGGCCACGGGGCGCTCGGGGTCGCGCAGCAAGCAGGCGTCGGCGAAGGGTACGAGCGGTGCGCCCATGCCGCCCACGGCGCGGTCGGCGGCGCGCAACTCGGAGAGCACGGGCAGGCCGCAGAGCGCGGCGATGCGGTCGCCGTCGCCGAGCACGAGCGTGCCGCCTTCGTCGTGTTCGTCGGGGGGGAGGTGCACGGCGGTGTGACCCGCGCAGGCCACGGCACGCACGTCGTCCCGCGCGACACCTGCGAGCTGCAAGGCGTCACTCACCGCTTCGGCGAAGCGCTCGGCGAGCTCACGATCGAGACGCGCGAGTTCGGGCGCGCGCGCCCCCGGCAAGCGCAACAGTCGCCCACGGAAGCTCGCGCTGTACGAGCGTTGCGCGTGCGCCAACACGCGCGCGCTGAAGTCGGCGGCGCCGGGTGTGCCGCTGAAGCTCGCGAGGACGGCGTCGACACCGTCGCAAGAAGTCCCCGACATCAGGCCGACCAGCAGGCGGCCTGTCATGCGCGGCCTACTTCTCGGGGAGCACCAGCGTCACGCCGACAGACAGGTCGGACGGGCTGGCGATCAGGTGCCGGTTGAGGTCGTAGATCTCTTTCCAGCGACCGGAGTCGTTGAACTGCTCCTGCGCGATGCCGTGCAGCGTGTCGCCGGACACCACCTTGTAGAGGCGGCCTTCCCCGGCGGCGGCGCGCTCTTGCGGAGCGGGGAGCACCGCGTTGGCGGGCGCCTTGGCCGGCAACGTGATGACCTGACCGAGACCCAACTGCTCGAGGTCGAGGCCGGGGTTCGCGTCCTGGATCATGTCGAGGATCGCGTTCATGTCGCCGGGGCCGTAGTGCTTGCTGGCGATGCGCCAAGCGGTGTCGCCCTCTTGCACCGTGTGGGTGCGCAGCGCGGGCTTGCTGGTGGGGACGCGGGTGGACGAGCTCAGGCTGGGGACCTCGGAGCGCGGCGCGCTCTGCGAGGCGGGCTCTTTCGTGCTCGCGTGGGCCACGCGCTCGTCGGCCTGCTTGGCGCCGGGGCGCTCCGCGGGACGGCCGACGCCGGCGCGCAACTCGTCGCTCCCGGCCCGGTTGTCCTTCCGACGACGCTCGAGCAGCCGCTCGGAGAGCGACGGACCGGGAGCCATCTCACCGCGTGGGTTCGAAGCCCTGCCTTCCGAACTGTTGTCGCTCAAGGCAGCAGAACTGGCTCCGGAACCGCCATCAGCTCCCGGAGCCAGCACTGCTGTTGGGTCTTCACTGCTCGCATCCCAAGCCAAGACACCCAGGATCAACACGATCACAATGAAGATCCCGAGCACCATGACGCGCTCGACGCCGTCCACGGCACACCCTCCCAGATCACCGCCTACTGCTTGGGAAACAAACACACTTAACAACCGCGACGGCGATACTAGGCCCGCACTGTCGCCGAATCTAGTCCCCACCACAGGATCAAGTTGCGCACGCGACAGCCGACACCGTGATCTTGGGTGTTCGAATTCTCGAACGCGCGCGGCATGAAGCGCGAGGCGACGACGCCCGAGTGCTCGCTCACAGTGACCCGAGCGCGCACCTCACCCGCCCCCGAGTGCGGCGCCGCGCGCAACGCCCCCCGCTCGGGAGCGCCGCGCACCTGCTTCGCTCACCGCTGCCTCACGCTCCGTCGATGGGGTAGTCTTGGGCGTTCACCTTTGGTCGGCCTCGCGTGGCCGGGCACCAACGGACGTCCCGACTCCCGATTCGACCGCGCGCGATGACCGCCGAAGGCTCCCCCACCGACACGTTGCCCACGCGGCGATTCGTCTTCGGGGCGCTCTGCAAAGTGGGCGTCGGCATTCTTGTCGGGCTCGTGATCGCCGACTTCGCCGCTGGCGCCTACGACACCGACCGCGATCTGCGCCGCCCCGGAGCGCTGGAGGTCGACGAGCACCTCGCCTGGACCAACAAGCCCGGCGCCACGCTCAACGACGGCAAGACCCACATCAACTCGCACGGCCTGCGCGGCCCCGAGATCCCCGCCGACGCCGACCCGCGCGAGCTGCGCCTGCTGGGCATGGGCGCCTCGCGCACCTTCGGCGATGGCACCGATGAAGACGACCAGATCTGGTCGAACGTGCTGCAAACGCTGCTGAGCCGCGAGCACCCGGGCACGCGCGTGCTGAACGGCGGCGTGAACGGGTACTCGGCGATGCAGTCGGCACGTCGCGCGATGAAGCTGAACCCGGTGCTGCAGCCCGACCTGATCCTGCTCGTGATCTCGCCCGGCGCGCAGATGCTGCTCGACCCCTCGTCGGCGGCGAACTGGACCACGGTCGACGGCGAGATCGCCCCCCGCGACGTGGTGGAAGCCTTCCCCGCGGTCTTCGCGTCACTCGCGGTGCGCGCCCACAAGCTGCTGCTCGGCTCCAACCTCTACGCGCGCTACCGGGCCCAACTGGCGTCGTCGGGAGATCGCCCCCCGGAGCTGCGGCGCTTCATCTACAGCGAACGGCCACGCAGCGCCGAGGCCGAGTCGATGATGCAGCCGGTGTGGAACGAGCTGCGCGAGTTCGCCGCCTTCGCCGCGCAACACGAGGTGGAAGTGCGCGCGGTACTGATCCCTGAAGCGCACCAGGGCAGCGACGAGATCTGGAACAAGTGGAAGCTCTCGAGCACGCAGCGCGGCGGCCCGGCGCTCGACATGCCGCGTGAGGAACCCACGCTCGCGTTGCGCGCACGCCTCGAGGGCATCGGCTTCAAAGTCTGGGTACTCGACGAGGCCATCCTGCAGATCGGTTCCAACGTGGACCGCTTCACCGTGGACGAGCGTCACTGGTCGGCACTCGGCCATCGCATCATCGGCACGGAACTCATGCGCGCCTTCGAGCAAGAGCCCGAGCTGCTCGACACGCTCGCCGCCCGTCGCCAAGCGAACCCCCGAGGCTGACCCGGAACCTTGGCCTTCCACACCTGGCAGTTCGGCGTCTTCCTGGCCATCGTGCTCGGCCTGTTCTGGCTGATCGCCGGACACCGCAACGCGCGCAGCGTGCTGCTGCTCGCCGCCAGCTACGTGTTCTACGGATCGTGGGAGCCGTGGTTCCTGCTGCTGATCGTGTTCTCCACCGTGCTCGATTATCACTGCGCACAGTGGATGGAGGCGTCGACCACGAAGTCGCGGCGCAAGGCCGTGCTGCTCCTCAGCCTGGCCGGCAACCTCGGGTTGCTGGCTTACTTCAAGTACTCGCTGTGGACCGTGGAACTGCTCGAACCCGTGCTCCCCGAAGACGGCGCGGGCGCGGCGCTGCGCACGGCCGCCTGGAGCGCGGTGGTGCCCGTGGGCATCTCCTTCTACACGTTCCAAACGCTCTCCTACACGATCGACGTGTACCGCGGCACGCTCAAGCCGGCGCGCAACCTGCTCGACTTCGCGCTCTTCGTGAGCTTCTTCCCGCAGCTCGTCGCGGGACCGATCGTGCGCGCGAGCAGCTTCTTGCCGCAGCTCGAGTGGAAGCCGCGCTTCGACCGCGCCCGCCTGCACGACGGCCTGTACCGCATCGGCACGGGCCTGATGAAGAAGGCGCTCATCGCCGACACGCTCGCGCTCTACCTCGTGGACCCGGTGCACAACTCACCCGGAGAGTGGGCAGCGTGGGTGCACGTGCTCGCGACCTTCGGCTTCTCGTTCCAGATCTACTTCGACTTCTCGGGCTACTCCGACATCGCCATCGGCACCGCGCGACTGTTCGGCTTCGACCTGCCCGAGAACTTCCTGCAGCCGATGCAGTCCAAGTCGATCCGCGAGTTCTGGCGACGCTGGCACACCACGCTCTCGTTCTGGGTGCGCGACTACGTGTACTTCCCGCTGGGCGGCAGCAAAGCCAGCGAACCGCGCGTGGTGTTCAACCTGATCGTCACCATGGTGATCATCGGGTTGTGGCACGGTGCCAGCGTGCTCTGGCTGCTCTACGGCTTGTTCCAGGGCATCGCCATGGCGCTCGAGCGTTGGTTCGAGCGTCTGCGCGGCGGCAAACAGTTCGCCACGACGCCCTTCAAGAAGGCGCTGTCCTTCGTGTTCACGCTGAGCTTCGTGTCCTTCACGCTGCTCGCGGTGCGCGGCGAGTCCTTCGAGTCGGTGGCGGCCGTGCTCACCGAGTTCGGCGAGGGCAACGAGCTGCCCATCTGGGCTTGGTTGGCCATCGCGGCCAGCATCCTCACGCACTACCAGCCGGCCAAATTCTACGCGGGCTTCACCAAGCGACTGCTCGCGCTGCCCACCGTGGTGCAAGGCGTGCTGATGGGGCTCGTGATCGGCGTGCTGATCTTCGTGATGTCGAGCTCCAACGCGTTCATCTACTTCCAGTTCTGACGCGTCGCGATCAGTCGGCGTCGTCGGAGAGCAGGCGGCGCACCCAGCGGTGGAAGTGCTTGAAGTGGTCCGTCTTGCGCTCGCCGTAGCGCTTCACGAGGCGATCGCGACGGGCCTCGGGGATCGTGTGCGGCACGTAGCGCGCGCGGAACTTGTCGAGCGCGCGCCGGTCGATGCGCGCGAGCAGCGGGAAGAGCAGGCGACGGATCGGACCGCGCTGACAGTTGAGACCTTGGCCGAGGTCGATCAGCCAGACTTCGCCGTCAGCCCCGACGAGCGTGTTCAGGCGCTGATGCAGATCGAGGTGCGCGAAGCGGCGTTGGTGCAGGCCGGCGAGCACGCGTTCGAGGTTGTCGAGCGCGGTTTCCATGAGCGGCTTGCCGAGCCGGCGCTTGAGCGGTTGCGCGTCGACCCACTGGATCAGGAAGGCGTTGCGATCGAAGGCGCCGCGGAAGCGCGGGATGCCGGGCGTGCCGTCGAGCAGCGCGTAGTGCTGCATCTCGCGGCGCATGATCTGGCCGGCCCACCAACGCAGCAGGAAATGACCCGACGGCGTCCACTCCTTGAGGATCACGGCGCCCTCGGGGAGCTCGAAGCGCGTGACCTGCGGCGCGCCGGGGCCTTCGTCCTTCACGAGCTGCGACGGGAAGCTGTTCAGCTCCTCGCGCGTGCACGGCGGAACGACCTTGCTGGGTGCTGCGCTTGACACGCTCTCGGGCCTTGCCTTCCCATGGGGGTTGCGCGCGCCGCCGAACCCTCGGCTTGACGCACTCCGGAAACTCTCACGGCCCCCGCGAATGCTGCCTTCCATCCCGAGAACTGCTCGCTGTCGACCCGGCCCCTGGCTGGCCCTCTTGTTGCTGGGGCTCAGCGCGGGCGCCTGCTCGTCGATCCCGGAAGTGACCTTCCCCGCGGGGAGCCGCGTGGAGGTGCGATTGTACGACGCCGAGCAAGGGATCCAGCTCGCGCTCGCCAACGAGACGCATCCGGGCCTCCAAGACGTGTACTCGGAGCAGCGCAAGAACGCGGATCTGAAGCTCGCGCCCGACCAGCTCATCGGACAGTTGCTGGCTTCCTTGGAGCGCGCCGGTTTCGATCGGCACGCCACGCGTGGCGGGAGTGGGCCGAGCACGGGAGCGCGGGCGATCGGAGCGCCAGGCGGCACGGCTTCGAAGACACTGGGCGCGGCACTCCCCAGCAGCCTGCACGTGCTGCGCGACGGCGTGTGGTCCGAGTGGCTCGAGCCGCAAGACAGTGCCGACCGCGAGGCGCGCACCGCCTTCGGTCAGTGCAAGCTGATCATGAACGAGTACTACTCGCACGTGGGCGGGCTGCAGTTCGTCGCCAATCCAGAGGGGCACAGTCGGCTGCGCGATCAAGAAGTCGAAGTGGATGTCGAGGTCGACGCGTGAGTGACTCAGCGCGCGACAGCAACGCGCCGCGCGACGACGACGCGCCGCGCGCGGCCGCCGTGATCCCCGCGCGTTGGGCGTCGACCCGGCTGCCGGGGAAACCGCTGCTCGCCGAGACGGGCAAGCCGCTCATCCAGCACGTGTGGGAACAGGTACGTCGCGCGCGCTGCTTCAGCGATGTCGTGGTGGCCACGGACGACGCGCGCATCGCCGAGGCCTGCGCGGCTTTCGGCGCCGAAGCGCTCATGACCGACCCGTCGCACCCTTCGGGCACCGACCGCATGGCCGAGGTGGCCGGCCGCCTGCCCCACGAGATCCTGGTGAACGTGCAGGGCGACGAGCCCGAGATCGAACCCGAAGACCTCGAGCGCTTGGTGGCCCGGCTGCACGAACACGGCGACGAGCTGGCCACGATGGCGCGGCCGCTCGGCGCGCACGAGGCCGACCTCGCCGTGGACCCGAACGCCGTGAAAGTCGTCTGCAGCGACGCCGGCCGCGCGCTCTACTTCTCGCGCTCCACGATCCCGCACGGCAGCGACCCCGAGGGCATCTGGCTGCATCTCGGCGTCTACGCCTGGCGCCGCGACGCGCTGCTGCGCTTCGCCGCCGCGCCGCCAGCCCGGATCGAGCTCCGCGAGCGCCTGGAACAGCTCCGCGCGCTCGCCATGGGCATGTCCATCGGCGTGATTTCCAGCGACAATGACGGCCTGGGAATCGACACACCCGACGACTACGCTCGCTTCGTGAAGCGTCTCGGCGAAAGGACAGCATGAGTAGGCACATCTTTGTTACCGGCGGCGTGGTTTCGTCCCTGGGTAAGGGGCTCACCGCGGCCAGCCTGGGCTGCCTGCTCGAGAACTGCGGTCTGCGCGTGCGCATGCAGAAGCTCGACCCGTACATCAACGTCGACCCGGGCACGATGAACCCGTATCAGCACGGCGAGGTCTACGTGCTGAACGACGGCTCCGAGATGGACCTCGACCTCGGTCACTACGAGCGCTTCACGCACGCCCCGCTCACCGCCGACTGCAACTACACCACCGGCAAGATCTACAGCTCGGTGATCGCGAAGGAACGCGCCGGCGAGTACCTCGGGCAAACCGTGCAGGTGATCCCGCACATCACCGACGAGATCAAAGCCGGCATCGAGCGCTTGTCCGGCCCCGACGTCGACGTGGTCATCACCGAGATCGGCGGCACGGTGGGCGACATCGAGAGCCTGCCCTTCCTCGAAGCGATTCGTCAGTACAGCCTCGAGCAGCCGCCGCAGACCTGCTTGTTCATTCACCTCACCCTGCTCGTGCACCTGGCTGCCAGCGGTGAGCTGAAGACGAAGCCCACGCAGCAGTCCGTGGGCAAGCTGCGCGAGATCGGCATCCAACCCGACGTGCTCGTGTGTCGCACCGAGCACCCCATGACCGAGGAGATGCGCCGCAAGATCAGCCTGTTCTGCAACGTGCGCCCCGAGCGCGTGATCGAGGAACAGGATGTCGCGCACTCGATCTACGAGCTGCCGTTGATGCTCGAGCGCGAAGGCATGTCGCGCATCATCGGCCAGGCGCTGGGGCTCGAACTGCCCGCGCCCGACCTCTCGGCTTGGGAGCGCATCGTGGATGTGGTGCGCACCACCGAGCGAGAGATCGACGTGGCCGTCGTCGGCAAGTACATCGGCCTCAACGACGCTTACAAGTCGATCTACGAAGCGCTCGCGCACGCGGGCATCGCGAACGGCGTGAAGATCAAGCTGCACAAGCTCTCGTCCGACGACCTGGCCGCCGACAACGTGGCCGAACGCCTCGGCGGCATGCACGGCATCTGCGTGCCCGGCGGCTTCGGCGGGCGCGGCATCGAAGGCAAGGTGCTCGCCGCACAGTGGGCGCGCGAGAACAACATCCCGTACTTCGGGCTGTGCTACGGCCTGCACATGGCGGTGATCGAGCTCGCGCGCAACGTGTGCGGGCTGCAAGGCGCGAACAGTCAGGAGATCGACCCCGACACGCCGCACCCCGTGATCTGCCTCATCGACGAGCAGCAGAAGATCACGCGCAAGGGCGGCACGATGCGACTCGGCGCGCAGAGTTGCCAGCTCTCGCAGGGCTTCGCGCGCGACGCGTACGGCGAAGACAACGTGAGCGAGCGGCACCGTCATCGCTACGAGTTCAACAACGACTACCGCGAGCAGTTGAGCGCCGCGGGTATGGCCTTCACCGGCATCAACACCGAGAAAGACCTGGTCGAGATCGTGGAGATCCCCGGGCATCGCTGGTTCGTGGCCGTGCAGTTCCACCCGGAGTTCACCAGCAAACCCACGCGCCCGAACCCGCTCTTCCGTGATTTCGTGAAGGCCTCGATGGGCGTCGACCACACCAGCAGCGGGGGCGCCTCCCCGGGAAAAGCCCGCCGCCCGGCGAGTCACGCCGGGCGTGAACACGGCGCCGCCGACAGCTGAGTTCGGCGCGCGCTGAGCGGCGCGCCGAGTCGTACACCGCGCTTCTTCGCCCCGCGTCGCGCTCTCGCGCGCGGCCACGCGTCACGCCCTCTCGCGCCCCGCCACCGAAACTATGCGCATCGTTTTCGACGTGACCTCCTGCGCACGCGAGAGCCGCGGCGGCATCTCGACCTACGGTTGGAACTTGGTCGAAGGTTGCGCGCGCGTGGCGCCCGACAACGAGTACGTGCTCGCCGTGCGCAGCAATCGCTGGACGCGTCGCAAACTCATCGCCGGCCTGCTGCCCAACGCGCCGCGGCGTGCCCTGGTCGACGGCTTGCAGTGGTTCACGCTCGGCCGCCCGGTGGACGTGTTCCACGGCGTGGGCATCCGCCTGCCCGCCGTCGCGCGCTTCCCCAAGACCGTGATGATGCACGACCTCAACGTGTTCGAGTTCCCGGAGCTCTCGAGCGAGTCGTGGCGCGTGTCGCGACAGCAACGCATCCGCGAAACCGTGGCGCGCGCCGACCTCGTGATCTCGTACAGCGAGCAAGGCCGCGACGCGCTGGGCCACTACGTGGACTGCCCGCCCGAGAAGGTGCGCGTGGTGCCGCTCGCCGTGGACACCGACGTGTTCCGTCGTCCGCCCGAAGAGCAGCTGCAGCGCGTGCTCGCGAAGCACGGCCTCGCCGAGCGCCCGTACCTGATCTGCGTGGGCCAGTACGACGGTCGCAAGAATCACGACGGCCTGCTCGAGGCCTTCGCGCACGCCAAGCTGCCCGAGGAGTGGGTGCTCGTGCTCGGCGGCCCCAAGAACGAGAACGCCGACAAGCTGCGCGCGCGCGGCCGCGAACTCGGCGTGCCCGACGACCGCCTGCACCTGCCCGGCTTCGTGCTCGAAGACGAGTTGCCCGCGCTGCTCGCCGGCGCCGAGTTCTACGCCTGCGGTTCGTTGCACGAAGGCTTCGGCCTGCCCGTGATCGAAGCGCAGGCCTGCGGCACGGCGGTCGTGAGCAGCAACCGCGCCGCCCTCGTGGAGACGCTCGGCGACTGCGGCTTGCTCTTCGATCCCGCCGACCTCGACGACTTCGCCAGTGCGCTGCAACGCATGGCCGGCGACGCCGAGCTGCGCGCCGACTTCGCTGCGCGCGGCCCGCAACGCGTGGCCGAGCACTACACCTGGGACACGCTCGCCCGCGCCAGCCTCGACGTGTTCGCCGAGGCCGCGGCGCGCTGAGCTCGCGGGCGGCGCCACGCGTGTCGAGCGCGCTCAGCGCCCCGCGCGCCGTCACGCCGGAGCGCGCGCAGATTCGCGGTTAACACTCGGCACGCGCGCAAGCTCTTGTGCGACAGGCCCGCCCACGCCGGGCGTCCAGCCGCATCGCTGAGGAGTCCGAACATGTCGTCACTGCTGCCTGTCACGCTCATCGCGCTCGCGTTCACCGCGCCGCTGTCCACGCCCACGAGCGCCACGCTTGCCGGCCTCGCACCCGCTGCCGCGGCGCCGCTCGCTCCCGCCGCGCTCGCCACCCCGCTCTGGGGGCCGCCCGCCATCTGTCATCCGATCGACATCGGCGAAGCGCGCTCGCTCCCCTGGGGCGACGGCGCCTTCGAGCTCGACGAGCGCTACGACCGCGCCACGCTCGTGGCCGACACCGCGGCGTTGCTCGACACCAGCGCCGACCTGCTCGTGCACATGGAGACGCTGCGCCGCGCCGTGATCCTCACCACCGGCCTGGCCACGCGCTACGACCCGTCGGCCCGAGAGAAACAAGACGACGCCAAGGCGCTCGTGAAGACGCTCACCGCGCGCCTCGATCACGCCCTGCAGACCCCGAGCCCGGAGGGCGTGCCCGAAGCCCGCTCGATCGGCCACGCGCTCTTCGACCTCGGCTACGCCTACGCCGCGCTCGCACAGGCCGGCGCCCCCCTCGGCGACGACGACGGCCACGCGCGTCTCCTCAAGGCCGCACGGCTGCTCGCAGACGACGCCGCCGCACAACTCGGCGTGGTGCTCGCCACCTGCGGCTACGGCGAACCCAACGCGCAAACCTGGCAACACCTCGACAAGCTGTTCCAACTCGTCGAGGATCGCAGCGACCCCTGGTCGGTGCGCGTGAGCAAGAACGTCACCTTCATCGTGGGGCCCTTCCTCGGCCTGGGAGCCCGCGACCGTGAGCCGCTCGCCGCGTTGGCCCGCAAGCACCACCGAGGCGCCTGAGTTGAGCGCCGCGGCGCGCGAGGTCGCGAGCGGGCGAGCGGCGTCGTCTCCCGCGGACACACAGCTCGTGGAGCGCGCACTCGACGGCGACCAGCGCGCCTTCACCGCGCTCTACGAGCGTTTCGCGCCGATGGTGCACGCGATCCTGCTGGCGCGCGCCGGCCCACGCGACGCGGACGACAGCATGCAAGACGTGTTCCTCGCGGCCTGGCGCGGACTGCACTCCTTGCGCACTCACGAGCACGTGGGCGCGTGGCTGGCCGCGATCGCACGCCGGCAGGCCACGCGCGCGGGCGTCTGCAAGGCGGCGACGACCGAAGCGCTCGTTGAGGAACCCGTGGCGCGGCGCGAAGATCGCACAGGCCTGGAGATCCTCGCGACGCTTCGCCAACTCCCCGAGTCCTACGCCGAGACGCTGTCGATGCGCTTGGTCGAGGGCATGACCGGCCCCGAGATCGCAGCGGCCACCGGACTCACCCACGGCTCCGTGCGCGTGAACCTCACGCGCGGCATGAAGCTGCTCAAGGAACGTCTGCGCCGCGAGGGCTGGCCATGAACCCGCACGACCCCACCACCGATCACGACGACCTCTGGGATCGCAGCGGCACGCCCGACCCCGAGCTGCGCGCGCTCGAACAGGCCCTGCGTGCGCACCGCTGGCAAGGGCCCACGCCGCAACTCGATGCCGGAACACACGGCGCCGCGACCAGCAGGCCCGGCCGCGACACGCACGCTCGATCGTCAGCGCGCGCGAGCGTGGGTCCTGAACTCTCGCTCGGACGGCGTGCGCTCATCGCGGCCTGCGTGATGCTCGGCCTCGGGCTCGCGTTGCGCAGCGTGATGTTCCCCCAAGCACCGAGCTACCCGGTGACATGGTTCGCCGAGAACCGCACGCCGCGCCACACGCTGCTGCACCCGGGCGACGCACTGCTCGCGCCGAGTTCCGGCAGCGCGCGCATCGAAGTGGCCGACATCGGCTGGCTCGAACTGGAAGCCGGCGGACGCCTGCGCGTGGCCGCCGCGCACGAACGCAGCCGCAGCGACACCGAGCACTTCGTGCACTTGGATCACGGCGTCCTGCGGGCATCGATCTTCGCGGCGCCGCGCGTGTTCCAGGTGGGCACGCCCGGCGGTCTGGCCGTCGACATGGGCTGCATCTACACCACGGAAGTGCTCACCGAAGGGCTCACGCGGCTCGAAGTCGAGAGCGGGCAAGTGTCCTTCGAGAGCGCGGCACGGCAAGTCACGGTGCCCGAAGGCGCGGGCCTCGTGGCGCATCCCGATCGCGGCCCGGGCACGCCGGCCTGGCACGACGCGAGCGCGTCGTATCGCGAGTTGCTCGCGCGGGTCGACGCAGGTCACGCCGACCCCGGCGACCTCGAAGCTTTGCTGCGCGACGAACAAACCCGCGACGGGCTCGGCCTCGCGCACCTGCTCGACGTAGCCCCCGCCTCCTGGCGCGCCGCGCTCGTGGACGCGCTCGCGCAACACGAACCGCCCCGCGACACGCGCTGGCCCGCGCTCGTGCTCGCCGGAAACGCCGACGCGCTGCACGACTGGAAGCGCGAGATGAGCTGGTCGTGGTGAACGCGCCCGGCAGGCCGTGAGCCTACCGGGCGCGCGTCAAGCTGCTGCCGCGATCAGGGCACCGACACCGTGATCGACATCGCGTCGCTGAGCTGGAAGCCCCCGCTTCCCTTCGCGACGAACCACTGCATGTTCACTTCGAAGCCCACGGGCAGACCCGGGGGCACCGCCGTGCCGATCGCTGCGGCGCCACCTGGGATCGGGAGCACCGGTCCGAAGGGACCGAAGAACGGGATGCCCAACAACACACCGTTGCCACCGAGGCCTGGGATCGGCGGACAGGCGCGTCCACCACCGAAGGGAACCGGGCCGAAGTTGTAGAAGATCGCCGCCATGCCACCCGGCGTGGGATCTGCTCCGGCGATGCCCACGGACACGGGTCCGCTCGGCGTGGAGAACTGTCCCTTGTGGATGAAGGTCGGTGGGAGCAGTCCGGTGGGATCGCTGCCGGTGCCGTAGTTCACCGGATGCGACGTGAAAGCCAGGCCGTTGACCGGCGGACCTGGAAGCGCGGTGCAGGCGCCGGTGGTGTATCCGGTGGGCACGCCGGGCGCCCCGCCGAGGTGTGCGCGCACGAGCACGGCACCATCGGTGAGGTAGAAGGTCGACGGGCTGAGCGGACTCGGCGTGGCGCGATCGAACTCGATCGATTGCGGTGGGCCGAAGGCGCCCAGCATGCCGCAGGTCGCATCGGGCACGGCAGCCCACACGGCCACCGAGGGTCCACCGGGAGGCGCGGTCAGCACCGTGCCGCCCGCGTCGATGCCATACAAGGTGCCTGTGGGTGGATGCCACGTGAGACCGGTGACAGGCGGCGACAGAGCGCCCAAACCGATGCCCCAGGGCGGCGTGGCTGCCACACCGGGAGCACAACCAGGAGCTGCCGGCGGCAGCATTCCCTGAGCGAGCGCGCCGTCGGTGCAGTACAGGACACCGGCGGGGTCATAGGCGATCGCGGTGAGCGGTCCCAATCCGGCGGGCGGCGGGAAGCTCCTGATCACACCGCCACCGAAGGCGTACTCGGTGATCACGAAGCCGTCGGTGACGAAGGTGGAGTCCGTCGCCGAGTTGTTCGCGAGGCCGCCGAGGATGCCGAGCGGTGCGGGTGCTCCCACGGGCCCTGCCGTGGCACAGATGAAGGGCATGGGAACCGTGAAGCCACCGATGATCGGCCCGGTGGGATAACCACACGGTCCGGCTGGAGGCCCGGTGAACTCGTAGACGCCGCCGCCGCCGTAACCCATCAGGGTTTGAGCGTTGGCCACGCCGGTGCTGAGCGCGAGCAGCAGCACCACGAGGAGAGTGCTGAGCGGTCGCCGCCTGGGATCGGCGACATGCTCGGAGAGACGAACACACTGCGAAGAGACAACTGGGTTTCGGGTACCCATTTGACACACCTCGGACTGGGAGAGTGAACGAGGGGTGGTGCCCCGTCACCATACAGACGGGTGAGATCTGGGGGAGCCGCCTTCGATAAGGCTGTGTCATATGCACGGAGGTCAAGTCACCCCGGGCGCGGATCGATGAGGGGCGTGATCCCTAGTTCCGGAGAGCCTCATGCGTTTCCAGCTGCTCGTTCTCGCACTCGTTGCGAGCGTCGCACCGACGGCGTGGTCCCAGAATGCGCGCCGCCAACAGCCGGCGACGGCAGAAGCCCGCGCAAGCGAGGCCGGCATGATGCTCGAAGCCGAGGACAGCGTGGCTTTGGTGCGCGAACGCACTCGCGGCGGAGCGCTCTCGCGAGTGCGCGGCGAGATGCGCACCGAAGGCGATTCACGACGCGAACGTGCGCGCGACTTCGTGAACCGGCACGGCACCGCCTTCGGGTTCGGCTTCGGTCTGCAAGCCGGTGAGGCGCGTGAACTCGACGAACAGGGCCGCCGCGTGTTCGTGCCGCAAACCGTGCGCGGTCACGAGCTCGAAGGTCACGGACTCACGGTGCGCTTCGACGACGACGAGCGCGTCACCCTCGCGCACGGCGCCTTCAGCGCACAGGTCGCCGGCGCCCGTCCCGCCACCGTGCGCGCCGCCGACGCCATCACGAGCGCGCTCCGCGACGCCGACATCGACCCCGCCGACCTGCAAGTGCCCGCAAGCTCGCGTCCCATCGCGCGCCTCACCGAAGACAGCGTGCAACTGATCCACAAGGTCACGGCGCTCGTGGACCACCGCCCCTTCGCGCTCGAGGTCGACGCCCAGAGCGGCGAGTTGCTGAGCGTGCGCGAAGACGTGGTGCACGGCACCGGCACCTTCAAGTACGGCGACGACGACCTCAGCTTCAGCACGCGCTCGGGCAAGGGCGGCGTGTTCAAGAACATCAAGGCCGCCAAGCAAGAGAAGGTCAGTCTCACCGGCCTGCCCAACATGTCGGCCGACGCGGTCAACCTGCTCTTCGCGCCACAGGGTTCACTCACCGGTCGCTACGTGCAGGTGCTCGACGCCACGGGTCTGCAGATCGTGAGCCCCGACTACCTGTTCGCGTTCGACCCGATGAGTCAGCTGCTGATCAACGGCCAGCTCGTGGAGTCGGAGCTCTTCGACCACGTGAACACCTACTGGTGGCTGTCGCGCATGGGCGCCTTCATGCAGAAGATCTTCGGCAACGACTTCCCCGCCGACTACTCCGTGCCCGCGCTCGTGAACTACAACGACAACGGCAACGGCTACCTGAACGCCTACTACACGCCGATCGACCTGGACGGCGCCGGCCCCTACGGCGACGGCTACCTCGTGTTCGGTGAGTTCAGCGGCAACACCGGCGACCCGATGGACGACTTCTCGCGCGACCCGTCGATCGCTTGCCACGAGTACACGCACATGGTGGTCGACAAGGCCGGCGGTGCCTTCGGCGACGCGCCGCTCGACACACCGTCGCGCGCGTTCAACGAAGCGCTCGCCGACTACGCCGCCGCCGGCTTCCTCAAGGACCCCGCGCTGGGCGAAGTGCTCCTCGCCCACGGCACCGAGGTCGACTGGGGCGTGGCCGGCCCGAGCCTGCGCGACCTGCGTCGCGAACTCACCCTGCAAGACGACCTCTGGAACCTGGTCGGCGGCTCGACCGGCCTGCCTCAGGAACACGAGGCCGGCAACATCCTCGGCTCCGCGCTGTGGCGCGCGCGCAAGGCGCTCAAGAGCAAGGTGGCCGACAAGCTGATCTTCGAGCACCTCGCCGACCTGCCGCAGAGCACCGCGGAGACCGGGCACCCGAGCGTTACGCCGGGGAACGCCACCGAAGCCTGGGACGCCTACAGCTTCGCCGTGTTCCGCGCGCTCTGCGATGAGCTGCTCGCCGACGACACCAAGCTCGCCGTGCGTCGCGCCGGGCAGCTCACCGGCGCCTTCATGAGCCACGGCATCGCGGGTGTCGACGAAGACCGCTCGATCGAGTTCGACGCCACCGAGAAAGGCCTGGCGCTGGCCTTCGGCGGCGAGTTCCTCGGCAGCCTCGACGAGCACGAGATCGTGCTGCAACTCGCCGAGGGCCAACAACTCACGCTCTCGGTGAAGGGTCGCAAGGGAACCCTCGTGGACTTCGAACTCGATGCCGACGTGGGCGAGAGCGACGGCGCCGAGATCATGGCGACCAAGCCCAAGAAGGTGAACGCCAAGGGCACCAAGGCGGCGCAAGCCAAACTGCTCGTGCAGGACGCCGGCAGCTACCGTCTCACGCTCAGCAACACCGACGCCGAGGGCGGCGAGTACGCGTTCAAACTCAAGGTGAAGTAGCGCTCAGCCCTTGCTCGCCGGATCCACCCGCTGACCTTTGCGCAGGTCGGGGCTGCTGCCGTCGGCGGGCTTGTAGTTGTGCATCAGCCGACGCGGGCGCCACTTTTCCCACAGGATGCGCAGGCGCTGATCGCCGGGCGGCGTGTAGCCCGACATGCTGTAGCCGAAGTCGCGCAGCTGCTCGCCGGCCACACCTTCGAAGCCGCACACGAAGGCTTCGTCGGCTTCGCTGCGCCAGCGCTCCACGCGACCTTTGTTCACCTGCTGCGCGGTGCGTGCATGGAAGGACGCGTCGCCGCGGGCCACGTTGCGCTTACTGCTCTTGTGGAAGTCGAGCATGGCGGGCTCGAAGTCCTCGCCGAGGAAGGCGCAGATCTCGCGCACTTTGGTCTCGGCGTCGTCGGTGAGGTCCTCGTAGCGCAGCTCGAGGTAGCGGTCGTTTCCGAGGAAGTCGCGTTGCGCCTTGCGGCAAGCGTGGATCGCGTGGCGCCAGCGCACGGCGACTTCGTACACGTTGCCCTTGTCGTAGTTGTCGCTGAAGGGCGGCGTGAGGCAGCTGATCGCCACGTCGCGGCCGTCGCGCACGATGTGGATCACCTTGCAGTCGGGGAACCACGCGTTGACCTCGGGCAGGAAGCGGTACGTACCCGGCGTCTTCTCGCCCCAGCGCGGCTTGTTCTCCTGCTCGGTCCAGAGCGACATGAGCGCGCGGAAGAGTCCCGCCGCGTCGCGTGACGGCGCCGCCACGAGCGCTTCGATCATCTGCTCGCGCGGGAAGCCCCACTCGCGCATGCGTTCCTTGTCGGCGATGCGCTCGGCCACGCGCTTCATGGTGACGTCGCTGCGCAGGTCCCCGTACTTGCGCTTGAGCCGTCGCAGGAAACTCGCGATGTGCGCCTCGGGCGGGATCACGATGCGTGAGTGTGCGTTGAGGATCAGGCGAAGGAGGGTGGTGCCCGAGCGCGGGTGCCCCACGACGAAGATGGGCGCGGTGGGCTTGCCGTCGGCGGGCATGAGGTGGGGTCCCGAGGGAGCTGGCGGGGGCGAGCGGGCTTCGGCGAGGGTCGCGCCGCGCGCCGGGGAGCAGCTGCGCTCGGTGCGACGGCGACGCGCGCCGAATCAGCGCCGCGACGACTCACCATGCCGCGCCGCAAGCCCGTCGACAAGCCTGCGTGAAGAGCCCTCACACACGAGCGCGACGCCACGCGAGGCACTTTCCACGCGCTCAGTCCCCGAAGTGTTCGAATTCTCCGGGACCGCCGAGTTCGCGGCGCAACACCTTGATGCGCGGCCGCGCGGCGTGCGCGCGTGCGGACTTCTCCAGAGCTTTTCCACGATGTGCGTCGCGTGAAGAGCCGCGCGAGGTGCGGCTCGCCGGCGCTCCCGAGCCGCGCGTCAGCCAGCCCCCGCCGATGCGGCCGCCGGCACGCGCGAACCCGGCGGAAGCGGCCGCCCGAGCAGCGCGTAGAGCTCGCGGATCGCGGCCTGGGTGGCGCCGCCCACGTTGAAGTAGATGTCGGCGCAGGCCGCGCGGCGGATGTCGCCCAGGCGGTCGGGGTCGGCGAGTTCGGCGGCCACGACTTGCGGCAACTTCACGGGATCCTCGCACTCGGTGCCGATGCGGCGGCCCCAGGTGTCGAGGTCGGCTTTGCCCTCCCAGCGCGCGAGCTGGCCGTCGAAGGTCATGAAGATCAGCGGGCGATCGACCTGCAACCACTCGAAGGCCACCGAGGAGATGTCGGTGACCATCAGGTCGGCGGCCTGCATCGGCACGATCACGTCGAAGGTCTGCGGCGCGGCGAAACGTGGGCCGACGAGATCGTCGAGGAAAGCACGCCAATCGCGTCGCGCCACGCGCGGGTCGAAGGCGTTGTCGTGCAACTTCACGAGCACGTTGATGTCGCTCATCGACGCGAGCGCCGACAGCACCTGCTCGCCCATCTGATCCAGCGACGACTCGGTGCCCCAGCTCGGCGCGTAGAGCACGGTGGGTAGTGCCGGGTCGAGCCCGTACGACTCGAGCGTGCGCGCGCGGTCGAGCGTGCCGTCGGTGAGGCGATCCGTTTTCGGGATGCCCACGTGCTTCAGCTTCGGGTCGCCGGGCTCGAAGAAGCCGCGCTCCTCGTAGCGCTTGAGCATGTACGGCCCGGTGGCGAACACGTGGTCGTAGGCGTGCACGTTCTCGTTGAGGAAGTAGTTCTTGATCGAGACGCCGTGGAAGATCTGCACGCTCGTGCGTGCGTGCCGCGTGGCGAGCAGGAAGTCAGCCGAGATGAGCACGTCGGGGCGCGCAAACTTGGCCATCCAGTTGGGGCGCTGCTTGGCGGGCAGCGCGCCGGCGCGCTCGAAGAGGCTGCTGTCCGACTTCCCGAAAGACTTGCCGTAGAGCGTGATGCGCATGGCCGGGTCGTCGAGCAGATGCGCGTGCAACGGCCGGAACATCTCGTAGTTCATCGGGCGCTTGGCCCGGAACATCACCGAGGTCATGCGCCCTCGGCCCCGGGTTGCTCGCCGAGCAGCTTGGGCGCGACGTCGTTGCGCGCGGCGGCGAGGTCTTCGGGGAAGTCGATCTCGATGGCGGGCAGGTCGCTCGTGTCGACCTCGAGGAGTGCGTGGTCGGCGAGCAGGTCGTCGACCGCGGCCTCGAAGAACAGGTTCGTGTTGCCCAGCTCTTCGTTGTGGCGACGCAGCGCCTTCACGAAGTCGGCGTTCATGGCGCGCTCGAACTTGCCGATGCCGATGAACTCGCCGGCGCACTCGGCGGGGTCGAGCTTCTTGCCGATGCGGCGCACGCGGCCGGTGTCATCGAGCACGACCTTCACTTCTTCTTCGGCGCAGCTCTTGTGGTCGATCGCCAAGCGGCTGCCCGGCGCTGCGAGCAGACGGTTCACGACTTGGGTGTCGAAGAGCACGTCGGCGTTGAAGTAGAGGAAGTCGTCGCCCATCGACTCGCGCGCGAGCCACAAGGAGTTGATCGTGTTGGTGGTGGCGAAGTCAGGGTTCTCGACCCAAGTGACGCGCAGGTCGCGCGGCGCCACGGCAGCGCGGATGAGCTCCTGCTGGTACCCCACGACCAGCGTGATGTCGCGCACGCCGTTCTGCTCGAGGGCGTCGAGCATGTTGCCCAGGATGGTGGTTTCGCCGAAGGTCAGCAGGCACTTCGGTTGCGTCCAGCCCGAAGCCTCGAGGCGACGTCCACGTCCGGCGGCCAACAGAATCGCGCGCATGCAGGCTCCTGGTGCTCGGTGCGCCGCGTCGGCGCGAATCGCCCCCACTCTATCCAGGCAGGTGCGCCGCGGCCATCCCGACCTAGGCGCCGGCGGGTTCGGCGGCGGGCGGCGGCTGGATGTCCTCGGGGCGGATCACGGTGAGCGGCGCCTCGCTCGTGCGCAGGTGCAAGTCGCGCTGCGGGAAGGCGATCTCGATGCCGTTCTCCTTGAAGCGACGGTCGATGGCGTTGTTGATCGGGTGGTGGATCGTGCGGAACAACTCCGGATCGGTGACGAACATGCGCAGCTCGAAGTCGAGCGTGCTGTCGCCGAAGGAGGTGAAGATCACGCGCGGGGCGGGGTCGGTGAGCACGTCGGGGTGTTCGCGCGCGATCTCGTGCAGCAGCTGCTCGGCCTTCGCCGTGTCGGATCCGTAGGCGATGCCGACCTTCACGATCACGCGCAGCACCGAGTCGGAGAGCGTCCAGTTCACGAGCTGATTCGTGATGAACTCGCGGTTGGGCACGATCAGCTCGGTGCGGTCCCAGGTGATGATCGTGGTGGCGCGCATGTGGATGCGACTCACCGAGCCCGTGATCGTGCCCACCGTGACCGTGTCGCCCACGCGGATCGGTCGCTCGAACAAGATGATCAGGCCCGACACGAAGTTGGCGAAGATCTCCTGCAGGCCGAAACCCAAACCAACGGACACGGCCGCCGCCAACCACTGCACCTTCGACCAACCGATGCCCACCGCGTTGAACATGAGCGCGAGGCCGATGACCACGATCAGGTAGCGCGAGATGGTGGTGACGGCGTAGCGCCCGGCGCGCTGCATCGGCAAGCGCTGCAACACCATGATCTCGAGCAGGCCGGGCAGGTTGCGCGCGGCGATCACGGTGAGCGCGAGCGCCACGAGCGCGGCGATCACGTCGGCGAGCGTGACCGGCACGAGCTGC
This sequence comes from Planctomycetota bacterium, assembly GCA_021604805.1. Taxonomy (GTDB): domain Bacteria; phylum Planctomycetota; class B15-G4; order B15-G4; family B15-G4; genus BQJR01. The sequence goes on along the minus strand of BQJR01000002.1, from coordinate 923,029 downwards.
TTCACGACCTCCAGGTTCGACGTGCCGTCGGCTTGGGCCACGGCCTGTTCCACGTCGACCGTGTGCTCCCACAGCGCGAAGCCGTCGAGGAAGCCGAGCGCCGGGAGCACGTCGGCCCAGATCAGGCCCATGGAGAGCACGAGCGTGACGCCGAGCAGCGTCTGCACGAGCGTTTCGCTCTGCTCGCTGAGCGAGGGGATGTCGACGTCGTCCTCGACGAACTCCTCGGACACCGACGCGCCCGCACCGCCTTCGACCTTCTCCTGCGCCGCCGCGCGACGCTTCCGGTACTGCGCGAGCGCCAAACGCCGACGCGCCACGAACAACCAGCGCGTGAGCAGGGCATGCAGCAGGATCAACACGAGGATCAAGTACGTGGTGTCGGTGAAACGCGCCTGCAACTGGTTCGCCGTGTAGAGGTAACCGAGCGCCGACATGACCACGAGCACGCCGGGCACGCCCACGGCCAGCCCGAACCACAACCGACTCAGCCGCGCGACCCAACTCGTGGGGTGTTTCTCGATGGTCGGCGCGAACACGCCCGACTCGGGGCGCAGCACGCACCACGCGAAGACCAACAGTGTGAGCTGGCCGGCGATCAGCGCGAGCCGCCCCAGGGACACACTCGCGTCGTTGCTCGTGTCGTCGCCACTCATCACGCGGAACAGGAACACGAGCGGCAAGCACAGCGGGACCAACCAGCGCAGGTGACGACGCAACAGCTTCAGGCTGCTCGACGGCCAGCGGAAGTGCGCCTCGGCCAGGCCCTTCGGGCGGCACGTCGCCCACAAGAGGTTCGTGACGAGCAACACGGTGGCCACGTGCCCGAGACCCTGCGCCGCCGCGCGCGCCAAGCCACGCGTGGCGGCATCGCTCGCAGGCAGGCTCGTGACGACATCCAACATGCCGCTCGCGAAGTAGAGCAACACGGGCGTGGGCAGCGCGAGCAGCAACGTGGCCAGCAGCGTGCGGATGGTGTAGATGAACTGGTCGGTGCGCAGACGCGCCACGAGGTAGGCGTCGTCGGCGATGCGCCGGCGCAGTCCGCGCCGCGACGCGAAGAGCAACACGAGCAGCAGCACTTTCAGGCTGAGAGTGGGAGCGCGCGCCGGCAAGACCTCGGAACTCCTGGCGAGGATCTTGCCCCAGGTGTCGGTGTCGAGCAGCTCACCGGCGGACGCCTGTGCCTTGAGCAGCAGCGTGGGGATCTCGCTGTAGATCGGATCCGCGATGCGCACCCACAGCACGTGCTCGTCGATGAAGGCGGCGAAGGCTTCGGTCTTGTCCGCGAGCTGACTCTCCACCGCGTTGAGCTGCTGCAACAAGGCCGTGTAGGAGCGCAGGTCTTGGAGCAGGTCGTCGCGGAAACGCGCCTGCTGCACGAGCGCCTCGCGCATCGCGCTCTCGATGCGCGCGCGCTCCTCGGGGGTCGGCGGCACGAAGGCGTCGGGGTCGTTGGGTTGACCGGGCGGCTGCTCGGGCGGCGAGGAGAGCTCGGCGAGCGCGGCGGAGACCACGCCGTTGATGTCGAAGTTACGCCGCTGATCGTCCTCGAGGTCGATGCGCTCGATGTCGATCTCGGCGTCGGCGATGGAGCGTCGCGCGATGCTGGCGCGGTGGTCTGCCGGGTTCGCCAACTCGCCGCGGTGCTTCACCATCAGCAGACCGATCTGCTGACTCAGGCCGGCCGCGTCTTTCTTGGCCTCGACGCTGCGCTTGTCGGTTTCGAGCGCATGCAGGCGGTCGCGCAAGATGCTGAGCGACACGGAGGCGCGCTCGATGAGCGTGCGCAGCCCCTTGCCGCCGGTGCGACGCTCTGCGAGTCGTTGCGCTTCCTCCAACACGGCCAACACGGCGGGATGCTGAGCGGCTGCGGCAGCGACGCGCGCGTCGCGCACCGCTCTCTCGGCCGCGGCGCGCTCGGCTTGGTTCACCTTCTGGAGCCAGAGCTCCTCGAGACGCTCGGCACGCCCGCGGCGGCGTGCGGCGCGCTGACGTTCGAGATCGAGGCGCGCGTCACCGAGCGGCGCGGCCTCTCGCTCCTGCTCGAGCGCGAGCAGATGACTCTCCGCGGCCTGCAGCTCCGCCGCTCGACGCAACCGTCGTGCGGTGATCAGCTCGGCCGACGCACCGTCCACCGCAGGTGCATCCAGCTCCTCGATCAACGTGTCGACGCGGCTGCGCGCCTCGGTCAACTCGCTCGGGAGCTCCGCGCGACGTTGGTCACGCACCTCGGCGCGCAGCTGCAACTCCGACACGCGCACGCGCGCCGCGGCGCTGTCCGCCCCCGCCTGTGCGAGCGCCGCGGTCAACTCGGTGAGCGCGTAGTCGGTCGTGTCGGGAAGCGCCTCGGCCTCCTGCTCGGAGGCGAGCTCGTCTTGCAGTTGCTTGGTCTGGCCCGGTGCTTCGAGTCGCTGACTCTCGAAGTCCAGCGCGCGCGCTCGCGCGACCGCCGACTCGTCCAGGAAAACCAGCGCTTCGGTGTAGAGACGCTCGAGTTCGTCGAGGAGTGCAGGATCCTGAGCGCTCTCGGGCAAGCCCGCGAGCAGGTCTTCGAGGTCGCCGCGGTGCACGCGATCCACGGAGGGTCCGGCGAACTCCACGGGCTCCGCGACATCCTCTTGGCCAGCGAGCGCGGGCACGAAGACGAGCGCCAGCAGCAGGGCGAGCACCCCGCGCACGCATCCGGTCGACCAGCGCGCAGCGCGCCTCGAGCTCACCGCACCGTTTGAAGCCGCCGCCAAACGTCGCCTCCGATCACCGCCACCTGTCGCCGCTGCACGCGGACCGCGAAGGCCCGCGTGCGGCCCGCGCAGGTCAGGCCAGCGCGCGCACCGGAACGCGAACGACCGATGCCGACTCGCGCCGGGTCTCCACGCCGACGCACGCAGCGTAGCAGCGCAGGTTCAGTGAATCAGCTGCGCGGGCTCAACCGAATGCGGCGATGCCCGTGACGTCCTGCCCGAGGATCAGCGTGTGGATGTTGTGCGTGCCCTCGTAGGTGTACACCGACTCCAGGTTGCACATGTGACGCATGGCCTGGTACTCGGCCGTGATCCCGTTGGCGCCGAGCATGTCGCGGCAAGTGCGCGCCACGTCGAGCGCCATCTTGATGTTGTTGCGCTTGGCGAAGCTCACGTGCTGCGGACGGATCTTGCCGTCCTCCTTGAGCTTGCCGAGGCGCCAGGCCACGAGCTGCGCCTTGGTGATCTCGGTGAGCATCTCGGCGAAGTTCTGCTGCATGAGCTGGAAACCGGCGAGCGGCTTGCCGAACTGCTCGCGGCCCTTGGTGTACTGCAGCGCTTCGTCGAAGCAGGCCATGGCAGCGCCGATGCCGCCCCAGGCGATGCCGTAGCGCGCTTGCGTGAGGCAGCCGAGCGGCCCCTTCAACCCCGCCACGCCGGGCAGGCGGTTCGCCTCGGGCACGCGCACGTCGTCGAACACGAGTTCGCTGGTGACACTGGCGCGCAGGCTGAACTTGCGCTTCTGCTCCGGCGCCGTGAAGCCCTTCATGCCCTTCTCGACGAGGAAGCCTTGGATCTTGTCGTCGGTCTGCGCCCAGACCACGGCCACGTCAGCGATCGTGCCGTTCGTGATCCACATCTTGGCGCCGTTGAGCACCCACTCGTTCCCATCTTTCTTGGCGCGCGTGATCATGCCGCCGGGATCGGAACCGTGGTCGGGTTCGGTCAAGCCGAAGCAACCGATGAGCTCGCCCTTGGCCATGCCGGGCAGCCACTTCATCTTCTGCTCTTCGGTGCCGTAGGCGAAGATCGGCCACATGGCCAAGCTGCCTTGCACCGACACGAAGGAGCGCAGACCGGAGTCGCCGCGCTCGAGCTCTTGGCAGATCAAACCGTAGGCCACGGGGCCGAGCCCGGCGCAGCCGTACTTCTCGGGGAGGTTCGCGCCGAGCATGCCGAGCTCGCCGACTTGCCCGATCAGGTCGCGCGGGAAGTACGCGTTCTCGTAGGCGTCTTCGATGACCGGCATGACCGCGTCGGAGACGAAGTCGCGCGTCATCGTGCGCACCATGATCTCCTCTTCGCTGAGGAGGTCGTCGATGTGAAGGAAGTCGAGGCCTTTGAAGCTGCCCATGGCCGGCTCTTGTTTCGGGGGGTGGTGGCGACGACGCCCCGGGTGGGCGCCCGTCGAGCCCCGTATGGTAACACTCGGCCATGCTTCGCCGCTGCCAGCCAAGCCTCCGCGCCGACCTCGCCCGCTCGGGCCAGACGAGTTCGCGATGAGCGCTCGCGCCGCCCCCACCCGCGAAGGCGACCCGCGCTGCCCGCGCTGCGGCACGGCGCTCGCGACCCCGACAGCCTGCCCGCGCTGCGACGCGCCCCCCGGCTGGCAACCGGAGAACCCACGTCGGCCGAGCCCGCTGGCCGGCCTCGGCGCGAGCTTCGAAGGCATCCGCTACGTGCTGGCGAACCCGCGCCTGATCACCTGGATCCTGCTGCCGCTGATCGTGAACACAGCGCTCTTCGTGGGTCTCGTGATCTGGCTCGACGGCAGCCTGGCTGCCTTCGTGCCCGACTTCGAAAGCGAGTGGGCCGGCTGGATCGACTGGCTGCGCGTGGGCCTGCGCGACCTCGGCGTGGCGACCCTGCTGCGCTGGATCTGCGCCCTGGTCGGCCTGCTCGCGGGCTTCCTCGCCACGTTGCTGCTGTCCGGCATCGTGAACGCGCCCTTCTACGACGTGCTCAGCGAGCGCGTCGAGTCGGTGTACCTGGGGCGCAACGACCCCGGGCGCGGCTGGCTCGCGCTGCCCGCCGACACCTTCCGCTCGATCGGCGCGGCCGTCTCGCTGGCCTTGCGTCAGTTGCTCGTGCTCGGGGTGCTCTTCCTGTTGAGCTTCGTGGTCGTGGGCGCGCCGCTCTTCGCCGCAGCCGGCTTCTACTTCACGGGCCTCGCGCTGGTCGACGTGACGCTCTCGCGCAAGCTCTACCCCGGGCGCGTGCGCGCGCGCTGGGCGCGGCGTCATCTGTTGAGCCTGATGGCGGTCGGTCTGCCGGTGAGCTTCGTGCCGCCGCTGGCGCCCTTCGGTATCGTGGGCGCCACGCTCCTGTTCCTGCGCGATCCGGACAAGCCCTGAGCGCTCCTGTGCCCCTGAGCTCCGGGCCGCACGCCGCGGCAGTCGTCGTCGCGCGTGAACGTCGCCGCCATCCCTGAGTTCTGTCGCGATGCCTGTCGACCCCCGGCCCTTGATGGTCACTTCGGCGCTGCCCTACGCCAACGGTCCGATCCACTTCGGTCACGTCACGGGCGCGTATCTGCCGGCCGACCTCTACACGCGCTTCCAGAAGCTCGTCGGTGCCGACGTGCTCTACATCTGCGGCAGCGACGAACACGGCGTGTCGATCACGGTGAACGCCGAGCGCGAGGGCCTGCCCTACGGCGATTACGTGCAGCGCTGGCACCACGAGATCAAAGCGCTCTTCGATCGTTTCGACATCGAGTTCGATTACTTCGGACGCACCAGCGTCGACCCCGAACACGCGCGCTTGAGCCAGGAGTTCTTCCTGCGGCTGCTGCGCTCGGGGGCGGTGGCGCCGCAAGCCGGACGCCAGCACTACTGCACCACCTGCGAGCGCTTCCTGCCCGACCGCTATGTCGAAGGCACCTGCTACGTGTGCCATCAGCCCGCAGCGCGTGGCGACGAATGCAAAGCCTGCGGCTCCTGGCTCGAGGCGGTGAAGATCACCGAGCCACACTGCGTGACCTGCGGCAACACGCCCGAGATCCGCGACACGATGCAGTACGAGCTCGACCTCTCGCACTTTTTTGATGCCGCGGCGAGGGCCGCCGCGGGTGCGGGTGCGGACGGTGGCGCGGGTGCGGACAGTTTCCCCGACCAGCGCTTCATCGACTGGCGGGATGCGTTCGCTGGCGGGCGCGTCGAGTCGGGCGAGGATGCCGCTGGCCACGCAGCGCGCCGCGCGAACCGTCGCCTCAAAACCAATGTTCAGTCCGCGATCTTCGAGAAGCTGCAGCACGAAGGCGACGGCTTGCGCGGCCGCCCGATCACGCGCGACCTGCGCTGGGGCGTGCCCCTGCCCACCGAAGCGCTCGACGGCAGCGCCGTGGAAGGCGCCGAGGGCAAAGTGCTCTACGTCTGGTTCGACGCGCCCATCGGCTACATCTCGGCCACCATCGAATGGGCGCGTCGCAAGTTCCCGAACGACCCCGCTGCCGCGCTCGCCGCCTGGCGTCACTACTGGGTGGTGAGCGCTGAAGAGGCGCGCGGCCCCGGCGGTCCGAACCAGGCCAAGCGCCTCGTGCACTTCATCGGCAAGGACAACATCCCCTTCCACGGGGTCGTGTTCCCGTCGATGCTCGCCTGGCAATCCCCCGCGCGCGCCGACGAAGCCGACCGCTTCCTCGGCCCCGGCCCCGGCGAACACTGGGTGCTCCCCGAGAACGTGCCCGCCAACGAGTTCTACAACCTCGAGGGCCGCAAGTTCAGCACGAGCGATCGCTGGGTGCTCGACAACGAAGCCATGTTCGAACGCTTCGGCGTCGACGCACTGCGCTGGTACCTCACGGTGTCGATGCCCGAGACCTCCGACAGCCAGTTCCGCTTCGAGAGCTTGGCCGACCACGTGAACTCGGAGCTGAACGACACGCTCGGGAACTACGCGAGCCGCGTGTTGAAGTTCACGCACAAGGTGTTCGACGGCCGAGTGCCCGAGCCCGACACGAGCTTCGTGCACGAACTGCCCGACCCCGAGAACGAAGGCGCCACGACCAAGATCGAAACGGTGTCGGGCACACGCACGCTCTGCGCCGACTCCTTCAGCTCTGCGGTCGACGGCGCAACGCCGCGCCTCGCCGATCGCTTCAACAGCTTCGAGTTCCGCCGCGCCGCCGACGAGATGCTCGCCCTCGCGCGCATCGGGAACTCGCGCTTCGACGCGCAAGCACCATGGAAGTCGCGCAAGCTCGACGACCTCAGCGACTGCCGCACGGCGCTCTGGAGTCACTTGCAGATACTCTCCGCCCTGGGCGTCGCCATGTGGCCGTTCATGCCGGGCGCCAGCGATCGACTGCGCGCGATGCTGAATCAACGTCCGCTCGGTGAGCTGCTCGCGGCGCGCGACGGCGCGGATTCCGACCGCGAAGGTGCGGCGCTCTGGTGCTTCGAGGAGCTCCCCGCCGGTCACGCCCTCGGCGAACCGGGCATCCTGTTCAGAAAGATCGACAAGGCCGAGCTCGACGACGAGAAGGCCGCGCTGCTCCCCGGGCTCGACGAACCCACGGCCTGATCCGCACGTCGGTCCCGCGCGTCGCTCCCGCCGAGCTGGGCAGCGGGAACGTGCGCGCTGCACTGCGCGAGGGCTCGTGATCTCGGTGTTGCGGCAGCGCACTCGGTGCGCGAAGGCTCAGCGCTCGCCGTCACCTACGGCTCGGCTGCCGCGGCCCGCTTCGTCCAGCTCGGCGCGGCCGATGAGTTCCAGCACGTCGATCGCTTCGCGTTCGGGCACGATCTCGTCGCGCACTCGGATCACCAAGGTGACCGGCGTGCCCTGACGCGGTGAGCGCGCCGGGTTGAGCGTGTAGAAGGTGTCGTCGAGGCCATCGAGCGAGTGACGCTCGAGCACACACACGCGCGCGTCGGCGAGGTAGATCGCGATGACGTCGCCGTTGAGGTCGGCCTCGTACCAGTTCGCGCGCCCGCTGCCTTGCCGGATGCTCGCCATGCCGCTGCCGGTGTGGATCCAACCCAGCGGTTGCAGCGCGTCGCCCGTGCGCATGTCGATCAACAACGACTCGAGCGATTCGAGGTGCGCGCGCCCGGCGTCGTCGAGCCAAGACACGTTGATGTCCACGAGCGGACCGTGACCGGGAAGCACTTCGAACTTCGAGACCTCGCCGGCGGCGACCGCCTCGACCGGCGGCGCTGGATCCTTGAGACGGGTGAGCGTGCTGCGACCGGGTTGCGAGCCGAGCGCGCGCAAGCACGCGTTGATCACCGACGGCTGCGCGCGCACGAGCACCGCGGCCTCGTGCACGGAGCCCGTTTCCGTCACGACGAGGTACTCGATCGGGTACTGGAGCGTGGTCTCGTCGTGGCGCATGGCGCCGCGCAGCGAGAGGCTGCGACTCTGCATGTCGAGCAGCAGCCCGTGCTCGGCCAAGACCTCGGCGTAGGCTTCGGGGCGCCGCGCGAGATCGTCGGCGTCGATGTGCGGCTTGTTGAGCCAGTCGCGCGCCGCGGCGTCCGGGTTGTGGCTCCAGAACTCCGGGCGCGGCAAGCCGTCGGCGTCGAGCGCGCCGGCCGCCGACAAGCGCGCACGCAGAGACTCGGCTTCCGACTCCGAGTCCTGCGTGTGCGCCGCGGCGGCGAAGAACAACACGCCGGCCAAGCACCAAGCCGGCGCGCGCATCAAACCGTGGGAGCTTCGGCGTTGCTCTCCGTGTTCTTCTCGCTGCCCTGGAAGACGAGCTTGTCGGGCTTCTCTTGGTCCTCCTCCAACGGCGCGACGTCGGCGAGCACGTTCTGCGAGCCCTCGAGTTCACCGCGCAACAGGACCTCGGAGAGCGCGTCTTCGATGTAGCGCTCGACCGCGCGACGCAAGGGCCGCGCGCCCATCTCGAGATTGCTGCCGTTCTCGATCAGGAAGTCGCGTGCCTCCGCAGTGAGTTCGAGCGTGAGGCCGCGGTCTTCGAGCCTCGAGCGGATGCCGCGCAACTCGATGTCGAGGATGCCCACCAGGTCTTGGCGCTCGAGCGGGCGGAACACCACCGTGTCGTCGAGGCGGTTGAGGAACTCGGGGCGGAAGAAGCGTCCGACCTCGTTCATCAGGTTGTCGCGCATCTTCTCGAAGCGCTTGCTGCTGTCGCGCGACGCGAAGCCGAGCCCCGTCTGGTTGCGGATGATGCTGGCGCCGATGTTGCTCGTCATGATGAGCAGCACGTTGCGGAAGTCGACCTGACGCCCGAAGGAGTCGGTGAGTCGACCCTCTTCCATGATCTGCAGCAACATGTTGTAGATGTCGCTGTGCGCCTTCTCGATCTCGTCGAGCAGCACCACGGCGTAGGGGCGACGGCGGATCTTCTCGGTGAGCTGACCGCCCTCTTCGTAACCCACGTAGCCGGGAGGCGCACCGACCAAGCGCGACGCGTTGTGCTTCTCCATGTACTCCGACATGTCGATCTGCACGAGCGCCTCTTCGCTGCCGAACAGGAAGGCGGCGAGCTGCTTCGCGAGGTGCGTCTTACCGACGCCGGTCGGGCCGAGGAACAGGAAGCTCCCCATCGGGCGACGCGGGTCCTTGAGCCCTGAGCGCGTGCGGCGCACGGCCTTCGAGATCGCGGAGATCGCGTCGTCCTGGCTGATCACGGTCTCGTGCAGCACGCCTTCCATCTTGAGCAGGCGTTGCGCTTCGCCCTTGTCGAGGCGTTGCAGCGGCACCGAGGTCATCTTGCTGACGGTCTCGGCGATCACGTCTTCGTCGACCGTGCCGTCGATCTCGTTGGTCTGCGACTTCCAGTCCGACTCGATCTGGTCGCGCTTCTTGCGCAGCTTGTCGGCGTAGTCACGCAGGTAGGCGGCGCGCTCGAAGTCTTGGTCAGCGACGCACTCTTCCTTCTCCTTGTCGAGCTTCAGGATCTCGACCTCGAGGTCCTTGAGATCCGGCGGCGCGGTCATGGCCTTGAGCCGCACGCGCGCGCCCGCTTCGTCCATCACGTCGATGGCCTTGTCGGGGTGGAAGCGGTTCGTGATGTACCGCGTGCTCAACTCGACGGCGAGCTCGAGCGCGCCATCGGTGATCTGCACGTTGTGGTGCTTCTCGTAGCGCTGACGCAGGCCCTTCAGGATCGAGATGGTCTGCTCCGGCGACGGCGGCTCGACCATCACCGACTGGAAGCGGCGTTCGAGCGCCGGGTCCTTCTCGATGTACTTGCGGTACTCGGTGAGCGTGGTCGCGCCGATGCACTGGATCTCGCCGCGCGAGAGCGCCGGCTTGAGCACGTTGCTGGCATCGATGGCGCCTTCGGCGCCGCCCGCGCCCACGAGCGTGTGCAGCTCGTCGATGAACAGGATGATGTTCTTGGCGCGACGCACCTCGTTCATCACCGACTTGATGCGCTCCTCGAACTGGCCGCGGTACTTCGTGCCGGCGACCATCATCGCGAGGTCGAGCACGACCAGGCGACGGTTCTTGAGGATCTCGGGCACCTCGCCGTTGATGATGTCTTGCGCGAGGCCTTCCACGATCGCGGTCTTACCCACGCCCGCTTCGCCGAGCAGCACCGGGTTGTTCTTGGTGCGACGCGAGAGGATCTGGATCACGCGCTCGATCTCGTCCTTGCGGCCGATCACCGGGTCGAGCGCGCCGTCCCGCGCCAACTTGGTGAGATCGCGACCGAAGGCGTTGAGCGCCGGGGTCTTGCCCTTGCCGCGCGCGGGGGTGCCGCCGCCGCCCGCCTCGGGCTCACCCTCTTCACCCGCAGGACCTTCTTCGGACTCAGCGCCTTCCTGCGGCGCGCCGAGGAACTCCAGCACCTCTTCGCGCACGTCTTCGAGCTTCACGCTCAGGTTGGTGAGCACGCGCGCAGCGATGCCTTCGCTCTCCTTGATCAGGCCGAGCAACAAGTGCTCCGTGCCGATGTAGTTGTGACCGAGCTGGCTGGCCTCTTCGAGCGAGAGCTCGAGCACCTTCTTGGCGCGCGGCGTGAAGGGCAGGTTGCCCATCGGCACCATCGTGGCCGAGCCCTTCACGAGCTTCTCCACTTCGCTCCGGATGCGCTTGAGGTCGATGCCCATCCCGCGCAGCACGTTGGCGGCCACGCCGCTGCCCTCTTGCACCAGGCCGAGCAGGATGTGCTCGGTGCCGATGTATTCATGGTTGAGCCGTTGAGCTTCGCTCTTGGCCAGGTTCATGACCTTCCTGGCGCGGTCTGTGAAGCGATCGAACATGGTGAGGACCTCGGTGCGAGGGGGCGGATTCGGGCGGAGGTTTAGCGTGTGGAAGAGCCGAGCGCATCGCGGATCAGGCGCGCGCGCAGCTCGTCACGTTCATCGGGTTCCAGTTCGCGCTCGGCGCGCAACTGAAGGTGTGCGGGACGCAGGTTGACCATCAGCGACTGGATCACCGGCGTGCGGACTTCGTGGAAGATGTCGAGCTGAGCGCCGAGACGCAGTGCCGAGAGGTGCGACAGCGCTTCCGACGAGGACAGCCGGCGCGCGTGCGTGAGCAAGCCCCAAGCGCGCCACACGTGATCGTCGAGTCTGCCGGGGTCGTCGCGCAAGTGCGCTTCGCGGTTGCTGCGTTCCCACTCGACCACGAGCTTCACGAGCTCGCGCACGTCTTGCAGCGTTTGCGCGGGCGAGCGTCCGAGCGTGACCTGGTTGCTGATCTGGAAGAAGTCACCCTCGGCGCGGCTGCTCTCGCCGAAGAGGCCGCGCACGGTGAGCCCGAGTTCTTCGGCGGCGTTGCGCATGCGCACGAGGTCGCGGTCGCGGCCCTTGGTGTTGCCGGCGGGACGCAACGCCAACGCAGGCAGGTGCATCATCACGCTGGTGCGCAGACCCGTGCCTGTGTTCGTGGGGCAGCTGGTGCGGTAGCCGAAGCGCGCGTCGAAGCAGTAGCGGACCCGGCCGGCGACGTCGTCGTCGAGGGCGTTCACGCGCTGATCGACCGACTCGAGGTCGAAGCCCGGGGCGAAAGCCTGGATGCGCAGGTGGTCTTCCTCGTTGACCATCACGCTCGTGCGGCCGTCGGGGGCGAAGGCCACGCCGCGCGGTTGCTCGTCGCCCACGTGCTCACGACTCACGAGATGACGCTCGAACATGACCTCGCGCTCGGTGGAGCTCAGCGCGGGCATCGAGTGGTAGCGGAAGCGCGGTTCGGCCTCGAGCAACACCTCGCGCAGATAAGCCTCGAGGCGCTCGCTCTCGCCCTCCTTGAAGCGCGACTTGAAGTGGAAGCCCTCCACGTTGCGCGCCAGGCGCATGCGCGTGGACACGACCACGTCGGCTTCGGGGCCCTCCTGCTGGAGCCACAGCTCGGGCAGGTGCAGGCCGTTGGGGCCGTCGGGGAAGAGCGAAGCTTGGTCGCCGAAGCTCACGCGCCGCCCTCCTGGCTCGCGTCGCCTTCGGCGCCGGGGTTCATGCGACGGATCTCGTCGCGCAGACGGGCGGCCTCTTCGTAGTCCTCGGCTTCGATGGCGCTCTCCAGGCGACGCCGCGCGCGACGCATGGCGTCGATCAGCTCGCCCTGCTCCACGCGATCCCCCGAGGGCGACTTGCCCGTGTACGTGCTCGAGCGATGGATCTTCTCGAGCAACTTCACGAGGTCCGCGCCGAAGATCTCGTAGTCCTTGGCGCAACCGAAGCGGCCCGTCTGGCGGAACTCGGCGTAGCTCATGCCGCAGTCGGGGCAGGTGGCCGTGGCGCTGGGCTTGGACGACTGCTTGCCGCTGCCGGGCGAGAAGCTCTCCAGCAACTTCTGCAGCTCCTTGCTCGGTTGAGGCACGTGCAGCGCGCGCGCGCACTCTTCACACAGATGACTCTCCGCCTTCTCACCGTTCCGAATCTCGGTCAGGTGGACGGTGGCGGGACTCTCGCAGCGGTCGCAGCTCTGCACCATGTGTTTCGTTTCCCGACGCAGCTCGTCGGGCCTCGTTCTAGCTCTCGGCTGTTCGGTCACCCAGTTTGCGGTCACCGCCCCCTCGCACGCCCGACTTTTGGCGAGACGCAGCGAGGTTTCCCTGCGCGGCGTGTCGGCCCACCTCGGCTTCAAAGCAGGCAGCGCGAGCTTCGAAGTGGGCGAACTGATCATGGGACGAGTAGCCGGGCGAGAGGAGAACGACCTCACCCGGGCGTGCCACCACAGCAGCACGGCGGACTGCAGCCGAGATCGTATCCACCTGTTCGGCAGGGATTCCGGCGCGATTGAGGGCTTGTGCCAAGGATTCGGCCTGCTCGCCCACGGTGAGCACCCGCAGGGCGTGCCGACGGGCCGCCTCGATCAGCGGCTCGGCGTCGAGGCCTTTGTCTCTGCCCCCCGCAATCAGCACGCAACGGGCGTTTACGGCCTCGAGCGAGGCCGCCGTGGACTCGGGCGTCGTGGACACGGAGTCATTCAGCCAGCGAACTCCGTGGACCTCGGCGACCTGCGCCAGTCGGTGCGGCGGCGGCAAGTAGTCCGCCACGACCCGCGGCGCCAGCGCGTCGAGTTGGCATTCGATTCCCAGCAAGGCTTCCGTCGCGAGCGCCGCGGCGGCGAGGTTGAGCAGGTTCATGCGGCCGGGCAGCGCGAAGGAGCCGGCGGCCAAGCGCGGCTCGGGGCGGCCGTCGCGGAGCGCACCATGAGCGTCGACCCACAGGGAAGGGTTGGCTGGAGGGCGCTCACCGTCGGCGAACCATCGGCGATCGAACGGTGCATCTACGGCCAAATCAACAACGGCTGATTGGTCTGCGCGGAGCACGGCTGCGCGCGCGCCACGCAGCACCTGGGCCTTGGCATGGGCGTAGGACTGCATGCTCCCGTGACGGTCGAGATGGTTGGGGGTGAGGTTCGTGATCACCGCCACGTCCACCGGCGGCAGACCGCCGGGCAAGGCCTCGAGCATAAAGGAGGAGAGTTCGAGCACCGCCGTGGTGGAGGCGTCGACCTCATCGAGCGCGCGCAGCAGGCTGCCGCCGAGGTTGCCGCCGGCCATCGCGGGGCGCCCGAGCGCGCGCAACATCGCCGCCGTGAGCCCCACGGTGGTGGACTTCCCGTTGCTCCCGGTCACACCGATCATCGGGCCCGGCCAGCGCTCCATGAGCAGCGCGATCTCCGAGGAGAGCGTCACGCCGGCCTCACGCGCTTCGCAGACGATCGGCGCTTGGGGCGGGATCGCCGGGTTCACCACCAGCAAGTCCACGCCCTTCCAATCGATGCCCGCGTGCCCGCCGAGCAGCAGCTCCACGCCGTCGGCCTCGAGCAGCTCGGGGCTGGCACCCAGCTCGGCGCGCGGCAGACGATCGCTCGCCAACACGCTCGCCCCCTGCGACGCCAACCAACGCGCCACACCCAACCCGCCGCCAAAGCGACCGATGCCGAGCACCACGACTCGGGCCTCTGCCAAGGAGCGCGGCGACACCTCAGTGCCCGCCAGCAGCTTCGGCATCAGGTGCCCGGTCCGACGAGCCGCCGCGCAGCTCCTCCTCGGCGACCCGTTCGCGCGCGGCGCGCAAGCGCTCGTAGGCGGCCTTCGCGTCGTCCCAATCGCCGCCATCGCCGAGCGGCGGGAGCACGAAGGCGAACTCGTGCGTGTCTTGGAGCTCGCCCGGCCAGAGCACGTCGGTGAAGAACGAGATCGGGAAGACCTGCCACCACGGGCGTTGCACGTCGATCACACCGACCACGCGTTCGTGTCCAGGCATGCGCAGCTCGACCTGGTGGCTGCCGTAGGTCACGAAGTCACGCTCGAAGGGCGTCGGGCCGACGGACTCACCATCGACGAAGAGTTCCGCGCCGGGCGGGTCGCTGCGCAGGAAGTATTTGCGCACCACGCAGCCGGGGCCGAGCAGCGCCGGAAGCAACACGGCGAGCACCAGCAATGGCGGACAGGGAGGGATTCGAACCCTCGGACGGGGAAAAGACCCCGTCAACAGATTAGCAATCTGCCGCAATCGACCACTCTGCCACCTGTCCGCGGAAGGGGAGGGATTCTTCACGGCGGACCGCTCGCTTGTCAACGACCGTGCGGGTTCCGCGGGAAGATGGCGGAGGGGGTGGGATTCGAACCCACGAGCCCCGGAGGGCCAACGGTTTTCAAGACCGTCGCAATCAACCACTCTGCCACCCCTCCTGGTGTGCACGTCTTCAGCTCGAGCTTTCGCCCTCCACCACGCCGATTTCATCGAGGATCACCTCGGCTGCGAAGAGCTGAGCGCTCTGGGCCGTGGCGATGGCCACGGCGTCGGACGGGCGCGCGTCGAGGCTAAAGCTCGAGCCTGCCTCGTTCTCGTAATTCATCCGCGCGTAGAAGACTTCTTCGCGCAACTCGGTGATCTCGACGCTCACGAGCGCGAAGCCCGACTTGGCGGAGAACGAGGCGAAGAGGTCGTGGGTCATGGGGCGGCGCATGGTGATGCCGTGCACTTTGCGGTGCAGCTCAGCCATCTCGTTCTGGTGGATGATGATCGGGAACACGCGCCCGCCGTCGCTCTCGCGCAGGTACATGTGGCACTCGGGCGAGCTGTCGCTGCGCAAGATGCGAAAGAGTTCGACTTCCTTCATGGCCATGGTCGGCCCAGTATAGCCGTGCGACACGTGACTCCGATCGCGCCATGATGAGGAGCTGGCTGTGGAAACACTGCGACCCGCCCGACTTCCTGAGCGAGCCCTCGACAGCCACAAAGGCGACTACGGCCGCGTGCTGATCGTGGCCGGCTCGCGCGCCTATCCGGGCGCCGCCTTGTTGAGCGTGCTCGGCGCCGGCCGCGCCGGTGCGGGCTACGTGCGGCTCGCCGCGCCCGCGGAGATCCTGCCGCTGGTGATGCCCGGCGCGCCGTTCTGCATCCCGCGCGGCCTGCCGTCCTCGGCGACAGGTGGGCTCGACGAGCGCGCCGAGCCCGAGCTGCGCCAACTCGCCGCCGACAGCGATGTGGTCGTGCTGGGCCCCGGTCTGGGCACCGACGAAGGCACGCGTCGCCTCACCGAGCTGCTCATCCCGCGCCTCACAGGCTTGCTCGTGCTGGATGCCGACGCGCTCAACCTGCTCGCCACCGGCGATCCGCGCACGCTGCGTGAACGGCGCGCCCCCACGGTTCTCACGCCTCACCCTGGAGAGTGGAAACGCCTCGCAGAGCGCCTCGATCTACCCCCCTTCGAGGCCGGATCGCGCGACGAACGTCGCGAAGACCAAGCGGCCGACCTCGCTCACGCGCTGGGCGTTGTCGTGGTGCTGAAGGGTCATCGCAGCGTGATCTGTGACGGCGAGCGCTCGCGCATCGAGCCGCGCGGGCACCCCGCCATGGCCAAGGCCGGCATGGGCGATGTGCTCTCGGGCGCGCTCGGCGCGCTGCTCGCCCGCGTGCCCGATGCCGCCGAGGCCACCGCCCTGGCCGTGCGCGCGCACGCTCTCGCCGGAGAGTTGGCGGCCCAGGAACTCGGCCCCGAAGGCGTGCTCCCGCAAGACCTCGCCGACCGCCTCGGCCGGGCGCTCGCACTCTCGGAACAGGAGCCCGACTGGGAGCAGCCCGAGGACGCCGCGATCGGCTAAGATCGCCGTAATTTGCCGGACTCAGCGCCGGCGCGGCCCGCACCCCCCACGAGCCAGGCGATGCCCCGTCGCGACGACCTACAACGCATCCTGATCATCGGTGCCGGCCCGATCGTGATCGGCCAGGCCTGCGAGTTCGACTACTCCGGCACGCAAGCCTGCAAAGCGCTGCGCGAAGAGGGCTACGAAGTCCTGCTCGTGAACAGCAACCCGGCCACGATCATGACGGACCCCGAGTTCGCCGATCGCACCTACATCGAGCCGGTGAACGTGGACACGGTGGCGCGCATCATCGAACGCGAACGCCCCGACGCGATCCTGCCCACCATGGGCGGCCAGACGGCGCTCAACGTGGCCGTCGGTCTGCACGAGGCGGGCGTGCTCGAGAAGTTCGGCGTCGAGATGATCGGCGCCAAGTACGACGTGATCCAGAAGGCCGAGGACCGCGACCTGTTCAAGAAGGCAATGGAGAAGGTCGGCGCCGCGGTGCCGCCCTCCGGCATCGCCTACACGCTCGACGAAGCGCGCGAAGTCGTGTCGCGCATCGGCTTGCCCTGCGTGATCCGCCCGGCCTTCACGCTGGGCGGCTCGGGCGGCGGCATCGCCTACAACCCCGAAGAGTTCGAGCGCATCGTCAACCGCGGGCTCGAACTCTCGCGCAACAGCGAAGTGCTCATCGAGAAGTCGATCGCGGGTTGGAAAGAGTTCGAGCTCGAGGTCATGCGCGACCGCAAGGACAACGTGGTCATCGTGTGTTCGATCGAGAACCTCGACCCGATGGGCGTGCACACCGGCGACTCGATCACGGTGGCGCCGCAGCAAACGCTCACCGATCGCGAGTACCAGGAGATGCGCGACGAATCGCTCGCGATCATCCGCGAGATCGGCGTGGAGACCGGCGGCAGCAACATCCAGTTCGCCACCAACCCCGAGAACGGCGACCGCATCGTCATCGAGGTGAACCCGCGCGTGTCGCGCAGCTCGGCGCTGGCCAGCAAGGCCACCGGCTTCCCCATCGCCAAGATGGCCGCCAAGCTCGCCGTGGGTTACAGCCTCGACGAGATCCCCAACGACATCACCAAGGAAACGCCCGCCTGCTTCGAGCCGAGCATCGACTACGTGGTCGTGAAGATGCCGCGCTTCGCCTTCGAGAAGTTCCCCGAAGCCGACGACACGCTGGGCACGCAGATGAAGGCCGTGGGCGAGACCATGGCCATCGGTCGCAACTTCAAAGAGGCGCTGCAAAAAGCGATGCGCGGACTGGAAACCGGCGACGTGGGCTTCGGCCTCTCGCGCAAGGACCCGTTCCGCCCCGGCGCACCACGCGCACTGATGCCCGGCAAGCGCGAGCTGCGCAAGCAACTCGCGATCCCCACCGCCGAACGCATCCAGGCCGTGCGCCACGGACTGCTCGCCGGCCTCACCGAAGCCGAGGTCCACGACGCCTCACGCATCGACCCCTGGTTCGTGCGGCACATGGCCGACACGGTGAAACTCGAACTCGAGATGTCGGAGTTCGCCTCCTTCGAAGACGTGCCCGCCTCGGCGTTGAAACGCTGGAAGTCTGCAGGCTTCTCCGACGTGCAGCTCGCGAACCACTTCGGCACCGAGCCCGCGCGCGTGCGCACGCGTCGTAGGGAACTGGGCATCCTGCCGGTGTTCAAGCGCATCGACACCTGCGCCGCGGAGTTCGAGTCGTACACGCCGTACCTGTACAGCACCTACGAGAGCGAGTGCGAGGTCGTGGAGACGCCGGCGCCCAAGATCATGGTGATCGGCGGCGGGCCGAACCGCATCGGCCAAGGCATCGAGTTCGACTACTGCTGCGTGCAAGCCTGCATCCGTCTGCGTGAGCAGGGCTACGAGATCATCATGGTGAACAGCAACCCGGAAACGGTGTCGACGGACTTCGACACCTCCGACCAGCTGTTCTTCGAACCCGTCACCGTGGAAGACGTGCTGCACATCCACGAGACGCAAGCTGTCCAGGGCGCCATCGTCCAGTTCGGCGGACAGACGCCACTCAACATCTCGCTCGGCCTCAAGCGCGCGGGCGTCACGATCCTCGGAACGAGCCCCGAAGCGATCGACCTCGTGGAGGACCGCGAGAAGTTCAAGGCGCTGCTCGAGCGGCTCGACATCCGGCAGCCCGAGAGCCGCATCGCGGTCACGGCGGAGGGCGCCGAGCAAGCCGCCGCCGAGATCGGCTACCCGCTCGTGGTGCGCCCGTCCTACGTGCTCGGCGGACGCGGTATGGAAATCGTCTACGACCGACGTGCGCTCGTGCGCTGGGTCGAGGAAGCCACCGAAGCCTCGCCCGACCACCCGATCCTGATCGACCGCTTCCTCGAGAACGCCATCGAGGTCGACGTCGACGCGGTCTACGACGGCAAGCGCTTCGTGATCGGCGGCATCATGGAGCACGTGGAACCCGCGGGCATCCACTCCGGCGACAGCACTTCGATCCTGCCGCCGCACTCGCTGCCCGACGCCGTGGTCGACGTGATCCGCGACCACACGGCGCGCCTCGCCGAAGCCGTGGGCGTGCTCGGCCTGATGAACGTGCAGTACGCCGTGAAGGACGGCGAGGTCTACGTGATCGAAGTGAACCCGCGCGCCTCGCGCACGGTGCCCTTCGTGTCGAAAGCGATCGGCATCTCGCTCGCCGGCGTGGCCGCGCGCGTGATGGCGGGCGAGAGCCTCGAAGAGATCGGCTTCACCGAGGAGATCGTGCCCGAGTACTGGTCGGTGAAGGCACCTGTGTTCCCGTTCACCAAGTTCCCCGGCACCGACATCGTGTTGGGGCCGGAGATGAAGTCCACCGGCGAGGTCATGGGCATCGACGCGAACCTCGGTTGCGCCGTGTACAAAGCCTTCGACGCCGCCTCGCGCACGCTGCCGCTGCAAGGCACCGTGTTCGTGTCCGTGTGCAACCGCGACAAGGAATCCGTGGCCGACGTGGCGCGCGCCTTCCACGAACTCGGCTTCAAGCTGCTCGCCACGCCCGGCACGCAACGCTCACTGGAGTCGCAGGGCATCCCCGCCGCCACGGTGTTCAAGCGCGGCGAAGGTCGCCCCGACGTGGTCGACGTGATCTCGAACCACGAGGTGCACTTGGTGATCAACTCACCGTCGAACGAGCCCGAAGCGCGCGTGGACGAGAAAGCCATCCGCACCGCCGCGCTCCTCCGCGACGTGCCCACGCTCACCTCGGTGTTCGGCGCGCGCATCGTGGCCACGGCGGTGGAATCGATGCGCCGCTCGGGCATGCGCGTGCGCTCGATGCAGGAGTTCCACGAGGAACTGCAAGCCGCGCGCGCGACCTGAGCACAACCGAACGCGTTGGTCTCGGCTCGCGCGGCTCGGCGTCAGGCAGAGTGCGCGTGACTCGAACAGCGTGCTCCGCGTGACCTACTTCGTGAGGTCGTCGAGCTCGGTGCGGATCTCGCTGAGCAGGTCGTCCACGTCGTCAGGCGCGTTCTTGCCGCCGAGGTTGATCACGCCCTCAGGCTTGGCGCCGGCGATCGGGCCGGGCGAGTTGCGGTTCGTGAGCTCGGCCAACGTGGCGCTGCGGGGCTCGTCGGACTGCACGGCCTTGCTGTCGCCGACGGAATCCACCGGGCCGTCGAGCGACGGATCGATGTTGCCGCCACCTTCGAGCTCGCGCAGACGCGCGGCCTGGCGCTTGACGGTCTCGAGCAAGCGGCGCGACTCGGCCTTGAGCACGCGCATCTGCAACGCGTCGCGGATCGAGATGATCAGCTGCGCTTCATCGCAGGGCTTGGTGAAGAAGCGGTAGATCTCACCACGGTTGACGGCGTTCATCACCACGTCGAGGCGCGCGTCGCCGGTGAGCATCATGCGGATGATGTCGGGGTACTTCTGGCGCACGAGACCGAGCAACTGCGTGCCGTTCATGCCCGGCATGTTCTCGTCGGCGATCACGATGTCGACCGACTCCTGCTCGAGCAGCTTGAGCGCGGCGTCGCCGCCATCGGCGTAGAGCGTCTTCCAGTCCTTCTCGCGATGCAGTGCGCGACGGAGGGCGTGGTAGATCTTGGGCTCGTCGTCGACGATGAGCAGAGTGTGTTCCATGACGACATCTCGTTCGGGGCGTGACACTGCCTATCGGCCGCGTGCGGCAGTGACCTTGGGGCCAGTTCTGGATCAGTTGTGTGCTGTGGTTCTCTGCACGACAGTCAGGCCAATGGGCCGCTGCGCTCGACGCGTTCGAGCCAGCCGGCGGCTCGAAGATGCGTGGCGAGGCTGTCTTGGCTCGGGTCTCCGGCGGCGAAGCGCGCGGCGATGAGCGCGGTGCCGGCGTCGACCTTGGCGGCTTCGGCTTCGCTGCGACGCGGGGCGATGGTGAGCGCAGTCACGACGCCTTCGTCGAAGCCCCACGTGGGCAGCAAGTAGGACAGCGCGTCGAGGCGACGCTCGTCGCCTTCGCCCTCCACGAGGTGGAAGAGCAAGCCGGCCACGAGTGCATCGGAGATGGCGTCCGACGTGAGGTTCTCGTCGCGCGCGATCTGCCCGGCGCGCACCGCGAGTCGCAGCGCGCCGTGCCAGGCCTCCGGGCTGCCGCCCGAGAAGTTGTCGAGGAAGCGCACGGCCATGATCGCGCCGAGCACGCCGCGAGCGCCGAGCACGCTGCTCACCTGCTGGATGCGTGAGTCGCCGCGCAGCGTTTGCGGGTGCAGACCCGAGGCGGCTTGCGCGACGCGTTGGCGCAGCTCGTCGTCGTCGCGCAGCATGGTGATCACGTCGTCGGTCACGCTGGCGGGTTCGAGGTTGAGAGCCTCGAGCACGGCTTCGCACTCGTCCATGAAACCGGGCGGACGCGCCCAGATCTGCTCGCAACGATCGTCACTCAGCTCGTCGAGCAGCGCGCGCATGCTCAGCGCTTGCGTGATCTCGAGCTCGAGCACGTCGGCGGGGCAGGGCTTGTGCAAGTAGCGGTGTGCGCAGCTCGTGGCGAGACGCATGCGCGCTTCCGAGGCGTTGCCCGAGAGCACCAAGCGCGCGGCGCGCGGCTGGTCGTTGGCCACGTGGGCGAGCACTTGGGCGCCGTCCACGACGGGCATGCACATGTCGCTCACGACCACGTCGAAAGCGCCGCTGGCGAGCTCGAGCAAGGCCTCGGGCCCGCCGGGCGCGAAGTTCATCTCCCACTCAGCACGGTGCGCGCGCATCTGGCGGCGCAGGCCGCTCAGCACACGCGCGTCGTCGTCAACAAACAGGATGCGCTTCATCATCTGCCTCGGTGAGGTCTCGCTCGATCGGGATGCGCACGATGAAAGTCGTGCCGACGCCCTCTTCGGTTTCGAAGTCGAGCGTGCCGCCGTGACGATCCACCACGACAGCGCGCGCGATCGCCAGACCGAGGCCCGTGCCGCGCCCGACGCTCTTCGTGGTGAAGAACTGGTCGAAGATCTTCTGCTGCGCGGATTCGGGGATGCCGCCGCCGGTGTCGGCCACGCGCACCTCCACGCTGTCGCCGTCGCGGCGCGTGCTGATCGTGATCGTGCCTTGCTCGGTGGAGTGTTCGCCGAGCTTGTCGCGGATCGCGTGCGTGGCATTCACCAGGAGGTTGAGGAACACCTGATTGAGATCGGCGACCCAGCACTGGACCTGCGGGAGGTCGCCGAAGTCGGTCTCGACCTTGGCGTGGTACTTGTACTCGTTGCGCGCCACGGCGAGCGTGGTCTCGATGGCCTGGTTGAGGTTGGCCGAGGCGCAGCCTTCGGTGCCCGGGTGACTGAAGTCCTTCATGGCGCGCACGATGGTGGTCACGCGCTCGATGCCTTCGAGGGTTTCCTCCAGCGCCATGGGGAACTCCTCGGCCATGAAGTCCACGTCGAGGTCTTCCACGGCGAGCTTCACCTCGTTGCGCATGGCGGCCATGTCGATCGACGGGGCGGGCACGGCGTCGGAGGGCTCGCCGCTCGTGGCGGCGTCGCTTCCCGCGCTGGCGTCCGCCGGCGTGGCGGGCGCGTCGGCGAGCATGTCGCGCACCTTCTTCAGTGTGTCGGTGATCGGTCCGACGGACTGCGAGAGGAAGCGCACGTTGTCGCCGACGAACTGCATCGGCGTGTTGATCTCGTGCGCGATGCCCGCGGCTAGCGTGCCCACCGACTCGAGCTTCTGCGCATGGTGCAGCTGCATCTCGAGCAACTGTCGCTCGGTGACGTCGCTGCCGATGATCGCGAAGCCGCGACGCACCTGGTCGAGCGTGGGGTTCACCGTGAAGCTCACCACGCGGTCCTCGCTGCCGGTCGGCATGCCGATCGCGTAGTTGTCGCGCGCCACGCGCCGGCCGGAGGCCAAGCACTCGCGCACCGCGTCGCGCACCGACTCACGATCCCAGTTCAGATCCAGGTCTTCGAAGCGACGACCCAGCGTCTCGGAGCTGCGCAATCCGAGCAGTTCGCTCGACACGTAGTTCCACTCGGTGACGATGCCCTCGTGGTCCACGCCGATCAGGAAGGCCGAGAGCGAGTCGAGCACGCGACGCTTCTCGCGCGCCGCACGACGCAGCTGGTCTTCGGTGCGGCGCAGACTGTCGCGCTGCTGTTCGAGTGAGCGGTTGGCCAGCGCCAGCGCCTCGGAGTTGGTTTCGACCTCGCCGTTCGCGACTTCCAGCGATGCGGCCTTGTCGCGCAACAGCTCCGACTTGCGCACCACGAAGGCGATCGCGACTGCAAGGAACAAGCCCACCCAGAGCAGCAAGGTGTTCGCGGTGCTGCGGCGACCGGCGAGCCAGCGCCCGTCACTGGCGCCGCGGATGGTCCAGATGCGATCACCAAAAGCGATCTGCTGCTCGGCGCCGGCGTGATCCTTGCTGGCGCTGTTCGCCGCGAGCGGGGAGCTCTCGGTGGGGTGCGAGCGATAGAACACGTGCCCACCCTCGGTGGCGAGCTCCACGGCGAAAGCCGCCGTGTTGCTGCGGCCGAAGATCTCACCGAAGAACTCGCTCAGGTCGTGCTCGAGCAGCAGTTCACCCAGCGCGAGTTCGTCGCGCCGCACGGGAAGCGACACGAAGAGCGACTTCTGGCCCGAGTCGGTCACCGAGGGTTCGCTGATCGCGAGCCGACCTGTGCGCCTCGAACGCTCGAGCGCGGCGTTCCCACCGAGCTGCGAGACGATGCCGTCCGGGCTCACGTCGGCGGCCGACCAAAGCGGGTGCTCCGAGCCGTCCGCCGCGAACCAAACCAGGCGACGAAGCGCGGGGAAGTCCTCGACGAAGACCTCTTCCTCGGCGTTCATGCGCACGCGCTCGCTGGCTGAGGAGCGACTCCAAAGCGTCCCGAGGCGGAGCACGTCGCGCTGATGGTCTTGGAGCATCTTGTTGGCGTGCACGAGGGTGGCCTCGTGCGTGCGCGCGATGGCCGAGTCGCGCAGGCGCTGTTCGCTCGACGTCAGGCCGTGCCAGATGCCCACGATGAGCACGCCCACGCCGAGACCGGCCGCCCAGGAAGCCCAGCGCGGGATGCGCTGGTCCATCAGGCCGTCGCGGAAGTGCCCGAGCATCGTGAAGAAGGCGATGCCGAGGCCCATGAACGCGAGCGCCGTGTGGATCTCCATGCCCGAGAGTGCGGACCACGAGGTGGGACGATCTGCGTCGAGGATGCGCCCGAGCAACCCGACGAAGCCCGCTGCAGCGAGCGCCGAGGCCATCACGACAGTGGTTGCGTCGCGCCAACTGCGCCGCGTGCGCGGGATGCTGAACACGAGGATCAT
Source organism: Planctomycetota bacterium (assembly GCA_021604805.1). Classification (GTDB taxonomy): domain Bacteria; phylum Planctomycetota; class B15-G4; order B15-G4; family B15-G4; genus BQJR01. The sequence goes on along the minus strand of BQJR01000002.1, from coordinate 899,062 downwards.
GCCGCCAGCCAGCGCGAAGCTCAGCGCGGTGCCGGCCGCCATGCCGCCCTTGAAGAGCACCACCGACGAACCGCCCGCGGTCAGCAGTTGTTCGGCGAGCGCGATCGAACCCAAGCCGGCAGCACCACCGCCGAGCATCAACGCCGTACGCCGACGCCGCGCGCAGTGCGCGACCACAGCGAGGCCGGTGAGCACGAAGCCCAACGCGGTGCTCCATTGCATCACGACCCAGAGCGCCGGCTCGGTCACGAGCTCCAACGAGCTCAGGTACCAGCTGAGCAGCACGGAGCCGCCGATGAACGCCATCGCGGCGCCCAGCATCTTGGCGGGGCCGAGGTTCGGTTTCGAATCGGGGTTGGACGTGGAGCGGGCCATCGGGGTCCCCAGGAGACCGGGAGCGATCAACGCTCCCTGTCGACCACCTGGGGTCCGCGGCCTTAGAGCTTCACGGCCGAACGGTCCGTGACCTCGACGATCGGTTTCCAGTCGTCCGGGCCGGACCCGCGGCCGGCGGCGAGGTCGAGGCGCAGCTTCGTGACCGTCATCCGGCGCGTGTTGAGCTCGATGAAGATCAGGAAATGCGCGATCTGCTGGCGGGTGAAGGCGTCGCGGTTCTCTTTGGGACGCAGCGAATAGACCTGATCGCGGTACACGGGGGTCGTGTCGCCGTTGCTCACGTCCATGCGGAACTTCTTGCCGATGTGGCTCTGGACCATCTGACGCTCGAGGTACTCGAAACCGGTGGTGCCCTGAGCGAAGGGCTCATCGGCGATCACGCGATCGAGCTCGTCGATCTCGAAGGTCCAGCGACCGATGTCGGCCAACTGACGCTCGGCGGCGGGCATACGCCGCTCGAGTTCCTTGAGGTCACTGTTCCAGAACCAGGTGAAGCCGAGACCCGTGAGGATCAACAGCCCCATCACGGCGAGCAGCACCTTCTCGAAGTCCCATTGGATCTTCAAAGCGACTTCTCCAGCGCGGACCGCACTCGTTCTTGGAGCACCTCGAGGTCGATGCTGGCTACGGTTTCACTGAACTGCGTGAAGCCTTCATCGGTGGGTTGGGTGCCGCCTGGTGTGACCTCGACGAAGAGCGCGTCTTCTTCGAGCATGTTGATCAGGTGGTTGTAGAGCTTGGCGCTCTCGAGCGTGCCCGCGACCTTGAGCGACGGCCGGTTGCCGTCCACCGAGATGTCGAGACGGCTCATCCAGAAGCGGCCGAGCTCTTCTTCGTTGGCGAGCACGAGGTCGGAGAACTGGATCCAGACTGCGAGCGCCGAGGGCAGCGCCGGGATCTTCTCGCCGCGCCCGAGGGTTTGCTCGCGGTCGTCGCGCATGGTGTCCACGTGCGAGTGCAGCGCGCGCACTTGGTCGGGCATGGAGTCGAAGCCGCGCCACACGACCGAGAGCTCTTCCTTGGTCATCTCCGCCAGGTCGCCGACTTGCACCTCCGCTTGCTCGAAGATCGCGCGGAAGTCCTCGAGCACGCGGTCGCGGCGCTTGTAGGTGTCGATGCCGGTGAGCGCCACAACCAGGAACAGCAAGAAGGAGAGCGCGATGAGCGGCGACTTCACCTGGTCGAACTTGCGCGTGTAAGCGCATTCATCCTGACGGAAGTCGGCGCGCAGCGCGTCGCTGCCCAACAACTTGTAGGCCGCGCCGAGCGCCACGCCGATGTCGGGCCCGTAGAGCGCGACCTCTTCATTCGAGAGCTTGTGATCGACGCGTTCGAGCAGGTTCAGCGGCGTGGCGCGGACCTTGAAGAGTTCCTCGGCGGCTTCGGGCAAACCCTTCACGGCAGCGCCTGATCCACACAGGTGCACGCTTTCCACGTCGCCCAGGTTCGGCAGCGTGGTGAGCGTGCGACGCAGCTCGCGCTTGAGCTTCGTGAGGAAGTCGTGGGAGCGCGCTTCGATGGCGTCGCCCTCCATGCGCTCGGCGGCCGAAGCGCCGAGCTCGTCGCCACCCACGATGCCGTGCAGGCCGAGCCGCAACTGGCGCACCGCGAAGAGCTCCGCATCGACCAGGAAGAGCACGCTGGTGGCATCCTCGCGCAGGTCGAGCACGACTTGCACGCCGGCTTCGTCGGCGACCCCGGTGACCTTGAGCGCGTTGAAGAGCGCGAACACATCGAGGTCGACGAGCATCGGGTCGATGTCAGCGGCCTCGAGGATGTCGAGGCGGTCGAGCAGCTCGTCTTTCTTGACGGCCACCGTGAGGATGTGGCTCTTCTCGCGCGACTTGCGCAGCACGTGGTGGTGCTGCACCACGTCGTCGACATCGAGCGGAATGTGGCTCTCGGCCTCGAAGCGCACGACCTTGTTGATCTGATCGTCGTTCGTGAACGGCAGGTCGAACTCGCGGAAGAGCGCCGAGCCCGCGTCGAGCGTCATCACTGAAGGTTCGACGGTGAGGCGCGCCTTGTCCGCGGCGTTGCCGACGAGCTCGGCCTTCAGGTCGCCGGGTTCGCTGTCCTCGTCGTCGGAGGCGGCGACGCGCAGGTCCACGTCCACGACCTTGAGCACGCGCAGTTTGCGCGCGGAGCCGTCGAACTCCATGAGCCGCACGCGGTGAGCGCCGTAGTCGAGAGCGAGCTGACTAGCCATGAAGGGATCCGACGTGAGGTGATCGAGGTGTTGATCGTAGGGGGTCGGCGACCCCGGTCAACGCTGGACGAGATCGTCGTAGAGTTGAAGTTGCTCGGACTCGAGCACCGCGCGCAGCGAATCCTCGGTGCGCTGGCGGTGCTCGGCCACCGGACCGGCGAGATCTTCGCGCGCGCGCTCCACGAGCAGCTGCACGGCGCGGTCCTCGTCGCGCAGCAGAGCCTCCACCTGAGCGATCTGTGCGGGAGAGAGCGATAGCTCGTCTGCGAGGCGCTGGAGATAGGAGTCTTCGCGCGCGAGCTCGGCGCCGCTCGGGAACATGCGCCCGATCAGGAGGCCCGCGAAGAGCGCCGCCAATCCGAACCAGAGCGCCGCGCTACGACTCATCAACGCTGCTCCGAGACTTCGCCGCCGGAGGCTTCACTCCTGGAGGTGCCGGGGGCGGGCATGGAGGTGCCGGAGGCGGTCAGCGGGGCGTCGAGCGGGCCGGGGAGCTGTTTGCGCAGCGCGGCCTCGATCTGCAGCGGGCCGAAGGGGTCGGGACGCAGATCGTCGGCGATCCAGCGGCCGGTGGCGGTGTCGGGGTCAGCGAGCACGTCGGCGGGATGGCTGAGATCCCAGACGAGGCTGAGCCCGAGCAGCAGCGCGGCGGCGGCCGCGAAACGCACGAGGCCCGGGCGACGCGCGGGCTGGGTCCTGACACGAGCCTTGAGAGCCTTGAGCACACGCTCCGCGAAGCCTTCGGGCACCTCGTACTCCGGGCCGCGCGAGAGCAGCTCGTGATCGTTGCTGAGCCCGCGGACGGCGCGCTGGAGCTCGGCGCTCGCGGCCACGTGCGCATCCACCCGAGCGGCGAGCTCGGCGGGCACCGGGCGGTCGTCGAGGCGCAACGAGTGCACGAACAGACAGAGCTCGTCGGTGATCGCCTCTTGCCCGCTGAGGTGGGCGACACCGGCGAAGTCTTCGTGCTGAGGATCTTGGTGGGGATCAGGGGGACTCATCGTGGGTCCTCCTCGAGGATCGCGCGCAGTTTGCAGCGCGCGCGGAAGATGCGTGATTCGACGGTGCCCAGTGAGACGCCCAGGATCTGAGCGACGTCCTCGTAGGTGCGCCCTTCGAGCTCGCGCAGGGAGAGAGTGCTGCGGAACGGCTCGGGCAACTGCTCGAGCGCGTCGCGAACGGTGCGGCCGAGTTCTTCGCGGCGCGCGCTCTCGGATGGCCCGTCGTGGGGATCGCTGGGATCCACGCTGCCGGTGGGGAAGGCATCCAAGGAGACGGCGGGACGCCGCCGTCGGTGCGCCAACCAATCGCGCGCGGTGTTGACGGCAATCCGGTAGAGCCAGGTGTAGAGCGCCGAGTTGCCCTTGAAGCGATCGATGGCGCCGAAGGCCTTGAGGAAGCTCTCCTGCGCCAGGTCTTCCGCGTCGGAGCGCCCACCTGCCACGCGGCTGACCACGTGCAGGATGCGCTCTTGATAGGTCTCGACGAACTCACGGAAGGCGTCCTCATCGCCGAGCCGGAGTCGGGCGACGAGGCGGCGGTCGTCCTCGTTCATTCCAAACTCCGTGCCGGGGGCGCTTCGACGAGATCGATGGCCGCGCCCTTCCCCGAGCTCACGGGAGACGCTCGGCGCGACCGTGGCCGCAGCCGGCGCAGCTGGCGAGAACAGCCCTGAAACACAGCGTTGTCACTTCAATTCGTGCTTCGGCCCAAGGAGGGACTGCCCCCCTCGGGGCCAGGAATCGCGTGGGCGCGCGAGGGCCGACGCTCAGCTCGTGGAGCCCGGAGGCAGGTCGAGGTCGTGACCCATCTTGTCGCGCTTGGCACGCAGGTAAGCCTCGTTGTGATGCCCCGGGATCGCCTGGAGCGAGACGCGCTCGGTGATCTCCAGACCGTAGCCGCGCATGGCGTGGTACTTCGCCGGGTTGTTCGTGAGCAAGCGCAGGCGACGCAAACCGAGGTCGCGCAAGATCTGCGCGCCGACGCCGTAGTCGCGCACGTCGATCGGCAAGCCGAGCGCCTCGTTCGCCTCCACCGTGTCGAGCCCCTTGGTCTGCTGAAGGTGGTAGGCCTTCATCTTGTTCGCGAGGCCGATCCCGCGGCCTTCCTGCGCGCGCATGTAGAGCACGACGCCCTGGCCGGCTTTCGCGACAGCCGCGAGCGCCGCGTCGAGCTGCTCGCCGCAGTCGCAGCGCAGGGAACCCAGCACGTCGCCGGTGAGGCATTCGCTGTGCACACGCACGAGCACGTCGTCGCTCAGGCCGTCCTGGGTGGCCGGCTCGATGCCGCCGACACTCATGGCCACGTGCTCGCTGCCGTCTTCGGTGCTGCGGTAGAGGTGGCAGCGGAAGTCACCGTGCTTGGTGGGCAGGTCGACGGAGACCACGTGCTGCACCAGGCGCTCGTTGCGACGGCGGTGCGCGATGATGTCCGCCACCGATGCGATCTTGAGCTCGTGCCGCTTCGCGAACTCGACCAGCTCGGGCATACGCGACATGCTGCCGTCGTCGTTCATGATCTCGCAGATCACGCCGATCGGACGACGACCGGCGAGCCGCGCGAGGTCGACCGCGCCTTCGGTCTGCCCAGCGCGCCGCAGCACGCCGCCGGTGTGCGCGCGCAACGGGAAGATGTGTCCCGGACGCACGAGATCGCGCGCCACGCTCTCGGGGTCGGCCGCCACGGCGATGGTGCGCGCGCGATCGGCCGCCGAGATGCCCGTGGTGACGCCCGTGCGCGCCTCAATCGACACGGTGAAGGCAGTGCCCATCGGCGACTCGTTGCGCTCCACCTGCGGCGGCAACTCGAGCCGGTCGGCGATTTCCTTCTCCATCGGCAGGCAGATCAGCCCGCGCCCGTAGCGCGCCATGAAGTTCACGGCTTCGGGCGTGATCGTTTCCGCGAGACACACGAGATCGCCCTCGTTCTCACGATCTTCGTCGTCGACCAGGATGATCATCCGGCCGGCGGCGAGGTCTTCGAGCACCTCAGGGATGCTCGCGAGGCGGATGTCGGACGGTGTGTCGGTCACGATTCGGGCTCGTCGTCGCTGTCGTCGGCGGTGGGGGAATCCGCGTCGGGCGCAGTGCTTGCCTGGGGCGCATCACCGCCCTTGGTGGGGGGCAGCTCCTCGCCGTCGAGCTCGTTGTCCGCCTCGCCTTCCATCATCTCGGCGCTGAGGCGCGCCACGGAGGCGACCTGATCGTCGGACTTCGTGGCGATGAGACGCACGCCCTGAGTGGCGCGACCGATCTGCGAGATGCCCGCCACCGGCGTGCGCACGACCTGGCCGCCCTCGGTGATGTAGATGACGTCGTCGTTCTCACCCACGGCACGCAGCGCGACGACCGCGCCGTTGCGATCGGTGACGCGGATGTTGATCACGCCCTGACCACCGCGACCTTGCAGCGAGTACTCGTCGAAGGAGGTGCGCTTGCCGTAGCCGTTCGCGCACACGGTGAGCAGCGAGGTGTCGGGCCGCACGATGGCCATGCCACACACGCGGTCGTCGCCCTTGAGCTTGATGCCGCGCACGCCACGAGCCGGGCGCCCCATCTGACGCACGTCGTTCACGGCGAAGCGGATCGACTTACCCGCCGAGGTGCCGAGCACGAGCTCGTCGGTGTCTTCGCACACGGCCACGTCGATCACGCGGTCGCCGTCGTCGAGGCTGATGGCGATGATGCCGCCGGACTTCGGGCGCCGGTAGTCGTAGAGCGCGGTGCGCTTGATCACGCCGGCCGCCGTGGAGAACACGAGCGTGCCGTCGGCGAAGTCACGCACGGGGATCACGGCCTGGATCGAATCGCCCTCGGGGAAGCCCGGGATCAGGTTCACGGCGGCCCGCCCCACGGCGGTGCGCCCCAAGCTCGGCAGGCGCCAAACCTTCAGCTGGTGGACGCGGCCACTGCCCGTGAAGAAGAGCAGCGAGTCGTGCGTGTTGGCGAGGAACAGGCGCTCGATGAAGTCGCCATCCTTGCTGTCGCCGCCGCGGATACCCGAACCACCGCGCCGCTGGCTGCGGTACTGGTCGAGCGTCATGCGCTTCACGTAACCCTGGTTCGAGATCGTGACGGCGACCGTTTCGTCGACGATCAGGTCTTCGTCTTCGAAGCCCTCGACATTGGCGCCGATCTCCGTGCGACGCGGGTCGGCGAAACGCTCGGCCAATCGGTCGAGGTCTTCGACGATCAGTGCGTCGATCAGCTTGGGGTCACCGAGGATCGCTTCGTAGCGCTCGATCTTTGCGGCCAACTCGCGCCACTCTTCGAGCAGCTTCTCGACGTCGAGCTTCGTGAGCGCGCGCAGGCGCATATTCACGATCGCCTCGGTCTGCCGCTCACTCAGGTTGAAACGTCGCGACAGCTCGGCGCGCGCCGCCTCGGTGTTCGCGGCGCCGCGGATGATCGCGATGACCTCGTCGATGTTGTCTTGCGCGATGCGCAAGCCTTCCACGATGTGCTGCCGATCGCGCGCGACAGCGAGCAGGTACTCGGTGCGACGGCGGATCACTTCGCGCCGATGCCCGAGGAACTCGGTCATGAGCCCCTTGATCGGCAGCGTGCGCGGGCGGTTGGCGACCAGCGCGATGTTGATGATCGACACCGTGTTCTGCAGCTGCGTGAACTTGTACAGCTGGTTGAGCGTGACGTGCGGATCCTCGCCCTTCTTGAGCTCGATCAGGATGCGCATGCCCGTGCGGTCGGAGAGGTCGGCGATGTCGTAGATCGACGTGACGCGGTCGTCCTTCACCAGCTGCGCCATCGACTCGATCAGGGTCGACTTGTTGACCTGATACGGGATCTCGGAGATCACGATCTGCGCGCGCTTCTTCTTCTCTTCCTCGAAGCACTCGGCGCGGCCGCGCAGCATCACGGTGCCGCGGCCGGTTTCATAGGCGCGCCGAACCCCGGACTGGCCGCAAAGGATGCCTCCAGTGGGGAAATCGGGCCCCGGCACGATCTCGAGGATCTCCTCGGTGGTCGCGTCGGGGCGCTCGATGAGCAGCTTCAGCGCGTCGAAGATCTCACGCGGGTTGTGCGGCGGCATCGACGTGGCCATTCCGACCGCGATGCCGTTGCTGCCGTTCACCAGCAAGTTCGGAAAGGTGGCCGGCAACACCGTGGGCTCGTTGCGCGAACCGTCGTAGTTGGGCACGAAGTCGACGGTGTCTTTGTCGATGTCTTCGAGCAACGCCGACGCACCACTGGTCATGCGCGCCTCGGTGTAACGCATGGCCGCGGGCGGGTCGCCGTCGACGCTACCGAAGTTACCTTGGCCGTCGACCAGCGGGGCGCGCATCGAGAAGTCTTGCGCCATGCGCACGAGCGTGGGGTAGACCACGCTTTCGCCGTGCGGGTGGTAGTTACCCGACGTGTCGCCCGCGATCTTCGCGCACTTCTTGAACTTGGAGCGCGGCCCCAGGTTCAAGTCGTTCATCGCAACCAACACGCGACGCTGGCTCGGCTTCAAGCCGTCGCGAACATCAGGCAGAGCGCGCGACACGATGACGGACATCGCGTAGCTCAGGTACGAGTCCTTCATCTCCTGTTCGATGAGGACTGCAGACTCGCGAGGCTTGTCAGCTTCAGCCATGGATGGGTCTTTCCGTTGCGGGACCGACGGCTCGCCGAGGCCTCCGTTTCCGGGCTCCGAGCGACCCAGCGATTCTCGCAGATTCGAGCCATTGTTTCAACGCGGTCGGGACCGTGTAAGATCTTGTGTCTTCCGGACTTGCGAGCACGTCAAAGCCCGGAGCCGAGCCTTCATCGGCGCACCGCGTTCCCACGGCCGTCAGCTGTGGCTTCGCGCGCCGGTCCCCCGAGCCCATGTCACGCATGAAGCCAGACGAGCAGGCCCTCATCGACTCCGTTCTGGCCCGCGAAGACGGCGCCTTCGACGCGTTCCTCGATCGCTACCGAAGCCTCTTCTACTCGGTGCTCTACGGCAAAGGCTTCGCCTTCCCGCGCGACTATGTCGAGGACGTGTACCAGAGCCTGATCCTCGCCATCACGAAGGACGACTACCGCAAGTTGCGCGCCTTCACCGGCCGCAACAACTGCTCGCTCGCCACCTTCCTGCAGGTGGTCACGACACGCTTCGCGCTCGACGAGTTGCGCAAATGGAAGCGTCACCCGCGCGGCCGCGGACGCGAAGCCGACCCCGACGACAGCGTGCTCCAGGTCGAAGACCCGCGCCCGCATGGCCCGGTCGACGAGAACCTCAGCCAAGAGCGCATCGACATCTTTCACAACCTCTTGTTCGCGCTCGAGTGGAAGCGCATCTCAGTCGTGTTGTGGGTCTTCCGCGGAGTCACGCGGGAGCGCATCGCCGACGTGATGTCGACCTCGCGCGCCAACATCGACGCGCTCTACAAGCGCGCCAAAGACCAGATGACCCAGCGCTTCGCCGACGGCGAGTACTCGAGCGGTCACCGCGAGCCCGACGACGACCTGCTGGTGCCCGACGTCGAAAGCCGTCTCGTCGAGCTGCTCCAGCACCCGACCTCCAAGCTGCAAGAGGCCCTGCTGGTCGACGACAGCAAGCAGCGAGCGCTGATCGGGCTGCTCCTGCTGCGCTACCCCGAATACCGCGTTTCTCTCGAAGAATTGGGACGCATCGACCCAAAAGGCACGCCCGTCGCGACGGCGATCTCGGTCCTGGACGACCTGCTCGCTCGCATGCAGGCCTGAGCCCGCCCGGCGGCCGACGCCGGCCTGTCAGATCACCTCCAGACCGGCGTCCTCTCTCCCCTCCCAGTCTCTTTGCGACCCGCCCTCTCCGGGACGCCCCCTGCCATGAACGACACACTCCAAAGCTTCTTCAAGACCCGCGGCGCCGAACTCTGGCCTGCCGAACCCGGTCCTGACTTCCCCTCCGAAGAGAGTTTCGCCGCTTATCTCGACGACGCCCTCCCGCTCACCGAGCGACGCGCCTTCGAGGCGCGCGTGCTGCGCGACCCCGCCGCCTACGCGCTGCTGCGCTGTGCCGTCGACGTGCTCGCCGAGGCCGAACGCCCGGTGAGCAGCTCCACGCGCATCCTGGCCTCGATCAAGCGTCACGGCCTGCAGTTGCTCAACGCCATGGAGCTCTCCTTCCAGACTCTGCGCGACGGCCAGCTGCGCCCCGCTCTCGGCGCCTTGCGCGGTGAGGCTGGCGACGAGAGCTTCCAGCTGCTGCGCATCGACGGTCCCGGTCACGGCCTCGACGAACTCGAGCTCTCCAGCCAGAGCGACGGCTCGGTGCAACTCACGGTGCGCGGCCGCGAACCGCTTCAGCTCCAGGCCGGCGAGATCTCGTCGATCGTGCTCGAGGCCGAAGGCGAGCCCCGCGAGAAGCGCCCCTTCAGCGGCGAACCGCTGGGATTCACGCCGCTCGGTCACGGGCGCTACACGCTGCGCTTGGTGGCCCGCGCGCCGGGCCACCCGCTGCGCGAACTGGCCTGCGCTCACCTCGAGCTGAGCGCCTGACCGTCGCACTCCGAGCCGGCGCGTTCAGCGCTGCTCACTGTCTGCACTGATGACTCGACTGGCCGCCCAGGCTCTTGCGCGCTCCGCAGCCTCGGCGGCCAGTTCGTTTTCCTGCATGGCGGTCGCGACCTGTGCGAGCGCTTGCGGGAGCCGCCAGCCGGGGAGTTGATCGGCAGCGAGCGCCTCCCAGGCCGAAGCGAAGCGTCCGTACTCGCTGTACTCCACGAGCGGTTCGAGCAGCGCCGCGAGGACGACGGGCAGCAGCGGGTTGCTCGGGTCCTGTGCGCTCACGGCGGCGAGGTCGTGGATCAGGGCTTCGAAGGCCGGCCAGTCGGTGTCTTCCGCGACCTGCACCGACATGGTGCCGGCCGGGCGATCCACGTCGAAGCCGGTGGGGGCGACTCGGGCGAGCGCGCGCACCAACTGCCAGGTCGAGCCGCGGGCGGCGGGCAGGTCGTCGAGCGCAGGTCTCGCCTCGGGTGACGCCGGCGCCAAGGCTGCCAGGGCGGCCCATCCCGTCGGGCCGCGGCCGGGCGGGAGCGGTCGCGACTCTCGATGACTGGGTCGCGTCGCGGCGAGCGTCGTCAACTCCGACGCGCTGAACACGATCAGCGACGCCAGCCCTTCGGCGGACTCCACGATCGACCGTTCACCGGTGCGTTGCGGACAGCGCAGCGACGCGAGCAGCTCACTCACGCGCGGGGCGGCGTCGGCAGCGCGCCAACCGACCAGCAACACGAAGGGCGCCGCCAACTCGCGCGGCACGATCACGGCGAGAGCCCGCTCGGCAAAGGCTTCACTGAAAGCGGCGAGGCGCCCAGCGAGCGCGCGTTCGTCGAGGTCTTGGGTGTCGAGGTAGGCGAGGCAGCGCCCGCTCTCGCTCAGCGAGTCATGCACCCGCGCGAGCGACTCGGCACTGAACACGCGACCCGCAAGCGGCCAACGCGCGCGCTCGGGCGCGAGCGTCACCAGGTTCCAACCCTCGGCAGGACGTTCGCTCAGGGCCTCCAAGAGTTCAGGCTCCCGCAGCGCAGCCAGCTCCGACGCGAGGCTCGGCGGCAGTCCGAGCTCCGCGAGCAGCAGCGCCACGAGCTGGGTGTCGAGCGGGAAGTCGGTGGACCAGGCCAGCGTGCGTTGCGGCTCCTGCATCCAGAGCTCCGCCGCGAGCAGCTCGGCACCGTGACCGAGCGCGAGCGCGGGGCCTGGGCGGTGAAGGCCACGCAGCATGCGACCGAGACTCCCCTCGGCCCCCAGCGGTGCGACACCTTCGTGCACCCCGAGTCCGGCGAGCCGCAAGCCCTGGTGCTGCACCGCTTGGCCAGGTTCGGTCTCGCTGAACTCAGGCACGGGTGGGGCCGATTCCAGCGGGTGGACGAGCAAGCTGCGGTCGCCCGTGAAGCTGCGTCGCGCGGCCTCGCGGCCGTCGGGTGAGAGGTTGTCGCGCGTGCCGGTCCCGAAGAGCAGCGCTTCGCCGAGGCGCCCGCGCTGCCCATAGGTCGCGCTCATCTCGCCCACGCGCCGGATGGACAACCAGTCGTCGCGCCGATCTTGAGGGAACAGGAACAGGGCGCAGACGGCAAGCGGGCTCAGCCACCAGGCACGCCGGTGCCAGGGCCAGACGGCGCCCAGCGCGGCACAACCCGCGGCGAGTACGAGCAGGCGCTGTGCGTCGGCAGGCGCAGCACGCACGACCCACTCCTGTGCGAGGAATCCCAGGCCGACGCCGAGCAGGGCCGGCCCCGCGACACGTCGGCCGAGCGCGCCGAGCCCGAGACCCCAACCCGCCGCGCTCCAGCCACCGAAGATCAGCAGCCAGGTGCGCCACTCGTCGAGCCAAGGTGACCATCGCTGCGCCACTCCACGCCATTCCCAGGTGCGTTGCGCGTACTGCATCGAGAACTTCGAGAGGCTCAGCGACTGCGCCAAGTTCCAGGCGGCGAGCGCCAAGGTGATCAATCCCACGCTCAGCACGACGCGCCGCAACGCGCCCGGTTGCGCACACAACACGCGCGCCGGCAAAGCCACGAGCAGGCCCGGCAACAGGAGCGCCAACAAGCTCTCCGCCGTGACGTTCCCCGACGGCGCCACGTAGGCCGGCATGTGACGCGCGAGCGCGAGCCAGAGCACCGTGGCCGTGGCCGCCAAGGGCAAGGCCGTCCATCCGCTGCAACCTTGGCTCTCGGGTTCGCGCGCACCCCCGCGATGACGACCCGCCTCGGCCAAGCTGGCCAGCACCACCGCGCACAGCACGCCACTCAGCCAGATCGGAGGCATCCAGGCTCCGGCACCGAAGGTCGTTGCGAGGGCTGCGGCCGCGGCACCGATCACGGCCGGAAGCGCCGCGCGGTCGAACTGCGGAGCCAACTGACGCCCGAGCAGGAACCCGATGGGCGCCACGCCGAGCAGCACGCTGAGGACCGCGCGCAGGACTCCGTCACCGAGGAGCTGTTGCGCGAGATCGTCGAGCGGCCCGCGCACCAAGCTCAACAGGACGACACCGAAACACGCGCCGAGATACGGCAGGCGCATGCGCGAGAGCAGCCCTGCGCCCAGCGCGAGCGCCAGCACCCCCGGCGCCAGGAAGTACGCCTGCGGCCCGCACTCCATGCGCACCACACTCAGGAGCTGCGCCGCAAAGAGGCACACGAGAGCTGACGAAACCGAAGCGATCACGCGCTGGCCCACTCGCCTTGGAACACGAGTCGCGCGGGCCCGATCAGCCAGGCTTCGCCGTCGTCGTCGAAGCGCACTTCGAGGCGTCCACCGGGCATCTCCACGAGGAAGCTCGGCGCGACGCTCCAACCCAAGGCGCGCGCCACCGCCGAGACCGCCACCGCGCCCGTGCCACAGGCGCGCGTGGCACCGGAGCCGCGCTCCCAGGGACGCACTTCGAGCAGCGCGTTGCTTCGCGCACCCGGCAGGGAAGCCGACTCGTGCAGCGCCACGAAGTGCGCGTTCACGCCGTCGGGGAAGGCGGCGTGATGTTCGAGGGGGCGTCCACAGGCGGCGAGGTCGAGTGAAGCGGGGTCCGACACGCGCACGACCAGGTGCGGGTTGCCCACCGACACGGCGTGTCCTTCGCGCGTGCTCAGGCCGAGTTCGGGCGGCAGCTGCAGCGCGGGCGGTTGCGTGCCGTCGCCGGGGAGGCGCGCCGGGATGTCTTCGGGATGGAAGCTCGGGCGTCCCATGCTGACCTCGACGCGGCCTTCGCCGACATCGGAGAGCAGGCGCCCGCGACGCAGACCTGCGGCGGTCTGCACGAGCACGTCGCCGCGTCGCCCACGACCTTCACGCACCAACCAGCGCACCACGCAGCGCAGGCCGTTGCCGCACATGCGTCCTTCGCTGCCGTCGGCATTGAACATGCGCATCTCGGCGGCCGCGGGCGAGCCGGGCGACGGCGGTCCGACCAGCAGCAAGCCGTCGGAGCCCACGCCCGTGTGACGATCGGAGAGCGCGATCGACAACTCGGCGGGATTCCCGCAGCGCTCGCGGAAGGCGTCCACGAGCACGTAGTCATTGCCAGCACCTTCGACCTTCAGGAACCGCACGGCGAGCCTCCGGGGCCGCCATGGTAGTGACCCTGCGGCGCCCGGTCAGCGGCGTGTCTCAGCGGCGCGCCAGAAGCAGGCGTTCCATGGTGCGTTCGAGGGATCGATACGGCCGCGCCACGAGATCCTCCACGACGGCCGCCGACACGCCCTGCTCGAGCAACAGGCGCCGGGCGGCGGGCCGCACGATCTCGCGGAAGGCCTGCTCGAACTCCTCGTCGGCGAGGGAATCCAGGCGACGGGTTTCGTCCTCGGTCAGGTTGAGCAGGCGGCCGGCGCGCCCGATCACTCCACGCCGCCGGCGCTGCTCTTCCTGACGCGCGGCCAGGTCGAGCGGGCTCATCTCGCTGAGCTCATCGAGCTCTTCGGCGGGTTGCTCCGACTCGAAGAAGAGCGCCTCACGCTTGAGCAACTCGAGCGCCAGGTCGACCTTCGCGTCCCAGCTCGCGACGTAGAACTCAGCCAGGTCTTCGTCGCGCATCAGACCCTCGTGGCTCAAGTTCCCGAGGAAGGCGTCCATCCGGCGACGCGTGTCGGCGCGCAACACCGACACCAACTCGGCCGCGTCCCAGTGCAACTCCGGCGCCAGGCCGAGGTGTGTCTGGATGCGACTGGGCAAGCTCGCCAGACGCGCCGCGAGTTCCTCGGAGCTCACCTCGCGATCGCCTTCTTGTTGCAGCATGCGGTTCAGCGTGCCCAAGCGCCGGCGCAGCTGATCGGCCTCGGGGCCGCCGTCGCGCACCACGGAGCGCAGCTCGTTCCAGCGCTCGCGCAGGGCAGAACGCTCGGCGCCGGAGAGCGCGGCCCAGCGCGCTTCGTTTCGCTCGAGTTGCTCGGGGCGCACGTCGAAGTGGCCGAAGCTCCAGCCCGCCGCCAGCAGAAGGAGCGCCAGGAAGGGCAGTACGAGGACGCGTTTCATCGTTCGCTGAGCTCCCCGGCGAAGGCGCGACGCACTTCGTAGTCGTTGCGCAGGTCGAGGGCCTGCGCGTGCGTCTCCACGAGCTCGATGTTCTCCACGAGATGCAGGAAGTGCACCAGCTGATCGTCGCGATGAACCCAGGCGCGATGCCCGAACCACGCCAAGGACCCGACGATCACGAGCAAGCTGGCGGCCAGGGCCGGGCTCGCGCCGCGCAACAATCGCGTGCGCGCCGCGTGCCGCTCCAAGCGCTGCGCGCGGCGCGACACCTCGTCGGTGAAATGCTCGTCGGAGAGCGCACCGCGCGGCGTTTCGAGCTCCCCGAGTGCGGACCACAGGGCGCGGTGCTCGGCGAGCAGCCGGCGCCCTTCGGCGTGCGCGGCCAGGCTCGCTTCGGCCTCGCGCCGCGGTGCTTCGGGACCGTCGGGATCGAGCGCGAGAGCGAGCAGGTCGTCCAAGTCGTGCGTCATGTCTTGTCCTCGCCGAGGATCGGCGCCAAGCGGCGGCGCAGGTTTTCGCGGGCTCGCCAAAGCAGCGACTTCACGGCTTGTTCCGTGAGCCCCATCACCTTGGCGATCTCCACCTGGGGCAAGTTCTCGAAGCGCGACAGGACCAGCGCGCGCCGCTGTGTGTCGGGCAGGTCTTCGAGCGCGGCCCGCAACAACTTGGCGCGTTCGCCGGCCTCAAGGTCGAGCAGCGGCAAGCGACCGCTGGGGTCGAGCAGCTCGAGCTTGTCGGGTCCGTCCTCGTCGCGATGGGCGTCGAGCGAAAGGGCACGGCGGCGGCGAGACGAGTCGGCATGGTTCAGGCAGAGGTTGAAGGTGATGCGGTGCAGGTAGGTCTCGAAGCGCGCCCGCGGTTGGTAGCGATGACGCGCCCGGTAGAGCCTCAGGAAGACTTCCTGCGCCAGGTCGTCGGCGTGCGAGCGGTCGCCGAGGATGCGCGCAACGGTGCCGCGAACGCGCGCTTGGTAGCGGCGCACGAGGTCGTCGAAAGCGCCCGGGACATCGCCCCGAACGGCCTCCATCAGCACGCGCCCGTCGGTTTCCGTGGTGGCCTCCTGATCAGCTCCCCGTGCTGTCTCGGCCTTCAACCGGGCCGCGCCCTGCGGGTTGCGCGGATCTTCGGCCACGTTCAGAGGCCCTGGCGATCCAGCCAGCGACGCCGCTCGCCGGGCTGGTAGAGCGCGAAGGGACGGCCCAACAACACCGAGCCCGGCAGCGCGCCGAGATGACGACTGTCGCGGCTGCGGCGGCTGTCGTCACCGAGGACGAAGAGCGAGCCGGCGGGCACTTCGTACACAGGGAAGCCGCCCGAGGCGCGCGTGCCGAAGCGACCCTGGGCCGTGTAGTGCTGATCGCGCAGCACGCTCAGCGCGGCCAGCTCGAGGCGTCCGCCGCTGAACTCGATCGCGGGGGCGTTGTTGAGCGCGGCGCCCGGAGGGAGCTCGGCAGCCGGGCCGACCGGGCCGCTCAACAGGGGCTCACCATTCAGCTCCAGGTGCAGCTCGTCGTCGACGTTGAGGAAGCGCAGAGGGCCGGGGCCGAGCGTGGCGACCCGAGCTTCGGCCAGCGCCACACCGCCGGCGAGGTTGTGCTGCAGCGAGAGCGACACGCCGTCTGCGCGCGCGGTGATGCGCGCTTCGTAGACATCGGCGCCCTCGCGCAATCGCAAGCGCAGGTGGCCGCGCGTGAAGGCGTGGGCGAGCTCGAGTTCGAGGCCTGTGTCGTGCACGACATCGTGGCCTGGTTCGCTGGCGTTGCCGTCGCGCACGGCGCGTCCGAAACGCAGCGCGGCAGGCGCGCCCTCACCGTCGAGCAAGAGGCCGCCGGCGGCGAGTGAACTCGCGCCCACACCTTGCCATGCAGCGTCGAGACCTTCGCTGCGCTGCACGACCTGGAGTTGCGCGTCGATCAGCTCTCGGCTGCGACGACGCAAACTGAGTTCGTTGGGAGCCGGCCCCGCCCAGAGATCTCCGTCGCGCAAGCTGACGAACTCACTCGCGTCGCGCGGCGCGGCCACGACACGCTTCACCAAGGCCTCGACCCCCTGCGGCACTTCGTTGTCGACGCCGGGACTCAGCAGCACGATGTCCCAAGCCGACGGCGCGTCGACCAGGGCCCGCTTCCACGCGACGATGTGATCGCCCACGCGCAAAGCCGGCTCCATCGACGGCGACGTGACGACATAGGTTCCGAACACGAACACGCGCAGCAACAGCGCAGGCGCGACCACGGCCAGCAGCGCCCAGACCCAGCGCCGGCGCGGCGTGTTCGGCTCAGCTGATGCCAAGGAACTTCATGAGCTGGATGGCCACGGCGAAGTAGATCAGGAAGGCCGCGATGTCGTTGAGCGTGAGCAGGAAAGGCCCGCCTGCATAGGCTGGATCGACACCCACGCGATGACAGGCGAAGGGCACGAGCGTGCCGACCAACGCGGCCACGAAGATCGCGCAGGGCAGCGCGAGGCCCACGGCCCAGCCGAGCCAGGCGCTGTCGGCATGCGCCAGAGCGACACCACAGCCCACGAGCAGCGCACTCAAGGCGCCGATCAGCAAAGCCAGCAACAACTCGCCGCGCAACACGCGCATCGGTCGCGTGGGGTCGACCTCGCCGGTAGCGAAACCACGCACCATGATCGTGGACGACTGGCTGCCCACGTTGCCGGCCATGCCACCGATGAGCGGGATGAAGTAGAGCAGCGCGCGGAAGTTGGCGTCGCCGCCTTCACCGACCTCGAACCAGGTGCGCTCCACGTACTCGATCAGCAACGCCGCCACGAAGGTGCCCGCGAGCGTGACCGCCAGCCAGGGGGCGCGCGCGCGCAGGCGGCGCAACACGGGCTCGCTCGTGGGGTGGGTGACGCCTGTGCCCGCGAGACGCAGCATGTCTTCGCTGGCCTCTTCTTCGAGCACGTCGATGATGTCATCGACGGTGATGACGCCCTTGAGGCGGCCCGCGTCGTCGACCACGGGCAGCGCCGTGATGTCGTAGCGGTCCACGAGGCGCGCGGCTTCTTCCTGGTCTTCGTCGGCGCGGATCGAGATCACGTCGGCGGACATCACGTCGCCGACGGTTTGCGGGCTCTCTGCCTTGAGCAGCGACTTCACGTCGGCCACGCCCACCAGCGCGCCCGAGTTGTCGACCACGAACACCGAGTCCATCGACTCGCTGTTCTCGTCGTCGCCGATCTTGGCCAGCGCGGCGTCGGTGGCGGAGTTGCTGCTCACCGTGACCACGTCGGTGGTCATGATGCCGCCGGCGGACTCGGGCTCGTATTCGCCGAGCATGGCCACCGAGCGGCGCGCGTCGTCGTCGAGCTCGGCGAGCATGCCGTCCCGCGCTTCGTCGGGAGCCACGGCGAGCAGGTCGGCTGCGTCGTCGGGCTCCATCTCGATGAACAGGCGCGTGAGGCGCTCCTGGTCGAGGCTGCCCAGCACGATCGCCTGCACGTTCTCATCGGCGTGCGCGAGCACTTCGGCGGCCTTGATGTCGTCGAGCAGCTGGAAGATGAGCAGCTGGGTGGGCTCATCCATGTGCGGCAAGGAGGCCGCGATGTCGGCCGCGAACACCTCGCCGCTCGCCGCGCGCGCGGGATCCGCGTCGGGGCGATCCAAGCTCGCGAGGAGCTTCTGGATGTCGGGGTTGTCCACTGCGCGACCTCGGAGAGAACCGGTGGATGATTCTACGTTCGGAGCTGCCGTGCGCGCGCGTCTGCTTCCGAAGCACTGGCTCTCGATGCCCAGCCAACCCGCTCTGAGCGGGTTACTCTTGCGGGGCGGAGCCGCTACTCCGCTCCACCACCAGGAGAGTTTCCATGCCGGCTGATGCCGAGCGCCAAGCGCTGCGCAGCATGCTCGACGCCTTGGATGCGCGCGCACCCGACCGCGTGGAGATCTGCGCTGCGGCGCCGCTCACCGGCGCCTTCTTCGAAACGCTCGCACGACATGAGCTCCACGCGCTCGAACGCGCGCTGTGCCTCGCGGCGCTCTCAGAACGCCTGGCCGGGCGCGCGCAGTCCAGCGGCAGCAGCTTGCTCGAGATCGCCTGCCCGAACAGCGCGCAACGCCTGCAAGCCCTCGCACAGCTCGACGAATCCGGCGCCTTGCTGCGCGCTGGCCTGCTCATCCCGGAGTCGCTGCCGAGCCACCCCGCCGAGGCTCTGGACACGCGCTTCCGCGTGGGCGAACACCTGTTCCGGCTCGCTTGCGAGGTCTTCGGACGACCGGCGCCTGAGCCGGCCGAGCGCCCGCGCGGCGCGTACCGCAGCAACGCCGAGCTGCTCGGCGACCTGCGACGGTTGTCGCTGCACTACCGTCGCCGCGCCGCACGCCTGTTCCATCTCGACCCGTGGACCGGCGCCGGGCTCGACGTGCTCGAAGGCAGCGCGTCACTGAAAGAGCGCGCCGAACGCGAGGCGGGGCGCGTACGCGAGCGCCTGCTCGCGAGCACGAACACCGATCAACTCCCCGCGCTCGCCTTGGCCCGCAAGCACAACCTGGAGCTCGACGCGCTCGTCTTGCTCACCACGGTTCTGTTCCAGGAGCTCGTGGAAGGTGTCGGCGCGGTCGACGCGGTCGACTTGCTCAAGTTGGTGAGCGAACGCGAGAGCGACCTGCTGCGCCGCCGCCAGATGTTGCGTCCGCTCGCGCGCAAGGGCCTGCTGCGACTCGAAGGCGCCTACGCCGGCAAAGACCTCACCGCCGACGCCTCACTGCCCAACGAGATCGTGGCCGCGCTGCTCGGCGAAGAGCTGCCCATCGGCAGCGACGAGCGACTCGACTTCCACGCCTACCTCGAGAAGCTCGAGTCCTCCGAGTCGTTCTTCCAAGACCTCGACGAAGGCGACTTCTGAGGCGCGCCCCGCGCCTGGGCTCGCCCGCCCGGCCCCTGTGGGCGACACCTCGCCACACGCCCGAGGCGCACCGCGCGACCCCGCGCTGGGGCAGGCGCGAGAGGGCGGCTGCGCGTTAGACTGAGCGATCGCCCCGGCCCACACCGGCCCGGGGCCCACCGCTGGAGCGCAGCCAAGATGTCCGAGCCGAACACCGATCGCGACGACCTGATCTACGACTGGAACGTCACGGAGGACTACCCCAAGCCTCCCCACAAGATCGAGTTCGACGACGAGACCCTGCGCGACGGCCTGCAGTGCCCGTCGGTGAACGCGCCGCCGCTCGCCGACCGCGTGCGACTGCTCGAGCTCATGAGCCAGCTCGGCCTCGGCTACGTGAACGTGGGTCTGCCCGGCGCGGGCCAACACGTGGTCGACGTGGTCACGAAGCTCGTCGAGGAGATCCGCGACAGCAAGCTCGACCTCGAGCCGAACTGCGCCGCGCGCACGGTCGAAGCCGACATCGTCCCCGTGGCCGAGATCCAGCAGAAGACCGGCGTGCCCATCGAGGTCTCCACCTTCATCGGCTCGAGCCAGATCCGCGCCTACGTGGAAGACTGGTCGCTCGACACGATGCTCAAGCACTCGCGCAACGCGCTCAAGATCGCGGAGCGCGAGAACCTCGAAGTGATGTTCGTCACCGAGGACACCACGCGCGCGCACCCCAAGATCCTCGAGGCGCTCTACGGCGCCGCGCTCAAGAGCCCGGCCACCAAGCGCCTGTGCTTCTGCGACACGGTCGGTCACTCGATCCCACAGGGCGCCGTGAACCTGATCAAGTGGGGCGCCGAGCTCGTGAAGAAGAGCGGCCGCACCGACGTGAAGATCGACTGGCACGGGCACATGGACCGCGGGTTGGGCGTGCCCAACGCCATCGCCGCGATCCAGGCCGGCGCGCACCGCGTGCACGGCACGGGCCTCGGCATCGGCGAGCGCGCCGGCAACTGTCCGATGGATCAGCTGCTCGTGAACCTGCGCCTGGTCGGCTGGATCGACAACGACCTCTCGGCGCTCGGCGAGTACGTGGAGCTCACGAGCAAGGGCACCGGGGTTCCGATCCCGGTCAGCTACCCGGTGTTCGGTCGCGACGCCTTCGAAACCGGCACGGGCGTGCACGCCGCCGCCGTGATCAAGGCCGAGAACAAGGGCGACGCCTGGCTCGCGAACCGCGTGTATTCAGGCGTTCCCGCCGACATGGTCGGCCTCAAGCAGATCATCCGCGTGGGCCCGATGTGCGGGAAGTCGAACGTCGTGTACTGGCTGAAAGAGAACGGCTACGACGCCAACGACGCCCAGGTGGAGCGCCTGTTCGCCGCCGCGAAGGACGCCACGAAGTTGCTCGAAGACAGCGAGCTGCACGCACTGGCCAAGGCCGGCTCGGGCGCGACCGCGAACTGAGCCGCGGGCGGATGCGCGAGGGTCGCGGCGGGCGAATCGCGCGCGGCACGGGGTGAGCTGTTGCACGCCGCATGTCGCACGCGGCACCTGGCGGCTGTCGCGCGAAAGCCGTCGTCAGTGGGGGGTGCGTAGCCGGGCGAGGAACTCGTACGCAGCGCGGGCCGCCGTCACGGGATCGTGTCCGTGACGCGGCAACTCCACGCTGGCGATGCCCTCGAAGCCGACATCGTGTGCGGCTTTGAAGATCGCAGGGAAGTCGAGCTCGCCGTCGCCGGGGAGCAGGTGCTCGTGCACGGCGTCGCGCGAGTCGTCGAGCTGCAGGCCACCGAGGCGCGGCGCGAGGCGGCGCAGGGCGTCGTGAGCGGAGATCGACTCGGTCACGGGCACGTGGCCCACGTCCAACATCACCAGCAGTTCGGGGCGCGCCAATCGTTGCAGGAAAGCGTCGAGCTGCGCGAGCGAGTCGATGAACATGCCCGGTTCGGGCTCGAAACACACACGCGGCGTGGCCCCTGCAGCGTGATCGAGCAAGGCGGCGGCGCCTTCGCACAGGCGGTCGAGCAAGGCGTCGGGGCTGGCGGGGAGCTCGGGGCTGCCCGACCAGAAGGAGAAGGTCTCGGCGCCGAGTGCGTGGGCTTGGTCGAAGCAACGACGCAGCAGATCCAGACGCCGCGCCGCGCCCTCGGGCGGCGAGAGCAGCGTGGGTTGGTGCTTGCGCGCGGGGTCGAGCACGAAGCGCGCGCCCGTCTCCACGACCACCGCGAGGCCGAGGTCCGCGAGCAGGCTGCGCAAGGCTTTGCACTCGGACGCGCCGCTGGTGAACGGGTTCAGCTGGAACACATCGGGCGTGAGTGCGAGCGCGTCGTAGCCCAGCTCGGCGAGCACACGCGCGATCTGCTCCAGCGTGTGCTGCGGGAAGCCGTTCGTGTTGTAGCCGAGACGCATCAGGCGCGGCGTTCGGTGAACACGAAGGGTGAGCGCGTGGTGGCGAGACCGTGCGCGCTGCCCTCTTCGGGTTCGTGGCTGCACACGGCGTAGACGAGGCGGCCGCCGGGCGCCAACTGCGCGCGCGCCGCCTCGATCAAGCGCGACTGTTCGACCGCGAGCTGCGTGATGTGCTCGGCACTCAAGCGCCAACGTGCTTCGGGGCGACGGTCGAGCACCGCGCTGTTGCTGCACGGCGCGTCGAGCAAGATCGCGTGGAAGCCCTCAGCCGGGGCGCCGCTGGGTGGCACGCCGCTCGTGAGGTCGTGGGAGCTGAGCGTCACGCCCGCGCTCAGGCCGAGCCGTTCGAGGCCTTCGCGCACGCGTTCGAGGCGCCCCTCTGAGACGTCGGTCGCGAGCAGTTCGCCCTGTCCCCGCAGGCATTCTGCGATCTGTGCGGTCTTTCCGCCGGGCGCTGCGCACGCATCCCAGATGCGCTCACCGGGTTGCGGATCGAGCAGCTCGACGGCGTCCATCTGACGCGGGTCTTGCACGCTGCAACGGCCCGCGCGCCACGTGCGGCTCGCGAAAAGCGCGCGCGCCGGACCCGCGATCTGCACGGCCGGCTCGCCAGCTTCGCGCGCGAACAAGCCGGCAGGAACGCCCTCGGCGGCGAGCGCTTCCACGAGCTCCGCGGCGCTGGCGCGACCGCGTCGCGGACGCACGATCAGCGGCGGCGTGCGATTGCCGGCCTCGAGTCGCGCCACACAATCCGTCTCGCCCACCGTGTCGAGCCAAGCTTGCACCAGGAACTCGGGGTGGCTGTGGATCTCGGCCAGGTAGCGCGCCAAGTTGCGCTCGGGGTCGCAGAAGACCGGCTTCGAGAAGAAGAAGACGGCGCGACCGGCGCGCTCGAAACGCTTGCGCGGACTGGCGCCGCCGCGATCCCGATCCGGCGTGACGCGACGCATCTCGCGCTGCACACCGCGCAACAAGCCGTTCACGTACGCGCGGTGCGAAGCGAGTCGCACGGCACCCACGGTTTCTCCCACCGCAGCGTGCGCCGGCACGCCGTCGAGGAACACGAGCTGGTGCAAGCCGAGGCGCACCGCGTGCCGGATGGGCTCGTCGAGCTCGGCGATGGGGCGCTTCCCGAACGCGTCGTGGATCGTGTCGAGCGTGAGCCGACGACGCAGCACACCGAGCACGAGTTCGCGCACGAAGGGCGGGTCTTGAGCACGCAGCAGGTCGGCGGCGAAACCCTCACCACGTTCGACGGCGGTGAGCACTTGCAGCGCTCGAGCGCGCGGGATCTCGCCAGTGGGGCGCGCACCGCCCTTGCCGCGAGGGGCTTTCCCGACGCCGCGTCGGACGGCGCCCGGCTTGCTCGCGCCTGGCTTGCCGCTCTTCGCCTTGCGTGCGCGAGCCGCGCGCTGTTTCTCGTCACTCATCGGTTCAGGGACCCAGGCGCGTGCCGGCCGGCAGTTCGTGGCCGCGCAGGAACGCGTCGGCGAGCAGGGGTTTGCCACCGGGGCGCTGCAGTTTCGTGATGCGGTACGCGTCCTTGCCGCAAGCCACGCTGATGCCTTCGTCGGTGGCTTCGATGACCTCGCCGGGCAGGAAGCCGCGCGGGCAGGGCAGCGGCTCACCCGCCAGGATGCGCAGACGCTCCTCACCGAGCAGCGCAAACGCTCCCGGTCGCGGCGTGACACCGCGCACGCGGCAGTCGACCTCGGCGCCGCTGTGTTCCCAGCGGATGCGACCGTCGTCGGCGCTGAGTTTGCGCGCGCGCGTGACCGCGGATTCGTCTTGTGCTGTGCGACGCACTTCGTCGGCGGCGAGCCCGTCGAGCACTTGACCTAGCAGGACCGCGCCGGCGGCGGCGAGCTCGTCGAGCAGCTCACCGGCTGTCTTGCGGCCCACCGGCGTGCTGCGGCTGGCCAGCACGTCGCCCGCATCCATGCGCTCGACCACGTCGATCACGCACACGCCCGTGGTCGTGTCGCCCGCCAAGACGGCCGCTTGAACCGGCGCCGCGCCACGCCAGCGCGGGAGCAGGGAGGGGTGGATGTTGAGACACCCCCAAGGTGCGACGGCGCGCACGGCGGGGCCGAGCTTCTGTCCGAAGGCCACGACGGCCACGAGATCCGGCGCGGTGGCGCCCATCCAGGCCAGGCCTTCGGGGCTGTTCACGTCGTCGAGCTCTTCCACGCCGAGCCCGAGCTCAGCGGCAAAGCGGCCCACTGGCGTGGCGCGCAATCCCCGCCCGCGGCCGGCCGGGCGCGCGGGCTGCGTGCCCACGGTGAGTTCGTGCCCGAGCTCCACCAGCGTGCGCACGGTGGGCAGCGCGAATTCGGCGGAGGCGAGCAGGGTGACTTTCATGGAGCTGCTGTCAGTGGACGCGTTGCGCGCGGCGGGCATCGGATCTCTCCGGAGGCCTCGCGCGCCAGGCAACTCGCTCGACCCGACGCGATCGCCGAGCCTTCGAGGGCTGCGCGGATCCGCCGCCGCGCGCCCCCGAAGCGAGCGCGCTGCTCAGACGCTGACGCCGAAAGCCTTGGAGAAGGCCTGCTTGAAGGCGTCCTTCGTTTTGCCGCCACCCACGATGCGGTCCACGACCTTGCCGTCTTTGAAGAGCAGGATCGTGGGGATCGCCGTGACGCCGTACTGCGGTGGCGTGTTCGGGTTGGCCGTGATGTCGAGCTTGCCGATCTTGATCGAGTCGGCGAGCTCGGCGGAGAGCGCCTCGATGGTCGGGGCGATGGCGCGGCAAGGCGCGCACCAGTCGGCCCACAGGTCGACGACCACGGGCTTGTCCGACTCGAGGACTTCGGATTGAAAGTTCGCGTCGGTGAATTCGGGGACGTTGCCAGCCATGGAAGCTGTTCTCCTGGTGTGATGGGGCCGCGCCTTTCCGGCCGGCGAGCGCGCCGCGCTCAGCCGTCGGCCTCTCCGTGGCGCGGAGCGGGGACTACCTTACTCATCGCGTCGGAGGCGTCCAAGCCGTCCGCCGTGGGAGGGCGCGCCGAGATAGCCTCGACTTCCTCGAGCGCCCGTTCGGCGGGCGCGTCTTGCTCCTCGCGGAGCGAATCGGCGTCGGAGAAAGCCAGCCGACCTGGGTCGCGGTCTTCGCGCAGCTCGATGAGGATCGCTTGGACGTGGCCGTCTTGGCGCACACGGATCTGCTGAGTCTTGGTGAGCTCGAGCAGTGAGAGGAAGAAGCCGTAGACCTGATCGCGCGGCCCGCAGGCCTCCACGATCTCGCGCAAGGTCCAGCGCGGGCGGCTCGACAGCAGACGCAGCGTGTCGCGGATGTACTCGCGCAGCGGGCGTTCGGCCGAGAGGGTGTGGAACTCGCGCTTGAGCCCGATCTCTTCCATGAGCCGCACGAAGGAACCCACGAGATCCCAGATCTCGATCTCTTCGAGTTCGTTCTCTTCGTCGGGTGGCAGCTCACGGGTACCGCGCTGCTGGCGCAGGCCGCGATCTTCGGCGCGCTGACCGAGCTCCATCGAGAGGGTTTTGAACTGGCGGTACTCGAGCAGTTGCTGGATCAGTTCGTCGCCCGGATCGAGCTCCTCTTCGAGGTCGACCTCTTCCTCGCAAGGCAGCAGCGCGCGCGACTTCACGAGCAGCAGGGTGCTGGCCATCACCAGGAACTCGCCCGCCACGTTGATGTCGACGGCTTTGAGCGCCTCGAGCGCCGCCAAGTACTGATCGCAGAGGTGCGACACGTCGACATCTTCGATCTCGAGCTCCTGCTCGCGCACCAAGTGCAGCAGCAGGTCGAGAGGACCGCGGAAGTTGTCGAGCTCGAAGACTTGGTCGGTCATGTGAGGAGTGCGATGAGTTGGTCGACGCCGACGGTGAGCCAGGTGAGCGCCCAAAGCACCGCGCCAAGAACCACCCGACCCCCACCCAGATAGAAGATCACCACGAAGACCATGATGATCCCGAAGCGGTCCAGACGGTACCACGAGCCCTTCAGCGAGTTGGGGAGCAGCCAACCGACCACGCGGGAGCCGTCGAGCGGCGGCAGCGGGAACATGTTGAAGACCGCGAGCGCCACGTTGAGCGCGGCGCCCAGCACGAGCGCGAGCTGCAACAGCGAGTCGATGCCCGAGGGGTTGCTCAGCAAGGTGCGGGCGTCGTCGAACATGGAGGGCGGACCTGCCGTCACGTGGTCCATGCCCATGCGAGCGGCCTGACCGATCACGACCTCTTGATGGCCACCGATCCAGCCCGTGCTCACGGACACCGCGTAACCCACACCGCAGAGCAGCGCGATCAACAGGTTGCTACCAGGCCCGGCCAGCGCCACGAGCATGAAGTCGCGCGAGCGCTTCTTGAAGAAGGTCGGGTTGATCGGCACCGGCTTGCCGCCCGCGATGACCGGGAGATTCGCGAGGTAGAGGAAGGCTGGCAGGGCCACCGAGAGCACCGGATGCATGTGCTTGATCGGGTTCAGCGTGATGCGGCCCAGCGAGCGCGCCGTGGGGTCGCCCAGTTTGTCGGCCACCCAAGCGTGCGCCGCCTCGTGCCAGCTCAGCGAGAGCAGCAGCACGGCGATGAAGGTGACGGGGAGCGCGTACTGCTCGATCACGTGCGTGGGAGACCGTTCTCGGGGGTTCTGTTCGCTGGGGAGGGCCGGAGCGAATCGCTACTCTAGCCAACGCTTCGGCGGCGTCCCGTCGTGAACTTCCTCCACCCTGTTCGAGCCTCTGCGTGGCCGACGACGACCAGATCCTCCAGGGCGCCCGCGAGCTGCTCGCGGCCGAGAGCCAAGCGCTCGCGCTGATGACCGAAACGCTGGACGGCGACTTCGTGCGCGCGGTCGAGCTGCTGCGTGCCTGCGAGGGCCGCGTGGTGCTCACCGGCATCGGCAAGGCCGGCATCATCGCGCGCAAGATCTCGGCCACGCTGGCTTCCACCGGCACGCCCAGCGACTTCCTGCACCCGGCCGAGGCCATCCACGGCGACCTCGGCCGCGTCACCAGCCGCGACGTGCTGCTGGCGCTCTCCAACTCCGGCACCACCGAAGAGCTGCTGCGCCTGCTCGGCCCGGTGCGCAGCTTGGGCGTGAGCGTGGTCGCGATCACCGCGTCGGAAAGCTCGCCACTGGGGCAGAACGCCGACATCGTGCTCGACTACGGCCACGTGACCGAAGCCTGCCCGCTCGGCCTCGCGCCAACCACGAGCACTACCGTGATGCTGGCCTTGGGCGACGCACTCGCCATGGCCGTGCTGCGCGAGCGCGACTTCTCGAGCGAGGAGTTCGCGCGCTTCCACCCCGGCGGCAACCTGGGCCGCTCGCTCATGCTGATCAGCGAAGTGATGCGCAAGGACGACGCGCTGCCGCTGGTGCCCGAGACTTGCACGCTGGCCGAAGCCGTCGAGGCCATGACCCGCACACCGGGTCGCCCCGGCGCCGTGCTCGTGGTCGACCCGCAAGGCCGTTTCGCCGGGCTCTACACCGATGGCGACCTGCGCCGCTCGCTGCTCGAGGGCGCGGATTCGGGCGACGCCTCGCTGCTGGCGCGTCCGATCCACGAGATGATGACGCGCAACCCCACCACCCTCGGCCCCGACGAACTCGTGGGCACAGGCTTGCGCGTGCTGCGCGAGAAGCGCATCGACCAAGTGCCCGTGGTCGACCCGAGCGGCCGCCCCGTGGGGCTGCTCGACATCCAAGACCTGCTCACGATCCGCGCGCTCGCATGGGGTCCGCCGTCGTGAGCACAGCCGCCGGCAACCCAGGCGTGCTCGAACTTCGCGCGGTCGGTCTGCGATGAGCACGGTCGAGTTGTCCGACATCAAGCTGATCGTGCTCGACGTGGACGGCGTGCTCACCGACGGCACGGTGCTCTTCGGCGTGGGCAGCGACGAGGTCAAGGCCTTCAACACAAAGGACGGCGCGGGCCTCGCCTTGTGGCGCGACGCCGGATACCACAGCACGTTCCTCACCGGCCGCGGCGGCGCCGCCGTGGAGCGTCGCGCGCGCGAGTTGCGTCTGCCGCGCATCTGGCAGCACGTCAAAGACAAGGCCGCCGCGCTGGCCGAGATCCTGGATCACTTCGAGCTGAGCGCCGACCAAGTGGCGGCCATGGGTGACGACATCGTCGACCTGCCGCTGCTCTCGCGCGTGGCGCTGTCGGCCTGCCCCGCCGACGCCGTGCGCGATGTGCGCGAACGCGTGGACCTCGTGGTGCCGAGCGCCGGCGGTCACGGCGCCGTGCGCGATCTCGTGGAACACATCCTGCGCGGTCGCGGCGAGTGGAACGCTTTGCTGGAGATGTTCCAGTGAATCCCGTGCTGCGGCGCACGCTCACCTTCGTGGTGATGGTCGCCGCCGGCCTCGCGACCATCGTGCTGCTGGCCGAAGACAGCGCGAACCCGGTGCAACCGATCGGCACGGTGCAGCGCAGCAGCGGTGGCGGTGGACGCGGCCTGCGCGTGCACGACCGCGACGACAACACGAGCGAACAGATCGACCTCGGCGAGGTGGAGTTCAGCGTCACGGGTGAGGTGACTCTGCCCGACGGCCGCGTCGTCGAGCGCCCGATCTACCGCATCCACATCATGAGCGGCAGCCCGGACCCGAACGGCTTCTACGTGGTCGACCGCCCGCTGATCACCTTCCTCGACGAGCTCTCGGGCGAACCGCTCGGCGAACTCAGCGCGCTGCAAGGGCGCTTCGACACGGGCGCCGGCGGCCTCGGCGACAGCTTCGGGCTCGACATGTCGCAGCTCGTCGCCGACGCGATGAGCCTCGAAGGTGAAGTGCGCGGCGAACTCCCGCTCGAAGACGGCAGCCTCGCGCAGCTCAGCGCCGACCGCCTCGATGTCGACCGTCGCGCGCAGACCGTGAGCGGCCCCGGGCTCGTGGTCTGGACGCGCGACGAACTCACGCTCAGCGGACACGACCTGCTCTGGAACGGCGCCACACGCGAACTCACCTACGCTTCGCGAGCCGAGGTGATCGTGCGCGACAGCGTCACCGCCTCGATCACCACACTCAGCGCCGAAGCCGGCTTGCGCTGGGAGCTCCCGGAAGGTGGGCGCGGACGCGGCGAGTTGCGCGGCCCCGTGCGCGGCAGCGACGAGCTCGGCCACACACTCAGCGCCGACATGTTGCGCGCCGACGCCGACCTCGGCGAGTTCAGCCTGGTGGGGCGCGCCGAGCTGCGCGAGGGAACCAGCGAGGGCGCGCGACGCTTCGCCGCCGACGAAATCCGCCTCAGCCGCGACGACAGCGGCGCGCTGCACTTCGAAGAAGCACGCGGCCGTGTGCGCGCCGCGCTGATCGGCCTCGACGGCACGCTCTCGAGTTTCGAATGCGAGCGTCTCCACCGCGACGGCGAGGTGTTGCGCGGCCCCGGCAGCGTGCGCTGGTCGCACCAAGGCCTGAACGCCAAGGGCACCGACCTGCGCTTCGATGAAGTCCGTCGCGAACTGAACATCCTGCACGACGTGGAACTGATCGGCGCGCACGACGCTCCCGAAGCCTGGCGCAACGCGCGCCTCAGCAGCCCGCGCGGCCTGCAGTGGATCGGCGCGCAAACGCGACTGCTCGGCCCCGTCAGCGGCAGCTTGCCGGACGGCACGCGCTTGAGCGCCGACACGCTCGAGGCGGATCGCGAGGCCGGTTCGCTGGCGCTGCTCGGCAAGGCCTGGATCGAACGCGTCGACGAATCCGGCGAGAACGAGGAGCGCTTCGAGGCCCAAGAGTTGCACCTCTGGCGCGACGACGCCGGCGCCTGGCAGCGCGTGCTCGCCAAGCGTCAGGTGCGTGTGCTGGCGCGTCGTGAGGGGGACGACGACCTCGAGTTGCTCACCGGCGAACTCGAGCGCGTGGGCCAACGCGTGCGTCTCACCGGTGCTTTCGAAGTGCGCCAGGGTCCGCTGCGTCTCTCCGGCGTGGGTCTGTTGCTCGACGAGTTGAGCCGCCAGGCCGATGTGCACAGCGAGGCCGTGCTCTCCACGCGAGGCGACGACACGGGCGGTGCCGCCGAGTTGCACGCGCCCGCCGGACTCACCTGGTGGTTCGGTGACGAGGGCTCCGCGATCGCCGACGGGCGCGGCGAGTTGCGCGGCCCCGTCACCGGCTTCGACGCCGAGGGATCCAAGCTCGCAGCGCGGCTCGTGCGCGTGCACGGCCCGGCGCAAGAGCTCGAGTTGATCGGCGACGCGAGCTTGTCGCGCCAAGACGGCAGCCGGCTCGCCGGGCCGGAGTTACGCCTGCGTCAGCGGCCCGAAGGCGCGCTGCTGAACGCTCCCGCCGAGTTCACGCTGCTTCGCGATCAGCTCGACGTGCAAGGCCGCGACCTCAGTTGGGACGAAGCCGAGCAGCGCGTGGACGTGCGCGGACAGGTCTCGGGCGAACACGCCGAGTGGGGCCGCTTCGAAGCCGCAGGCCTCGTGGCGCGCGACGCCGAAGGCGAACTCGAACTGCGCGGACCCTGCCGACTCGAGCGCGACGACGGCGGCTGGCTGAAGGCCGAGGCCGCACTCCGGCTCGGGCGCGATGCGTCGGGCGCGCTCGAGACCCTCGAGGCCTTCGGCGGCGTGACGGCCGAGCGCGATCAAGACGGCGTGAGCCTGCGCATGTTCGCCACGGAACTGTTCCACACCGAGGCGCAACTCAGCACCGAGCTGCGCGGCGACGTGCGCATCGAACGCGAAGACTCCAGCGGC
Organism: Planctomycetota bacterium; assembly: GCA_021604805.1. Lineage (GTDB taxonomy): Bacteria > Planctomycetota > B15-G4 > B15-G4 > B15-G4 > BQJR01. The sequence goes on along the minus strand of BQJR01000002.1, from coordinate 868,609 downwards.
CTCACGAGCTTGACCACCGAGCCCGGCGCCAGCGTGAAGGTGCTGCAGAACAAGGACGGTTCGCTGCGCAGCGCTCACGCCGAGGGCCGCGTCACGCTGCAGCGCGGAGATCTGCGCGCCGAAGCCGACCGACTCGAGTGGGACGTCGCTGAGGATCATCTGCGCTTGGAGGGAAACTGTCGCTTCCTTGCGCTGGGCGCATGGATGAGCATGGAGCGTGTTGAGATCTGGCCCGGCCAGATGCGCTGGTTCATTCCCCGAGCCGACATGGAGTTCGCGCCTCGCGATGACGGCTGATCGTTCGCAGCAATCCTGGCCGCCTCGGCTCGCGGTGCTCCTCGGCGTGTGCGCGCTGCTCGTGTGGGGTGCTCCGCGCGCCGCCGCGCAGTCGAACGCTCCGATCCAGGTGCGCACGCTGGGCAATCAGCACGGCTTCACCGACGAGCGCGAACCCGATCGCACAGTGGTCGTGTTCCAGGGTGGCGTCGAGGTGCAACAAGGCGCGCGACTGTTGCTGGCGCGACGTCTCGTGCTCGTGCTGCGCGGCGGCGCCTCAGGAAGTGATGCCGACGGCTCCACGGACGACGACGCGTCGAGCTTGCCCGCGCCGGAAAGCAGCAACACCGGCTACATCGTGCCCGGCAGCCGCGTGCTCGAGTTGTTCCTCGAAGGCGATGTCACGCTCGACGAAGCCAACGAGCGCGTGGTCGGCGCCGAGTCGATCTACGTGGACAACCAGACCGGCACGCTCAGCATCGAGCGCGGCACCTGGCGCAGCAAGACCGGCAACAACTCGCTCTACGTGCACTTCGAATCGATGCGGCGTCATCCCGACGGCACGCGCGAGTTGCGCGGCGTGCGCGCCACCACGTGCTCCTCGTGTGATCCCGACTGGAACCTCGAGACCGAGCGCGCCACCTTGCAAGACACCCTCGACGGTCAGGTGTTGCACACCGCGGGCAACGTGGTCGAGGTCGGCGGCTTCCCCGTGTTCTGGCTGCCCGGACTGCACCTGAACACCGACAAGGACCGCCCGCCGCTGCGTCGCGTGGAGATCGGCAGCAGCCGCAGGTTGGGCACCGAGGTCAGAACCATCTGGGGCGGCAACGCCGACGAAGCCATGTCGCGCGTGGCCGAAGCCTTCGGTGTCGAAGGCCCCGTGAAGGGCGATTGGGGCTTCATGCTCGCGAACTACACCGACCGCGGCGTGTTCTACGAACCGTCCTGGGAGTACGAGACGGCGAGCAGCAAGGGCAAGCTCTTCGGCGCCTACATCCGCGACCGCTCGAGCCAGGACTTCCAGCCGAACTCGCTGCCGAGGCTCGAAGACAAGACGCGCGGGCGCGTGGACCTGCAGCACCGCACGCGCCTCGACGACGAGAAGGTCATCGACATCGAGCTCTCCTACCTCAGCGACTCCGAGTTCCTGCGCGAGTACTACGAGAGCGAGTCGCGCATCGGCAAGGAGCAGGAGACCTACGTCAACTACCGCGACGTGAGCGACAACAACGCCTTCTCGCTGCTCGCGCGCGGTCGGCTGAACGACTTCCAGAGTCAGGCGGAGTACTTGCCGCACGCCGAGTGGCGTCGCACCGGGGAGGTGCTCGACCTCGGCGTCTTGGGTGAACCGGTGCTCACGCAGAAGAGTTTCGTGGACGCCGTGCGTTACGCGCCGGGCGAGGACCCCACGTCGCCGGACCCGCAGGAAGACAGTCGTCGCAACACGCGCGCGGGCACTGCGGGTTCGCTCACCTGGCCCTTCGACCTGGAGAACGGCGACCGCGTGCAGCTTAAGGCCGGCTACGACGTGACCGCCTTCGATCGCACCGTGGATGTGCCCGACGACCCGTCGATCACGGGCGTGGACACCACGCAAGAAGGCACGGGCGACGTGCGCTACGCGCTCACCGGCGGCGCCGAGTGGTCGCGCACCTACTCAGGCACGGGCGAAGCGCAGAGCGAAACCTGGAACCTGGACGGCGTGCGTCAGATCCTCGAGCCGCGGGCCGGTTACCTGAGCGTGTTCGAGCTGAACGATCGTCCGCCCGACCTCGTGCAGATCGACGAGGTCGAGCAGCTCGACCTCATGCAGCGCTTCGAGCTCGCCTTCCGGCACCGCATCCAGACGCACCAAGACAACCAGGTGAAGACGATCCTCGACACCGATGTGTCCGTGCCCTTCTACCCCAATGAAGGCCGCGACAACCCCGTGCTCGACGTGAACGCGCCGGGTGGCGTGGCTGTCTACGATCAGGATGAAGGGCGCACCTCGGGCGACATCGTGGTGGACACGCGCTGGACGCCGGGCGCACGCCTCTTCGCCTTGCGCCAAGCCATGGTGCGCTGGCGCGCCACGATCGACCCGAACGGCTGGGGCTACAAGCGCTCCTTCCTCAGCTACGAAACGCGCATCGACGAGACCAAGAGCTTCGCCGTGTCCGAGAACAAGGCGCGCCACGCTTCGAACTTCGTGAGCGCCGGCGTGGAGTGGGAACTCACCCAACGCTGGACGACCGCGGTGTTCTTCGAGCGCGACCAGCTCACCAAGGAATCCGCGCGGCGCGGCGTCGTGCTGCGTCAGCGCGCCGAGTGCTGGATGATGGACCTCGAGCTGAGTCAGCGACGCGGCACGAACACCATCGGCGGTGGCAGCTCGTCGAACCGTGACCGCGATGAGAGCCGGGTGTCGCTGCGCTTCTGGCCGCGCGTCGGCGGGCGCTCTGAAGAGTCGCTGCTGCAACGCCTCGGGCGCGTGCGCTGATGCTCGGGCTGCTGAACATCGGACCGCTGGAGTGGATCGTGCTGCTGGGCGGCGCCGTGTTGCTCTTCGGTGGCGACCTCCCGGGCGTGGTGCGCAAGCTCGCGCAGGTGCTCGGGCGTCTGCGCGCCATGGCCAGCGACCTCAGCCGCGAGGTCGATCTCCACGGGCGCTACGAGCAACCGCCCGAGAGTCTTCGAACTCAACTCCCTCCGCCCCCGGTCGATTTCGCCGACGCCGACCCCGTCGACTTCATGCAAGCCGACGAGTTCACCGACACCGAAGACCACGCGAGTTCAGAGAGCGACACGGCCCCCGAGCTCGACCCACGCGAACGCGACACCCCCGCAGATCACTCCAACTGGGAACCCGAGAGCGGCGCCGACAAGCCCAGCCGCCTCGACGACGACGAAGCCTGAGTCGCGTAGGGACGCTGGGCCGTGGCGGGCGAGCGGCCGCCGGCGAACCGCCAGCTCGCACCCCGAACGCAGGGCCTCAGACGTCGAGGTTGCGGACCTCGAGCGCGTGCTTCTCGATGTACTCGCGGCGCGGCTCCACGCCGGGACCCATGAGCGTGGAGAACAACTGGTCGGCGACCATCGCGTCTTCGAGCACCACCGGGAACAGCGTGCGGCGCTCGGGATCCATGGTGGACTCCCAGAGTTGCTCGGCGTTCATCTCACCGAGACCCTTGTAGCGCTGGATGTCGACGCCCTTCTCACCAGCCTCGCGCAGGAACGCGACCACGGCGGGGAGGTCGTTGAGCTCGATCGGTTCCTCGCCGTCTTCGGTGACGCGATAGCGGGCGGTTTCGTCGTCGGGATGCAGGTCGACGAAACGCACCTTGTGCTTGGAGAGCGTGGCGAGGAGCGTTTCGATCTCGTCGGCTTCCGGGTAGGCGAAGAGGTCGGCGTGCGCTTGATCGTCGGCGCTGAGTTCCTCGAAGCGTACAGCGCCCGCGGCTGAGGTGTGGAAGATCTCGGCGCTGCCGTCGGCCAGGCGCACACGGCGTCGCGGCAAGCGCTCGCCGTCGGCGGCGGCCACGTACTGAGCCAGCGAGAGCCCGCGGCGGTCGTCGGCGAACTCTTCACGGAAGTGCTCGAGCTGCTGCACGGCGTCCATGAGTTCGCGCAGCGTGTCGCCTTCGAAGAGATCCTCGCCGAGGATCGACTCGACGCGCGCACCTTCCACGGCGATGTCGAGCAGCGTGCGGCGCATCTCGCGCTCGTCGAGGATGTAGCGCTCCTTGCCCTTGCGCTTCAGCTTGTAGAGCGGCGGCGCGGCGATGTAGATGCGGCCGGCTTCCACGAGCTCGCGCATCTGGCGGAAGAAGAACGTGAGCAGCAGCGTGCGGATGTGCGAGCCGTCCACGTCGGCGTCGGTCATCACGATGATCTTGCCGTAGCGCAGCTTCTCGAGATCGAACTCGTCGGCACCGAACCCCGCACCGAGCGCGGTGATCAGGATCTGGATTTCCTCGTGGTTCAGCATCTTGTCGAGGCGCGCCTTCTCCACGTTGAGGATCTTGCCTCGCAGCGGGAGGATGGCTTGGAACACGCGGTCGCGCGCCATCTTGGCCGTGCCACCTGCGCTGTCGCCCTCCACCAGGTACAGCTCGGTTTCGTCGCGTTGCTTGCTCTGACAATCGGCGAGTTTGCCGGGCAGGTTGCCCGAGGCCAGCGCGCCTTTGCGTCGCACGAGATCGCGTTGACGCCGCGCAGCGTCGCGCGCGCGAGCCGCCAACACGGCCTTGTTGACCATGGTCTTGCCGAGCGACGGCGTCTCTTCGATCAGCGTCGTGAGCTGTTCCTGCACGATCGAGGCCACGATGCCCTCGACCTCGCGGTTGCCCAGTTTGATCTTGGTCTGACTCTCGAACTGCGGGTCGGCCAGCTTCACCGAGAGCACGCAGGCCAGGCCTTCGCGGAAGTCGTCGCCCGAGGGCGGCACTTCGTTCGCCTTGATCAGGCTCTCGCGCTTGGCGTAGTTGTTCAGCGCGCGCGTGAGACCCGCGCGGAAGCCGGAGAGGTGCGTGCCACCTTCCGTGGTGTTGATGCTGTTGACGAAGCAGTGCACATCTTCGCGGTAGGTGTCGTTGTATTGCATCGCCAAGTCTACATCGACCGCGTTGCCCTGGCTGTCTTCGGTGGTCGCCGAGATGCTGATCACCTTCTCGTGCAGCGCCTGCTTGTTCTCGTTGATGAACTCGACGTAGTCGACCAAGCCACCCGGGTACTCGTAGGTGTCGGAGCGTTCGCCGTTCTCGGTGCTCAGCTCGATGACCAAGCCGCTGCTGCCCATCAAGAAGGCCATTTCGCGCAGACGGCGGCTGAGCGAGTCGTACACGAACTCCACGGTGTCGAAGATCGTGGCGTCGGGTTTGAAGGTGAGCTTGGTGCCGTGGCGATCGGAATCGCCCAAGCGCTCGAGCTCCATGGTCTTCACGCCGCGCGAGAAGGTTTGACGATGCGCGCCACCGTCGCGGTGGATCTCGACCTCCAGCGATTCGGCCAGCGCGTTCACACAGGACACGCCCACGCCGTGCAGACCGCCGGACACCTTGTACGTGTCTTTGTCGAACTTACCGCCGGCGTGCAGCTTGCAGAGGATCACCTCCACGGCGGGGACGCCCTCGGTCTTGTGCACGTCGACCGGGATGCCGCGGCCGTCGTCCTCCACCGTGACCGAACCGTCGGTGTTGAGCGTGACGCGCACGAAACTGGCAAAGCCAGCCAGCGCTTCATCGATGGAGTTGTCGACCACCTCGAAGACGCAGTGGTGCAAGCCCTTGGTGGACGTGTCCCCGATGTACATCGCCGGGCGCTTGCGCACGGCTTCCAAGCCCTCCAGGACCTGGATCGAGGAGCTGTCGTAGGTCTTGCTCATGACGACACCTTGAAGACGAGACGCTGCACGGTTGGAGCCTCCGGATCAGCTTGTAAGCGGCTCAACAAAGCCGCCCCCCGGAAGGCCTGAAGTTCGTACCGGAGGGCTGCGGAGGAAACCTCCATGGTAAGGATCCCGTCACGAAATTGGGCCACCCGACAGCGCTCGGAAAGCTCTTCTCCTGCCACGCGCCCCCAGGCCGCCCGGACCTGCTCCAGCGAAAGGGGCTGCGCGTAACCGCGGCGCTGCATGAGCTTGGCCAGCACTTCGCCCAGCGGGGCGGGTTCGCGATCTCGGCGGCTCTTCGCCACAGCCCTCCTCCCTCGCGAGCGATCACGCTCAGGACGTGATCGGCATGACCACGTAGACCGAACTCTCCTGCGAGCTGAACAGGCCTGCCGAAGCACGATCCTTGAAGCGGAAGGTCACTTGGGTCTCTGGCATGGTCTTGAGGTACTCGCCCAGGAACAGTGGGTTGAAGCGGATCTCGACGTCGTCTCCCGAGTAGTCGACGACCAGGTCGCTGCGTGACTCGCCCAATCCCTCCTGGCGTGACGCCACGCGCAAGCTGCCGGCGCTGAGCGAGAGCGCCACGGCGGGCCCTTCATCGCCGGCCGTGATCGTGGCGCGCTGGATGGCGCCCGCGAGCTCTTGCCGATCCACGGTGACTGTGGACGGGACGTCGGCTTCCTTGGGCATCACGGCGCGGAAGTCGGGGAACTCGCCCTCCACGAGCAGCGCGCGCACCTCGGTTCCGGGCACCGAGAAGGCCACCAAAGTCTGGCGGAACTCGATGCGCAGCTGGGTGTCGTCGGATGCGCCCAGACGTTGCAGTTGCTGGAGCCCCTTGAGCGGCACGACCACGCTGAAGCGCTCGGTCACCCCGGTGTCGACAGCCAAAGCCGCCTTCGACAGACGACGGCCATCGGTGGCAACCAGCGTGAGCTCCTTCGGATCCACCTCGAGCAGCACGCCATTGAACGCGTAGCGGCCCATCTCGCGCGCCGCCGCGAACATCGTGCGCTGGCAGAGCCCCACGAAGTCACCCAGCGGCAACTCGAGGCCGCGCTCGGCGTTCACCTCGGGCACGGCGGGGAACAGCTCAGGATCGTCACCCTGCAGCTTGAAGTAGGCCTTGCCGCCGGTGAGCTCGTGCGCGCCGCCCTGCGGCTCGAGGCTGAGCGTGTCGGAAGTCATGGAGCGCACGGCAGAGAGCAGCGTGCCCGCTGGCAGCGCGGCTTGCCCCTCGCCTGAAACGCCTTCGTGCTCGTAGCTGCGGCGAACGGTGATCTCGCCATCGGTCGCGGTGATCTCTACGCGCTGTCCCTCAACGCTCACCAAGACATCCGTGAGGATCGGACGCGTGCTGCGCGTGGGGCACACCGAGGCGGCTGCCTGCAGGTGGGTCAGGAAGAGGTCGCGTGGTGTTTCGAGTTTCATGTGGTGGCTTTCCCTTTCGGGGCGCGAGTCGCGCTTAGAAACAGCTTCTCTATTAATTAAAGAGACTTCGTCTCCTTAAGTGCGCTCGGATTGTGGAGAGCGCGGGGCCAGCGGTGCGCCAGCCCTGCTCCCGCTGGGGCGACGCGCGCCACGGCTTGCGGAAGATCCTCCGCAGTATGCCCCGACCTGCACCGTCGATCCACGAGATGCGAGGGCCTGCGCAGGTCGCTGACGGGAAAGCTTCCCTAACCTCACCGAGCTGCCCGCGACGAATCCACGAGTTCTCAAGATCGCGCGCGACGTGTTCGAACCGCTCGGTGGTGGCCACCCCATGGGTGTGTCGGACTGAGCTGTTCGAATTCACGTCAGCGCTGCGCCTTGTCCTGGAGCTCGGTGAGCAGGCTGCGGAACGAGGGGTCGCGTTCGGCGCGGTCTTTCATGCGCGACACGGCGTAGAGCACGGTGGAGTGGTCGCGCCCGCCGAAGCGTCCGCCGATCTCTTCCAGCGAAAGCGCCGTGAGGCGGCGCGCGAGCGCCATGGCGACCTGGCGCGGCAGCGCGATCGACTGGGTGCGGCGGCGCCCTTGGAGATCGGAGATCTTCACGCCGAAGTGCTCGCAGACCACTTCCTGGATGCGCTCCACGCCGGTGACGGCCCGCGTGGCGGAGCTGCTGGCGCTCGTGCCGAGGGCATCGCGGGCCATGCCCACGTCGATCGATCCACCGATCAGCTGCGCGTAACCCAGCACCTTGGTGACGGCGCCCTCGAGCTCACGAATGTTGCTGTCGATGTTCTCGGCCAGGAAGTTCAGCACCTCGGGCGGGAGTTCGGCGCCGCGGTCGAGCGCCTTGCGACGCAGGATCGCCTGGCGCGTTTCGAAGCGCGGCGGAGCCACCTGCGCGACCAAACCCCATTTGAAGCGACTGCTCAGTCGTTCACGCAGCGTCGGGATCTCGTCGGGCGGGCTGTCGCTGGCGAGCACGATCTGGCGCTCGGCGTTGTGCAACGCATTAAAGGTGTGGAAGAACTCTTCCTGGGTGCGCTCCTTGTGCGCCAGCAGCTGGATGTCGTCGACGACGAGCATGTCCACGTTGCGGTAGCGGTACCGGAAGCGCTCCAAGTCGCCCTTCTCGATCGAGGCGATGAACTGGTTCACGAAGGTCTCGCTCGACAGGTAGAGCACCTTCAGGGAGCGCTTCGAGGCCATCGCCTTGTGGCAGATCGCCTGCAGCAGGTGGGTCTTGCCGAGGCCCACGCTGCCGTGCACGAAGAGCGGGTTGTACGAGCCGGCGAGTGCCTCAGCGACAGCCGCCGACGCGGCGTGCGCGAGCTGGTTGCTCGGGCCCACGATGAAGTTGTCGAAGGTGTATCGCGGGTTGAGCCCGACGTCGGAGTTGCTGATGAAGTAGTCGCGGTTGCGCTCGCCCGAGTCGCGCTGCGGCTGCGGCGGAGCCGGTCGTGCGAGCGAGTCCACGCTGAACTCGACCCGGCGCGGCTGGCCGAGGCATTCGGCCACGCCTTCGTGCACCTCGTCGAGGTAGTTCCGAGCCACCCATTCGCACAGGAAGTCGTTGCCCAAGGACACGATCACGGGATCGCTCGTGCTGTCGACGATCTGGATCGTCGAGAACCAGAGTTCGAACTTGCGCGGACTGACCAAGCCGCGCAGGTAAGCGCGCAACGGATCCTGATCAGCGTCCTGGGCGGGTTGGTCGCCACTTCCGAGAGGTGCTTGGGATTCCGCGAGGCTCATCGTCGCTCCACTTGTGCATCTGCGTCTACTCAACCGCCGCCACGAGAGATCTCGGTACGGACTCTTCGCAAAGCTTGGGGCTTTGGGCCCTCCGCTAAGCGCTCCTCCCTGATTCCTGCGAGGCCCGTGCGACCACTCCGCGCCGCCTCGAACCTGCATGCGCACTGCGCGCTCTGACTCGCACCAGCTGACCATGCCGGTGCACCTGACCCACGCGTTTCGGAACCGACAACAGCCGAAGCGCGCACTCAACCAACTGCGAGAGGCGAGCCATGATTCTCGCGCGCGTACGATCTGTCAACGGCTCTCCACGGTGGATGTGCAGAGTCGTGCACGATGACGAACACAAAGCCCCGCGCGCGCGGTTGTTATCCGTCGTGTGTGCGCGGAGCATTTTTTCGCGCGCGCGTGTTCGCGCTCTCGTCGAGCGCACGGCACAGGCGTTCCGCACACACACGCACGTCGCCGGGCTCGGTGTTGTGACCCACACTGAAGCGCACGGCAGCGCGCGCGAGTGCTTCGTCGCAACCCATCGCGAGCAGCACGGGTGACGGTTCGTGCGAGCCCGAAGCGCACGCCGATCCGTACGACGCAGCGACGCCCTCGAGGTCGAGACGCATCACGAGCGCGGCGCCACTGTGTCCGGGAAAAGCCACGGTGAGCGTGTTCGGGAGGCCGCGTTCCGGGTCGCTGAACACGCGCGCATCGGGCGCCACGCCAAGAATCGACGAACGTAGATCCAAAGTGGTTTTGACCATTCGACTCCGTTGTTCTTCGAGCTCCGCGCAGGCCTCGGCGGCCGCGGCAGCGAAGCTCGCGGCGAGCGCCACCGACTCGGTACCAGGTCGGCGCCCAGCCTCCTGCGCGCCGCCCTTCCAGAGCGGAGTCGGTTGCGCATCGCGACGCAAGATGAGCGCGCCGACGCCGGCCGGGCCGCCCAACTTGTGTGCCGACAAACTGGCTGCGTCGAGGTCCCAACGCGCGAGCTCGAGCGGCACGCGTCCGAAGGCTTGGCAGAGATCGCTGTGCACCAACGAGCCCGCTGCGCGCGCGAGAACGACTACGCGTTCCAGATCCTGAAGCACGCCGGTTTCGTGATTCGCGAAGGCGCAGCTGCTGAGTGCGACGCGTGGCCAGCTGTCGCGCGTAGCGAGTTCTCCACGAGAATCCACGGCGAGCAACACACCATCTTCGCGTTCAGCGACAGCTGCTCGCAGCGACGGGTGCTCGGTCGCCGAAGCCGCGACCCCGTGACCGGCGGGCGCAAGTTGCAGCGCCAACGCGTTCGACTCCGTGCCCCCCGACGTGAAGAACAACTCGTCGCGCTGACAGCCTGCGAGTTCTGCCAGCTCTTCGCGCGCCTCCTCCAAGGTGTCGCGCGCAGCACGCCCCTCGGCGTGCGAACTCGACGCGTTGGCGAGGTGTCCGCCGAGAACCTGCAGCAAACGTTCGCGCGCCACCTCTCGCAGCGGTGATCCCGCGTTGTGGTCGAAGTAGACGCGCTTCAGCACGGCGCGCCCACGAGGCTTTCATAGAGCGCCTCGTGTTGCTGGAGGCTGCGCTTCAGGGAGAAGAGCTCCGTGGCGCGTTCGCGACCAGCCGCGCCGAACTGCGCGATCTTCGTGCGGTCACTCAGCAGTGTGTCGAGGTGCGCCGCCAACATGTCGGTGTCGCCGACGGGCGCCAACAAGCCACACACACCGTGCTCCACGACTTCTGGGAGGCCGCCGACCTGCGTGGCCACCACGGGCACCGCGCTCGAGAGCGCCTCGAGGGCCGCGAGCCCGAAGGACTCGCTCTCCGTGGGGAACAGTGCCACGTCGGCGGCGGCGAGCACGTCTTCCACGGCATCGATGGCGCCGAGGAAGAGCACCGAGTCGCCGAGCTCGTAGCGGCACACGAGCTCGCGGACGTTCGTCATCTCGGGGCCTTCACCCACGAGCACGAGGCGCGCGCCGTGCTTGCGGTCGAGCTTGTTGAAGGCTTCGACGGCGTCGATCGGGCGCTTCAAGCTGCGGAAGTTTGACATGTGCACCACGAGCGGGTGCTTGTCGCCACCGAGCTCGTTGCGGACGCGGTCGTCGCGGCGCGGGCAGAAGCGCGTCTCGTCGACGAAGTTGGGCAGCACGTGGATCTTGCCGCCGTAGTCGAAGACGGCGCGGGTTTCGTCGGCCAACCACTGCGACACCGAGACCACGGCGTCACTCTTGCGCAGCGCGAAGGGGATCACATCGCGATAGGACGGGTCACGCCCAAGGATCGTGATGTCGGTGCCGTGCAAGGTTGTCACAATCTTGGTGCGGCAATTGCCCAACATCTCACGCGCAACATATGCGCACATGGAGTGCGGCACGGCATAGTGCACGTGCAGGATATCGAGTTCGCGCTCGGCCATCACTTGGCGCATCACAGAGGACAGCGCGAGGTCGTAGGGTGGGTACTCGAACAGTGGGTAGGAAGATACGGTGACGTTGTGGAACTGAATGCCGCTGTGGAACGCGGCGAGGCGTGTCGGCCGGGCGTAGCTGAACAGGTGCACCTCGTGTCCGTGATCCGCCAGCGCGAGGCCCAGCTCGGTGGCCAGCACACCGCTTCCGCCGTAGGTCGGGTAACAGGCGATGCCGATGCGGAGCGCGCTCACAGGTAGACACTCTGACCCTTGTCGCGCACCACGGGCAGCGGATCCTCGACGGCGAGCGGGCCGTCCACCACGAAGGCTTCTCCGAAACGCACGCCGATTTGTGCGCCGTAGGTTCGAGCCTGGGCCTCGATCTCTGAGAGGAAGCCCTCGGCCGAGATGGTCGTGCGCGGCTCGTTCGACGCCGGTTGATGCAGCTGCGAGCGGTGTGCGCGCACGGCCTCGAGCTTCTGCTCGAACACGTCAGTGACGTCGACCACCAGGCTGGGTTCGAGCACCTCGCGCGACGGGTAGAAGAGCACGCGGCCGGGTCGCCACGCGGCGTGTTCCTGCGGGCCGATCTGTGCGCAGCCCGCGAGGAAGCGTGCGTCCTTCGCGAGTGCGCCGGTGCGCGCGTGGTCGGGGTGGTGATCCATCGGATAGGGCGCGACGAGCAGCCTCGGGCGGTGCTTGCGGATCGCGTTGATCAGCAAGTCCCTCGACGCGCTGTCGTTCTGGAGGCCGCCGTCGGGCAAACCCAGGCACTCGCGCGCGCTCAAGCCGAGCCGGCGGCCGCCCTCCAGCGCCTCCGCGCGACGCTCCTCGGGCGAGCCACGCGTGCCGGATTCGCCGGCGGTCATGTCCACGCCCGCCACGCTGTAGCCGCGAGCGATCATGGAGAGAACCAGGCCTCCCGCGCAGATTTCGATGTCGTCGGGGTGTGGGCCGAGGACCAGCACGTCTGCCATGTCTCAGCGCTCCGAGAGGTGGTGGAACAAGTGAACCGGGGGCTCATGCCCGCGCGACATGTCGAGAAGTTGCTCAACCCATGCACTCGGATCGCCGCGCCCCCAAGCCTGCGGCAGCCACGCGAACACGGCGTCTTGCGGGCGGCCGCGCGGAACGAGCGCCTGGCTCAGAGCGCCGCGCTGTCGTTGCGCCCAGAATGGCTGTGCCGCCAGGCGCTGAAGGTCGCGCTGAAGGCGCTGTTGCCAGCGATCGAGCTGCACGGCGAGGCGCGGCTCGTCCTGGCGGAGTTCGCGGGCGAAGACGGCGGCGTCGGCCAGCAGCTGCTCGCGAGTGTTCGCGTAGGCCTGCACCTCGGGCTCGAGCCGAAAGTCGGGCGCGAGGTGTTCGAACTGCGCGGCGCTCAACTGCGTGGCTTCCATGCGCGGCACGAGCAGCGGTCGCCGGCGGTCGTGCAGCGCGTGGAGCTCGCGAGCTTGGCCGAGGTAAAGGATCTCGGAGGGCCCCGCGACCTGCGCCACGACGGGCAGCGCGGCGGCCTGCACGATGGGTCGCAGCGCTGCGTGGGGCGAGAAGTCGCCGGGGCTCCGAGACAGGCGAGTGCGCGCTTGCTCGTCGTCGGCTTCGAGACGTTTGCGGCGACCGTCGCGCGATTCGAGCACGAGCGGACGCGGGTCGTGCGGGTCGAAGGCCACTTTCAGGTCGGCCTCACGGAGGCGAGCGGCGCCGCTCTCGAGCTGCGCGATGTGCGCGCGATGATCGCTCAGCGCGAGGTCGAGCACTGGGCGACCGACTTCGGCGAGCTTGTGGGCTTGAACGAAGCGCAAACCGAACGGGCCGAGTGTCCTGCGCAGGAGCGTGAGCACGTGGTCGGTGAGCGCGGCGCCGCCGGAGGCGTCGTGCTTCAGGTCTTGCAGTAGCTTCGCGGCGCCGGGCACGCGGCGACGGAGTTCGTCGAACACGCGCTGGAGGCCGGTGCGCTCCCAGTGCGCCCGCGCGAACATCTCTTGTGCGGGTTGTACAGGACATCGCAGGCGCACGATCTGATCGCGCTCGCCGAGTAGATCGACGTGGTCGACTTCACTGGTGTCGGCGTCTTGCGTGGCGAGCAGGAACACGGGCACCACAGGGCGGTCCACGCGCTTCGCCAGGTCGCGGGCCAGGGCCAGGGCCGTGACGGCCTTGTGCACCACGAGCGCAGCGCCCCCCGCCAACACGGGCTGCTGGCCGGCCAAGACCACGAGGCTGTCGCTGTCGAGCGCGGGGCCCGGTTCCGGCTCGAGCAGCGAGGTCCAACCGGGCGCAGCGCGAATCGTGGCCGCGTGTGTTGCGAGCGCGTCGAGCGTTGGCGCGGGGCCGAAGAGCTCGGTGAGTTGTGCGTCGCCAGCGAACCAGCGCGCGGTCCACTCGCCGTGAACGCGCGGCGCATGACTGCGGTGAATCATCGCGGCGGCGAGCTCTGTGCTGTGGAGACGTCGCGGAGTTGCGCGGCGAGGTCGCGCGCAGCCTGCTCGATCGGGCTGCGCCAGTCGCGCGTTTTGGGGTCACCGAAGGCGTAGAGAATCCCGCGCGATGAATTCACCACGGCGCCGAGTCCACGAGCGTCGAAAGCCGGGGCGACGTCCTGCGCCGAGGCGCCTTGCGCGCCGACTCCCGGAACGAGGAACCACGCGTGTGGGAGACGCTCTCGGAGTGCGGTGAGTTCGGCGGGTGCCGTCGCGCCGACGACGGCGCCCACGTTGGAGAAGCCGCTTGTGCCCACGCGCTCGCGTCCCCAACCCGCCACCAGGTCGGCCACGTGTTCGTGAACGCGCGCGCCCTTCGCGAGGGTTTGGTCTTGCAGCTCCGCGGCCGAGGGGTTCGACGTGCGCACGAGAACGAAGGCTCCCCCGCTGGTTTGGTCGGCGACCTCGAGGAAGGGAAGCACGGAATCGCTGCCCATGTAGGGGTTCAAGGTGACGGCGTCGCAAGCGGCCGGGCCGGTGAGGTGCGCGTCGGCATAGGCGCGCGCCGTGCTGCCGATGTCGCCGCGCTTGATGTCGCCGATCACGAGCAAGTCGAGCTCGTGGGCGCGCTGAACCACGCGTTCCCACGCGACGCATCCGGCGGGCCCGAAGCCCTCGAAGAAGGCGCTCTGCGGTTTCACCGCGCAGGCGTAGGGCGCGACGGCCTCGAGCACGGATTCGAAGAAGCTCTGGGCGGCGGCCGCGCTCGCTGCGCGCGGGTCTTCGTGGTCGCGTGCGGCTTGTTCGCGCAGCTCCAAAGGGATGCGATCAATGAAGGGGTCGAGGCCCACGACGAGCGGTGAGCGCTTGCTCAACACAGCGTCGGCGAGGCGGTCCGCGAAGGCCTGGGTGGTCACCATGTCAGCAAATCGGAGAGGAGTCGGGAGCCGTGCTCGGTCATAAACGACTCGGGGTGGAATTGCACACCGCAGTGCGGTCGCTGGCGGTGTCGGAGGGCCATGATGTCGCCGTGCGAGGTGCGCGCCGCCACCTCGAGTGTTTCCGGGAGCTGTTCGTCGAGCACGACGAGTGAGTGGTAGAGCGCGGCGTTGAACGGCGAGGGAAGTGTGCGGAAGGGGCGCCCGCCATCGTGCTCGATAGAGACCGTCTGACCGTGGGTTGGTCGTTCGCTGCGACCCACAAGGCCGCCCGCCGCATGCGCGAGCGCTTGGTGACCGAGACACACGCCGAGTAAAGGGGTGTCGGGTAAGTGGTCGGGGAGCGTGAGCGAGAGGCCTGCGTCGCGTGGGTGGCCCGGTCCGGGTGACAGGATCACGGCGCGCGGTCTCCAGCGCACCACGTCCTCAGCCGAGGCGGCGTCATTGCGCACGACGCGGATCTCTTCGCCCTCCAGTTGCGGCAACGAGCCGAGCGCTTGGTGCACGTTGAAGGTGAACGAGTCGTAGTTGTCGACGAGGAGGATCAAGCGGGTTCGACTTCGTGGTCTGGCCAGTTGCGCGCGATGTGCGAGAGGATTGCATCGATGCGCAAGCGATGCTCGCCCGGTGCGATCAGCCGAGTCTCCGTGAGTTGGAGCCCGAGCTCGTCGAGCGGTGCCTCCGCGGCACACTCGAGCACGGGGAGCCAGGCGGCCCCGAAGCGACGTTCCAGTTCAGCGCGCGAGAGACCCTCTGCAGTTCTCAGGCCGATAGCGAGGCTCTCGAGCAAGCGCTGCGGCGGTGAGATGCGCTCGGCTCGCGCGCGAGCGCTACGTCCTGACTCGACTGCAGCGAGCCACGCTTGGGTGTCGCGGAGGTTGCCCCAGCGCAAACCCGCTCGCGAGGAGCACGCGCCGGGTCCGAGGCCCAGGTACTCGGAATTCGCCCAATAAGCCTGATTGTGTCGGCTCTCGTGGCCTGAGTTGGCGAAGTTCGAAACCTCGTACCGGACCAACCCCGCCGGCTCGAGGTGTTTCCGGAAGAGGGTGTCTGAGATGTGAGTTTCTGTGTGTTTTGAGGTTATTTTGAACGTGTTTTGAAGTCTACTAAAGAGCAGCGAGCCTTGCTCGAGCTCAAGCGGGTAGGCCGAAATGTGAGGGGGCTCAAAGCGCGCGAGCTCGGTGAGGTCGCTGGCGAGCTGCGCTTGTGACTGCCCCTCCCAACCCAGGAGGAGGTCTGCCGACCAGGTGCCTGGCCAGAACTCCGCGATCAGTTCGAGTGCTCTGCGGGCTGTTTCGGCGGAGTGCAGTCGAGCGAGTGAGCGGAGTGCGCGATCATCGAAGGTCTGGACGCCGAGCGAGAGCCGCGTGACCCCCATCGCGGCCCAACTCGTGAGCGCTTCGCGGGTGATGTTCGCTGGGTTCGCCTCGAGCGTGAGTTCTTCGGGAGTTCGGGGGCTGGCTGAGGCCCGGATCCCGTCGAGGAGGTGGTCAAGGTGAGCGGCCGAGAGCAGGCCTGGGGTGCCACCGCCGAGGTAGATCGTCTTCCAGGTACCACTGAACTCGTGACGCTGCAGCTCAGAGATCAGCGCACGAACCACTCGTTGGTGCAGCGCGGTGTCGTCGGCGATCGTGGCGAAAGCGCAGTAGGTACACCGATCCCGGCAGAACGGGATGTGGATGTAGACGCTCGACAGCGGACCGGGTGGACCCCGATCGACGAGAGTGTGCACGCGGCGAAGCCCTCTAGACGGGCTCGCCCTCGCTCATGCCTGCGAAGAGTCGAGCCAATGCCTCGTTTTGAATCTGGCGGACCCGCTCGCGAGTGAGGCCGAGTTCGGCCCCGATCTGCTTGAGGGTCATGCCGTCAGCGTAGCCGAGGCCGAAGCGCATCTGGAGGATTCGACGCTGCCG
Organism: Planctomycetota bacterium; assembly: GCA_021604805.1. Taxonomy (GTDB): domain Bacteria; phylum Planctomycetota; class B15-G4; order B15-G4; family B15-G4; genus BQJR01. Next base: position 852,111 of record BQJR01000002.1, on the reverse strand, counting down.
CTCATCGAGGTTCTCGAGGAGCTCCAGCATTCGGTTCAGCTCTGTGGACTGGAGCAGCTGAGCGCGCGGGTCAGGAGAGCTCGGGTCGACCAGCACATCGGAGAGGTTTCCGCTCTCGTCATCGGTTGTGGCGAAGGACTGCGTGTAGCGAGAGTTGGTGTTGAGCGCGCCCTGAACGGCGGCGGCGGCGTTGGCGTCGAGTTCCATGACCTCCGCGATCTCATCCGGGGCCGGTTCGCGTCCGAGGCGCAGCAGCAGCTGGTCGGTGGTGCGCTGCCAGCGGGTGATGAGCTCGACCATGTAGGACGGGATTCGCACCGTCTTCACCGTGTTGGTGAGCGCTCGGCGGATGCCTTGCTTGATCCACCACGTGGCGTAGGTCGAGAAGCGGCAGTTCGCGTCGGGGTCGAACTTCTCGACCGCCCGCATCAGGCCCACATTGCCCTCTTCGATGAGGTCGAGCAGGCTCAATCCGCGACGCATGTAGCGTTTCGCGATACTCACCACGAGCCGGAGGTTTGCGAGAGCGAGGTGATCGCGGGCGGCCATGTCGCCGGCTTGCACCTTCCTCGCGAGCTCTTTCTCTCCATCTGCGGTCAACAGCTTGACGCGGTTGATCTCACGCAGATAGATCTCGATGGTGATGTCTGATGAAGATTTCGCATGGTCACCCATGGTTCGATGCCGATCTCGGGGAGGAGCGCGTCGGGTTCATCGGGCTCTGGGGGGAGGCGGCTTGAGTCGTTCCCCTCGGGACCAGAGCGCGATGACGCTGTGCTAAGCTCGACGGCCGCCCGGGACACCCCATGACGCAGACCGAAACGTCTCGACGCCCCATCCTCCGCGAGGATGAGTTCCTCCCGCTCCTCCAGGATGCGACGAAGGAATTTGGGGAGCAGTTGATTGCTCTGATCGACCAACCCGCAGTGCTTGGCCAGATCAGCTTCATGGGGCACTTCTGCGAGCGATCCAACTCGCTTGAACTGTTCATGGATGACTACGGAGCGCGCCAGAATCGCGCCTTCGTGACCTTCGGCGAGCTCGTCGCCTCGCTTCGCGGTCTCGGCCTCGTGAAGGCCACCGGCCTACACCTGATCAGCCGGCTGCCACGCTACGCCACCGCGCGAGACAACCTCGAACTCGTCGCTGAATTGGGGTCTGCACACGCAACCCTCGACCGTGCGATCGCCCGACTTGCCGCTGAGGCTGTCACGGAGGCCTCGAAACTGGGCCTCTCCTGGAAGGTGACGGAGGCGTACGCAGTTCCCGCGGTCGCCTTGCGGCGCCAGCTGCCCCGCGATCTCGATGCAGACCTCGCGGATGATGAGCGCCAACACATCGCTCAGCTTGGTGCGCGCTTCCTCGCCGTGTTGCAGGCAAGTCGCTCGCTGGGGCTCGAAGCCATCCGGCCCTCAGAGGAGCTCACCGAGTTCGTACGCGAGCGCGCGAGTGAGGATCGCTGCCGCTGGTATGAGTCTGCCGTCCACAACATTCAGTCGATGTACGACACCTATGTGCTCGGAACGGCGCTGGAGAAGGAGAACGATTGGCTTCTGGTGTTGCGTGGCCACACATCAATCGCTTTGCATCTCTTGGAGATGGCGACAGGCCTGGTGCACTTTTACGAGCGCCATGAGAACGATCTGAGGCATGAAGTCGCCCGCGAGCTGATCTCCCGGGTGGTCGACAAGGGTGATGTCTTGCACATCGCCGTGAACGTCTGCTTGCGCCAGGCCTACCTCTATGTCGAGGGGTGTTCGAGCACCGCCAAGCAGATCCTGGACACCTTCGTGGTCGACCGCGCGCTCGCTCTCCCACTTCCGGATGGGGTCGTTCTGCATGCCCGCCCGCTGGCGCTGATTGTTCAGATCGCGCGTCATCATGGCACCCCACTTGAGGTTGAGATCGAGGGTGAAGCCTGTTCCGCAAGCTCCCTAATGAGCCTCATCATGCTCGGGGGGGCGCACCCGACACCCGCTGAGATCGTGTTCCGCGGCGACGCGCGCTCGCTTGAGGACGTGCGAGCGCTCTTCGAGGTCGGGCTCGGTGAGTCGGTCGGGGTGCAAATGCCACCGCAGCTCGGGTACCTGCGCATCAAAGTTTGAGCGACTGTCGGTGTTTCACGTGAAACACTGACGCCGCCGCCAAAAGCTGGCGGCTGCAGGTTGGTCATGTTTCACGTGAAACCCAAGCTGGGTGTGTCGTCGATTCGGGGGCACGACGTGTTTCACGTGAAACGGCGTGGACTCCCATCCGACGCATTCCTACGCTGCAGCTCGAATTCGACGGAGAAAGTGACATGGAACGACGACTGGGTCGGGGGCTCGACAGCCTCATCGCCAACACGGTTCGGCCGGATGACACCTCCACGCAGGAGGTCTTGCTCGCAGAGATCCGCTTCAACCCGAACCAACCGCGCAAGGTCTTCGATGAGAAGGCGCTTGCCGGGTTGGCTCAGTCGATTCGCCAGCACGGGGTCTTGCAGCCGGTGGTCGTGCGGAAAAAGGGGGCCGCCTACGACCTGATCGCTGGGGAGCGGCGCTGTCGCGCATCGCTCCAGGCGGGCCTCAAGGCTGTCCCAGCTGTGATTGTGGACGCAGAGGGCGTTGCGGTTCTCGAGATGGCTTTGATCGAGAACATCCAGCGCGAAGACCTCGGCCCCCTTGAGGAGGCGCTTGCCTTCTCAGATCTGCTGGTGGCTTCTGAGATGACTCACCAGCAGCTCGCTGACCGACTGGGCAAAAGTCGGTCCGTGATCTCGAATTCTCTGCGCCTCCTGGAGCTTCCACCCAGCTTGAAGCAGTACCTGGCGGATGGCTTGTTGAACGCTGGCCAAGCCCGCACGCTTCTTGGTGTGAGTGACCCAGCCGAGAGGGAGCGGTTGGGTGATGAGGCTGTCACCGATCAGTTGAGCGTGCGTGAGCTCGAACGCCGAGTCCGTGGGGCCGGCGCGCCTTCGAGCGCGCGGTCAGGGTCCACCTCCCCACGTGGATCGGGGACAGCTACGGCTCGCTCGGGAAAAGCCGCGACGCCCAAGCCGCTCGGCAATAAGTCGCATTACGAGGAAAAAATGCGCAACTTGTACGGAACTAAGGTGATGGTTGCGGAGCAGGATGGTCGCGGGGAGGTGAAGCTGAGCTTCTACTCCGCGCGAGATCGTGACCGACTCATCACGATGTTGCTCAGCGCCGACCAAGCGGCCGGAGCGTTCCACGAGGACTGACGCAACCGCGCTGTCCCGGGCACACTCGATCAGTTCTGAAAGCTTCGGGCTGAATCGGCGACGCGCTGCAGCCAGCTGCTCAGTGGCTCGCCCGGGTCCTCCTCAATCGCCGCCTCAGCCACCTGAATGGCGCGCTCCAAGTCGGCAGGCTCGCCCTCGGTGAGATAGGCCTGGGCCAGGTCATAGCTGATGAAGGCAGATGCCGGTGAGCCGCTGGCGCTGGAAAGCGCTTCCTCGAGGGCTTCGGTGTTCTGCTCGGCCGTTCGGGCGGCGGTTCTCGCGCGCCAGGCGTCGAGCTCGCTCTCGCGCGCGTTGTTTTGAATCACGATGACGACCATGGCCAAAACGCCAGCGACGATCAAAGCCTTGAACATGTTGTTCATTTGATTGCTCTTTGGTGGTTATTTGGTGCCCGTGCTGCGTGGGCCCTTGCATCGCCAACAACGTTGAGGACGCGTGATTGTGCGAGCGAACTCTGTTCGGGGCAAGCGCCCATCGTGGAGCTGCCTTCCTTGGTGTCCGGCTTCACGGCCGAGAGAGTCGTTGCTCGATGCCAGACCGGTTCGCCGAGCCGGCGCTGCGCAGACTGCGACGTTGGCCATGCTCACGTCTGGCCATGTGCTCGATTGGCTGAACGCCGCCCGCCGGGTGTCGATTTGGTGGCTGCGTCATGGGGGAGCTTGTGAGGAAGGCACATCGTGCGCCATGATTTCGGCTTCGCGTCGCGCTTCCTTTGCGCCGCGCTTCTCCAGGCCGGTGCGCTGCTTCAAGTTGGCGTGTCCTTGGAGATCACTTTCGACGAGGTCTCACCCCATGGTCCCCACGATCAAGATGCTCAAGCCGATACTGCTCCTTTCTCTGTTGGCTCCCATCGCAGCCGCGACACCCCAACAGGATCCCGCCCACCTGGTCCCCGCTGACACGCTGATCTACTTCGGCACTGACAGCGTCAAAGCCGGGTCTGTCGCCGCGCGAAAGACCGCGATGGCAAGGGTCTTCGAGGAGGCGGAGGTCCGCGCCTTCCTGCACGAGCCAGTTGCAGCCGCTGAGGGCATCTTGAAGGTGATTCTCGGCCAGGCCGCCGCAGAAGCTGCGGGTGGCATGTTCGGAGGTCAGCTCGAAGGCGATCTCGGCATCTCGCTCTACCCCGGAGCCAGCGCTGAGCCGATGCCGGTTGGCCGCGCGCTCTTCGCGCTCACGCACGTTGAGCTCGGTCCGGTGCCCGACGTGGGCTTGCTCGTCGCCCTCGATCTGCTCGACGAAGAGCATGTCGAGATGTTGCGCGGCGTCTGGTCGCAGGTCCCCGGCGCGCCACAGCAAGGTGACTACAAGGGTGTCGAGGTCCACGCGAAGTTCCTGGGTGAAGGGGCTCCGAGCCCGTCCCTGGCCTTCGTCGACGGGATGGCTGTGCTCACGACCTCGCCGCGCTCACTGCACGCTTTCATCGACCGCGCCAAGGGTGAGGGGGCGGGCAGCCTCGCGGAGACCGCTGACTACAAGTCGATGTTGACCGCAGCCGGAGCGCGCGCTTCTGGCTCGAGCGCCATGATGGTGCGCGTGCCCGCGCTCGCCGGCCTGGTCAAGGTGGGCCTCAACATCGGTCTGGCTCAGGCGCAGATGTCCGGCGAGATGCCGGCCGAAGACGCAGCCAGGATCCTGGCCCTGTTCGACCGCCTCGGCCTGGACGCCATCGAGCTCATCGGCAGCGTGTCCTCGATCGCTGACAACGGGCGTATCCACAGCACCAACGTGGTCCGCGTGAACGAGAGCGCGACGGGCTTGGTGTCTGCAATGGCAGCGGGCGGCGGCCTCATCGACCCCTCGGTCTTCGGAACGATCCCGGCCGACTGCTTGAGCGCGTCGGCGAGCGGCATCGGAACCGAGCTCGTGCAGATGTTCGACTTCATCATGGAGACGGGGCGCAGCTTCGCTCCCGAGGAGTTCGCAGGTGTCGAAGGCATGATCGCTGGCGCCCTCGGTGGCCGGAGCTTGCGCGACGACATCCTCGCGAACATGCAAGACCAGGTCGTGAGCATGACGGTGCCCGGCACGGGCTTCCCCGGCACGCCGAACTCGATCGTGAGCGTCGGCATGGCGCGTCCGGACGACTTCGTCGCGGCGGTCTCGAACCTGATCGCTTTCGCCAGCACCATGCTCGACGATTCCGGCGCCGGAATGTCGGTGAGCCTCAAGGAAGGCGAGCACGCGGGCACGAGCTTCTTCGAGCTCGACCTGAGTCAGACCCCGCTCGCCGCCATGGGCGTCTCGCCCGCGCTGTCCGTGCGCGACGGTCGCATCACCTTCAGCGACAACTCCGGTCGCCTGCGTGGTTTCCTCGACGGTGGCATGAACGACGGTCCGCGTCTCGGTTCGGATCCGCGCTTCAAGGCCTTCGCGGGAGCGCTCGCGATGGAAGGTGACTTGGTCACGCTGAGTTACTCCGATACGCCGTCGAACTTCTCCACGATGTACGCGCAGGTGTCGGGCTTCGCACCGATGTTGCCGATGATGATGGGCTCGGTTCAGTTGCCCATCGACTTCAGCAAGTTGCCGCGCGAGAAGTCGATCACGCAGCACCTCGACATCGCGCTGGCTGGTGGGTACCGCACCGAGAGTGGGATGTTCGTGCAGCGCAGCGAGTCGTCGTTCTCGGCGCTCGAGATGCTGCCGCTCCTCGCTGTGGCCGGCTTGATCGGCTTCGGTCAGGCGGAGGGCATCGAGCCTGTGATCGAAGCTCCCGAGGTGGATCCCGCCGATGTGGCCCGTGGTGACCTGCGCGAGCTCAAGGCCAGCATGACGGTCTACAAGATCGGCACGGGTGACTACCCGAGTTCACTCGACGAGCTCGTGCGTCCGCTGGAAGACTTCCCGGAAGGCGCCTACACCGCGAGCGACACCCTGCCGAGCGACCCGTGGGGCGGCGCTTACCGCTTCAGCATGGAGCCGAGTCCGAGCCGTAGCGGCCGCATCATGCCGAAGCTCTGGAGCATGGGCCCGAACGGGATCGATGAGTCGGGCGAGGGTGACGACGTCGTCGAGAGCGGTTGGCGCTGAGCGCCTGACCCCAGCTCGCTGAGGTATCGTCTGCGCGACCGGAAGGAACTCACTCCTTCCGGTCGCGCCTCGTTTTCCCAGTCATCCCGGAGCTTTCACGCGTGACGGCGAAGCAGCGTTCGACGAAGCAGCGCTTGCCGAGTGAGTTCCGATTACGAGCCACCACCGCGGTGCTCGGCTCGCTGAACTGGTTGTTTCAGGAGAGCTACAGCACGCAGGTCGTCGACGAACCCTATGCCTTACGACGGGCCCGCGGCGAGCAAGGGCGCTGCATCTACGCCGCCTGGCACAGCTACCTCTGGCACTGCACCAAGGCGCTGCGGGGACAGGGCGTGTGCACGATGGTGAGCAGTCATCGCGACGGCGAGATCATCGCGCGGGTGCTCGCGCGATGGGGTTTCACCTTGGCGCGCGGGTCGTCCACGCGTGGTGGCGCGCGTGCGCTGCGCGACTTCGCCCGGGCCGCCAAGGAAACCGAGAACGATCTGTGTGTCACGGTCGACGGGCCCCGCGGCCCCGCCCGCGAGATCAAGGACGGCGTGCTCTTCACGGCCGCGCTCACCGGCCTTCCGATCGTGCCGATGGGTCTCGCCGTGCAAGACGCCTGGGAGCTCAACACCTGGGACCGCCTGATCCTCGGCAAACCGCTCACGCGCGTGGCGGTCACCCTGGGCCCCGAGCTGCACGTGCCACGCGGCCTCGACCGCGAGGAGCTGGTCGAGACCTATCGCCCGAAGCTCGCCGAGGCCATGCGCGTCGAAGAAGCTCGCGCGCGTTCCTGCCTGCGCCTGCGTGAGCCCGTGGTGGGCTGATATCATCGCGACGCTGTCGCACCCCTACCGAATCCGCGAGTCCCACTCGCACCGGAGCTCATCGTGAGCACGCAGGCCGACGATCTCCTCGCGTTCGCTGAGCGTGACCTGATCTCCATGCGCGATGTGAGCCGCGACGAGATCAACGCCTTCCTCGACATGGCCGAGAGGTTCGAGTCGCTGACTCAGCCCGTGCTGCAGGGCAAGGTGCTCGGTTCGCTTTTCTTCGAACCCTCCACGCGCACGCGGCTGTCCTTCTCAGCGGCGATGCAGCGGCTCGGTGGCAGCGTGGTGGGCTTCGCCGACGCGAAGGTCTCGTCGACCGCCAAGGGTGAATCGCTCCACGACTCGATCCGCGTGGTGGAGAACTACTGCGACATCATCCTGATCCGTCACCCGCGCGAAGGCGCCGCGCGCCTCGCCGCCGAGAGCACGCGCCTGCCTGTGATCAATGCAGGCGACGGCACCAACCAGCACCCCACGCAAACCCTGCTCGACCTCTACACCATCCGCAAGACGCGCGGCCGACTCGACAACCTCAAGATCGCTTTCATCGGCGATCTCAAGTACAGCCGCACGGTGCACTCACTCATCGAGACGCTGACTCACTTCGACAACGAGCTGTTCCTCGTGTCGCCGCAATCCCTGCGCATGCCGCCCGACTTCATCGACGAGCTCGACACGCGCGGCACGGTCTACACCGAAGACGAAGACTTCTTCTCGATCGCCTCCGACGTGGACGTGATCTACACGACCCGCATCCAAGAGGAGCGCTTCCCCGACCCGGTCGAGTACGAGAAGGTCAAGAACGCCTACCGCATCGACCGCGCCGCCATCGAGCGCATCGGCGCCGAGGTCACGCTGCTGCACCCGCTCCCGCGCCTGAATGAGATCAGCACCGACCTCGACGATTACCCGGGCTCGGCTTACTTCGACCAAGCGCGCAACGGCCTCACGGTGCGCAAGGCGGTGCTCTCACTCTTGCTCGGAGTGAAATTTTGAGTTCGCAGCAGCCGCAGTCGGAGTACCAACCGTCGATCAAAGTCACGGCGCTGCGCGAAGGCACCGTGATCGATCACCTCGTGGCCGGCACCGCGCTCAAGGTGCTCGCGATCCTCGGCATCGAGTTCGAAGGCGCCGTGACCATCGGGCTCAATCTCGAGAGCTCGAAGATGAAACAGAAAGACATCATCAAGATCGAGCGCCGCGAAGTGACGCCCGAAGAGGTCGCCAAGATCGCGCTCGTGTCGCCGCGCGCGAGCTTCTCGATCATCCGTGAGTTCCAGGTCGTGGAGAAGTTCCAACCCACGCCGCCCGAGATCATCGAAAACCTGATCCGCTGCCCGAACCCCTCCTGCATCAGCAACGAGGATCGCGTCGAAACCAAGTTCCGTGTCGTTCGCATCGACCCGCTGCACATCCGCTGCCACTACTGCGAACGCTCGTTGAGAAAGGGAGAGGTCGTCCTGCTGTGACATCCACCGAGAGCATCGTGATCGACGGTTACGACCTTCTGGCCGAGGTCCGTCGGCTGACCTTCGCCGATCAGGTCGTGTGCGGGCGTCGCCTGAATCGCGGCACCGCCAGTGTGTCGACCGACGGCACGCCGCACCCCGACTACGCCGACGTGAAGAGCGAGCACGTGAAGCAGATCGTGCCGAGCACGCTCTCCGGCCCGGTGAGCCCGGCGATCGACCTGAGTTGGCCCACGGCGGGCATGTTCGTGGCGTCGCCGGCGGGTGTGTACCTCGACCTCTACCAAGGCGTGGCGCAGAAGCTCGTCGACGAACACCATCCGCGCGTGCAAGGCGTGATCCGCGCGCTGGCCGAGAGCGGCTTGGCCTTCCGGCGCGAGATCAACACCGACGACTTCATGTTCTTCGGCGACGCGATCGAAGGCTTGGTGAGTCCGGTGGAGCTGGGCGCGCTGATGAACCGCTTCACAGGCCAGGCCTTCCCCGAGGCCGGCGGCTTCCGCACCTTCTTCTCGAACAGCGGCGCCGAGTCGGGCGAGGCCGCGCTCAAGCTCGCGCAGCTGCACGCCTACCGTCGACTGCAGCGCAGCTATGGCGACGAGCTCATCGCCGCCGTGATGGCCGACCTCGGCATCGAGCGCGACGCCTTCTACGACGCCGACACGAACCACCCCGACCCCGTCTACAACGACTACCCGCTCTTCATCTTCGGCTGCGACTTCGCCTTCCACGGCCGCACGCTCGGCGTGCTCAACCTCACGCGCAGCAAGAAGGCGCAGCACATCGGCTACTCCAAGTTGCGCTGGGTGCGGCACGTGCCCTTCAACGGCAGCGTGGAAGAGTTCACGGCGCTGCTCGACGACCGTCCGCTGCCCGAGATCATGCAGGCCGAGGGCGTGGCCGCCGTGATCGCCGCCGGCAAGGTGCCCAGCGAGCTCGCCGCCGGTTTCTTCACCGAGGTCTTCCAGGGTGAGGGCGGCTACCGTCTCGCCGATCCGGCCTGGCTCAGCGGCATCGCCGAGGCCTGTCAGTCGCGCGGGATCCTGTTCGGCACCGACGAAGTGCAGTCCTTCGGGCGCACGGGCGAGCTCTTCGCCACGCAACACTTCGACGTCACGCCCGACCTGGTGTGGACCGCCAAAGCCGCCGTGCTGGGCATGACCATGGTGCGCAGCAGCCTCGTCGACGACTGCCACCAGGGTTGGCACAGCAACACCTTCGGCTCAGGCAAGTTGTTCGACGTGAACCTCGCCTACACCTGCGTCGACATGCTGGTGAATCAGCTCGATGAGCACCTCGACGGCCGCAGTTACCTCGAGAACTCGCGCATCAAGGGCGAGTACATCCGCATGCGCCTCGCCGAGTTGAGCAGCAAGCACGACGAGCTCTTCCCCGACTTCTCAGGCCTCGGCTGCATGTGGGGTCTGAGCGTGCGTCACCGCGCCAAGATCGTGGACACGGGCTGGCGCATGGGGCTCAAACTGCTCGGCTGCGGTGGCGCGGGCGAGGTGTCACGCCTGCGCATCCTGCTGCTGTCCGACGTGCTCACCCGCGAGATCGACGAGATCATCGACGCGCTCGACCGCGTGTTCACCGCGGTCGAGGCCGAGACCGGCATCGAGATCGACTGAGCTCGATTCAGATCGACGAGCCGGGCCGTCGCGCGCGAGCACGACGGCCCGAGCTCGGTTCAGCCGTCGCTCTCTGCGTCGGCGGGCGCGCTCACTGCACGCACGGCCTCGCCGTTCGCCATGAGGTTCTTGAGGTCGATGCGGTTCACGAGCTCCTGGCCCATCATCGACTGCTTGCTCTCGATGGCCGTGAGCAACAGCATGTCGGCGTGGGTGACGTACTCGGCGGTGGTCGTCTCCACGATGCTCTGACCGGCGATGCTGCGCGTGGCCGTGACCTTGTCGAGCACGAGCTTGCCGCCGGGGCCTGCGCGCCAGCTGTGCTCGGTGTTCACGGTGACGGTCATCGGACCCATCGGGCCCTCCTGCTGCGCTTCCGTGACGGACATCAGGGGCAGGCCGTCGTCGTCGAAGGTCCAGACCACAGTGGCGCCGACTCCCGTCGGATCCTGCGCGGAGGTGAAGGTGATCGACACGGCGCCGTCCGTCGTGCCGAGCGCGCCGCTGTGGGTTTGCATGAGCGGCCCGAACAGGTCGCCGATGGCGATCGAGAGCAGCTGCTCGGCCAGGCTGGGCAGCGCGGCTTCGATCGTGGCGCGGAACTGCGGAATCATCTCGGCTGGCAGCGCCGCCTTGAGAGCGTCGGGCAGCTCGCCCAAGCGCGGCTCGATGTTCACCGGCTCATCGGCCATCCAGGCCACGTCGACCGCTCCCAGCTCGAGCATCTCGGGCCCCATCGGAAACTTCAGCGGCGCACTGAAACTCAGCGATTCCAGGCCGTTCTGCCGCGGGTCGTAGAGCTTGGCCTGCGCGCTGGCGAGGAAACGCGTGACCGCAGCGGGCGTTTCGGGCGCAGCAACCGGCGGTGCCGGTTCCGTGGGCGTGTCTTGCGGCAGGGCGAAGGCGGCGGCGAGCAGCAGGCTGAGCATGGCGATAGGTCGTGGATGAGGAAGACGAACTCGCCCCGCGCCGCGCGCATGAGCGGGCGACCAGCCTAACAGCACGCGCGTGGCGACGCTGAGGCCGGACCGCTAGAATCGATCACTCCTCAGCTCTGGCGACGCTTTATGTGCGGATTCATCGGCATCCTCGGACCTCGCGACAGCCAGGTCTTCCCGCAACTCGCCACCGGCCTGCTCGCCATCCAGCACCGCGGTCAGGATGCCGCCGGCGCGCTCACCTACGATGGCCGCTTCCACCTGCACAAGTCGCAAGGCTTGGTGCGCGACGTGTTCACCCCCGAAGCCGCCGAGTCGCTCACGGGTTGGATGGGCGTGGCGCACGTGCGCTACCCCACCGTGGGCTTGGGTGGCGCCGAGGACGCGCAGCCGTTCATGATCGGCTACCCCTTCGGCGTGGGGATGGTGCACAACGGCAACGTCACCAACTTCGACGAGATCCGCAACGAGATGTCGGCCGGCTCGCACTGGCACGTGAACAGCTCCTGCGACCTCGAAGGCATCCTCAATGTCTTCGGCGACGAATTGGCCCGCCAGAAGATCGAGACGCTGCAACCGAAGAACATCTTCGACGCCGTGCGCGGTGTGTTCAGCCGCGTGAAGGGCGCCTACTCGGTCGTCGGCATCGTGGCCGACGAAGGCATGTACGCCTTCCGCGACCCCTACGGCATCAAGCCGATCATCATGGGCAGTCGCCTCGACGAGCAGGGCCGCAAGACATGGTGCGTGGCCTCCGAATCGGTGCTCATGGACATCCTCGACTTCCATGAAACCGTCGACCTGGCCGCCGGCGAGGCCGTGTTCATCGACAAGCACGGTGAGCTGCATCGCGAGCAGATCGGCGAGAACACGCACACGCCCTGCCTGTTCGAGTGGGTCTACTTCGCGCGCCCCGACTCCTTCCTCGACAAGGTCTCGGTCTACAAGACGCGCCTGCGTCTCGGCGAGTTGATGGCGCCCGTGTGGGAAGCCACGGGCTGGAAGGCCGACGTGATCATCCCCGTGCCCGAGTCGGCCACGACCTCGGCGATGGCCATGGCGCGCGCGCTCGACATGACCTACCGCGAAGGCCTGGTGAAGAACCGCTACATCGGTCGCACCTTCATCATGGGCAGCAACGACCTGCGGCGCGACGCGATCCGCATGAAGCTCAACCCGATCCAGCTCGAGTTCGACGGCAAAGACGTGCTCTTGGTCGACGACTCGATCGTGCGCGGCAACACCTCGCGCAAGATCGTCGAGGTGGCGCGCCGCGCTGGCGCGCGCAAGGTGTACTTCGCCTCGGTGTCGCCGCCGCTGCGCTACCCGTGCATCTACGGCATCGACATGGCCACCAAGAACGAGTTCGTCGCGCGCGATCGCAGCGACGAAGCCATCGCGCAAGAGATCGGCGCCGACGGCGTTGTCTACCTGCCTCTTGAGAGCCTCAAGCAGGCCGTGTTCGAAGGCAACGACGCGCTCACCGACAGCTGCAACGCGTGCTTCTCCGGCCACTATCCCACCGGCGATGTCGACGAAGCCCGCCTCGCGAACATCGAGGCCGAACGCATCGTGGCTGGCGCCGAGCAACCGCCAGGCTGACACCCGCGAGCGCCGAGTTGGCGCTCGACCCGCCCCGGGCTCGCGTTGGCGATCACGCGCTCTGAGCACTCACGGCGCGATTCGGGCGCGCCTCAGGTTCTGACCCGGTGAAGGTCTTGTGGTCTTCGCCCTCACCCCTAGAATTCGAAGCCACGTTCGCGGCAGCGACCTCGAGGAGCCGAAGCCCCTCGGACGCCCCCGCACGGAGACACCGCACATGAAGAGCACCATGTTGTCACTTCTGAAGTTCGAGTGTGACGGCCCACAGTGCTTGTTCGAGTGTTGGGTGAACCGCAACAACAACATGCTCACCCACTACAACGCCGACATGTCCGCGTTGCTCGATTGGGTGTGCCCCGAGTGCAGCGCGGGCAAGCTGCGCTACGCCGCGTCGAATGCGCGCTTCGAGTTCGAGCTTCGCAAACACACGAAGCAAGAAGAGCCCGTGCTCGATGATGAAGAGGACGACGTGGCGAGCGAGGGCTGAGCCCTTCGTCCGTTCAGGCCTGGACTCAGGCGCCGGCTTCGGAGGCCGAGAGTTCGCCGTCGTCGCTGGCGGGTCGACCGTCGAGCCGCTGACGACGCCCGGCTTCCTCGGGGCGCTCGAAGCGGAAGCTCACGCTCAGCTCGCCCAGGTTGAACACGTCGACCGGACCCTGATCCCCTTCGGTGCGCGAGTGCACCGTGGGCAGCAGCGAGTAGTTGATGTGTCGCCCGTCGCGACGACTCCGGATCACGCTCGCACTGCGCAAGATCGCCAAGTGGTGGCTGACCTTGGGCTGGTCGATCCCGAGCTGCTCCACGAGCTCCGTGACACAGAACTCACCCCGCACGAGGATCTCGAGGATCCGGATGCGGTTCACGTCGCACAGCGCTTTGAGGCTTCGCGACATGTTGTTGGCCTGCATCATGTCCATGCGCTGGACTCCCTCCTGCTCGTGTTCAAGATCGATGCGTGGCGACCCCATCGAGGCCGGTTTCGCAGCGTGGTGGGCCTACCGCCAGCAGACCCGAACCCTTCTTACCCGATGGCCCGGCCGTTTCGGATCGCTTTTTCGACGTCGGCGTCTCTTGAAAGTATCGAGCCCGAGTTGTGCATCGGGGGTCGAACGCCCCACACGGCGGTTCGCGAGACGGGTTCTGGAGCTGGGGTCAAGCCACCCCCACCGGCTGGTCGACGGGGAGTCACGCGAGTCCACGCCACGCTGTTCGCGCGCTATGATGCGCGCCCTTTTTGTCGACCCAGGAGCAACCCGTGACCAACGCACCTCCCCGTAGCGGCCCGATCGTAGTGGTGGGTGCCGGCATGGCGGGGCTCGGCGCCGCGGCCACTCTGCATCGCGCCGGCAAGGAAGTCATCGTGCTCGAGCGGCTCGACGTGGTGGGCGGATTGGCGCGCACGGTGTCCTTCGGCGAGCACGTGTTCGATGTCGGTCCGCACTACTTCTTCCTCGACGTCAGCGATCAGGTCAACGAACTGATCAAGTCGAGCATGAAGCCTGAGGAGTGGCGTCCGATCGACTTCAAGATCGGCGCGAAGATCGGCAAGCGCAACGTGCCCTGGCCCCCGTCGGCGAGCGCGGCTTTCAAGCTGCCGCCGAGCTCGATCTACACCTTCCTGCGCAACTCCTTCACGCAGAACATCCCCACCGCTTACTCCGCCAAGGAGTACATGCGCGGCATGTTCGGGGGCAAGTTGTGGGACGTGTTCCTCGGCCCGTACATGGAGAAGAAGGTCCCCAGCCGCACCGGGCTCAAGGGCGAGCTTCACCGCGATTGGTGGAACCAGACCGCGCGCACCGTGCACAACGTGCCCGACGTGAAGCGCGACAAGACGCTGCAGCTCGAGCCCAAGCTCGTGGAGCGCTACCTCGAACGCTACCCGCAGGTGAAGGCGCAGCAGCCCGCGGAAGGCGGCGACTCGAAGGAAGAGCGCAGCCATCCCAAGGGCATCAAGCGCGCCTGGCTCATCGTGCAGGGCCTGTTCCGCACGGCCTTCGCCAAGAACTACAAGAAGGTGCTCTACCCGCCGCGCGGCGTGGGGATGATCACCGAGCGCGTGGCCGAGGCCTACGAGCGCGAGGGCGGCACGCTGCACCTCAAGGCGTCGAACGTGGCCTTCGAGACCGAAGGGCACCACATCACCAAGGTCACTTGGGACGGCGGCGAAGTCGTCGAGCCCGAGTGCGTGATCTGGACCGGCTCGATCCACCGCATGTGCACGCTGGCCGGCATCCCGCGCGAAGAGCTGCCCTTCTTCACGATCATGCTCGGCCTGATGAAGATCAATCGCCCGCTCGCTGAAGGCGACGACCTCTACACCTACATCGCCGACGAAGACATCGTCTTCAATCGCATCTACTACCCGAACCGCTCCGTCGGCGGACTCTGCCCCGCAGGCAAAGACAGCCTGTGCGTGGAGATCACGCGCACCGAGTTCCGCGACGAGAAAGAGCGCGCGGGCTTGCTCGACAAGATCGCCGAAGGCCTCGAGAAGCTCGGCGTGTGCAAGCGCGAGGACATCGAAGACATCGAGTACATGTTCGTGCCCGACAGCTACCCCGTGTACCCGATGGACTACCGCGAGAAGCTCGATCGCATCTGGGCCGAGCACGACAAGTTCGACAACCTGCGCTCGATCGGGCGCTCCGGACAGTTCTGGTACAACAACATGGCGCGCTCCATGCGCGTCGGCGTGGAAACAGCCAACGACCTGCTGGGACGCTACGAGCCCTGAGCAACACGCACGGCAACGTGCTGATGGTGTCCGCCGACCGCGGTGTGGTCGCGGGCGAAAAGGGGCCGTTCCACTACATGCTCGAGAGCTTCAGCGAGCATTGGGAGCGCGTCGACGTGATCGGCACGCGGCCGTCGCAGGTGGTGCAGACCGAAGTCTTCGGCAACGTGCACCTGCACCATCCGAGCACGGGCAAGCTGCGTCAGGCGAGCTTCATCGCGAGCACGGGCAAGCGTCTCGCCGCCGAGCGCGACTACACCGTGATCACGAGCCACGACTACAACCCCTTCTACAACGGTTGGGGCAGCTGGCAGATCAGCAAGCACGCGCGGATCCCCTACGTGGCCGAGTTGCATCACGTGCCCGGTTACCCGCGCCCTGCGAACCTGCGTGAACGCTTCGACCTGCGCGCCACGCGCATGTACACGCGCTGGGCCCTGAAGCGCGCCGCCGGTTTCCGCGTGGTGAACGGCTGCGAGTTGCCGCCGCTCTTGCGCCGCTGGGGTGTGCCCGACGAGCGCATCCACGTGCTGCCCTCGCTCTACCTCGACACCTCACTCTTCCGGCCGGCGACCGCGAGCGAATCGGGCGCACCGGCCGCGCGCGAACCGACTGCGCCGGGCGCGAAGGCCGCGTCCGGCGGTGCGAGCGCTCCCGGCGGTGCGAGCGCCCACTTCGACGCGGACCTGTTCTTCGTCGGGCGCTTGGTGCCGAACAAAGGGCTCGGCGTGTTGCTCGCCGCGCTCGACCAGCTCGAAAGCTCGTCGCTGCCGCCGTTGCGCCTGCGCGTGCTCGGACGTGGACCGCTCGCCGCGCAGCTCGCGAGCTTCGCTTCGAAGCCGGGACGTCGCCATCGGGTGGAACACATCGAGTGGGTCGAGGGCGCAGAAGAACTCGCCGAACTCTACCGACGCGCGCGCCTGCTGGTCTGCGCGAGCACCTCGGAGGGGGGCCCGCGCGTGGTGCCCGAGGCCATGGCCTGCGGGACGCCCTCGCTCTCCACGCCCGTGGGCATCGTCCCCGAACTCATCGAGCACGGCGCCAACGGCCTGATCTTCGACGGCAGCACGCCCGCCCTCGCCGCCGAGCTCGAACGCTTCTTCGGCACGCCGGCACTCGAGACGAGCCTGCGCGCCGCGAACCCGCCCGCCGACATGGCGCGCTTCAACCGCGAACGCGTCATCGCGAACCTGGCTGACGGCCTCGCCGAGATCGCCGCGCGAGCACGCGCCGAAGGCTGAGCGAAGTCGCGACGGCTCGCGGGCTTCATCGGCGCTGCGTGCGCCTTGCCTGCGTGCGCCGGAGGCTGAGCCGCGCCGCGCCCTGCGGCGCCTGCGTGCTGCGGTCGCCCCGACCGACTTCGACTCAGCTCTTCCCGTCGCCGCGGGAGAGTTTGCCGCTCTCGGCGAGACACACGAACTGTTCGCCGTCGAGCTTCAAGCAGATCGCACCGTCGACCACGCTCAGCGCGAGTTCCTTGATGCCCTCGAACTCATCGGTGACGGCCGCGTCGCTGATCAGCGAGATCACGTAGCGCTCGAGGTTGCGCTCCACGTGACGCGCGCCGAGCCGCGGGTCGTAGCCCGACTTGCCGAGCAACTCCGGCACCTCGGGCGTGTAGGTCATGGTCTTCCCGCGGCCGCGCCAGCGGTCGACCTCGAGCTCGATCAGGCGTTGCGCGATGCTCACGATGTCTTCTTCGTTGAGCACGCGGAAGGGCACGATCTCGTCGATGCGGTTCACGAACTCGGCGGGCAGCACGCGCAGCAAGTGATCCTGCACCACGTCGCGCACGGGGCCGTCGGGTTGCGCGGCGCGCTGGTCGCCGCCGAAGCCGATCGCGGGCTCGCCGTGGATCGCGTAGAGCTCGCGCCCGATGTTCGACGTCATGATCAGCACGGTCTCGGCGAAGCTCACGAGTCGGCCCTTGCTGTCGGTGAGACGGCCGTCGTCGAAGACCTGCAGGAACAGGTTGAGCACGCGCGGGTGCGCCTTCTCGATCTCGTCGAGCAGCACCACGCAGTGGCCGAGCTCGGCCACCGGCGCCGTGAGCGCGCCCGACTCGCCGTAGCCCACGTAGCCGGGTGGCGCGCCGATGATGCGCGCCACCGAGTGCGGCTCCATGTACTCGCTCATGTCGAGTCGCACGAGACGGCTCTCGTCGTCGTAGAGCGCGCGGGCCAGGGCGCGCGCCATCTCGGTCTTACCCACACCCGACGGGCCCATGAACAGGAACACGCCGTCGGGCCGCTCGGGCTTGCGGTCCAAGTGCAACTTGGCGAGCCGCACACGACGCGCCACGGCACCCGCGGCGACCTCTTGGCCGAGCACGCGCGTGGCCAGCCGTCTCTCGATGTTCGCCAGGCGCTTGCGGTCCACGTGGGCCGAGTCGCTGGCTTCCTCGCTGTGGCAGCGGTGCACGTGGCCCGCGT
Organism: Planctomycetota bacterium; assembly: GCA_021604805.1. Classification (GTDB taxonomy): domain Bacteria; phylum Planctomycetota; class B15-G4; order B15-G4; family B15-G4; genus BQJR01. Next base: position 834,207 of record BQJR01000002.1, on the reverse strand, counting down.
TCACGTTCATCTCGCTCGCCGAGCGCGCCATGGCGCAGGCTTCGTCGAGCAGACGCACGGTGCTGCCGGGCGGCGAGTAGTCCGACTTGTCGTCGTTGAGCGTGGCGTCGACGGCGGCCTCGAGCGCGTCGTCCTCGATCTGCAGACCGAAGTGCGTCTCGAGGCGTGGGCGGTACACGCGGATGATGTCGGCCAGCGCGTCGCGCTCGTGCACGCTCAGCGTCTTCACCGTGATCTGCGAGCCGAAGAAGCCGTCGCTCTCGAAGGAACGCGCGTACACGTCGGCGTCGACCGTCAGCAGTGCGCGCACCTTGCCCTTGCTGATGTGCAGCTTGATCGTGTCGATCAGGTCGGAGAGCAGCGGGTAGCCCTGCTTGGCCACGAGCAAGTGCAGGTCGTCGACCACCAACACGGCCTTGGGGTCCTCGCCGATCTCACCCAAGATGTGATCGAGCAGGCCGTGCAGGTCTTGGCCGCGATGGCTCTGCGCCACGAGTTCGAGCAGGCGCAGCTGGTGGAACTTGAAGCCTTCGAGACCGGGCAACTCGCCGGCGGTGGCGGCGCGCGCAAGGCCGCGCACGAGCGCGCTCTTGCCGGAGCCGGCCGGGCCCACGATGAGCAGCGCGGGTTGGTGGAAGCGCAGCAGGATGCGCGCGATGCCGTCGAGCAAGGGTTTCTGGCCGACGAACTCGGGGTCGTCGATCGTGTCGACGCCGAGGTCGAGCGTGAGCGGCAACTCGGGGCGCAGTGCGGGGCCGGGCGCCTGACCGCGCCCGCTCGAGGGGTTGGGCGCCGCGGACTGGCTGGCGGTCGCGGCGCCGTCGGCGCTGGCTGCGGCCTCGTCGGCCGAGAGGTCCGCCGAGAGGTCGTGCGAGCGGTCGAGGCTCAAGCTGTCGGGCGGCATCACGTCGGGTTCGGTGCCGCGTGCGTAGGTGAGCGCGGCGCGCACGCGCTTCACGTCGAGCAGCATCAGCTCGGCGAGCAGGTCGGGCGCGTCTTCGCCGGCCTGGATGCGGTCGAGCACCGCGGCCAGCTCGCTGCGCAGGTAGATCAGGTCGTCGCCGCTCTCGGCTTCGTAGCGGAACTCTTCGCGGTCGTGGAAGAGCGCGTCGAGCAGGGCTTCGCGGAAGGCCGTGAGGCTGGGCACGGCGCGGGCCATGTCCTCCACGCCGTTCTCGGCGCCCACCACGAGCAGGTGTTCCACGCCGAGCACGTTGTGGTTGAGGCGACGCGCGACATCGGTGACCGCGTCGAGCAGCTCGACGACATCGGGACGCAAGCTGCGCTCGGTGTAGACCGGAAGCGCGACAAAGGTCGCTGCGGGTTCAGGCATCGTCGCTCCACTTGCGCCCGCCGAACTCGGCCAGCAACACGTCGTCGAGGTGGTCGGCGTTGTGCGCCACCGACGCCAGCGCCGCCTGGAAGGCGTTGCGATCCACCGACTCCCCGAGCAGGTTGTGCTCCAGGAAGACCGTGCGGTCGCGGTGATAGAACTTGCCGAAGATGGTCGTGTTGTTGAACTCGCCCAGGCGTCGGTGCAGCTCGGCGCTCTCGTCGAGGTCGGTGACCACCGGGGCGATCAGGCGCAAGATCGTGCGGCCGCGCGTCCAGTCGATCGGATGCACGATGATCTGCGTGTCTTGGTAGGGCACCACGAAACGCTCGCCCTTGCGCTCGAATTCACGCACCGAGGCGGCGAGCAGTTGCTCGGCCTTCTCGCGCAGCGTGGTCAATTCGCGGCTGGTACTGGACGGACTCAGCGGTCACCTCCGAGCGGCGCATTCTAGCAGTGCGGGGCCCGCTTGATGCTCCGGGTGACGCGCCTGCTCGCGTGGCGCCTGCGCGCAGCGGCCGTGAGGTCGGCGCCGCGCCCAGGTCTGTCCTGCGAGGGCGGGGCGCGGTCGGGCCGCTTCAGCGCAAGAAGTGCGCGTCGAGGGCGGCGCCGTGTTCGGCGTAGGCGCGGCCCACGGCGGCCCAGTCGACCTCGGCGAGCTCGTAGTCCTGGAGCGCGAGCACGTGAGCGGGACGCGGCACGCTGGCGCGCACCGGGATCTGCGCCGACGGGCCGTGCGCGAGCATCTCCTCGACCTCGGCCGAGCTCAGGTAGTCGATCAGGCGTTGCGCGGCGTCGGGGTGCGGAGCGCCCTTGATCAGCATCACGGTGTTGGGGATCACGAGGAGGCCGTCGTCGCCGGGGCCTTGGTCGGGCACGATCTGCACCACCGGGTAGTCCTCGGCGAGCGCGGTGCGCACGTCGTCGGTGTCGGTCCAGGCGAAGTCGAGTTCGCCGTCGCGAACCAGGCGCATCATCTGGCCGTTGCTCGCGCCGAAGGCCGTGCCCGCGGCGCGCATGGCGTCGAACTGCGCGAGCGTGGCCTGCAGACCGCGGTCGGCGATGAGCCAGGCGGCGTGCGTGGCCGTGGTGCCGGTGAGCGGCTTGGCCATGCCGGCGCGTGCGGCGCGCTCCGGGTTCAGGAAGTCGGCCATGCCCGTGAGGCGCGAGCTCGCGTCGGGCAGCAGCTCCGTGTTCGCGATCAACACGCGACCGCGCGCGCCGAAGGCCGTCCAGTAACCCTCGGGATCTTTGAAGACGGCCGGGATGTCCTCGCTGCCCTGCGGCGTGTACGGCGCGAGCAAGCCCTGCTCCTGGAGCAACACGGTCTGCACGATCTCGTTGTTCCAGAACACGTCGCAGCGCGGGTTGTTCGCCTCTTCCTGCAGGCGGCGACGGTGACCGACCGACTTGCTGGCCTCGATGTCCGGCACGAAGTCGACCTTCAGGCCGGTGTGTTCTTCGAAGGCGCGCACGATGGGTTCGCTGTGCGCGCGGTCCACGGCGCAGTAGAGCACCACGTCGGCGGGGCGACCTCCGCAGGCGGCGAGCGAAACGGCGAGGGCGCCGAGCGAGAGCGTGAGAGCGAGACGGGCGAAGCGGGTCATGGTCACGTGTCCTCCGAGGATGCGAGCAGTCTAGGAAGAAGCTCGCCCGGGAGCGAACGAGCCCCGCTGCCCCGCGACGGTAAGGCCGACGGAGCAACGGGGCTCGTGAACGCCGAACGCGTGGCGCGCGGTGCCGCGACTACTCGTCCATGTGGTTCATCACGCGCTCGTCGTTGAGCTTCATCTTCAGGCCGATCTTCACGTTCTTCTTGCCGAAGATCGTCGTGAACAGACGGATGAAACCCTTGGTGAACACGCGCGAGGTGAAGTCCACCACCGACACGGTCTTGATGCCCTTACGACCCTGCGCCTTGTTGAAGAGCATGTTCTGCTCGGTGACGAGCCACTCGCTCCACAACATGTACATGATCAGGTAGGGCTTGCTCATCAGCTTCGACTTGATCGCGCGCTTGGCGATCGGGAGCGTCCACGGGAAGCGCACGACCACCGGGAACCACTTGTGCAGGTTCTCGAAGTAATGACGCTGCGGCAGCGCGATCGACGTGGTGCGGTTGAACAGCGAGGGGAACTCTTCCCACGTGTCCGTCGCCAGGCCCATCTCCTGGGTCATGTCGTTGATGTCGGTCATCGGGTACGGCTGCAGCAGGCTGGCCAGCGGGTGGTCCACCTTGCACTCGATGTTGAGCTCGATCGTCTCGATGTCGTCTTCGATGGTGGAACCGGGGCCGCCGAGCATGTTGAGGCTGCCGAGGCGGATGCCGTACTGACGGATGAAGGTGGCGGCACGGACCAGCTGCGCGCGCGTGGTGTTCTTCTTCATCACGGCGTTGCGCATGTGGTCGTCGGCGGCTTCGAAAGCGATGCGCGCGTAGATGCAGCCGGCCTGCTTGAGCAGCCTGATGTGCTTCTCGGTGACCATGTTGGCCATCAAGATCGCGTCGAAGGGCAGCCCGACTTCCTTGGGCCAACGCTCCGCGAACTCCTCGAGCCACTTGTTGTTGATGTTGAAGATGTCATCGAGGAAGTGCACGAAGCTCAGCGGGTAGTCCGCCTTCATGCGCTTGGCTTCTTCGATCACGTGGTCGACGGAGCGGCGGCGCACGTACTCGTTGTTCGTGACCTTGTAGACCTTCTTCTTCCAAGCGTGGTGGAAGCAGAAGGAGCAGTTCATCGGGCAGCCGCGGTCGGTCTTGATGACCTTGCGCTCGCTCAGCTTGTAGAAGTCTGCTGCGTCGTAGACGATCGCGCGATCGCAGAAGCCGAAGGCCTCGAGGTCTTGCTCGAGCGCGCCGGGCTCGTTCTTGTGCACTTCGCCGTCGGCGTCCTTCACCCAGAAGCTCGAGAGCTTGGTGGTGTCTTCGCCCTTGGCCACGCAGTTCACGAAGTTCACCAACGCGTACTCGCCGTCGCCGCGGCAGATGGCGTCGATGCCGTCTTCGTAGATGAACTCGGGCACCACGGTGACGTGCGCACCGCCAGCGATCGAGATCACCTCGGGCTTCAACTCCTTGACCATCTTGTTCAGGCCGAGGATGCCGGTGTGCATCCCGGTGGTGAAGGAGTAGCAGATGATCTCGGGATCGAAGTCTTTGAACTTGGACTCGAAGTCGGGATCGGGCATGAAGATCATGCGCGTCTCGTGGCCTGCGCTCTTGAGCGCGCCGGAGAGGTACATGATGCCTAGAGGTTCCTGTGCGAGGAACGGCGAGAGGAAGAGGACTCGCATCGCTGGTGGTGATCCGGTTGGGGAGTCGGGCGCTGACGTGGGCTCGGCGGATGGCGCTTCTTGTCTATCGGCGGCGCAGCGCGAACAGCTCAAGATACCATCGGTTTCCATGCCGGGGGGGCCGACGGGTGCTTCACAGGCGCTCTAATCTCGATGCGCGACGCGTAGTATTTACGCGTCCTGAGTAGGCTCGACGGCGCGCGGCGGTGCTGCGAAGGCGCCTTGGATCGAGTCGGCGTAGCCCACCAACTCCACGTAGCCAGCGCCCATCACCGCGCCTCCGGCCCGTTCGCCGACGAACTCGCACAACCCCTCCCAGTACACGACGCCGGTGCTGCCCGATGTGCTGAGTTCCTGGTCGGCGAAGCGCGGGCGCACGCGCAGCTCGAGCGCTTCGCTCGGGATCCGGAGCGCCCACTCGGCGGGGTAGCGGGCGCGGCTGCGCGGGCTCGTCCAGCGCTCGAGGACTTCGAGTTCGAAATCTTCGCGACGCAGATGGCGTTGGCTGCCGTCCGGGCGGCGCAGCGTGGCGGAGCTGGTGGCGTCGGCGCTGCCGTCGGTGTGACGCAGCTGATAGAGCATGAGTTCGCTGCCGTCGTCGAGCGCTACGGAGAACCAGTCCCACCCGACCTGCTCGTCGCCCAGTTGGCTGCTGCCGAACTCGTGGTCGAACCAGGCTTCGCCGCTCACTGCGAGCTCGCTGCCGTCGGCGAGTTGCAAGCTGCCGCTGAGTGGGAGGCGCGGCAGGCTGTAGTACCAGGACGCCTGCCCGGCTTCCGAACCCTTGAGTGAGAGCCCGGGTTCCTCGCCATGCGCCAGCGGCGTGACGGTGCCGAAGTCGATCGCCACCCGCAGGCGCGCGTCGCCGACGGGGGCGTCGAGCAGCACGCGCGCGCCGTCGCCCACGGGATCGAGCAGTGAGGCGTCGAGCGTGACGACCTCGAGGCGCTCCTCGGAGGCGCGCGCCCAAGGCGCGTGATCCCGGCTGACGCGCTCGGTGAACTGCGTGCGCGCGCGGTCCACGTCGGCCAGGGCGCCGTGATAGAGCAGCACGTCGCGGACGGCGAGCGGCGGGGCTTGCGTGGGGAGACGCTCGCGCAGGGCACGTCGGAACCAGGTGCTCTGGAAGCCGAACTCGCGGCCGTCCTCGGCGAACAACTGGCCCGTGAAGTACCACCACTCGGTGCGCGTGCGCGGGTGGTTCGCGTGGTCCGCGGGCAGCCGCAGCTCGCGACCGGGGAGCGCGCGCAGGAATCCGTCGGCCTCGCTGGTTGCCTGTGCGGGCTCGCTGACTTCCTGCCCGGGAGTGCTGACTGCCTGCGCAAGCGCGGTCGGCGTTGCGGCCGCGAACGCCGCTGCGAGCAAGAAGCTGAGACACACGCGCCTGCTCATCGACGCGTCTCCAAGAGCTGCGAGATCGTGCCGCGCCGCGTGAGCAACCAGGGCACCAAGCCGGCGAGCAGTCCCGCGACCAAGGCCATACCGAGCAAGCCGCTCACCGCGCCGAAGTCGATCGCCATGGGAAAGCTCCAGCCGAAGGAGCGCGTGTTGACGACCGCCACGAGGATCCACGCCAGCCCCAAGCCCACGGGCAGCGCCACGAGCTCGGCTACGAACATCAGCGCCCCTGCTTCCACGAGCAGCAAGCCGCCGATCGCGCGCGTGCGAGCGCCGAGCGCGCGCAACACACCCAGTTCGTGCCGCCGCTCCAAGTGCAAGCAGAGCAGCGCCGTGAGGATGCCCACCAGCGCCAGTGCCGTGGAGATGCCTTGCAGCACGTAGGTGATCGCGAAGGTGTCGTTGAAGGCGCGCAGGACGTCGTCGCGGAGCTTGGCGACGGTGCGCACGAGCACTTCGGGGTGCGCGGCCATGAGGGCGTCGCGCACGACTTCGGGGTCGGCGCCGGGGCGCAGGAGCGCGGCGGCGTTGCGCACGCCCGTCTCGCCGAAGAGCTCGATGTGTGTGCGCGCGGCGAGCAACACGTAGCCGCGATCGAAGGAGAAGTCCTGGAAGACGGCGGCCACGGTGAGTTCGCGTTCGCCGTCACGTCCGGGCAGACGCAGGCTGTCGCCGGGGGCCAGTCCGCGACGTTGCGCGAGCGGTTCGCTGATCAGCGCGGCGCCCGCGTCGAGTGCGGTGAGCACGTCGCTCAGCGGGCCACCTTGCAGCACGCGCATCGTGCCGCGACGCCGAACGGCTTCGAGCTCGCTGCCGCCGATGAGCAGCTCGCCGCTGTCGGTGGCACGCTCGATGAGCCGCAGCGTGTCCACCGTTTCCACCTGCGGGTGCGCGGCCATGGCGTCGAGCAACGCGGGCGACAAGCGCAGGCTCTCGGCGGCGAGCTCCTGCTCGAGAGGCTGCACGTAGAGGTCGCCTCCGAGCACGGCCTCGGCCCAGGCCACGACTTCGCCGCGGAAGGAACCGACCATCACGAGCAGCGCCACGGTCATGGCCAGCGGCATGGCGAGCGCGCCCGCGGCCGCCCCGGTGCGCGCCAGGCTGCGCTCGAGTCGCCCCGCCGCGAGCGCGGCCACGAGCTGGCGCGGCGGATGTTCCAAGAGACGACGCAACAAGTGCGGCATGGCCGTGGCCGTGGCCAGCAAGATCGCGAGCACCGCGATCGACGGCAAGACGACCGCGCTCTGCGGCACGCACAACAGCAGCGCGGCGAACACGCACAGCAGCGGCGCGAGTGCGCGGTGCGGCAGGGGATCGCGCACGACACCGCCCGCCACGAGCACCGGCGGCGTGCGGGCAGCACTGCGCGCAGGGCCCCAACTCGCGGCCACGGTGGCGCCGACGCCCACGAGCAGCGCGGCTGTCGCCGTGAGCGCATCGAGCGAGACGCCCGGCGGATCCACGCGTCCGTAGAGCGTGGAGACGGTGCGCGCCACGTCGCCCACGAGGGTGCCTGCGAGCGCGCGACCGAGGGCCACGCCGAACACGCTGCCGGCGAGTCCGAGCAAGGCGGCCTCCACGAGCACGGCGCGCTGCAGCGCCTTGGCCGAGCAGCCCAGGCAGCGCAAGCGTCCGAGCATGGCGCGGCGCCGCGTGACGGCGAACTGCGCCATGTTGAAGGCCAGGAAGGCGCCCACGAGCACCGCGAGGAAGCCCAGGCAGAGCAGGTTCGTGCGGAAGGCGGCGGTCATCGAGTCGGCGCGTTCGCCGCGGCGCGCGGGGCGTGCCAGGCGCTCGCCTGCGGCCAGTTGCGGGGGCGGCGCGTCGGGGTCGAGGATCAGGTCGTAGCGCGTGAGGCCGGTGTCGAGGCCGGCGAGTTGCTGCGCGGTGGCCAGGTCGGTGAGCAGCACGGGCGGGTCGGAGCGCGCGAGGCCGCTGCCGTCGAGGCGGGCCAAGCGCACACGTCGCGTGGTGCTCCCGACGCGCAAGTCGAGCGCGCCGCCCTCGTCGGGCAAGCCCAAGTCGGCGAGCACTTCGCCGGGCGCGAGCAACAGATCGTGTTCGAGCAACAGGCGTTCGAAGAGGCGCGCGCTTCCGATCTGCGCGCGGGCGGCGCTGCTGAACTCCAGGAACGGTGCGGCGAGGAAGGGGTCGAGCCCGAGCACGCGCAGCGCTCGCGCGGGGCGGTCGGCACGCGCGGGGGCGACGGCGAGTCGGCTCACCACGGGTTGCGCGGCGATCACGCCGGGTTCGCGCAGCAGTTCCGGCAGGCGTTCGGTGGACAGCGGCGCCGCGCCGTTGAGCTCGTGCGTGGCGCGTCCGGCCACGCTGTCGAAGGTGCCGCGGAAGTGTTCGAGCGAGGCCTCGCTCGCCAGGTGGATCGCCACGATGACGGCCACCCCCACGGCCACGCCGAGCAGCGTGACGAGGGTTTGCAACTTGTGGCCGCGCGCGTCGGCGAGCAGCGCGCGGAGCACGACTCTCATCGCGCGGGCTCGTCGTCGGTGTCGAGCTTCCCGTCGACCAGTCGGATCGCGCGCGTGGCGGCGGCGGTCACGGCCGGATCGTGCGTGGCCACGAGCACGGCGCTGCCGCGTTCGGCGCCGAGTTCGGCGAGCAGCTCGAGCACTTCGGCGCCGGCCACGTGGTCGAGGTTGCCGGTGGGTTCGTCGGCCAGCACGAGCGCGGGGTCGTTGATCAAGGCGCGTGCGATGGCGACGCGTTGCTGTTGTCCGCCCGACATCTGATCCGGGAAGCGTTCGGCGAGCGCGGGCAGGCCCACGCGCGCCAAGCCCTCACGGGAGCGCGCCTCCGACTCGGCGCGCTCGGCTCCGGCGAAGCGCGCGGGCAGCGCCACGTTCTCCCAGGCGCTGAGCGAAGGCATCAGGTGGAAGAACTGGAAGACGAAGCCGAGTCGCTCGCAGCGGAAGCGTGAGGCGGCTTCGTCGTCGAGGCCGGTGAGCGACTGTCCGTCGACCTCGATCAGGCCCTCGCTCGGCGTGTCCATCGCGCCGAGTAGGTGCAGCAGCGTGGACTTGCCCGAACCGCTCGGACCCGTGAGCGCGACGAACTCGCCCGCGAAGAGCTCGACGTCCACGCCGTCGAGCGCGGCCACCGCGGTGTCACCGCTGCCGTAGACCTTGCGCAGAGACGCGCAGCGCGCCACTCGGCGTGGACTCATCGCTCAGCGATCGAGGATCTGGCGCAGCGCCGGCTCGATCTCCGGGTACACGAACTTGTACCCGGTGTTGCGCGCGACTTCGGGCACACAGCGCTGGCTCGCGAGCAAGACCTCGGCCGCGCCGCCGAACATGAGCTTCAAGCCGAAGGGCGGCACGGGCAGGATCGTGGGGCGCGAGAGCGTGCGCCCCAGCGCCTTGGTGTACTCCTTGTTCGTGACCACGCCGGGCGAGACGGCGTTCAGCGCGCCGTGGATCGGCTCGTGCTTGGGCGCGCGGTCGCCGGCGCCTTCGAGCGCGTGCAGGATCAGGCCGACTTCGTCCTCGATGTGGATCCACGAGAACCAGGCTTTGCCGTTGCCGATCGGGCCGCCGACGCCGAGCTTGAAGGGCAGCAACATGCTCTGCAACGCGCCGCCGTTGCGGCCGAGCACCACGCCGGTGCGCAGGAACACGGTGCGCACGGGGCAGTCAGCGGCGGCGGCTTCCCAGTCTTTGCAGACGTCGGCGAGGAAGTCGTTGCCGGGGGCGGCGCTCTCGGGCAGTTCTTCGTCGCCGCGGGAGCCGTAGTAGCCGATGGCCGAGCCATTGATCAGCACGTCGGGCGGATCCTTCGCGACCTTGATCGCGGACACGATCTGGTGCGTGGCGTCCACGCGACTGGCGCGCAGCTCGTGCTTCACGGCGGGGTCCCAGCGCTTGCCGAAGAGCGGTTCGCCGGCGAGGTTGATGACCGCGTCGTAGGCGTCGAGCTCGGGCAACCAGCCGCGGAAGAAGATGCGGTCCTTGCCGCGCATGTCGGCTTGGCTCATCCAGGCGCCGCGCGCGCGGCCGGGGTCGCGGCTCACGACCGTGACCGTGTGGTTGCGCGAGAGCAGCGCGTCGCAGAGGCGGCGACCGACGAAACCGCTGCCACCCGTAACAAGAATCATCATGGCGTGACGCTCCGAGTGGTGGCGCGATCGCTCGCGAAGTAAGCCCCGGCGAAACTCAAAACGATGCGTTCGGCGAAGTCCGCCAGCGCGACGAGCGGCTCGTCGGACAGCGCGACATCGAGTTCCTCGCTGCGGCGGTCGCGTCCGCCCGCGCTGCCACGCGCCACGCACACGAGGCGTTCGTCGCCCGCGCGCACGTTGAGGTGGAAGGACAGGCGTCCGTAGGCAGCGCCGTCGCGGTCACGCTCACCGGCAACGCCGAAGATCCAGGCGCCGGCGTGCAGGCTGCGCTTCAGTTCGAGGCGCGGAGCCAAGTCGCAGAGCGCGGCGAGACGCTCTTCGAGTGTGGCGCCGCAACGCTCCACGAGCGCGAGCGTGTCGTCGAGCGCGCGCTCGGCGGGTCTCACCTCGACGGGAGCGAGCGTGGGGCTGGGGTTGCCGGGAGGATTCATGAGAGCTTCGGGCACGAGGCAGGACGCTCCAGTGTGGAGAGCGCGGGGCCGTGCCTGCAACACCCGAATGGGCGCGCGGCTCAGTGTTGTTCGTCGTGGCTTGCGGGCGCTTGGCCCGCGAGCGTGAGGAACAGGCGCTCCTTGCGTGCGAAGAGCTCGGGACGCCCGAAGCCCTGCGAGACCTTCTCGCGCGCGGCAGCGACCCAGCGCGCGGTCTGGGCCGGGTTGTCGAGGATCTCGCGCACGGCGGCCACGATCGCGTCGACCTCCTGGAAGCCGAAGCTGCGGCCCGTGACGCGATCCTCGATGAGCTCGGGGTTGCCGCACACGGCCGACACCGCGGCCGGCGTGCCCAGCCACATGACCTCGAGCAGCGTGTGCGAGAGGCCTTCGTAAGAGCTGTTCAGCAGGAAGACGTCGGCGGCGCGGATCCAGCCCATGAGCTCGGCGTGCGGCACGTTGCCCAGGAAGTGCACGCGTTCGCCGACACCGAGTTCGTGGGCGAGGGCGGTCCAGTTGTCGAGCTCTTCGCCGTCGCCGGCCACGTAGAGGTGGTGATCGCTGGGGAGCTGCGCGAGCGCGCGGATCAGGCCGTCGACACCTTTCCAGATCATGAGCCGGCAGATCGCGAGCAGCAGCTTGCGCCCGGGTTCGATGCCGAGCGTGGCGCGCGCTTCGGCCTTGCTCGGCTCGTACGACGTGGGCCCGTGGTACGCGTTGTAGATCAGGTCGATGCGATCGCCGGGCACGCCGTGGCCCATCACGATGTCGCGCATGAAGGCGCTCGGCGTGACGATGCGTTTCGTCCAGCCCCACCACATGCGCTGCAGGCGCCGCGCGAGTGTGACCTTCCAACCGTACTCGCGATCCTGGAAGGCATTGATCGTGTCGTCGTGCCAACCGAGGCGGTGACTGATCTCCCAGGTGCCGTCGACATACACGCGCACCACCGAGGGTTTGCCGCGCAACCGCGCCGCGAGCAGCACGTGCAGCGCGAGGTGCTCGTTCACGTACACGAGGTCGGCGCGCTTGGCTTCGCGCCACACGGCCAGGAAGTTGCGCCAGTAGCGCAGCGGCATCCAGCAGCGCGCGATCGACACGACCTTGAAGGGCCAGCCCTTCGGCTCGGGATCGCTGCAGAAGGCCACCACGCTCACCTCGTGCCCGCGCTCCACCAGGTATTTGGCGAGGCTCGGCACGTAGGTCGCGGGGCCGCCCAGGTCGGGCGGGAACACGGGGCTGGTGATCAGGATCTTCACGGGGAGGCGCATCCTAGCCGCCGAGCGCGCAGAATGGCGCGATGCCTGAGTTGCCCGAGGTCGAGACCGTGGTGCGCCAGTTGCGCGAGCAGCTCGTCGGGCGGCGCGTGGAGTCGGCCAAGGTGCTCTGGGAGCGCACCGTGGCGCGTCCTTCGCTGGCGGCGTTCCGGCGCGGGATCCGCGGGCGCGAGATCTCCGGGCTGCGGCGGCGCGCGAAGTACATCGTGTTCGAGCTCGACGGCGGTGAGGCGTCGCCCGGAGGTCGCCTGCTCGTGGGCCACCTGCGCATGACCGGCCGCTTCTTCGTGGGCGACGACCCCGAGCCGCGCGCCACGCGCGTGAGCTTCCGTCTCGACGACGGCCGCTTCCTGGCCTTCGCCGACATCCGCAAGTTCGGGCGCCTCGCACTCGGCCCACGTCTCGACGCGCTCACCCCACCGCTCGGCCCCGAGCCCCTCAGCGACGACTTCGACGGCGAGTGGCTCGCGACCGCTCTCCGCGCGCGCCGCCGTCAACTCAAGCCGTTGCTGCTCGACCAGTCTTTCCTCGCCGGCCTCGGCAACATCTACGTGGACGAGGCGCTGCACCTGGCCGGCCTGCATCCGCTGCGTTCCTCCGATCGCGTGTCGAAGCCGCGCGCGCGTCGTCTCGCCGAGAGCATCCAAGCCGTGTTGCGACGCGCCATCGAGCTCCAAGGCAGCAGCTTCGACACCTTCTATCGAACGCCCGAAGGTCAGCCCGGCAACTACCAGCACGAGTTCCAGGTCTACGGGCGGCACGGCAAGCCCTGCCGGAGCTGCGGGAAGCCGCTGCGACGCATCGTGGTGGGCCAGCGCGGCACGCACTACTGTCCGCGCTGCCAGCGAGCTTAGGCTCCAGCCGCTTGACCGGCGGCGATCTGGTCCGGAAGGTGCGCGCGTGTGGATCCCGTGAGTGATCCGAGAGTGATCGCCGAAGATGGCGTGAAGGCGAGTGGCCTGGCCCCCGGCCGGAGAAGGCGTGGCTCCCAACCAGATCCCCGGTCCCTCGGGCGCCCGCCAGGTTCCGGCCTTGCTACGGCTCGCGCTGCTGCTGCTGTTGCTCTACGGCTTCCTGGTCGCCGTGGGCCTGATGTCGTCGGCCTTCAAGATCTTGGGCGAGGGATCCGCGGGCGGACTCTTCGAGGGCGTGGTGAGTCCCTTTGCGGCGCTGGCGGTGGGCGTCCTCGGCACTGTGCTGGTGCAGTCCTCGTCGGTCACGACCTCCACGATCGTGGCGCTCTGCGGATCGGGTCAGCTGTCGCTCTCGCTCGCCGTGCCGATGATCATGGGCGCGAACATCGGCACCACGGTCACGAACACGCTGGTGAGTGTGGGCAGTGTGCGCCGCTCGGGCGAGTTCCGACGCGCCTTCGCCTGCGCCACCGTGCACGACATCTTCAACTACTGCTCGGTGTTGGTGGTGCTGCCGATCGAGCTCGCCACGGGCTTCCTCGAGTCGACCGCGGTCTGGCTCAGCGAGCTGTTCTGGGGCGGCAGCGGCGTGGCCTACAAGAGCCCGGTGAAGGCCGCGATCAAAGCGGGCACCAAGGCGATCCAGGGCGCGCTCGAAGACCTGGGGCTCGAAGGCGGCATGCTCTCCACCGTCATGCTGATCGTGGCGCTGGGCATGACCTTCTTGTGCCTGAACCTGATCACGAAGAACATGCGCGCGTTGCTCGTGGCGCGCATCGAGGCGTCGCTCAACGGTGTGTTGGGGCGCTCGGGTCTGCTGGGCATGTTGGTGGGTGTGCTGATCACGGTGTCGGTGCAGTCGTCGTCGATCACCACCTCGCTGCTCGTGCCGCTCTGCGCGGCGGGCATCCTCACCCTGCCCAACGCCTATCCGATTACACTGGGCGCCAACATCGGGACCACGGTCACGGCGCTGCTGGCTTCGATGGCGGCGGAGAGCTCGCTCGGACTCACGATCGCGCTCGTTCACCTGCTCTTCAACCTCTCGGGAACCGCGCTGTTCTACGGCATCCCGCCGCTGCGCCAGATCCCGTTGCGCGGCGCTCGCCGCCTGGCTGTGCTGACGACGAACAACAAGATGTGGTTGCTGCTCTACGTCGTCGTGGCCTTCATGCTCTTGCCCGGCCTCGCCATCCTGCTCTTCGACTGAGGACTTCACATGTTCCATTGGCTGCTCGGCGACAAGCAGGGCCTGGCCCGGATCTTCCAGCACTTCGGTCAGATGCTCGAAGACGGTCGTCACATCTTCGACGCCGCGAGCAACACCTTCGTGGGCGGCACCGATCCGGCCGTGGTGAAGGATGACCTCTACGCCACCGATCGTCGCATCAACAGCATCGAACAGCAGATCCGGCGCGAGCTCGTGGTGCACCTCTCGGTGAACGAAGGCGCCGAGCTGCCGATCTGCCTCAAGCTGATGAGCCTGGTGAAGGACGCCGAACGCATCGGCGACTACGCCAAGAACATCTTCGACCTCGGCCGCCATGTGCGCGACTTCAACGGCGACCCGCTGTGCGCCGACATCGTGAAGCTCAAGGACCGCTCGAGCCGCCTGCTCGCCAAGATGCGCAACATCCACGAGAGCCAGGACGAAGCCGCCGCGCGCGCGTTCTGCCTCGACGGCGAAGAGCTGTTGCGCAACTGCGACACCCACGTGGAGGCGCTGCTCAAGGCCGACGTGGGCAGCCGACACTCGGTGGCTGCGGCGCTGATGTACCGTTACGTGAAGCGCGTGGTCGCGCACTCGATGAACATCGTCTCCTCGACCTTCATGCCCGTCGACAAGCTCGACTACTTCGACGAAGACCCGGATCCCGAATGAGCTTCCTCGACCCCTACGCATCCAACCGGCGTTTCTCGCTGATCGGCTGGCTGCGCGTCGGGGTCTGGACGCTGATCCTCGGCATCGCAGCGCTGCTGTTCTGGTGGCTGGGCTGAGCGCGCTGCCCGCGCCGGGCGGCTGGCCTGTCTTCGTTGTCGGCGCGGCTTGCGTGCTCACGCGATGCTCTCCGGATCCACACCCCATCGACACGGCGATGCTCGACAAGGAGGGCGTGAACCCTTCTGACGAGAGTCTCGAACCGATGACCGACTGGATGGCCGCCCTCGCGGACCACAACGCTCGCCTGCGTCAACAGCACCCGAACGAAGAACTGATCGTGGTGTTCGACATCGACGGCACGATCCTCGACATGCGCCACATGGTGCGTCACGTGCTGCTGGCCTACGACCGTGCGCACCGCACGCGCGCCTTCGCCGGCCTCTCGGTGGATGACATCGACGTGCACGAGAACCGCGTGGGCGAGTTGCTCGCGCGCCTGGGCCTGCCCGAAGTCGCGCAACAACACGTGCTCGGCTGGTACCTCGACCGGCGCTGGAGCCCCGAGGCCGTGCGCGCCGCCCACCGCCCCTTCCGCGGCGTGCTCGACGTGATCCGCTGGTTCCAGATGCAGCCGAACACGCGCGTGGCGCTCAACAGCGGCCGCCCCGAGAGCCTGCGCGAGGAAACCCTGCGCTGCCTCAACGAGCTGGGTGCCGACTCGCGCGTGCGCTTCGAGAGCGAACTGCTGATGCTCGACGCGCAACCGCTGCGCAAGGACCCCGGGCGCGCGAAACTCGAAGGTCTGCGCACGCTGCGCGCTCGCGGCGCCCGCGTGCTGGCCGTGATCGACAACGAACCCGAGGTGCTCGAGAGCCTGCGCGACGCCGACGACACCGGCGACATGCTCTTCCTGCACGCGCACACGCTCTTCGAGAGTCGTCACAGCTCCGCGAGCTCGGTGAGTGGTGAGCGCTACGACCTGCTCAGCCTCGCCGATCGTCGTCCGCTCCCGGGGCACCTGAGCCTCGTGTGGGAAGGGCTCGAGAGTCGCGACACGCTGCAGGCCTTCCTCGAGGCGCCCGTGCGTTGGGGCGCAGCGCCCTTGCGACTCGATCCTTCGGGACGCCTCGTCGTGCGCGCCGACGACTACGACACGCGCGCCTGGTCGCGCAGCGAGCGCGCGCTGGAACCGCGCGAACTCGTGGCCGAACTCGCCGACGCCGGCAAGTGTCTGCGCGTGGAACTCACCGAAGGCGGCGAGCTCGTGGACCGCGCGCTCGACCTGCTGGAGCGCAGCGGGCTGCCCGCCGAGCGCTTGGCTTTCCACGCCAGCATCGAACAGCTCGGGCCGGCGGGTTTCCGTCATCTGCGCTGGGCTTTCCCTGAGTCGACGCTGCAGATGCCGGCCGACTTCTTGGCGCCGCTCGCGCTGAGTGTCCCCGAGCGCGCCCGCGACCTGCTCGACATGTTCGCGAGTTGGGGCGTGAGTCGCTACCAGCTCGACTGGGCCACCGCGCAGCTCCCCGCGCTCATCGGCTTCTTCGAAGCAGACACCCGCGAAGTCGACCTGCGCGGCGTGCCCGACCTGGAGAGCTTCCTGCGCGCCGCCCTGTTGCAGCCGCACTCGCTCACCGCCGACTTCCGCTTCCCGCAATGGTGCGAGGGCGAACTCCTGCGCGCCGACGAGCGCCTGCTGCAGCTGCGCGAACTGGTGCCGGCCTGCGCCTCGGCCTGACTCAGAGGTCGAGCATCGACGCGAGGCGCTTGCGCACGCTCACGGCGAGCTGCTTTGAGCCGGGCGTGTCGAGGTGCGTGAGGTCGCCGAAGACCGGTGCGCGGAATGGTCCGCTCTCACTGAGCCAGATCATCTCGACGCCAGGAAGCGCCTTGAGTTCGCGCGCGAAGCGCCGGAACTGCGCGCGCGGTTCCTCGGCGAAGAGCGTCACTGCGGGGGGATAGATCGGGCCCTCGACGAGCAGCACTTGCGAACCGGCGGCGAGCAATGCCTCCACGCTGCGGCGCGTGAGTTCGAGTTGGAGGTCGGCGTGCGGCCCGAGCGTGATGCCGCGTAGCTGCACGAGTTGAGCGCGCAAGAGCGAGGCTCCCACGAGCGGGAAGACTTCGCCGAGCTGCTTCCGCGTCTCGAGGATGTTGACCGGCAGCGGAGGCTCGCCCGTCATCAAGAAGGGAGCGCTGAGTTGATCGCGCCTGCGGTCGAGGTGTGCAGGCAGGAAGCGGCGCCAGGAGACGAGCCCTGCCGAGGCCCACAGCGCGCGGTAGCGGTAGGCGTTGAGCGCGCTGGCGAGCGTGAGCCCTAAGAACGTGTCGCGATGCTCGAAGACAAAGGAGGCTCCCGCGAGTTCGGCGAGGTCGAAGAGAGCCGTCGGGCTGCCCGCGCCGAGCACGGTTTGCAGGCGCAGGGGGCGGTGCGTCTCGAACTCCGACAGCATGAACACGGCGACGTCGGGTGGCGTCTCGACCAGCTCACTGACCAAGGCGTGCAATTCGAATGGGCTCAGCCCCGCGTGGCAGAAGCGCAGGAACTCCACGTGCTGCAGCGGTCCCTGGGCGAGTTCATAGCTGACCAGCCCGCGGCCGGCGCGACTCGTGCCGAGCAAGGCCACGCTGGGTGTTTCCTCGGGGAGCGCTCTCAGCGTCTCGAAGAACATGCGGTCGGCCGCGACGCCGATCTCCATGTAGTCGGCCTTCGAGATGCGCTCGCGCAACTCCTCCCAGGGCGCGAAGCGGCCGAAGCCCAATGCGTCGATCGCGAGCACCAGCAGCACGGCCAGGAAGCCGCCCCACGGGAGACGTGACGACTCAGAACTGGAAGTAGATGAAGGCGCCGCCATGGTCTTCGCCCAGCAGGACGATCCCGAAGAAGATGAGTGTGTAGACGAGCGCGCGCACAGGCACGGGCCAGCGCAGGATCGTCTCTTGGTCGCGGCGCGCGGCTTGGATCAGCTGGAAGATCGCCAGCGGCCCGACGAGCACCGCGAAGGCGCGTCGCCAAGGTGTGATCGAGGCCCAGTCGAAGGCGCTGAACAGACCGTCGAGCAGCGCGCCCAGGTGCGACAGGTTGTCGGCGCGGAAGATCATCCAACCCACGCAAGCCAGCTGGAACATCACGAAGACGCGCAGCAACCACCACAGCCGCTGACCCCACGCGCCGCTCGGCGCGAGGCGTGCAAGCGTGGGTTCGAGCAAGCGGTGCACGATGAGCAGCGCACCTTGGTAGGCCCCCCAGATCACGAAGGTCCAGCCCGCGCCGTGCCAGAGGCCACCGAGCAGCATGGTGAGCGCGAGGTTGCGGTAGGTCTTCCAAGGGGCACCGCGGTTGCCGCCCAGCGAGATGTAGAGGTAGTCGCGCAGCCAGGTCGACAGGCTGATGTGCCAGCGGCGCCAGAAGTCCGACGGGTTCGTGGCCAGGTAGGGCAGGCGGAAGTTGAGCATCAGCTCGAAGCCGAGCAGACGTGACACGCCGCGCGCTACGTCGGTGTAACCGCTGAAGTCGCAGTAGATCTGCCACGCGAAGGCGTAGGTGCCGAGCAGGATCTGCGCGCTCGTGGCCGCTTCGGGATCGCCGTAGACGAGGTCGACCATGAGCGCCAGGTTGTCCGCCACCACGACCTTCTTGAACGTGCCGGAGAGGATCAGCCAGCAACCCGAACCGAAGCTCTCCCAGTTGGGCGTGCGCGGCTTAAGGATCTGGGGCAGCAGCCGACTCGCGCGTTCGATCGGTCCCGCCACGAGTTGCGGGAAGAAGGCCACGAAGAGCGCGAAGTCGAGGAAGTTGCGCGTGGGTTCCAGCTCGCGGCGGTACACGTCGATCGTGTAGCTGAGCGTTTGGAACGTGTAGAAGCTGATGCCCACGGGCAGCGCGATCTCGAGCAACCAGGGCTCGAAGGTCCAGCCGATGTCGCGGCCCAGGTTCGCCAGGCTGGTGGCGAAGAAGTCGTGGTACTTGAAGAGCCCGAGGATGCCGAGGTTGCTCACCAGGCTCAGCAGCATGAAGCGCTTGCGCTGCTTGTCGTCGTCGCTGGCGTGCATGCGCAGCGCGACGAAGTAGTCGATCACGGTGGAGAGCGCGATCAGGCCGAGGAAGCGCCAGTCCCACGCGCCGTAGAACACGTAGCTGGCCACGAGCAGCATGCGGTTCTGGGCGCGGTGCTTGAGCGCCAGGTAGAGCACCAGCACGAGCGCCATGAAGACAGCGAACTCGAGCGTGTTGAACAGCATTGCGAGAGCGTCTTCGGCGGGCTGAAGGGGCGGGTGCGGGCGCAAAAGATACCACGCGTCCAAGGTTGAGAACGGCGAGGGAGGCGCTCGAGGGCCTTGTCCCCTGGACGCGCCGGGCCCAAGCCCCCGGTGGTCTGGGTTTGTGACACGCGCGCTCAGCCTGGAAGATGGGTCCACCCTCGGGAGCCGCTCGACATGAATCCACTCACGCCCACCCTGCGTCAGCTCGAGTACGCGGCGGCGCTGGCGCGCACGCTCAACTTCCGGGTGGCGGCTGAGGTCTGTCACGTGAGTCAGCCGGCGCTCAGCGCACAGATCCAGCAGCTCGAGAGCTTGCTCGGCGTGAAGCTCTTCGAGCGCGACAAGCGTCGCGTGTTGCTCACCGACTCGGGCCGACTCGTCGTCGACCACATCGACACCGTGCTCGATTCGGTGGAAGGGATGCTCGGTGCACTCCGCGCGCGCAACGAGCCTTTCAGCGGGCCGCTGCACCTCGGCGTGATCCCGACCATCGCGCCCTTCGCGCTGCCGATCGCCGTGCCGCTGTTGCGCGAGAGCTTCCCGCAGCTCGAGCTGTTCCTGGTGGAGGATCAGACCCCCCGCTTGGTCGAACAGCTCGAAGCCGCCGAGCTCGACGTGGCCTTGCTGGCTCTCGAAGCCTCGTTGGGTTCACTGGCCACCCTGCCCGTGGGCGAGGAACCGTTCTTCGTGGCCGCGCCGCTCGGTCACGAGTTCGAAGCGCTCGACGAGATCCCGGAGAGCGCGCTCATCGACGAAGCCGTGCTGCTGCTCCGCGAAGGGCATTGCCTGCGCACCCAGACGCTGTCTCTCTGCGATCGCGTGGGCGTGGGCAGCTACGCGGGCTTCGAAGCCACCAGTCTCACGACCTTGCTCGAGATGGTCGCCGGCGGCATGGGCATCACGCTGGTGCCGGCCATGGCGCTGCGCCAAGACACCGGTTGGCGACGCCGCCTCGTGGTGCGTCCCTTCGCGGACCCGCAACCCGGACGCACGCTCGGCCTCGCCTTCCGCGCGAGCTCGCCGCGCGAAGAGGAGTTCCGTCGCCTGGCGGAAGTGCTCGCAGGTGCGTGCCTCTGAGCGCGCTCGCGGTTGCGGGAAACGGTTGCGAGAAAGTGGTACGCCCGGCAGGAATCGAACCTGCGACCCCGGCTTTAGGAAAGCCGTGCTCTATCCAACTGAGCTACGGGCGCGTGACGGCGAAGCCTGTGGCTCGGCACGAAGTGCGGAGGATAACGCCCGCGCGGTGCGCGCCACCAGCTGAGCGCCGCGCGCCGCCTTGAGAGTTCGCTGCCGCGCTGCGAGAGTCCGTCGTCAAGCAGTGCAGGCCTGTGGCGCGCCGGCAGCCTGGAGCCGCGTTGCCGGATTCGACGGGTAAGCTCAGTCTGAAGCGTCCCGCCCGCGTTCCCCGGAAGCCCCAGCTCGCCATGCTCGACCTCAGCTCTCAGCGCATCCTGATCACCGGTGGTGCCGGTTTTCTGGGCCGCGCTGTGGTCGACGAGCTGCGTGCCCGCGGCCTGAGCAACGAGCAGCTCGTGATCCCGCGCCGCGCCGAGCACGACCTCGTGCAGGAGCGCGCCGTGGTCGAACTCTTCGCCAGCGCCCGCCCGAGCTTGGTGATCCACTTGGCCGCGCGCATCGGCGGCATCGAAGCCAACCGCACGCACCCGGGCAGCTTCTTCCACGACAACATGGCCATGGGGCTGCACCTCGTGGAGCACGCGCGCCGCGCGGGCGTGGGCAAGTTCGTCCACGTGGCGACCACCTGCGCCTACCCCCGCGATGCCGAGTTGCCCTTGCGCGAAGAGTCGCTCTGGGACGGCTACCCCGAGGAGACCACAGCGCCCTACGGCCTGGCCAAGCGCGTGCTCGCTGTGATGCTCGACGGCTACCGTCGCGAGTTCGGCCTCGACAGCGCCGTGCTGCTGCCCGCCAACCTCTACGGCCCCGGCGACGACTTCGACCCCACCACCTCGCACGTGATCCCGGCGCTCATCCGGCGTTGCGAAGACGCCCGTCGCGAGGCCTTGCCGAGCATCACCTGCTGGGGCAGCGGCCGCGCCACGCGGGAGTTCCTGCACGTGAGCGACGCCGCCCGTGGTGTGGTCGACGCCGCTGAGCGCATCGACTCGCCCGACCCGATCAACCTGGGCAGCGGCCGCGAGATCCGCATCGACGAACTCGCGCAACTCATTGCGGGACTGGTCGGCTACACCGGCCGCATCGAGTGGGACGCCGACCGCCCCGACGGCCAGCCGCGCCGCACGCTCGACCTGCGCCGCGCGCGCGAACGTCTCGGTTGGGCGTCTGCGATCACGCTCGAAGACGGGTTGGCGAGCACGGTCGCTGCCTGGCGCGCGGAGCTCGCGCGCAGCTGACGAGCGCCGCTCGGCGCATGCGGCTCTGCGCGTGCGGCTCGCACACCGCGCAGACCCTGTTGCCCCCACCTCGGCGTGATCGGCTCGTCGCGGTGCTGCCCGCGCGAAGGTCTAACGCAGCCGCGCGAGGTCGCGCTGCCAGGCGTCGAGCAGTGGGAGTTCTTCGGCGGCCATGTGCCCGGCTTCGATGAGCGCGGCGTAGCAGGCGCGTTGGTTGGCGGGCACGGCGTCGTCGCCTGCTTCGAGCGGCAGGTTGCCGAGCAACTCGGCCATGGCGGCGTTGGCCAGGTAGCCGGGCAGCTCTTGGTCGAAGTCGCGCAGAATGTCGTGCGGGTTGCGCTCTTGGATGACTTCGGGGGCGTGCACGGCGAGGCCGGCGTTCAGTTCCCACAGGCAGCGCAAGGCGATCAGGCCGCGCCAGATGTCCGTGGTACGGAAGCTGCACGTGGCGGGCAGGTAGGCGAGCGGGAAGGCGCGCGGCCACCACCACGTGGACTGACTGTTGAAGGGCGTCCACGCGCCGCGGCCGAACCACAGGCTCTGCTCGACGCGGAAGTTCACGCACGCGCGTTCGCCTTGCAGCAGGCGCCAGGCCGCGTCGACATCGGGCTCGCCGTCGATCAGGCCTTGTTGGATCGGCGCGAGACACTCTCCGCGCGTGTCGGCGGGGAGCGTGATCGGGCGAGGGCTGTCCGGCGGTTCGGGGGCGCTCGGCGCGACCCCGTCGTGGGGCTCGCGCAGGCCTGCGAGTGTGCGCGCGGGTTCGTCGTCTTCGGGGGCGGCGACCACGTGTTCGAGGGGGAAGCCGCGCGGCCAGGCCCAGTCGTCGGTGAAGTGCGCGAAGCTGTTGTGCCAGCCGGGTGACGTGCAGTGTCGTGCGGCGACGTGCTCGTCGCGCGGGCTCCAGTTCGACAGCGGTGCGTTGTCGTCGTCGGTCTCGTAGAGGCGTCGCGCGCCGTTCGCGAGGGCCGTGAGGTAGCCGAGGTTCTTGCGCGCGTAGTGTCCCTCCGGGAGCGTGCGCGCGAGTTCGAAGGGCAGCGACTGTTGCGCGTCGATCGAAAGGAAGTGCACGTCGTCGAGCGGGTACTCGAAGGGGCCGAGGCGATCGCCGATCACCACCAAGCTCGCGCCGAGCGCGCGAACACGCTGCTGCCAGGCACGCACGGCTTCCGTGGGGGGCTGCACGCTCGTGATCACCACCGCGAGGTCGGGGGCGAGGTCACGGCGGAGGTCGGACGCGCGCTCCGTGCTCATCGTTCGGCCCTCGCCTCACGACGCAACACGCGCAGCAGTCGCAGCGACTCGCCCACGCTGTTGCGATGCGGCCTGGCGAGGTCCGACACGTAGCGGATCGGCACCTCCACCCAGTTCCAGTCGCGTAGCAGGTGGCGCACTTCGGTCTGGTAGAAACCGGCGCGGCTGCGCAGGCCGTGCTCCAGCACGTGGCGCAGCGCGCGCGCGCTGAAGCACTGGAAGCCGCTCGTCATGTCGCGCATGCGCGTGCCGAGCATGCGGTTGGCGAGCCAGGTGCCGCCGCGGCTGAGCAGCCAGCGCGAGCGGGGGGCGTCGAAGCGGCCGCCGGGGAGGAAGCGGCTGCCGGCGGCGAGTTCCGCGCCGCACTCCATGGCGCGCAGGAAGCGCGGGATCTCTTCGGGTTGATGCGAGAGGCCGGCGTCCATCTCCAGGATCCAGTGGCTCTCGGCGTGCAGCGCGGCGCGGAAGCCGGCGAGATAGGCGCCCACCACGTGGCGGTTGTCGGGTTCCCACACGAGCTGCACGCGCGGGTCGGCTTGCGCGGCGCGCTGCACGATGGCACGCGTGTCGTCGCGGCTGCCGCCGTCGACCACGGCGAAGAGTTGGTCGTGGTCCTGCAGCTGTGCGAGCACGCGACCGAGCAGCTCCGCGAGCGTGGCTTGCTCGTTGAGCAGCGGGATCACCACGCCGAGGCGCTCAGGTCGAGACGTGCTCATCGCCCCACTCTAGCCGACCTCGTGCGCGGCGACGCGTCGCGGGCCCGAGGCAGATCCGCGCGCCCCGACCTCTCGGGTCGCACAAGCGTCGGGCGCGCCGTCGCTCAGGCGATCGTCGCGCCGCCATCCACATGGATCACTTGCCCGGTGACGTGCGCCGAGGCCTTGCTGCACAGGTAAAGGATCGTGCCTGCGAGGTCTTCGGGTTCGCCGTGCGTGCCGCGCGGGATGCCGGCCACGATGGCGTCGTAGATCGGTTGGGTCTGGAACACGCCGGCTGACATGTCGGTGTTGAACAAGCCCGGCGCCAACGCGTTCACGTTCACGCCGTGCGGTCCCCACTCCACGGCCAGCGAGCGCGTGAAGCCCATGATCCCCGCCTTGGCCGCGCAGTAGGCCGACGATTCGCCCACGCCGAAGGTGCCCAGCACCGACGCGATGTTCACCACCTTGCCCGACTTCTGCGCCTTGAAGTGCGGCGCGACGGCTTTGCAGAACCGGAACGGCCCCATCAGGTTCACGTCGATCACGCGCTGCCAGTCTTCGTCGGGTGTGTCTTCGATCGGGGCGATGCTGAGTTGACCGGCGTTGTTCACCAGGATGTTCACGCTGCCGAAGTGCTCGAGGCAGGCGGCCACGGCGCGCGGCGCGACCTCCGGATCGAGCACGTCTCCGACCACGGCCACGGCCTTGCCGCCCGCGCTCTCGATGAGTTTCACGCTCTCGGCGAGGTCGTCTTCACGCCGGGCCACGAGCACGCAACCGGCGCCCGCCGCTGCCAAGGCTTGGGCCATCGCGCGGCCGAGGCCGCGTCCGCCGCCAGTGATCACGGCGCCTTGGCCGTCGAGTCGGAAGAGGTCGCTCATGAAATCGATTCCGGGAAGAGGAGGTCTTGGGTGTCGCGCTCCACGCTAGCGGGGCGTGGGATTCGGCGCGAGTGCTGTGGAGACGGGGCCGTCGCGAGCCACGCGCGCTTCAGGTGTTCACGACGCGCCGCACGCTCAGGATCGTGTCGCCGATCTCGAGCTGCTCGACCACGCTCATGCCGTCGAGCACGCGACCGAGCACGGTGTAGTCGCCCGTGAGGTGCGGCGCCGGGATCTGCGTGATGAAGAGTTGGCATCCGCCGGTGTGACGCGTGCCCGTGCGCGGCATGCCCACGATGCCGGCGACCACCGGCGTGGGCGTGAACTCGTCGGGGAGGCGGCGGCCGCCCGTGCCCCAGCCGTCGCCGCGCGGGTCGAGGCCTTGCACCACGAAGTTCGGCACCACGCGATGGATGTCGAGGCCGTCGTAGAACTGCGCGCCGGCGAGCTCGAGCAGCGAGGCCACGTGGCGCGGCGCGAGCGTGCGGTCGAGCTCGAGCAGCACGTCGCCGCGGGAAGTGGACAGCTCCACGTGCACGAAACGGTCGGCCAGCGCCGCGGCGCGTTCGGCTTGCAGGCGTTCGAGCAAGGCGCCCTCGGGCGTGACGCTGGGCGGCGCGGGGTCGAGCGCGGGCAGGCCCAAGGCGCCGGCCAAGCTCACGCGCGCCTCTTCCATCGACGGGTCGAGCGGCTCGCTCAAGCTGTCGGCGAGGGCGCTCACCAACCACGGCGGCGCGTTGCCCGAGCGCATCACGGGCGCGCAGGCTTCGGCGGCGCTGCCGCGCACCGCGACATCGCTGGAGTTCAGTGCGTCGATCAGTTCGGCGCGACGCTCGCGGAGATCCTCGTGGCGCAGCGCGCTCACGGCGGCGGCGCGCACCGAAGGGTTGAGGTCGGCGAGCAGCTCGTCGAGCAGGCGCGGGGCGTTGAGTTCGCCGTCGGCGAGCAGCCGCGCCAGGCGCTCACGGTCGCGCGGGTCGGGCGACTGCAACAGCTCGTCGCGCGCGGCGGGGGCGGCTTCGGCGCCACGTGCGGCCAGCGTGGCGCGCGCTTCTCGGGCCACGGCGGGCGACGGGTCGTCGCGCTTCAGGCGTTCGAGCTCGTGGATCAGGCGTTCGGGCAACTCGGCGTCGCCGCGTCGCAAACCCTCGACCGCGAGCTGACGCACCATCGGCCGCGGGTGTCCGAGCCGACGATCGATGCCCGCCAGCGGCGCGCTGCGTGCCAGCATCGCGGCGCTTTCCAGGGCCACGCGCGGGTCGGGGTCGTCGAGGCCGGCGATGAGCAGCGCGGAGTCGGCGCCGGCGTCGCGCGCCAGGCCGCGCACGGCGAAGAGGCGCACGAGCGGGTCGCGATCGGGCAGCGCCTGACGGAACACGGTGGCGTGGCCGGGCCGCGCGCGCACGCGGCCGAGCGCCCAGACGGCGTGCCAGCGCACCAGCGGATCGGGGTCGCGGAGGGCGGTCTCGGCGAGCGAGGTGTCGCGGGCGAGGAGTTCGTCTTCGCTGGCGCGGCGCGGGTGGTCGGCGTTGTTGGCGTCCACGCGGGCGAGCGCGTCGCAGGCGGCCACGCGCACTTCGGCGGCCTCGTCGGCCAGGCCCACGAGCAGGCGACTCGTCTGGCCGTCGCTCTCGAAGCGGCCCAGCGCATCGAAGGCGGCGGCGCGCACGCCCGGCCGTGGATGCGCGCTGTAGGACTCGAGCACGCGCAGGCCGGGTTCGTGCTTCCAGCGCCCGAAGAGGAAGCAGAAGGCCTTGATGACCTCGGAGTCGCGCTCGATCTCGGCGCGGTTGATGAGCAGGTCGTTGGGCGGTATCGGCGGCAGGTTCGCCAGCGCGCGCACGGCCAACTCGCGGGTTTCGGCGTCGGCGCTGAGGGCTCCGTTGAAGAGCGAGCCGTCGTCGACCACATCGGTGAGCAGGTCGCGTGACAGTGCGTCGCGCTCGAGGGATGCCGTGGCGCAAGCCAGGGAGCTGACGAGGAGCAGCAGCGTGGCGCTGCGCCGGAGTGGGTGTTTCACGGTTCGCGCGTCTCCCTCGGAACTGCTGTCGTCCGCCGTGAGTATACTTCGGCGCCCAGCTGCCCCATCGCACGGAACCTCACATGACCAGCCTCGAAGCGCGCCTCCGCGACGACATCAAATCTGCCATGAAGTCCGGTGAGAAAGACGCGCTCGAAGTGCTGCGCATGCTGCTCGCCGACGCCAAGAACGTGGCCATCAAAGAGGGCGGCGAACGCACCGGCCTCTCCGACGAGCTCGTGATGAACGTGTTGCGCAAGGGTGTGAAGACGCGCGCCGAAGCCGCCAAGATGTACGCCGATGCCGGACGCGACGACCTCGAGTCGAAGGAGCGCTTCCAGATCGAGGTGCTCAAGCAGTACCTGCCCGCCGAGATGTCCGAGGCCGAACTCGAGGTCATCGTGGACACGGTGATCGTGGAACTCGGCGCGAGCACCAAGAAAGAGATGGGGCTCGTGATGAAAACGGTGATGGAACGCACCGAGGGCCGTGCCGACGGCAAGCGCGTCTCCGCCATCGTGGGCGCGCGCCTGGGATGACGACGTGAACGCGCCTCCGCCGCTCGCCAGCCTGCGCCAGCGCTTCCCCGCGCTCGCCGACGGCAGCCTCGCGCCGCTCGACAACGCCGCCACCACGCACCGCCCGCAAGCCGTGCTCGACGCGCTGGCGCGCTTCTACGTCGAGAGCAACGCCAACGTGCACCGCGCGAACCATCGGCTCGGCGCCGCGGCCACCGCGGCCTACGAAGGCGCCCGCCGACGCGTGGCACGCTTCCTCGGCGCGCAGGCCGAAGAGGTCGTCTTCACGCGCAACGCCACCGAGGGCATCAACCTCGTGGCGCGCGGTTTCCTGGAAGCGCGGCTGCAAGCGGGGCAGTCGGTGTGCGTGTCGCGGCTCGAACACCACAGCAATCTCGTGCCCTGGCAAGAGCTCTGCAAGCGCACCGGGGCCCGGCTGCATTGGTTGGAGATCGACGATCACGCGCGACTCGCGCCGCCCTTCGAGTTCCCCGACGACGCCGCCTTCGTGGCCTGCACGCGCGTGTCGAATGCCGTGGGCACGATCGTCGACACGACCGCGCTGGTGCGCGCGGCGCACGCGCGTGAGTTGCCCGTCTTGCTGGACATCACGCAGGCCGCCGGTCATCTCCCGCTCGACGAAGGCACGCGCGAGGCCGATTTCCTGGCGCTCTCAGCGCACAAGATGTACGGCCCGATGGGGCTGGGCGTGCTGGTCGGGCGCGGCGAGCGACTGGCGCAGATCGAGCCGCAGCTCTTCGGCGGCGAGATGGTGGAGAGCGTGAGCGCCGAGGGCGCGCGCTTCCGCGACCCGCCCTGGCGACTCGAAGCGGGCACGCCAGCCGTGGCGCCGGCGGCGGCCTTCGTGCCCGCGCTCGATCTGCTCGACGAGTTCGGCGTCGAGGCGATCCGCGCCCACGAGTTGGAGTTGCTGCAGCGCTTGCTCGACGGCCTGGCCGCGATCGACTCCGTGAGCGTGGTCGGCCCCGCCAGCGCCGCAGAGCGCTCCGGCGCCGTGTCCCTCGCCCTGGGCGGCGCCGACGCCCACACCGTCGGCACGATCCTCGACATGGCAGGCGTGGCCGTGCGCGCCGGCTTCCACTGCGCCGAGCCACTGCTGCGCCAGATCGGCTGCGGACCCACACTGCGCGCCAGCGTGGCCGCCTACAGCAACACCCACGACGTGGACCGTTTCCTGGCGGCGCTGCCCGAAGCGGTGGAAGCGGCCCGCTTCAGCTGAGCGGCGCGTGGAGCGGGTGCGACTCGACACGCGCCGCGCCCTTGCTTCCTCGGTGGCGCGACCGGCTCGCTGTCTGCGCCGCAGCCCTTCTGGCCGGGCGATTTCGTGGCTCTGCGTCGCAGCCCTGGGCGGCCCGACCCCCGGGCGGATACCATGCGCGATTCCTCGTTTTCCTCGGATTGGCCAGACCCATGCTGCGTCGCGAATCACGTGTTGTCCTCGGGAGCCTCGCGCTCGCTCTGAGTCTCTTGCCCGCCTGCGCTTCCGAGCGCGCTGCGGCGCACACTTCGATCGCCGAAGCCGGTCCGCGGGTGAGCGCCGACGACTTCCTCGCGAACGTGGCCTGGCTCGCCGACGACGCGCGCCAGGGTCGTCAAACCGGATCGCCCCAAGCCGACGAGACCGCAGAGTTCGTGCGCGCGGCCTTCCAAGACGCCGGGCTGAAGCCGCTGCCCGGGCACGGCTGGTTCCAAGACTTCGAAGCCCTCGGCGACCGCAAGTTGGCCGACGGCAACCGCTTCGTGATCGCCGGCGACGAGCAAGAGCTCGGGGTCGACTGGATGCCGTTGCCCTCGGCGGCCAGCGGCGGCAGCAACGCGCCGATCGCCTTCGCGGGCTACGGCGTGTCCGATCCCGACGGTCGCTACGACGACTACGCCGACCTCGATGTCGAGGGGCACTTGGTGGTCGTGCTGCGTCACGGGCCGGGCGCTTCGCTCGACGACGGCCGTCTCAAGGAGCGCTACTCGGGCGGCGAAGGTCGTCGCCAAGTGAGCTTCGCGGCCAAGATCAACGCCGCCTACAAGCGCGGCGCGGCGGGCCTGCTCGTGGTGAACGACCCGGCCACGCACCCGCCCGGCAGCGAGGACGACTCCGTCGCGCGCTTCCACAGCGGCGGTCTGGGCTCGGTGGTCTCCTCGCTCCCGGCGGCGCGTCTCACGGCTCAGGCCGGCGCAGCGCTGCTCACGAGCTTGGGCCACGACCTCGCCAGCCTGCAGAACTCGATCGACGGCGCGGGGCGTCCGCACTCCTTCCTCTCCGAAGAGGCGCCGGCCGAACTCACCGTGGCCACCGAGCGCGAGCGCGTGCCCGCGCGCAACGTGGTGGGTTGGTTGCGCGGCAGTGATCCCAGCTTGGCCGCTGAGCACGTGGTCGTGGGCGCGCACATGGATCACTTGGGGCTCGGGCATCGCAGCGGCTCGCTCGAAGGTCCCGCCGGCGCCGGCAAGATCCACAACGGTGCCGACGACAACGCCTCAGGCACCTCGGGTCTGATCGAGATCGCGCGCGCGCTGGGCAGCGGTGCGGAACGTCCCGCGCGCAGCGTGATCTTCATGGCTTTCGGCGCCGAAGAGTGGGGTCTGCTCGGCAGTCATCACTACGTGGACAACCCGTGGCTGCCCATCGAGAACTGCGTCGCCATGTTGAACATGGACATGATCGGGCGCAGCGGCGGCAAGCTCAGCGTGGAGGGGATGGGCACGTCGCCGGGTTTCCGCGCGCTGATCCAAGGGCTCAACTCGGGGCTCGGCAGCGATGCGCTCGAGCTCAGCCTGGGCGACGGCATCCCGCCGAACACCGACCACGCCCCCTTCTATGACGCCGACATCTCGGTGATCTCCTTCTTCACCGGTCTGCACGACGACTACCACCGCCCCAGCGACGACGTCGAGCGCATCGATTCCGAGGGCGGGGCCGCCATCGCGAGCCTTGTCGCGCGCGCCACGCTGGAGATCGCCTCGGCTCCGGAACGCCCGGAGTTCACGCGCTATGTGGCGCCCGCTAAGCCGCAGAGCACGGCGGCGGCCC
Organism: Planctomycetota bacterium; assembly: GCA_021604805.1. Lineage (GTDB taxonomy): Bacteria > Planctomycetota > B15-G4 > B15-G4 > B15-G4 > BQJR01. Next base: position 804,485 of record BQJR01000002.1, on the reverse strand, counting down.
ACGAAGGCCAAGAGGTCGTGGGTTACGGCGTGTCCTTCGGCAGCCAGCCCGACATGACCTACCAGGGCGAGGACGGCGTGCGCATCAGCGGCGTGCGTTCCGGCTCTCCCGCCGAGAAGGCCGGTCTGCAGGGCGGCGACGTGATCGTGGCCCTCGACGGCCAAGAGGTGCGCAGCCTGGAGGATTACTCGATCCTGCTCTTCTCCCATCGACCCGGCGACGAGATCACCGTTACCGTGAAGCGCGGCGAGGAGCAGCTGGATCTCACGGCTGTGCTCGCGGCGCGCGGCGCCAACTGAAGCTCACCGAGACCTTCACGCTCACTGCGTCCCCGAAGTTCACCGGGCCACTCGAGCCCACCACCGAGAACCGTCATGGTTGATCGTCGACCCACTATCGATGTGCCGATTGGCAACCTGGTGCTGGGCTCCGCGCACCCGGTGCGCGTGCAGTCGATGACCAACACGCTGAGCACCGATCGCGAGGCCACGCTGCGGCAGATCAAGAGCCTGCAGGAGGCGAACTGCGAGCTCATCCGGGTCACGATCCCGGATGAGGAGAGCGCGGCGAACATCCCGTACTGGCTGAAGAACATGGACGTCCCGTTCATCGCGGACATCCACTTCAACCACGTGATGGCGCTGCGGGCGATCGCGGCGGGCGCGCACAAGGTGCGCATCAACCCGGGCAACATCGGCAAGGAAGCCAAGGTGCGCGAGGTGCTCGAGGCGGCCAAGTCGGCGGGCACGGCGATCCGCATCGGGGTGAACAGCGGGTCGCTCGAGAAGGAGCTGCTCGAGAAGCACGGCTGGCCGTCCCCGGAAGCGCTGGCGGAGTCGGCCTTGCGGCACGTGGCCTTCGCGCGCGAGGTCGGCGTGGAGAAGATCGTCGTCTCGATCAAGAGCACCGATGTTCCAGCCGCGGTCGAGGCCAACACGCTCTTCGCCTCGCAGTGCGACGTGCCGCTGCATCTCGGCATCACCGAGGCCGGCGATCCTCGCTACGGCTCGATCAAGTCGGCGGCGGGTCTGTCGCCCATGTTGCTCTCGGGGCTGGGCGACACCATCCGCGTGTCACTCACTTCAGATCCTGAGGAAGAAATCCCGGTGGCCTACGACATCCTCAAGTGCACGGGGGTGCGGGTGACGTCACCGGAGATCATCGCGTGTCCGACTTGCGGGCGTATCGACATCGACTTGGAAGAGATCGTGGCCGAGGTGAAGGAGCGCCTGAAGCGCTGCACGCTGCCGGTGAAGATCTCGGTGCTGGGTTGCGCGGTGAACGGGCCCGGCGAGGCGCGCGAGTCGGACATCGGCATCGCGGGCGGCGCGGGCGAGGGCCTGCTCTTCCGCAAGGGGCAGACGGTGCGCAAGGTGCGCGAGGACCAGATCGTCGACGCGCTGATCGAGGAGATCGCCGCCCTGGAAGCCGAGCGCGCGGCGGAGCTCGCGGCCACGGACGGGTTGGGAGTTCCGGGGTGAGCGCGTTGCGGGCCTCCCGTTCGTCCATGCTCGCGACGTGTCCGGATGTCGAGCGTCCGCTGCATTCCTTGCGCGCCCGAGTCGGTGCCTTCGCGCTCCTGCTCGCGACCTTGCTGGTGGGCATGGCGCCCGCAACGTACGCGCAGATCAACGACGACGACATGGCGCTGCTGCTTGGCGGCAGCAGCCTCGGCGAACCCGAGCAGCACGCGGCGGCCACCGTCTACAGCCGCGTGGTCGGCGACGAGCTGCGGCTCGCCATCGAGATCTCGGTCGACCACGAGTGGCACCTCTATCACGAGGTCGTGGGCGGCGACCCCGGCCTCGAAGGCATCGGCATCCCGGTCGAGGTCACGCAGAGTGCTGAGGGCGTGGCGTTCTCGCGCCTGATCTGGCCGAAGCCCGACAAGATCGACCAGTCGTTCTTGCCGAACACGAGCTGGTCGTGGGCGCACCATGGCGACTTCGTCGTGTACGGGCGCGGCACGCTCTCGCCCGACGCGCAGCCCGACACCCTCGAGGTCGCGTTCGACGGCCTCACCTGTCTCGAGGACGGCTCTTGCGTGCTCTACGCCGAGACGCTCGGCAGCGCCGGCCCCGGCAGCGACGCGCTCTTCGCCGACTACCCCGACGACTACGACGCCGCGCTGGCCGCGGCGAACGCGGCGATCGGTCTGGCGCCGGACGGCAGCGTCGCCTCCGAAGCCGCCGACGCGCCGCGCGAGTTCAAACCCGAGGGCGGCGAGCTCGGTGACCGCGGCCTCGGCATGTGGTTGATGCTGGCCTTCATCGCCGGGGCGCTGCTCAACGTGATGCCCTGCGTGTTGCCCGTCATCTCGATCAAAGTGCTGTCCTTCGTGCAGCAATCTGGCGAGGACAAGCAGCGCGTGCTCAAGCTCGGCCTGTCGTTCTCGGCGGGCATCGTGGTCGTGTTCATGGCCCTGGCGGCGGCTGCGGCCCTCGCCGGCGCGGCCTGGGGCGAGCAGTTCCAGAGCGAGGCCTTCCAGGTCTCGATGATCGCGTTGGTGTTCGCCTTCGCGCTCTCGCTCTTCGGCGTGTTCGAGCTGGGCGTGCCCGCAGGCGTGGGAAACCTGGCCGGCGGCTACCGCGAAGGTCTCGGCGACGCTTTCGCCAAGGGCATGCTCGCTACCGCGCTGGCCACGCCCTGCAGCGGTCCCTTCCTCGGGTCCACGCTCACCTGGACGCTCTCGCAGAGCACCTTCACGATCTTCGCCGTGTTCCTGGCGCTGGGCCTCGGCATGGCCGCGCCCTACGTCGTGCTCACCGCGAACCCCGCGCTGCTCAAGCGTCTGCCGAAACCCGGTCCGTGGATGGACACCTTCAAGCAGGCCATGGGCTTCGTGCTGCTCGCCACCGTGCTCTACCTCTTCACGATCGTGCGCAGCGACCGGCTGCTCTATGTCGTGTTCTTCCTGCTCTTCGTGGGCCTGGCCTGCTGGTGGTGGGGACGCTTCGCCACCTATGAGAAGACGCGCGTGCAGCGCTGGGCGCACCTGGTGATCGCGGCGCTGATCCTGGCCGGCGGCGCGCAGGCCACGCTGGTGTGGTACCCGGCGCAGCTCGAGTCGAACACCGAGGTCTGGGAGGCCTACACGCCCGAGGTGCTCGAAGAAGCCCTGGCCGACGGCCGCACCGTGCTGCTCGACTTCACTGCCGACTGGTGCCCGAACTGCAAGTGGAACGAGGCCTTCACCTACGAGACCGAAGAAGTCCTCGACGCCGTGGCGCGCAAAGACGTGCTGATGCTCAAGGCCGATATCACCCACGCCACGCCGGAGAGCGATGCCGTCAAGGCGTTCATGCGCTCGCTCGGCAGCCACTCGATCCCGTTCATGGCGATTTTCCCGGGCGACGATCCGAGCGCGCCGCGCGTGTTCCGCGACATCGTCACCAAGGGCGAAGTGCTCGGGGTGCTCGAGAGCTTGCCGACCCCCTGAGCGCGCGCCGCGCGCCGTCCCGGAATCCCGAACGATGACCGACTCAGCCGCCAGCGCCCACGCTTCCGTGGACCACGCCCGCATCGAAGCCGCCGTGCGCGAGATCCTCATCGCCGTCGGTGAAGACCCCGATCGCGATGGTCTCGAGAAGACGCCCAACCGCGTGGCGCGCATGTACGCCGAAGTGCTCTCCGGCCTCTCGCTCGACCCGGGCCGTCACCTCGACGTGACCTTCGCCGAGGATCACCACGAGATGGTGATCGTGAAGGACATCCCCTTCGATTCGCTCTGCGAGCACCACCTGCTGCCCTTCTCGGGCAAGGCTCACGTGGCCTACATCCCGAACGGGCGCATCGTGGGTCTGTCGAAGATCGCGCGGGTGGTCGAGGAGTTCGCGCGCAGGCCTCAGGTTCAGGAGCGGCTGTCGTCGCAAGTGGCCGATTTGATCTGGGAGCGCCTCGAGCCGCAGGGCGTGGGCGTGGTGCTGGAGGCCACCCACACCTGCATGACGATGCGCGGGATTCGCAAGCCGGGCTCGGCGATGCTCACTTCGGCGGTGCGCGGGACCTTCAAGACCCGTACCGAGACGCGCGCTGAGTTCATGAGCTTTCTGGGCCACTAGCGGGGCGCGTGTGCCGAATTGGCCTGCTCGTATGCGCGCTTGATGGATATGCGTTTCGCGCTTGGGAAGGCTGCCCAACTAGGCGCAAAGCTCGGAACGGGGGTAGACTGCGGCGGTCCTCGGACCACGTCCGCCCCGATCCTCTCCCCACTCTCACCCTCCCGAAAGAGGTGAGCGCAGCTCCTCAGGCGATGCCGCCGGGGGAGATGCTGTGGTTCGCCAGGCGGTCGTGATTCGCAGGGACCATCTCTCCCGTCCCCGAATCCGGAGCATCCCATGCTCGCGAAGAGGTCTTTCGTCGCCCTCGCGGTGGCACTCACGGTGGCACTGCCCGCCGTCGCCTCCATCAAAGCCATGACGCTCAGAGAGCTCATGAGCATCACCAGCGGCGCTGTGCACGGCACCGTCGTCGCACGCGAAACCGTGCAGCGCGGCTTCCCGCAGTCGGGCGCCGTCTACACGCTGCTCACCATTCGCGGCGAGAGCGTGCGCACGGGTGAGCCCACCGAGGTGACCGTGGCCTTCCACGGCAGCCACGAGGTGGCCGACCGCTACACGATCTCCGAGATGCCCACGCTGCAAGACACGCGCATCGGCGCCGAGGTCGTGGCCTTCTTCAACCCGCGCAAGGAGCTCGACGGCAGCCCCGTGATCTTCGACTACTCAGGGATCTACCGCGTGGAGCGCGCCTTCGACAAGCCCGTGCTGATGGGCAAGGGTGAGGGCTTCGCCTTCGACAAGAACGAGGCGCTCGATGTCGTACGGCAGCGCGTGCGTCAGGTGCACCAGGAGCAACTGGTGGCCAAGCAGAAGCTCAAGCTCGGCACCGGTAAGTAAAGGAACGCACCATGAAACTCTCGATCAAGACTCTTGCCGCGCTGGCCGTCCTGGGGCTGAGCTTCGGAACCGTGGCATCGCTTTCGGCGCCGGCCAACACGAGCGGCTTCAACCTGCTCGGTGGCGAGCTGGGTGTGGCCCAGCGCGACTTCCGCGTGTTCAACAACTTCACGGACGCGAGCGCGAACAACAACAACACGCCGCACGCCAACTTCCCCGGCGCCACGGGTGCCGTGATGTCGATCTGGAAGGGGCACGTGGAATGGGCCAGCGAGCCCTACGCCGGCAACGGCTCAGGTGATCCTGTGTCCGGCAACGTGCTCGGCAGCGGCCTCGCCAACTTCGACAACATCTACCAGGGCGAGGCGAGCAACGCGGGCGGCTTCAACGACAACGTGCACGCCGAGCTCATCGACACCAACCCGGGCTCCACCCTGGCCTTCATGCAAGGCCCGATCAGCGACGGCTGGACCATCAAGTACCTCTCGTTCTGGCAGTGGCAGGACGGCCCCGGCACGATCGGCTCCGGTGGCGGTCTGAACTTCGACATCCAGAATATCGCCACGCACGAGATCGGTCACTCGCTCGGCCTCGACCACTCCGGCAGCGGCAGCGCCACGATGGCGCCGTCGGCTTCGGCGGGTTCGGAGAGCGAGCGCTCGATCACGACCGACGATCGCAACGGCATCCAGGCCGTGTACGGCGCGGTGTCCGGCTCCAAGCCGCGCATCACGTCGCTCTCGGGTTCGACCAACATCGGCGGCGTGCTCACGATCCACGGCTCGGGCTTCCTGGCCGAGAACAACGTGGCCTGGTTCACCAAGGTGGACAGTGACGGCGTCCCCGCCAAGGTGAACATGCTCGCGTCGACCAATGGCGGCACGCGCATCGACCTCACGATTCCCGCCGGCGTGCAAGACGGCGAGATCATGATCAAGATCCCCATGACCGGGCACGACTCGCTCACGAACGCCTTCCCGATCGACGTGGGCGACCCGATCGCCGCGCTGCCCGTGGTCGACAGCGTGTCGCCGAACACCGGGGCCGGGAGCGGTTTCACACCGGTCACGATCACCGGCGAAGACTTCACCGGCGCGACCAGCGTGACCTTCGGCGGCAGTCCCGCGCTGAGCTTCGTGGTCGACAGTGCCACGCAGATCTCGGCCGTGTCGCCGCCGGGCACCCCGCTCAGCAACGTGACCGTCACTGTGACCACGCCCAATGGCAGCGGTTCCAAGCCGAACGCGTTCTTCTATGGCTTCGACCCGACGCCGGTCGTGGACACGATCACACCCGATGTGGGCCCGCTGGCTGGCGGCACGACCGTCACCATCAGCGGCACGACCGTGGTGGGTGTGACCGAAGTGCGCTTCGACGGGGTCGCGGGCACGGGCCTCTCGATCAACAGCGGCACCGAGCTCGAGGTCACCACGCCTCCGGGTGCGATGTCGGGCCCCGTGGATGTGGTCGTGGACGGCAACGGCATCGACAGCTTGGCGGGTGGCTTCGAGTACGAGGGTGGCGGTGAGTTCGTCGACCTCGGCTTCAGCCTCGCCGGCGCTGGCGGCGCGCCTGTGTTCACCGGCTCGGGCGATCTCACGCCTGGCAGCGGCGTGGGTTACAGCACCACGCTGAGCAACGCGGCACCCGGTGTGCTGGGCTTCCTGTTCATCGGCTTGGTGGAGAGCACGCAGCCCTTCAAGGGCGGCACCATCGTGCCCTTCCCGTTCCTGCTGAGTGTGCAGACGACGATCCCCGGTTCGGGCATGCTCAGCTTGCCGAGCACGATCGACCCGGCCACGCCGAGCGCGGCTGAGATCATCGCGCAGTGGTGGATCGCCGACCCCACCGGACCGTCCGGCGCCACCGCGAGCAACGGGTTGAAGCTGGTCGTTCCCTGACTCGCTTCACACCAGTCTCGCGCTTCGGCGCGGGGTCCTCGGAGGCCGGCGCGAGTTCGCTCGCGTCGGCCTCCTTGCGTTGGCGCGCGAGTGCATCGAAGACACTCGTGATCAGGGCTCGGGCCACCTTGCCCCACATCAGCAAATACCTATAGTCGGCATGTCTTCTGTACTGCCCCGGAGAAAGACGTGCTCCAGGACTACCACGCGGTCCTCGTGTTCCTCATTACCGGCGTGGCCATGGTCTGCACTCCGCTGATCTTGGGTCTGTTGTTCCGACCCAAGAACGATTACGCAGAGAAGACCATGCCCTACGAGTGTGGTGAGGATCCGATCGGTGATGCTCAGATCCGCTTCGACATGCGGTTCTACACCACGGCGCTCATCTTCATCATTTTCGAAGTCGAGATTGCCTTCATGTTCCCGTGGGCGCACGTCTTCAACAGCGCGCCGGACAAGCTCTTCGCGCTCGGCGCAGGCCTGATCTTCATCTTCATCGTGTTCCTCGGCCTGATCGTTGACTGGGCCAAGGGCGACCTTGACTGGGTGAAGACCTTCGACACCAACAAGCGGCGCGTGCAGGACTGACACCATGGGCATCTTCAACCACGCACTCCCGGACAACGCCGTCACGAAGGCGGTCGACGGCGCCATCGGTTGGGGACAGAAGTCGTCGATCTGGCCGATGACCTTCGGCATCGCGTGCTGCGCCATCGAGATGATGGCGGTCTACGCGGCCACCTTCGACCTCGACCGCTTCGGCGCCGGTGTCCCGCGCGCCACCCCGCGTCAGAGCGACCTGATCATCGTGCCCGGCACGGTGAACGCCAAGATGGCCGTGCGCGTGAAGCGCCTCTACGACCAGATGGCGGAACCGCGCTACGTGATCGCCATGGGCGCCTGCGTGTGCGGCGGCGGTCCCTACGTGAAGTGGGGTTACAACACGGTGAAGGGCGTGCACAAGATCATCCCGGTCGACATCTTCGTCCCGGGCTGTCCGCCGCGCCCCGAGGCCCTGATGGACGGCATCCTCAAGCTGCGCGACAAGATCGGTCGCGGCGCGACCTTCCGTCGCCAAGAGGCTGCCGCCGAGCAGATGGACGCGAGTTACGCGAGCTGACGGGCCGGCCCTGATGAACGAGACAGAGATCTACGCACGGATTCGCGGCGCCGGTTTGCGCGGCGTCGGTGACCTCCAAGAGGGCGCCAAGGATCCCGCGATCCACGTGGCGCCCGAGAACCTGCTCGGCGTGTTGCGCTTCCTGCGCCATGACGACGAGTGCGTGATGGACATGCTGCACAACGTCTCCGCCGTGGAGCGCGCCGACGCCTTCGAGGTCTGGTATCACCTCTGCTCGCTCGAGAAGCACCACAGCATCACGCTGTGGACGAACGTCGCGAAGCCCGAGGAGGGCGTCACCGACAGCTGGCATCCGAGCGTGCCGAGTGCGGTGTCGATCTACCAGTCGGCCGACTGGCACGAGCGCGAGCAGTGGGACTTGCTCGGCGTGCACTTCGAAGGCCATCCCGACCTGCGTCGCATCCTGCTGCCCGAGGAGTGGATCGGCTTCCCGCTGCGCAAGACCTACGTGTACCCGCAAGAGTTCGGCGGCGTGCCGCTCGAGCTCGACGCGAAGCCGATGTACGAGCGCGAAGAAGGCGAGCCGGTCACCACCGGAGCTCCCGCGCGCGAGGCCGGCCAGCCGCTGAACCAACCGCCGAGCGAGAAGTCGAAGCGACCGCACGCCGGTGGCAAGGCGCCGCCCAAGAAGAAGGAAGCCGCGGCCGCCAAGGGCTCCGGCTCCAAGGCTGACTCCACGGCCAGCTCCAAGGGCGATGGCGATGACGCCGCTGCCAAGGCCGCCAAGCTCGCCGCCATCAAGGCCAAGATGGCCAAGTCCAAGGATGGCAAGGGCGGCAAGTCCAAGGGCGACGACAAGCAAGGGAAGGACGGCTGATGGAAGCCCTCGAGATGTACACGGTCGACGACCGGGACGATGTCTACACCGAGGAGCTGAAGCTCAACCTGGGTCCGCAGCACCCGTCCACCCACGGTGTGTTGCGCGTGGAGCTCGCCATGGACGGCGAGATCATCACGCGTTCGCGCGCCGACATCGGGTACCTGCATCGTTGCGCCGAGAAGATCGGCGAGAACGTCTCGTACCTGCAGTTCAACCCGTACACCGACCGCATGGACTACCTCGCGTCCATGAACAACAACCTGGCCTGGAGCCTCACGGTCGAGAAGCTCATGGGCACCGAGGTGCCTGAGCGCGCGCAGTGGCTGCGCATGATCTGCGCCGAGATGAACCGCATCGCGAGTCATCTCATCGCCTTCGGCACCTACGGCATCGACATCGGTGCGAACACGCCGTTCTTCTACGCGTTCCGCGAACGCGAGTCGATCATGACGCTGCTCGAGCGACCCTCCGGCACGCGCATGCTCTACAACTACATCCAGCCGGGTGGCCTGCGACGCGACGTCGACGACACCTGGGTGGCCGACGTGCTCGCCTTCTGCGACGACTTCGAGAAGCGCTGGGCTGAGTACAACACCGTGCTCAGTCACAACCGCATCTTCATCGGGCGCACCGCGAACATCGGCGTGATCCCGAAGGACATGGCGCTCGACTACGGCCTCACCGGCCCCGTGTTGCGCGGCTCCGGCGTGAAGTGGGACCTGCGCCGCGACGTCCCGTACCTGAAGCCCTACGACGAAGTCGACTTCGACATCCCCGTGGGCGAAGGCACGCACGGCAGTCTCGGCGACTGCTGGGACCGCTACTGGGTGCGCATGCGCGAGATGATGGAGTCGATCCGCATCATCCGCCAAGGCTGCGCCGCGCTGCCCGGCGGCGAGGTCATGACCAAGAAGCAGAAGAGCATGTACAAGACGCCGATCAAGCCCGAGAAGCAGAACGTCTACATGCGCTGTGAGAACCCGCGCGGTGAACTCGGCTTCTTCGTGGCGGCTGAGGGCGGCACCTCGCCGGTTCGGGTCCACGCGCGCGCGCCGAGCTTCTGCAACCTGTCCGTGCTCGACGCGCTGCTGCCCGGCACGATGCTCGGCGACGCCGTGGCCGTGATCGGTTCCCTCGACATCGTGCTCGGTGAGGTCGACCGCTAAACATGAACGCGCTCGTTGCCTTCCTCTCCGACCTGACCGGCCTCGAGGGCGTGCTCCCGCTGAGCATGGCCTACGCGGTGTGCATCGGGAGCCTGCTCGGCTTCATCACCGTCTACGCGATGTTCGCGATCTGGATGGAGCGCAAAGTCGCTGCGCACATGCAGGTGCGCTACGGCCCGATGGAGACCGGCGGCTGGCACGGCTGGGCGCAGAGTGTCGCCGACGCGCTGAAGCTGCTCTTCAAGGAAGACATCTTCCCGAGCCAGGCGAACAAGTTCCTGTTCGCCATCGCGCCTGCGGTGGTGTTCTGCGGTGTGTTCGCGGGCTTCATCGTGATCCCGTTCGCTGCGGGCATTCAGATCGCGAGCCTGAACCTCGGCGTGTTCTTCCTGATCTCGATCGCCGCCGTGGAAGTGATCGGCGTGATCATGGCGGGCTGGGCCAGCAACTCGAAGTACAGCCTGTTCGGCGCGGTGCGTGAGGCAGCGCAGGTCGTCTCCTACGAGCTGCCTTCGGCCACGGCGCTGATCGGCCCGATCTTGATCGTGGGGTCTTTCCAGCTCGGTGACTTCAACACCTATCAGGCCAACCACGGCTGGCTGATCCTGCACAACCCGTTCATGCCGGTGGCTGCGCTGTGCTTCTTCATCTCGTCGCTGGCGGGCTGCAAGCGCGCGCCCTTCGATCTGCCGGAAGCTGAGTCTGAGCTCGTGTCGGGCTTCCACACCGAGTACTCGGGCATGCGCTTCTCCTTCTTCTTCTTGGAGGAGTACGCCTCGATGTTCGTGGCTTCGGTGCTGATGGCCACCTTGTTCTTCGGCGGCACCACGCTCCCGTTCAACATCGGCGACATCGGCAACTGGGCGACCTACGCCGAGCGCGCCGCGGCGGGCGAGCCGTCCGTGATCAGCGGCATCGGCGACTTCCTGCGCACGCACCTCGGCATCGTGGTGCTGCTGCTCAAGACCTTCTTCTTCATCTTCATCCAGATGTGGCTGCGCTGGACCTTGCCGCGTCTGCGCGTCGACCAAGTCATGGCGCTTGGATACAAGTACCTGCTTCCGTGGGGCCTCGTCACCGTGATCGGCACGGCGTGCTTCGAGGCCTTCGGTTGGGGCTGGCTCCCCCACTAGTGGTTCACTAGGGACATCGCGATGGGTTCGATCCGCGACTACTTCGGCAACATCACCAGTGCGCTTGGCACGACCGCCAAGGGTATGTCGGTCACGCTGCGTCACTTCACGAGCGAGCCGCCGATCACGGTGATGTACCCGCACGAGACCAAGCCGGTCCCGCCCACCTACCGCGGCATGCACATCCTCGAGCAAGAGAAGTGCATCGACTGCCACTTGTGCGCGAAGGCTTGCCCGGTCGACTGCATCGAGATCGAGGCGGAGCACCACGGGCGCAAGCTCGAGTGGGAAAAGTTCTCGATCGACTACAAGAAGTGCATCTTCTGTGAGTTCTGCATCCCGCCGTGCCCCGTCGACTGCATCCACATGACGTCGGAGTACGAGATGGCCACCGACTCCAACGACGACATGGTCGAGGACCTGCTCACCTGGACCGGCCTGCGCCCTGAAGACCAGGCCGCGCTCGACGGCAAGCCCACCGCGGTGCAGGCCAAGAAGCAGCAGGAGTCGAAGAAGGGTGGCGCAGACAAGGCCGCCCAGATCGCCGCCATCAAGGCCCGCTTGAAGAAGGGCAGCTGATGGACTTCATGTTCTTGGTCTTCGCTGCGCTGGCCGTGATCGGCGGTCTGGTGATGGCGTTCCACCACAGCATCGTGCACTCAGCCTTCGCGCTGGTCGGCGCGCTGTTCGGCATCGCCGGGCTCTACTGGACGCTCGGCGCGGACTTCCTCGGCGCGCTGCAACTGCTGCTCTACGTGGGCGGCGTCACCGTGCTGCTGCTCTTCGGCGTGATGCTCACCACGCGCGACAGCGCGCGCATCTCCACCTTCCGCTACATGCTCATGGCGCCCGTGGTCGGCATGCTGGCCTACTTCATGCTCAACACACTCCGCGGCGTGTACGCCGTGGTCAGTGAGCTCGGGGTCGACGCCGCCGAGGCCGCGCCCACCACTGAGCGCATCGGCGAGGCCTTCCTCGATCCCGACGTGTTCCTGCTGCCCTTCGAGGTCGCGGCCGTGTTGCTGTTGCTGGTCTTGATCGGCGCGGTCACGGTGGCGCGTCGTGGGTCCAGCGACGAGGGGGCCGCCTGATGCTCGCAACGCTCAAGAGCCTGGCCGCTCCGCTCAACTCGGCCGTCGTGCAAGTTGAAGAGGTCGCCGCCGACGCCAGCGTCGCCGCCGCGCCCTTCGTGGAGCGACTCGACGCCTACCTCGTGGTCTCGGGCATCCTCTTCGTGCTCGGTGTCGCCACGATCCTCACCCGCCGCAATGCGCTCTACGTGCTCATGGGCACGGAGCTCATCCTGAATGCGGCCAACCTGAACTTCGTGGCCTTCGCGCGCTTCGGCGACTACGGCCTGGACGGTCAACTCATGGCGCTCGTCGTCGTGATGCTCGCGGCGGCCGAGATGGCCGTGGCGCTGGCCATCGTGCTCCGGATCTTCCATGACTTCGGCAGCATCGACCTCACGCGCACCGACGGCCTGAGAGACTGAACATGGAACTCGTGGGTGACGCCGCGGCCGTGGTCGCAGAAGGTGCCGGCGACTGGCCGGCCTACCTGTGGCTCGGGATCCTGTTCTTCGGGATCCCGCTGCTCTCCGCCATCACGCTGATCTTCTGGGGCAAGCGCATCCCGAAGGGCGGCGACTGGATCGCGCAGACGGCCATCGTGTCCTGCGCGGGCATGGCGATCTGGATGTTCTTCGACGTGATCGTCGGGCAGCACGACCCGGGCTTTGTGTGGTCGAGTGCCGCGCAGGGGCTCGAGTGGGCCTGGGTCAAGATCGGCAACGTCGATCTGTCCGTCGGGATCTTCTACGACAACCTCACCGTGATCATGCTCACCATGGTCACGATCGTCGCCAGCTGCATCTTCTTCTTCAGCGCCGGCTACATGCACGGCGACCGCGACTACTCGCGCTTCTTCGCGTACCTCAGCTACTTCTGCTTCGCGATGCTCGGGCTGGTCGTCGTCGACAGCCTGTTCTTCCTGTTCATCTTCTGGGAGTTGGTCGGTGTCGGCAGCTACCTGCTGATCGGCTTCTTCTACGACCAGGAAGAACCGCCCAAGGCCTCGATGAAGGCCTTCATGGTGAACCGCGTGGGCGACGTGCTGTTCCTGCTCGGCATGATCCTGTGCTGGAACCTGGTCGGCAGCCTGCAGTACTCGGACATCTTCGCAGCCGTCAGCGCAGGTGAGTTCGCCGCCTTGTCCCCCGACCACGTGCTGGCCGGTTGGGACAACCACGCGCTGCTCACGCTCTCCGGCATCCTGATCTTCTGCGGCGCCATCTCGAAGTCGGCGCAGATCCCGCTGCACACCTGGCTGCCCGACGCCATGGCCGGCCCCACGCCGGTGTCGGCGCTCATTCATGCCGCCACGATGGTGGCCGCCGGCGTGTTCATGGTCGGCCGCATGTACCCGTACTTCACGCCCGAGGCGCTCGGCTTCATCGCCGGCATCGGCGCGATCACGGCGCTCATCGGCGCGACGATCGGCCTCGTGATGTGGGACATCAAGAAGGTGCTGGCCTACTCCACCATGTCGCAGCTCGGGTACATGATGCTCGGCCTGGGCGTGGGTGGTTACGTGGCCGGCCTGTTCCACCTGATCACGCACGCCTGCTTCAAGGCTTGCCTGTTCCTCGGCAGCGGCTCGGTGATCCACGCCGTGCACAGCCAGGACATGCGCGACATGGGCGGCTTGCGCAAGAAGATGCCGGTCACCTACTGGACCTTCCTGATCAGCACCCTCGCGCTCGCCGGCGTGCCGATGTTCGCCGGGTACTACAGCAAGGACCAGATCATCGCGACGGCGATGGCGTGGGGCCTCACGGGCGGTGCGGCGAACTGGATCCCGCTGCTGTTCGGCGTCGTCGGCGCCTTCATGACGACCTTCTACATGTTCCGTCTGGTCTTCCTGACCTTCCATGGGAAGCCGGCCGACCAGCACCGCTACGACCACGCGCACGAGTCGCCGCCGATCATGGCGATTCCGCTCATCGTGCTCGCTGGGTTGGCGATCTTCGCGGGCGGCACGATCAACCCGCTGCCGAACGTGGAGACGCTCTGGTTCAACGAGCTCGTGCCGCAGCCGGCGTCCGCCGCCGCAGCAGGGCTCGAGCTCGACCTCGAGATCCACCGTCCGATTCTGCACGACGATCTCGCTGGCGACGAAGTTGCTGATGCCCACGGCGCCGCCGATCCCCACGCGGGCGACGACGGTCACGGCACGGAGGTCGCTGGCGGTGACGAACACGCAGCCGAGACCGGCGAACTCGCCGCCGCAGCAGGCGCCGAGTCGCACGGCACCGAGCACGCCGAGGTCCACACCAAGTGGACGAACGCGCTGCACGCCTCGCACTACCCCGCGTTGGGCCTCTCGCTCCTGGCCATCGGCCTGGGCTTCTACCTCGCGCGCCGCATGTACCTGGTGAAGCTCACCGATCCGGCCGTGATGGCCGCGCGCTTCGGGCCGATGCACTCGATCGTCTCGAACAAGTACTACTTCGATGAGATCTACGCGACCGGTGTCGTGGGCAGCTTGCACAAGCTGAACCACGGCCTGGCGCGCTTCGACAAGAGCGTGATCGACGGCGCAGTCAACAGCGTCGGCCTGCTCACCCGTTTCCTGGCCTTCCTCTCCGGCCTGTTCGACAAGTATGTGGTCGACGGCCTCGTGAACTTCTGGCGCTGGTTCGTGCGCACGCTGTCGGGCGTGTTGCGACTGGTGCAGACCGGCAACGTCCGCGACTACCTGATGTGGACCGTTGTCGGAGCGATCATCCTCGCGTTCATCATGTCCGCCGACTAACTGAGCCGACCATGGACATCCTCAGCCTCATCATCTTCACGCCGCTCTTGGGCATGCTCGCCCTGCTGCTCGTGCCTTCCGATAAGAAGGACGCGATCCGCACGGTCACGGCAACGGTCGCGGCGATCCCGCTGATCCTCGCCACCAAGTTGTGGATCGACTTCGACCCCACAGTCGCCGGCTACCAGTTCACGGTGGTCAACGACTGGATCGAAGCGCTCGGCGTGCAATACCACCTCGGCGTCGACGGACTGAGCATCCCGCTCGTGTGGCTCACCGGCCTGCTGATGTTCCTGGCGCCCTTCGCGGCCTGGAACGTCGACAAGGGCACCAAGGGCTTCATGATGCTGGTGCTGCTGCTCGAGACCGGCATCTTCGGCGTGTTCTGCTCGCTCGACCTCTTCCTGTTCTACGTGTTCTGGGAAGTGATGCTGCTGCCGATGTACTTCCTGATCGGCATCTGGGGCGGCACGCGTCGCGAGTACGCGGCGATCAAGTTCTTCCTCTACACGCTCGCCGGTTCGGTGTTGATGCTGCTCGCGATCATCGCGCTCTACTTGAGCGTGACGAGCTTCGACCTGGCGACCTTCGCGAACCCCGAACTGCTCAGCGCGCCCTTCTCGATCCCGGCGCTCACCGAGCTCGTCGCGAACGGTTCCATCGACGGCACGCAGCTCGCCAACGACGGCGTGCTGTTCGGCTGGCCCTTCATGAAGTGGATCTTCGTGTTCTTCTTCATCGGCTTCGCGATCAAGATCCCGATCGTGCCGCTGCACACCTGGCTGCCCGACGCGCACGTGGAAGCGCCCACGTCGATCTCGATGGTGCTGGCCGGCATCCTGCTCAAGCTCGGTTGCTACGGCGTGCTGCGCATCAACCTCGGGATGTTCCCCGACGTGGCCATGGACTTCGCCACGATCGGCGCCGTGATCGGCTTGGTGTCGATCCTCTACGGCGCCTTCGTCGCCATGGCGCAGACCGACTTCAAGCGCATGGTGGCCTACTCGTCCGTGAGTCACATGGGCTACGTGCTGCTCGGCGCCAGCGCCTTCACGCACGCTGGTCTGCAAGGCGCCGCCATGCAGATGTTCACGCACGGCACGAGCTCGGCGCTGCTCTTCCTCATCGTGGGCGTGGCCTACGACCGCGCGCACCACCGCGAGATCGAGGGCTTCGGCGGCTTGGCCTCGGTGGCGCCCAAGTACACGGGCATCACCACGCTCGGCTTCTTCGCGGCGCTCGGCTTGCCCGGCATGTCCGGCTTCGTGAGCGAGGCGCTCGTGTTGATCGGCGCGTGGGGCGTGCACCCGGTGCTCACCTCGCTGGCGGTGCTCGGCATCGTCGTCACCGCAGCCTTCTTGCTGTGGACGCTGCAGCGCGTGTTCCTCGGTCCGCTCAACGAGAAGTACAAGAGCTTCCCCGACGTGACGGGCCGCGAGATCTTCGTCATGGCACCGCTCGCCTTCCTGTGCGTGTTGCTCGGTGTGGCGCCGATGCTCCTGCTCGGCCACATGGACGCCACCATCGAGGCCCTGCGCCAGCTCTTCGTCTGAGCCGGCTCGAGTCCAGGAGATCAGCATGAGCCCCGAGCTTCTCGCCGACTTCGCGGCCATCGCGCCCGAGATGTGGCTGGTGGGCGCCATCCTCGCCACGGTGATCGCCGACTTGTTCGTCGGGCAGCGCGGCCGCTACTTCGTGGGCGCCTTGGCGCTCGCCGGCGTGGGCATGGCGCTCTGCAAGTTGAGTGACGGCGCCACCGGCGGTAGCGACGGCACCGCCTTCGGCATGCTCGCCGTCGATGGGCACGCGGCCTTCTTCCGCGCGCTCATCCTCGCCGGCACGGGGCTCGTGATCCTGCACGGGCTCGTCTTCCGTGGCATGGAAGACAGCAGTCGCAACGAGTTCATCCCGATGGTGCTCGGCACCGGCCTCGGCGCGTCGCTGCTCGTGGCCTCCGACAACCTGATCATGCTGCTGCTGAGCATGGAGTTGCTCTCGCTGAGCTCGTACCTGCTCGCGGGTTGGCAGCGCAAGGAGCGCCGCTCTTCGGAGGCCGCGCTCAAGTACCTGATCTACGGCGCCGTGGCGTCGGCGATCATGACCTTCGGCTTCAGCCTGGTCTGGGGCCTCACGGGTTCGATGAACCTCTCCGAGATCGGCCATCGCCTCGCGCTCGACGTGCTGGGCGACAACGCCCCGGGCTTCGGGATGGTGATGGCCACCGTGCTCGTGTTCGTCGGTCTGTTCTTCAAGGCCTCGGTGTTCCCGTTCCACTTCTGGGCACCCGACGTGTACGAAGGCGCGCCCACGCCGGTGACCACGCTGCTCGCGGTGGTCTCCAAGGCGGCGGCCTTCGGCGTGCTCGTGCGCTTCGTCGACGCAGTCTTCCTCGCCGGTCAAGAACCCTACGAGCTGCTCGAGTCGCTCGGCTGGATCGTGGCCGTGCTCGCCGCCGTCACGATGACCTACGGCAACATCACGGCCGTGCTGCAGCGCAACGTGAAGCGCCTGCTCGGCTACTCGTCGATCGCGCACGCCGGCTACCTGCTCATGGGTGTGGCCGTGATGCTCGTGGGCGACGAAGCCACTGCCGACATGGGCCGCGAATCGCTGCTCTTCTACATGGCGACGTACTACCTCGCGACCATCGGCGCCTTCGGTTGCGCGATGTACCTCGCGAACCGCTTCGGCGCCGAAGACACCGACGACTACCAAGGCCTCGCCTGGTCGGCGCCCTACGTGTGCGGCGCCATGGTCGTGTTCCTCGTGTCGCTCACGGGCTTGCCGCCCACGGTGGGCTTCGTGGGCAAGCTCTACCTGCTGAAGGCGAGTTGGGCCGGCGGCCTCGAGTGGCTGGCCGTCGTGGCCTCGCTCAACGCGGTCGTGGCGCTCTACTACTACTTCAAGGTGGCGCGCGCCCTGTTCCTGCGCGGTGAGCAGACGGTCGTGCCCGGCACGCCGCACAAGGGCCTCGTGCCCGTGATCGCCTACGCGAGCCTCTTCGCGTTGGCCGGCGCCACCATCTGGTACACGTTCAGCGACGTGCTGATCGTCTGGGCCGAAGCCTCGCCACTCTGAGTCGAGGCGACGCGCGCCGCGCAGGCCGTCGCACCGCGCAAGCCGTGCGCAACGCAGCACGCCGCGCGCCGTCGTTGTGAATTGAACCGGGCCCGCCCCCGCGCAGCGCGTGAGGACGGGCCCGAGTCGTTGGCGCAGACTGCGCGCCTGCCGCGGCTCAGAGCACGTCGAGCTGGAAGGCCAGACCTTGCGTGGCCGCCTTGCCCGCAGCGCCGCCCGGATCCGCGAACCAGTACTGCTGCGTGATCTGCAGCCCGTCGAGCATGGGGTCGATCACGTCGGGTGCCATGAAGGTCACGTTGACGCTGCCCGCCGCGCTCGTGGGGATGCTCGGCATCATCACCACGTTGCCCACGAGTACGGTGCCGCCCAAGCCCATCACCGAGATCATGTCCGTGCCGACGAACAGCGCGCCGAAGGCGTTCGGCCGCGCGCCCGTGACCGTGAGGTTGATCGGCCCGCCGGGCACTGCCTGACCCGAACCGTCGAGCACCGCCACGCCGCTGGTGCCGGGAGTGCCGGCGCCGTACATCGTGAAGCTTGTGTCCTCGACTTCGGTGAGCGACACGATCGAGAAGTCGTCGATGTTCCAGCCGCCCATGTGCAGGCCGCCGTCGGTCTCCAACTCGAAGCTCACCGTGACGTTGCTGTCGCCGTCCGCGAGCGCCGAGATGTCGATGTCCTGCTCGATCCACTCGGCGTCGGTGATGTGACCGGCGAAGGGGTTCTCCCACACGGTGTTGCCGTCCACGAGCACGCGCGCCTGGTCGAACTCGCTCTCTTCCACCGAGAGCCAGCGCTGGAAGCGCAGGCGTGATCCGCTCACGCCGCTCAGGTTGAAGCTCGGCGAGATGAGCGCGTTGTGCACGTCGGGTTGATAGTCACCGTTGAAGCCCGAGATGCCCAAGTCGTTGCCCCAGGCGAGGTTACCGGAGAAGGCCGAGCCCGGATCGAGGGTCTTGCCCTGCGGCTCGTCGCGCTGCCAGTCGTCTTGGGTGGCGAGCTGGGTGTGCGTCCAGCCTTCGTCGGTGGCGCCTTCGAAGTCGTTGAACTCCACGACTGCGAGCGTGCCCACGTCGTAGAACACAGGACGATCGGCGCCGCGCTTCGGGAAGGTCACGTTGCCCAGCGAAGCCGACTGCGCCTCGATGAAGTAAGCCACGCGATCAGGCGACGCGACGCCGGGGATGAAGGCTTGGTAGAGGTCCCCACCGAGGTCCGTCATCGCCACGCTGCTGAAGTTGTCGCCGCCGTCGTTCGAGTAGTGCACCACGGCGCCGGTGAGCGCGGCGGCTGCTTCCTCGGTGATCGTGGCCTGCACGCGCACCTTGCCTTCGTGACGCACGTGCGCGATCGGCGCGTGACTGATCTCGAAGATCGGCAACTGGAAGCTCGGGAAGCCTTGCTCCACGAAGCCGGCGTTGATCGGCGCGAAGTGCGGCGTGCCGTCGGAGAGATCGCCGTTGTCGTCGTCGAGCACGAGCCAGTGTTCTTGGATCGTGGTGCGCACGAAGGTGTCGTCGAAGGCCTGGTACCAACCGACCATGAGTTGGTCGGCCACGTCGATGCCGGCTGCGTCGCCCAGAGTGTTCTTCAGGTTGCGACGCACCTTCCAGATCGCGCCCATCAGCGGCTGGCCGTTGGCGTGGGGCGAGCTGCCGTAGCAACCCAAGCTGTCGTCGCCGCAGAAGGGGTTCATGTTCTCGCCGGTGCGGATGATCGCGCCGTCGAAGCGGAAGTCTTCACCCACGATCGGGTTGTCACTCGCATACATCGCCCACACGTCGGCGCCGCCTTCACCCATGCCGAACTGGTGGTTCGTGGAGTCGAAGAGGTCGTTCAACCAGTGACCTTCTTCGTGATAGGCCACGGTGCTGTAGGCCGTGTTGCGGCAGAAGGTGCCGGGGGTCGTGGCGCTCTCGCCTTCCACGTAGTAGTTGAGCGAAACGCCATTGTAGAAGGCGTTGCAGGTCAGGCCGATGTTCACGTTCGACTCGATCTGGAAGTCGAGTTCAGTGGCCGTCGGGTCCACGCTCTTGAGGTAGTCGCGCATCTCGTTCACCGACATGTGCGCGTTGAGCTCGGCGGTTTGGGTCTCGGTCATGCCCGCGTTGAGCACGATGTTCTCGAACACGCCGGGGCTCACACTGGTCGAGAGCGAGAGGTCGCCGCCCGACTGGTTGTCGATGGTGGAGAACTGACCGTCGAGGCGCGCGGTCACGGTCTTGGTGCTGTTCACGCCCGGGAACGTGAAGTTGCCGTTCGCGTCGGTGAACACGTCGGGTTCGCCCGAGGCACTCACGCGCACGTCTTTCAGGTTCTGCAGCACTTCGGGATCCACGCCGTCGGGCAACAGGCCGGCTTGCGCCCAGCCCTTGATGTTGCCGTCGAGATCGAAGGAGTGCACGTTGCTCCAGCTGTCGAGCACGACTTCGCTGCCGCGCGACGCGACCACGTAGCTGCGATCGGCGGGCGTGCTGCCCGACGGCCCGGTCGGCGCCGACACGCGGATCACGTAGGCCGCGGTGGTGGGCAGCGCGGCCTTGCTCGGGTCGATGCGCGGGCCCCAGATCACGTAGTCGTCGAAGTTCGTGTCTTGCGCGACGAGGCCCGTCTCGAGTTGGAAGGCGGCGCGCGCTGCTGCGGTGGCGCGGTCGATGTTCACGTCGGCGACGACGTTCATCCCGCGCACTTGCGGCAGCGCTTGGTTGTCGATGCTGAGCAGCTTGCCGCTCGCGTCGAACAACACGTGGACCACGCCGCCGTGCACGACCACTCCCGACACGAGCTGACGGAACTTCACGCTGATCTTGTCGCTCGTGCCGCCGCGCGAGAGCTGCATGCGCTTCACCTGCACGAGTTCGAGTTCGCTGGGCAGCACGCCGGTGGCGCCGGTGAGTTCGCGCAGTGCCGTGCGCGCGGCGCGAACCAGCGAGGCGTCGTCGTCGCCACGCGCGGTGGTCTGCAGCTGGCTGCCGAAGATGTGCTCGGGCACGCCGCGCACGCCGTCGAAGCGCACACGCCAGTTCTCGCCGTGCCGCTCCTGGAAGGCGCGCGCCGCCTCGCGGGGCGCAAAGGTGGGCGGCTGGGGCTGCTGGGCGGCAGCGGCGGTCGACAATCCGACCAGACACGACAACACAAAGGTAGAGGCTCGCAACACGTGCAGGCTCCTCGACTTCGGGGGGGAGAGAGGGCGACGAGGGCGCCGCCAGAGAGGGAGCCGACGCGCCACCGATTCGGGGTCGCAGCGCGCCGAGCGGCTCAGTTTACCCCTGAATCTGCGGCTCGGGGGGCCGGACGAGCGAGCAAGTGGCGCGCGACCCGAGCCGATGCGCGAGGCGGCGTCTCAGCTCCCCGCCACGCGCTCCGCAGTGAGCGTCATCGCGACACCCAGCCCGCAAGTGATCAGCACGCTCAGCACGAAGGCGGCCGCGAACTGCTTGTGCCGCTGACGCACCGCGGGGCTCCCGCTCCGTGCCAGTGACACGCCGCTCCAGATCAGCAGCGGGACGAGCACGAAGTCGAGCCCCACGAACACGAAGTGGATCTGGTTGAGCGTGGCGGACAGGCCTTCGAAGACCAGGCTGCGGCCCTCGATCTCGGCCTGCCGGATGGCCCACACGAGCGCCCCGAAGAACAGCACCACGCTGCCGTAGTGGGCGTTGCGCTGCGCTCGATGTCCCGTGATCAGTACGACCACGAGCAACACCACGGTGACGCCGAGCGACGTGAGAAAGAGCGGGTCCATGGCGCAGCTCAGCTCTTGGTCGACTTCTTGGTGGTGGCCTTCTTGCGCGCGGCCTTCTTACGAGTGGCTTTCTTGCGCGTGGCCTTCTTCTTGGCCGGCTTCGCGTCGCCCTCTTCGCCTTCGCCCTCTTCGCCTTCGCCCTTCTTGGCCTTCTTGGGCGGCGCGAGCTTCACGTCGGGGTGCAACTTGCAGGACATCTTGCCGCCGGCCACCGGTTCGGTGAGCGGCTTGCCGCACTGCTTGCCCGTGCGCGACTCGTGCGTGCAGGCCGGGATCGAGAGCGTGCCGCGGCACTTGGGGAAGCGTCGGCAAGCGAGGAACTTGCCGCGACGACTGCGCTTCACGACCAGGTCGGTGCCGCAGTCGGGGCAGGGCACGCTGGTCTCCACGGGCCACAGCGGTTCGTTCTTGGTGCTCAGCGAGACCGAGCCCGCGCAGTCCTTGCTCTTGAAGCCGGTGCAAGCCAGGAAGGCCTTGCCCCAGCGGTTCACCTTGCGCTCCATCTGTCGCCCGCAGACTTCGCCCTTTTCATTGCGCGCGCGGCAGGTGTGCTCGGTGAGTTCGGCCTCGGCCTTCTTGCGACCCGTGAGGCTGAGCGTGTTGCTGCAGTCGGGGTAGCGCGAGCAGCCCAGGTAGCTGCCGAAGCGGTTGAACAGGATCGCCATCGGCGCTTCGCAGGCCTTGCCGCTCTCATCTTCCTTGCCGCAGGTCATGTCGGTGAGCAAGACCGGGTGTTCCCAGTACGGGCTCATGTCGGTCTCGGCCTTGCCGAGCTTGCTCGCGAAGCGGCCGTAGAAGTCTTCGACGACCTTCTTCCAGCCCACGTCGCCCTCGGCGATGCGGTCGAGCTGCGACTCCATGTCGGCGGTGAACTCGGTGTTCACGATGTCTTCGAAGTAGGGCAGCAGCAGTTCGGTGACGGCTTCGCCCAAGTGCGTGGCGTGGAAGGCGCGGCCCTTGCGGCGTTGCGGGCCGCCGATGCCTTGCGGGACCTCGTCGTCTTCGTCCTCGATGGCGTCGCTGTCGTCGGGGGCGACGGGTTCCACGGGATCCGTGCGACCGTTGGCCACGTAGGCGCGACGCGCTTCGTCTTCCCCGGCTTCCTCACCGAAGTCGACGTACTTGCGATCCACGATGGTGCTCATGATCGACGCGTAGGTGGACGGCCGACCGATGCCGTGCTTCTCCAGCGCGCGCACCAAGCTCGCCTCGGAGTAACGCCGCGGCGGCTTGCTGAACTGCTGGATCGCCTCGAGCGGGTCGGCCTGGAACTGCTGGCCTTCGCTGAGCGGCGGGAGCTGATCGTCGCGGGCGGAGGTGCCGTAAGCGCGCATGTGACCGTCGAAGGTGATCACGCGACCGGAGGCGCCGAAGACCGCACCGTTGCGCTCGAGCTCCACCGTCGTCACGAGCGATTCGGAGGACGCCATCTGGCTCGCCATGAAGCGTCGCCAGATGAGCTCGTAGAGCTTGCGCTGCTCTTCGCTCAGGATGCCGGCGAGCGACTCGGGCGTGCGCTTCGGGTCGGTGGGGCGGATGGCTTCGTGAGCCTCTTGCGCGCCCTTCTTGCTCGAGAACACGTGCGGCTTGTTGGGCAAGTACTTCGGCCCGTAGAGCGACGTGATCAGCTTGGCGGCGGCGTCGGCGGCGACCTTGGAGATCACCACCGAGTCGGTACGCATGTAGGTGATCAAACCCGTGGCGCCTTCGCCCGGGATCTCCATGCCTTCGTAGAGCTGCTGCGCCACGCGCATGGTGCGGCGCGCCGCGAAGCCGTAGCGACTCGAGGCCGACTGCTGCAGCGTGCTCGTGATGAAAGGAGGACGCGGGCGATCCTTGCGCGCCTTCTGCTCGAGCTTGCTGACGATGAAGGGGCCGACATCGCTGAGCGGCGGGAAGTGCAACGTGGCGCCGTCTTCGTCGGAGCGCTTCACGGTCTCGCCGAGCGTGGCGTCGGGCGCGATGCGCTTGAGGATGGCAGCGGCGTCGTCGGCGGTGCGCGGGTTCGGCTTCGCGCCGTCGACACGCACGAGCTCGGCGTCGAAGGCCTCGGCGTCGGCCCCGAAGGAGGCCAGCAAGCGCCACGACTCTTCCGGGATGAACTCGCGGATCTCGCGTTCGCGCTCCACGACCAGCCGCACGGCCACCGACTGCACGCGTCCAGCCGACAGCCCCCGCGCCATCTTCTTCCACAGCAGCGGCGAGAGCTGGTAGCCCATCAGGCGATCGAGGATGCGGCGCGTGCGGTAGGCGTCCACGCGATCCGTGTTCAGCGTGCCGGCGTGCTCGAAAGCCTCGCGGATGGCCGGCTCGGTGATCTCGTGGAACACCACCCGGCGCACGTCGAGGTCGCCGTGATCCGCCGGAAGCAAAGCTTCGGCGAGGTGCCATGCGATGGCTTCACCCTCACGGTCCGAGTCAGTTGCGAGGAAGATGGACTCCGCGCCCTTGACCTTCTCGCCCAGCTCCTTGAGCACCTTCGCGCGATCCTTGATCGGCTCCCACTCGGTGCTGAAGTCGTTCTCGACGTCGACACCCAGGCCCGACTTGGGGAGGTCGCGCACGTGGCCCATGGAGGCCTTGACCACGAACTTGCTCCCCAGAAACTTGCCAATGGTGCGGGCCTTGGCGGGGGACTCGACGATAACAAGTGATTTGGCCAAGACTTAGGTCCGCAAAGGGGGGGGCGCGAGACAGAGCGGGGTGGGGGCATACATAGGAAGGGGCTCGACGGCGGTCAAGGGCGCGAGTTGCGACGATCGCGCTGAGTGCTCCTTTCTTGAGGCAGGTCCGTGGTGGGAAACCGCTTTGCCAAAGGCGTTCTCGCAGCGCACGCGGGGTCTGGGCTGGAAATGCGTGCTTCTGATATCCTCCGCCCAATCACGCCGCGGTCGCCAAAGACCGTGCTCGTGGGGGCGGCTTGGCCGCCAGCTCCAGCCTCCCAGCTCCCTCCCCGACCTCCCTTGATGGACCATCCGCGCCCATGAAGATCACCCTGCTCGACATCCCCGGTTACGAACGCGTCGCCAAGGCTCAAGACGACGCCACCGGCTTGCTGGCCTTCATCGCGGTGCACGACCGGACGCTCGGCCCGGCCCTCGGCGGCATGCGCTTGTGGAACTACGAGAGCGAAGACGCGGCGCTCACGGATGTGTTGCGCCTTTCGCGCGGCATGACCTTCAAGTCCTCCGTGGCGCGCACGGGCCTGGGCGGCGGCAAGTCGGTGCTGGTGGCCTCGGCCGATCAGAAGAGCCCCGAGCTCTTCGAAGCCATGGGGCGCTTCGTCGACACCTTCGAGGGTAAGTACATCACCGCCGAAGACGTGAACGTCGGCGTGGCGGACCTGCTCTCGGTGCGCAAGAGCACCAAGTACGTCACCGGCCTCCCGCGTGAACAGGGCGGCAGCGGCAACCCGAGCCCGAGCACCGCGCGCGGTTGCTACGTGGGCATGAAGGCCGCCGCGCTCGAAGCCTTCGGCGACGCCTCGCTCGAGGGCAAGTTGGTCGCGCTGCAAGGCGTGGGCTCGGTGGGCTACACGCTCGGTCGTCACATCGTGGACGAAGGCGGCAAGCTCGTCGTGGCCGACATCTCGCAGGAGAACGTCGGGCGCGCGGTCAACGAGCTGGGTGCCACCGCGGTGGAGCCCGACGCGATCTACGACGTCGACTGCGACATCTACGCGCCCTGCGCGCTCGGCGCCACCGTCAACGACGACACGATCCCGCGCCTCAAGTGCAAGGCCATCGCCGGCGCCGCGAACAACCAGTTGCTCGACGAGAACGTGCACGCCGAAGCGCTGCGTCAGCGCGGCATCCTCTACGCGCCCGACTACGTGATCAATGCGGGCGGCATCATCAACGTGTCGCTCGAGCTCGAGGAAGGCGGCTACAACGAAGCCGCCGCCATCGTGAAGATCGACAACATCCACGAGGCCTTGCTGAGCGTATTCGAGACGGCGCGTGTGAAGGGCATCACCACGCACGAAGCCGCGCAGCAGGTCGCCGAAGCGAACCTCGCTTCGGCGGGCGCCACCGCCTGAGCGGCGCCACCGAAGGCGAATCGCGCGGGATCCTGCGCTCAGCGCGCACGGTCTCCGTGCTCACGCTGCTGTCGCGCGTGCTCGGCATGTTGCGCGACGTGCTCACCGCGCACCTGCTGGGTGCCGGCATGGTCAGCGACGCGCTCACCTACGCGTGGACGCTCCCGAATGCTTTTCGTCGGCTCTTCGGTGAGGGCGCGCTGAGCTCGGCGCTGGTGCCTGCGCTCACGCGTGCCGAGCAAGAGCAGGGGCGGCAAGCCGCGCGCGCGCTCGTCTGCCAGATCGTGTCCACCTTGGTGCTCGGACTGAGCGCCTTGGTGGCGCTGATCATTGCCGGGCTGAGCGTGGCGCAGTGGTGGTTCCCGTCGTTGGCGAGTGATCCCTCGGCGGCGCTCACCTTGCGCTTCACGCAGTTGCTGCTGCCGTACATGGTGGTCGTGAGCGTGCTCGCGCAGCTCGTCGCCACGCTCAATGTGTTCGGTGAGTTCGCGCGTCCGGCGGCGGTGCCTTCGGTGCTCAACCTGGTGTGGATCGTGGGCGTGGGTGCCGCCACGTGGTTCGGCCCCGAGGTCACGCTGCAGCCCGGCGCCGCGGTCGATGCCTTGGCCGAGGGCGCGCCTCAACCCGCGCACGCGCTGATCATCATCGCGTCGATCTTCCTGGCTTCGGTCGTGCAGGTGTTCTGGTTGCTGCCGCGCCTGCGTGCGCTCGGTCTGGGCCTGCGCTTCGTGCGGCCGCGCTTGAGCCCCGAAGTGCGCGGTGTGCTCGCTGCCATGGGGCCGATGATCCTGGGCATGGGCGCCGCCCAGCTGAACATCCTGGCCGACCGCACCATCGCCAAGGTCGCGCTCCCCGACGGCGGCACCACGCACCTCTACTACGGCATGCGCTTGATGCAGTTCCCGCTCGGGCTCGTGTCGGTGGCTCTGGTCACCACCGTGTTCCCCGCGCTCGCGCGCCTCGCCACGGCGCGCAATCACGCCGGTGCGGTGGAGACGGCGCGCACCGCCCTGCGCGCGAACTTGCTGCTCTGCACGGGCGCGGCCACGGGGCTCTTCGTGCTGGCCACGCCCATCGTGGCGATGCTCTTCGAGGGCGGCAGCTTCTCGCCAGAGAACACGCGACTCACCTCGTCGGCGCTGCTGGGTTACGCGCTCGGCATTCCTTGCGCGGGCACGGTGATGTTGCTCACGCGCACGAGCATCGCGGCGGGCGACCTGCGTCTGCCCGCGCGCATCGGCGTGCTGATGGTGTTCGTGAACATCACGCTCGACCTCGCTCTCGTGGGGCCACTGGGCGAGCTCGGGTTGGCGCTCGCCACCAGCGTGGCTTCGTTGGGCAGCGCCATCTTGTTGCTCGTGTTCGTGGCGCCGCGGGTGAAGGCGCGACCGTCGGAGTTGCTCGGCGGCTGGTTCCGTCCGTTGCTCGTGGCGCTCGTGATGGGAGCCGCGGTGCATCTGCTCGACGGGCGCCTGCTCGCGGCGAGCGCCCCGCCGCTCGTGCGCGTGGCTTGCGGCTCGCTGCTCGGGCTGGTCGTCTTCGCCTCGCTCGCCCGCGCGCTGTGCCCGGCTGCCTGGCGCGAACTCGCCGGCCTGCTCCCGGGGCGCCGCTGAGGCGCGCTCGGTACCATGCTGCGATGAGCCCTGCCGTCTCCGATCCCACGCCGCACCCGAGCCCGCTGCCGGCCGGCAGTCGCGCGCGCATCGTGGCCGTGGTGCGCCCCTTCCGGCTCGACGAGGTGATGGAGCAGCTTCACCTGCAAGGCTGCCGCGACGTGCTCGTGGAGCAGGTGCGCGGCTACGGTCGCCAGAAGGAAAACCTCTCGATCTACGAGGGCCACGGCTTCGGCGGCTCGTTCCTGCCCAAGGTGCGGCTCGAGTTCACGGTCGACGGCCCGGCGCTGCCCGGCGCCATGCAAGCCGTGTGTCGCGGCGCGCGCACCGGCCGCATCGGCGACGGCAAGATCTTCGTGCACCGTCTCGACCCCGTGAGGCCGCGCGGGCCGGGTGCACCAAGCGCGTCGGGTGCACCGCCCGTATTCGCTCCCCAACACCCGTCGCCGCCGAGCCCGAGACCATGAGCCAAGTCGACCTGTGGGAAGAGATCGTGGCCTGCCGCGCGCGCGGGGAAGCCGCCGCGCTGGCCACCATCGTGTCCACGTTGGGCTCCACCCCCGGCAAAGACCCGATGAAGATGCTCGTGCGCGCCGACGGCACCTTCGTGGGCTCGGTGGGCGGCGGCTGCCTCGAGGCCGAGGTCTGGGAGCACGCCCGCGACGTCATGCGCAGCCACCGCACGATGACCGTGTCGTTCACGCTGAATGAGCGCGACGATCCCGAGAGTGGCCTGATCTGCGGAGGCACCGTGACCATCTTCATCGAGCCCGTCGTCCCGGCGCAGCTGCACCTCTTCGGCGGCGGACACGTGGGCGCCGCCACAGCGCGCCTGGCCGCCGACACCGGCTTCGGCGTGAGCGTCTACGACGATCGCCCCGACATGCTCGACGACGACCGCCTGCCCGCCCCCATCCGCGCTCACGGCGGCGCCTGGAGCGAGCTCGTGGCCGGCGCCCAACTCAGCGAGCACGACTTCGTGGTCGTGCTCACCCGCGGCCACAAAGACGACGAAATCGTTCTGCGCGCCCTGGCCGCGGCCAGCGTGGAGCCGCGCTTCCTGGGCATGATCGGCAGCCGCGCCAAGCGCGCCCTGCTGCTGGGTCGCATGGCCGAGGACGGCGTCCCCCAGGCGTGGCTCGACCGCATCGTGTCGCCGGTGGGGCTGCCACTGGGCGCACGCAGCGCTCAGGAGATCGCGGTTTCGATCACGGCCCAGCTGATCGCCGAGGTGCGCGGGGTCGCTGCCCCCCAAGCATGCGCACCTTGACCGCTCTCTCACGACGCCAGTAACCTCTGGCTCCTTCTGCTCTAGAGAGAGCGAAGTCCCGCCCGCGACCTCCTCGCGGCCGCCCACCCGAATCTCCGCCCGGGAGCCTCCACCGTGAAGCCTCTCCTGCTGCTCACCGCGCTCACCCTGGGCCTGTCGCCTGCGCTCTTCGCCCGTTTCGACACGATCGTCCAGAAATCGGGGCGCGTGGAAGAGAACGTCCGCATCGAGGACGAGACCTTCAGCGAGGTCACCTTCCGCACCCAGCGCGGCGTCACCCAGAAGCTGCCCACCGCCGACATCGAGTCGATCAGCTACAGCCGCACCTCGCCCGAGTTCAGCAACGGCATGGAAGGCATCGACGGCCCGGGTTGGGAGCCCGCCGCCCAGCAGCTGCTGCTCGCCTCCACCGACGAAGACCTCGACGACTTCAAGCGCGCCACCGCGCTGATCACCGCCGCCAACGCGATGCTGCTCAACGGCTACTACGCCCCCTCGGCCGGCGAGTTCGACGCGCTGCTCAACGACTACCGCGACTCGCGCCACCGCCCCGCAGCCCTGCTGGGTCTCGGCAAGGCGCTGCTCTACCAGAGCGACTTCAGCGCGGCCGACGAGGCCCTCAAGACGCTCCAAACCGACACGCAGGCGCGCGGCTTCGACCAGGTCTGGTCGCTCGAGGCCGAGTTCTTCCTGCTGCTCTCCGCCGAAGCGCAGGGCAAGAGCGGCCTGCTCGAGAAGTACACCGAGCTGCGCATGCTCACCCAGGGCGAGCACGACGGCATCGCCAACAAGTGCGCGCTGCGCATCGCGCGTCTGCTGACTGAGCAGACGCCGCCCGACATCAAGCGTGCCGTGCCGCTGCTCGACGAGATCATCGACGGCCGCCTGCACACCGACGTGGACATCGTGGCCGGCGCCTACAACAGCCGCGGTCAGATCGCCTTCGGCCTCGGCCAAGCCGCGCTGGCCAACAAGCAAGACGACGAAGCCAAGGACCAGTTCGAGGCCGCGCTGCTCGACTTCCTGCGCGTGCAAGTGAGCTACGAGCAGGTGCGCGCCGAACAGCCGTTCGCGCTCTACTACGCGTCGCAGGCGTTCAATCTGCTGGGCAGCCTGGGCGCTGGCGGAGCCGACGCCGACCTGCACAGCCGTCGCTTGCGCGCCACCTTGATCAGCAACTTCCCCGACACCGAGTGGGGACGAAAGGCCAGCAACGAGTGACGGCTGACCCGGCGCGAGGCGAGCCTGCGGGCAGCGCGCCCAGCACTCGTCCGCCACGCACGCCTGCGCTCGAGCCGACCGGCACGGGCAATCACATCGCCTGGTGGGCGGTGACGGCGTCGGCGCGGGCCCTCTTGCGCACGCTCTTCCGCACGCGTCGTTCGCGCGTGCCGATCTTGCCCGAGGGGCCGCTGATCCTGGCGCCGAACCACCGTTCGTACCTCGACCCGCTCGTGGTCGGAGCGCTCATCAGTCGTCGGCCGATCTTCATGATGACGGCCAAGTACTACGACGCGAAGTACTTCGGCTCCATCTACCGCATGGCGCGCTGCATCGTGGTCGAGCGCGACGCCGACAACCGTCGGGCCTTGCGCGAAGCCGAGCGCGTGCTGGCCAACGGTCGCGTGCTCGTGATCTTCCCCGAAGGCACGATCTCTCCCGACGGCGAACTCAAAGAACTGCAGCCGGGTTGCGGTTGGCTGGCGCGTCGCACGGGGGCGCCGGTGTATCCCGTGCACCTCTCGGGCACGCGCGAGGCGCTGCCGCGTGACACGAATCGTCTGCGCTTCGTGCCCGTGGGGATGACGCTCGGCGAGCCGCTCTCGGCGGCCGACTACCCGCGAGGCAAGGAAGGCGCCGCGGCCTTCACCGACGCGTTGCGCGCGGCGATGCTCGAGCTCGAGAGCGAGGCCGAGGACTTCTCGAGCAACTTGTGATCCCCTGTCGCACCCGGTGTCCCGCAGCGGGTTCCGGGGAGCAGGCGGCATGGCGAAACAGGGTGGGGGGTCGACACGGTGTGGCGGCGCTAACGAGCGTGACGTCGCCGAGCGTGCTGTGTCGGAGGCGGAGCACGTCGAGGCGGACATGGCGCGCGAATGGATCCACGCTGAGCCCACGCGGCGCCGGTTGATCGCCTTCGCGCGGCGCTTCCTCGGCGATCAGCAGGAGGCCGAGGACATCGTCCAAGAAACCTTGTTGCGAGCTGGGGCGGCCTTCTCGCGCTTGCGCTCTCGGGAGCGACTCGAGGCCTGGTTGTTCCGGATCTGTCGGCACGCCGCCATCGACCGGGTGCGCGCGCGGCGGGTGCGGCAGTCGGTGTGGGGGCAGCTGCCCGAGA
This sequence comes from Planctomycetota bacterium, assembly GCA_021604805.1. Classification (GTDB taxonomy): domain Bacteria; phylum Planctomycetota; class B15-G4; order B15-G4; family B15-G4; genus BQJR01. The sequence goes on along the minus strand of BQJR01000002.1, from coordinate 773,524 downwards.
GCGTCGACCCGGAACTCAGCGAGGGGCGGGGGCACGGTCAGGGGCCGGTTCCGCTGCCCTCGGGGAGCCTGCGCGGGATGCCCGCACATCACCGCTTGCTGCTGTGTTTGCACTATGAGCGCGGGCTCAGCCAGGCCCGCTTGTGCGCGCTTTCGGGGCTCTCGGCGCCGGCGCTGCGGGTGCGTCTCTACCGGGCGCGACAAGCACTTCGAGCCGTGGTCAAGCCGAGCGGTGTCGCGAGTCGATAGGGGCGGGGCTGGTCATCCGGGCCCCCGCACCTCGAGCAGACACCTCCGTGGACATCGCATCGCCTCGCACCAAGCGCGGATTCGACCTCGTGATCGCGGGGTGCGGCGTGCTGCTGCTCGCTCCCGTGGCGTTGCTGGCCAGCTTGGCTCTGCTTGCGGAGCGCGACGGCCGCGTGATCCATCGCAGCCCGCGTCTCGGCCGCCAGCGCCGCGCCGCGCGCCGCGACGACAGCGGTCGGCGCATCCACGACGCGGGGGGCTGCCTGTTCCAGCGCCGTCGCTTCCGCGTGCTCGGCAGGCGCTTGCGCGTGGCCGGACGACGTCGCGGTGAACACCCGCAACTCTCTCGCGTGGGGCGCTTGCTGCGTCGCAGCGGGCTCGAGCGCTGGCCTGAGCTGTTCTCGGTGCTGAGCGGACACATGAGCATGGTCGGGCCGCGCCCCGGCGGGCTCGATTTCCGCGACTGCCTGATGCGCCACTGCCCGAGTTGGAGCCTGGGTTCGGTGCGTCTGCGACCCGGCTTCTGCTTGCCGGCGCCGCGCGAACGCGGTGAAGCACGCTCGCTCATGGCGCGCTTGCTCGCCGATCGCCTGCACGACGAAGAGTACGCGCGTCGCATCGCGGAAGCCTCGCCGCTGGAGACCCTGCGCCTCGACTGCGCGGCCTTGCTCGGCGCGCTGCGTCGCACGCCCGCAGCCGTGAGCGTGGGCAACGACCGGCTGCGCGTGGACTACCCGCGTCACTTCAGCATCCTGAGTGTCGACGCCGCCTCGCTGAGCCGCAGCACACCGCGCGGCGTGGGCGCTGAGGTCGTCGAGACGGCCCAGGGCTTCACCTCGTGGTGGTACCCGGCGCGACGCAAGCCCGTGCTGCGCGCCGGCTGGCGTGCTCAGGTGCTCGACGAGCTCGCCGACCGCTGGTCGATCGACGAGCACGGCGCGCTGCTGGCCGAGGTCAACGTGGCGAACCTGGACGCCAGCGAAGGCGGCGACTCGATCGTGGCCGAGCTCCCCGGCTGCCCCGACGACGGCCACCTGCTCGTGGACCACCTCACCCCGGTCTTCGAGAGCCTCGGCCGCGCCGCCCACGACGACCAACTGAGCCTGCGCCTGGGCATGCTCGCGCTGGAAGCCCTGCTCGGTTGCGATCCGTCGGGTCAGGCGGTGCGCACCCAGCTCGAGCTGCGCGTGAGTGGTCGCGGCCTGCAGATGAACGTGACGCAGCTGCTGGAACCCGCGCCCGAACCCACCGCGGCGAGCGGGCGCCCGGCACGTCTCCTGGCGTCGCTCCAAGCTTCGTAGTCACTGCGCTTGGCAGGGCAGGCCCACGCGGCCACAATGCCCCGCCAATGACAAAGCTCACCAGCAGTCACGATCCGCGCGAGAAGTCGGCCAAGGCCGCGCGCAACGTCTACGCCAAGGTGCTCGAGCTGTATCAAGAGCAGACGGCGCAGCTGCACCTCGGCGGCGGCGAGAAAGCCATCGCCCGGCAGCACTCCAAGAAGCGGTTGACCGCGCGCGAACGCATCGCGCTGCTGATCGACAAGAACACCGAGTTCTTCGAGCTCTCGATGTTCGCCGCCTGGGAGATGTACGAGGAGTGGGGCGGCGTGCCGTGCGCGGGCGTGGTCACGGGCTTGGCCACGGTGCACGGCCGACGCTTCATGGTGATCGCCAACGACGCCACAGTGAAGGCCGGCGCCTTCTTCCCGATGACCGGCAAGAAGGTCATCCGCGCGCAACGCATCGCCATCGACAACCACCTGCCCGTGATCTACCTCGTCGACTCAGCGGGCGTGTTCCTGCCGCTGCAAGACGAAGTCTTCCCCGACGAAGACGACTTCGGCCGCGTGTTCCGTCACAACGCCGTGCTGTCGGCCATGGGCGTGCCGCAGATCGCCGCCGTGATGGGTTCTTGCGTGGCGGGCGGCGCCTACCTGCCCGTGATGTGCGACACGATCCTGATGACGGAAGGCTCGGGCATGTTCCTGGCCGGGCCGGCGCTGGTGAAGGCCGCCATCGGTGAGGTCGCCGACGCCGAAGAACTCGGCGGCGCCGAGATGCACAGCGCCACCAGCGGCACGGTCGACTTCCAGGAGCCGAACGACGAGGCCTGCCTCAAGCGCATCCGCTCGATCGTGGAGAAGATGGGCCCGCCACCGAAGGCACCCTTCGCGCGCAAGAAACCGAAGGCACCGAAGTTCGATCCCGCAGAGCTGGCCGGCCTGGTTCCGCTCGACGGCAAGAAGGCCTACGACGTGCGCGAAGTCATCGCGCGCCTCGTGGACCACAGCGAGTTCGACGAGTACCGCGCCGACTACGGCACCACCATCGTGACCGGCTTCGCGAACATCGACGGCTGGGCCGTGGGCATCGTCGCGAACCAGAAGTTGAACGCGAAGAGCGCCAAGCGCGGCGTGGAGTTCGGCGGCGTGATCTACGTGGAGAGCGCCGAGAAGTCCGCGCGCTTCATCATGGATTGCAACGCGAACCGCATCCCGATCATCTTCCTGCACGACGTGAACGGCTTCATGGTCGGCACGGAGAGCGAGCAGTCGGGCATCATCCGCGCGGGCGCCAAGATGGTGAACGCCGTGAGCAACTCGGTGGTGCCGAAGATCAGCGTGATCATGGGCGGTTCGTTCGGCGCCGGGCACTACGCCATGTGCGGCAAGGCCTACGACCCGCGCTTCCTGTTCGCCTGGCCGAGCGCGCGCTATGCCGTGATGAGCGGCGACGCCGCCGCCAAGGTGCTCGTGGACATCCGCGTCATGCAGCTCAAGAAGCAAGGTCAGGAACCCGACGAAGCCGAGCGCGAGAAGCTGCTCAAAGACACCAAGCGTCGCTACACCAAGGCGCTCGATCCGCGCTACGCCGCCGCGCGTCTCTGGCTCGACGCGATCATTGATCCCGCCGACACGCGCGCCGCGATCAGCCTCGCGCTCGAGACGGCGTCGCACAATCCTGAGCTGCCGCCCTTCCGCACAGGCGTGCTGCAATGCTGAGCGAGCGCGTGGAGATCACTGAGACACTGCGCGACGCGTGGCAAGGTCTGCCGCACGCGGTGCCCACCGCCGCCAAGCTCACGCACATCCAGCGCCTGCTCGACGCCGGCTTCCGATCCCTGGACATCGGCTCCTTCGTGTCGCCGAAAGCCGTGCCCGCCATGGCCGACACCGGCGAGTTGCCCGGCGTCTTGCGCGTGCCCGAGGGCGCGTCGCTCATGGCGTTGGTGGCCAACGAGAAGGGTCTCGAGCGCTTCCTCGAGCACCCGCAACTGCACGAAGTGCTCTACCCGTTCTCGCTCTCCGAGAGCTTCCAGCAGCGCAACACGCGGCGCAGTCGTGAGGATGCGCTGCACGAGGTGACGCGCTTCGCGGCGCGCGCGCACGAGAGCGGCCGCGTGTTCTACACCACGATCTCGATGGCCTTCGGCAACAACGAAGGCGATGCGTGGAGCACGAGCGAACTCGTCGACTGGGTCGGGCGTCTGCAGGACGCGGGCACCGATCGCCTGGGCCTCGCCGACACCACCGCGCAAGCCGACCCCGAACGCGTGGCGCAGGCCTTCGAAGCGTGCCGCGGTGTGGCGTCGAGCAGCCCGGCCGCACACCTGCACTGCACGCTGCAAACCCAACACGCGCTCGTGCAAGCCGCGCTCGACGCAGGCTGTCGCGCCTTCGACGCGGCGCTCGGCGGGCTCGGCGGATGCCAGTTCGCCAAGGGCCCCGAATCGAACGTCTCCACCCGCGAACTCGTGCAGCAGTGCGCGCAGGCCGGTTTCGACACGGGCCTCGCGGATCAAGATCTCGACGCTTTGGACGCCGCCGCGAGCAGCCTCGCGAGCTGACGTCGTTGTTGAGCGCCCCGGCGGTTCGGTAGCATTCGGCGGAGTTAGAAGGGGGGGCAGACCCTCCAGAACCGCTACCCGTCCTGAATCGAGATCCACATGAAGAAGTTCATCGCTGTCGCGGCGCTCGTCGCACTGTTCATGCCGAGCTGTCAGCTCGTCGCCTCGCCCGTGCTGGGCGGCCTCTACACCAACGTGCAGGCGCCGGGTCCGGTGACCAGCAACGAGCGTGGCTCCAAGGTCGGCACCGCCATGGCTGAGACCTGGTTGGGTCTCTGGGCCGAAGGCGACGCGTCCGTGAACTCCGCGGCCACGGCCGGCGGCATCACGCGCATCAGCCACTGGGATTACCACGCGAAGTCGATCTGGTTCATCCACGGTCGCTTCGAGACCTTCGTGTACGGCGACTGAGTCACGAAGTTCTTCGGCGAGCCGCGCGGACACTCAGCCTTTGAGTGCCGCGCGGCTCGTCGTGCTTTTGGAGGCACGATGACGTCACGCACCAGCGCAGCGCTGATCGCAGTGAGCTTGCTGCTCGCGAGTTGTTCCTCCGTGGCTGAGCCCGTGTCCGGTCGAGTTCCCGGTGCAGAGCTCCCCAGTTCTTCCGGCGTGCTCGTGTTGTTGGTCGACGACAGCCTCGACGCGTTCGGCGAGCCGGTGCCCTTCTCCGGCGACGCGCTGCAAGCCATCTTGCGCTCCAACTTCATCGGCCGCGGCTGGGACGTGTTCAGCGCGGACACCGGATCGCGCGTGGCCGGTGCCGAGCGCGCGCGCCAACTGGGCCTCGACTACTTCGTCGAGGGGGAGTTCCTGGTCTGGAACGAGGCCACGATCAAGTTCCAGGGCGACCCCGACCGCACGGAGATCGCGCTGCGCTTGCGTCGCACGAGCGACGGCGAACTGGTGGCCTACGCGCGCGGAGAGAAGCGCGGCGGCACACTCTCCGACGTGGACCGACGCACGCCGCGCCTGCTCGCGCCGCTCGTCGAGGAGCTGCTCGAAGGCATGCTCGACGGCGCCGTGCTCGAGAGCGTCCCGGCGGACGACTGAGCCGTGCGCGGCGCGCTGAGCCGAGCGCAACGCCACGCGCTGCACGCCGACATCCGCGCGCTGCACGAGGCCATCCGTGCCGCCGTCTCTGCCCTGCTGAACGAGGCCGCACGCGCAGGCCGGCCCGAGCTCGCGAACGCGCCCACGCAGTGGGGCGCCGGGGATCTCGGCTATCGACTCGACGAAGTCGCCGAGGCCGCGCTCGATGACTTCGGCACGCGTGTCGGGGCGCGCCACCCGCTCGTGCTCGTGGCCGAAGGTCCGGGCGTGCGGCGCTACGGCGCGTCGGCGAGCGGGCCTCCGCTGCGCGCGATCATCGACCCCGTCGACGGCACTCGCTCGCTGATGCACGAGCTGCGCTCCGCGTGGGCGCTCACCGGCGTGGCTCCCGACCGCGGCGCTGACACGCACCTCTCCGATCTCGAAGTCTGCGTGCAGACGGAACTCCCCGTGAGCACCGCCGGCCGCTACCGCGTGCTCAGCTGGCAGCTCGACGACCCCGCACAGCACGCGCTGCACGACGTGAGCACCGGCGCGGCCTTGCAGCAAGGCGAGTTGCGCGTGTCGCCCGAGCTCCCGCTCGACAACGGCTACCTCTGCTTCACGCGCTACCTTCCGGTGGAACGCTCGCTGGTCGCCGCGCTCGAACACGATGTGCTCGACGCGCTGATCGCCGCCCACGACCTCAGCCCACGCCTGCTCTACGACGACAACTACCTGTGCAGCGCGGGCCAACTCTTCTTGGTGAGCACCGGTCGCTATCGCTTGCTCGCCGACCTGCGCGGCTGGTTGCGCGCCACGCGCGGCCTGCCGAACTTCACCGCCAAACCCTACGACCTCGCCTGCTTGCCGATCTATCGCGCCGCGGGCGTGCCCGTGCTCGATGCGCAGGCTCAGCCGCTCGACGCCCCGCTCGACACCGAGACCCCGCTCGATGTCCTGGCCTTCGGCAACGAGCGCCTGCGCGAAGTCTTCGAGCCGCTCGTGTTCGCTGCGATGCAGCGCCTCGCCTGAGCGCGCGCCCCCGCGCACGCGGCACGGTCACGGCTCGGCACGCACTCGCGTCGCGGATGCGGGAGCGCCTTGCGCCGGCTGTCGCGACTCAGCTCGCAGCCAGCGTTTCGCTGACGTCGGCGGCGAGCTTGCCGACCTCGGAAGAGAGCAGCAGGCCGAGTGCGCGCGCGACCTCGTCGGGGCCGAGAGCTGCGTCGACCGAGGCTTCGTAACGACGTTCGAGGAGCGCGAATCCGTGGCTGTCTTCGAGCACGGCGCGCAACTCGACGCGCGCGCCGCCGTCGCCATCGCGCAGTTCTTCGAAGGCGAGCAACTCCACGCTCAGCAGCGCCTCACCGCTCCCCACCGAGCGACGGAAGCGGCCCGATTCGAAGAGCGCCGCGCCGAGCGCGAGGTCCACGTAGTACGCGGGCGGCTGCGTCCACCGGCGCGTGGGGTGCTGACCGCTCTCGACCGAGCTGAGTCGATACACCATGTGCGTGTCGAGGTGCGCGCTGGCGCGAGTGCCGCGCACGCGCAGGTGCGGGACCCGCGCGCCGGGCGCGTTCGCGAGCGGGATCGCGGCCAGCGGCGGCTCGAAGTAGCGCAAGCTCGGCGCCGAGTCGGGAACCAGTCCACAGGCCGACACGCACAGCGCGAGCGCGAGAGTGAGCGGAAGTCGGAGTCGGCGAGCCATCAGGGTGTTCTCGGTGCGGGGGACGGGCTCTCGCGACCGCGCAGCAAGGCGCCGGGGTCGCGTTCGAGGAGGTCGGCGAGCATGCGCAGGGCGCGCAAGGTCTCGGCCAGCTCGAAGGCGGAACCGTTGAGCTCGTCGAGGAGACGGCGCGCTTCACGGGTCATGTCGTTGGCGTTGTCGGCGACGCCGATCACGGAGTCGGTGGCGTTGCGCAGGCCCGCGGCCGTGTCGGACAGGCGCGAGGCGCCGAGCTCGCGGTCGAGCGTTTCGGCCACCGAGCCCAGGTCGTCGACCATGACACCGAGCTGATCGCGCCGCTCGAGCAAGAAGTCGGCGACCTCGCGCAGCGCGATGAGCGTGTCGCGGCCTTCAAGCAGTGTGGTGTCGAGGTCGGTCTGCAAGCCGGCCACATCGAGTGCCTTGGCTTGGTCGCGGATCGTGGCGGCCATCTCTTCGATGCTCGACTGCGTGGTGGCGAAGTCGATCGAGTCGATCAGTTCGCGCGCCTTGCCGGCCATGCCGCTGAGGTCGTCGAGCGTGTCGGGCAGCGTGCGTGCGGCGTGCACGAAGAGCTGCTCCAGGCTCTCGAGGCTCGACTGCGCCGTGACCATCACGTCGTCGCCCAGCGGGAAGTCGAACTGGTTGAGCGCGGGCGCGCCTTTGTCGGCGTCGATGAAGTCGACCAGGATGTACTTGCCGCCGGTGATGCCCGAGCTGGCGAGCTGCGCGTACACGTTCTCGAGGCCGGCGTGCGGGCGCGTGGGGTCCTCGTAGGCGCCTTCGAGTCCGAGCCGGCGCATGGCGTCGCGGTAGCCGTCGAGTTGCACTTCCACGGCGCGGCCGTCGGGCGCGAAGCCGATCCTGGCCACGCTCCCGATCTTGACGCCGCGCAGTTTCACCGGCGAGCCCACCTCGAGCCCGTTCACGGACTCCTTGAAGTACGCGCGGCAGGTCGTGATCTCGCGGTCGAACTGCGCGTTGCCCAGCCAGACCAGCGCGACGATGGCGAGGGTCACGCCGGACACCACGAAGGCGCCGAGCTTCCAGTGATTGGTGGTCGAGGCGCTCATGCGGGCGCGGCTCCAGAGGACTGCCGGTTGAAGAAGCGGTGCACGCGGTGATCGGTGCTGTCGTCGCGCAGCGCGCGCGGGTCGCCGCTGGCGATGGCGCCGGCCGCGTCGCGATCCAGCATCACGCAGCGCTTCGCGATCTTGAACAAGCTGTCGAGTTCATGGGTGACGAGCACGATCGTCACGCCGAGGTTGGCATTGAGTTTGAGCAGCAGCTCGTCGAGCTCCACCGACGTGACCGGGTCGAGCCCGGCGCTGGGTTCGTCGAGGAACAGGATGTCGGGTTCGAGCGCCAGCGCGCGCGCGATGCCGGCGCGCTTCTTCATGCCGCCGGAGATCTCGGCGGGCAGGTGGTTCTCGAAGCCGTCGAGGCCCACGAGTGCGAGGCGTGCCGCGGCCACGGTGGCGATCGAGTCGGCGTCGAGCGTGCTCCACTCCTCGAGCGGGAGCGCCACGTTCTGCGTCAGCGTGAGCGAGCCGAAGAGCGCCCCCGACTGGAACATCACGCCGAAGGGCGGCGCGTCTTGCCGGGCCACCGCGGGGTCCTCGCCTTGCACGCGGATCGTGCCGGCCTGCGGCGCCTGCAAGCCGATCAGATGACGCAGCAAGGTGCTCTTGCCGCAACCGCTACCGCCCAGGATGGCGAAGATCTCGCCGGCCTCGATGTCCACGTTCACGCCACTCAGGATGGGCGGGCCGCCGAAGCCGATCTCCACGTCGCGTGCTTCGATGAGCGCCATGCTCAGATCCCCCACATCTGGAACAGGATCGTGAGCACCGACGTGATCAACACCAGGTTGAACAGGATCGTGACGACGGCCGAGGTCGTGTTGCGTCCCACTCCCACCGCGCCGCCGCTGGTGGCCAGCCCGCGCTCGCAGGCGATCACGCCGATGGCCACGCCGTAGGCCACGCTCAGGATCAGGCCCGTGCCCACGTCCCAGAGATCGAGGGCCAGGCTGAGACGGTTCAAGAAGCTCGTGAGCGTGAGGTCGAGCACCGACATGCCGATCAGCAGTCCGCCGACGATGCCGAGCAGGTCGGCGAGCAGCGTGAGCAGCGGCACCATCAACACGAGCGCGACCACGCGCGGGATCACGAGGAAGGAGAGCGGGTCGAGGCCGAGCGTGCGCAGCGCGTCGATCTCTTCGGAGACTTTCATGGTGCCGAGTTCGGCGGCGAAGCCTGCGCCCGAGCGGCCGGCCACGAGGATCGCCATCATCAGCGGACCCATCACGCGCGTCATCGAGAGCCCGACCATGTCGGCCACGAAGATGTTGGCGCCGTACTGCTTGAAGGTCTCGGCCGACTGGAAGGCGGTGACGAGCCCGATCAGGAAAGCGATCAGCGCCACGATCGGCACGGCGTCGGCGCCGACACGTTCGCAGAGTTTCCCGAGGTCGGCCCAGTGCACCGAGCGCGGGCGTCGCAGCGCGGCCAGGCAGGCGAGCGCGAAGTTGCCGAGGAAGTCGAGTGCGTCGCGGGTGCGCAGCCAGAGTTCCCACGACGTGTTGCCCACGTGCTCCACGGTGCTCAGGCGTTGCGGTGGCGGACGTTCGCAGGGGCGCTTGCCGCGCGGTTCGTAGAGCTCGAGGATCGTGGCCACGCCGTCGCGTGCGCCGCTGATCCGCGGGCGCGCGCCGCTGTCTTCGCAGGCGTGGGCGTAGGCGTGCAGCAGGGCGGCGCCGGCGCCGTCCAGGTTCTCGAGCTCGCTCAGGTCGATCTGCAGCGGGGCGGCAGGGTCGGGACGCAGCGCGTCGAGGCGCGCACGCAAGTCGTGGCTCGCATCCAGCCGCAGCTCGCCCGCCAAGCGCAACTGCACGCTGCCGTCGGCGAGGGTCTCGCGCTCGACTCGGAGCGTGTCGCTGCTCAAGGGGCCGGGTTCCAGGCACGGGCGCGGGGTGCGGGACCCGGGACTTCCGTGTCCGCGACGCACCGCGCATCACGCGCGCATCCTACCCGGCGAGAGGCTCGTCGCGCTTCACGGAGCGCGTGTCCGGCCGTGCGCTGTCAGCGCGCGAGGATCGTCGCCACGATCTCGGCGACCCACGGCGGCAAGTCTTCACGGAAGGACTTCATCTTGCGACGGCCGCCGTTGTAGTAGAGCGCCATCGTGCCCTGGAAGATCAAGCTCATCACGACCAGGAAGCCGAAGAAGCCGTACACCAGCGACGGGAAGATCACCTGCAGCTCGGTGAGCTGCGTGGACAGCCCCGGGAAGGCTTCGGCGAGCAACGGTTCCGCTTCCGGGCTGATCAGCGTGGCGCTGCCTGCGGCGGCGGCGTCACTGAAGTTCTTCATCTGGCTGCCGCACCACAGCGCGACCACGCCGAAGAGCATCATCTGATTCCAGACGAGTCGGCTGCACGCGCGCGGCACGGCGCGCAGGATGTCGCGTGCGGCGCTGCGCTCGATGGCGCCGAGCGTGATCAGCATGGCGCCGACCACGAGTTCGATGAGTTGGCTGGTGGGGTCGCCTTGCGCGAGCGCCACGATGCCTGAGATGACCACCGTGAGCAGGCCCGAGATGAGCACCAGCGCGCCGGTGGAGCGCGCGGTGTTCGCGACGCGCTCGATGGGGCGGTAGAGCTCGCCGGCCTGCACGAACCAGAGTTGGTCTTGGTTCTTGAGCGGGTTGAGCGGGAAGCCGTTCTCGTCGAGGCCCACGTGCTGCGGGTTGGTCGCGGGCAGATCCTCAGCGGGAGCGGCGCCGGAGAGATCGTCATCCATGCTCAGCACGAGCTCGGGCTTGGGCTGACGAAGCGGCTTGTTGGCCTCGCCGGCAGCACCGACACCGGCGATGCGCTCGAAGTAGACGTCCTCGGGCATGACGCGAATCCGTGAGGTGGGACAAGGGCTGCCCACAGACGGCGGGCGGCCCGAGTTCCTCATCGGCAGCTCCGCGTTCGCACTTGAAGGAGCCTGAACCCCTGGTTTGGAAGGGTCTGAGCGCCCTCTGGCGGGGCGTCCGGTGCGAGCTCGCGCAAACGGGGGAACTTGCCGAGCGCGTCATTGAGTCCGGGCCGCCCGCTAAGAAGATCGACGGCGGTGCGTTGAAGCTGGCCGAACCCGAGCGGAGAACCATGAGCCCCCCAGAGCAAAACGGTTGGATCGAGGCCGTCGTGGCCGAGTACGAGCGCCCGCTCACGCGCTACGCCCTGCACATGCTGGGTGACGTGGAGCGGGCGCGCGACGTCGTGCAGGACGTGTTCCTGCGCTGCCTCGCACAAGACCGCGACAAGCTCTCGCTCAACCTGCGCGCTTGGCTCTACACGGTCTGCCGCAATCGGGTCCTCGACATCCTCCGCAAGGAGTCCCGCATGAGGACCAGCGATGAAAGCGGTCTGCTCGCGCTGAAGGGCAATGAGCCCCCGCCGGAGCAGGGCGTTCAACAGAAGGAAGTGCTCGGGCGAGCGCTGCAGATGCTCGCCGCGCTCCCCCAGCGGCAGCAGGAAGTGCTGCGGCTCAAGTTCCAAGACGGCCTCTCCTACAAGGAGATCGCCGCCGTCACCACGCACTCGGTGAGCTACGTGGGCGTCTTGCTGCACGAAGGCATGAAGACGCTCCGCACGCGCCTCGCACCGCTCGGCCCCGAGGCCTGAAAGGAGGTCCCATGGACCCCATCAAGAAGATCGACGACCCCCGCCTGACCGCGTACGCGCTGGGCGAGTTGCAAGGCGAAGACGCCGCCGCGGTGGAACGCTTCCTCGCGGACAACCCCGATGCGCGAGCTGCTGTCGACGAACTGCGCGCGCTCGGTGACACGTTGAGCGCCGAACTCGCGAACGAGAGTGCGCCACGCTTGAGCCAGTCGCAACGCGACGCGATCAGCGCGCAAGCTGCGTCGGACCCTGAGCGTGCCCTCGCGCCGGTGATCCCGATCCGCGCCGGCCGACAGTTCGCTGCCGCGGCCGCGGTCCTGCTGCTCGCCACGGCGTCCTTCTGGATCCTGCCCGGCCTGCTCGGCGACGGCGAAGAAGGCTCCTTCCGCTACGAGCTGTTCGGCTCGGAGTCCGCGCCTCATGGCGAGGTCGCGATGAACGAGAGCGAGCGCGGCGCGCGCGGCGACGTGCGTTGGAGTTCTGTTCCGCAGCAAGATGATCAGCGGGAGGGTCTCGCCGCGATGGGCGACATCGACGGCGACACCGCGATCACCGAGTCGCTCGATGCCCCCGACATGGACATGCTGAGGTCCCTCGGCTACGTCGGTTCCGACGAAGGCCCGGCGCGCTCCGGGAGCGGCGAGAGTCCTCGCGCTGGCAAGCCATCGTCGCCGAACCCGCCCGCTGAGACTCACGTCAGTGAACAGCTCGGAGTCGCCGCGGGCGATCCCGCTTCGGGTGAGAAGAAGGCCGCCGGCTTCCCGTCCCCCTTCATCGACAACGCGGGCGAGCCGTCCTCGAGATTCCTTCACATGGGGCCGGTGCCTCGCACCTCGACGGCGGGGATGCTGCACGCTCCTCGTGAGGGCAACAAGCCTCAGCAGGCTGACGGCTCTCGTCAGAGCGTGCTGCTCGGAGCCTCTGTCGAGAGCGCGGCGCCTCCCGCGCCCAGCAACTCGAGCGGCGCCGCGTCCGGCGGCCTTGGGAAACTTGCGGGACGGGCTGGCGGCAACCCCAACGCCGGTGTCGTCTTCGAAGACGGTGGCGGTCAAGTGTTCACGTCTGAGTCTGAGGACTTCTTCGGTGAACGTGAGGAGGCGCCCAAGCTTTCCTCCGGCCCCTTGGCCTACCCGCTCAGCGACACGCAGGGTTGGTTCAAGGCTCCCGAGTTCGACGCCGCCCGCCGCGCTGGCGGCGAAGGCTACGCGCCGTTGCAAGACAACGCGTTCGTGTCGGTCGTCGCGACGAACTCGCTCACGCGGCTCTCGACCTTCGGCGTGGACGTCGACCGGGCGAGTTACTCGAACGTGCGTCGCTTCCTGCAGCGCAACCAGTTGCCGCCGGCGGACGCGGTGCGGCTCGAGGAACTCGTCAACGCGTTCGAGTACAGCGACCTTGCACCGGCGCCCGACTCGGAGGTTCCGTTCGCGGTGCACGTGAGTTCGGCGTCGGCACCGTGGGCGCCGCAACACCGGCTCGTGCGCGTGGCGCTCAAGGGGCGCGTGATCGAGAAGGCGCAGCGTCCGCCCGCACAACTCACCTTCTTGGTGGACGTGTCGGGTTCGATGCAGAACCAGGACAAGTTGCCGCTGCTCAAGCAGTCGCTGCGCTTGCTCGTGGAGCAGCTCGACGAGCGCGATCACGTGGCGCTCGTGACCTACGCCAGCGGGAGCAAGGTGGTGTTGCCGTCGACGTCGGCCGGCGAGAAGGCCACGATCCTGGCCGCCATCGACGCGCTCAGCGCGGGCGGTTCCACGCACGCCAGCGCCGGTTTGCAGCTCGCTTACCAGGTGGCCGAGGGCGGTGATGTCGGCGACGGTGGAACGCGCCGCGTGTTGCTCTGCACGGACGGCGACTTCAACGTGGGCGTCACGTCGCAACAAGGTCTGCACGACCTGATCGCCGAGAAAGCGAAGACGGGCACCTTCCTCACCGTGCTCGGTTTCGGCAGCGGCAACTACCAAGACGTCACCGCCGAAACGCTCGCCGATCGGGGCAACGGTCAGTACGCCTACATCGACGGGCTCGACGAAGCGCACCACGTGTTCGTGCGTCAACTCACGGGCACGCTGGTCACCATCGCGCAAGACGTGAAGCTGCAACTCGAGTTCAACCCGGCGCACGTGCGCGCCTGGCGTCAGCTCGGTTACGAGAACCGCAAGATGGCCGCGCAAGACTTCCGCAACGACAAGAAGGATGCGGGCGAGATCGGCGCGGGGCACTCGGTGGTCGCGTACTACGAGATCGTGCCGTCGGGCGCGCCGGTGTTGAGCGGCACGGCGGACCTCAAGTACGAGGCCGCGGTTCCCGAAGCGCCGCAAGCCTTGGCGGACGACGTCAGCCCCGAGCTGCTCACGGTGAACTTGCGCTGGAAGCACCCGGGTGCGAAGCCCACCGACGAGGCGGCCGAGTTCAGCACGCCCTTCACCGACGGCGAGGTGCCCTTCGCGCAAGCCAGCGACGACTTCCGCTTCGGCGCCGCAGTGCTGGCTTTCGGGATGGCGCTGCGCAGCTCGCCCTACGCCGGTCACTGGCCGCTGAGTGAAGTGTCGGAAGCCGCGCGCGCAGCCCGCGGCAACGACCCGGAGGGACAGCGTGCGGAGTTCGTGAATCTCGCGTTGCGCGCGCAAGGTTTGCTGCCCGCTGCGGAGCTCTCCGACATCGAGATGCTTCGCCGGGCCCAAGCAGCCGGGCTGGTCGGCGACGGAGACATCGTCATCGACGGCTGAACGCAGCAGCGCTCACAACACTCAGCATTCAGGACAGGGTTGTCCCGGGGGGACACCCGCAGGACCGAGGCCCGGGCGAAGATCACGTCGCCCGGGCCTCTTTGCGCGCTGCGCGGTATCCTCCCGCCATGTCCGGACGCGAGATCTCCAGCCAACACGTCGCACAGCTCTCCGCCGCCGATGACGGCAGCTACTGGTGGTACCGCGTGCGCCGCGCCCACGTGGAAGCCGGCCTGCGCGCCGCGGGCCTCGATGCCAGCGGTGCCTTCCTCGACTTCGGCTGCGGCGCCGGCGGCATGCTCGGCGACGTGATCGAGAGCTTCGCCCCCGGACAAGCGCTCGGCCTCGACGGCACGCAAGAAGCGGTCGACGTGGCGTTGTCGCGCGGATTGCCCGCCGCCTACGCCGACTTCCGCAAGCCGCTCGAGCTGCCCTTCGCGCCCACCGCCATCACCACGCTCGACGTGCTCGAACACCTCGAAGACCCCGTGCTCGCGCTCGGACACTTACGCGAAGCGTCGGCGCCGGATGCGCGGCTCGTGGTGAGCGTCCCCGCCATGCCGAGCCTGCACAGTAAGTGGGACGACGTGTGCGGGCACTTCCGTCGCTACACGCGCGCGAGTTTGCGCGACCATCTCGCGAGCGGCGGCTGGGAGTTGCTGCGCCTGCGTCACGCCTTCAGTTACTGCGTGCCGCCCGCGTGGTGGCAACGTCGCGTGACGAAGCAGGTGCAGGAGATGGAGTTTCCGCCGGTGTCGGGCCTGATGAACAACTTGCTCACCGGCGCGGGTGCGGTCGAACGTTGGGTGGGTTGCCCGCTCCCGTTCGGAACCTCGCTCGTTGCTTGGGCGCGTCGGCGCGACTGACCGCGGCGCTCAGAGCGCTTGGCGTGAGGCGAAGCCTTCGTCCACGTGATGCCAGGCGATGAAGTTGTCCTCGCCGCGCTTCCAGCAGAGGTACACGAGCCGGCCGTCGCGCACGTGGTAGAGGTCCACGAGTCCGCTGGCCACGTCCTTCACCACGACGCCCATGGTCGAGAGACGTTGCACGATGCCGGCGACCTCTTCTTGGGTGTCGCGAAGTTGCTCGAAGAGCGCGGCCGCTTCCTTGTGATCGGGGCAGTCGTCGTTCTGGAGCGCTGGCCCCCAGATCATCTCGAGGGTTGAGAGTTTCAGCTTTGCGGTGCGGAGTGTTTCGCGCAGCTCGTCGACCTCTTCGAAGGCGGCGTCGATGTCGGGGAGCAACTGCTCGGCTTCTTCGATGGTGAAGACGCGGGGGCCGGCCATGGGAGTCTCGATGGAGCGCTGAGCACGCCGCGACGCGACGCTGAGCAGGGCAGCCTAGGGAGCGAGCGAGCTGCCGTCCAATGGGGGTGTTACCGCAGAGGACGCGCGGTGTCGTGGGTGCAGTTGCAGCGAACTGCAACCGGCGGCGCGAAGGGGACACAGCACGACCACGCCGCCTGGGTTCGAGAGAGATGGCACCAGGTGAGGGGGTGAAAGATGGGGATGATCTCGAAGCGAGTGATGGTGATCGCGATGGTCGCGCTGCTGTTCGCGGGCGGTGTCGCGATGGCGGGGGACAGCGTCAACCGATCGCCCGGAGGTGATGGGCCGGTGCACGGTCCTGCGGGGCAGTGGGGGGGCGCAACCGCTGGCGGAGCCGGGCAGGAGTGCTTCAACGACTTCTTGAGCAACGTCGCGGGCTGCCACACGCTCTACTGCAGCACCTACTTCTGGTTGGTCGAGTTGTGTGACACCACGGCTCTGAAGATCTGCAAGTTCAACGCGCAATCCGTCTTCAATGCGTGCATGGCCAGCAGTCCGTGAGTGATTCCCTGACTCGAAGTCGATTCGTGTGGGGAAGCCTGGGCCTCGTAGCGTTGGTCGCTCTCAGCGTCTGGCTATGGGGCCCGGGCGCGAAGGATGAACCGGCTGCCGTGGAAGTGTTGCAGCGTTCGTCCGGCAACGAACCACAGCGTGTGCTGCCTGAGTCCAGCGCTCCGCCGCCGGAGGAACTCTCGCTCCCTGTTGGTCCGCCTGTGGGCACGGCGCCGCAGCAAGCTCGAGCGGGTGCCGTCGAACTGAGTCCCGCTTTGCTCGCGGACCTCATTGCAGCACTCGAGCGGGAGTACGCCGCGGACTCCCGGTCCTACTACCAGCACGCGCCTGACTTGCTCCTCGAGCACCTGGAGTCTGTCGGTGGCGATCGGGATGCGCTGGCAACCGAGCTGGCTGCCGACTTGGACACGATCCTTCGTCCGGGACCCATCCGCGGGGCCTTGATCGCTCTGTGGGGTGCGCTGGCGCCAAGCGAAGAGCTGTTGCCGCTGAGCGATTGGGGGATCGAAGAACGACGCGGGGTCTGGCTAGGACTCACCGCAGCGTGGCCAGCCACCGATCCGGAAGGTGTCGGCGCGACTTCGGTTGGTCTCCGACTCGCGCTCAGCGAGTTCCTCGCCTTCGCCGGGCGACCGGAGCCCACTCCGGCATTGCAGTTCGTGCTGCAACGTCCTCCGTCGCAAGAGCTCGAGGAGGTGCTGTTCGCAGCCCTGCTCAAGACCGCGGATGACTTCGAAGGCATCATGGACCGGTATCTCGCGGCGCTGTCTTTGGGGACCGCTCTCGATCTGCGCGAGCACGTGCTGTCCACCTTTCTGCAGCTGCTCTTCGACGACTCTCAGTTCGGCCGTCAGGTTCGATATCCCGTTCTGTTCGTCCTCTCGAGAAGTGAGTCGGCAACGGCCCTCTCGGCTTTGCAGCGCTATCTGCGCGAGGCTCCTTCAGGCGATCCGGGGGCCGACGCCGCGAGGATGTGGATGGCGGAGAAGGGAGCTGCGGGACTCGATGTGCGCGAGTTGCTGGAACCGCTCAGCAGTTCGAGCGGGCCCATGGAGAAGTTCTTCGCCGTGGGGGCGTGCACCAAGTGGCTGACCGCGATGGCAGAAGAACAAGGCGGGGTCCCCGCAGCCGACATGCTGTTCGCGCAGGAGCAGCTCGCGCTGACTCTTGAGACCGCGACCGACTCCGATCTCCGAACGGTTGCTGTCGGCGCGCTGGTCATCTTCATGGACGACGGGTACGCCCGCATGGACTCGCTGCGAGGCGTCCTCGAGGGCGACGACAGCCCCTTCCTACGCCGCATGGCTGTCGACGGCCTCGCGGGAACTTCCGGCGCCCTCGGCGCGGAATCGCGCGCGCTGCTCCAAGCCTGGGTGAGTCAGGAGCAGGACGCCGAGCTCGCCAGCTACATCGAGGCGAAGCTGGAGAACTGAGGCCGCCGAGCGCGACGAAGGCCGACTCGTTCCGAGTCGTCGCAGGCGCCATACTGCGCGCATGTCGACGAGCGGAACTCACGAACACATCTCTCAGCCCGCGGTGTCCGAGCGCGCGCGGGCCCTGCACTCCCGCGCGGTCGTTTTCGACGCCCACGCCGACACGCTCACCGAGATGACCGATCGGGGTTACGACCTCGACGTTGGCCTCGAGGGCAGCCAGCTCGACCTGCAGCGCTGCGCGGGCGGCGTCCTCGACGTGCAGGTGCTCACTGCCTTCGTGAGCCCCAAGTCCTTGCCTGAGGGAGCGGCGCGGGTGCGCGCTCAGCTCGACACGCTCGATCGACAGCTCGCGCTCTTTCCCGAGCGCATCGCGCTGTGCGCCGAACGCGGGCAGATCGCGGAGGCTCTCGGCGGCGGCAAGCTCGCGATCGTGCCCGCGATCGAGGGCGGTCACGCGCTCGAGAACGATCTCGACCACCTGCTCGAGTTCCGGCGTCGTGGTGTGCGCACGATGACGCTCACATGGAACAACAGCAACGAGTGGGCCGATGGCTGCGGTGACGCGGGCCCGCACGGCGGACTCACGGCCCGCGGACGCGAGGTCGTCGCCGCGATGGAGGAGCTCGACATGATCGTCGACGTCTCCCACGCCGCGCGCAGCACCTTCGACGACGTGCTGGCCTGCACCACCCGCCCGCTCATCGCGAGCCACAGCTGCGCGCGCGCGCTGCGCGACCATCCCCGCAACCTCGACGACGACCAGTTGCGCGCGATCGCCGCGCAAGGTGGCGTGGCCTGCCTCAACTTCTACCCGCCCTTCCTCGTGAGCGCGGGCGAGGCTCAACTGAGCGATCTCTTCGCGCACCTCGAGCACTTCCTCAGCGTGGCGGGCGCCGAGCACGTGGGGCTGGGTTCCGATTTCGACGGCATTCCCACCACGCCGATCGGGATGCACGACGTCGCGCAACTGCCGCGCATCACGGAGGGCTTGCTCGAGCGGGGCCACGCGCCCGATTCGATTCGCGCCGTGCTCGGCGGCAACCTGATGCGCGTGTTCGAGGGTTCGTGAGCACCACAGAGATGAGCATCGGCCACGTGGTCCTCGACCGGGCCGGCGTGAAGCGGCTCATGCGCGGCCACCCCTGGATCCACGCCAACAAGGTCGCCGAGTGCCATGCCGAGGACGGCACGCTCGTGCGTCTCGAAGGCCCCGCCGGTGTGCCGCGCGGTCTCGCGTTGTGGAACTCCGCCTCGCGCCTCGCGCTGCGTGTGCTCAGCGTCGACCCGCGCCTGCCCGCGCGCGCCGACTGGTGGCGCGCCCCGCTCGATGCCGCCATCGCGCGCCGCACCTCGCTACCCGCCACCGCCGCTCATAAGCACGCGAGTGCGGCCGGCGCCGCCGCCGCGAACACTGCCGCCTCCGCCGACGCGCCCACCAACCCCGACGCGCCCACCAACCCCGACGCCTGCCGCTGGGTCCACGGCGAGGCGGACGGGCTGCCCGGCCTCGTCGTCGATCGCTACGCCGACATCGCGGTCGTGCAGGCCGGCTGTCTCGCCACCGACCGCGCGCTCCCCGAGCTCGCCGAACACCTCATGGCCGCGCACGGTCTGCGCGGCGTGCTCGCGCGTCACGACGGCGCCTTCCGTCGCGCGGAGAAGCTGCCCGAGGGCGTGCAGCTGCTCGCCGGTGAGGTCCCAGAACTCGTCATTTGGCACCAAGCAGGTTGCGCGCGCGAGGTCGCACCGTGGAGCGGGCAGAAGACTGGCACCTATCTCGACCAGCGCGAGAACCAAGTCTGGGCCGCCACGCAGTTGCCGGTCGGGCGCGCACTCGATGTCTGTTGCAACGACGGCGGCTTCGCGCTGCAACTCGCGCGCGCCGGCAGCCACGTGCTCGCACTCGATTCCAGCGCCAACGCGCTCGCGCAGACGGCGCGTCACGCGGAACTCGCGGGCGTGTCCGAGCGCGTGACGACGCTGCAGGTGAACGTCTTCGAGCACTTGCGAGAGCTCGTGAACCAAGGCGAACTCTTCGACGCGATCGTGCTCGATCCACCAGCGCTCGCGAAGCAGCGCAAGGCGCTCAGCAGCGGCCGGCGTGCGTATCGCGAGCTCAACCTGCGCGCGCTGCGCTTGCTGCGACCCGGCGGACGCCTGCTCACGTGCTCCTGCTCGTTCCATCTCTCTGCCGCCGAGTTCGAGAGCGTCCTCGGCGAGGCCGCCTCCGACGCCCGCGTGCAAGCGCGCGTGCTCGCACGTCGTGGTGCGGCCGCGTGCCATCCCGTGCGCCTCGGTTTCCCCGAGTCCGACTACCTCAAGGTCGTGCTGCTGGAGCGCGACTGACGTGTCGCGCGCGCCGTCCTCCGCAGTGCGCGCGGGCTTCCTGATCGTCGCGCTCGCGGTGTTGCTCTCGGGTTGGGAGCCCTGGCGTCGCGACATCTGGCTCATGGAAGCGTCTCCCGCCGCCGTCGGCATGGGCCTGATGGCGTTGCTCTGGCGCCGCTTCCCGTGGACGCCGCTCACCGTGTTCTGGTGCGTGGCCTTCTCACTCGTTCTCTGTGGCGGCGCCCACTGGAGCTACGCGCGCGTGCCGCTCGGTCATTGGGTGCAAGAACAGTTCGACCTGTCGCGCAACCCCTACGATCGCCTCGGTCACTTCCTGCAGGGCGTGACGCCCGCGCTGCTCGCGCGCGAGATGCTGCTGCGCCGCACACCACTGCGCGCCGGACGCGCGCTCTTCTGGATCGTGTGCGCCATCGCGCTCGCGATCTCCGCGCTCTACGAGTTGATCGAATGGTGGGCGGCCTTGCTCACCGACCCCGACGCCGGCACCGCCTTCCTCGGCCATCAAGGTGATGCCTGGGACACGCAATGGGACATGGCCCTCGCGTTGGGCGGTGCGCTCTTCGTGCAGCTGCTCTTCGCGCGCCTGCACGACCGACAGTTGCAGCAACTCACGAACGCGACGAACTGAGCCGCGAGCGATCAGCCGTCACCGAGGCGCTCCTGCAGCCGTTTCACGAGCAGGAGTGCGTCGAGCGGGGCGAGTTGATCGGGGTCGAGCCCGCGCAGCTCGGCGATCACGCTCGCCACAGGTTTCGGGAAGAGCGGTTCCTGCCGCACTTCCGGCTCACTCCCGCCGGCCGCCGAACGACCCGCTGCGGGGCGCAGGTCGGGCGCGCTGAGTTCCAGGTCGGCGAGGATCTGTCGCGCGCGCTCGATCACAGGTTGCGGCACGCCCGCGAGGCGCGCCACGTGCAAGCCGTAGCTGCGGTCGGTGCCGCCGGGCACGATCTTGTGCTGGAAGACGATCTCGTCGCCCCACTCGCGCACGGCCACGTTCACGTTGCGCACCGCCTCGAACTCCTGCGCCAGCTCCACGAGCTCGTGGTAGTGCGTGGCGAAGAGTGTGCGCGCGCCGAGCTTGCGGTAGAGGTACTCGCTGATCGCCCAGGCCAGCGAGAGCCCGTCGCTGGTGGAGGTGCCGCGGCCGACCTCGTCGAGGATCACGAGGCTGCGCTCGCTCGCGCCGTTGAGGATCGCAGCCGTCTCCGTCATCTCGACCATGAAGGTGGACTGTCCGCTCGACAGGTCGTCGGCCGCACCCACGCGCGTGAAGATGCGATCCACCACACCGATGCGCGCGCTGCTCGCCGGCACGAAGGAGCCGCATTGCGCGAGCAGGGTCAGCAGCGCGACCTGGCGGATGAATGTGGACTTACCCGCCATGTTCGGGCCGGTGATCAGCACCAGGCGCGCTTCGTCGCGATCGAGCAGCACGTCGTTGGGCACGAAATCGCCGGCGCGCATGAGCACGTCGAGCACGGGGTGACGACCTGCGTGGATCTCGATGCGCGGGCCGTCGTCGATCTCGGGGCGCACCCAGGCGCGCTCGCGAGCCAGTCGCGCGAAGCCAGCCAACACGTCGACCCCGGCGACGGAACGTGCGAGCCCGCGGATGACTTCGGCGTCTTGCGCGGCGCGGTCACGCAGCTCGCCGAAGAGTTGCGCCTCGAGAGTGCGCCCGCGCTCTTCGGCGGTGAGGATCGAGGTCTCGAGCTCCTTGAGCTCGGGCGTGATGTAGCGCTCGGCGGAGGTCAGCGTCTGCTTGCGCATGTAGGTGTCGGGCAGCGTCTTGCCCGCGGCCTGCACGTGCGTGATCTCCACGTAGTAACCGAACACCTTGTTGTAGGCGACCTTGAGCGACGGGATGCCGAGGCGCGCGGCTTCGTTGGCTTGGAAGCGCGCGACCTCCTCGGCGCCGTTGCTCCGCAGCCGACGCAACTCGTCGAGTTCGGCGTGCCAACCGGGCGCGATGAGTCCGCCTTCGGAGAGCGTGGCGGCGGGTTGTTCGGCGAGGCCGCGCTGCAACACGTCGAGCAACTCGGGCAGCGGCTCGAGTTCCGACGCGGCTTGCGCGAGTGCTTCGCTGGCGCAACTCGTGAGCGTGTCGCGCAACTCGGGCACCGCCGCGAGCCCAGCGCGCAGCGCCGCCAGGTCGCGTGGTGACGCGCGCCCCGCGAGCAGGCGCGTGGCGATGCGTTCGATGTCGGGCAAGTCGTCGAGCACGCTCACCAGGCGGTCGAGCACCTTGGGTTGCGCCACGAGCTCGGCCACCGCCGATTGACGTCGTTCGATCGCGGCCGTGTTGATCAACGGAGCCACGAGCCACTCGCGCAAGCGACGCGCGCCCATGCCCGTGCGCGTGCCGTCCATCACCGAGAGCAGCGAGCCCTCGCGACGCCCTTCGCGCTGCGTGGCCAGGATTTCCAGGCAGGAGCGCGTAGCGCGATCGAGTCCGGCGCGCGCGTTCGGGTCGTGCACCGAGAGGCCTGACACGGGCGCTGTGGTGCCGCGTTGCGTGTGTTCCACGTAGTCGAGCAAGGCGCCGGCGGCGCCCACGCAGGGCCAGTTCTCGTCGACACCGAAGCCTTCGAGTGTGGCCACACCGAGCGCGCGCGTGAGTGCTTGCAGCGCGTTCGAGCTGCCGAAGCTCCACGCGGGCGCGGGCACGAGCGGCGCGTTGGTGACCAACTTCAACTCATCGGCGGGGGCGCCGGGGCGGCCGTCGTCGCCTTCGGGCACGAGCACTTCGGCGGGATCCAAGCGCGAGACTTCGTCACCCAGGCGTTCGCGCGGCACCACGGCCACGCGGAAGTGGCCGGTGCTCACGTCGAGCCAGGCCAGGCCGGCTTCGTCGCCCTGCACCTGGACGCCGAGCAGGAAGTTGCTCGCGCGTTGGTCGAGCAGGTCGTCTTCGAAGATCGTGCCCGCGGTGATGATGCGCGTGACGCGACGGTCCACGATGCCTTTGGCTTCGCGCGGATCCTGAACTTGGTCGCAGAGCGCCACGCGATGGCCGGCGCGAATGAGCGTTTGCAGGTGGCGCTCGTAGGCTTTCACGGGCACGCCGGCCATGGGCATCGCGCCGCTGCCCTTGGAGCGCGAGGTGAGCGTGATGCCGAGCACACGCGCGGCGACCTTGGCGTCGTCGCCGAAGAGTTCGTAGAAGTCGCCCATGCGGAAGAACAGCAGCGCGTCTCCGACCTCGGCCTTGGCGGCGTGGAACTGCTGCATCATCGGCGTGTCGCCGGACTTCGCGCGCGGGTTGGCCGGCTTCCCGCGACGCGCCTTCCGCTTCGCGGCGGGCCGTTCTGCCCGCGCCGCTTTTTGCGCTGCCGCTTCGGCCCGCGGCTCCGGCTCCGCAACGATCTCGGCCGCCGCCTCCGCCTCCGCCTCCGCCTCGGGCTCGGGCTCGGCTTCCGCTTCCGCCTCCGCCTCGAGCTCAGACTTGGGCTCGGCCTCGCGCTTCGCGGCAGCCTTCGACGGCGCGGCCTCCCCCTGTTTCGAGGAGTTCGACGCGGGAAACAGCCAAGGTGTGGAGTCGGGGGTGCTCACGTGGGCCGCGATTCTAGCGGTCAGCGCGCGCACCCCGCTCAGAATCCCGGCGAGCGCCGCGACGCGCTCCTCGCCGCGCCACGGCGCTCGAACGGGTTTCAGGCAGGTCCCATGCCGCGGAACAGCGTGAGCGTGACGGCCAAGGCCAGCAACGTCAGGCTCGCGAACACCCAGCGCATGGACAGCTCATTCGTGACGGTTGGCATCGCGATCTCCAGTGTCTCGCCCGGAGTGGGCAGGCGCCTTCACTCCATCTTCAAGACGTGCAGCCGAGCGAAAGTGACGCTTCTCTCGCGAGAAACACGCCGCAAGTGCGCAGGTTGCGCCCCGATTCCGGCCCGCAGGCCACGGATCGACGGCACCGGCCGCGCCCCGCGCGCCTCCACGCCCGCCCGTTCCGGCGCGACCTCGCTCGCACGCCGCAGCCTCAGAGCGCCTGCGCCACGCCCCTCTCGCGGCTCGCCGCACACTTTCCCGTCTGCGGGCTTCATCGCCCACCGGCTCACGGATACCCTTCGGCCCCAGACCTCGTGGGCGACGGACTGGGAACAACCCGGCGCGGGCCACGCGAGGCGAAGAGCTCCGTCGCGACACCATGCGCATCGTCCAAGCGATCCTCGAACCCGACCGACTGCAGGCGGTGACCGCGCTGCTCGCCGAGGCCGAGATCCACCGCATGACGGTGAGCGAGGTGCACGGCGTGAGCGACATGGCCAGCTTGGCCGACGAACAAGTTTCACCCGAACCCATGGTGCGCATCGAGGTTGGTGTGAACGACGACTTCGTCGCGCGCGCCATCGCCGCCATCGAACAGGCCGGCGGCGACCGCGGCCGCATCTTCACCTGGGAACTGCACGACGTGATTCGCATTCGCACCGGTGAAACCGGCCCCGAAGCAATCTGAGAACTCAACCAGACCGAGCAGCACTCCAACCAGCCCGAGAAGCACTTCAACAACCCCGAGCCGCACTGAGGAGACCCAAGTGGGAACCACCGGAGGCATGAGCCCCCAGCAGGTCATCGAGAAGATCAAGTCGGAAGACATCGATCTCGTCGACATCCGTTTCTGCGATCTGTACGGGCAGTGGCAACACTTCACCGTGCCGAGTCACCGCATCGAAGAGTCCACCTTCCAAGATGGTTTCGGATTCGACGGCAGCTCGATCCGCGGTTGGAAGACGATCGATCAGAGCGACATGATCGTGGTGCCCGACCCGAGCACCGCACTCGTGGAACCGTTCTACGAACGCAAGACGCTCGTGCTCATCGGCAACGTGGTCGACCCGATCACGAAGGAGGAGTACACGCGCGACCCGCGCGGCGTGGCGCGTCGCTGCGAGCAATACCTGCGCTCCACCGGCATCGGCGAGACGGCGTTCTTCGGCCCCGAAGCCGAGTTCTTCATCTTCGACTCGATCAGCTTCAGCAACGACCCGTGGTCGTCGTACTACCTGATCGACTCCGACGAAGGCTTCTGGAAGAGCGGTGAGGAAGCTCCGAACAGCGGCTACCGGCCCAAGTCGAAGGGCGGCTACATCCCCGTGCCGCCGATCGACCAGCTGCAAGACATGCGCTCCGACATGCTCATGACGCTCGAGAGATTGGGCATCGAGACCGAAGCCAGTCACCACGAAGTCGGCACGGCCGGCCAGTGCGAGATCGACATGAAGTTCGACTCGCTGCTCGCCATGGGCGACAAGCTGCAGTGGTTCAAACACGTGGTGAAGAACACTGCCGTGGCCGCGGGCAAGACCGCGACCTTCATGCCCAAGCCGCTCTTCGGCGACAACGGTTCCGGCATGCACTGCCACATGTCGATCTGGAAAGACGGCAAGAACCTGTTCGCCGGCGACGGCTACGCCGGCTTCTCCGACATGGGCAAGTGGGCCATCGGCGGCTTGCTGCGTCACGCTCACGCGATCATCGCG
Organism: Planctomycetota bacterium; assembly: GCA_021604805.1. Lineage (GTDB taxonomy): Bacteria > Planctomycetota > B15-G4 > B15-G4 > B15-G4 > BQJR01. The sequence goes on along the minus strand of BQJR01000002.1, from coordinate 748,180 downwards.
ATCAGCAACCCGAGCACGAACAGCTACAAGCGCTTGGTGCCGCACTTCGAGGCGCCGATCAAGCTGGCCTACAGCAGCAGCAACCGCAGCGCGGCCGTGCGCATCCCGATGTTCTCGAGCAGCCCGGCCAGTAAGCGCTTCGAGTTCCGCTGCCCCGACCCGTTGGCGAACGGCTACCTCACGTTCTCCGCGATCTGCATGGCGGCGCTCGACGGCATCCAGAACCGCATCGACCCCGGCGAGCCGATGGACAAGAACATCTACGACTTGCCGCCGGAAGAGCTGGCCAACGTGCCCGACGCGCCGACCTCGCTCGAAGCGGCGCTGGCCGCGCTCGAGGCCGACCACGAGTTCCTGCTGCGCGGCGACGTCTTCGACGAGGACTTCATCCGCAGCTACCTCGCCATGAAGCGCGAAGAGGTGCTCAAGATGAAGGTGCGCCCGCACCCGCTCGAGTTCGAGATGTACTTCGACGGCTGAGCCGCTGCTGCAGTCTGTCGTGACGCGTCGAGCCGTCGTCGGGGTTGCCCGGCGGCGGCTCGCTCGCGTTGCGGGCGCCGCGTCTAGCTCTCCAGCCCGAAGGCCGTGTCGAGGCTCGGGCGGAAGCGGCGCAGGCGCAGCGCGTTGCCGACCACGGCGAGCGAGCTGAGCGCCATCGCGCCGGCGGCGAAGGGCGGGTCGACCAGGCCGGCGAAGGCCAGCGGCAAGGCGGCCAGGTTGTAGGCGAAGGCGAGGCCGAGGTTCTGGCGGATCACGCGCAGCGTGGCGCGCGCGAGTTCGAGCGCGGTGGCGGCGCGCGCGAGGTCCCCGTCGATGAGCACGAGCGGGGCGGCGGCGCGGGCCAGGTCGGTGGACGCGCCCACGGCGAGGCCGCAGTCGGCGGCGGCCAGCGCAGGGGCGTCGTTGCTGCCGTCGCCGACCATCCCGACCTTGTGACCGGCGGCGCGCAACTCTTCCACGCGCTCGGCTTTCTCGGCGGGCGATTGCTCGGCGTGCACGCGCGTGATGCCCGCGAGCGTGGCCATGGCTTGCGCGGCGGCGGCGTGGTCGCCCGTGCACAGCACCGGTTCGATGTCGAGGCCCTTGAGGATGCGCACGGCGCGCGTGCTCGTGGGGCGGATCTGATCGCCGACGCCGATCACGAGGCGCAACTCGCCGTCGAGCGCGACGAACACCAAGCTCCAACCGCGGCGCGTGAACTCGGTGCGCGTGGACTCGCCGGCGTCGAGCGGCACGCTCTCCATGTGCATGAGTTGCGCGTTCCCGACGGTGACCTTGCGGCCGTCGGTGAGGCGCCCGAGCAGGCCGCCGTCCACCGGGCGCACGCTCAGCTCGTCGACCTCAGCGGCGTGCAGTCCGCGACGTTGCAGCTCGGCCTTGAGCGCGCGACCGAGCGGGTGTGACGCACGCGCTTCGAGGCCGACTGCGGCGGCCAGAGCCTCGTTGGCGTCGTCGGTCGAGGCGCTTGGCTCGTCGTCCACGTCCACGTTCACGGTGCGCAGCTCTTCGACGACGGGTTCGCCGCGCGTGATCGTGCCGGTCTTGTCGAGCAGCAGCAGGTCGAGTCGGCCGGCGGCTTCGAAGGCGGCGGCGTCGCGCACCAGGATGCCGAGTTGCGCGGCGCGGCCAGTGCCGATCTGCACGGCGACGGGCGTGGCCAAGCCGAGCGCGCAGGGGCAGGCGATCACGAGCACGGCCACGGCGGCGAGCGGGCCGTTCACGAGCCAGGCCAGCGCGGCGATGGCCACGACCACCGGCACGAACACGCCCGACACGCGGTCGGCCAAGCGCTGCACGGGCGGCTTGCTGCTCTGCGCCGCCGCGAGTTGACTGAGCAAACTGGCCAGCGTGCTCTCGCCGCCGACCGCCGTGGCGCGCAGGCGCACGGCTTCGCCGCCGGCGTTCACCGAGCCCGCCACCACGCGATCCCCGACGCGCTTCCACACCGGCATCGACTCGCCGCTGAGCAGCGATTCGTCGAAGCCGCTGTTGCCTTCGACGAGCTCACCGTCGACCGGGACCGACTCGCCGGCGTGCACGAGGCACACGTCGCCCTCAGCGACCTCTTCGGCGGCGATCTCTTGCGCGCGCCCGTCGCGCCACACCCGCGCACGACGCGGCACGGCGGCGACCAACTTGCGCATCGCTTCGCCGGCGTGCACTCGCGCGCGCGCTTCGAGCGCCTTGCCGACCAGCACGAAACCCATGATGAAGGCCGGCGCCATGAGCATCACGTGACCGTGCGTCGCCCAGCTCCAGAGCGCGTGACCCAACGCGGCGAGCACGCCCAGGCTCACGAGCGTGTCCATGTTCGCGCTGCGGTGACGCGCCTGTGCGAGCGCGCGCACGAGCATGCCGCGCGCCGGGAACACGAGCGCGAGCGTGGTCAGGATCAACGCGATCACGGGCTCGCCGCCGAACACGAGCACGCCCACGGCGCAGGCCATGGCTTGCAGCGCGGCACGCGTGGCGACGCGCGCTTCGTGCTCACCGTCGTGGTCGCCGAGCTGGCCTTCGATCGACGGCACGCCTTCGTAGCCGAGCGCCGCGATGGCGCTGAGCACCTGCTCCTCAGGCAGCCCGGTGTCCACGCGCGCCGAACGCGTGGCGTAGCTCACGCTCACCTCGCTCACGCCTTCGAGCTTGCCCAAACCCTTCTCGATGGACGCGGCGCAACCCGCGCAGGTCATGCCTCGAACCGGCACCACCAGCGTTCGGGTCACGGGTCTTCGTCGGTGCCGTTGCCCGGGTTGAAGCGGATGCTGCCCGACATGTTGCCGTTGGAGCCTTGCAGCTGGGCGAAGCCGGTTTCGGGGTTCGAGAGCTGCACCATCACGAGCTCGAGCACGAGCTCGGCTTCACCGAGTTCGGCGAGATCGTGGTTCATCTCGAGGTACTCACGAGCGCCGGCGATCTGATCGGGCGCGACGTCTTCGAGCAGCGTGGCCAGCCGCGGGATGTCTTCGCTGTCTTCGCGCGCCTTGGCGTAGGTCTGGGCGAAGAGCTCGTAGTTCGCGCGCAGCGATGCGAGCGCTTGCTGGTCGCCGAGACCGTCGTGCGCGGACTTCGCCGCGGCCCAGTAGGCGAGCACGTGTTGCGTGAACTCCACCGGCGACATGCGCGCTTGGTCGAGCAGCTGCGAACTCTTCTCGAAGGGCTCGGTCACGGCAGTGAAGGCTGCCTCGACCGATTCGAAGAAGCCCAGCTCACCCTTCTCGATCTCTTCGAAGCTCTGTGCCACACCCGCCAAGGTGACGCGCAACTCGCTGCGCAGTTCGAGCGCGGTCTGGAAGCGGTCGACGCTGAAGTCGGTTTCGACTTCGGGGTCGTAGGGGTAGCGCACGTTGAGCTCGACGAACGACTCTTGGAGGGCGTCGCCGGCATTCATCAACTGCTGCACCGCCGGCGCGAGCTTCCACCCGATGTATCCGAGCGCGCCCAAGAGCAGGACCGCCACGATGCCGCAACCAATCAGGAGCTTTTTCATAAGTCGCGAAGGGTATCGCAGGTTCGACGGGAGTCACAAGCAACGCGGCCGGGGCTTGCCGTTCAGCGCGGGCGTTCGAGCTTCCGTGGCTTGCTGGGGTCGACGGGCGCGCTGGGATCCTCGGGCGGCGCCTCGCTGCTGGCCTCATCGGCTTGTTTCTTCGCCGCGCGCTGCTTCATGAGCTCTCGCACACGAGCCGGGTTCACGGCGGCTTCGGCGCCGTAGCGCATCCGGAGCGACACCCGGTACGTCTGCCACCAGATCCAGCCGGCGGTGCCCATCGCCAGCGGCTTGTCGCGATGCTTGAGCAGCGCTTCGTACACGCCGAGAGCGCGATCCACGGGGCGGTGGTCGCCCGTGATGAAGGCCGCTGCTGCGAGGCCGCCCGGCACCCACAGGCTCACGCCCATCACTTCTTGATCCTCGACGGGGATCTCGCTGCCGTCGATGGGGATGTCGGGCATGAACACGGGGCCGCGCAGGGCGCTCAGGCAGAAGTCGCTCAGGTCGGCGGCGAGCGGCGGCACGATCGGGTCGGCCGTCTCGTGGAAGTAGGCGGCGAGTCCGTGCAGCGCGATCGCCACCATCCACGGTGAGTCCCACTCCTTGTCGGCGAGGTGCCGGCCGTCGGGCTTCTGCTTGATGAACCACTTGGTGTCGCCCTGACCGCGCGACTCGTTCTGGCGATGCACGATGCGACGCGCCGCGTCGAGGATGCGCGGGTCGCCGGTGGCGCGGTGCACCTGGATGAGCGCGCGCAGCGTCCAACCGAAGCTGCGACTGCTGAAACTCTTGCCGCCCGGTTTCACTTCCCACCACGTGAGCATCGCTTCGCCGGCCGACTGCAGGGCGTCGAGCGCTTGCCAGGAGCCGGTGAGCAGGTAGGCCTCGTACACGTCGTCGAGCGCCATGTGTTCGGGGTCGAAGCCGTTGTAGCCGTGACCCTTCTCGGGCAGGCCGTGCTTGTAGTTCACGAAGCGCGCCGACATCTCGCTGCGGCCGAGGCGGATCGCGGGGCGCTCGTTCCAGTGCGGCACGCCTTCGTAGAGGTTGGCGTCGGGGAACTCGTCGGCGGAGAAGCCTTGGATGTGATACGGCCGCATGTCCATGGCGTGGCGGGCGCGCGCCATGTTCCAGCGGAACAGATCGGCGCGCCCGGTTTGCAGCGCTTCGAGGAACACGGAGAGACGGTTGCGCGGCGAGCCGGTCTGGTGCGTGTTCTTGGCGGAGCGCTCGCCCCAGTCGGCCCAGCCCGTGGGCGCGTCGCGGGGGACGCCGATGGAGTTGCTGAGGTCGGCGGCCGTGGGCAGCACGAACAGGCCCGCGTCGCCCCAGGCCTTGCTCAGGCGCACTTCGAGCGGGTCGAGCGCCACGTGCGGCGGGTTCGCAGCCTCGGCGATGAAGGCTTGGCCGCGGCCTTCGATCCCGCGCGAGAGGTTCAGGTAGAAGGTCTTGCGCGTGGCGTCGTCGAGCCAGAACTCGGTGCCGGGTGAGGGCGACAACAAGCCGATGCGCAGCGGTTCGGTAGGACGCATCACGAAGCCGTTCGGGTGGTTCGCGGCGGAGTCCTCGCGGTGCACCCAGAGCGCTTGCTGGCCGCCGTCGCGCGTGCTGGCGCGCAGGCCGATCCAGGCATCCCTGAGACGCGCGCTCGGCGCCACGCGCACGCCGTCCACGCTGCGCTGTTCACCCGACGCGGTCTGCGTGAGCGTGACCGACGAGCCGGGTTGCACCGAGCGGCCCGCGATCTCCACGGCCGGAACGGGGCTCGGCATCGCCGCGAGCAACTCGTAGGAGCGGAAGGCGAGGCGACCGGGCGGTTCGTGCAGCGGTCCGTTCTCGAGCGACCACTCCACGCGCAGGCCGTCGAGCCCGGCGAGGAAGTGCACGAAGACCGTGAAGCTGTGGAAGTCGATGTCGAGCCCGTTGTCCGACGCGCTGCGATGCGCCCCGCGCAGGCGAGCGGTGGCGCGCAGCGGACCCCACTCGACCCACTTCACGCCGCCGTCCACGCGCGACACGTAGTCGAGGCCGAAACGATCCACGAGCAGGGCGCGCAGGCCGGCGATCTCGTCGCCCTCGGGCCGGCGACGGAGCACTGTCCAGCTTCGGTCGCCGTCGTGCAGCTTGAGTTCGCCCGCGGGGGATTCCTCCACGCTCCAAGGCACGGGTGTGGCCGCGAGGTCGGACGCCAAGCCCACCGCGACCACGACCTCGGCGCGCGCGCTGAGCGCCACGCGCGTGTCGACCAGCACCCAGCGCAGGCTGTTGTCGGGCCAGCGCGAGAGCACGCGCGTTTGCACCGGCAGCGCCGCGCCCGAGTTCGTGACCCAGGCGCGCAGTTGAGTGGCGTCGTGCAGACGGCCGCGTGCGAAGGGCACGCCGAAGGACAGCGGGGCTCCGTCGCGCTGACGGGTCTGTGTTTCCGTGACCGTGATGTGCGCCAACGCCGAGCGCTCGGCGAGCAAGCGTTCGGAGTCGCTGCGACGGTCTGGTGCCGCGGCTTGGAAGGTGGCCGGAGGCGACGGCCGCGCAGGCACGCTGAGCGTCTCGCCCTCGGGCGGTTCGCCGGGCTCCGCATCTTGCGGGGCGGGGCGGCTCGACGCGCAGGCCGCGAGCAGCAGCAAGGCGAACAACAGGAAAGCAGACCGGCGCAACATGGGACCGCACATCGAGGAACGGGGAGCGCGCGCAGCGATCTCCCCCAGGAGTCCTCTAGTGTCGCCGATTCCCGCCGCCGGCACACGGGGGCAGCTGGGAGCTTGAGACGCGCAACCCGCGGCGCCACCATGCGGTTCACACGGCGGAGGAACTGAAGATGGCTCGATTCGCACTACTGCTCCTGCTGGCTTGCAACGGCTGCGGCCTGATGTTCCCGCCCGCGCCGATCGACTTCCGCGAGTACCCGCTGCCCGATCTCAGCTACGAGGAAAGCGTGGATCTCGTGCAGGAGGTCACGCGCGCCGAGTTCAGCCGACTCTTCGGCGGCGGCTTCTCCATGGACTGGGATCCCGACACGGGAAACCTCGTGATGTCGCCGATCACCGAATCGAGTCGGCGCATGCGGCTGCACCTGCACCTGCGTCGCGAGGGAGCGGGCGCCGTTGTGGAGATGCTGGCGCTGGTCGAAACGCTCGATGAGCACCTCACCGACGGCAAGCTGTGGGGCGAGCCCAAGATGGACGTGCACCTCGAGCAGGTGCTCTACGACGCCTACCTCGCCGAGATGGTGAGGCGCAGTGAGTCGGCTGGCTGAGTGCACCGGCGCGCGGGTCGCGAGCTCTGTGCCCGCGGCGCGATCCGGCTCCACGCAGCCAGCGGCTGGCGGGCGTTGCCGTCCTGGGCCAAGATGAGCGGGTGATCTCGTCGCCGCGCTTTCTCTTCCTTGCTTCGCTGTGTGTGAGCTTGCTCGCCGCGCTCTCGGCTTGCGGCGACGCGCCGGCCACGCTGCCCGCGCGTCCGCCCGTGCTGCACATGCTGGCCGACGCCGACCACGTGGAGCTGCTCGAAGGCTTCGGCGGCTACACGAGCCTGGAAGTCTGGAACGACCTCGAAGGCCGCAACCCCGACCGCGACGAGATCCTGTTGCGCATCGCGCGGCCGTCGAAGTTGCGCTGGCAGGTCCACGTGCCGGGCGGCTCGAGCTTCCACGCCGGGCTCGTGCGCTTGCCCTTCGGCACCGGCGCCGACGAGGGCGAGTGCCGCGTCGCGCTGCGTTTGCTCGACGCGCAAGGCGGCGTGATCTCCGAGAGCGACATCCCGCTCGCCACGGTCGCGGCAGAACCCGATGCGCGCGCGGACAACTGGCGCGAAGGCCCGAGCCCCGCGCAGGTGCACGTGACGACGTCCGTGCCCGTGGCCACGCTGGAACTCAGCGTCAGCTCCAGCGACGTGCCGCCGAACGCCTTGGTCGGCCTGCTCTCGCCGCGCTTCGTGGTGGCCGCGCCGCGCGTGCCGCTGAGCGAGCGCCCTATCGCCTGGCCGGAGCATTCGCGTCGCCTCATGTCGCGCTTGGAGGTGGGCGAGCAAGAGTCCGCGCCGCTCGCCACCTGGCGCACCGAGAACGAGCAGGTGGCCGCCGAGCGCGCAGCCGCAGGGCGCCCGAACAGCGGCACCGACCACGTGGAGCCGTTGCGCGAGACGGGCGCTTTCCTGGGTCACAAGCCGCGTCACGCCCTGGGTTTCCTCGACGACGCCGTGGCGACCTGGCGCGAGTCGAACCTGGGCGGTTTCCATCTGCGCGGCGCCGTGGCCCTCGATGCGCGCATGCCCGCGGGCGCGGCCGGTGACTTCGTGGTGCGGATCGACGGCCAGGAGCGCGCGCGCGTGCCGGTGCGCAGCACGCACTGGGAGAGCGTGGACCTCGACCTCGGCATCCCGCGCGACGACCGCGGCGAGCACAGGCTGGAGATCACGCTCGAAGGCAGCGCCTTGCTCGGCGACGAGGCGCGCGTGCAGGTGCCCGACTTCGTGAGCGGCACCTTCGAGCAACGTCTCTACCGGGCGCAACGCCTGCGCGCGGGGTTCGCCGAGCCGCGCCTCGAGTCGCCTTGGGGTGAGCAGGCGCGCGAGGTCGCCAGTCACGAACACCCGTCGCTGCTGTTGATCCACGCCGAGACCCTGCGCGCCGACGTGCTCGGCGGCGAGGGCGTGCCCGCCGACCTCACGCCGAACCTCGCGCGGCTCGCGTCCGCCGGTGTGAGTTACACGCAAGCCGTGTCGCCGAGCTCGTGGACGCTGCCCTCGAGCGCCACGCTCTTCACCGGTCTCTCGCCCAGTTCGCACGGTGTGGTGCGGCACGATCGCGGTGCGCTGCCCGACGCCGCCGTCACCTTGGCGGAGCGTCTGCGGGCGGCGGGTTGGGTCACGGGCGGCATGGTCACGAACACGCTGCTCAACGGGCACACCGGTTGGTCGCGCGGCTTCGTCGACTGGCTCGAGCTGCCCTATCTGCACATGCGGCAAGTGGGCGCGATGGCGCGCGACTGGGTGGCCGCGCAGGGCGACGCGCGCTGGTTCCTGTTCCTGCATCCCTTCGACCCGCACGGTCCGCACAATGCGCCCGCCGAGTTCCGCGACCAGTTCGTGGAGCCGGACCTGCGTGACCGCGACTTCAAGTCAGCCAGCGACGCGATCATCGCGCAGATGCGCGCGCTGCAGCCGCTCGACCCGAGCGATCCGAACCTGCGCTACCTGCGTCAGCGCTATTTCGGCGACGTGGCCTATCTCGACCGCGAGCTCGATCGCCTGCTCGACGCCCTCGATGCGCAGGGCGCCTTGGCCCACACGGCGCTCGTGTTCACCGCGGATCACGGCGAGGAATTCGGCGAGCACGGGTTGTGGGGACACGGCAGCAACTTGATGGGGCCAGCCACGCGCGTGCCGCTGCTGATCGTGCCGCCGGGGGCGCTGGCGGGTTGGTCGCGCGGTGCGGCGTTCCAGGAAGGCGCCGAGGTGCATGAGCAGGTCTCCACCGACGGGCTGCACGCCACGTTGCTCGGCCTGCTCGACATCGAGGCGCGCGCGAACTTGCGTCCCGCGCTGGGAGAGCAGCTGCGCAACGCTCCGGCGGCGTGGCTCGAGACGGACAAGGCGCCCGCCATCGGTGTGATCGAGTTCAGCGGTGAGCCGGCTGCGGAGGGCGAGCTCGCGCCCACGCGTCCGCAACCGGGCGATCCGTTGCGGCGGTGGGCGCGCGCGGTACGCACGGGCGAGCACCTGCTCGTGCGCTCCTTCCCGCTGCCACGTGAGGTCGATCCCGACAGCGGCGCCGCGCGGCAAGCCTGGGACGAGTTCTGGGAGCTCAGCGACACGCCCGGCGGCGAGCGCGCCCTGCCGCTCGAAGGCGCTGTGTACGAGCAGCTCTCGGGTTACCTCGAGGCGCAGCAGCGTCGAAGCTTGGGCGAAGCCCTGCGCGGACCCGAAGCGGGCGCTGGCATGGATCAGCTCGAGGCCCTGGCCGCGCTCGGTTACCTGCAGGCGAGCGAGGATGCGCCGTCGCAGAAGCCGGCTGTGCCGTCCGCCGAACCCGCCGCTGAAGAGTTCGACGAGGCTCCCTGAGCGGCGCCCCCGTTGGCGCCTTGCTCCCCCCCTCGGCGGCATCTAGAGTGCGCCTTTTCCCCCGGACCCACCAACATGCCAGCAACCAGCGTGATCGGCGCCCAGTGGGGGGACGAAGGCAAGGGCAAGATCATCGACTTGGCCACCGACCGCGCCGACGTGGTCGTGCGCTTCCAAGGCGGCGCGAACGCCGGCCACACGGTGATCGTGGAAGGCAACAAGTTCGTCTTCCATCTGCTGCCCTCGGGCGTGCTGCGCGAAGACAAGCTCAACGTGCTGGCCAACGGCGTGGTCATCGACCCGGTGGTCCTGCTCGACGAGGTCGGTCAGTTCGAGAACCGCGGCATCAGTCTCGACGGCCGCTTGCGCGTGTCCGGCGCGGCCCACTGCGTGATGCCCTACCACCGCGTGCTCGACGGGCTGCGCGAAGGTCAGAAGGCCGGCGTGGTCATCGGCACCACGGGGCGCGGCATCGGCCCGGCCTACGCCGACAAAGCCAACCGCTGCGGCATCCGCATGTGGGACCTGATCGACGAAGACCGCCTGCGCGCGCGCCTCGCCGCCAACGTCCACGAGAAGAACCGTCTCTTCACGCGCATGTTCGAGTCGGACCCGCTCGACTTCGACGAGATGTTCGAGGTCGCCCGCGCCCAGGGCCGCAAGCTCAAGCCGCTGGTGAGCGACACGGGCGCGCTGCTGCGCGAGGCCCTCGCCGCCGACAAGCACGTGTTCTTCGAGGGCGCCCAAGGCGTGATGCTCGATCTCGACCACGGCACTTACCCCTTCGTGACCAGCAGCAACTCCGACTCGCTCGGCATCGCCGCGGGCACGGGTGTGCCGCCGCGCGCCATCGGTCACCAGATCGGCGTGGCCAAGGCCTACTGCACGCGCGTGGGAGCCGGCCCCTTCCCCAGCGAACTGCATGACGACCGCGGCGAACGCCTGCGCGAAGGTGGCGGCGAGTTCGGCGCGACCACGGGCCGCCCGCGGCGCTGCGGTTGGTTCGACGTGCCCGCCGCGCGCTACGCGGCCGAACTCTGCGGCTTCGACGGCTTGGCGCTCACCAAGCTCGACGTGCTCTCGGGCATGGAGGAGATCGGCCTCGTCGTCGCGTATGAGATCGACGGCGAGACGGTGGAGAGTTACCCCGTCGACACACCGCTCATTGAACGCGCCAAGCCGATCGTCAAGATGTTCCCCGGGTGGAGCGAAGACGTTCGCGCGGTGCGCAGCTTCCAAGAGCTTCCCGCCACCTGCCGGGCCTTCGTCGAGGAGATCAGCGCGCGGGTGGGTGTGCGCTGGGAGATCGTGTCGGTGGGTCCGGGTCGCGAGTCCACCATCATTCGGGAGGCGCCATGAGCGAGCCGCAGCAGGCTCTCGACCCGGCCAAGTTGCCGCGGCACCTCGCGATCATCATGGATGGCAACGGCCGTTGGGCGCAGCGCCGCGGCATGTTGCGCGCGGCCGGTCACGAGAGCGGCGCCGACACCATCCGCACGGTCACGACCGAGTGCGCCAAGTTGGGCCTCGAGCAACTCACGCTCTACGCCTTCAGCAACGAGAACTGGAAGCGCCCGCGCACCGAGATCACTTTCCTGATGCGACTGCTGCGCAAGTTCCTGGTGAACGAGCGCCCCACGCTGATGGAGAACGACGTGCGGCTCACAGCCATCGGCCGGCTCGACGACCTGCCTGCCCCGGCGCGCCGCGAGCTCGACAAGACCATGGAGCTCACCGCGGACAACGGCGGTCTGAACCTGTGCCTGGCCCTGTCGTACGGCGGGCGCGCTGAGCTCACCGACGCCATGCGCGAGCTCGGGCGTCGCATCGCCGCGGGCGAACTCGCCCCCGAAGACATCGACGAGTCCACCATCTCGCGCGCGCTCTACCAGCCCGGTCGCGATCCCGACCTGCTGGTGCGCACGGCTGGCGAGATGCGCGTGAGCAACTTCCTGCTCTGGCAGATCAGCTACGCCGAGATCTTCGTCACGAATGCTTGCTGGCCGGAGTTCGGCGTCGACCAGTTGCACGCGGCGCTACGCGACTACGCCACGCGCACGCGCAAGTTCGGTGGCTTGGTGGATCCGCAACCCGAAGCGCTGCACGGCTGAGGCCGACTTGCTCAAGCGCACACTCACCGGCGCGCTGGTGCTCGGGGTCGTGTTGGGTGCTTATGCGCTCGACGACCGCTTCATGGGTGGCGCCTCGCCGCTGCTCGCGCTGATCGGCTCCACGCTCACCTTGGGTGCGCTCGTGGAGCTCTTGCGCATGGGGCAGTGCCCGCGACGCCAGCGTCACGTGGGGGTTGTGGCGGGTGTGGTTTGGCTGCTCGCGCTCGCTTTCGCCGGCGCGGCGGCTGGCCCCTGGGGCGACGCATGGCCCGCGGGCGTGGTGGGCGCCGCCGTTCAGACCGGCGATCTGCTCGCGGCGGCGGCCGGTCTCGCGGCGCTCTATCTGGCGATCCAGATCCGTCGCGGGCCCGACCCAGGCACCGGCAAGCTCGCGCGCAGCCTGTGGTTCGCCGTGCCCTACACCGGCGGCTTGGCCTGTCTCGTGGCGCTGCTCATGAGCGGGCGCGTGGAGTGGGTGCTGGGCGTGGTGCTGGTGGCCAAGTCCTCCGACATCGGCGCCTACTTCACCGGCAAGACGCTCGGCAAGCGCAAGCTCGCGCCGCGCGTCAGCCCGAACAAAACCGTGGAAGGCGCGCTGGGTGGCATGGTGCTGCCGGCGCTCGTGGCCGCGTGGTTGTTGAACGGGGTGCGCGTGGGCAACGCCCCCGACGGCAGCGCCATCACGCTCGCGGGTGGGGCCTTGGGCGCCGCAGGGCACGGCCTTGCGCTGGGCGCGCTCACGATCGTGTCCGACCTCTCCGAGTCGCTGCTCAAGCGCTCCTGCGAGGTGAAAGACAGCGGCCACGTCTTCGGCGAATCGGGCGGCTTCCTCGACCTGGGCGACTCGCTGCTCTTGGTCGGCCCATTCGCGCTCGCCTATACTGCCCTGCTCACCTGAAGAGGCGTCGCGAAGGCGGCGATTGCATTGAGCGTCACCGTCCCGCTGCACTCGTTGGAAGAGGAACGCGCGCTGCTCGGTGCGCGCGACATGCACGCGCGTGCGATCCGGAACCGCTTCGGGATCACGCTCACGGTGCGCAAGGGCCGCGTGGTCTTGGATGGCGATGAGGAAGCCGTGTCCGACGCCGTGTCCGTGGTGCGCGCGCTGCTCGACGAGATCCGTCGCCCGGGTGGCAACGGTGAGCTCGACGAGGCGGTGCTCGCGCGACTGCTCGCGAACACGCCGGCCGCGCCGCAAGCCGAGTCGTCCGAAGACACCGAAACGCATGGGCTCTTGTTGCCCACCGGCGTGGCACCCAAGAGTCGCGGGCAAGAGCACTACATCCGCACGATGATGCGCGAGACGGCCACCTTCGCGATCGGGCCGGCGGGCACGGGCAAGACCTACCTCGCGGCGGCGCTGGCGCTGTCGGCCTTGCGTCGCGGGCACTTCAAGCGCCTCGTGCTCGTGCGTCCGGCGGTGGAGGCCGGCGAGCGTCTCGGCTTCCTGCCCGGCGACTTCCGCGACAAGATCAACCCGTACCTGCGTCCGCTCTACGACGCGCTCTCCGCGCACATGGAGCCCGGCAAGCTCAAGTTCTTCCTCGAGAGCGACGTGATCGAGATCGCGCCGCTGGCCTACATGCGCGGTCGCACGCTCGACGAAGCCTTCATCATCCTCGACGAAGCGCAGAACACCACGCGCTCGCAGATGAAGATGTTCCTCACGCGCATGGGGCAGCACAGCAAGGTCGTCGTCACCGGCGATGAAACCCAGACCGACCTGCCCGACGACGAACCCTCGGGACTGATCGAAGCCGTGAGCTTGCTCAAGAACGTGTCGGGCATCGGCGTGGTGCGTCTCGACAAGAAGGACATCGTGCGCCACCCGTTGGTGCAGAGGATCGTCAACGCCTACGAGACGCGCACGCACGAACGCGACGACGACGGCCGCCACCACCGGTGATCCCCGTGGCCAATCGCCAACGGCGCGTGGCCGTTCGCGCGGCGCAGGTGCGCGCCATCGTGCGCGCGGTCTTCGAGCAGGAGCAGGCCGGCGAGCCGCAAGTGTCGGTGGCGCTCGTGAACGACGCCACGATCCGCGAGATCAACCGCGACTTCCTCGATCACGACTGGGCCACCGACTCGATCTCGTTCTCCTACGATGACGACCCGAGCCCCGATGAGTTGCGCGGCGAGGTCGTGGTCTCGGCGGAAACCGCGCTGCGCGAAGCGCAAGCGCGCGGCGTGAACCCCGCGCACGAACTGCTGCTCTACGTGGCCCACGGCACGCTGCACCTGCTCGGTTGGGACGACGACACGCCCGAGCGCAGGCGCAGCATGAACGCGCACGCCGCGCGCATCCTGGCCGCTGCCGGCGTGGAGCGCGCGCCATGATGTTGTTCCAGCGCAAGCAGTTCTTCGAGCTCATGGGCAACGCGCTCACCACGCTCTCGCTGCTGCTGGTCGTGCTCGTGTTGCTGGCCAGCGCGAAAGTCATGTCCAAGGTCGACGGGCTCGGTCTCGCCGAGTTCTTCCTCGCGATCCCCGTGTTCGTGATGAGCTCGCTCGACATCGTGATCCCGCTGAGCGTGCTCGTGGCCGTGGTGCTCACCTACGGGCGCGCGGCCGCCGACAACGAGATCGACACCCTGCGCAGCAGCGGCGTGCATCCGGGTCACTTGCTCACACCGGGCCTCGTGTTCGGGCTGTTGATGGCCGCCGTGATGGCGATCGGCGTGGACACGTGGAAGCCCTACGCAGAGCGCGCGTCGCGGCGTCTCACACGCAGCATCGACGTGGGTCAGATGCTCGCCGAGAAGTTGGCCTCGGGGGAACCCGAGAAGCTCGACGACAACACGATCATCTCGGCCAAGACCATGGGCGCGAACGGTGTGCTCCAAGACGTGACCATCACGCGCTTCAAGAGCGATGGCGCGCTCGAGTGGGAGATGTTCGCCGAGCAAGTGCTCGCCTACTTCGACGAAGACACCGGCGATCTCGTGGTGGAGCCGCGCAACTTCCGCATGGTCGTCGGCGGCAGCGACATCGTCGGTGGCACGGGCACGCGCTTCACGCGCACGCTGCTGAAAGAAGACGCCAAGCTCAGTCTGCGCGCCTTCACCACCGCGCAACTGCTCGCCTGGTTGCAGCGTCCTCCCGACATGCGCGGTCGCCACGACGAGCTGCAAGTGCGCACCGAAGTCGCCATGCGCGGCGCGGCGCCGGCTGTGTGCGTGGTCTTCGTGTTGCTCGGCATCCCGGTGGCCTTGCGCTTCAAGCGCAGCGACCGCGTGGGCGCCTTCCTCGTGGCCTTCCTGCTCGCGCTGTTCTTCTACTTCCCGTCGGTGAAGGTGAGCAAAGCGCTCGCCGAGAACGGCACGCTCGCGCCCGTGATCGCGGCGTGGAGCGGGCACGGCTTGCTCGTGATGATCAGCGCCCTCTTCGCGCGACGGGTGTTCCGGGTCTCATGATGGATCGCCTCGATCGTTACGTCGCGCGGGTGTTCTTCTCGTCGTGGGTGTTGAGCGTGGTGTTCTTCACCGGGCTCTACGGCGTGTACGACGTGTTCGCGCACTTCGACGACCTGATCGAAGACTTCGGCGGCAGTGACTCCGGCTTCGGCGCCGCCGTGCGGTACTACCTCTACCAAGCGCCGGGCATGGTGTTGAAGGTGGCGCCCTTCATCATGGTGATGTCGGCGCTGGTGGCCGTGATGCGACTCAAGCGTCACAACGAGTTGCTCGCCATGGTGCTCGTGGGGCGCCCGGCGCGCCGCGTGTTGCGTCCGATCTTCATGCTCACCGGTGTGTTCGTGTTGGTGCTCTTGTTCTTGCAAGAGGTCGTCACGCCGGCCGTCGCGCTCGAACGCGACAAGCTCTACAACTCGCTCATCGAGAACCGCGAGGAATGGGTGATCGAGAACGTGAAGCTGCGCGATCACGAGGGACGCCTGTTCATCGCGCACGACTACGACGTGAACGCCCAGCGCATCGCGCGCCTCACGATCTCCTTCGAAGACCGCGACGGCCGCCGCGTGTCGATCCAAGGCACCGACGCCGTGCCCGATGTCGAAGGCGGCGGCTGGCGCTTACTCGGCGGCGGCCTGCAAACCGTCAGCGGCAACCCGCGCTTCGCCCCCGCTGAAGACGAGATCGACTTCGTGCCCACCGACATCCGTCACGAAGACATGATGAGCAGCCTCGCCGAGCCGCACGATTTGGCCTTCGCCGAGCTGCGCGATCTCGCGCGTCGCTACCCGAACGCGCGGAAGTACAAGCTCTTCCTGCACTACCACATCACGCACCCGCTCTCGGTGCTGCTGCTCGTGTTGCTCGCCGTGCCTTGGATGCTCGACTGGATGCCGGGGCGCAACCTGCGCGGACTCGCCGCCGCCATCGGCATCTGCCTCGGCTTCATGCTGCTCGACGCGCTGGTGCTCGACCGCGGCAAGCGCGGCTTCCTGCAACCGGTGCTCGCGGCGTGGCTACCCGTGATCGTGGCCGGCAGCCTCGCGATCGTGCTGTTCGACAGCAAGGAGCGCTGAGCGGCGCGCGGCGTTGCTCAGCTCGCGCCGCGACCGCCGCCTCACTCGGCGCGCGGAGTCCGCGGCGCTCGCGCGCTCAGAGGCGCATCTCGGTCACGTCGTCGGGGACTTCTACGGGGGCGCCTGTCTTGGCGAGCACCGTGTCAGCCGTCTCACCCGGCGCGAGTTCGACGAGTCGCAAGCCGCCTTCGGGTTTCACGTCGAGCACGCACAGGTCGGTGATGATGCGCTGCACGACGCGCACGCCGGTGAGCGGGAGCGCGCACTCTTCGAGGATCTTCGCGTCGCCCTTGCGATTGCAGTGCTCCATGGTCACGACGACGCGGCGCGCGCCGGCGACCAAGTCCATCGCGCCGCCCATGCCCTTGACCATCTTGCCGGGGATCATCCAGTTGGCGAGGTCGCCGTTCTGGCTGACCTGCATCGCGCCGAGGAAGCACTGGTCGATGTGGCCGCCGCGGATCATCCCGAAGGAGTCGGAGCTGCTGAAGTAGCTGCAGCCGGGGATCTCGGAGATGGTTTGTTTGCCGGCGTTGATCAGGTCGGCGTCTTCTTCGCCTTCGTACGGGAAGGGGCCGATGCCGAGCATGCCGTTCTCGCTCTGCAGTGTGATCGTCATGCCCTCGGGGATCACGTTGGCGATCAGCGTGGGGATGCCGATCCCGAGGTTCACGTACTGGCCGTCGACCAACTCTTGCGCGGCGCGCGTGATGATTCCTTGGCGGTCGAGCATCGTTCAGGACTCCTTGCTGCGCACGGTGCGCTGTTCGATGCGCTTCTCGTAACCGGTGCCGCGCACCAAGCGCTGCACGAACACGCCGGGCGTGTGGATCTGGTCGGGGTCGAGGCTGCCGGCGGGCACGATCTCTTCCACTTCGGCAATCGTGACGCGCGCGGCCGTGGCCATCATCGGGTTGAAGTTGCGCGCGGTCTTGCGGAACACGAGGTTGCCGGCCTCGTCGGCCTTCCAGGCTTTCACCAGCGCGAAGTCGGCGGTGATCGCGGGCTCAAGCACATACATCTGGCCGCCGAACTCGCGTGTCTCCTTGGCCTCGCTGGTTTGGATCACGTTGCCGCTGGCGTCGTGCTTGGTGGGCAGGCCGCCGTCGGCGATCTGCGTGCCGAAGCCGGTGGGCGTGTAGAAGGCCGGGATGCCGGCGCCGCCCGCGCGGATGCGCTCGGCGAAGGTGCCCTGCGGCACGAGCTCGACCTCGAGCTCGCCGGTGAGGAACTGGCGCTCGAAGGTCTCGTTCTCGCCCACGTAGGTGGAGATCATCTTGGCGATCTGGCGCGACTGGAGCAGCAGGCCGAGGCCGAAGTCGTCCACGCCGGCATTGTTCGAGACCACGGTGAGGCCGGTGGTGCCTTGGCGCACGAGCGCGGCGATGAGCGTTTCGGGGATGCCGCAGAGACCGAAACCGCCGGCGAGCAGCGTGGCCCCCTCGGGGATGTCGGCGACGGCTTCGTCGGCGCTCGCGTAGAGGCGGACCATGGGTTCTCCTGGAAGCGTGGAGCGCTGAGCCTACTTACCGGAGGCGGGGGGCGAAACGGTCACGGCGCGCGGACGTCGGCCCGGGTGGGAGGGGGAGGCGGCGGTCCGCGAGGCCGCCGACAGCGCTCATCCCCCGCGTGGCTCCAGCCCAGCCAGCGTGGCTCGCAGTGCGGCGCGGTGGGCATCGGCTTCAGCGCTCGAGTCGCCGTCGAGCCAGGTGAGCGCTTCGTGTCCGAGCTGCAGCGCGTGGGCGGGCGACAAGTGCTGGCGCGCGAGGCGCACACCGCGGCGCGCATGATCGGCGGCGTCGAGCCAACGGCCCATGTGCACGAGATCGCGGCTCATGCAGCTGACGGCCAGGAACTCTTCGGAGCTGAGCCCCAGGCCTTGCGCCAGCGAACCGGCGAGCGAGTGCTGCTCGAAGGCCTCGACGGGGTCGCTGCGCAACGCGTAGGCGTCGCCGAGGGATTGAGCGACTGCGCGACGTAACGGCAGCTGATCGGCGTCGTCGAGCACGGAGAGCGCCAGGCTGGCCTGACGTTCGGCGCCGAAGGCCTCGTCGCCACGGTCCAGTTGGGCGAGCGCCTGGCCGCGCAGGTGATGACTGTGGGCTTCGCTGCGCATGCGCGCTTCGAGGTTGGGCCAGTCGGCCGATTCGGCGAGGTTCCGGGTGACCAGCCGCAGCACTTCCTGCGGGAGCTGCTGCTCGAGCGCGAGTTCTGCGAGCACGTTGCGCTGGCGCCAGAGCGCGGGGCTGGGCGTTTCGTTTTGAAGCAGATCGAGGGCGCGTTGCAGACGGCTCAGGTCGCCGTCAAGCAGGCCGAGCACGTGCAGGGCGCGCGCCTCGGCGGTGCGGGCTCCGCTGCTCACAGCGCGCTGCAGGGCACGTTCGGCGGCGTCGCGTGCGCGATCGTCCTCACCGGCTTCGAGCAACTCCTCGGCGCGGGTGGCCAGCGCTGCAGCCATGTGACTTTCGAAGTCGGTGGGCGGCGCTGAGCGTGCGCAAGCGAGGCACAGAACGAGCAGCAAACAGGTCATGCTCTGCACAAAAACACCCCCGTCACAGGATTCTGCTTGGCATCCAGCAGGTAGGAGGGCAAGAATACCGATGTGGAAAGCGCCGGTGCCGGCTTCATCAGGAAGCAATCATCGCTCAGCTGACTGTCTTCGGCTGAGGCGCGCATCACCCCCCGGGTCGGCTTTTTCAGCCCCCGAAGCACTCCAAGCCCGACGTCGTCGCCGCGGGAAGGCGTCCGTCAGGCCCGAGATCTAGACCTCCACGGTTAGATCCTCCGGATCCTACGTCCCGCGCCGCCTCGGTTTTCGCCGAGGCCCCGGAGAGATGAACCGGATGACGCAGGAACAGACGAAGCCCCGATCTCGTCGTGGTCGCCGCCGCCGTGGACGCGGCCGCAAGCAGTATCAGGGCGGACAGCAACAAGGCGGCGGTGGCAACCAGCAGCATGGTGGCTCGAACAAGCCGCGCGGCGACGACGTGCCTTTCGGCCCGCAACGCCGCATCGAAGTCAGCGGCGTGATCGAGCTGCAGCCCGATGGTCAGGGCTGGCTCCGCAACATCGCCGAGAGCTTCGTCCCCGAAGACGACGATCCCTACGTGCCCGCCTCGCTGAGCCGCGCCGACAACCTGCGCCCCGGGCTCGACGTGGTCGGCCTCGCCGAGCGCGTGAAGGGTCGCTGGACGCTCGTCGACATCAACACGGTGAACGGCATGCATCCGGCGGAAGCCGCCGCGCTGCCGCTCTTCAAGCAGCTCACCTCGATCGATCCCACCGAGCGCTTCGTGCTCGAGGGCGCGGTCGAAGAGCCCGGCGACAACGGCGCGGCCGACTCCATGCGCGTGCTCGACCTGATCACGCCCATCGGTCGCGGACAGCGTGGCTTGATCACCGCGCCTCCGCGCTCAGGTAAGACGATCCTACTGCAACAGATCGCCAACCGCATCTCGGCCGTCTACGACGACGTGCACCTCATGGTGCTGCTGGTCGACGAGCGCCCCGAGGAAGCCACGCACTTCCGGCGCACGGTGGAAGGCGAGGTCATCGCCTCCACCAACGACGAACCCGCCGAGCGCCACACGCGCGTGACCGAGCTCACCATCGAGCGCGCCAAGCGCTTGGTCGAGCAGGGCAAGGATGTCGTCATCGTGATGGACTCCCTCACGCGACTCGGCCGGGCCTACAACGTCACGGTGCGGAACTCGGGCAGGACCCTCTCCGGCGGCGTGGATTCGCGCACGCTCGAGAAGCCGAAAGCCTTCTTCGGGGCCGCCCGCAATGTCGAAGACGGCGGCTCGCTCACGATCATGGCCACTGCCCTGATCGAGACCGGATCACGGATGGATGAGGTGATCTTCGAGGAGTTCAAGGGCACCGGCAACATGGAGCTGGTGCTCTCGCGCGAGCTCGCTGAGCGCCGTGTCTGGCCGGCCGTGGACATCAACAAGTCGGGAACTCGGAAGGAAGAGTTGCTGCTGCCGTCTGAGGTCTACCGCAAGGTGGTCATGTTGCGCCGGGTCCTCAGCCAGATGCATCCCGTGGAAGGCATGCAGTTGCTGATGGCCAAGACGCGCGAGACCAAGAGCAACGCCGAGTTCCTGAAATCCTTCGAGCTCCGCAGGTAGAAAGATCGCCCTCGCCGGACTCTTCGGCGTGGTGAACCGGGCAGGAGATGGGCATGTCGACTCCTGATCGTCTCGATGACTTCGAACTCATCGAGGAGATCGGGCGTGGTGGCTTCGGAATCGTCTACCGCGCCAAGCAGATCAGCCTGAACCGGCCCGTGGCGCTGAAGGTGCTCTACGAGCACAAGGTCCATACCCGGGAGTCGATCGCGCGTTTCGAGCGCGAGGCGCACGCGGCGGCGCGGCTGGACCACACGGCCATCGTGTCGGTGTATGCCTGGGGGCAGTCCGACGAGCGCTTCTTCATCGCTCAGCGACTGATCGGCTCGGGGCGCACCCTGGCCGACCGGCTCGAGGAGCTCAAGGTCGTCGGTGAGCAACCCAAGGGTTACTTCCGCGAGATCGCCGAAGGCCTGGCCGACATCGCCGACGGGCTCCAGCACGCGCACGAGCGCGGGATCATCCATCGCGATGTGAAGCCCAGCAACATCCTGATCGACGACCGCGGCCGCCCCTGTCTCGGTGACTTCGGGCTCGCCAAGGTCGAAGACGGCCTCGCGCTCTCCCAAACCGGCGACATGGCCGGCTCGCCGTACTACATGTCGCCCGAGCAGGCCGACAGCCGCCGCGGCCCAGTCGATCATCGCTGCGACATCTACTCGCTCGGCGCCACGCTCTACGAGCTGCTCGCGCTGCGTCCGCCCTTCACGGCCGAGTCGGCACACGAGATCGTGCGCAAGATCATCAACGAGGAGCCCAAGGGGCCGCGCACCGTCGTGGAGCGCGTGCCGCCCGACCTCGACACGATCTGCCTGAAGGCGCTCGAGAAGGGGCGCTCGCGTCGCTACCAGAGCGCGGCGGAGTTCGGCGCCGACCTGCGCGCCTTCCTCGAGGGCGAGCCGATCTCGGCGGTGCCTGCGAGCCGCATCAGCCGCGTGTGGCGCAAGACGCGTCGACATCGCATGCCGATGGCGCTGGTGGCCGGCGCGCTCGTGGTGATCGCGTTGATCTTCTGGCTCAACGAGTCGCAGCGTCGCGAGCAGAACCAGGAGCGTCAGCAGGAGAGCTTGGTGCGCACCGAGGCAGATCAATCGCGTCGTGCGGTCGACGAGCGCGTCTCGAAGCAGATCGACCAGGCGCTCGTGGCGGGCGACACCGAGCAGGCGCGCGACCTCATGGAGCAGCGCGACGACCTGATGGACGTGCTCGACCGTGCCCGCGACCTGTTCGTCGACACGGTGACGACCGGCGACAAGAAACTCGCCGCCGCGCTCTCCACCACCATCGACGACGAGGAAGACGAAGGCTTCAGCCTGGTGAACGGGCTCGAGTCGCTCGTGAAGGCCTACGAGCAGCAGGCCAAGGCCAGCAACAAGCCGGTCGACCCCGCCATGCAGGAGGCCAACTCCTTGCTCGAGCGCGTGCGCGACAACCCGATCACGAAGCAGCTGCTCGGGCTCGACGGCGCCGAGCTCCCCGGCACCAGCCTGCCCGTGCGCACGCCGGGCGTGACCCACGACGGCGCACGCGCTCCGCGGCCCAGCGCCGCGAACGGCAGCCCCTCAGCGGAAGCCGCCGATGCCGATGAGGACGAAGCCGCGTCCCCGCCCTCGGTCGCTGAAGACAACGAAGCCGAAAGCGAAGGCGCGGCAAGCACCGGGAGCAGCGAGGCCGGCGATCCTTCCGAAGAAGAGACCGCGGCCGGCGCTGGCTGACCCCGGCGCGAGCGGGCCGGGCTTACTTCTTGGCGCGCGCCTTCTTGATCTCTTCGACTTCCTTGATGATCGCTTCGCGCACCGAGCTCGGCACGGGCGTGTAGCCCGCCGGCTCCATCGAGAAGGATCCGCGGCCGGCGGTCATGCCGCGCAGACGCGAGGTGTAGTTGAAGGTCTCAGCGATCGGCACCGTGCCCGTGATCACCTTGAGGTTGAGGCGGTCGGCGATCTCGCCGATGTTCGCGCGGCGGCTGTTGAGGTCGCCGATCACGTCGCCCAGGTTCTCTTCCGGCACGAGCACCTCGAACTTCATCATCGGCTCGAGGAAGACTTGGTTGCCCTCCACGGCCAGCTTGAAGGCCAGGCGACCGGCGGCTTGGAAGGCCATGTCGCTCGAGTCCACGTCGTGCGACTTACCGTCGTAGAGGCGCGCCTTGATGTTGACGAAGGGGTACGGGTACTCGGCGCCCTTCGGCAGCGAGGCCTTGATGCCCTTCTCCACCGACGGGATGTACTCGCGCGGCACCGAGCCGCCCTTCACGTCGTCGATGTACTCGAACTCGGGGTTGTCGTCGTTGCGCGTGAACTCCACGCGCGCCACAGCGAACTGACCCGAACCACCGGTCTGCTTCACGTGCTTGGCTTCGACCTGGATGTCCTTGTCGATCGTCTGGCGGTAGGCCACACGCGGCTTGCCGCACTCGGCGTCGACCTTGAACTCGCGGATGATGCGGTGACGCAGCACTTCGAGGTGCAGCTCACCCATGCCGGCGATGATCGTTTCGTTGGTCTCTTCGTCGGTCCAGGCTTCGAAGGTCGGGTCTTCCTTCTGGAGCACGGCGAGCGTCTGGCTGAGCTTGTCGCGGTCGCCCTTGGAGGCCGGTTCGATCGACATCGAGATCACGGTGTCGGGGAACTCCACCGACTCGAGCGCGATGCGGTCGCTGGGATCGGTGAGTGTGTCGCCGGTGTTCGTGTCCTTGAGACCGACCACGGCGAGGATGTCGCCCGCCTCACAGCTGTCCACGGCTTCGCGGCTCGCGGCGTGCATGTGGTAGAGGCGTCCGAGGCGCTCCTTCTTGCCGGAGCGCGCGTTGATCAGCTGGTCGCCGGCGTTCACCTTGCCGCTGTAGACGCGGATGAACGTGAGGTCGCCGTTGGGGTCGAACACGGTCTTGAAGGCCAGGGCCGAGAAGGGCTCGTCCACGTTGGCGGTGCGCTCGGCCTCTTCGCCGCGATCGTCGGTGCCCTTCACGGGCGGCATGTCGAGCGGCGAGGGCAGGAAGGCGCAGACGGCGTCGAGCATCGACTGCACGCCCTTGTTGCGCAGCGCAGCGCCGCAGAGCACCACGAGCAACTTGCGCTCGATGGTTCCGGTGCGCAGTGCGGCGATGATCTCCTTCTCGGTGATCGACTCTTCGTCTTCGAGGAAACGCTCGAGTAGGGCGTCGTCCATCATGCAAGCGGCTTCGATCATCTCGTGGCGCGCGGCGGTCGCGGCTTCGAGCATCTCGGCGGGGATCTCACGCTCGTCGAAGGCGGTGTCGTCGCCATCCTTACCGAAGTAGCGCGCGACCATCTTGATCAGGTCGATGTTGCCTTCGTACTCGGCTTCCTTGCCGATCGGCAAGGTGATCGGCACGGGGTGCACGCCGAGGCGCGTGCGCATCGAGTCGAGGCAGAAGTCGAAGTCGGCGCCCGTGCGGTCGAGCTTGTTCACGAAACCGATGCGCGGCACTTCGTACTTGTTCGCCTGACGCCACACGGTCTCGGACTGCGCTTCCACGCCTGCCACACCGTCGAACACACCCACGGCACCGTCGAGCACGCGCAAGCTGCGCTCCACCTCAGCCGTGAAGTCGACGTGGCCGGGGGTGTCGATGATGTTGATCGTGAACTTGCCCCACTTCGCCGTGGTGGCAGCCGACGTGATCGTGATGCCGCGCTCGCGCTCCTCTTGGAGGTGGTCCATCGTGGCGGCGCCATCGTGGACCTCGCCGATCGTGCGGCTGCGGCCGGTGTAGAACAGCACGCGCTCGGTGACCGTGGTCTTGCCGGCATCGATGTGGGCGATGATGCCGATGTTCCGGAGGAAGTTGAGGCTGTTGCCCTTGGTCTTGCCCTTCGGGTTCGCGACGGCTTGGCTCATGGCTTCGAGGCTGCTGGGCGCGGGGGGTCCTTACCGCGCGGAGGAAATTCGAACAAGGTGGAAAAGCCGCGCATTCCACCAGACCATCGGGAAGCCGTCAAGTTGGCCCGGTGCCGTTTCCGCCGTGGAACATAGGGCCGGAGCCGTTCATGGTGCTGGCCACCACTGCGTGCTCGAAGAGGAACACATGCGAATCCGTCTGCCCCAGATCCTGCTCGCCATGGCGCTGATCCTGCTCGCCGGGCTGGCTGCGGTGCAGGTCTTCGAGCGCAGGCAGGGTGGCGCGGGGGTGCCAGGCATCGTTCTGCTGAGTCAGCCGCAGCTCGACGGCGCCGCGCTCACGAGCTTGGCGGAAGCCATCCCGGGCGCCCATCTCGAGCTGGTCGATGCTGGCGACGGCCCCCTCGCCCCCTTCGACGGGGCCGCGCTCCAGTACCACGTCTCCCAGGGCTACGACACCGTGCTGCTGGCTCCCGGCGGCCCCGAGCCGCCCTCCGAAGGCTGGGCCCTGAGGGCGCTCGTGTATCCGGCGGTCTCCACCAAAGACGCCTTCGGTCACGCGATCGACGACGCGTTGCTCGAGATCCGCAAGCACTCGGCGGAGCGACCGTACTTGGTGGGCATGCTCGCCGACCCCGTGCCGCCGCAGCGCGTGAAACACTTCCTCAACGAGTGCGTGAGCGTGTTCGAGGCGCTCGATCCCTACCGGCGCAGCGCGGTGGTGGTGCTCGGCGCGCGCCACACCGACGGCGCGCAACGCTACGCCCTGCGCATCAACCGCGGGCGCTGGGGCACTCGCGCCCGCCCCGACCTCGCCGACCTGCTGGAGCCGCGTTGGTGAGTCGTCTCGTGTTGGTAGCCACGCGGTTGGAGAGCGCGCAGTTGCCCACCTTGGCGCAGGCGTCGCGAGTGGTGGTTTGCGGGCTCGGCCCCGTGGCTGCGGCGCTCGGGGCGGCCGCCGCGCTCGCCGAGCGTCCTGCCAGCGAAGTGTTGCTCGTGGGTTTGGCGGGCAGTCGCGATCTGGAGCGCGCGCCGCTGGGCGCCTTGGCGCTGGGCAGCGAGGCCTGGAACGAGTGCGTGGGCGTGGGGCACGGACGCGAGTTCCTCGACCTTCAAGGCATGGGGCTTGCCGACGAGCCGCTCCCGGCCGACGTCTACCCGCTGCAGCAACCGCCCTGTTTCGACGATCTACCGGCCTGGCCGCTGGGCACCGTGGCCGCCGCCTCCGCCAGCGCTCAGGAAGCCGCGGCGCGTGGCGCGCGCCGCCCGCAGGTGTTGCTCGAAGAGATGGAAGCCTGGGGCGTGGCGCAGGCCTGTGAGCGCGCGGGCGTGCCGCTTGCCGTGTTGCGCGCCGTGAGCAACGCCGTCGGGGATCGCGATCACGCGAGCTGGGCCTTCGACGCTGCCTTCGCTGCCCTCGACGCCGGCCTCGCGCGCTGGCTCGCCGCGGAGCCTCGAGCATGACGCGCCTCCGCGTGGGCCTGTCGACCTGCCCCAACGACACCTTTCTGTTCGCGCCCTTGCTGCAAGGCCGCGTCGACACCGGCGCGCTCGAACTCGACTTCGTGCTCGGCGACGTGCAAGAACTCAACGAGGCCCTGCGCGCCGACGAGCTGCCCGTGTCCAAGGCGAGCTTCGCGCTGAGCCTGGAGTTGGCCGACACGCACGGCGTGCTGCCGGTGGGCGCCGCGCTCGGCTTCGGCGTCGGGCCGGTCTTGCTGGGCGCGCCGGGATCCGCGCCGCCCGGCCCCGGCGACCGCCTGCTCGCGCCGGGCGCCGACACCACGGCCAGCTTGCTGCTGCGTTGCCTGCGTCCCGAGTTGGGTCCACCCGAGCAGCTGCGCTTCGACGAGATCATGCCGGCCTTGCTCGCCGGTCAGGCCGTGGCGGGCGTGTGCATCCACGAGGGGCGCTTCACTTACGCCGAGCAAGGACTCACGTTGCTCGAGGACCTCGGCGCGAGTTGGGAAGCGGCCACGGGTTGTCCGGTGCCGCTCGGCGGTCTCCTCGCGCGGCACGACTTGGGCTCGGAGACCCACCGCCAACTCAGCAGCGTGCTGCGCGCGAGTCTCGCGGCGGCCCGCGCGGCGCCGGCGCTGTGCCTGCCGACCATGCGTGAGCACGCGCAGGAACTCTCCGACGAGGTGTTGTGGCGTCACGTCGAGCTCTACGTCAACGCTCACACGGCGGAGCTGGGCCACGTGGGCGAGCGCGCACTGCGTGAACTCGCCTCGCGCGCGGGCGCCCCGAGCGCGCCACGTCCGCTTCCCGCGTCAACTCCGCCTTCCCCATAAACAGGTAGGGAGTGCGCGCGTCCGCAGAGCCCGCGCAGCCTTACGTTGACGAAACGGCGCTCAACCGTGAGGCTGCCTGGATGACTGACACCTCGCTGCCTTCGCGCCCCACGTCTGAGCCGGCCTCGGCCGACACGACGCCCCACGCTTCGGAGCGCGCGCCCGGAGCGCCCTCGGCGGCCGCGTCGGAGCCCGCGCGCGCCGACACCTTGCGCGCCTTCTACGAGTACGAAGCCGACACTTATCACATCGACGAAGAGAACGAGGTGGCGTGGAAACACCGTCGCGATCTCGTGCACCGCATGCTTCCCAAGGAAGAGCACGAGGCCTTCCTCGACGTGGGTTGCGGCGACGGCTCACTGAGCCTCGACCTGCACAGCAAGCTGGCTGGCACGCGCGCCTTCGGTTGCGAACTCTCGCTGCGTCGGGTGCTGCGCGCGGGCGCCGACAAGCGCGCGGTGCGCTTCACGGGCGGCAGCATCTACGAGTTGCCCTTCGCCACGAACGCCGTGCCGCTGGTCGTCTGCACCGACCTGCTCGAGCACCTCGACGACCCCGAGCAAGCCTTCAAGGAACTCGCGCGCGTGTCCTCCAAGTGGGTGCTCGTGACCACGCCGTACTGCATCGACATCGAGAAGACGCTCTGCCCGCACTGCGGCGACGACTACTTCCTCTACGGCCACCAACATTCCTTCGGCAAAGAAGGCATGCAGAAGTTGGCCGACGCCGCGGGCGCGCGCGTGGAACGCTACGACCACATGATCCCGCTCTTCGAATGCCGTCGCTACAAGTGGTTCCCCCCGCTCAAGTGGTTGGTGTGGTCGCACTTCAAGAACACCGGCACCTTGGGCGCGCTGTTCCGCGTGGGGTGATGCGGGCGTGAGCGGCGAGCGCTTCTTGCCTGCGCCCGGCGTCGCGGGCTTCCATCGGCAGACCTTGTTCGCGGCGCTGCTGCGCTTCCAGCACTTGCGCGGAGACCCGGCGCAGGAGTGCCGGTGGTTGCAGGTCGACGAGCACACGCGCGTGGCGCTGCACATGAGCTGGGCGCGCTCCGGGGCGGCGCCCACGCTGCTGTTGGTGCACGGGATGTGCGGTTCGGCGCGGAGCAACTACATGCTCGGCACCACGCGGCTGGCCTTGCGCGCGGGCTTGCACGTGGCGCGTCTCGACCTGCGCGGCGCGCGCACACGCGAAGCGCAGACCGAGTGGTTGGGGCACGCCGGACAGATCGAAGACCTGGCTGTCGCCGTCGACGCGCTGCAAGACGAGGGGCGCGTGAGTGCGCTCACGCTGGCGGGCTTCTCGATGGGCGGCAACATCGTGTTGCGCTTGGGTTCGCACTGGGGGGCGCGGGCGCCGTCGAAGCTGCGCTCGCTCGTGGCGGTGTCGGCGGCGGCGGACTTGCACGCGTGTCAGTCCGCGCTCGACGGGGAGCCGGGCCTGCGCGTGTACCGCGATTCCTTCTTGCGACGACTCAAGCGCTTCGTGCGCGTGCACGCGAAGCTGCACGGTGAGCGCCCGTGGACCGCCGAAGCGCTCGTCGCCGACAGCCTGCTCGCCTACGACGCCGCGGGCGTGTGCCCCGTGTACGACTTCAGCGACCCGCTCGACTACTACACCCGCGCGAGCGCGCTCCACGAGCTCGACGCGTTGCGCGTGCCCACGCTCGCCCTGCACGCCCTCGACGATCGCATGGTGCCTTGCGGCCCCAGCTTGGTCGCCGCTGCCGCACGCAATCCTGCGCTCACGGTGGAGTTGGCGCAGCGCGGCGGCCACTGCGCCTTCGTGGGTCGCACCGCGCGCAAAGCTTCCCCGACGCACTTCTGGGCCGAGGCACGCGTCGTCGAGCACGCGCTCGCGAGTGGGCTCTGACAGCTGAACGCTCGGGCTTCGCACTGAAGCCGTCGCCCCGCTGCGCGCGCTGGCTTGTAGGATCACCGGGTCTCCCACGGAGCGCTCGCTCCCCTCCTCCCCGAACCCGGAGCACCGTCATGCGCCTGCATTTGCTGGTCGCGCTCGGCCTTTCGTTCTTCGCTGCTCCCGTTCTGTCGCAAGAGTTGGCCGCACGCAGGCCGCTCGATCTCGGCCCGCTGCGTGTGCCGGTCTTGAACACCGACGCGCTCGACGCACTCGCCGCGCCTCCACGCTTCGAGCTGCAACTCAAGTTCAGCGACGCCGCGCTCGCGCGTCTCACGAGCGCCGGCCGATTGGAGTCGCGCGCGGGCTTGCCGATCGGCGCCGCGCAGGGCTTGCTCGATGAACAAGGCGTGAGTCTGCGCCCGCTCGTGCAACTCTCGGAGACGCGCTTGCTCGCGCTGCAGAGTCGCGCCGCAACGCGCAGCGGCGTGGCGCAACCCGACCTCGCCGGGCTCTTCGCCGTGAACGAGTCCGAGCTGTCCTTGGAGCGTCTCGCCCAGCTCGGCCAGGCCCTGCAGGAGCTCGACCTCGTGGAGTTCGCGCAGTTCGAGCTGCTCGCGCCGCCGCCGCCCGGTGACATCGCGCCCGCCACGCCCGACCTCAGCGGCAACCAGAACTACTTCGCCCCGAGCTCCGGCATGGACGTGGACTACGCGCGCTCGGTGGGCGCGCTCGGCGCCGGCGTGCGCATCGCCGACTGCGAGTACGGTTGGAACCCCGATCACGAAGACCTGAACGACATCAACATCAACCTCGAGCCGGGCCAGACGATCCACCCGTCTGTGTACTCGAATGGTTGGGACAGTCACGGCACCGCGGTGATCGGCGAGACGAGCGCCGTGGTCAACGGCTACGGCGTGTCGGGGATCGCTCCCGACGCGGACGTCGCGACTTACACCGAGTGGTCCGTGCAGCAAGGCTTGCGCCGCGTCACCGCGATCACGAACGCCATCGCTGACAGCGCTCCCGGCGACGTGGTCTTGCTCGAGATGCAGACCGGCGGCGCGGGCGGCGGTCTCGGCCCGGCCGAACTCAACGGCGCGGTGTTCACCGTGGTCAAGACCGGCACCGACGCCGGCGTGGTCGTGGTCGGCGCCGCGGGCAACGGCAGTCAGGATCTCGACGCACCCGCCTACGCCGGCTACCTCGCGCAAGGCGACTCCGGCGCGATCATCGTGGGCGCAGGCAGCGCTGGCGGAAGTCACTCCACACTGTCCTTCAGCACCTTCGGTTCGCGCGTGAACGTGCAGGGTTGGGGCACCTCGGTGTTCACCCTCGGCTACGGCGGCTTCGCGCAGTACGGCGGCGACAAGAACCAGCGCTACACGTCGACCTTCAACGGAACGAGCTCGGCCTCGCCCTTCGTGGCGGCGGCCTGCGCGATCGTGCAGTCGGAGGCGAAGGCCATGTTCGGCGTGCCGCTCGTGCCGCAACAGTTGCGCGCGTTGCTCGTCGACACGGGCACGGCGCAGGGGGGCGGTGGGCACATCGGCCCCTTGCCCGACCTCAAGGCCGCGCTCCAGGCGCTGCCTTTCGTGGACTCCTTTCCAGCCGAGTGGGTCGACATCGGCGGCGGTCTCGCGGGCAGCGGCGGCGTGCCCGTCGCCACGGGGGAAGGCAGCTTGTTCGCGGGCAGCACGGCCAAGCTCAAGTTGGCGAACGGCACCTTCTTCACCGACGCCTACTTGGTCTGGGGCTTCAGTCGCATCGATGTGGCCTTCCGTGGTGGCGTGATGATCCCCGCGCCCGACATCCTCACCGGCCCGTTCTTCGTAACCGTGGGGGGCAGCACGAACGCGCAGGGCCCGATGCCTTCCGGTGTCCCGTCCGACCTCCCGATCTACTTCCAGTGGTGGACCAACGATGCCTCCGGCCCGTTGGGTTGGACGGCGAGCAACGGCTTGGAAGTCTTCACGCCCTAGGCGACCGGCGCCTGCGATCAGGCGGACGACTGCTCCGACAACGCCCAGCTGTTGATCGTGCCTGCGAGCGCTTGCACGGACACGTTGTCGGTGGGCAGCACGAGGTCGGCGAGGCCGTAGCGTTCGCGACGGGCGTCGAGCAGGGCTTGCAACTCGGCGCGCGCGCGCGGGTGATCGCGCATGGGGCGCAAGTCGCCCTGGTCGACCACGCGTTGCCAGAGGGTGTCTGCCGAGGCCGAGAGCCACACCGTGCGACAGGTGGCGCGCAGCCGGTCGTAGGTGGCGAGGTCTTCCACGAGTGAACCGCCCGTGGCGAGCACGCCGCTGCCGTGTTGCGTGAGCCAGTGCTCGAGCGACTCCGCCTGGAGTTGACGGTAGAAGCGTTCGCCGTGCAGCGCGAAGAGCTGCGCCAGGTTCGTGCCCGCGCGTTCTTCCACGAGCTGATCGAGCTCCACGAAGGGCACCTCGAGATGCTGGGCGAGCAGGCGCCCCACGCTGCTCTTGCCGGCGCCGCGCACGCCGAGCAGCGCCAGCCGGAGGGTGGGCGCCTGGCTGAGGTCGAGGTCGCAGAGCTCGCGCAGCGGCACGCGCAAGGCGCGCGCGAGGGCGGCGAGCTTGAGCAGCGAGAGGTTTGCCTGACCGCCCTCGGCCATGCGCAGGTAGCGGGTGCTCAGGTCGGCCTTGGACGCGGTTTCCGTCATGCTCAGGCCGCGTGCGGCGCGGGCGGCGCGGAGCCGTCGACCGACTTCGTGGAGCAGGAGTTCAGCGCGCATGGGGGTCTCCGCGAGAGGGCGGCAGTCTATCACACACCGGAAAGAAAATGCCTGAGTTGCCCGACTGGCGGAACTATGATTGCATTGTCCCTCGCGCCACGGAGCTGCAGGCCTCGAGTTCAGGTCTCAGCGGCGCTTCCCCGCCCCAGGCTCTCGAGCCCCCGCTCCCGAGGACGACTTCGTGACCGCTACCGACCGCGCGGCCCCCAGCGCCCCCGCCACCCAACCCGACCACCTCGACTTCGATCTGCGCCCGTCGGACTTCGTCCACTGGCAGCTCGAGCTCGACGGCGACATCGCGACCCTGCGCATGAACGTGCAGGAGGAGCAGGGTCTGAGCCCCGACTACCAGCTCAAGCTGAACAGCTACGACCTGGGCGTGGACATCGAGCTCTGCAATGCCATCCAGTGGTTGCGCTTCACGCATCCCGAGGTGCGCTGCCTGGTGCTCACCGGTTCGCTCGACCGCGTGTTCTGCGCGGGCGCGAACATCGTGATGCTGCGCAGCTCAGCGCACGCCTTCAAAGTGAACTTCTGCAAGTACACGAACGAGACGCGTCTGTCGCTCGAGGATGCGTCGCTGAACGGCGGCTTCAAAACACTCGCCGCGCTCAACGGCACGGCCAGCGGCGGTGGCTACGAACTCGCGCTCGCCGCCGACCGCATCTTGTTGGTCGACGATCGCAACTCTGCAGTGAGTCACCCCGAGGTGCCGCTGCTCGGCGTGCTGCCCGGCACCGGCGGCCTCACGCGCATGGTCGACAAGCGCAAGATCCGTCGCGACCGCGCCGACCTGTTCAACACCACGGCCGAAGGCGTGAAGGGTAAGAAGGCCGTGAAGTGGAACCTGGTCGACGCCGTGGCGCCGCTCAGTAAGTTCGACGACGCCGTCGCGAAGCACAGCCGCGAGCTCGCCGATACGCTGCCCGAGCACACCGAAGCCGACGGCGTGGAACTCGCGCGTCTCGAGCCCGTGTTCACGCACGACTCGATCGTGTACCGCTACGTGCGCGTGGCGCTCGATCACAAGGCGCGCTCGGCCTCGATCACGCTCAGCCTGCCGCAGGAGTCCGGCCCGTCCACCGCCGACGACGCCAAAGCCGCCGGCTCCGACTGGTGGATCTTCCGCGCCTTCCGCGAGCTCGACGACGCGCTGTTGCACCTGCGCCTCGAGTACCTCGAGATCGGCACGATCACGCTGCACGTGCGTGGCGAGGCGCAGGTCGCGCTCGACACCGACGAGCTGCTCGCCGCCGAAACCGAAGTTCCCTTCGTGAACGAGGTGCGGCACTTCATCAAGCGCGTGCTGAAGCGCGTCGACCTGACCTCGCGCACCTTCTTCGCCATCGTGGATGAAGGCTCGGCCTTCGCCGGCACCTTCCTCGAGCTCGCGCTGGCCGCCGACCGCTCCTACGTGCTCAACGATCCCGATCACCCGGTCACGCTCGGCGTGTCGGCCATGAACGGCGGGCCGTACCCGATGAGCAACGGCCTCACGCGTTTGCAGACGCGCTTCCTCGGTGAACCCGAGAAGGTCCAAGAGGTGCTCGAGGCCGCCGGCAGCTTCGACGCCGACACCGCGGATGAACTCGGCCTGGCCACCGTCGCGCCCGACATCATCGACTGGGAAGACGAGCTGCGCCTCGCGCTCGAAGAACGCGTGGCCTTCTCCCCGGACGCGCTCACCGGCATGGAAGCCAACCTGCGCTTCGCCGGCCCCGAGACCATGGAGACCAAGATCTTCGGTCGTCTCTCGGCTTGGCAGAACTGGATCTTCCAACGCCCGAACGCCGTGGGCGAACGCGGCGCGCTGCAGTGTTACGGCACGCCCAACCGTCCCGAGATCAACTACGACCGCGTGTGAACACGCGCCTTCGCGCGACCGCCCCGCCCGACCTTCACCGGAGCCCACCGATGGCCAGCATCGACTACGACAGCAAGATCCCGAACAACGTCGAGCTCAGCTCGGACAAGCGCCTGCAGCGCGCGCTTGAGCATTGGTTGCCCAACTACATCGAGTGGTGGAAGGAGATGGGCCCGACCGAGTTCAACGACAAGGACGTGTACCTGCGCACCGCCGTGTCCGTGGACAGCGACGGCTGGGCGCAGTTCGGTCACGTGAAGATGCCCGACTATCGTTGGGGCATCTTCCTCGCCGAGCCCGAGAAGGACCGCAAGATCGGCTTCGGCGATCACATGGGCGAGGACGCGTGGCAGCAAGTGCCGGGCGAGTACCGCAACTGGCTGCGTCGCATCATTGTCACGCAAGCCGACACCGAGCCCGCGTCGGTGGAACAGCAGCGCCTGCTCGCGAACACCGCGCCGAGCCTCTACGACATGCGCAACCTGTTCCAGGTGAACGTGGAGGAGGGCCGTCACCTCTGGGCGATGGTCTACCTGCTGCAGACTTACTTCGGCAAAGACGGTCGCGAAGAGTCGGAAGAGCTGCTCGAGCGCCGCTCGGGCAACCCCGACCACCCGCGCATCCTGGGCACCTTCAACGAGCCGATCCAAACCTGGCTCGACTTCTTCTGCTTCACGATGTTCACCGACCGTGACGGCAAGTTCCAACTGCTCAGCCTGGCCGAGTCGGGCTTCGATCCGCTCGCGCGCACCTGCCGCTTCATGCTCACCGAGGAAGCGCACCACATGTTCGTCGGGCAGACGGGCGTGGGCCGCGTGGTCGAGCGCGCGTGTCAGCTCATGAAGGAGCACGGCAACGATCCCGAAGCCGTGCGCAAGGCGGGCGGCGTCGACCTGCCGCTGCTGCAGCGCTACATCAACTTCTGGGCGAGCAGCAGCAACGACCTCTACGGCGCCGAGATCTCGAGCAACTCCGCCAACTTCTTCGGCGGCAGCCTCAAGGGCCGCGCCTGGGAGATGAAGAACCACGAGGAACACACCGCGCTCGATCAGACCAAGAGCGTGACCACGTGGGACGGCAAGCAACTCGTCACCGACGACGTGCCGCTGCGCAACGCGATGAACGAGCTGCTGCGCGAAGAGTTCA
Source organism: Planctomycetota bacterium (assembly GCA_021604805.1). Lineage (GTDB taxonomy): Bacteria > Planctomycetota > B15-G4 > B15-G4 > B15-G4 > BQJR01. Next base: position 714,123 of record BQJR01000002.1, on the reverse strand, counting down.
TCGAGGACAACCAGAAGGGCATCAACTACTGGAACAAGATCCTCGCGAAGTACGACACCGACTTCGAACTGCGCTTGCCGCACCGCCGCTTCAACCGCGCCATCGGCACCTTCGCCGGCTTCCACTTCGACCTCGACGGCAACCCGCTCACCGAAGAGCAGTGGAACGCGCGCAAGGACGAGTGGCTCCCGAGCGAAGCCGACCGCGACTACGTGAAGAGCCTCATGCAGCAGGTCGTCGAGCCCGGCAAGATCGCCGGCTGGATCGCCGAGCCGCCGAAGGGCATCAACGGCAAGCCCTTCGACTACGAGTACGTGAAGCTCTGAGCCGCGGGCGCACGTCGCGCCGAGTCGAGCGGGCGGGGTCGTTGACGCGGCCCCGCCCGCTTGCGTTTCGGGCCTGCGCCGCGCGTGATTTCTGAGTGCGACCCGCAAACTCTACGCGCACGTCGACGACGAACGCGCTTGAGTCGGCGCGGTGCGAGCGTCGATGATCCGACGCCTGCCATGAGCCCCTCCAAGACATCGTCGCCGCCCGAGGTCTTGCCGGGCTTCGCGTGCTGGGTGCCGCTGATCGTCGCGCTCGTAGTGTGGGCGGTGTGGACCGCGCTGATGCAGTCGGGCGCGCGTTGGGGCCTGTTCGCCGACAACTGGTTCATGTCGGTCACGATGGTGTTCGGCTCGTTTGTCGCCGGCGCCACGAGCGAGGGTGGCGGCGCCGTCGCGTTCCCCGTGATGACGCTGGGCTTCGACATCGCGCCCGACGTCGCGCGCGACTTCTCGCTGATGATCCAGTCGGTGGGCATGACGGCGGCGTCGATCACGATCTTCGCGTTGCGCGTGCGCATCGTGTCGCACGCGCTCGTGTGGGCCAGCCTCGGCGGCGCCGCCGGTGTGATCCTCGGGCTCGAGTTCATCGCGCCCTTGCTGCCGCCGGACCACGCCAAGATGCTCTTCACGAGCACCTGGCTCGCGTTCGCTTTCGCGCTGTACTGGATCAACCGCTACCGCGAGCGCGAGGTGCACCTGGGCATCACGCACTTCCTTCCGCGACACGCGCTGCTGCTGCTCGGCACGGGCGTGGTCGGCGGCGTGATCTCGAGCATCACCGGCAGCGGCCTCGACATCGCGACCTTCTCGTTGCTCGTGCTGCGCTTGCGCATCTGCGAGAGCGTGGCCACGCCGACATCGGTGGTGCTGATGGGCGGCAACGCGCTCGTCGGCGCGCTGTGGCAGGGCAACTTCGGCAGCGCTCCGCTATCCGCCGAGGCCTGGGACTACTGGTGGTGCGCAGCGCCGGTGGTGGTCGTAGGCGCACCCGTCGGCGCGTGGTTCATCAAGACGCGCTCGCGGCACTTCATGGCGCGCCTGCTCTACACGACCATCGGCGCGCAGTTCTTCGCGGCGCTCTTCGCCGTGCCGCTCACGCCCCTGCTCGTGCTGTTCAGCCTCGCGGTGCTCGCCGCCGGCGTGTTCTTCTTCGACCGCATGGCGCGCCGCGGTGTGCGCAGGCTCGAGTGGCTCAGCGAGACAGGCAAGCCGCCCGCGGCCTGAGCCGAGTCAGACCCGCCGCTCGACACCGAGGATGTCGAAGATGCGCTCCTTGATGTCGCGGAAGCCGCGGTCGTCGGGGTCGCGCGGGCGCGGGAGCGGGTTGTCGAGCACTTCTTGGATCGTGGCGGGTCTGCGCGTCATCACGGCCACGCGGTCGGCGAGCTCCACGGCTTCTTCCACGTCGTGGGTGACGAGCACGCAGGTCTTGCCGGTGGTCTGCCAGATGCGCACGATCTCGCGGCGCATCTCGATGCGCGTGAAAGCGTCGAGCGCGCCGAAGGGTTCATCGAGGTAGAGCACGTCGGGTTCCACGGCGAGCGCGCGCGCGAACTCCACGCGTTGCTTCATGCCGCCCGACAGCTCGGCGGGGAAGGCCTTCTCGAAGCCCTGCAAGCCCACGAGCTCGATGTAGCGCATCACGATCTCGTGCTTCTTGTCGAAGGACATCTTGCCGAGACCGAAGCCGATGTTGTCCCACACGGAGAACCACGGGAAGATCCCGGTCTCCTGGAACACGAACACGCGCTTGGGCGACGGCTTGCGCACGGGCTCGCCGTCGATCGTGATGCGGCCCGACGTGAGCGTTTCGAAACCCGCCATGCAGTTGAGCAGCGTGGACTTGCCGCAACCCGACGGCCCCACGATGGCGAGGAACTCGCCTTCGCGGATGTCGAGGTCGACGTCGTCGAGCACGTGCACGTCTTCGCCAGCTTTGCTGAAGGTCTTGTGCACGCCGCTCACGGCGATCTTCACCGCGTGCGCGGCGTTGTCGGTTCCGGCGGGCGCGTCGTGTGTGCTGGTCATGAAGCGGTGACTCCCGCGCGGGCGTGCGCGCTGCGCGAGCTGAGCGCGGAGTGGTTGGCGAGGGTTGTCATCGGCTGAGCATCCCGCGGCGTGCGAGCGTGGCGCGTTCGAGCCGCGCCATGAACGAGTCGAGCAACAAGCCGATCACGGCGATCACGACCATGGCCGCGCCCACGTGGTCGTAGCGCAACTGTTGTCGCGCGATGTTCACCTGAAAGCCGAGACCGTGTTGCACGCCGATCATCTCGGCGGCCACGACCACGACCCAGCTGATGCCGAGCGCGAGCCGCAAGCCGGTGAGGATCTGCGGCATGGCGGCCGGCAGGATCACGCGACGCAACATGTCGAGTCCGCCCACGCCGAAGTTCTGCGAAGAGCGCAGGAACTTGCGGTCGATCGAGTTCACCGCCGAGTTCGACGCCGTCACGATCGGGAAGAAGCTCGACAGGAAGATGAGCGCGATGGCCGACTCGTCGTCGCCATTGAGCACGTAGCCGTTGCCGATCACGAGCACGGTCACCGGCATCCACGCGATCGGGCTGATCGGGCGCAGGCATTGCACGAGCGGGTTGAAGGCGCGACGCAGCGGGTCGTACCAACCCAGCGCGATGCCGAAGGGGATGCCCACCGCGGCGGCGAGCACGAAGCCCCACGCCACGCGGAACACCGATGCGATCGTGTTCGACCACAACTCACCCGACGCCGCGATCTCGAGCAGCGCCGTGAAAGTGAGCGGCGGCGACGGCGGGTCGCTCACCGAGTGCCCGAGCGTGGCGATCCACCACAACCCGACGAACAGGCCGAAGCCCACGCAGCCGAGCAGCAGTGTCTGCAGCTTGCCGGTCATTGTTGCGGGCTCCCGTCGTCGTTCACGAAGGGGAGGTCCCACAGGCCTGACTGCGCGAAGCTGGCGTCGGCGTAGTCGTCGAAACCGAAGGGGTCCTCGGGGGTCACCGGGCGGAAGCTGAAGAAGCCCAGGCGTTCGGCGTAGCGTTGGATCTCGGTGAACTCTTCGCGCGCGACTTCGAGGTTCGTGTACTTCACGCGGTCCACGGGGCGCGTGAGCACGAACTTGAGCAGCTCGGGGTCTTGCTTGAAGTACTCGCGACGCGCGGCGATGAGCGCGGCCTGCATGCGCGGCGAGCGCCCGAAGTCGTCGGGAACGACCACGGTGCGCGCGGCTTCGCGGGAACCTTCCACCGGCGCGTTGGCTTCGCTCACCAAGCCGCCGAGCAGGGTCTCGTCGCCCTCATCGAGCCACTTGCCCGAGGCCGTGATGCCTTGCACGAGCTCGGCCACGAGTTCGGGCCGCGTGTCGATCAAGTCTTGCGTGACGATCAGCACGCAGGAGATGAAGTCGGGCCAGATGTCCTTGGTGAAGGCGAGCACGCGGCCGAAGCCGTCGACTTCGGCCTTGGCGGCGAAGGGTTCGCCCACGATGTAGGCCTCGAAGCTGCCCTCGCGCAGGCCGGCGGGCATCTCCGGCGGCGGGTAGTCGATCATCGTGATGTCGTCGTCGGCGAAACCGTAGTCGTCCATCAAGCGCTCGATCAGGATGCGCTGGTTGGCGAACTGGTGCGGGATCGCCATGCGCGTTCCCTTGAGGTCGCCGAAGTTCTTGTAGTCGGACTCGGTGGGCACAACGATCGCGGTGCCGTCGCGGTGGCCGAGGTGCACGATCTTCACCGGCTTCGTGTCCTGCCGCGCCATCACCATCGCGAGCGGCGCGAGGATGAACGCGGCGTCGAGCTTGCCGGCGTAGATGTCCTCGGTCATGGACGGCCAGCTCGTGTAGCGGCGGCTCTTGAACAGCGTGCGCTCGGGTGAGTGTTCGGTGACCCAACTGGTCACCGGGCAGGTGAGGTGTCAGGTGACGGGTAAGTGCCCGACGAGTAGCTCGTTGCGATGCTCTTCGAACCACCCGAGGTTGAGCGCGCCGTGCAACGAGGTGACGAACGCGAGGCCTGCGAGAAAGATCAGCGTGAGGCGCGTGAGTTGGCTCATGGATCCAAGAACGAGGGACGGCGGCGGCGGCCGATGATACTCAGCCCATGGATCGGAGCGCCGCGCACTTTGGCTTGAATCCGTCGATGCGTAGAGATTATGCGTGACGGGCGTTGCGCGCGCAGAGAAGTGCGGCGAGCCCCGCGACAGCGCGCGAGGCTCGCCGCGAAGTGAGTCCTCAGCTCGTGCTGATCGCGATGTTCGTGGAGCGCGCGGCCGCGCTCTTCGGCAGCGTCACGGTGAGGATGCCGGCCTCGTGCTCGGCCGTCACCTGATCGGCCTCGACCGAGCAGGGCAGTCGCACGCTGCGCGAGAACCTCCCGAAGCGTCGCTCACAGTAGGAACGCCTGCTGTCGTGCTCCTCACTTTCCTCGCGCTTCTCGCCGGTGATCGTGAGCACGTCGCCACTCAGGTCCACCTGCAAGTCGGCGGGCGCGATGCCGGGGACTTCGGCGCGCACGCGCAAGGTGTCGCTGCTCTCGATGAGGTCGAGGGGCGGACCGCTGATGTTCACGAGCGGCGCCGAACGAGCCGGTGCACCGAAGAACTGTTCGATCAACCTGTCCCAGTTCGGGCGCAGTGAGCTGAGCGAAGACAGGTCGTTCGTGGCGACCGCGTTCTCCGCATCACGGTGCTTCCAGGGGATCACGTTGTTCATCATGGGAACCTCCTTTGTTTGTGACTCGAAGTGTGAGAAGCGTTCTGTCTGGAACAGGCAGCTCAGCGTGAGTGTGCTGCCGCCCGACGAGTCGCCGAACGCACGAGCGACTCTGGGTTCATACGGTCGCGCGCAGTTCACACGCGCTTGGGGACGATCACGCGCAGCAGATCGCTCTCCTGCTCGGTGCGCAGCGCGGACCCGTCTGCGTCGTGCGGCAAACTGAGACGCTGCTCGAAGCTGCCGTAGCGGCGCGCGGTGCTGAAGGAGCTGCCGGCTTCGTCGCGCGAGTCGTCGGAATGGTGGTTCGTCGCGACGTGCAGCAGGTTGCCTTCCACGCTGACCTCGATCTCGCTGTCCCCCGACGGGAGTGGGATCTCGAGCTCGTAGTGCGCGCCCCGATCCTGCAGACCGGCTTGCAAGTGCAAGGCGCCCGAGTCGCGGAGGTCGCCGAAGAGTGAGGAGGCCCGCGGGAAGAGTGCGTCGCCCATCCAGCCGGGGCCGAACAGCGGCCAGTCGTCGAGCAGTGCGAAGGGGTCGGGCACCGCGCCGCGCCGGCGACGCGGGCGGTCGGGCTGGATCGGCTCGGGTTGCGCGTCGTCTCTCACCGCAAGGTCGGTGGTCGAGACCTCGGGGGGCGCAGCACCCGAGACGGCGTTGGACTCAGCGCTGATGCGCTGTCCTTCGAGCGCCTCGAGTCGGTGCTCCAGCTGCACCAAGCGATAGGTTTGAACGCCCAGGCCGATCGCGAAGACGGCCAGGAGCGCGTTCCGAATCACCTTGTTTCCAAGTGTGTTCACGTTGCGTCTCCGTTGCGAGTTCACGGCTGTCGACGCGCTTCTCAAAGCGCGTGCCAATCAAAGCGCGCACCCACTCAGCGCCGCGAAGGGGCTGGGTGGGTGCGCGAAGAGTGTCGTGCGAGAGAAGGTGCGAGTCAGTTTGGCCTGCCACCGCTGTCAGGATGGCGCGCCCCGGTGAGCCGGACCTCAGGGGTCGACGTGATACGCGCGCAACGCGTTGCTGCCCGCCACGAAGCGACCTTGGAACCAAGCTTGCACGTACACCGGGGTGCCGTCGGGCAAGCCGCGGCCCCAGCGCAGTCTCAACGGCACCGACCCGCGCAGCTTGATGCGCAGCACGGGCGAGGGCACGAGCACGCCGCCGTGGAAGGCCGCGTCGGCGCGGTCGAAGCCGAGGAACAAGAAGCCGAGCGGCTTGTTGCGTTTGCGTCCGCGCGCTTTGGTGACGCCTTCCGCGAGGAAGCTCACGACCTGTCCGGGCACTGGTTCACCGCTGGCGCTGAGCTCGGGCAGGCCGAGGCTGCCGGGCAGCGCGCCACCGAGGTCGATCCACGGGCCGGCCGTGCTGAGCATCACCGACACGCTGCCGGCGAACTGGTTGGCCACCGCGATGTCGTCGAAGTGATCGCCGTCGAGGTCGCCCACGCCTGCGCCGGCGGGGAAGGCGCCTGCGCCCAGGCTCACGGACACGGCGTCTTCGAGCGCGCCGGCACCGTCGCCGAAGAACACGCTCAGATCGCTGCTGCCGAAGTTCACGGCGATGACGTCGACGCGTTCGTCGCCATCGAAGTCGCCCACAACCACGTCGAGCGGGGAGGCGCCCGCGGCGTAGGACACCGCGAGACCGAAGCGACCGTCGGCTTGCCCGGGCAACACGCTGATCGAGTTGCTGCCGGAGTCGGCGGAGATCAGGTCGAGGTCGCCGTCACCATCGAGGTCGGCGAGCGCGACGGCGCGCGGGTCGCTGCCCACGCTGTAGATCTCGGGCGCGCCGAGGAAGCCGGAGCTGGGCGAGTGCAGCACGCGCACGCCGTCGTCGCTGAGACTGCCGGCGAGCAGGTCGAGGGAGCCGTCGCCGTCGAGGTCGGCGGCGGCGAGGGCTGCGGCGCCCCAACCTTGACTGATCGGGAGCGACGAGGAGAAGGCGCCCGCGCCGTCGCCGAGTAGCAGCGTGATCGGTTGCACCGTGTCGTCGGAGGCCACGGCGACGTCGAGCGAGCCGTCGTCGTCGAAGTCACCGACCAAGAGGTCTTGCGGCTGACTGCCGACCGCGTGACTCACCGACGCAGCGAAGGAACCGCCGCCGAGCCCGCGTGCGACCGAGATGCTGGCCGAGCCGCCGTCGGCGCTGATCAGGTCGAGCACGCCGTCGCCATCGAGGTCACCCGCCGCGAGCGCGACCGGCTGACTGCCCACGGCCACGCTGCCCGTCCCGAGGAAGCCGCCGCCTGCCTGTTGCGTGAACAGCGCCAGGCTCGAGCTGAACTGATTGGCCACGACCAGATCCGTTCGTCCGTCACCGTTGAGTTCCACGGCGATGACATCCTGAGGGAACGAACCCGCCGGGAAGGCGGAACCTTGCAGGGGCGCGTCTTGCGCGCGCATCTCGCCGGTGCCCAGCAACACTGCGCTGAACATAGGGGCGAGGCGGAGGATCAGAGTTTTCATGACTCAGTTGGCTTCGTGTTCTCGGTAGGACGACTTGAGCTGTGGCGATTCAACCTCAAGTCGACGGGCCCTGCATGACGAGCCGAGGTGTGGTGAAACCCCGTGTCCTTCCCCGTTCGGCGGCGACCTCACGATGATCGACTTCGACCTGCGCGACACGCTCCAAGCGGTGCTCGACACCGGTCGTGCCGAAGGCGAACGCAACGGCGTGGGTTTGGTGGCGCGCATGCAGAAGGGTGTGCCCACCGCGCTCAGTGGCGACGAGCATCGCTTGCGTCGTTCGCTGCACTTGTTGCTCGGTCATGCCGTGGCGACCGCGGGCGAGAGCGAGGGTGACGTCGACCTGAAGATCTCGGCCGACGTGCTCAGCGAAGACGAAGCCGTGTTGCACTTCGAGGTGCGCGACGCCTCGCCGGCGCTCATCCCCGAGGACGGCAGCGTGCCGAGCTTCGCCACGCTCTCCGCCGACGGCAACGCGAACCTCGCGCTGTGGACGCACACCGCCAAGTGTTTCGCCGAAGAGCTCGGCGTGCGCAGCGATCCGAACGAAGGCAACGTGTACTGGTTCCGCGTGGGCGTGCTGTTGCGCTCGGCGCTCTCCCCACAGGAAAGCAGCGATGAACACTGAACGCTCGCCCATGTCCCGCGTGTTGATCGTCGAGGACAACAAGGTCAATCAGCTCGTGGCGCGTCGCATGGTGGAGCGTTTGGGTTACCAGACGCACGTGGTGGACAACGGCAAGCTCGCGCTCGACGCGCTCTCCGACAACGCCTACGCGCTCGTGTTGATGGACTGCCAGATGCCCGTGATGGACGGCTACGAAGCCACGATGGAGATCCGTCGTCGCGAGCCGCCGAATCAACACCTCCCGATCGTGGCGCTCACCGCCCACGTGCTCGACAACAATCGCGAGCAGTGCCTGGGGGTGGGGATGGACGACTTCGTCGCGAAGCCGGTGACCAACACGCAGTTGAAGGATGTGCTCGACCGCTGGATGCAACCCCCGGTCGACGCGAGCTGAGCCCGAGCTGTCATACTGCGTGGCCGTTTCGCGCCCCGGCAGGATGACATGCTCGACTCGACCGCCTCGCAGTCTGCGCGCACCGCCCGTTTCGACACCACGCCTGCGAGCGACGCCCCGCGCACAGTCGCCGCAGCTGCTTCCGCGCGCTTCGCGCTCTGTTCACTGAGCGCGCCGTTCCTGGTCTTCTGCGCGTTGCTCGGCGGCTGTGGGCCGTCCGAATCCGAACCCGATCACCACGCCGGCCCGCCGCACGTGATCCTGATCTCCGTCGACGCGCTGCGTCAGGATCATCTCGGGCTCTACGGCTACGAGCGCGACACCTCGCCCTGGCTCGACGACTTCGCCGAGCAGAGCGTGGTGTTCGAGCGCGCCTACACCGCCGGCACCTGGACGCTCATCTCGCACATGTCGATGTTCACGGGCCTGTATCCCGAGCAACACGGCATCTACGCCGACGGCACGCGCCTCGCCGACGAGATCCCCACGCTCGCCGAACGTCTCCAGGCGCGCGGCTACCACACGGCCTCGCTCTACTACGAAGGCTGGATCCACGAACGCTTCGGTTTCGATCGCGGCTTCGATGTCGTGCGTCATCACGAGGAAGCGCAGGCCATGGCGCGGCACGCGCGCGAGTTGCTCGACACGCGTCCGCCCGACCAACCGCTGTTCCTGTTCCTGCATGCCTGGGACGTGCACTCCGCGCGCATGAACCAAGACAGCGGCAGCACGATCTACAACCCGCCCTCCGGTTACGACACGCTCTGGGTGCCCGACGCGCGCGAACGCCTCGACGGCGTGATCAAGCCCGTGCTCGTCTACAAGGGCAAGCTGCATCCCACACCCGAGCAACGCGAAGCCATCGTGGCGCTCTACGACGGCAACGTGCGCTACGTGGACGACGTGCTCGGCGAGATCCTGGGCGCCTACGAAGAAGCGGGCTTGCTCGACAACGCGCTCGTGATCGTGACCTCCGACCACGGCGAGGCGCTCAACCAGCGCGAAGGCTACGGCGGCCACGGCGACTTCTTCGAGGAGGGCTTGCGCGTGCCGCTCGTGATGCGCTTCCCCCGTGGCGCAGGCGCCGGCACACGTCGCAGCGAAACCGTGAGCTTGGTCGACCTGCTACCCACCGTGCTCGACGAACTCGGCGCGCCGCGCGAACCGTGGTTGCAAGGCCTGCCGCTGCAGCACGAGCTCCCGCGCGACCGCATGATCCTGCTGCAACGTCCGCCCAAATCGGCGCTGCTGCAGTGGCCCTGGAAGCTGCGCTGGAAGACGATCCAAGACCTCCGCCGCGCGCAGCTCTACAACCTCGAAGACGATCCCGAGGAGCTCGCGCCACTGCTCTGGCACACGCACCGCGCACGCTTCGACGAGATGGTCGGCGCGCTGGCCCAAGTGCGCGAGAAGCTGATGGCGAGCTGGGCGCCCGTGCCCGGCGACGTCGTGCCCGGCAGCGCCCCCACACCCGAAGAGATCCAGTTGCTCGAAGAGCTGGGGTATCTCGGCGACGGGTGAGTGCGCGCGGTGTGTTGATGAGGCGCGTGCCGGACGCGGAACTGCCGGGCGTGTTCGCCGCAGCAGAGGTGCGTCGCGCGCCCGACTGCTAGGATCCGCGCATGCCCGTGCCGAACTCCCAAGCGCTCGAGGTCGCGTCGCACGAGTCGCAGGGCTCGCCGGCACAGGAAGCCGTCGGCGCAGAGATCCTCGACGCGCGCTTGCAACGCAACCGCGACACGGACGAGCACTTCAGCGCGCAGGCCTCCGCCGCGCTGATCGCGGGGCTCGCGCGCGCCGTGCAAGCGCGGCACGACATGGGCGTCGTGCAGGTTGCTCTGCACCCGAGCGTGGTGGTGTTGCACGAGGGCCACGCGCCCGTGCTGCTCGACGCCGGCCCCGAACACGCGCAGCAGCCCGTCCTCTCATCGGGGCGTGACGCCGCTGGTGGCGACTCCGCGTGCGTGACCGCGCGGTACACGGCGCCCGAACAAGCGCGTGGCGCGGCACCCAGCGTGCGCGGCGACGTGTACAGCCTCGGCGCCATGCTCTACGAGCTGCTCGGCCATCGACCGCCGCGCTCGCGCGGCAACGCGGCCGAGGTCTTGCGAGCCGCGCGAACTCATCCGCTGCCGCCGTTGCGCAGCACCTCGCGCGCGTTGCCGAAGTCGCTGCGTCACGTGGTCGAGCGCGCCACCTCGTTTCGCGCGGCGCGGCGCTACGCGAGCCCCGCCGAGCTCGCCGAAGATCTCGAAGCCTGCGTGGCGGGCACCGCGGTGAGCGCGCGTCCCGCCGGTCTCGTGGAACGCTTGGACAACAGCTGCTTGCGTCATCGCCGCGCGTGGATCCTGCTGGGCGCCGTGCTGCTGGTCGGCGCCGCCGTGTGGGTGCTGTCCCGGCTCACGTCCTGAGCACGCGACGCGGCTTCTCGATCGTGAACGCTGCCGCCCCTCACTGAGCTCCCCACCATGCTGCGCGCCACCGACAACGAGTTCGACGCCTTCGTGGAGCAGGCCATCGCCGACCTGCCTGAAGAGTTCCGACGCGTGTTCGAGCGCGTGCCCGTGATCGTGGAAGCGCGGCCGGACCCGGCGCTGATCCACGGCCTCGAAGACATCGAAGGACCCGACGATCTCTTCGGCTTGTTCGTCGGCCCGCCGCTCGCCGAATGGGACACGCCCGACGCGCCGCCCGAACTCGCCTGCATCTATCTGTTCCGCGTGGCACTGCTCACCCACTGCCTCACGCTCGACGAACTCGCCGCCGAGGTGCGCACCACGCTCTACCACGAGCTCGCCCACGCGCTCGGCTTCGAAGAGCAGGACATGCAACGGCTCGGTCTGGAGTAAGCCGGTGCAGCGCTTGAGCAGGCCGGGCGCGATTCGCGAGCGGAAGCCGAGCCCCGTTGCGGCGAGCGTGGTGCTCAGGGCTCGTGAGCGTTGCGCAGGGTGGCGACGAGCGTCGCGCCGCCTTGGCGCTCAGGCCTCCAGCAGCAGCCCGTAGAGCTCCTCGAGCTGACGCACCATCAGCCCTTGATCGAAGGGCCAAACCGATTCTCGAGCGGCTTCGCCATAGCGGCTGCGCAGCGACGGGTCCTCGATCAGTTCGGTCACCTGGTCGGCACCCACGCTCCACTCACCGGGCTCGAAGAGCAGGCCCGTGCGCCCGTGCTCCACGGCCTCGGGCGTGCCGTCGACCGCGGTCGCGACCATCGGTCGCCCCGCCGCCATGGCCTGCGGACACACGCGCGGCAGACCTTCCCAGAGCGAGGTGAGCACTGCGATGTCGAGCGCGCCCATCAAGGCGGGCACGTCGCGACGCCAACCGAGCAGGCGCAACACGTCGTCGAGGCCGCGTTCGCGCACGCGTTGTTCGACGGCGCCGCGCAGCTCACCGTCGCCCGCGATGAAGAAGCGCGCCTCGGGATGACGCGCGTGCACTTGCGCGGCGAGCTCCACGAAGTCGAGCGGGGCCTTCTGCGGTTTGAGGCAGGCGACCATGCCGATCACGGGCGTGTCGTCGGAGTAGCCGAGTTCGGCGCGGGTGGCGGCGCGCAGCTCGTCGGCGCGCGCGAAGTCGCTCAGGTCGATGCCGCTGCGGATCACGCACTGCACGGCGTCGCCCAAGACACCGAGCGCGCTGCCTTCGTCGAGATGCGACTCGGCCACCGACACGAAGGCGTCGGTGTGGCGCGCCATGCGTCGCTCGAGGAACAGGCCGACGCGTTGTTTGAAGGCGCCGCCCAGCGCCGCGAAGCCGAAGCCGTGGATCGTGTGCACCACGGGATGGATGCCGAGGCGCGCGGCGGCGCTGCGTCCGATCACGCCGGCCTTGCTCGAGTGCGTGTGCACGAGCAGCGGTCCCGCGGCGGCCAGCGGCGCGAGCAGTGCTTGCACGCTGCGCGTGGCGGCCATGTCTTTGAGCGGCGACACGGGGCGCACCAACTCGGGCAGAAGGTGCACGGTCACGTCGGGGAGCGCGCGCGCTTCGTCGTCGAGCAAACCGCCTTCACCGGCGATGAGCCAGGGCTCGAAGCGTTCACGATCGAGCTGCGCCACCGTGTGCAGCGTGTTCTGTTGGGCGCCGCCGAGTTCGAGGCGCGTGATCACGTGCACGACGGGGATGCGCCCGCGGCTCACGATCGCTCCTGCAGGATGCGACGCGCCGCCTCGCGCCCGTGCAGCAAGCTGTCTTCCATGGCGAGGTAATCCCACGAACCGTAGCGGCCCATGGGCACCACGTCGTGCTCGAGGAAGAAGCGCAGCAGGCGCGGGAGCAGGCGACGTCGCGCGGCGTCGAAGACCACGTAGGCCGTGGGGATGTCGACGCTGTGTTCGAGCACGACTTCGTGATCGCTGGTGAGCAGGTCGAGCGCGCGCAGGCTGTCGTGCGTGGCTTGTCGGTGCGCGTCGAGGCCGGGGTCGTCGCTGGCGTGGAAGGCGATCTCGGCCACGAGTGAATGGTGGCCGTCGGGCGCCATCGCGGGCGTGAGCGCGGCGGGCAAGCCCACGCGGTGGAAGGGATGCGCGTGGTCGGGCACGTAGATCCACTGCGCGTCGCTGGTGGGCGCGCCGCGCACGCCGAGGTTGATCGCGCGGATCGAGATGGCGTCGAGCGCGCCGAGTTCTGCGCGCAGGTCGTCGGGCAGATCACTCGTGAGACGCGCCAAGGTGTGCAGCGGCAAGCTCGACAAGATCAACTCGCCGCGTTCGCTGCTGCCGTCGGCGAGCTGCACTTCGCGCGCGCTCGCGTTCAGCGCCACGACCTCACAGTTCGTGCGCACCACGCCCGGCGCCAGGCTGTCGGCCAGCGCGCGCGGCAAGTGGTCGATGCCGCCTGCGCGCGGGTAGAGGAACTCGGGGTTGTAGCCGAAGGGCTTCTCGTTGACGGTGAGCGCGCCGCGCAACACGTCGCCCAACTCGGGGCGCGGGATCGACCAACTCACCCAGTCGCCCGTGACTTCGCGCAGGTCGCGACGCCAGAGCTTGGTGTTGTAGGGCTCGAAGAAGTGGCGCGCGAAGCCGGCGCCGAAGGTGCGCAGGATCCAGTCGTGGAAAGTGGGTTCGTCGGCGGCGGGGGGCGGCGCGACCTTGAGGAAGGGCCAGCGCGGGTCGACGACCTGCGCGTCGGGAACGGTGGGGGCGCGCTCGGAACGCGTCGCCAGGCTCTCCACGAAACCCATCAGGCATTCGAGGCGCACCTCGAGCGGGAGGCCCGCCGTGTTCGCCTGGAAGGGGTAGGGCGTGAGCGCGCCGTGGCTGTGGATCCAGGCCGAGCGTTGCAGCTGCGCCCAACCGTCGGGAAGCAGTTGCTCGACCCAGGCGCGCACCTCGGGATCACGCAGATGCATGAGGTGCCCGGTGTGATCGAAGGTGAAGCCTTGCTCGCGGAAGGAGCGGCACAGGCCGCCCACGTGGGCTTCACGTTCGAGCACCACGCAGTCGGCCTCGGCGAGGTGATGCGCGGCGGAGAGGCCTGCGAGGCCAGCTCCCAGGATGACGACCATGGCTCAGGGGCTCCGTTCAGCGGGCCGGTGGAGCGGGGGAGGCTACCGCGCGAAGGCCGAAGGGTCGACACCAAGCGCCGCGCAGACATCGGCGAGACGCTCGGCGGGGTAGCTCGCGCTGGGAAAGGCGCGCGTCAGGCCAGCGAGTTCCTCGGCGGCGTGGGTGAGCAATCCCTGGTTCAGGAAGAACTGGGCCTTGAGGAAGCGCGACGGCGCGCCGGCCAGTTCGCTCGGCAGGTGCGAGTCGAAGTGTGAGGCGATGCTCACTCGACGTTGGCTCGAGATCAGGTGGAAGCGGGCGCGGCTGCTGGGCTCTCCCACGAGTTCCCATTCGTAGTCGCCGGCCGCCAGGGGCTCGGACCAGTCGCGCGGGTAGTTCACGCGATAGATCGTGGGTTCGCCCTCGAGCGCCGTGCTGCTCTCGCTGTCGAAATGGAAGCTGCGCGGCGTGCCGTCGGGTGAGGTGAGACGCAGCTCGCCGCTCGAATGTCCGGCGATGATGAAGCGCGGGCGCGGGTTGCGCAGTTTTCCGCGAGGCAGCAACGCCGCGCCGCTGCCGAGCCCCGGTTCCGGCGCGACGGGGCGGTCGTGCGGCGCGAACTGTCCCAAGCTGGCCAGCACGTCGACCTCGCCGAAGAGCTCGAAGGCGCGCTCGAACTCGCCCTCACCGATGAAGCACAGCGCCACGCGCTTGCGCCCTTCGACGGAGCTTCCCAGCCGCACGAAGGCCGCGCGCGCCTCGCCGTACTTGCGCTGCGACATCAGGCGGCGGCCCTCGCGCAGCGGCGACTCGTCGCGCAGCGCACCGAACACACCGAGGGCCAGCGCGCCGAGCAGGATCACCACGGCGAGGCCGATGCCCACGCCCGGCCGGATGGTGGGCGTGCTCGTGGGCGCTTCGAGCTGGTCGCTGAGACGTTCGCGGACCTTCTCGGTGAGCTCTTCCACGAGATCGCGCGCGTTCCAGGACGGCAGCTCGCGTGGCGGCGCGGGCGCGTTCGAGTTCGGCGTGCGCAGCAACTCCGTGACGCCCGACTCGAGCGCGCGTGGCGAGTCGTCCTGCGAGCCGTTGCGACGCCAACGCTCGAGCGAACGGCGCAGGCGCCAGACAACGAGCGCCGGGTCGAGCCGCAGCGTGCGCGCCACACCGCCGAAGCGCATGCCGAGGCCGTAGGCGAGCACGAAGATCGAGAAGTCTTCTTCGTCGAGCTCGCCCAGGAAGTTGGCGGCGCGCTCCTGGGTGAGCGCGGGCTCACCTGTGGCGGCGTAGAGCCAGCTGGGTTCCTCGAGCGGGATGTCGCTGCTCACCGAGCCTGCCGCACTCACAGCGTCGACTCCGAAGACTCGGCCTGAGCGCGACTGTCGCTCCCGTTGCGATGCCGTTGCGGGTCGCCGGGCGCAGGCAGGCGCGCGAACATCCAGGCTGCGAGCAGGCCGCTCAGTCCCACGCCGCTGAGCACCCACAGCGGCGCCTGCTCAGGACCGAACACGAGCGCCAGCGTGAGCAGTCCCAGGGCGACGGCGGCCGCGAGGATGCAGCGCACGACCACGACCGTGGGCAGGCCCAGTTGGATCAGGCGCAGCGGGAAGTGGTGCGGGGAGCCGCGGAAGGGCGCGAGGCCGCGCCGCGTGCGCGCCGACACCACGAACACGGTCTCGAAGAGCGGCACGGCGAAGAGCACGAGCGGCGCGACGATCGCTCCGCGGTTCACTTCCGAGTACGACACGAGCATGCTCAACGCGCCGAGCATGAAGCCCACGAACAAGCTGCCAGTGTCGCCCAGGAAGATGCGCGCCGGGCGCCAGTTGAAGCGCAGGAAGCCCGCCAGCGCGCCGGCCATCGTGATCGCCATGAAGGGCACGAGTTGGGCGTCTTCGACGCGCACGGCGATCACGAACAGGAACAGCGTGGCGACCAGCGCGGTGCCGGTGGCGAGACCGTCGAGGATGTCGATCAGGTTGAAGGCGTTGGCCACGCCCGTGACCCAGAGCACGGTGAGCGCGAGGTTGGCCCACTCGGGCAGGTCGGCGATGGCGGTCTGGACGCCGGCCTTGTAGAGCACCACGGCGGCGAGCGCCTGGCCCATGAACTTCACGCCCGGACCCAGGTCGACGAGGTCGTCGTAGAGGCCGAGCAGGAGCACCATGAAGCCGGAGGCGAGGATGCCCATGCCTTGGTCGTAGGTGCCGTCGCCCGCGCTGCTGAGCAGGCCGAAGGTGATCACGAAGGCCGAGGCCACGGCCAGCCCGCCGAGGTACGGCGTGGGGCGCGCGTGTTGCTTCAGGTTGCCGTCGGGCGCATCCACGATGCCGAACTTGCGCGCCAGCCGGATCGTGAGCGGCGTGACATACAGCGCCAGGCCCAAGGCCGTGGAGAAGGCCAGGGCGTACCAGAGGGCGTTGGTGACCCAGTGGGAACTCATGCGGGTGGAGTGCGCTTGGCGCCGGGGGGAGAGACGGGCTGCGACACTCCCTTCGCAGCGCCCGAGAGCGTCTGACGATACGCGGAATGCAGCTGACGCGCGCCCCCCTCCAGCGTGAATTCCGCCTCGACGCGCTCCCGACCGGCCTCGCCGAGACGCGTGCGCAGCTCGGGGTCGGCCGCCAGGGCGAGCAGAGCCTCGGACCAGTCGGAAGGGGCGCTGGCGAGCAGGCCGTTGCGCCCCGACTCGATGATGTGGGTGTTCACCCCCACGGGCGAGGCGATCACCGGGAGCCCGGCGGCCATGCCTTGCAGCAACTTGAGCGCACACTTGCCGCGCGCCCACTCGGTGTCGGGGAGCGGCATGACGCACACGTCGCAGCGGGCGAGGGCTTCGGCTTCGGCGTGCTCACTCCACGGTTCCAGCTCGAGCGGGACGCCGGGGAAGAGCGCGGCATCGGGGAGTGCCGAACTGATCACGACGAGCTCGCTGCCGGGATGCGCGCGGCACAGTTCGGCCAGCGGCGCGGCGAGTTCGGCGAGGTACGCAAAGTTGTAGCGCAGGCCGATCCAGGCCACGCGCAGCGGTCCGGTTTGGGCGTGTTCGGCGCGGCGTGCGCGTTGCATGTCGAGCGCGGCGGCGTAGCGCGAGAGGTCGAGCGTGGTGGGAATCACGTGCACGTGTTGCGCCCACGGACGCGCGAAGTCGGCGAGGGTGTCGTTGCCCACGATCACGCCGTCGGCCAGAGCGCAGAGGCGTTGCAGCTTCTTGCGATGCGCGAAGGTGAGGTAGATCGCGTCGTCGAACTCGAGCAGCGTGGGGGTGTCGCGCGGCCAGAGTGCGGCTTCGATCCACGCGGGCAGGTAGGGGAAGAGTTGCTGCTCCACGTGGATCAGGTCGGCGCCGGAGCGCTTGGCGGCGCGCAGTTGGCGCAGGCGCGCGAAGAGTCTTCGCAAGCTGTAGGCGGCCTTGCGCAGGCTGCGCAGCGGGCTCGCGGGTTGTTCGAGGATCGCGAACCAGTCGGCGTCGAAGAGCGGGAAGGTGTGCAGCTCCACGCCGTCGGCGGCGAGCGCCTGCCGGTACTGTTCCACGCGGTAGCGCGTGGAGGGCCCGAGCCGCGTGGTGCGGGTGAGCGAGACGAGCTTCACGCGCGCGCCTCGCTCAGCGCGCGGCAGGCTGCTTCCACGTGATCCACATGGTGTTCCCAGCCGAGCCGTTCGAGCGCGTGTTGACGTGCGCGCTCGCTCGCGCGCGTGCAGGCTTCGGGGTCCTGCAGCCAGCTCGCCAGCGCGTCGGCCAGAGCGCTCGGATTCTCGGGCGGCACCAACGTGGCGCAGTCGAGGTCCGCCAAGACCTCGGGCGTGGCGCCGACCTGCGTGGCCACCACGGGCAAGCCGCTGGCGAGCGCCTCGGCGCTGACCAGACCGAAGCCCTCCAGCCCGCGAGTGGGCAGCGCGAAGAGGTTGGCGGCTCGGTAGAGGCATGGAAGGTCCTCATCGGCCACTCGGCCGAGGAAGTTCACGGCGCGCTCCAGTCCGAGTTCGCGCGAGCGGGCTTCCAGCGGCGCACGCTCGGGGCCGTCGCCGGCGAGGGCCAGCTGCGCGGGGCAGCCGAGTGCGTGCAGGCGCGCCAGGGCGTCGAGCAGATCGGCGAGGCCCATGCGCGGCACCTGACGACGCACGCTCAGGATCAGCGGGCCGCTCGCGGGCAGGCCGAAATGGGCGCGGGCTGCGGCGCGTTCGGCGTCGTCGAGAGCGGGGCGGAAGTTCTCGAGATCCACGCCGCCTGTGCTCAGCGAGGTGCGTGCGAGCGCGCTCGACGACAGCGCGGCGATCTGCCTGCGCGAGTACTCGGAGAGCGCCAGCACGCCGTCGGCGGCGCGCAACACGCGACGGTCGGCTTGGCGCAACGCGAAGCCGCTGGCGCGCGCGCGCCAACTCACGCGACCCGCTTCTCGACCGTCGCGATGCCGAGCCAGGTGTTCGAGGTGGTAGGGCGCGTAGAAACTGAGCAGGCGCGGGAGTCGCGCGCCGCGTTGTTTCTCGAGCGCGCGCGCGGCGCGCAGAGCGGGGAGCGCCGACGCGATCTGGTGCACGTGCAACACTTGTGCGGAGGCGCCGACGCCGGCGCGCAAGGCGGCGTGCACGCCGGCGCGCGCGCTGCGCCAGATGGCGCCGGGCTGCAGGGCGTAGCGGTGGATCGTCAAGCGGCCGTGTTGCTCGGTGCTCGTGAGCGGCGTTGCGTGGCTGGGTGCTCGATCGCCTGCGCCGGGCGTGTCGGCGGCGTGGCCCGTGTTCGCAGGGCTCGTGCGAGCGAGCTTCCCGGTGACGAGTTCGACGTGGTGTCCGCGCTCCGCCAAGCCGCGGCAGACCTCGGCGATCACGCGCTCGGCGCCACCGGGGTGGTCGGGGTAGGTGTACGTGGCGACTTGCAGGATCTTCACGGCGCGCGCTCGTCGCGGAGTTTCATGCGCGTGCGGGAGGCCTCGGCCGCGTCGACGAGCGCTTGCAAGCGGCCGGCGGTCTTGCGCGTGTCGTAGCCGGGCCGTGGCTTGAGGCGACGTCGTCTGAGAAACGCCACCGGCACCCGCAGCGCGCCGGCGAGCAGGCCCAGGAAGGCCACGAAGCCGCGCCCGCGACGGGCGTAGAGCGCGGCCGTACGCAGCGGCGCGAGTTTGAAACGTACCGGGTGCGACAGGATCGTCGACCAAGGCAGGCCGAGCATCAGCGCCGACCACTGATTGCGCACCATGCAGAAGGCGTTGAGCGCTGAGTCGCGACCCACGGTGCCGCTGCCGGCGTGCAACACGCGCGCCTCGGGAGCGCAGGCGCAGCGGTAGCCGGCGCGCAGCAAGCGCAGCGAGAGGTCGGTGTCTTCCCAGTAGAGGAAGTGAAAGGGGTCGAAGCCGCCCGCGCGTTCGAGTGCCGAGCGACGCCACAGCGCGGCGCCGCCGAGCGGGCCCAGCACTTCGCTCGGCCCGGGCTCGCTGGCGGCGTCGCCGTGATCCCAGTTGAGCGCTCCGAAGTGACGGTTGAGGCCGAGGCCGCGCGCGTCGATGCGCTCGGGGGCGGCGCTCTGCAGCACGAGCGGCGCCACGCTGCCCACGGCGGCGTCGCTCTCGAAGGGGCGCAGCGCGGCGCGCAGGCAACCTGGTTGCAGTTCGGTGTCGGGGTTCAGCGTGAGCACGAAGGGCTCGGTGCTGTGCGCCAGGCCGGTGAGCACGGCGGCAGCGAAGCCGCCGTTGCGCGGTCGTCGCAAGAACTCCACGCCTGAGGGCAGTTCTTCGGCAGACGGCGGCTGCGGCGAGGCGTTGTCCACCACGATCACGCGCGCGGCTGGAGGCTCCTGGGCGAGCACTGACGCCAGACAAGGCGCGAGGTACTCACCGCTGTCGTAGTTCACGATGATCACGACGACGGCGGACACGCGGGTCAGTCTACCGCCGCGCGACGAGCTTCGCGCGGCGCTTCCACACGCCGCTTTTCGGTGTCACCATGGGCGCATGCTTTCGAGATCACGGACTTTTCGTCCCGGCGCCCGCTGGGCAGTGCTGCTGCTCCTGTGTGTGAGCGGCGGATGCGTGTCCTCGGCCGGCCCGCGCGACGCCCTGGGCTGGCTCGAAGCGCGCGGCGCCGATGCGATGGACGTGATCGGCGTGCGCGTCGCGCTGGGGCCGGGCCTCGGTGTGCACGCCCGCGCCACGCGTTACATGGCGCTGGGTGCCATGTGGCGCGGTCCCACCGAGCGTGAGCTGCCGCATCCCAAGGACGGTCAGCTGCGCTCTGTGCCGTGCTTCTTCTTCGGGACCATCGGTCGCTACGGCGGCGCGTGGTTCGAATCGTCGAGCGAGTACATGTTGCCGGGTTGGTCCACCCGCGACGCCGATCCGCTGCTGATCGAGCGCGAGGTGATCGCGGGCTACGTCACGCCGCATGGCGAGGCGGATTCCTGGGAGCAGTCCTTCGGCGTGGGGGCGCACCTGCTTTTGGCTGGCGCAGAGGTCGAGGTGCGGCCCTGGGAGGTGCTCGACTTCGTGGCCGGATTGATCGGCTACGACCCCTCGTCGGATGACGTGCCGGTCGACACCTCGTCGCGCTCCGCAGACGAAGACAGCTGAAGGAACAGCTCGCCGGCGGCTTGCGCCTGTTCCTCGCTGAGTCCGTCGCCAGAAAGCAGCGGCAGCAGCACCGACGTGGCCTCCGCGCGCGCCACGATCGACGGCGCTCGCAACGCGATGTCCGCGAGGTGCAGGCGCGGCTCCACGAGTTCGGGCGCGAGTTCGTGGGCGCTGCGTGCGTGGCGCGCGGCGATCTCCAGGTCAGGCAGATCGAAGCCTTCGAGGCCGAGCGCGTTGCGCGCGAGGAACTGGTGCGCGAAGGCGGCGTAGGCGTGATCGGGGTCGAGCTCGAGCGAGGCTCGCAGTTCACTTTGGCTGCCCGGCAGGTCCGTGTCGCGGGCGGCGAACAGGCGCGCTTCGTGCAGGAACTGGCCGTGGTGGTAGCGCGCGAGGGGCACGTGCGGGGCTTCGGCGGCGGCAACGGCCCACAGGGCGAGGTCGCTGCGGAAGGCGCGCGTGGCGTGGCGGCTGGCCGGGATCATCAACGCCAGGATCAGCACCACGCCGAGCAGTGAGAGCCCGACGCCGCGCGGGCTGGCTTGCTCGCGTCGAATGAGGAGTGCGAACAGCGCGCCGGCGGCGAGACACAGCGGGATCGACGGCAGGTACAGGAAGCGCTCGGCGAAGGGCTCGCCGATGGGCACGAGCTGCAGCACCGGGAAGAGCGCGACGGGCACGAGCGCGAGCAAGGTCGCCACGTGTTGCCGGCGGCGCCACGCCGCGACGAGCAGCGCGATGCTGAAGAGCCCGACCACGAGCAGCGCGTCGGCGGAGCTGCCGAGGAACTCGTCACGGTCATATTCGACACGCAGCGAGCTGGGCCAGACGAGCGTGCTGAGTGCGCGTCCGAACACCTGCAGCGCGACCGGCAGGCGTTCGCCCAGGCTCATGTCGCGGAAGGGGCCGTGGGCGGGGAAGGGCTCGTCGAGCAGCTGCCAGCGCAGCGTCAGCATCCCGGCGACAACCAGCGCGGCCACGGCCCAGCGGCCCCAGGGCAAGGGTCTGCGCCGCAACGCGAGATCTCCCACCACGAACAGCGCGGGCGCTGCGAGCGCGTTCTCCTTGCTGAGCGCGGCGGCGGTCAACGCGAGCGCCAGCAACCAAGGCGCCACGCGTCGCTCACTCAGATGTGCGCGCCAGGCGAGCAGCACGAAGAGCGTGGCCAGCAGCTCCGAGCGTTGGCTGACCCAGGCCACGGCCTCCACGTGGGCGGGGTGCGCTGCGAAGAACAGCACCCCGATCAGTGCTGCGAGCTTCGAGAGTCCGAGGGCGCGACCGAGCCCCAGCACTGCCAGCGCGATTCCCAGATGCAGCAGCAGGTCCACCAGGTGGTAGCGCCAGGCGGAGGTCTGCGGGCCCTCCCACTGCCAGCGCCAGCTGAGCACGCTGAGCGGTCGCCAGAGCCCTTGGATCGACTCGCCCAGCGGGGCTGTGAGGTCGAGCTCGGCGCCCACGACCGCGGGGTTTCCCGAGATGTAGTGGTGGTCGTCGTAGACGAAGCCCCCGTCGAGCGCAGGGCCAAGGGCCCAAAGGCCAACGATCAGGACGGCGAGCGGCGCCAGTGGGAGGCGAGGCATGGGGGCGGGAGTCTATAGGATCTGGGCGGGCAAGGACCGGCCCCAAGTTGGAAGCCCGATCGGTCGATAGAGACGGCGATGGACACTCCGAACCCACAACACGACGCGTCCTCGGCAGCCGCCGCCGCGCCTCTCGACGGCGAGCGCCCGCGCGGTCCCGACCGTCGCCAACGCGCGACCCCGATGCTCTCCCGCTACAGCTTCTTCGGAGGCCGGCGACGCGCCGGTCGCCGCGATGGCGAGATCGAGAACGTGTACGTGGACATGTACAGCCCGCGCCTCACGGCCTTGCTGCTGATCTTCTTCGCGCTCACGGTCGCCGACTCGGTGCTCACGCTGGTCTACCTCGGCAAGGGCGGACGCGAGTTCAACCCTGTGGCGCAGTGGATGATCGATCAGGGCGCGGTGTTCTTCGTGCTCTTCAAGGGCGTGCTCTCGGGCCTGTGCCTGCTGTTCGTGATGCTCCACAAGAACTTCAAGCCGGCTCGCTTGGCGCTCGGTATCGGCTTCGGCTTCTACTTCCTGCTCGGCGTGTATCACTTGGTTCTCCAGGTGCTCGCGATGCAGGGCTGAGTTCGCTGCGGGAGCTGGCACGGCCGTCGAGCCTGTGCCGCCCCTGAGCACCTGTCGCGCCTGAGCTCGCGCTGCTTCCAGGTGCTCGAGTCGCTGAGAAGGGCGCTGCGGCAGGGATTCTGCGGGCTCGGCGAGGACGCGTTCCCTCGGCGTCGTCGCATTTGGGCCATTCGGGCCCGTTCGTTGGGCTGATTCGTGGTTCGGCTGCTGCGTCCAAACATTTACGTGTACGTCAACGTTATCCCGCAGCGTCTCTTCGGCATCACAGTCGACCGAACCAGCAACGCTTCGTCTCGTCGAGCTCCCAGCCATGACCCAGAACCGCATCGGTGCCTTCGCTGAAACCCTCGGGCTCACGCCTCGCACCCTCCGGTATTGGGAGGAGCGCGGGCTGATCCCCGAGGCCGAGCGCACTCCGGGCGGCTTCCGAGCCTACGGCGAGGCTCAACGACGGGCGGCCCGAGGGGTGCTGGCGCTCAAGGCCGCCGGGCTGAGTCTCGAGCGAATCCGCGAACTTCAGGTGAGTCCCCACACATCGTCCACCGCGCTCGCCGGTTTCGAGGATCTCGACGCCGCGCTCGCGCATCAACAAGCCGCCGTTCAGCAACAACTCTCCCGATTGAAAACGCTGCACGACGCCCTCGCGCTGGCCCGCGCCACGCTCGGCAAGTGCGACGGCTGCCACGGGAAAGCGCTCGATCACGAGTGCCCTCCCTGCCTCACCCGGTCCACCGGCTCCTCCCTGCCGGACGTACTGGTTTCTCTCCTCCGCATCCAAGAAGAAGAGGTGCCCTGATGAAGACCTCAACTTTCGTCCCGTACACACCCAGTGAGAAGCGCCGCGTGCTCGAGCAGGCACGTGCGCAGGGTGAGATCGCCTGGGACTCCCTCGACCCGATGTTGCTCGACGCCTGCTCGTCGCCCGCCAAGATGTCCGCGCTGTTGCGGTCGCTGAGCGAGGTGATCATCACCGCCGCCAAGAACCCCGACGACGTGATGAACGAGGACATCAACCTCGCGCTCCCCGCCGAGGTGCTCAACGACTCGGATTTCTACCGCCAGTACTCCGAGCAAGTGCGCTCTCTGCGCCGCATGACGCGCGAAGAAGAACACCAACTCGCGCGACGGCTCGAGCTCGCACGCGCGCGTCTCGAGAAGGTCGTGGCGGCCACGCGGCTGCCGGCCGACAAGCGCACCGAGCTCATCGAGCGCGGCGTGAACTGCGACGCGCTCCGCGAAGCCATGGAGCAAGAGGCCCCGGACGGCCTCGAAGCCCTGCTGGCCGAGCTGCCCTGCGAGAGCCGCGACCCGGTCGTGCTCAACATGATGTCCGAGTACAACCGCGTGCGTCAGCACTACGTGGAGCGCAACCTGTTCATCGTGATCGGGATGTCGGCGGCCTACCGCACCTACGGTTTGCCGGCGATGGACTTGATCCAAGAGGGCAACGCGTCACTCATCCGTGCGGTCGAGAAGTTCGACTGGCGCAAGGACGTCCGCTTCCAGACCTACGCGGCCTTCTGGGTGCGTCAGGCCATCGAGCGCCTGATCACGGCGAACCGCGGCATCGTGCGCGTGCCCAACTACGTGCAGCAGAAGCTGCGTCGTCTGCGGCGCGAAGGCAAGCTCCCGCGCAACCACAAGGATGTGGACGTGGGCGAGTTGTCCGAGTTGTTCGAGACCAACCGTGCCAGCGCGGCGCGCTTGATCGAGACCGACCGGAACCCCTACTCGCTGGACATCCCGCTCAAGGGTGACGAAGGCGAGATCTCCTTCGCGGCCTTGCTGGCAGCCGACGCTCCCGACGAGGAGATCACCGACTCCGAGAAGCACGCTCTCGGCCGCCGCCTCGACGACGTGATGGCCGAGCACCTCTCGAAACAAGAGCGCGAGATCATCAGCCGGCGCTTCGGCCTCGGCGGCACCAGCCCGGAAACGCTGGAAGCCATCGGCACGAGCATGAAGGTGTCGCGTGAACGGGTGCGCCAGATGCAGGTCAAGGCGCTGCACAAGCTCCACAACGAGAGCCTCATGGATCAACTCGTCGACTTCCTCTGAGCCGACTCGTTGATCGGTTTCTGGCGGCGCGGGTCCCGAGCGATCGGGGCGCGCGCCGTCTGCTAGTCTGGCTGCCCGTGATCATCGTCGACCCACATCCTCGCGACACTGCACCAGGCTCTGCCGACGCCGAGCTGGGCGACGCGCGCACGATCAACTACCTGCGCATCTCGGTCACGGATCGCTGCAACCTGCGCTGCCGCTACTGCATGCCCGAGGACCAGACCTTCCTCGATCGCGATCGCTTGTTGAGCTTCGAGGAGATCGCGCAGGTCGCGTCGGTGCTCGTGGAGCGCGGCGTGCGCAAGATCCGTATCACCGGCGGCGAGCCGCTGTTGCGACGCGACCTCGCGCTGCTCGTCGGGATGCTCAAAGCGCTGCCCAACCCGCCCGAAGTCGCGCTCACCACCAACGCGATGCTGCTCGACCGTCACGCCGCTGCTTTGCGCGACGCCGGCCTCGACCGTCTCAACGTGAGCCTCGACACGCTCAACGCCGAGCGCTTCGAACGCCTCGCGCGTCGCCCCGGCCTGCCCGCCGTGATGCGCGGCCTCGACGCCGCCGAGCGCGCTGGCTTCGCGGGCACCAAGCTCAACACCGTGGTCATGGGCGGCTTCAACGACGACGAACTCGGCGACATGCTGGCCTTCAGCAACGAGCGTGGTTTCGAGCAGCGCTTCATCGAGTTCATGCCGATGACGAGCAACAGCTACGGCCTCGACGCCACACGCGTGCCGCTCAGCGAGATCCGCGCGCGCATCGAGCAACACGGCGAACTCGCACCGCGCCAACGCGGCACCGGCCCGGCCGACACCTTCACGCTGTCGAGCACCGGCCAGCGCGTGGGCATCATCGCGGCCATCTCGCTGCCCTTCTGCGAGACCTGCAACCGCGTGCGCCTCACCTCCGAGGGCGTGCTGCGCTCGTGCTTGTTCGACGGCGGCGAAGTGTCGATCCGCGAGATGGTGCGCAGCGGCGACCTACGTGACGGGCTCATCGAGAGCCTGGAATGGCTGCGCCGCGTGAAGCCGCCCGTCCACGACGGTGTGGGTCACGTGCAGATGAACCGCGTGGGCGGCTGAGCGCGGGTTGCGCGCGTCGTGAGGTCGCGCGCAGCGAGCGTCGCCTGCCACGAGCCCCCGAGCTCTGCGCGCGCACAGAGCGCGCTGTACACACTCAGTTGTCGCGGATCTCTTTGAGCAGCGCGGCTTTGTCGAGCGGCGCGTCGACCTCGGCGGCGAGCTCGATGAGTTCGTAGAGGCGCCAGTCGACACGCGCGCGGTGCTTCAAGTTCTCGCGTCGCCAGAGGCCGAAGCTCAACGCGATGTCCGCGAAGCGCGCGAGTTCACTCGCGCTCGGCGTCTCGCCCGCGGCGACTTTGAGTCGGACTTCGTGCAGCAGCGAATCGCCTTCGTGGAGCGCGGTCATGTCGGGGCCTTCGTGCCGATTAAAGGCCCAGGTCCGCATCTTCGGCGGCACGCCCTTGTAGTTGTCCTTCGATTGCGTGCCGAGGTAACCGAGCGCAGCCAGCACGCGCTGCTCGGCGGGATCGATCTCCGTGAAGTCGTCGGCGTTGAGGTCGATCAGGTCGGTGTTGATCGCGTCGGACGCTTGCTGACGACTCTGGAAGAGTTCGCGCATCTGCGTGAGGCGCTCTTCGTCGACGCCGGCGAGATCGTGCAGTTCGTCGGGATCCGCGCGACGGTTGAAGAGCTGTTCGTTGCCCGGCATCAGGTCCTGGATCGCGAGCGGGTCGCCGGTTTGGTCGTAGGCTCGCGGGATCGACTCGCCGCTCGGCAGGCGCGTCTCGTACTCCGCTTCCACCTGCGGCAGCGTGATGCTCGTGGGCGTTGCCGGGCCGAGGTGCGCGTAGGCCGAGCGGAACGGGTCGACCCCGGGCACCGCCACGTACTTCCAATCGTTGGCCACCAGGAAGAAGGTGCGCGTGTTCGTGCTCGATCCGAGGATCCAGTTCGTGCGACGTGGCTTGTCGCGTGCGAGACCGAGCAAGCTCTCGCCTTGCGTGTTCGTGTCGGGCTCCAAGCCTTCCACGTCGAGCACGGTGCGCGTGATGTCGACCAGTCCCACGAGTTCTTCGTGACGCTCGCCCGCGCCCTCGCCGCCGGGGAACTTCACCATGAGCGGCACACGCAGCTCGTCGTCGTGGATGCCCACGCCGTGACCCACGTGCAGCCCGTGTTCGAGGAAGGCTTCGCCGTGGTCCGAGGTGACGATGATCAGCGCGTCGTCGTAGCGGCCGAGCGCGCGAAGCTTGTCGAGCACTTGGCCCACGCCTTGGTCGGCGTGATGCACGCCCGCGTCGTAGTCGTTGAGCACCGCGTCGATCTGGGCGTAGTTCGTGAGGCCGACCTTGGTCTGCTGATAGAACCAGCGCAGGTGACGCAACTTCGCGTCGCGCGGATCGTGATCGACGGGGCGCGCGCGGAACTGTTCGAGCGTTTCCTCGGGCGGCGAATCGTAGGGCGTGTGCGCGTCGAAGGTGTGCAGGAACAGGAAGAAGCTGTCGTCCGCGCTGCGGTCGTCGAGCCAATCGAGGGCTTTCGGGAGCAGGCGCGTGAAGCCGTTCGGGCCCTCTTCGCTGCGTTCGTCGTCGAAGACTTGGAAGCCGTCGTTCACGCCGTTGCGCGCGGAGACGAAGCCGCCGTCGGTGAAGGCTGCGGTGCGATAGCCGGCGCCGGCCAGCGACTCGGCCAGCGTGACGACCTTGCCACTCAGCGAGCGCCCCGCGTTGAGCACGCCGTGCGCGGAGGTGTCGAGCCCGGTGAGCATCGTGAGGTGACTCGGTAGCGTCCACGGCGCGGGCGCCAGCGCTTGATCGAAGACCGCGGCCTCCTGCGCGAAGGCGTCGAGCACGGGCGACACGCCGTCGGCGCCACCGTAGGCACCGAGTCGGTCGGGACGCAGCGTGTCCAGGCTGATCAGCACGACCGTGCGCGGGCCGCCCGCCCGCGGTGGCACGGAATCCCCGCAGCCGGCGAGCAGCAGGGCGATCGAAACAAGCAAGGTGGCGCGCGTCATGGAAGCCTTCATCGTGTCTCGGAGAGCAACTTGCGGCAAGTGGTCGGCTGCGATCAGATGCCGCGTCGCAACCAGCGATCAACAGGAGTGAACCACCAGCGGCGCGCGAAGTTGGCGCCGAGGTACTGCGCCCAGTTCTCGTAGCCGGCCAGCGCGTGCGCCCATTCGTGCCAGCGCGCGCGGGTGGCCTCGTCCACGTCGTCTCGCGCATCGATGAGCGCACGATAGTGTTGTCGGGCGGCCTGCACGTTGGCCTTGAGCTGCTGATGGCTGGGGACGGTCGTCAACCCGACGAGCGCCTTGAGGTTGCGATGGTCGCAGTAGATGCGGCGCGCTTCCTCGAAGGCCGGACGGTCGTGGCTGTGCTCCACGGCGGCGCTGGGCACGAAGGCGATGCGCCCGCCGGGACGGATCACGCGCACGGCCCAGCCGATGTCTTCGCCGAAGGACAGCGCTTCGAAGCGCAGGCGCTCCCACACCGAGCGGCGCATGCAGGCGATCACGTGGTCGTAGCGGATCAGGCCCAGGCGCTCCATCGGTTCGAGGTCGTCCCAGCGTCGCGCGCCGAGTTCCTGCACCACGGGTTCGCTGCCGCCGGCCCAACCAGCGATGCGCGCTTCGAGCACGGGATGGCAATCGGGCAGCGGCACTTGGCGGCCGAAGGTGGCGGCCAGCCCGGGGTCGGCTTCGAGCGGGGCGAGCAGTTCGGCGGCCATGCGCGTGTCGAGCGGCACGGCGTCTTGCACGGAGAGGAACACGTAGTCGGCGCGCACCACGGCCACGGCGCGGTTGCGCGTGTCGCCGTGATTGAACTCGCGCGACGGGATCGGGAGCACACGCCCGTTGTGCTTGCGGATCACGTCGACCGTGCCATCGCGACTGCCGGAGTCGGGGCAGCAGATCTCCAGTTCCCCGACGCCCTCCTGCGCGCGCCACATCTCGAGACAGCGCGCGAAACGCTCGCCACCGTTGAGCGTGGGGATCACCAGCGCCGCGCGGGCGCTCGCGCGCGTGGTCGCGCGCTCAGCCATCGGCAGGATCAGCGAGCGGTCCGCCGCCGCGCGCGAGCACCGGCGCGAGCTTGTCGTGCAACTCGAAGCAGCGCGCGAGCACTTGGTCGGAGTTGTGATACTCGTAGCGACCGAAGCGGCCGATGCAGTGCAGGCCCTCTTGCGCGTCGGTCCATGCGAGCACGGTGTTGCGCTTCGACTCGAAGTCGAGGTCGTAGAGGATGTAGGACACCGGGTTGAGGTGCGCGTCGGTGACTTCCAGGCGTGACGCGTCGAGCAAGCCGGCTTGCTCCAAGCCCTTGGCGACTTCCATGCGCCCGGCGTCGTCGATGCCCGGAGGTGTGGCGGGGTTGTAGGTGACCTCAGCCATGATCGAGCCCTTGCCGGACGGCGCGTTCTCGGGGCTGTAGTTGCTCAAGTAAGTGATGCGGTTCGTGGGGCCCTGGTCGGCGTGCGGCAGGTAGACCCACGAGAACGGACGCACGAACTCGGCTTCGATGCCGAACAGGTAACCGGCCACGCCGCGCCACTGCAGCGCGCTGGCGGCGGCCGCGGCGCCTGCATCCATGGCGGGCATCAGGCGTGGCAAAACGTGCAGCGGCACCGTGGAGATCACGTGGTCGAAGCGCTCGCCGTCCACGAGCCAGCCGCCGTCGGGCGCGCGCTCGATGTTCTGCACGGGATGGTTCGTCTCGATGCGCGCCACGATCGGGCGCGCGATGCGCTCGTGGATCGCCGCGAAGCCGCCGGTGCGCGGATAGCGGAAGTGCGACTGGTGCGTGTAGCCGTCGGTGGTGCGGCCGAGGCTCGCGGTGAGCACGTCTTCCAGCGGAGCATCGGGCACGCGACCCGCGATCCAACTGCAACCCATCTCGCGCAGATCCGACTTCCAGATCTTGCGGTTGTACGGGTCCATGAAGTGCTCGGCGATACCGGCGCCCATCTTCCAGCGGATCCAGTCGTGGAAGTTGTCGGGCTCGGGGTCGCCCGCGCGGCGTCGTAGGTACGACTGCAGCGAGGCCTCGGTGCACTCGAGGTTGTGCTCCAGCGGCAGCTCGCCCAGCGCGTTCTCGAAGGGGTAGCTGACGAAGTGGTCCTTGCGATGCAGGATCCGCGTGCAGCGTTCGGTCTCGACGGCCGGGTCGTCGGCGAAGAGCTCGGTCCAGAAGTCGGACACGCGCTGGTTGCGCGTGAACATGATGTGACCGCCGGCGAGATCGAAGGTGTAGCCGTCGACCACCCGGCTGCGGCACAGCCCGCCGATCTCGGAGCCAGCCTCGAAGACCTTCACGTCGTGGCCGTCTGCAGCGAGCAGACGCCCCATCATCAGACCCGCGGGGCCTCCTCCAGCGATCGCGACGCGGGCTGACATGGGCGGCATTCTTCATGGGTCGCGCGAGGTCTACAATCCCCCGCTCCACTCGAGACCGCTCCGTGACTCTTCGCCCCGCCGCCGCCGAGCCCCACCTGGGCACCCCGCGCGGCCACCGCGAGAGCGCGTTCGCACTACACACAGCGCCTGAAGTGTCAGTGCACGGCAGTCGTTCGAGCCTCCCGCGAGCACCTGCTCGGCGCGCCCGCGCCCGCCTGCCGCGAACTTGCAGAGCACACACGCGGCTCACGCGAAGCCGGTCGAGGCGCGATCGCGGCGGGCCTCGGCCCCGATGAAGGACACGACCACGCAGCCGCCCTGGCGCGCGATCCTCGCGCTGGCCGTCCCCGCGAGCCTCTCGTTCCTCCTGCAGAACCTCTACCACGTGAACGACGCGTGGTTCCTCGGGCGGCTCGGCGGCAGCGCGACCAACGCGATGGGCCTGTTCATGATGGTGGCCGTCGCGAACTTCGGCTTCATCCTCACCTTGGCGCGCGGCACGCAGTCGCTCGTCGGCCGGCGCTTCGGGGCGCGCAACTTGGAGGGCACGCAGCTCGCCATCGCGCAGGGGCTGCGTCTGGCGCTGCTCGTCTTGATCCCGCTCGGCGCGCTCGAGCTGATCTTCGCGCCCGAGATCTTGGGCTTGCTCGGCGGCGAAGGTGACACGGTCGACGCCGGCACCGCCTACGTACGCACGCTGCTGTGTTTCCTGCCCTTCATGTTCGCCGCGCCGCTGCTCGAGTTCTGCCTGCAAGCCTTGGGCGACGCGCGCACGCCCTTCAAGCTGCAACTCGTGGCCGTGTCGGTGAACACGCTGCTCAACTTCCTGCTCGTGTTGCCACACGAACTGCGCTGGGCCGACGGCGCGCTCAGCTACGCCGGCCCGCTCGTGAACGGCGGCGTGGCGCTGCCCTTCTTCGCGCCCGGGGGCGAAGGGACGTGGAGCTCGGCGGGCCTCGGAGTGGTCGGCGCGGCCGTGGCCACGGGGTGCTCGCGCATGGTCTCGTCGCTGCTGGCCTTCCGCGTGTTGGTGCGTCGTCACGGGCTCAGGCTCTTGCTGCGCGCGCCGAGCTATCGCGCCGACCGTCGAGTGGCGGCCGAGATCTTCCGCGTGGGTCTGCCCGCCGGCAGTTCCACCTTCTTGTTCGCCGCCGTGGGCTTCGTCTTGCTGCGCATCATCTCGCGCTTCGGACAAGACGCGCTGGGTGCCTACGCCATCGGTTTCCGCGCCGTGGAGTCGGTGTCCTTCATGGTCGTGCTCGGTTTCGGCGCGGCCACGGGCATGGTCGTGGCGCACTCGATCGGCGCCGGTTTGCTCGACCGTGCACGCCGCGCCGCGCACGTGGGCGCGGCCCTCTGCGCGGCGCCGATGCTCGTCACCACCGCCGTGATGTTGAGCGCGTCGGAGGGCTTGGCGAGCTTGTTCACGCCCGACGTCGGGATCCAGGCCATCGCCGCGAGCTACATCGTCCACATGGGTTGGTGCCAGGTGCCGCAGTCGCTCGAGATGATCTACGGCGACGCGATGGCCGGCGCCGGTTCCTCCCTGCGCGCCGCGCTGATCTCGATTCCCGGTAACGTGTTGCGCGTTCCCGCGGCGTGGGTCCTGGCGGTCGAGTTCGAGCTCGGGTTGCTCGGTGTCTGGTACGCGATCATCGGCAGCGCGGTGCTCAAGGGCGCGGCGATGTGCGCGCTGTTCCTGTCGGGGCGCTGGGAACAAGCCATGCACGAGGGTCGTCAGAACTTGAATCCTTCATGACCGACTCGAACTTCCCATGGCCGACGCAGCACGCTGAGACGCTCGCCGAGCGCTTGAGCGCGCGTTCCGCACACGTGGCCGTGGTCGGGCTCGGCTACATCGGCTTGCCGGTGGCGGCGGCTTTGGTGCGCGCGGGCTTCCGCGTGCTCGGCGTGGACAACAACGTCGAGCGTGTGCGTGAGCTCTCTCGGGGGGAGACGCCGCTGCGTCACCTCGGGCCCGATCTCGTGCGCGAGTTGCTCGCCAGCGGACGCTTCGAGGTCAGCGCCGACGCCGAGCGTCTCGCCGAACCCGACGCGGTGCTGCTCTGCGTGCCGACCCCGCTCGACGACGAACGTCGCCCGGATCTCAGCGCCGTGATGCGCACCAGCGAGGCGCTCGCTGCCGTGGCGCGGCCCGGGCAACTCGTGGTGCTCGAGTCGACCAGTTGGCCCGGCACCACGCGTGATGTGCTGGGCGCGCGTCTCGCAGCCAGCGGTTTGGCGCTCGGCGAAGAGCTCTTCGTGGCCTTCGCGCCGGAACGCGAAGACCCCGGCCGCAGCGAGCCGCCCGCGCGCGAAGTGCCGCGCGTGATCGGCGGCCTCGACGACACCTCGCGCGAGCTCGCCTGCCTGCTCTACGCGCAGCTCGTGGATCGCGTGGTGCCGGTGAGTTCCGCCGAGGTCGCGGAGTCGTCGAAGCTGCTCGAGAACATCTACCGCGCCGTGAACATCGCCGTCGTCAACGAGATGAAGGTGCTCTTCACGGCGCTCGACCTCGACGTGAACGAGATCATCGACGCCGCGGCCACCAAGCCCTTCGGCTTCCAGGTCTTTCGCCCGGGGCCCGGTCTCGGCGGGCACTGCATCCCGGTGGATCCCTTCTACCTGGCGCACCGCGCGCGCGAAGTCGGCGTGCCCGTGCCCTTGGTGGAGCTCGCCGGCGCGATCAACCGCGACATGCCGAGCTGGGTCGTGCAGCGCACGCTCGCGGCGCTCGAGAAGCACGGCGTCGCCGTGCGCGGCGCGCGCGTGCTCGTGATCGGTCTGGCTTACAAACCCGATGTCGACGACGTCCGCGAGAGCCCGAGCTTCGTGATCCTGGAACAGCTCGCCGCTCACGGCGTCCACGTGAGTTATCACGACCCGCACGTGCCCGAGATGCCCGGCGTGCGTCACGCGCGACCTCCGAAGCTGAGCTCGACGCCGCTCGACGCGGCCACTCTCGCGGCTCACGACGCCGTGCTCGTGGCCACCGCGCACTCGAGCATCGACTGGCCGCTGGTCGGGCGACACGCGCGCTTGATCGTCGACACACGCGGTGTTTTCCACGGTCGGGATGCCGAGGGCGCCTCGATCGAAGGCGCGTGACGGCCTCGATCCAACCCGCAGCACGTTGCCTCGTAGGGAGCTGCTGGTATCGGAGCGCAGCGCGGCCAGCTCGGTGCGCGTAAGGTCTGCGAGGCCAAGGTATGGCGGGCAGGTGAAGCCAGCGCGCGATCGGGCGCTGAAACCGCGGGCCCTTGTAGGATAGGCAGTTCGACGTCGGAGACCCCGAGCCGGCGGCGAACGGGGCCCCGAGCCCCCAAGCACACGAGCACACGAGCACACGAGCACACGAGCAAGGCTGAGCACACGAGCATGGTTGGAGGTACCCACGTCCGGTCGCGCAGCGCCTTGCGGACGAACTCCGTCGCGCGCGGCGTGGCGCTGCTCGCCCTGCTGGCGGCCTGCTCGCCGATCTCCTACGTGAGCGACGCCGATCGGGAGGTCGGGGCTTTGCTCGCCGAGAAGCAGTCCGAGACCCTCGACGGTCGTGCTGAGTGGGTGAAGCGTCCCGAGGAAGTCTCGGAGGACGTGCCCGAGCCCACGGAAACCGACAGCGTCAGCGAAGAGCTCCCCGATGCCGACGACGTGACGTCGAGCGTGGACATCGTGCCGCCCGCCGCGCCGCCGCCGCTCCAGATCGATCTCGAGCAAGCGCTGTCGATCGCCGTCGACTCGGCGCGCGAATACGTGACCCGCCGCGAGACGCTCTACCTGCGCGGCCTCGGGCTCACGGGCACGCGCTTCGACTTCGGGCCGCAGCTCGCGGCCACGGTCTCGCACGTGTGGAACAAGGTGGAGGACACGTCCACGACGGGCTCGGCCACGTCCTCGACCACGGCAGCCGCGTTCAGCGCGAGTCAGCTGCTCTCCACCGGCGGCACCGTGCGCGCTGGCACCACTTGGTCGACCACGCCCAACGGCACGGCTGCGGGCGAACGCACCTTCGGGAGCGACGTCAACTTCAGCTTGAGCCAGCCCTTGTTGCGCGGCGCGGGTTACGAAGCCTCGCACGAGGCGCTCACGCAGTCGGAACGCGACCTCGTCTACGAGTTGCGCGACTTCGAGCTCTTCCGGCAAGACTTCTCGATCGGCATCGCGCAGGACTACTTCAACCTGGTGTCGCGTCGCACGCGGCTCTCGAACGAAGAGCGCAACTACGACAACGCCGTGTTCGACTTGGAGAAAGCCAAGGCCTTCCGGCAGGTGGACCGCAACAAGGATGAGGACCTCTTCCTCGCCCGTCGTCGTGCGATCGACGCCGAGAACCGCTTGCTCGAAGCGCAAACCGACTACGAACTCGCCGTCGACACCTTCCGCATCCGCCTGGGACTGGCGCCCAGCGTGGTGCTCGAGATCTCCGAGGTCGAGCCGCCCTTCGTGCCCGTGCGCTTGCTGCCCGACTCCGCGGTCGACGTGGCCGTGCACAACCGGCTCGACCTGATCACCGCGCGCGACGTGGTCGAGGACCGAGAGCGCGCCACGCGCATCGCGAGCAATGGCTTGCTGCCCGACGTGGACTTCGACCTCGACTACGCGCGCTCGAACTCGAACCCCACCTCCGACGGCTACGACACCTACAACGCGGCCGCCGGCTTCTCGGTGGAGATCCCGCTGCAGCGCACGCGCGAGCGCAACACCTACCGCGCGTCGCTCATCTCGCTCGACCGCGAGCGTCGCGACTACCAGCTGCTGATCGAGAACACCGAGCGTGACGTGCGCGACCGCTTGCGTACGCTCGGGCGCATCGAGCAACAGATCGAGCTGCAGCGTGACAACATCGCGCAGGAGCAACGCGCCGTGGCCGTCACCGAAATCCGCTACGAGGCGGGAGACGCAGAGAACCGCGACTTGCTCGACGCCCGCCAGGCCTTGATCGACGCGCAGAACGAACTCATCGACTTGAAGGTCGAGCACTACATCTCGCGCCTGCGACTGCTGCGCGAACTCGGCCTCCTGTTCATCGACGACGTGGGAAGGATGAGCACATGAAGACTCTCGGGATCCTCTTGCTGCTGGGCGCGCTCGGCTTGGGCGCAACATGGATGAGCGGAGGCTTCGAAGGCGAGGCCGGCGATGCCGAGCGTCCGTCCGACGGGCTGTTCCAGGTGAAGCGCGGCGTGCTCAATGTCACGCTCACCGAGAACGGCACGCTCGTCGCGCAGAAGTCGAACAAGATCTCCTCCGACACCGACCGTGGCGCCAAGATCACCTGGCTCATCGACGAAGGCTCCGAGGTGCAAGAGGGCGACGTGGTCTGTCGCCTCGACACCTCCGACCTCGAAGACCGCGTGGAGCAACTCGAGCTCGACATCAACCAGGCCAACGCCAACCTCAAGACGGCCAACACGAACCTCGAGATCCAGCTCACCGACAACATCGCCGAGATCGAGAAGGCCGAGATCGCGCTGGTGAAAGCGCAGAACGAGGAGGAGCGTTACACCGACGGCGACGCGCCCAAGGAGCGCCGCAACCTCGAGGTCGCGATCAAGGAAGCGCAGACCAACTTCACGCGCGCCAAGAAGCGCTTCGAAGACAGCCAGTTGTTGATGGAGAAGGAGTACATCAACCGCTCGCAGTTCGAAGAAGACGAGATCGCTTTCGAACGCAACACGGTGCAGCTCGAAGGCGCCAAGCGCGACCTCGAGCTCTTCGAGCAATACAACTTCCCGATGACGGTCACCGAGCGTTCGGCCGCCGTGCGCGACGGCGAGCGCAACCTCGAGACCGCCAAGAAGCGCGCCGAGTCGAACACGCTGCAGAAGGAAGTCGCAGTCGACGAGTACACCACTCGGCTCAACAAGCTGCGCGATCAGCGCGACGAGGCCGTGGAGCAGATCGGCAAGATGACGCTGGTCTCCACGGCGCCCGGCATCGTGATCTACGGCGACCCCTCACGGCGTTGGCGCAGCAGCGACGAGATCCGCGTCGGCGCCGACATCTGGGGCGACCAGGTCGTGGCCACGATCCCCGACCTGCGCGTGATGCAAGTGAACCTGCGCGTGCACGAAGCCGACATCGGCAAGCTGGCCAAGCAGCAGAAGGCCAAGATCACGCTCGACACCTACCCGGGTGTGGTCTTCGACGGCGAGGTCACGAACATCGGCAACATCGCGGGCGGCGACAACCCGTGGGAGCGCAATCCCGAGGTGAAGAAGTTCGACGTGGAAGTCACGCTCACGGGCGGCCTCTCCGAGCAACAGATCCGTCCGGGGGTGAGCGCCAAGGTCGAGGTCTTCATCGATCGCAAAGACGACGTGCTCTTCGTGCCGATCCAGTGCGTGGTGCTCGAAGAGGGTCGTCACATGGTCTACGTGATGGAACCCTCGGGCTTGATCGCGCCGCGCGACGTGCAACCCGGCATCGGCAACGAGGTCTACGTGGAGATCCTCGACGGCCTGGAACCCGGCGATCGCGTGTTGCTCTACAACCCGAACGTGCCCTCCGGCTCCACGACCGACAGTGAAGCGGTCGACAGCGAAGAGAGCGACGCCTCCGAGGCTGCGAGCGCGCCCGCGTCCAAGCCGCCGCGCGGCGGTCGCGGCAAGCAGCCCGGAGCGAAGCCCTGAGCGACCGCCCCAAGGTTCTCGAGCTGGACCAGTTGGTGAAGGTCTACGGTCAGGGCGACGCCGCCGTGCGCGTGCTGCACGGCCTCGACCTCGTGGTGCGCGAGGGCGAGTACGTGGCCATCGCAGGCCCGTCGGGTTCGGGCAAGTCCACGCTGCTCAACATCCTGGGTTGCCTCGACCGACCCACGAGCGGCAGCTACCGGATCGCCGACGAAGACGTGTCCACGCTCGACGACGCGCGCCTCTCGCACATCCGCAACACGCGCATCGGTTTCATCTTCCAGTCCTTCCACTTGGTGTCGCACCTCACGGTGCTCGAGAACGTTGAGCTGCCGTTGTTCTACGCGCGCATGGGACGGCAAGCGCGGCGCGATCGCGCCAAGCAGCTGCTCGAGCGCGTGGGGCTCTCGCACCGACTCGATCACGTACCCACGATGCTCTCCGGTGGTGAACGTCAGCGCGTGGCGGTGGCGCGCGCGCTGTCCAACGAGCCCGCGATGATCCTGGCCGACGAGCCCACCGGTAACCTCGACTCCGCGACCTCGCGCGAGATCATGGACGTGCTCTACGAGTTGCACGCCGCGGGCCGCACGATCGTGCTCATCACGCACGACCCTGAGATCGCCGGCGCCGCGCCGCGTCGCGTGTTCCTGCGCGACGGCATGATCGAGAGCGACGAGGGTGACGGCGCGGGCACGGCGCGTCACCTCGACCTCGGCCCCGGAGTGAGCGCTTCGTGACCTACGTGTTCGAGCTCGTCAGCGAGGCGCTGCGCAACATCTTGCGTCACAGCCTGAGGTCCTTCCTCACGGCGCTCGGCATCATCTTCGGCGTGGCGTCCGTGATGTCGATGATGAGCACGGGCGAAGGTGCGCGTCAGGCGATCCTCACGCAGATCGAGCAGCTCGGCATCACCAACATCATCCTCAACGCCAAGAAGCCGCCCGAGTCGTCCACCGACAGCGGCACCGACAGTCGCACGATCGAGTACGGCCTCACCTGGCGCGACGCCAAGCGCATCAAGGAAACGCTGCCCGGCGTGGTCGAAGTGCTGCCCGTGCACGACGTGCAGAAGTGGATCTGGGACCGCAGCACGCGCTTCGAGAGCAAGGTGCGCGGCGTCACGCCGGGTTACTTCGAGCACTTGCGACTCGAGCCCATCCTGGGTTCGGCGCTCACGCAAGGTCACAGCGACGGGCGTCAGCGCGTGTGCGTGGTGCGCGAGCGCCTGCTGCGCGACACCAAGATGTTGGGCGACCCGCTCAAGCTCGACCTCAAGATCGGCAACGACTACTACCGCGTGGTGGGCGTGCTGCCCGACTTCGAGTTCCAGAGTCCGAACAAGGCCAGCCTCGGCATCGACGACCGCGCGCTCGAGGTCTACGTGCCCTACGAAACCGTGGTCGACCGCTTCGGCCTCACCGAGGTGAAGCAGCGCTCGGGCAGCGAGGAGCGCAGCAAGACCGAGTTGCACCAGATCGTGGTGGCCGTGGTCGACGAAGCGCACGTGTTGCAGACCGCGCGCGGCATCCAGCGCATCCTCGAAGCCGGTCACCCGGACAAAGACTACGAGACCATCGTGCCGCTCGAGTTGCTCGCGTCGGCGCAACAGACCCAGAAGGTGTTCAACATCGTGTTGCCGATCATCGCCGGCATCTCGCTGCTGGTGGGTGGCATCGGCATCTTGAACATCATGCTCGCGTCGATCACCGAGCGAACGCAGGAGATCGGCATCCGTCGCGCGCTGGGCGCCACCGGCTCCGACATCACGATGCAGTTCCTCGTGGAAACGGTCACGCTCGCCGCGGTGGGTGGGCTGCTCGGGGTGGCGCTCGGGCTGGGCGGCGTGTGGCTCGTGAAGACCTTCACCGAGTGGAACGCGATCGTGACGCCGTTCTCGGTCGCGCTCTCCATGGGCATCTCCTGCCTCACGGGCGTCGTCTTCGGCCTGTACCCCGCGCGCCGCGCCGCCGCCATGGACCCGATCGAAGCGCTGCGCCACGAGTAGTGCGCCCGCGCACCTCAAGCGACGGCCGCGGAACGCCTCACAGCTCGTGATCACCCCACGAGCGAGCCGCGATGCGGCGTTATGCTCTCGGCTCCTGCACGCGGGCCCTTAGCTCAGCTGGTAAGAGCACCGGACTCATAATCCGTTGGTCCTGGGTTCGATCCCCAGAGGGCCCACCATGTTTGCGCGTGATCGAGGGGAGTTCCACGCGTCGAGCGCGGCAGCCTCCCCGACGACCGAGGTCGACTCAGGGCTTCCCCTCAGCCCTTCAGCGTCACCAGCGCAGCGAATCGCGCCTCGAGCAACTCGGGGGTGAGGTCGGCTTTGTCGAGGCAAGCGAGTGCGCCGTTCTCGAGGCAGCGTTTCACGGTTTCGGGGTCGGCCATCGAAGTGATCGCCACCAGGGGCACGCCGCGTTGCGCGGCGAGGTGCGGCATCTGCAGCGTGTGCTTGAGGCTGTTGCCCGGCAGGTTGAGGTCGAGCAACACGCCGTCGAAGTCTTCGCTGCCCAAGGCGGCGAGACCCTTGGAGAACAGCATCTCCCAGCGCACTTCGGCGCGCATCGTGGGCATGTGTGCGAGCGCGTGCAGGATCAGTTCGGCGTGCGCGGGGTCGTCTTCGACGAGCAGCACTTTCACAACATCATCACTGGGCATGGACATCAGGAGGCTCTCGGCATGTCACGTGGACGGTCGTCTTGGCACAGGTTCCAGTAGGTACTCAGGGTGCTCATGAGCTCCCCGTAATCGTCGAATCCCATCGGCTTCACGAGGTAGCTGTTGGCGTGGTTGTCGTGCGCGAGTGCGCGGTCTTGGGCTGAGCTCGACGAGGTGAGCACGACCACCGGGATCGAGCGCAGGCGCTCGTGTTCCTTGATGCGGCGCAAGACCTCGTGCCCGTTGATGCGCGGCAGGTTGAGGTCGAGCAGGATCAAGTCCGGGAGCGACGCTGCGTCGTCGTCGGTGGCTTTCCTGAGCAGTTCGAGTGCGCGTTCGCCGTCGCTGGCGCGGCTCACGCGGTGTTCGACCGCGGTCTGCTCGAGGTGATACGAGCAGATCTCGGCCTGATCGTCGTCGTCTTCGATCAACAAGATGTGAAGCATGGTGGCCTTCTCCGAAATCAGGTCACGGCAAGCAGTTGAGGTTGTGGGAATCGCAGCCAGAAGGTCGCGCCGCCTCCTGGTGTGGGCTCGATGCGAACGTCGCCCGAGTGGTGTTTCATCACGCGATCCACGATGGCGAGACCGACACCCGTGCCTTCCTGGTCGGTCTCGAGGCGTTGGAACAGCTCGAACACGCGCGCGTGGTATTCGAGCGGGATGCCAGGTCCGTGGTCGCGGACGAAAACGAGCGCGTGGTCGTCGTGCTGCTCGAAGCCGATCTCCACGCGTGTGTCGTCGCTGGTTGAGGCGTACTTCATGGCATTCGTGAGCAAGTTCTCGAAGACCCGTTGTAAGGCCTCGGAGTTCCCGCGCACGGTCGGGAGGTCTTCCGCGACCTCCACGTCGAGTGTGTTCATGTGGTCGACGACGCGCAGCTCGTCCAGCACCGCCGACACGAGCGGACCGAGTTCGACGTCGCCGTGTTCGGCGTCCACCCGGCCCACGCGACTGAAGCTGAGGAAGTCGGAGATCAGCGTGCTCATGCGCCGGTTGGGGCGCTCGAGTCGGTCGAGCTGACTCACGGCCTTGTCCATCTGACCGCGCGCGGCCATGTCGCGGATCATCCCGATCAATCCGAGGCTCGTGACCAGCGGCGACTTCAGGTCGTGCGACACCGTGTACATGACCTGCTCGAGCTCGGCGTTGCTGTTCTCGAGTTGTTCCTGTTTCGCCGCGAGTTCCGTGGAGAGCTCGCGCGACTGGCTGAGCAGTTGCTCGGTCTGCGCGTTCTTCTTGCGGAAGATCTCGGCGGCCGAGGCCATCTCGCCGAGTTCGTCGCGGCGATCGAGGCCCGGGATGTTCAGGTCGGCGCGACCGCTCGCGAGGGCCTTGAAGGTGGACGTCATGTCGCGCAGCGGGCGCACGATCGTGAGGCCGATCGCCCAGGAGCTGAACATGCCGAGCAGCACCGCGAGGGTGATCAACCCGAGGTCGAGGTGCAGCAGCCGCGACGCCTCGTGGGCGGCGTTGGCGTGCAGCAGGTTCTGTTCCGCGAGCGCCATCTGACGCAGCTTCGCGGCTTGGTGCGCGAACTCCGCCGACTCGCCGGCCATCACCACGTTCACCAGGTAGAGATAGGCGCGCGTGGCCTGCACCGATCGCAGGAAGGCCGTCTCGTAGTCGTCGACGGCGACGCGCGCGCGGGCCACGCCCTCGGCGTCGAGCGGGACGTCGCCTTGTTGCTTCGCCAACTCAGCGC
Organism: Planctomycetota bacterium; assembly: GCA_021604805.1. Classification (GTDB taxonomy): domain Bacteria; phylum Planctomycetota; class B15-G4; order B15-G4; family B15-G4; genus BQJR01. The sequence continues at coordinate 672,939 of BQJR01000002.1, read as the reverse complement.
GGCAGGTCGCGAGTTGACGCTTGGCTTCGTCCACGAGCTGCGCGTCGAGCCGGTCGTGGTAACTCATCGCGGAGTGACGCGCGCGCAGCAAGTTCACCAGCGCGTGGTTGCCCGCACGAAGGCTCAGTTCGGCGAGCGCGGCCGTGGCTTCGTCGGCCAGCACACTCATGCGGTCGTGCACCAGTTCGTTGCGCAGCGCGCGCTCGACCACGGCGTCCTCGAAGTTCCGCGCGTACGCTTCGAGGTGCCTCAGCATGCGCTCGAGCGCGGTGCGGAGCTCGGGGCCGCGGACGCGCTCGTGCAAGCTCTCGATCTCGGCGCTGAGCGCGCTGCTGAGGTCGCGTGTGGACTCCACGAGGCCGGGCAAGCCGGTGTGGATGTACGTCTGCACACCGCGTTGCAGGTTGGCTGTGACGCGCTCGAGGTCGGTGGAGAGCAGCGCGGTCGTGGCGCTCTCGTCGTACTGCGCGAGCCGCGTGCTGTCGGCTTGCAGGCCTCGGTAACTCGTCACGCCAACGGCGATGAGCAAGACGAGCACCACGGCGAAACCCAGCGTCACGCGTTGGCGGATGCTCGGTTGGCGCCAGGTGGAGGGCGCGGGCGGTGGCGTCTCGTGCGCGCTCAACTCAGCAAGAACTCGTTCCAGCGCAGCAAGCTGTATTCGTAGGTGTCCATCACCGTGTTCCACACCGCGATGCTGCTGAAGCGCCGCAGGTAGGAGCCGCCGTTGCGCACCTCGCCGGGTTGCACGCACACCGCGCCGTCGGTGCCGCGCAGCGCGTTGACGGCCGGGCGACCCTGGTACCAGTAGCGCCACTCGTCGTCGCTGAGGTGTTCGCGCGAACGTTCGGGGTTCGAGATGTAGTAACCCTGACGCGCGATGAAGGCGCCCGGCCAGCCCGAGAGCCACCAGTTCATGTAGTCGTAGGCGGCGTCGCGCACGCGGCCGGTCGTGGCGGCCGAGAGACACATCACGCCGTGCCAGGCGCGGTAGCCTTCGCGCGGCGCGGCGTAGACGCAGTCGATGCCGCGCCCGTTGAGCGAGGACACCGCGGGCGAGAACATGCTCTGGATCTCCACGTCGCCGCTGCGCATGAACTCCACCGACTGCGGCACGCTCGACCACAAGCCGCGGAAGTGACCTTCGCGCTTCTTCGCGACCAGGATCTCGAACAGCCTGTCGATCTCGGCGCGCGTCATGTCGCCGATGTTCTCGAACTGCATCAGGCCGCTGGCTTGCGCCGCGAGTGCCGCGTCGAAGAGGCCGATGGTGGGCGCGTTCACGAGCGCGACGCGCCCGCGGTGTCGCTCGTCGAACAACCAGCTCCAGCTCTCGGTCTTGTACGCCTCGCCCTTGGAGCGCAGCGCGCTGTTGTAGCCGAAGGAATCCACGTTGTGGACGTAGGGCAGGAAGCTCACGTGTTCGCTGGGGCGCGCGCCGAGTGTGCCGTCGGGTTGCACGTTGAGCAGTCGGTAGGGCGCGTCGCCGAGGCCGAGTTGCGCTTGCGGTGTCACGCGCCCGGTCTTGGTGAGGTTGTTGATCTCGTCCCAGTAACGCAGGCGACGCTTCTCGATCGGCTGGATCGCGTTCGCTTGCCAGAGCACCTTCATGCTGTTCGACCACTGTTCGTAGAGGTCGAAACTCTCGGGACGCGTGGCCGCTTGGTGCAACACGGCCGCGCTGCCGCCGGGCGAGAACTCGATCTTGATGCCGAGGTCGGCCTGCGCGCGCACGCGCAGCTCTTCTTGCAAGGTGACGTGGGTTCCGAGCACGCGCAGCGTGGTGGGCTTCGGCACCCAGATCGTGGGCGCGCGCCAGGCAGCGCTCGCAGCGCCGACGAGCAGCCCGCCGAGCGCCTTGCGGCGTGAGAATTGTGCAGTGCGAGGCGGCGTCACGGCGGAGGGATTCGTGTCTCGGGAGACGAACCCTCAGCGGCACGGCGCACGGCACGCAGCGCAGCCAAGGCCTCTCTTTCTCGGCCTCCCCGTTCGCCGACATGAGTCCACCGCGGGGCTTGCATACGGCTTGTCGTTCAGGCCGCGACGGCTTAGTGAAGTGAGGCGATCAGCGCGACGTTGTGGCGACGGCGCACCCCCGTTTCGCTTCGCGCGTCGCGCCGTGGCTCGGCCGCAGGCAGAGGTGTTTCGTCTCGAACAAGCGCGCCCCCACGATCGCTGGGATCGCGGGGGCGCGGGAAGATCGCGGGGGCGCGTCGCGCTGCGGAGTCGCGTGTCGCGCTCGGAGCGATCAGAGACGATCCGGAGTGTCGATGCCGCCCGTGTCGAAGAGGTTGCCCACGAAGAGCGCGATCGTCCCGGCGCCCAGACCCATGCCGGCGATGTCGGGGCCGAGGCCCACACCGTTGTCCTTGACCGTGTTGCCGATCAGGTTCAGATCTTGGCCGTCGTTGCTGATGCCTTGGTGCCCGTTCTGTCGGATCTGGTTGTTCTCCAGCGCGGTGCCCGCTTCGCAGTAGCCGACCTTCACGCCGTCCTGCAGGTTCTCGAAGATGCGGTTGTTGCGGATCAGCAGGTCGCCGAAGGCCACCGCGAACACCCCGTCGGTCCCGTTGCCGTGCGACACGTTGTTGGAGAACTCGCCCTGCAGTCCGTTCGTGACGACGAGGTCGAAGCCCATGTTGAGGTTGTCCATCGAGCGGCAGCGCGAGACGCTGAAACTCCCGGTGACGCCCATGCCGAAAGAGTTCCGCTCCGTGATGTTCCCGCGCAGCACGGAGGGTGCGTCCGCGCTCACCAGCAGCCCGATGCCGCCGTTCGCGGACGACCGGTTCGACAACACCTCGGCGCTGCCCTCGGGCACGTCCAGCAGGATCCCGTCGGAGCGACAGTTCTCGACGACGTTGTTGAGCATGCGCGCTTCGCTTAGGAAGTTGGAGGCCGAGCGCACGAAGATGCCTGTCCCGCCGCAGGAGCTGACGGTGTTCTGCTCGACGACGGGGTCCACCGCCCCGGACACTTGGAGACCGGACTGTTCGCCGAGCCGCACGCTGTTGCCCGCGACCAGGCTGGTCAGCAAGGCGTCTTCGATCTCGACACTGATGGCGGTCTCGCGGCTGCCCTCCACGACGTTGTTCGTGATGCGCACCTCGGCCTCGAAGACGTCGATCCCGGCCTTCAACGTGGTGCGCACGATGTTCTCGTCGATGCTGATCTCGACGAGCGGCGTCGGCACGGAAAGGTCCGCGTGCCGGACCACGATGCCACGACGCCCGTTGAGGATCGTGAAGCCGTGCAGCGTGACACCGTCGGACTGGATGGTGACCCCGTCGCCGGTGTACTCGGCGTCGAGGATGGCGCCCTCACTGTTCAGCGTGAGGCCGGGCGTCGAGATCGTCAGCGTCTCTTGATACACGCCGGCGAGCACGGTGATCGTGCCGCCCTCGGCAGCGATGTCGACGGCCTCTTGGATCGTGGCGACATCGGTGGGCACGGTGACTTCGGGCAGGTTGCCCGCCCAGAGCGTCGAGGCGCTGAGCATGAGGGCGGCGAGCGCGCCGCGTCGGATGGTGGTCTTCATGGTGTTTTCCTGTGGGAGGGGGCGTGATCGGCCGTGGCGCGAGCGGCTGAAGCGCGCGCCGTACAGGAGGACCATTGGGCCAGGGCGCCGAGCGTTACGGGCTCGGACGAGTTTTTCCGGCGGGCTCTCGATTCGGCCCCGCCCGGCGCTGCTCCAGGCGCTGCGCCCGGCGAGCGGAGGGCGCTCGACTCAGCCGTCTGCTGCGGCGCCGGCCTGGGTGAGGCGCGCCTGCAACCGCGCCAGTTCCTCGTCCCACTCGGACGCCGCGTCGGCGTGCCCTTCGAGCAGCGCGCGTGTGGTGGCGAGCGCTTCGGTGGCCTCGCCGACACGACCTGCGCGCTCGAGTTCGCCCACGAGCTGCACGCCGAAGCGCGCACGCGCCGAGGCGTCGTCGGGATTGCTGAGTGCCAGCTGCGCGTTCGTCTCTTCGAGGATCGACGCGGCCGCCGCGTGGGCGCCGCGCCCTGAGAGTTCTCGCGCGACCTCGTTGGCCCGCGCCAACACGCCCGCACGACCCAGTTTGCTGAGCGCGCGCAGGCGCGGCAGGTAGAGCTGCATGAGTTGCTCGGCCGCTTCGACCTCGCCGTCGCTGGCCGCGACCGACGCGAGCTGGAAAGCTTGGTGAATCGTCTCCAGGTGATCGTCGCCGTGCACGGCGCGCAGGATCTGGAAGCTCTCGGCGTAGGCCTCCGTGGCGGCGACGAGGTCTCCGCGCGCTCGATGCGCGTCGCCGAGATTGCCCAGCGCTCCCGCCACCGAAGGGTGTTCGCTTCCGTTGAGCGCGCGCAGCATGGCGAGCGCCTCTTGCAGGTAGGTCAGGCTTTCTTCGAGCCGCCCGCGCGCAGCGAGCAGCGCGCCGAGATTGTTCAGGTTGATCGAGGTCGTCGACGACGGTCCTTGCACGGCCGCGCGGCTGATCTCCAAGGCTCGTCGGTAACTCGCCTCGGCTTCGTCGAGCCGGTCGAGCGAGCGCAGCACCGAAGCTCGGTTGCTCCAGATCACGGAGAGGTTGGGGTGCTCGGCGCCGAGGTAGGGCTGCAGGAAGGCGAGCATCTGGTCGGTCAGTTCGAGCGCGAGGTCCGAGCGCCGGTTGCGCGCGGTCACAGCGACCATGCCCTGCCACGTGTCGTGACGCGCCCACTCTGCGGCGGCGCGTTCGGCGTCGGTGAGTGGTCGGGCGAGGATCTGCTCGTGGATCTCCAGGAGCTCTTCGTAGATCTGCAGGGCGTCGTCCCAGCGGGCGTCGTGGATCGCCAGACGTGCGCGGAGCCGCCCGTGACCCAGGCGGACCTCGCTGCCGGGATGCTGCGCGGCGGCCTCGGCGAGCTCCGCTTCGAGTTCGCGTGCCCGCTCGACATCAGCCGTTCGCACCGCCGCCTCGCCGAGCTCGGCGAGCAGGATGAGCGTGCGCGCCGCCGCGTCGCCGGCGACCTCTGCGGACATCTCGTAGGCCTCTTCGTAGAGCGCCAGCTGGTCGTCGAGGCTGCCGCGCAGCGCGGCCAGTTCGCCCAAGATGAACAGGCTCTCGACGAGCTCCGGGCTGGGCCCCTGGTGCGCGCGGCGCAACGCGACTTCGCGCTCCACGAGCTCCACCGCCTCCACGTAGCCGCCCAACTCGAAGTTGGTCCGCCCCAACATGCCGAGCACCTCGGCGTGCGCGAGCGGCTGGTCTTCGAAGCGCGCGTCCACATGCGCGACGGCGCGGTCGAGCATCTGCCCCAACGGCGCGTCGCGTCCCATCACGAGCGGGTCGGGTGAGCTCAACACGAAGCGCAGGAACTCGTTGACGAGCGTGCGGCGCTCGACCTCGGCGAGCGCCAGCTCGCGCTCTTGCTCGGCCGCGGCCTCAGAGCGCTGCGCCGCCAAGCGGTCGACGCGCGCGCGGTCCGCGTAGCGCAGGCTCACCACCAGACCCGAGACCAAGCTGATCAGCACGACCGCGAGGCTCAGCGCCACGACCGTGTTGCGCTGCGACCAACGCCAAGCGCGGACGAAGGGCCCAGCCGGTCGCGCGTGGATCGGCTCGCGTTCGCGCACGCGGCGCAGGTCTTCGGCGAAGTCGAGCGCGCTGGCGTAGCGATGCTCCCGATCGGGGGCGAGCGCTGTCGCCACCACCACGCTCAGGTCGCCGGGCAGCGACGGGTCGCGCTCGCGCGGGTCGGGCGTCGGCCCTCGTGCGATCGCTTCGGCGAGTTCCACCGGCGCGACCGCGCGATACGGCCGCGTGAGCGTGAGGCACTCGAAGAGCGTGACGCCGAGCGCCCAGATGTCGGCGCGGCGATCGACGCCGCGTTCCCCGGGACGCAGCTGCTCGGGAGACATGTAGGCCGGCGTGCCGAAGACCTCGTCGCTGTGGGTCAGCGTCGGGCCGCCGTCCTCGAGGTCGCGGGCCAGGCCGAAGTCGAGCCACACAGCGTCGCCTTCGGGCGTGACCATGATGTTCCCGGGTTTCACGTCGCGGTGCACGATGCCCGCTTCGTGAGCCACGTGCAGTGCGCGCGCCGCGCGTTCCACGAGCAACAGGATGCGGTCGACGCCGCGGGTGCCCGAGCTGCGCGTGTCGCTTCCGCTCTGCGCCGTCGTGGGGAGCCTCAGACGCGTGCTCGCCTGCTCGCGGGCCGCAGCGCGCGCGATGTGCAGCGCCAGGCTCTCGCCGACCACGTGGCGCATGGCGATGTAGAGCACGTCCTCCGATTCACCGAACTCGTACACCGGGCAGATGCCGGGGTGGTCCAGCCGCGACGCCGCTTCGGCCTCGCGTCGGAAACGTTCGAGCCTGCGGCTGGCGAGGCCGGAGCCGGTTCCGGAGAGCAGCTTGAGTGCTACGCGGCGCGGCAGGCGCGTGTCGCGCGCCAGGAACACGGTGCCCTGACCGCCGCGCCCGAGTTCCGCGAGCAGCACGTAGGGGCCGATGCGACCACGCCCCTCGAAGCTCACGCCTTCGCGCGCCGTCGCGAGTTCCTCCAGCACGTCCTCGACGAGCTCTTCGTGACCGGGGAACTGCTGCTGGTACTGCTGCAAGGAGGCCAGCGAGCCCGCGGCTTCGTCGTCGAGCAGACGTTGGAGCAGGGCGTGCTGAACCGCCGCGCGCTCCGGGTCGGGTTCGTCCGTGGAAGGCTCGCGGCTCATACGACGAATCCTACCGCGTGCGCGACGCGGGGGTCAGTCGCCGGGCGCGGGCGGCTCGTCGTCGAGTTCGTCGAAGACGCCGCCGGGCAGTCGATCCCGCAGACGCTTGAGCGCGCGGTGGTAGCGCACGCGCAGCGCGCCCGGACTGACATCCAAACGCTCGGCGACCTCGGGGCCGGGTCGCTGTTCGATCCCGCGCAACACGAGCACCTCGCGATCCAGTTCGTCCAACTCCTCGATCGCGGTCAGCACGGCGTCGCGCCGCTCGGCCGACACGGCCCGCGTGATCGCGCCGAGCGTTTGCGCCGGGAGCGCGCTGGGGATCGAAGGTGTGCTGCTCGGCTTGTCGCGCAGGTGTTTCATGACCAGCGTGTTCACGCGGTTGAGCACGAAGCTGCTGAGGTAGCTCAGCAACACCGGCGTGAAGCGCCCCGCGCGCGGCTCCACGCGGTGGAGCTTGGGCAAGGCCGCCAGCCAGACGTCGTTGACGACATCTTCGGGATCGCAGATCGAAGCCATGCGGCCGCGCAAGCGGTAGCGCGCCTGAGCCAGCAGCAAGGGCGTGAACCGGAGGACGATCCAATCCAGGCTCTCAGCTTCACCGGCGAGTGCCTGGCGAACGTGCAGGCTGGTCATCGGGAAGGCGTCGTCGGGGTCGCGAGGCTCGGGCATCCAACGAGTGTAGTCCGCGTTGCGCTTCACACGCCTTCGCGCTCCTGCGCTTTGTCGAGGAAGCGCTCGGTGTACTTCGCGTCGACGGCGGCGCAGGCGGCGGTGGCCTTGGCGGCGAGCTCGGCGTAGTCGGGGTCGTCGGTCTGCTCGTGGAACTCGCCGGCGAGCAGCACGAAGCGCAGCAGGTGACGCATCACGAGGCCTTCGTTCTTGGCGAGTTGGCGCGAGGCGACGAACTTGTCGAAGTCGCCGCTGTCGAAGATGCCGCCGGCGACCCACTTGGTTTGCACGTCCACGTCTTCGGGGAAGGCGAGCTCCGACTCGAAGGCGATCTTGAGCATCTCGGGGAAGGTCGGCGGCGGGTCCTCGCGCTCCTCGGGGTCTTCCTGGAAGGCGCTGCCCATGCGGCGACGGTCGAGGTCGTCCTCGGTGGGTTCGTCGCGCACGAGCTTGATGCCCATCGAGATCATCAGCGGCTCGAGCATGTGCTCTTGCAGCGGACCCTTCGGCAACTCCCAGGGCGGGCCGCACTTCTTCGTGAGCTGGTACGGCATGAACAGCAGCGACTCGAGCGTGAGCAGCTTCTCGGTCTGGTCGGCCGGGCCGAGTGTGTGGCAGAGCCACTCGCCGTAGAGCGGGTCGACGGAACGGAAGCCGAGCAGGCGCTCCACGTCGGCGAGCACCTCCACGCTCTCGTTCTCCCCGCGACGCACATGACCCAGCGCCTCGAGGTTCGCGAGCATCGCATCGAGCTGCTTCTCGAAGGCCTCGAGCCGCTTGCCGTCGTTGAAGCGCCGCTGCAGGAAGGCGCGCAACTCCTCCACGCTCTCGCCCTGCGCGAGCAACCACACCAGGAAGCGGTACGGGATCATGCCGCGGCTGCGCAGGTTGGCGGGCGGCGCGGCGATCAGCTTCGCGTACTGCTCCTCGTTCCAGTACTGCTCCGTGTTGCGGCGCGTCGGGCGCTTGCGCTCCATCTGCTTGCGCGCGCGCAACAAGCTGGGGTCTTTGGTGCCGGCGGGGATCTGCTCGTACTTCTCCTTCCAGCGGTTGATCTTGACGTCGTCCTCGTGGGCCAGCGCGAACACGTGACCCTGCGTGTCGAACTGTGGACGCCCCGCGCGCCCGAACATCTGGTGCGCGCTCGACGCTTGCATCAGCTTCTTCTCGCGCGGCTTGCCTTTGAGGATCGAGCGCAACACGACCGAGCGCGCGGGCAGGTTCACGCCGGCGGCGAGCGTCTCGGTGCACACCACGTAGGGCGTGAGTCGCTCGAGGAACAGGCGCTCCACGATCGCCTTGTGTCGCGGCAGCACGCCCGCGTGGTGCACGCCCACGCCGCGGATCAACATCTGGCGCAGCTTGGGGCCGATGCCGCGCGTGAGGTCTTCGTCTTCGAGCGCGGCTTCGATGGCGGCCTTTTGTTCCTTGTCCACGAGCGGCAGGCCCTTGAGGCGCTCGGCCATCTCCCAGCACTCGTCGCGGCTGAAGCAGAACACGAGCGCGGGCGCCTTGGTGGTCTCGGCGTCGCCGTCCACGAGTTCGGTGAGCAACTCGGTGAGCAGTTTGTCGTCCACCCAGTGGTGTTCGAGCGGGACCTTGCGTTCGTCGGTGCGCACCAGACGCAGCGTGCGCTCGTGCTTCTCGCGCAGCCAGATCGTGAACTCCACGGCGTTGCCGACCGTGGCTGAGAGCAGCAGCAGGCGCACGTGCTTCGGGAGCAACGTGAGCGCGAGCTCCCAGACCACGCCGCGCTCGACCTCGTTGAACCAGTGGAACTCGTCCATGACCACGGCGAAGACGTCGTCGAACTGATGCTCCTCGGAGAGCAGGTGGTTGAGCAGGATCTCGGCCACGACCACGAGCACCGGCGCCTCGGGGTTGAGCTTGCGGTTGCCCGTGAGCAGGCCGACTTGGTCGCGCTCGAAACCCCAGGCCTCGGCGCGGTCTTGGAGTTCGGTGAGCTTCTGGTCGGTGAGTGCGATGAGCGGCGTGGAGTAGTACACGCGCTTGCCGGTCTTGAGCGCCTCGAAGATCGCGCTCTCGGCGATGAGCGTCTTGCCCATGCCGGTGGGCGCGCTCACGAGCAAACCCTGCTCGGCTTCGAACCACGTGAGGATCGCCTCCTCCTGGAACGGGTAGGGGTCGAAGGGCAGCGTGTCGAGGAAGGCCGAGCAGACGTCGTCGCGATTCATCGGCGCAGCCTAGCAGTCGCGGGGCTCCCAACCTTGCCGAGCGCTGGTGGGTGCGTGCGCGCGCGGTCCGTCGACGTGCGCGCGCGGACCGTCGACGTGAGCGCCCGCTGCCTGTGCACCGCGCGTGCGCAGGCGTGTCTCCAGCGAGGTCTTGGCGTTACGATCCCGACTTCGTCGCTCCGGGAGGTCGCTCATGTCTCGAGTTCGTTCGCTGGTCGCCGCTCGGTCTCACGCGCGTGGGGCCCCGCAGTCGAGTGCGCGTGGAGCGCGCGCGGTGGTCTCGCCGTGTGCGCGCAGCGCGCGTGCTGTCGCGCAGCCGGGGTCGTGTGCGGCGCGTGCTGGTGCATGGCTCGCGATGTGCGTTGCACTGGCCGCTTGTGGCGACGCTGGCGAGCAACACGTCGAGCCCGAGCAGGAGTTGCGCTACGCCTACGATTGGCAGGTCGAGACGGCGGCCGAGTTGGGCGAGAAGATCGGCTGCGTGGTCTTCGGCGACTTCGATCCCGACACCCCAGGCGAGGAGATCGCCGCGCTGGGTGGCAGCGGCCGCGTCTGGATCATCAGTTGGCAGGACGACCGCTGGGCCGCGGTGCAGGTCGCGCAGGCCCCTGGCGAGATGATCCAGGGCGTGGCCGCCGACCTCGATCCCACCGTGGCCGGCGACGAACTCGTGCTGGTCGGCATGGCCGAAGGCGGCGAAGAGAGCGGCGGCGCGGGCGCGGCCTTCGCCGCCGTGCGCGAGAGCTCTGCGCACTGGAAGCTCGTGAAGTTGCACGAAGCCGGCAGCTTGATCCACGGCGTGACGGCCGCCGAACTGCTGCCCGCGCCGGGCCCCGAGCTCGTGCTCACGGGCTTCGACCGCGAGGTCGGTGTCTTGGCGCGCGACGCCGGCGGCGACTTCGAGTACCGCGTCGTCGCGCAGCTCGACGGCGCCGGCAAGAACGCCGCGCCGCACGACGACGGCGTGGTCGTGGCCGTCACCGACGGCAGCTTGCTGCGCGTGCAGCCACCGCTCGATGGCGAGCACGAGTTTCGCGTCGACACACTGTTCGAGCATCCGGCGGGACTCGCGCGACTGGGCAGCGACGGCGAACGCGTGCTCATCGCCGCCGACGACGGCCAGCTGATGCTCGTGGAACCCGACGGCAGTTCCTTCGCGATCCACAGCGAGACGCAGAAGTTGCGCGGCGCCGTGCTCGCCAACCTCGACCCGATCTCGAAGGGCCTGGAGGCCGCCAGCGTGGGTTATGCCGGCGACCTCGTGGTGCACCGGCGCGGCGCCGCGGGCGGCTGGAGCTCCGAACTCGTCACGCACGATGCGGAGCGCTTGCATCACCTCGCGGTGGGCTTGCCGGCGGGGCGCACGTCGTCGCTCGCGTTGGCCACGGCCGGCTACGGCGGTCGCGTGATCGTGGCGTGGCGACAAGGCCGCCCGGTCGGCGACTGACCGTCGCTTCGCGCTAGCTCTCGGTGACCACCGCTGGCGCCACCCGCGCGCGCCCGCGGCCGAGAGCTTCGCTCAAGTCTTGGCCCAAGCTCAGCAACACGGGCACGAGGAAGAGCGTGAAGAGTGTGCTCACGAGCAGCCCGCCCACGATCACCGAGCCGAGGCCTTGGTAGAGCTCGGCGCCGGCGCCGCCGCCCACGGCGAGCGGGATCATGGCCGACACCGTGGTGATCACGGTCATCAGGATCGGACGCAAGCGGGAACGTGCTGCGCGGGCGAGCGCGCGCCGCGCGTCGGCACCTTCGCTCACCAGGTTGTTGGCTTGGTGCACGATCAGGATCGCGTTGTTCACCACGAGTCCCGCGAGGATCACGAAGCCGAGCATGGCGATCACGTCGAAGCCGGCTTGCCCGCCGCTGAGCGTGTGCGCGAGCGTGATGCCGACCAGGCCGCCGGTGAGCGCGAGCGGCACCGTGACCAGGATGACCACCGGCGTGAACCAGCTGCGGAACAACGACACGAGCAGCAGGTACACGATCAACACGCTCAAGCCGAAGCCGCCGGAGAGCGCGCGCAAGGTGCTGCGTAACTTGTCGGCCGAGCCGCCCACGCCGAGCGTGTAAGCCGGGCCGAGCTGCAGCGCGAGCTCGGGGAACACTTGGTCTTCCACGGCGTCGACCACCTGTTCGAGCGGCGTGGCTTCGTTGATGTTGACGGTGAGCAGCACGTTGCGTTCGCGCTCGAGGCGGCGCACCGACTCGGGGCCCGCGGTGCGCTCCACGTAGGCCACGTCGGCCAGCGCCACTTGTTCACCGCTCGGCGTGACGAAGCGTAGCGACTCGAGGGCCTCGCGGGAGTCCACGCGTTCGGGCGGTGCGAGCACGTTGATCTCTACTTCGCGACCGGCGTCGATGAGCGCGCTGCTGCGTTGCCCGGCGACCATCGTGGACACCACCGTGCCCACGAACTCCACGTCGAGCCCGAGGTCTTTGGCGCGCTGTTCGTCGACTCGCACCGTGAGTTGTGGGCGTCCCGTGACCAAAGAGCTGCGCACGAAGCTCACGCCGTCCACACCCATCAGGCGTTGTTGCAGCTGCGCGCTGGCGCTCTCGAGTCCGGCCAGGTCGGGCCCCGAGAGCTCGACCTCGAACTGCTTGCCCGGGTCTTCGAACAAGCTGCTGCGCACGGGCACGAAGAAGCGGAAGCCGGGCAGCGCGGCTGCGGGTCCCATCATGCGCTGGTGGAAGTCCACCAGGCTCGCGCCGTCGGCGAACTCCTCTTTCAGGACCACGCCGCCGCCGTTGAAGCCGATGCCCGCCACCGAGAAGGTGCGGTCGACCTCGGGCTGTGCGAGCAGGAACTGTTCGAAGGGCGCGAAGCCTTCGCGCACCGCTTCGACGCGCGTGCCTGGGATGCCCTCGGCGAAGAACATCACCATGTTGCGGTTGCCGGTGGGCAAGTACTCGGCCGGTGGACGCAGCTGCAGCGACACGAGCGCGAGGGCCACGATGATCAGCGTGAAGCCCAGCTTGCCCGCCACCGCGGAGCGCGAGGAATCGGCGAGGCTGTCGGTGAAGCGCGCGTAGAGACGGCCGAGCGCGCCGAGGTCGTGTTCGTCGTCGCTGCCGCTGAGCGCGGCGTCGCGGGTGGTGTTGCGGTAGAGCAAGGAGGCGAGCACCGGCACCACGCTCAGCGCCACGAGCAAGGACAGCGCCACCGCGGCCGAGATCGCGAGCGCCATGTCGGCGAAGAGCGCGCTGGCTTCGTCTTCCTGCAGCAACACGGGGACGAACACGGCGATGGTCGTGAGCGTGCTGGCGAGCACGCCGCCCCAGACCTCGCTGCCGCCGTCGATGGCGGCGCGCGCCGCCGACTTGCCGCGCTCCAAGTGACGGAAGATGTTCTCGAGCACCACGATCGCGTTGTCCACGACCATGCCGCTGGCGAAGGCGATGCCCGCCAAGCTGATCACGTTGAGTGTGCGGTCGAGCGCCTGGAACACGAGGAAGACCGTGACCAGCGACACCGGGATCGAGAGCGCCACCACCGCCACGCTGCGCAGCGAGCGCAGGAACACGAGCAGCACGAACACGGCCAGGCCGGCGCCCAACCACAGGTTGCTCACCACGAAGTCGAGCGCGTCGCGGATGTAGCTCGTTTCGTCGAAGGTGGGGTAGAGGAAGAGGTCGAGGCCGCGGCGTTCGAAGGTCTGGTTCAGCTCGACGAGGACTCCGCGCAGGAGGTTCGCGACCTCGACCACGTTGGCGTTGGCCTGGCGCTGGATGCCGAGCGCCACGCCGTCGCGGCCGTTGATGTTCACGAAGCCGGTGCGTTCGCGGAAGCCGTCGATCACTTGCGCCACGTCGCTCAAGCGCACGCTGCCTGCGTCGGTGTCTTTCACGATCAGCGCGTGCAGGTCCTCGGGGCGCGGCGCGCGACCCACGGTGCGCACCACGAGCTGACGTCCGGGCGTCTCCACCGTGCCGCCGCGCACGTTGAGGTTGCCGCGCCCGAGCGCCGCCAGCAGTTCCGGCACCGTGACGCCGTGCGCCACCAGCGCCTCGGGGTCGAGCCGCACGTTGATCTCGCGCTCGGAACCACCCGCGATCATGATCGACGCCACCCCGGGCACGCGTTCGAGTTGCGCGCGGACGTCTTCTTCCACGATGCGACGGATGTTGTCGGCGCTCATGCCCGACTGGATCGCGACCCACATCACGGTCTGGCTGAGCGCGCCGCCGTCGATGCTCACGTTGGGCTCGTCGGCCTCAGGCGGCATGCGCTGCACGCGGCTCAACTTGTTGATCACGTCGACGACGGCCAGGCGCGTGTCGGTGCCGAAGTCGAACTCGAGCGTGATCGCGCTGTTGCCTTCGCTCGACGCGCTCACCATCTCGGTGAGGCCTTCCACGCTCTGCAGCACTTCTTCGAGTTCGCGCGTGAGTTGCTCCTCGACCTCCACCGCGCCGGCGCCGCGGAAGCCGGTGCTGATCGTGATGCGCGGTGTGTCGACCTGCGGCTTGAGCTGCACCGGGATGTCGCGCAGCGCGAGCACGCCGAAGAGCACCGCGAGGATCACGGCGACCGCCACGGTGTACGGGCGCGCGACGGCGGCTTGGATCGGGTTCACAGGGTGTCGGTTTCGAGCGGGAGGAGCGTGACGCCGTCGTAGCTGAGGTCCACGCCGGTGACGACCACGCGGTCGCCGGCCTCGAGCTCGGCATCCAGGGGCCGCACGGCGGTGAACCCTCCGGCCTGGCCGATGAGTTCCACGAAGACCCAGCTCGCGAAGCGGCGCTCGCCGTCGCGGTCGGCGCGCGCGATGAGGTAGCCGTTCTCCGTGAGGCGCACGGCGTCGGAGGGCACCACGAGCGAGTTCTCGCGCGGCTCGAGTTCCAACTCCACGCGCACGAACATGCCGGGGCGCAGCACGTCGCTGGGTTGTTCGCTGCGCAACACGCGGGCGAGCGCGCGGAAGTTGCGGCTCGCCATGTCGGCGCTGGGCACGGCCGCGTCGATCTGCGCGCGCATCTCGAACAGCGGTGCGGCGTCGCTGCGGATCGTGATCGCCGCGCCCTCCGACACACGCAGCGCCGACGAGGCCGGCACTTCCAGGTGCACCTCGAGGTGCTCGCGGTCGGTGAGCTCCACGAGTTCTTCGCCCGGCTGCAGGTAGTCGCCCTCGCTGCCCAGGCGACGCACGACGGTGCCGTCCCAGGGCGCGCTCAAGACGGTTTTTGCGAGCTCGCGGCGCGCGCGTTGCAGCTCGGCTTCGGCCACCTGACGCTGCGCCGTGGCGATGGCGAGGTCTTCGTTGCGCGTGCCCGCGACAGCTTCCGCGTGACGCTCGGTGGCGGCCGCGCTGAGCGCCGTGGCTTCACGCAAGGTGGCGAGCACGCGGTCCATCTCCGACTGACTCACGTCGTGGACCTGGGCGAGCGTCGTGCGACGGTCGACTTCTTGTTGCGCGAGGTCTTGGCTGGCGCGCGCCGCTTCGAGTTCCGCCGCCAAGCGACGCACGACCTCGCTGCGCGCCCCGGCCTCGAGCAGCTCGACCGCGCGGCGCGCCACGTTGAGGTCGGCTTCGGCGCGTTGCAGGTTGAGCTGCGCGTCGCCGTCGTCGAGGCGCGCGAGGACGTCGCCGGCCTGCACTTCTTGCGCGTCGGTCACGAGCAACTCTTCGAGCACGCCGGCGCGTTCGAAGGCCAGTCGCGCCCAGCGCGCCGCGCGCACGTTGCCGGTGAGCGTGAGGCTCGGGCGCAAGGTGTCGCGCTTCACTTCGGCGAGCGTGACCGGCAACGCGTAGGGCGGGCGTTCGCCGGCGGCTTCGGTGGGAGCGGGATCTCGCGACCACCACCAGACAGCCGCCGCCAGAGCGAGCAGGCCGACGATCAACAACAAGACACCGCGCGTCGCTTTCATCGGCGCAGTGTCCTCGCGCGCCCGCCGACGCGTCAACCTCACAGCGCGCGCGTCACGGTTGAGACGGCGCGTTCCCTGGTGGAGATCGTGAGGCAGCTCGGGACGAGCGACTTCGCGGGCGCGATGCGGCCGGTGGGTGGCTCGTCCATCCTGCTCGCAACGCCCTGCGCTGTCGTGCGCGGTTCAGCCCTCGCTGGCGACGGGACCGCGCGGGATGCTCACCGGCATGTCGGCCACGATCCAGAGCAGGCCAGCCATGAGCCCGGCGCCGAGTTCGATCTCGCGTTCGCTCACCAAGTCCATCGTGTCGCGCGCGCAGTGGTGGATGTCGAAGTAGCGCTGTCCGTCGGGGCGGAAGCCGACTTGCAACACGCCGTGCGACTTCATCGGGCCGATGTCGGCGCCGCCGCTGCCCGTCTCCACCACGCCTGCGTCGGTGAAGGCCAGCAGCTCCGCGGCGGCTTCGAGCAGCGCGTGCGCTTCGCCGGTGGCGTTGGTCGTGAAGCCGCGCGGCGTGAACACGCCTGAGTCGGACTCGAGGGCGAGCAGGTGTTGCGGCATCTCGTCGAGGTGTTGCTCGACGTAGCCCCGGCCGCCCGCCAGGCCGTTCTCCTCGTTGGCGAAGAGCACCACGCGCAAGGTGCGTCGCGGGCGCCAACCGAGCGACTTGATCAGGCGCAACACTTCGAGCGATTGCACGCAGCCGCCGCCGTCGTCGTGCGCGCCCTGACCCACGTCCCAGCAGTCGAGGTGCCCGCCGACCACCACGATCTCGTGCGGCAACTCGCTGCCCACGATCTCGCCGATCACGTTCGGGTTCGCCTTGGGCTCGAGCGTGCGCGGGTTCTGTTCGAACTCGAGCACCACGCGTTCGCCGCCGGCGATCAGGTCGGCCACGGTTTCCGCGGCGCGCGTGCTGATCGCGGCGGTGGGGATCTGGGGGACGTCGGCGGCGTAGCGCATCGCGCCGGTGTGCGGCACGTCGTCCACGCGATTGCTCATGGTGCGCACGAGCGCGGCCAGCGCGCCGACCTTGGCGGCTTCCACGGCCCCGCGCGAGCGCTGCCCCACGGCGCCGGAATAGGCCTCGAAGACCCTGATCTTGGTCGGGTCCATGGGCTGGTTGAAGAGCACGATCTTGCCTTCGGCGGCGGCTCCGAGTTCGGCGGCGGCGGACAGGCCGTCGGCGATCACGACCTCGGCGCGCAGCCCGCCTTCGGGCGTGGCCACGCTGCCGCCGAGCGCGAGCATGGGCAGCTCGGTGCCGGCCAGGCGTTCGGGTTCCACGATGCTCACGCGGCCCACGTCGCCGCGCTCCCAGTGCACGGCGATCACGTCTTCGAAGCGCACGTTCTCCAGGCCGTCGGCCAGCATGGTCTCGCGCGCCCACTTGGCCGCGCGCTGATAGCCCTCCGACCCCGAGAGCCGGTGCGGCGCGAGCGTGGTGAGTTCGCCGAGCCGCTCGTAGGCCAGTCCCTCCGACAACGCCGTGTCGACGAGCTGCTTCGCGGCGGGCGCGTAGGCCGAGAGATCCGGGCGCGTGGCATTGCACCCGAGGGCCAGAACCGCCGTAATGAGGGACAGAACTCGGCCCATGGGATGCTCCTCGCAAAGTGGCAGGGCCGCGGATGGTAACAACGACCCGGCTGGGTCGTCAGATCAGCCCATGTTGGCGGCCCGAATCCGCCGACAGTGAGGCTGAGTTTCTCGGGAAAGCAACGTGATGATGATCCCTCTCCAAGTGCTGGCCGCGGTATTCGCGTTGGCCACGAGCAACTCCGCCCAGCAGGCCTTCGTGGAGCTGCGCAGCGATCCGGTGGTCGACGATTCGATCGTGTCGCTCGGCGCGGCGTTCGGCGACATGGACAGCGACGGCGACCTCGATCTCTTCGTGGCGAACGGCGCGGGCGCGAAGTTCAACTCGCTCTACCGCAACCTCGGCGCGCTCGGCTTCGAGCGCGTGCTCGGTTCGCCCGCGGTCTCCGTCGCGCGCGACTCCTCCGACGCGGTTTGGGGCGACCTCGATGGCGACGGCGATCTCGACCTCTTCGTGACCAACCGCTTCGGCGCGAACAACGAGCTGTACCTGAACCAAGGCGGCTTGCAGGGCGGCATCGAAGGCACCTTCGCTGCGGTGCTCGCGGGCGCCGAAGTCACCGACGGCGGCAAGAGCAATCACGCCTTGATGCACGACTTCGACAGCGATGGCGACGTGGACCTCTTCGTGTCGAACGACGGCGAGAGCAACTTCTTCTACCTCAACCTCGGCGGCGCGCAGGCTGGCCTGGAAGGCACTTTCGCGCGCGTGCTCCCGGCTTTCTCCGGCGATACCACGAGCCCGTCCAGCTGCAGCGTGGGCGCCGACTTCGACGGCGACGGCCACCAGGATCTCTTCGTGGGCAACACCGGCGGCGTCGACAACTTCCTGTACTTCGGCGACGGCTCGGGCGCGCTCGTGCAGGACACCACCAACCTCGTCACGAAGCAGGGCGGCAACAGTCAGGGCTGCGCCGCGGGCGATCTCGACGGCGACGGCGACGTCGACCTCTTCGTGGTGAACTTCAGCTCGAACAACTTCCTCTACATCAATGACGGGGGCGCGCAGGGCGGGGTGGAAGGCGTGTTCAAGCGCCGTTTCACCGGCCCGGCCGCGGTGGGCCTCGACTCCGCGCTCGACGTGGAGGCCGCCGATCACGATCTCGACGGCGACCTCGACCTCTTCGTGGCCAACTGCTGCGGCACGAGCAACAGCGTGTTCATCAACGATGGCGCGGCCAACTTCGCGCGCCTCACGAGCGGCCCCGTGGTGAGCGACAGCGCTTACTCAGCGGGCATCGGTCTGGCCGACATGGATCGCGACGGCGCGCCCGAGCTCTTCGTGGCGAACGTGTCGGCGGGCGGCGGCGCGTCCAACCAGCTCTTCCACAACCTCGTGGCGGGCACCTTCACGAAGCAGACCACGGGCACGCTCGTGACCTCGGCGCTCGAGTCCTTCGACGTGGCCTTCAGCGACATCGACCTCGATGGCGACGCCGACCTCTATGTGTCCACGCGCGGCGGCGAGCCGGGCGGCTTGTTCGTGAACCAAGGCTTCGCGCAGGCGGGCAGCACGGGCGACTTCGTGCGTCGCGTGGTGGGTCCGGCGGCCACCGACGACGGCGATTCCTTCGGCGGCGCCTTCGCTGACCTCGACGGCGACGGCGACCCCGACCTCGTCGTCGCGAACCGCTTCGGCATGGACAACTTCTACTACCGCAACGCCGGCGGCGCGCAGGCGGGCACGCTCGGTGAGTTCGTCAAAGACCTGTCCGACCCGATGGCCACCTCGGGCGGCGACAGTCGCGACGTGCGCTTGGCCGACTTCGACAACGACGGTGACACCGACGTGTTCTTCGCCAACGGCGGCGGCAACGACGACTTCCTGTTCCGCAACCAAGGCGGCCTGCAAGCTGGCACGCTCGGTAGCTTCCTGAACGACGCGACCAACGCGCCCGCCTCCAGCGGTGGCACGGCCTACGGCGCCGACTTCGGCGATGCCGACGGCGACGGCGACCTCGACCTCTTCGTGGGCGGGCGCAGCGGCGAGGACAACCGTCTGCACACCAACCTCGGCGGCGCGCAGGCGGGCACGCTCGGCGTGTTCGACAGCCAGGTGGCCGGCCCGGTCGTGACCTCGGGCGGCGACACCTTCGCCGGCTCCTGGGGCGACATGGACAACGACGGCGACCTCGACCTCTTCGTGGCGAACAACGGCGTCGACTTCCTGTATCGCAACCTCGGCGGCGCTGATGGCGGCACCGAAGGGGAGTTCGCTGCGGTGCTGGAAGGCGACCTCGTCACGCGCGTGGGGAACACACGGCGCGGTGAGTGGAGCGACATCGACAACGATGGCGACCTCGATCTCTTCGTGCCGCGGGTCGACGGCGACAACACGCTCTATCGCGCCCGGGGCGACGGCAGCTTCGTGCCGATGCAGAGCGCCTCGGCTTCCGGCGACGGCGGCAACTCGCGCGCCGCCGCCTTCGCCGACACCGACGGTGACGGCGACGTGGACCTCGTCGTGGCGAACTTCGACCAGAACCTGTTCGTGTACGAGAACACCGGCGTGGACGTGCCGATGACCTTCACGAACCTCGGTCACGCCCTGGCCGGTGTGGAGGGTGAGCCCGTGCTCGCCGCGGACAGCAGCTTGCTCCCCGGCGCGCCGGCGCACTTCCAGCTCACCCGCGGAGCGCCCAGCGCGGTGAGCGTGCTCGTGATCGGCGTCTCAGAGATCAACGTGTTCTTCAAGGGCGGCACCTTCGTGCCCAGTCCCAACGTGTTCCTGAACCGTCCCACCAACGCCAATGGCTTCTGGGCTCTCGACATCATGTGGCCGCCGGGCGTGCCCTCGGGGTTGAGCGTGTGGATGCAGACCTGGGTGCCCGACGTCGTGGGCCCGGTGGGCTTCGCGGCGAGCAACGGCTTGCGCGCCGACGTGCCCTGAGCGGCAGGCGCTGAGTGGCTGCGGGTTCGCGCGCCGGTCGCTCCCGTGGGCGGCCGGCGCGCGGCGTTCCGGCGAGGTCGCCACGGCGAGAAGGCGCCTCGCTTTGCTAAGCTGCGTGCGTCTGGCTGACAGCGGTTGGAGGCAGGAAAATGGTGCGTGGGGGCGCGCAAAACCCGCGAAGTCCTTGGTTGACTTGGATCGTGGTGTGCCACCAAAGCGCACGCGACCTGGGCGTGTTGTTGCCTTCGCTGCAGAGCGAATTGGCGGCGCTCGCGGCGCGCGGTTGCGACAGCGAGTTGATCGTGGTCGACAACGCCTCCACAGACGGCTCGGCCCAGGTCGTCACTGAGTTGGCGCCCGGCGCCACCTTGCTGCGTCTCGACGAGAACATCGGCTACGGCGCGGCGATCAACCGCGCGGCGGGCCTCGCCAAGGGACGTTGGTTGGCCTTCGGGAACGCGGACCTCTGCGTGCCCCAAGGCGGGCTCCACGAGTTGCCGCGCACGCTGGCCGCCGCAGCCGACGACGTGGCGTTGATCGGCCCCGCGCTCTTCGGTTCCGACGGTCAGCCCTCGCTCTCCGCGGGCCGTTTCCCCTCGCTGCTCTCGTTGCTGCGCGGATTGCGACGTCCCGCTCACAGGCGCAAATACCTTCGGCGACGGGAGCACCGCGCCGGCGGCGTGCACTGGCTCACGGGGGCGTGCTTGTTCGCCCGCGCCGACGTGTTCGAGGCCATCAAGGGCTTCGACGAAGGCTTCTTCCTCTACTACGAAGACGTGGACCTCGCGGCCCGTCTGCGCAGCGGCGGACATCGCGTGGTCTTCGAGCCGAGCGTGAAACTGATCCACGTGCGTCCGCACCACGGGCGCGCGCCGCAGCCGCAGATCGAGGCGCTCGTGCGTCAGAGTCGGCTGCTCTACTTCCGCAAGCATCGCCCGGCCTTCGAAGCCGCGTTGCTGTCGGCGTTGATGCGCATGGAGCCGCTGGTGCGTTCGCGTTCGCGCTCGCGGCCTGCGCTCTTGCCGACGGCTAGCGAGCCAGCCGAGTCGGCGCCGCGCGGTGGCGTGAAGCCGGTGTCTGCGCCCGTGCACGTGGGACGGGAGGCCGGATGAGCACACTCGCAGGTCTGCATCGCGATCTCACGCGTCATCGCGAGCTCACGCTCGGCTTGGTGCGTCGCGAACTGTTCAGCCCGTTCGCGGGCTCGGCCTTCGGCGTGGCTTGGGCCTTGCTGCACCCGTTGCTGCTGATGGGCGTCTACCTGCTGGTGTTCACCTTCGTGTTCACAGGCGGCCGCTTCGGCGGCGGCTCGGCCGGGCTCGATTACCAGAGTTTCATGCTCTCGGGCATGGTCGCCTGGATGGGTTGGTCGGCGCTCTTGGGTTCGGCCTGCAACGCGGTCACCGGCAGCGCGAGCTTGGTGAAGCAAGCCGACTTCCCCACGGAAGTCTTGCCGCTGCGCACCGTGTTCGGCGTGCTCGTGCCGCACCTCGTGGGCCTCGTGGTCGTGATGGCCTGGGTGCTGCTGCGCTTTCAGATCGTGCCGTGGACGTGGGCCTTGCTGCCGCTGGCGGTGCTCATCCAGAGCGTGGGCATGCTCGCCGTGGCTTACCTGCTCGGCGCGCTGTGCGTGTTCGTCCGCGACGTGAAAGAAGTCGTCACGGTGTTCACCGCGGTCGGCATCTTCCTCGCGCCCGTGTTCTACACGCCGGCCACCGAGCAGGGTCTGCCCGCCGTGTTGCGCTGGGCGGTGTTGCTCAATCCTTTCTCGCACTTCGTGCACATGTACCGCGATTGCCTGTTCTCGGGCGCCATCGAGCATCCCGTGTCCTGGGCCGTGTGTGTCGGCCTGGCGGTGCCCGGTTGTCTGCTCGGTCGACGCGCTTTCGATCGGCTGAAACTGTTCTTCGGGAACTTCCTTTGATCCTCAGTCCGATTCAGTTCACACGCGTGGTGTTGCTCGGTGTCGTGGCGCTCGCTTGCGTGTCGGCCGCCAGCGCGCAAGACGTGTTCGAGTTCGCGCTGCAGCGACCGTTCACGAGCAACGGCGGCGCAGCGTTCTTCACGAGCGTGCCGGAGGGGTGGCGCAGCGACGACATGTCCGCCAGCGCGTCGCGGCTCGAGCTCTTCGAGGACGGCGTGGCGCTCGGCCCGGCGCACGCGTCGCACCAAGAGATCCGGGACGCCGGCGCTGGGCGCTACTCGCATTGGAGCGGCGGGCTCTACTTCTCGTCGAGCGACGGCAGTGACCCGAACGCGAACGGCCGCGAGTACCTCGCGCGGGTGAAGCGCTTGCCGCCCGGTCAAGAGGACTACATCGCCGTGCCGCCGCGCGATCCCTTCGTGTTGCTCGACCGGCAAGCCATCGCACGCGCGGTGGCCGGTGGTCTGCCAGCCGACGCGAGCGCCGCGCTCGAGCGTCGCCCGCGCCTCGTGTACTGGTACACCATCGACGCGCTGCGCGCCGACACCGCCTTCGAGGACATCGACGGCCGCCCGCTCATGCCGGCCTTGCAAGCCTTCGCGAAGGATGCCGTGCGCTTCGACACGGCCTACGCAGCGTCGAGCTTCACCAAGATCTCCACGGCCTCGATGTTCACCGGCTTGTCGCCTGCGCGGCACCGCGTGATGCACGGCGTCGCGCCGGTCTGGCCGCAAGGCGGCGAACTCACCTTCGACCTCGACCAGCGCTTCTACACGCTCGCCGAGTTCTTGCGCGACGCAGGCTTCAGCACTTTCACGCACCCTTACACGATCCACGTGCGCCCGGGCGACGGCATGTTGCAGGGCTTCGAGCGCACCGATCTCGCCAGCTCGCAACGCGCGCCCTTGGCCGAGTTGCCCGAGCGACTCTTCGCCTACGAGCACATCCTCGGCGTGCACGGGCCGTACACGCCGTCGGCCGAAGCGCGGGAAGCGCTGAGCGTGCCGGTCGCCACGCACGTGGACCCGGCGAGCACCGATTGGTTCTCGGCGGAGCTGAGTGGCGCCGCGTTGAGCGAGCTGCGCGCCGCCTACCGCGCCGAGGCCGTCGATGCCGATGCGCAGCTCGCGCAACGTCTCGAGTGGATTCGCGAGCAGGGGCTCTGGGACGACGCGGTGGTCATCGTCACCGCCGACCACGGCGAAGGCTTCGGTGAGCACGGCGACACGCAGCACACGTCCACGCTCTACGAAGAAGTGGTGCGTGTGCCGCTGCTGATCCGCTTCCCGGAGTGGCATCGCTGGTCCCAGAAGCACGGCGAGTCCTTCCGCAACCGTGTCTCGTTGATCGACGTGTACGCCACGCTCGTGGACATGCTCGTCGGCGACCAAGACGCGCTGCCCTACGCGCTCGACGGTGCGAGCCTCGGCCCGGTGCTCGATGGCGACGAACGCGACCTGCTCGCCCGCGACGTGTTCCTGCGCACGACCTTCTCCACGCGCGTGCCGGGCAACAGCGAACGCACGCTGCTCACCGCCGACGCACTGTTGAGCGGGCGGCTCAAGGCGCAGATCGGTTGGCGCATGATGTCGAGTCAGCTGCCCGCACAACACGGTTACGCCGCCGGCGAATGGTTCGGCGAGCTCTACGACGTCACGCGCGACAGCGCCGAGCGCGAAGACCTCGCCGTCCGCCGCCGCGACGAACTCGAACGCTTCGCAGCACGCCTGCGCGCGCAACACCGTCCACTCACCGCTGTGGGCGCGGCTGAGGTGGAGACGCCGGCAGCCGAGGCCGTCGACCCGGCAATGCTCGAGAAACTCCGCGCCTTGGGGTACCTCTGATGAGCGAGCCAGCGCGCGAAAGCCTTCTCGAATCGCGTTCGACCGAGCCCGATGGGCTCGATGGGCTCGATCTGCAGCGTTTCGAGCGCGAGGGCTTCTTGGTGCTCAAGGGCTGGCTGCCGCCACGTGTCCGGCAGCAGCTCCACGCGGGTTGGGCGTGGTCGGCTGAGCGGCGCCAAGCGCGTCCCGACCGCTTCGTCGACGAGGTTGCCCCCGCCTTCGATGAGTTGGTCACGGCGCCCGAGATGCTCGAGATTCCGCGCACACTGCTCGGTCCCGACGTGGCGATCTACTTCAGCCGTCTCATGGTGAAGGATGAGGCCTGGTCCGGCGAAGTGCCGCCTCATCAGGAAGCTCCGTACTTCCACGGCGGTCAGCGCAAGCTCATGGTTTTCGTTCCGCTCGGGCCGATGCATCGCGCGAACGGCGGGCTCTATGTGGTGCCGGGTGCCCACCGCTACGGGGCGCTGGGTCGCGTCAACGATCATGAGATCGACCTCGAGGCCTTCCCCGGTTGCAAGAAGCATTTCGTCGACATGCAGCTCGGCGATGTGCTCGTGTTCGACTTCCTCATGTGGCACGGCTCGGACGCCGCGCAGCGGCCGGCAGAGCGCCCGTTGTTCCACGTTGTCTATCAGCCTGCCAGCGACGGGAGTTGCTACGGAGACACGCCGCGTCTCGCCTGTGGTACGTGGCGCACTGAGCACTTCCTCCCGTTCCACTTCGGTGTCACAGAGCGCCCGGCAGCCGGCGCTGCGTCAGGCGTGTCGGACGACCACGGCCTGTCCGCGGAGTCGTTGCGCAAGCAGCTCGACCCCGAGAAGGTCGTGGCCGAGACGGGCCACTCCTTCGTGATTCATCTCGAGGACGACCTCACGAGCGACGCCGAGGGATGCTCGCGCGTTGTGCTCTGGGAGGACAACAAACCCTTGCCGCTCGCGCACGTTGCGCACGCAGAGATCCGCGGTGAAGGCGCTGGCCGCTACTCGCATTGGAAAGATTGTTTGTTCTTCTCGAGCAGCGACAACAGCGATCCCCGCACCAACGGCCGCCTTTACAGCATCACTCTGCGGGAGACGCGTTGATGAGTTCCGCCTGCGCTTACCCGTGGCAGCAGATGAACATCGACCTCACGGGCGAGGTCGTGCCGTGCTGCTTCTGGAGCGGTTACGGCAACAGTGGCAAGCCGCTCGGCAACACCAACGAGCAGAGCATCGACGAGATCTGGAACGGCGAGGCCTACCGCGAACTGCGCGCGGCCAACGCGTCCGGCGATCCACCCGAGGGCCATCCCTGTCGCGGATGCATCGCGTGGAAGTGGGGCGGCGGGAACTACCCGGGCTTCAGTTGGCCGGTGTCCTTCCGGGCAGAGACAGGGCACGCGTGGGTGGCCGAGATCCCTGAGCGCTTTCGTGAGGCCGTGGAAGCGAGCGACGACCGCGCGCGCTTCTTCGAAGACGGCGTCGAGCTGCCCGAACCCGACGACGTGCACGACACGATCCGCTCCGAGGGCGGCGGCCGCTACTCGGTGTGGGGCAACACGCTCTACTTCTCGAGCAGCGACAACAGCGATCCCTCCACAAACGGGCGCACCTACGAGCTGCGCTGCGGCGACGCGCGCTTCACGCTCAAGAACCTGCGCGACGACAGCGCGTCGGGCCACAACATCCTGGAAGCGCACCACGAGTTCGTGGAACGCAAGGAAGTGATGCAGGCCAAGCCGTCGATGATCTCGTTCATCTCCACGTCGGACTGCAACATCGATTGCCCGTCGTGCAGCCAGAATCTCGTGCGCCTGCTGCGCTTGCAGCACCGCCCGGAGACCGAGCTCGACGTGCTCGCGCACGTGCCGTACCTGCACCAACTCATCTGGCACGGCGGCGAGCCCTACCTGATCAAGCGCTTCCGTGAGTTCGTCGACAACTTCCGCACCGAGGACAATCCGAACCTCACGTTCGGCTTCACCAGCAACGGCACCCTGCTCGACGAAGCCGAGCTGAACAAGCTGGAGAAGTTCCCGCGCGTGAACGCGAGTGTGTCGGTGGATTCCTTCACCAGCGACACCTTCCACGCGATCCGTACGGGCGCGAACTTCGACAACGTGTTGCGCAACGTCCAACGCGCCGTGGCCCGCTACGAAGCCCCCGACCGCGTGTTCTCCGTGGGCATGATCATCAACAAGCTCAACGTCGCGGAGCTGCCCGCGAACTTGCGCTTCGCGATGGCGCACGGAATCGGGTTGAACCTCTCGCCGGTGGTGGTCGTGCCGGTCTTCGACAGGCTCGACATCTTCAGCAACTTCGCCACACAGACCGCGGGCTGGCAGGAGGCGCTCGACGAAGCGCGCGCCGTGATCGACGTGGCGCGCGCCGAGGGCGCCGTCGCGCTGCGGCGTGTCGATCCCGCGGGCATGATCGACGCGCTGCAGTCGATCCTCGACGGCGCTCGGGAGCGCTACTCCGAAGTGCACGAGTTGGAAGTGCTGGTCGAGGATCCGCACGGCGCGCTGCCGAAGATGCGTCACCCCGGGCTCATCTTCGCGCGCAGCAACGAGCACAGTCACCCGCTCGCTTACCTCGACATCCCGCACGCGGGCAGCTTCCGAGTGAGCTTGCCGCGGGCCGAGTTGCGTGGTGAACGGTTTACGGGTTGGGACCTGTGCCACGACCTCGACGAACCCATGGGCATCCTGCGCAGCGACAGCCTCTACGACTCGCGCGGGCGCTCACTGCACGAGACCGATTGGAGCGACCTGCCCAGGCGCGTGGTCGTGCAGGTGCCCGAGTTCGAGGCGCCGCAGCGCCCGCGTCGCAACATCCGTTACGCCAACTCGGGGCTCTCCACGGCCGACGGGCGTCAGGCCGTGTCTTCCGTGGAGATGGACTTGCTCTACACCGAGGTCGTGCGTCGCGATCAGCAGCGCGCGCGCTCCGGCGGCAGCACTCACCCAAGCGTCGAACACCAGGAAGGCTGACACCATGTGCGGCATCGCAGGACTCCTCGATCACGGCGGCACGTTTTCGCCGGACGAAATGCAGCGCGTGGTCACGGCGATGCGCGACACGCTCACGCACCGCGGTCCCGACGACGCGGGCGTGTGGCTCTCGAAAGACGGTCGTTGCGCGCTGGCGCACCGGCGGCTGTCGATCGTGGACCTGAGCGAGCGCGGGCGTCAGCCCATGGTCACGAACGACGGCGAGGTCGGGCTCACCTTCAACGGTGAGATCTACAACTTCGCCGAGCTGCGCGACGACCTCGCGGCGCGCGGCTACGACTTCGAGTCCGACTCCGACGCCGAAGTGCTGCTCTACCTGTTCGCGAGCAGCCAGCCGAACAACCTGTCGCGCGTGGAAGGCATGTACGCCTTCGCCACCTACAACAGCTCCACCGGCCGGCTCTTCCTGGCGCGCGATCCCTTCGGCAAGAAGCCGCTCTACATCGCGCACGGCAACGGCTTCACGGCCTTCGCGTCGGAGCTGCAAGCCTTCCGGCAGATCCCCGGCTTCGACGATTCGCTCAGCCAGAAGGCCATCGCCGAGTACCTGCTGCTGCAGTACGTGCACGCGCCGCGCACGATCTACGAACGCTGCGAGAAGCTCGAACCCGGCAGCTGGACCAGCTTCGAAGTCGGCCAAGGTGCGCCGCGTCGGCACTCGGGGCGTCACTGGCGCTTCGAGGCGACGGGCTCGCACGAGACGCGCACGCCGTACCGTCATCTCGGGCAAGGGCGCCTCGACGAACTCGCCGACGAGTTGCGACCGATCGTATTGGCCGCCGTCGAACGCCGGCTGATGAGCGACGTGCCGCTGGGCGCCTTCCTGAGCGGCGGCATCGACAGCGCGCTCGTGGCCGCGATGGTCACGCGCGAACTCGGCATGCCGCTCAAGACCTTCTCGATCGGCTTCGAAGGCACCGACGAATCCGAGCACCTGTTGGCGCGCGAAGCCAGCGGCCTGCTCGGCACCGAGCACTTCGAGAAGATGCTCGACCCCAACGCGCTCGACTTGCTGCCGCAACTCGCTGCGCACCTCGACGAACCGCTCGGCGACAGCTCCTGCCTGCCGACCTTCTTGCTGAGTCAGTTCACGCGTGAGCACGTCACGGTGGCGCTCTCGGGCGATGGCGGCGACGAACTCTTCGGCGGCTACGGTCGCTACCGCGAAACGCTGCGCGAAGAGGGCGACTGGAAGATGCGCGCGTTGTGGTTGTTGCGTCGTCGTCAGCCCTGGCGTGCGGGGCGCGCGTACTGCAGCGGTCGTTGGTTGATGTTCGAGCCCGACGGTGTCGCGTCGCTGGCGGGCGCCGCCGCGGGCGCGCACGCCGAGAGCATGGTGTCGAACTGGTCGTCCACGCTCGACGACAACAGTCATCCGCTCATGCATCACATGCGCGCGCTCGACGCCGCCACCTACATGCCCGGCGCGGTGCTCGCCAAGGTCGACCGCATGAGCATGGCGCACGCGCTCGAGGTGCGCTGCCCGTTGCTCGACCGCTCGGTGGCCGACTTCGCGCGCGGCCTCTCCGCCGAAGCCTGCTTCAACGACGACCTGCTCAAGCCGGTGCTGCGCACGCTCGCGCATCGCTACCTGCCCGAGGAGTACATCAAGCGTCGCAAGATGGGTTTCGGCCTGCCCGGCAAGGCCTGGACGCAATCCGCCGTGCTCGAACAGTGCGACGCCGTGCTGCTCGCGCCCGACGCCGCGATTCCCGACCTGCTCGGCGCCGACGGCCTGCAACGCTTCGTCGCGCACCAGCGCCAAGAAGGTTGCTTCTCGATCTACCAAGTCTGGACCGTGCTCATGCTCGAACACTGGTTGCGCGCGCACCGCAGCGCCCCCGCGTTGGAGCCGGCGCTCTGATGGGAGCCTACGCGGAACTGGTCTGGAGCTGGCTCTCCGGAGCCGACGGCGCGCCGCCCTTGCCCACCCACGACGGCTGGGTGCTCGTGTCGGCCAACGGACTCAGCCCTGCCGACGCCGAACGCCTGTATCCCGCGCCCCCGCGACTGTTGATCCTCAGCGGCGGTGAGAGCGAGCCGCGTTTGCGTCGCGTGCGCAGCGCGCAAGTGCTCGCCGGGCCGCCGCCGCGCCTCGACGAGGAAGCGCTGCGCGAGTTGCGTCGCGGCTACTCCTGCGCGGTCTTGCTCGACGGGATCGAAGCCACCTCGGGGCGCGTCTTGCTCGAGCTGGCGCACCACGGCGTGCAGCGCGTGGCCTTCCGTCGCAACGGCGACTGGGTCGTGCGCACACCGCGCCAGATCGTGCTGCGCAAACCGCTGCGTCGGATCGAGTCGGCGTGGTCGCGTTCGGGCGTGGCGCGTTGGTTCCGCACGCGGGTGCAGCGCGCGCGCGCACACGACGCCTTGCGGCAGCGGAACGCGCAGAGCTTCCGCGGTGAGCGTCATTGGCTCGAACACCTGCAGCGTCAGACCCCGCGCGTGCCGGAGCGCAGCGCCGACGGCAAGCTCAACGTGTTGCTCTACATCGGTCAGCTCAACTCGGGCGGCGCCGAACGTCAGCTCGTGAACCTGGCCAAGGGTTTGCGCGCCGAAGGCCACGCCGTGCGCGTGCTCACCACCTATCCGATGGCTGACGAGAACGCGCATTACTGCACCGACCTGCGCCGCGCTGACGTGGACCACCACGTGGCCGGCAGTCACGCCTCGCCCACGGCCGAACTCGCTTTGCGGCGTCTCAACCTGCACCCCGAAGTGGTGGGCTCGTTGCCCGAAGTGATTCGCAACCCGGTGATCGACCTGGCCGGTGAGTTGCTCGCCGACCCGCCCGACGTGCTGCACTGCTGGCTCGACTACCCGAACATCGTGGGCGCCGCCGCCTGCGCGCTCAGTGGCACGCCGCACGCGATCCTGAGCACGAGAAACCTGAACCCCACCTACTTCCCGGCTTTCTATCAGTCGTGGATGGACGAGTGGTACGCGTTCCTCACCACGCTCCCGCAGGTGCACCTGCTCGCGAACAGCAACCCCGGTGCCGACGACTACGCCAACTGGTTGCGCGTGGCGCGTGATCGCTTCGAGGTGATCTACAACGGGGTCGACCTCGCGAGCATGGAGCGCGCTGGCGAGAGTGAAGCGCGGCGGGTGCGACACGAGCTCGGGCTGCGCGCCGACCAACCCTTCGTGGTGGGAGTGTTCCGTCTCGCCGCCGAGAAACGCCCGCAGGTCTTCCTCGACGTGATCGAACGCGTGCGTCGCGCTTGCCCGGAGCTGGTCGTGGCGATGGTGGGCGTGGGCGAGTTGCGCAGCGAAGTCGAAGCGTCGATCGCTCGACGGGGGCTCGGCAAGTGCGTGCGTCTGCTCGGTCAGCGCAAGGACGTGCCCGCCCTGCTCGCCGCCGCCGACGTGAAGTTGCTCACGAGCTTCGTGGAGGGCACGCCCAACGTGATCCTCGAAGCGCAGTGGGCCGGATGTCCGCCCGTGGCCACCGCCGCCGGCGGCACGCCCGACGCGCTCGAACACGGAGTCAGTGGTTTCCTGCATCCGGTCGACGACGTGGACGCGCTCGCCAAGAGCGTGCTGCGTCTGCTCGGCGACCGCGAGTTGCGCGCCGGCATGGCGCGCGCAGGACAGCGCTTCGTGCGCGAACGCTTCGCCCTCGAACGCATGCTCGACGACACGCTCGCCTACTACGAAACGTTGCTCGCGCGACCGCGTGCGCCGCACACCGAGCCACGCGCCGAAACTTCCGAACCCGAGATGCTGAGCGCCCCGTGAGACGCGACGTCGCCATCAAGGTCGATCGCCTGAGCAAGACCTACCCGGTCTATGCCACGCCGATGGACGCGCTGAAAGAGGTCGTCACCGGCCGACCGCGCCACACCGAGTTCCACGCCCTCCACGACGTGAGCTTCCGCGTGCGGCGCGGCGAACGCGTGGGCATCGTGGGCGCGAACGGCGCCGGCAAGAGCACCTTGCTCAAGATCCTCGCGGGCACCGTGGACCACAACAGCGGCCGCTTCCGCATCCAGGGCCGCTTGCGCGCGATCCTCGAACTCGGCACCGGCTTCCACGAGGAATGCACCGGCCGCGAGAACATCGAGATGGGCGGTCTGTGCCTCGGCTACAGCCGCAAGGAGCTCGAGGCGCGCACCGACTGGATCATCGACTTCGCCGAGCTGCGTCACGTGATCGACCGCCCGCTGCGCACGTACAGCAGCGGCATGAAGATGCGCCTGATGTACGCGGTGGCCTTCTGCATGCCCGTCGAGATCATGATCATCGACGAGGCGCTGGCCACGGGCGACGCCTCCTTCGTGCGCAAGTGCACGAACCACATCGTGGAACTCTGCGGCGGCGGCACCACCGCGCTGGTCGTGTCGCACAACCTGTACTTCCTCGAGCGCATCTGCCACCGCGTGATCTACCTGCGCGACGGCCGCGTGGTGGCCGACGGCGACCCGCTCAGCGTGTGCAAGCTCTACGAGCAAGACCTCGGCCGTGACTTCGTGCAAGGCGAGTCGGTGCCGGTGGACGCGCCGCGCGTGGAAGAAGGCGTGGCCGACACCGCGCCGCTGAGCGCTGACGCGAGCGGCGCGGGCGAGGCCGACACGGAAGGCGCCGTCACCGATTCTGCCGACGGCGCGGACACGCCAGCTCCCGCCTTCCGCCGCGACGCCGACAGCGGTTTGTGCGGCGACCAAGCCGCGCCGATCACCGTGGGTCTGGAGCTCGCCGACGCCTTCATCGACGACAAGCCGCTGCAGCCGCGCGCGCTCGACCCCGCGAACGGCACGCGTCCGCCGAGCACCGCGCGCGAGAACGGCGCGGGCGAGATCGTGCACGCCGACGGCCGCGTGGAAGCGATCGACTTCGCGGGCGCACCCGCCGTGCGCGCGCGCAAGCTGCTGCGCCTCAAGGAAGCCAAGCTCTACGGCGCCGACGGTCGCGCCACGAGTGAGATCCCCGTGGGGCGTCCCTGCCGCGTGCGCTTCGTGCTCGAGAGCGCGCTGCGTCTCGCCGACGTGCACCTCGGCTTCATGATCTGGAACGATCGCAACGAGCACGTCGCCACGACCACGAACGTGTGTTCGCTCGACGCGCACGGCCGCCCCAACGGGCTCGCCATGGACCTGCGCGAAGGCCTGCTCTCGGTCGACGTGGTCTTCCCCGCGCTGCGTCTCGGCGCCGGCCGCTACTGGCTCAAGTTCGGCGTGTCGCCCGGCCCCGAGCACTACTCCGACGACGACCTGCTGCTCAGCGAAGCGCGCTGCCTGGCCTTCCAGGTGATCCGCAGCGATCACGTGCAGACCGTGCATTACGAGCCGCACTCGGTGTGGACGCCGCCGCGTTTCCTCGGCGCCGCGTCCGTCGCGCCGCTCGCCGAGAGTGCCGCCGAGAACGCAGCTCAGCCCGCCGAAGCGACCCTGGCGTCCGACGCGCCCGCCGCCGAGGCGCCGCCCACATCGCCCACTTCCGAAGCAGACGCTACGATGGCCCCTCGCGAATCCAGCACCAGCTCATGACTGTCACCCCCGTCAACTTCCGCAAGCAAGACGCGAGCCCCGAAGCGCTCGCGCGCGACGTGGACTACGCGCTGCAGATCGTCGACTTCTACGTGTCGAAGATCCCCGGCGGCGCAGCCCGCTTGCTCGGCCGTAAAGTCCTCGAACTCGGCCCGGGTTACGCGCTCGGTACGGCCGTGTTGCTCGCCTGTCACGGCGCGCAGGTGTCGGTGGCCGATCGCTATCTCGCGCCCTGGGACGAGGACTACCACCGTCCGTTCCTCATGGCGCTCGCCGCCCGCTTGGCGGCCGATCGTCCGCAGCTCGATCCGGATCCCATCCGCCGTTTGCTCGACGCCGGCGCGTGGATCCCCGAGATCGTCGACGGCATGCCGCTGGGCACGGAAGACCTCGAAGAAGTCCCCGACGACGCCTTCGACATCGTGGTCTCGAACGCCGTCTTCGAACACGTGGGCAACGTGCCGCGCGCGCTGCAGACCTTGTGCCGCATCACGCGCGCCGGCGGGCACGGCATCCATCAGGTCGACTTCCGCGATCACCGCGACTTCAGTCGTCCGCTCGAGTACTTCACGCTCAGCGAAGCGGCCTTCAACCAGCTCTTCACCGAAGTGCACGGTGAGTGCGGCAACCGTTGGCGCCCCGGCGCGATGCAGATCGAGGCCGAGAAAGCCGGCTTCGAAGTGCTCGAGTTCGACGCCAACATGCACGCCGACGACGACTACCTCGACGACATCATCGCGCGCCTCGACGCCGGATCGAAGGGGCTCGACCGCGAGACGCTGCGCCCGATCAGCGGCTGCTTCGTGCTGCGCAACCGCGTGTCGGTCAACACCGAGTACCCGGTCGAGAACGACAGCCCGCAAACGCTCGCGCACAGCAAGAGTCGCTACGCCTTCGCGGGTCAGTTCGCCGTGGGCAAGCGCGTGCTCGACATCGGTTGCGGCGCGGGCGTGGGCACGCGTGAGTTGTTGCGCGCCGGCGCCGCCGACGTCACCGGGATCGAAGTGCGCCCCGAAGCGCTCGAGCTCGCGCGCGCCTCGGATCCGCGCGGCCGCTGGGATGCCTACCTCGAACACGACCTCAACATCACGCCGCTGCCCTTCGACGACGCGTCCTTCGACCTGATCGTGGCACTCGAAGTGCTCGAGCACGTGGAGCAGCAACCCGCGTTGATCGCCGAGATCCGCCGGCTGCTCACGCCCGACGGCCTCGCGCTGATCTCCGTGCCGAACAAGTCCTTCGAAGAGTTCTGGACCGACCTGGCCGGCGAAGACAACCCGTACCACGTGCACGTGCCCACGCCGGAAGAGTTCGTGGAGTTGCTGGGCGACTTCGGTTGGGTCGAACTCTTCGGACAGATCGACGTGGTCTCGTCGCTCGTGCTCCCGCTCGACGGTCGCGAAGCCGACATGGCCGACGCGAACCTGAAGGTGCAAGCGGGCACGTCGATCTCGGATCGCGGCACGTTGGCGCTGATCGCGGCCTGCCGTCACGAGCGCGTGGCCGAGCCGCCGCTGCGCACGCCGTCGGCCTGGGCTTACGGCAACTACCAAGACAACTTCGGCGGCGCGGTCGCGATGAACGCCATGCTCGCCGAGACCAACGAGCGCATGCGGCACGAACAGTTCGTGGCGGCGAACCGCGCCAAGTGGTCGCAACCGAACGACACGCCGGACACAGACGGCTGAGCCCCGACGACGGGCAGCCCGTGGTGCCGCCGAGCCCAGGTAGCGCGCCGAACAACGCTGCCGACCCGCCGTCGCCGAACGGTCCTTCGCAGGATGCGCCTCCGCTCGCGGCGCACGAATCATCGCCGTCGCTGCGCGTGTCCTCACCCGGCGGCGCACTGCTGCGCGCGGTGTTGCTCAAAGCCTGCTTCGTGGCGTTGATCGTGTGGGCGGCGGGCGCTTGGCCGTCGGAGTCGCCGTACATCAAGCCGCGCTTCGAGCGCGCCAACGATCTCGTGTGGTACCTGAGTCGCGGCTTCGACAGCGAGTCGTATCAGATCATGGCCACCGAGGGTTACTACGACGAGTTCAGTCGCAGCCACCCGCCGGGCTTCCCGCTGCTGATCCGCGCGATGTTGCTGCTCACGTCGAACCGGCAGGCGGCGGGCGTGTTGGCGGCGAACCTGTGCAGCTTGCTGGCGGTGCTGGCCATGCTCGCGCTGCTGCGCCACTACGCGACCTCGCGCGACGGGCCGGCGCGCCACGCTGCAGGACACGATGGGCTGAGGCACGACGGTGTCGGTTGCGAACCGCAGAGCGCCGGTGGGCTCGGCCGCGTGGGCGTCTCGCACGTGGACCTCGCGTTGTTGCTCGGCTGCGCCATGCCGGGCCTGCTCGCCTTCGGCACGGTGGCCTACAGCGAAAGCGCGATGATGTTGTTCGCGATGCTCGCCTGGTGCGCTTACTTGCGCGCCGAGAGCGGTGAGCTTCCGCGCCGTCATCTCGGTTGGCTGCTCGCGGCGTCGTGGCTCGGTGCGCTCTCGCTGATGATGCGTGACATGGGCGCCCCGCTCTTCGCTGCCTGGGGGCTGATCGAACTCGTGCGTGTCGTCCGCATCCCGGGCGAGCAACGCAGCCGTGCGCTGCTCGAAGCCGGCGCGCTGCTCTCGGGCGGGCTGGCTGCGGCGGGCGCCTTCGCGTGGCGTCTCGCCGAACACGACTTCATCGAGGTGCAGCAGAAGTTGTGGTCCGTGCGCTTCGAGTTGTTCGGCGGCCCCGCGAGCTTGATGGGCAGCATCGACCCGGAGTTCGTGGTGCTGATCTACGCCTCGCTGCCGCTAGGCTTGCTGCTGCTCGCGCGCACCTGGCGCGTGGACAAGCGCCTCACGCTGGTCGCGGCGCTCGGCTTGGTGCTGATGCTCAGCGTCACGGGGGTGGGCGCGCAATCCTTCAACCGATATCTTTGGGCCACGTGGCCGCTCGCCTTGGGCGCGCTGGCGATTCGCGATCGCGGTGTGCTGTGGGCGCTCACCGCTTGGCTGTTCGCCGTGTCACTCTGGTGCGGCTTGGGACACGTGCAGGGCAGCATGGCTTTGTGAACAGTGATTCGAGGGGCACCGCGGATCCGGGTGCGAAGGGGGGCAGGCTGTGATACGAGCGCTGATGAACTTGTCCCTCTTGCTGCGAGTGCCGCGCCCCTGGCAGCGCACCGTGCTGACCTTCTTCATCTCACTCAGCACGCTCTGGTCGTTGGGCGTGATCCTGCATCCGATCGATCCTCCGCTCGTGATGTGGACCGAGCGTCCCATGCACGAGCGGCCTGACACCACGCTGCTTCCCGAGGCCGAGGTGGTCGAGCTGGCTTCGGGGGGGCGCACGCTGCACGGCTACTTCGTGCCCTCCGACCCCGGCGCGCCGCTCGTGCTGCACCTCATGGGCTCGGGCCTCTCGGTGCTCGATCCGGGCTGGGGGCTGCAATCCGAAGACGGCTTCAGCGTGGGTTGGTCGAGCCTCAGCACAGGCGTGCGGCGCCTCGCCGAGGCCGGCTTCGCCTCGCTCGCCATCGACTACACCGGCGTGGGGCGCTCGGAGGGTTCGCGCAGCACCGCCGAGTTCCGTGCCGACATGCGCGTGATGTGGGAGGAGGCGCTGCGTCGAAGTGATGGCAACGCCTCACGCGTGCTCATCCGCGGCACGTCGTTGGGGGCGCTCGGTGCCGGCGTGCTGCTCGCCGAGGGCGCGCGGCCGCAAGCGCTGTTGCTGCACATGCCGGTGCTCGGCGAGACCGTGGTGGACCACTTCGCCGAGGGCTACCTGCCTGCGCCTCTCCCGGCTTTGCTCACTCCCTTGTTGGCCCCCGAACCGCTGGTCGATCTGCGCGACGTCCTGCGCAAGAGCGGCGTGCCCACGCACCTGTTCCTGGAGCGAGGCGACGAACTGCTGCCCGAGCAGGAGGCCGACGCGCTGAGTGAGGCGGCTTTCGCGGTGTCCGGCAGCAGCATCACCTGGAGCGAGGTGTCGACGAACTGGATGTTCGGCTTCTTCGAGGAGATCGACTTCGCGCATCACACGGTCGCGTCGATGTTGTCGGGAGTCGTGTCGGACGGCGAGTTGGCCTTGCTCCGGGATCACGGGGCGGCGCCGAATGCGCGCTGGCGGGTGGAGAGCGCGCTCGACCGCGCGGCGCCCGAGTTGCGCGAGCATTTCGTCGCACACGCTGGCGCGACACACCGCGCGCACCTCGAACGACTCTGCGGCGAACGCTTGCTCGCGCATCCCGACCTGCTGCTCGCGGCTGCGTTGGCGCGCACCGATCCGCAGGTCGTCGTGTTGCTGGACAACGCGTGGCCCAGCAGTCTCCCGGGGTTTCTGCGCGGCAAGACGCCGGCGCAACAGGTGGCGCTGCTCGACCTCCACGATCCCTCCGGCGAGCTTCCTGGCGACCTCTTCGTGCAGCTCGCGAGCGAGTTGTGGGGGCCGCGCAACACGCTCAACCGCGCACTCACGGAGCTGCGTCTGCAGCACGCCCGCGCGCTCTGGAGCGGGCTCGACCACCCGAGCCACGGATTCAGAGCGCCCTTCGTGCAGGGCTCCGATGCCGCGGGCCAGCTCACCGGACTGGGATCACCTCGCGCCATTTTGAATCGGCTCTGGGAGCGCGTGCGCGAGCCGTCGTGCCGCTTGCACGCGGAGGCTGAACCGCGCGCTCACACCGAACCCGCCTTGGCGCGACGCGCTCAACGCGTGGTGCTCAAGGCCTGCGGGATACCCGATCGCGTCGTGGATCCGAGTTCGGTTTCGAGCGCGGTGCAAGCCTTCGACAAGGGCTCCTGGCACGACGTCGACGCTCGTGAACCGTGGTCGGAACTGCCGGTCGGTCAGACCATCGAGCGCGTGCTGATCTCCGACGCGCCCGATCGGCACGCCGCACTCACGGCGCCGTGGTGGGTCGCGCACCGCGCTCACTGAGCAGGCGCGCGTAGAGTTCCGCCACGCGTTGTTCCACGCGTGCGATGTCGAGCGGCAACACGCCGTCGCGCGCGGGTCGAGACAATTCGCGCAGGCGCGCCGGTTCGTCGGCGAGGGCGCGCAGTGCCTCGCTCCACGCTTCGGGTTCGTTGCGCGGCACGAGCAGGCGTCCCGGCCCCTGGTGCGCGGCGAGTGCGCTGGCCAAGGCGGGAAGTCCTGCGGCGCAGGCCTCGAGCAGCGCGTTGGGCAGGCCTTCGCGTTCGGCGGCGCTGAGGAACACGTCGGCGGCGTGCAAGGCGGGGCGCACGTCGGTGCGCTCGCCCAGGAGCTGCACGCGCCCGACGAGATCGTCGCGCGCGGCACGCGTTTCGAGTGCAGAACGACACGGCCCGTTCCCCACGAGCAACAACCGCGCGCGCGGGTGTTGCGTCAACCCGGTGGCCCAGGCTTCGAGCAGCAGGCTGTGACGCTTGCGTGTGGCGAGCCGCGCCACGCTCACGGCCACGAAGGCGTTGTCGGCCAGGCCCAGCTCTGCCCGCGCGGCGCTGCGTTGCGCAGGCGTGGGCGGCACGAAGCGTTGCGTGTCGACGCCGTTCGGCAGCTGCTCGGCGCGCAGACCCTCGCGCTTCAGTTCGCGTTCGATCTCCGACGTGGGCGCCACGAAGCAGCTCGCGCGACGCAGCTTGCGCCAAGCCGTGGCGACCATCAGCCGCCAGCGCAGGTCGCGCGGCGCCGCCTCTTCGCCGTCTTGCGGGCCGAGCGCGCTGCCGGGCGCCGCGAAGTCGGTCACGTTCCCGGCCGTGGGCACCTTCACCACGCTCGGGATCCCTCGCGCCGCCGCCGCCTCCACGATCTGTCCGCACAACTTGTGCAAGCCGTGCGCGTGAACGATGTCGATCGACCCCGCAAGCTCACGCCAAGCGGCACCCGGGTGATGCCGACGCAGTCCCTTCGCCACCCGCTGGATCTCGCCGAAGGGCCCGCGCTCACTCAACGGCAGCGAGCCGACCGCATGAGTCAGTAGAATCGGCGCGATGGCACCGCGGCGCGCTTGGTTGGTGGCGAGTTGCAGCGCTTGCAGTTCGTAGCCGCCCACCCGATCAAGGTGGGGCACGACGTGCAGCACTCGGAGGGGCTTCACAGTTGGAGGATCCGCGTCATTTCGGTGAGCTGCTCGGTCGTGCCTGGCGACTGGGCGCCAAGCACGGTTTCGCTGCCGCTGCGGCGCGCGTGTCGGTGCGCTTGGGCGACCGTCGTGCACCCGCGCCGGGATCGTACGAAACCTGGCTGAACCGCGAGCCGCGTGGCTTGCGCTCGGCACAGCGCACGCTGATCTCCGTGCTGGTTCCGGTGCACGATCCCGATCCCGAGCACCTCGATGCCTTGGTGACGCAGCTGCGCGCCCAGACTCACACGCGCTGGGAAGCTTTGCTGGTCGACGACGGCAGCCGGCGCCCGGCCGTGGCGCGGCGCCTGGCGCAACTCGCGGCGACCGAAGCGCGCGTGCGCACCTGGCGACGTCCGAGCGCGGGCGGCATCAGCAAGGCCACGAACGAAGCCGCCGCGCGCGCGCGTGGCGACGTGATCGTGCTGCTCGACCACGACGACCTGCCCGGCACCGACTTGCTCGCGCATCTCGACGCCGCCTTCGCCGACGACCGCACCGACCTCGTCTACACCGACGAAGACCAACTCACGCCTTGGGGCGCGCGCACCGAACCGCGCTTCAAGCCCGGCTGCTCAGCGTGGCTCGCGCTCGGCTTCAACTACGTCACGCACCCGATGGCGCTGCGCCGCAGCTTCTTCCGCGAGCTCGGTGGCCTGCGCTCCAGCTTCGACGGCAGTCAGGATCACGACCTGCTGCTGCGCGCCCTCGAGCGCGCGCGTCGTGTGCGGCACCTGCCCGTGATCGGATACCACTGGCGACGCACGCCGCGTTCGGTGGCGTCTTCGTCGACTGCGAAACCTTGGGCATTCGAAGCCGGCCGCCGCGCTGTCGACGCCGCCGCGCGCCGCCGCGGCCTGCCGCTCGAGCGCGTGGAGGCGGGCGCCGTGCCCGGCGTGAACCGCCTCGTGTTGCGCGCCCCGCCGCGCGCGCACGCGGTGCACGTGGTGCTGCACGGCCCTTCCGAAGGCCTCGACGATTGGGAGCGCGTGTTGCAACGCGTGCGACCGCGCTGGCAAGTGCTCGGCGTGCACCGCAACCGTTGGCCGAGCGCGAGCACGCGCGGCCCGCTGCTCTTGCTCGACGCGAGTTTGCAGGCCTCGAGCCTGAGCCTCGATGTGCTCGCGCGTTGGGCCGGGTTGCCCGGCGTGGGCGCCGTGGGTGGCAGCGGCGGCACGCGTCGTCGGCGGCATCTCGGTTGGTCGCTCGAGCGTAGCGGCGTGGCGAGTCCCGTCTGCCCAGGTTTGCGCGGCCCTGCACTCGGACCGAGTTTGCTGGCCGCGGCGCCGCGCGAAGTGGCGGCGCTGGCGAACGGTGTCCTGTGGCTCGCGGGCTTGCCCACGCGCCTGCGCGACGACTTCGCCGGTCGTCCCGTGGACACGAGTTCGGTGTTGCTGGCGTCGGCTGCAGCGGCGCTCGCCGGTCGCGCCTGCTTGTTCCATCCCGAGTTGTCGCCCGCGGAACGCGCCGGCCGCACGTGGCAAGAGAAGCGCGTGCACCTGCACGGCGCGCCCGGTGCCGACTGGTTGCTGCGCGGCTTGCCCGAAGAGTTCTGGGCCGGCGACGCCGACCGCTACTGTCCGCGTCACGAACTGCTCGTACCGCTCGGCATGCCTGCGCCCGGCGAGCCGCACGCGAAGGCCACGCCACGCGCTTCACTCGCGCGCGGGCTTCAGGCCTCGGCGTTGTCGGCGTCGTCGAGCAACAGCACGGTGTAAGTGCGCCCGTTGCTCGTGGGGTCGCTGCCGTCGCTCGTGGAGAACAGGAGTTGGCGGCCCCAGTGGCAGTAGCGGCCGCCGCCGAGCTCGCGGATCTCATCGTGCGGGCTGTGCGCGGGGCCGAGCAGGCGTCCGTTCTCGAGCAGCGCCACGCGGGAGCGGCCGATTTCGTCGGAGGTCCACTCGGCGGGCATCTCGTGCAGCGACCAGCAGGCGCCTTCTTCGGCGAGCGGCGGTTGCGGTGCGTGGTCGAACAGGAAGGCTTCGGCGCGGGCCACGGCGTAGTCGTGTCGGCCTTCGCGCGGGTCGCTGCCGTCGCTGCTCGAGAAGCGCAACTCGGCGCCCCAGTGGCTGTAGCGGCCGGCACCTTGCGCGGCGATGTCGTCGTGCGCAGCGTGCGGATGCGGCAGTGGACGACCGTCCTCGAGCAGCATGAGCGTGGACAAGCTCTCGGCGTCGGAGGGCCACTCACTCGGCACGGCGAGCGCGAAGGCTTCGCCACCCACGTGCGTGAGTTCGTCGAGTTGCACCGGCGTGAGCGACCACTCCACGCTCAGCGTGCAGCCCGGCTCGGGTTCGTTGCTTGCGGCGGCGTCGTCGGTCGGGGCCGGCGAGCTGCTGGGTTGCGAGGCTGCGAGCTGGGCGAGTGCGGCGCGCGCACCGGCGCGCAGCGTGCTCGGCAACTCGAGTGAGTACACGCGTCCGTTGTCGCGCGGGTCGCTGCCGTCGCTGCTCGAGAAGTAGAGCTTGTCGCCCCAATGGCTGAAGCGGCCGGCGCCGAGCGTGCGGATGTCGTCGTGGCCGGCGTGCGCGGGGCCGAGTGGGAGGCCGTCTTCGAGCAGCACGAGTTGCGAGCCGTCGTCGGCATCACTCGGCCAGTCGGTCGGCACCAAGAAGGTGAAGCAGCGCCGGTCGTCGGGCTGGAAGGAGCGCGGCACGATGACCGTGTGCGCCGGGATGGCGTAGGTGCGGAACAGGCTGCCGAGTTTGGCCAGCAAGCCGGGGTCGCGTGGGGCGGCCGCAGTCGAACTGGGCGCCGTACCGTCGCTCATCGGGAACTCCCGTGATGTGGGTTCCGCGCAGGGCCGGGAGGCAGGCTGGCGCGGGGCGGGAACTGCATCTGTCGACGCCTTCTTGTCGTCGTTGGCGCCGAATCTACCCGAATTGGGGCCGGGATCGAAGCCGACCGGAAGCACGGATTCTGGCTCATCCCGCTCCGCGCAGCTGACCGATAGGAGACCTCCCACGTCTCCTTGAAGAGAGAAGAACCATGCATCGCCTCTGTGCCGCCCTGCTTCTCGTGCTCAGCGCTTCGACCGCTGCACAAGATCCGCCCGTGTTGCTGTTGAAGCTCGACACCGACCTCGGTCTCGACGACCGCGACACGCGCGCCATCATCCCCGGCGACTTCGACCTCGATGGCGACATCGACGTCTACATCGCGAACTTCGCGCAAGACAACATCCTCTACAAGGGGCGCGGCAACGGCACCTTCGACCTCGTCGAGCCGCAGCCGATCAACACCGACGGCGGCTTCACGTTCGACGGCGCCTGGGGCGACATCGACGGCGACGGCGACCTCGACCTGGCCGTGGCCAACGGTCACCTCATGGACAATGCGATCTACCGCAACATGGGCGTGGCGCAGAACGGCACGACCGGCCGCTTCGCCAAGCTGACCGGCGATCCCGCGGTCTCCGACGGCGGTGAGTCCTACGGCGTGGCCTGGGGCGACATCGACAACGACGGCGACCTCGACCTGGCCTTCGCCAACAAGTTCTCGGCCAACTTCCTGTACACGAACGACGGCCTCGGCGCTTTCACCAAGGTGACGGCCGGCGACATCGCCTCGCGTGTCTCGCAGTCGCGTGACGTGGCCATCGTGGACCTCGACAACGACGGTGACTCCGAAGTCGCCTACGCCAACAGCAGCAAGCAAGCCAACGACATCTGGGTGAACCAGGGCGGCGACCAAGCCGGCACCGTGGGCGCCTTCGCGCTGCTCACGTCGGACCCCTTTGCCGACGAGGCTTCCAGCTCGCGCGCCATCGCCTTCGCCGACTACGACGGTGACGGCCTGCTCGACGCAATGGTCGCCAACCAGGACGACCAGGCGAACAGCCTGTTCCACAACCTGGGCGGCATGAGCTTCGAGCGCACCGACCTCGCCCCGAGCAACGCGCTCGGCAACAGCTACTCGGCCGCCTGGGGTGACCTCGACGGCGACAGCGATCTCGACCTCGTCATCGCCAACCGCGAGCAGGTGAATTTCTTCTACCGCAACATGGGTGTGGACGGTTTCGAAGCCATGGAGCACGGCATCCTCAGCGACGCGGTGGGTAACTCGCGCCACGTGGCCATCGCCGACTTCAACCTCGACGGCCGTCGTGAAGTGGTCGTTGCCAACACGCTCGGCGAGTCGAACTACTACTTCTCGAACGAGGGCAAGATCTGGAAGGACCTCGGCTTCGCGCTGCAGCGCGGCAACGCCGACGACGGTGATCCGGAACCGCGTCTCACTGCTTCGGGCGCGCTCACCGGCGACGAGTGGGTCAACTACTACATCGACTTCGCTCCGGCCGACGCGACCTCTTGGTTGATCGTGTCGCTCGACACCGTGTTCTCGCCCTTCAAGGGCGGCACGCTGGTCCCCGATCCCGACTTCATCGTGCGCCTCCCGAAGGCCAAGCCGACCGGCAAGCTCGACTTGTCCTTCCGCATGCCGAACACCCTGCCGTCCGGGATCACG
The DNA here is from genome assembly GCA_021604805.1 of Planctomycetota bacterium. Taxonomy (GTDB): domain Bacteria; phylum Planctomycetota; class B15-G4; order B15-G4; family B15-G4; genus BQJR01. The sequence goes on along the minus strand of BQJR01000002.1, from coordinate 630,253 downwards.
ATCTTCCACCAAGTGTGGTCGTCGGATGACAGCAACGCGGCGGGCCTTTGCGCCACGAACGGACTCTCGGGCACCACGCTCTGACCGCTCGTGAGCGCGGGGTGTGAGCCTGTCTGCTCACGCCTCAACTGGAGTCTCGTGGGCTCTTCGACGGCCCGTCCCGGTTCTGCCGGGGCGGGCCGTTGCTCGTTGGACCGCGCGCGCTGCGGTGTTCGCTCAGGCTTCGAGCAGGCCGGGCACTTGCGCGAGGTCCGTGATGCACCCTACGCTCGGTTGTTGCTGGCCGCTGCGATCGATCTGGAGGGCGCGCAGTCCCGCGCGTCGTGCACCGAGTACATCGTTGACGGCGTGATCACCCACGTGCAGCGCGTGTTCCGGCGACACGTTCATGCGTTCGAGCAGCCACGTGAAGAGGCGCGCGTCGGGTTTGTCGAAGCCCACTCGGGCCGAGACGGCGAGCTCCTCGAAGGCGTGGGCGAGACCGAGGTCGCGCAGCAAGCCGGGCAGTCGGTCGCTCCAGTTGCTCACCACGGCGAGGCGCAGTCCGCGTTCGAGCAGCGCGTCGAGGCAAGGCAGCACGTCGCCGAACACGATGTAGTTCTCCGGACGCGTGAAGCGGTCTTCGAGCAGGGCGCGCAGCGCTTCGGGGTCTTCGCGCGAGCCGGCGCGGGTGAGCAGTGCGCCCACGAAGGCGCGGAACCAATCGCGCGAGTAGCGCGGTTGTGGCGCGTCGGGACGTGAGAGCTCGGTGTTCGCTGCGCTCATCCAGCTCGACATCTGTGCGGCGCTGATCGCGTGGCCGTGCTCGGCGAAGGCGTCGGCGTAGAGCTCGGCGCGCGAGCTGCGTTCCGTGAAGAGCGTGTCCGCCGCGTCGAAACAAACGAGCTGAAGAGCGCTCACTCGCGCAGGCCCTCGAGCAGCACGCGCGCCTTGGCGTGTTCAGGGTCGGTTTCGAGGATGCGTTCCACTTCCTGGAGCGAGCCGAGCAGGTTGCCGCGGCCGTAGTGCGCGAAGGCGAGCAGGTAGCGCAGATCGTTGTCTTGGGGGGTGTGCTCGAGGGCTTGGTCGAGGTAGGGCAGCGCGTTGTCGTAGGCGCCGGCGAGCACGCCGTTGATTGCGAGGCGGCGGGTCAGTTGAGGGTCGTTAGGCAGGTGTTTCAGTGCGCGTTCGAAGCATCGCGCGGCCTCGCCGTGTCTGCGCAGCGCTTCCAGGACGAGGCCGAGTTGGGCTTGAACCGCCGGGTCGTCTGGAGCCTGGGCGGCCGCGGCGCGCGCGGGGGCGAGCAGCTCGAGCGCCTCGGGGTTCGGGGCGGCCTGTGGCGCCGGTCGCGAGAGGCGCAGGATGTCGAGCCGACGTTCGAGGTCGTGTGCGGTGTGGGTGAGCAGCGCGAGGCCGAGCAGCAGTGCGAGCGCGCGGCCGACGCGTCCGCCGGGGAGCGGTCGCGCGCTGAGCGGCTCGAAGCCGATCGCGATGCCGCAGAGCGTGGCGAAGGCCAGCGTCGTGACGCCGAAGCGCAGGTCGGGCGAGACGCACGACATGGCCACGCTGCCCGCCACACCCGCGACGACCGCGTGGAAGCGGTGCGCGTCGGGCACGGCGGCGGCGTCGAGCTCCCGGCGCGTGCGGCGCACGGCGAGCGCGCCCGCGACCAAGGCCAGCAGCGCCGCACCGAGCCCCGTCCAGCCCAGCTCGGCGGCGAGCTGCAGGGGTTCACTGTGTGCGTCGTTGATGATCACGCGCTCGGGTGGATACGCCTCCCGCAGCTCGGCAGACGCATAACTGGGGAAGGCGAGGTGGAACTGACCCGGGCCCACGCCTGCGGGGTGTGCGCCGACCATCGCGAGCGTGTCGCGCCAGATCAGCGTGTGTTGACGCGAGCGCGCGAGCGAGTCGCGCCCGGCGACGGCCAGCACGAGCCCGACCACGATCCCGCCCACGAGCAGGCGTTGGCGCAGACGCGAGGCCCGCAGGGCGAGCACGAGCGCCACGAAGCAAGCGACGCCGAGGCCCGCCCAGGCCCCGACCGACTTCGTGCCCAGCAACGCGGGCAGCGCGAAGCCGGCAGCCAGCGCGCAGAGCCAGCGCAGCGGGCCGCGGCCGAAGAGCGTCTCCATGAGGAGGAGTGGCGTGGTGAGCACCAACCAACCGCCCAGGAAGACCGGGTTCGAGAAGCCGCCCTCGGCGCGCAGGCGGGGCGTGACCCCGAGCGAGAACACCGCTCCCGTACGCTGGAGGACGGCGTGAACCGCCGCCCACGCCGTGCCCAGCGCGAGCGCCAGCAGCAGCCGCGAACGGGCCCGTTCCGAGCGACAGATCAGGGCTCCGACCGCCGCCGCCACGAGCGGGACCACCAGCAAGCGCCGGATCTCGTCGCGGGCGAGGGCGTGGCTGGCGGGCGTGCTGTGGATCAAGTGGAGCAGGGCCAGGCCGGCCGGCAGCAGCGCGAGGGCCAGTGCTCGCCCCCACGGCCGGGGGCTGCGGGCCGTGGCCGCCAAGCTGAGAGCGGCGAGCCCCAGGGCGAGCAGGACCAGCGACTGCCCCCAGAGCAGTTTCGGACGCAGCACGAAGCCGTCCGGGAGTGTGGCGAGAGCCAGCAGCCCCAGCAGCAGAGCCGCTTCCGAGAGTGCGCGGAGGGTGGAGCCGAGAGTCATCAGGAGCTTTGGGTCCGAGTGGGGAAGTGCTGTCGAATTGCGCCGAGGATGGGCGCTCCGCGCGATTCTGGTCTCCTGGACCGTTTTGGTGTTGTGGGGTAGTCTTTGCTTCGAAGGACCTGCACCTCAAGCTTGCATTTGCCGTCCCCCGAAACGGTAGAGAGCGTCAGCCGACCGATCGGTGAGTCGCTCCCCAGTTCCTTCGCTCTTCCCAGCCACCACACCTCCGAGACCGCGAGACGCACATGATCTCGTCCCGAACTCAACTGTCCCTTGGCGCTGCGGCGCTGGTGCTCTGCTTGGCGCTTCCGATGGGCTTGCTCAGCCTGTTCGCGCCGGCGTCTGCCTCCGACCAGCTGGAGTCCGCGGATGCCGTGGTCTTCGCGCGCGTGTCGGCCGTGCAGGTCTCGTCGCACGACGATCTCTCGCACGTGGCGTTGCTCGTTCAGGACCGCCTGATCGGTGAGCGCGTGGGCTTGATGCAGCGCTTCGAGCTGCCGGGCAAGACCGCGCTGCGTGCCGGCGACCACGTGCTCGCGCTGATCAACAGCGACACGCGTGAGCTGCTCGGCACCTACCAGGTCGACAAGGTCGACGGTGCCTATGTGGTCGTGGAATCGGTCTTGGGCTTCGGGGGCGAAGGCCTCTCGGACCAGCCGGGGCAAGGCCTCGAGCAGGTCGTCAACGCCTTCAAGGTGCGCCTCGGCATGATCGATGCCGACGACACGCTCGGCGAAGTGCCGGTCGACGAGGAGATCAGCGAAGGCAGCGCCGGCGATTACCTCGAGCCGAACAACGACATGGCGAACGCCAGCCCGGCCTTCTTGCGCCCGCCGGCTGCCGTCACGGGTCTGAACCCGCTGATGCTCACCGGTTTGAGCATCACGCCCGGCGACGTGGACTTCTTCTCCTTCAACGCTCCCGGCAGCACGATCCTGCATGCCGAGACGCGCATCCCTGAAGGCGCCACGGCCACCAACCTCGACACGCTGATGGGCTTCTTCGACGGCACCACGAGCGCGCTCGTTGCTGTCGACGACGACTCGGCTGCGGGCAAGAGCTCGCGTCTGATCCTGCCGATCGAGCGCATGGGCACGCACCCCTACTTCCTCGCCGTGGAGAGCGCGCCTGACAGCGCCCTCGACTTCACCGGCTCCGAGGGCACCACGAGCGGGCTCTACGAACTCCAACTCGAGCTCGAGACGGCCACGTACATCGGCAACTCCACCGACCAGATCCTCGGCATCTCCGAGGACGGCACGTTCATCGAGGACTTCATCGGCTACCGCGAAGTCTTCGGCGAGGACGTGCTGCTCGTGGGTGTCCCCGGCGATGGTTGGGGCCTCACCTACGACATCGAGTTGCCCAGCGGCCTCACGTCGGTGTTCGGTGGTTCGGGTGACTTCCTGAGCCCGCCGAACTTCAACCAGAGCGTGCGCAACCTCGGCTTCTCCTTCGGTCACTACACGGATGAGAACGGCACGAACCGCGCCGGTCGTCATGACTCCTCGAGCTTCGTCCCCTATCTCGATGAGTCGGGTGACGGTGCCACGGTGCGTCAGCGCTACACGATCGGCTTGAACCAGACGGTCGTGCAGGAAGCCATCGCGCTCAAGTTCAGCGGCTCGTCGCGGGTCGAGAACATGGAGTTCTCGCGCTTGCTCGACGTCGACATGTTCGGCGAGGACGGTGACACGTTCTACTGGAGCTTCCCGGCCAACAGCCGCGTGAAGGCCTTCCCGGTGAGCACCGGCGCGAAGCTCGGTTCCATCACGGCGCCCGCCGAGATGAGCGGCTCGATGAGCGGTGACCTGCAGGCTGTGATCACGGCGGGCACCTTGCCCGGCCAGCAGCTCCAGGCCAACGCGAGCTTCCGCGCATGGGCGTACTTCACGATGGTGCTGGACTTCGCCACCGAGGACGACGCGGTGCAGTCCGCGGCTCAGAACCTGATCGCATCGGGCGCTGGGGCGTGGGTGGTGGCTGTCGATGCCGACCCGGAAACGGGTCTCTTCACGGCCTTCGGCATCGGTGTCGAGGAACCTGCCAACTGACCTCGACCTGAAGTCCCCCGCGCTGCACCCAGCGCGAGACAGCGAACCGTCGCTCGGCCTGGCCGGGCGGCGGTTTGCTTGTTCATGCGCATATTGATAGCTTTACCCGCATGAACCAGGGTGAGTCTTCGAGTGCTGCGCAGCCGGGGGCTGCGGGCGTCCGCGCCGTCGAGCCGGACAACTGGCCGCGGCCAAGTGGGTACAGCAATGCGCTGTTGATCCCGCCAGGTCACGGCTTGCTGGTGATGGCCGGCCAGATCGGTTGGGATGCGTCAGGTCAGCTCGTCGAGGGGGGCTTCGTGGCGCAGTTCGAGCGCGCCTTGGCGAACGTCCGCACGCTGGTCGAGGCGGCGGGGGGCGAGGCCAAGCATGTGGTGCGCCTCACGATCTTCGTCGTCGACAAGATGCTCTACCTCGATCAGCTCGGCCCGATCGGCCAGGCCTATCGCGAGGTGCTGGGGCGCCACTACCCGTGCATGAGCTTGGTGGAGGTGCGCGCGCTCGTTGAGGAAGGCGCGCTGGTGGAGATCGAAGCCACCGCCGCGTTGCCCGGCGATCGCTGCGGGGAGGGAGCGTGATGCCGAATCGCAACAACGGCAGCCAAGACCAGCGTCGCCGCACGCTGAGGAGCCTGCTTCGGCGGCGCAGGATCGGCACGCAGCAGGAGCTCGTCGACGCGCTCGAGGATCGTGGCTTCACGATCACGCAGTCGAGCCTGAGTCGCGACCTCACGTCGCTCGGTGCCCAGAAGGTCGACGGCGTGTACCGCCTCGGCGTGGACGTCGAGAGCGAGGATGGCGGCGAGCAACTCTATCTCTCGCTCGTCGAGCTGCAGCCCTTCGTGCGCTCGGTGCGCCCAGCAGGTCCGAACCTGCTCGTGGTCGCCACCCGCCCCGGCCTGGCTCAGACGGTGGCGCTGGCGCTCGACTCGATGGCGATGCCCGAGGTGATCGGCACCATCGCGGGGGACGACATCGTGTTCGTGGCCACGCCAGACCGACGCGCACAGCGTGGTCTCGAGCGTCGCTTCGAGCGCCTGTTCAGCTTGGGGCGCTGAGACCCCCGGATCGCTCTAATCGGGGCGCAATCATGCCCTACGGACTTGTCGGTGCCATCGCGACAAGCGCGGATTCTGCTCAGGGAACCGCAAGTCCGAGTGCACTTCCTGCCGATCAGTCTGGGAACTCGCCTCCCGGACGTTCGCATGGCCACCCGCATCTTGCTCGTCGATGACAACGCGATCATTCGCTTCACCTACGAAGTGGTGCTGCGCCGGGCCGGATTCGAGGTCGACTCGGCGAGCGATGTCGATCAAGCGCTCGAGATGCTGGCCCCCGGTCACGACTACCACGTGGTCGTCTCCGACCTGAACATGCCCGGCAAGAGCGGCCAGGACCTGGTGACGATCCTGCGCGAGACGCCGGCCAACCAGATGCTCCCCGTGCTCATGCTCACCGGCAGCAAAGAACGCTGCGACGTGATCGCGAACCTGAACGCCGGCGTGTCCGACTACGTGACCAAGGAGCCCGACAAGGCCGTGTTCCTCGCGCGCGTGCGCAACCTCGTCAAAATGAAGCAGCTGCAGGACGAGCTCGCGCACGCCAGCCAGACCGACGCGCTCACCGGGCTCGCCAACCGTCGCCACGGCTGCGCGCGCCTCGAAGAAGAGATGAGCCGTTCGCGCCGCTACGAGCGCGGGATGACGGTGGCCTTGCTCGACATCGACCACTTCAAGCGCATCAACGACACGCTCGGTCACCACGCCGGCGACGACGTGCTCGTGGCCGTGTCCGAACGCCTGCAAGCCGCGTCGCGCCAGACCGACTGCGTGATCCGCTGGGGCGGCGAAGAGTTCCTCTTCCTGTTCCCCGAGACCGATCTCGACGAAGCCGCCGGCATCGTCGACCGCCTGCGTGCCGACCTCGCCGCGAACCCGGTGGACGCCACCGCGCCCGAAGGCCTGATCCAGGTCGACGTGACCGTGTCGGGCGGCGTGGCGCAGCTCGAAGCCGGCGACACACTCGAGAGCCTCGTCGATCGGGCGGACAAGGGCCTCTACGCCGCCAAGGAGAACGGGCGCAACCGTTTGCTCGTCTCGCGCGACGGTGAACTCGAGCCCGTGGCTGCCTGAGCGTTCAGCGCGAGCCGCTGAGTTCCGTGGGGAACTCGTTCTTGCGGCGCGGGACGAACTCCTGGCGTGGGATGGCCTCGCCGTTCGTGTCGGAGAGGCGCACTTCCAGGTTCATCGACGCGCCGAAGTCCGCGCCGCGCGCCAGCTTGAGCAGCAGCACGTCGTAGGCGTCGGTGAGGGGCACGCGCACTTGCACGTGCCGCGGTTGGCCGTCGGCGGGGGCGGCTTCGTCGAGCACGATCTCGCCGTCCCACCATGCGCGCAGCCGGCAGGCGTGACGGATGTGCAGCACGGCCTCGGCGTCTGGGAAGGCGTCCGCGGCGAGCGGGTCGATGTTCCCGGTGTTCGGGCGACTCGAGATGGAGTAGGCGTAGGCCAGCGCGGGGTCCGGGCGCGTGCGCGTGAGCGCGTCGAGATTCACGGCGGTCTCACCGCCGGCCATGCCTTGCCAGCGGCGGCGGCCGGCGGGCTGCAGCGAGAACACTTCGCGCAGCCCGGCCTCGTCGAGCCAAGCGCGCTCGAAGTCCTCGGGCGACTCGAGCGACCAGGTGCCGGCCAGCAGCAGGCGACGCAGCGGAACCGCGCTCTGCGGCCACTCGAGCGGCAGCGCTTTCCCCGGCGCAGGCGACGCTTCCTCGACGGGCGCCTCGGGTGCCTGTGACTCGGTGGGCGGCGCGGGCGCGGCTTCCGGAAGCTCCTTCGCGGGGCTGTCAGCGCCGCGAAGAGTGCGCTCGAGCGGCTTCACGGCGGCGCTGTCCTCGCGCGCACCGTCGCTCGAACCCGAACCGCACGCCACACACAGCGTCGTGAGTCCGGCCACCCACCATGCGAGCTTCAGGCCACTGCCTCCGCGAAGATCGGCTTCTCGGAGAGCTTGCCGCCTTGGCCGAAGAAGCGCACCGGGTTGTCCCACACGAGGCGCTGCACGATGTCTTCGTCGAAGCCGGCTTGCTGCATGAGCACGCACAACTTCGGCACGGACAGCGGATCGCTCGGGCCCCAGTCGGCGCTCGAGTTCACGAGCATGCGCTCGGTGCCGAACTCCTTGAAGATCGTGACGGCGCGCTCGGGGCTCAGCTTGGTGACCGGGTAGATCGTGAAGCCGGCCCAGTAGCCTGCGTCGACGACCATCTTGATGGTCTCTTCGGTGCTGTGATCGATCTCGACCATGTCGGGGTCGATGCCCACGTCGCGACAGTTGTCGATCAAGCGTTGCGTGCCTTCGAGCTTGTCGACGTGCGGCGTGTGCACGAGCACGGGCAGGTTCTTCTGCTTCGCCATCTCGAGTTGTTCGAGCACGAGCTGCTCTTCGATCTCGTCGATCTCGTCGTAGCCGACCTCGCCGAGCGCGCAGCACAACGGGTGATCGAGGTACTCGGGCAGCGCCGCCATCACGGCCTCGCGGATCGCCGGCGTGTGACCTTCCTTCGGGTTCAGCGCGAAGGTGCAGTGGTAGTTGATGCCCGCCTTGGCCGCGCGCGTGTGCTCGAAGTTGAGCAGGTGGTCGAAGTACTCGAGGCAGGTCTCGGGGTGCTTGCGCGCGTAACCCAGCCAGAAGCCGCCCGGCTCGATCAGCGAGCGGATCCCGGCCGCCGCCATCTCCGCGTAGTCGCGGGTGTTGCGGGAGTACATGTGGATGTGCGGCTCGAAGATCTTCATCGGCGGAGGCTCGTGTGCGGCGGGTCGGGTCGGGCGGGAGGAAGAAGGGCCGCGCAGTGTACCGCCGCGAGGCCGACACGTCTCAGCGCGCTGGACTGTTGCGCTCGACCCAGCTGAGGTTGCGCAGCAGGCCGCCCTTTCGCGCGCGCTCCAGCGGCGTGCTCCCTAGGTGACGCTTGAACGAGGCCTCGGCGAGCTCGCGCAGCCGTGCGGGCGTGGCGGCGGCCAGCTCCGGCCGCGGGCGCAGTGGTGGGCTCGACGGCGCGGCTTCCTGTGCGGGGAACGGGCACGCGGCGAGGCAGTCGTCGCAGCCGAAAGCGCGGTGGCCGAGCGCGGCGCCCCAGGCCTCGGGGAGTTCGCCGCGATGTTCGATGCTCCAGTAGGACAGGCAGCGGCCGGCGTCGAGCTGACCCTTGCCATCCAGCGCGTCGGTGGGGCAGGCGTCCACGCAGGCGGTGCAGCTGCCGCAGCGGAAGGCGGCGGGTGCGTCGGGCGGGAAGTGCGCGTCGACCAGGATCTCGGCGAGCAACATCCACGGCCCGAGGCGCTCGTTGAGCAGCATCGTGTTGCGTCCGATCCAGCCCAGACCGGCGCGCGCGGCGAAGGCGCGTTCGGAGAGCGGCGCGCTGTCCACGCACACGCGCGTGCCGGCGCCAGGAACCCACGCACGCAACTCGGCGGCGACCTCTTCGAGCGCGGCGCGCAAGTCGTGGTGGTAGTCCTCGGCGCAGGCGTAGGCGGCCACGGCTTGGCTGCCGTCTTGCGCGGGATAGGACGCCGCCACGCAGATCACGCTCGCGGCGCCGGGCAAGAGCGTGGTCGGATCATTGCGACGCTCGGGCTCACGCTCGATCCACTGCATGCCGGCGTGGCGTCCCGCTGCGACCCACGGGCCCACGTGATCGCTCACCGGTGTGGCGTCGGCGAAACCTGCCTGCGCGAAGCCGCGTTCGAGCAGCCGAGCGCGCACACGTTCGCGCAGCGCGATGTCCACGGTGAAGGTCATCGCTCCGAGGTGACAGTCATGGCGTGTCGACGGACGGGGTCATGGCGATGCAGGCGCAGAGGGTCAGCGCGGTAGGATGCGCGGCATGGACCTTCCCATCCTACGCCGGGCCGCGGCTGGAGCGCGCGACGCTCCGAAGCGCGCGCGCTGTCGCGGTGCTCTCGCGCGTTGCGGTCGCGTGTCGGCGCTCGTGCTGTCGTGCCTCGCGCTCTTCGCTTGCGGCGACGAAACTGGTTCCCGCGCAGGCCAAGAGCCCTGGCCGCTCACCGTGCAGACCGACGGCGTGCTCGGCTACCTGGCCGTGCAGCTGCCGAACACCACGCACTCCGCGTTCGACGAGGCCCTCGGCGTGAAGCTCGACGGCCTCGCGCTCGACCGTCACTTGCTCGCCCTGCACCTCGACGCGCGCGTGTTCGGCGGCGTGCTCGGCCTCGCGCTGCCGCTCTCCGACGCGGGCGCCTTCCGCCGCAGCTTCGAACGTTCGCCTGCCATCACGAGTCTCGGCGGCGACCAGTTCCGCTTGCAGCTCCCGGCCGAGCACCCGCTGGCGCAGCTCGTGCTCGTGGCGAAGGTGAGCCTCGGCGCGGCCACCGGCGGTGCGCAGGTCTCGTCGCTGCAGCAGCTCGGTTCTCTGTTCAACGGCGCGGGACTCGACCTGCCGTTGCGCCTCAAGACCGAGAACGGTCGCGCCTTGTTGGCGCCCTCGCTCGAAGGCGTGGTCGTCACGCGGCGCGTGTTGGATGAGCTCGACGGCATGCAGAGCGGAGCGGGCCCGGCGCTCGTCGCCACGCTGAACGTGGAGCGTCTTGCAGACACGTACTACGCCGAGTTGCAGCAGGTGCTCGCCAACCTGCGCTCGGCTTTGCTCGGTGCGAAGCTCGCGGGTTTGGGCGGGATGTTGAGTGGCGCGTTGAACGAGGCAGCTCGAGGCGGTCGCTCGCCGCTCGGCGAGTTGCCGGTGCCGCCCGCCGCCGTGTGGGCCTTCCTCGAGTTGCTCGGCCCGCAGCGTGTGGAGGCGCTCGGCCTGCGTTGCGAGTCGCTCGACGTCGACGTCGGCGATGGTGCCGACACGGACACCGAGCTGGCCGACGTGTCCGCCGCAAGGGCTTCCGTGCTCGACGCGCTCGACGCCGTCGACATGGAGTTCACCATGCGCTACGCCGCGAACGCGCCCGAGCGCCAAGTGCTGCAAGCCTTCCGCCCCGCGCCCAGCTTGCCCGGCGACAGCTTCGTGGCCTTCGCAGACCCGACCCTCGCTGCCGATGCGCTCGCGAACTGGTTGCGCCCCCTGGCGGTGCTCGCTCACGGTGACGGCACGACCGCGAGCGCCTGGCAGCAAGAGTTCGTGTCGCTGTGTGCACCTTGGGATGGACGCGTCATCGCGCGCCGTCTGCCCGACGGCGAACTCGCGCTGTTCCTCGGCACCTACGCCAGCGCCGAGTGGGACCTGCCCGCCACCGAAGCTTGGTTGCGCCCGCTCGCCGACGCGCTCGAACTCGAACTCCCCGAGCGCGCCGCCTGGGACGCCGCCGGGCAAGGCACGCGCGCGGGCAACTTCACCGTGATCAGCAACGCCGTCGCGCAGGTCGATGCGCTCGCGCTGGAGCTCGACGCCGCCGATTGGTCGGGCGAGGACGCGAGCCAGCCGTGCGTGCGTGCGTCCTTCGACTTCGCGCTCACGGACGACGCGTCGAGCCGCGTGCAGCTCTGGCTCAGCCACGACACGGACACGGGCGACGTGCGCCTCCGCTTCGCCCCGACGGCGGTGCGCTGAACGTGCGCACGGTTGGGTTGCTCGTGCTCGCTGCGTCGCTCGCCGCCGTCGCGTGGTGGTGTCACGCCGTCGCGCCCGCGGAGGTCGCTGCGGTGCTGCCCGGCCTGCACGCCGAGCACGAAGACACACGCAGTTTCCCCGCCGCGCTGCGAGCCGCGCACGCCGCGCGTCAGCAATCGTTGTGGCGAGAGCGTTGTGCGTTGTTGGCGGCCGCGCTCGCCTTGGGTGTGTTCGCGCAGGCGGTGCGTCGGGATGCGCGCGGGCCGTCGTGGCGCGGGGCCGTGGGCGTGGCGGCCTTGGGCGTGCTGGCTTTCGCGAGTTGGGCGTCGATCACAGAACAGGCGCGGCTGCAACGTGAAGGGCGCTGGGCGCTCAGCGATCGCAGCTTGCCGCTCTACGCCGGACCCTTGTCCTCGCAGCTCGCCGAGTGGCGCGGGCGCGTGGGCCCGCACGACGCCGTGCTGCTCGCGGGGCGTCAAGACCTGCTGCTCAACGTGGTCGCCACGGCCTTGCACGGTCGACCGATCTACCCGTTGTTGCGCTCTGTCCCCGCTCACGCCAGCGCCGAGAGTCTGCGCGCCCTGGCGCAAGCCTTGCCACTCGGCGACGACGCTCCGAAGCGCTGGCTCGTGGACCTCGACGCCTTGGGCGCCAGTGATCGCAACGCCTTCGCGCACCCGACCCTGTTCGAGCTGACGCCATGAGCGTGGGCGCGTTCCCAGGCCTCGCGGCGGGCGGTCTCGTGCTCGCGCTCCTGCTCGTGCTGGGGTGGGGGCCGTCGGCGCGTTCGTTCGCGGCGCGGCGGTCGGGTCTCGCGGAGCGCGTGGCGCGCGCGCTCGCGTGGGGCGCAGCGCTCTGGGGGCTGTGCGGTTTCGCGCTCAACGTGGCGGGCTTCGCGGTCTCGGTCTGGCAACTCGCAGTCTTCAGCGCGTCGAGCGCGCTGCTGTGTGGATTGGCTCGCGCGCTCTCTCGCAACGCGCCTGAGCAGCCTGCGCCCGAGCGGCCGTCGCCCGCTTCGCCAGCACACGTGTCGCCCGCACACGCGCCGCTGGGCCCGAAACAGTCGCCGTCGCCGAGCACTGCGCGCGTGGGGCGACTCGCCACGCTGTTGTTGCTGCCGGTCTTGCTCATTGCTTTGGCGTCGACACTCGGCCAGCCCCTGTGTGGCGACGGCAGCAAGTTCTGGTTGCCGAAGGCCTACGACAGCTTGAACGCTGGCGTGCCCGACACGCCCGCACTGCAAGACTCCGAGCACCTCGGTTTTCATCGCAACTACCCGCTGCTCGGCCCGGTGTTGCTCGCGCCCGCGCTGCAACTCGCAGCGCCCGACAACCACCTCGCGGCCAAGACCGTGCTCGCCGGTCTGCACGTGGCGCTGCTCGTGTTGCTCGTGCTCTTGCTGAAGCGCGAAGGCGCCGCGGGTGCGTGGTTGGCGCTGCTCGCCGTGGCCATGCCGGTGTGGCTCAGCGCCGATGCCGCGGCCTCACCCGGTGCCGGTGGCTTGATGGACGGCGTGCTCGCGCTCTTCCTGTTGTTGCTCGTGGATGCGGTCGACGCACTGCGACGTCGCGGTTGCCCGAGCGTGCACGACGCCGCGCTGTGGATCGCGGCGCTGGCCTGCATCAAGCTCGAGGGCGGCGTGGCGGCGGCGCTCGTGCTCGGGGTGGCGTTGCTCGTCGGCCCGCGGCGCGAGGCTTGGTGGGCGGTGCTGCTGCCGCTGCTGGCCACGGTCATGTTGCTCGGCGTGTTCTTGCTGAGCGTGCCGGCGAGCCCGCCGATCACCAAGCTCGAGCTGCTGCGCGACCCGAGCAATCTCGCCGTGCGCGTGCCGGTTTTGCTCACGGGTTTCGTGGGTGTGCTCACCGACGCCGCGCGCTTCGGCTTGCTTCCGCTGGGCCTGCTCACGCTGGCGCTCTCGCGCCCCGGACGTCGCGCCGGATTCGCGTGGCTCCTGCTGCTCGGCGTCGCGGCCTTCCTGTCTTGCGTGTACCTTTCGACCACGATGCACTTGGGACGTCACCTCGAAACTTCGGCACACCGGCTGGCGCTGCAATGGTTGCCGGCCTTCGCGTTGCTCGCGGCGCGCGCCGTGTCCGCGCCGAGCGAGACGACCGATGGCCGCTGATCCGCTCGAAGTCCGACCGCGCTTCGTGATCCCCGCCGACGAACTCAGCGAGTCGGTGTCGCACGCCTCGGGGCCGGGCGGACAGCACGTGAACAAGACGGCCTCGCGCGTGAGCCTGCGCTGGAACCTGCGTGAGAGCCGCGTGCCCAGCGACGCGCAACGCGCGCGCTTGCTCGAGAAGTTGTCCACGCGACTCACGCGCGGCGGCGAGTTGATCGTGCACGCAGAAGCTGCGCGTTCGCAGCTCGCGAATCGTGCCGCGGCGCGCCAACGTCTCGCGGCCTTGCTCGACGAGGCCCTGACTGTGCCGCGCAAACGCCGAGCCACGAAGCCCACGCGCGGCTCGAAGCGCCGCCGTGTCGACGCGAAGAAGCGGCGCGGCGCCACGAAGCGTCTGCGCGGTCGTCCACCCGGCGACGACTGAGCAACGCACTCACGCAACGCTTCAGCGCGGCGGCAGTCGCCACACGGTCGGTCGCAGCTCGATGCCTTCGGCGCGGATCGGTTCGAGCTGGATGAACGCTTCCCATGATGCGCTCAGGGCGTCCACGACTTGGCCGGCCTCGGGCGGGTCACTGCCCGTGCAGAACAGCACGCTGGCCTCGCCCGCTTCGAGGCCCGGCGGATCCACGCGGTAGCGCATCGGCACGCAGCGCCGGCCGCTGAGCAGCGCGAGCATCTTGGGCACGTCGGTCATGACGACGGTGTCGGGCGTGGTCTCGGCGGCGAGTCGTCGCGCGACGGTTTCGAGCACGGGATGCACGTCGATGCGCGCGAAGGCGTCGCCTTCGGGGAGCTCGGCGCGCCGCGCTTCGAAGTCGTCGACCACGCGCGGCCAGAGCACGAGACGTTGATGCGCGAAGGGCAGCGCGAACAGCGCCAACGCGGCCCACGGCGCCCAGCGCGGAAGCTGCACCTGGCGCGGGCGACGCAAGCCGATCACTGCGGCCGTGACACCGAGCGTGGCCATGAGCAGCAAGGCCGCGTAAGCGTACGACCAGCGTTCGAACAGGCGCGGGTCGTTCGAGCGTTGCAGCGCGAGCAGGCCGAGCAGCGCGAGGCCGGCTGCGAACACCAGGTTGCGACCGAGTGCGCTGCGGCTGGCCCAGCCGAGCAAGGCGCTCCCTCGGCGGAGGCCTTCCGCGGCGGCCACGAGCAGCAGTGGCAGCAAGGGCGCGTAGAAGCGTTCGGCTTGGTCGAAGGGCCAGGCGAGGAGCAGCCCGACGCTCGCGGCCACGTAGAGCACGCTGGCTCGTCGCGCCCAGAGCGTTTCGGCTTTGCCGCCGACCCAGAGTCCGCCGAGGCCGAGCAGCACGAGCGCGAGTGTGGCGGCGCCGACGGGGAGTTGCTGGCCGGCCTTGTCGGTGTTGCTGAGCAGCACGGCGGTGGCGCGCGCGAACACGGTGGTGTTGCGTGCCACGCGCGTGACGAGCGAGCCGGCGTCGAGCGGCGGGTTGTCGACGCGCACAACCTTGGTGAGGTCGCGCGGTTCGGCCACGAAGAACTCGTCGCGGTAGTCGGGGGCGTCGGAGACTTCGGCGCGCACGCTCGCGCCGTGCGTCATCCAAGCGGCGAGACCGGCGGCGCTCAGCGCCAGGATCAGCAGCGCGCGCGGGCGAGCGCCTGGCGCAGGTGCGCGCAGCAATGCGAAGGCGGGGACCACGAGCAGTCCGACTCCGGCCAAGCGCGTGGACAAGGCCGCGATCGTGAGCAGCGCGGCGAGCAGTGCGTCGCCCCATCGACCCCGAGACGAAAGCGCACGCAGACACGCGAGCAAGCTGCCTAAACTGAGCGCCGCGAAGAGCGCTTCGGTGCGCAGGTAGCGCACGGAGAGTTCGAAGAAGGTCACCGAGAAGGCGGTGCCTGCCGCCACGACCAGAGCGCCCAGCGGGCTCAGCCCGAGTCGCAGCGCGAGGCGTTCAGCGACCCAGGCCGCGGCCAGCACAGCGAGCACGAGCGCGGCGTGGAAGAGCGCGTAGGACTCGGGCGTGCTCAACCAACTGAGCAGGCCGAAGAGCGCGGGCAGGCCCGGCGGGTACTTGGCGTGCGGCTCGCCGAAGAGCAGGTAGCCGTCGCCGGCGGCCAGGCTGCGACCGAGCGACAGGTACGCGGCGGCGTCGGGGTCGAGGCTCCACACGTCGCGCAGCGCGCTGAAGGACAGCGCGGCGACGAAGCCGAAGATCAGGAGTCGCAGCGCGGACACGGGGGCGATTCTGTGCGCCGAGGTCCCGTGCGGTCCAGCCTTGTCCCGCTCAGGGAATCCGCAGGCGGTGTCCGCCAGCAGCCGAGAAGCCGAGTGCGGCCGAGGCATCTGGGAACCAGAGCTGGAGCCACAGGTCCACGCCCTCAGGCAGGCCGGTGGTCCACGCGAAGCTGAAACTCAGCTCGCCCGCAGCATTGGTGGGCGGCCCCGGCACGATGAAATCGGGGGTCGGCACGAGGTGACCGCCCTTGTAGGCGCTCCCGAGCAAGCCCACGCCGAGCACTATGAAGGATGCGTTCGAGGCCGGCGCGCGCGTGACCTGCAATCTGATCGTCTTGCCGGCTTTGGGACGGCCGCTGCCCTTGGCGCGTGGTTGACCCGAGGCGCCTGGAACGCCGCCGCCCGCCGAGGCCCAGGCCTCGATCGGTGAGCCCTGGCTGCGCAAGACGAGCAGCTCGCTGTTGGTGTCGCTGGCCTCGACCTGCACGAGGTCGCGGCGTCCGTCGGCATCCACATCGACACACACCAGCGTGTTGCGCAGTGTGCTCCAGGCACCCGCATGCGCGGTGGGTGACTCGAAGCCGCCCGCGCCGTCGCCGCGCAGCACGACCAGCATGCGATCACCGGCGGTGCTGTGAGCCACGTCGAGCCAGCCGTCTTGGTCGATGTCTGTCACGACCAGGGTGCGCGGGACAGAGGTGGCGAAGCCCGCGCGCGTGGCGTGGCTGAGTTGGCCGCTGCCGTCGTTGAGGAACAGGGCCACGCGCCCGCCGTCGCTGAAGGTGGGGGTCACGACATCGAGCGTGCCGTTGCCATCGAAGTCGCCGAGCTCGGGTTCGTGCGTTGCGTTGTCAGGGTTGGTGGCCAGGATCGCGGGGCCGTAGCCCCCGGCGCCGTCGCCGAGTTGCACGCTCACTTGGGAGGCGCCGGAGCCTTGGTGGACGCTCACGGCATCGGGGATCCCGTCGCCGTTCATGTCGCCGATGCGGGCGCCTCGGAAGTGATCGGCGAGAGGGGATTCAGGGCCTGCCACGAAACTGGCGTCGCCCGCGCCGAACCAGGTGGAGAGCGCGAAGCCGGGATTGCTCGCTCCGCTGAGTGAGGCCAGGTCGAGGTGGCCGTCGGCGTTCACGTCGACCACGTCGAGGATGTTGCCGCCGATCTGGGTGACGAGCGGCGCGCCGAAGTCGCCGAGTCCGTCGCTGGGGTGCACCGCTGCGAAGCCGATTGCTGTGGGGCCGCTGTGGGCCAGCACGAGATCCGGGTGACCGTCTTCCACGATGTCCGCGAGCAGAAGGTGGCGCGGCGACCCGTTGTGGGTTGGGAAGGACTTCACGACGTGCAGCAGCAGGTTCTCGTCGACTTCGAGCACGTGACACAGCGCGGTGGCGTCGTCGGCGAGGAGGAACTCGGGTTCGGGGTCGGCGTCGAGTTGAGCGGCGAGGAGCACTCCAGGGCTCTTGAGTCCGCCGGGACCGTCATCGAGGTCGGAGAGCAGCGTGGTGCCGAAGCTGTCGTAGGTCTGGCGGAAGCGCACGCGCGCGCCTTTGTCTGCGAGGTGGACGAGATCCATGTTGCCGTCGCCATCGACGTCGCCGACCGAGACCAGCGAGTTCTGCGCGAGCCCGAAGTCGGCGACCACGGAGGGCAGCTTGTCGATGCCCAGGGCGGTGTGGTCGAAGACGTCGATCCTGGTGCCGCCTGCGACGGCGAAGTCGCGCAGCCCGTCGGAGGGCGTGCTCTCCACGGCGATGTCCTCGATGTCGCTGCCTAGGCTGGTGGTGAACGCGTGGACGGTCGAGTCGCCGAAACCGCCCGCATCATTGCGCTGGATGACGAGCGCCTCGAACGGGCTCCATCTGCGGTGCAGTAGCTCGGGAATGCCGTCGCCTTCCAAGTCGACGAAGCGGATCGGGCCGGAGATCGAGTTCTCGTCGAAGTCGGCGAACTGTTCGCTGAGGTCGCCGCTGCCGTCGTTCACCCAGTAGTCGATGTCGGAGCCGCGGTCGCAGAACACATCGGGTGCGCCGTCGAGGTTCCAGTCGCCGGCGGCGATGAAGTCGCAATGGCCCGAGTCGCCGAAGGGGGTCGGCAGGCCGAGCGTGCCGTCGCCTCCGCCGAGTAACAGGTGGAAGTCGCGGCCGACGTCCTCGTGGCTGGCCACGAGGTCAAGCGCGCCGTCGAGGTTGATGTCGGCGACGGCGATGTCGCTCGCGGCACGTACGCCGCGCTGCCCGGCCAGAGAGAGGTGTCCGGTGCCATCGCCGCGGAAGATCCACGCGCGGCCCCCGTTTGCCGTGCTGCTGGCGATGACATCCTGGAAACCGTCGTCGTCGAAGTCGGCGCCGAGGAGGCGGCGGTAATGCGGGTCGTCGACCTCAGTGTTCGCAACGAGGGTGAAGACGCCCGCTCCGTTGTTGAGCCCCACGAGGACACCAAAGGTGCCCGTGACGATGTCGGAGTAGCCATCGGCGTTCAGGTCGGTAGCGAGGACTGCCGCCGAGACACCCGGCAAGAAGGCGCTGTCGCCGAAGACCACTCGGCCAGAGGCCGGCTCAGGGAGCTGGGCGCCGAGTGTGCGGCCGAGAAGTCCCAGCGCTGCAGCCAGGAGCAAGGGGGAGAGCATGCGAGGCTTGCGGGGCAGGGTGTGTGACATCGCGAGGCTCCGGAGGGAGCCGCAGTCTCCCGTTGATTTTCGATCGCCGCAAGCTGGCCGACTCGAGGAGTCGCCTCGAACAGATCCCCACGGTTTTTGAGATTCGCGTATTTTCGGGGTGTCGAGTGTGTGACTCGGCGTCCGGCGCGGACTACCGATCTCACAGAGTCGAGATCCAAGCCTCCCCGAGCTGGATCGACCCCGTACCGACCCCGGACTCGGAGGGCAGAAACCGCGTGAGTGCCGCTGAACACGCACGCGATGGCCAGGGTCAGGGAGGCCGGAGCGGCCCCGGAGGTCTTCCTCAGGGTGCAGGAGTTCCCCCAGGAGTTCCCCTTGGTGCCGCCGATCGCCGTGCCGGTGGTCGGCAAGCTGGGCCGGGTGAATCCGCTGGGTCCTCGGCAGCCCGCCCGCCCGTGAAGGTCGTGAAAACGGCCGCGTCAAAGTCCACCACCGGCGATGAAGTCGCGGAGCCACTCCTGGCTCGCGCCGCGCTGATCGCTCGGGACACTCAGCACGAGCTGCTGATCCAGGTCGTGGCCAAGCCGGGGTGTCAGCTGCAAGAGCTGAACAACGCGCTGATGGACGCCTACCGCGTGCACGCCAGCGCCGACGCCTTCGGCCTGCTCTTCGAACTGAACGTGAAACCGTTCACGCTCATCGCCGCCAAGCTCATGCGCATGACCGGCTGCCGCGTGGACCCGCACGACATCCTGCAAGAGGCCTTCCTGGCCATTTACCGGTACCCGCGCCGCTTCCGTGCCGAGAAGCCCAACGCCTTCCGCAACTGGTCCTACTCGATCCTGCGCAACACCGTGTATCGCAACCTCACGCGCGACGCGCGGGTGGGCATCCCCGCCGAGCTGCTCGCTGACGTGCTCGAAGACACGCGCGCCGTGGAACCCATCGAGGCCAGCCAGGAGGCCGAATCCGACGCCGAGTGCCGCCGGGTCTACGCCCTGGTGCTGAGCCTCTACAACGATGCCTATGCCAACCAGTTGAAGCCGCGTGACCGCGAGGCGCTGCAGCTCGTGGAAGCGCAGAAGCTCGGTTACCGCGAGGCCGCCGACGTCCTAGGTATCAAGCTGGAGAACTTCAAGATGGTCGTGTGTCGCGCCCGGAAGAGGATCTACCAGCACATCGTTCGCGTCCTGGGGACTCGCCTCCCATGAGTGCCATCAACCCTCCAGCCATGGCCTGCGAAGCCTTCGCCATCGACATCTCCAGTCTGGTGGACGGTGAGTTGGAGAGTGCGCCCACCGCGCGCCTAGTCGAGCACATGGACGCCTGCTCGTCGTGCCGCGATGCCTTCGACGCCTTCCGCCGCCTCTCACGCCTGGGCCGCTTGGCCGCCGAGGATCTCGACGCGCAAATCGTGGAGCGCGTGGATCCGCGCAAGCTCTTCGCCGGGGTCACGCGCTGCCTGGTCGACGACCACACCGCGGAGTTGTCCGCGCTCTTCTACGAGTTGGGCAAGGCCTACGCCTACACCGCGAACCGAGCACTCGAGGAGCGTGAGCGTCAATCGGTGCTGGGGGCCAAGCGCGCCATCGCGATCCGCGGCGGCGAATTGCACGCCAAGCGCCTGCTGCGCGAGGCCGAGGGCATCGAGCGCGTGGGCGAACATCGTCGGCCTTCGGGCTCCCTGTTCCGCGGCAGCCGGCGCCTGTTCGCCGAACGTGGCGACGCCCACAGCGGCGCCGGCCCGGTGAAGACGGCCATGGAGCGCGCGCGGCGTTTCCTCGAAGAGTCCTTGGCGCTGCAACCCGAGCGCAGCGAGTCACGTTTGTGGCTCGGCTTCGTGCACGCGTTGCAGGGACGCCACGATCGCGCGCGGCTCGAGTTCCGCCGCGTGTACCTCGAAGGAAACGATGTCGTGCATCGCCTGATGGCCTTGCAGTCGCTCGGCAAACTGCACTCGGTCGAAGGCGATTACCGTCGCGCGGCGGAGTGCTTCCGCGAGGTCGTGGAGCATCAGGGCGCCGAGAGCGAACCCGGGCTCTTCGCGTCCTTCCTGAACTTGCCTGTCAACTGTGCCAAGGCGGGGCTGCACGACGAATCTGTCTCGCACTTCGCCGAGCTCACGCGTCGTTTCCCCGCGCGCGTCAGCCAGATCCGAGGTTTGCTCGCGCGTAAGTCGCAGTTCCAGCGCCTGCTTCACCTCGACCCCCGCCTGCGCGCTGACTTGAGTCGCAGCGTGCCCACCCTCTTTGCAGCCTAAGAAGGGAGTGATCGTCATGAGTCTCCGGACAACCACCCTCCGACGCTCGGTCACGACCAGTACCACCCCATCCGTTCGCTTGCTCGGTCGCCTGACGGTCTTCGGGCTCCTCTTCGCGCTCTGGCTGGCACCGCTCAGCGGCGCCGGCGATCCCGACGACGACTGGGGCCTGCCCGCAGTGTCCTCGAACGATGCCGGTGACCTCGGGGCGGGCTCGGAGAACGGCTCTGCCTCGTCGCAGCAGGCCGCGCCTTCGAACCTGAGCGCTGGTGCTCCCGACGCTTCGGCGCTGATCGCCCCCGTCGCCACGCACTTGGAAAGCGCACTCACCCTCGAGCTCGGACAGCTCGTGATCAGCGCGCCGCAACAGGTTGCCGAGGGTTCCGCGGCCGCCGTGGAGCCGGTGCTCGACGCGGCTCCCGTCACGGCGCCCACGTTCGTCGGCAGCGAGCCGGCGGTGGCGGTGCAAGGCGCGGCGTTGGTCGAGTTCGGCCCGAGCCTCGGCTTGCGCTTGCATGCACCGGCCTTCGCCAGCTTCCACGTGGCGTACCTGATGCTCGACGACGGCGAAGTCGCCGACTTGGGCAGCATGCTGCAGACCGCAGCCGGACGCGCCCACGTGAGTTCCGTGCAAGCGCTCGGGGCCATGACCAGCCTCGACGTGGCCCGCTTCCAGAAGTTGGTCACGAGTCAGGCGGGCGCGCTGGGAGAGCAACGCGTGAGCGTCGTGATCCTGAGCGGCACCTCGCACGGCGGCGTGCACGTCAGCGCCGTGCGTCTCAGCCCGAGCGGCAGCGACATCGAGCTGCTCACCCACTGAGTCGTCTCCGAAGCCCGGAGTTCACCCGGAAGCGGGGTCCGTTCGCGGGCCCCGCTTCTGTGTTTCAAGGGGTGCCGCGGCGTGAGGCCGGGTTGCGGTGCGCGGTGTGTTCCCCGGTGTGTTCCGCCGAGAAGCGAGCGCGCGGTGACTGCTAGGATGACGCGCTCCCGCGCCCCCGCTGCGTCCATGCCGCGCCCTGCTGAGTTCACCGTGACCGACCCCGACCCGCTGCTCGCCGACCTCAACGAACCGCAACGCGAGGCCGTGGAGTACGGCGACGGCCCGCTGCTCATCGTGGCCGGCGCCGGCTCCGGCAAGACGCGCGTGATCACCCGTCGCATCGCGCATTTGATCCGCCGCGGCGTGCATCCGGGCGAGATCCTCGCGATCACCTTCACGAACAAGGCCGCGGGCGAGATGCGCGAGCGTGTGTCGGCGCTGGTGGGCGAGGGGCGCGTCACGCTGGCCACCTTCCACGGCTTCTGCGCGCGTGTCTTGCGCATCGACGGCGAGCACGTGGGCCTGTCGCGCTCATACACGATCTACGACAGCAACGACCAACTCACGCTGATCAAGGAAGCCTGTTCGGTGCACGGCATCGACAGCCAGAGCTTCCGCCCGCGCGGGCTGCTCTCCGCCATCTCGCGTCTGAAGAACGACGGCGTGGATCCCGACGAGGCCGAGGTCGGCGCGATGAGCAACTACGACCGCGTGGTCGCGCGCGTGTACCGCAGCTACGTGGACGCGCTCACCGAGGCCAACGCCTGCGACTTCGACGACCTGCTGCTCAAGGTCACGCAACTCTTCCGTACCTGCCCCGAGGTGCTGCAGCGCTACAAGACGCGCTACAAGCACGTGCTGGTCGACGAGTACCAAGACACCAACACGATCCAGTACGAGATCGCGCGCGCGGTCGCCGACGGGCACGGCAACATGTGCGCCACGGGCGACCCCGACCAATCGATCTACCGTTGGCGCGGCGCGCGCGTGGAGAACATCCTCGCCTTCGAGCGCGACTTCCCGGGCGCGAAGGTGGTTCGTCTCGAGCAGAACTACCGCAGCACGCAGCACATCCTGTCGGCGGCTTCGGGCGTGATCGGGCGCAACGCTGGCCGCTTGCTCGGCGAGCTCTGGAGCGAACTCGGCGACGGCGAGCTCCCCGTGGTCATGTTCCACGAAGACGAAGAAGCCGAAGCCGATGCCGTGGTGCGGCAAGTGCAGGCTTGGCGCGAAGCAGGACTGCGTCTCGCCGACATCGCGATCTTCTACCGCACGAACGCGCTGTCCCGCGGCCTGGAGCGCGCGTTGCGCTTGCACAACATCGCCTACGACATCGTGGGCGCGGTCGAGTTCTACGAGCGCAAAGAGGTCAAAGACCTGCTCGCCTACCTCAAGGTGCTCGCCAATCCGGCCGACGCGCTGGCCTTCCTGCGCGTGGTCAACATCCCCACGCGCGGCATCGGTCGCACGAGCATCGACAAGCTGCGCGCCTGGGCCCTGCCGCAGAACATCGGTCCGCGCGACGCCGCGCGTCGCGCTTCGGAAGTCACGTCGCTCACGGCGCGCCCGCGCAAGTCGCTCACCGCCTTCTCCAAGTTGCTCGACGAGTTGCAGGCCTTCGCCGCAGACAACCCGCCCAGCGACGTGCTGCGCAAGATCCTCGAACTCACGCACTACGAGGACTACCTCAAGGACTTCGGCGGCGTGGAAGCCAGCGAGCGCCTCGAAAACGTGGCCGAGTTGAGCGGCGCGCTGCTCGCCTACGAGCGCTCGAACTCCGAAGCCACGCTCACCGGCTTCCTCGAAGAGACCGCGCTCGTGGCCGGCCTCGACAACTGGGAAACCAGCAACGACCACCTCACGCTGATGACGCTGCACTCGGCCAAGGGCCTCGAGTTCCCGGCCGTCTGCATCGTGGGCATGGAAGAGGGTCTGCTGCCGCACCAGCGCTCGCTCGACACCGAAGACGACATCCAAGAGGAGCGCCGCCTCTGCTACGTGGGCATGACGCGCGCCCAACGTCACCTCGTGATGAGTCACGCGGCGCGGCGCGTGTTGCACGGTCAGTGGATGCCGAGCCCGCCGAGTCGCTTCCTGGCCGAGATCCCGAGCGAGCACGTCGAGCACCAAGACCGCACGTCGGGGCACAGCTCGCTCAACCCGGGTTACGGGCGTTCGGGCGGCACGAACTGGCGTCGCCCGCAGCAGCAGGCGGCGCAGGCGGGCGACGCGGTCGAGGAAACCGTCTACGTGCCCGAAGCCGACGACTACCTCGACGTGCAGCTCCCGCGCCGCGGACAGGCCGTGCGTCACGCGCACTTCGGGCGCGGCGTGGTCTCGGCCGTGTCCGGCAGCGGCGGATCGGCGCGCATCACGGTGCGCTTCGACCGCTTCGGCGAGAAGCAGCTCATGGCCGAGTACGCGCGTCTCGAGCCCGCCTGAGCCGCCTCGCGTCGATCCGTGACGAATCCGCGCGGATCGCTAGAATGGCGCACCCGTCGCTCCCCCCTGGATGGATCACTGCCCATGGCTCGCATCATCGTCAACGAGGGAGCTGGCCCGCGCTCGATCGAGCTGCTCGGCATGGTCACGGTCGGGAGCAACCCCTCGTGCGACGTGGTGCTCGAGCATCCCTCCGCGCTCGGCGTGCGCGTGGAGCTCAAACCGTTGCGTTTCGGCTACCGCGTCAAGCTCATCAAGGGTGAGCTGAAGCTGAACGATTCGTCCTGCGAGATGGCCGACCTCGATCACAACGACGCGCTGCAGATCGGTGAGGTCATGCTGCTCTACAAGCAGCCCGAGGGCGCCGGCTTCGAGCCTGTGACCACGCCCTCCGAGGTGACTCCCGAAGGCCTGGAGTTGCTCGACGACCTCGAAGAGTTGCCCGAGCTGGAGATCGTGGAGGAGCTCGACGAACTCGAAGAACTTGAGGAGTTGCAGCTCGAGGAGCTCGAACCGGAGCGCGTGCGCGGTGTGGTCGAAGAGATCGACCTGCGTCCCGAAGCTCCCGACGACACGCGCGCGGCGCCGGCGCAACCCGACCCTGGTTTGGAAGAGGCGCTCCTGCGCGCTCGCTGGAAACGCCTCGAGATGTTGCGTCGCTTGAAGCGCGCGCAACAGGGTGAGTTGGAGAGTTACCCCGACCTGCGCGACCCCGGCGCCCTGAGCGCGGTTCAGCAGCTCGACTTGGAAGGCCGCACCGAGTCGCTCGAGAAGTTCGAGGTCGAGCAGCAGCTCGAAGAGGCGAGCTTGCCCGAGTTGGCCGAGCGCGTGGAAGCCGCACGCGCCGCCGGTCTGCAGCAAGTGGAAGACGCCGCTGCGAAGGCCGCCGCCGAACGCGCGGCGGCCGAAGCCGCGCAGGCCGAGGAAGCGCTCGAGGAGCTCGAAGAACTTCCGCTCGACGAACTCGAGGAACTCCCACTCGAAGAGGAGCTCGAAGAACTCCCCGAGCTCGAACTCACCGAGGCCGCGCCGGCCGCGGCGCTGGGCGCAGCGGCAGCGAGCGCGTCCCCGCGCGACACGGCGCCGCGCGCGCCGCAACCCAGCGCACCGGCGCCCGCGCGTGACCTCGCTCCGGCTGCGTCGGCCGCGCCGCCCGCGGGTGTGCGTCCGCTTCCGCCCGAAGGCATTCGTTGGGAGCGACCCTTGCCGCCTGGCCGACGTGGCCCGACCTTCTTGCCGCCTGTGCATCCCGGCGCGCCGCAACGGTGAGCGCGCGACGAGGGGGGAGCCGAGGTGCACGCCGTGGTGGGCGCGCCGCTTCGCGTCGTTCGTCGGGCAACGGGGCGGCGATGGTGGGCATCGGGCTGCTGCTCGTGGTCGTGGTCTTGGGCGCTTGGTACGTCTCCCAGAGCTCGGGGCAGCTGAGCAGCGACGGCTTGAGCCGCGGCGACGACCTGATGGCCGCCGGTCAGTTCGACGAAGCCATCGCCGCCTTCGCCAGCGTGCCCGCTGACGCACCCACGTACGCGCAAGCCCAGACGCGCAAGCAAGAAGCCGAGCAGCGCAAGTCGGCTTCCGCGGCGATCGAGCTCAACAACGAGGTGAGCGCCGCATACCAGTTCCTCGTGGGCATCCGAAAGAGTTGGGTCGACCGCGGCGGCAAGGGCTTCCTCGAGAAGGACTACGTGCCGAATGCGCGCTACCTGCTCAAGCGCGCGCAGGAGTTCTTGCAGCGCTTCCCCGAGGGCGAACGCTCCGACGAAGTGCGCGGCTGGACGTACTACTACGCGGAAGTCACCAGCCTCGACACGCCGCCCACCGAAGACGACGTGATCGCCGAGATCAAGTTCCGCACCACGCGCGTGAGCGGCACGCACCGCGACTACGCCGCCTGCATGCGCGCGATCTCCGAGTTCGCCTCGCAGAACTCCGGGGTCGATGCCGAGGTGCTCGGGTTGCGCGGCCTCGTGCAAGCCGACGTGGACAAGACCTGGAAGCAGATCGAAGCCTCGCGCATCGCTGAGTTGCTCGGCGCGTCGCCTCCGAACTGGCAGAAGGTCGCGAACGCCACCAAGACCTTCCTCGACGCCGTGGCGCTGGCTCCGGGGTTGGTGCCGCCGATCGCCGCCGTCGACCTGCTCGCGAAGGCGCAGTCGCAGCCCGACCCCGCCGCCGGAGGCTGAACCACGAACGGTCGCGGACTCGCGATTCTCTTGGTGGCGCTGCTGCTCACTGCGGCGGCTTGGGCCGTGCTCCACGCCCATCGTGCGCCCGCGACGCGCGAGAGCTTCGTCGTGCACACGAACCTGTTGCGCTTGTTCCGCGACGCCGAATACGTGCGCGCGTCGGAGCACTTGGTGCTCGGTTCGCGCCGCGGCCGGGTCTTCACCGAAGAGCCCGACCTGCGGCGTCTCGACCAAGCCACCGGACTGCTCACTTTCCCCGATGGCGAACCGCCCTACGCCTGGATCGTGGGGCGTCGCGCGGGCTTCGATCTCGAGGTGCTCGAACGCGAGCCGCGTACACTCAGCCTCACGCTCATCGACGGGCTGGGCGGCGAACAGCAGCAGTCCTTCCGCTTGTTGTTCAACGGGCGCGAGTTGCTCGACACGCCGCTGCAACGCATCGACACGCAGCAGACCTTCCGCGTGGACGTGCCCGCGCAGATCCAGCGCCGTGGAGCGAACCGTGTGGAGTTGGTGTTCGCGCGGACCGAGTCGCGCGCGTTGATGGGACGGCCCGTCCCGCTTCCGCTCGCCGCGCTCATCACGCGCGCGCGCTTCCTCACCGAAGATCAACCCGACGACCACTTCCGCAAGTGGCCGCAACGCCTGGGCCTCGTGCATCGACCCCGCGGCGGCGAGTCGCGCAGCGAGCTCGTGATCCCGCCGGAGACCTGCGTGCGCCTCGGCCTGCGCTTGCCGGACCGAGAACGCCTGCTGTTGCGGCTCGTGGTCGACGAACCTCGCGAAGCGCTCGACCTTTCGCTGCAACTCGGCCTGAACGAACGCGTGCCCTTGGGGCGCTTGGACGTGGACCCTGCCGCGCAACCGGGCGGCACACGGCGCGTGGACCTCGACCTCGGCGTGTGGGCCGGCCGCGACGCCGTGCTCGAGCTGTGGTCACGCGGCGCGCAGCACGAGAACGTGGTGCGCGTGGCGCAGCTGCGCACCAAGAAGAGCGACCCGCCCGCGCCCGAACCCGTGCGCGTGTCGGGAGAGCGCGAACGTCCGTCCTTCCTCGTGGTTTTGCTCGACGCCTTGGCGCGCTCGCGCGTGGGTGCCTACGCCGCGAACGGAGAGAGCCTCACGCCGCGGCTCGACGCGCTGGCTGCGCGCGGTCTGCTCGTCGAGCGTGCCAGCGCACCGGCCAGTTACACGCTCGCCTCGGTGGGCGCGCTGCTCACGGGTCAGAACCCGCTCACTCACGGCGTGGTGCAACTCAGCGACAGCGCGGGCTTTCAGCGCTTGCCCCAGGACACGCCGCGGCTGGCGACCTCGCTGCAGAGTGCCGGCTGGCGCACCTCGGCCTTCGTCACGAATCCCAACGCGGGTGCGGTGCACGGCTACGACGCCGGCTTCGAGACCTACCACGAACTCTTCGCCGACAAGGCCTTGTGGAACGATGGGGTCGACGGGGCCCAGCTCGCGCCGCGCCTCGCGAACTTCCTGGCCAGCGTCGACACCGATCCCTACCTCGCCTACGTGCACGTGTTCGAACCGCACGCCCCGTACAACGCGCCCGCCGACCTGCTCGCCGAACACGTGCAGCCCTACAACGGTCCCGCGCGCGGCGACCGCGCTTGGCTCGACGCCGTGAAGCACGGCGAAGTGCGCCTCGACGACGCCGGCTGGACGCACTTGCGCGAGCTCTACGCCGCGCGCGTGGCGCTCGCCGACCGCGTGCTCGGCGAGTTGCTCGACGCACTCGAGCGCTCCGGCCGCGCCGACGACACGTTGGTGTTGGTCACGTCCGATCACGGTGAAGCCTTCGGCGAGCACGGCTGGATCGAGCACGGTGATCACGTCTACGCCGAGCAGGTCGACGTGCCCTTGGTGCTCGCCGGCCCGGGCTTGTCGCCGGCGCGCGTGTCAGGGCCGGCCACCTTGGAAGACATCGCGCCCACGCTCCTGCCCTTGGCGGGCGTGTCGGTGCCGCCGAACATGGAGGGCCGCGATCTGCTCGCGGCGGCGCAACCCGAACGCGCCCTGCACGCCCGCTCGGCCGCCGCGCTGCCCGTCTTCAGCTGGACGCGCTGGCCGTGGCGCCTGCACGTCGACACGGCCACACGCCGCGTGCGCTTGCACGATCTCGACAGCGACCCCCAGGAGCGCGTCGACCTCTCGGACCTGCAGCCGGCCACGACCTTGGTGCTCCAGCAAGAGCTCACGCGCGCCGTTCGCGACGCCGCCCTGCGCGACCGCCAGGTGGAGCGCGTGGAGGTGAGCGACCCAGAGCGACTGCAGCAACTCGCGCAGATCGGGTACGCGGCCAAGGCCACCGAACCCGAGGACGAGCCCGCGCTCCCGGCCGAGGTCGTGGTGCTGACCTCGATGTTGCAACGCCTCTGATCGCGGGTGATCGGGCAGGGTGTAACCTGGGCGCACGCGAGCTCCACACCCAGGGCGTTCGCGAACCCCGACCCAACGAGTGCCCCGCCCATGGCCAGCTCCAGCCCCTCTCCCGCTCTCTTGATCGTCGCGGCCGTGCTCTTCGGCGCGGGCGCAGGTTTCCTCGGCGGACAGCTCGCCGCGCCCGAAGCGGCCCCCGGAGCAGGACCCAGCGATGGCTTGGTCGAAGGGCGCGTGACTCAGCGCATCGACAGCTTGGAGCGCGATCTCGTGGGGCTCGAGCATCGTCTCGACGCCCTCTCCGTGCGTCCCGCGCCGATGAACGTCGAGCCCACTCCGGTGCAACCCTTGGCGCAGCTCGACGCCGAGAAGCTCGACCGCCTCGAGAAGTTGCTCGCGCAGCCCGAGAGCGCGCAGGTCTTCGACGACAGCGGCGCGCTGATCAGCACGGTCGATGCGGCCTTGCAGCAGATCCGCGAGACCGAGGAAGCCGAGCGCGATCGCGCGCGTGACGAACGGCGTGCCGAAGAGCTCGACGAGCGGCTCACCGAACTCAGCGAAGAGATCGGCCTGGCGTCCTACCAGGTCGAAGACATGCGCACGCTGTTCACCGAGAGCGGCAAGGCCATGGGCGAGCTGATGGAGTCGATGCGCGATGGCGGCACCGGCTTCGCAGACATGCGCGAGCAAATGGACGCGATGCGCAGCGCCACCGACACGCGCCTCAGCGAGATCTTGTCGCCGCAGCAGTTGATCGACTACGAGGCGGCGGGCGGACTCGGCTTCGGCGGCCGTCGCGGTGGCTTCGGCGGTGGTGGCGGCGGCTTCGGCGGAGGCGGCGGTGGACGGCGGGGCGGCGGTCGCTGAACGAACCTGCGCCCACGGGAGCCGTCAGCCCGAGAGCGCGCGCACGACCTCGCCGGCTTGCTCGGCTTGCAGCACGGCGTTCACGCTGTCCTCGTCGGACAACTTCTCCGAGAGACGCTTGTAGACCTGCAAGTAGGCCTTGTCGTCGTAGGTCGGGCCGACGAGCGCGATGACCAAGCGCACCGGTTCGTCGTCGGGCGCTCCGAGCGGCAAGCCGGCGGCGCTCACGCCCACGGCCATCACGAGGCGTCGCGCCTGCAGCGTGCGCACGTGCGGTAGGAACAGGCCGTTGCCGAGTAGCGAGGCCGTGCGGCGTTCGCGGTTCACGAGGTCGAGGCGCAGCTTGCTCTCGTTCACCACGGCCTCGCTGCGCGTGAGCAGGTCGCACATGTGCTCGGTGACGCTCTCCACGGTGGCCGGGTGAGCGAGCTCGTCGTCGTCGGGCGCGGGGAAGGCGGCGTCGAGGCCGAGGTCGATGCGCTCTTCTTTGAGGTAGCGGTTGAGGTTCACTTGAGGTCGTCCGCAGCCAAGGCGCCCACCGGCAGACGGCCCGGCGTGGGCAGCTCGCCGAGCAGCGCGAGCGCCGCCAAGTGCGCCGCCTCAGGCGTGGCCTGGTATGCCAAGACCGCCGGCGCGACGGCCGGGAGGTCGAGCGCTTCGTAGGGCGAGCCCAGCACCACGACCGCCGCGAGTTGTCCGTGCTCGAGCATCCAGTGCAAACGTTGGCGCTGCAGCGACGGCAAGCGCGAGCTGCCGGACCACGCCGCCACCGACGTGATCACCAACCCGACCCCGCGCGCGCCCGCTGCCAGTTCGTGGCCGCCGCCTTCGAGGGTTTCGGTGAAGGCCGGCAAGACCATGCCCGAGTCGTCTTCGCCGAAGAGGCGCACGTCGAGCGGTTCGCCGGGCACGAAGGCCGGCAGCGCCGGGCCGTGCGAGGTGAGCGACGCGGCGAGCAGCACGGCGCCCAGATCGTCGGGGAGAGGATGCGCGGAAATCGTGAGCCCGGCGAGACGATCGCGCGCCGCTTGCACGCGCGCCACGGCGGCGTTCAAGGTCTCGTCGCTGAGTTCGTGACGCGCGTGTGCGTCGGCGAGGGCAGCGCAACTGGCGAGCGGGTCGGCCGGCATGAGCAGCACGTCGCAACCGGCGTGCAGTGCAGCCAGCGGCGCGGCGGGTTCTTGTCGGAAGCCGCCCATGTCGAGCGCGTCGGTCACGACCAGGCCGTCGAAACCCAGACGTGCGCGCAAGTGATCGAGCACTACGTTCGGCGAGGCCGTGGCGGGTCGGCCGGCCACGGGGTCGAGCGCGGGCACTTCGAGATGACCGACCATCACGCCCGCCACGCGCTCGGCGATGAGCGTGCGGAAGGGCACGAGGTCCACGGCTTGCAACTGCTCTTCGCTGGCCGTGACGCGCGCGAGTTCGCTGTGACTGTCTTGCACCGTGCTGCCGTGACCGGGGAAGTGCTTGGCCACCGCGAGCACGCCGCCTTCGTGCAGGCCGCGCGCGAAGGCCGAGGCCAGCGTGGCCACGCGGTGCGGGTCGTCGCCGAAAGCTCGGGTGGCGATGATCGGGTTGCGCGCGGCGGTGTTCACGTCGACCACAGGTGCGAAGACCATCTCGATCCCGGCGGCGCGTGCTTCGCGCCCGGTGATGAGGCCCGCTTCCCAAGCCGCTTCGGGGTCGCTGTTCGCGGCCAGCGCCATGGCCGGCGGCAGCTTGGTGAACTCGCTCACCTGTTGACCGCAGCCGCGCTCGAGGTCGGCGGCCACGATCAGGTCTTCGGGCGCGCGGCGGCGCAGCTCGGCGATGAGCTGTTGGACGCCCGGCTCGCCTTCGCCGAACACGATCACGCCGCCGGGTGGGTAGGCCTCGATGAGCGGCGCGAGCGCGTCGAGCCCGGCGATGCCACGACTGGCGCGGATGTCGGGCCACACCAAGGAGCCGAGGCGTGCTGCGAGATCGTGACGGGCCAAGCGCGTGACTCCCAAGGGAGCGAGAAGCCTAGCAAAGGCCTCGAATCGTGCAGCCGGCTGAGTCGCGCGCGCTGGAAGCGGCCCAGATGCTTTGGGACCATTCGGTCGGCTCCGACGGTCGAGGGTTGCGGTTGGTTCCTCGCGGCCCGCCGAGGCAGCGATGGCGTCCGACTCACCCAGCTGGTCCGGCTCACGTTCCGCGCTCTCGCGCGCCGCCGCGCGCGTCTTCGTGGCCTCGGGTGTGTTGTGGGTCGCCGAGTTGATGCACCGCGTGCCGAATGGCGGGCTGCACGACGCCGTCGACTTGATCGCCTTGGCCGTGGGTGTGGTGAGCGCCGTGGCCTTCAGCGAGTTGCTCGTGCGCGCGCTGTGGGCCGTGTGCCAGAAGTTGTCCTCGGCGCATCCTGCGATGTGGTTGAGCGTGGCGAGCTTGGCCTTGCTGCCTGCTGTGTGGCGACGGGATCCTTGGGATCCCTCGAACGATGTGGCGCGCCTGTTGATCGTGGCCGCGGCGTTGCTGCTCAGCGCGCGGCTCGCCATCGAGCTCGCGCTGCGTGTGGACAGCGCGCGCGTGCGACGTCGGGCGCGGCGCTGGGCGAGCTTGGCTCTGGCCACGGCGCTGATCGCGAGCTTGGCGAGCGCCACGGAATGGTGGCCGCAGGCCGCGGCGTTCTGGTTGTCCGGCGTGGCGCTGTTTGCGGCGATCCTCTTGGGACGCTTGGTCGTGTCGCCCGCAGCGCGCGTGCCGCAGGGAGCGGGCTGGGTGCAGATCGGTTTGGTGACCTTGTGTGTGTTGGCCGCGGGGCGGCATTGGGATTCGCCGCGCGCGCAACGGCTCGCGTCGGGTGAAGGCGGTCTGCTCGTGAGTGTGCGCGCCGTCGCGCATGGTGGTGGTGAACCCTGGCGCGTGCAGGCCAACGAGAATGCCTCCGAGCGCGACGCGCCTTGGTCGGGTTTGCGCGAGGCGGGCGAGCTGTCCGAACGCGCGTGGCGCGTGCGCGCAGGCGTGGCCCGCGTGGCGCCGCGACGCGGGCCGTCGCCGCTGGGTGAGGCGCAAGCTCAGGCGTTGAGTTTCGTCACGCGGGATGCGCTCATCGAACAGCAGCTCCCTGCGCTCGGTCCTGCCGATGCGGTGCGCGCGAGCCTCTGGGTGCGGCGCCGGGGTGGTTCGGCGCCGGCCTTGCGCGTGACGCTCGAAGGCGTGGGCGAACCGGTTTCGCGCGTGGTGCGTCCCACGCGAGAGTGGAGCGAGGTCGTGCTCGAGGCGCAGCTCGGTGGCGCGTCGGGCGGCGCGACGCTGCGTCACGAACTCGACCGCGCGACCCTCGATCCGTCCCAGGGCAAAGCTTGGTGGACGCCCTTGCCCGCCGCTTGGCAGCGCTTCGCCGCCGACGTGAACGGTGCCCCCGACGACGCCAGGTTGCTGCTCTTCGAAGACGGCGTGCCGCTCGGCCCGGCGCGCAGCTTGCACCAAGCCATCCGCGAGCAGGGCGCCGGCGCCTACTCGCACTGGCAAGGCGGCCTCTACTTCTCCAGCTCCGATGACAGCGATCCGCGCAGCAACGGGCGCGACTATCGGGCGGAGCTGCACCGTCGCCGCGGCGCGGCCGAGCCGCGCGCTTCGCTCAGCGTGCGTGTCGAGCAAGGCGCCGTGCCCGCCGACGTGTGGTTGTGGGGTCCGATTCTGGAGGTGCAAGGCGCCGAGTCCGCGCGCGATGAGCAGGCCGCGGGCTTGCGTTTGAGTCCCACGCGCAGCGAGTTGGCCGACGCGGCGCGTGCCGCCACGCGTCACGTGATCGTGGTCGTGCTCGCTGAAGAGTCGGCGTCGACATCACGCAGCGGCACGCTCGGTCGCATCGGTGATCGCGGGTTACGCATGACGCAGGCCTACGCGTCGAGCGACTCGCCCGACGCCGCGCTGGCCAGTCTCGCCACCGGACTCGCGCCGCCGGTGGTGCTCGCCGCGCGCGAACTCGGTGCTCCGATCCCGAGTTGGCTCGACCTGTTGCGCACGGCGGGCTTCCACACCTACGTGCAGGGCATGGGCGAACTCGGCAGCGAGGTCGAGGCGCTCGTGGAGGGCGTTGCGGTGCGTGGCAACCCCGATCCGCGCGCGCCTGCCCTGGTCGACGAGTTCGTGGCCGAGTTGCGCGAGCACGCCTCCGAACGCGTGGCGGCCTTGTTGCACTGGCAGCCTGCGCGCGGCGGGCGCGCGTCGCTCGATCAACGCTTGGCCGCGCTGCAAACAGGCTTGCTGCTCTCGGGTTTGAGCGACGACACGCTGCTCGCCGTGGTGGCGGCGCGCGGCGCGGAGCCGGGCAGCACGCTCGCCGGCGCGCGCGTTCTGGGGCGCGGTGAAGACGTGCTGCACGTGCCCTTCGTGATGCAGCTCCCGGGGCTCGACCATCCGATCGAGCTGCGCGCGCCGCTCAACGTCAGCGCCGTCGTGGCCACGCTGCTCGACGTGGTGGCGCCCGGCTCGTCGGCTCTGCAAGGCTCTGCGAGTTTGCTCGCGCAGATCGAGGCCGGCGCCTTCGCCGCGCGCGCGCCGCAACCCGTGATGGCCTGGACCGACGGCGCGCGCGTGCTGCGCCTGGGCGACGCGAAGTACGTGGCCGACGACCGTCTCGGCACGCACTTGCTCTACGACCTCGCCAGCGATCCCGACGAACGCCGTCCGGTCTACGACGCCGGCCGCGCCGCCCTGCTCGCGCAACGCGTGGAGCGCGAAGAGGCGCGTCTCGAGTTGCTCACGCGCCAACTCGTGAGCCGTCACGAAAGCGAGCTGCGCCAAGACCTGCTCGCCGGCCTGCTCGTGCGCGAGCTCGACGCCCAAGCACTCGAACCGTTGTTCGCCGAGTTCTGGTCACTCAACGCCGCCACGCGCAACTTCCTGATGGAGACGATCTACGGCCGCCGCGTGGCCGGCCTCGCCGCTCCGCTCGACGCCCTCGCCCGCCGCCGCTTCGACCGCGACGACCAAGTGTTGCTCGTGCTCCGCGCCTGGGCCGGCAGCGAACGCGCCGCCCAAGAGCTGCCGCGCCGTCTCCCGGAGCTGGAGGCTCCCGCCCGCCGCTGGTTGTTCGAGATCCTGCCCGACTTGCCGGCGCCGCTGGTGCGGGAGTTGGGCGCGCCGTTGGGCCAAGCCTTGCGCGTGGCCTGGCTCGCGCGTCCATCACCTCAGAGCGAGGCAGGGCGTTTGTTGGCGGTGGGCGTGGCCAACCTGGCGCAGGCGCAGGGGCGTCGTGCCGGGGAAGAGGTGAAGCGCTGGCTGGTGGAGCTGCACGCGCAATGGTCGAGCGCTTCGGCGAACCCCATCGCCACCTTGCGCGACACGTCGTTCAGTGAGGAGACGCTCTTCGCCGCGCTCGCCGCCTGCCTCAGTGTGGGGGACGAAGCCTTGCTCGACGAGTTGCGCCCGAGCGTGTCTGCCGCGCGCGCCCTGCCCGCGCTGGTGGACACACTGGGCAGTCGCGCTGCACACGAACGCTTGCTCCTGCTCATCGACCGCTGGGCCCACGCCGACGCAGAGAGCTTACGCCTCATCGGCCACATGCTGCCGGGCCTGCGCACGCTCAGTGACGCCGAGTTCAGCCGCCGCGCGGTGGGACGCGTGGAACACCTGCGGCGTGAACTCCGCTGAGGCTGGCGCAGTGAGCGCACCGCGCGGTGGAGCACGAAAGCGAAGTGCGTCGCCGCTCGCACCGAGGCTCCCGTTACTTGCCGAGGTAGCCGAGCTCCTCGAGCTGACGCAGCGCCTCGGGGTCGATGGTCGTGGTGGAGGTGTCCACGCCAGCCCAGAGCGATTCGCGGACAGCGCCTTGGGTTTCGAGGTAGTTGGACCAGAGTTCGGCGAAGCGTGACTCGAACAGGCTCCGGAGCTCCGCATCGAGGATCGAAGCTGAATTCGGTGCGTCTGTTGCCGGTGCAATTCGCGCGGTGCTGTCGCGAGGATCGAGGGTCCCTGTGAGCGAACCGTGCTTCCCGACGAGCGCGCTCTCTGCAGTGAACAGACCGAGCAGGCGCTCTGAGGGGCGCGTGCCGACGGCGGCCAGGGCCACCCCGTGTTGCGAACTGTCGCCTCGACGGATCAAGGGGAGCAGGCTGCGGCCGTCGACCTCGCCAAGCGCGCGTGCTGAGATCTCAGCCAGCTCGAGCAGCGACGGGCCGAGGTCGATGTTCTCCACCGGGATCTCGACACTGTGTCCGGAAGGCAGTGTGGGAGAGCGCAGGATCATCGGGACGTTGACGACTTGTGGGAGCTCCGCGAACCAGTCGTGTCCCCACTCGCCGTACTCACCCAGGAACTCACCATGGTCGGCCGTGACCGCAACCGTGGCGCGGCCGGTGCTGCCAGCTCCCCAGATCTCATCGAGCGTGTGGAAGAACTTCGCGAGGCCGCTGTCGAGCGTCTCGACGTCGCGGTAATACCAATGGCGTCGTGATGCATCACTCGGCTCGCTCGCCCACGGGCGATCAAAGGCTGAGTTCCGCGTTACGGGAGTTCCCTTGGGGGCAGTCGCCGCATCTGCGGGCGTTTGCGCCGGACCGTAGGGGCCATGTGCATCCATCAAGTGGATGTACAGCAGCAGGTCTTCCTCCTGTGAGTGCTGCACGGTGTTGAGGACCTCGCTGCTCAGGAGCTGGCCTTCGGCGTCGCTCTGTGAGGGAGCGGCGGTGTGGCGCATGAGGTCCCACCCTTGCGCGAGCCCTGCCGCTGGTCCGGCGTTGGTGTTCGAAATGTCTGCGAGTGTGTAGTACCCCGCCCCGGCGAACGCTTCGGCGAGCGTGGTGTAGCTCTCGGGGAGCTGGTTACCGAGCGTCTCAACTCCTGTGGATGCCACGTAACGGCTCGTCATGAGGGAGGGCATCGAGGGTCGTGTCCAGTGCGCTTGGCTGTAGGCCCGGAGGAAGCGCACGCCGCTCTCGGCAAGCCCGTCGAGAAAGGGGGTCTCTGCTTCTGTGCCGCCGAGTGCTCCGATTGCGTCGCGACGCAGCGTGTCGAGGACCGCGAAAATCACGCGACGCGGTGGCCGCGAATCGTCGACCAAGCGCCAGCTCGACCACGCAAACACGGTGCCGGCTGGGAGCTCACTGACTTCGAGCAGCAGCTCACCTCCGCGGGACGCCGCACCCTCGCGCGGTACGCGAAGACGGGCGTCGTGCCACTGCTCATCGTGTGCGACTCGCCCTTCGTGCAACAGTTGGACACTTCCGTTTGGAGCCACCCAAGAGACGCGCCACTCGAGATCGCCCGCGGGTGCCTTCCCGAGCAAGGTGACGGAGCCCTTGAGCAGAGTTCCGCGTGCTCCTCCAACGGGGATGCGGTATCGCCCCGGAACGGATTGCCAAACGGCCGGCCGCACCTGCCGGGTCCTCTCGAGGGTGCGATCCCCGTGTGTGCTGTGGAGGAAGGTCGAGACCGGGGTCGAGATCACCACTTCACGCAGGTCGAGGAGAACCGATTCTGAGCTCGACTCGGGGTTCACGATCTCGACCGAAGCGAGGGTCGTGTGGGCGTCGGCGAGGAACAGCGCGAGCGTGTTCGTGATACGGAGGGGTCGCAGTTCCTCTGATGCCGAGACAGGAACGGCGAGTCGAATCTTGGGTGGGCCCTGTTGGCCTGTCACGCGGAGTCCGATCTCGAGCTGTTCCCCAGCCAAGATGCGTGCGGGCAGGAGCAGGTCGCCGATGTCATCCACGTGGAACTCGTCCGCAATGACTCCGACGAGACCGGGTCCGCCGGGTTCCAGGCGCGCGATGCCGTCGTGGATCGCCACGCCTTCGCTCGGCTTGAGGGCGACGCGGATTCCGTCATCGCTCGTCGGGAGTGCGGCGGCTGCCTCGAAGGTCAAGTCGCCTGGCGAGCTGAGGAGTCGGGTGACGTTGCCAGGGTGGGTGGCGGCGTGCGCCACGGCGCTGTGGGTTGGCGAGATGAGTTGCGTCTCGCCGCGCGACAACGCGAGGTGGGGTCGCGTGATCTCATGCACCGGCAGGAGGACCACGATCGCTAGGCCCGCACCGAGTAGGGGGATCGCATCGCCGAGCAGGGAGGTGCGTCGTAGGCGCGAGGTGATGAGTCCCAGGAGTGCCATGGCGGCGCCGCTGGCGGCCACGATGAGCATGGCGTCCCGCACCCACGACGGCAGCTCGCTGGGGATCACGGCGACGTAGGTGCGCCCGTTGTTCCTGGGGTCGCTCCCGTCTGACGTCGAGAGATAGAGGTGCTCACCCCAGTGGGAGAAACGTCCCAGGCTTCCCTGGCGCATCTGGTTGTGCGGCGCGTGTGGTGCAAGTGGTGCGCCGTCCTCGAGCAGGATCAGTGCGGAGGTCTCGTCTCCCTTGTCGCTCGGCGTGTCCAGGCCATGCAGCAACACGTAACACGGGCCGGTATCGAGCCACGCCTCACTGACCGGAAGCGGAACCTCGCGCGGAGGGCTCAGGCGTTCGGTGGGTTGCGTCCCGATCGCCACGACGCCCACGAGGAGGCAGAGCCCGGTGAACAGCAGCAGCCGATTGAGCAAGCCCGGATGAGCCCGCGGCTCTTGCTGCGCTTGCTCGGCCATCCCTGCCGCTCCCTTTATCTTGGTGTGGACACCCACTGTTGCTCGCGGTGGTGGCGCTTGTGCAAGGACCGACACCATACCCAGCACATCGAAGGACATCCACGCGGCGATTGGTGCTGATGAAGCTGTGCAGACACGGCATCATGGGTCGCCATGTTGAGCCTCCGCGTCATCGTTTCCTGCGCTTGCCTTTGCTCGACGGTGCCTGCTGAAGACGAACCGAATGGCAAGGCGATCCCGGCTGTTGTGCAGCCGTCGGTACTCGAGCGTCAGCTCGAACACTTGCGTGCGCTGACGGGGCGTTTGCGGAGAACACGCCCGGACCTCTTCAAAGCGGAGGGCGATCTCGGCCCGCGCCTCAGTCGTGCGGGGCGTGGCCAGGAACTCGAGGCGGCCGAACTCTCGATTGCGCGTGAGTTGCTGCTGTTGGAGCAGACCGTCGCTCGGATCGAGAGAGGAGCTGGCGCGGGAGGCGAAGTGCTCGCCAGTACTCACACGCTGCTTCACGGTGAGGTCGACTACGCGGTCGATTTGCCCATGGGCGGCGAGGTCGATGACGTGGGCCTGCTCATCGAGAATTTCGGCCGGAAGTCCGTCGTCGCACCGCAGGTCTCGCGGCCTGGGGTTCCTTCATGGCGCGACATGACCTCGCTGGTGAGCGCTGCAGTGGGCGATGCCGGCTCGCCGTCGGAAGTCGCGCTCGCGATCTGGCGCTTCCTTGTGTTGAACCGAGATCACGGACAGCCCGCGCACGAGGGCGCCGAACTCCACGACCCGGTGAAGTTGCTCAACGTCTACGGCTACGGCTTGTGCGACGACGCGGCGAACGCGTTCGCGCACCTCGCTCGCGCAGCGGGGCTGGAGGCACGCGTCTGGGGGCTGGGCGGTCACGTGGTTGCTGAGGCCTTCTTCGATGACGCATGGCACCTCTTCGACCCCGACCACGAGGTGTACTACCGCGATGCCTCCGGAGAGATCCTCGGCGTGGAGGATCTCGTCGCGAGACCGGAACAACTCGCCGCAGCGGTGCGCTTGCCTGGGCGCGCTGCGTACTCTCTCGACACCGCACGTGTCACAGAGATCTACGCCAGCGCAGGCGACAACCAACTCGCTCGCTACCCCGACCCGGCGCAGTTCCACCAGATGGAGTTCACCTTGCGCGCAGGAGAGCGCGTGATGTTCTGGCTCGGTAAGGGACTGCGCAGGGTGGTGACGACACGCTTCCGCGAACCATCGCACGTGGGGAACGGTGAGTGGATTCACGAGTTCGGCTTGGACGAGTCTCAGTCCGAGCTGAGCTACGCGTTGCCGTGGCCGATCCTAGGTGGTCGGGTGGAGCTCGTCGCCGAGCAAGCTCTTGTAGATGATGCCTTCAAGGTCGAACTGCAGGGTCTGGATGGGGCGTGGTCTCCCGTTCAAGGTGGTGCTGCGCGCGACAAAGGTTGGTTGCTCAACCTCGATGCGCAGCTTGCGGTCGCCGGCGCAGAGCCTCGCTACGCGCTCAAACTGCGCATCGTGTCACGCGACCCAGAGGTCGCGGTGAACGGGCAGGTCGTGCTCACGTTTCAACATGCTCCCCGAGCGCTGCCATCGCTCTTGCCCGGCCACAACGAGTTGCGGTGGAGTGCGCGTGGTGGTGCAGCGCGTGTCACGCATCTCTACCGAGTGCGCTAACTTGTCGAAGCCGCGTGCCGCGTGCCGCGTGCCGCGTGCGTTGTCGCGAGTCGCTCATCCCGAAATTCGCGCGCACGAAAAACTTGAACCGTCTTATCCGAGTACCCATTCTTGGTCGCGTTGCTGAGGCGGCTGGTTCTGGGTCATGCGTCTTACGCAACACGTCATCGAGGAGCGTCCTCGATCCTGGTGCGAACCGGAGACTCGTTTGAAGCGAGCGACTCCCGAGACCGTCGACGAGCTTTGGGGTAAGTACCTCAAGACGCATCGTCGCGCGTACAAGGAACGGTTGGTCGAGACGTACATGCCGCTCGTGCGCCAAGTCGCCGACCGGCTGTCGATTCGTCTCCCGCGCAGTGTCGATCACGACGACTTGCTCAGCGCCGGCGGCTTGGGCTTGTTCAAGGCAATCGAAGGGTTCGACCCTTCGCGCAACGCGCGCTTCGAGACCTACTGCCGACTGCGCGTGCGTGGCTCGATGATCGACTTCCTGCGTCAGCAGGATTGGATCCCGCGTGAGGCGCGCAACCGTGGTTCGCGCTTGCACGAAACCATCGAGAAGTTGCGCGAGCGTCTCGGGCGCGACCCCACCGACCTCGAACTCGCGCGGCACCTGCGCGTGAGCCTCGACCGGCTGCGCTCCTCGCTCTCCGAGCTGCACTTCGGCTCGATGGTGAGCTTCCCCGAGAAGGGTGACGACGACGCGCCCGAAGAGAGCGCCGAGCTGCTCGTGGAAGGCGCCGAACCCGCCGACATCCTGCAGCGCCGCGAGATGTTCGAGTTCGTGCGCCGCGAACTCACCGACGTGGAGCGTCGCCTGGTCGACGCGTACTACTTCAAGGGCCTCACGCTGAAGGACATCGGCAAGCGTGAGGGCATCAGCGAGTCGCGCGTGTGCCAGATCCACGGCCGCATGCTCGACCGCCTGCTTGAGCGTCTCGAGAGTGAAGGCTAGCGGCGAGCAACTGCCGCGCGACTCGATCGCGCCCTTCGCCCTGCGCGACGGCCGGTTGTTCCTGGAAGGCGTGGCGCTCGACGAGCTCGTGCCGCAGCTCGAAGGACAACCCGTTCGCCTGGTCTCGCGCGCCGCTGTCGACGCGGCCTTGCACGGCGAGCCGCGCTGCCTCGGCCTCGACGCGCTCGAAGATCCCGACCTGCTCGAGATCGTGGCCGCCGCCGGCTGGTGGCTGCGCGTGCGCTCGCGTCACGAACTCTCGCTGGGACTCTCGCTGGGCTTCGCGCCCGAACGCGTCGTGGCGGCTGGGCCCGTGGTCGACGACGGCTTCCTCAAGGAAGTCCTGGTCGCCGGCGTGGGCGCCCTCGAGCTCAACGCACGCGAGCTCGCCAACACCGAACGCATCGCGCGACTCTTGCAGGTGAGCGTCCCCACGAACGATGGCAGCGTCCCGCCCACGGCGCCCCCCGAGGTCTTCGGTGGCTGCGCGGCCTTCCTCACTGCCGTGCTCGCCGAACCGCCCGAGTTGCACCTCGATATGGCTTGGCCGCTCGGGCTCGAAGCCTTCGTGATCGATCCCAGCAGCTCAGGCGACGAAAGCGACGCGCCGCATCCGCTGCTGATCGCAGCCGTGCGCCCGCCGATGCAGATCGACAGCCCGCACCAAGTGTCGGTGCGCTTCCTCTCGCGCGGCGCGCACGATCCGCTCCCGCGCGCCGCACACCTGCACGGCAGCGTCCGACGCGGCGACTGGGTGGTGTTGCCGAGCGCGGCCGCCGCCTTGCGCGCGTGGATCGACCCGGTGCACGAACCGGTGCAAGGCCTGCTCGTCAGCGAGAGCTCGTGGCGCTACCTGCCTCCGCGCAGCGTGCCCACCCGCGACGCAGACTGAAGCGAGACGCAGCGCGGGCGCGGATCCGGCGCGGACACTGTCGCGAGTCGGCGCCAGCCGACGGCGCGCAACGCGCTCAGCCCGTGGCGCCCAGCGGCAAGGTGCCTTGCGCGACGGCGAGCTCTTCGGCCTCGTCTTTCGTGAGCGCCATGGAGATCGTCTCCCACGGGCACATCACGGCGCACAGGCTGCAGCTCACGCAGGTGTCGTAGTTCACGCGGCACACGCCGGTGGGCGAGGTGTCGCTCGGGTCGACGGCCGTGACCTTGTCGATCGCGTCGACCGGGCAGGCTTCCATGCAGACTTCGCAGCCGGTGCAACCCTCTTCGTCGATCCAAGCGATGGGGCGCTCGTTGGCCTTGAGCTTGGGCGGGATCACGCCGTAGGGGTTCTGGATCGCTTCGGCCGGGCAGACCCAGGCGCACAGCGAGCACTCGATGCACTCTTCGGGAGCGAAGATCAGGAAGGGCTGCTTGGTCTCGCCGGAAATGATCGAGACCGGGCACTCCTTGGCGCACAAGGTGCAGCCGACGCACTTCTCTTCGAGGATGAAGAAGGCCATGGGGTGTTCCGTGCTGGGTGTTCGCGCCCCGGAGGGCAGAGGCTCGGACAGTCTAAGGGATCGAGGCGGGGGCGCAAAGGTGGGGGCTGGGTGGCGACCGCGGTCTGCTTCAGAGCCCTTGCTGGTTGAGCAGGACCGTGACGTTCTCCGTGAACTGGTTGGTGACCATCAGGTCGGGTGTGCTGTCCTGATTCAGGTCGGTGATCAGGAGGCCGCTGGGCGCGTTTCCGCCAGCAGCGAAGTTCAGCGCGGCGCCGCTGGGTCCACTCGGCGAGCCCAGCAGCAGCGAGATGTTGTCGGAGACGAGGTTCACCGTCACGAGATCGAGCGCGCCGTCTTGATTGAGGTCGGCGAGGGCCACGCCTCTCGGCTCGTCGCCGACTTCGAAGCTGCGCGGGAGCTTGAAGCTGCCGTCGCCGACGCCATACAGAACCGCCGCACTGTCTGTGGGGAAGTGAACGACCGCGAGGTCGAGGATGCCGTCCTGGTCGAGATCCCCGATTTCGATGTCGGTGGCGCCGGGGCCTGCTGAGTGGTGCATGGCGGGGCGGAAGCTGCCGTCGCCGACGCCCAGCAGGATCGCGAGGCCGTTCGAGTTGGTGACGGCGAGGTCGAGCAGGCCGTCGTTGTTGAGGTCTCCGATCGCCGCGGCCCTTGGCTGGTTGCCCACCGCGAAATGCTGCGCGTTGAGGAACGTGCCGTCGCCGCTGCCGCGCAACACCGAGACGTCGTCCGAGTCGGCGTTGGTCGTGACCAGGTCGAGCGCGCCGTCGTTGTCGAGGTCGGCGACCGCGATCGAGTTGGGCCCGAAGCCGCTGGAGAACTCGAGTGCGTCGTCGAAGTCGAAGCCGCCAGCGCCCAGCAGCACGAGCACGCTGTTGGAGTCGTCGCGCGCTCCCACGAGGTCGGGCAGGCCGTCGCCGTTCAGGTCGGCGAGCTCGAACGTGTCGGGCACGTGTGCTTCGGCCACGATCTGTGCAGCCGCGAACTGCCCGTCGGGTTGGCCGCGCAGCATCGACACGAGCGGCTGGTTGAACGGGGTGTCGTGACGAACGAGCAGGTCGACGTAGCCGTCGTTGTCGAGGTCGGTTGCGGCTGGCGAGCGCGGCAGCTTCCCCACGGGGAAGGCCGGGCCCGAGCCGACGATGCCGTCGCCTCTGCCGAGCAGCGCGAGCACGCCCCCGTTCGTGTTCGAGATCCCGCCCGTAACGCTCAGGTCGGGAAGGCCGTCTTCGTTGAAGTCCGCGACTGCCAGCGAGAACATCCCGGCATGGGCCGCGGACTCGAGCGTGGCGCCGAACTCGCCTGCACCTAGGTTCGGCAGGAACGTCACGGAATGGGAGCCTGCGTTCGTGGCGACGAGGTCGAGCAAGCCGTCTTGGTTCATGTCGACGATCGCGAGTTCTCTCGTGAAGCTTCCGGTCGGGTACGACTGCGCCGGGGCAAAGCTCCCGTCGCCAGCTCCGAAGAAGATCCCCATCTGGCCGGCGCCGAAAGAACCATGCACGGTGGCGAGGTCGGGCAGCCCGTCCTGGTTCAGATCGCCGATCTTCACCGAGCGAGAACCGGAGGGGACCGTTGTGATTTGAGCGGGGTGGAAGCCGCCGTCTCCCGCGCCCATCAGGACGGCGATCTTGTTGCTGCTCGCGATGTGACTGACAGCGAGATCGAGCGCTCCATCGAGGTTGAGGTCACCGACCGCGACCGCCCCGGGGTTGGTGCCCGTGAGGTACGGCTGCGGGAAGCTGAAGTTGCCGCCGCCGATCCCGAGGTACACCGACACGCCAGCGGGAATCTGGTGCGCGACGATGAGGTCGGGCAGGTCATCGCTGTTCAGGTCGGCGCTGGTCACCACCTTCGGGGTGTTGCCCGGCATGAGCACCTGTGTCGGTGTGAAGCTCCCGTCGCCCGCGCCGTGGAACAGATGCACGAAGTCCGTGAGGCTGGCGGCGACCGCGAGGTCGAGGTGCCCGTCGCTGTTGAAGTCGGCGAGGGTCAGGTCTTCGGGATCGCCGGCGATGGTGAACTGCTCGGCGATGCTGAACGTACCGTCGCCCGCACCGACGAGAACCGTCAGCTCGTTCGTTTCCTGGGTGGCGACGACGAGATCTTGGTGCCCGTCTGCATTCACATCGCCGGCGTCGACGGCGATGGGGAAGGGGCCAGCCTGAAACTCAAAGCCTGGGTACAACAGCGCAGGCGGCAGCGGCGCGTCGGCGAGCACCGCTTGCAGGGTGTTCGAGAATGCCACGCCCGAGGGGGCGCCTGCGTCAGCGATGGCCCACTGCGCGTAGAACGCGAAGTCTGGGAGCGCGCCTGTGGGAACGCGCAGAGTGAGCGTGACCTCGCCGGCAGTGCTCGTGACCGCGGCGCGCTGAGCAAGGACCGGGAAGGGCGCCAAGGTGCCCTGCATGAAAGGCATCGGGGCGACGGGGTCCACGGCGAGGAACAACACAGCTGGCGCAGAGGCGAGCGCTTGGCTCAGTTCAAGCGAGGCCTTGCTGTCGGGGATCAAAGTGCCCGAGCCGACGAGCTGTGGCTCGCCGTGGGTTCCGGCAAGCGCGAAGCCGAGGTCGGTGAATCCGCTGTCGGTTGC
The DNA here is from genome assembly GCA_021604805.1 of Planctomycetota bacterium. GTDB lineage: Bacteria > Planctomycetota > B15-G4 > B15-G4 > B15-G4 > BQJR01. Next base: position 585,849 of record BQJR01000002.1, on the reverse strand, counting down.
GCTCGCGGCGGCCTGCGAGTGAAGCCCTGAGGCCCCAAGCATCATGGCCAGTAAGGCGCAGAGCATGCGCGACCTTTCGTGTTCCAGGGTCCCCATGGTCGTGTCCTCTTCATCGACGGTGTGAACCCGCAAGCGTATCAGCAGTTTCAAACTCGCGGGGTGCTCAGCGCGGCGTGGAGGATCGGCCTGCTAGGCTGAACCGAACATGGCGCGCGTACCAGACAGCTTGCGAGCACACCTGCTTGCCCCCGTTCATCCTGGCGAACCCGCGCGGGTCGACCGGCGCGGTGAGGCGCACAACCCGATCTGCCGCGACCACGTGATCCTCTATCTGCAGCTCGACGGCGCGCGGATCGAAGCGGCCGGCTTCCGCGCCACCGGCTGTCCAGCGGCCATGGCCTACGCGAGCGCAGCCACCGAGTGGCTCAACGGTCGGGAGCTCGACAGCGAGTTGGCGACGAACTTGGTCGCCGCGCTCACCGATGATCACGGCGACCCGGGCGCCGCGCGCCGCCACGCACTCGCGATGGTCGAACGCTGCGTGAGCTTGTGCGTCGCGAAGGCGGCGCGCGTCGAGTCGCCGCGCGGCGGGTAGGGCGAGTCGGGTGGGCGCGCGTCGGGCCGGCGTGCGCTTCGTCGCCGCAGCAGCACGTCGACCTCGCCTCTCAACGAGGGCCGGCCGACACACCGTGGAGGCGTGCCGGCCGGCGACTGCAAGGGGTGCTGCTGACGCCGTGCAGGGTGTCGAGGATCAGGAGCGCTTGGAGCGCGACTCGTTGGAGTCGTTCTTCGCGAAGAGCGAGCGGTTGGCCTTGCTCGGCCAGCGTTCGAAACCTTCGAGGTCTTCCAAGCGATCTGCGGAGACGGGGACGCGCAAGGTGCGCTCGTCATCCACGCGCACTTGTTCGAGCGCCGTGAAGGGCACCGCGAACTGTTTCTCGCCGAGGCCCATCAGGCCGCCGCATTCGAGCACCACGTAGCGCACCTTGTCGTTCTCGCCGGCGAAGGCGAAGTCGCTGATCTCACCGAGGCCTTCGTTCGAGGCGTCGACCACTTCGTGACCGACGATCGTGGAGGCGCGGTGGAGCGTGGTGCTGTGCAGCTCGGCGCGCTCGTTCTTCTCCTTCTTCGCAGTGCGCTCGGCGTCGTGGAGGCCGAAGTAGCTGCGCGACTCGAGCCAGCGGGCGTGGCTGATCGCGGCGTCGCGGTCCTCACCGACGAGGCGCGGCGCTTCGCTCAACAACTTCGCGTCGATCTCGAGCACCGCCGACTTCACGGGTTGCACCAGCGCTCGCGGCTCATCGCTGTCCACGGACTCCACGCCGTGGAAGGAGACCGTTTCGAGTGGCAGCAGCACGAGGCCGTCGGTGTCGCCGTGGGTGCTCACGAGCAGCGCGCGCAGTTGGCCGTCGTCGGCGAGCAGCGCGTCTTCGATGGTGGCGCAGGCTTCGTCGCGTTCGAGCGCACGGATCTCGAGGTCCATCAGCGTGGAACCCTTGAAGAGTTGGGCGCTGCTCACGGTTTCGCTGTATGCCGAGGGCACGCTCGTCGGCTCTGCGGTCTGCGCGAACGGGGTCGCGGCGCAGAGTCCGAGAATCAAACTGGTGGGCAACAGCAGGCGCGTTGTCATGGGGTCCTCCTTGAGGTGAGTGTGTGAATCGGATCGCCGTGCATGCCGAGTGCACGCGCGGCGTGTGCTGCAGCGGACTAGGAGCACACGCCGTGCCAAAGCCGTGCGGCGGGATCGCGCGCTGCTTGTTGCTCGGCGACGGCGTGACGCGTGCCGCGCGCCTTGAACTCTGAACAATGCACTCGCTGCGGTGCGCAGCTTCTGCACTCTGCAAGTCGCGCGAGGGCACGCTCGCGACGACGCGCTCGCGGCAGCACGCAAAGAGGCCGTGTGACGCGCACGCCTGGCGTCACACGGCCTCGGACTCCCAGCGTTGCGCACCCGAAGTGACGCAGCGCTTCCTGCGGCGATCAGCGACGCGCGTTGCGCTCGCCGAACGCGACATCCTTGGGTTGCAGCGCGCGCGGCGAAGCCGGGAACAGCTCCGTGTCCGGCGCGGCCGGCCATTGTTCGAAGCCGTCGCTTTCCTCGAGTTGCGCCACGCTCACCTCGAGCAACATCAGCTCGGCGTCGGTTGCGTGGGCTTGCAGCGCGGCGAAGGGCACGGCGAACTGCTTGTCACCCAGGCCGAGCAGGCCGCCGAAGTCGAGCACGGCGTAGGCCACGCGGTCGTCGCCCAGAGAGATGGCGAGGTTGCCGAGTTCGCCCAGGTCTTCGCCCTCGGCGTTCGAGACGCGCGCGCCGAACAGCTTGGAGGCGCGGCAGAACGGGGTGGCCGGTTCGAGCTCGGCAGCGGTGTCTTCCATGCGCAGCTCGGTGTCTTCGTCGGGGCTCAGGTCAGAGGACGGTTGCAGCGTGACGGCCAAGGCGTCGGGCACTTCCAAGCCGAAGTGTTCGTAGGCGGCGGCCACGCGATCGGCGGTGATCGGGGCGTCGCGCGACTCGGTGTTGAGGCGCGGTGCGGCGCGCAGCAGTTCGGCGTCGATCGTGAGCACGAGTTCTTCGAGGTCGCGCACCGAGCTGAGTTCCATCGTGAGTGTTTCGATCTCGTCGGTGACTGCCGGATCGCTCACGGGTTCGACGGCCGGCGTCACGATGTCCACCGGTGTGATCACGAGGCTGTCTTCCACGCCGTACACGCTGAGGAGCAGCGCTCGCACGTGGCCTTCACTGCCGATCAAGGCGTCGCTCACTTCGGCGCAGACTTCGTCCGCAGCATCGAAGATGGGGGCGCCGAGCAGCTCGTTGCCGCGGATCAACTTGCCTTGTGCGCTGCGTGCGGCTTGCTTCAGCGCGGTGTCTTCGGCGGTGACGGGGTCGATGGGCGCGCCATCCTGCGCGGCCACTCCGGCCACGCTCAAGCCAACGACCAGTGCGGAGTTCAGGATGAGGTGTGACGACATGATGGTCTCCTTGGTTCGGGAACGAAGGGCGCCGCGCGACGCAGTGAAGCGCGCTGTCGCACACGTCGGCGCCCAGTTCTCTTAACGAGAGCTGCGGCGACCGAGGGCAGCGAGGGCGTGCAGCCCGCAGCGCTCGAAAGGCGGGGAAACCGCTCTCGCGCGCGTGTTTCGCAGGCGCAGGCGCGCTGCGAACTTTCGTCTCGAACGCTTAGTCGCGCACCAAGTTCTGGATGTCGCGCAACGTGCGCAGCAGCTTGGCCATGTCGCGCAGCGGGATCATGTTCGGGCCGTCGCTCTTCGCGCTGTCGGGGTCGGGATGCGTTTCGGCGAACAGGCCGTCGGCACCTGCGGCCACGGCGGCGCGCGCGAGCACGGGCGCCATCGTGCGGTCGCCGCCACTCGTCGCGCCTTGCGCGCTGGGTTGCTGCACGGAGTGTGTCGCGTCGAAGATGATCGGCACGCCGTAGCGCTTCATCTGCGGGATCGAGCGCATGTCGGACACGAGCGTGTTGTAGCCGAAGCTCACGCCGCGCTCGGTGAGTGACACGTTCTCATTGCCGGTGCTGCGCACCTTGTCGAGTGCGGGGCCCATGTCCCACGGCGCGAGGAACTGACCCTTCTTCACGTTGATCGCGAGGCCGCTCTTGCCCGCGGCGAGCAGCAGGTCGGTTTGCCGACACAGGAAGGCTGGGATCTGCAGCATGTCGACCTTGCCGACGGCGAGTTCGCAGTGCGCCGGCTCGTGCACGTCGGTGATCACGGGGACACCGACTTCTTCGCGGATCGCGGCGAGCAGTTGCAGGCCTTCTTCGGGGCCTGGTCCGCGGAAGCTGTCGAGCGAGGTGCGGTTGGCTTTGTCGAAGCTCGCCTTGAACACGAAGGGCAGGCCGAGTTCGCCGGTGATCTCGCGCAACTCGCGCGCGATGGCGAAGGGCGAGGTGTCGTCTTCGAGCACGCACGGTCCTGCGAGCACGAGCAAGGGGCTCTTGTCGGGAGTGATCGTGTGAGGGCCGACGCGCACGGGCGTTGCTCCAGCGAGGGGCGCGTAACGTAGCATGCGCGGGTTCGCCGCTGCCGCTTGGAGACCTGTCCGTGCACGTCCTGATCACCGGAGCCAGCGGCTTCCTCGGGCACTGGGCCGACGCCGCGTTGAGCGCTGCCGGGCACGCGTTGACGCGCGTCTCGCGGCGTCCCTCGGATCCGCACGACGTGTCGACGGACCTCGCCGAACCCGGCGCCTTCACGGCCTTGCTCCGCGCCCGCGCGCCCGACGCCGTGCTCCACCTCGCGGCCGTGCCCGACATCGCGCCGTGCAAGGCCGACCCCGAACACGCGCGCGCACTCAACGCCAGCGCGGTCGCCGAACTCGCGCGCGCGTGCGCGCACGGAACGCGCCTCGTGCACGTGTCCACCGACCAAGTCTTCGACGGCACGCGCGGTGCGTGGAGCGAATCCGACGAGCCGCGCCCGCTGCACGTGTACGGCGAGACCAAGCGTGCCGGCGAACGCGCCGTGCTCGACCTGTGTCCCGACGCCGCCGTGGTGCGTCCCGGCTTGATCACCGGCCACGCGTCGCCCGGACGTCGCTCCTGCAGCAGCGGACTGCGCGCCGCGCTCGAAGGCGCCGCCAGCAACGGTGAGCGTCCCGGCCTGTTCACCGACGAGATCCGCAGCCCGATCGCAGCCCGCGACCTGGCGCGCGCGCTCGTGGTGGTCGTCGAGCGCGCGGAACTCACCGGCCTGTTCCACGCGGGCGGCCCCGAGGCGCTGAGCCGCTTCGAGCTCGCGCAGCTCGAGGCGCGCGACTGGGGCTTCTCGAGTTCGCTGATCCGACCGAGCACGCGCGCCGAAGCCGGTCTCGCCGGGGAACGACCCGCCGATCTCTCACTCGACAGCACGCGCCTGATCACCGCCCTGGGGTGGACGCCCCAGTCGCGATGAGCGCGCGCGTGTCCCTCTCACGGCGCGTCCTCATCGCACGAGCCCATTGCGTGTGCGCCTCGCGACGCGCACACCCTGCCGCGCCGCCGCGCGAGCGAGAAGGTCGGCGAGTCGTGAAAGTGAAGCGCGCCGATCCCCATGGACCGCCGCGCGGACCCCGGGCCGGCCGCCACAGCTTGCCCACTGCACGTTCCTCTCCCTCCCCACGGACATCGCCATGAATCTGCTGCTTCGCCTGCTCCTCCTTCTCGGGGTGGTCAGCACCTCGGCCTGTCAGTTCTCTTTCGGCGCCTTGCCGCTCAACTTCACGGAGGAGCGCAGCCAGAACTGGTCGCTGGAGGGCATCACAGAGCTGCACATCGTGTCGGAAGCCGGCGCCGTGGAGGTCTTCGGGAGCGCGGCCGCGGCCGAGGTTCAGCTCGACGGCGTGGCGAAGGCCTCGTCGCAAGCGGCGCTCGAAAACTTGCGCATGGTCGCCACGCGAGAAGGCAGCACGCTGCGCTTGGAGGCCGTGCTCGCCCCCGACCTGCACAACGATCGCGTGGCCTACGAGATGCGCTTGCAAGTGCCGTCGCAGCTCGCGCTCCGCATCGCCGACGGCAGCGGTTCGATCCGCGCTGAAGACGTCGGCCCACTCGTGATCGCCGATGGTTCAGGCTCGATCACGCTCCAGCGCGTTGCGGGCGACGTGACCCTGGTGGACGGCTCGGGCTCGATCGTGCTCAAAGACATCGACGGCAGCGTGACGCTCACGGATGGCTCGGGCAGCGTCACGATCACGCAGGTGCGCGGCGGCGTGCACGTGCTCGCCGACGGCAGCGGCTCGATGACCCTCGAGGGTGTCGACGGCGACGTGCGCATCGACGCCGACGGTTCGGGCAGCATCAGCGTGGTGAACATCGCTGGCGATGTGTTCCTGGGCCCGACCGGTTCCGGCGGCTTCGTGCACAAGGGCGTGCAGGGCAACGTGATCCTCAACGGCTGAAGCCCGCAGGTGAGTCGCGGTCCGCCGCGAGTCGCCTCGCGGAGAACGGTCGCCCGAGGTCCGTCGGCGCAGAGCGCGTTGGCGGGCCTTTTCTCGTCCCCGAGTGCGTGGACAATGGGCGCCGCCGATCGATGGCGACGCGCGCTGCGTCGCGCCGACGGCGTTTCTCGCGGCCCCGCCGATGAAGTCGCTGATCCTGCTGCCTGCCGGCCTGCCCGACGTGCCCAGCTCCGTCCTCGACGGGCGCACGCCGTTGGAAGCCGCGCGCACGCCCACGCTCGATCGCTGGGCCTCGCGAGGTCGCGCCGGTTGCGTGCGCTTGGTGCCGCCCGGCTTGCCGCCCGGGAGTGACACCGCGCTGCTCGCGCTGCTCGGCGTGGACCCGCGCCGCGAACATCCCGGCCGCGGCGCGCTCGAAGCGCTCGGTTTGGGCGTCGAGCTCGGGCCTGACGACCTCGCCTTCCGACTCTCGCTCTGCTCCAGCTTCGACGGCCAACTCTCGCATCCGCGCGGCGGCGGCTTGCGTCCGCGGGAGGCGCGCGCGCTGGTCGAGAGCATGGAAGCGGCCTTCGGCGGCGACGGTTACGAGTTCCATCCCGGGCGCGGTTATCGCGCGCTGCTCGTGCTGCGAGGCGGCGCCGACCTGCAGATCGAGACGAAAGCCCCGGCGCTCGCGCGGGTGGGCGCGCTCGACACGCATCGTCCCACCGGGCGCGACGCCGCCGAGCTCTGCGAGTTGCTCGAGCTCGCCGAAGAGTTGCTCGCCTCCCACGACGTGAACCGCGTGCGCGCCGATCTGGGCGAGACACCCGCCGACAGCCTCTGGGCCTGGGGCCCCGGCCGACGCACCGAACTGATGCCCTTCGCCCTCCGCGATGGTCGCGAGTTGGCCGTGATCGCGCAGTCGCCGCTGGTGCGCGGGCTCGGCTTGGCGCTCGGCGCGCACGTGCCCGAGTTGCGCGTCTCGCACGATGAACTCGTGACCGCCTGGGACGACAAGCTCGCCGCCGCCCGCGCCGCGCTCGACACGCACGACGTGGTGCTGCTGCACATCGGCGTGCTCAGCGAGGCCTCGCACGAGCGCGATCCGCGCCTCAAGCGCTCGCTCATCGAGCAACTCGACACGCACTTGCTGCGCCCGCTGGAGCGCGAGTTGAGCGCGCGCGAGGACCTGCGTCTGCTGATCACCAGCGATCACGCCGCACCCAGCAGTGACTCAGGGCCCGGCTCGGATATGCTGCCCTTCTTGGCCGTGGGTTCCGGCTTCGCACCCGTGAGAGCAGGTCGCTTCACGGAAGCGGAGGCCGCTCGTGGCGATCTCCGCGTGGAGCAAGGCTCGGCCTTGCTCGCCTTCCTGCATCGCTCCGGCCACTCGGCTGCGGGCGACGAATCTGCCTGACGAGTCCGTCGCGATGAGCACCCAGACACCGCCCCCGTCCGATCAGCCCGAGACGCCCGACGCCTCCGGCATGGCCACGCGCTACGACCCGGTTGCGGTCGAGGACACCATGCGCGCGCGCTGGGACGCGGCCAAGGCCTTCGAAGCCGGCGGCCCCGACGACCCGCGCGAAACGTTCACGATCATCATCCCGCCGCCGAACGTCACCGGCGTGTTGCACATGGGGCACGCGCTGAACGGCACGCTGCAAGACATCGTCGCGCGGCACCGGCGCATGAGCGGCTTCGACACGCTGTGGGTTCCGGGCACGGATCACGCCGGCATCGCCACGCAGGCCGTCGTCGAGAAGAAGCTCTACGCCGAAGAGGGCAAGACGCGCGAAGACCTCGGCCGCGACGCTTTCCTCGAGCGCATCTGGGCTTGGAAGGAAGAGCACGGCAACAAGATCCTCGAGCAGTTCAAGCACCTCGGCGCGAGCTGCGATTGGTCGCGCACGGCCTTCACGCTCGACCCTGGTTTGTCGCACGCGGTGCGCGTGGCCTTCGTGAAGCTGTGGGAACAGAAGCTGATCTACCGCGGCGCGCGTCTCGTGAACTGGGACTGCGTGTTGCAGACGGCCGTCTCCGACGACGAGATCGAGTACGTCGCCAAGCGCAGCCAGTTGCACTACCTGCGCTACCCGCTGGCGGACGATGCGTCGCGGCACTTGGTGGTCGCGACGACGCGTCCCGAAACCATGCTCGCCGACACCGGCGTGGCCGTGCATCCCGACGACAAGCGCTACGCCGACCTCGTCGGGAAGAAGCTGCGGCTGCCGCTCGTGGATCGCGAAATCCCTATCGTGGCCGACGATTCCGTCGACAGCAGCTTCGGCACTGGCGCCGTGAAGGTCACGCCCGGACACGACCCGGCCGACTACGAGCGCGGCGCGCGTCATCGCCTGCCGATCATCAACCTGCTCGAGAAGGACGGCTCGCTCAACGAGAACGGCGGACCCTTCGCAGGCCTCCCGCGCGAGAAGGCGCGCAAGCAAGTGCTCGCCGCGATGAAGGAACAGGGCCTGCTCGAGAAGAGCGAGGACATCGACCACAAGGTGCCGGTGTCGGATCGCAGCAAGAGCCCGATCGAGCCGCTCGTGAGCGAGCAGTGGTTCGTCAAGATGAAGCCGCTCGCGCAACCCGCGCTCAAGGCCGTGGAGTCCGGCGCGCTCACCTTCAAGCCCGCGCGCTGGACGAAGGTGTATCGCGACTGGCTCGAGAAGGTGCACGACTGGTGCATCAGTCGTCAGCTCTGGTGGGGGCACCGCATCCCCGTCTGGTACGACGAGGACAACGAGCCCGCGGCCTCCGTCACCGACCTGGAGCTCGGCGCGCCGCACCCGACCACCGGCAAGCCGCTCGTGCGTCGCGACGACGACGTGCTCGACACGTGGGCGAGTAGCTGGCTCTTCCCGATGGCCACGCTCGGCTGGCCCGAGAACACGCCCGACCTGCAGCGCTACTACCCCACGCAGTTCCTGAGCACGGCCAGCGACATCATCTACCTCTGGGTCGCGCGCATGGTGATGGCCGGTTACGCCTTCATGGATGAGCTCGACGGCGACGCCAAGAATCCCTTCACCACCTGCTACATCCACGCCACCGTGCTCGACGCGACCGGCCAGCGCATGTCGAAGAGCAAGGGCAACGGCATCGACCCGCTCGACATGATCGCGCAGTACGGCGCCGACGCCGTGCGCTTCTCGCTGGTCATGCTCACCAAGGAAGGTCAGGACACGAAGCTCGCGCCCGAGAAGTTCGAGATGGGGCGCAACTTCGTGAACAAGCTCTGGAACGCGGCGCGCTTCGTGCTCGGCAAGGCCGGCAAGTTGCCCGCGCTCGAGTTGTCGAAGGTCGACGCGCTCGAAGACCGCTGGATCCTGTCGCGCCTGGCCGCCACCTGCGAGAGCGTGCACGGCCACTACGAGCGCTACGAGTTCAACGACGCCGCCACCACGCTCTACCGCTTCGTGTGGAACGACGTGTGCGACTGGTACGTCGAGGCCGTGAAGACGCGCCTCGAGTCGGGCGATCGCGTGGCCGCCGCCGTGCTCGGCCGCGTGCTCGGCGACATGCTCGGCCTGCTGCACCCGCTCGCGCCCTTCGTCACCGAGGCGATCTGGGAGAAGTTGCGCGCGGCCAGCGAGTACGAACGCCCCGAGCTCTTGGCGACGGCGCCCTTCCCGCGCGGCGAGGGCCTCGCCCGCGATCCCGACATCGAAGCCGCCCTCGACGACGCCCAGGAGATCGTGGGCTCGGTGCGCAAGCTGCGTCAGCAGAACAACGTGAGCGAGAGCAAGCCCGCCAAGGTCACGGTGGCGCTCACCGACGCCGCGCCGGCTCGCGCGCTGCCGCCCGCCGAAGAGTTCATGCGCCGACTGGGCAACTTCGAGAGCCTCGTGATGGGCAAAGACCCGGAGCGCCCCGCCGGCGCCGCCGTCGACTTCGCGGGCGGCTCACCGGCGGCCTTCGAAGTGCTGCTCGACCTCGAAGGCCTCGTGGATCGCGAGGCTCAGAAGGCCGACCTGTCGCGCAACCTGGCCAAGCTCGAGAAGCAGCTCGCGAGCATCCAGGGCAAGCTCGGCAACGAGGGCTTCGTCGCCAAAGCGCCGGCCGAAGTGGTGGAGCGCGAGCGCGCGCGTCTCACTGAGTTGGAAGCGGAGCGAGCGCGCCTGCAAGCGTTGCTCGCCGCGCTCTGAACCGAACACGCCGCGCGTTGGCGGAGCATGCAAGCGCAGCGTGAGCCGAGCACGGCTCAGGCTGCCACGGCTCAGGCTGCGTGATCAGTTGGCATCGCGCGCTCCGTGAAGCGCGGGCGCGCGATGCAGGCTCAGCCGCCGAGTCCCTCGCCGTGCAGCTTGAGCGGGATCACGAAGCGCGGGTCTTCGCGGTTGCCGGTGTTGAGGCTGAACTCGATGGTCCACTCGGTGCCGTTGTTGGCTTCGGTGGCCTTGATCGGTTCGCGCTTCTCGTCGGTGACGGGCTCGCTGATCAGCCAGCCCACGGCCGCATCGTTCACGTTGTAGAAGATGTAGACGTTGCGCTCTTGCGGGTAGTCGACGTCGTCGCGGATGTCATTCACGTTCACGCCGGGCCACGGTGACGACGCACCAGCCGCCGCGCTCGAGTCGGCAGCGGAACCCGCGGGCGGGGTCTCTTTGTCGTCGTCCTTGCGACTGCGGTCCTTCTTACGGGCACGCTTCTTGTCGCGGTATTCCTTCGACTCGCCCTCGGTCTTCCAGGTGACCAAGTACTCGCCCGGCGGCAGGCCGGTGGGTTCCACGATCAACGGTTCGCTTGTGGTGAGCATCCCGAGCACCAGCTGGTTCTCCCTGGCGTCCTTGCGGATGCGCGCCAAGTTCGGCAGGCGCTGCGCCGCAGGAGGTGCGAAGGCGAGGTACTGGTAACCTCGGATCGTGTCGGTGGCGGGGTCGTAGTGCGTGATCTCCTTCGCGAACACATCGCTCATGTCGAGCTGGTTGCGACGGATGCGCGGCGGCAGCAAGCGGTCGTAGGCGTGCATCACGGCTTCGACGCCGTTGCCCATCGAGCGCGCGCAGCGGAAGCCGAGCACTTCGTAGGCGTCACGCGGATCCACCCCACGTCGACCATCGATGCGCGCACCTTCGCGCGTGTCGAGGAAGGAACCGCCCTTCAGGATGCGGTTCGTGCGGCTGAAGTTCGGCGAGAGCGGGATGTCTTTGCGGCCGATGCGGTGGTTGTACGGCTTGAAGCCCTCGAAGGGATCGAAGGGCGAGTCGACCCACTCCATGACGTTGCCGACCATGTCGAGCACGCCGAAGGGGCTCGCGCCCTCGGGGTAGCTGCCCACTTTCGCGGGCTTGTTCTCGGCGCCGTCGGCGGAGCGCAGCTTCTTGCGATCCCAGCGCGGGCCCCACGGGTAGATGCGGTCGTCGTCGTCGCCGCGGGCGGCGCGCGTCCACTCGGCCTCGTTGGGCAGGCGCTTGCCGGACCACTGCAGGAACTGCTGCACGTCGGGGAAGCTCACCAGCGAGACCGGGAAGTCTTCCTGGCCGTCGGGGATCTCACCGTTCACCCAGTAGTACTTGGCGAGCTCTTCGCCCGGTTCGCGGTCGGTGGAGTCGAGGAAGGCCTTCCACTGGCGGTTCGTGACCTCGGTGCGGTCGATGTAGAAGCTCTCGACCTCTTCCTCGTGGCGCGGCAGTTCGGCCGCGATGAGCGTCATGATCTGGGGGTTGTTGCTGCCCAGGTCTTTGACGAGCGACTCTTCGGTGCCCATCACCACGCGGCCGCCGGGGATGTGCACCATGCCGGGCGGGGCGGCGTCGGCGTCGGCGGAACTCTTACGCACCACGAGGCGCACGTCGCTGGAGATCGCGCGCGCCTGGGTGGTAGGGCTGAGAGCCGCGGACTGCTGCGCAAAGGGCAGCATGTTCGCAGCGACAAGGGCCAGCAGGATCGGGCTCACCTTGGCTGTCGCTCCTGGAAGAGAGGCTCGTCGGGTGGTGTCACCGGGCTCATCGTGAGGGAAATCGAAGCGACCAGTGTCGACGTCGGCCTTCAGGTTTCGTGCGGGCCGCAGACCCCCGTGTGGGATCCTATCCGGCCGGCACCGTGTGATTCGGAAGAGACCTGTGGGGCGCACGCCGTCGGCCAAGTGTTCCGGCGTCGGGGATACCGGTTGTAGTCTAGCGGCCGGGCGACTGTAACGAAGGCCCCAAGACTGTCAAGTTGACCGCATCTGACGCCCCGTTCGCGTCCGGCAGGCGCCCCATGGCGCATGCTTTCTCCCATTTTCGAGACCATGTCCGAGCCTACACCCGACTCTCCGCCGCAGGTCGATGCCGACGGCGCCCTCAGCTGGACCGTGCCCTCAGAAGAGGCCGGCCGGCGCCTCGATCGGGTGCTGGGACGCTGCTTGGCGCCCGCCTACTCGCGCTCCTACCTCACAGCCCTCATCCAGGACGGTCGCATCACGCTCAACGAGCGGGTCGTGAAGCCGAGCTTCCGGCTCGAAGGCGGTGAGACGCTTGCCGGCCAGCTGGGCGAGTCTGCCGCCGGCCTGCCGCGCCCCGAGGCGATGGATCTGGAGATCGTCCACGAAGACGAACACCTGATCGTGGTGAACAAGCCCGTGGGCCTGATCATCCATCCGGGCGGCGGCACCCGCAGCGGCACGCTCGTGAACGGACTGCTCGAGCGCTACCCCGAACTCGCCACGGTGGGCCGCGCCGAACGCCCCGGCATCGTGCATCGCCTCGACCGGGAGACGAGCGGCGTGCTGCTCGTGGCGCGCACCAACGACGCCGCGCGCTCCCTGGTGCTCCAGTTCAAGGCCAAGACCATCAAGAAGGAGTACGCCGCCTTCGTGTGGGGCGAGCTGCCCTTCGACTCCGACTGGATCGACCTGCCGCTGGGCCCGAACCTGAAGCGCCCCCCGCTGCGCGCCGTGTGCCCCGACGACGGCCAACCCGCGAGCACCTTCTACGAAGTACGCGCACGCTACGGCATCGCCACGCGCCTCGCCGTGTTCCCTGCCACCGGACGCACGCACCAGATCCGCGTGCACCTCGAACACCTCGGCTTCCCCGTGATCGCCGACCCGCAGTACGGTCGCCAAGCTCGGGAGGCCTTTGGGCGCTGGAAACGCGATTTGCTCGACGCCGAGAAGCGGCTGCCGGTGTTGCAGCGGCAGGCTTTGCACGCGCACAAGATCACGTTCACGCATCCAGGTACCGAAGAGGTCGTCACTTTCGAGGCGCCGTTACCGGCTGACTTGGAAGATTTGCGGGAGGTTCTTGAGGCGCAGTGAACTGCGGGGCGCCGGTCGCGGGGGAAAGTGTGAGGGCTTGGCCCGCTGCTCAGACAGTGCGTCGCTGCGCGCCGCAAACTCGCCTCGGGCCAAGCCCTCACACTTTCCTGTGACCGGGGGGGCCGCGTTCACGGCCCCGTGGATCCCGCACGGCCGCGAGGGGACGGCAACTGCGCGAGTTGGGCGACGCTCGGCGACGGCACGCACCCAGGGCCGGCGGCTTCGCTTTGATTAGAAAGCTCACTGCCATTGCAACGCGGCGGGTGATCGTTCTTCCCAACGTTCGTCTCGTCGTGTCGGCCGGGCTGCTGCTGTTCAATCCCCCACGGCGCGAGCGAGCGGACGATCGTTCACAACGCCCGCGGCGCTGCGTCGCCCCAAGCCGTTGCTGGTCCTTCGCCCGGCGTCACGTGACGAGGCCGCCCGTGTTCGCGAATCCCGCCGCGCGTCACACGCAGTTGGCTTCTCAATGCGCACCGCGCGAGAGGAGCTTTGCCGGAGGGTCGCATCGACGTGAGTTCTTGCGGCCCATCGGGCCGCATTGTCTGAGCCTCGATGCGACCCTCCGGCAAAGCTCCTCTCGACGACCCCCGTGACGATGTTGCCCTTGCCGTCCCGCCCACGAATCCTCTTCACTGGGCCTCCCGTCATCACACAGGCCGCCCCATGACTGACCTCAACACCTGGAATCGCGAACATTTCGCGAAGAGCCTCCCCGCAGGCCGCCCGCTCGATGCGGCCACGCTCTCGGGTTTGAAGCTCGCGCCGATCTACGAAGCTGGCAGCGCTCCCGACTCCGACCTCGGCCGCCCCGGCGGCTTTCCGTTCACGCGCGGCCCGTACCCCTCGATGTATCGCGGCCGCGTCTGGACCATGCGCCAGTACAGCGGCTTCTCCACGGCCGAGGAGACCAACGCGCGCTTCCGCTTCCTGCTGGAGAAGGGGCAGACGGGGCTCTCGGTCGCCTTCGACCTGCCGACTCAAATGGGGCACGACCCGGATGCGCCGCTGGCCGCGGGCGAGGTCGGCAAGGTGGGCGTGTCGATCGCCACGTTGGGCGACCTCGAAACACTCTTCGACGGCATCCCGCTCGACAAGGTCTCCGTCTCGATGACGATCAACAGCACCGCGCCGGTGTTGCTCGCCTTCTTGATCGCCGCCGCCAAGCGCAAGGGCATCGATCCGTCGGGCCTGCGCGGCACGCTGCAGAACGACTTGCTCAAGGAGTACATCGCGCGCGGCACGTTCCGTTTTCCGCCGTCGCCGTCGCTGCGCTTGGTCACCGACGTGATCGAACACTGCAACGCGCAGATCCCGCGCTTCAATCCGATCTCGATCAGCGGCTACCACATGCGCGAGGCGGGCTGCACCGCGCCGCAAGAGCTGGCCTTCACGCTGGCGAACGGGCTCGAGTACGTGCGCTGCGCCGTGGAGCGCGGGCTCGATGTCGACGCCTTCGCCGGGCAACTCTCCTTCTTCTTCAACGCGCACAACGACTTCTTCGAGGAGGTCGCCAAGTTCCGCGCGGCGCGTCGCATGTGGGCGCGACTGTTGAAGGAACGTTTCGGCGCGAAGAAAGACGCGGCCATGCGTCTGCGCTTCCACACGCAGACGGCGGGGTCCACGCTCACGTCGCAGCAGCCGGACGTGAACGTGGTGCGCGTCACCTTGCAAGCGCTCGCGGCGGTGCTCGGCGGCACGCAGTCGCTGCACACGAACTCGCGCGACGAAGCTCTCGGCTTGCCCACCGAAGACGCCGCGCTGCTCGCGCTGCGCACGCAACAAGTGATCGCCGAGGAGTCGGGCGTCACGAGCACCATCGATCCGCTCGGCGGCGCGCCCTTCGTGGAAGCGCTCACCGACTCGGTGGAAGCCGCCGCGCTCGAGCTGCTCGCCGAGATCGACAAGCGCGGTGGGGCGGCGGCCGCCGTCGAACAAGGCTTCCAGGCCAGTGAAATCCACCGCGCGGCCTACGATCACCAGAAGGCGGTGGAAGACGGTTCGCGCCGCATCGTGGGCGTGAACTGCCACACGGTGAACGATGAAGTCACGCCGCCGATCCTGCGTGTCGACGACGCGCTCGCCACGCAACGCGCCGCCGCCCTCGCCGACTGGCGCGCCGCCCGCGACGCCGCCGCCTGCACGTCCGCGCTCGACACGCTCGCCACGCAAGCCGCCGACGAAAGCGTGAACCTCATGCCGCAACTCGTGGAGGCGGTGGAAGCCGGCGCCACCGTCGGCGAGATCTGCAGCACGCTGCAAACCGTGTTCGGCCGCTACGAACCCGTCAGCATCTTCTGAGTTCTCCGGAGCGCGCACGCGTCATGGCACCCAAGCTCTCGCATCTCGGCGTCGCGGTGGAAGCCCACGCGCAGGCGCTCACGTTCTGGCGCGACATCCTCGGCCTGCCGCTCGAACACAGCGAGCATGTTGAGTCCGACGGCGTGCGCGTGGCCATGTTGCGCCTCGACGCGTCGGCCGGTTGCATCGAGCTGCTCGAACCCGACGAAACCGGCGGGCCCGTCGGCGCCTTCCTCGAGAAGCGCGGCCCCGGCCTGCACCACCTCGCCCTCGAAGTCGACGACGTGGCCGCCGTGCTCGCACAAATGAAAGCCGCCGGCCTGCGCCTCATCGACGAAGCCCCCCGCGCGGGCGCGCACAACTGCCTCGTTGCCTTCGTGCATCCGAAGAGCACCGGCGGCGTGCTGGTGGAGCTGGTGCAGCCGCGCTGATCGCCACTCCACTGTCGGGCTCCCCGCGCGCGTGTGGCAAAATGCCTCCTCGGTCCCGCAGCATCGAAGGAGGAGAGTTCATGAGCGCAGGTGCGATCATCGCCGCGCGGCAGAAGCGTTACGTCGCGAGTTTCATCAACGCCACGGCCATCGATGAGGAGACGGCGCGCCCGCTGAGTGACCTCGGTTGCGACGACGACGGCGCGATCTTCCGCGGCCTCGTGCGACGCGGCGTGCTGGTGGAAACCGAAGACGGCCGTTGGCACGTGGACCAACTCGCCTGGACGCGCCTGCTCGAGAAGCGCCGCGTCGTGATGCTCGGCGTGTTGCTGCTGCTCTTGCTCGGCCTGCTTCTTGCCGTGCTCACCACCGTTCTCACCTGAGGAGTTCCCATGCCGCTGAGCCCCGAACCCGACAGCCCGATGCGTTGCCCGCGCTGCCAGACGGCGCTCGACTTCGCCGGAACCAAGAAGTTCCACGAGGGCACGCGCATCGGTTTCCTCGGCGAGCTCGCGGAACTCTTCCAGAACCGCGAGCACTTCGATGTCTACGTGTGCGGCCGCTGCGGTCGCGTGGAGTTGTTCGTCGACGGCATCGGCGAGGAGTTCAGGCCGCATTGAGTGCGGCGCACCGCACGGATTGGCACCGTCGTCCGCGTGAGAGCGAGTCTCATTCGGCGCTCTCTCGCCGGTCGGCTCGGCGTCGTGTGACGCTGAGCGTGTGCCCGAGGAATTCCACGCGATGACGCGCGCACTCAAAGGCGTGGCCATCGCGCTGTTGTTCTTGTTGGTCGCGGAGGGGCTGCTGCGTGCTTCGGGCTTTGGCGGAGCGCGCGCGCAGTTGCACGCCACTCGCGACGACGCCGAAGCTGCCGACTGGCTCGTTCCGCACAGCGAACGGCTTTACGCGCTGCGACCCGAGATGCGCCACGCCCCCGCGCACGCCGGTTACTACGCGCTCGGCACCTGGCCATTTCGCGGACGACCCGCCGAGCCGCTTCCCGAGCATGTGACGCGTGTGCTCATGATCGGCGATTCGTGCGTGTTCGGCGTGGGCCTCCACGTCGGTGACACGCTGCCTGAGCAGGTTGCGCGCGAACTCGCGCAGCGAGGCATCCCTCCAGACCGTGTCGCCGTGATCAACCTCGGGGTTCCCGGCTATTCCACGCTTCAGATGGCGCGCTTGCTCCCGGAGGCCTTGGCCCGTTGGCGGCCTGCTGCCGTCGTGATGTACCCCGCTGCGTGGAACGACCAAGCACCCGCGCTCGGCGCGAGCGACAAGCAGCGCATGAACGCGGCGGCGAGCTCCGGAATCGTACGTGGCGTACGGGAGTCGGCGGTCGTTGCCGCCCTGCGCAGCGTCTTGCTCCCCGCTCCGGACGCTGCTGAGTTGCGCGCAGCCTGGGAACGCGGCGACGCCGACGTCCGCCCGCGTGTGGAGGCCGCCGACACGCGCCTCGCGCTCACGGCGATGATCGCGGCTTGCCGGGCATCGGACGCCACGCCATTGGTCGTGGCGCCGACCCATCCCGCGCTCACGCGTTCCACCTATCCACGCACGGCCGCTGACGCTGCGCTCGTGACCGACGTGGCGATTTCGCTCGACGTTTCGGTTGTTGACGCGCACGAGCTGTTCGGCAGTGCGAGGCTCTCCGACGCCGAGTTGTTCTCTGATCATGTGCATCCCTCCGCTCTCGGGATGCGACTGATCGCCGCCGAAGTCGCCACGCGCTTGGACATGAGCACCATCGCCCCCCCGCGAGCTTCATCGCTTCGTATCGAAGCTGTTGCGCCGCGCGAGGTTCCCGAATTGGGTGATGTGCGATTGCAAGTCACGCTCGCGGGGTGGGATCGCACGCGGGCGTTGCCCGTCGTCACGCTCGCCGGCGCACCCTTACTCGACGTCCGCGCTGAGTCGGAGCACGTGATCTCGGGAGTGGTGATGGCGAATGCTCCCTGCGTCGCGGATCTCGTGGTTCAAACCGAGTCGGCCTGCGTCGTGGAGCGTGAGGCCGTGACGCTGCGTGCCGCGACGCTCACGCTGATTCCCGGCGACCCACCGCGATTGCGGTTCACCAGCCGGCCCGGGGATCGCGCCGAATTGTTCGTCTCCGAGCATTGGCAGATCCCGCCGAAGATCTCGGGCACCAACTTCGTGTTCCTCGAGGAAGCCAGCACGCAGCGCGCGTCGTGGAAGCTCGAGGCGGGGCCCGAGGGTTTCATCGAGCGCGACGTGCCGGAGGCCGCAAGCTTGCTCTCGGCGGGTTATTGCGCGCAGGCAGTGGTGCTGCCCGCCGGTCTCGAAGCCGACGCGCGCAGCCGAACGCGCGTGAAGCGCTGGTTGGCGCCATTGGGGGCGCCGCCGTGAGTCGCCGGCCGGCGCGCGTTCGTGACGCGCGTCGTGCTCACTCGAAGTCGTAGACGAAGTTGCCGTCGCCGCCGACGTCGAGCAGCACGAAGATCACCAGCGCCGCGATCACCACGGCGAGCGGAATCGCCCAGCTCATCCAGTTGCGCTTCATCGCGTGTGCTCCGGCGCCGGCGGACGTTCGTCGTCCTCACTCAGCAACCAGGCCGTGTTGAACACGAGTCGCGTGGTGCGCGCGATCTTGTCCACGTCGACCGTGTCGATGGTGTCGCGCCAGGTGTGGTAGTGCGGGTTGGCGCCGACGGGCAGGCCCTCGAAGAAGAACAGCACCGGCACGCCGCGCTTGTGGAACGAGTAGTGGTCGCTGCGCTTGAACACCGACTGACCTTGGCCCGTGGTGATCTTGCTGATCTTGGTGCGACGCAACTTGTCGGCGCGCTTGAGCAGCTTCCCGAGTTCGGGGTTCTCGGGCACGCCCACCACGGCGACTTCCTTTGCGCTGCCGTGGCCGATCATGTCCATGTTGAGCATGGCGACCATCTGCGACGCGGGCACCGGCGAGTTGGCCACGAAGGCTTCGCTGCCGAGCAGGCCGTCTTCTTCGGCGGCGAACAGGCAGGCCAGGATGCTGCGACGCGGTTTCGCGGCGGCGAAGGCCTCGGCGAGTTCGAGCACCGCCGACGTGCCGCTGGCGTTGTCGTCGGCGCCGAAGCCGATGCGGCCGCGGCTGTCGACGCCCACGTGATCGTAGTGCGCGCCGAGCACCACGTACTCGTCGGCCAAGCTCTCATCGCTGCCTTTCAGCACGCCGACCACATTGTGGATCGGCACCTTGCGCGTGGTCGACGCGGCGGCGAGCTCCACAGTGATGCCGGTGAACTCGGGCTTGAGCGGCTTGGCTTTCTTGTCCACCTCTTCGAGTCGCTCGATCACGTCGAGGCGTTTCGGGCCCGAGAGTCCGAGCAGGCGATTCGCCGCGCGCGGCGTGAGTTCGAGCGTGGGGATGTGTCCGCTCGACGGGTTGATCGGCGCGCCCCCGCCGACCCACGAAGCCCAGGTGTGGCGGAAGCCGAGTTCGTGCGGCGGGTTCTCGGGGTCGATCTCGGGCTCGGGTTCGGGCGGCGGATCGCTTCCGCGCGGCGTGAAGTTCGTGAGCGTGGACGGCAACACTTGCTCTTCGAGCGGCGGACGTCGCACCACGAGCACGCCGGACAGGCCGGCCTCGCGCAGGTTCTCGAGCTTGCCGTAGAGCTCGGCGTCGGCGCTCACTTCGGGCCCGTCGAACTTGCGCTTGTGACGCGGCTCACCGGACACGATGAGCGCGATCTTGCCGCTCAGCTCGCCCGTGATCTCGTCGAAGCGCTCGCTGTCGGAGTCGATGCCGAAGCCGAGCAGCACGACTTCGCCGCGCGCGCGGCCTTCGGTTTGCCACACCGGGACGTAGTCCACGCCGAAGCGGAAGTCTTCGTAGCGCACACCATCTGTGCGCTCGACGAGCAGCGCGCAGTTGGCGACGTCGGGGGCGGGAAGCTCGCGTTCGAAGGGCAGCAGGAAGCTGCCGTCGTGTCCGAGGCCGGTGAAGCCTGCGGCGGCGAGACGCTCCGACACGTGATCCGCCGCGTGGTCGAGCCCGAGGCTGGGGGAGTCGCGACCCTCGGCGAGCGGGCCCGCGAGCGCGTGCAGGTCCGCGAGCAGCTCAGCCTTGGTGATCGTGTCGAAGCCCCGCTCGAAGAGCTCTTCGCGGTCGTCGGCGGGCGAGACCAACAGCAAGCCGAGAATCATCCATGTGCGCAACATGCGACGCATCATGGCCGCTGTTCGCAGAGCTGGGAAGGGCGGCGGCGGACATGGCCTGCCTGATATCATTCGCCACCCGCCGGCGAGGGCTGCCGGTGAGCCTGCGCTGCACGAGCGCCCGCAACACTCGCGGGGTGGCGGCGCGGGCCCAGACACCACCGCCGATTCACGGAGCAACTCTCGACATGGCGTCCTCCCGAACCGAAGAGCTGCGTCGTCGCGCTGAAGAAGCGCTGGCCGGCGGAGGCGCGAAGCGTCAGGCCGCGCAACACGAACGCGGCAAGCTCACTGCACGCGAACGCCTCGAGTTGTTGCTCGACGACGGTTCGTTCCAGGAGTACGGCCGTCTCGTGAAAGGGCGCATCAAGTCCTTCGGTTACGAGCCCGCCTACACCGACGGCGTGATCACCGGCTTCGGCACCATCGACGCGCGCCCCGTGGCCGTGTTCAGCCAAGACTTCACGATCAGCGGCGGCGCCCTCGGCGAAGCCCACGCGCAGAAGATCTGCGCGCTGATGGAGAAGGCCATGAAGGTCGGCGTGCCTGTGATCGGGCTCAACGACAGCGGCGGCGCGCGCATCCAAGAGGGCGTGGTGAGCCTCGGTGGCTACGCCGACATCTTCCTCGCGAACACGCTGGCCAGCGGTGTCGTGCCGCAGCTCTCGGCGATCATGGGCCCCTGCGCGGGCGGCGCGGTGTACAGCCCCGCGATCACCGACTTCATCGTGATGGTCGAGAACACCTCGTACATGTTCGTCACCGGACCCAACGTGGTGAAGACGGTCACCCACGAGGAAGTCACGAGCGAGGAACTCGGCGGCGCGCGCACCCACACGAGCAAGAGCGGCGTGGCGCACTTCCGCGCCAGCAACGACGCCGAGTGCCTCTCGTTGCTGCGCCTGCTCATGAGCTACCTGCCGCTCAACAACCGCGAAGACCCGCCGCGCATGGAGTGTCTCGACGACCCCGCGCGTGCCGACGAAGCCCTCGACACGATCGTCCCCGAGAGCGCCAACAAGCCCTACGACATCAAAGAAGTCATCACGCGCGTGTGCGACGACGGCGAGTTCCTCGAGGTGCAGCCCGACTTCGCGAGCAATCTCGTGATCGGCTTCGCGCGCCTCGACGGCCGCAGCGTGGGCATCGTGGCCAACAACCCGATGGCGCTGGCCGGCGTGCTCGACATCGACAGCAGCGACAAGGGCGCGCGCTTCGTGCGCTTCTGCGACTGCTTCAACATCCCGATCGTCACCTTCGAAGACGTACCCGGCTTCCTGCCCGGCACCACGCAGGAGTACGGCGGCATCATCCGCCACGGCGCCAAGCTGCTCTACGCCTACTGCGAAGCCACCGTGCCCAAGCTCACTGTGATCTGTCGCAAGGCCTACGGCGGCGCCTACGACGTGATGAGCAGCAAGCACATCCGCGGCGACCTGAACCTCGCCTGGCCCACGGCCGAGATCGCGGTGATGGGCGCCAAGGGCGCGGTCGAGATCATCTTCCGCAAAGACATCGCCAAGGCCGGCGACAAGCAAGCCGAGATCGACAAGCTCGTGGCTGACTACGAAGAGCAGTTCGCGAATCCCTACGAGGCCGCCGCCCGCGGTTACGTCGACGCCGTCATCGAGCCGCGCGAAACCCGCGCGCGCCTGATCGCCGGCCTGCGTCTGCTCGCCACCAAGCGCGATCAGAACCCACCCAAGAAGCACGGCAACATCCCACTCTGAACCGAGAGGCTCATATGGCCGACGACGCTCGCAGCCCGAAGGGCTCACGCACCTTGCTCGCGTTGGCCAGCTTTGTGGTCGTGGTGGCGGGCATGAAGGCTGCCGCGCCGATCCTGGTGCCCTTCCTGATGGCGGTGTTCCTGTCGGTGTTGTGCGCGCCGGCGCTCACTTGGTTGCAGCGGCGCGGCATGCGACGCGGCTTCGCGCTCTTGGTCGTGATCCTGGGAGTGGTCCTGGTCGGCATGTCGCTCACCAGCTTCTTCGCCGCCGAGGTCGCCGCCTTCGACAAGCTGCTCCCCGACCTGAAGGAGCGCTCGGCCCTGCTCGTCGACGACGTGAACGCGAGCCTGCGTGACTCGCTGCCCGAGTGGGCCAGCTCGATGTTGCCCGCCAGCATCCGCGACGTGATCGACCCCGGCGCCGCGATCGACGTGCTGAAGAACATGCTCAGCGGCGTCACCGGGATGTTCGCCAACGCCTTCCTGATCCTGCTCACGGCGATCTTCATCTTGCTCGAGGCCGCGAGCTTCCGCGCCAAACTCACAGCAGCCAGTGAGACGCCGAAGGCCGCCATCGAGGAAGCCACCGAGATCCTCGACAACGTGAATCGCTACATGGGCCTCAAGACGCTCATGTCGGCGCTCACGGGTGTGATCGTCGTGGTGTGGTTGTCGATCCTGGGGCTCGAGTTCGTGGTGCTGTTCGGCTTGCTCGCCTTCCTGCTGAACTTCGTCCCCAACCTCGGCTCGATCTTGGCGGCTCTGCCCGCCGTGCTCTGGGCGCTGGTGCCGCAGGCCGAGGGGGAGCCGGTGAACGGCGGTCTCGCGGGCCTGGTCGCCCTCGGATATCTCGGCGCGAACCTGCTCGTGGGCAACGTGCTCGAACCGCGGCTCATGGGGCGCGGGCTGGGGCTCTCCACTCTCGTGGTGTTCCTCTCGTTGGTGTTCTGGGGTTGGGTGCTCGGGCCCGTGGGCATGCTGCTCTCGGTGCCGCTCACCGCGAGCCTCAAGATCGTGTTGGCAGGCAAGGCCGAGACGCGCTGGTTGGCGATCCTGCTCGGCTCCGAGTCGGCGGCCATCGCCGCGGTGCCGCACCCGGTGAGCGCGGATCTGCAGCCGTCGGACCCGCCGAGCGACGCGGGCGACTGAGCGGCGCGGAGAAGCTGGCGGGCACAGCGCCGAGTGGCGATCATGCGCGCTGACTCACGCCGCACGCTGAGGATCCCGTGATGCCGATCAAGAACGTCGAGCGACCGCTTGCCGACGAGTACGACGCCTACTTCGCGACCTACGTGGAGCGCGTCCCCGAAGGGCACATCCTGCCCGTGCTCGAAGCGCAGATCAGTGAGCGCAAGCCGTGGCTCTACACGCTCGACCCGAGCGCCGGTCAGCATCGCTACGCGCCCGACAAGTGGAGCCTGAACGAAGTGCTCGGGCACGTGAACGACGGCGAGCGCGTGTTCCAGTACCGCATGCTGCACGGCGCGCGTCGCGATCCGCAGGACCTGCCCGGTTTCGAGCAAGACGACTGGGCGCGTGTGGCCGGGCATCACGAGCGCCCGTTGGCCGCGCTGCTCGACGAGTTCGAAGGACTGCGTCGCGAAACGATCCGACTGATCCGCTCCTTCGACGACACCGCGCTGGCCGCGACCCTGCACGCCGACGGCCGTCCGTTCTCCGTGCGCGCCATCGCCTGGATCCTCGCCGGCCACGAAGTGCACCACCGCGAAGTGATCAAGGAGCGCTACCTCTGATGGCCGCCTCTTTCGAAAGCAGCACCACCATCCATTGCTCGCCCGACGCCGTGTTCGCGCTGGCCACCGACTTCCAGCGCGTGAGCGAGTGGATGCCCGGCGTCACGCAGCTCGAACCGCTCGACGAAGGCCCGGTGCGCAAGGGCTGGCGCTTCAAGGAAACTCGCAGCATGAAGGGGCGCCAGGTGAGTGCGGTGATCGAGGTCATCGAACACCACGGTCCGGCCGAGGGCGCGCCGCCCTACAAGCACGCCGCGCGCTCGTCGGTCATGGGCGTGGAGGGCGTGTACACGTTCAGCTTCGCCGCGCTCGACGGCGACAAGACCGCGGTGCAGCTGCGCGCCGAGGTGCGCGCCACGTCGTTCCTGGCCAAGCCGCTCGTGGGCCTCGCCGCCAAAGCCATGAAGAAGCAAGACGGCGACATGCTCGCCAAGCTCAAAGCGCTCTGCGAAGCCGAGTGTTGAGGAGCGCGCGCGCATGATCGGGATCTGGGCTTCCATCGCGGCTGCGTTGTTCGGCGGCAGCACTGTGGCGCACCGCGTGTCGGGTGTGTCACGCAGCGCGCGGCGTGCGCGCAAGGCGGTGCGCGCCACCGGCGACGCGTTGCAAGACGGCCGTCGCGAGTTGGTCGACCGACGCGCGCGCTTGGAGTTGGCCGGCGGCGCCTACGCCGAAGCCGCGCGCGAACGGGCGCGCGCGCAGACCCCGGTGGAAGACCTGCGCGACCTCGGCGCGCAACGCGTGCGCTGGGCTGCCGTGAACGAAGCCGGCATCCACACGCTGGCGCAGCTGCGCGAGTTCGATGCGCAGGAACTCGACGCGCTGCCTGGCGTGGGCGAGGCCTCGGCGAAGCGCTTGCTCGACGCCGCCAAGCTGCACGAGGAGCGTCTCGCGCGCCGCGCCGCGCCCGCCCCCGACGACGAACTCAGCACGCCGCACGCCGCGAGCATGGTGCAACGCGCCGACGAATGGCTCGACGGCAAGCGCCAGCTCGATCGCCCCATGGCCGAACTCGAGCGCGAACAACTCGACTTCGTGGGGCGCATGGAGCAGGTGCGTCGCAAGTCGGGCTTCGCGCGCTGGATCGGCACGGCGCTCATCGGTCGCAGCCAGGCCGACGACGTGCAAGCCGCCGAGGCGCTCAGCGAACAAGCCGAAGCCTCTCTGCGCGACGGCGTGGCGGCGCGCGTGCAAGCGGCCCGCGCCGCGCTCGCCGAAGCCGCCGACACCGCGCAACCCACGCCCGAGTTGCGCGCGCGCTGGCGGGAGGCGCGCGCCGAGTTGGCCTCGGTGCTCGACCTCGTGCTCGCGCCCGAAGCGCAAGCCGGCGGCGACCTGAACCCCGACGCGGGCGCGCGCCTGCCCAGCGAAGTCGTCGACGCAGTGTCGGCCTGCGTGCTGCGCAGCGAAGGTCTGGCGCTCGTGCTGCGTCGCTACCAGGATTTCGGCGCGCGCTACATGGTCGTGCAAGAACGCTCGATCCTGGGCGACGACATGGGCCTCGGCAAAACCGTGCAAGCGCTCGCCGCCGCCGTGCACTTGAGTCAGGCCGAAGGTGCGCGCCGCGTGTTGGTCGTCGCGCCGGCCACGGTGGTGCCCAACTGGCTCAAGGAGATCGAGCGCTTCACCGACCTGCCGTCGCAGCGCTTGCACGGCGCCGAGCGCGACATCGCCGCCGCGCGTTGG
Organism: Planctomycetota bacterium; assembly: GCA_021604805.1. Classification (GTDB taxonomy): domain Bacteria; phylum Planctomycetota; class B15-G4; order B15-G4; family B15-G4; genus BQJR01. The sequence continues at coordinate 560,657 of BQJR01000002.1, read as the reverse complement.
TTGCGCGACGGCGGCGTGGCCGTGAGCTCGTACTCCACCTTGCGCACGATGGAGCTCGCCGCGCAGCTCACCGAACCCGTCGACCTGTTGATCGCCGACGAAGCGCACTTCCTCAAGAACCCCGAGGCCTCGCGCACGCAAGCCGTGGCCGCGCTGTTGCCCGCCGCCAAGCGCGTGTGCTTGATGACCGGCACGCCCATCGAGAACTCGCTCGACGAGTTCCGCGCGCTGCTGCGCCTGGTGCGCCCGGACATGCCCGAAGCGCAGGAGCCCGACCCGGCCGCGCCTGCCGCCGATCCGCAAGTGTTCCAACGCGCCGTGGCCGCCGCCTACTTGCGCCGCAATCAGCGCGACGTGTTGCACGAGCTGCCCGACCGTCTCGAGAAGCAGGAGTGGGTCGAGCTCGACGGGCCCAGCAAGTCGGCTTACCGCGAAGCCGTGCAGGCCGGGAACATCATGGCCATGCGTCGCGTGGCCACGGTGGGCGATTGGCAACGCGCCACGCGCGAACAGACCGGCAGCAAGGGCGTGCCCGACTCTTCCAAGATCCGTCGCATCGTGGACCTCGCGGCGGAGCACGCCGAAGCGGGCCGCAAGTTGCTCGTGTTCTCGTTCTTCCTCGATGTGCTCGACGCGCTCGCCAAGCGTCTCGACCCCGTGGGCGTGCTGCACGGCGGCGTCTCCCCCGATGAGCGCCAAGCGATGATCAACGACTTCAGCGCGCGCGAAGGTTCGGCCGTGTTGCTCGGCCAGATCACCGCGGCGGGCGTGGGCCTCAACCTGCAAGCCGCCAGCGTGGTGATCCTCGCCGAGCCGCAGTGGAAACCGTCGGTGGAAGAGCAGGCCATCGCGCGCGCGCATCGAATGGGGCAGACCGAGAAAGTGGTCGTGCATCGTTTGCTCGCGCGTGATTCCGTCGACGAACGCATCGTGGAGTTGCTCGAAGACAAGCGCGAACTCTTCGACCTCTACGCACGCGAGAGCGCCGTGAAGGAAGCCGCCGCCGACGCCAGCGAAGGCAGCCTCGCCAAGATGGTGGTCGAGGTGGAGCAGGCGCGATTGGAAGCGGAGGACGAGGGCGCGAACGAACGCGGTGCTTCACGCGGTGCCGACGCAGCAGTCGAGCCCGATCCGCACGACGCCGAGCTCGACGAACCCGACATCCCCGACGCGCCCCACGCATGACCACCGGCCGCGTGCGCGAACTCTCGCGCCAGCCGGTTCAGTGGAGGCTCGGAGACCGCTGCGCGCCCGCGATGAGCGCAGCTCGCTCGGCCTTACTTCGCGGCGGTGCGCCGGCGCGCATACAGCGACGGCGAGCCCTCGGGGCGATTCCTGAACCGGCGGTAGCGCCACAGGTACTGGTGCGGCGCATGACGGATCACGCTCTCGATCTCGCGGTTCATCGCGCTGGCCGCGCAGACCGGGTCGTCGGCGATCACTTCGGGGGAGGTGGGGCGGAAGTGCACGCGGAAGCCGCGTCCGATCCCCAGGCGTTCCACGAAGCACATCAGCACGGCGGCGCCGCTGCCGCGAGCCAAGCGCGACACCAAGATGCTGGTGTTCGCGGGCTCGCCGAACAGCGGTGCGAACACGCTCTGGCCGAGGTTCGGGTCGGTGTCGGGGAGCATGATGCTGATCGCGCCCGACTGCAGCGCGCGCCGCAGCGAGCGCACGCCGGCCACGCCCGCGGGCGACATCGTGGCGCCGAAGCGTGTGCGTCCCGCGAGGAACAACGCGTCGGCTTCGCGGATGCGCACCGGTCGGTAGAGGCCCGTCATCGGATACCGCGCGGAGCAGTGCAGGCCCGCGAGCTCCCAGGCGCCGATGTGCGGCATGGCGAGCAACACACCGCGGCCGCTCGCGAGTGCGGCGTCGAGATGCTCTTGGCCTTCCACGGACTTCACCAAGGCCAACACGCGGGCGCGCTTCCAACCCCAGAAGGCGGGCAGTTCGAGCGCCATGCTGCCGAGCGATGCCAGGCTGCGACGCGCCATGCGGCGACGCTCGCGGTCGCTGAGTTCAGGGAAGCACAGCCGGATGTTGACGAGTGAGCGCGTGCGCGAACGCGTGGGCAGCCAGCCTGCGACGAAACCCAACGTGCTGCCGGCGCACTGCATCGTCCACAGCGGCAGCAGCGCACCGACCCGCGTCACACAACGCACGAGCCATCCGAGGAACGGACGTGAGCGACCGAGCGCCGTGCGGAACTCAGCGCGCTCGGCGACAACGGGCGCGGGCGCTGGCGTCACCAAGCGCTGGTCGAATCGTGGAGGCGTCTTGAGCGCTGCATTGGCCACTGGGTCGCCCGGAATGCGCGGGAGAAAACCTGCTCGGGGCCGCCTGCGGTGATGAGTCGCCGGCAGCGAGCGAGGGTCGAGGCGCAGAGCGTACCGTAGTCGCTGTCACCGCGGGCTTTCGTGACACACCCGTTCACCGTGGCGGCGTCGGGGTTGGCTTGCAGAGCCGGTCAGGGCGTGCTCTCGAGCACCGCATTGGTCGCTACGAAGTTGGCTGGCGCGCCCGGGTCAGCGAACCAGATCTGTAAGTAGACGGGCAGGTCCGCCGGCGCGCCCATCGGCCAGGGAGCGCTGATCACGCGCTCGCCTTGGGCGTTTGCGCTCACGTTCACCAGGAAGTCGGGCGCCGGCACGAGCACTCCGCCCTTGAGTGGACCGAAGAATCCGGACAGCCCGATGATGAACAGGCCCGGGGCGTTCGGGAGGCTGCCGCTGGCGTGCAGGGTCACGAGCTCGCCGCCGATCAGCGTGCCGTCGGCGCGCAGGCGTGGCGCGTCGCCGCTGCCGGCGAGCGCGTGTCCAAGGTCGTCCCAGGAGCGCGAGATCCACAGCGCGAGCTCGTTGCCGAGCTCGGGAGGACGCGCGAAGAAGTTGTCGCCGTCGGTCACGACCACGCGACGTTGCTTCACGCGCGTGCCGTTCACCGCGTCGATCCAGAGCAGGTCCACGGTGCCGGCCTGCATGTCGCCGAGACCGAGGTCGCCGCTGACTTCGCGCGTGTAAGCGATCGCGCTGACCTCCCCCGACGCGGCGGGCGCGGCGAGCACCCACTTGGTCGCGCCGCGCGCGCGGGCGTCGCTCGGGACCATGCGCCAGAAGTCGGTGGACTCCATGAACTCCTGCAACACGCGGCACTGCTGCAGCTGCACCACGGGCGTGTCGTGGATGTCCATGCCGTAGACCATCGGTTGCACGCCGCCCATGGCCGAGTCCCACATGAAGTGACGCCGCACTTCGGTGTTGCCCGTCTTCGTGACGAGGCACTCGGTGTAGAGGGTCATGTAGCCGTGGTCGGCGGCGCCTGCGGTCGAGCCCGTGTTGAAGGTGGTGACGGCGCCGTGGTGGATCTCGTCGCCGGTCTTGTTGTAGTGCATGGCGAAGAGGTCGAGCGCGCTGCCGTCCTGCCAGACCTTGAAGGTCGTGCCCGAGTGGTGATGGTTGCCGATCAAGTGACCGTGGTCGTCGGCGTCGGCGAGCGTGGCGGCGATGGCGCGCGCGCGTTCGCTGTTCACGGCCTCTTCGGATTCTTCGTAGGCGAGGAAGGCGATGTTGCGGTGGTGCTCGAAGCGGTTCACGAGCGCGCGCAGGAAGGCGTCTTCTTCGGGGCCGACCGCGCTGCCGGTGTTCCAGATGCGCGAGCCGTCGTCGTAGACGAAGAAGAGCACCATGATGTCGGCGTCGTCGAAGCGTGTGAGCCAGGCTTCCCACTGGTCGAGGATGTCCTCGTCGATGCCGAGGCTCGGGTTGCTGTCGATGAACGGGTTGTGGTCCGACGGACCGTCGCCGCCGTGGCTGCGTACCGCTTCGATGTAGATCGAGTTGCCGCCGTGCTCGATGAGCGCGTCGATCAGTTCGTCTTGGTCGCCGTCGCGCGTGCCGTCGGGCAGTCGCGTGCCGCGGAAGAAGAAACCCTCCGGGTCGCCGGGGCCCGCCAGGAACAGGTGCTCGCCGCCGGCGCGCATCAGCCACTGCGGGTGCTCGGGGTCACGGATGACTTGGCCGGGCAGCGCTTGGGCGGCGCTCGCGGAGGCGAGGCAGAACAGCAGGGCGAGGGCCGTGGCAAGGCGCCGGGGCGTCGTCATGGGGCGTGTCGCGGCTGAGGGCGGAGGCGGCCCCGCGGAACGGCGGAGCCCAGCTCTGCTGTCGGCGTCGCGAGCGTCGGAGCTTGAGCGCTGGCCGACGAGCGATCTGCGGGCACCTTCGGCACGAGCGCCCCGCCGAGCGCTGGGCCGGCGTGAGGCACCAGCGGAGCGCTCTGCGGATCAGTCCTGCGTCAGACCTGCAGCGCCTCGTTCAGCGCGGCTTCGGGGCGGTATTCGAGCTGATCCTCCTCGCAGAGGATCTTGACCATGCCGCGGTTGATCGCGAGTTCGAGCTTGGCGCGCAACTCCTCGGGCGAGTCGTCGAGCATGCTGAGCAGCTCGGCCACGGTGCGCGGTTCGCGCAGCGCCTTGTGGAAGTTCAGGCCGTCTTCGAGCAGCTCGAAGGTGTGGCTCGTGATCATGTGGTACGCGACCGTGTACCCGCTGTCGCCGAAGTCATCGCGCAAGGGATGACGATCGAAGTGCGTGAGCACGCCCTCGGGCGTGGCCTGGAAGCGCACCTCTTCGATGGCGTCGGGCCGCACGTGACGCAGCAGGGGACCCATGCGCGATTGCCCCGAGATCTGCAGCGCCTGGTCGAGCGGCACCTGCGAGTAGTGCAGCTCGATGTGCTGCATGATCTGGTGGAAGTCGCTGCGCGGATGGAAGGACTCGTCCTTTTCGCTCTGGTCCCAGTGCTTGCTGCCATCGAGGTAGCGGTAGTCGAACTGGCCGTCGCCGAGATCCACGGCTTCGATGCCGAAGCGCTCCTGCTGCTCGAACACGATCGTGTCGGTGCCGAGGATGAAGGTGCGCGTGTAGTTCGAGAACTGGATGCGGTCGCGACGCGTGGCGATGAAGTCGTGCGTGGTGTCGGCCTCGATCTCGGTCTCGCCGGGGAAGCCGATGAACCAAGAGGTGGCCGCGCGGATGCCGTGGCGACGCATGTTGTCGAGGATCACGTCCACGTGCTCGAGGTTGTTGCCCTTGTCGACGAGGTCGAGCACACGCGAGGAGCCCGACTCGAAACCGAAGAACAAGAACGAGCAGCCGCCCTTGGCCATCGTCTCGATGGTGGCCTCGTTCATGTACGGCTTCTCGAACTTCGTCTCGGCCATCCACTTGAAGGGCAGCTCGCGCTTGATGATCTCTTGCGCGATGTGCTTCAGCGTCTTGGGTGGCGCGAGCGAGTCCCAGATCTGGAAGTGCGTGATGCCCGTGTCTTCGTAGATCTTGACCATGTCGTCCACGACCATGTCGGGACGCCGCATGCGGAAGTCCTGGCGGAACAGCTCCGAACAGAACGTGCACTTGCCGTAGTAACAGCCGCGCGAGGTCTGGAAGGTCGCGATGCCGTCGGGCAACAGGTAGCGGTCGAGCTGGATGTCGGTGAAGTCGGGCGAGGGCGCGAGGTTCAGGTCGTCGACCAGGGCCACGCCGGTGTGCACGACTTCGCCGTCGTCGCCGAGATAGAACAGGTTCTTGGCTTCGGTGGGGTCGGTGCCCTTCTCGAGTGCCTCGAGGAAGATCGGCAGTTGCTCCTCGCACTCGCCGGCCATGGCGTAGTCAAAGACCTTGAAGTAGCCGGCTTGCTTGATGATCGGCAACACGGCGCTGCCCGCGGCGGCGCCGCCCACGGCGATGGTGGTGTCGGGCGAGAGCCGTTTGATCTGCGCCATGATCTTCAGTCCGTAGAAGATCGACGAGTCGTAGGGCATCGTGACAGCCACGAGGTCGGGCTTGTCGGCGAGGATCTCCTCGGCCACGCTCGCGAAGAGTTCCACGGCGGGGTCGGGCAGCTCGTTCGGCGTCACGTCGAGCACGTGTTCGATGCTGCGGTGCGGTTGCGTGAAGCAGGCGCGGTTGATGCTCAGCCCGAAACGGTGCGCGCTGCGCAGCACGTCGAAGGCGCGGTTGAAGCTCTGCGGATCGAAGAAGCGCTCGCGCGTCTTGAGCACGTCCATCGAGTCTTCGACTTCGGCGAAGATCTCACGCGGCACGGAGAGCAAGCGCTGCAGACGCCAGAGTTCGGTGCGTTCGTCGGCGTCGAGTTCGGGTTGCGCGGAGAGACGATCGGCGGCGGCGCGTACCTGGTCGCTCCAGCCCTCGAGCCGCTCGGTGTTGAGCAAGTGCGGCAGCAGGTCGAGGTTCACGTCGCGCACCAGCACTTCGTGCCCGGCCTTGCGCAAGCACGCCGTGAGCGCCGGAACGCTGGCGTACGGAACGGTCGGGAGCATGCCGTCTGGCGGGTGGATCAGGCTGATGCGCATCGCGGTCTTCCGGGCTGTCTGGAGCGGCGTCGACGGATTCGGAGCGGCGCGGGTTGGGCCCGTCGGGCCGCCGCTTTCCTCATCGAGCCGACGCCCAAGAGAACTTGGTGTCGAATTCCAGAGAATACCACCCGCGGCGAAGCAGGCCGGTTCGGCCTCAGCTGGGCAACTCGCCGCGCAGCACTTGGGGCTCCCCGCCGCTCAGGTCGGCGACCACGGAGCACAGCGGTTCCACCTGTTCGAGCACTTCGGCGAGCAGTGCGGCGTTCGGGCCCGAGTCGTCGGCCTGCTTGCGCGTGACGATCAGCATGTCGAGCAGCCCGGCCTTCATCACCGAGCACATCGAGGTGATCTCGGCCGTGATCGACGACTTGTCGCTGCCGTGGTGCCCGGCCAGGCGGTCGACCCAGTCGTCGAGGCGCTCGATGACCACGGCGTCGGCGTGGCCGGCCAGCTGCGCCACGGCGGAACCCACGGCGATGGGCTCGTCGAAGGCCGACATCTCCACGCCGCCGTAGCTGCGCTCGTCTTCGATGCGGCAACCGGAGGTCTTGACCTCACTCGGGTCGAGGCAGGTGTTCACCAGACCCAGGTCGTCGCCCGACTTCTGCGAGAGTTGACCGGCGAAGTCCGCAGCGCCGTCCGCGCCGCAGTAGATGAGGATGTTCTGAACCATTCAGCGTGTTCCTGGATGACGCGCCGAGGCGCGCGCGGGCGTGGGTGGGATCAAGCTTGGAGCGCGGGGCTCAGCTCGGCTTCAGGACGATAGTCGAGGTGGTGCGCTTCGCAATGGATGCGCACGAGCCCGCGGTTCACGGCCATCTCGAGCAGCTGACGCACGGCTTCGGGTTCTTCGCCGAGCATGCCGACGAGCTCGGCGAAGGTGCGCGACTCTTGCAGCGCTTGGTGGAAGGCGCGCACCTCGCTCGTGACCTCGAACACGTGACCCGTGATCGTGTTGTAGGCGAGGCCGTAGCTGCCGGGTTCCACGTCGTCGCGCAGCGGGTGCCGCGCGAAGTTCGTGACGATGCACTCGGGCGTGACCTGGAAGCGCACCTCGTCGATGTAGTCGAGGTTGATGTGCCTCAGCAGCGGGCCCATGCGCACCTGACCCGTGACCTGTTGCGCGATCTTGATGTCGACCTTCGAGTAGTGCACCTCGATGTGGTTCTTCACCTGGTGGAAGTCGCCACGCACGTGGAAGGACTCGTCTTTCTCGTCCTGTTCCCAGTGCGCGCTGCCATCCTTGTAGCGGTAGTCGAGGGCGCCGTCGGGCTTGGTGAACACCTCCACGCCGAAGCGGTCTTGCTGCTCGTACACGATCGTGTCGGTGCCGATGTCGAACTTGCGCGTGTAGTTCGAGAACAGGATCCGGTCGCGGCGTTGGGCGACGAAGTCGTAGGTGGTGTCGGCCTCCATCTCGGTCTCGCCGGGGAAGCCCATGAACCACGAGGTGCAGGCGCGGATGCCGTGACGACGCAGGTTGTCGAGGATCTTGTCGACGTCTTCGAGGTCGTTGCCCTTGTCGATCAGGTCGAGCACCCGCGACGAACCCGACTCGAAGCCGAAGAACAGGAACACACAGCCGCCCTTGGCCATGGTCTCGATGGTCTTCTCATTCAGGTAGGGCTTCTCGAACTTCGTCTCGGCCATCCATTTGAAGTCGAGGCCGCGCTTGATGATCTCCTGCGCCACGTGCTTGAGCGTCTTCGGTGGCGCCAGCGAGTCCCAGATCTGGAAGTGCGTGATGCCGGTGCTCTCGTGGATCTTGACCATGTCGTCGACCACGAGATCCGGGCGCCGCATGCGGAAGTTCATGCGGAACATCTCGGAGCAGAACGTGCACTTGCCGTAGTAGCAACCGCGCGAGGTCTGGAAGGTCGCCACGGGGTCGGGCAGCAGGTAGCGGTCGAGGTCGAGGTTGGTGAAGTCGGGCGTGGGCGCCACGTTGAGGTCGTCGACCATCACGAGGCCGGTGTGGGCGATCGTGCCGTCGGGTTCCAGGTAGTGGAGGTTCTTGGCCACCGTGGGGTCGGTGCCGTTCTCGAGCGCGTCCACCAGTTTGGGGAACTCGAGCTCGCACTCGCCGACCATGGCGTAGTCGAAGGCCGCGAAGTACTCGGGCTCTTTGGTGACGGGCAACAAGAAGCTGTCGATGCCCGCGCCGCCGATCACGATGGGCGTGTCGGGCGAGCGCGCCTTGATCAGCCGCATGATCTTCAAGCCGTAGAAGATCGACGAGTCCCACGGCAGCGTGACGGCCACGAGGTCGGGCTTCTCGGCCAAGATGCTGTCGGCGACTTCACCGAAGAACTCCACCGGCGGGTCGGGCAGCGTGCCCGGTTGGATGTCGAGCACGTGCGCCGGCGAGTGGTGCGGCTCCGAGAACGAAGCCGGGCTGATGTTCATCGCGAAGCGGTGCGCGGTGCGCAGCACGTCGAAGGCGCGGTTGAAGGTGGGCGGATCGAGGAAGCGCTCGCGGTCCTTCATGACCTTCAGCGACTCTTCGACCTCGGGGAACATCGAGTTCGGGATCGCCAGCAGTCGCTGCAGACGCCAGAGCTCGGTGCGCTCACTCTCCGAGAGCTCCGGTTGCGCGCTCAGGCGATCGGCTTCGGCCTGCACTTCGGCGTACCAACCGGCGAGCCGGTCGCTGTCGAAGATGCGCGGCACGAGATCCAGGTTCACGTCACGGATCGTGACCTCGTGCCCGGCCTTGCGCAGGCAGGCGGTGAGCGCCGGCAGGCTGGCGTAGGGCAGCGTGGGCAGCATGCCGTCTGGCGGATGGATCAAGGTGATGCGCATGGCGGTGTTCCTGGAGGGCGCTGGTTCGCGCTCGGCTGTGTGCGGGGCGAGAACCGTCGAGGCCGTGCATGTCGGGCGCGGACGGCTTCCTTCTGCGTCGACTTCATCGAATCGCAGGTGGGAGGACCTGGACCTCGAAACGGGAGAATACCACTCGGCGCGTCCCGCCGGGGGAGCCCCGACGGTGTGTGAGCGCTGCGTGAGCAGGGCCCGCGCCTAGGGCGTGACCTCGCTGACCGCGTTCGTGGCACCGTAGCCGACCGGGGCGCCGACGTCGGGGAACCAGAGCTGCGTGAAGACCGGCAGGCCCGACGGAGCGCCCATGGGCCAGGGAGCCGTGAGCGCACCGCTGCCCGTGGCGTTGATCGACACGTTGATCGGCCAGTCGAAGGCCGGGACCATCACGCCCTGCTTGAAGGGTGCTCCCAGCTGCGACGCCCCGATCACGAGCACCCCGAGCGTGGGGCCTGGCGTGTGACTCCAGGCGAGTGTGGTGGTGGTGCCCGGCACGAGGGTGCCGTCGCCCGTGAGGCGCGGCATGCCGCTGCTGCCGGGGAGCGCGTGACCGAGGTCGTCCCAGGCGCGCTGCACCCACACGGCGACTTCGGCGCCGAAGCCAGCCGGGCGTCGGAACAGGTTCGTGCCGGCGGACACTTCCACGCGGCGCACCTCGGCCGTGTCGCCGCTGAGGATGTCGAGCCAGTGCAGGTCCACGGTGCCCGCGCTCATGTCGGTGAGCCCGAGCTGCCCGAGGGCTTCGCGCGTGTAGGCGATGGCGGGCACTTCGTCGCTGCCGAGGGCCCAGCGGGTCACGCCCGCGATGCGCTCGTCGGCCGGAGACAGTTCCCAGAAGGGACCGGTCTGCATGAAGTCGATCAGGCGTTGCGCGGCTTCGTGTTCTTCGAGCGGCGTGCTCGCGATGTCCATGCCGAAGACCACCGACTGCAGGCCGCCCATGGCCGAGTCCCAGATGTAATGACGACGCTCTTCGCTCGTACCGTTCTGCGTGAACAGCGCTTCGCTCATGATCGCCATGTAGGCGTTGCCGGGCTGACCGTTGAAGCTGCCCTTGGTCGTGGCGTTGTTGTGGATCAGCGCCGAGTCGATGTGGATCTGGTCGCCGAGCACGTTGTCGTGCACCGCGAAGACCTCGAAGGCCGAACCCGGTTGCCACGACTTGAACTGCGTGCCCGTGTGGTGGTGGTTGCCGATCAGGTGGTCGTGGTCGTCGGCGTCGGCCATGATCTGCGCGAGGTCGCGCGCGATGGCGTCGGTGCGCGCTTCCTCCGACTCTTCCGACACGAAGAAGATCAGGTTCGGGTAGCTCTCGAAGCGGTTCATGATCGCTTCGAGGAAGGCTTGCTCCGCGGGCACCACGCCGGCGGCGTTCTCCCAGATCTTCGCGCTGTCGTCGTAGATGAAGAACATCACGGTGATGTCTGCGGCGACGGCTTGGTCGAGCCAGCCTTCCCACTGCACCAGGATGTCTTCGTCGAGGCCGAGCGCGGGGTCGCTGTCCACGAAAGGGTTGTGGCTGCTGTTGCCGTCGCCGCCGTGACTGCGCACGACTTCCACGTAGAGCGTGTTGCCGCCCTCGGCGGCGAGCTTGGCGATCAGCGCGTCTTGGTCACCGTTGCGTGTGCCGTCGAGCAGGCGTTCGCCGCGGTAGAAGAAGTCTTCCGGGTCACCGGGTCCGCAGAGGAACACGTGCTCGCCGCCTGCGCGCATGAGCCACTGCGGGTGATCGGGGTCACGGAGGATCTGGCCAGGCAGGGCCTGGCCCTGGGCGGTGCCGCGCGCCAACAACAGCGCGGTCACGAGCAGCAGCAACTTCACGCGGAGATCTCGTCAGGGAGTGACTTCCACGACGGCGTTGGTGACGGCGTAGCCATTGGGGCCGCCGGGATCGAAGATCCAAACCTGCGCGTAGAAGGTCGAGAGGGAGGGGATGCCGGGAGGCCAGATGCCGGTGATACTAAAGGTCCCCGTGGGCCCCGTCCCGAAGTCTGCCTGGCCATCCACCGCCGGCACCAAGACGCCTCCATGGGTCGGCGTGAATACCGCCGTCTCTGAGAGGATCAACTTGGCAATCGACATCGGATGCGCGTTCGTGATTTCGATCGTGATGGGCTCCAGAGCCTCGGGCTTGCCGAGCACTTTGAGCGTGGGCGCGCCGAACTTGCCGGCGAGCGAGTGGCCCAGGTCGCTCCAGGATCGCGTGATCCAGAGCGCGACCTCGTTGCCCAGGTGCTCCGGGCGCGCGAAGAGGTTGGTGCCCGCCGTGACCTGCACGGCTTCCTGCACGAAGCTCTGCCCCGTGATCGTGTCGAGCCAATGCAGGTCGACGGTTTCGTCCTGCATGTCGGTGATGCCGAGGTTCACGCCGGGCTGACGCGTGTAGAGGATCGCGGAGCCCTGGTCGTTGGCCAGCGCCCAGCGCGTGCCGCCTGCCGCGCGGTGATCGGCGGGCTCCATCGTCCACACGTCGCTCTGCTCCATGAAGTCTTGGAGCGTGCGGCACTGGGCGAGTTGCGTGATGGGCGTGGTGTTCACGTCCATGCCGTAGATCAACGGTTGCAGGCCGCCCATCGCGGCGCCCCAGATGAAGTGGCGACGCGCGGCGTTGCCCGCGTCGAGGGTCACGGCGGCTTCGGTGTACACGGCCATCCAGGCGTTGCCTTGCGTGCCTGATTGACGGGCCTTCGTGTACACGCTCACGGCATCGTTGTGCACCGCGTCGCCGGTCACGTTGCGCTGCATGCCGAAGACCTGCATCGAGCTGCCTTCGCTCCACGACTTGAAGGTCGTGCCCGAGTGGTGGTGGTCGCCGACCAAGTGGTCGTAGTCGTCGGCTTCGACGATGATCTCCGCGAGCTCGCGGGCGTGTTGTGCGCTGCGCGCTTCTTCCGACTCCTCGGCCACGATCAGGATCAGGTTCGGGTGCTTCTCGATGCTGTTCGTGAGGTCGCGCATGAAGGCGGCCTCGGCCGGGACGACATCGCCGAAGCCATCCCAGATCGCGGCGCTGTCGTCGTAGAAAAAGAAGAAGACCACGATGCCCGCTTCGTCGGCCGCCGTGATCCATTCGTCCCACTGCTCGAGCACGGCCGGATTGAGGCCGTGCGAGGGATTGTTGTTGTGGAACGGATTGTGGTCGGCGAAGCCGTCGCCACCGTGACTGCGCACGGCTTGCACGTAGAGCGTGTTGCCGCCCGACTCCGCCATCTTCTGGATGATCTCGAGTTGGTCGCCGACGCGGGTGCCGTCCGCTTGTCGCTCACCGCGGTAGAGGAAGTCTTCGGGGTCGCCGGGTCCCACCAGGAACAGCCGCTCGCCGCCTGCGCGCATGAGCCACTGCGGGTTCTGCGGATCGCGCACGACTTGGCCGGGCAAGGTGTCGCCGGGCGTCTGGGTGGTCGCGGGAAGCGTGAGGCCGAGCAACGCGGCCAGGCTGAGGCACAGGTGATTCAACATGGTGAGGTCTCGCAGATCAGGAACTCGATCGGCGGTGCGCTGTCCGGCGTGCTGCGCTCTCTGGGGCAACCCGCTCGGGGCACCGGCCTTCTTGCTCTCGGCATCTGCGGCGAGCGTCTTGATGAGCTTGCCCGCGGCGCGCAAGCTCGCGTCACCTCAGCGCGTTCCGTTGGTTTGTGCGCGGAAATCCATATGAAAGAGATTTCAAATGCAGAACCCGCGATCCGCTCGTGAGAGCCAGGGATGACGAGCCCCCGCTTACGACTTGCGATTCCCGAAGACGCCGAAGCGCTGCGCGCCATCTACGCGCCCGTGGTGCGCGACACGGCGATCAGCTTCGAGTACGAAGTGCCCGAGCGCGTGGAGATCGCGCGACGTGTGCAAGCCACGCTCACGCGCGCGCCTTGGTTGGTGGCCTGCGACGCGTCGGGGCGCGTGCTCGGTTACGCTTACGGCGGCCGCTACCGCGAGCGCGTGGCCTACGACTGGCTCGTGGAGACCTCGGTGTACATCGCCGCCGAGGCGCGCGGGCGCGGCGTGGGGCGCCAGCTCTACGTGGCTTTACTCGCCGCGCTCACGCAGCAAGGACATCGACGCGCGATCGCGGGCGTGACCTTGCCCAACGAAGCCAGCGTGGCCTTTCACACGAGCTTCGGTTTCGAAGCGTGCGGCGTGGTGCAGCGCGCCGGTTGGAAGCACGGCGCCTGGCATGACGTGGGCTTCTACGAGCGCGCACTGAGCGACGAACTCGGTGCCCCTGAACCGTTGCGCTCCACCGACGACCTCTTCGCCGACCCCGACTTCCAAGCGCTGCTCGACACCCCCAGTTGACGCGTTGAGGCGCCGCGCCGAGTCCTGGGTTGAGTTGCCGCGTTGAGGCCCCCGCTGCTCAGCGCCCCGAGTTGACGTCCCGAGGCGCCGCGCTGAATCCTGCGCCAGGCGCCGGCCAGCAGTGCGCACCGCGCTCAGCCCTCGGCCTGCTCCCACGCGACGCGCCACAGCGAACCTTCCGGCGCCACCGGGCCCACGACCGCGAGCAGTTGCGCGCTGAGTTCCAAACCCTCGCGCAACGCGTCGGCCCAGGGACCGTGCAGCGCGCGCGCGTGACCTTCACGCGCGGCGGGGAGCGCCGGGTCGGGCTCGCAGTCGTTGTCGTCGGGGGAGGCGAGCGGGTCCTGCGGGAGCGCGTCGAAATACACGCGGTGCTCGGTGGTGGGCGCGAGCAGCAGGCGCAAACCGTGCGGCGTGCTGAGCGCGGCCTGCACGCGATGGCAGGCGTGCTCGCGCACGATGTCGCGTTCGCTGCGATTGCACAGGCCCCAGTCGGGGCGACGCAAAGCTGCCGGTCCTTCCACGAGCGCGTGACACAGTTCGTGCAGCACGAGTTGCGCGAGCGAGTCGTCGGGGTCGAAGTCGTCGGCGCGGGCGAGGTGCAACGTGTCCTTGCCGTCCCAGCTCGCGAAGACTTCGGCGCTGCGTTCCAGGCGCAAACCGCAGCGTTGCGCGACGCGCGTCCAGATCAGGTCGAGCGGGTCCTGGTAGCGGCCGGCGCTGGGGCGCGGATCGAAAGGTGGGGGCGCGGGTTCGGACATCGACGCGCGCTCAGCGTGCTCCGCCCGCGATGCGTTCCACCAGCTCGTCGGCGTGTTCGTTCGGCACCGGGAAGCTCAGCACGTACTGGCTCACGCGCCAGCTGTCGCCCACGCGACGCAGCACGCCGGTGCCGCGCATCTCGCCGTACTTGGGCGAGTCGAGGCGCTCGTCGAACCAAGCGATCTCACCGCGTGGTGAAAGCCGCAGATGACGCTCGATGGGGATGTAGGTCCAACCTTCGCCGCGCTCGAAGTACGGGTGCGCGACGGTGCGGAACTCGCTCACGTTCCAACGCTCGCTCGCATCGGTGCCGACGAACACGCCTTCGGGCGCGAAGCACGCGAAGTAGCGGTCTTCGTCGGACTCGGCGGCGGCGCGGTGGAAGTCGTCGAGCAAGCGACGCGCCGCGCTTTCCTCATCGTGACGGCGCAGGCGATGCGCGTGGAAGGCGTCGAGCTGCTGGAAGAGCCGTTCGGGCGTGAGGCTCTCGGGCACGTGTCCTTCGCCGGCGAACTCCACCAGCGAGAGTCGCAGCGCGCCGGCGCTGCTGAGCGTGTCGCGCAGGCGGCGCATCGGGTTGAGCCACGCGCTGTCGGCGCCGCCCACGAACAACGCCACCGGCAGTTCGGCGAGACGCGCGAGTTGCGCGGGGTCGGCGTCGGCGGGGGGCATGCCGGGCGCGCCGGTGAGCGAACCCACGCGACCGGGATCGCGCAGCGCGAGCTCGAGCGCAGAGAGTCCACCGTTGGAGACGCCGGCGAGGTGTGGCTTGCCGCCCGCGATGTCGAAGCGCGCGTCGAGCGCGTCGAGCAGGGCTTCCAAGATCTGGACGTCGTCGCCATGGAAGCTGCGACCGCCGGGCGCCGCGGGGCTCACGAGCACCCAACCGCGCGCGAGCGCCGCGCTCGACCAATAGAGTTGCAGGCCGCGCTCCACCATGGCGACGTCTTGGTCGCCGGGCGGCAGCGCCAGCAGCACGGGCACCGGCGTGTCGCCGAGACCGGTTGCGGGCAGCTGCACGGCGAGGTCGAGCTCCAGGCCCGGCGCGAGTTCGAGCCGCTCCCAGTTCCACGCTTGCTCGTCGGCCTGCACGAGGAGACTCGCGAACATCACGGCGCTGAGCACGGTGAACATGCGTCTCTCCCGGGAATGCGTGGTCTGAGGGGGCAGGGTAACGCGCGCCTCGCGGGGCCGTCCACGCGGGAGCAGTCGCTCCTGCGGGTCTCGCCCGGGTGCACGTCGCTTCGCAGCTCGTCTCGCACCTCGTCTCGCACCTCGGGCCCGCACCTCGCTTGGCCGCTGCGCCGCGCGCCTCTATGATCCGGCCCCTGGCTCGCTCGGCGGGTCGTCTTCGGATCCACGCGTTGGATCCCAGCCCCCGGAGCGCCGCTCTCGATGACGTCGGCCAAGCCGCGCAAGATCCAGAAGGTGCTCGTCGCGAACCGCGGCGAGATCGCGCTGCGCATCATGCGCACCTGTCGCGAGATGGGGCTGCGCACCGTCGCCGTCTACTCCGACGCCGACCGCCAGGCGCTGCACGTGCGCGCCGCTTACCAGGCCGTGCGGCTGGGTCCGGCGCCCTCCGCCGAGAGCTACCTGCATGGCGACTTGGTCATCGCGGCCGCCAAGCAAACCGGCGCCGACGCGATCCACCCGGGCTTCGGCTTCCTCTCGGAGAACGCCGACTTCGTGCGCCAGGTGCGCGAAGCCGGGCTCACCTTCATCGGCCCCGCGCCCGAGGCCATGGAGGCCATGGGCGACAAGATCGAAGCGCGGCGTCGCATGATCGCGGCGGGCGTGCCGGTGGTGCCGGGCACCGCCGATCCCGTGGAGAACCCCGAGCAGTTGCTCGCCGAGGCGCGCGAGATCGGCTTCCCCGTGATGATCAAGGCCAGCGCGGGCGGTGGCGGCAAAGGCATCCGCATCGTGCGCACCGAACCCGAGTTGGCCGACGCCGCCAAGCGCGCGTCGAGCGAAGCGCAAACCGCCTTCGGCAACGGCGCCGTGTACCTCGAGAAGTACCTGGAGGAGCCGCGCCACATCGAGATCCAAGTGTTCGGCGACGAGCACGGCAACGTGGTGCACCTGGCCGAGCGCGAGTGCTCGATCCAGCGGCGTCATCAAAAGGTGATCGAGGAGCGCCCCTCGCCGCTACTCGACGACGACCTGCGCGAGCGCATGGGCGCCGCCGCCGTGAAGGCCGCCAAGTCGATCGACTACACCGGCGCCGGCACGCTCGAGTTCCTCGTCGACAAGCACCGCGACTTCTACATGCTCGAGATGAACACGCGGCTGCAGGTCGAGCACCCGATCACGGAACTCACCTGCGGGCTCGACCTCGTGCGTTGGCAGGTCTTGGTGGCGCAGGGCGAGCCCTTGCCGCTGCAGCAGGCGGAGATCCAGCACGAAGGTCACGCCATCGAGGCGCGCCTGTATGCCGAAGACGCCGACCACGGCTTCCTGCCCGCCACCGGCCAAGTGGATCGCCTCGAGTTGCCCGGCGGACCCGGCGTGCGCGTGGACACGGGCCTCTTCGAAGGCATGCAGGTCGGCCTGCACTACGACCCCATGCTCGCCAAGGTGTCGGTGCACGCCGCCGATCGCGAGCAAGCCATCGAGCGCATGCGACGCGCGCTCTCCGAGGTCACGATCACCGGCGTCACCACGAACCTGCCCTTCCTGCAGCGCGTGCTGAACACCGACGTCTTCCGCAGCGGCCGCTACGACACGGGCTCGGTGGAAGGGAACCCCGAAGCCTTCGCGCCGCAGATGAGCGCGGCGCGCGAGAAGAACGTGGCCATGATCGCGGCGGCGCTCGCGCACGTGTTGCGACGTCGGCGCGGCTTCCCTGACCGCCCTGCGTCGGTTGCCAGCTCTGCCTGGGTCGACGCCTTCCGCCCCGGAGCGAACTCGTGAAGCTGCACGTGCTCATCGGTGACACGCATCACGAGCTGCTCGTGGAGCGCAAGGCGGGCGGCTTGGCCGTCACGATCGAAGGCGAGACGCACCAGATCGACATCGGCACGCTGAAAGACGGCGCCGCCTACTCGCTGCTCATCGACGACCGCTCAGTGGATGTCGGCGTGGAAGAGAAGGGCGACCGACTCGAGCTGCTCGTGGGCGGCACGCGCTACAGCACCGAGGTGCTCGGCGAGCGCGAGTGGTTGGCGCGCTCGATCCAGGCCGAGCAAGGTGCCGGCGACGCCACCGTGCGCGCGGTCATGACAGGCATCGTGAACGAGATGCGCGTGGCCCCGGGCGATCAGGTGCAGCCCGGCCAAGTGCTCTTCATCCTCGAAGCCATGAAGATGGAGAACGAGGTCAAAGCCGAGCTCGCCGGTACGGTGCTCTCGGTGGCCGTGGAAGCCGGCGCCACCGTGAATCAGGGCGACGCCGTGATCGAGATCGAGCCCGTCGAGAGCTGAGCCGCGGTTCCGCTCAGCCTGCACCCGGTGGCGTGACGCCACGCAGGCCCGCGCCCGCGCAGCGCCGTGCTCGCTGCACGTCAGCCCTGCTTCTCGAGCTGACGATGCAGCTGCTTGTGCAGCAGTTGCGCGCTGCCGCCGAGTTGCTCCAGCGCCTTGGCGAGGTCGCCTGCAGCGCGGGCTTCCAGAGCCTCGGCCGCGAGACGGTAGATCGCGTTGTGCGGCGTGCCCACGAAGGCTTGCTCGCCTTCACGCGCGCGCGTCGCCGCTGCGGCGAAGTCGCTCTGCTGGATGAAGGCGTCGATCGAGATGTCGTAGAAGGCGGGCAAGTTGCCGCCGCGTGAACGCGTGAGCTCGATGCCTTCGCGACACAGCTCCTCGACGCGCGCCAGGTCATGGAAGGTGCCGCCCGCGCGCACGTGCAACATGGCGCGGTGATGCAGCAGCGACACGCGCAACTGGTCGAGCCGCACCGGTGTCCACTCGAGCGTCTGCAGCGCGAGGTCCACGCGTTCGAGCGCGCCGGCGGCTTCCACGTCGCGGCCGAGCGCCATCAAGCACAGCGCGCGGCGCGTGGGCAGGTACTCGTCGTACACGATGTCGGGTTGCGCGGCGAAGGAGGCTTCGGCGCGGTCGTAGGAGAGCAAGGCCTCGTCGAAGCGCCCCATCTCGGCGAGGATCTGCCCGTGCGTCACGAGCAGGATCACGTTCTCGGCGTTGGCGCTCACCAGCAGCGCACGCTCGAGTTGGTCGACGGCGGCTTGCGGGTCGCCGTCCTTGCGCGCACCCAAGGCGCGGTTCACGATCGGCCCCACCGGCGCTTGCCCCTCGGGCTGGCGCGCGGCGAGCTCATCGTAGGCGGCGTTGAAGGCCTCGGTGTTGCCGAGCATGAAGTTCACGTCGCCGAGCATCTGCAGGTACGCGTCGTCGGGGTTGACGGTGCCGAGCAACTCGAGCGCCTGCAGCGCTTGCTCCCAGCGTTCCAGGCGCGTGAGCGCGATGACCTTGTAGAGCAGCGCTTGGGAGTCGCGAGTGTTCAGCTCCAGTGCCTTGTCGAACTCGATGATCGCGGCTTCGGCGTCGTCGGCGATGTCGAGCAGGTACTTGCCGCGATACACGTAGGGCGTGGAGAAGTCGGGGCGTTGCTTGCTGATGCGTTCGAAGGTGGCGGTGGCTTCCTCCAGCGCTTCGTCGTCGCGGAAGATGGCTGCGTTGTCGTACTGCACTTCCGCGCGCATCAGCTCGGCGAGTTGCGCGCCTTCGGCCGTGAGGTCGAGGCCTTCGAGCGCGCTCTGGTAGGTGGGCAGGTCGCCGAGTTGACTGGCTGCGCGTGCGCGAGCGAGCAGCAGGCGCACGCTGTCGGGTTGCTCCAGCAGGCCGTCGTCGATCACCGACAGCGACTCGGCCCACTTCTTCTGGCCTTGCAGCAGGGCCACGAGCGCGACTTCGTTCTCGTCGCTGCCCATGTCGCCGTAATCACGCGCGCGGTTGAGTGCGGTGGCGGCGCCGTCGAGATCTCCCATGTTCTGACGCACGCTGGCGAGGCCGCGGTAGAGCAGCGCGAAGATCTCGTCGTTGCGGGAGCCGTCTTCGTTCGTGGGGTTGAGCGCGCCGATGACCTCTTGGTAGGCCTGGGTGGCGAGCTCGTTCTGTTCGTCGAGCGCCAGGATCTCCGCGCGACGAATGCGTGCCTGGAAGAAGAGCGGGTCGATCTGCAGCGCGCGTTCGAGTTCGGCGATGGCGCGCTTGTTGAGCTGCTGCAACTGGTAGATCGAGCCGAGCTGGTAGTGCACGCGCGTGCTGTTGGGCGACACCTTGAGCGCCGACTCGAAGAGCACGACGGCGCTTCGGAACTCGGCGTTGCGCGCGGTGGTGCGGTAGCCGAGTGCGCCGATCATCACGAGCGCGATCACGAGGCCCACCGGGTGCAGCGCAGCGATGCCGCGCCCCTTGGTGGAGAACAGCGCGACCAGCACGGCCGCGATGGCGATGGCCGCGCCCGCCGACGGCAGGTAGGCCAAGCGCTCGGCGAAGATCGTGCCGATGGCGGCCAGCATGTTGGAGAAGAAGGCCGTGGTGCCGAGGAACAGCAGCAGGCCGAAGCCCAGCGCGGGGCGGCCGCGCAAACGCACGAGGCCCACGATGAGCAGCGCCAGGATCAGCGCGAAGCCCGAGAGCACGGCGGGCTCGGAGAAGGACTCGCTTACCGGGATCTGGTTGTACGAGTAGTCCATCGACAGCTCTTCCGGCCACAGCGTGAGCCAGGCGTACTTCGCGATGAGCTTGAAGCTGTTGAGCAGACGCTCGAACACGTCGAGGTGCACGAGCGGGTTGTCGATGCGCGAGAGCGCGCTCTTGTCGGGCGTGAGGCGTCCGAGCACTTGCCAGCGGATGGCGATGTTGACGCCGATCACGCCGAGCAGTCCCGCGTAGGCCGCCAAGCGACGCCCCATCGAGATCACGCGACCGTTCAAGCTCAGCGCCAGGTCCGCCACCAGCACCGCCGGCAGCAACAGGATCGCCGACTCCTTGGCCAGCAGCCCGAGGAACATCGTGAGCACCAGGCCCACGAAGGCGCCCACCCGCGGCCGCGACGGATCCCGCGTGAAGCGCTCCCAGAAGAGCAGCCCGAGGAACACCGCCATCGCCGTGAGGATGTCGCTGAGCCCGGCCACGTAGGCCACGGCTTCACTGTGCAGCGGGTGCACCGTGTAGAGCAGCGCGCCGAGCAGCGCGAGCAGCTGGTTGCCGAAGAGTCGCAACAACAAGAGGAAGAGCAGCGCGCAGGCGATCGCGTTGGCGGCGATGTTCACCGCGTGGTGCGGCCGCGCGCTGGCGCGATTGCTCTCCGCCGTGCCGCGGTTGATGGCCTCGATCGGGTTGTCGTGGAACTGGAACCAGTTGATCGTCCCCCAGATGGCGAGGGTGAGTGGACGGTAGAGCGCCTGGCCGCGCGCGCCGAAGGCCTCGATACCGCCGACGCTCACGCCTTCCCAGTACTCCTGGCCGAAGAGGCTCCAGATGGCGCTGTAGTCCTCGATCACCGGAGCCATCGACTGGTTGTTCTGCGGGTTGATCAGGAACCAGTCGTCGTAGACCAGCTGGTGATCCAGCGTGTTCCAGAACATGCCCACCGCGACGAGCGCGACGAAGAGCGCTCCGAGCCAACCGCCGCGCGCGCCGCCGGGGGAGCTCTCGGCGACTTGGGGGGCGGGCGTGGGCGCGCTGTCGTCGGCGCCGGTGGGCTCAGTCGTGCTCATGCCGTGTAGACCTTTCGGGAGAGGCGGTCGCGCGCTTGCTCGAGGGTGGCTCGGGCGCGTTCGTCGGCCAGGACCGCACAAGCGAGCAGGGTATCGTCTACCACTGGGGCGGGGAAACCGTTGCGCAGCGCGCCGCGGATGTGGGAGCCGAGCGGCGCGGGCAGGCCGGCGAGGGCCAGCGCTGCCACGGCGAGCACTTCGCGTTGGCCGAGCGAGAGGCCGTCGCGTGCGAGCACGGAGCCGTAGGCCGCGGTGAGCACCAAGCGTTCGAAACCGGGAAGTAAGTCATGGAGTTCGTTGAGGACCTTCTCGGTGTTGTCGCCGTAGACCGCCGCGAAGGTGGCGCGCCCTTGCTCTTCGAGTTGCGCGGTCTGCGGCTTGAGTTCGAGCCGACGCGTGGGCGGCCCGGGGCGACGACGGGCGAGCTGGGTGAGCGTCTCGATGGCGCGCGGGAAGCCGCCGTAGGGCGCCACGAGCAGGGCCGTCTCTTCGAGCCATGCGACCGGGAGCTCGCGCTCGAAGGCTTCGTCGAGCAGCGCGGGCAGCACGTCGAAGCGCCCGATCACGGCCGCTCCGTGCAGCAGGGCGAGGAGCCTCAGATCGGGCTCGGGTCCTGGCCGCGACAGGCTGGAGAGGAGGTCTGCGGATCGGCTCACGGGCGCTGGGACGCTACCGCGGCTCTGGCTGTGGATCAACTCGGCCGCGCTTGACAGCTCTCCGGGGCTTTCCTTTCATGTCGCGTCGCCCGATCGCCCGATGCGAGAGCGCTCAGTCGAGCCTCGGCGTCGCCAACGAGCCCCCAGGCCGCGGCGTAGAGCCCGCCCGCCGCCCTCCTTCCCGGCCAGGAGTCACCCCGATGACCCCATCTCTCCGCCTGATCCTCTCCGCACTCGTGCTCGGCACCGGCCTGGTCGCCCAAGATCAGGGGCCGCCCGCTCCCACGCCGCCCGTAGCCGCTGCGCCGCGCGGTGGCATCGAGAACATCGAAGCGCACCGCGTGGAGCCGTTGAGCTACGTGCGACGCGCCGCCGACATCGTGGAGGTCGACGCGAGCCTGCTCGACCTCTCCGGCGACATCGTGCTGAAGCTCGGCGAAGAAGGTGTGAGCCTGAACGAGTTCGCGCGTCGCGCGGTCATGTTCGGCGGGCTCTCCGACGTGGGCAAGCAGCTCACCACGATCATCTCCGACATCGAGATCGCGCGCGCGGTGGCCGCCGGCGCCGACCCCGCCGACTTCGAGCTCGAGGAGGCCGACCAGCAGCGCAAGTACAACGAGTACCTCACGCTGATCAAGATGCAGGGTGAGCAAGCTGCCGGCGACGACGTCGCGCTGGCCGCCGAGTACGCGGCCGACGCCGTGCGTCAATTCGAAGAGTCGATCGAGCAGTCGGTCGGCATGGAGAACTTCCTCAACTCGCTCTCTGCGGAGTCGCGCTTCGAGAAGGTCTTCTTGAACTTGCCGACGACGCCCACGCCGCTGCCCGCCGACTACCCGAACTGGCGCCCCACGGAAGAGAACCCGATCCCGGCCGTGGACTTGCCGCCGCCGCCCGGCGTGAGCCCCGTGACCTGGGACGCGCTGAACCTGAACGAGAACACGCGCGCCATGCGCCAGCTCGTCCTCACGGCCGTGGAGTCGGGTCAGCCGATTCCCGCGCTCTTCAAGGGGCAGATCACCTCGTCGATCCGCTTGGGCATCCTGCAGAACCTCAACCTCCAATGGTTCTTCGACGACTCGAGCCTGCCCGAGAACGTGATCTGCCGCCTCGGTGACCGCGACATCACCGTCGCGAACGTGTGGCCGCTGCTCTCCAGCGAGCTGAACGAGATCGACCATCACCTGATCCTGCGCGAGCTGCTCACGCTGCGCGCCATGCGGGGCGTGCTCGAAAGCGCCAACAGCTGGCTCGACGACGAAGCGGCCCGCGCCGCCTTCCGCGATCACGAAGCTGAGTACGAGGGCACCCTGTTCCCGCTCTCCGCGATCATCATGTTCCAGGGCTACGCCGATCTCGATCGCTACCGCGAGCACTACCGCTACCGCGCGGCCTACAACGCGTGGCGCGGTCCGCAGATCACCGACGAAGACCTCGATGCTCACTACCGCCGTGGTGGACGCCTGTTCTTCGAGAAGGGCAACGTGCTCGTCGACCTGGCCTACAAGGGCACTGCTGAGTTCGGCGACGAGTTCGGTCCGGATCTGTTCGATCAGGCCGAGGCCGCGCTGCTCTCCAAGGTCTCGGACCTCGAGACCGAGCAAGCGTGGCGCGAGGCCGCGAGCGCGCTTCCCAAGCCGGCCTTCCGTCAGGCGATCTCCAAGTCGGACCGCAGCTTCGAGCGCAACCAGTTGCGCTTGCGCATGAGCGAGTCCGGGCTCTCCATCTTCGTGCGCGGCTACAGCATGGCCGACGAGATCTTCTACCGCGCGACGCCGGGCGAGGTGATCGGCCCGCACCGCATGGACAACCGTCGTCACGGTTGGGGCGCCGAGGTGAACACCGGTGTCTGGATGGCGCGCGTGTCGGGCTACGTCGGCACCAAGCCGCTCGACCCGATGATCGATACGAACCTGCTCAACGCCCGCCAAGACTTCCTCGACCTGAACTACCTCTACTGGTCGCAGGAGTGCCTCGAGCAGCTCGTGAAGAAGGCGTCGCGTCCCTGAGCGGGAGCACGGCACGCTGGCGGCTGCTGCGTTCGGGGCCGGGTGAGCCCGACTGGAATCTTGCGCTCGACGAGGCCTTGTTGCGCTCGTCCGACCCGCGGCCTGTGCTGCGGCTCTATGCGTGGGAACCCAGCGGGCTCAGCCTCGGTCACTTCCAGCCGGCCGAGGCTTTCGTGGAGCGCGCCGCGCGAGTGGGCGTGCCGATCGTGCGGCGGCCCACGGGCGGCGGCGCGATCCACCACGATCGTGAACTCACGTTCTGCCTGATCGCCACCCCCGGTGAAGACGGCTACCCCACGCAGGTCGAGGCCGCCTATCGCGTGGTGCATCAAGCGCTGCGCACGGCGCTCGCCGGCCTGGGTGCCGAGGTCGACTTCCGCGGTGGCGACGCGCCGCTCTCGGTGCACCCGCGCGCCGCCACTTTGTGTTTCGAGGACACCACCAGCTTCGACCTCGTGGATCAGGCCGGGCGCAAGTTGGTCGGCTCGGCGCAGCGTCGGCGGGGGGGGCGGGTGCTGCATCACGGTTCGATCCCGCTCGAGGCGCCGGGGCTCACGCCGGGGGCGTCCTCGCTGCGCGCGCTGGCGGGTGCAGCGGTGAGTTGGGAGCGTGCGGCGGATGCCGTGGAAGCGGCCTTCGCCGAACACCTCTGCGAGGGCGGCTGGACGCTCGATGAGCCCCGTCGCGAGGAGGCCGCCGAGGCGGCTGCGCGGGCGCCGGGCGTGCGAGTCTCGACCGTGGCCTAGGCGCCGCTCCCGTCCGCTGTGGCAGAATGCGCGCCACCAGCTCGGGGAGCCCACGCGCGATGATGATCCTGGCAAGCATTCAAGGCAGCCTCGACGACCTGCTCCGATTGGGCGGGTGGCTCGATCAGCCGATGCACTTCTGGTTGTGGGCCACGCTGCTGCTGTTGATCGCGGAGATCCTCACGGCGGGCTTCCTGCTCGGCGCCATCGCCGTGAGCACCTTGCTCACCGCAGGCGGGGCTTGGCTCGGGCTCACCGCCGAGTGGCAGATGGCCTTCTTCGCGCTCAGCTCGATCGCTTCGCTGCTCTGGTTGCGCCCCGTGTTCGTGAGCCTGCTCTCGCCCGACGAGTCGCCCACGAACGTGGACGCGTTGATCGGTCGCTCGGGCACGGTCGTCGCGCAGGTCCCTGCGAACGGCATCGGTCGCGTGCGTCTCAACAATGAAGAGTGGCGCGCCACGGCGAGCTCCACTCTGCAAGTCGGCGCGCCCGTGCGCGTGGACGCTGTCGAAGGCAACACCGTGCGCGTCAGCGCTGCCTGAGGAACTCACCAGCGGCTCGCCGCCGCTGCCCACCGTCGCGCCCACTTGGGCTGGAGGAACCGATGGAAGATCCTGGTCAAATCATCACGCTCACGCTGGTCGTGCTCGCGCTGGTCATGCTCGCGCGCGGTGTGAAGGTCGTGAAGCAGGCTGAGATCGTGATGGTCGAGCGCCTCGGCAAGTTCCACCGTACGCTCACGCCGGGCATCAATGTGCTCTGGCCGATCTTCGACCAAGCGCGGCAAGTGGCCTGGCTCACGCCCGCGCGTGTGGGCGGCCGTACGGTGAACTTGATGCGCATGGCCGACCGCATCGACATGCGCGAGGTCGTGCTCGACTTCCCGCAGCAGCGCGTGATCACGCGCGACAACGTGGTCATCGAGATCAACGGCTTGCTGTTCGCCCAGATCACCGACCCGATGCGCGCGACCTACGAGGTGAGCAATCTCCCGAACGCCATCGAGAAGCTGGCGCAGACGACGCTGCGTAACATCATCGGCGACATCGACCTCGACCGCGCGCTCTCCAGTCGCGACGAGATCAACGGCAAGATGCGCGAAGTGCTCGACGACGCCACCGACAAGTGGGGCGTGAAGGTCAATCGCGTCGAGCTGCAAGACATCAACCCGCCGCCCGAGATCCAGCTCGCCATGGAGAAGCAGATGAAGGCCGAGCGCACCCGTCGCGCCACGGTGCTCGAGGCGGAGGGAGACAAGGCCAGCAATGTGCTGCGTGCCGAAGGTGTGCGCGACGCGGCCGTGGCCGAAGCCGAGGGCGAACGTCGCCGCCTGATCCTCAAGGCCGAGGGTGAAGCGGGCGCCATCGAGAAGGTGTCACAGGCCTTGGCGTCGGCGGGCACCGATCCCGCTCAGTACCTGATCGCGATGGAGTACCTGAAGATGATGCGCGAGGTCGCCACCAGCTCGGGCGAAGGGCACACGGTGTTCTTGCCCTACGAGTCGGCCAGCGTGCTGGGCGCGCTGGGCAGCCTCAAGGAACTCATGGCCGCCGGTCCGAAGTCGAGTTGACGCCTCGTCGGGCGGCGCGTCGGTCGAGCTGACGTGTCGGTCGAGCTGACGTGTCGGTCGAGCTGACGTGTCGTTCGGGCAGTGCGGTGCGCAGCACTCGGTCAGGGCTGCACGTGGATCTCGAGTGCGTTCGACAGGCTGATGCCGACAGGCCCGTCGGCATCGATCACGGCCCACTGAGCGAAGACGCTGAAGGGGCCGCCTCCGCCCGTGATGCTGCCGATGTTCAACTCACCCGATCCGTCGGTGTGGAACGGACCTGCGATGAGCTGTGGCAAGGGCACGAGCGTGCCGCCCTTGAAGGGCAGGTTGCCTTCGCCGGCCGCGAGCACGAGGAAAGCTGGAGAGTTGGGGCGCGCCATTTCGAGCGTGAAGGTCGCGTTGCCGCCCGTCGCCAAGCTGCCGCAGCCGAACTGATGCGGCGCGAGCCCGCCGAAGCCGGCCAGGCCGCCACCGAGGTCCGAGGCCACCGAGCGGCAACCGTCGGGGACGCTGTCGGGGTCGTTGGGGTCACTGAGCGCGTCGAGTTCGTCGCTGTCGAAGAAGCCGTCGCCGTCGCGGTCGATGCCCACGCGCAACTCGGTGCCTTTGGCCACGAGCGTCCAGGTGCTCTCCGAGCCGGGCTCGCTGCTGAGCACGAGGTCGGCCAGTGAGAGGGTCTCGCTGGCACGGTCCGACTGGAACGTGAGGTTGCCCACGTAGGTGTAGCCGCGCGCTTCGTCGTCGCGCTGAGCCTTGACCGTGAGGCCCACGGCGTTCGCGTCGGCCAACTGACGCATCTGGGTGATCAGCGGCAGCTGACCCGGCGCGGGGTTCTGCCCATCCACGAGCGTGAGCTGGTGGCCCACGCCAGCGTGGGTGTCGTTGCTCAACGGCCCGTTGCCTTCGATCAGATTGAAGGGGTCGCCCAAGGGCAGGTCGGAGCCCGAGAAGCTCAACAGGAAGGCCACGAGGTCGGCCACTTCCTGGGTGCTGCTCACGCCGAAGATGTCCAGCGCCACGAAGCGCGCGATCGAGTCGACGGTGCCGTCGTGCACGAAGCCGAAGCCCGACGTGTTCTCGAGCTGCGTCGCCTCGAAGCCCACCCTCTCGTGCAGGTTGCGCAGCTGCGGCACCTTGCGCGTGGAGTTGTCCTCGCCTTTCGAGACGAGCGCGTGGTGGTGCTCACCGAACTCGCCCACAGGCAGGGGCACGAAGCTGCCGTTCTCGAAAGTGGCGTCGAGGCTCATGCCGGTCGGCAGCGTGTGACAGCTCACGCAGGCGAGGTTGCCCGACAGCAGCGTGGGCGGACGGAACAGAGCGAGCCCGGCCTGGGCGTCGCCATTCGGGAGCGGTTCGCCCGCGGGGCTGAAGGTGCCGGTGGAGTAGTGCCCGCGCAACGGGAGGTCGGTGGGCAGGCTGTTGTCGATCGCGCGGAAGGGGTTCGGGGGGATCGTGATCGTGGCGAGGAAGTCGCTGAAGGCCTGCATCTCCTCGGGCGTGAGCTGCGTGTCGTCGCCCTGGAGGCCGGTGAAGGCGGCGTTGAACTCGTGCAGGCCGTCTTTGTCGCCG
Source organism: Planctomycetota bacterium (assembly GCA_021604805.1). GTDB lineage: Bacteria > Planctomycetota > B15-G4 > B15-G4 > B15-G4 > BQJR01. The sequence continues at coordinate 533,196 of BQJR01000002.1, read as the reverse complement.
CTCCAGTGGAAGGGCTCCTTGCCGATGATGTCTTGCAGCGTCTGCGTGAGCATCGGCCCCTTCATGGGGTGGAAGGGGTCGAAGATCGAGTCGTCGTCGAGCACACCGGCGGCGAGGTTCTGACCCTCCACGCCCTTCATGTCGCCGGCGGGGTTGCCGAGGTCCCAGGCCAAGCGGTCGAAGCGCGCGTCCACATGGCAGGAACCGCACGCGACCTGGCCCAGGCCCGAAGTGCGGTGCGTGTCGTAGAGGAACGGTCGGCCTTCCTTCACCACGGCTGGCGTGGGGTCGAAGAAGGGCACGCGCTCCGATTCGGTGGACAGGCTGGTGTCGATCACCGAGAGCGCGCCTTCGAACCTGCCGAGCACGTAGAGCCGCGCGCGCGTGGGATGGTAGATGAGGCCCGTGGGGCCCTGAGCCACGTTGATCGGCGCGATGCTGGCCAGGCGCTTGCCGGCTCCGTCGACCGCCACGACGTTGTTGCTGCCCATGCCGCTTACGAAGCCGGTGGCTCCGTCGGGCGCGAAGGCGATGCCGCGCGGATCACCCAGCGAACGGTTGCGCAGCGGAGCGGGGATCGTGGAGGTCGTGTAGGTGAGGTGCGGATTGAGGTCGGCGAGTTGAACGTCCTCGCCGCTGGCGCCCATGCTCGCGTGCATCACGCGCACGAAGGTGCCGTTGATGTTCGGCTCGAAGCGGATCTCGTTGGTGGCGTCGGTGCCGACCAAGTGCACCACGCCCGTGGTCGGGTTGACCGCGAGCGACATGCAGATGTTCATCATGCGGTTGGCGTAGCTGACGTTCTGCGTGCGCGTGTCGATGATCGCGATGTCGTGATCGGGCAGGTTCCAACCCACGGGGCGGCCCGACTCGGCGGCGGCCGCGCCGCTCACCCAGCGCGTCCAGTCGATGCGGTTGTCGTCGATCCAGCGGCCTTCATCGTTCTTGCGGACGATGAGCGCGGAGTCCGGCGGCGAGGGATTCCCCGGCACCTGTGGCGGCACGAAGTTCGTGAGCTTGTTCGGCGGCGGGTTCTGCCCCGCGTACGGACCCGAGGGGAGCGAGACGACATTCGGCGGGTAACCGCCGCCCATGAGTCCAGGCCCACCCAGCGCGGTGGTGCCGTTGCCCGACTCGAAGATCGCCGCATACACCGTGTTGCCGTCGAGGCTCACCGCCAGCGACTTGGGCTCCTCGCCGAAGATCATCAGCTCATCGGGCTTCGCGCTGCGGTTCGCCGGATCGAACACCTGGATCATGTTCACCTGCGAGCAGCTCACCCAGGCGCGTTCTGGCGTGCCCGCGAAGACCACGTCGCAAGGTTCATCGTCGGTCTGGATCGTGTCGACGACCCGCGCCGCTCCCAGCGCACCGAGCTCCACCACCGAGATGCTGTCGCTGATGTGATTCACCACCCAGAGTTCGGTGGCCGAGCGCGCACGCACGGTGACGGGCGCCAACCCAACCGGGACCGAGGCCAACCACTCCGTGCTCGCACCGCTCGTATCAAAGATCTCCAGGCGATGGTCCGCCGTGTTCACTGCGAACAGCCGCGTGCCGTCGGCAGAGATCTCGAGCGGATGGATCTGCGGAACCTCCCAGTGCACGAAGTCCTGTGCGGACGACGTGGGAAGGCAAAGGAGGGCCACAGCGGCCAGGCGGAGCAAGAACATTGGGCGGTCTCTCGGTGCGACCACGCGGAAATCTCGGGGAGACGTGGTCTGCCGGGTGGGCAAGGTGATCGGGCAACTCAGCATACCTCAGTGTCGCGAAGCGGCCCGTGGCGTGACGCACTTGCCGAGTGACGATTCGTTGCCGATTTCCGCACAGGATTCACACACCGCGCGACCGATGGGAGCGGGGCGAGTTGCTAGACTTCCGCCGCTTCGGAGTCCTCCCGGATCAGACGCATGAAGATTTCCATCTTCGGAATGGGTTACGTGGGTGCCGTTTCCGGTGCCTGTCTCGCCAAGCAGGGCCACGAAGTCCTGGGGGTCGACACGAACCCGGGCAAGGTCGGGCTGATCAACTCGGGGGAGTCCCCGATCGTTGAGGAGGGCATGGCGGAGCTCATGCGCGAGGTCGTCGATTCGGGCGCCTTCCGCGCCACGACCGACGCCGAAGAGGCCATCCTCGGCACGGACACGAGCTTCGTCTCCGTGGGCACGCCCAGCGAGGCCAACGGCGCGCTCTCGCTGCGCGCCGTGCACGCCGTGAGCCGCGAGATCGGCGAAGTGCTGCGTCACAAGCAGGGTCGCCACGACGTGGTCTACCGCAGCACGATCCTGCCGGGCACCACCGAAGAGCAGCTCATCCCGATCCTCGAAGAGGCGTCCACGCGGCGCATCGGGCCCGACCTGCAAGTGGCCTTCAACCCGGAGTTCCTGCGCGAAGGCTCGTCGATCAAAGACTTCCACCGGCCGCCCTTCACGATCCTGGGCACCACCGACGACGCCGCCACCAAGCAGCTCGACGACATCTACCGCGGTGTCGACGCCGAGATCATCCGCTGCCCGATCCGCGTCGCCGAGTCGGTGAAGTACCTCTGCAACATCTACCACGGTCTCAAGGTGTGCTTCGCCAACGAGGCCGGCGCGCTGCTGCGCGAGGCTGGTGTCGACTCACGCGTGGCGATGGAGATCTTCTGCCGCGACGAGATCTTGAACATCAGCAAGGCCTACCTGAAGCCCGGCTACGCCTTCGGTGGCAGCTGCTTGCCCAAGGACACGCGCGCCTTCCTGCACCTCGCCAAGACCAAAGACGTCGAGCTGCCGATGCTCGCGAACGTGCTGCCCAGCAACAACCTGCACGTGGACCGCGCGTACAAGATGGTCACGCGTATGAACAAGCGCAAGATCGCGCTGCTCGGGCTGGCCTTCAAGGGTGGCACCGACGACCTGCGCGAGTCGCCCATCGTGGCGCTCGCCGAGAAGCTCATCGGCAAGGGCTACGAGCTCAAGATCCACGACACGAATGTGCACACGGCGCGCCTCGTCGGTTCCAACAAGGAGTTCATCGAGCGCGAGATCCCGCACATCGAAGGCCTGCTCGTGAGCTCCGTGACCGAAGCGCTCGACGGCGCCGAAGCGGTGATCGTGGCCAACGCCACCAAGGACGACCTCGCCACCTACGCCCAGCACGCGCCCGGCCTGCCGGTCGTCGATCTGCAAGGTGTCGAGGCCTTGCGCGAGAGCGCCGGTGACGACTACCAGGGCATCGCCTGGTAGGTCCGTGCGCCTGCTCTTCGTCTCACCGCGCTTTCTCTTCCCGGCTGACGAAGGCGGCAAGATCCGCACGGGCCAAGTGCTGCGCGGCATGAAGGGCGGCGCCTTCGAGATCACGCTGCTCGCGCCCGCTCCCGCGACAAACGAGTGGCAGAGCGAACTCGACGAACTCTGCGATCACTTCGTGAGCTGGACGCCGCAGGTGCACGGCTCAGCGCACAAACTCACGCGCCTGCGTCACCTGTTCGGCGGCTTGCCGATCCCGGTCGCCACCGACCGCCACGAACCCGCGCGCCGCGTGATCGCCGAACAACTCGCGCTGCAACCCGATGTCGCGGTCTTCGACTTCGTGCACGCCGCCGTGCTCATGCCGCGCGCACTCAACGTGCCCGCCGTGATGTTCACGCACAACGTGGAGACGGAGATCTTCCGTCGCCAGGTGGACGTCGCGAGCAACCCGGTGGCGCGCGCGATCTGGGCCAACCAGACGCGCAAGATGGAACGCTTCGAGCGCGAGTCGCTCCAGCGCTTCGACGAGGTCGTGGCCGTGTCGCAGCGCGACGCCGATCACTTCCGCGACACGCTCGGCCTGCCGCACGTGTCCGCGATCTCCACCGGCGTGGATCTCGACGCGCGGCCGTGGAACGCTCCGGATGAAAGCGGCCGCGTCGTCTTCACCGGCGCGCTCGACTGGCACGCCAACGTGGAAGGCATCGGCTGGATGCTCGACGAGGTCTGGCCCACGGTGCGCGCCGAACTCCCGCACGCCGAACTGATCATCGTGGGACGCAACCCGCCCGACGCGCTCGTTCAGCAAGGCGCCACCATGGGCTGCCGCTTCACGGGCTTCGTCGACTCGATCCTGCCGCACGTGAAGGGCGCCTCGGCCTACGTGATCCCGCTACGCGTCGGCGGTGGCACGCGCATCAAGGCCTTCGAGGCCATGGCGCTGGGGCCACCTGTGGTCTCCACCGGCGTGGGCGTGGAGGGCCTACCCGTCGAACCGGGCGAACACTACCTGCGTGCCGACGAAGCGCCCGCCTTCGCCGAGGCTCTGCTGGGTTTGTTGCGCGACACCGAGCGGGCGCGGGCGCTGTCCCGGCGGGCTCGCGAGTACGTGGAGAAGAACTGGTCGTCGGCGCGGCCGGCGCGGGAGTTCGAGGAAATCTGCGTGCGGGCTGTCGGGCGTCGCGCGGGGGCGATCGCGCCCACCTGATCGAGGCGCGTTGCGGGCGTGGTGAGCGCCGCGCCGCGAGCGGCCGCTGACAACTGCGACCCGCGGGCGGGCTTTGCACTCGCCTGCGACGAAGCGCGTTCTTGTTGCTGGGGATTTCGCTGCGGACGAAGCGCGCCGGCGCGCCCGTCCATGTCGGCACGCCGAGCGTTCTCGCGTCTCGGCGGACCCCGATCGCCATTGGCCTCGAACCCCGCGCTCCCTCTACCATGGAGCGTTCCACTCGGATCCGACACCCGGAGCCTGTCCCATGTTGCGCGCGCTCGTCCTGTTCTCGTTGTTCGCCGCTCTGGCGCCAGCCGCCGTCTCGCAGAGCTTCCTGTATGCGCTCAACGAGCGCGGCAAGCTCTCGGTCGACGGCACGGTGCTCGAGACCTTGCCCGGCAAGTTCACGCCCGCGGATGAGCAGGATCCCAATGGGGAGCACCGTTGGACGGCGATCGCTGCGCACGGCCCCGACCGCTACTCGTTGCGTGTCGACGGGCTGATGCAGCTCAACGGTGAGAAGTTCGCGAACCTGCCGTTCACCTTGCTCGTGACCGACACGCCCTTCTGGTTGCAGCTCGACGTGACCGACGACGGCGTGTTCGCGCTCTCCACCGACGGCCTCATCGCGCGCGACGGCGTGGCCGACGACGACATCTCCCCGCAAGGCAGCTCCTTCTTCTTCGACCTCGCTGCCGTGGGCGACGAGGTCTACACGTTGCGCTTCGACGGCGCCGTCTTCCTCGACGGTGGCCCCGCGCGCGGTTTCCAGCTGCGCGGCTCGCTCGACCCCGACCCCAAGGATCCCGAGGTCGACCCGCCCACCGACGACGGCGGCCTGCTGACCACGCTCTGGATCCGTCTCGTGCGCGACCCGCTCGACGACACGCTGCTCGCGCTGCGCGCCGACGGCGTGGTGTTCCGTCTCGACCCGGCCGACTTCGATGAGGGCGCCGACCCCGAGGACCTCGATGGCGGCGAAGAGATCGCACGCTTCCCGGTCGCGAATCTGAGCCAGCAACAGAGCCTCTACGTCGACCTCGAAGTCGACACCGACGGCACGCTCTACGCGCTGCGCGCCGACGGCTCGGTGTTCACGCTCGACGACGAAGACGAGCCGCTCGTGGACTACCCGCCGATGAACTTCGACGAGGACGACGACTACTTCGTCGACCTGGCCGTGCTCGATGGTGAGTTCTGGGCCGTGCGCTGGGACGGCGTGCTGTTCGAGGGCGAAGACACCGAAGCGATCATCGACCTCACCAAGAAGCGCTACACCGGCCTCGCCGTCAGCGACGAGCTGCCCAACCTCGAGAACTTCGACGAGCGCAAACCCGTGACCGCGCGCTTCAAGACGCGCGCTGTGGAAGGCAGCGACATCCAGATCCCCGTGCTCGTCACCGACATCGATGAGCCCTCGGGCGAAGGCATCACGCTCACCGCTGAGCCGCTCAAGAAGACCCCCAAGGGCATGAGCTTCGACGCCGAGACCGGCATGCTCAGCTGGCCCAACGCCGGCCCCAAGGGCAGCTACAAGATCCGCATCCTCGTGCAGGAAGACGACGTCACCAAGCCGCGCAAGGTGAAGTTCTCCTTCAAGATCCTGCCGCCCGACGAGAACGAGCTGAAGAACAAGCCGCCGCTCGGAGTGAAGGTGAGCAAGCTGCAAGCGCTGGTGGGCATCGAGCTCGCCGTGCCGATCCTCACCGCCGATCGTGATGGCGACGACGTCACGGTCACGATCTTCGACGAGAGCAAAGGCGTGTTCGCGCTCGGCGCCGAGTACGACGCCGAGACCAGCATGCTGCTGTGGACGCCCGAGTTCGATCACATCGGCAAGCACAAGGCCGCCTTCCGCCTCGACGACGGCACCAAGACCAAGAAGCTCACGCTCACCATCAACGTGGTGAACCCGTTGCCCTTCGGCGTCTGAGCAGGCCTGCCGCGTGGAGCGTCGCACCTACGCGTTGCGCGTGCTGCGCGCGCGCGAGCTGGCGGGCAAGCTCGAGGCGCCGCCCGTCGGGCTCACAGACCGTGAGCCGGGGCGCGCGCTGCGACTCTCGCGACCGGGTCGTCCGCGCGCCTTGCGTCCTGTGAAGCGCCCGCCGCGCGTGCCCGCGCTCGGCGGCATGCACGACCCGGCTCAGCGCGCGCGCATCCTGCACGCTTTCGCGAACCACGAGCTGCAAGCCGTGGAGCTCTTCGCTTGGGCCTTGCTCGCGTTCCCGGAAGCGCCCGCAGACTTCCGGCGTGAGTTGCTCGGTCCGCTCGCCGAGGAACAGCAACATCTCGCGCTCTATTGCGCGGCGTTGGAGCGTCTCGGGCAACCCTTCGGGAGCTTGCCGGTGAACGCGTACTTCTGGAGCAAGTTGCCGCTCTTCGACACGCCGCGGCAGTTCGTGAGCGGCGTGTGCTTGGTGTTCGAGAACGCCAACCTCGACCACAGTCTCGACTATGCCGAAGCGGCGCGCGCCGCGGGCGACGAGGACACCGCGCAGCTGCTCGAGCGCGTGCATCGCGACGAAGTGCGCCACGTGGCCTTCGGCCTGCGTTGGTTGCGCGCCTTCGCCGAACCGGGCGCGGACCTCTACAGCGCTTGGCGCGCGTCCTTGCGCTGGCCCTTGCGCCCTTCGTTGGCGAGAGGACGTCGCTTCCGGCCCGAAGCGCGCGCGGGCAGCGGTCTCGACGTCGACTTCCTCGAGCGCCTCGCCCACGACGACGACGCCGAGCCTGAACGCTGAGCGCCGCGTCCGCCAACTTGCTCGGACATCTCGACGCCGAGGCGCGCCTCGCCGAGCCGCCGATCACCTTGCGCGCCGCAGCCGTGGAGCGCTTGTCCGCGGCGGCGGGCGTGTTGCGTGCTCTGGCGCTCCCTGGCGACAGCTTGTGGACGCCGCAACCGCTCGACCCGCGCGCCTTGCCTGCGATCGAGTGGTTGCCTGCACCACGCGTGATCTCGGGTGCGCTGCCGTCCGCGGGCGCGGTGATCCCGTGGGCCACGGTCCCAGGGATGACGGATCCCGGGATGACGGTTGCGCGCGAGGTCGGATCGTCGGCGTGGTCTGAGCCAGCTTCGCAGGTACCGCATGACGGCACGTCGTCGCCGCTGCAGCCGACCCGCGCCGAAGGCTTGCCCCTGGTCGACGCGTTGCGCCGCGCGCCGCGCCCGCCGCTCGATGTGCAGCGCCTCGTGAGTCATCGCGGCTTCGCCAGCGAGCTCGCCGCACGCTTCGACGTCGGTCTTTCGGGCGCCGCCTGGCTCGCGAATCCCGAGGCTCTGCGCGTGCACCTCGACAGCTTCGAGCGAGCGCCGGCGCAGTGGGTGCTCAAGGCGCCGCTCTCTGCAGCCGGCGAAGGCCTGAGCGTGCAGCGCCCCGAACGTCCGCTCGACCCGGCGCACATCGCGCGCGCCTTCGCGCGTCGCGGCGAGTTGCTCTTCGAACCTTGGGAGACGCGCGCCGCCGACTTCGGACTGTGCGCTTGGATCGACGCCGCGGGCCTCACGCAGATCGCGGGTTTGCACCAACTCGTGAGCGACGCGGCGGGCGGCTTCCGTGGCGTCGTGGCGCCGGCGTTGAACGGGTCACTCCCGGCCTTGAGCGCGGCGCACGAGGCGCAGCTGCGCGCCACCGGCGAACGGGTGGGCGCGGCGCTCGCCGCCGTCGGGCATCGCGGCCCCTTCGGCATCGACGCCTACCTGCGCGCGGGCGCCGCCGAGCCCGCGAGCGGAGGCAGCTCGCGCCTGCGCTGCCTCGTCGAGATCAACGCGCGGCTCAGCTTCGGCCACCTCGTGCACGCCTTGGCGGAGCGTGCGCGGAAGGCGGGCGTCGTCTCGGATCAGCAGGGCCTGGCGCTGCGCCTGGGGAGCCCGCGCAGCACGCCGCCGTCGGCTGCCTGCGCGCTCGTTCAGCCGGTGGAGGGCCGTGGGCTCTGGGCCTGGATCGAGCCGCAGGATCTGACCTAGTTGTCGGCTGCGACGCGCCCCTCGATCCCGCGACACTCGAACACGCCTTTGCTACCCTCTCCGGTTCGACGCCGCAGGCCAGATGCCTCGGTGTGAGCGGCCCCGTCTCCACGGGCGCCGGCTCGACGAACCCCTTTTCACCGTCCTTCGAAAGGACCCACGATGACCGAGGCCACCGCTGCTGGCATCCAGGTCGGGCAGCAGGTGCCCGACTTCACGCTGACCACTTTCGACCCCAAGACCGGCGACTTCGGCGAGCTCAGCCTTGAGCAGCAGAAGACCGACAAGAAGTGGACGATCCTGTTCTTCTACCCGGCCGACTTCACCTTCGTGTGCGCGACCGAGTTCAAGGCGCTCGCCGAGAAGTACGAGGACTTCCAGAAGCTCGGCGCCGAGGTCTGCACCGTGAGCACCGACACGCAGTTCACGCACCTCGCGTGGCACCGCGAAGAAGGTCAGCTCGCTGGCGTGAACTACCCGATGGGTGCCGACCCGACGGGCACCGTCTCGAAGCTCTTCGGTGTCTACCTCGACAACGCCGGCCTCGACCTGCGTGGCGCCTTCATCATCAGCCCGGCTGGCCAGCTGATGAACGCCGAAGTGAACTTCCTGAACCTCGGTCGCAATGTCGACGAACTGCTGCGCAAGCTGCGCGCCAACGTGTACCTCGGCAACCAGCCCGGCGAAGTCTGCCCGGCGAACTGGAGCAACGAGGGCGACACCACGCTCAAGCCGTCGGCGGCCATGGTCGGTCGCGTGAACGAGGCGATGAAGGGCTGAGGCCCTGATGCGCTCACGCGCGGCTCACAGCTGAGTGCGCGTGCGTTGCTCGACACGGCCCTCGATTCGCGCAAGGCGGATCGAGGGCCGTGTTCGTTCCCACGCGGCGCCCCCGGAGAGTCCCCATGACGATCGAGCGTCTCACGGTGTTCTGTGGCTCGCAGTTCGGGCGCGACCCGATCTACAAGTCGAGCGCTGCGGCGTTGGGGCGGCACCTCGCCGAGCGCGGCGTGGGCGTGGTCTTCGGCGGCGGGCGCGTGGGGCTCATGGGCACTGTGGCCGACGCGGCCTTGGAAGCGGGCGGCGAGGTCATCGGCGTGTTGCCGCGCGAGCTGGCGCGTCGAGAACTGGCTCACGAGGGGCTCACGGAGCTGCACCTCGTCAACTCGATGCACGAGCGCAAGGCTCTCATGGCGCGCTTGGGGAACGGCTTCGTGGCGCTGCCGGGCGGCCTCGGAACGCTCGAGGAGATCGCCGAGATCCTCACCTGGGCGCAGCTCGGTCTGCACCGCAAACCCTGCGCGCTCTTTGATGTGAACGACTATTGGCGCGCGCTGCGGGCGAGCCTCGACCACGCCACGCAAGAAGGCTTCTTGAAGCCGGGCCTGCGCGCGCTGTTGATGTCCGTGAGCACACCCGAGGAGCTGCTCAGCAGCTTTGCAGCCTATGCGCCGCTGGACCTGCCGCGTTGGATCTCGGCCGAAGGCTCATGAGCTGCGTGTGACGCGCCGTCCGTGCCGTGCGCAGATGCGAGACTACTGCACATGCGGCGCGCGCTCGCCGGGCCGCGTCGACCTCGCCGGGAGATCGCGATGGCTCACTACGATCGTGTGCAGCGTGGCTGGATCTGGATCGTGCTGGTGGTGATGTCGGTGGTCGTGGCGGGCGTGAGCGCCGCGATCCCGGTCGACGAAGGGCGCGTGCTGTTGTGGGGCGTGTCGGTGCTGATGATGCTGCTTGCGGCGAGCATGAAGTGGCTGCGCGTGCGCGACGAAGGTGATCGCGTGTACGTGGGTTACGGGCCGTTGCCCGTGTTCCGGCGGCGCATCGACTATGCGCGTATCACGCGCGTGGAACGCGTCAAGGCGCCGGCGCTGCTCGGCATCGGCTTGCGCTGGTCCCCTGGCTTCGGTTGGGCCTGGAACATCAACACCGGCGACCTCGTGCGGCTGCACTTCGCCGAGCGCGTCTTTCATGTGGGCAGCGCCGATCCCGACGAACTCGTGGCGCTGATCGAGTCGCGCATCAGCTCGCGCTGAGTGGCGCTGCTCAGGTCGGCTCGAGCTGGAAGTAGTCGAGCACGAAGGCGCGCAGGTCGTCGGCGCGTACCAGGTTCAACACGTCGAGCAGGCGTTTCAGGTCGCGTTGACGCTTGTCGGCGAGTTGGTCCCGGTCGAGGTCCTCGGGGCGCAAGGCGCGGCCTTTGACGTAGCGATCAGGGGCCAGGCCTTGTTCGATGACGCCCAGCTCGAGGAGCTGCGTCACGCAGGCCTCCACGCGCCGGTCGCCCCGGTCGCGGGCCACGAGCAGCGGGCGCAGGTCGTCGACGTCGAACTCCCCGTGCGGCCAGTCGCGCACCGCGCGCACGGCGCGCTCGAGGAACTCCTGCGCAGGGTTCATCCACTCGACGAACTGCTGCTGCACGGCGAGGTCGTCTTCGTTCCAGAGCAGCGAGCAGAGCGAGGGGTGACCGTCGCGCCCTGCGCGCCCGACCTCCTGGTACCAGGCCTCCACCGAGCCCGGCACTTGTGCGTGCACGATGAAACGGATGTCGGCTTTGTCCACGCCCATGCCGAAGGCGTTGGTGGCGAGCAGCAACATGCGGTCCTTCGGGCGCGCCGCCATGAAGCGCTTGTAGATGCGCTTCTTCTCCTTGGGGTCGAGCTTGCCGTGGTAGCTGATCAGTTGCAGCTCGCTGCCGGCGCGTTCGGCGAGACGCGTGCGGAAGTGATCGAGGTCCTTGATCAGCGCGAAGTACGCGATGCCGGTGCCGGGATGGCTGCGCGCGGCGGCGAGGACGCGTTCGAGTTTGGCGTCGTCGTCCCAACAGTCGTGGACTTCGAAGCTCAGGTTCGGGCGGTCGATGCCTTGCGCGAAGAGCGGCATGCGCGTTTCGTCGAGGCCGAGCGTGCTGCGGATGTCGGCGCGCACTTCGGCGGTCGCTGTCGCCGTGAGCGCTACAGTCGTCGGGTTGCCGAGTTGAGCCCGGAAGTCGCCGACCTTGCCGTAGGCCGGGCGGAAGTCGTGGCCCCACTTGGTGATGCAATGCGCTTCGTCGATGGCGAGCAGGCGCACACCGCCGGGGGTCGTGGCGAGCGCGGCACGGAACTCAGCTTTGGCCATGCGTTCGGGCGTGGCGTACACGAGTTCATACGCCCCTTCAGCCACGCGCGCGTAGCGACGTTCGCGCTCAGCGCGGTCGAGCGTGGAGTTGATGTATTGGCCGCGAATGCCCTTCGCGCGCAGTGCGCTGACCTGGTCTTCCATGAGCGCGATGAGTGGGCTGAACACCAGGCACAGGCCGGGCCCCGGAAGCGCCAGCGCGGGCAGCTGGAAACACAGGCTCTTCCCGGAGCCCGTGGGCATCACGACGAGCGCGTCGCCTCCCGAACTCAGGCGCTCCACGACGCGCTGCTGAATCGGGAACAGCTTTTCATGTCCAAACCGGTCAAGCAGGACCTGATTGAGTCGCGCAGCTGAGGGCGAGTTGCTCATCACCAGATTCTGCCTGTCCGGCGGGCCAATCGGCTGCGCTGTTTACTGGCATGTCGTGCCTCTTTCGACACTCTCTCATCGCGACCGGAATGGTCAGTCCCAGTGCGACAGCACTCGCGTCTCCAGTTTCTCACCCATTCCTTGATAGACTCAGCGCATCGCTCTCATTTGGCCGACGGGCAGTCGGAGAATGGTCGTGAGCACAGAACTTGGAACGGGGAGTTCAACAGCGCCGTCGCGCGTGAGCGCGGAGGGCCGGACTGAGCAGTTCGGTGTGGCGCTGTTCCAACGGTACGGAGATGGCGGTTTGGTAGGTGGAGTGTGAACACGGTCAGCGTGAGTCGGCGGCCCAGCCTCTATTGGCTCGTGGGCGCGCTCGTGGGGGTCGTGGTGCTCGACCTGATGATGGCCACCGTGCCGGACTCGGGGCCTGCGCGCTCGAGCTTCCGCTTGTGGGCGGGCGTGCTCTGGGTCATCGCGTTGCTCGGCGTGGTGTTCAGCGCGCGGCACGCACGCGGCGCCGCAGTGCCGCCCAGCGCCGTTCCCGATGAAGCCCAGCTGCTCCGACTCCACGCCGAGAGTCTGGCCGCCGCCTTCGGTCCGGCGCTCGTTCACGACGGCAACAACGCGTTGTTGTCGCTGCGCTTCCAGCTCGCTGAACTCGCGCGCTTGCACCACGGTGACAGCGCAGCCGATGCCCTGGTGACGGGCTTGGAACGCGACATGGGCGTGATGGAAGAGTTGATGCGCCGCATGCGCGCCTTGAGTCGCGTGCACGACGAAGACCAGATGCGCAGCCTCGACATGGTGAGTGTGCTGCACGGTATCGAAGACGGTCTGCGGACACACCTACGCACGCGCGCCTGCGACTTGCGCCTCGAGCTCCCGCAGGAGGTTCTGCTCGCCGCCGATCGTCGGCGCCTCGAGCAGGCCTTGCTCGGTTTGGCTCTGCACGCGGTGGAGCGTTGCGGCGAGGGCGGCAACGTGTTGCTGCGCGCGCATGTCGACGGCCCGAAGGTCACCATCGAGGTGCACGACGACGGCATGATCCCGCACCCCGACGAGTTCAACGCCGGCCGCGAACCCTTCATCACGAGCGCGGAAGACCTCACGGGTCTGCAGATGTGGGCCTGCCGCGCGTGCGCACGGCGCCATCACGGGAGCCTGCAGCTCGAAGCCTCGGAGCTCGGTGGGCTCTGCCGACGGCTCGTGTTGCCGCGCGACCTCGCACTCGACATACAACCCGACGCCCGCGTTGATGTCGGCGGCAGGGTCGCGGTCGCCGAGACGATCTGAGCCGCGGCGGCTGCGCCCGCGGGCACAGCGCGCCGCGCGTCGGTCACACGATCACGCGCGGGTTCTTCACCGCAGCGACCTCGTCGGGCCGACCGATGCTGCGCGTGTGCGGCGCGTGCTTGAGCATCTCGGGGTCGTCGTCGCACTCGGCGCGGATCGCTTCCATGGCGCGCACGAAGTTGTCGAGCGTCTCCTTCGACTCGGTTTCCGTGGGCTCGACCATGAGCGCCTCGGGCACGATCAGCGGGAAGTAGATCGTGGGCGGGTGGATGCCGTAGTCGATCAGGCGCTTGGCGATGTCGGTGGCCTTGATGCCGTTGGGCAGGCCCTTCGCCGTGGCCACGAACTCGTGCATGCACGACTCGTCGACCCACACGCGGTAGCTCTTGCCGAGCTTGGCGCGCAGGTAGTTCGCGTTGAGCACCGCGTTGTCGGCCACGCGCTTGAGGCCCTCGTCGCCCAGGCTGCGAATGTACGTGTAGCTGCGCACGACCACGCCGAAGTTGCCGAGGAAGCCGCGCGTGGTGCCGATGGAATGTTCGGCGCTGCGCACGATGCGGAAGCGGTCGCCGTCCTTCTCGACCTTGGGCACCGGCAGGTACGGCGCGAGCTTCGACGTGACCGCGATCGGCCCCGCGCCCGGACCACCACCGCCGTGCGGCTGGCTGAAGGTCTTGTGCAGGTTGTAGTGCATCACGTCGACGCCGAAGTCGCCCGGGCGCGTGCGCCCGAGGATCGCGTTCATGTTCGCGCCGTCCATGTAGACCAGCCCGCCGACGCCGTGGATCTTCTCGCAGATCAGCTTGATGTTCGGCTCGAACAGACCCAGCGTGGACGGGTTCGTGATCATCAGGCCGGCCACGTCGTCGCCGAGCACGGCTTCGAGGGAGTCCATGTCGACGCGCCCGCGCGCGTTGCTCTTGAGCTCGCGCGTGGTGAAACCCGTCATCGTGCAGCTCGCCGGGTTCGTGCCGTGCGCGCTGTCGGGGATCAGGATCACCTTCTTGTGCGCGCCGCCGTTCTCGTCGAGGTACTTGCGCATGCACATCAGCGCGGTGAGCTCGCCGTGCGCGCCGGCGGTGGGGTGCAGGCTCACGGCGTCGAGCCCGGCGATCGAGGCCAGGATCTTCTCGAGGCGCCAGAACAACTCGAGCGCGCCTTGCGCCTGGTCGTCGCTCTGCATCGGGTGCAACGGACCGAAGCCCGGCAGCGCCGCGACCCGCTCATTCACGAGCGGGTTGTACTTCATCGTGCAGGAGCCGAGCGGGTAGAAGGCGTTGCTGATCGCGAAGTTGAGCGTGGAGAGCGCCGTGTAGTGACGCATCGCATCGAGCTCACCGACTTCGGGCAGCTCGGCGAGGTCGGCGCGCAGCGCGTGCTTCGGCAGCACGCTGGCGGGGTCCACGTCTGGCACTTCGGCGGGCGGCGGACGCACACCGCGGCGGCCCGTCTTCGACTTCTCGAAGATCGTGAGCGGGAGGTCAGCGGCGCTCACCGTGCTGCAGGTGGTGGGGGCTTCGGTGGTGGTCATCAGAGCGCTCCCACAGCGGCCACGAGGGCGTCGATCTCTTGTTTGTCGTTCACGTCGGTGACGGCCACGAGCCAGTGGTGATCGAGCGCGGGGTCGATGCGCCCGAGGTCGAAGCCGCCGATGATGCCGTGCTGCTCGAGCAGCGCGGCGTTGATCTCTGCGGCCGGCTTGGGCGTCTTCAGGCAGAACTCCTTGAAGAAGCCTTGGCCGGGGAAGGCGAGCTCGAAGCCGGGCAGTTTGCACAGCGCGTCGGCGGCGTAGTGCGCGCGACTCAGGTTCACGCGGCCGAGTTCTTCGAAGCCGTGCTTGCCGAGCAGGCTGGCCCAGATGGTGGCGCGCAAAGCCATGAGCTGTTGGCTCGTGCAGATGTTGCTGGTGGCCTTGCTGCGACGGATGTGTTGCTCGCGCGTTTGGAAGGTGAGCACGACGGCGCGGTTGCCGTCGTGGTCGGTGGTTTCGCCGGCGATGCGCGCGGGCATCTGTCGCACGTTCTCCATGAGCGTGGCGAGGAAGCCGAAGCCGGGACCGCCGTACCAGGGCTCGTTGCCCATGCCCGTGCCTTCGCCGCAGACCACGTCGGCGCCGAGTTTGCCGGGCGCCTCCATCACCGAGAGCGAGATCGGGTCGACGGACACGATCGACTTGGCGCCCAAGCCGTGCGCCGCCTCGCTGAGCGCGCCGACGTCTTCGATCACGCCGTGGAAGTTGGGGCTCTGCACGGCGACTGCCGCGACGCCTTCACCACCCACGGCCGCGACGGCCTCTGCGGGTGTCGCACCGTCGACCAGATCGATCAGCACGAGCTCGACATCGATGTGCCGGAGGTAAGTCTTCAGCACGGCGATGGTGTCGGGGTGCAGGCCGCGGCTGGCGATCACGCGGTTGCTCTTGCGCACGCTGCGCAGGCTGAGCATCACGCCCTCGATGACGGCGGTCGCGCCGTCGTACACGGAGGCGTTGGCGACCTCCATGCCGGTGAGTCGGCAGATCAGCGTCTGGAACTCGTAGATCGTGGTGAGCGTGCCTTGGCTCGCTTCGGGCTGGTACGGCGTGTAGGCCGTCCAGAACTCGGTGCGCGCCACGAGGTTGTCGACCAGCGAGGGGCAGAAGTGACGGTACGCGCCCGCACCCAGGAAGCTCGGATGGCTGTCGGGCGCGATGTTCTTGTCGGCCAACTCGCGCATGTGGCGCGTGATCTCGGGCTCGGTGAGGCCGCGCCCCACGCCGAGGTCGCCGGTGAAGCGGCAGTCGGGCGGGATCACTTCCATCAGTTCGTCGACGCTCGCCACGCCGATGGCGGCGAGCATCTCGGCCCGATCTTCGTCGGTGTTCTGCACGTAGGTCACGGTGTTCTCCTGCGGTGCGCCCCGCGACGCTTCGTCGCGCGCTGACGCGTGGGCTACCGGTGGGTTCTTCGGTGCGTGCGTCGCGCTCTCATGCGAATCGCAAGCGGGTCGCGGGTGCGCGAGGGCTCACCGACGCACGCGCGTGAGCGTGCGCGCGGTGAACGCGCGCGCTGCATCTCAGCCTTCGGCGGCCACGTGCGCGTCGTAGGCGGCGGCGTCCATCAGGCCATCCACGGTGCCGGTGTGCTTCACCTTGATCATCCAGCCCTTGCCGTACGGGTCGGAGTTGATGTCGCCGAGGTTGTCGGGCAAGTCGGTGTTCGCCTCGATGACCTCGCCGCCCACCGGGCTCTTGAGGTCGGAGACGGCCTTCACCGATTCGATCTCGCCGAAGCCTTCGCCGGCCGTGACATCGTCGCCAGCTTCGGGCAGGTCGAGGAACACGAGATCCGAGAGGCTCTCGGCAGCGTGAGCGGTGATGCCGATCGTGGCGCTGTCGCCCTCGATGCGGACCCACTCGTGACTGTCGGTGAAAAGAAGATCGCTGGGGCTGCTCATCGCCTGTCCTTCTCCTGTGATGGTTGGTTCAGCGCTCGCGCTTGTAGAACGGCAGCGCGTGCAAGTGGATCTCGTGACGCTTGCCGCGGATGTCCATGGCGAGCAGGGTTCCGGGGGCGGCATGGTCGGCGACCACGTAGGCCGTGCCGATCGTGGTGCCGAGTGTGGGGCTCGGCGAGCCGCTGCAGACCTTGCCGATCGGGGTGCCGTCGACACTCACGACGTCGTAGCCCTGGCGCGGCACGCGCGGGCTCTCAGTGGTGAAGCCCACGAGCACGCGCTCGGGGCCGTCTTCGGCCATCTTGTCGATGGCGGCGCGCCCCGAGAAGTCGTGCGGGTGCTTGGTCGGCTTGACGACGATGCCGGCTTCCACGGGGTTCGTGGTGTCGTCGAGCTCATGGCCGTAGAGCGCCATGCCGGCTTCGAGACGCAGCGTGTCGCGCGCGGCCAGGCCGATCGGCGTGACGCCGTGGGGCTTGCCCGAGTCGAGCATCGCGTTCCAGATGCGGGGCGCTTCGGCTTCGGCGAAGTAGATCTCGAAGCCGTCTTCGCCGGTGTAGCCGGTGCGCGAGATCATGGCGGGCACGCCGCAGACCGTGCCGCGCACGAAGCCGTAGTACTTGATGCCGCCGACGTCCACGTCGCAGAGCGGGTTCAGCGTTTCGACCGAGCTCGGACCTTGGATCGCGATCATGGCGAGCTCGTCGGATTGATCCTGGAGTTCGCAACTGAAGCGCGCGCAGACCTCGCGCATCCAGGCCAGGTCGCGGTCGCGGTTGCCGGCGTTGATGCAGAAGAAGACTTCTTCGGCGTCGCTGTCCATGTAGACGAGCACGTCGTCCATGGTGGTGCCGTCGTCGCGCGCGAAGAAGCTGTAGCGGATGGCGCCCTGCTTCATCTTGTGCACGTTCACGTGAACCAGGAACTGCGCAGCCTCGAGCCGACGTTCACCCACGATGCGGCAGCGCCCCATGTGGCACAGGTCGAACAGGCCGGCCTTGGTGCGCACGCGCTGCGCTTCTTCGAGGATGCCGTCGTATTGCACCGGCATGAGGAAGCCCGAGAAGTCCACGAGACGCGCCTTGGCGGCTTCGTGACACTCGGTGAGAGGCGTGCGGCGGAGCTGGTCGCTGGCCATGGGCCGTGGACTCCGGCAGGGTGGCGAAAGACCGACCATGATGGCAGATCAGCCGCTCCAGTGGCCAGCCCGGGAGCTGCAGCGAACCGAGCGGACGGCGATGGCGTCGCGCTACGGAAGAGAGCGGCCGAGCGCCCCGAGGCGCCCCCCGAGGCGCACCGACTCAGTGCTGGTCGAAGAGCTTGCGCGCCTCGGCGTCCCAGTCGATTTCCACGCCTTCGCCGGGCAGGATCGGAGGGCGGCCCTCCAAGCGCTCTTGCTCTGCGTTGCTGCGCTGCGTGCCAGCCGCACGCACAGCTCCCACGGCGTGCCGAGAGCGCGCTTCGGCTCCGGCAGCTTCGATGATCACGCGGTACGAGGTGTGCGTGGTGAGCTCGGGTTGCTTGCGCAGGTTCTCGATGAAGTTGCTCGGGAAGCCTTCCATCGCGAAGCGGCTCGGATCGGCGCTGAAGGCGCGGTGGAAGAAATCAGCGGCGCGGTGCAGGTCGCGCTCGCGGTAGGCGATCTTTCCGAGCAGCAGGAAGGTCGCGAAGCCGCCGTGGCCGCAGGCCACCACCGAGCCCAGATGGCGATGCGCCATGTTGAGTCGGCCAGCCCGGTACGCACGACGCCCGCTCCAGAGATGGAAGCGAGCGCGCAACCCGAGGAAGAGGCGTCGAAGAGGCATTTGGATCATTGGTGTGGGGCTTTGCCAGAGGCTGGTGGAGTCTAGCACGCACTTCGGAGGTGGTCAGTTGGAGGGCTCGATGGGGACGACGACCCGCTCCTGTCCTGCTGTCACGAGCACGACTTGGTTGAGGATCAGCTCGCCGCCATCGCGCACGAGCAGCCGGTAACTTCCCGGTGCCACCCTCGCAAGTCGCTGTTGTCCGGGTTCCGTGCTGCCTCCGGCCATGAGGTCGGAGAGGCTCGAGAGCCCACTGGGGAGAACACCCAACTCCCCCGAGAGTTCTGTCGCGAGTCCCTGCGTGCCGCCGTCGCGCTGAATGAAGATCTCGGCGCCTTCGCTGAGGACGGCGTCGACGCGCGTGCTCACTCCCACGCGCGCGACCTGACTGCCCGCCACATGCACGGCGTGCGTGGTGCCGCCGAACACGAGCGTCCAGCTGCCCTCTGCGAGACTGTCGAGTGTGTATTCGCCAGCTGCGTTGGTCTGGGTCTCCGAGAAGAGGCTGAGCCAGCTGCCCGTGTTGTCGTGACGCGCCCAGACCGGGATGTTGGCCAGTGCCTTGCCGGACGTGTCGTTCACGGTTCCGTGCAGGGCCGCGCCGGGCTCCAGCTCGATCTCGACGCTGAAGTCGGCGCGACTCTCGTGAACCTGTTGCTGCTCCAGACGGGTGGAGGCCCAGCCCGTTTCACCGAATCCCACCATGTTGGTGCCGCCCGCGATCAGGTCGTAGGTGCCGCTGGCGAGGTGGGTGAAGGCGAACTCACCGTTGGCCGAGCTGTAGGTCTCGCCGACCCGCCCGCCCACGGCAGCCATGATCCGACTCGGGTGGGGCTCGCCACCGGCTCGCTCCAAGAGCACGCGCACGCCTCCCAGCCCGCGGCCGTCGGTGGCGGCCACGACGCGTCCGGCCAAGCGCCCCCCGGGCACGCGGATGTCGTGACGCTGTGAGGGGCCGGCGCCGACCTCCACGAGCTCGGCCACGGTGGTGGTGGGCATCCCTTGTTGTCCGCCGAAGCCCTCGCCGTCGGAGGGCACGACTTGCAGCAGCCACGGTCCGGGCGCGAGCCCTTTGATCTCGTAGTGCCCCTCGCTATCGGTGCCGGTGTAGCGCGGCTGCACGCCGCCGCGGTCTGGGAGGACCACCAAGGTGGCGTTGGCGACGGGGCCCGCGCGCGAACTGACCAGCCCCTCGAGCGTGGTGCCGTCGGCGCCGGGCGCCACGAGGTCCACGCGCTTCTCTTCGTCGGCCTCGAGCGTGACCGGGATGCTCACGAGGTCCTTGAGCATGCTCGCGTTCGACGCCGCGTTCGTGTCGAGTTGGAAGTCCATGCGCGTGACGACGTAGGTGTCCGGAGGCAATCCCACCACGCGCCAGTGCCCCTCGTCGTCTGTTTTGTCGCGCTTGACCAGCGAGCCGATCGTGTTCGCGACGAGAACGGTGAGCCCGCCGATGGGCGCGTCGAGTTCGTCGACCACTGTGCCGTACACGCTCGCTCCGCGACTCAACCTGAGCTCGCCGAGTTCGCGCAACTCGCCGCTCGCGAGCACCAGCGGTGCCAGCGTCTCCGCGACGAATTCCTCGTGCTTGACCGTGATCGTGGCTTCGTCGCCGCCCAGTCCGGTGAGCACGAAGTGACCGTCGTCGTCGGTGTGCGTGCGCGGACCGGGCTGACTCATGGCCGCGGTGAGCATGCTCATCATGTCGCTGCGATCGGTGGTCAGCAGCGCGCCGGGAACCGGGGCGCCGCTGAGCGCGTCGACCACGCGCCCGCTGACACGCGCTTCCTGCTGCGCGTAGATGACGAGTCCGTTCAGGTCCTTGCCGCGCTCCAGGGTGACGCCCTCGAGCACGCTGCGCGCGAAGCCCGGCGCGTTCACGCTGAGCTCGTAGCTGCCAGCCCGCAGACCTGTGAGTTGGAAGCGACCGTCGGGGTCGCGCACGCGCTCGGGCAGCACGGGCTCGGGGCCGCTGCCGCCGCCAGCCAACGCTGCCATGTTCACGAGCCCTCCCGACGGGACCAGCCCCACGAGGTAATCGGTCACGGGTTCGGCGTCCTCGAGTGAGATCACCACGCCCGACATCTTCAGTGAGCGCTGCAGCTCCACGCGCAGGTCGAGGTCGCCGGCGGTGACGTCTTGCTCCGTGCGCACGTAGCCGTTGGCGCTGACCCAGACGCGTAACTTGGCCTCCTCGAAACCGCGGACGTGGAAGCGGCCAGTGGCGTCGGTGGTGGCGGCCTCGCGGTAGCGTCGGTCCGTGTTGGCGCGCAAGTTCACCATCGAGGGTCGACGCGCCGCCAGGACTCGCGCGCCTTCGATCGGCGCGCCCGTGTCCGCGTTCACGACCAAGCCGCCGAGCGCTTCCCCGCGGCGCGCGCGCAGCTCCACGCCCGCGAGTTGCTGCCCCGAGGCGAGCTCGAACGGCGTCTCGCTGACCTCGGGGACGTAGTCGGCGGTGGCGAGCACCAAGCGATACGAACCGGGCGCGATGCCTTCGAAGCTGAAGGCGCCTTCGCTGTCGGTGTGCGTGCGTTCGTCGGGGATGTCGCCTCCGATGCCGGCCTTCATCATGTCGAGCGCGGCGGCCATCAAGCGCACGCTCGCCTGGGGCACGGGGGCGTCGTCTTCGTCGAGCACGACACCGCTCACGCCGGCCCCGACGGTGAGCGTGAAGTCGGCTTGATGACGGTCGCCGGGCGCGAGCGGCGGGAGGTCGCGCGTCGCACCCTGCAGGCCGTTCTCGGCGCTCACGCTCAGGCGCAACTCGGTGTCGGCTGGCAGCGGGCCGAGCAGGTAATGACCGCTGGCATCACTGGGTACGGTCGCGCTGTGCACGATCAGCACGTTGTTCTCGAAGACCTGCCACGGGTCGGTGACGGTCGTGGCGTTCAGGCGGTGCCGTTCGGCGGACTCGCCAGCGCTGTCCGTGAGCACGCCTTCCACGCAGGCGCCGAGCTCGATGAGCAGCTCCACGTCGTCGTCGTTCGCGAACACTTGCAGCGGCTCGGGGGTGAACCATGTGTGGTGATCGAGTTGCAGCCAGGCGTCCTTCGCCGGGAAACGTTGCATCTCGAAACTGCCGTCGGCGCGAACGGGGGTGCGCGTGGCGAGCGCGAGCTGCGATCCCTTCACGGGGATGTCGAGGTCGACGCCGAAGTTGCGAGCGACGGCCGACTGCAGCGATCCCTTGGCGATGCGCGGGTACGGGCGTTGCTTGGCGGCGATCACGTGCAGGCCTTGCGGCAGTTCGCCACCGTCGCTGCGCCGGACCCGTCCGTGGAGGCTACGCCACGGCACCTTCGCCACGGTCTCGGCGAGCTGCTCGTCGGCGCTGAGCTCCGCGGTTGCCGGCGCGTCGGGCAGCGCGAGTGTTTCGCTCTGCGCAGGCTCGAGGCTCACGGGCGCAACGGCGTCGACGACAGTGCTGTTGCTGTCGCTGGGCTGCAGCGGAGCCGATCCCCCGGCGTCGGTTTCTCGAGTGTCCTGGAGTAGCAACCAGGACGTGACCGCGATCAAGATCAGAGCGAGCGCGGCGATCGGGAGAACGCTGGAACGAGCACGAGTCATAGAGCTTCACCGCGAACGCTGGAGGAGGAGACGGCCGACGCATTGTGCGCCGGTGGCTGAGCGTGCGGGTGGCGGTTTCGTGTCCGGATGCAGTGGGCGGGCGTTACTTCGTGCGTGCCGCGCGGTTGAGGAGGTGTGTGGCGGCCGCGGCGTCGCTCCCACTCTCCGCTACGATCACGCCATGCCCCGAACGCTCACCAGCTTGCTCGCGCTGTTCGTGATGATCGCCATGGGCGGTGTGTGGTGGATGCTCGACACGGGCGAGGGCGCGCGCGGGGCGCCGCAGGCCGGCTCGGGGGCGCCGCTCTCCGAGCTCCTTCCCTCGACCTTGGCCGTCTTGCCCACGAGTGATTCCGTCGACGCGCAACCGCTCGACCTCTCGGGGTCCACGAGCGCGCTGCCGGTCGCCGATCCGATCCCCGAAACGCTCGCGCAGTTGCGCGCCGACGCGTGGGTGAGCGGGCGACTCGTCGACCCGGACGGCAAGCCCGTGGCGAACGAACCCTTGCTCTTGCTCGTGGAGCGCGACGCGTGGTGGTCGGAGGAAGCGGCCAGCATGCAGAGCGCGCTGCGTGGTGCCGTGGCGCCGGGCGAGGTGTTGAGTTCCGCGAGCAGCGATGCCGACGGCGCCTTTCGTCTGGCGGCGCGCGCCGGTGCGCAACACACCTTGCGGGCGGGCGGGCGCCTCGCAGCGCCGCGCAGGTTGCGCGATGTGGTGAGCGGGGTCGAGCTGCTGGTCGTGCTCGAGCCGGGCGTGTCCCTCGCGGGCCAAGTGATCTCCGAGGTCACCGGCGAGCCCGTGCCCGGCGCGCACGTGGGCGTGCTCGCTGCGGCACAACACATGCTCACCCAGACCGATGCCGACGGCCGCTTCGAGCTCGCGCCCTTACCCAGCAGCGAGCAGCTCTACGGCGCTTGGGCCTTGGGCTTCGGCTTGCTCTCCGGCTCGCTCGTCCCGCTCGACGAGGAGCGCGTGTTCGAGTTGCCGCCCGCGCGCGACGTGCTCGGCCAAGTGCTCGAACGCGAAACGAACCTCCCGCTCGAAGGCGCGCGCGTGCGACTCACGATCGACATCGAAGCGCGCCTCGCGAGTGCAGCGAAGATCGAACACGAAACCCAGGCCTTGCACGAAGTCGAAGTGCTCACGGATGCCGACGGGCGCTTCGTGATCCCCGAGTCACCCGCGCGCGGCTTCGTGATCGAAGCCTTCGCGGAAGCACACTTGCCGAGCCGCAGCGAGCGCTACCAGAGCCGCAGTCTGCGTGACGACGAGAGCATCGTGCTGAGCCTCGCCGCCGTCGAGCCGCGCCTGGCGCGCGTGTTCGACGCCGAGACCGGCGCTGCGGTCGAGGGCGCGAGCGTCGAGTTGCGCGGGCCCGAGGGCCTGCTCTTCACCGACCTGACAGATGCCGAAGGCCTCGCCGAACTCGACCCGTCGGCTTGGGACGGTCGCGGCTCGCTGGCCTACGTCGCGCGTGACGAACGCGGCTACACCGCGCGCGCCAACCGTCCACGCAGCTCGCGAGAGGCGCGTCTCGAACTCGTGGAGCCTGCGATCTTGCGCGTGCAGACGACTCTGCACGGTGCCCCTCTGCCGCACGCCGAGGTCGCGGTGCTGTCCCACGCCACGACCACGCTCGGGCGCACCGACGCCGAAGGCCTCGCCGAGTTGCACCATGAACGCGCCGGCCCCGACGACGAACTCGTGCTGCAAGCCCGGCACGAAGGTCTGCAGAGCGTGAGTGTTCCCGTGGCTTGGCCGCTCGAGAGCAGCGACCCGATCGAACTCGCGCTCGACGGCGGCAGCTACGTGACAGGTTTCGTGCTCGACGAACACGGCGCACCGATCGTGGCCGCGCACGTGTGGGGCAGCTTCGGTCCCAGCGATTACACCGACGGCGAAGGCCGCTTCCGCGTCGGCCCGTGTGACGACGATCAGAGCGGCCGTCTCTATGCCGAAGCCGAGGGCTACAAGCGCGCCTCGCTGAGCAGCCTCTGGGCCGGTGACACCGACATCGTGCTCGCGCTCGAACCCGTGCTGCGCCTACGCGGCCGCGTGCTGCACGCGAGCAACTTCGCGCCGGTCGAAGACTTCGGCGGTCGCCTGCAGAGTGAGCAGCTCGACGACGGCGAGTGGGTCTGGAAGAACCTCTCCACGCGCTTGCGTCCCGACCGCAGCGAGCCCGGCAGCTTCGCCGTGACCTTGCCCGGCCCCGGCCGCTATCGCGCGCTGGTCTCACACGATGAGAGCCTCACGGCCTACTCCGCGCCGGTGGATTTCGACGGACGTCTCGAACCGCCAGAAGTCGAGGTCACGCTCCAGCCCGGCGCCGTGCTCAACTTGCTCGTGGAGGACAGCCGCGGCGTGCCCGTGCCGGGGCTGCGCGTGAGCGTGGTGGACTGGGACGCGCACGAGGCCTACGAGAAGGCCAAGCGTCAGCGCAAGAAGAACAAGAAACTCAAGCGACCGAAGTCCTCTTCGCAGCGCACCGACTCCGACGGCTTCGCGCGCTTCCGGCTCTACGAGGGCGGGCGCTTCGCGATCCAGTTGCCGCAGCTCGAGGACGAGTTCGGCGCAGCGTTCTTCGTGTGGCCGGGACCACCCGTGCAACACACGCTCACGCTCGGACCCACCGGCGACTTGCTCGTGAGCGTGCGCGACGAAACCGGCCTCCCGATTCCAGGCATGCGTGTGCGCGTGCGATCCACCGACCGCAGGAACGTGTCACGCTCCGAGTCGGTGCGCACCGCTGAAGATGAGGTCCTGCTCGGCGCGCTGCTGCCCGACAGCTACCACTTGAGCGTGGAGGCGCGCGGCTTCAGCACGCATCAACGCGAGGTCACGGTGCTCGGTGACATGACGCAGCGCATCGACATCGTGATGCAATCGGGGCGTCCGCGCGCGGCGAACACCACCAACCGGCTCCCCATCCACACCCGCGGGCGCTGAGGCTCCGGGTTTCAGCGCGCCGGTTGCGTGAGCGTGTGACGTCCGGCCGCGAGCGCGGGGTGTTCGCTGGTCGTTCCGTCGGGCCAGAGCACGCTCAAGGTGCTGGGCGTCGCGTCGCCCAGGCCGAAGCGCACGCCGCCTTCTGAGTGACCGAGATAGCCGTTGCCTCTGCGATTCCAGGCGGAACGTGCGCTACCATCCTCCAGCAGCAGTGTGACGCGTGCGCCGATCGCCTCGAGGTTCCCGACGCCTTCCCGCGCTCGCAGTGTCAGGTGCAGCGAGCGCCCGCCGCTCTCGTTGCGCAGCAGCACGAGCGGCCCGTTGTTCGCGGTCACGAGCAGGTCGAGGTCGCCGTCGAGGTCGACATCGGCGCCGACCAAGCTGCGGCTGGCGAGCTCCAGCGTGGCCACGGGTCCTGCGCGTTGACCTTGCACGAGGCGCCACTCGGGCATGTCGCGGTGCGTGTCGAAGGCGCCCGGGCCGCTCAGGTTCTCGAACAACTGGTCGCGCTGCCCGACGCACTGCATGGTCGTCTCGTAGTCGGGGCTCGTGTAGCCGTTCGCCACGTACACGTCGGCGTCGCCATCGTTGTCGAGGTCGTCGAGCAAGCAGCCCCAGCCCACGTAACCCACCGACATCTGTGCGAGGCCGGTCTGCACGGCGAGGTCTTCGAAGCGCGGCACGAACCTGCGCTCGGTGGGCGCGTGCACGTGGTTGTTGCGGTAGAGCGCGTTGGGTTCGAGCTGCCAGTTCGTGAGCAGCATGTCTTCGTCGCCGTCGGCATCGATGTCGAAGCCGGCGAGGCCCATGCCGCCGCGCGGGTCGTCGAGCCCCACGTTGAGCGACACCTCTTCGAAACGGCCGTGACCGAGGTTGCGCCAGAGCGTGTTGGGCGTGGTGTCGTTGGCCACGTAGAGATCGGGGCGCCCGTCGTTCTCGATGTCCACGAAGAGCGCGCCGAGGCCTTTGCCGTCGGGGGCGAACACGCCGGACTCCTCGGTGATGTCGGCAAAGTGGCCCGCGCCGTCGTTGCGATACAGCCGGTCGGCCTGGCCGGGGAACACGTAGGGCAGCATCGCGATCGGGTCTTCGCGGCGATGGCTGCGACGCACCGACTCGGGCGGGATCAGCGCCGTGTCGAAGAGCAGGTAGTTGGTCACGTAGAGGTCGAGGTCGCCGTCGGCATCGATGTCGGCGAAGGCTGCGCTGGCGCCCCAGCCGGCGTCGTCGGTGCCGCTGCTCGCGGACACGTTGCGGTAGTGCTCGCCCTCGTGATGCCACATGGCGTTGGGGCCGTCGTAGGTCACGTAGAGGTCGGGGCGGCCGTCGTTGTCGATGTCGGCGAAGGCGGCGCCCATGCCCGCGCCGCGACGCGTGTGCAGTCGCCAGGCTTCGGTCTCGTTCGCAAAACGTCCTGCGCCGTCGTTCACGAAGAGCGCGCTGGTCTGTTCGCTGCCGCCGACCACGAAGAGGTCGGGTGCGCCGTCGGTGTTCACGTCGGCGAAGGCGGCGCCGGGTCCCATGGTCGGCCGGATGTCCCACTGTTCGTCGCCTTCGTGATGCACGAAGTCGAGACCGGCTTCGGCGGTGGCGTCGCTGAACCAGGGGCGTGGCGCGGCGTAGGAGCTGCGCTCTTCGGTGGCGACGGGGGCGTCGCCGGAACCGTGTTGCCGGATCGCCGCCTGGGCCGCGGCGCGACGTTGCTCGGCGTCGAGGCGCAAGGTGCCCCCGTTGTTGATCAACGCGAAGAGTCTGCCGCCGACCACGAGCAGGTCGTTGTCGCCGTCGCCATCGAGGTCGCCCGCGCGCAGGCGACGGGCCTCGCCGGGCAGCTTGAGTCCAGCGGCGCCGAGCGCGCGGCTCACGTCGATCACGCTGCCGTCGGCGAGGGTGAGTTCGAGTGTCAGTGCGTTGGCTTCCACGCGCGCGTGGTCGAGGTCGCCGTCGCCATCGAGATCCACGCTCGCCGCGAGACGCACTTCCGGCTTGCCCGGCGGGAGCTCGGCAGCCACCTCGCTGAAGGTGCCGATGTCCGAGAGCTGCAGCAGCACGGCTTCGCCTTCGCGTTCGAGCAGCACGCCTTCGGGAGTGGCGTGCAGCGTGTGTCCGGGGGCGAGGGCATCGAGGCCTGTTCCGGTGCTGAGATCGTGCGCGGCGCCGTCGCGCCACTCGATCACTCGCAGTGCCTCGCGCGTGCTGACCAGGATCTCGTGGCGGCCGTCGCCGTGTAGGTCGATCAGGCAGACGTCGAGCACTTCGGCGGCGTCGTAGCCCACGGGCAGTGGCCGCGCGTCGAAACGCAGCGCCGGCGGATCCCCGCAGGCGGCAACGGTGAGCAGCGACACGAGCGCGGTGCGCGTGACGAGAGCTGGCAGCGACATGATCAACGTTCTCGGGGAAGTGTCGGGCGGCGGCGGGCCAGTCTACCCAGCTGGCACAGGCTTCCATGCCGTCACGCCCACAGCCCCTCCTTCGAGCCTCACTTCACCTGCAGCAGCGGCGTGAAGTAGCGGTAGTACACCTCGAGGGTGAGCACGCACATGGCGGTCGTGTACGCGCGGTCGTCGTCGTCGTCGCCGGCGTACTCAGCGTAGAGCGAGATCGGTTCCCAGGAACCATCGGCTTGCTGCGACGGCAAGAGGGTGCTCTGCAGCGACTCGTTCCATGCGCGCCAGGCGCGTCCGCCGCGGCGCAACATCATCAGCGAGCCGTAGTACCAGAAGTACAAGTTGCCGGCGGCGCGCAACACGAAGGCGTCGTCGCTCGAACGCCGGTAACCGTCGGGGGCGCGCTCACGCACGTAGCTGATCGCGCTCTGGTACTCGGAGCTGCGCAGGTCTTCGCCCAGGATCGAGAGCGCGAACAGGCCTGCAGGCGTGGAGCCGGGCAGCGTTTGGTAGCGACTGGTCAGGCGCGACGGGTCATGGCTGTAGAGGATCACGCCCCAGTCGCGACGGTGCGAGGCGCGCAAGAAACGTCGCGCGTCGACGAAGGTCTGGTCGGGAACCTCGAGCCCGCCCAAGCGCGCCGACTCGAGCGCCATGATCTGCCAAGTCGTGATCGACGCGCGCGGCCACGGGTCGTAGGTGCGCCCGTCGGGATAGTAGTAACCCCAACCGCCGAAGCGCCGCGGGTCGGGTTCGTGGTTCTGCTCGCTCAGGATGTGTTGCACCGCGCTGCGCAAGGGGCGGCGCAAGCGCTCCATGCGCGTGAGCGCGAAGCACTCGGCCAGCGCGTAGGTCGTGACACCATGCGAGTAGGACGTGCTGTAACCGAAGTGCCCCGAGCGGTCGTCCTGCTGAGCGAGCAAGAAGTCGACGGCGCGTTCACTCACTCGGGCGTATTCGCTGTCGCCGCCGGGCACGTGTCCCGCGCCGAGGAAGGCCAGCAGGCACAGCGCGGTCTTGCCCACGGCCACGTGACCGTACTTGTCGTCGTAGTCGTCTTCGCTGCCCCAGTGGCCCATGCCCGACTGTTGCGCCGCGAGGTAGGCCAGGCCGGCCGCCACCGCCGCCTCGGTTTCCTGACTGCCGCCGTACTCCGCGAGCGCCTGGGTCTTGGCGTCGCCGACGCGGCTCTTGTAGGGCGTCTGTTCCCAGGGCGTGCGTTCGGTGGTGGGCAGCGCGGCGGTGTAGGGCGCCTGCACCGGTTCGGGCAACGGGGTGCGCGCGGGGCCGAGTTCGGGCAGCGGCACGGCGGCGGCGAGCAGGCGGTCGGCGCGCACGGGGCGGCGCGCGGGCGCTTCGGGTTTCACGCGACCCGTGTCGAGCAGCGGCAGTGCTGTGGGATCGGGAAGGTTCATCGGTGCGCTCTCGGCCACCGCGGTGTTCGGCGAACCGCTCGCCGTGTCCGTCGACGTGGCTTGCGTCTCGGCGCGCAGCTCCACGGGCGCGTGCACCTCGCGCGCGCTGCGTGCCCCGCGTCGGCTCGGGCGCGACGCCGCCGTGCTCGGTGCCGCCGCGAGCGCGACCGGCGCCACGGCGAGTTCGCCCAGCTCGCTCGGCGCGTCCGCCGCGGCACTCGCTTGCGACGCGGCGCTCGTGTTCGGCTCCGCGCTGGCCACGCTCCCGTGACGCTGAGGCGCGCCGCCCGCGCGTCGGCTGGCGCTCGCGGTCGGCGTGGGCAGCTTCGCGCTCGGCGCGACCTCGAGGCTCGGCGGCGCGGGGCTGGCTTCGGCCACGGTGTTCGCGCTGCTCGGGCTGGGCGCGTGATCCAGCGCCACGTCGTCGGTGCGTGCGAGTGCTTCGCTGGAGCTCGTCGCCGCCACCGAGCTGGGAGCGATGCGACGGCGCTTGGGAGCCATCGGGTTCTCGAGGCTCGGCGCGCTGAGGTCTTTGAAGCTCTGCGGACTCACCTCGCTCGCGAGCGCGCTGCTCGAAGTGTCCACGCTGCTGCTGCGCGACGCCCGCTGCGGCGCCTGCGCGCTCGACGTGGATTCGCGCGCGGCTTCCAGTGTGGGTTCGGCCAGTGCGAGGCTCGGCGTGGGCGCGTCGTTCTCGAAGCTGCGTGCCGTGATCTCGGGCGCCGCCTGCAGCTCGACCTCGGGCGCGCTGCGTTGGCTCGGCGATGGCGCGGGCGGCCGACTGTCCACCGCCACCGCGCGGCTCGGTGCGGGCGCCGACAACATGCTCGGCGTGAGCAACTGGGCGCGCGGCGCGCTGTGTTGTTGCTCGGCCAGGAAACTCTCGCGCGCGCTCTGTTGACGCGTGGGTTCCGACACCTCGAGCGTGCTGCGTTGCGCGTCCACTTCGCCTTGACGCTCGCGCGCCGCCGACGGCGTGCTGCGCTGCGTGCTGAGTTGCACCGTGAAGCTCGGCGGCGTCTCGGGCAGGTCCACGCCCTCGCTCCCGACGGGCACGTCGCGGAACCACCAGAGCAGCGCGCCGTGCACGAGCAGCGACACGAGCAAGCACTTGGCCAGGATGTCGAGTGCTTCCCAACGCTTGCCCAACCACGTGAGCAGCGCGAGCAACATGAGCAGCCCGAGCAGCGAGAGCTCCCACCACCCCACGGGCCGCCCGGGGACGCGCGTGAGTTCGAGCGAGGCCGCGCTCTGCAAGTCGAGGTCACCCGACGGGTTCTGGCGCGCGAAGATCAGACTGAAGTTGTCGCGCACGGGGCGCGGCGAGCGCTCGTCGAGCTCGGTGTTGAGCCCTTCCATGAGCACGGGGTCGAGCCACACGCCATGCCGCTGCACCGAGCGCCACAGGTCGAAGCCGCCGAGCCCGCCGCTGCGATCGGACGCGAAGAGCAGGCCGCTGCCTTCGGGCGTGTAGGCCGGCTCGCGCTCTTCGAAGGCCGAGTTGAGTTCTTCGAGGGGGTCCACGCGCGCGTCGTCGCCGACGAGGCCAGGCACGGCGATGTAGAGGTCGAAGTCTTCGCGGGCGCCGCGCGCGCGGTTGCTCGCGAAGGCCACGGCGGCGCTGCCGGGCACGGGCGCGGGGTCGGTCTCCTGCGCGTTGGTGTTCACGCCGCCGCCGACCCACTCGGCGGGGCCGAAGCGGCCGTCGTCCCACTCGGCGGTCCACAAGTCGAGGCCGCCCTGGCCGCCGCCGCGGTTGCTCGCGAACCACAGCGCGTTGCTGGAGAAGGCAGGGGCGAGCTCGTCGGCGGAGGTGTTCAGGCGCGCGAGCGGGCGCGGATCCACGGGCGCGCCGTCGATCATCTCGGCCACGAAGAGCTCGGCGTTCAGCCCCTCTTCGCCGACCACGAACACGAGTTGACGACCGTCGGGTGAGAGCGTGCCGCCGCGCTCGTGGTCTTCGGTGTTGATCCACGGTGGCAGCGGCGCGGGTTCGTCCCACACGGCGAAGCGCAGCCGGTCGACTTGCGAGAGCTCGTAGGTCGCGCTGCCGTCGGTGTAGCTGGCCTCGTTCTCGAGGTAGGGCCGGAAGCGCAGCCACGCGGCCAGGAATCCCGCCGCCACCAGGGCGACGACGATGACCAGGCGGCGGCCGAGTTCCGGCGGCAGCTTCATGGGCTCACGTGCCCTCCAGCGTGCCGACGTTGAACTGCGTGAGGCCCGCGCGGCTGCAGGCGTCCATCACCTGCACGATGCGTTCGTGGCGCGCTTGCCCGTCGCCGCGGATGGTGACGGGCGTGTTCGGGTCGTCGAGCGCGGCGGCCTTGAGCGTCTGCAGCAGCTGCGTGTCGTCGACCGTTTGCCCGCTCACGACCATGCGGCCGTCGGCGAACACGTTGATCACGATCTCGTTGTTCTCTTTCGGCGCGGGCTCGCCGGCGCTGGCCTCGGGCAGCGCGATGTCGATCTCGCGCTCGGGGTCGAGGAACTGCGTGGCGACCATGAAGAACACGAGCAGCTGGAACACCACGTCGATCATCGGCGTGAGGTTGAGCACGGGCTCGTCGTCGTCGTTGTTCCGGCGCAGCTTCACGAGCGCAGCGCCTCACTCACCTCGGCGTAAGCGTCTTCGGTGCGACGCACGAAGCGGTCGATGCGACTGCGATAGTAGTAGTAAGCCGCCTGCGCCGGGATCGCCACGACGAGGCCCGCCGCCGTGGTCACGAGCGCCTGACTGATGCCGCCGGCGAGCTTGTCCACGTCGCCCAAGCCTTCGCCCGTGGCGATCACTTGGAAGGCCGCGATCATGCCCCACACCGTGCCGAGCAGCCCGAGCAGCGGCGCGATCATGCCGATCACGACCAGCGGGCGCAGGCCGGCCGAGAGGCGGTCGACTTCGCGCGAGCCGGTGTCTTCCACGGCCTTGTCGCGCTCTTCCCAGGTGGCGTCGGCGCGCTTCAAGCCCGCCGCCAGGATGCGCGCCTGGAAGGTCTTCTCGGTGGCGCAACGTTCGAGCGCCGGCGTCACGCCGCCTTCGCGCAAGACCTTCACGAGGTCGTCGCCGAAAGACTTGCGCGCGAGGCGGTTCATGCGCAGGCGGATCGAGCGCTCCACGATGTAGGCGAGCGCGACCACCGAGCAGAGCGCGATGGGGATCATCAGTGGCCCACCGCCCTTGAGCATCTCGAGCAGGTTTGCCATCGGTGCAGCAGCGTCAGTCTGGGGCATCGTGAAGCCTTGTGAGACTCGGGAGATCAGAGTGCTTGCAGACGGTCGCGCGCCTGGGTCGCCCAGGAGCTCGACGGGTGCTTGGCGATCACTTCTTGGTAGCGAGCGCGCGCTTGCTCAGGGTCGCCCATGCGCTCGAGGCAGTGACCCGCCATGTAGAGCGCCTGGGAGACTTCGTCGGAGGTGGTGTAGAGCACGGCCACCTTGAGGTACTCGCTGAGCGCGGGTTCGAGACGACCTTCGTCGATCCACAGGCCGCCGAGACCGATGCGTGCGCGGGCGGCGAGCAAACCGCGGTCTTCGGAGATCACGCGCTCGAAGGCGGCTTGCGCGGCGCGTTGTGAACCCAGCGCCGCGAGCGCGCGGGCACGCCACAACTCGGCCTCGATGCGCTGTGGGAAGTCGGGGCTCTGACGCGCGAGGTCGGCGAGCACGGGTTCGGCTTCGTCCCAGCGTTCGAGCTGACCGAGCGCGAGGCCGAGACGGTAGCGCGCCTTGGCGCTGGACTCGTGACCCTGGTGTTCGGCGAGCAACCGTTGCAGCGGCGTCACCGCACCCGCGAAGTCATCGAGACGGAAGCGGCACTCGCCCAGCAGGAACAGCGACTCGCCTTGCAGCGCGCTCTCGGGATGGTCTTGCACCACGCGCTCGAAGGCGCTGGCCGCCGCCGCGTACTCGTCCATGCGCAGGTGCGAGAAACCCTGTTTGTAGAGCGCCTTGTCCGACAGCGTGGAGCCGGACGCGTTGGCTGACGCCGCGTAGAGCGGCGCGGCGCGCGCGAAGTCCTCGGTGGCGAAGAGGGCCTCGCCGAGGAAGAACGCGGCTTCGGCCACGCCGCCGTCGTCGGGGGCGCGTTGCAGCGCGAGTTGCATCGGCGTCCAGGCGTCGTCGACGCGTTCCGATTCGAGTGCGACCCACACGGCCTCGATGAGCGCGTCGGGATTCGAGTCGTCGCTCTGCGCGAGTTCACCGAGCAAGGCCAGCGCGAGTTCCGGGCGCTCGGCTGTGCGCCAAGCCGCGGCGGCCGTGCGCGCGGCGTCGAGCACCACGGGGCCCGCCGCGCCCATGTGCGCCAGCGCGCGCACGCACTGCTCGGCGCGTTGCGGCTGCTGCGCTTCGTGAGCCACCCACGTGCAGAGCTCGAGCGCCGCCTGCGAGAGGTCGAAGTCGAAGGCCGACTGCGGTGTGGTCTCGTGTTGCGCCGCGTCGATCCAGGGGTCCACGAGTGGCGCCAGGATCTGGAGCGCTTGGTCGTGTTGTCCAGCTTCCTCCAGGCACCAGGCCAAACCGTAGCGCGCGGTCGACACGAGTTCGGGATCGGCGGAGGCCTGCAGCAGGTCCGCGTAGGGTTGGACGGCGCCGGCGCAGTCGCCCGCCGCCGAACGACGCTCGGCGGTCTCGAGCAGCGCGCGTGCACGCAGTGGGCTTTCGGGATGGTCGGCGAGCAGCGTCTCGAGCGCAGGCAAACCCTCGACGCCCGGCTGCAGCTCCGCCATGCCGAGCAGCGCTTCATCGCGGCGCGCTGCGTTGGGCATCGATTGCGTGAACGTGTGCCACGCGACCACGGCTTCGGCCTTGCGGTCGGCGAGTTGCAGGCTGCGCCCGTGCATGAAGCCGGCTTCGGTGGCTTCGGGCGTGTCGGGGTGGTCGCGCAGCACGCGCGCGAAGAGCGGTGCGGCTTCCGCGTGCGCGTTCACGAGGTAACGGCACCACGCGAGACGCGAGCTCACGCGCGCCATCTGGCCGGCGCCGCCCGCGGCGAGCACGCTCTGGAAGTCGGCTTCGGCTTCGGCGTAGCGTCCGAGCGTGAAGAGCGCTTCGGCGCGTGTGAGGCGCAGGCTCGCGCTCTCGGGTTCGCGTTCCACCAGCGGCGTGACGCGTTCCAGCGCGCCCAGCGCGTCGCCTTCATTGAGCAGGGAGATCGAGGCGGCGTGCAGCGCGTCGAGCGAACCGGCCTTGCCGTAGGCTTGCGCGGCTTCCTCACCGCGACCGAGTTGCGTGAGCACGTCGCCGCGCGCGCCGTGCACGTGCGCGAGCAGCTCTTCGTCGGGGCCGGCTTGCAGCGCGGCGTCGAGCAGCGGCAGCGCTTCGGGCGCGCGCTGCAGCGCGATCAGGGCGCGGGCGGTCCAGTAGAGGGTGGGGGCGTCGCGGCGTGCGGTGGCGGCTTGCAGCGCGGCGAGCGAACCCTCGGCGTCGCCCTTCTGCAGCAGCTGGCTGCCGAGTTGCAGGCTGGCTTCGGCGGCTTGATCACTGTCGAGGTCTTGCTCGAGCAGACGCGCGAAGGCCTCGGCGGCTTCGGCGGCGCGTCCGGCGCCGGCGTGCGCGAAGCCCAGGCCGCGCAGAGCCGGCGTGGCGTAGAGCCCCGAGTCGACGCCGGCGAAGGCGTCGGCCGCCTCGTTGTTGCGCCCGAGCTCGAGCAGCGACTCGCCCGCGAGGTACGCGATCTCGCGACGCAACTCGGGCTCGAGTCCGCCGCGCAGCAGCTCTTCGGCGCGCGCGGCGGTTTCCTCGAAGAGGTCGCGGCGGAAGGCGGCCCACACCAGGCCCACGCGCGCGTCGCGGGCGTAGCCGCCTTGGGGTTGGCGCTTGAGCACGTCGGTGAAGACCTCGGCGGCGGCGTCCCAGTTCTCCAAGCGCATCTGCGACTCGCCGAGCAGCGCGCGCGCGGGCAGCTGCAGGTACTGCGGTCCCTGCTCGACGAGTCGACGGAGCGCCTGCGCGGCGCCCGCCGGCGTGCCGACTTGCAGCTCGCACTGGCCGAGCCGCAGCTGACTCTCGGACTGGAAGCGGAAGCCGTCGAGGTCGGCGAGCGTGCGCCAGTGCGGGAGCGCGTCGGCGAACTCTTCCATCTCGTAGAGCGCGTCGGCCATGCGGTAGCGCACCGTGGGAGCGCGCGCGTGACCGGCGTAGTCGTCGAGGAACTCCTGGGCGGCGTCGACCACGAGCGAGTGCAGGCTGCGCTCGGCGAGGCCTTCCACGTAGTTCGCCTTGTCGGCGGCGTCATCGATCGCGACGGGCAGTGAGAGCAGCGCGGCGAGGGCCACAGCGAGCGGCGCACAGAGCAACATCGAGCAATCTCCAAGGGGGCGCCGGGACGGCAATCAGGGCGCGGCGGCACCTTATTGGCGCTGCTCCTTCAGACTACGACACTCGGGCTCGGAAGGTGGGGTCGAGTCAGTGGCCCGCGGGCGTGGACGCGTCGGGCGCGTCTTTCACCGCTACGACGGTGAATCCGAGGCACAGCGCGTCGTCGCTCGTGAAGCGCTCGGCCACGCGGAAGAACACCTGTGTGAAGGCGATGAAGGGCAGCGTGAGCAGCCCGCGCCAACGACTCATGCGCACGCTGCCGTCGTGTTTGCGCTGTGCAGCGGCCCAGTGGCGCAGGAAGTACTGCGAGAGCACCGAGCCCGTGGCCGAGGCCACGTTGCCGCGCGGCTGGATGACCTCGGCGCGCAAGCCGTGGCGTTCGAGCAAGGCCTCCAAGCCCGCTGGCGTGAAGCGGCGGAAGTCGTAGGGCAGTTGATGCAGCGGGGCGGTGAAGGGCACGGTGATCAGCGCGCGTCCGCCGGGGCGCAACACGCGCGCCATCTCGGACACGCAGCGTTCGGGGTCCGGCACGTGCTCGAGCACTTCCAGGCTCATCACCGTGTCGACGCTGGAGTCGGCGAGCGGCAGCTCGTGGCCGTCGCCGAAGACATCGATGATCCCGTGGATGACCTCGATGTAGTCCCACAGGTCGGGGTTCAGGTTGCCGAACACGACGGGCGGGTACTCGAGCCCGAAGTAGCGCGTGACGCGGCCCTCGAACTCGGCGGCGTAGGGCCGCTCGCCCACGCCCACGTCGAACATCACGCCGCGCGCATGTGGCGCCAGGAAGCGCACCGACTCGAGCAGATGCACGCTGTCGAGCCAGTAGGGGTTGAGCGGCGTGCGACGTTGCCACGCGGCCAGCCGGCGCAGCAGCGGCTTGCGCGTGGAGATCACGCTGCGGGCGGCGTTCGCGGGAGGCGAGGCGGGGGCTGGGCTCGGCGTGCTCAAGATGCGTCCTGGGGTCGGCGGGGCTCGGCATTGTGGGTGACGAGCTGGCCACCGCAACAGCGAAGAGTGCCCCAGGATGGCGCGCGAGGCGAACTGGCGACGTCGTCAGGCCTGCCTCTCAGGCTGCGCGAGGCTCCAACGACCCGCGGGCCCGCCCTCGCTCGGAGGACGGGCCCGCGGTGACGGGCAGCGGCCGCTCTCGCCGCCGTCGCTCAGCCGCGCAGTCCTTGGAGCACGTGCGTGATGCGCTGACGGTTGGTGTCGTCGGGGGCGAGCTCGAGCGCCTTGGTGTAGAGCTCGATGGCGAGTTCCCGCTTCCCGACGTTCGCGTAGGCCTCGGCCAGGCTGTCGTGCGCGTTCCAGGAGTTCGGGAACTTCTCGAGGTTTTCGGTGAAGACCGCGATCGCGTCGGTGAGCTTGCCCGCGCTCATCAGTTGGTAGCCGAAGGCGTTGCGCTGGGCTTCGGTGGCGTAGGGCTCGGCGGCGGCGCGCGTGGCGGCGGCCGCGTCGGCCCTGCCGAGCTTCTCTTCGAGCGAGGCCTTCACCGAGAGCGAGTTGTAGTTGGGTGCACCGTTGGCGCCGCGCGTGGCCCAGGCCAGGGCGTTCTCGAGGTTCACGTCGTTGGCATCGCACCAGGCGGCGGCTTGGTTCTGTTGCGCCGCGATCCAGAAGCCGTAGCCGCGCGTGTAGTCATTGTTGAGGTAGTCGACCATGTGCGCGGTGGTGTCGACGCCGATCTTGATCGGCAGGCGCAGCGTGTCCCAGGCGAGCACGAGCGTGGCGCCGTCGTTGTCGAGGTCTTCGAAGTCGAAGCTGAGTCGCTCGGTCTTCGGGCCTTCGTCGGGCATGACGTCGATGCGCGCGGCGTCCTCGTTCGCGTTGTAGGTGTAGCTGCCCCAGGCGCCGGTGTTGTGGGAGAACATCACGGTCCACGCGGCGTTCGTCTTGGGGTAGATGTGCAGGCCGTAGCTGCCGGCGGCGAGCGGCTTGCCGCCCACCGTCACGTTGCGATCGAAGCTGATCACCGTGTTCTCGTTGGCGCCTGCGCGCCAGGGCAGCGCGGGGTTGTCGAAGGGCACGACGTTGGGGTCCTTGAGCACGTGGCGGCCGTTGAGGCCAGGTCGGCTGTAGTCCACGGTGACTTCGGTGATGCCCACGGTTTGCGTGGTCACGGCGCGGGGGCTGGCCATCGGCGCGAGCATGCGCGCCTGCGCGGCGCTGGAATCGGCGAGCACGGCGGCGAGCAAAGGCGTGGCGATCAAGAGCAGGAAGCTGCGGGTCATCATGGGACTCCAAGACTTGTTCGGGTGTGAGTTCAGGCGCGCGACGTGCGCTTGCGCAACTCGCGAAGCCGTTCGGCTCCTGTGATGCGACGCAGACGCGTGAGCCTAAGCGAGTGATGGGCGAGTTGCCCAGCGACCTGTGCATGTCGCGTCGCCGGGATCTTGTTGGCACCGTTCGTCGCAGCCTCTTTGCGAGGCAGTGGTACTCATTGCTGCTCTTGCGTCACGTGCTGCGAGTGATCCACGCTTGGCCTTCGTTGCGAAGGCCGCGCGTTCAGTTCGCCGACGTCGCGACCTGAGCTTCAACGCTTACGAAGTGCTGCCACCGCCGCTTTGAGCCGCGCTTGCGTGACGGGTTCGAACCACACGTCGACCCAGCTGTCGAGATCGCGCGGAGAGGCTGCACGTGCGGCTTGAAGCGTGGGTTCGCGCAGCCGGCGCTTGGTGTCGGCGAAGGCGCTGAGCGGGATCTTCGCGAGCGCTTCGGCGCGCGCCTGCGCCTGCTCGATCAGCTCTTCTGCGGGGACCAGTTCGTCGAGCAGGCCGAGCTGTCGCGCGTCGTCGGGTGCGAAGAGTTCGCCGGCCAGCAGCGCGCGTGCGAAGGCGCTCGTGGGGAGAGCGAACTGGGACGGGACCAATGCGGCCACGGGCAGGCCCAGGCCGAGCGTCGTCTCATTCATGCCCATGCGCCACTTGCCGGCGGCGCCCACGCGCACATCGGCGGTCATGGCGAGCACGCAGCCACCGGCGATGGCGTGGCCGTTCACCGCGGCGATCACCGGGCGGCCCAACAAGAACAGGCGCGACACGATGTCGTCGAAGCGCTGCATGTGGGCTTTGAGCTGCGACGCGTCGAACTCGATCAGGGACACCAAGTCGAGGCCCGCGCTGAAGAAGCGTTCGCTGCCGGTGATCACCAGCGCGGGCGAGGCGCTGCCCTCGAAGGCGTCGAGCGCCAGGCCGAGGGCGTTCAGGAACTCGGGGCTGATCGCGTTGGCCTTGCCCGTGTCCATGCGCAGCAGCACGACCGTGTCGCTGAGTTGGCTGATTTCCATGGGCGCGCTGCTCCGAGCGGGGGAGTGGCCGTTCTACCAGAGCGTCGCGGACTGATCCGGGCCGCGCAGGAGTGGTGCCGGTCGAGCTGGAGCTGGGCCGCAGAGGTGGACGCTGGAACGCGAGGCGCAGCTCCGGCCTCAGCTGGCCCCGCGACCTGCCGCCCGGCTACAATCGCCAGCTTTCACCGGCCGCGTCCTTTTGCGTGTCGGGATCGGCCTCCGCACCGCGCGCACCCCGTTCCGCGCGCCCACTCCGCACCACGAGCACACCCATGGGCGTCAGCACTTCCGACATCGCGTACACGCTGCACGACGTGAGCAAGCACTTCGGCTCGCGCATGCTCTTCGAGGGCGTCACGCTCTCGTTCCTGAAGGGCGCGCGCATCGGCGTGATCGGCCCGAACGGCATGGGCAAGTCCACGCTGCTCAAGATCATCGCGGGCGTGGACACCGACTTCCAAGGCACGGCGCAAGCCTCGCAGGGCGTGACGATCGGCTACGTGCGCCAGGAGCCCGAGCTCGACGCGTCGCTCACCGTGCGCGGCAACGTGGAGAAGGCCGTGGAGCCGATCCGCCAGATGCTCGTGGAGTACGAAGAGATCTCGGCGAAGCTCGGCGAAGACATGCCCGAGAAGCAGATGACCGAGCTGCTCGAGAAGATGAGCCGCTTGCAGGATCGCATCGAGGATGTGGACGCGTGGGAACTCGACCGTCACATCGAGCAGGCCATGCACGCGCTCAGCCTGCCGCCCGACGACGCCGACGTGACCAAGCTCTCCGGCGGTGAACGTCGCCGCGTGGCGCTGTGCCGCACGCTCATGGAGCACCCCGACCTGCTGTTGCTCGACGAGCCCACCAACCACCTCGACGCGCAGACCGTGGGTTGGCTCGAGCGCCACCTGCAGGAATACAAGGGCACCGTGGTGCTGATCACCCACGATCGCTACTTCCTCGACAATGTTGTCGGTTGGATGCTCGAGATCGACCGCGGCACGGCGCGTCCCTACGAAGGCAACTACACGAGCTACCTGCAGCAGCGCGAGGAGTTCTATCGCACTCGCAAGAAGGCCGACAACGACCGCGCCAAGCAGATCCAGCGCGAGCTCGAGTGGGTGCGACAGAACCCCAAGGGACGCACGACCAAGAGCAAGGCGCGCGTGCAGCGCTACGACGACTTGGTCGCCGCGCATCGCCAAACCGTGAAGGACGAGATCCGCCTGCACATCCCGTTCACCAAGCGCCTCGGCGACAAGGTGTTGACGCTCAAGGATGTCCACAAGGGTTTCGACGGACGCGAGTTGCTCAACGGGCTCAGCTTCGAGATGCCGCCCGGTGCGATCCTCGGCGTGGTCGGTCCCAACGGCACCGGCAAGACCACGACCATGCGCATGATCGTCGGCCAAGACACGCCCGACTCCGGCGAGATCGAGATCGGCCCCACGGTCGACCTCTGCTACCTCGACCAGAGTCGCGAAGAGCTCGACCCCAAGCGCACGATCGGCGAGGAGATCTCCGGCGGCCACGAAGTGCTGCACGTGGGCGACACGCAGATCAACGCCAAGGCCTACATCTCGCGCTTCAACTTCCGCGGCGCCGAGCAAGACAAGTTGATGGGCACGCTCTCGGGCGGTGAACGCAACCGCGTGCAGATGGCCAAGATGCTCGCGCGCGGCGGCAACCTGGTGCTGCTCGACGAGCCCACCAACGACCTCGACCTGCCCACGCTGCGTCACCTCGAAGAAGCGCTGCTCGAGTTCCCCGGTTGCTGCATCGTGGTCACCCACGACCGCTGGTTCCTCGACCGCGTGGCCACGCACATCCTGGCTTTCGACCCCGACCTCGGCGTGCACTTCCACCCCGGCAACTACGAGTCGTGGCGCGAGCAGCGCATGCGTCTGCGCGAGGCGGCCGGGCTCTCCGCCGAAGAGTCGGCCGGCACGCACAAGCGCTTCAGCAGCTGATCCACGAGTGGGCGGGTAGACTCCCGCCATGAGCAGCGAGCAAGCGTCCGGACACGAGCCCGAACCCGCGCCGGCGGGCGCGTCGGCTGCGCGACCCTGGCCCCTGCGTGTCGCGCTCGCGCTGGTCCCGTTGCTGCTGCTCGTGGGCGGCGTGGAGTTGGCCTTCGTGGTGCTGGATGTCGGCGCGCCACCGAGCGCGCTGCCGCTGAGTCGCGGCTTCGACCCCGACGCTCCTTATCTGGTGCCCGATCCCGAGGTCCCGGGCGGCTGGCGCACGCAGCTCTTCGGCGACGGCGGCGCCGACCAACGCATCCCGCCCAAG
Source organism: Planctomycetota bacterium (assembly GCA_021604805.1). GTDB lineage: Bacteria > Planctomycetota > B15-G4 > B15-G4 > B15-G4 > BQJR01. Next base: position 492,549 of record BQJR01000002.1, on the reverse strand, counting down.
TGCGACGACGTGGCGCGCGTGATCTTGCTGGGCGGCAGCAACGTGCAGTTCTTCCCCGAGATGTTGCTGCGTCGACGCCTCGAAGAGTTGCTCAACGCGAGTGGCGACGCGCGCGAGGTCGAGGTGATCAACCTCGGTCGCGAAGGCTACGCCAGCGAGCGCGTGTCGATCCTGATGCGCCAGGCGCGCGTGCTGCGTCCCGATGTCTTCGTGCTCTACTCGGGGCACAACGAGTTCATCGAGCGCGGCTTCGCGATGGAGCTCGAGGGTCTCGCCGAGCGCGACGTGTTCGCGAGCGTGCGCAACACCTTGGCAAACACGCGCTTGTTCCGCGTGCTCGCGTCGGCACGTCGCAGCTTGCCGAGTGCGCCCGAAGCGATCGATCCCGCGAGCCAGGCCTTCGCGGGCATCGCGCGCGAGCAGACCGAGCGCTACTTCGACGCCTACGAACAGAACTTGCGTCGCATGGTCGCGTTGGCGGCTGAGGCCGACGTGCCGCTGCTGCTCTGCACCGTGGTCAGCAACATGCTCTCGCCGCCCTACGAGTCGTCGCCGGATCCTGCTTTGAGCGAGGCGCAACGCGCGCGCGCCGCGACGTTGCGAGGCGAGGTCTTGCAGGCGATCCCGGAGCGCTTCCGCGAGCACTTGCGTCCGCCCACGCGGCTCTGGGCGCGCGCTTGGTACACGGGTGAGCAGGCCGCCGACCACGCGCCGCAGTTGCGTACGCTGCTCGGCCCCTTGGGCTTCACGGCGGCGATGGGCGGCAACACCAAGTCGGCCTCGGTGAACGGCGCGCACTGGCCCGACCCGCGCGCGTGGGACGACGACGTCGTGCAAGTGATCGCCAGCATCGAACGCTTCCAGGCGCGCGAGCTGAGCGACGTCGAGCGCAGCAACTTGGAGGCTGCGCGCGCGCTCTCCGAGGAACTCTTCGAGCTCGACCCCGACAACCCCAACGCGCTCTTCGATCGCGGCATGCTGCTCTGGTTGTCGGGCGACGGTCGCGCCGCCGCCGAAGCCTTCGCGCTCGCTGCCGCCCGCGACCGCGCGCCACGCAGCGGCAACGACAGCACGAACGGGCGCGTGCGACGCGTGGCCGGCGAGCACCCCGAGGTCAGCTTCTTCGACGTGGACGCACTCTTCCGCGAACGTCATCCCGACGGTCTGATCGGCTACGAAGCCACCATGGACCACTGCCACCTGCAACCCGGCGCGCGCGCGATCCTGATGGCCGACTTCGCCGAGCGCTTGCTCCCGATGCTCGCGCCCTGAACCGATGCTCGCGCCCTGAAGTCGTCGCGCGAGGCGTCGCGCGAAGCGTCGCGCGCGCGTGCTGCCGTCGCCCGCGACGCTCTCGTCATCGCGGCCATGTCGTGGTGCTAGACTGCGGAGCTTCACGCCCCCTGTCACGGTCGCGCACGAAGGCACTGCGCGTCGGCCGGAGCTCGTCATGAACAAACTCTTCGCGTACTACGCCGAGAACAAACTCGCCTGGATCCTGCCGATCTTGATCGTGTTGGGGCTGCTGGCTTGGCTCGCGCTCACCGAGGCCGACGTCCCGACCGACGCCTTCCCGTACCGCGACGATTGAACGTGCGCGCGTTCTTCCGCGGCATCGTGTGCGGGGCCCTGGGCTTGGTGGGGGCGTGCACGGAGCCCGATGCCGAGCACGACGTGCACAGCGCCGTGCCTGCAGTGCCCGGTGACGACGCCACCCTGCACGCGGCCGCGCTCCAGAGCGTCTCACCCGAAGAGGTCGCCGCCGCGCGCGCCCGCTGGCCCGCCGACCTGCTCGCGATCGTGAAGCGCGCCGAGCGCGAGTTCGACGTGCCCACGGTTTCCGTGCTGGCCTTCGACGCGCTGCCCGAAGGCACCGTGCTCTTCGACGTGCGCACCAGCGCCGAAGCCTCGGTGAGCAGCATCCCGAGCGCGCACTTGCTCGCCGACGAACACGCGCGCCAAGCCTTGCTCGACGCGCCACCGAGCGGCCCCGTGGTCGTGAGTTGCGCGGCGGGTTGGCGTTCGGCGCGCTTCACCCAGGCGCTGCGTGCCAAGGGCGTGGAGGCCTACAACTTGGAAGGCGGCCTCTTCGCGTGGGTGGCGGCCGGTCGCACGATCCTCGATCCGGACGGGCGCGCCACCAAGCGCGTGCACACCTACAACAAGGATTGGGCGTCGAGCTTGCCCACCGATCACGAAGTGGTCTTGGAGCCCAAGCCTTGAGCGCGCTGCGTATCGTGAGTCTGTTGCCGTCGTCCACCGAGATCGTGTGCGCGTTGGGGCTCGAAGAGCAGCTCGTGGGGCGCTCGCACGAGTGTGACTTCCCGGCCTCGATCGCGGATCGTCCCACACTCACGCGCAGCCGCGTGTCGCTGCCGCCGAGCAGCGCGGAGATCGATCGCAACGTGCGCGAGATGTTGCGCGACGTGCTCGCCGTGTACGAGATCGATGAGGTCGCGCTGGGTGAGTTGGCGCCCACGCTGATCGTCACGCAGGATCTCTGCGACGTGTGCGCCGTGTCCTTCGACGACGTGCTCGCCGCCACGCAGCGCCTGGCCTGCGACGACACGCAGATCCTGAGTCTGCGTCCGACGCGTCTCGAACACGTGCTCGAGGACTTGCGCCGCGTGGGCGCCGCCACCGGTCGCGAGCAACGTGCCCACGACGTGGTGGCCGGACTGCAAGCGCGCCTCGACGCGCTGGCCGCGCGCAGCGCCCAGCTCGACACGCGCCCGAGCGTGCTCACGGTGGAATGGGTCGAGCCCTTGATGGTGGGCGGCACCTGGATGCCGCAGCTCGTGGAGATCGCGGGCGGCCGAGCACTCTGCGCGACCACCGGCGAGCCCGCGCCCACGCTCAGCGATGCCGAACTCGATGAACTCGCGCCCGACGTGGTGTTGGTGAAACCCTGTGGTTTCGACCTGGCGCGTTCGAATCAGGAGCTCCACGTGATCCGCGCGAAGCTCATGCAGCGCGACTGGCCCGCCGTGCGCCACGGCCGCGTGTTCCTCAGCGACGGCAACGCGTACTTCAACCGCCCGGGCCCGCGACTCGTGGAGTCGGCCGAGATCCTCGCAGCGTGTCTGCATCCTGCGGCCTTCCCCGAGCTCGTGGAGCGCCACGCGGCGGCCGTGCAGCAGCTCTGAAGCGCTGCGCCTGCTACGCTCGCGGGATGAACGCTTCCTTCGCTGTCTCGCTGCTGCTCGCTACGTCCCTGTTCACCTCGCCGGGGTGGGCGGCTCCCTCGGAGGGCGACGCGCCCGCGATGAGCGCCGCCGCCCTGCGCGCGCACGTGGACTTCCTCGCCAGCGACGCGCTCCAAGGCCGCCGCGCCGGCAGCGTGGGCGAGTACCAAGCCGCGAAGTATCTCGTGGGCAAGTTCCGTGCAGCGGGCTTGCAGCCGGTGTCCGAGTCGCAAGGCTGGCTGCAAGACATCGGCGTGCGCGGTCACAAGGTGGGCGGCCTGCGCGCCGCGCTGCACAGCGAGGCCGGCGAACTCGAGCTCGTCTACGGACAGGATCTGCGCGCGATCCAGATGGCGCCGGTTTCAGGGCGCTTCGACATCGTGGTGGCGACCTCTGCCGACGATCTCCCCACGCCGTCGAGCGAACGCGTGTTGTTGTTGGCCGGCGCAGACCCCGGCGCGAGTTGGCGACTGGCCACCGAGTTGCCGCAGGGCGGCGAGGGTTGGGCCGCCCTGCTGCTCGCTTACGGCGACGAGCCCGGTGAAGCCGCGCCCTTGCCGGACTTCGTCGGGAGTGAGGCGGGCGCGTCGGCGCGTTTCTGGTTGCGCGGCGGTGCGCTCGAAGCCGTGCGTTCGAAGCGCGCCACGTCGCTGGAGCTGAACGTGATGCTCGACGCCGGACGCGCGGCGAGCAACGTGTTGGCCGTCTTGCCCGCCGCCGAGAGCACCGACGAGTGGGTGGTGGTCTCGGCGCACTACGACCACATCGGCACGCGTCCCTTCGATGCCACGCAACCCGACGCCGACCTGGTGTTCAACGGCGCCAACGACAACGCCGCGGGTGTGGCCGTGATGCTCGAGTGGGCGCGCGTGTTGGGGGCCGCCGAAGAGCGCCCGCGCCGCAACCTGTTGTTCGCCGCGCTCACCGCCGAGGAGATGGGGCTCGTGGGCAGCCGCTACCTCGCCGCGAACTGCCCCGTGCCGCTCGAGAAGATCGTGGCCGTGTTGAACCTGGAGATGCTCGGCGAACCCGATCCGGTGCTCGAAGACGGGGCCGAGATGTTCCTCACCGGTGGCGAACTCAGCAGCTTGCGCGCGATGCTCGCCGAGGTCGTGCCCGTTGTCGACGACCCGCGTCCGCGCCTCAACCTGTTCCGCCGCTCCGACAACTACCCCTTCGCTGAGCGCGGCGTCATCGCTCACACGCTCAGCAGCGGCGGCGCGAACGAGAACTACCACAAGGTCGGCGACGAAGCCGACACGCTCGACTACGAGCACATGGAGCGTTGCGCGCTGAGCGGCCTGAAGGGTCTGCAGCTCTTGCTGACGTCCGACACCACGCCGACCTGGATCGAGGACGACGACGAGAGCGCGAGCGACTCCGAGTCGCGCTGAAGGGAGCGCTTCAGTCGGCGCGCGCGGCGCGGCGTCGACCGCGGAGGAAGCCGAAGCAGGCGCTGAAGAGTTCACGCCAGGTGGTCGGTGGCACGCCGCGCGCGCGCTGCGCCGACGCGACCTCGAAGGCTCGGCGCCACTGACGGAAGAGCACCGCGTAGGCGTGCAGCAAGCCGTGCTTCGCGTCGTAGATGTGCGTGGCTTCCGAGGTGAGACCGTTGAGTTCCATCACGCGCAGCCCCTCCCCGCGACGGAAGTGTTCGCGGCTCGGCGCGCGCAGGTCGAAGCGGCCGAAGTGGAAGCCGTCGAGTGGGAGCGCGAGGGCGTCGATGGCGGCGGCGAGCTCGGGGGAGTTGAGTTCGGCGCCGTCGAGGAAGATCGCGCCGAGGCAGTGCGTGCCGATCTCGGCCAGCGCGATCTCTTCGCCCGCGGCGGGCACGTCGTCGAGGCGCGGGCTGAGTCGATCGAGATAGGTGGCGGCCATGGCCACGGCGCGCGGGTCGTCGAGCACGAGGTGTTCGAGCGTGCGCTCGCCGTCGCCCGTCACACTCGGCATGCGCTTCTCGGTGATCGAGAAGATCTCACCGCGCGGCGCGCCGGGCTCGCGGATCCAGAACACGCCGAACTCGGGGCCACTCACGAACTCTTGCACCATGAGTTCCACCGGTGGGGTGAGCGCCGCCTGCAGCGCTTGTTCGTCGCGCAGGATGTTCACGCCGAGACCGCGTTGGCCGGCGTCGGGTTTCACCACGAGGGGGAGGTCGAGCGTGTGCGTGCTTCGGAAGGCTTGCAGTGCGGCGCGACGTTCGCCGAGCGGCATGTCGGCGGGCAAGCGCAGGTGGGCGGGCAAGGCGGCGCCGCCGTCGCGCAACAGCTCGAGGATGTCGCCCTTGGATTCACCGAGGAAGCCGCCGGTGGGGATCGCCGGGTTCACCGCGGTCACGAGCAGCAAGCCGCGGTGACGCAGCGCGAGCCACGCGACCCACACGATCACCGGCGGGTAGAACATCCACGGCGGCCAGAACTCCCAGCGCGTCCAGTGTTTCCAGGAGCCGAGGAGCAAGCGACGCCCGCGGTGCGTGCACAGCGGCACGAGCACGCGCAGGATCAAGGTGAGCGAGCCGAGCACCACGCCGAAACCCAGCCACGGGTTCGACTCGATCCAACTGAACGTGGCCAGCATGCGCGCGCCCGCCACGCTCGAGAGGGCCACGAGTGCGGGCGTCCAGAGCAGGCCGGCGAGCGCGAACCACGCGGCGAACCAGAGCAGCTTGGTGCCGATCACGCCCGCGGCCACGTAGGTCGGGAGGCGCATGCCGGGCAGGAAACGACTCAACAGGATCACGTGCGGGCCGCGACGCGCGAACCAGCGTGCGCTGCGTTCGAGTGCGTTGGGCGTGATCAACCAGCGCAAGGGCGCGCGACGCACGGCGGCGCGACCGAGCACGCGCCCTGCGAGGAACAAGAGCATGTCGCCCACGAAGATCCCGACGAAACACGCCGCCGCCGCGGGCAGGTAGGCGATGTTCCCCGAGGCGACCATCAAGCCCGCCGCGATGCAGGTGAGGTCTTCGCTGACGAGCGTGGAGAACGCGAGGATCAGCACGAGCGCCACGAGGAAGCCGCCGCTGGCGGGTGGCGCGTCGGCGGGGTCGAAGGGGCGCGCGGCGGCGGCCACGCGGTCGGCGCTCGCGTCGGCGCGCCGCGGCGCGCGGTCGGCGTTCACGGCGCGCACGAAGCGCGTGATCTCGGCGGCGACTTCGGCGGAGGCGGCGTCGTCGAACACGAAGAAGTGATCGTCGCGCGTGGTCGGTTGCACGAGCTGGCTCTGGGGCACGATGCGTTCGTGTTCGAGCGCGGCGGCCATGGGCACGAGCGGGTCGTTGGCGCCGTGCACGATCAGCATCGGTGCTTCGAAGCGCTCGAGCAGCGCGCGCAGCGGGCGCTGGTCGCTCTCGTAGAAGTTGCGCGCGAAGGCGATGGTGGTGTCGAAACCGTCGCTGGCGCCGAAGTGCGGGATGAGCAGGTCGGCGGCGCGCGCGAGCAGCAACACGCTGCCGTGCAGCGCGTGATTCAGGCGGTAGTCGCCGAGCCACTCGAGTTCCTGCACGCCGAGTGAAGCCAGCAGGGTGAGTGAGGCCACGCGTTCGGGCGCTTCGTCGTAGAGCTCGAGGGCGGGGCCGCCGCCCATCGAGAAACCCACGAGGTGCGCGCGTTCGATGTGCAGCGCGTCGAGCAACTCGAGCAGGTCGTGGCCGTGCGCCGCCAGTGAGAGGTCGGCCGGCTGACGGCTCGACGCACCGAAGCCCGGGAGGTCGGGCGCGATCACGTGGAAGTGTTGCCCCAGTGGCGTGAGCAGGCGCGCGAAGTTGTCGCCGCTGCCGGGACTGCCGTGGATCAACACGAGTGTGGGACGCTCGTCGCGCGTGCCCGACTCGTAGTAGCTCACGCGCAGCGTGCGACCGGTGAGTGCGCCCGCGTCGTGCTCGGGGATCTCCGCGACCAAGGCGTCGGGTGGAAGGTCGGGTGGGGGCGCGGGCGACGCAGCGCGCCACGCGAAGCTGGCGCACGCGGCGAGCACCCAGAGCGCGAGCGGAACGCTCAGGCAGCCGCGCGGGAGGCGGCGTCGTCGTGGCGAGGAGTCGCTCGCTGGCGAACTCGCGGAGGAGCTCGCGGGCGAATGGGCATCGCTCGCGCGCGTGCTCGCGCGGTGCTCGGGCACGTCGTCGGGCGCGTTCACGTCGTGCGCAGCGACGGCGGGCGGATCACGAAGGCGCCGCCGCAACCGTCGCGCCCTGTTGCGACGCGACGAACTGTGCGCTCACCGCGGCGTGCAAGCCCTCGGCCAGCGCGTGACGTTCGGGGGCGCTCACCGGTTGCGCGGCGAAGCACAGCGCGGCGTCGACACGGGGGATCTGCAGCATGCGATAGAAGTGGTCGGGGAAGGTCATGTCGCCCCACCAGCAGACGCTTTCATCGGCGGTGGGCCAACCCGCGGGCGTTCGATAGGCCAGGCTGGCGGCCGCGACAGGGTGACCGATCTTCACGGCCGGTTCGAGCAAGGACGATCGGAAGGGCAACACCTCCGCCCCGCGCGACGACGTGCCCTCGGGGAACACGAGCACACTACGACCGCTGCCGATCATGCCGGCGATGAGTTCGTTCACGCGCACGACGTCGGAGCGCTTGGCCCGGTCGACGAAGATCGTGTTCGCGGCGCGCGAGAGTCGACCCAGGAAAGGCCAGCGCGACACCTCCGACTTGGCCACGAACACCACGGGCGCTTGCGCCATGAGCGCCACGATGTCCACGTAGGACAGGTGATTGCTCACCAAGAAGAACGGTGGCGACGGCGGCTCACCCTCCACCGCCACGTGCAAGCCGATGATGCGGCAGCAGCCGCGCGCCCAGGTCGTGACCGACGCGTCGTGCAGCCGTCGGCCGAAGCGTGGTGCGAGCCAGGACACCGGGATCTGCAGCAGCGCGAGCACGTACATGAAGCTCGAGAAGCCCAGGAACAGGGCTAGCCGCAGGATCGCTCGCAGGTGGCGCAAGGGTTCGCGCGCGCGCCTCAGGAGCCGAAGAACATCTGGCGCGTGGCGGCGGGCAGGCCGTCGGTGTCCATCACGACGAGGTAGTCGATGGTCTTGAACTCGCGGTCGAGCGCCGGCTCGCTGCAGGCCAGCGCGCCGAAGCGCAGGTAGGTGCCGAAGAGCGTGGGGAGTTTCACCTCGGCCACGTTCACGGGCGCCGGGTCGGCGTCGACACAGGCGTAGTCGGGGCGCGCGCGGACACAGAAGTCGCTGCGCAACTTGTCGTTCGCGGCGAGGTAGGCGCTGGTCTCGGTGGCGTCGCGCGGGTCTTGGCTGGTGAGCGAGCAGCAGCCGAAGAGGTAGCGCTTGCGCGTGTGGGTGATGTACGCGGCGAGGCCTTTCCAGAGCCCGAAGAGCACGCGCTGCTTGCGGTGTTCTTTCGCCACGCAGGCGCGACCGATCTCCACGGCGTCGTTCAGGATCGTGTCGCCCATGTCGGCGAGCACGTACTCGCCGTCGGAGTAGAAGCCGGCGTTGCGTTGCGCCATCTCGCGCGTCTGCAATCGGTAGGTGCCGACCACGGGGTGCGCGGGGTCGCCTTCGTGGATCACGAGTAGGTGGTGGCAGCCGGCGTCGAAGGGATCTTCGTCGTGGCCGGTCACGTGCGAGGCTTCGAGGCCTTCGTTGAGCTCGAGGTTGAAGATCTCGTAGCGCAGGCGGAGCGCGGTCTGCACCTCTTCGGGCGTGCGCGCGAAGCGGATCAGGTAGCGGCCTTCGCGGATCTCGTCGGGCGGGACGTCGTCGGGAAAGCCGGCGGCGTGCAGCTCGGAGTTCCCTTTGTACTCGGTGCTCATGCGTGACGGCTCGTTTCAGAGTCGCTGAATGGTGTTTGGATCGGCTCTGAGGACTAGGAGTTCCTGGTGGCGTTCGAGCGTGCCCGTGATCTCAACCGGCTCGGCCACGAGGTCCAGGATCTCGCGGTTGATCATACGTCCCGAGGGTCCCACGAGCATCAGGTAGGTGACGCGGCCCGATGTGTCGCGCACGAGGAGCACGGGCGGGATGCCGCCGCTGATGCAGCGCACGGCGCAGGCGCGATGGACCTTTGTTTCCCCCGGATTCATCACGCCCAGGAAGCACTTCGAGTCGACGATCTCGCCACGGAAGCTGCCCTGGCCCAACGCGAGGGCGCCCTCGGCTGCGAGCGCCGCTTGGTCGCCCAGCGGACGCAGCGAGTCGGGTTTCAGCTCGATCATGCTCTGGCCGTCGCGCGCGACGAGCGTGCCGGCCAGGCTCACGGCGCGCTGGTCGAAGGGAGCGACGGCGTCACTTGCGCCCGACTTGAACGGCCCCACGAGCGGCACCCGTGACACGCCGCCGTTGCCCGGGCGCTGGATGAGCAGCGCCGGATGCGGCGTCAGCACGACAGTGCCCTGCCAGCTGCGCTCGACGCCGAACGCGAAGAGCGCCGGAGCGAAGGCGCGCTGCTCGGCCGCGAGCCAGGCCGCGAGCCCCACGAGCAGCAGCGGGAGCGCGAAGGCCAGCGCGCGCAGTCGCTTGCCGAGCGCGGCGGGCGCCTGATCGAGGTAGCCGATGTAGAACTCGTCGGGCTGGGACATCAGCGAGCCTCGCCGTCGTGGGGGCGCGGCGCGGGCGTTTGCGGTGTGCCGGCGGGGAACGGATGGGGGTCGAGTTCCACGCGCCCCGCGCGCACGCGCACGGCGAAGGTGGGCACGGCTTCGTGGAAGGGCTCGGGAGAGCGTCCACAGTCGGGTTGGTACTGGTAACCGTGCCACGGGCAAGTGACGCACCCATCGAGGATGCGACCTTCGCCGAGCGGGCCGTTCTGGTGTTGGCAAGCGTTCGACAAGGCCACGAAGCGGTCGCCCCAGCGGAACACCGCCACGCGTTCCCCCGACGCGTTCACGATGCGCGCGCGGCCGTCGGGGATGTCGTCGCAGGCGGCCACGTCGAGCCAGGCGTCTGCCTTGGACGCGTTGTGTTGCGAGGGCATGGCGGAGCGTGCGTCGGCGGCGACTTCGCGGAAGCCTGCGAGCAGGTGCAGCCCGAGCACCACGCCGAGTCCCACGCTCAGCAGCGTCACCGGGATCACGCTGGTTTCGGTTTGCAACGCGCCCAGCGCCACGTGCAGCACGAGCAAGCCGTAGGCCACGTAGACCAGCATGTGCAGCGCTTTCCACACGGGCGCGCTGAGTTGCGCGAGCCAGAAGTCGTGACTCGTGGCGGCCATCAGGAACAGGATCGCGAGCGCGGCGAAGCCCAGCGGTTGGAAGGGGAACCAGGCCAGGCCTTCGGGCGCGTAGTCCACGGCGAGCAGGCTCACGAGCGGATTCAGGTCGCCGAAGGCGTGGAACTGGATCAGCGAGAAGCCGCCGTGCAGCAGCGCCACGAGGAACATGCTCACGCCGAAATGACGGCGGTTGTAGAGCAGCGGCAGGAAGCGCGCGTCGAGCCGACACAGCGGGCCGATGCACAAGATCAGGTGCAGCATCGCGAAGGCGGTGATGCCGAGGCCGCGGATGAGCAGGGTTTCGGCGGTGGCTTGCGGATGCAGCAGGGCACCCACGACAGCGAAGCTCGCGACGCTCAGCAGCACGCCGGCAGCGATCACGAAGTCGTAGCGGCGCTTCTGCCGGTTCCAACCCACGGCGCGGTAGGCGTGACTCATCGCAGTTCCTTCAGTTCGATGCGGTCGCGGATCTCGCCGCGCGCCACGTCCCAGAGCACGAGTGCTCCGTGGTCGAGGCGCGCTTCGCTCGGCAGCAACACGCGCAGGGCTGCGCTCTCGAGCGTGGTGAGGAAACGCGCGCTGTCGGTGGACGCTGCGCCGTTCGGCGCCATGCTCAGCTCGGGCGCGTTCGTCGGCACCCAGTAAAGGAGGGAGCGCGGGTGTGCGTGCTGCTCCGACAGGCCGACTACGAGCGAGGTGCCGGCGTCGATCACGGTCTCGAGGCCTCCGGCGCCCAGCACCCCCGCCGGCCCCCAGTGTTGCAGCCGGCTGCGCGCGGCGACGCGCGGGCCGGGCAAAGCTTCCGCCGCCATGAGCGGCACCTGCACGCGCGCGTTCACCGACATCCACAGCGCGGCGGGCAGCGTGAGCGTGGCCACACAGATCATCAGCCGGTGGCGACGTCGCAAGGGAGCGATCATGCCGGGCGTTCCGCAGCGCTGTCGCGGTGCGCGTTGCGCTCAACCGGCGGCGACGTTCGTCCGCGCGCCCAGCGCAGCGCGAGCAGCGGCCAGAGCGCGCACACGCCGGGCAGCACCGCGAGCTTGAAGCCCCAGCTACCGCCGCGCGCGTCGGGATCGATGCGCTGCGCACCCGCGATCACGAAGGCCAGCGCGAAGAGCAGGCCCAGCGCGACGTACACGCCCGAGGCGCTCAGCAGGACTCTCACCGTTGGCTCACTCACGACGTCTCCCGGTTCCCTCGTGCTCGTTGCTTGGCCCGTAGCGACGGGCTCGCCGTGCCTTTCACGCGGCAGGCGGCCTGCGATGCCGCGCGGCGCTCGAGGTGGCAGGCCGTCGCCAGCGAGTGGAGCGTAACGCTTCGAGGGCTGCTCGCATCCACCGCAGCCTGCTTGCGAGGACCCGTGCCTCGCCCCCTCTCTCACACTTCTGGAGTCTCCGATGTTTCGCGCCCTCTTGATCGCAGGCCTGCTGCTGAGCTCCACACTCAGCGCGCAATCCGACCGCAACGCCGCTGAGTACAACCTGGGCGCCGAGCGCTTGGCCCTTCAGGGTTACGACCCTGTGGCCTACTTCGAAGTGGGCGGCGCCGCGCCCGCGAAGGGATCCGCTGCGATCAGCGTCGAGCGCGAAGGCGCGGTGTACCGCTTCGCGACCGAGGCCAATCGCGCCACCTTCCTCGCGAAGCCCGAAGCCTACGAACCGGCCCACGGCGGTTGGTGCTCTTACGCGATGTCCAAGAACATCAAGTACGAGATCGACCCGCTCGCCTTCCGCGTGTCGCAAGGTCGACTGCTGCTTTTCGCCGACACGGACTACGTGGAGTTCGACGGCGACTGGGTGCCCGAGGAAGCCGAGCTGCTCGGCGTGGCGGATCGCAACTGGAAGGCGATGTCGGGCGAAGGCGCGCGCACCGCACCCGCCGACAGCTTCCGCAAGTACAACGAGTTCAACTTGAGCGACGACGCGCTCGCGCTCGAAGGCTACGACCCGGTGTCGTACTTCCCTGCGGGCGGCGGCAAGCCCACCAAGGGCAAGCGGAACCTGAGCCTGCGTCGCCGCGGCGTGCTCTACCGTTTCGCGAACGAGGCGAACCGTGAACGCTTCCGCGCGTCGCCCGAGAGCTATGAGCCTGCGCACGGCGGATGGTGTTCCTACGCCATGGGCGCCAAGGGCGAGAAGGTGAGCGTGAACCCCAAAGCTTTCCGCATCACCGACGGCGAGCTGCACCTCTTCTACACGGGCCTGTTCACCGACACCCGCGATGATTGGGACGACGACACCGCGGCCCTCAAGCGCAAGGCCGACCAGAACTGGAAGAAGCTCTTGGACGCAGCGCCCCCGAAGGGCTGAGAGCCGCGTCGCGCGAGGGTCGCTGCCGTCCCCGGGGGCGGCAGCTCGGAGCGGGCGGCGAGTGAATCCGGGCCGCCTGAGGCGCGCAGGACGGCCAAAACGCTCCGCCCACGGAACAAACGTTCAGCCCCTCCCGTGAGCCTGCCGATGAGGGCGGGATCCCGGGAGGTGAGTCGGATGGATTCGAGCCTTGGCTCGCGCGCTGGAATCGTGCTGTTCGGCACCCTCTGGGTGGCCGCGCTGTGCTTCGGCTTCCGCGGCTTGCTCGACTACAGCAGCGCGCCCAGCGACCCCGGCACGCCAGTGAGCGCTTGGCCCGACGACACTGAGCTGGGCGCCGAGTCGGGCGGACCTGAGTTGCTGATGTTCGCGCACGCGCTGTGTCCGTGCACGCAAGCCTCGCTCGCTGAGTTGGAACGCGTGCTCGCGCGTGCACCTGAGCGGCCGCGCGCGCGGGTCGTGTTGTGGAGCGATCCTACGCAGCCCGAGCGTTTCTCCGAGAGTCGCTTGCGCGATCGCGTGCGCGCCGTGCCGGAGATCGAGCTCGTCGAAGATCCGGGGGGACGTCTGGCGTGCAACTTCGGCGTCACGACCTCAGGCACCACAGTTCTCTTCGACGCTGACGGGCGGCGCCGATTCGCCGGCGGCATCACGGCGAGCCGCGGGCACGAAGGCACGAGCGTCGGCACGCTGGCGCTGGACGCGTTGCTGCGCGGCGAGTCCACCGAACGCAGTGCCGCACCGGTCTACGGTTGCTCGCTCACCGACGACGTGGAGCGCGCGCGATGAAGTCCGAAGCCGCGAACGAGGCGCGCTGGATGGGCCGCGCGCGCGAGATCTGCGCCGAAGACACGCGCAACCTGCACGTGCGCACCGACCGACTCTTCGCGGGCTTGATGCTCACGCAGTGGTTGCTCGGGATCATGGCCTCCCGCGCGATCTCGCCGTTCACGTGGACGGCCGGCCGCGCCGACGTCCACTACCACATGACCGTGGCCATCGTGCTCGGCGGCCTGGTGTCGGGCGTGCCGATCGCCCTGGCGATGTTGCGCCCGGGTCGCGCGAGCACGCGCCACGCCATCGCCGTGGGGCAGATGCTCACCTCGGCGCTGCTGATCCACATCTCGGGTGGCCGCATCGAGACGCACTTCCACGTGTTCGGCTCGCTGGCCTTCCTGTCGTTCTACCGCGATCGCAAGGTGCTCTGGACCGCCATCGCCGTGACCACCGCCGACCACTTCGTGCGCGGCATGTGGTTCCCGCTGTCGGTGTTCGGGGTGAGCTCCGCGGCCGATTGGCGTTGGATGGAACACGCCGGCTGGGTGCTCTTCGAATCCGTCTTCCTGCTGCACAGCTCACGTCAGGGCATGGACGACCTGCGCGCCAGCGCCGAGCGCCAGGCGCGCATCGAACAGACCAAGAGCGAGATCGAAGCGAAGGTGCAGGCGCGCACGCTGGAGCTCGCCGAGGCGCGCGATCAAGCGCTCGAAGCGGCGCGTCACAAGTCGGAGTTCCTGGCCAACATGAGCCACGAGATCCGCACGCCGATGAACGGTGTGTTGGGCATGACGGGCCTGCTGCTCGACACCGAACTGAGCCCCGAGCAGCGTGACTTCGCCGAGACCGTGCGCAACTCCGGCGACGCGCTGCTCACCGTGATCAACGACATCCTCGACTTCAGCAAGATCGACGCCGGCAAGCTCGAGATCGAAGAGACCGACTTCGAACTCACGCGCGCCGTGGAAGAGGTCGCCGAGCTGCTCGCGCCCAAGTGCCAGGGCAAGTCGCTCGAACTCATCTGTGCGATCCCGCCCGACGTGCCTGCCTCGCTGCGTGGCGACCCGGGTCGCGTGCGTCAGATCCTGCTCAACCTCGCGGGCAACGCGATCAAGTTCACCTCCGACGGCGAGGTCGTGATCGGCGTGCAAGTCGTCAGCGAATCGGATCGCCAGGTGGAGCTGTGCTTCGAGGTGCGCGACACGGGCATCGGCATCGCCCCCGACAAGCTCGGCAAGCTCTTCGACTCGTTCACGCAAGCCGACGCCTCGACCACGCGGCGCTACGGCGGCACCGGCCTGGGGCTGACCATCAGCCGTCAGCTCGTGACGCTCATGAAGGGGCGCATCGAGGTCGAGAGCGAACTCGGTTCAGGCAGCGCTTTCCGCGTGATCCTGCCCTTCGGCAAGCAGCGCGACGCGAAGCTGCCGCGCCACGCAACAGTGCCGGACTTGCGCGGTCTGCGCGCGCTCATCGTGGACGACAACGAGACGAACCGTCGCATCCTGTGGCATCAGCTCGCGCACTGGGGGCTCTCGGCTGACACCGCACCCCACGCCGACGTGGGCCTCAACATGTTGCGCGACACCTTCCAGCAAGGCGGCCGCTACGACCTCGTGATCTGCGACATGCAGATGCCCGACAAGGACGGCCTCGACTTCAACCTGGAGATGAAGGCCGACCCGGCCTTCGCAGGCGTGCCCGTGGTGATCCTGAGTTCGCTCGGCGAGCGCGGCGTGATGCGTCGCGCGAAGCAGGAAGGCGTGGCGGGCTACCTCACGAAACCCGTGCGACAGAGTCATCTCTACGACGCGTTGCTCGGCGTGCTGCTGCACGACCCCGAGGCGTCGAAGCGCATCGCGCTGCCCAACAAGAACGCCGACAGCGTGGCGCCCGCGGCCGACGGTGAAGGCGCCGAGTGCGAGACCGAACGTCGCGAGGGGGAGCGCCGGCAAGCGCAGCGTCGTCAGGCGAGTGATCACGTTCCGCGTCACGCCGTGCTCATCGTGGAAGACAACGCGGTGAACCAGAAGCTCGCGGCGCGCCTCGTGGAACGTCTCGGTTACCGCACCGACGTCGCCGCCGACGGCAGGGAAGCCGTGGAAGCCTGCAAGACGATCCCCTACGTGGCCGTGCTCATGGACTGCCAGATGCCTGTGATGGACGGCTACGAAGCCACCAAGGCGATCCGCGCCAACGAGGGCGAAGCGAGTCATGTCCCGATCATCGCGATGACCGCGAACGCCATGAAGGGTGATCGCGAGAAAGCGATCGCCGTCGGCATGGACGACTACGTGAGCAAGCCCGTGAACCCGGAGCTGCTCGAGTCCACGCTGCAGCGTTGGGCGCCGCACAGCGAACGGGTCTGAGCGCGGTTCAGGCGGGCGCGAGCCCGAGTTGCACCGCGAGCGCTTCACGCAACTTGAACTTGCGCACCTTGCCCGAGCCCGTGAGCGGGAAGCGTTCGAGCGCGACCCAGTGGCGCGGCACTTTAAAGCTCGCGAGACGGCCGCTCAGGAGCGCGCGGTAGCTGTCGGGGTCGAGCGACGCGTCGGTGGCGAGGATCAGCGCGGCGGCGAGCTCTTCGCCGAAGTGCGCGTCGGGAACTCCTACCACGGAGGCGTCGACGATCTGCGGGTGCTCGCGCAGCAAGTTCTCGATCTCGGCGGGCGCGATGTTCTCGCCGCCGCGGATGATCAGGTCTTTGGCGCGCCCGACGATGCGCAGGCGGTCTTCGTCGTCGAGCGTGCAGAGGTCGCCGGTGCGCAACCAACCGTCGCCCGACACGGCTTCGGCGGTGGCAGCCGGGTCGTCGTGATACCCGACCATCACGTTGGCGCCGCGCACCCACAGCTCGCCGCGTTCACCGCGCGGCAGCTCCACGCGCGTGTCGGGACACACGATGCGCAACTCCACGCCGGGCAAGGCGCGGCCGATGGTGCCGCAGCGCGCTTGCAGCGAGTCTTCCGGGTTGCTGCCCGACACGCCCGGCGCTGCTTCGGTGAGCCCGTAGGTCACGGTGATGCCGGTGCAGTGCAGGTCTTCGATGAGCGCGCGCATGAGCGGCTCGGGGCAGGGCGCGCCGGCGGCGAGACCGGTGCGCAAGCTGGTCGTGTCGAAGCGCGCGCGTTCGGGGTGCGCCAGCATGGCCGAGTACATCGTGGGCACGCCGTGGATCACGCTACAGCGTTCTTCGTGCACGAGGCGCAGCGCGTGTTCGGGGTCGAAGCCGGGCAGCACGCACAGCGCCGCACCGCGCACATGGCTTCCGAGCACGGCGACCACGCAGCCGAAGCAGTGGAAGAGCGGCACCATGAGCAGCGTGCGGTCGCGGTCGGTGACGCGGATCATCTCGGCCAGCGACACGGCGCTGCTGAGCAGGTTGCGATGACTCAGCATCACGCCTTTGGGGAAGCCGGTCGTGCCCGAGGTGTACTGGATGTTCACCACGTCGTCGGGGGTGAGGGTGGACTCCACGCGCGCGAGCGGTTCGTCGGGGAGCGCGGCGCCGCGCGCTTCGAGGTCGCGCAGGTCGAGCGGCGTGCCGCGCTCGGGGTCGGCGTCGCCCCGTGGCAGCAGGCCTTCGGGCGCGCGGTCGGTCGGTGAGCTCGGCAGCCACGCGCGCAGGCGCAGCGTGGTGGGGCGTTGCTCGGGGTCGGCGAGCAGCGCGTCGAGCACGGCGTTGGCGTCGTTGCTGCCGGTGCCGCTGCTGTGCAACACGGCCACGGCCTTGCTCTGTCGCAACACGTAGCCGACTTCGCTGGCTTTGAGCGCGGTGTTCACGGTGACGAGCACCAGCCCCGCGCGCGCCAAGGCGTACTCGAGCGGGACCCAGTGCGGCAGGTTCGCGGCCCACAGCGCCACGTGTTCGCCGGGGCGCAGGCCGAGGTCGAGCAGCGCGGCGGCCAGCGCGTCGGCACGCGTATCGAGCTGCGCGAAGCTCAGGCGTTGCTCTTCGCCGCCGTGCGTCCAGGCCGGGATCACGAGCGCGTCGGCGTGGGGGCGCGCGGCGGCTTGGGCGCGGAGCAGGCCGCCGAGGGTGCCGTCGCCGGGGATGTGCAGGTCGGGAGTGGGCAGGTCGGAGGTGGGCGTCATGCGGCGCAGTTTAGCGAGCGTGAGCGGGATGCGCTGGACGTAGGCCGTCTCCGGCGCGCTCCCTTTACGCCCCGCGCGTCACCGCTAGACTACCGCCATGGCTTCCATCGCTGGGCAGGACCTCACTCAAGCTGTTGCGGCGTCACTTCGTGACTTGTGCGCGCGCAATCCCGAGTTCGCCGACTGCGTGATCGGCGCGCGCGAGGCGATCTCCCGCGCCGTGGTCGAAGGCCACGACCTCGACGAGATGTGGCGCGAGAGCGATCCCGACAAGCGTTTGCCCGGCAAGTACCGGCGTCACCAAGTGGTGCACTGCCCCGACCACGGCTTCACGGTGGTGGTGCTGCTCTGGGAACCGGGCGCCTGCACGGCGATCCACGATCACGACACCTGGTGCGTGTTCGGCGTGTTGCAAGGTCGCCTGGAGCTCACCGATTACAGCGTGCTGGAAGACGACGGCGAGGGCCTGATCGTGCTGCAAGAGGGGCGTCGCGACACGCTCGGCGCCGGCGAGATGGGCGACAACCGCGAGCCCGACAGCGAAGTGCATCGCGTGCGCAACACGGGCACCGAGCGCGCGATCTCACTGCACGTCTACGGCAAGGACCTCACGCAACGCACGCTCTTCAACGGTCGCGGCATCAGCGTGAAGGGCAAGTCGGAGTGCATGGCCTTCAAGAACGACCCGGCTTACTGAGCCGACGGTCACACCGCGCGACGCAGCGCCTTGCGCCAGAGCGCGCTCGCGTAGAGCTTCAGGAAGTAGCTGCCGTCGCGCCAGTAGCGCAGGAACAGGCGGCGCGGTTCCACGGCGAAGCGCCAGAGCCACTCGAGGCCGCACTTCTGCAGCAGCATCGGTGAACGCTTGATGCGCCCGATGATGAAGTTGAAGGTGCCGCCCACGCCGACCGCCACGTGGCAGCCGAGCTCGTGCAGGTGGCGCTCGATGAACAGGTCTTGCTTGGGGCAGCCGAAGGCCACGAGCACGAGGTCGGGCGAGGTGGCGGCCACGGCTTCGGCGGCGGCGCGGCAACCGTCGACATCGTTGAGATCCAGGAAGGGCGACGACCAGCCGGCGACTTTCAGGTCGGGGTAACGCTCGCGCAGCACTTCGATCGTGCGTTCGGCGACACCGTCTTCGCCACCGAGGAAGTACACGCTGCGACTGCGCGCGGCGGCTTCGCCCACGAGCAGCGGCACGAAGTCGGCGCCGGCCACGCGTTCGGGGATCGGCTCGCCGGCCAAGCGTGAGAGCCACAACAACGGCGCGCCGTCGGCGGTGACGAGGTCGGCGCCCTGCAGGCAGGCGCGCAAGGCGTCGTGGCGTCGCGCGATCTCGAGGAAGTCGAGGTTGGCGGTGGCCACGCGGCGCGGTGTCGGGCCGGCCAGCCACTCGCCCATGCGCGTGAGCGTGGTGGCGAGGTCTTCGCGCGAGATCGGCAAGTCGGCGAGCTGCACCGTGGGCGGTGCGTCGGCGAGGGTCGCGGAGCGCTGCTGGGTCGCGGGGCTGGGCGGGCACATGCTGAAGACCTATGGAGATATCGACATGTCTTCATCGGTCTGCCGTGGCCCGCGCCTGAAGCACGAGTGGGCCGATACCCATATGGCGGAGATCCTGCGGCTGGATCGTCGATCGGACCGCATCGCATCTGTCGATTGCGCGTTTCGGTAACGAATTCGCAAGCGGATCGCTCAACCGCGACGGGCCGGCCGGTCGAGGAAGGAACTCGGAATCCTGGATCTCGATCGCCTTGCAGGCGGTCGGCCGAGAGAGCTCGTCATGCGTCTGCCCCTTGTCATCGCCACGCTGCTCGTCGCGTTCAGCGCGACCGCCTGCTTCAGCTCGGGCAAGGACCGTGAGCCGGTGAAGTTCCACGACGTGTCGACCAGCGAGTGGTACGTGGACGAAGAGCTGCTCGACGTGGAGCCGCCCAGCTCCGCGCTGCTCGAAGAGGACGACGAGCGCTACGTGTACAAGCTCGGCCCCGGCGACGTGCTCGACCTCGTGATCTGGGGCGACGACGCCATCTCGGGCAACTACCGCATCGGCCCCGACGGCGACATCACGGTGCCGCTCTTCGGTTCGCTCTCGCTCGCCGGCAAGACCCGCGACGAAGCCGGCCGCTACGTGGAAGAAGTGCTCGGCGAGTCCTACCTCGATCCGCACGCCACGATCGTGGTGAAGGAGTTCAACAACAACAACGTGTTCCTGCTCGGCGCCTTCCAGTGGCCCGGCGAATACAAACTCGAGAACCAGGCCACGTTGTTGCAGGCGCTGAGTCTCGCGAAGGGCTTCCTCAAGGAAGCCGACCGCAGCGCGCTCACGATCACGCGCGGTGAAGACACCGCGATGCGCATCAATCTCGACGACCTGTTGTTGCGCGGCAACCGCTCACTCAACGTGAAGCTGAAACCCGGCGACGTGATCTTCCTGCCCGAGAACACCACGCGCCTCGTGTACGTGATGGGCGAAGTGAAGAACCCGGGTGTGGTCCCCGTGGGCGACGGCCTCGACCTGCTCGAAGCGCTCGCCATGTCGGGCAGCCTCACCGAAGACTCCGTCGCCAGCGAGGTGCGCATCATCCGTCCGCTGCCCGGCGGCAAGCAGGTGCGCGTGATCACCGTGGACGTGGAGAGCATCTACCGCGAAGGCGCCTACGTGGCGAACATCCCGCTCTCCGCGGACGACGTGATCTACGTGCCCACCAAGGGCATCGCGCAGCTCAACTACGTGCTGCGCCAGTTCACCCCGTCGCTCAGCACGATCTTCATCGTGGATGAGCTGCAAGACGTGAACGACGACTGATGGACGCCAACCGCCCCGCGATCACCTCGGAGAAGTCGCCGCGCTCGCGTCGCGCCGACATGGTCTACCAGCGCTTCAGCTTGAAGTACGTGTTGGAGATCCTGTTCCGTCGCAAGCGCACACTGATCCTGCCCACGATCCTGGTGAGCGCGATCGCGAGTTCGGCCGCGCTGCTGATGCCCAAGACCTACGTGTCGAGCACGTCGATCCTGCTGGGCAAAGACGAAGTGCTCAACCCGCTCGTGCGTTGGCAGACCGCCGTGCAACTCAGCGTGCACGACTACATGCTGAGCTTCGACAAGGTCATCTACTCGCGCACCCTGCTCGAGTCGTTGATCGAACGCTTGAATCTGCTCGGCGACGATCCCGAGCCCTTGGCTGTCGAAGCCGAACTGGGCAAGTTGCGCGAGGCGATCTTCATCGGCGTGTCGGGGGCCGACTCGTTCTCCATCGGCGCGACCTGGAGTGACCCGGTGCTCGCCAAGGAGATCGCCGAGACGATCACCGAGCTCTTCATCGAGAAGTCGCTCGAAGGCGGGCGTCGCGAAGCCACGACCGCGGTGGACTTCATCCAGGCGCAGCTCGACCTCTACCAAGCGCAGCTCGCGCGCGCCGAGACGCGCCTGCGCGCCTACAAGGAAGACCACCCGGAGAAGCTGCCCGAGCGTCAGCTGGCCTATCTCGCGCAGCTCGGTGGGTTCCGCAAGGACCTCACCAACGTGATCATGGAGATCGAGACGCTGAGCCTGAAGGTGCAGCTCTTCGAGAAGCGCCTCTCGGGCGAAGCCGAGATGGTGGTGGAGTCGGCGACCTTCACGAACGCGTCGCCGCTCAATGTGCGCGCTGAGATGCTCGCCATCGAGGTCGCCGAGAAGCGCGCGCGCCTGCGCCCCGGTCATCCCGACCTGGTGGAAGCCGAGGCCAAGTACGGCGCGGTGAACATGCTGCTCGCCGAAGAGAAGAACAACAAAGAGGCCACGGCCACCAATGAAGTGCGCTCGCCGACCTACCAAGAGGTCACGGCCAACTTGCAGACCGCGCGTGTGGACCTCGAAGCCGCGATCCACATGAAGTCGAACTACGAAGCACTGATCGACGAGCTGGAAGTGAAGGTCGCCGAGATCCCCGAGAGCGAGATGGCGCTCAACGCGCTGCAGCGCGAGGTGATCATCAACCAGGAGCTGTTCCAGCAGCTGCGTGAGAAGGTCGAGCACGCGCGCGTGAGTCAGCAGGTCGAGTTGGCCAGTCAGCAGAACCGCTTCAACATCCTCGACGCGGCCAAGGTGCCGCTGCGTCACGCCTCGCCCAGGGTCCCGCTGCTGATCCTCGGCGGCATCTTCGGCGGCATCTTCCTCGGGCTCGGCTTGATCCTGCTGTTCGAGTTCCTCGACCAGTCGGTGGTGCGCGAAGAGGAGATGGTGTTCACCTTCGACGAGAAGATCCTCGCCTCCGTGCCGAAGCTGCACATCTGAGCCGCGCCATGAAGATCCAACCTCAGATCGGCTCGGTGCGTCTGCGGCGCCTCTCGCGTGTGTGGCGCGTGTTGCGTGTGCGCCGGAAGTTGCGCGCGCGTGCCAAGGCGCACGCGCAGGCGCAGCGGAAGCAGCGCGGGCAGGAGCGTGCGCAGGCGGGGTGGGCGGCGAAGGTCGCGCACGCCGTCGTCGACACGTTCTTGTTCGTGCCGCGGCGCTTGATCGACGTGCTGATGTTCTTCCCGCGCCTGCTGGTCGGCGCCAAGCGTTACACGCTGCCGCGCGGTTTCGGCTCGCGCCGCGTGCTCCAAGAGGAAGACTTCGATTCCGAGGTCATGATCCACGGGCACAACCCCGTGCAGCGGCTGCTCGAGCACTTGCGCGTGGGTTACCTCAGCATCCTCGAAGCGCTCGACGGTGAAGGCAGCGTGGCCGTGATGTCGCCGAAGGGGCGCGAGGGGCGTTCGATGATCGCCGCGAACCTCGCCGTGGCGATGGCGCGCGACACCGGTCGCGACGTGGTGCTGCTCGACCTCGACTTGCGTCGTCCCACCCAACACACGCTGCTCAACGTGGACGACGGCCCCGGCTTCAGCGACCTGCACCCCGGCGACGACCTCACCGACGTGCTCGTGGACACCGGCCGCGCCAACCTGAAGTTGATCCGCGCCGGCCTCGACCTGAGCGACCCCGTGCGCTGCCTCAACCGCGGCGTGCTCCCCGAGCTGCTCGCGCAACTCGAACGCGACGGTCACTTCGTGATCATCGACTGCGCCGAGGCCAACGCCTTCACCGAGAGTCAGCTCATCGCCGAGCACGTGAGCGGCATCGTGACCGTGGTGAAACTCGGCGCGACCAAGCGCGGCAGCCTCGCCGCCTACTACCGCAAGCTCGACGGCGCGCGCTTCCTCGGCGTGATCGCGAACTACCACGAGCTGTGGATCCCGTCCTGGCTCTACCGCTTCCTCTAGAGACGCCGCGATGAAGATGATCATGCTCTGGATCGTGTTCACCTTGGTGATCGGCTTGCGCGTCGAGAAGCTCGACCGCTGGGTGATCGGCAGCTACGTGGCGCTGTGCTTCCTCAACCTCGTGTACGCGTACACGCAGTTCGGCAAGTAGTCATGGGCACCTGGGCCGGAGCCATCGAACGCCCGTCGCCCACGGCGCCCGTGCGCCTGCTGATCACCGTGTTCGCGTCGCTGATCGTGGGCGCGGTGGTCGTGCTCACCAACGGGAACCTCGCGGCGCCGATCGCGCTGCCCATCGGCATCGGCGTGCTGATCACTTTCGTGGCGCGCCCCGGTTGGGCCTTCAGCTTCCTGCTCTTCGCGGCCTTGCTCTTCGAGCAGTACCAGATCTTCGGGCTCGACGCGCCGCTCACGCTGCAGATCCCCTTCTTCGAGAACTTCAACAACTCGGTCGGCATCCCGCTGCCCACGAACCCGGTGGAGTGCCTGCTCGGGCTGATGCTGTTCTCGTGGCTGATGAACATGGTCGTCACGCGACGCTTCCGTTGGCAGCACGCGGCGTACCACGGGCCGGTGGCGCTCTTCGCCTGCGTGTTGCTCACCTTCATGGCCTGGGGCATCGCGCGCGGCGGCGTGCCGAACATCGTGCTCTGGGAAGTGCGCGCGCTGTTCTACTTCATCGTCACTTACTTCGTGGGCAGTCAGCTCGTGCGCACGAAGCAAGACGTGATCGTGAACACCTGGTGCATCCTGATCCCGATCGCGATCAAAGGCTTTCAAGGTGTGTGGCGCTACTTCATCGACCTGAAGGGCGACATCGGCGACGTGCCCGCGATCACGAGCCACGAGTGCGCCGTGTTCATCATGACCTCGTTCATCTTCAGCATCGCCGCGCTGCTGCTGAAGGGGCCGCGCGGGATGATCCTGTTCACCGCGCTCACCGCGCCCACGACCTTCATCACCTTCATCTACGCCCAGCGCCGCATCGCCTACGGCACGGTGGTGATCGGCATCATCATCATGTTCTTCTTCCTCGAGAAGCGCCTGAAGCAGCTCTTCGTCAAGGCGGTCTTGCCGACGCTCCCGGTGATCGCGGTCTACTTCGTGGTCTTCTGGAACAGTTCGAGCGGCCTCGCCATGCCGGTGCAGCAGGTGCGCTCGATCTTCGGCGAAGACGCGAGCGGCGAGGAAGACAGCTCCAACGAGTACCGCGAGATCGAGAAGTTCAATCTCGAGGAAACGGTGCGCACGTATCCCGCCGGCGTGGGCTTCGGCAACAAGTACCTGATCGTGATGCCGCTCGAGGAGGTGGACTTCCCGCTCTGGGACTACATCCCGCACAACTGCATCTACTGGTTCTGGACCAAGACCGGCTTCATCGGGATGACGCTCTTCTTCGCGGCCTTCGGCCTGCTCGTGATCCAGCTCGCGATGGACTACCGCGTGCTCACGCGACCCTTCTACAAGGTGGTCGCCGTCACGTTGATCGTGTTCATCATCAACCAGGTGATCGTGGCGTACTACGACTTGCAGCTCACCTTCTATCGCAACATGGTCTACCTCGGGGCCTTCCTCGCGACCATGATCCCGGTGCACGTGGAGGCGCGACGCAACCGTGAGTTGCTCGCAGCCGGCATCGACCCCGCCGAGCTCGGCGACGCAGACGCAGAGGATGTCCCATGTCGATGACGTCGAAGGTGCTGCGCAACGCGGCCTTCCAGATGATGAGCCAGGTCGTGACGACGGCGCTGTCGTGGGTGCTGCTGCTCGCGCTCACCGGTTACCTCGGCGACAAGGGTTTCGGTCAGCTCTTCTTCGCGCTGTCCTTCGCCTTCATCGCGTCGGTGTTCCTCAACCTGGGCATCAACACCTTCCTGCAGAAGGAAGTCGCGCGCGATTCCACCGAAGGTCAGCGCCTGCTCGCGCACGCCATGAGCCTGAAGCTCGGCCTCGCGCTGATCGTGTACCCGCTGATCATGATCGTGGGCCGCGCCATGGGCGTGACCGGCGACCCGCTCGCCGCCATCGACATCATCGGTCTGGGCTTCGTGGTCGGTTCCTTCGGTCAGACGTTTTCCACGTATCTGCAAGGCGAACAGCTCGGTTGGGCGCCCGCCGCCGGCCTGATCCTCGAGAAGCTCGTGGTCACGGTGGCTTGCGTCGCGCTGCTGTGGGGCGGGCACGGCTTGGTGGCCGTGGCCTGGGTGCACCTGGCCGGCGCACTCATCTCCACGCTCTACACCGGGCTCGTGCTCTACCGTCGCGTGCCCTTCGCGCTGGGCTTCGAGCTCGCGCAGTACCGTCGCATCGCCAAGGGCGCCGTGCCCTTCATGACCTTCATCGTGTTCGGCGAGATCTACGTGCGGGTCGACGTGCTGATGCTCGGCAACATGGCCGGCGACGACGTGGTCGGCTGGTACGGCGCCGCCTTCCGCTTCTACGGCACGATGCTCTTCATCACGAACATCTTCATGACGACGGTCTTCCCCGCGATCACGCGCAAGTTCGCCAACGATCACGGCGACGGCGAAGCGGGCGTGGCCACACGTCGCTCCTTCAACTTGATGATGTTGGTCGCGGTGCCGGTGGGCCTCGGCATGATGCTCGTGGCCGAACACCTGGTGGCGCTCACCTTCAAGACCGACAACTTCTTCCACACCATCGGCAACCTGCAGATCCTCGGGCTGTCGATGATCTTGGTCTGCGCCACGGTGGGGCTCGGCTCTGCACTCATCGCCAACGACAAGCAAGGCACTTGGGCCAAGGCCTCGATCGGCGCCGCAGCGCTGAACCCCTTGCTCAACTGGGTCTTCATCCCGTTCTTCCAGAACTCCATGGGCAACGGCGGTTTCGGCGCGGCCATCGCCACGGTGATCACGGAAGCCTTCATGTTGATCGTGGCCGTGCGCCTCATGCCGGCGGGCATCTTCAACCGCAGCACGTCGGTGTCCACGCTGCGCGCGCTGTGCGCCGGCTTGGTGATGTTGCTCGCCGCGCAACCCGTGATGCAGCTCGGGCTGATCCCGATCGTGCTGGTGTCGGTCGCGAGTTACGTGGCGGCCGTGCTCGTGTTCCGTGTCCTGCCCCAAGACGACCTGCACCACATCGTCCACGCCGTGCGCAACGCCGCCAAGCGAGGAGCTTGATCCCATGATGCTCACCCGACTGCTCGCCTACCTCACGAACCACGTGATCGCCTGGGTGCCCAGCTACAGCGTGCGCCACGCGTGGTATCGCTTCGTGCTCGGCGCGCGCGTCGGCGCCACGTCGAGTCTGCTGATGGGCACGCGCTTCTACTTCTACCGCTTGTTCGGACGCGGCGCGGGCGGCCTCAGCGTGGGCGAACACTGCATCGTGAACCGCGGTTGCTACTTCGATCTGCGCGGCGGCATCACGCTCGGCGACAACGTGTCGGTGTCCCCCGAGGTCAGCTTCATCACGAGTCAACACCTGGTCGACGACCCCGAGTTCGGCATCGAAGACGCCCCGATCACCATCGGCGACCGAGCCTGGATCGGTTCGCGCGTCACCATCCTCCCTGGCGTGACGATCGGTGAAGGCGCTGTGGTCGCGGCCGGCGCCGTGGTCGCGAAAGATGTGGAAGCCTTCGCAGTGGTGGGCGGCACACCCGCCAAGAAGATCCGCGAGCGCGCGCGCAGCCTGAACTACACGCTCGACTTCCGGCCGCTGTTCGAGTGACGGCACTGGCGGGGCCGACCGCCGTCTCGCCGCCGGAGCTCAGACTCGTTCCCCGCGCTACCCGGCCAGCGTCCCCGTCTACGCCACAAGGAAAACCCCCTGCGCTGCCGATAAGGCCGAACGACTCTCCCTCGGAGCCCTCGGCTTGTCGGCGCGACGCAAGATCCTCTGCCTGGACACGAACCTCGAAGTGGGGGGCGTGGTCACGGTGCTGCTCGGTTTCCTCGGGCGGCTCGATCGTGCGCACTTCGACGTGCACGTGGCGCACGAGGTCGGCGGTGTGCCCGCCGAGCAACTCGCCAAGCTCGACAGCACCACGCTGATCCCGTGTCGCTTCGGCACCAAGTCGGGGCGCGCCGGCGCGAGCTTGCGCGGTCGTCTGCTCGACGCGCTCTCGTTGCCGCTCGCGCTCTTCACGATCTTGAAACTGGCCGTGTACGTGCGCCTGCGTGGCGTGGAGCTGATCCACACCTCCGACAAGATCCGCTCGGTGTTCGTGGCGCTCGGTGTGTCGCTGCTCAGCGGACGGCCGCTCGTGTATCACGTGCACTGCGTGTGCGTGGACAACAAGCTCAACCGCTTCGCGTTGAAGCGCGCCACCGCGATCCTGGCCAACTCGCACGCCATGAAGGCGGACTTCATCGCCAAGCTCGGCAGCGACATGGAACGCATCCAGGTCGTGCACAACGGCGTCGACACGCGCGTGTCAGCCAGCGGACCCGACCTGCGCGCCGAGTGCGAGATCCCGCGCAACGCCGTGGTGATCGGCGCCGCCAGTCGTCTCGCACCGAACAAGGGTCAGGCCGACTTGTTGCGCGCCTTCGCGCACATCGCCGAGCGCGCACCCGGCGCCTGGTTGATCCTCGCCGGCGACGACTCGATCGAAGACGGCAACGCCAACCATCGCGCCGAACTCGAAGCCCTCGCGCGCGAACTCGGCATCGACCAACGCACGCGCTTCCTCGGCTTCCGTTCCGACATGGACGCCGTGTACCGCACCACCGACATCGTCGTCGACGCGGCCTGGGAAGAGCCCTTCGGCATGGTCGTGGTGGAGCCGATGGTCTACGGCCGCCCCGTCGTGGGCACCAACGCCGGCGGCATCCCCGAGATCATCGACGACGGCAGCAACGGCGTGCTCGTGCCGCCGCGTGACCCCGAAGCACTCGGCGACGCACTGCTGCGCCTCGTGGTCGACACCGGTTGGCGCGCCGCACTCGGCCGCGGCGCGCGCGAGTCCGTCGTGCAACGCTTCGAGCTCGACGTGCACACCGCGCAGGTCGCGGCGGTCTTCGAACACGTCGCGAACGGCGACGCGCCGACGCTGAGCGGCGCACGTTCAGGCGGCGCGTCCAAGAACACGGCTGCGCCCGCCGTCTCGCCCAACGAATCCCGCGGAGCCGCGCGATGAACGTGCTCTTCCTGTCGCCCTATCCGCCCTACCCGCCGACCTTCGGCGGCAGCGTGCGCATCCATCACCTGATGAAGCAGGTCGCGCGTCGGCACAAGGTGTGGTCGCTCTCGTACACCAGCACGGTCGACGGGCTCGAGGGGCGCGACGAGTTCGAAGCCTTCGTGGAAGCCACCGTGGAAGTGCCGCGCCCGCCCGAGCGCAAGCGCCTCACGCAGATGCTCTCGCTGGCCAGCTCGCGCAGCTTCCAGAAGATGGCGCACTACAGCGACGCCATGCAGCGCGAACTCGACTCGATGGTCTACGAGAACAGCATCGACGTGGTCGTCGTCGAGTTCAGCCAGATGGCTTGCTTCGACATCCCGCCCGGCCCCGCGGTGCTCATCGACGAGCACAACGTGGAGTGGAACCTGCTGCAGCGCGAGTGGGAGGCCGCATCGCCGGCCTCGCTGCGCCGCCTCTACGCCGGGCAGGAGTTCCGCAAGTTCCGTCGCGAAGAGATGGCCGCCTTGGCGCGCGCTGACCTCGTGACCGTGACCTCGCCGCGCGATCGCGAACTGCTCCTCGAAGACGACCAGAAGCTCGACATCCACGTGGTCGAGAACGGCGTGGACATCGAGTTCTTCCAGCCCGTGGAGCGCGCGCCCGATCCCGACACGCTCGTGTTCACCGGCACGATGCACTACCACCCGAACACGCAAGCCGCGCGCTGGTTCGTGGAAGACATCCTGCCCGCGCTCGCCACCGAGGTGCCCGGCGTGCGCTTCGTGGGCGCCGGCGGACAAGTGCCCGACGAACTCGCCGCGTTGGCTACCGAGCAGGTGCAGTTCACCGGCTACGTGCCCGACATCCGCGAGTGGTTCCATCGCGCGCAAGTGTTCGTGGTGCCGCTGCTCGTGGGCGGCGGCACGCGCTTCAAGGTCGTGGAGGCGATGGCGGCCGGGAAGCCGGTCGTGTCCACGCGCCTCGGCGCTGAAGGCATCGGCGCCACGCACGGCGAGAACATCCTCTTCGCCGACACGCCCAACGACTTCGCGCGCGAGGTCGCCGACTTGCTCGCCGATCCCGAACGCGCGGCCGAACTCGCGCGCGCTGGACGCAGCTTCGTCGAACAGAACTTCGCCTGGGAAGTGATCGGCGAGCGACTCGAGACGGCGCTGCAGTCCGCGCTCAACAAGCGTGAGGCTCGCAGTCTGTGAACGCGTTGGCGACCTATCGCAAGCACTTCGCCGATGGTCGGCGCTACGGGTTGCCGGCCTACGCGCTGGGCGCCACGCAGCGCCGGCATTGCAGCGAGGCGGGCGCGCTGGCCGTACCGCGCGGGTTGCCCTTGCCACGCTTCGAGCAGGGCAAAGGGCGCATCGAGCTCGGCGACGTGGGGCTCTACCCCGGCGTGCGTCTGCACACCGAACCGGGCGCGCGCCTCGCCGTGGGGAACGGCAGCTACCTCAACCGCAACACGCTCGTGTGGGCCGCGCAGGAGGTCGTCATCGGGTGTGAAGCGATGATCGCGTGGGACGTGATCATCAGCGACACCGACGGCTTCGGTGAGTTCCTCGATCCGGCCGACGCGCGCTGGCTCGCCTCGCGCCGCGAGCCGGACTCACGCGGCGTGTCGCGCACACACCAGGCACTCGCGCGTCGCGCGCGTGCTGTGCGCATCGGTGACGGCGCGTGGATCGGCGCCAAGGCCATGATCCTCGCCGGCGCTGACATCGGCGACGGCGCCGTGATCGCGGCCGGCGCCGTGGTGCGCGAACGCGTGGAGCCCGGCGCCATCGTGGCCGCCGAACCGGCGCGCCCGTTGCTCGACCTCAGGAGCCGCGCATGAACACGTCGCCCAGCAACTCACCCGTGCTCGACGTGGCAGGCGCGCCCAGGGGCGTGCTCGCGCGCGTGCTCGCGCGCCTGCGCAACGGACCCTCACCGCTCGCCTACTTGCGCGGACTCTGGTTGCGGCGTCACTTCGATCGCTGCGGACTGCTCGCGGTGGAAGGCGGCGGCCCGCTGCCGCGCATCAAGAACGAGGCCGGCACACTCACAGCCGAGAACATCCTGCTCTACCCCGGCGTGCGCTTGTGGGCGCACAAAGGCGGCGCGTTGCACATCGGCAACGGCACCTACCTCAACCACGGCGCCGAAGTCATCGCCTGGGAAAGCGTGACCATCGGGCGCGACTGCATGATCGCCTGGGACGCGCTCATCATGGACACCGACCTGCACCCCGTGGGCGACCGCCCGCTGCGCAACGCGCCTGTCGTGATCGAAGACCGCGTGTGGATCGGCGCGCGCGCGCTCGTGTTGAAGGGCGTGACCCTCGGCGAGGGCGCGATCGTGTCCGCCGGCGCCATCGTGACGAAAGACGTGCCCGCCTATCACGTGGTCGGCGGCACGCCGGCGCGCGTGCTCGGGCGCGTCGACACGCAACACCAACCACTCGACGCCGATCGCGACGACGAAGGAAGCGAAGCATGACGACCACCGACCAACCGCAGCCGAGCTCGGCGAACGCAACGCCCGAAGCCACGCGAGCACCCGGCAACGGCGACCGTCCGCGCACTCCCGTGCTCGCCGACGAACCCGAGCAAAGCCCCGCCGCCACGCGAGCCAGCAACGCGCAACCCGCGTTGGGCAAGCCGAAAGTCGCACTGTTGCGCGGCGCGTACCTCTCACAGTTCGAGATGCAGACCTACGAGAAGATGCTGCCGCAGATCGACCTCGAGGCCTGGCTGCTCACGATCAACCGCTTTCCCGTCGACCTGCTGAAGGTGCCTTACCGCCGCATCCTTTCGATCGACGAACCCTTCGCGCGCATGAGCGGCAAGCTCGGTTTCTACTTCAACCTGTTCCTGCAGGCGACTTGCGGGCTCGACTACCTGCACCTCGGCCTCGTGAACAAGCTGCGCGACACCGACATCGTGCACACGATGGAGACCTTCAACGCCTTCTCGCACCAGGGTCTGCAGGCCAAGCGCAAGCACGGCTGCAAGTTGGTCACCACGTGTTGGGAGAACCGGCCCTTCGCCGCCGAACGCTTCGCCGCGAAACGCCGCATGAAGTACGAGGTGCTGCGCGAGGCCGACTTGCACATCGCGATCACCGAACGCGCGCGTCAGTGTCTGCTCGCCGAGGGCGCCGACGCCGACAAGGTGAAGGTGATCCCGGCCGGCATCGACACCGAACGCTTCCATCCCGTGGGCGACGACCCCGCCGAGCAGCAAGCGCGCCTCGCGCTGCGCGAGAAGCTCGGCGTCGGCCCTGACGACACGATGGTCCTCTCGGTGGCCGCGCTGCGCTGGGAGAAGGGCATCCACGACTTGATCCACGCCGTGAAGCGCCTCTCGCTCGACGCCGAGATGAAGCACGCGCCGATCAAACTCGTGCTCGCCGGTTCGGGCCCCGACCGCGAGAACCTGATCGCACTCGCCGAGCGCATCGGCGTGGGCGACCGCGTGGTCTTCACGCGCTTCGACTACGACGAGATCCCTCACGCCTACCGCGCCGCCGACTTCTTCGCGTTGGCGAGCACCGCGCGTCCCGGTTGGCTCGAGCAGTTCGGCTACGTGCTCCCCGAAGCCATGGCCAGCGGCTTGCCCGTGGTGGCCACGGAGAGCGGTTCGATCCCCGAGGTCGTGGGGGATGTCGGCTTGATCGTGCCGCCGTCTGACTTCCTCGGCATGGCCACGGCCTTCAAGCGCTTGGTGCTCGACCCCGAGTTGCGCGAAGACCTCGGGCACTTCGCGCGCGCCTTCGCCGAGCGTCGCTACGACGGCCGCGTGGTCGCCGAACGCATCGCGCAGGAATACCACGCCTTGATGGAGCGCTGAGATGGCCGCGCGCCTGTTGTTGGTGCCCGCGGACAGCGAGCGCATCGCTGCGGAGTTCCACGCGGGCGAGCATCCGCGTGTGGACTTCCTCGAACTCGCGCGTGAGCTCGACGCCGAGATCTTGAGTTGGAGTCACGTGGAGCGCGCGCGCGGTCCCGTGGTGTCGCTGCTCAAGCGTTGCGCCGGGCGCAACGTGGCGCTCGCGTGGTTGGGCTTCCGTCGCAAGGCGGCCACGGTGTTCTGCACCGCGGAGAACGTGGCCATGCCGCTGGCTTTGATGTCGCGCGTGTCGCGCCGTCGCCCGACGCACGTGCTCATCGGGCACATGCTCAGCGCGTCCAAGAAGCAACCCTTCCTGAAGCTCTTCGGCTTGCCGAGTCGGATGGACGCCGTGGTGGCCTACACCACGATGCAGACCGAACACTGCGAGCATCGCCTGGGCATGCCCGCCGACACGCTGCACCGCATCCACTTCCATGCCGACGAGCAGTTCTTCACGCCGCCCGACCCGCTCGCCATCGCGCCGCGACCGCGCGAAGGTCTCGTGTCGGTGGGGCGCGAGCTGCGCGACTACCCCACGCTGATGCAGGCCGTGCAAGGGCTCGACGCGCCGCTCACCTTGGTGGGTGGTTCGCCGTGGTCGCGTCGCAAGGATCAGTTGGCGGGCGCGGACGTGCCCGAGAACGTCACGCTCGCTTCGGGTCTCAGCTACGCGGAGTTGCGCGATCTGTATCGCGGCGCCGACCTGGCCGTGGTGCCTCTGCTCGACGTGGATTCGCCCGCGGGCGTCACGTCGATCTTCGAGGCTTTGGCCTGTGGCACGCCCGTGATCGTGAGCGACACCACCGGCATCGCCGATTCGCTCGAGGGTTGCGACGGCGTGTTGCGCGTGCCCAGCGGCGATCCCGTCGCGTTGCGCCAAGCCATCGACAGTCTGCTCGCCGACGCGCCGCGTCGTGCAGCCATGGGCCGCGCCGGACGCGCCGCCGTGGAGTCCGAACGCGGGCTCGACCTCTTCGTGGCACGACTGCGTGCGGTCATCGAGCGCGCGGAGCAAGCGCGTCTCACGCGCAGCCCGCGCCGTCGTGGGCTCTTCGCGGGACGCAGCTTCAACGAGTTGCTCGGTGCCGTACGCCCGTTGCTCGCCGCGCGCTGGCACTTGCGCGCGTGGCAACAAGTGGGGCGGCGCGCGCGCGTGTACGGCAAGCCGCGTGTCGTGAACGGCGGGCACATGAGTCTCGGTGAGCGCTGCACGTTGTTCTCGAACACCGCGACCTCCGAGTACGCCACGCACCCAGGCGGTCGCCTGCATGTCGGCGACGGCGTGTTCCTCAACTACGGCGTCTCCATCTCCGCGCACGAACTCGTGAAGATCGGCGCCGGCAGTCAGATCGGCTCGCACGCGATCCTGATGGACAACGACTATCACAAGCCCGGCGCGCTCGACGAGCCCGGCGAGTCGGCGCCCATCGTGCTCGGCGAGCGCGTGTGGCTGGGCGTGCGCGTGACCGTGCTCAAGGGTGTGACCATCGGCGACGACGCCGTGATCGCCGCCGGCTCGGTCGTCACCAAGGACGTGCCCGCGCGCTGCCTCGCGGGCGGCGTGCCGGCCAAGCTGCTGCGTCGTCTCGATGAACCCGCACGCCAGCGCGCCGCGAGCTCCTCGAGCCCCGAATCCAGCCCAGCCCACGCCTACGAGCTCGACTTCGCGAACGGCCCCTCGCTGGAAGCCTGACTTGTCGCCTCCAGCGCGACGGATTGCCCACAAGTCCGCGCGCCGATGGGGTCGATGAACCCGGCGGAGCCTCCCGAACCCGCCTCTTGGGCCGCGGCTGCTCCGCTGGATCGGAGAGCCCGATGACCGAGCACGAACAAGACGTCGCCGAGAACATGGTGGGCGTGATCATGGCGGGGGGCGCTGGCACGCGCTTCTGGCCGGCGTCCACTCAAGATCGCCCGAAGCAGTTCCTCAGTTTGTTCGGCGAGGACTCGCTGCTGCAGCAGAGTTACGAGCGCTTGGCGAGCTTCTTGCCGCCCGAGCGCATCCTCGTGCTCACGAACAGCGACTTCACGGGACTCGTGCGCTTGCAACTCCCGCAGTTGCCGGTCGAGAACGTGATCGGCGAACCCATGCGACGCGACACCGCCGCCGCCATCGCGCTGGCCTCCGCGATCTGCGCGCACCGTCATCACGACCCGGTGATGGCGATCGTGACCGCCGACCATCTCATCCAACCTGTCGACGAGTTCCGTCGCACGATGCTCTCGGCCGCGCGCGGCGCGCGAGACAGCGGCGCGCTCTACACCTTCGGCATCCGCCCCGACCATCCCGCCACCGGCTTCGGTTACCTGAAGCTCGGCACGTCGCGCGGGAAAGACGACGGCGTGGAGCACTTCGAGCTGCACGGCTTCGTGGAGAAGCCCGACCTCGAACGCGCCAAAGACTACTTGGCGAGCGGGCAGTACGCGTGGAACAGCGGCATGTTCGTGTGGCGCGCCAGTGCGATCCTCGACGAACTCGAACGCCAGTTGCCCACGCATCTCGCGCGTGTGCTCGACGCCGTGCAGCACGACGGTCGGCCCGACTTCGACGACTGCCTCGCACAAGCCTTCGAACCGCTCGAGAAGATCTCGATCGACTTCGGCGTGATGGAAGGTGCGCACGACGTGCGCGCCGTGCGCGCCGAGTTCACTTGGTACGACGTGGGCAGCTTCCCCGCCCTCGCCGACCACCTGCCCACCGACGAACACGGCAACGCGCATCGCGCGCGCCTGTTCAGTGTCGACGCGCGCGACAACATCGTGTTCAGCGAAGACGACGACGAAGTCGTCGCGATCCTCGGCGCCAGCGACCTCGTGGTCGTGCGCGCCGGCAAGCGCACCCTCGTGGCCCCGCGTGCGCGGGCCGAGGACATCAAGGCCCTCGTGGCCGCACTCGACGAGGACCTGCGCTGAGGCAGTGCCGGCGCATCAACCGAGGAAAGCACCCATGCAGACCAAGAACGCCCCCGATCGTCTCGAATGCTTCAAGGCCTACGACGTGCGCGGCCGCGTGCCCGAGCAGCTCGACGAAGCGCTCGCTTACCGCATCGGCCAAGCCTTCGTCACCCTGCGCAAGCCGCGCCGCGTGGTGATCGGTCACGACATGCGCCTGTCGAGCCGCGGGCTCGCCGACGCTCTGGCCGAAGGCTTCATGTGCAAGTCGGTCGACGTCGTCGACATCGGCTTGTGCGGCACCGAGATGATGTACTACGCCACCGCCGCGCTCGCCGGTGAAGACGTGGACGGCGGCATCATGGTCACGGCGAGTCACAACCCGGCCGACTACAACGGCATGAAGTTCGTCGGCCAAGGCGCCACGCCGATCCACGGTGGGAACGGCTTGCGCGAGATCGAACAGCTCGCCGCCAGCGGTCACCTCACGGCCGGCCCCTCGCCGCGCGGCACGGTGGAGCGCCCGTACCTGTTGCCCGACTACGTGTCGCACCTGATGAACTTCGTCGACACCGACGCGCTGCGCGAGTTCTCCTTCGTGGCCAACGCCGGCAACGGCTGCGCAGGCATCGTGGTCGACGCGCTCGAGCGCATGGCCAACGTGGACTTCGTCAAGATCCAGAACGACCCCGACGGCACCTTCCCGAACGGCGTGCCCAACCCGCTGCTGCCCGAGAACCGCGGCGCCACGAGCGAGGCCGTACGACGCCACGGCGCCGACATGGGCATCGCCTGGGACGGTGACTTCGACCGCTGCTTCCTGTTCGACGAGAACGGTGCCTTCATCGAGGGTTACTACATCGTGGGCCTGCTCGCCGAAGAGATGTTGCGTCGCGAGCCGGGCGCGAAGGTGATCTACGAACCGCGTCTCACCTGGAACTCGATCGAGCGCATCACGCAAGCCGGCGGCGTGCCCACGCTGAGCCGTACCGGTCACGCCTTCATCAAGGAGTCGATGCGCGAACACGACGCCGTGTACGGCGGCGAGATGAGCGCGCACCATTACTTCCGCGACTTCGCCTACTGCGACTCCGGCATGCTGCCCTGGCTCATCGTGGCCGGCATCATGCAGCGCACCGGCAAGAAGCTCAGCCAGCTCGTGTCCGAGTGCCAGGAACGCTACCCGTGCAGCGGTGAGATCAACCGCGAGGTCTCGAGCATCCAGAAGGCGCTCGACTTCGTGCGCCTGCAGTACTCCAAGGAAGCGCTGGTGGTGGACGAGACCGACGGCCTGTCCTTCGAGTTCGACGCGTGGCGCTTCAACCTGCGCGCCAGCAACACCGAGCCCGTGATCCGACTCAATGTCGAGAGCCGCGGCGACGTGGAGCTCATGCAGCAGAAGACCGACGAGATCCTCGCGCTGCTCGCGCAAGTCGGCTGAGCCGCGGGCGGTCGGCGGCGGGGCGCTCGGTGGCGGTCACGCTGCCGCGCGACCCTGCGCTGCCGCGCGGGACCTGCACGCTGCCGCGCGACTCTGTGCGCTGCCGCGCGACCCTGCGTGCTCAGCTCGTGGGGGCTTCGGCGACCAACACGTCGAGGCCGGTGCCT
This sequence comes from Planctomycetota bacterium, assembly GCA_021604805.1. Lineage (GTDB taxonomy): Bacteria > Planctomycetota > B15-G4 > B15-G4 > B15-G4 > BQJR01. The sequence goes on along the minus strand of BQJR01000002.1, from coordinate 456,274 downwards.
TCGAGGCGCACGGCGCCCAGCGTGATGAGCGTGTCGCCGGGCTTCACGCGGCTGCGCGCGCCGTCGGCATGCAAGACGCCGCTTCCGGCGAGCACGGTGAGCGTGGAGAAGCGGGCGCCGGTCGCGATGTCGAGGGCGCCTTCCACGCGACCACGGTGCAGTCGGAAGGCCGGACCGTCGATCAGCGTGACGAGCTCGCCCGCGCCCACGTCGACGCGTAGCGGGGCCTGCGCGGGATGGTCGATCATGGCGTCGCGGGTCTGTGCGAGGTGGACCTCGCGGCCGCGGCCCCAGTCGTGGATGCGGTAGGTGGCGTCGCTGTTCTGCTGCACCTCGTAGAGCACGAGGCCCGGGCCGATGGCGTGGATCGTGCCAGCGTCTACGTGGATCGTGTCACCGGGGCGCACTTCCACGCGGTTGAGCAGGGTGCGCACTTCGCCGTCGGAGGCGCCGCCTTCGATCGCGTCGAGCAACTCCACGCAACTCACGCCGGGCGCGCAACCCAGGTACACGGCCGCGCCTTGCTCGGCTTCGACCACGTGCCAGGCCTCGGTCTTGCCGTTGGGCAGGCCGTGCTTCACGGCGACGTCATCGTTCGGGTGCACTTGCAGCGAGAGCACGTCTTGCGCGTCGAGGAACTTCACGAGCAGCGGGAAGTGCTCGGCGCCGGGCAGGCCGCGCGCGCGACCGGGGCCGTCGAGCCAATCCGCGAGATCGTGCGAGTGACCGCGGAGCGTGGTCTCGGTGCCCGGGTAGGAGCTCGCGAGCCACCATTCACCGCAGGCGCCGTGCGCCGACCAACCGAAACGCGCGGCGACGCGCTCACCACCCCAAGGTCGGGGCACGGGGCGCGGCACGAGGTGAAAAGCCAGGGCGCGGTCGGCGGTCAGGACGATCTCTCCGCTCATCGGTCGGGGTCCGCAGAGGGTAACGGTCGACAAGGGCATCCGGGGAGGACGCCGTCTTCTCTCATCGGAACGGCGGGGGCGGTGGCTTAAGCGCCGTCGCCGAGAGAACGGGATTGCTCGTATAGTGCGGCGACGACTCCTCGCGCTTCGTTGCAGACCCAACTGATGACCCGCACACCTTCTCGCTGGCCTTCCTGGTCGGGGTCTTCCTCGAGGCCTTGGTTCGCGGCACTCGGTGCAGCCTGCGTGCTGTTCTTCACGGGCGGCTGCGGCGATGCGCCCAGCGATCCCACTCCGAGCGCGCACTTCGAACGCGTGGCGCTGGAGTTGAAGCCGGGCGCCGGGCCGATGCCGCAAGTGCGCACCGAGCAGTTCTTCGACGTGTTCGCCGAGAGCGGTGAGTGGGAGTTCGAGACCGTGGAGCCGGTGGCCACGCCGGTGTTGCCCGGGCAAGTCGAGGGCGGCACGTTGCGCTTCGTGCGTCTCAAGGCCCGGCCGGGCGAGGGCGCGCTCGTGGCGCGCCGCGCTGGCGTGTTCGATCCCGCCCGCTTCAGTCACCTGCGCGTGACCGCCATCGTGAAGGGGCGCGGCAACTTCAGCGCGAGCCTGTCTCGCGAGGGCGTGGTGCGCGCGCGCAGCGATTCCAGGTTGCTGCCTTGGGCCGACGCGCCCACGCCCTTCGTGTTCGACTTGAATCTCCGGGAAGGCGGCGCGCCCTTCGACGAGCTCTCCTTCGAGTTCGCCGGCGGCCATCGCGTGCTCGGCCTCGTGGCCGTGGAGCTGATCGATCGCCCGCCGGGGAGCGCCCTGCCCGACGCGGCCGGCGAGCCCCGCCTGGTCGACGTGGCGAATGAATCGCGGCGCGCGGTCGGGCTCACGCAGAGTCGCCCGCTGAGCGCGCGCTTCCGCGTGCCCACTGGTGGACGACTCGAGGTGTCGCTGGCTGAGTCCGTGGGGGTGACCGCGTCGTCGGTGGTGCAGCTCGAGATCCGTGATCCGTCCGACCCCGAGGCGCCACGCATCGAGCGTCGGCACGAACCCGGCGGCGCTCCCGCGTGGGCGTCGGAGTTCTTCGACCTCTCGCGCTTCGAAGGGCGTGAGGTCGAGTTGAGTCTCGAGTTGATCGGTCAGGACGCCGCCACGAGTTCCTGGGCCGTGGGCGACGCCGTCGTCTGGGCAGCCGACACGCAGCGCCCCTCGGTGTTGCTCGTGACCTCGGACACGCACCGCGCGGACCACCTCGGCGCCGCAGGCCTCGGCGTGGACGTGAACACACCCGTGCTCGATGCGCTCGCTGCGCGCGGGGCGACCTTCGACAACTGTTACTCCACGACCAACGTGACCAACCCGTCGCACATCGCGCTGCTCACGGGCACGCATCCGCGCGACACCACGATCCTGCAGAACAACCAGCCGCTGAGCAGCGCCGCGCTCACTCTGGCGAAGGTGTTCGCCGATGCCGGTTACCGCACCTTCGCCGTGCAGAGTGCGCAACATCTCGCGCACGACACCAGCGGCCTCGGGAGCGGCTTCGATCGAGTGTCGCAGTCCGGCATCGTGACCCGTGATGCCGAAGACAGCATCGACGTCCTCGAAGGATGGCTCGACGACTCCGACGGCCAGCCGCGCTTCGTGTGGTTGCACCTCTTCGACGCACACTGGCCCTACGAGCCGCCGGGGCGCTTCGACCGCGCCTACTACCCGGCGGGACGCGATCCCTACGACGCCGAAGCCTACCCCGACGTGTCCGAACACGAGCCGGGTCACGGTCTCGGCAAGATCCGCGACATGGACTTCCCGCGCGCCCAGTACCGCGGTGAGATCAGCTACCTCGACGCGCAGTTGGAGCGCGTCTTCCAGCGGCCCGAGTTCCGCGACGGCATCATCTCGTTCGTGGCCGACCACGGAGAGTCGCTCGGTGAAGACAACATGTACTTCAGTCACGCGGCGCTCTCACCGCGCGAGCTGCACATTCCGCTGTTGCTCGCTTGGCCCGACGCGCCCGGAGGTCAACGCGTGGGCGCGCTCGTGAGTCAGATCGACCTCGGTCGCACGCTGCTCGACCTCGCGCAGATCGACAACGAATCCTTCCCTGGTCGTAGCTTGGTGGATCGTCTGGACGACAGCTCGCGTCGCGCGGAGCCGCACTTCGCCATGGCGGCCAACGGCCACGCGGCCGCCGTGCGCCAGGGCGAGATGTTCCTGGTGATGCACCTGAGCACGCGCACCGGTTCGATCGAAGGTGTGGCGCACGAGATCGAGCTCTACGACCTCGCGAGCGATCCGGCCAGCGAGCACAACATCGTCGAAGAGCATCACGATCGCGCCGTGCAGCTGCGCGCGGGCTTGGTCGCCTGGTTGAAAGCCGCGAACGACATGGGCTGGGCCGGCGAGACCATCGAAGACCCGGCCTTGCTGCAACAGCTCGCCGAGTTGGGCTACACGCAAGGTGCGCCGGAACGCTCTGGCTACTGGACCGACGACGACTGCGAGTGGTGCCAGCGCTACGAGCAGTGAGCCGTGTTCCCGGGGCGAGGTCGTCTGCGCACGAAGCGTGGGGCGGGGGCGCCTCAGTCAGGCAAGTCGGAGAGGTCGAAGTCGCCTGCGGGAGTGCGCGGGAGTTCGCGGCGCTCGAGCACGTCGCTGTCGCGGAGCGCGCGGTACACGTGCGGGAAGTCTTCGCCGCCGCGTGAGGCTTCGCACACGAGGTCGTCGCCCAACGCGGTGGGATCGAGACGCAGCAACACGATGCGTGCGGCGCCCGCGAAGTGCACCTGCAGCGTGCCCGCCAACTGACGCGTGAACGACGCGTGGACGAAACCTTCGGGGCCGGGCGCGGCGGGCGTGCCGTCGACCGTGAGGTGCCAGATCGTGTCCACGGTCAGGAGGGCTTGTCGGCGAGCAGGCGATCGAGGTGCGGCAGGATCATCGCGGACCAGGTTTCGAAGCGGCCGGGCTCGGCGCGATCTTGTTCCTGCAGCGCGGCGACCGTGTGCAGCTCGCCGGCGAGTTGCTCGGTTTCGCGCACGGTCACGGCGTCGGTTTCGCAGCGGGCCACGTGCACGAGGCCGAAGTGCACCGAGCCCACGTCGTCGGACTCATCGTTGATCACGCCCACGGTCTGCAGGCCGAAGCCGCCGGGGATCTCGATCTCTTCGTCGATCTCGCGACGGCAACCTGCGTTCAGCAGATCCACGTGACCGGGCTCACTGCTGCGCGGCGGCACGCCGTCCACCGGATTGATGTGACCGCCGATGCCGATGCTGAGCTTGCCGTGCAGCCGCGACTCGCCGCCCTTCTTCAGGCGTTGCGTACGGAAGACGCGGTCCTCGTGACTCACGAGCGTGTAGGGGATCACTTGCTTGAGCGAGGAGTCGTTCTCGGCCCAGGCGCGCTCCACGAAGAAGCCGCGCTCGCGGATGCGCCGGGTCCATTCGGCCACGCGCGGGTCGTCAGCCGCGGCCACGAAGCCGTGCGGAAAGCTCAGCTCGAAGAGGTCGTAGCGCTTCACGACGTAGACGAATTCCATGCCTGCTCCCATGCCTTCTCCGAGACGACCCACTGGGCTGCCCTGCTTCTGCGTGCGCGACGCCACCCTTCGCGGCGGCGTATCATCCGGCCTACCTTATCTTTGACACTTCGAGATCCCCAGCCGCCTGGACGGCCGCCGCCACGCACGCCTTCGGGCTGGCGCGGGGGAGGAAAGTCCGGGCTCCACAGGGCACGGTGGTGGGTAACGCCCACCGGCCGCGAGGCTAGAGCCAGTGCAGCAGAAAGCAAACCGCCGCGCTGCCGCGAGGCAGCAGGTAAGGGTGAAACGGTGCGGTAAGAGCGCACCAGCGGGGCGGGTAACCGTTCCGGCTAGGTAAACCTCACCGGGAGAAAGCCCGCATAGGAAGGGATGACGCGGCCCGCGTCGCTAGAACCTTCGGGTAGGGCGTTCGAGGTCGCCGGCGACGGCGACCCTAGAGACATGGTCGTCACGTTCCCTTCGGGGAACGCCACAGAACCCGGCTTACAGGGCGACTGGGGATCTCACTTACTCGCCGCCGCCGGTCAGCCGCCGGGCCGGCGCGGGGGCAGCCGCCGGTCAGCCGCGGGGCAGCCCCCGGGCTGGCGCGGGGCCGTCCGTGCCACCGACGCTGCTGGTGCGCGAGCCTTGCGCGGCTCAGGCCACCGACGGCTCCCGGGCGCGAGCGTTGCGCGGCCGCTCGTCGCTGCTTTCGAAGGAACCCGTGGCTTGTGGGTCAAGCGACCCCGGCGCGCTGGCCGATGGAAGCTGAATGGGCCCTGCCGAACGAACGTTCCAAACTGAAGTCTCATCCACGGATGGGTTGACGCCCATAAAGAGGCGGGATAGTTTCGCTTGCGACGGGACCGATGAATCCGCGCCTCGGGATGCGGACCACGGCGGTCTCCTCGCACACACCACTGACGACGCACCCGGGCACCCTGCGAGCAGCACCACCGTGACGAGCACCCAGACTTCGAGCCTCGGCTTCCTGCGACTCATCTTGCTCGGCGCCCTGCTCGTCCCGATCCTGGCCGCCACCGGCGACGCCGAGATCTTCACGGCCGAGATGCCCGTGCCCGAGTCCGACAGCGCGCGCATCCTGTCCTCCGTGCCGCCGCACTACCTGATGGGCCTCGCGGGCGTGGCGCTGGTCGCCTTCGCCGTGGGCCGCCGGGTGACGAAGAGCGCGCGCAGCTGAGCGCGGTTCGCGGGCTCGCGCGCTTCGTCGCGTCAGCCCTCGCGCTCCAGCACCGCGCGCAAGATCACGGCCGCCGCCAGTGAATCGCGCAGCTTCTTGCGGTCGCTCGGGCGCAGGCCTTGCTGCTGGAGCTGCGTCTCGGCTTCGTCGGTGGAGAGACGCTCGTCTTCGTAGTGCAGCGGGAGTGCGAGCGCGGCGGCCAGCGCGTCGCCGAAGCGGCGCACCTCGGCGGCCATCGGTCCCTCGCTCCCGTTCATGTTCAGCGGGAGACCCAGGACCAAGCGACGGATGTCCCGGTCGAGCACCACCTCGCGCAACTGACGGAGATCGCTTTCCGGGTTCTTGCGCTGCAAGGCGCGCAGCGGATGGGCCGCGAGCCCCAGTCCGTCGCTCACGGCGAGACCGTGGCGCACGCGGCCGTAATCGATGGCGAGGATACGCTCGTGCACGCTGACCTGAGCCCTTCTCGGGCCCCGTGACCTTTCGGAGAGCGGAGCCTAGCGGTATCGTCGGCACTGGTCGGCGCGATCGATCGCTGCACCACGAACCCTTCGACGTGGCCGAGCTCCGGGCTCGCCAACATGCCTCGTCGAGCCCTCGTGGTCAAAGCGCGCGGTCGGGCCGATCCAAGAGTCTGGTCGCCGAGCCTGGTCTTCGAGGCCAGCGGGCAGTTGGAAAGAGAGCTGAGCCGGAACGAGCGCCCATCCCTGTGATGTGTGTTCGCGGCGGGCTGAGCAAGCAGGGCAAGTCACGGAGCTGCGGGATGCGTTTTCTCACCCTGAGCCTGGTTCTCGCGAGCAGCACGCTCGTCTTCCCTGCCTTCGCTGCGCCGGTGCTCGCCGTGCAGCAGGCCGGTGCGCTCGCCGCGCCGGTTGACGGCGAAGCAGGCGCGCGCGCCGTCGAGATGCTGGGTACGAGTCTCGAGAGTTCGCTCGAAGCCGTGCAGGCCGTGTTCGATCGCGACGAAGCCTACGCGCTCATGGAGCGCCTCGATCCTTACTACCGCGTGCGCGGCAACCAGGGCTACATGCGCAGCCTCGAGCACTGCTACCGCATGCTCGAAGAAGCTGGTTTCGCGGATCCCGCCGGCGGCGACGAACGCGACACCGTGCGCTTCGAAGACTACGGCCCGGTGCAGCCCGCGTGGACGCCCGTGTCGGCCAGTCTCGAAGTCATCTCCCCCGACGTCGGTGGCTTGCACAAGTTCGAGAACGAAGCCGGGCTCGAGCGCACCTTCCTCGCGGTGAACTCCTTCCCGACCGGTCCCGAGGGCGTGGTCGCGCCGCTGGTGCGCTTCGAACACAGCAAGCCCCCCGAGAGTTACGCGGGCACGGTGGTCTACGGCGACCTCCCCGGCGACCTGCTGTTCCAGCGCGCCGTGCAGCAGGGCGGCGCGCTCGGTGTGATCTCCGGCTACTTGCCCGAGTACAACGACCCGAGCTCGAACCAAGACGCGATCCGCTACTCCAAGGTGCCCTACGACCCGGAGCGTCGCGGGTTCGGTCTGAACCTCTCGCCTGCGAAACGCACCGTCGTGAAACGCTTGTTGGGCGGTGGCATGGTCTACGTGCGCGTGTCGATCGACGCGCGCTTCGCCGACACGCGCAGCCGCACGCTCGTGGCGCGCGTGGCCGGCACCGACCCGCACGCCGGCACGATCGCGCTCGTGGCGCACCTCGATGAACCGGGCGCGAACGACAACGCGTCGGGTGTGGCCACCACTTGCGCCATGGCCGCCGGCTACTTGCGCGCTCTGCGCGACGGCACGCTGGCGCGTCCGCAGCGCAGCATCACCTTCCTGGTCGGCACCGAGTTCGAGTGCTCACGCGAATGGTTGCGCGCCACGAGCGACAAGGTCGACATGGCGCTGATCATCGACATGGTCGGCGAGGACGAACACGAGAACGGCGCCTACCCGCTCGTGGAGCGCATGCCCGACCCGGGCGCGATCTGGGATCGTCCGCCGCTCGACATCCACTCCGAGTGGGGCCGCGGCGACGTGCGCGAGAGCGACCTGCAGGGCTCCTTCGCCAACGACTATGTGATGGCGGCCATGGGCGTGCGTCGCACGAACACGAACTGGAACGTGCGCAGCAACCCCTACGAGGGCGGCTCCGACCACGAGTCGTTCTTGGAGCGCGGTGTGCCGGCCGTGTTGCTCTGGCACTTCACCGATCCCTACTACCACACGAGCCTCGACCGCGCCGACAAGGTGTCGGCCATCGAGATGGAGCACGTGGCCGTGTCCACGCTCGGCTTGGTGAACCACTTCGCGCAGGCCGGCCTCGAGCGGGCGCACGAAGTGCTCGACCTCGTGATGGCTGCTGCGCGTCACCGTCTCGAAGTGGAGGCGCGCAACGCCGCCACCTATCTCTCAGCGCCCGCTGTGGCCGACGACCCCGGTCAGCTCGCGCTCGTGGCCGATCGCGAGCGCGCGATCATCGTGGCCTGGAGTCACTGGTACCGCGAGGCCGTGCTGTCCCTCGAGGACTACGAACCCACGCTCGACGGTGGCGAGGCTCAGCGTGACTTCGAGGTCCGGCTCACCGAGGCCACGCAAGAGCTGCGTCGGCTGGAGCGCAGTTCGCTGGATTCGCTCGACGGTTAAGCGCGTGCGGCGCGCTTGGCGCGCAAGCGCTTGAGCTTCGCGTTGAGCCGCTTGCGACGGTCGGCCTTGGTGTCGGCTTGCTCTTGCACGTAGTCGGCGACCCAGCGGTCGCGGTAGGCCTCGAGCTCTTCCACGCTGCGGAAGGTGTGTTCCGACTCCACGCCGTCGAAGTCGCAGTAGTCGTTGCTGTACTCGCGGCAGATCGTGGGGCGGTCGTCGTAGCGGCCGCACTTGTTGCCGTCGAGCCAGGTGCACTTGCGGAAGATCTGCAGGTACCAGACATCGTCGTCCACGAAGATGTTGGTGTCCTCGTGGATGAGGTACCAGCGCATGTTCTCGAAGTCTTCGGGCTCTTCGGGAGCGTCGATCTCGAGTGCGATGTGATGGCAGCAGATGGCCGTGCAGAGGCCGCACTTGCTGTCGGCGAAATCTTCGACGGGGGGCGTCTCGGTGCTGATCATTCGCCCTGTGTGCCACGCTTCGCGTGAACGATCAAGGCTGCTCCGGGGTGGCGGCCGCGCGCAAGGCTTCGGCCTTCGCGCGGTTGGCGAGCACGCCGGGGTGTCCCGGTGCCAGTTCGAGCGCTTGGTCGTAGCGCGCGAGCGCGTCGTCCCAGCGGGCGAGGTCGCGCAGGGCGTTGGCGAAGTTGTTGAGCAGCTCGGCGCTCTGCAAGCCGAGCTCGACGGCGCGTTCGTAGGCGAGCACGGCTTCGGCGGGACGCTCGGCGTGGCGCAGGCGACGGCCGCGATCGGCGTGCAGCAGCTCGGCCTCGGGATCGAGCGCGAGGCCGCGGTCGAGCAGCGCGAGGGCGGCTTCGTCGTCGACGAGATCGCGGGCCACGGCGGCGAGTGCTTCGGGCAGCAAGGGCGCCACGAAGTCGAGTCCGCTGCTGCGCGAGGCTCGTGCGCCGAGTTGGCTCGCGAGCGCCTGTACGGCTGCGAGCGGACCGTCGATCACAGACAACACCGGCGTGTCGGTGCGCAGCCCCTCGAGCAGCAGCAGCAGACGCCACGCGGCGTCGGCGATGGCGCGCTTGTCGGGTGCCCAGTGTTCGCTGCGCATCCCGAGCGTGCGCCACAGGCTGACGCGTGCCGCTGGGAACAGCGGCGCCACACGCACGGCTTCGCGCGACCAGTTGAGCGCCGACTCGCGCTGCGCCCGCGCGCTGTTCCCGTCGGTGGAGGCGAGGGCCGCGCTGCGCGCCGCCGAGGCCGCGTTGGCGAAGGACACGTGATCCCCGTGGACCCGCGAAGGCAACTCCCAGCTCGCCAGTGCCCACGGTGACCCGAGCGTGATCACGAGCACAGCCGCACGCGCCGTCCACGCCCAGCCGCGCCAGTGTGTGACCACGTGATGCAGCCAAGCGGCCGACAGGATCCACAGGCAGGGCGCCGCCGTGAGTCGGTAGCGACCCATGACGTAGAACAGCGCGAGCGTGACGCCGACCGTGAGCAACCCGAGCCGCAACACGAGCAAGTCGGGCCGCCGTCGCCAAGGCAACAACAGCGCGCCGAGCAGACCCCAGGCACCGAACCAGCGCAGGTCGGAGAGCGGCGTGTCGAGCCAGGGGATCGCGCGACGCTGGAAGGCGAGGTCTTTCACGTCGGCGACTTCGTCACCGTGCACGAGGTGCGCGAGCTTGTAGCCCACGCGTTGCAGCGCGGTGAGCGGGTGCGCGCGCAGGCGGCGTGCGACCTCGCGCCACCACCACGACGACACCTCGGGCCCGCTGAGCGTGCGCCCGCTGGCTTGCTCGGCCACGGCCACGGCGTCGACTTCCTCGAACTGTGCGTCGCCGCGACCGGCGCGCAGCGGCTCGTAGATCAGACCGTGCGTGGGGTCGTCGTCGTCTGGCTGCCCGATGGCCACGTTGGTGGCGGCTTGGTAAGTGCTCAGCACGAACTCGCCGCGTGACAAGTTCGCCAAGGTGAGCGGCGACACGGCCAGCAGCGCCAGCACGAGCACGAGCACGGCCGCGCGCGGCCGTCGCGCCTGCAGGCCCAGCGGGAGCAACAAGCTGACGAGCACCAAGCCGAGCATCAAGTAGAGGTTGCCGCGCAGCATCAGGCCGACGCCGAGACAGGCGCCGAGCCAGGCCGCGCGGCGCTTGCCTTGCAGCACGTCGAGCCAGAGTTGCAGGCAGAGCACGAACACGAGCAGGCCGAGCGTGGCCTTGAGCAGTTGCGCTTCGTGGAAGACGAGCGGCGCCGAGAGCGCGGCGAACAGCCCCGAGAGTCCGCCGACCCAAGCGCCGCCCACGCGCGCGCCGAGCAGCGCCACGAGCAACACCAAGAGCACGCCGAGCGCGTGTTGCGCCCAGAGGATCGCGCGGTGCACGTTCGCGTGCGGCACGGCGGCGGGCAGCGCCTCGAGCTCGTCGGGGGGCCAGAGCTTGTAGAGCTGTCCGAGCGACCAGGCGTAGAAGGGCTCTTGGTAGAAGGCGCGCGTTCGCTCCACGCGGTCGGCGGCCACGTCGCGGGCGAGGGCGTCGTAGGCGCGTTCGTCGCCGAGCAAGTGGCGCGCGAGTGTGCCCTGGGCGCCGTCGGCTCCGGTGACTTCGACTTCCCAACCCACGCGCACGAGCGCGGCGAGCAAGGCCAGCGCGATCAGCGCGCCGCGACTCATGGCGCCACGAACACGGCCAGGTCGGCGTGGGCGGGGTCGGGGATGATCACCGGGTCGTCCACGTGGAAAGTGGCGACGCGCTGCGTGAGCCCGAAGAGTTGCGCGTAGTCGGAGCCTGCGGCGCGACGCATGTCGTACTCGCCGCGCGTGAGTTCGCCGTCGCGCCAGAGCGTGTCGAGCTCGCTGGCTTGCGACACGGCGAAGAGCATCGGGAACACGACCAAGGCGTCGGGCTGCTGACGCGTGAGCCAGCGCAACGCGGCTTGTTGCGCCACGTCGTCGCCGTCGCGGGCGCGCGCTTCGCGGTGCACGCGGTTCAGCTCGTGCGCGTGGTTGCCCCAGATGTCGAGCACGCGGCGACGGCCGAAGTAGCGCAAGGCGCCAGCGTCGTGCGTGGCGACGAGCGCGTCGGGCGGCAGGTGCTCGTCGATCCAATGCCCGGCGGTCACGTGCAGCAACTCGAGTTCCGCGCACTCGGCGGCGAAGCGCGCCGGCAAGTGCAGCGCGTGGGCCGGCAGGGAGCGCGCGAGCACGAGCGTGAGCGCCAGCGGTGCGATCAAGAAGGCCCCCGCGACGGGCTTGCAGCGCAGCCCCGCAGACGCGGAGCGCAACTGCCCCGCCAGCCCGATCGAGCTCAGCACGAGCAGCAGCGGCCAGGCCAGCAGCGCGTAACGCGACCAGTAGTAGGGCACGCGCGCGGGGTCGTCGCCGAGCTGCATGCCACGCGAGAGCAGCACGCCCACCACGAGCAGCAAGGCCGCGCCGAGCAGGCACAGCCCTGAGCCGCGCGTGTTCCCGTTGCGCTCCAACAACCACGCGCCGTAGGGCGCCAGGAGGAGCGGTGCGAGGCCCCAACCGAGATCGCTCAGCAGCGCCGCGAGCACTCGGGCGTGGGCGGCCGCGTCGGTCTCGAGCCCGAGCTTCGAATCGAACGTGCTCGGCCAGGCGCGTCCCGACACTTGCCAACACCACAGCGCCCACAGAGCCCAAGGCAGCAGCGCGGGGAGCAAGAACAAGGTGACGCGCAACTTGCGGCGTTGCAGCCAGATCGCGCCCGCCAGCACGAGCACGGCCGCTTCGGGGCGCGTGAGCAGGAGCGCGCCGCCGAGCCAGCCGGCGCGCGCGGAACGACCGTCGGCCAGGGCGGCCACGAAACCGAAGAGCAGCAGTGCGAAGAGCGGCGCCTCCATGCCGGCGAAGCGGTCGAAGACCATCCACGGATCGACGCTCAACAGGATCGCCGCGATCAGCCCCGCGAGGCGTCCGGCGCGGGCTGCCAAGCGCGCGCCCGCAAAGGCCGTCGCCACGCTCACGAGGGATGCCAGCAGTCGCACGCCCAGGTCGGGGCGCGCGCCGAAACGCTCAGCGATCCCGACCGGCAGCGCCAGCAGCGCGGTCCAGAGTGGCGCGCTCACGCCCGTCTGCGCCTCGCCGGGGTTGTAGTGCAGGCCTTCGAGCGCGGCCAAGGCGCGCGCATACACCATGTGGATCCACGCGTCGTCGAGCGGGAAGCCCGCGCTGTGTGACCCCAACCAGCCCCACCAAGTGAGCGCGTGGAGCGGCAACACGATCGCGAGGAGCAGGCGCCAGGACATCGCGGGAAGGCTAGCAAACGGTAGGTTGGAGGAGACGGTCCCCACGCGAGAGTCTCCCCAGATGTTGCGCACGCTCAGCTTGCTCCTCGCGGTGGCCGTCCTGGTGGGTTGCGTGCTCTGGTTGACCGCCCCGCCGAGCGTGCGCTCCGCAGACGAAGGCGCGGCCCTGCGTGTGATCGGCTGCTCGGGCGCGCGCGGGTTGCTCGTCGAGCGGGCGCCAGGGCGTTGGGAATGGCGACGCGAGCCCGTGGGCGCCACGCAGCCCACCTGGCTGGCGCTGCCCGACACGCCTCTCGGTCTGCCGCGCCTCGACAGCGCGGGTCGCGTGCACTGGCTCGGCGACACCGGCGTGGCCCTGTTCCGCGGTGAGGGCGACCCTGAGTGGTGCCCGCCGCCGCTCGAGGCACGCGGCACGCTGCAGCTCGTGGGTGTGGATCACGACAACCAACCCGTGCTGCGCGAAGAGCACGCCGAGGGCGACCGGCTCTTCGTGCGCACCGAAGCCCTCGGCTGGATCTTGCTGAGTGAGCCCGCCGGTCGCGCGGCGGTCCCGGCAGACTCCCACGTGCTGCTCCACGAGCACCGCGCCGCGCTCGCTTTCCGGGGCGCGGAGGGTTGGGAAGCGTGGCTGCACGACGCCGTCCCCGCCCGCCGACTCGTGGCGCGTCGCCGGCGCGGAGATGACGCGGTGTTCACGCCCGACGGCCGCGCCCTCATCGTGGAAGGCATCGTCGACGGACTCGACCGCCTCGAGCTCGACGAGTCCCACATGCGCTTCATGGCCGACGGCAATTTCGGCGACTCCTCGCGCGTGCCCTTTTCGGCCGGCATTCGCGGTGATCCGCCGCTGCTCGCCAGCGTGATGCACGACACCCAAGGTTTCCTGCAGGTCATCCAGACTCACTTGGGCGGCGGCGGCAGGCACCAATTCACAACCGGCCAGTTGCAGCATTACCTGCCGCGCGTGTCCCCGAGCGGGCGCTGGCTCAGTTACGCCCAGGCCGACTTCGAACTGCAAGGGGATGACGCCTTCCGCGAAGACCTCTATCTTTTCGACTTCGACGGACAAGGCCGGCCCGCGCGCCTGCTGGGTTCGCGATCAGGCGGACACCCGCACCAAGGACCCTTGTTCCTCGGCGACGGCGGCCGCTTGGCGTGGATCGCCGACGGGCGGCTGCTCGTCGCGTGGCTCGCGGCAGTGCCCTCGTCGCCCTGACTCTCTTTGTGGATCTCGACATGCGTTTCTCCCGGCCCCACTTCGTCGGCGCGTTCTTCGCGCTCGCTCTCAGCGCCCCGCTCCACGCGCAGTACGACGACACCTCGAACGCACTGCGCGAGCCCAGCGCCGCGAGCACCCTCGATCAAGAGCTCGCCGACAGCGTGGCAGCGCACCTCGGTTTCCTCGCCAGCGATGAGCTCGGCGGCCGCGAGACGGGCACGCTCGAAGGCGACATCACGGCGCGCTACGTCGAAGCGCAGTTCCGGCGCTTGGGACTGCAGCCCGCGGGCGACAAGGGCGGCTACCTCCAGAGCTACCCGCTGCTGCGCGCGCGTCTGCTCACCGAAGAGTGCCGCCTCGCGCTGATCGACAGCGACACCACCGAGTTCAACTTGCGCGACGACTTCGCCGTGTCGGGCACCAGCGATGTCGGTGTCGACGCAGACTTCGCGCTGGCTTGGGCCGGCTGGGGTTTGGTCGACGAGGCCCTCGGCGTGGACTCCTACGCCGACCTCGACGTGACCGGCCGTCTCGTGCTCATGTACTCCGGCGCGCCCAGCGATCGCAGCGACCTGCTCGCCGGCAGCCGCAGCACGCAGAAGGCCGAGCTGGCGCGCGAGCGCGGCGCGGCGGGCGTGGTGTTCGTGATGCCCGAAGGCAACCCGTACAGCGGGCGCATGATGGACTACTTCGCGCGTCGCATGGGCCGCAGCTCTCTGGGGCTCGACCGCAGCGAGGCGGGCACAGACGTCGCCGCGGCGCCGCGCGTGTACGTGAGTGAGTCGGTGGCGCGCACCGTGTTCGCGTCCGCCCACGTCGATTGGGACGAGCTGCACGCCGAAGCCGCAGGCTCCGTGGGCGAAGGCGGCGGCTTCTTGCTCGATGGCCCGCGTCTGCACCTGACTGCCAAGGAAGAGGTCGAGCGCTTCGAGGCCGCCAACGTGATCGGTCTGCTGCCGGGCCGCAACCCGGAGCTCGCGCACGAGGTGCTCGTGCTCTCCGCGCACATGGACCACGAAGGTCGCAGTGACGACGGCGAGGTCTTCAATGGCGCCGACGACAACGCCTCAGGCACGACCGCCGTGATGGTTGCTGCCGAACGTCTCGCGCGCGACCCCACCGGCCTGGATCGTTCGGTGATGTTCCTGTGCGTGTCCGGCGAAGAGAAAGGGCTGCTCGGCTCGGAGTACTTCGTGGGTCATTCCACGGTGCCGCTCGAGAACATCGTGGGGAACATCAACATCGACATGGTGGGGCGCAACGGTCCCGCGTCGATCGGCGCCACGCCGTCACCCGAGCATCCGGCGCACAACACGCTCGCGGCGCGTTCGGTGGAGGTGGGTGAGCGCGTGGGCCTGCAGGTGGAGTGGGAGGCCGGCGAGGGCAAGTACCGCAAGCGCGTGGACACGTACTACTCGCGCTCCGACCACATGCACTTCAGCCAGGCCGGGATCCCGGTCGTGTTCTTCTTCTCCGGTGAGCACGACGACTACCATCGCGTGAGCGACACCCTCGAGAAGATCAACCAGGGCAAGGTCCGCAAGGTCGTGCAGATGGTCGAGCTGCTGACCCGCGATGTGGCCGCCGATCCGGCCAAGCCCGCCGAGGTCGACGCCTGAAGCGGGGCCTGAGCGGCGAGAATCCGGGCTCTGGGCAAGCCGAGGTCGATCTCGGCCGATGTAAGGGTGCCGGGGCAGGTGTCACGTTTGCCCCAGACGCTCGTCCCACATCCTGACGCCGTCCCAGGTACTCTCATCGCTATGCGCTTCCTGCTGCTCCTCGCTCTGCTCGCTGCGCCCCTCGCCCGGCCCGCGGCCCAGAGCGCACCGAGCGCGGCCGACGGCGGCGCGAGCCCGCTCTCCCTGCATCACGACTTTCCGCTCGTGGGCCAGGAGCTGAGAGTGGTGGTCGAGGGCTTCGAGCCGGGCGCGCCGGTGGTGCTGGCGCTGAGCCTGTCGCCGGCCGACACAGCACCCTCGTTCTTGAGCGCGCTGGCGAATGTCGACCGCTTCACGCCTGTGCGCGGCGGCGTGGCCACCTTCGCCGACGATCTCGGCGTGTTCGAGCTCGCCATCGAGCTGCAGCCCGGGCTCGACGAAGGCCATCGCATCGAGTTCGTGGTCAGTGATGGCGGCTCGGCTGCGGTTCCCGTGTCGCTGCTCGTTCAGGCGCCGTCGGTGCTGTTCGCCGTGGACGGCGGCTTGGCGCGCGTGAACCTGCTCGACGGCGCACAGCTCGGCCCGTTGCTCGAGGGCCCGCGTGCATTGTTCGGCGCCGGTCTCGAATCCGACGGGCTGCGCGCGTGGTTGCTGCGCGAACAGGGGCGCCTGGAATCGCGCTCGCTGCTGCGCTGGGGCGAGGCGCCGCTCACCGTGCGTCAGTTGCCCACGGCCGGCGAAGCCTTGGCGCACTCGTCGCGCGCGGGCGCTGCCTTCGTGCTTTCTAGCTTGGGCGAAGGACTCTTCGGTCGCTTGCACTTCGTGAGCTCGGGGCGCGAAGCGCTCACGCTCGAGGCGCTCGAGTCGGAGCCGGGGCATCGCCGCTGGGCGATCGCGCCCGATGGCGAGCGCGCCTTCGTGGCCGAAGACGAGCTGCTCGTGCGCGAGGTCGACTTGCGCCGCGGCACGCTCGGCGGCCCCTTCACCGCGGGTGTTCCCGGTGACACGTCGATCACCGACATGCTGGTGCTCGGCGACCAACTGCTGATCCTCACGCGTCGCTCGGGCGGTCGCGCCGGCAGCCTCACGCGCTTCAACTTGCTCAGCGGCTGGATCGCCACCGACACCCTGGCCGTGGATCCGTTGCGGCTCGTGGCGCTCAGCCAGGAGCTCGCGCTGGTGATCCCGGCTCAGGGCGGCGCGCTCACGGTGATCGAGTCCGGCGTGCCGGGGGTGCCGCGACCGCTGCCCGTGAACGGCGCGCTGCTCGATGCCGCGCCCGTGGACGGCGGCGCCTTGCTGCTGATGGAACTCGACAACGGTGCGAGCACCTTGCTGCAGTTCAGCGCGTCGAGTTATCGCGCTGTGGAGCTGGCGGCGCCCGGTCGTTGGCCGCACATCGAACGCGTGCTCGGCGCTGGCAGCTCCTCGGCGTTGTTGCTCGGCACCGGCAGTGAGGCCGGCGCGATCTTCAGCTACGAGCTGAGCAGTGGCGCGCTGAGCGTGTTGCCGGGTCTGCGGCGCGAGCCGGCGGCACCTTTCGTTTTGCTTCCCTGAGGCGCGGGGAGCGCATGGGGAAGGTCGAACCCAAGGTCACGCTGCAAGTCCTCTGGCAATCCGAGGACAGCATCCGCGTCACGCCCTTCAAGGAAGGTTCGGCGCTCGAGAGCACCGTCAAGACCAGCCGCACCTGCCCGTTCCATTCCGGGCTCGTGGCCGACCGCGCCACCGAGATCCTCTCGCTGTTGGCGCGCGCCAACTCCGGTGACGACGGCTTGCTCGATCAGCTCGTGGCCGCGGGGCGCGCCATCTACGTGGACCTGCTGCCAGCCTTCCTCAAGGAGAAGCTGCGCGAGGCGCGCGGCAAGAGTCTCGTGCTGCACCTCGATCGTCAGCTCGTGGGCATCCCCTGGGAGTTGCTGCACGATGGCGACGACTTCCTCGGGCGCGCGCACCGCATCGGCCGCTTGGTGAGCACCGAGGGCGACGGCACGCCGCCTTTGCAGCGCAACATGCAGCCGCCGCTGTCGGCACTCGTGGTGGCCGACCCGGCCGGCGACCTGCCCGGCGCGCGCGCCGAAGCCGCCGAGGTCGAAGCGATCCTCGAGGAAGCTCCCTTCTGCGGCGGCGTCACCGTGCTCACGGGCAAGGTCGGGCTGCGCAGCTTCCGCGACGAGCTCGCGCGTCACGACATCCTGCACTTCGCGGGCCACGCCGATCCCGACCCGCTCACCGGTGAAGCACACCTGCGGCTCGCCGACGGCAAGTTGCCCGTGAGCCTGATCGAGCAGTGGCGCGGCCGCGTCGACGTGCCGGGGCTCGTGTTCCTCAACGCCTGCGCCTCGGCCGACGCGGCGCACCAGATGTCGTGGAGCGGCGGGCAGCAAGCCGGGCGCGGCGGCAGCGATCGCGGCACGGGCGGGCGCGCGTCGGGCCTGGCGTCGGCGCTGCTGCAAGCCGGCGTGCGGCATGTGGTCGGCACGCTCTGGGCTGTGCGCGACGAGGTCGCACGTCGCTTCGCCACGCGCTTCTACCGTGCGCTCTCGGCGGGCGACTCGATCGGCACCGCCATGGCCGCCGGCCGTGACGACGTCGCCGCTGCCTGGGGTGAAGAGAGCCTGCTGTGGGCCGACCATTTGCTCTACGGCGACCCCACCTGGCGCGTGGAGACGCCCGGCAACCTCACCTTCGCCGACCTCGATGTGCTCGACGGTCTGCAAGACAAGTACCGCGCCGAGCTGGTCTCCACCGACGGCGCCACGCGCTTGCTCGCGGCGGCCATGTTGTTGCGCCTCGGCGATCGCGGCGCCATCGGCGCGCTGGCGAAGGAGCTGCCGCTGCTCGAGAGCTGGATGGCCAACGACGCGCCGCGTCAGCAGCGCCGGCAAGCGGCGCTGGTCGTGCAAGCGTTGGCGTCGGCTGCGGGCTTGGCGCCCAGCGAACCGCCCGACGACCTGCCCGACATGGCCGCCGTGCGCGGCTTCGTGGAACGCCTGCGCAGCTGACGCGTTACTCGTCGCCCTGCATGCTGACCATGCGCGCGTAGATGCCTTCGCGCGCCATCAGGTCGGCGTGGCTGCCACGTTCGGCGATCTCGCCTTGTTCGAGCACCAGGATCTGGTCGGCGTCGCGGATGGTGGAGAGGCGGTGTGCGATCACGAAGGTGGTGCGGCCGGCCTTCAGGTGATCGATGGCGTCTTGCACGATCTTCTCGCTGCGCGTGTCGAGCGCCGAGGTGGCTTCGTCGAGCAGCAAGATCGGCGCATCGCAGAGCAGCGCGCGCGCGATGGCGATGCGTTGACGTTCGCCGCCCGAGAGGTTGGCGCCGCGTTCGCCCACGCGCGTGGCGTAGCCGTCGGGCAAGGCGCTGATGAAGTCGTGCGCGAAGGCGGCCTTGGACGCGCGCTCGATGTCGTCTTGGCTGGCGTCGGCGCGGCCGTAGGCGATGTTCGTGGCGATCGTGCCCGAGAACAGCACCGTCTCTTGAGTGACGACGGCGAGCAGCCCGCGCAGCGAGTCGACCTGGATGTCGCGCACGTCGTGCCCGTCGACCACGACGCGGCCGGAGTTCACGTCGTAGAAGCGCGCCAGCAGGTCGCCGATGGTGGACTTGCCCGAGCCGGTGTGTCCCACGAGCGCGAGCGTGCTGCCGCGCGGCACTTCGAAGTTGATGTCGCGCAACACGGGGCGGTCGACTTCGTGTTCGAAGTTCACGTGCTCGAAGCGGATCGACTCGCGGAACTCGGGGAGCGGCACGGAGTGCTCGTCGTCCACGATCTCGGGTTGCGCGTGCAGCAGCGTGGCCACGCGGTCGGCCGCGCTCAGGCCGCCTTGGAACTTGGTGCTCGCGTCGCTCAAGCGGCGCAAGGACGACACGGTTTGATAGAGCGCGAGGATCACGGCGAAGAACGAACCGCCGTCCCAGCGCCCGTTGAGCACGCCCTGGCCGCCCCAGTAGAGGAACACGCCCACGCCGATCGCGCCCAGGATCTCCACGACGGGTTCGGTGCGCGCCTGCAGCGCCGCGGAGCGCATGCGTCCCTTGGCGAACTGGTCGTTGGCCTCGGCGAAACGGTCGGCCTCGAGTTTCTCGGCGCCGAAGGCTTTCACGATCTTCTGTGCCGCCAGCGACTCGCTCAGCGCGCGGAACACCGAGGACATCTTGCGCTGGTTCTTGCCTTCCTTGCTGCGGATGCGACGACCAAGCGCTTGCACGGGCACGAACAACACGCCGGCCAGCGCCACCGCCACGATCACCGCGCCGCCGCCCTGCCACCACACGAAGCCGATCATCAGGATCACCGTGAAGAAGTCGGTGATCACGTTGACCATCACGTCCACGACCAGGTTGCCGATGCGGTTCAGGTCGTTCGTCAGGCGCGAGACGAGCTTGCCCGAGTGGTTCGCGTGGAAGAAGCGCATCGAGAGCTGCATGAGCTTCTCGAAGAGATCGAAGCGCACCACGCGCACGGCGTCGAAGGCCACGAAGCGCATGAGCAACTTCTGCGTGTAGGTGTTCGCTTGGTGCACCGTCACGAGACCCACGATCCCGAAGGCCGCCCACTTCACCTGCGTGAGCGGCTCCAAGGTCTCCCAGCTCACCCGCAGGCTCGCGATCAAAGCCATCGGCCACATCAGCAGCGCGTTCAGCGTGGAGCAGACCGGCTCCAACCATGTGATGTCGGCCGGCGCGCGCAGGTTCGGCAAGGCGTGCACTGCCTCCATCGAGGCCTGCAACAGCGGCACGCCCTTGCCGCGCTCGAAGAGCGGCTCGAGCAGGTTCTTGATCACGAACAGGTAGCCGGTCTTGGCGGCGGCCGAGAACAGCGCCATCAAGAAGGACACCGCGAGCGCCGGGATGTAGGGCCGGATGTAGCGGCCCAGCGAGCGCACGATATCGGGGTCTTCGGCGGTGCCCACGAGCTCGGGGGCGATCTTCCCGCGCTTGCCCCGTTTGCCGCGCAGCTTGATGCGACGGTCCTCGACCTGATCGAGGTCTTCGAGGATCACGCCCGGCCGTGCGGGTCGGGGCGTACCTCGAGCCGCGGGGCCAGTGGCCGCCGAAGTCGGGGCGCCCTCCGCGTCGGGGTCGCGGGAGGGCTGCGGGGTCCGGGTCGAGGACTCGATGGGGATGGCTCTCCCAGCGGTGGCGGGCGCTGCCCGGGCTGCCGCGAAAGGTAGGCTAGCAGTCCATGGGACGCGTCACCACTGAGGCTCTGGCTCTGCGTCGAACTCCCTTCGGGGAGACCAGCCAGATTGCCGAGTTCCTGACCCGTTCGCACGGCCGGCTCAGCGTGATCTTGAAGGGAGTGCACCGGCCGCGGGCGCGCAAGGGCGGCGGCGTCGACCTGCTCGACCACTCGATGCTCACCTGGTTCAGCCGACGCAACAGTCGCGCCATGCCGCAGCTCGTGGAGCGCCGGGTGCTCAGCCACCACCCGAAGCTGCGCGCCAACGTGGAGTTGCTGCAGATCGGCGAGTTCCTGGTGGAGCTGCTGCGCACGCTCACGCCCGAGGACCAGCCCGTGCCGCGCGTATTCGACCTCGCCGTGGCCACGCTGCAGGCGCTGGAAGCGGGTCCGCCTTCCCAGGCGTTGGGGCCGATCGTCTTGGCCGCGCAGGGCGGGATCCTTAGACTCGGCGGGTTCGAACCCGTGCTGGATCGTTGTGTCGTGTGTGAGCGCAGGCCAGAAGCTCATCGCATGCTGCGCTGCGATCCGGGGCGCGGGGGCATCGTGTGCGCCGGCTGTCGAGAGGGGCGCGACGACTCCTTCCTGCTCTCGACGACCGCCGCTGAGGGGTTGCGCCGCCTGGCGCGCACCGACCCCCGTGAACTGGAGGGCGTGGCTCTGCCCGCAGAGCTCGAGAACTCGATGCGTCGCGCCTCCGAGCGCTTGCTCGTGCAGGTGCTCGAACGCCAGTTGCGTTGTCGGGTGCCGCTGCGGGAGCGCGTGGCATGAGGCGCGCGCTCGTGGTCGCTCTCGTGTGCTGGGCGTCGTTCGCCTGCGGTGCACCGCAGCCCTTGCCGGGCATGGACCAACTGCGTTCGGCAGAGTTCGAACTCGGTCAACAGAGCTACGCGCGTGCTCAGGAGCACGCCGAGGCTGCGCTCGAAGACGACGTCGTGAAGGAGCTGTCGCCGGCGGAGCAGGCCGAGGCGCACTGGGTCGCTGGCGAAGCGGCCTTCGCGCAGGGCCGGCACCTCAAGGCCTTCCGTCACTACAAGTCCTTGCTCGAGACGGCGCACGCGTCGCCGCGCTTGGTGGCCGTGGAAGACCGTCTCTTCGAGCTGGGCGAGATCTATCTCTTCGACGACGAGTACGGCGGCTGGTTCGACTCGCGCGCGCGCGGCGTGGAAGTGCTCGAGACGCTGCAGATCCACTACGCCCAGAGCGATCAGGCCGACGACGCCCTGCGCCGCATCGGCGAGTACTTCGCTTCCGACGACGTGCAGAACTGGCGCGAAGCCGCGCTCACCTACGAGCAGCTGTTTCGCGAATACCCCACCAGCGAGTGGGCCGAGCGCAGTCTCTGGTTGGCCGGTCACTACCGACTGCGGCTCGTGCCGGGGCCGCGCTACAACCAAGCCGAGTTGCTGCGCGCGCAAGAGTTGCTGCGACTCTCGCTGCGCGAACACCCGCGCGGCGTGGCCGTGCACGACGCCCGCGCCGACCTGGCCGCCGCGCGCGAGATGATGGCCGAGAGCGAAGTCATGATCGCCGACTTCTACGCCGCTCGCGACCGCGACTTCGGCGAGCAACTCAAGCTCGCCAACGCCGCGCTGCTCTACCCCGACACGCGCGCCGGTCAGCAGGCTCTGGAGCGTCTCGCCGCGCTGGGGCTCGACCTGCAGGCGCTCGGCGTCGCTCGCTTCAACTCGCTCGACAAGGCCGTGGCGCCTCGCAGCGCCTGGGATCAATGATGCCCACGCCACACCTCCACACAGGCCGCGTCGCGCGCGGCAAGGCGCTCGTCGCCCTGAGCCTCGTGCTGCTCTGCGGCGCCTGCGTGAGCTTCTCGAAGGGCGGCTTGTTCCCCGAGGCGCGCGACCAGGTGTTCGTGGAGTACTTCGACAACGGCACCTTCTTCCGCAATGTCGAGTTCGACCTGAGCGAGCACGTGGTGGCCGAGATCCTGAAACGCCCCGGCCTGAAGCTCACGAGCAAGGAACAGGCTGAGGTGCTGATCACCGGTCGCGTGGTGAGCGTGCAGCAACGCGTGCTTTCGGAAGACGAAGCGCGCAAGCTCACGTCGGCCTCCACCACGATCACGGTGGTCGTGGAGATCCTCGACGCTATGACGGGCGCGCTCATCAAGCGCACTCAACTGTCTCAGCGCGGCGAATACGTCCCCAAGCTGCTCGAAGACATCGACGACGCCCGTGAAATGGCGTTCCGCTTCCTGGCGCGAGACATCGTGCGGGAGCTGGAAACGGAGTTCTAAGACATGACCAAGCCCACCAAGCAACCTCCGAAGGCGCCGCCCGGCCGCATGGGCTCGATGCTCTCGCTGCTGGTGATCGCCACCATCTTGCTGCTGGTGATGAACCTGCTGAGCCCGCCCGACGGCGATCGCAGCACGCAGACCTTCCAGAACCTGATGGCGCTGGCCTACCAGAACGACATCGAGCAACTCACGATCCGCGGCGACGATTTCGTGAACGCGCAAGTGGTCTGGGAGGGCAAGACGGAGAACTGGGAGAGCGTGGCGGTGCCGCCCTTTTCCACCGAGAAGCTGGCCACGCTGCAGTCGCTCTTCGAACGCGACGTGAGCGAGACCGTGGGCGTGATGCAGGCCTACGGGATGATCGAGTCGGGCGAATGGCTGCTGGTGGGTGGCTACTCGCTCAAGCCGCAGCGCAGCAACTTCACCGGCCTGTTCATCGAGTACCTGGTGAACGGACGCGGCCGTTGGGCGCACCTGCTCGGCAACCCCGACGACCCGGTCGTCGGCAAGCTCATCGCGCTGGCCGAGAACTCGGAGACGCCGCTGCGTCCCGCGCCCATCGGGCAGGGCAAGTCGAACTACGAACCGAGCAGCGACCTGTGGAGCAGCTTGCTCATCACGCTCGTGCCCTGGCTGCTGCTGATCGGCTTCTTCATGTTCCTGTTCAGCCGCCAGATGCGCGGCGGTTCGGGCGGCGGCGGGATCATGTCCTTCGGTCGCAGTCGCGTGAAGATGGTGCCGCCCGACCAGGCCAAGATCACCTTCGATCAAGTGGCCGGCGTGGAGGAAGCCAAGGAAGAAGTCGGCGAGATCATCGACTTCCTCAAGGATCCCAAGCGTTTCGGGCGCCTCGGTGGACGCATCCCCAAGGGTGTGCTGCTCGTGGGTCAGCCCGGCACCGGTAAGACGCTGCTCGCCAAGGCCATCGCGGGCGAAGCCAACGTGCCCTTCTTCGCGATCTCGGGCAGCGACTTCGTGGAGATGTTCGTGGGTGTCGGTGCGTCGCGCGTGCGCGACCTCTTCAAGCAAGCGCGCGAGAACGCGCCCTGCGTGATCTTCCTGGATGAGATCGACGCCGTGGGTCGCAAGCGCGGCGCCGGCCTCGGTGGCGGCCACGACGAACGCGAGCAGACGCTCAATGCCATCCTGGTCGAGATGGACGGCTTCGAAACCGACGCCGGCGTGATCATGATCGCCGCCACGAACCGCCCCGACGTGCTCGACGCCGCGCTGCTGCGCCCGGGCCGCTTCGACCGCCAGGTCACGATCGACCTGCCCGACCTGCGCGGCCGCGAAGCCATCCTCGTGGTGCACTCGCAGAAGATCGTGCTCTCACCCGAGGTCGATCTCTCCGTGATCGCGCGCGGCACGCCGATGTTCTCGGGCGCCGAGCTCGAGGCGCTGATCAACGAGGCGGCGCTGATCGCCACGATCAAGAGCAAGGAGGCCGTCGATCAAGATGACCTGGAAGAGGCGCGCGACAAGGTGCGCTTCGGTCGCGAGAAGCGCTCGCGCGTGATGACCGAGGAAGACAAGCGCGCCACGGCCTATCACGAAGCCGGGCACGCGGTCGTCACCGCCAAGCTCAAGGGCCAGGTCGACCCGGTGCACAAGGTCACGATCATCCCGCGCGGCATGGCGCTGGGCGCCACGATGAGTTTGCCCGAGCGCGACAAGTACTCGGTGAACCGTCGCGAACTCGAGAGCTTGCTGGCGGTGCTCTACGGCGGTCGCGTGGCCGAGGAACTCTTCTGCGACGACATCTCCGGCGGCGCCGCCAACGACATCGAGCGCGCCACCGAGATGGCCCGCAACATGGTCTGCAGCTGGGGCATGAGCGACGCGCTGGGGCCGGTCTCCTACGGCGAACAGCGCGGCGAGGTGTTCCTCGGCGACGAGCTGATGCGCAGCCGCAACTACTCGGAGAAGACCAGCCAGTCGATCGACGCGGAAGTGCGTCGCATCCTGGAGGAAGCGCACCAACGCGCGCACGAGATCCTCTCTTCGCACCGCGACGAGATGGAGCGCGTCACTCAAGCCTTGGTGCTCTACGAGACGATCACCGGCGCCGATGTCGACGCGCTGCTCGAGGGTGCGCGCGTGGAAGACTTGCGCCCGGCCGAGCCCGTGTCGGCGGCGCACCCGCCGCCCGGTTCCTCGCTGCCGCCGAGCGGCACCCAGGCCGACACCCAGCGCGCCGACGAGGACGACGACGGCTTGCAAGGGCAGAGCTTGCCCGTGCCCGGCCCCGCCTGAGTTCGCGCGCGTCGTGAAGCTGCGTCCGCTCCCGCCGCCGGGCCGCACGCACGTGATGGGCGTGTTGAACCTGAGCCCGGACAGCTTCAGCGACGGCGGCGCGCTGAGCACGGCGCAGCAGGTCGTCGACACGGCGCGGCGCATGGTGAGCGACGGCGCCGCCGTGCTCGACCTGGGCGCCGTGTCCACGCGACCGGGCGCGGCGCCGGTGACGCCCAGCGAAGAGTGGCGTCGTCTCGCCGACGTGCTCGGCCCCCTGCGCGACGCCGTGTCCGTGCCGCTCTCACTCGACACGAGCAGCGCAGAGGTCACGCAACGCGCGCTCGCCATCGGCATCGACCTGCTCAACGACGTGTCGGCCCTGGCCGCCGATCCCGATCTCGCTCCGCTGGCCGCGCAAGCCGGCTTGCCGGTGGTGCTCATGCACCGCCGCGGCACGCCCGCCGACATGCAGCGCGCGCCGCACTACGAGAACGCGCCGGCGGAGGTTCAAGCCGAGCTGCTCGCGTCGGTGCAGCGGGCCGAAGCCGCGGGCCTCCCGCGTGAAGGTCTGCTGCTCGATCCGGGCATCGGCTTCGGCAAGCGGCTCGTCGACAACCTCGCGCTGCTCGCCGCGCTGCGCGAGCTCGGTGCGCTCGGTTTCCGCACGCTGCTGGGCTGCTCGCGCAAGTCTTTCCTGGGCACGCTCACTGGCCGCCCCGTCACGCAGCGCGAGCACGCCACCAGCGCCACGACCGTGCTCGCCGCCCAGGCCGGCGTGGATTTCGTCCGCGTGCACCGGGTCGACGCCGCGAGCGACGCGCTGGCCGTGATCGCGGCCGTGGAACGCGCGTCTCGAGGCCTGCCGCCGGTGGTGCCGGAAGCCGCCCCCAGCTAAGGTGACCGAAGCCCCATGAGCGACACCGACACCCAGTACGACGACCCCTTCCAGCGCTACTCCTACCGGAGCTCGTTGATCGAAGAGCTGCGCAACACGGGGGGGCGCATGCAGCGCGGCCGCGTCACGGTGCGCACGGCGCGAACCTTCGGGTTCTGTTGGGGCGTCGACCGGGCCGTGGCGATGGTGCGCGACGCCTTGCGCGACTACCCCGACCGTCGCATCTGGCTGCTCGACCAGATCATCCACAACCCGCAGGTGAACGCCGACTTCAAGGACATGGGCGTGCGCTTCGTGCGCGGTCCCTTCGCCGACGCGTCGGCGAGTGAAGGCGACGGCAGCTCGCAACTCTCCGCCGACGACGTGGTGGTCATCCCGGCCTTCAGCGCCACGGTGGAAGACACCGAGCAACTCGAAGGCATCGGCTGCACGATCCTCGACACGACCTGCCCGTGGGTGGTGCGTCCGCACCTGCGCACGATCAAGTACGTGGAAGACGGCTTCACCACCGTGATCCACGGCTTGGTGCAGCACGAGGAGACGCGCGCGTCGTGCAGCTTGATCGCGAGTCGCGGCGGGCAGTACTTGGTGGTCGCCGATCAAGGCGAGGCCGAACGTCTGTGCCGCGTGATCCGTGGTGAGCTCGATGCCGGCGATTACCTGGACAGCCTCGCCGCGGGCGCCTGCAGCGCCGACTTCGACCCGACCGAACACCTCACGCGCATCGGCACGATCAACCAGACCACGATGCTCGCGTCGGAAACGCGCGAGATCGAGGCGCTCATCCGCGAGGCCGTGGCTGCGCGCGATCCCGCCGTCGAGATCGCCGAGAGTTTCCGCGAACTCAACACCATCTGCCGCGCCACGCAAGAGAACCAAGACTCGGTCGTGGCGCTGGCCGAGTCGGGCGAACTCGACCTGCTCGTGGTCGTGGGCGGCTTCGACAGCAGCAACACGCGCAACCTCACGCGCGTGGGCGGCGGCTGCTTCCCGAGCTTCCACGTGCTCGGCCCCGACGCCATCGAGGCCGGCGTGATCCGGCATCGCTGCGCGAAAACCGGCAACACGGTCAGCACCGACAACTGGCTCCCCGAAGGCCCGATCAGCGTGGGCTTCACCGCGGGCGCGTCCACGCCCGACACCCTGCTCGGCGACGTGGTCGAGGCGGTGCTGCGCGCTGCCGGTGAGCGCGTCGATGCCGCGCCCTCGGTGAGCTGACGGAGCCTCCCGGCGTGCTCCTCGCCAGCAATCCCCTCAGCGAGCTGCTCGAGTCGGCCGCGAGTGGTGACCTCGACTGGCTCGCCGCCGCCATCGAGATCGCGCTGCTCACCTGGCTCTTCTACGTGGTGTTGCGCTTCGCGCACGGCACGCGCGGCCTGGCCGTGATGAAGGGCGCGGTGATCAGCATCGCGGTGATCTTCATCGCGCTGGTCGTGATCGTGGAGCTGATGGGCTTCCGCTTCCCGCGGCTCGAAGTCGTGGCCAGCGAACTCGTGCCCTTCGTGGGTGTCGTGCTCGTGATCCTGTTCCAACCCGAGCTGCGCACCGGACTCACGCGGCTCAGCGAGCGCGGCTACAGCGGTCGCGTGGAGGCGCCGGCGCAGCTGGCCGACTTCACGGCCGCCGTGGGGAAGCTCTCGCGACGCCAGACCGGCGCGCTGGTCGTCTTCGAGCAAGCCACGGGTCTGCGTCAGATCCAAGCCAGCGGCGTGCCGCTCGACTCGCTGCTCTCGGGCGCACTCGTCGAGTCGATCTTCTATCCCAAGAGCCCCTTGCACGACGGCGCCGTGGTCGTGCGTGAAGGTCGCATCGTGGCGGCCTCGTGCATGTTGCCGCTCACGGAGTCGCGCGACCTCTCGCGAGACCTCGGCACGCGCCATCGCGCCGCGCTCGGCCTCACCGAAGAGACCGACTCCGTGGCGGTGGTCGTCTCCGAGGAGACGGGCCGCATCAGCGTGGCGCATCGTGGCCTGCTGCATCCCGTGGCCGACGTGGACGAGCTGCTCGTGCTGCTCACCGACCTGTTGCAGGGCTACGAGCCGGGGCTGAGCTCATGAGCCGCACCGACGAACGCTCGCCCCACAGCCTGCTCTACCGCTTGTTCCGCCAGGACATCGGGCGCAAGCTCACCGCGCTGCTCTTCGCGCTGATGATGTGGGTCTGGCTGGCCACGCTCACGCAGGGCAAGCGCGAGATCGAGCTCGACATCTTCCTGGTGAACACGCGCGCCGAGGCGGGTGCGCAGCGCAACGTGGTGCCGGGTCTCTACCTGGTGGTGGAACCCGGGCTGATCGTGCGTGACACCGATCGTCAACGCGTGAGTGTGCGCGTGAGCGGTCTCAAGGATGTCGTCGACGACCTCGAGCTCTCGGCGGTCTTCACTGTGTCGCAAGAGGCCATCGGCGACAACGATGAGGGCCAGGTGTCGCTGCCGCTCGAAGCCTCGCGCGACAGTTTCCGTTCGCGCAACTCCACCTTCGAAGTGAGTGAGTTCGACGTGCGCCCGCGCGTGCTCAAGTTGAGTTTGGCGCGTCGCGCGGAAGCCGAGTTCGAACTCGGCGCGCACAACGTGGCCACCACGGGTGTGCCGCGCGAGGGTTACACCTTCGACGAGAACCGCATCCTCGTGCGCCCCAACCGCGTGCGCATCAGCGGACCGCGCGCCGTGGTCGAGGATCTGCGCCGTCACCCCGACGCGCTCAAACTCGAACCCGTCACCGTGGAAGGCGCCACCTTCGAGGTCACCGAGCAGGTGGGCATCGACACCGAGCGCGTGGACCGCAACCTCACGCTGCACACGGCGGGCGGCGTGGTGCAGGTCACGATCCCCTTCCAGGCGCGACCCTTCGAGGTCGAGATGCTCGCCGTGGAGGTGCACTACGAGAACTCCGTGGCGCTCGACGCCCAGCGTCGCCAGGTCGTGTCGGCCACGCGCACCGTGGACCTGCTCGTGTCCGGCCCGCGCTCCGTGCTCGAGGGTCTCAGCCGCGAACAACTCGCCGAAAGCGTGCGGCTCTACTACGACTGGGGCGGCGCAGGCCTCGACCAGGCGCGCGATCGCGTGAAGGTCTTCCAGAACGGTCCGGCGGCCAAGCTTCAGATCACAGGCCTCGACGGCCGACATCCCGAGATTGAGTACCGCCTCGAAGCGGTGGATCCTCCACCTCCGATCGGCACCAACGGAGACACCCCATGACGCGCCGCTGGTTCGGCACCGATGGCATCCGCGGCGAGGCGGGGGTGGGACCCTTGGCGCTGCCCTTCTTGCTGCGGCTCGGCCGCGCCCTCGGTGAGCAGGTGCTCGAGGAGGCACGCGCGGCCGGCGCCCAACCCGGCGCCGTGCTCATCGCGCGCGACACGCGCGAGTCGGGTCCTGCGATCACGACTGCCTTGGCCGACGGCTTGCGCACGGCCGGCGTCGACACGCTCGATCTGGGCGTGCTGCCCACGGCCGGCTTGCCGATGGCGATGCGCGAGAGCAACGCGCCGCGCGGTGTGGTCGTGTCGGCGTCGCACAATCCCTGGGCCGACAACGGCGTGAAGCTCTTCGGCCCCGGTGGCCACAAGCTCACCGACGAGCAAGAGCACGGGCTCGAAGCGCGCATCGCGAGCCTCGGTGGTGAGAGCGAGGGCGACGTGCCGGCCGAGTTCGAAGCGCCCGCCCCGAGCGAGCCGCCGCCCGAGCGCGACGGCGCCACCGACTACATCCGCGCCATGCTCGACCGTTTCAATGGCGTGGAACTCGGCGGCCTGCGCTTGGCCGTCGACTGCGCACATGGCGCCGCCGCCAGCACCGCCCCCTTCGTGCTCAAGGAACTCGGCGCCGACGTGATCGCGCTGTTCTGCGAACCCAACGGGCGCAACATCAACCGCGACTGCGGCTCCACGCACATGCAACGCTTGTCGGATCGCGTGGCCGACGGCGGCTTCGACCTGGGCATGGCTTTCGATGGCGACGCCGACCGCGTGCTGCTCGTGGACGGCACAGGCCGGCTGTGCACCGGCGACCACATGATGGGTTTCCTGGCGAGCTGGTTCTTCGCCGAGGGCAAGCTGCCGCGCGACACGCTCGTGACCACGGTGATGAGCAACCTCGGCCTCGAACGCATGCTCAGCGCGCAGGGCGTGCACATGTTGCGTACCTCGGTGGGCGACCGCTACGTGAAGCAGGCCATGCGCGAGGGCGGCTACGCGCTCGGCGGCGAAGACTCCGGCCACCTGCTCTTCGGCGAAGAGCACGACTACACGGGCGACGGCCTCTACACCGCCTTGCGCGTGCTGCAAGGGCTCACGAGCACTTCACGCGATCTCGCTTCCGTGATCGACGCCGTGCCGCGCGTGCCGCAGCGCCTGCTCAACGTGCCCGTGGCCGCGCGTCCGCCGGTGGCCGAGCTCGCCGAGTTGAACGCCCGCGTGACCGCGCTGGAGGCCGAACACGGCGACGCCCTGCGCATCGTGCTGCGCTACTCCGGCACCGAAAACCTCGCGCGCGTGATGGTCGAAGGCCTCGACGGCGAGGTCGTCGACTCGAGCACCGACGAGCTGGCCGAGATCTGGGCACGCGAGATCCTGCAGCACGGCAGCCCCACTTCATGAGCGCGGTCGACGGGCCGATCCTGGCCGTCGACGCCTCGACGCTGCGTGCCAGCGCCGCGCTCCTCGGCCCCGACAACGCCGACTGGGGCCGCTGGCTGCAACCCGACGGCGAACGCGGCAGCGCCTCGCTGGCCCCGGCCGTGGCCGCCTTGCTCGCCGCGCGCGATCTGCGCCCGGCGCAACTCGCGGGGCTCGTCGTCGGCACGGGCCCGGGTTCGTACACAGGTTTGCGTTCGGGCATCGCCTTCGTGCGCGCCATGAGTTTCGCGCTCGGCTTGCCGCTGGCGGGCGTGAACTCCTTCGCGATGGCGGCGCACGCGACCCTGGCCGAGAACCCCGCCGCGCGCGAAGTCAGCGTTTGGCTCGACGCGCGTCGTGGCGAGGCCTACCGCGCCGACTTCACGCGCGGGCCGGCACCGAGCGACTGCGTTGGCGCGTCGAGCGAGGCTGCTGCTGCTGCTGCTGCTGCTGCTGCTGCTGCTGCTGCTGCTGCTGCTGCTGCTGCTGCTGCTGCGCCGAACGCGCCGGATGTCACGGCGCCCGTCGCGCTCGTGGAAGTCGCCGCGCCGCACTTGGTGAGCGTCGCCGAGGTCAGCGAACTCGAGAACTCTTCCGACGGCGCGCGACTCGTCGTTCGTGAGCCGCTCCCCGAGGCGTACCATGGGGGCGTCTTGGGGAGGCGGTTGCTGAGCGACGGCGGTCAGGATCCCGCTGGCGTGCTGCCGCTCTATCTCAAGCGCTCGCACGCCGAGATCGCTCTCGAGGAACGCCGCCGCCGGTCATGAGCACCCGATGAACCACCAGGGCCACCGAGTCTGGGCCGAGGTCGACCTCGCGGCGCTGCGGCGCAACTTGCGTCGCGTGTGTGCGCGTTTGGGCGGCGGCGCGCAAGTGCTCGCCGTGGTGAAGGCCGACGCCTACGGTCACGGTGCGGTGCCGGTGGCGCGCGCGCTGCAGAACGAGCCCGGTCTGTGGGGCTTCGGCGTGGGCGACAGTCATGAGGCGTTGGAGTTGCGCGCCGCGGGGCTCGAAGAACCCGTGCTCGTGCTCGGCACGATCATCGACGACGAAGTGCCGCAGGTCGTGAGCCACGACGTGCGCGTGTCGATCCACTCGATGGACCGCATCCAGAGTTTGGCCGCCGAGTCGGAGCGCCAAGGGCGTCGCACGCGCGTGCACTTGATGGTCGACACGGGCATGGGGCGCTTGGGCGCGCAGACGCCGCGCGCTGTGGAGCTCGCGCGCGCGATCAACGCGTCGCCGTGGCTCGAGCTCGAGGGGCTCGCCACGCACGCGTCGGCGTCGCGCCCGGGGCATCCCTTCATCGACGTGCAACGCGATCGCTTGCGCGCGCTCAGCGATCAGCTCGAGCAGGAGGGCATGCGTCCGCCGCTCTCGCATTTCTCGAACACGGCCGCGCTGCTCGGCGGTGTCGGCGGCGACTTGCCCTTGGTGCGCCCGGGGATTTCGCTCTACGGGATCTTGGGTCCGGAGCAGCAAGCGGTCGCGCCGGATGTCGAACCCGTGATGTCGTTGCGCACGCAGGTCGTGTACTTGAAGGACGTCCCGCCGGGCACGCCGGTGGGCTACAACGGCACGCACGTGACCACGCGCACCACGCGCATCGCCACCCTGCCGATCGGCTACAACGACGGCTTCGCGTACCGGCTCAGCAATCGCGGTCGCGCTTTGGTGCGCGGCGAACTCGCGCCCGTGGTCGGCGCCGTGTCGATGGACTACACCACGCTCGACGTGGGCCACATCCCCGGCGTGGCGGTGGGCGACACGGTCACGCTCATCGGCCGCGACGGCGCGCACGCGCTGCAAGTGCCCGAGCTGGCCTCGCTGGTGGGCACGATCCCCTACGAGATCGTGTGCTCGGTGGGCAAGCGCGTGAAGCGTGTGTACCTGAACCGAGCACGCAGTGAGGCGCCGCCACAAGCAGGTTCGAAACCTTCCACGAATGCCGAGGGCGAAGCATGACGCAGCTCTGGGGTGTGCTCATGGCCGGCGGTTCCGGCACGCGCTTCTGGCCCGAGAGTCGCGGCGCGCGGCCGAAGCAACTGCTGCCGCTGGGCGGCGCCACGCCGCTGCTCGCGCGCACGAGTGAGCGCCTCGGGGAGCTGATCCCGCCCGAGCAGCAGATGGTGATCACGAGCGCGCGCACGGTCGACGCCGTGCGCGACTTGCTGCCGGAGATCCCGGCCGAGCAGGTGATCGGCGAACCCGAGGGGCGCGACACGGCGCCTTGTTTGGGCCTCGCCGGTGCCTTGCTGAGCAAGCTGGCTCCCGACGCGACCGCCGTGGCGATGCCCTCCGACCACTTGATCGAACCCGAGCCGCTCTTTCGCGAGCACCTCGACGCCGCGCGCGTGGTGCTGAAGGAACGCCCCGAGGCCGTGCTGGTCTTCGGCATCGAGCCGGATCACGCGGCCACGGGCTACGGTTGGTTGCGCTGCGGCGCGCGCGTGGACAGCAAGTCGCCGAAGCCTGTGCACGCGCTCGACGCCTTCCTCGAGAAGCCCGAGCGCGCCGCCGCCGAGCAGTTGCTCGCCGCGGGCGGTCACCTCTGGAACGCGGGTCTGTTCGCCTTCCGCCCCGACGGACTGCGCGCCGCCTTCGACGTGCACCTGCCCGAGATGGGCGCCGCCCTCGATCGCATCGCGGCGAGCTACGGCAGCAAGCAGTTCACGTCGACCTTGCGCGCCGACTTCCCCACGCTGACCAAGATCTCGATCGACTTCGGCGTGATGGAGAAGCTCGCCGGCGCGCTCGTGATGCCGCTGCCGGTCCAGTGGGACGATGTCGGTGCGTGGGGCGCCTTGGCGCGTCTCACAGCTCCTGATGCCGAGGGCAACTCGGTGAGCGGCGAGGCCGTGCTGCAAGACGCCAAGCGCTGCTTGGTGTCGTCGCGCGGGGGCGTGGTGGCTGTGCGTGGAGTCGACGACCTGATCGTGGTCCACACGCCCGACGCGAGCCTCGTCTGTCGCCGCAACGACGAACAAGGCGTGAAGCAGATCGTCGACGAGTTGCGCGCGCGCGGCCTCGAGCAGTACCTCTGAGCGAGGTCGGCCCGCGCGGTGCTCGGCGCGCGCAGTAAGCGTTGGCTTCGCCCGGCGCGCCACGCCCGCAGGGCACCGCGCGTCAGGCCGCGACTTCCAAGATCTGGATGTCCACGCTCTCGATGCGACGGTCGACCACGCCCAGCACGCGCAACACGATGTTGTCGTGGCGCAGCTCTTCGCCGGTTTCCGGGAGCCGACCGAGCGTGTGGAAGATGTAGCCGCCGAGCGTCGACCAGTCGTCGGCTTCGGGCAGCGTGATCGAGAGCGCTTCGTTGAGTTCGTCCACGTGCATCGAGCCTTGGGCGACGGCGTGGTACTCGTCGAGGATCTCGAGCTCGGGGGCCTCGGTGGTGTCGTCGAACTCGTCGTCGATCTCGCCCACGATCTCTTCGAGCGCGTCTTCGATCGTGACCAGGCCGGCGGTGCCGCCGTACTCGTCGAGCACCACGGCGATGTGCGCGCGCAGCTTGCGGAACTCGGCCAGCAGGTCCATCACGAACTTGCTCTCGGGCACGAAGAGCGGTTCGCGCGCGAGTTCGCGGATCGGCAACTCGGCTTCGCGACCGATCATGTCCTTCACGTGCAGGATCCCGACGACGCGATCGACCGTGCCTTCCACGAGCGGGTAGCGCGAACGTCCGTGCTCCGTGACGGCCTCGTAGGCCTCGCCGACCGTGGAGCCGATGTCGATGACTTCCATGTCGGTGCGCGGCGTCATCAAGTGATGCACCTCGGTGTTGCGCAGCTCGAGCACGCGCTCGATCATGTCGGCCTCTTCGCCGCCCAGGTGACCTTCGCGTTCACCCTCCTCGAGCGTGGACAAGATCTCATCGGTGTAGAGCTCGGCTTCGGCCGCCGGCGTGTGTCCGGTGACGCGTTGCACGAGCAGGCGCAGCCCGCCCACGGGTGGGCCGAGCACTTGTGAGAGCGGCACGAGCAGCGGCACGCAGGCGCGCATCAGCGCTTCGAGTCGCGGCGCGCTGACTTCGGCGGGCATCACGCGGCAGAACACCGTGATCCACAGGAAGCCGAGTCCGCCGGCGAGCAAGGCTGGCGTGAACAACTCCGTGTCGGTGGGCGCGTCGCTCAGCACGTCGCGGCACCACACGAGCAACAGGAGCAGCAGCGCGATCTGCGAACTCACGCGCATCAGGATCAGGCTGTCCTCCACGCGCGCGCTCGACGCCAACAGGCGTTCGAAGCGATTGCGACTGGCCGGGGTCCCAGCGGCTTCGAGCAGGCGCGTGCGCGACAGCTTGGTCCAGCTGTACTCGAGCGACGCGAGCAGGGCCGAAAGCACGCCGGCCGCGAGCGTCCACCACAGGAGTGGGGAGCTCAGCTCGATGGCGCCGATCGGCAGCAGGGAAGGTGGTGGAGGTTCCAGGGTTCCGCGCGTGTCCACGGCGAGGCGTCGTCTCGCCCATGAAGGCGGCCCGGGAACGTCGCCGGATCGCGCGTCGAGTATAAACGCAGCGCGGTGTTTCGACCCCAAGGAGATAGCTGTGCGTACGTCGGTGGATCTGCTCGTCGTGGAGGCGAGCGAGGTGGTGACGGTGGCTGGCGGCGAGCCGGGCCCGTTGTGTGGGGCCGCCATGGACGACGCGGGCGTGATCCCGCAGGGCGCCGTGGCCATCGCCGAGGGCCGCGTGGTGGCGGTGGGACCGCAGCCCGAGATCGAGGCCCGCTTCGACGCCTCCGAGCGAGTCTCGGCCCAGGGGGGCACGGTGATCCCCGGTTTGGTCGATCCGCACACGCACCCGGTGTTCGCCGCCACCCGCGAAGGAGAATTCGACGCGCGCTCCCGCGGCGCCGACTACCAGGCGATCACGGCGGCCGGCGGCGGGATCTTCTCGTCGGTGCGGCGCTTGCGCGAGGCCTCGCCCGAGCAGCTCGCCGAGCGTCTGCGCGCGCACCTCGACCGGTTCCTGGCTTGCGGCACGACCAGCATCGAGGCCAAGAGCGGCTACGGCTTGACCCCGGAGACGGAGTGGTTGGCGCTCGAGCTGCTGCGCGACGTGGGCGCCGAGCATCCCGTCGACATCGACGCGACCTGCCTCGCGGCGCACCAGGTCCCGCCCGAATTCGCCGCCGACCGCGACGCCTACGTGCGCGTGGTCTGCGAAGAGATCCTGCCCGAAGTCGCGCGACGTGGCCTGGCGCGCTCCGCCGATGTCTTCTGCGATCAAGGCGCCTACACGATCGACGAAGCCCGCCGCGTGCTGGAAGCCGCGCGCGAGCTCGGGCTGGCGCGCCGCGTGCATGCCGACGAACTCGCGCCCGTGGGCGCCGCCGAACTCGCCGCGGCCTGCGGCGCGCAGACCGCCGACCACCTCGTGTGCATCTCCGACGCCGGCATCGACGCGCTCGCCGCTGCAGGCACCACGGCCGTCTTGCTGCCGGGCACCTGCTTCTCGTTGCGCTTGAGCGAGGTCGCGCCCGCGCGGCGCATGATCGAGGCGGGCGTTCCCGTGGCGTTGGCCACCGACTTCAACCCGGGCACCTGTCACATCCCTTCGATGATCGAGATCATCGCACTGGCCTGCGGCCTGCTCGGCATGACGGTGGCCGAAGCGCTCGTGGCCGCCACGCGCAACGCCGCCTGCACACTGGGTTTGCCCGGCACGCGCGGCGTGCTCGAACCCGGCGCGCTCGCCGACCTGCTCGTGCTCGACATCCCGAACCACTTGTTCCTCGGGTATCAGTCGGGTTGGAACCCCGTGCGCGAAGTGCTCAAGGCCGGCAAGCGCGTGGCGTCGCGCGAGGCGGCCGCTCCCACGCTGCTATAACGGGGCCTCTCGTCTCCCGGAGATGTTCGTGTCCACGACGCTCAAGCTGTCCGCCCGTCACGCTCTGTGCGTGTGGGCCTTGCTCTTCCTCGGCGCCTTCGGTGTGCACGCGCAGCAACCCGGCGAGCAGCTCTGCGGGCGTTGCAAGACCTCAGGCAAGGTGCCGTTCGAGGTCGACTCCGATCTCTCGGTGGAGCACGAGCACGGCCCCGATTGGGCGGTGCTCTACTGCTCCTACGCGATCGAGTCGGACAACATGGGGCTCGACTGGTCCGTCTGTCCGCGCTGCAAGACACCGTCGGTGCACGACGCCGCGCAGCTCGAGTGGGACGCGTTGGAGACGGAGAAGCAGGCCTGGCTGACCGAGCGCAAGCGCGTCGAGAAGCTCGTCGATCTCGACGACATCGTGTACATCGAGACCACGCACTTCGGGCTGACCTGGAACATCCCCAAGGTCAAAGCCGACCGCAAGACCTACCGCATGCACGACGCCGCGCACCTGTTCGCGCAGCGGCTCGAAGACTTCTACACCGACCTGCGCGTGATCACCGGGCTCTCGCACGAAGATCAGATGGTCGACAAGCACTACCTGTTCGCCTTCGAGAAGGGACAGCAGGCCGTGGCCGTGGGGCCCGCTTACGCCGGGCTCTCACACACGGGCACGGTGAAGCGCTCGGGCGGTGAAGACCAAGACTCGGTGATCGTCACGTGGCGCAACAAGTCGGAGAGCCCCACCGACGACGACTTCCACCGCAGCATCGTCCACAACATGGTGCACCAGATCACCGCCACGCACCGCAACACGAACTGGTTCCCCATCGGCGAGCTGGGCCTCATCCCGCCGTGGTTGAACGACGACTACGGCTGGCTCGACGCGGGCATCGCGCACTGGTTCGAGCGTCGCATCGAAGGCAACTCCGAGACCTACTGCTTCCGCGAGCAGGAAGCCAACCGTCGCTGGGGGTCGGCCGACTGGCGGCGCAACGTGTGGAAGGGCGTCAGCTCGGAGAACTGGCCGTCCTTCGCGCACACGATCAGCAAGCCCACGCAGTCACTCACGCCGCGCGACCATCAGTACGCTTGGTCGTGGGTGGACTTCTTGATGTGGCGCAACGCCGGTGGCTTCGGTGAGGCCATGAAGCTCGCGAAGCTCGAGAAACCCACGCGTGAGATCCTGCCCGCGGTCTTCAAGGTCAGCATGCTGGCCTTCGAGGAAGAGTGGGCCGCGTGGGTGAGCACTCAGTACGCGCCGAGCAACAAGAACCCCGAGATCGACCCGGTGCGCCTCTACGGCGAACCCGCTGAGGGCGAGGACGACACGAGGCGCTGAGCCGCGGCGCGCGCCTTCAGCCGCCCAGGATGCCGAGGTTGTTGGTCGCGTCGCGCAGGGCGATCTTGAGCTCGGGGAGCGTGTCGCCCGCTTCGATCCGCAGCGTGGCGTGCTTGATCGCTTCCCGGTAGAGCTCGCGTGCGCGGTCGAGGTCGGTGCGCACGTGGTACTGCATCACGAGCGCCGTGTCGTTGAGCATCTGCGGGTTCTCGGGCGCGAACTCGATCGACTTCTCGTAGGCGTTGTACGAGTTCACGTAGTGGCGCTGCGCTTCTTCGGTGTCGCCCGCTTGCTCGAGTTGCACGCCGCGGTCGCGGTTGAGCAGGCCGAAGTTGTTCCAGATGTCGGCGTCGGCGGGTTGCACGGCGAGCAGCGGTTCGAGCACCGTGATCGCGGTCGCCAGGTTGCCGCTCGCGACGTCGCTGCCCACGGAGTAACCGAGGCGCACGGCCACTGCGGTCGGGTCGGCTTCGGCCGCGACCCAGCGCGTGAGTTCGGCTTCGTCGTGTTCGATGAGCGCGAGCAATGCTGCACGTGAGGCACCGAACTCGTTCTCGTTGGCGTAGCGCTTGGCGAGGCCGTACACGCGGCTGATGTCCATGTCGGGCGTGCGCTGCATGTGCAGCACGGCGCTCTCCACGGCGAGGACGGGCTCGCTCGCGTCTTCGTAGAGCCAGGCGAGTTGCCACCACGCGTCGCCGCGCGCTTCACCGAGCTTCTCGCCCGCGAACTGCAGGTCGTCGACGGCGCTCTGCCACACGGCGGTGGTGGCGGCTTCGTCGTCTCCCTGCTTGGCTTCCACGTAGGCGTACAGTCGTGCGCAGCCGCGCATGAGACGCGCTTCGGCGTTGCGCTTGTCGACGGAGAGCGCGGCGTCGGCGAGTTCGACGGTCTTGTTCCAATCGCTGAACTCGTAGAGCGCGAGGTAGCCGGCTTTGGTGAGACCCTCGGTGTCGCCGGGTTCGGCGAAGCTCGCCGCGCGTTCGTAGTGCGAGAGCGCCTCGCCGAGGAAGTAGCCCACGTCGTCGATGCTGGCGCGCTGCGTTTGCAGATCACGCGCGATCGACTCGTAGGCTTCGCCGAGCGCCACGAGTGCGCGGGCTTCGGTGCTCGAGTCCCACGGGTCGAGCAGCTCGAGCACGCGGTTCGGGTTCGGCGTGGGGCGCTGCATGAGCAGTTCGCTGAGCAGCAGGCGCGCTTCGAGGTGTTGCTCGTCGGCCGAGGCGAGTTCGTTGAGCAGGCGCTCGGCGACGTCGACGCGACCTTCCTTCAGCGCGCTGCGCGCCTCGGCGAGTCCATCGGTCTGGGGGGCGGGCGTGAGCAGGCTGCCGAGCAGCAGGGCGGAGATCAGCATGGGAGCTTCCCGTGGGAGGTTACGACTCGCCGGAGTCCTTGGCGGCGTCGATACGGGCCTTGGTTTGAAGGAGGTCGATGCGCACGGCGGGCTGGTCGCCGGCCTCGAAGATCTCGCGGTCGAAGCGCGTGGCGTCGTCGATCACGGCGGAGGCTTCGTCGAGCCGGTCGAGGTCGGCGTAGAGGCGCGCGAGGTTGAGCTTGGCGTCGAGGTACGCCGCGAGTTCTTGCTGCCAGAGATCGGCGGCGCGATCCGCGAAGGGGTTGTCGAGTGAATCGTTGCCGAGTTCGATCGCGCGCAGGAAGTACTCCTCGGCGAGGTCGAGTTCGCGCTGCAAGTAGTAATAGAGCATCACGCCGGTGTCGTTGACCATGCGCGTGTCGTTGGGGGAGAGTTCGATCGCGCGCAAGTACGCGGCGTAGGACTGTTCGAAGAGCGCGCGCGCGAGCTCGGTGTCACCGTCGGCTGCTGCGGACTCACCGGTGTCGCGGCTGAACAGGCCGAAGTTGTTCCACCACTCGGCGATGTCGTACTGCGCGGCCAGCTCCCCGAAGTAGTCGCGGATGTCAGCCTTGTCCTCGGCGGGAAGCGTGAGCGGGTTGTCGCTCTGCGCTTTGGTGCCCACGAGAGTGCCCAGTCGACTGAGCGCGGCGAGCGCGGTGGGGTTGCCGGGTTCGGCGGCGAGCGCGGCCTTGAAGGCTTGCTGTGAGGCGGCGGCGGCTTCCCAGGCTGCTTCGCTCTCGCGGTCTTCGCTCCAGCGGCCCCAGGCCACGGCGTACTGTGCCCAGCCGGCGTTGATCAGCGTGGTGGCGCGCTCCGATTGGACGTCGCTGTCGCCGGGTTGGCGCGGCATGCTGCGTGAACGACTGAGGTCGTGCGCGGAGGCTTCGAAGAGGTTGGCGGCTTCGGTGTAGTCGTCGAAGCTGCCCGAGGCTTGCGCGCGCTCGTAGGCGCGTCGGCCGAGTTCGAGCGAGAGGGCGCTGCTGCTCTCGAGGGCGTGTCCGGAGAGCGTGGAGTTGTTGCGGCCGTGCTGCCGCGCGAGTTCGTGCAGCACCTGGATGAGCGCGGCGGGTTGCGGCAGACGCGCCGTCCACGAGCGGAGTTGTTCGTGCACGAGCACTTCGCTGGGCCAGAGCGCCAAGGCGCGACGCAGCGCCTGTTGCGCTTCGCCGTCTCGGCCGGCTTCGAACAGGAGGTCGGAGATGGCCACGCTGGTTTCGGGGAGCAGGCCTTCGTGTCCGATGAGCCCGTCGGCGAGGGAGCCTGCGGTGGTCGTCCAGCGGGTTTCCACCGAGGCGATCGTGCTGGGGTCTTCGCCGGCATCGGTGCGCGCCTGCCAGCGCGATTCGCTGGCGTCTTGGCGCGCGATCACGGCGCGCAGCGTGGCGTGCAGTGCGTCGACGTGCGCCCGCCCCACGCTCTCCCCGACTTGCGCCAGCTCTTCGAGACCCACCTGCGCGTTGTCGCGGACATCACTCCACAGGCTCGGGTCTTGTTGCTGACGAGTGGCCAGCGCGAGCTGCGCGCGGGCTGCGTCGAAAGCGGCCCAGGCGGCGCTGCCTTCGAGGAGCGGAGCGACGTCGGCGGCGTTGCTGTCGTCGGCGACCACTGCGGTGGCAGTCTGCGGCGACGCCAGAGGGCACGCGGCGGCGGCGAACAGCAAGAACACAGACAGGGCAGCGGGGAGGGCC
Source organism: Planctomycetota bacterium (assembly GCA_021604805.1). GTDB lineage: Bacteria > Planctomycetota > B15-G4 > B15-G4 > B15-G4 > BQJR01. The sequence goes on along the minus strand of BQJR01000002.1, from coordinate 415,548 downwards.
GCTGCGGGCGAGCCGAGGGACACGGCGGGCCTCCTTGATTCGGGGTGCGCGGCCGCCGTTGTAGCCCTACAGCCGCGCCGCGGCAACGTCACAGCCCTGGCGGTCGGACGCCGCCCACGCCCTTCGCCACGACCACCCAGCGCGCTACAACGGCGCGCATGACCGCACTCGCCTTACTGTCTGGTGGCCTCGATTCCTGCGTGGCCGCCGCGTTGCGCCAAGCGCGCGAACACGATCTCGCTGCGGCGCTGTTCATCGATTACGGCCAGCGTGCGGTGGCCCCCGAGCGGGTGGCTGCGCGCGCCGTGAGCGCCGCACTGGGTGTTCCGCTGCACGAGCTGGCGCTCCCGGCGGCGGCCTTCGCCAACAAGAGTGCTCTGCTCGACGGCGCCACCGCGCTGCCCAGCCCCGATCTCGAGACCGCCGCCGAGACCCAAGCGTCCGCGCAGGCTGTCTGGGTCCCCAATCGCAACGGTTTGCTCGTGAACCTGGCCGCCGCGCTGGCCGAGGCCGAGGGCCACACGGCCGTGGTCGTGGGCTTCAATGCCGAGGAGGCGGCCACCTTCCCGGACAACGGCGCCCCATTCTTCGAGGCGCTGAATGCCTGCCTCGCGCTCTCCACTCAGATCGGGGTGCAGGTCGTGGCGCCCTGTCTCGAGCTCAGCAAGGCCGAACTGGTCAGGGCGGGACGGGCCGTCGGAGCACCTCTCGACGCCAGCTGGTCCTGCTACGGCCCGGGCCCCGAAGCCTGCCTGCGCTGCGAGTCCTGTCTCCGTCGCGCTCGGGCCGAGCGCTGAAAACCGTCTCCCGGCCCAGCTTTGAGGCTCTTGCCGGGTCGCGCGCGCCTCTGCTAGCATTCGCGCGATTGTTTCCGGATGCCGAGAACCACTGGGCGCTCCGGCAACACAGGTCGACACTCCGCGTCGGCTGGCCAGCGCCCCAAATCGAGAAGAACCGAACAAGATGACGACGAAGATGGCCGAGAAGGCCCAGATCATCCAGGAGTACAAAGTCCACGACACGGACTGTGGCTCCACCGACGTGCAGATCGCCGTGCTCACCGAGCGCATCCGCGGTCTCACGAAGCACCTTCAGCTGCACAAGAAGGACACGCACACCCGCAACGGGCTGCTCAAGCTCGTGGGGCGTCGCAACCGCTTGCTGCGGTACCTCCAGCGCATCGACCTCCCGCACTACGAGAAGTTGGTGAAGAAGCTGGGCATCCGCGGCGTGCGCACCAACGTCTGACGACCGCGACCTTCGTTTCTCGAAGCGATTCCTCCCGGCGCGATCTCTCACGATTGCACCGCAAAGGTCGCCTCGAAATGAACCCGGGCTTAGCGCTCGGGATCCGCTGTCACCCGGTCGTGTTCTGACCCTGTCGGGCGAGCGCGATCAACACCGGAGGCTTTGGCACACGGCCAGGGCTCCGTTTCCAAGCAAGAGCTAAGAACAAGAACGATGACGAAACTGAACAACCCCGTGAGCGTGAGCCGTGAAATCGGCGGCCGCACCCTCACCCTCGAAACCGGCCGCATGGCCAAGCAGGCAGACGGCGCAGTGTTCGCCACCTACGGTGAAACCTCGCTGCTCGCCACGGCGCAGAGCTCCAAAGCTCGCCCGGACCTCGACTTCTTCCCCCTCACCGTTGAGTACCGCGAGAAGACCTACGCGGCCGGCAAGGTGCCCGGGGGCTTCTTCAAGCGCGAGATGCGTCCGCGCGATCCCGAAATCCTCATCGCGCGTTCGATCGACCGCCCGGTGCGCCCGATGTTCCCCGAGGGCTACAAGGACGAGCTCCAGCTGATCGTTCAGGTGCTGAGCTACGACCGCGTGAACGACCCGGGCATCCTGGCAGGCGTGAGCGCCATGGCCGCGCTGAGCATCTCAAGCATCCCGTACCAGGGCCCCGGCGCCACGGTGCAGGTCGGCTACGTGAACGACGAGCTCGTGCTCAACCCCACCGAGGAACAGATGGCGCAGAGCGTCCTCGACCTGGTGGTGAGCGGGACGGCCGAGGCCGTCACGATGGTCGAAGCCGGCTGCATGGAGCTCTCCGAAGACCTCATGGCCGACGCGATCCTGTTCGGTCACGAAGGCGTGAAGCAGATCTGCGCCGCCATCGCTGAGCTGCAAGAGAAGGTCGGCAAGCCGAAGCAGGAAGTGCCCGCTCCGGCCGCCAACCCCTTCATCGAGAAGGTCGAGTCTTCGCGCGCTGACCTGATCGCCGCGATGGCGACCGAAGGCAAGTTCGCCAAGAAGGCGGCCATGAAGGAAGTGACCTCGGCCGCCAAGGACGCGTTGCTCGCCACCGTGAGCGAAGACGAACAGTACGCCGCCAAGAAGCAGATCGGCGACGCGCTGCACGACCTCGAAGGCAGCATCGTCCGCGAGGACATCATCAAGAACGGCAAGCGCGCCGACGGTCGCTCGCTCGACCAGATCCGTCAGATCGAGATCGAACTCGGTGTGCTCGCGCGCACGCACGGCTCGGCGCTCTTCACGCGCGGCGAGACGCAAGCGCTCGTGTCGGTCACGCTCGGCACCGGTCGCGACGAACAGATCGTGGACGGCCTGCGCGACGAGTACTCCAAGCGCTTCATGCTGCACTACAACTTCCCGCCGTTCTGCGTCGGTGAAGTGCGCCGCATGTCGGGCACGTCGCGTCGCGAAGTCGGTCACGGCAACTTGGCCGAGCGTTCGGTGCAGATGGTCATGCCGTCGCCCGAAGACTTCCCGTACAGCGTGCGCGTCGTCTCCGAGATCTTGGAGTCGAACGGCAGCTCGTCGATGGCGAGCGTGTGCGGTGGTTCGCTGGCGCTGCTCGACGCGGGTTGCCCGCTGCGCACGCCGGTGGCCGGCATCGCCATGGGCCTCATCGAGGACGGCAACGATCACTACATCCTGAGTGACATCCTCGGCAGCGAAGACCACCACGGTGACATGGACTTCAAGGTCACCGGCACCACCGAAGGCATCACGGCCGTGCAGATGGACGTGAAGATCAAGGGCCTCTCGGGCGAGCTGTTGCGTCGCGCGCTGGGTCAAGCCAAGGAAGGTCGTCTGCACATCCTCGGCGAGATGAACAAGGCCATCGACACCGCGCGGAGCGACATCAGCAACTACGCGCCGAAGATCGTCTCCAAGTCGATCCCGGTGGAGAAGATCGGCGCGCTCATCGGCCCGGGTGGCAAGGTCATCCGTCAGCTGCAGGCCGATTTCAACGTGCGCATCGAGGTGAGCGACGAAGGTGTCGTGAACATCGCCGCCGGCCCCGAGGGCGACATGGACGGGGCCACGGCCGCGGTCGAAGCCATCACGGGCGACGCCGAACTCGGCGCCATCTACAAGGGCAAGGTCGTCTCGCTGCGTGACTTCGGCGCCTTCATCGAACTGTTCCCCGGCAAGGAAGGCCTGCTGCACATCAGCGCGCTCGCCACGGACAAGTTCGTGAAGGATCCGTCCGAGGTGCTCAGCATGGGACAGGAGCTCGAGGTCAAGGTCGTGAACATCGACGACTTCGGTCGCGTGCGCCTCGGCATGCCCGATGCAGAGGTCGAAGAGGGTGGCGGCAAGGGTGGCGGTGGCGCCTCGCGCGGCCCGCGTCGCGACAAGCCCGAACCGGGACCGCTGCCTGAGATCGGCAAGGTCTACGAAGGCAAGATCACCGGCCTCAAGCCCTACGGCGTGTTCGTCGAGGTGTCGCCCGGCCGTGACGGCCTGTGCCACATCAGCGAGATGCTGCCCAAGGGCATGAAGGACCCGGCCGAGAAGTACAACCGCGACGACACCGTCTCGGTGAAGGTTCTCGAGATCGACGACAAGGGCAAGATCCGCCTCTCGATGAAGGCCGCTGAGGCCGACGCCGTCGAGAGCTGAGTCGCGCTCTGATCACGAGGCGCCGCGCGCGCTTCGTTGCGAACCCCGTCCACGCTTCGGCGTCGGCGGGGTTCGTTCATTTGAGGCGCAGCGTCGTGATGATCGCGGTGGCTCGGCGCGCGCGACGCGGCGGCGCGCGCGCGCGTTGCGCCTGACGTCATGTCGCCCCTAACACCTGCCGAACAAGATGCCCGGTCAGGTTTTAGGTCCCAGCAGCCGATGGAACACCCGTATCCTTTTCGGTTTGCACGACTCCTCCGGGCACACCGAGGAGAGAGGAGACGTCGGTGCGTGAACCCCATGATCGAGCCTGCCGCAGCAGGCCGGCGTGGCTCGCCTGTTTGGGCGCGCTGCTGCTGGCCGTGGCACCGTTGCAGGCACGCGATGAACAAGCGCCGCCGACGATCTCGGGGCCGGTCTACTACGGCGAACCGGTGGGGGCCACGCGCATCGCCGAAGTCGCCATCCGTCTCGTCTACGCGGAGAATCCCGCGTTCATGCGCCTGCGCGCGCTCGGCCTGAGCGAGAGCGACGGCGGACGCGGGCAAGCGCTCTTCGATGCCGCGCAGTCGGCCGCCAAGCGCGCGTTGGCGCGCGTGGCGAGCGCCCACAACCTGCAGGTGATCGCCGAGCTGGGCAGCGTGCAGGGCGCCTCGAACTTGATGGATCGCACGCGCGAAGTCATCGACGAGCTGCCGCAGTTCTACGTGGAAGGCAAAGTGTTGCACGGCAATGCGCGCAACGCGCGAGAGCTCGCCGAGGTCGACAGCTTGGCCGTGCTCATGGCGATCCCATCTTTCGTGGAAGCCCAAGGCCTCGACGAGAGCAACGCGCGCTTCCACATCCTGCAGAAGGACTACCAGGATCGCTTCGCCGCGGCGATGCGCAAGATCGCGCGCGACTCCGGTCTGGATTCGATCGTGGAAAAGGGTGCTGCCACGTCGCGCTTCGGTGCGATCCTCGACGTGACCCAGCAAGCCATCCAAAGTCTGGGCGAGTAGTTCCGTCGCCGGAGTCCCCAGAATGACCGTTCGGTTCGCGCTCTCCGCATTGCTCGCCGCGAGTCTCGGCGCGGCCTGCGTGAGCGAGCAACTCGAGCCGCGTCGACCGAGTTGGGACTTCTTGTCGGAGCAGCCCGCCGTGGTCGTCGACGGCCCGGCACCCAGCGGCGTCTCCGCCGCACCGATCGACGACTTCCCGCTCGACCTGATCACGCCCGCCTCGAGCGCTGACCTCGACGCCGGCCCCGACTTCCTGAACGGCGGCAGCAGCTCGCCCTACCACAGCCTCGGCCCGAACGTGATCCGCGGCCTCGACGGCAGCTGGACCAAGATGTTCCTGCTCAAGGGCGGACGCGGCACCAAGGTCGTGGAGATGCTGCGCGCGTACGTGCCCGCCTTCCCGGCCGAGGCGAACACGCCCAGCCCGCTCGAGGGCGCGCCGACCGAAATCATCCGCTACATGCTGCACGACGGCTTCCACCGCGACGACACGCGCGACAAGTTCGGCGAGCGCAACGCGCTCGGCAGCGAAGTCGTCGCCGACGTGCTGCATCTCACGGCCCCGCCCGACGTGCTGCTCTTCGTCACCGAGTTGCTGCACCGCACGCTCGGCGACCTGCCGCAGATCGAACTCGAGGTGCGCGTGGTCGAGGTCAACCTCACCGACACGCTCGACTTCGACAGCAAGCTCGTGGCGCGCAACCTCGAGAACCCCGACGCCGCCTTCGACCCGGTGACGAATCCCACCAAGGGCAACTTCGGCGCCGGCCTCCCGATCGAAGACCCCGCGGGCTCGGGCGACACCGGCATCGGCGCGGGCTTCAACAGCTTCGGCAACCCGCCCTCGCTCTCGGGCTTCCTGCTCAGCTTGCAGGGCGTGCACAACGACCTGCGCATCGACTCGGTGCTCAGCTTCTTGCAGTCGATCGGTTCGGCCGAGTTGATCTCCTCGCCCACGGTCACGGTGCTCAACGGTCACCGCGCGCGGCTGATCACGGGTGAGAAGGTGCCCGTGTTCCAAGCCAGCGGCAACGTCAACAACCCCAACGTGTCCACGGTGTTCGAGCCCACCGGCGTGACGATCGAGATGATCCCGTTCATCGTGAGCGAAGACCTCGTGCGCATCGACCTCTCGATCGAGGTCTCGGCGCAAACCGGTTCGGTGCCCTTCAACATCTCGGGCACCGACGTGTCGTCGCCGATCATCAGTCAGCGCGCGGCCGGCACCACGGTGCACGTCTACGACGAGCAGACCTTCGCGCTCGGCGGCCTCAAGCAGAGCGCGCAGATCGAAACGCTCACCAAGGTGCCCCTGCTCGGCGACCTCCCGATCCTGGGCTGGCTCTTCAAGAGTCGCACCAGCGAGATGCGGAACACGGAGATCCTGTTCTTCGTGAAGCCGCGCATCCTGATCCCGAGCGAAACGCTGATCAATCCGCTCGACTCGTGAGCGCGGTCGCTGCGCTCGGCCCGCGTAGGGCGCGTCGATGAGCGAGATCACTGGCGCCGGAAGCGGCTCCCTCGAGTGGATCGACTGGGCGGTCATCGGTGTCTACCTGTCGCTCTCCCTGGGCGCTGGGCTGCTCGTGGCGCGACGCGCCGGGCGGAATGCGGAAGGCTTCTTCCTGTCGGGGCGCAACCTGCCGTGGTGGCTGGCAGGGACCTCGATGGTGGCCACCTCCTTCGCGGCCGACACGCCGCTCGTGATCGCGGGCTGGACGCGGCAGGGCGGCGTCGCCAAGAACTGGCGCTGGTGGGGCCTGATGCTCGGCACGCTGCTCGTGGTGACGCTCTTCGCGCGCCTGTGGAGTCGCTCGCGCGTGCTCACCGACGTGGCTTTCATGGAGCTGCGCTACTCGGGTCGCCCCGCGCGCTTTCTGCGCGTGTTCAAGAGCGTGTACCAAGTGGTGTTCATGCACGCCTTCGTGATGGGCTGGGTGATCCTCGGCATGACGAAGGTCATCGTGGTGCTCTTCGAACTCAACGACGAGAGCGACACCATCCTCGGCCTGCCACCCGAGTGGGTCGTGATGCTCGGCTGCTCGCTGCTCGCGCTGCTCTACTCCGAGATCACCGGCCTGTGGGGCGTGGTCGTCACCGACTTCCTGCAGTTCGGCGTGGCGCTGGCCGGCGCGATCCTGCTCACCGTCGTGGTGGCCGACGCCTTCGGTGGGCTCGGCCCGATGGTCGAACAGCTGCGCGCGATCCCCGAGAACGCCGCCAAGCTCACGCTGCTCCCCGACACCGGCGGCGCCACGCTCTCCGACTGGGCCAGCTGGCCCGCCACACTCGTGCAGTTCCTCGTGCTCGTGTTGGTCGTGCCCTTCGCCAACAAGAATGTCGACGGGAGCGGCGTGATGGTGCAGCGCTTGCTCGCCGCCAAGAACGAAGGCCACGCGCTCGGCGCCACGCTCTGGTACGCCATCGCGCACTACGCGGTGCGCCCGTGGCCGTGGATCCTCGTCGCGCTGGCCTCGTTGCTCGTGTTCCCCACGAGCGCTCTGCACGCGCCCGCCGACGGCACGGTGCTCGGCGTCACGTCGCAAGGCATCGAGCTGCAGACCTCCGCCGGCGTGGAGACCCTCGCACTGCCCGACACCGGCATCGACGGCTGGCACGTGGCCCCGCTGGTGGCTGCCGAACAGAGCGTGTCCGCCGGCGAAGTGCTCGCCAGCACCGACGACGAGCGCGCCTACCCGTTGATGATGCGCCGCTTCCTGCCCGTGGGCCTGCTCGGCCTGCTCGTGGCCTCGTTCCTGGCCGCCTTCATGTCCACCATCGACACGCACGTGAACGTGGCCTCGTCGTACCTGGTGAACGACGTGTATCGACGCTTCCTGCGGCCCGACGCCCCGCCCAGCGCCGACGTGCGCATGGCGCGCGTCACCGGGCCGCTGGTGCTGGCCCTGGCGCTCTACTTCGCCGCCAGCGGCTCCGATGTGCGCGGCATGTTCGACGTGTTCACCACGCTCTTCAGCGGTGTGGGCCTGGTGTACGTGGCGCGCTGGCTCTGGTGGCGCATCAACGCCTGGTCGGAGATCTCGGCGCTGGTGGCCTCGGGCCTGGGCACGCTCGTGCTCCAGGTCTGGCCCGAGCTGCCCGCGCCGCTCCTGCCGGACTCCCTGCTCGTGCCCGGCGGCATCAGTTTCGCGGGACAGATGGTGCTCATCGCCGGCCTGTCGGTGGTCGTGGTGGTCCCGGTCACGCTGCTCACGCCGCCTGTGGCCCGCGACCAACTGACCGAATTCGTCGAGCGCGTGCAGCCCCCCGGCTTCTGGGGGCCGGCCGGCGGGGGCAGCCCGCGGCTGCGCGAAGCCTCACGCGGCGTGGTGCGCTGGCTGTCCGGCGTGGCCCTCGTGCTGTCGGTTCTGCTGCTGCCCGGGGACCTGCTTCTGCAGGGGGGTCGACAGGCCATGCCCTGGACCGTCACCATGCTCGCGGCCGGGTTCTTGCTGTTCCTCACACGGCCATCGCGTCACGCTCCCGGGTAGCCTTGATAAATCCGGGGTCCTACCTACACTGCGAACCCCGGAAACCGTCGGTTCACCCGTGAAATCGCGCCGCAGAAGGCGTGTTCGCATGGGTGAGTCGGCCCAGACCCGAATCGCGTCATCCCCACCGCTCCTGCTGCGAGAGTCGCTCATGTCCCGGTCCCGTCCCGTGCTGCGTCGTGCCGTCCTCGGACTTGCCCTCGGCTCCCTGCTCTCGCCGAGCCTGCTCGCGCAAGACGCCGAAGCGCTCTTCGAACAAGGCATCGATGCCTACCGTCGTGGTGACAACAGTGCAGCGATCGCAGCCTTCCAAGAGGCGCTCGCGCAGAACCCCGGCAACGACGAGGCCTACGCCCTGTGGCAACGCGTCGAACAACAGGTGTTGCTCGAGATGTTGCTCGAGCGCAACGAACTCGGCGCGCTCGCTGAGCGCTTCCTCGGCTTGGCCAAGGTCGGCCGCAAGAGCGTGCTCGCCGATCCGGGCGGCGCCGAAGAGCTCGTCACCGACATCTTCGCGGGCGACCTGCGCGCACGTCAGCGCGCGCTGCTCACGATGCAAGCCAACTACGGCGAGTGGGCCGTGCCCGCACTCGTGCCGAGCCTCGGTGACCGCGCCAACAGCGATCACCGCGTGAAGGCCATGGCCGCGCTGCTGCAGTTGGGCGAGACGGCCGTGCCGCCGCTCGTGGCCACGCTCGGATCCGAGGATGAGCTCGTGCGCAGCAACGCCGCCGCCGTGCTCGGTTCCATCGGCGACCCGCGCGCCGCCGCCGCGCTCGCCTGGATGTCCTTGCGCGACGAGTCGGACACCGCGCGCGGCACCGCGTCGGCCGCACTCGACAAGCTGCAACCCGCGCTCGCCAGCCTCGGCCTCGACACGCGCGATCCGCTCACGCTCACCCTGCGCCTCTCCGAGCTGTGGGTCACGGGCGACGAAGCGCTGCAACGCCCCTACACCCAAGGCGTGGTCGCCTGGGGTTGGGACGGCAGCCTCGTGGGCGAGCCCATCCCGAGCGGTCTCTACGGACTGCACATGGCCGAGTCCGCGCTGCAGATGGCGGTCATGTCGGGCGCCACCGGTTCCGCCGTGCGCGCCTCGCTCGCCGCCGTGCAGGCCAGCAAGGCCGCTGAGCTCACGGCCGCGATGGATCTCGACGGCATGGACGACGACGCCATGGCCACCGCCGACGACCAGCTCGCCGCGCTCGACCTCGAGCTCGCGCTGGCCGGTCACTACCGCGGCCCGGCGTTGCAGTTCCTGCTCGACCGTGGCGCCGAGCTGGGCGCCGTCGCGTTGATCGGCGCCATGGGCAACAGCCCCGGCGAGATGCAGGCGCTGCGCGCCGCGCTCGACAGCGGTTCCGGTGAAGTCGCCATGGCCGCCGCCGCCACGCTCGGCCGCCTGGGCGAGGCCTCGCCCGACGTCGCCGCGCACCTCGCGCGTGCGCTCAACGCCGTGCCCGTGCGCACGGTGGCCTTCGTGGGTGATGCCGGTGCCGCCGACGCGCCCGCCGGCTGGAACGCCGTCGGCAGCGCGCAGGTCACCGAAGCTCTGGCGCACGCCAAGGCCTTCCCCGCCAAGGACCTGATCGTGGTGCGCGAGGGCGCTGGTGGCGTCACGCTCGACACGCTGGTCTGGAGCCTCAAGAACGACCCGCGCACAGCCAGCACGCCGATGGTGATCGTGGCCGACAACGTGGACCGCGTCGAAGAGCTGTATGGCGACGAAGCCACCGTGCTCGCCTCCGCCGACTGGGGTGCGCTGCGCGCCGCCGCTGGCGATCGCCCGGCACGTCAGCTCGCTGCGCTCGATCGCGCTGTGAGCGCTGGCGAGACCCTGCTCTCGCTGCCCGCCGCCGTGTGCCGCACCGCCGGCAACTCGATCCTCGGCGCGCTCGACAACGACCCGAACGAAGAGCTGATGCTCGTGCTGCTCGACGTGGTGCGCCACGCCTCGCTCACGGGCGCCACGGCGAGCGTGGAAGCGCTGGCCTCGAACGGTGCGGCCGGCGAAGTCGGCGTCACCTTGCTCAACACGCTGGCGAGCTTGTGGGGCGCGAACGGCGGCGGTCAGCCGTCGGCGGAACTCGTGGCCGTGCTGCACGAAGCGCTCGGCAGCGGCGACGCCGAACTCGCGCTCGCTGCCGCCAACGCGCTGGGCCAGCGCGCCGCCAACGCCGAGGGTGTTGCGCAGGGCTGAGCGCGAACTGAATCCGCGCTGAGCTTCACGGCGCCGCGTCCTCGAGAGGGGGCGCGGCGTCGTTTCGTTTGTCGACCGGCGCGCGCGGCGACACGAGCACGCAGAGCAGCCCGGTCACGATCAGGCCTGCGCCCGTCCACGCCGCGCGCGTGGGGACCTCGTCGCGCACGAGCCAGTCGCCGAGCAGGCCGGCCAGCGGTTGCAGCAGCACGAAGGGGGCGATCGTCGAGGCGCGCAAGACCTTCAGTGACGCGTTCCACCAGAGCGTGCCGAGGAAGGAGCCGATGAGGCCCAGGCCGGCCACCCACAACAGCGCCGTCTCCCAGCCGGGGAGGTGTTCGTAGCTGAGCCATTCCACGCCTGCGATCGGCGTGAGCAGCAGCATGCTGAAGAGCATCGAGAGGAGCGTGAGTTCGAGCGCGGGGTGTTTGTCGGCGAGCGGTTTCATCACCGGCGAGTAGAGGCCCCAGAGCACGGCGTGGAGCAGCAGCAGTGAGTTGCCGAGGAGCATGCCACCGGCGAGTAGGTCGCTGCCGCTGGTGTGGTCGAGCACGATGAACAGCGCGCCCGCCATGCCGAAGGCCACGCCGAGCTGCTGCGGACGTCCGATGCGCTCCTTCAAGAGCAGCACCGAGAACACCAGGATCGCGCCGGGCTCCAGCAAGATCAGGATCGACGCGTTGCCCGCGGTGGACCAGCGCAAGCCGAGGGTGCCGAGCCACAGCGGCATGGCGAAGGCCAGCACGCCCGCCACGCACAAGCGCGTGAGCGCGGCACGGTCGTAGCGTGAGCGGAAGCCTCCGCGCGCCGCCAGCAACAGCGCCATCGCCACGATCGCCACCAGGTTGCGCAAGAAGGTCACGATGCCCGGAGGCAGCGCCTCCATGGCCTGCTTCTGCCCGAGGTAAGTCAGGCCGCCGATCAGGTTGGCCGCGATGATCAGCGCGAAGCCGCGCGCTCTCACGGTTTGCTGCGCGGGTCGAAGAGCTGCTTGGGGCTCTGGGTGCGCGCGCCCAGCTGACGCGACTTGCCCGTGACCTCGCGGTCGCGGCTCACGACCAGGCAGCGCGACGGCTTGTCGGCTTGGTACACGGCCTCGATGATCGCGGCGTCGGCGTCGGGCACGTTCTGCATCACGCACCAGTCGAGGAACTCACGCGGCGGGATGCTCGGATTCGGGTTCCGCACGTCCCAGAAGATGGTCACGCTGACGGCGTCGTGGGGCACCCGACCGGCGAGCTGAGCGATCAGCAGGGCGCGCAAACCGTGGGCGTCGAGATCGTGGTCGCCGGGTGCCAGCCAGTGCGCGATGTTGTAGCCGTCGAGGAGGTAATTCACGGGGCGATCGTACCGGCGCGCCGGGCCTTCTCCACGCCTGTTGCGCTGCGCAGGGGTTTGGTAGGGTTCGCGGCTCGGCATCGCCTCCCGGCGGTGCGACCTCGGCCGGGGTAGCTCAGTGGTAGAGCACGGCTTTCGTAAAGCTGAGGTCGTCGGTTCGAATCCGATCCCCGGCTCCATCACCTCCTCAAGGTGACGTCCGATGACATCCTTCAAGAGTGTCCTCGTTCCGCTCGACCTCGCCGCCGCTGGCGCGATGGGTCACACCGCAGAGATCGAAGCGGCCCTCGATCAGGCGCGCTGGATCGCAGAAGCGAGCGGCGCGACGCTGTGCTTGATGAGCGTGGTCCAGGATGCCGAAGCGGCTGTGCTGGAGTTGCTCGAACATCGCCTGAGAAGCTTGGCCGACGCGCGCCTCGCGGGTCTCGATGTGACGGTGCATGCCAGCGCGGGCAAACCCTTCGTGGACATCGTGCGCAAGGTCACCCGCGACGGTCATGATCTCGTGGTGGTCGGCCCGCGCGCCGCGCACCGGCGTCACGCCGGGCTCGTGGGCAGCACGGCGCTCACCTTGTTGCGCAAGTGTCCCAGCGCGGTGTGGGTCGCCACGCGGCCCGGCACGGGCAAGCCCGCCGTGGTGCTCTCGGCGGTGGCGATGCACTCCACGATGCCGTCGATCCTGAAGCTCTCGGCTGAGATCTGCACCGAATCCGAAGCGGCTTGGCACGTGTTGCACGTGCCGGAGTACCCGGCCGAGGGCGGCATGCGCCTGCGCGGTGTCGACGCGGAAACGCTTGAGGCCTACCAGAAGGAAGTGCGCGACGCCGGCTGGACCGACCTGCACAAAGCCGTGGATCCCGTGGCCACCAAGTACAAGCTCACGCCCAAGTTGTGGATGAGCGAAGGCTTGGCCAGCGAGAAGATCGACGAAGCCGCCAAGGAGCTCTCGGCCGACGTGGTCGTGATGGGCACCGTGGCGCGCCACGGCCTGGGCGGCCTGCTCCTCGGCAGCACTGCCGAGAAGGTCTGCAGCCGCATCGAAACCGGCCTGCTGGTCGTGAAGCCCGACGACTTCGTGAGCCCGATCAGCGCGGAGTGAGCGCAGCAGGGTGCGCGCAGGATCGGAGCGCCCTGGCGGAGCCCACTGAGCCGCCGTGCGTCCCGCATGCGAGCGGCGACACCTAGCGGCGCTTGCCGTACTTCCGGCGACGGCTGTCGCGGTCGCGCTTGAGCGGCTTGAACACGAGCAGCACGCGGGCGCCGCGTTCTTCGGGCAGTTGGGCGTCCACGCGTTGCTCGAGTTCGAAGCCGAGCGTGGGGAGTTGCTCCGCGACCTCGTCGAGTTCGGCGTCGACACTCGGGCCCTTGAGCAGCACCAGGCGCTTGAAGCCGTGGCGCACCGGCGAGAGGAACTCGAGCAGTTTGCCCACGCGGCCCACCGCGCGCGCCACCACCGTGTCGACCTTCTGCTCGACGAGCCAGGTTTCGGCGCGATCGTGCAGCACCGACACGCGCGGCCCGAGCTCCAGGCCGCTGACCAGCCCCGCCAGCGCCTCCGACTTGCGCGCCCGCGACTCGCACAGCAGCACTTTGCGCGCGGGTTGCGCCAACGCGAAGGGCACGCCGGGCACGCCGCAGCCCGAGCCGAGGTCGAGCAGCGTGCCGCGGTCGCCGATCAGCGGGAGCGCGATGAGGCTGTCGAGGACGTGCCCGAAGGCCATGTCCTCGGCGCTCTTCAGGCCCGTGAGGTTGATCGTGGCGTTGGCGGCCAGCAGGCCCGCGCAGAAACCGCCGAGTTGCGTGGCGAGGTCGTCGGGGGCGGCTTCGAGGCCGGGTAGGGCGCTCAGGTGCGGCGCGATCAGGCGCTCGACCTCGGCGGCAAAGGCCGGGTCAGGAGCGACGGGGGCGCGATCGCGCTTGCCCTCCGGGCCGTCGGGGCTGGCGCCCTCGCGGCCACCGGGGCTGGGGCCCTCGCGGCCACCGGGACCGGCGCCCTCGCGGCCACGGGGGCTGGCGCCCCAGGGGCTGGAGGGCGCGTCGTTGTCGGCAGAGCCGTCGTCAATCGGGGCGTCGTCAGGAGTGGGCATGGCGCGCTACCATCGCCGCTCGCCCGTCCTCCCCGCAACAGCCACCGAGCCATGACCACGGACAAGATCGCGCGCTTCGCCGCCTTCGTCGAGAAAGACCCGGACAACAAGCTGCACCGCTTCGCGCTGGCCCAGGCGCTCTATCAGGGCGGCGAGCTGGAGCGCGCCGAAGCGGCCTTCGGCGACTGCCTGGAAAAGGATCCCGAGTGGATGGTGGCGGCGATCAAGCGCGGCCGCTGCTGCGTGGAGTTGGCCCGCTGGGACGAGGCCCGTCGCTGGCTCGACCGCGGCGCCGAGCTGGCCGAGGCGCAGCACCACGAAGAACCCTTCGAAGAGATCCGCGAGCTGATGGACCAGCTGCCCGGCGACTGAGCGCCTCGCCCCCGCGCGACCGGCTCGCCTCGGGGCCGGCAGGCCGACGCAGGCCGTCGCGCAGAAAAAACCCGCAGACTCAGGGGTGTTCGCGCGCTTCCCCCGTGGCCGACAACACGCACCGATTGTTAAACTCGGGGGCTGCGTCACGCTCACCAAGGGCGTTGTCCCGCGCTCTCACGCGGCTCACTCGCGCAGCCCACTCCCCCGAAATCTTCGCGGCGCTTCTCGGCAGCCGGCGAGTCCATGACCACCGTCATCAACGACTTCACCATCAACGTGGCCACGATGAACGGTTCGGGGAGTGCCTCCTCGAACACCATCCTGGCCAAGACGATCTTCCGCATGGGCGTCCCGGTGTCGCCCAAGAACCTCTTCCCGAGCAACATTCAGGGGCTGCCCACGTGGTTCCTGATCCGCGTCACGGAGAAGGGTTACCAAGCACGCAGCGGCACCAACGATGTCGTCATCGCGCTCAACAAGGCCACCGCCGAAAAGGATGTGGCCTGCGTCGAGAAGGGCGGCGTGCTGATCATCGACGACGCGCTGCCGCAAGCGAAGTCGCACGGTCGCACCGACATCAAGACCTTCGCCGTGCCGATGGCCAAGCTCGCGAAGGACTTCGCGCCCGACGCGCGCCTGCGCAAGCTGCTCGCCAACATGATCTACGTGGGCGTGGCGGCGCACTTGCTCGACCTCGATCACCAAGTGTTGATGGACGTGGTCGCCGATCAGTTCTCGGGCAAGCAGAAGGTTGTCAAGCTGAACCAAGACGTGGTCGATGCGGGGCTCGCCTACGCGCGCGAGAACTTCAGTGCCGACGACTGCCAGTTCCGCGTCGAGACGCGCAAGCTCACCGACAACAAGATGATGATCGAGGGCAACACCGCCGCGGCGCTCGGCTGCTTGATGGCCGGTTGCACCTTCGTGGGTTGGTACCCGATCACGCCGAGCTCGAGCCTGTGCGAAGAGTTCATCTCCTTCGCCAAGCGCTTCCGCACCGATCCGGAATCGGGCGAGCAACGCTTCGCCGCGCTGCAAGCCGAAGACGAGCTCGCCAGCCTCGGCTTGGTGCTCGGCGCCGGCTGGGCGGGCGCGCGCTCCATGACGTCGACCGCAGGCCCGGGCATCTCGCTGATGTCCGAGTTCGCGGGCTTCGGTTACTACGCCGAGATCCCGGCCGTGGTCTTCGACGTGCAACGCGTGGGGCCGTCGACCGGCATGCCCACGCGCACGCAGCAGAGTGACCTCTCGCTGTGCCGCTTCCTCTCGCACGGCGACACCGAGCACATCGTGCTGCTGCCCGCCGGCCCCGAGGAGCTCTACGAGATCAGCCAGCAGTCCTTCGACATCGCCGAGAAGTACCAAACTCCGGTGTTCGTGCTCACCGATCTCGACATGGGCATGAACCTCTGGGTGAGCGACACGCTCGAGTACCCCACGGGCGAGTTCAACCGCGGCAAGTTGCTCGACAAGGAGCAGCTCAAGGCGCTCGAAGAGTCGGGCGGCAAGTACGAGCGTTACGGCGACCCCGACAACGACGGCGTGCCGCACCGCACCTTGCCCGGCACCGCGCACCCCTCCGCGCCGTACTTCACGCGCGGCTCCGGTCACACCACGCGCGCCAGCTACACCGAGGACTCCGACGAGTACAAGGAAGTGCTCGACCGCATCAAGCGCAAGATCGAAGACTCCACGCGCGACCTGCCCAAGCCCATCGAAGGCGGTCACAAGGATTCCGAGATCGGCCTGCTCTACTGGGGCTCCACGCGTTACCCGGCCGAGGAAGCCATCGACCTGCTCGAGGCCGAGGGCGTGAAGGTGCACGAGATGCGTGTGCGCGCGCTGCCGCTGCACGACGAGGTCGTGGACTTCGTCGACTCGTGCAAGGTGGTCTTCGTGGCCGAACAGAACCGCGACGGTCAGATGGCCGACATCCTGCGCCTGAAGGTGCCCGGCTCCGCCGGCAAGATTCGCAAGCTCAACTACTACGCCGGCATGCCCATGGCAGCCGCGCCCATCGTCGAGGCCGTGCGCGAGGCCGCACGGAAACCCGCACATGTCTGAAGCCACCAAAGACACCAACCGCAGCGGCCACGTCAAAGCCGACTACGCAGGTGAGAAGTCCACGCTCTGCATCGGCTGTGGTCACGACCAGATCACGCGCACGATCATCCAGGCCTCCTACGAGTCGGGAGTCGATCCCTACAACGTGGTGAAGACCTCGGGCATCGGTTGTTCGTCCAAGACGCCCGCGTACTTCATCAACAAGGGCTACGGCATCAACTCGGTGCACGGGCGCATGCCGTCAGTGGCCACCGGCGCGAACATGGCCAACCGTCACCTGATGACCATCGGTGTCTCGGGCGACGGCGACACGGCCAGCATCGGCATGGGGCAGTTCTGCCACGCCATGCGTCGCAACACGAACATGGTCTACGTGGTCGAGAACAACGGCGTGTACGGCCTCACCAAGGGGCAGTTCTCCGCCACGAGCGAGAAGGGCAGCAAGAAGAAGGGCGGCGAGATCAACGACTACGCCGACATCGACTTGTGCAACCTCGCGCTCGAGATGGGCTGCGGCTTCGTGGCGCGCTCCTACAGCGGCGACACCAAGCAGATGGTCAACCTGCTGCGCGCGGCCATCAACCACAACGGCATGGCCTTCATCGACTGCATCTCGCCTTGCGTCACGTTCAACAACCTGCCCGACAGCACCAAGGGTTTCGCCTGGTTGCGCGAGCACAACATCCAGCTCCACGAGGTCGGCTTCGTGGCGGAGTACGACGCAAAAACGGTCGAGCAGGAACCGGGCGACGTCACCGAGGTCGACATGCCCGACGGCTCGCACATCGTGCTGCACGCGCTCAACGACAACGATCACGACCCGAGGGACATCGGCGCCGCGCGCCGCATCCTCGAGAAGGATCGCCTCGACGCGGGCCACGTCTACACCGGCTTGATCTACTACAACAAGGACAGCAAGCCGCTGCACGACATCGTGAGCCTGCCCGACAAGCCCCTCACCCGGATGGACGAGAGCGACTGCCGTCCGCCGAAGAGCGATTTCGA
This sequence comes from Planctomycetota bacterium, assembly GCA_021604805.1. Taxonomy (GTDB): domain Bacteria; phylum Planctomycetota; class B15-G4; order B15-G4; family B15-G4; genus BQJR01. Next base: position 398,108 of record BQJR01000002.1, on the reverse strand, counting down.
GGCGCTGCTGAACGAGTACCGCTGAGCGCGCTTCGGCTCTCGTGAGCTCGGTTGGGCCCGCCGCAGCAGCTTGCGCGACGGGCAGCTGCGCGTTTCACGGGCGCACATGTCGCTGAACGTGCGCGCTCCAGTTGGGGCGCCGGCGGCGCGCGCGGTAGAATCTCCGCCTTTCCCGACCGCCCGCCGCGAGGACTCTCAGCATGCGCCGCTTCATCTCCGAGATGACCGACAAGGTGCTCGCCGGCGGCGAGCTGTCCGTGGATGAGGGCGCGCGCCTGATCGAAGGCACCACGCGCGACACGCTCATGGACTTGCTCGCGGGCGCCGACCGCATTCGTCGCCAGTACGTGGGCAACGAGGTGCACTTGTGCTCCATCGTGAACGCCAAGAGCGGGCGCTGCTCGGAAGACTGCGGCTTCTGCGCGCAGTCGTCGCGCTTCGAAACCGGTGTCGACGAGTACGAGTTGCTCGACGCCGAACAGGTGAAGAAGGCCGCGAAGGAAGCCAAGCAGAACGGCGCCGAGGCACTGGGCTTGGTCGCCGCTTGGCGCGGACTCAAGCAAGGCCCCGAGCTCGACAAGGTCTGCAACCTGATCGAGGAAGTCGCTGCCGAAGGCGACGTGCATCCCGACGCCTCACTCGGCCTGATCAGCGACCCGGAGGTCGCGCGACGTCTCAAGCAAGCCGGCCTGCACACCTACAACCACAACCTCGAGACGGCGCGCAGCCACTTCGAAACCGTGGTCGACACGCACAGTTTCGACGACCGGCTCAGCACACTGCGCCACGTGCGCGACGCCGGCATGAACTTGTGCAGCGGCGGCATCCTCGGCATGGGCGAGACGGCGCGTCAGCGCGTGGAGCTCGCCGCCGAGTTGCGCGAGCTCGACCCCGACCTCGTGCCGCTCAACTTCCTCAACCCGATCGACGGCACGCCGATGGCCACGGAGCACGGCAAGCTCTCGCCGCTCGAAGCGCTCGTGGGCATCGCGGTGTTCCGCTTCATGCTGCCCAAGCACCACATCATGGTGGCGGGCGGGCGCGAAGTCGTGCTCGGCGACCTCGCGCCGCTGATGTACTTGGCGGGCGCGTCGGCCACGATGGTCGGCAACTACCTCACGACCGGCGGCGCCACCCCGGAAGACGACCTCGCCGTGATCGCCGGCTTCGAACTCGAACCGCGCGTGGCCACGGCCGCGGCGACGGGCAAGCCGTTGCCGCTCACGCCGCGCCCGGCGTCGCAGCCGGTCGGGCCTGCTGCGGGACATGCTGCGAACGCTGCGGTTGCGAGCGCGGCCGCGGCGAAAGCTGCCGACGACGGCGCGAGCAACGCTTCGCAGGCCGCCAGCGACTCCGCGGGCGCCGCCGACAGCGACGCGCCGGCGCTGGCCGGGGAGGTCTGAGTCGTGAGCGGCGCGTGCAGCGCCGCGACGAGTCAGGCCCTGGCCGACCTCGCCGCCTTGGAGCGCGCCGGGCTCGAACGTCGCCTGCGCTCGGTCGCGCGGCTCGACGGCTGTCGCGTGCGCGTCGGCGAACGCGAGGTCGTGTCCTTCGCGAGTTGCGACTACCTCGGCTTGGCGCGTCATCCCGAGTTGAGCGACGCGGCCGCGCGCGCTGCGCATGAACTCGGCGCCGGTTCAGGTTCCGCGCGCCTGCTCGCCGGCCACGACGACAGCGTCGAAGCGCTCGAACATGAACTCGCCGAGACCTTCGGTGCGCCCTCGGCGCTCGTGTTCGCGTCGGGTTACCACGCGAACGTAGGCCTGATCAGCGCGCTCGCCGGGCCCGGCGACTTGATCCTCTCCGACCGATTGAGTCACGCCAGCACGGTCGACGGCTGCCGCCTCTCGCGCGCCGAAGTGCGCGTGCTCCCGCACGACGATGTCGGCGCGCTCGAAGGCGCCTTGCGCGACGCATCGAACTTCCGCCGCACGCTCGTGTGCGTCGAAGGCCTCTACTCCATGGATGGCGACGGCGCGGATCTCGCGCGCATCGCGCCGCTCTGCGAGTCGGCCGGCGCGCTCTTGCTCGTGGACGACGCACACGGCCTCGGCGTGCTCGGCCCCGGCGGTCGCGGCGCCTGCGCGGCGGCGGGCGTCGGCACGAGCGCGAACAACGTGTCCGCCGCGGCAGCTGTCGCGGCGCCGAGCGCAACCGACACACCGACCCAGGTCGCCGTCGCCGCGCAAGTCGGCAATCTCGGCAAGGCGCTCGGCAGCTACGGCGGCTTCGCGTTGCTAGACACGCCCGTGCGCGAACTCATGCTGCAGACCGCGCGCACGTTCGTGTTCACCTGTGCGCTGCCGCCGTCAGTGATCGCGGCGGCGCGCGCCGGCTTGCGCGTGCTGCGCAGCGAGACGTGGCGCGTCGAACGCGCGCAGTCGAATGCGCGGGCCTTGCGCGACGCGCTCGCCGAACGTGGCGTCCCCGTGCCGGCGAGTCGCTTGCCCGAAGCGCCTGTGATTCCCGTGGTTCTGGGCGCCGCCGCCCGCGCGCTCGACGTCTCGGCCGCGCTGCTCGAACGCGGCCTGTTCGTGCCGGCCGTGCGCCCGCCGACCGTGCCCGAGGGCTCGTGCCGCTTGCGCATCAGCGTGAGCGCCGATCACGAACCCGCGCAGCTCACGCAGCTTGCCAACGCGCTGGCCGAAACGCTCGCCGCGCATCCCGAATCTGCGGAGACACCCGCATGAGTGACACCCACACGCAACCTGCAACCGCCGCGCATTCCACGCCGGCGCAAGGCGCTGCGCCGTCGCTCAGCGGGCGCAGCAACGCGGAACTCCAAGCGCTCGACCGGCGCGTGATGTGGCACCCGTTCACGCAGCAACGCGGGTGGGACACCGAAGACTTCCCCGTGATCGTGGCCGCCGAAGGTTGCGAGTTGATCGACGCCGACGGGCGCCGCTACCTCGACGGCGTGTCCTCGCTGTGGTGCGCGTTGCACGGTCATCGCGTGCCCGAGATCGACGCGGCCGTGCAGGCGCAACTCGGCCGCGTGGCGCACAGCACCTTGCTCGGACTCGGCGGCGAGCCCGCCGTGTTGCTCGCGGAGCAACTGCTCGACGTCGCGCCCACCGGCCTGTCTCGCGTGTTCTACTCCGACAGCGGTTCGAGTGCGGTGGAGATCGCGGTCAAGATGGCCTTCCAAGCGCGGCGTCAGGCCGACCCGAAGGGCACGCAACGCACGCGCTTCCTGTGCATGCAGAACGCGTACCACGGCGACACGCTCGGCGCGGTGTCGGTGGGCGGCATCGACCTCTTCCACGAGATCTTCAGCCCGCTGTTGTTCCACACCGAGCAAGTGAACGTGCCGGCCGGACACAGCGCCGCGTTGCGCGCCGCCGACATGCCGCGTTGCCTCGCCGCGCTCGACACGCTGCTCGCCGAACGGGGCGACGAGTTCGCCGCCCTGATCATGGAACCGGGCGCGCAGGGTGCGTCGGGCCTGCGCGTCTACCCCGACGGCTTCACGCGCGCGGTCGTCGAACGCTGCCGCGCAGCCGGCCTGCTCGTGATCCTCGATGAAGTCGCCACCGGCTTCGGTCGCTCCGGCAGACTCTTCGCCTGCGAACGCGAGGGCGTGACGCCCGACCTGCTGTGCCTCGCCAAGGGACTCTCCGGCGGATACCTGCCGCTTGCGGCGACGCTCTGCAGCGAGTCGATCTACGAGTGCTTCCTCGGCAACTACGAGGAGTACAAGAGCTTCTTCCACGGGCACACCTTCACGGGCAATGCCCTGGCCTGCGCCGCAGCACTGGCCAGCCTCGAGCTCTGTCGGCGCCCCGACTTCCTCTCCCGCGCGCGTCGCATCGAGGCGCAACTCGCCGAAGGCTTCGCCGTGCTCGACAAGCACCCCAACGTGCTCGAGGTGCGTCGCTACGGCAGCATGTTCGGCATCGAGTTGGTGCGCGCGCGCACCGGTGGCGAGCGCAGCACGGATCAAGCGAGCGGCGGCGAAGGTGGCACGAAAGACCGCGGCGCAGGCGAGCATCGCGATGCGCGCACCGGCGACGCGCCGCTGTTCTTCGACACCGCGCGTCGCACGGGGCACCGCGTGACCGAAGCGGCGCGCCAACGCGGCGTCATCTTGCGGCCCTTGGGCGACACCGTGATCTGCATGCCGCCGATCACGATGAGCGTGGAGCAGTGCGCGCGCTTGGTGAAGGTCGCGCTCGAGTCGATCGACGTGGCGGTCGCCGAGTGAGTCAGATCCTGCTCGTGAGCGGCACCGACACCGGCGTCGGGAAAACCTACGTGGCCTGCGCGTTGGTCGAAGGCTTGGTGATGCGCGGGCGCGAGGTCGGTGTGTGCAAGCCCGTCGAGTCGGGGGTCGACGGCGGCCCGCATCCGAACACCTTCCCCGTCGGCAGCGACGCCGAGTTGCTCGCGGCCGCAGCCGGCGGCGCGCAACCGGTCGAGCAAGTCTTGCCGTGGGCGCTGTCGCTGCCGGCCGCGCCCAGCGCCGCTGCGCGCGTGGAAGCGCAGGCCATCGACACGCAAGCGCTCGTCGCGCACGTGCGCGAACTCGCCGCGCAACACGACGTGCTCGTTGTCGAAGGCGCGGGCGGCCTGCTCGTCCCCATCGCGCCGGGCTTCAACTACCTCGACCTCGCCCGCGAACTCGGCGCGCAGCTGCTGCTCGTGGCGCGCACGGGGCTCGGCACGCTCAATCACACGGCCCTCTCGGTGGCCGCCGCGCGCGCCGCCGACGTGCCCGTGATCGGCGTGGTGCTGAACGCCGTCGACGGGCCGGTGTCGCCCTCGGATCGCGAGAACCTGGCCGAGCTGCCCGCGCTCGTCGACGCGCCGATCCTGGCCGAGTTGCCCCACGCCGAGCCGCCCGAACCCGCCGAGTCCTGGATCGACGAGGTGCTCGAGGCCTTGCTCGGCTGACGCCGCGCGTTTTTCGCGGCGCCGCGCCGCGTGACAGCGCGCACGCGTCCGTGACAGAGCACTCCCAAAGGAGGCGCCGCTCACGCAAGGTCGCGCGCTACGCTGAGCGCTCCTCGGGAGGATCGCTGATGCGCGCGCTGACCTTGATCGTGGCTTCGCTGACCCTGACCTCGTTCACCGCGCCGCTCGCCGCGCAAGCCGCCGAGCCCGCTGGCTCGCCGCCGATCATCGTCACCCCGGTTTCGGACGCCGACGCCTTGCGCCTCGCGCCGAACACCGCGCGCACGCGCACCGATGGCGAGAGCGACAGCGTGTACGACGTGTTCCTCGAAGACCCCGCGCTGGAGCTCGACGCCGCCGACCTGCGCCCGTCCGACCGCTACCTGATGCTCACCGGCACCGGCGTGCGCGAGAAGTTCTGGATCAACGTGTACACGGTGGGCCTCTACCTCGACCCGCTGATGGCGCACCACCAACTCGCCAAGTACCGCGGCAGCGACGGCAAGTCGCTCAGCAAGAACAAGCAACTCTTCACCGACCTCGCCGCCGACCGCGTGCCGAAGTTGTTGCGCCTGGTGATGAATCGCGACGTCGACACCGAGGACATGCGCGAGGCCTTCGAAGACTCGCTCAGTCCGCGCATCAAGAAGGCCGCGCGCACCGACGCCGAACGCACGCGCGGGCTGCAAGGCCTCGCCAAGTTCCAAGAGATCTTCACGAGCCGCACGACCAAGACCGGCGCCGTCACCAGCACGCTCAACTTCGAAGAACTCAAAGAGAACACGGTGCTCATCTTCGACATGCGGCCGGGCGGCACGCTCCACGTGGCGATCAGCTCCACGAGCAAGCGGTCGGCCTCGACCACGACGAGCGTCACGCTGAACGAAACCATCGAGTCGCCGCTGCTCTGCGCCGCGCTGATCGACGTCTACCTCGGCAAGGATCCCGTGTCCGACGACGCCAAGACCGCCATCGCCAAGGGCCTCCCCGACGTGCTTGCGCGCGGCGCCGAGCTGTCCGAGGCCGGCTACGTCTGGCCGCGACCCGCACCGCAGCCCGAGTCCGAGAGCGACGAGGACTGACGCGAGCTGGTCGCCAGAGCCGCGCCACGCTCCGCGCTGAGCCCACGCGCTCGGTGGGCCTCGCTCTCGCGGCACGACCGCGCGCTCCGCTGGCCCCGCCCTTGCGCTGAGCCCGCGCGCCCCGAGAATGGGGCGCTTCGCCTGACCCTTCGTTTCGCCCGCTGGCTGCTCGCCGGCGCGCGCGGAACTCAGTCCCCCGGAAGTCCTCATGGCACGCAACATCACGCCCCGCGCTGACGACTACGCGCAGTGGTACCTCGACGTCATCAAGGCTGCTGAACTCGCCGAGCACAGTCCGGTGCGCGGCTGCATGGTGATCCGTCCGGAAGGTTTTGCCGTGTGGGAGGCGATCCAGGCCGACCTCGACAACCGCTTCAAGGAAACCGGGCACGTCAACGCGTACTTCCCGCTGCTCATCCCGCAGAGCTTCCTCACGAAGGAAGCCGAGCACGTGGAAGGCTTCGCGATGGAGTGCGCGATCGTCACGCACAGCAAGCTGGAGAAGGATCCCAGCGGCAAGGGTCTGCGCCCCGGCGGCAAGCTCGAAGAGCCGCTCATCGTGCGACCCACCAGCGAGACCATGATCGGTCACATGTACTCGCAGTGGATCCAGAGCTACCGCGACCTGCCCGTGCTGATCAACCAGTGGGCGAATGTCATGCGCTGGGAGATGCGCACGCGACTCTTCCTGCGCACCGCCGAGTTCCTCTGGCAAGAGGGGCATACCGCGCACGAGACCGCCGAGGAAGCGCAGGAGGAAACGCTGCGCATGCTCGACGTCTACTCCGACTTCGTGGAGGACGCGCTCGCGCTGCCGGTGGTCAAGGGCCTCAAGTCGGAGACCGAGAAGTTCCCCGGCGCCAACGCGACCTACACGATCGAAGGCCTGATGCAAGACGGCAAGGCGCTGCAGTGCGGCACGAGCCACAACCTCGGTCAGAACTTCGCCAAGGCCTTCGACATCGACTTCCTCGGTCGCGACCAGAAGCAGCACTTGGTGCACACCACGAGTTGGGGCATGTCCACACGCATTCTCGGCGCGCTCATCATGGCGCACTCCGACGACGAAGGCCTCGTGCTGCCGCCGCGCGTCGCGCCCGTGGTCGCGGCGATCGTTCCGATCTGGAAGAAGCCCGACGATCGCGCGCAGGTCGCGGCCTACATCGAAACGCTCTTGGTGCGTCTCGTCGGCCAAGCCGAAGTCGACGCGAGCAAGAACCGTCTCGGCAGCAACGACCTGCAACAGGTGTTCTTCGACAAGCACACGCACCAGCGCATCGTGGTGGATTGGCGCGACGCGCGTCCCGGCGACAAGCAGTACCACTGGGAGCAACGCGGCGTGCCCTTCCGCATGGAAGTCGGCCCGCGCGACGTGGAGAAGGGCGCGCTGGTGCTCAAGAAGCGTCTCGACCGCAGCAAGGAATTCATCGACGCCGACACGCTCTCGCACGAGTGGCTCACCGGCTTGCTCGACGGCGTGCAAGCCGAGATGTTCGAGCGCGCCAAGGTCTTCCGCGACGAGAACACGCACACGGCCAGCAGCTACGACGAGCTCAAGACGATCCTCGCCGAGCAAGGCGGCTTCGTGCGCGCGTACTTCAACCAGAGCGCCGAGCGCGAAGAACAGGTGAAGAACGACACCAAGGCCACCGTGCGCTGCATCCCGCTCGAACAGTCGGGCGGCGGCGGCACCTGCGTGGTGTCGGGTGAGCCGTCCGAAACCGAAGTGCTCTTCGCGCAAGCCTACTGAGCGACACGCCCTTGGGTTTCGTCACGCGCCGCCGCTTGCTCACCTTCGCAGGGCTCTCCGCCTTGGGAGTGGTGGGCGCGCGCGCGGCCTTGCCGAGCATGCTGCGCCGTCCGCCACCGCGGGAGCTCGACGCCGAGACCGCCGAGTTCGTGGAGCGCCTGCTCGAAGGCATCGACCGCTCGCGCATCTGGGACATCCACACGCACCTGTTCGGCCTCGGCGACGACGCCACGGGTTGCACCGTGAGTCATCGCAGCCTGAGCCACTTGCACGTGCTCGAGCGCGCGCGCTTCGACTCGTTCCTGGCCGTTGCGGGCGTGGACCTGAACGCGCCGCACCGCGACGAACAGTACCTGCAGCGGCTGCTCGCGCTGCACCGTCTCGGGAATCCTGCCGGGCGCCTCGTGTTGCTCGCCTTCGATCACGTGGTCGACGAGCAGGGCGAAGTGCAACACGTGTTGGGCCCGTACCACACTCCCGACGAGTACGTGTTGAGCGTGTGCGCGTCGCACCCTGAACTCGAAGCGGGCGTGTCGATCCACCCGTATCGACTCGACGCCGTGCAGCGCCTCGAAGCGGCGGTGGCTCGCGGCGCGCGGCTCGTGAAGTGGTTGCCCGCGGCGATGCGCATCGATCCCGCCAGTCCGCTCTGCGATCCCTTCTACGACGCGCTCGCGCGGCTGCGCACGCCGCTGCTCACGCATGCCGGTTCCGAAGCCGCCGTGTCCGCCGACGCCCAGGAATTCGGCAACCCGTTGCGCCTGCGACGTCCGCTGGAGGCCGGCGTGCGCGTGATCGTGGCGCACTGCGCCGGGCTCGGCACGCACCCCGATCTCGACGAGGCGCTCGAACCGCGCAAACACCGTCGCGCGAGCAAGCTCTTCCTACGGCTGATGAACGAGCCGCAGTGGGAAGGGCAGCTCTTCGGTGGGCTCTCGGCCGTCACGCAGGTGAACCGCTCGGGCACGGCCTTGGCCGAGTTGCTGCGCGCGCGTCATCTGCACCATCGATTGTTGAACGGTAGCGACTACCCGCTGCCGGCCGTGGATCCGCTCGTGAGCACCTGGCAGCTGCAGTACAAGGGCTACCTCGACGCCCGCGAGCGCCGGCTCTGCAACCAAGTGTTCGAGGCCAACCCGCTGCTCTTCGACCTGGTGCTCAAGCGCTGCCTCAAGCTGCGCGAGGGCGGTCGCGAGCTGCGTTTCTCGCCGACGGTGTTCGAGACCGACTGGGTCTTCGCCTGAGTCGCGCCGCTCGGCCGCCGAACACTCGGCCTACACCGCGGGCCGCCCGATTGCCGAGGGAGGAAGCGAGAGCTTCGGCTCTGTGGTCGATCCGTTAGGATTTGGCGCAACGGGAAACAGGAATCGATGATGGGTGTGAGCTTCGACGAGCTGCGACAGGTGTGCCAACGGCCCGTGGCCTACGGCAATGACGTGGCCGGCCTGCTCTTCGGCGACAAGGCCAGCCTGCCCATCACCAAGCTGCTCATCGATTGCGGCTGGAGCCCGAACATCGCCACCGTGGGCATGCTCGTCACGGGCGTGATCGGCGCCGCGCTGCAACCCTTCGGCCCGCTCGCGGCCGTGCTCGGTGCGGCCTCGTTGGTGCTCTACTACATCCTCGATTGCGTCGACGGTGAAGTCGCGCGCTACCGCAAGATCGAGCACGCGCGCTGGGGTTACTACGAGTACATCTTCCACTTCATCGTGAAGCCCAGCGCTTACCTCGGCGTGGGCGTCTCGCTGTGGCGGCTCGACGGTCAAGTGATCTGGCTCTTCGCCGCACTCTCGGCCGGGCTGTCCACGCTGTGGCTCAAGCTGTTCATGGCCGTGCCGAGCTTGGTGTTCAGCGGCGCGGTGCTCGGGCGTGGCGCGAGTGGCAAGCGCCCTTGGCGTGACTATGCCGACGAAGCCGTCGAGCGCGCCGCGCGCGAAGAAGCCAACGAGGTGGCGCAGTCCGTGGCGCCGGGCGCCGACCGCGAGGTCTTCAAGTTGCGCGCGAACCTGAGCACGCTGCGCGCGCTGCTCACCAACTTCGACGTCGGTCTCGCGCTGCTGCTCGTGTTCTCGATCATCGAGTGGAGCGTGGGGCCGGTGAGCCTCTCGTGGCTCGGCGGCCTGAGCCTGCGCGGCCTGTGGCTCGTGTGGTACGGCCTGATCCTGCCGCTCGACTTCATCGATTACCTGCGCACCTTCGTGCGCAAGCGCCACTTCGACGCCGAGATGGTGCGCATGCTCGCGCGCGCGCACCGCTTCCGCTTGCCGGAGTAGGCGGCTTCGCGCGCACGCACCGCGAAGCAGCAGCGCGCGCTCGGGATTCGGACGCCTCCCCGGCTACCGGAGCAGGCTAGGCAGCTCACCCTCTTGTGGTCCCGGCAGAGCGCGGTACGGTCGCAGACTCGCTCTTGCTCGGAGTCGCCATGCGCCCGTCCATCCTTCGTTGCTTCGTAATCCTGCTCGGCGTGCTCGCGCTCGCTCCGCTCTCCCATGCGCAGTGGGGCAGCGACCCCGCCACCAACTCCGCGCTCGCCGACGGCGCCAGCGACCAGACCCAGTCGAAGCTGCAACCCACGGCCGATGGCGGCATGTACCTGAGTTGGTTCGACGGCATCGGCACCGGCTTCGACGTGCGCTTGCAGCGCGTGGACGCCGACGGCAACGAGGTCTTCGCGCACAACGGCGTGCTGGTCGAGGACCGCAGCTTCAGCTCCACGCAGGACTACGGCCTCGGCATCTCGGCCAACGGCAACGCGTTGCTCGCCTACCGCGCCGACAGTCCACTCAACGGCGCCACGGTGGTCGCCGAGGCGGTTCACCCCGACGGCACGCTCGGCCAGATGGGCGGCGGCAGCATCACGCTCGCCGACACGAGTGACTTCGTGGCCGCGCCCAAGATCGCGGGCACGAGCGACGGCGGCGCCGTCGTCGCTTGGATCCAGAACTCGAGCGTGCGCCTGCAGAAGCTCGACGCGCAGGGCGTGAAGCAGTGGGTGCCCGACGTCGTGCTCACGCCAGCGGTCGGCAGCTACGCCGTCGCCGATCTGCACGCAGCCGGCAATGACGTGATCCTCTCCTTCGTGCACCAGACCGGCGGCTTCGGTTCGCCGCGTCAACTCCGCACGCAGAAGTTCGACGCCGCCGGCGCCGCGCTCTGGGGCGCCAACCACGTGGACGTCTTCGACAGCGGCAGCCTGCAGTTCGGCAACTTCCCGAGCTTCGTCCCCGACGGCAGCGGCGGCGCGGTGTTCAGCTGGTACGACACCGGTTCGCTCGCGCTGCAATGCTACGTGCAGCGCATCGATCGCACCGGCGCCGAGCTCTTCGCGCACAACGGCGTGGCCGTCTCCACGAACGCCGCGCGCATCCGCGTGAGCCCGCACGCCGCCATCGACGCGCTCAGCGGCAACACCATTGTGAGTTGGGTTGAGTTGAGCGCGAACCAGGCGCAGACGGGCGTGTTCACGCAGAAGTTCGACAGCGCGGGCAACCGTCTGTGGGGCGACGCGGGCGTGGAGCTCGTGCCGGTGAGCGCCACGCAGGTCGGCAACGTGCGCACGCTCACGAGCGCCGACACGAGCATGACCTTCTGGATCGAGCAGCAGGCCTTCGGCAACGATCGCGTGCACGGCGTGCGCGTGTTTGCGGATGGGCAGACGACCGTCGGGCCCTTCAGTGTGGCCACGACCGCGTCGGGCAAGTCGCGCTTGGCGGCGGCCAGCAGCGCGCACGGTCAGTCGATCCTCTCGTGGAACGACACGCGCGCCGACGCGGGCGACATCTACGCGCAGAACGTGAACTGCGACGGCACGCTGGGTCCGCCCTCGCTCAGCGCCGCCTGGACAGACCTCGGCAACGCGCTCGCCGGCTTCTCGGGCGACCCCGCGCTCGTCGGCAGCGGCGCGCTGTGTCCCGGCGCGCCCTTCTCGATCTCGCTCAGTAACGCGCGACCGAGCAGCCCGCTGGCGATCGTGCTCGGCTTGAACTTGCTCGCCGCACCGCTCAAGGGCGGCGTGCTGGTGCCTACACCCGACAAGATCTTCTTCAACCTGTCGAGCGACGTGGGCGGCGGGGTTGCGCTGGCGAGTCACTGGCCGGCGTCGCTACCGGCGGGCTTCGAACTCTACGTGCAGGTCTGGGTCACCGACGCAGCGGCCGTGCTGGGCTTCGCGGCGAGCAACGGGTTGCGCGCCAGCGTGCCCTGAGGGTGTCGCGCGGGCTGGTGTTCGCGCCGTAGAACTCGCGTTGCGCTTTGCGTGACACGCAGAGCTCATGCAGCGCGCGGCCGTCGTCTGACGCGCGCGAAGATGACAGATCCGCAATCTCACTGTCACGCCCCGCGCGGGTGATCGCTGTTCATGGTGTGTCCCTTTCCCGAGGGATTCGCCATGTTCCACAGTAGCCGACACGTCGCCCAGGATGTGCCGCTCGAACTGTCCGCGGCGCACGGCGCGCGCACTGCGCCCGCCGCGAGCGCTGCTCAGGTCGCGAGCGCCGCAAACACCGCGCAGTCGGAGTCGCCCGCCTCCTGGGCCGAAGCCTTCTGGTTCGACAACCGGCGCTGGTTTCATCCGGCGGCGGTGCTCGGTGCGGTCTTCGTGGGCGCGCCGAGCGCGCGCGGTGTGTCGCTGGGCGGCCTGCTCGTGCTGGCCTTCATCGGATTGCGCTGCTGGTCGGCGCGGCACATCGGAGGCGCCGCGCGCGTGCACCGCCGCAAGGCGCGCAAGCGTCGTCACCTCGTGACCACCGGGCCTTACCGTTACATCCGCAACCCGCTCTACCTCGCGAACTCTTTCGGTGTGGCGGGTGCGTGCATGACGCTCGCTCGCCCTGAGTACGGCGCGTTGATCGGCCTGCTGAGCCTGGCGTGGTACGCGGGCGTGGTGCGCTTCGAGATCCGCACGTTGAGCGCGCTGTATCCCGATCAGTACCCGGCCTATTCGGTGGCGGTGCCCGCGATCGTCCCGAGCTTGCGTCGACGCGCGCCGCAGCCTACGCAGCCTGCGCCGCTGCAACCCTGGCGACGCGTGTTCGTGCGCGAGCGCGGCGCACTGGGTTTCGTGGCCTTGTTGCTCGGCTTCGCGGTCTGGCAGTTCACGCAGCTCGGTGGCTGACGACGTGCGCGCCGACGCTGCAGACGACGCCGAGGACAAGGACCTCGACGACAGCGTCGGTCATGTGCGCGCTTGGTTGTTCGCCGCGCTGCTGGCGCTCGGTCTCGCGCTGCTGCTGACGGCGCAACTCGGCGCGGCGCCGGTGGGTTCGCGCGCCGAGCAACGCTGCGACGACATCGTGCGCGCCATGCACGCCAGCGGCGATTGGTTGGTGCCGCGCCGCGAAGGCGCTGCGTGGCTCAACAAGCCGCCGCTGTTCTACTGGCTCGCCACCAGCGTGGGTGCCCTGCGAGGACAGGTCGATCGCTTCGGTTTGCGCAGCGTGTCCGCGCTCGCCGCGCTGGGTGTGTTGCTGTTGACCCTGCTCTGGGCTCGACGACGCGGCGCGGTCGAGGCGCTGCTCGCGGGCGCACTCTTCACTTGCATGGTCGAGGTGATCGCGCGTGGTCGCGAAGGCACCGCCGAGATGACGCTCTGCCTGCTCGCCAACCTGTGCCTGTTCCTGTTCGCCGAGCGCGAGTTCCACGCGCGCGCGGGCCTGCGCTGGTGCTTCGCGCTCGCGCTCGGCGCCGCGCTGCTCGCCAAAGCCACCAGCGCGCTGCTCATCGTGGGTTTGCCGATCGGCGTGTCCTTGCTCAGCCGCGGGCGTGGCGCGCAGTTGCTGCGTCGACGACACGTGGTCCCGGTGGTCACGGCGCTGCTGTTGGGTGTCTCCTGGCACGTGGTCGTGTCGCTCACGACCCCGGGCGCGTTCGCGACCTTCACGAGCGCGTTGTTGTTGCCGCTCGGCGTCGTCACCGAACAGCAGAGCGTGTTGCACTCCGCCACGCACTACGGCGCTTGGTACTTGCCGATCGACTCGTTGCTGCGCGGCGCCGCGCCGGTGTCGCTGTTGTTGCCGCTGGTCGTTGTGCGCGCGTGGCGCAGCCGCTTCTGGCAGCAGAACGCCACGCTGCGATTCCACGCGATCGTCGTGATCAGTCTGTTGACGGCCTTCGTGCTGCTGCCGCAGAAGCGTCCGCACTATGTGCTGCCGTGTTTCCCGTCGCTGGCGCTGCTCACTGCCGACGCGTGTTTCGCTGCCGCGCGCCGTAGTGCGCGCTTCGTGCGCCGCGCGCGCATCAGCCTCGGCGTGGCGCAACTCGCGCTCTTTGCGCTGCTCGGTGTGAGTGCAGCGTTCTGGTTCGGCGTCGTGCTCGAGGTCGAGCGCGCGGACCTGTTCGCGCTCGCAGCCGGACTCGCCGCGTTGCTCGCTGTGGTCGTGTTCGCGTTGCGCTCGGGGCGTACTTCGCGCGTGGCCGTGGGCGCGCTGCTCGTCTGGTGGGCGCTGCTCGCCTTCCACGCCGGCAGCGTGCAGGTCTGGCGCGAACGTTCACGCAGCGGCGAGATCGCTGCATCAGCCGACGCCGAAAGCGCGCGCTGGGCAGACCTGCTGCAACGCTACCCGCGCCTCCTGGGCGCTTTCGAACCCGACCGTGCCGCGCTTGCGCAGCCGCCCGGCAACGCCCGCGACGAGCTCGCGAGCGCCACGCCCGACATCGGCGCGTCACCAACCTCACAGCTCGCCGCCGGTTCCTTCGTGCACAGTCTTTCCGTGGAGACCCCGCCATGATCCCGTCCGACTCGCCCTTCGCCGCGCCGATCCAGCTCTCGGTGATCCTGCCCTGCTTCAACGAGGCCGGCTGCCTCGAGGAGCTGGTGCACGAACTGAACGCTGTGCTCGACAACTTGCCGCTGACTTCCGAGATCCTGTTGATCGACGATGCCAGCGAGGACAGCACGCGCGACGTCGCGCTCGACCTGCGCGCCCGACTCCCGCGCGTGCGTCTCGGCTTGCACGCCGCGCGCTGCGGTCAGAGCGCGGCCTTCGCCACGGGACTCAGTCTCGCGCGCGGCGAGCTGCTTGCCATGCTCGACGCCGACGGCCAAGCCGATCCGCGCGACTTCCCGCGCTTGCTACACGCCCTCGGCGCCGCCGACGCCGTGTGCGGCGTGCGCCGCGAACGCCACGACGGCGCGCTCAAGCGACTCGCCTCTAAGGTCGGCAACGGCGTCCGCAAGCTCGTCACCCGCGACCCGACCACCGACGCGGGTTGCACATTCCGCGTGCTGCGCGCTCAAGCCGCGCGCGAGTTGCCCGCCTTCAACGGGCTGCACCGCTTCCTGCCGGCGCTGCTGCGTATGCAGGGTTTCGCGGTGGTGGAGTGCCCGGTGACGCATCGCCCGCGCACGGCCGGCCTGAGCAAGTATGGCATCCGCGACCGCATGTTCCGCGGCCTCGTCGACTGCTTCGTGATGCTCTGGTTCCGCAGGCGTAGCTTCCCCGCGCGACGTTGCGTGGGTGAGCCTGGTGCGCTCGCGGTCGCCACGCCCACGGCGCGTGTGCTCGTGGGGAGCGTGGAGTGAACGCGCCCCCCGCAACCTCGCGCGTTCGCGAGACGCCTCCGGTGAGCGCGTCGCCAGCCGTCTCGCGCGCACGCCGTTGGATCGCGCCAGTGGTCTTGGTGCTCGTGGCGCTCGCGCTCTCGGCGGCCTCGCTCGAGTTGCTTGCGTCCGACGCGGGCCTCGAACGCCTGCGCGCGTGGCGCGACCCGCTCGGCATCTGGGCCGGGTTCAGTTTCGCGCTGCTCGCGATCCCCGCCATCGCGCTCGGCCTGCCGCGCAGCCTGTGCGCGCTGCTCGCGGGCGCGCTCTTCGGGGCTGTCAGCGGCGCCGCGCTCGCGACGCTCGCCAGCTTCGGCGGTTGCGCGCTCAGCTTCATGACCGTGCGTCTGCTCGACACGCGTCCGCGCGTGGCACCGAGCACGCGCTGGCCGCGACTCTCCGCGGCGCTCGCGCAGCACGGCGTCGCCACGGTGCTCGGGCTGCGTCTCGTGCCCGTCGGGCATTGCCAAACGCTGAACGTTCTGCTCGCGCTGAGTCGCGTCTCCACGCGCGCGTTCTTGCTCGGCACAGCGCTCGGCATTCTTCCGCAAGCTGTCGCCTTCGCGCTGCTGGGCGCGGGCGTGATCGAGGGCGCTGCCTGGCCGATGGCGGCGGGCAGCGCGCTCATCCTTGCGGCGGCGGCGCTCGGTTGGCGCCTGTCGCGCTCAGCCGAGCTCGGGGTGTTCCACCAGGAAGGGTCCGAGCACGAGCGTGTCGAGTCGGCCTTGCAGGAAGGCGCGCACGGCGTCGTCCGGCGTGCACACGATCGGCTCTTCGTGCATGTTGAAGCTCGTGTTGATCAGGTTCGGGAGGCCTGAGAGCTTCTCGTACTCACGCAGGATCGCGGTGTAGCCGGGGTTCAGTTCTTCGTTGATCAGCTGTGGGCGCGCGGTGCCGTCCACGTGCACGGCGGCGGGCGTGGCGGCCTTCATCTCGTCGGTGCAATCGAAGGTCACGGTCATGAACTTGGCGGCGTGTTCGGCGCCGGCCATGTTCTTGTACATGCGGTGACGCGCCTCCCACAGAGTCACCGGCGCGAAGGGCATGAACTCCGTGCGACCCAGGCGTTGGTTGAGCCACAGGTTCACTTCGGGTTCGCGACCGTGATACAGGATCGAGCGGTTGCCGAGTGAGCGCGGGCCGTACTCCATGCGCCCGTCGAAGCGCGCGACGACCTCGCCCTTGTGCAGTCGCAACCCGACTTCGGCGGCCAAGTTCGCGGGGCGCGTGGCCTTCAAGCCGGCCTTGTCGAGCGCGGCTTGCAGTTCGATCTCGCTGAACTCGGGGCCGAGGTAGGCGCTCGCGAAGGGCTCGCCGGTTCCGCCCGGCCAACTCTCGTGCATGGCCAGGCCGGTGCCGCAGCCGCCGTCGCCCATGTTCGGGTACACGAAGATGTGTTCCACCGCCGGCAGCTCGTGCAGACGTTGGTTCATCTTCACGTTGGCGGTCACGCCGCCGGAGAGCACCAGCTTGTTCGTGCCGGTCTTCTCCATCCAGTGCTGCACGAGTTTCCCCGCGACGATCTCGAGCACGTGTTGCCAGGCGGCGGCCACGTGGATCATCGGGAACACGCGCGCGAGGTGGCGCGAGAAGAACGGGTTCTGCGCCTCGCGCATGCGCAGGTCGTCGCCATCGGACGAGAACTCGAAACGATCCAGCACGGCTTCGGCGAGCAACGACGGATCGCCGTAAGCCGCGAGCCCCACGATCTTGCCGGCGTGACGATCGGGGTGATAACCGAGCGAAGCCGTGACCATCTCGTAGAAGGTGCCGAGCGAGTGCGGGAAGGACAGTCCGTGCAGTCGCTTGATCGAATCGTTCTCGCCGAGGCTGATGCTGCCCGCGAGCCCGCTGCCGTAACCATCCAGCGTGACGATCAGCGCGCGCTCGTAGCCGCTGCCGTGAAAGGCGTTGGCGGCGTGCGACAAGTGATGCTCGCTGCGCTTGAGTTTGTCGGAGAGGCCGAGTTCGCGCAGGCCCGCGAGCAACTCGCGCTCGTAGCCTTGATGCGAGGCCACAGCCTGGGCGAGCCACTGACGCGAGTGCCGCGCCGCCACGCGTCGCGACATGCCGGGCGTGGCGCCGAGCAACTTGTAAGCCAGCGCCTTGAGCGGGCCCTTGTCCATGCGCTTGTCGGGGTCGTCGAGCCCGTCGACGGGGGCGCTGTGCGGCGTGAGTCGTGCGGCGGCCACGGCGAGGCTCGCGCTCGGGTCCTTGGTGGGGTGCTCGCGCAACCAGCGCGCTTCGGCGTCGAGCGCGTCGCGCATGAGTCGCGCTTCGGCGTGAGCCTCCAAGAACGGGTAGACGACGCGCTCGATGTCACCCGCCGTGCTGCCCGTGGCGTTCAGCGCCGCCTCGATCGCCAGCGCCGGGAAGCCCGCGTGCTGCTTCACGCGGCTGTAGCGCTCCTCGCCCGAAGCGAAGAGCACGCGTCCATCCTCGACCAGCGACGCGGTGGCGTCTTTGTCGAGCGGAGAGAGACCGAGAATCTTCACCGGGCGTTGGGCAGACCTGAGGAGCGAGCGGGCGACTGATCTCGCAATTCGGCAAACAGGCCCATCGGAGTGGAGACCTCTCCGCCGAGTTCTTCCACGAAGCTGTCGATGAAGCGCGCGATGCGCGACAGGAAGTCGCGTCGCTCGACCTCGGTGTTCACGTAGCTCGTGCAGCCGGGTTCGAGCGACGGCGAATGGAAGCTCATCGAGAGCACCTGCTCGCCGCGACGGATCATGGCGCGCGCCAGGCGCAGCATGTCGGCGGCGTCGTGGCCTTCGGGCGAGAGTCGGATGCGTTCTACGGCGCTCGTGCGCGACAGGATCGCGGGCAAGCGCAGCGCGCGCAGTCCCGGTCGCGTGGCCATGTTGTAGAGCCCGGGCCCGAAGCGACTTCCCCAGCCCACGAAGCCGCCGCTCACGGGGAGCGAGAGCAGCTGGCGTTGCTCGCCGAACCAGTGCGGCGCGTTGCTCGCGAAACGGAAGTCGGGCCCCCCTTCTGCGCGGTAATCAAAGGGCGGGCTCACGCTCATGTCGACGTCGTAACCCTGCTCCTCGAGCGTGCTGCGACTGTGAGGGCCGAGCCCGTAGCGACCGGCCTGATACACCCGCGGACGCGTGCCGAAGGCCTGCTCCAAGCCTTCGGTGAGCGCGGCGAGTTTGGCCGCTTCCTGTTCGCGCGGGAGGTTGCCGGGGAAGGAGTTGCGGTCGCTCACCACGGCGTCGTGGGGCGGGCAGACCCAGGGGTGCAGGTGCGTGCCGAGTTGCATGCGTCCGCTGGCGATCTCGGGGCCGAGCAGGTCCACGGCGCGCGGGTCCTCGACCACGGGATAGGTGCACACGCCCACGGGCGAGAGGTCGCGCGCCGAGAGCAAGTCGAGCAGCTCGGGCAAGCGCGACAGGTGCCCCACGCGGCGCTGCCCGGGGTCGAAGCCGCTCTCCCAGTCGAACTCCTCTTCCACGTCGATCAAGACGCACAAGCGGGGCGCCGATCCCGCGGGGAGCCGAGCCGGGATCAGCGAGCGCGACACGGCTGTCTCCGGGGTGGGCGGGGGTGAGAACGAAGTGAGTGGGAGCGAACACGCCCGAAGGCGAGGCCGCGTGGCGGGCCACGCCCACCGAGCGGGCCCGGGGGTGAGCGCGGGATCGCTCCGGAAAGGCACCCTATCGTCGGCCAGGGGCCTGTACCAGTTGATCACGGGCTCGCTGGCGGGGTCGCCTCTCGGCAAAGGCGGCGTGTGCCGAATGTTATCGTTCAGTCTCCTTTCGCCTCTGGCCGATCAGGTGCCCATGGACAGCTCTCTCGTATTGCCCACGATGCCCGAGCGCCCCAACATCGACCCCAGTATCGATGTCGAGGCGGAGATCGAACGCCTGCGCAAGGAGCGCAACGCCGTGATCCTGGCGCATTACTACCAGGACGGTGAGATCCAGGATCTGGCCGACTTCACCGGCGACAGCCTCGGCCTGAGCCAGCAAGCGGCCAAGACCGATGCCGACGTGATCCTGTTCTGCGGCGTGCACTTCATGGCCGAGACGGCCAAGATCCTGAACCCCACGAAGACCGTGCTGCTGCCCGATGCCGACGCCGGCTGCAGCCTCGCCGACCGCTGCCCCGGCGACCTGTTCGCGAAGTGGCTCGAGCAGTACCCCGATCACACGGTGGTCAGCTACATCAACACGACCGCGGCGATCAAAGCGCAGAGCGACATCATCTGCACGTCGAGCAACGCCGTGCGCGTGGTCGAGTCGTTGCCGAAGGATGCCAAGATCGTGTTCGCCCCCGACCGTCACCTCGGTGCGTGGGTGGAGAAGAACACCGGCCGCGAGATGGTCAAGTGGCCTGGCTTCTGCGTGGTGCACGAACAGTTCACGGCGCGCAAACTCGTGCAGCTGCGCGAGCGCAACCCGGGCGCCCAGATCATCGCGCACCCCGAGTGCGAACAAACCGTGCTCGACATGGCCGACTTCATCGGCTCGACCACCGGTCTCATCGAGCACGTGAAGAACAGCCCCGAGAAGGTCTTCATCGTGGCCACCGAGATGGGCGTGCTGCACTCGATGCAACGCCACCGCCCCGACGCCACGCTCATCGGCGCGCCGCCCGACAGCGGCTGCGAGTGCGCGAGCTGCCCGTACATGCGCCTCAACACGCTCGACAAACTCTACGTCGCGCTGCGCGACATGAAGCCCGAGATCACCCTCGACGAGGAGCTGCGCAAGCGCGCGCTGAAGCCGGTCGAGCGGATGCTCGCGCTGGGGTGAGTGCGGATGTAGGCGCTGGGTTAGAGCGGCAGCGCTTGGTGATGCGCTAACGCGTGCACCTACCAACCGGCGCTCCGCGTGAGATGCCCGCGGTTCGAGAACAAGCTGCTGTCTGTTGCGAGCTTCTCTGTGAGCGCTTTCAGGCGCGAGTCGTCGGGGCCCACTGCGAGCACGTCATTGAGCGGATTGATCAAGGTGGCTTCGGGCGGCGCTTCGTAGGCAACCGTGCCTCCGAGCACGCGTGAGCGCTTGGGAGTGCTGGGGTTGCCGAGCAGGAAGAGCACACCTGTGGGGTCACGCCAGTTCCCGTCGGCGCTGTTCTTCTTGAGCTTGAGCGCGAAGAGGTTTGCGAAGCCGCGGTGGTCGCTCGGCAGTTTTGGGCGGACGATGTGCTCAGCGAAGCGCTGACCGAGTGTGCCGGCCCAGTTCCTGGCGAGTGATTCGAGCACGCGCTCTGCGCCGTCGGCGGCGTCGAGTGCCATGAGGTGCTCGGCGTATCGCGCGAGCACCAAATCGCACACGACGCGGTGATGTCCGAAGTTCAGCGCTCCGGAGAGGTCGTCCCAGTACCAGAAAGCAGCCGCGTGATACCAAGGGAGCGCGGCCTCGGTGTTGCCGATGAGATCGAGCACGACTGCCCGTGCTGCTGCTGTCCAATAGCGACCCTCGCTTTCGTGAAACCAGCAGTCTCCGCCGGAGAGGCGCGGGTGGTCGCCGAGCAAAGTGGTGCGTGCCGCCCCAGGGTCACCGGCGGCGAACTCAAGGAAGGCGCGCGTCCAGACCATCGCGGGGGATGACTGTTCGCGATCCACGGTGCGAATCACGAATACGCTCAGCGCCGCTGTACTGGCCTTGCTCAGCTCGGTCCAGCCGGGAAGTGCCTGCGCGCGCACACCGAAGCGCGATTCGAACAACACGAGGCGCGCGGAGGCCTGCACCACGGGATGCTTCTCGGCGGAGAGCTGCGCGGTTTTTGGCGTGTCGCGCAGCCCCATCGACCAGTGCGGCCAAGCTTCGTCGGTCGGTGCACCGTTGATGAGCGCGACGAGCTCCGCGAGTTCGGCTCGCGCCTCGGCGAGACGGTCGTCGGTGCTGGCGGTGTCGCTGGACTCCTCTGTGTCGGCCTCGAGCTGTGCAGGCGGCGCGACGCTCGGCTTGGCGTGCGTCGCCGAATCCTGTGCGCCGAGAGTCCCGATGAGGCCAAGACTCAGTGCGAGCGTCCTCATCAACTTGCTCATGCGGCGACTCCTGGGAACTTGATGAAGACGAACCAGGGTGGGCGCTTGAGGTTGCGTGCCGCTGCTGATTCGCGCTGAGCTGAGTCGGGAGCGCTTCGCGCGGAGTGACGCGCGTGAGCCAGCACTCACCAGCTTGGGTCCTGCGTGAGGTGCCCGCGGGCCACGAAAGCCGTGCTCGCGTTGGCGAGGCGTCCGACGCGCGCGCGCAGCCGCGGGTCATCGGCGCCGACAGCGAGCATGTCACCGCGGCTGGTATCGATCAGGGTGGCTCCAGGTGGTGCTTCGTAAGGGATGATGCCAGCGAGCACGCGAGCCTCGGCGGGTGAGTTCGGGTCACCGAGCAGGAAGAGCAGCCCCGTGGGATCGGTCCAGTCCTCTTGAAACTCCACAGCCTTCAGCGCGAAGAGATCGTGCGACGCGGCCACCTCACTTGGCAGTCTCGGGCGCACGGCACGCTCGGCGAAGCGCTGGCCGAGCGTCCCGCTCCAGTGCTCGGTGAGTGACTCGAGCACCCGCGCCGCGCCGCCGGCCGCGTCGATGGCCACGAGGTGTTCGGCGTAGCGCGCGAGCACGAGGTCGCACATCACGCGGTGATAATCGAAGGCGAGCGCGCGGCGGAGGTCGGACCAGTACCAGTAGCAGGCGGCGTGGTACCAGAGCCGTGCTGACTCGGTGTCGCCGAGGAGATCGAGCATCACGGCCCGCGCGGCGGCGAGCCAGTAGCGGCTCTCGTCCTCGTGGCCGTAGCAGCAACCGCCCACGACGCGCGGGTGATCCCCGAGCAGTGTGACGCGCGCGGCGGCGGGATCTCCGCTGGCGTACTCGAGGAACGCACGCGTCCACACCATGGCGGGGGAGAACTCTTCGCGTTCCGCGGCTCGAACCGCGAACACACTCAGCGATGCTGCGCTCGCCTCGCGAACGTTGCGCCAGCCGGGGAGTTCCTGAGCGCGCACTCCGAAACGGGTCTCGAAGATCACGAGGTGCGCCGAGGCTTGCACCACGGGGTGCATGTCCGCGGACTGCTGGGCGGTCTCGGGCTTGTCGCGCAGCCACATCGACCAGTGCGGCCAGTTCTCGTCATCCGGAGCGCTCTCGATGAGCGCGGCGAGCGCTGTGAGTTCGGCGTGCGCCGCCGCGAGGAGTTCGTTATCGGAGTCGGAGTCTCCTCGCTTGCCAGCGTTCGTGCCGGTCTCCGCAGGTGCCGAGACGGGAGAAGGAGGCGACGTGCCTTCGGGAGCGGGGGGGGCATCCTGCTGCTGCGCGCCAAGCGGAGCGAGCAGGAGCAGACACATCGCGAGCGCGATCAACAGCGTATTCATGCGGTTTCTCTCGAGCGTTCGGAGGAACGCAACCGCGACGAGCCCGCGAGGTTGCGCGCCGTCGCCGGACGGTGTCCCTACAGCGGCAGCAGCGTCCCGCGACCTTCCGCGCGCGCCTTCTTCACGATGAGTGACGCCGTCGCGATGTCGAGCACGCCGATGCCGAGGTTGAGCGCGATGACGCGTTGCTCGTTGCTTTCGCGACCACGCTGACGGCCGGCGACGACCTTGCCGAGATCGCCGTCGGGTTCGGGCGTGCCGCGGAAGTAACCCACCGAGCGGAACCAGCGCAGCTGCGCGGCGTCGTCCACGATGAGCTTGTCGGCTTGGCGCATGCCGGCCGGGGTCATCGCGGCGTTGTAGTCGAGCAGCGCGGCGAAGCAGCCGGGGGCGAGCACGTCGATGTCGAGCGGCGGCTTGGGGCGACGTTCGATCGGCAAGCTGGTGACGAGCATGTCGACCTCGCGCGCGGCATCCGTGGCCGTGTCGACGACTTCGACCTCAACACCCAGCGCGGCGCGCTGCTCTTCGGCAAAACGCTCGGCGGCCTCGCGCTCGATGTCGAAGGCCTTCACGTGCGTGACCGGGAACTCGCTGCACAGCGCGCGCAAGTTGCTGCGGCCTTGCAAGCCGCAGGCGATCAGGCCGACGGAGCTGCTCTCGCGGCGCGCCATGTGTTGCGCAGCGATGAGCGTACTGGCGGCGGTGCGCGTGGCGGTGATCCACGAGCCGTCGAGGATGGCGCTCGGCAGGCCCGTCTCGACATCATTGAGCACGACCATCGCGGTGATCGTCGGCCAACCACGCGCCTGGTTCGACGGGAAGCCCGAGATCCACTTCACTCCCGCGGTCGAGAGGCTCGGGATGGCGGCCATCATCGCGCGGATGCTGTTGTCTCTCGATGGCGACACGCCGCGCTTGGGCGGGGAGTCGAGTTGGCCGAGGCCTTTCTCACGGAACACTTGGCGCACGGTATCGAGCACGTCGGTGAAGCGAATGTCGAGCGATTCGACGTCGGCGCGTGAGAGATAGAGCAGGTCAGGCAGCGCCGGCGGATGTGTGATCATGTGTGGCTCGTGAGTCTCACTCGCCCGACTCGAGGCGTGTGCGTCGACCGCGCACGAGTTCCAGTTCACGACGCAGGTCGCGCCGCTTCAAGAGGAGGGCGCGCAGGGCGCGGCTGAGACGTGTGCGCGTGATGCTCACCTTGGCGTGGCTGCGGTCGACGCGCGGCGAGATGACCCAGTCGTCGACGATCTCGTCGTAGAGCTCGGCGTCGAAGCCGTCGACTGCGGTGATCACGGTTTCGCCGTGGTGACTGCGCACGTCGCGCAGCTCGAGTCGGAAGCGTGAGAGCGCGCGGTTGGCGCTCGAGGCGTGACGGTGCGCGTCTTCGAAATGGCGTTGATGGCCCCACACCGCCGTGATGCCCAGCGGGTCGACGGCCGACAGCGCTTGCGCGCGCGAGAGCGCGTGGAGCAAACCGCTCAGCGCGCCCTTGGCGACCTCGCCGGCCCACACGACCTCGTCGAACTCGCGCACGGTTTCCACCAGCGCGGCCTGACGTTCGGTGAGATGGATCACGCGCTCGGCCTGCTTGGAGCGGTTCTCGTGCAACCAGTTCGACTTGATCGCGAGCAGGCGGCGGTAGCGTTCGCGCGCATCACCTTGCGATGCCACGCGTGCGGCGAGCGCGCGCTCTTGCTCCTGCGTGACGGCAAGTTCTTCCTCGATCTGTTCGCGGCGTAAGCGCGCGGTGATCCATTCGCTGCGCTCGCGTTCGAGGCGCGCGTCGCTGTCGCCGAAGAGGCGTTCGATCAGCGCGGTGAGCGTGGTGCCTTCGAGCTCGAGCACGTCGGCGTGTTCGCGCGCTTCGCTCGCGAGGCGTGTCTTGAGTCGAGCGTGGAGCTCGGCGAGACGGCGTCGCAGCGTTTCCAAGAGCGCAGAGTCACGCCGCGCGCAGTGCAAGTCGCTGCGCACCACGTCGAGCTGCGCATCGAGACGCGCGAGGCCTTCGCGATCGAGTTCGGAGCTGGGGAAGTCGTTGGTCATGGTTGCGTTGTCGGCGCGCCATTCTAGTGTCCGGGCGCCCAGCGAACAGCTCGCTCAGGCGAAGTGCTAAAGTGCCGCGGCCTCCCGGAGATCCATCATGCTTCGCTCGTCCGCCGCCGCGCGCTCGCTCACCGCTGAGCGCCAGCTTGCCGCCAACCGTCAGCTCACACTCAGCAAGCTGCTCGCCGCCGCCGCGCTCGCCGGCACGCTGCTCTGCGCCCAGGGAACCCTCATGGCTCAGTCGTCTTCGGAAAGCTCGGGGCAGCTCGAGATCCCCTACGAGAAGTTCACGCTCGACAACGGGCTCGACGTGGTGGTGCACGAAGACCACAGCGACCCGGTCGTGGCCGTCTACGTCGTCTACCACGTGGGCAGTGGGCGCGAGGAGACGGGCCGCTCGGGCTTCGCGCACTTGTTCGAGCACTTGATGTTCCAAGGCAGCGCCAATGTCGGCGACGACATGCACTTCAAGTACGTGAGCGAAGCGGGCGGCACGCTCAATGGAACCACCAACCGCGATCGCACGAACTACTTCGAGACCATGCCGAGCAACCAGCTCGAGTTGGCGCTCTGGCTCGAAGCCGATCGCATGGGCTTCCTGTTGCCGTCGATCAGTCAGGACAAGCTCGACAACCAGCGCGAAGTCGTGAAGAACGAGCGCCGGCAGAACTACGAGAACCGGCCTTACGGTCAGGCGCGCGGCGCGATCGCGGCGGCGCTCTACCCCGAAGGCCACAGCTACAGTTGGCTCACGATCGGCAGCCACGAAGACCTCACGGCGGCGAGCTTGTCCGACGTGATCAACTTCTTCCAACGCTGGTACGGCCCGAACAACGCCACGCTCGCCATCGGTGGCGACGTGGATCCCGCGCAAGTGAAAGCGCTCGTGGAGAAGTACTTCGGCTCGATCCCGCGTGGTCCCGAAGTCACCAAGCCCGCGCCGCGACCGGTCACGCTCGAGCAAGACGTGCGCCTCGCCATGGACGACAAGGTGCAAGTGCCGCAGCTCACGATGACCTGGCCCGGCGCGCACGAAGGCACGCACGACGCTGTGGCGCTCGCCATGCTCGCCTCGGTGCTCTCGGCCAACGACGCCGCCCTGCTCGACAAGGCCCTCGCCGTCGACGAGAAGCTCGTGACCTCCGTGAGCGCCTTCCACTCCGACGACGAGCAAGCCGGTGAGTTCACGATCACCGTGCGCCCCGCCGAGGGCGTGAGCCTCGACCAACTCGAAGAGCGCATCCGCCAGATCCTGGCCGAGACGGCGCGCAAGGGCGTGGAGCCGGAGCGCCTCGCGCGCTTGAAGGCGCGCTACGAGGCTGGCCTCGTGCGCCGCTATGAAACCGTTTCGCGTCGCACGTCGGCGCTGGCCGAAGCCAACGTGTTCCGCGGTGAGCCCAGCGAAGTCACGGCCGACCTCGAGGCCACGCTCGCGCTGCAGCCCGAACAGCTCGTGGCCGTGCTCGAGCGCTACCTGCTCGACAAGCCCGCCGTGATCATGTCGGTCGTGCCCGAAGGTCGCATGGACATGGCCGCGCGCGGTCGCAGCTCCGCGCAGCTCGCCGCCGACGCCAGCTTCGATCGTTCCTCGCCGCCCGCCGCCGGTGCCGAGCTCGGCTTCCAGCCGCCGGTCGTGTGGCACGACGAACTCGACAAGGGCGTCTCGGTCACGGGCGTGGAGTACACCGAGTTGCCCGCCGTGAACCTCTCGCTGCACGTGCCCGCCGGGCGCCTGCGCGAAACGATGGACACGCTCGGCGTGGCGTCGCTCACGGCCTCGCTGATGAACGAGGGCACCGCGAGCATGGATGTCGTGGAGCTCACCAACCGACGCGACGCCCTGGGCGCCTCGCTCTCCGTGCGCTCCAGCGACGACGAACTCACGCTCTCACTCTGGACGCTCGAGAAGCACCTGCCCGAAGCCGTGGCGCTGCTCGGCGAGATGTTGCTCACGCCGCGTTTCGAGGAAGCCGAGTTCGAACGCGTGAAGCGCGACTGCATCCAAGCGCTCGAGACGCGCGGCGATTCGATCAACACCATCGCGAGCAACGTGTGGCGTCGGCTGAACTACGCGAACGACTCGGTGGCGGCCTGGCCGTCGTCGGGCACGCTCGAGTCGGTGCGCGCACTCACCCTCGACGACTTGCGCGCCTTCCACGCCGCCAATGTCGTGCCGCGCGGCGCGCGCTTGGTCGTGGCCGGCAACGTGGGCGCCGATCGCGTGCGCGAACTCTTCACGCCGATCTTGGAGCGCTGGGACGATCACGAACCGTCGCCACTGGCTGACACGGGGCGTCGCGGCGTGGAACAGGCCACGGTCTTCCTGGTGGACAAGCCCGGCGCGCCGCAGTCGCAGATCCGCATCGGCCATGCCGGCCTGGCCGCCACCGATCCCGACTACTACCCCTTCTCGGTGATGAACTACGTGCTCGGCGGAAGCTTCAGCAGCCGCATCAACATGAACCTGCGCGAGGACAAGGGCTACACCTACGGCGCGCGTTCGAGCATGTCCGGCGGGTTGCGCCCCGGCAGCTTCACGGCCTCGTCGGGCGTGCGCACCGACGTGAGCAAGGAGTCGGTGGCCGAGGTCATGAAGGAGATCAACGGTATCCAAGACGGCCTCAGCGAAGCCGAAGTCGAGTTCGCGAAGGACGCGCTCATGCAGGCCATGAGCCGTCAGTACGAGTCACTCGGCGCGCAACTCGGCGCTGCCGAACAGATCAGCCGCTACGGTTTCGACGACGACTACATGTTGCAGCGCCGCGCGTGGTTGCAGAGCGCCGACAAGGCCGCGCTCGACGCGCTCGCCACCAAGCACCTGCACCCGGACCAGATGTCGATCCTGGTCGTGGGCGACGCCGAAAGCGTGGGTCCCGCGCTCAGCGAACTCGGCTACGGCGAACCCGTCCGCCTCGACATCGACGGCAACCGCCTCGACACCGACGCCTGATCCACGCGCACGCGGTCGAGCACGGCAGCTCCGCGCGTCGGGCCGCGCCTCAGCTCACATCCAGCACGCGTGTCACCGCCTCGTAGCGTTCCTGCGCTGCGAGGCGGTCCTGTTCTTCGCTGAAGCTGGCGTCGGCTCCGCGGTGCAGCATGTCGGCTTGGCGACGCAGCGCCGCGCGGTCGGGTTCGCGCGTCACGTGTCCCGCCGCGACGGCGAGTGTCTCGAGCAGGCGCAGCGTCACGGCCACGTCGTTGCGCGCGTGCTGGCGGATCTGATTCAGGCTCGCTTCCACCAGCGCGGGGTAGGTGATCGCGGGAGCCAGCACGCGCAGGCGACCTTGTTCGTCGAAACGTTCGGAGCTGGGCATGTCGCGTGTGGCGAGCTTCACCAGCAAGGAACCGATCCGGTCGACGCAGGTGATCGCAGTGAACGGATCGTTCACGCCGGGTGACAAGGCGCGCACGGCGATCTCCACGAGTTGGTTGATCGAGAACTCGAAGTCTTGCGCCGGGGTGCGCTTGCTGCCCAGCGCGAAGAGCCCGCGCAGGCGCTTGCTCAGCTCGTCGTCGAGGCGCTCGCCGGGGTGCACCTCCAGGAGCGTGGTGCCGTCCACGAGGTAGTGCCCTGGTCGGTGGAGCACCTTCAAGGTCAGGTCGCGCTCGACGGCCAGTTCGAGCAGTGCGTGCGCGTTCACGATCTGGAGGTAGCCGTCGCCGACGATCTCCACCGGGCGCGCGTCCGCGTCGAAGTCCGGCTGCTGAACATCGCGATGGTCCGCGCGCCGCTGCTCGGCCTCACCGACGCGCTCGGGGAACAGTCGCTCGGTGCCCTGATCGAGCTCGCGGCTCACGCGCGCGATGATCTCGTCGGCCTGGATCGAGACCGACACGTGATGGATGAAGTAGATCAGCACCCACAAGCTGCAGAGCGCGAAGACCACGCCCAGGGTGATCGAGAGGTGCGGCACGAACAGCTCGTCGGTGTCGTGACGCAGGGTGCGCAGGATGAGCAGGCAGTAGAGGAACGTGGCCACGAAGGTGCCGAGCACCACCTGCGTGGAGACGTCGCTCATGAAGTTGCTGAGCAGGCGCGGCCCGAACTGCGACGACGCCAACGACAAGGCGACCAGCGTGAGCGAGAACACCACGCCGGCGATCGTGATCATCGAACCGGCGATGGTCTGCAGCACGGCCGTCGCGCCGGCGGCACCGCCGGTGTAGACCCAGTCTTGCGAACTGAGCCACTTGTCGGTGACGCGCTCGTCGAGCGCGATGGTGGCGAAGGCGAGCACCACCGCCAGCAAGGCCATGAGCGACGGGTAGAACCAGAAGCTCGACCGCACCTGGCTCCAGAGCTTCAGCAGCAGCGCGGTCACGGCAGTGCACCTCGGCGAAGTCGGCCTTCTCGGTCAGCGCTGCTCGCTGTCGTTCAGTCCATCCCGAGCTTCTGGCGGCCTTCGGGGGAGATCATCTCGGGGCCCCACGGCGGATCCCACACGATGTGCACTTCGACATCCTTCACGCCGTCGATGGCGCCGACTTTGCGCTCGCACTCACTGGGGATCTCTTTCGCCGACGGGCAGCTCGGCGAGGTGAGGCTCATGGTGATCTTCACCGTGGCGTCGTCCTCGATCTCCAGGCCGTAGATCAGGCCGAAGTTCACGATGTCGACGGGGACCTCGGGGTCGTAGACCGTGGCCAGCGCATCCATCACGGGCTGGCGCAGGGGATTCTCTTCGTTGCTCATGGAAGCTCTGAGTTCCGGGTGGGGGTCCGGGGCGGGCGCGCCACGCGGGGGCTCGCCGACCGCCCATCGTAGCGGGTCGACGCGCGCGCCGCTCGCCGCGCCTGCTCGCGCGCCACGATTCGTCTCGGGAGCTCGACGATTCGTGGCCGGAAGCCGCACAGTCGGCCGCCCGCGCCTGCCGACGAGAGATCAGCCTGGGTTGTCCGTCTCCGGCCACACCGCTACCCTGACCCGCTTCACTCGCCCCTTCAGTTCGGACGAATCCCGAAACAGCTGCCATGGCTTCCCGACCGTCCTTCCTGGAAGTACTCGCCGAGCGAGTGATCCTCGGCGACGGCGGCATGGGCTCCGAGATCTACGGCCGCGGCATCTTCATCAACCGCTGCTACGACGAGCTGAACGTGTCGAGCCCGCAGCTGGTGCAGGCGATCCACGGCGACTTCCTGAAGGCCGGCAGCGAGCTCATCGAGGCCAACACCTACGGCGCGAACCGCCCCAAGCTCGCCGGACACGGCCTCGAAGAACGCCTCGAAGACATCCTGCGCGGGGGCGTGCGCCTGGCGCGCGAAACCGTGCCCGACACCGTGTTCGTGGCCGGCAGCGTGGGCCCGCTCGGCCCCGCCGCCAAGGCCGCCGGGTTGAGCGACTCCGAGCAGGCCGCCGCCTACGAAGAGGTCGCGCGGATTCTCGCCGAAGAAGGCGCCGACCTCGTGTTCCTCGACACCTTCACGAGCGTGCACGACCTGCGTCAGGCCATCGCGGCCTGCAAGCGCGCCGCCGACCTGCCCGTGGTGGCGAGCTTCTCGTTCCATCGCGGCTTCGTGATGAACAGTCACGAGTTCCTGGTGCAGCCGCAAGACGTGGCCGCCATGGCCGTGGCCGCCGGTGCCGACGCGGTCGGCGCCAACTGTGGCGACGGCCCGCACACCACGCTCGAAGTGGTGGAGACCTTGCACAAGGCTTCGGGCAACGTGCCGATCGCGGCGATGCCGAACGTGGGCGGGCCCGCGCTCATCGAAGGTCGCCAGGTGTACTTGTCTTCGCCGGAGTACATGGCGGAGTACAGCCGTCGCTTCGTGCAGAAGGGCGCGCGCATCATCGGCGGTTGCTGTGGCGTCACGCCGCAACAGATCAAGGAAGTGCGCTCGTTCCTGGCGTCGATCCAGCCGCGCAAGGCGCGCATCGAGGTCGGCGACGAGAACGCGGCCGCTGAACCCGTCGTGCAGCCCAAGCCCATCGCGGAACGTTCGGCGTGGGGCGCGGGGCTCGGCACCAAGTTCCAAGTGAGCGTGGAGCTCGACCCGCCCAACGGGCTCGACCCCATGCCACGCGTGGAGAAGGCGCGCTTCCTCTACGACAACGGTGTCGACGCCGTGAACATGGCCGACGGCCCGCGCGCCATCGCGCGCACCAACCCGGCCAGTCTCGCGCAGCACGTGCGCCGCGAAGTCGGCATGGAGACGATCGTCCACTACTGCTGCCGCGACCGGAACGTGATGGCCATGCAGATGGACCTGATCGGCGCGCACAGCCTCGGTCAGCGCAACCTGATGTTGATCACGGGCGACCCGCCCAAGATGGGCAACTTCCCCGACGCCACCGCTGTGTTCGACGTGGACGCCATCGGCCTCGTGACCTTCGCGCGCATGCTCAACGAAGGCGTCGACTTGTCAGGCAAGCCGCTCGGTAACGGCGAGCACACCGACTTCGTGATCGGTGTGGGTTGCAACCCCGGCGCCGTGGACATCGATCTCGAGGTCGACCGCTTCCGTCGCAAGATCGAAGCCGGCGCCGAGTTCGTGTTCAGCCAACCGGTCTACGACATCAAGCGCCTCGAACGCTTCCTCGAACTGAGCGCCGACCACCCGCGCATCCCGTTCTTCGTGGGGATCCTGCCGCTGGCCTCGCTGAAGAACGCCGAGTTCCTCACGCGTGAAGTGCCTGGCATGGAAGTGCCCGACGAGATCCTCGAGCGCCTGCGCAGCGCACGCACCAAGGAAGATCAACGCGAGGTCGGCATCCGCGTGGCCACCGAGAGCTTGGCCGCCGCTGCGGATCACGCCGAGCGCATCAAGGGCGCCTACATCTTCCCGCCCTTCGGTCGCTACGAACCGATCCTGCGCGTGCTCAAAGACTCGGGCGTGCGCGACTAAAAACAAACGCGCGCAACCGGAGCGAATCCGGTCACGCGCGTGGTGCGTTGCCGCGGGAAGGCGCGACGCAAGTTGTGCTCACCGACTCAACGGTGAGCCGTGCAGCGCTTCAGCCGTCGGCGCCGATGGCTTCCACCGGGCACTGTTCCATGGCTTCGATGCAGAGCGCGATGTCTTCATCGGTGCTCGGCTGGGTGTGCACGAAGTCGTGGTCGCCGTCCGGGCTTTCCTTGAAGAAGGCCGGCGCGATGTCGGAGCACAGGTGGCAGAGGATGCACTGCGTGTCGACGTAGAAGGGTCCGTCGACGTTGTCCGCGTACTTGTCGTTGGCGTCGGCCATGAGATCGCTGTCTTTCGCTGGGGTTGGATGCTGGGGGGTGTGCTGGCCCAAAGTTTCTCGGCTCGGGACCGAAACATCAATGATAGGCGCCGGAGCCGAAGCGGTCTACCCAGGTCGGCTGTCCGGGGCGCGCAGCTGGAGTCGGCTCACGAGTTCGTGCACGCCGTGGCAGGCCAGTTCATAGGCGACAAGTTGGTCACCTAGTGTGTTGCGCACCTCGTCGACGGCGTCGGACGGGAAGCTCTCGGAGAAGATCGCCCAGTGGCCGCCCTCCTCGACCTCCAGGCGGCGGCCACGCAGCGCCCGGAACACGCTGGCGAGGCGCTCCAGGCCCGCGTCGCTGAGTTCGCCCTGAGCCAGCACGGCCACGCTCTCGAGCCACACGCTGCGCCCGCTGAGATCGACGACCACGCGCACGTGTCCAGGTCGCACTTCCACGAGGAAGCCCTGGGTGTCGGCGAGGCCGAGCTCGCCGTTGGCCCGGCTGCGACGGCAACGCACGCCGTCGCCCGGCTGCCAGCCGGCCTTGTTCGAGGCGGTTTCAGTGCCGGGGACGCGGGCCATGCGGCGGAGTCTAGCAGGGGGGGCCCTGGGCAGTGCCCGCGCCGCACCCCGACGCGTTTCCCGGCAGCACCTATCATGCGCGTCCATCGTGTCCACTCTCGGGAGGTCCGCCATGACCGCAGACATCGACCGTCCTCGCAAGACATCCACTCAGCGTGTCGCGCTGTCGGGGCGCGCGCGGCACTCCCCGGCTCTGCGTCGCTGCGTGGCGCTCCTCGGCTGGCTCCTGGCCGCGTCACCAGCGCTCAGCGCACAGGGTTTCGAAGCCTTGCTGCCGCCCAGCGCAGACTTCGGTCCGAACTTCGGCCTGGCCGTGTCGATCGAGGCTGACACCGCACTCGTGGGCGCACGCTTCGCGAACGACAGCGGCCCCGATGCCGGCGCGGCCTTCGTGTTCACGCGCGATGCGCAAGGCGGCTGGTCGACGCCCGTAGAGCTGGTCCCGGTGGGCGGCTCGCCTGGCGACCTCTTCGGTTGGGCGGTGGAGCTCGACGGCGATCGCGCTTTCGTGGGCGCACCCTCCGACGACTCCGAGACCTTCTTTCCGCAAGGTCAGCAGGCCGGCAGCGTGTACGTGTTCGGGCGCGACGACAACGGCGCGTGGCAGCAGCTCGTGAAGCTGCGCGCCACCCACGAGCTCAGCTCGAATCAGTTCGGTTGCTCGATCGCCGCGGACGACGAGCTGTTGTTGGTCGGCGCGCGCTGGGCCAATGTGAACGGCCAACTCATCGCGGGCGCGGCCTACGTCTTCCCTGAAGTCGGCGGCAGCTGGCCGCTGGGTGTGCGGCTCACGGCCTCCGATGCGCGCGCCTCCGACCAGTTCGGGGAAGCCGTGGCGCTGAGCGGGAACACGCTGGTGATCGGCGCCAAGGGTCACGATCACAGCGCCCTCAACACGAACCACGGCGCGGCCTACGTGTTCGTCCCTGGTGCGCTGCCGGGGAACTGGGTGCAGCAGGCGGAGTTGCGCGCCGCGCAGCCGATGCAAGCCGACAACCTCGGTCGCGCGCTGAGCTTGGATGGCGACCGGCTCGTGGTGGGTGCGCCCGGAAACGGCTCGGGGGTGGTCGACAGCGGCTCGGCGCTGGTCTTCGAGCGCGACGCCGGCACGTGGACGCAGGTCGCGGAGTTGCTGCCCAACGATGGTGCGTCCGACGATCGCTTCGGCCACGCCGTGAGTCTGCGCGGCGACCGCGTGGTCGTAGGGGCGTTCTTCCGCGACGACGCGGCTCACAACTCGGGCGCCGGCTACTTCTTCGAGCGCACGGCGCAGGGCGACTGGTCACGTCAGGCCAAGTTCTTCACGGCCGGGGGCTTGCTCGGCGACCGCCTCGGGATCGCGCTCGACTTCGACGGCGAGCAGGTGCTGCTGGGCGCTTCGGGTGACGACACGCTCGGTGAGGGCGCCGGCGCGGCCTACTCCCTCCCGCTCTCGCTCGTGTCGCCGTGGACCGATCGCGAGCACGCGCTCGCCGGCACGAACGGCGCGCCGAGCTTGGTGGGCCTCGGCCCGCTGCAGCCCGACACGCGGCTCGACGTGCTGCTCACCGGCGCGCTCCCGGAGTCCTTCGCCTCGCTCGTGCTCGGTGCCGACGAACTCGGCGCGGCCTTCAAGGGCGGCGTGCTCGTGCCGGTCCCGTCGCAGGTCGTGGCGCTGCGCGTGGATGCCGATGGCGAGGCCGCGCTGCACGGGCGCTGGCCGACGGGCGTCCCCGCCGGCTTCGAGCTCGTGCTCCAAACGTGGGTCGTGGACCCGGGCGCAGACTTCGGTTTCGCTGCGAGCAACGCGTTGCGCGCCGTCGCGCCGTAGCACGTGTTGCGCGTGGTGCGCCACGCGTTGCGTTCACCTCTCAGCCGACGCCGCGCGAGCTCCCGCGCCGCGAAAGGCGCACGCCGCGCGCACGAGTTGCGCGCGACGTGCACTCCGCGGCCCCGCATGAATCGTCATTCGCCAAGGTCGAGACGCAGCCCGCGCGTGAGTGCCACGCCCAGCGGTGCGGCCGGGTCGGCCATGGCGGCTTGCACGTAGGCCGTGAGCCCGTGCAGCGTGTGGTCGTCTTGCAGCGCAACCAGGAAGTCGATGCGCGGTGCGGGCATCAGGAAGCTTTGGATCTTGAACGGGTTCACGTGCACCGTGCCGCCCTTGAAGGGGATCGCCGCGGTGCTGAAGCCGAGGAACAAGAGCGCCGGCGTGGAGAGTCCCAAGCTGTTCTCGATGCGCACCAAGCTGTTCGACGGGATCTTGGGCGTACCGAGCGCATCGATCGACGGGATGCCCAGCGTGCCGGCGAGCCCAGCGCCGAAGTGACTCGCCGCGGCCACGTGCGTGGCGCCGCCGTAGATGTACACGTTGCCGTCCGTGTTCGTCTGCGCGTCGATCGGGAAGGGTTGCCCGACGGCCCACTCTTCGGAGCCGTCGCCGTTCATGTCGCCGAGCGCGGCGACGGCGCGACCGAGATGTCCCCAGGACGCGTCGCCCGTGTCCGACCACGTGGTGGCGAGCGACGGCATGCTGAGGCGATGCACTTCGCCGGGGTCGTTGAAGCTGATGCCGCCGGTCTCGCCGTCGCCGGGGGCGCCGGCCAGCACGTGCGTGGCGCCGTCGAAGACCACGGGCTCCACGTCCCAACCTAGAAGGTCGTTCGCGCTGTCCCCGTAGCGAAAAGCGAGGATGTCGGCGTTGAAGCCGCGGTTCACGCCGACGCGACCGCGGTCGTCGAGGCCGCCGCCAGTGTAGTAGGGCGAGCCGATGATCACGTCGGGCAGGCCGTCGCCCGAGAAGTCGCCGCCGCCTGCGAGTGACCAGCCGAAGCGGCCGTTGTCTTGCGTGGGCCCGCTGAAGTCCCACTCGGCGTTGCCGAGCCCGTCGAAGAGGTAGACGCGGCCCACGTCGACGTCGCCGAACTCATCGCGGTAGGGCGAGCTGGTTGCGAAGCGATCGATGCCGTCGCCATGCGTGTCGCCGATCCAGGCGACGGCGTGTCCCATGCCTTCGCCGGTTTGCGTGCCCGTCGCCACCGCTTGCAGCGACGAGGCCGTGGCCGTCACGCGCAGGCGCCACACGCGACCGGCGTTGCCCAGGCCCGGAGCGTCGTAGCCGGGTGCGCCGATGAGCAGCTCGGGGAGGCCGTCGCCATCGCTGTCGCCGCCGCCCGAGAGCGAGGCACCGTTGCCGTCGTTGCTCAGGAACCAGCGCGTGTGCAGCACCGTGTCGTTGCCGTAGTCGTACACGGTGACGCGGTCGTAGAAGACGAAGCCGCTGACGAGCGAGGAGCCCGGCGAGCTGTAGGCGAACTCGGAGTGGCCGTCGCCATTCACATCGCCGAGCCCGGCGACAGCCCTGCCCATGCGATCCCCCGGTGCGCCCACGAAGCTGATCAGGGAGCCGCCCGTGCGCCCCGAGATCAGCTCGACGCGGCCGCGGTCCACTTGGTGGGTCGGGCTCCCGATGATCAGGTCGTCGACACCATCAGCATCGATGTCGCCTGCGTTGGCGATCACGTCGCCGAAGGTGTCGTCGGCCATGTAGCCTTCGCGAGTTTCGATCACGTGTTGCGCGCTGAGCGGTGCGCTGCCGAGGCAGGTGGCGCCGGCGAGCAGCGTGGCGGTGAGAAGCGGGCGGGAGGTGGTCATCAGCGGGACTCCGATTCGTGAGGTACCGAAGTGAATCGGGAGTGAGCCGACGGCGTCCCGCTGCGCTGCGAGATTTCCCGAGGGCTGGCCGCCGACCTCGCGCGATCGCGCCGGTTGGCGGCGGCCGCGCGATCGCGCGTCGACTTCACACGCCGTAGTTCACCTGCAAGCCTTGCGACAGCGACACGCCGCTCGGTGAACCCGGGTCGAGCTCGGCCACTTGCAGGTAGACCGTGAGCCCCGAGATCGTGTGGTCATCGGGCGTGCTCACGCTCAGGTCGAGGCTCGGCACGGGGATGCTCGCGAGGTTGCGCGTGGTTTGCGGGAGCACGTGCAGCGTGCCCATCTTGAAAGGCAACGCGGCGGTCGCGAAGCCGATCACGATCAGGCCCAGCGTGGGAACGCCGCGACTGTTCTCGATGATCAGCAAGCTGTTCGACTGCAGCTGCGGGTCGTAGGTGAGTTCCAGTTGCGGCACACCCAGCGTGCCGGCGAGGCCGTCGCCGTAGTTGTTCCAGCTGGCGAGGTGCGTCTGGCCGTCGTAGAGCCGCACGATGCCGGGCGCGTTCGACTGGAAGAAGTTCGTGTAGGGCTGACCGACGGCGAACTCTTGCGAGCCGTCGTTGTTCATGTCGGCGAGCACGGCGATCGTGCGACCGAAGTAACCCCAGGACGCGCCGCCCAGCG
Organism: Planctomycetota bacterium; assembly: GCA_021604805.1. Lineage (GTDB taxonomy): Bacteria > Planctomycetota > B15-G4 > B15-G4 > B15-G4 > BQJR01. The sequence goes on along the minus strand of BQJR01000002.1, from coordinate 361,404 downwards.
CCGTCCACGTGGTCGCCAGGCCGAAGCCGGTGAGTCGATGCAGCACGCCGCGGTCGAGCAGCGTGAAGCCGCCCGTCTCGCCATCGCCGGGGGCGCCGGCGAACACGTGCGGGTCGCCGTCCACGATCACGCCCTGCACGTCCCAACCCATGAGGTCGCCGGAGTCGTCGCCTACGCGGCTGGCGTAGAAGGCGCCGCTGTGCCCGCGGTAGACGACCACGCGCCCGTGATTGATCTCGGCGGTCGCGTCGTACCAGGGTGAGCCCACGACCACGTCGGGCGAGCCATTGCCGCTGATGTCGACGCCGCCGGACAACGACCAGCCGAAGGCCGCGCCGGTCTGCGCGGGGCCGGCCTTGTTCCAGAGCGGGTTGCCGAAGCCGTCCATCACGTAGACGTGCCCGGAGTTCTGCGCGCCGCCTTGATCGCGGTAGGGCGCGCTCACGGCGAGGTAGTCGGTGCTGCTGCCGCCCACGACTTCGCCGACCCAAGCGACCGCGTGTCCCAGGCGTTCACCGGCTTGCGTGCCGCGCGCGACCTCGAGGATCTGCGTCGTGAACGGCGTGTGACGGATGCGCAACACGCGGCCTGCATCGGCGAGGCCGGGCGCGTCGAAGAAGGGGATGCCGATGAGCAAGTCGGCGCGGCCGTCGCCATCGCCATCGCCTTTGCCGGAGAGCGACATGCCGGCGTCTTCGTTCACAAGCGACCAGTAGGTGTAGTAGCCGCTGCCGCGGTTCGCGAAGTTCCAGATGGTGACGGGGTCGTACTTCACTTGGCCGTCGATGAAGAGCGATCGGCCCGGCGCGCTGAACGCGATCTCGGAGAGGCCGTCGCCGTTCATGTCGCCCACGCCGGCCACGGCCGTGCCGAGCGCGTCGCTGCCGGCGCCTAAGAAGGTGATCAGCACGTTGCCCGTGCGCCCGGACGCGACCTCCACGCGACCGGCGCCTCCGTTCGCTGAGGGGCTGCCGACGATGAGGTCGTCGACGCCGTCGCCGTCGACATCGCCGGCGTTGTCGAGCGCGTCGCCGTAGGCATCGTCGGCGCCGGGGCCTGTCCAGGTCTCGAGCACGGCTTGGGCGCTGAGCGGTGCGGTGAGCAGCGCGCCGAAGAGCAGCACGGCGAAGTCAGGCGAAAGGCTGCGAGCGATGGCGCGCGACATGGCGGAGCTCCCGGGAGGACATCTGGTCGATGCCCAAGCCATCGGGAGGCACGCGGGAGTGTCCCGCAGGAATCACGGCGCTGCGACGACGCCTTTCCACTCAGCTCGATCCGCGCGGCTCAGGGCGCTCGACCGAACCGCGGCGGCCTCAGCCCTTCGGCGGCAACGGCTCCGCCGTCCGCACGAACAACCCGCCCAAGATCAGCGCGACACCGATGCCCGGGTACAGGATGCCGATCACCCAGGCCTTGATGTCCGCGTCGTAGGGGGCGAGACGCAGCAGCAGGCCCAGCCCGACCATCGCGAGCACGAGCACGATCATCACCGGGCTGAACACGCTGTAGAACGGAGCCGTCTCACTCGCCTCGATGTGAGTCACGGCGCGACGGGCGCCCTTCTTGAGCGCCGTCAGGCCCTTGCCGATGCCCACGATCACGCCGAGCGCCAGCGCGATCCAACTGTTGTTGCCGGTGAGCACGGCGTCGAGGCCGTCGGCCTCACGCAGGCCGGCGTACGGCAAGCCGCGCCAGATGAGCATCACACCCACGGCGATCCAAACCAGGCACACCACGGTTTTGCGGGCGGAGATGCTCATGACATGAAGTCCTCGAGGAAGTCGGAAAGGTAGTGCGGCAGCGCGACGAACAACACCAGCCCGATGCCGGCGGCGATCATCGCACGCGTGATGGCCTTGGCCTGCGTGGCGGGTTGCTCAGGATCGTGACGCGCGTTGAGCCCGAAGCCCAGCGCGAACAGCGCGCAACCGAACAGCGCGAACGGAAGGTAGGGCGCGCCTTGCAGGCCCTCGGTGCCGAAGCGCAGGTAGAGCCAGATCAGCAGCGGCTGGATCCCGAAGAACATCAGCACGCGCGACAACTGGAAGAGCGGCGGCAGCGCGTTGGCTTCCTCGCGCTCGATGTACTCGTCGAGCTCGGGCGTGTCGGGCTTGGGCAGGCTGTGGGTCTCGGCCAGCTCGTCCATCAGTGCGGAGTTGCGCACCATCATCTGTGGCACGACGAAGAGCGCGGCGAGTTGCACCACGAAGGCGCCGAGCACGAGACTCGCGTGCAGACCGACCGGCACGCGACCGGTCTCCGCCATGCCTCCGGTGATCGCGGTGGCGAGCGTGATCACGGGCGGCACGTAGAGCAGCAGGTAGCCGCGGCTCTTCATCCAGCCCTTCTGGCGCGTTTCCCAGTCGGCATCGGCGCCGCTGGCGCGCACGAAGGCCTTCACCCAGAAACCGGTGCCCAGGAAGTAGGCGAAGGGCAGCGACTGCACCAAGGCGCCGAAGAGCGCGCCGACGAGGCCGGTGGTGAGGTGCGTCTCGAGCGCTTCGGGGCTCTCACCGGCGGAGAGCCCGGTCGCGATCACGTACCCCCAAACCAGGAGCACGGCGGTGACGAGGGCGCGGTAGATGGTGTGCATGGCGAGGTCGACGCAGGCGTCGGTATGCTGGGGGAGCTGTGCCCCGCGACCCCGAGCGGCGGCCACCGGACAAGCCCCCCATTGTCACTAGGAGCGCCCCCTTGAGCCAGATCGTCATCAGCGAAGAAGCCCTTCATTGGAAAGAAGTGGCTCACAAGGTCGCCGAAGAGGTCGTGCGGCCCATCGCCAAGCATTTCGACGATGTCCAGGAGTACCCCGACGAGGTGCGCCAGGCCTACATCGAGAACGGCCTGCTCGGCGTGTGGATCCCCAAGGAGTACGGCGGGCACGGCGCCGGCATCGTGGCGCTCTGCCTCGTGATCGAAGAGCTCTCGCGCGCTTGCGGCGGCACCGGCGTGGCCTACGCGGTCAACGCGCTGGGCTCCTTCCCGATCATCGTGGGCGGCACCGAAGACCAGAAGAAGCTCTGGCTCCCGCAGGTCGCGAGCGGCGAGAAGATGATCGCCTTCTGTCTCTCCGAGAAGTTCGCGGGCAGCGACGCCGGCGGGATGCGTTGCCAAGCGCGTCTCGAGGGCGACGAGTACGTGATCAACGGTGAGAAGAAGTGGACGACCAACGGCGGCATCGCCAGCCTGCACACGGTCTTCGCCGTGACCGACCCGAACAGTAAGAGCCGACGCATCTCCGGCCTCGTGGTCGAGAAGGGCACACCCGGCTTCACGGTCAAGAAGGTCGAAGACAAGATGGGCATCCGCGCGGTGCCCGTGGTCGAGACGCACTTCGACAACGTGCGCGTGCCGGCCAGCAACTTGCTCGGCGGACGTCCCGGCATGGGCTTCAAGCACGCCATGGGCACGCTCGATCTCGCGCGCCCGGGTGTCGCCGCGCAGGGCCTCGGCTTGGCGCAAGGCGCGCTCGAGTACGCCGTCACCTACGCGCTGCGTCGCCAACAGTTCGGACAGAACCTCGCGAGCATGGGCGTGATCCAAGACATGCTCGGCAAGATGGGCAGCAAGGTCGAAGCCGCGCGCGGGCTCGTGCTGCGCGCCGCCACCGCCAGCGACGTGGGCGACAAGGCCTCGGTGAACCGCTTGGCCGCCATGTGCAAGAGCTTCGCCACCGATGTCGCGATGGAAGTCACGACCGACGCGGTGCAGATCTTCGGCGGCTACGGGTTCATGAAGGACTACCCGATCGAGAAGTACATGCGCGACGCCAAGATCACGCAGATCTACGAGGGCACGAACCAGATCCAGCGGATGGTCGTGGCGCGCAACCTGATCAAGGGTGCGAGCGACTACTCCTACCTCAACGACTACATCCCGACCGAGACTTTCGACACCTATCAGGCGCTCTCGGAAGAGGAACTCGCCGCCGCGGAGAGCTGACAGCAAGCCGCGGTCGGCGGCGATCTCACGCGGGCGCGCAGGCGCGCGTCGGGGTGACCCGGCGCGCGCTGCGTGCGTTCAGGGCTTCTTGCCCTTGGTCTTGCGCGGCTTCGGCAGCGGTCCCAGTTCGTCGAAGGGAGACGCGGCCTTCGACTTCGCCTTGCTCGCCGTGGCCTTCTTGAGCAGGTTGATCAGCTGCTGCTGCTTGGAGCGCGTGGCGGGATCCAGCAGTACCTTGGGGGTCAGGTCGAGGCCGGCGCGCGGGTCGGGCGGCGGCACGGCGGCCACGGCGTCTTCGCTGAGCGCGGCCTGGGCCATGAGGAACTCCCAGGTGGCCGACGGCACTTCGGGGTCGAGCTCAGCGCGTTCGTCACCGAGCGCGATGTAGCGTTGCGCGAAGAGCGCGCCGCGCGTGCCGAGTGTGGCCAGGCGACGCCGCAGCAGCGCGTCTTGCGCATCCATGAACTCGTCGGCGTAGGGCTGCGCGGGCGGCGTGTTGCGCCACTGCGCTTGCAGTTGTTTGCGACGCACACTGATCTCGCTGCGACGCTGCAACAGTTGTGCGCGCTCCACCGGGTCGATCGCGTTCACGCCCTTGTCGACGAGCTTGGCCTCGAGGGCCACGGACTCTTGGCTGAGTTCGCCGTCCTCGACCAGCACGTGTACGAGATCCGAACGCTTGAGCAGCGTGGTCTGCGCGTTGGTCATGCGTTCGCGCAGCTCGCCTTCGGGTTCGAGCGGCACGAAGCGGTGGTCGAGTTTGTCGAGCTCTTCGCGCATCTCTTCGATGACCTGTTCGCGCACGACGTCGTCGGTGAGCACGAGTTCGCTCAGGTTACCCAGGCCGATGTCAGCTCCGGGGGCGAGCTCGATGAGGGCGTCGAGCAGGTCTTGCAGAGCGGGCTCGTCGACCTCTCCTTTGAGGATTTCCCAGGTCGTGTGCAGCACCGGCTCGAAGCGCGTGAGCTTCTCCATCAACGTGTCGCGCAGGTTCACGGCGAGGTCGCGTCGCGCCCAGTTGATCTCGGTGAGGAAGGTCGTGTTGTGTTCCTCGATCAGTTCGAGCTGACGCGGGCGCGTGATCTCGATGTACACCGTGTCGATCGAGCTGAGCAGCGTGAGCTCCAGGGCGCTGAAGGCGCGGCCCTCGGCGGCGGCCGAGCTGATGTCGATCTGGGTGGGCAGCGCCCGGGGGCGCAGCGAGAAGAGCGAGGCTCGGCTGCGGAAGTGGGCCGCGTCTTCGTCGATGCGCTTCCGGCGACGCAGGCGGTGACTGCGCAGGTCGTCGATGTCCTCCTGGCCGAGCGCAGCCATCTCGAAGCGCTGGACGTCGAGCTCGTGTTGGAGCACCGCGGGCAGCATGGCGTAGAACTCGGCCACGCTGGGCGGCGCCACCCAGCGGCTGCCCAAGGCGGGGGTCTCGGCGGCCTTCTCGGCCTTCCGGGCCGCTTCGGCGGCGGCCTGCCGGGCAGCTTGGCGAGCGGGCTTGCCACCCTGGCGAGGCGGCTTCTGGGCGGGTGTGCGGGCTGGATCCTGGGCCTCTCGAGCAGGCTCGGCGCTGGGTTGCTGCGCTTCCTGCGCGCGGATCGGAGCGGCCAGCGTGGCCAGCGTGAGCAGGGCCGCGAGAGCCGCCAGCGGGGTCCGTCGGGGGGCGCGCAGGGGAAGGCTCGGAGCAAGTCGTGCGGTAGGGGGCTTGGCAGCGGCGCGCCGGTCTCTAGGATAGGACGGTTTGCACCGCGTCCCCCAAGTCGCTCGCTCACGGAGGCCCCCATGGCCAAGCCGCATCGCAAAGTCAAAAAGGCCAACCACGGCGCCCGTCCCTCGAACGCGAAGGCGCGCAAGCGCAAGCGCGCACACATCAAGACCTGAGAGCCGGGCTGCTGCTGACCGACGCCCGCCGGGTGTCGCGTGGCGCGGGGCCCGTGCTGCCTGTCGTGAAGTGGTTGAGCGCATCGTTCCTCTCAGCGTGTCTCGAGTGAGTCGTTGCGACGGAAGCTCTTGCGCTCCCAGGCGTCGGCGATGTGTCGCACGGCGTCGTCGACATCATCGGTGAGATGCAGGAGGTCGAGATCTCCGGGTGAGATCATGCCCTCCTTCGCGAGCTTACTCTTCAGCAGCCGCAAGAGGGGACGCCAGTAGTCCTTGCCCATCAGCACGATGGGGAAGCTGGCGATCTTGCCGGTCTGCACCAGCGTGAGCGCTTCGAAGAGTTCGTCGAACGTGCCGAAGCCGCCGGGGAACACACAGAAGCCGCAGCTGTACTTCACGAACATCACCTTGCGCACGAAGAAGTAGCGGAACTGCAGAGCGATGTCTTGGTAAGGGTTGCCGCCTTGCTCGTTGGGCAGGTCGATGTTGAGGCCGATGGAGCGGGCCGGGCTCTCCTGCGCGCCGCGGTTGGCGGCTTCCATGATCCCGGGGCCGCCGCCGGTGATCACGTTGAAGCCGGTCTCGCCGAGTTGCTTGGCGAGTTTGCGCGCGAGCTTGTAGTTGGGGTGGCTCTTCTTGGTGCGCGCCGAGCCGTACACCGACACGGCGGGGCGCACGCGCTCGAGTTGCTCTGTCGCGTCGACGAACTCACCCATGATGCGGAACAGGCGCCACGACTCGGGGGCTTTGAAGTCCTCGTTGGCGCTGTAGTCCCAGGCGCCGGGGGCGCGGTCGTTCTTGGGCGGGGCGCCGGCTTCGCCATCGGCCGATCCGTTGGGGGACGCGGGCAGCGCGTCGCGCGGGCTCGTGTTGCGCGGGCTCGTGTTGCGTGCGGACGTCGTGTCCGCCGCGCGCTTCGACTTGGGACTTCTCATGGCCTGAGGATCTCGACGGGCTTGGAACCAGCGGCGAGCGGGGCCGGAGCGCCGCGCACGGCGCGCGCATCCGGCCGCGCGCAGAGGCTCTTCATCGACGCCCTTCACCCACTGGCTTGAACCCCCGCCCGCGGCGATGGTTTCGATCGCGAGAGCCCCGTCGATCCTGGAATCCATGCGAGCGAGCAACGCACCGCAGGCTTCCGCTCAGCGCGGCAAGTGCCCCTGAGCCAGCTCCCAATAGTGCTCGGCGTGCTTGATCTGCTCGGCCACTTGCTCGGGCGTGACCTCGCGCACGACCTTGCCGGGGATCCCCACGACCAGCGAGCGCGGCGGGATGATCGCGTTCTCCTTCACCACGGCGCCGGCGGCGATGATCGCGCCGTCGCCGATCTCGCAGCCGCCGAGCAGGATCGCGCCGATGCCGATCAGGCAACCGTCGCCCACGCGGCGGCCGTGCACCATGGCGCCGTGACCGATCGTCGTCCACGCGCCGATGTCGTTGGGGATGCCCGTGTCGGCGTGCACCATCGTGAGGTCTTGCACGTTCGTGCCTTCGCCGATCGTGATGCGATCGCAGTCGCCGCGCAGCACGGTGCCGTACCAGATCGACGACTTGGCGCCGAGCTGCACGTTGCCCATGACCACGGCGGTGCTCGCCACGAGTGCGTCGCCGAAGGGATGCAAGCGCGGCGGCACGGGCCCGAGATCGGGTGCGGGATGACTCACGTGAGGTCCTCCGGGCTGAGCGTCGATTGAACCGCGAGTGTGACGAGGTTGTTGAGGATGTGCACCAAGGCGGGCGCGGCCAGGCTGCCCGTGCGCTCGTAGATCCACGCCAACAGGATGCCGAGCCCGGTGAGCGGCAGGATGTGCGCGGGGTCCAGGTGGATCACCGCGAAGATCAGCCCCGAGAAGAAGGCTGCGCGCCACGGCCCCAGCCGGTAGCGCAGTCCCCCGTAGAGCGCGCCGCGGAACAGCAACTCTTCCGCGAACGGGATCACGATGCCCATGGCGATCCAGGCCGTTGCTGAACTGCGCGCGCCTTCCTCGATGAACGCCCGCAGCAGGCCCTGCACCAGTTCTTGCTCGGCGGCCTCGCCGAGATAGAGCGGCGCGAGCGCGAAGTTGACCTGGGTGAGCAGCGCGATGACGGGGATGGCGAGCAGGTAGGCGCAGAGCCCCGCGAGCCAGGGTGAGCCCTGAGCTTGGGCGGTCATGCCGAGGGCGCCGCGTCCGCTGGGGTGGCGACGCACGAGCAGCAAGAGCGCCAGCGCCGTGACGGCGTTGCCCGCGCTCAAGGCGCTCACTGTCTGCACGACGGTGAGGTCCTCGAGATGGGGGACGCCGGTGTTGCTCAGGAAGGCTTGCGTGCTGAACCGGAGGATGAGGAAGCCGAGCACGAAGAGCCCGATCAGGCCGCGGCCGTCGCGGTCGGGCGGGGTGCCGGGGAGCTCGTCGCGCACGCGAAGCCTCCACAGCACGAGGCCCGCCAGGCCGAGCACGCCGCTCAAGAGCAGGCCGTCCATCAGGCGAGCTCCCGCAGCAGTGCGAACAGGCGCTCGAGTTCCTCGGCCGTGTTCCAGGCGTGCGGGGAGAAGCGCAGTCCGCCGGCGCGCGGGATCACCGACACGCCGCGCTCGGCGAGCCGATCGACCCAGGTGGACGCGTCGCGGTCGGGTGGGGTGGCGAGCACGATGCCGGAGTTCTCGGTCGGCTCAGCGCGTGGCGAGCGCAGCGTCCACCCGAGATGTTGCAGGCCGGCGGTCAACTGATCCGTGAGCTCGAGCACGCGCGGGCCCATGCGCGCCGGGTCGGTGCGCAGCAGCAGCTCGAGGCAGGCGCCCAGCCCGAAGATCTCCATCGTGGGCAGCGAGGCGTACTCGAAACGGCGTGCGTCGGGGAGCAGCGGGCGGCCCGGCTCCCAGGGCGTGAAAGGGTCTTCCACGCTGAGCCAGCTGGTGAACGGCGCGTCGAGACGCTCCAGCGCGGCGGCGCGCACGTAGAACAGGCCGATGCCCTCCATGCCGAGCATCCACTTGTGAGAGTCGGCGGAGAGGAAGTCGATGTGCGCGGCCTCGACATCGATCGGGAAGGCGCCCAGGCCCTGGATCGCGTCGACACAGAAGAGCGCCGGATGATCCACGAGGCCCGCGCCGATGCTTGGCAGGTCGAGTCGGAAGCCGGTGTCGTAGAGCACCCACGGGATGGCGACGAGTTTGGTGGCGGGGGTCACGGCGGCGAGCACGTCGCTGGCGGGCACGCGACCGTCGGCGCGGCGCGGCACGACTCTCACTTCGGCCCCGCGACGTTTTTGACGCCACCATGGAATCAGGTTCGCGGGGAAGTCATCTTGAATCACAAGGATCTCGTCCCCGGGGCCGAATTCCAGGCCCTCGGCGACAGTGAGGAGACCTTGTGACGTGCTTGTCGTGATCGCAACTTCGGAGGGTTGTGCACCGAGCAGTCGCGCCGCATCGGCGCGCACCTGCTCACGCACGCTCATCCAGTGCGCGAAACCCGTGGAACCGTTGCGGTTCGCGTCGCGCAAGAAGGCGTTCACCGCGGCCACCACGCAGTTCGGCAGCGGCGCGACCGCCGCGTGGTTCAGGTAAATCCACGACTCACGAACGGGAAACTCAGTGCGCAGCTCGGCGAGGACATCAGTCATGAAGAGCGCTCACTGGACTCGTTTCCTCACGTGGCTCGCGCACGATCGCGCCGCGACATCATCACGTCCGTTCTACAACACCCTGCACGGCACCACCATGAGCGACGCGCACGCCACACAGCACCACGCGCGCATCAACACGGAGAGCGCAGCATGAATCCCGCCAGTCGACACGACCAAGCCTCGCGCCTGCTCGCCGCCCGCCCCGAGTGCATCGAGAGCGGCCTCGCTGTGCTCGACGACCACCTCGAACTGGCCGCCGGTGTGCACGTGGACCTGCTCGCCTGCGACAGTCTGGGCGAACCCGTGGTCGTGCTCTTCTGTGATCGCGACGTGGCGCCCGTGCTCGCGCGCGTGGCTTCGATCAGCGCCGCGCTCGGCGTGGCGCGACCGTTGTTGCGCAAGCTCTACGGTGAGCGCGGCCTCGACGCCGATCGTCCCGCGCGCTTCGCCTTGCTCGCGCCGCGCTTCGCCGACGACACGCCGCAGTTGCTCGAGCTGCTCGGCCCGCGCGAGCTGTCGGCCTACGAATACCGACTCATCCGCACGCCCGATGGCGAGGCCTTGCTCGACTTGGCGCTCTTCGCGCGCAGCGCCTCGCCTGTGGCGGCGGCGGTGGTCGCGGCGCCGGCTGCTGAGCCGTCCGCTGCGGAAACGCCGTCGGTGCTGTCGGCCACGAACGGCGCGCACGCCGCCGCGAGCAACGGCCAGCAGAGCGAGGAACTCACCGAGATGCTCGAAGGTTCGGCGTCCCCGGGGAGCAAGGCTCTGTTCCAGCGCGCGCGTCAATCGATCCGCGCGCTCTCGGGTGAAGTCGCCGAGAACCACATCGGCGGACGCCTCGAGTTCCGCGTGGACAGCCAACCGCTGGCCGCCCTGCGCCTCGCCGACGACGGCCTGCACCTGCGTGTCGGCGAAGGCGAGCTGGAGCAGTCCGTGCCCGACGAGGCCAGCTTCAACGCCGGACTGAACGCGGTGTTCACGCACTACTTCAGCCGCATCGCGCGGCGCGCCTGAGCTGTCCGCGGGGTTGCGGCTGCCCACGGCCGCAGAGGGCCATGATCGGGCGGCATCCGCCCGCGCGTCGTGGCGGCCCGAGCGCCGGGGCCGTTTTTCTCGCGATCTGTCGGTGAAACGCGCGGCAGGGGGCGCCGTCTCCCGGGCATGGATCGAGCTGCTACCGGGCGCGCGCTGTTGCTTCTGGGCCTCGCGGCCGTGCTGCGTGCGGGCTGTTTTTCCGGGCGGCCGGCGAGCTGGGCCGAGGTCGCGGAGCCGGTGCCGCTGAGGCTCGAAGCGCTTGCGGGTGAGGAGTTTCGCTTGCTGCCGGGGGTCGGGCCGGTGCTGGCGGGGCGGCTCGAAGCGGCGCGGCGAGCGGCGGGTGGGCGGCTGGATCGCGAGGCCACCGAGCGGGTTTCGGGCGTCGGCCCTGCGTTGCTGGCGCGCTGGGATCTGCTGCGCGACGAGCCGTGGGAGCCACCTTGAATCCACCGGCCGCTCGCTGCGCGCGTGGGGCTCGGATAAAGTTTGTCCGAAGATGAGCACTCCAGCCAAGACCACGGCCACCTGGCCCACTCATGCGGACGCCCTGTTGCGCGTCGCGCTCGACGAAGACCTCGGCGACGTGGGGGACATCACCACCGCGGTCTCAGCCCAAGGGCGCGGACCGGCGTCCACCGCAACGATCCGCGCCAAGGCCGTGGGCCGCCTCTCGGGGCTGCCACTGGCCGCGCGCGTGTTCGAGATGGTCGACCCCGGCGTGGTCGTGGAGTTGAAGGCCTCCGACGGCGACCCGGTCGAGCCGGGCAAAGTCGTGCTCGTGGCGCGCGGCTCAGCGGCTTCGCTGCTCGAGGCCGAACGCACGGCGCTCAACGTGCTGCAGCGGCTCTCGGCCGTGGCCAGCATGACCGCGCGCTTCGTCGCGGAAACGGAAGGCACGCGCGCTCGCATCGTCGACACGCGCAAGACCACGCCCGGCTTCCGCACGTTGGAGAAGGCCGCCGTGTTGCACGGCGGCGGTCACAATCATCGCGTGGGTCTGTTCGACGAAGTGTTGCTCAAGGAGAACCACTTCGCGCTCGCCGGCGCGCTCGGCTACCAAGGCCTGGTCGCGAAAGCGCGCGCCGAGCTGCCGGGCATCAAGGTCACGGCCGAAGCCGAGAACATGGAGGAAGCGCGCGCGGCCGCCGACGGCGGCGCGCACGTGATCCTGCTCGACAACTTCGGCGTGCAGCGCTGGGCCGCGGCCGTCACGGAGTTCGCGAAGCATCCGAAGCGCGCGGACTTCGAGCTCGAAGCGTCGGGGGGCGTCGACCTGAGCACCGTGGGTGACATCGCGCGCACCGGCGTGGATCGCATCTCGGTCGGCGCGCTCACGCACTCAGCGCCAGCGCTCGACCTCTCGATGCTGCTGGAGATGGACTCCACCGAATGAGCACCTTCGCGTCTGTGCACCGCACCGTCCTGCTGGATGGGAACCCCGAGCGGGTGCGCGGTCTGCGGACCGGCTTGGATTCCTTCCTGGCCGATCGAGGCGTCACGCCCACCACACGGCGCGCGATCGTGCTGGCCTTCTCCGAGGCGCTCGACAACGCCATGGAGCACGGCACGGTGTCCGGTTGCGGTGAGGTCGACGTGCGCCTGCGCTTCACGCCGCGCTTCATCGTGCTCTCGCTGCGAGACGAAGGCAGCGACCGCTCGCCGCTGGGCCTGCCCGTGGAAGCCGCCGACACCGACGAACGCGGCCGCGGCTTCCAGCTGATGAACTCACTGATGGACTTCGTGAAGGTGCGCCACTTGCCGGCGGGGGGCACGCGCGTCTCGATGATGCGCCGCCTGGACACCGTGGAGGATTGAGCGGCTCGCAGCGGCCGCCTGCGTCGCACGATGAGTCGGCGCAACGCTCCGGCATCGCGAGTCTGGCGCGCGCACCCAGCTCGCTGCTGCCCGCGGCCCTGCGCCTTCCACGCGCGCCGGCCGTGCTCCTTCTCGCTGGCTGGAGCACGCTGCTCTGGTGGGGCCTGCTCGGCGACAAGGTCGCGAGCGGCGTGCAGTTCTTCGGCGCGAGCTACGTGTTCAATCTCGCGCATGCCGGCCTGTTCGGCATCGAAGCGCTGCTGCTCGGCTTCGTGTTGCGGCCGCGCTTGGCCCCCACGCGTCACCGTCTGTGGCTCGTCGCGGCGCTGCTCGCCTTGGCCTACTCGGCGTGGCTCGAGTGGCAGCAGGGGCTCGTGCCCGGGCGGACGCGATCACTGGCCGACTTGCTCACGAACTGCCTCGGCGTGTTCGGTTTGCCCTGGGCGCTGCGCGCGCCGCGGCCGTCGCTGGGAGCGCTCGCGCTGTGGCTCGCGGCCTGCGCGGCGGCGGGCGCGTTGGCGACGTTCAGCACGCTCTGAGCCGCGCGGCAACAGCACCACGCCGTGCGCAGGCGCAGGGCCTTGCTCGACGCGTCTCCGCGCTGATCTCCCCACGCGCCTTTTCATACAGTGGTCGGCTCGCCCTGCGGAGCTCGCGAAGCCATGTCTGAAACCGTTGCTGATCACGAGATGTGGATCTCGCCCCTGGCCACGCGCTACGCCAGCGAGGCCATGCGACGCAACTTCTCCGACGCCACGCGTCACCGCCACTGGCGCGCGCTGTGGTTCGCGCTGGCGAGCACGCAGCAAGAGCTCGGGCTGGCGATCACCGACGCGCAGCTCGCCGCCATCGAGGCCAACCTGCACGACATCGACTACGGCGTGGCGCAAGCCAAGGAGCGCGAGTTGCGCCACGACGTGATGGCCCACGTGCACGCGCTCGGCGAGCAGGCCCCGGAGGCGCGCGCGATCCTGCACCTGGGCGCCACGAGCTGCTTCGTCACTGACAACAGCGAGCTGATCCAGATGCGCGACGGGCTCGACCTGCTGCGCCCGGCCTTGCTCGCGTCGATCTCGGCGCTGTCCGAGTTCGCGCGCACGCACCGCGCGCTGCCCACGCTCGGCTACACGCACTTCCAACCCGCGCAACCGACCACCGTGGGCAAGCGCGCCTGCCTCTGGATCCAAGATCTGGTCGACGATCTGCACGAGCTGCAACGCCTCCGCGACGGCCTGCGCTTCCGCGGCGCCAAGGGCACGACCGGCACGCAAGCCAGTTACCTCGCGCTCTTCGACGGCGATCACGAGAAGGTGCGCGAGCTCGACCGGCGCGTCACCGAGCGCATGGGTTTCGAGCGCAGCTGCGGCGTCACCGGGCAGACCTACTCGCGCAAGGCCGACTTCCAGGTGCTCTCGGCGCTCGCCGGCCTCGGCCAGAGCGCGACGAAGTTCGCCACCGACATGCGCCTGCTCGCGCATCTCAAGGAAGTCGAGGAACCCTTCGGCAAGAGTCAGATCGGTTCGTCGGCGATGCCGTACAAGCGCAACCCGATGCGCAGCGAGCGGATCTGCGCGCTCGGGCGCTTCCTGCAGAGCCTGCTGCTGAACCCGGCCGAGACCGCGTCGACCCAATGGCTCGAACGCACGCTCGACGACTCCGCCAACCGTCGTCTCGCGATCAGCCAGGGCTTCCTCGCTGCCGACGCGCTGCTGCAACTCGTGCTCGATGTGTCGCGCGGGTTGGTCGTGCACCCGAAGGTCGTCGAGAAGCACCTGGCGGCCGAGCTCCCGTTCATGGCCACGGAAACGATCCTGATGGAAGCCGTGCGGCGCGGCGGCGATCGCCAAGAGTTGCACGAGGCGATTCGCACCCACAGCGTGGCGGCCGGCGCGCGCATCAAGGAAGAGGGCGCCGACAACGACCTGCTCGCGCGCATCGAGGGTGACGCGCTCTTCGCCTCCGTGCGCAGCGACCTCGTGGAGCTCTGCGACCCCAAGCGCTTCGTCGGGCGCGCGCCGGAGCAGGTCGACGAGTATCTCGCCGCCGAGGTCGAGCCGTTGCTCGCGGGCAGCGCAGACGAACTCGCCGCCGTCACGGGAGATGTGCGCGTCTGACGTTGGCCGTGTGTCGGTGATCCGGCGCCGGGCTTGGCATCCGGCGGCCATGAACCACGACATGCAGCGAGAACGCAGCGAACGTCGCGCACGACAATGGGCGGGGCGCGCACACGAGCAACTGCACGCGATCCGTGAGCGCTTGCACGCGCGCTACCAGCGTCACCTCGAAGAGCGCTGTGATCCGCGTGAGGCCGCCACGGTGCTCGACCAGCTCACGGCGCGGCGCTTGCTCCCCCTCGGGGGCGGGTTGCGGCAAGCCTCGGCGCACCACGCGAGCGATGGGTTGAGCGCGAGCACGCGCGCGTTCCTGCAGCTGTCGCGTGCCGATCGCGAGGTGCTCTGGCCCTTGCGCGGGGGAGCCACGGCCTATGGCGCGTTGCCTGGTGGGAGTCCGCTGTTGCGCAGCGCGCGGCGTGCCGCCCTGCGCCGTCTCGCGGAGAACTTCAGCGCCTGTCGAGCTGCTTTTCACGAAGGCGATTCAACATCCCGTTCGGCGGGAGTCGGCGGGCTCAGTTAGCCAGCGAGGCCCGCGGGCCGCCGGGGGGCGCAGCGGGCCGACGCAACTCGAGCGCACGCGACAAGCGCAGCAAGCGCAGCAAGCGCAGCGTGCGCAGCGTGCGCAGCGTGCGCAACGTGCGCGACGTGCGCGACGTGCGCGACAGGCGCAGCAGGCGCAACAGGCGCAACAGGCGCAACAGGCGCAACAGCCGCAACAGCCGCAGCAGCCGCAGCAGGCGCGACAGGCGCAGCAGGTGCAACAGGTGCAACAGGTGCAACAGGCCCCCATGCACTCAGCCGATGACTTGCGAGGTCGCCGACGGGGTGGGTTGAAACGCAGGCGGCACGCCGGGGATTCCGGCGCGCCGCCTGGGACATCGGGTGCGTCCTCGTTCGCCGCTGCTGTCCGCGGGTGCGGGGCGGGAACGAGTGGGGCTCAGAGCAAGTCGTCGTCGCTGGTTTCGGCGGCGAGCTCTTCGATGGCGGCGTCGAGTTCGGCCTCGCCGTCGCACTCGACTTCGCAGTCGACTTCGACTTCGCAGTCGGGGTCGGCCTCGCACTCGGCTTCACAGTCGGTCTCCACCTTGCACGCGCCGTTGGTCTCCACCGAGATCACGCGGCTGACCGTGGTGGGGAAGTCGGCGGTCGTGCTGAACGAGTAGAGCACCTTGCTGGACGGGCTGAGGGCGCTGCTGGCGTCGAGCTCGTGCTGCTTCACTTCGCCGTCGGTGATGACTTCCACCTTGTCGCCGTCGATCTTGATCTGCAGCTGCTTGGCGCCGCTCTTCAGCTCCTCGAGGTTGATGCCGACGTCTTTCAGCACTTGCTGCACATCGAGGGTGTGCGGGCCGCTGCTGTTGCCTTCGTGCAGCTTGCCGAAGAACACGTTGCCGTGCTCGTCGCTGTGGTGCGCGCCGTCGTCGCCCTTCAGGTGGAAGCGCAGCGCGTCGGGGTGTGCCTTGGAGGACTTCAGGTGCTCTTTGAGCCCGTCGAGGTTCTGGTGCAGCTCGTCGAGATCGAGGCGGTGCGGGAACGAGCCGTTCTCCCAGCGAAAGATCTGGCCGTCGTGCTCGCCGTCGCCGGGGAAGCGCAGGTTGAAGGCGCCGCCGCGCGCGTTGCCGCGAGGGATCACGAAGCCGGGGAAGCTCTGGTTGCCGAAGCTGTGCACCTGCGTGCCGCGATGGCCGAGGCGCACACTCGATTCGAAGGACGCGTCGCCGCGGGTCCAGTTGAGCGCGATCGTGTGACCGGGCTTCTGGGCGGCGACCGTGCTGGCCACGTCGGCGGCAGAGTTCACTTCGGTGTCGCCGACCTTCGTGAGCACGTCGCCGGCTTCGAGACCGGCGAACCAGGCCGCGGTGTTGTCGTAGACCTCGCCGACGCTCACGCCGCCGCCGTCGGCCGCGTCACTCAGCGAGACACCCAGGAAGGCGCCGCGGTGACCGTCGGCCTTGGGCTGCTCCTTCACCTCGACGGCCGGACGTTTGCCGTCCAACTTCACCAGGCCTTCGCCTTCACGCACGACACCGATCTGGAACTCGGCGCCCGGCTCGACCGACGCGAGCCCTTGCCCGATGTCGCCGACCTCAGCGAGACGCTCGCCGTTCAGGCTCAGCAGCAGGTCGCCGGACTTCACGCCTGCGGCGGCAGCCAAGCTGTCCTCCTGGACTTCCTTCACGAGGATGCCGTCGCTGCTGAGCTCGACCATCACGCCCAGGCGCGGGGTCTCGGTGCTGCGCAGCATGCCCAGGCTCGGTGTGGCGCTCGCGACATCCTGCGGCAGCAGGGCGCGCTGCACGCGCAGGCGCGGGACGTCCTTGGCGCTCTCCACATCTTGACCTTGAGCGCTCGCGAGCGGGCCGAGGGAAAGGCCCACGAGGGCCAGAGAAGTCAACTTGAAGACGAAGGGGCTCTGCATGGTTAATCTCCTTGGGCAAGCCGGCCAGATGGAACGTTGCTCCTTACCCGGCGCCCTCTTCCCTTGTTGGATGTCGACGCCTCCTCGTGCTGCTGGCCACCGGTTGCCTCGCTGATCGCTGTCTCGACGGGGCCGCTGTGCGCGCGCTGCTCGAGGAGCTGCACCTCGACCGCGTGCTGCTCGTGGCGCACGAGCACGCCGAAGCGCGCGAACTCAAGGGCCTCCCGGCCGCTGGCGTGCGCGTCCCGCTCGACGCCGCCGCGCGCGGCATCCAGCTCGCCCGCAGCGCCGGCGCCACGCGTCTCGTGCTGAGCCTCTCCGACCAGGCCGAGCTCGACGCCACCTGTCGCCAGCTCTTCGCCCTCTCGCGCTCCCAGCCGGGCCTGGAGCTCACGCTGCTCACCCCGGCCGCGGGCCCGCTGGCCGCCGCCGAGCCGCTCGCGCTGCTCTTCGAGGATCTCGCCGGGCAAGGGGTCGGCTACTGGCACCGCCCGGCGCAGGTCCAGGCGCTGGGCCTCGATCCGGTGGACTGGCTCGATCGTCTGGGCCGCTTCGTGCAAGGCGCTTCGATCGACGACCTCGCCGCCGGTGAACTGGGCCTGCCGCCCGGCCTCGGCGAGCTCGACCTGGCGCGCACCGCCGCGTTGCTCGGCCGTCGCGTCGACATTGCTCTCGACACCGACCCGCTGCCCGAGCCCGCGCTGCTCGGTGCCGCGCTCGCCAGCCTGCGCGTCGCGGGGTTCCCATGAGTCGTCCCAGAGTGCCGTTGTCCATCGCCGGTTCGGATCCCTCGGGCGGCGCCGGGCTGCAGGCCGATCTCAAAGTCTTCCTGCGCTTCGGGCTTTCTGGTGCGGCGATCCCCACCGCGCTCACCGTGCAAGGCCCCACCGGCGTGCGCGACGTGCACGAGGTCGAGCCCAAACTGCTCAAGGCGCAACTCGACACCTTGCTGCGCGACGTGCGTCCGGCCGGCGTGAAGGTCGGCATGTTGCCCAGCGCCGATCATGTGCGCGTGGTGGCGCGCGCGCTCGGCCCGTTGGTCGGCAAGAAGATCCCGGTCGTGATCGATCCGGTCTTCGCGTCGAGCAGCGGCATGCGCCTGTTGCCGGAAGACGACGTGTCCGACTTCAAGCGTCAACTCGTGCCGCTGGCCACGCTGCTCACGCCCAACGCGCACGAAGCCGCCGAGCTCACCGGCATGAGCGTGGCCGCCGTGCGCAAAGACAGCGAGCGCGCGCTGCAGGAACTGTTGCGTCTGGGCGCGAAGCAGGTGTTGCTCAAGGGCGGCCACGGTTCGGGCGACGAGGCCGTGGACATCCTCGGCACCAAGGAAGAGATCGTGATCCTCTCGTTGAAGCGAGTGCCGCGACGCCGCGCCGTGCACGGCACCGGCTGCGCGTTGTCCTCGGCGATCACCGCGTTGCTCGCCCAGGAAGCCTCACTCGAGACGGCCACCCAGATCGCCAAGCAGTTCGTGCACGCCGCCATCGAAGGCGCGCGCCCGATCGGACGCGGTTCGCGTCAGCTCGACTTCACGGCCATGCCCCAAGGCGACGACGAGCCACTCCCCGCCGATGCCGGCGCCAGCGCCGACAACTGAGCGTCCGCTGCGCGCCTTGTGCGCGCCCTGTGCTCGCCTTGTGCTCGCCTTGTGCGCCTGACTGCGACCGCGATCACGACTGCGAGCCCCGGACCCAGCACGCGCCCCGTCAGCCGCTGCGCAAGCGCGCGAAGAAACCGGCGATGAGGTTGCGCGCGCCCTCGGGGTCGACGGGCGCGAGGCCCACGTGTCCGCCGGCGGGCAGCTCGCGTCCGGCCACCCAGGGATTGTCGCCGGCGGCGGCGAGCGCGCTGTGCAGGTGCGACACGGACACGAAGGGGTCGTCGCTGCTGTGCAGGAGCAAGGTGGGGACGGCGAGCGCGCCGAGCACCTCGGAGCTCGTGCTGCGCGCGGCGTCGAGGTAGGCGTCGACCTTGTCGGGCAGGCCGGACGGCGCGTTCGGGAGCACCACGTCGCGCACGAAGCTGGCGTAGATCGCGCGCGGTTCGGGGCGCACGCCGCGTTGCCGCAAGCGCGCCGCGAGCTGTCGACGCGTCACCTTGAACAGGCCGTTGAGGATCTGCCGATCGACGAAGCCAGGCAGCCGCGGTAAGCGACGCGGGTCGTCGAGCGTGGCGAGCGCCTCGCCGATGTCGAGCGGGCCGCACACCGACACCACGCCGCCCGCGAGCACCTTGGTCTCGCCCGCGAGCGTGGCCTCGTGCGCCGCGCGCACCACGCACTGGCCGCCGTAGGACAAGCCGAGCAGACCCACGCTCACGCCCTCGGCGCGACCCAGCGTGCGCGCGGCGCGGAACAGGTCGCGCCCCTCGGCGATGCCCAGCGTGGCCGTGTGTTCGCCCTCGAGCAGCTGGCCGTGGTCGCGCAAGTCGAAGGCGAACACGTGGAAGCCCCAGCGGCGCAGGCACTCGGCCCACTCCACCACGTAGGCCGCCGTGTGCGAGTCGAACATGCCGTGCTCGACGATCACGACCGGCGCGCCGGGAGCGCCCAGCGAGTGATGCCCCGTGAGCAGTGGGCCGTCTTGCACGCGCAGCTGCACCGGCGACCAGGGGCCGAGCTCCTCGAAGCTGCGCGAGCGGCCGGCGGTGTCGGGGTGTTGATCGGCCTCGCGGTTGACCAGATCGCGACAACCCATGCCGAGCAGCACGCGCAGCGGGTTGGTCTCGCCGTGCGGCTCGAAGGGCGCGGCCCGTGCGGCGGCGTGGGCTTCGCGCGTGCGCTCGAGCAGCGCGTCTTGCCCGAGCGGATCCGGCGGATCGCCCGGCGGGAGGTCCGTCAGCGCGGGGAGCGTGGGAGCGAAGCGGCAGACCAACCAGTCGAGCATGACGGGAGTCTAGCGAGCGCGGCGCGCGCCGACACGCTCTGCGCTACGGCGCCGTGGCGAGCACCGCGTTGCTGGCGGACCAGCCCTGCGGCGCGAGGTCGTCCTCGATCCAGGCCTGATAGAACATCTGCGAGCCTTGGGGCAGGCCGGCCGGCCAGTGCGTCCGCAGCAGGAAGGTCGCTTTGAGATTCGTGCGGCCGGGTGTGACCGTGGCGCCGACCGCCAGCGCGTCGGGGACCAGGATCCCGCCCTTGTAAGGGCGGTAGGAGGCCTCGGGGCTGGCGTGGAGCCAGACCACGTTCTGTTCGCCGAGCTTTCCGGCATGGAAGGCCGTGAGCGCGATCAGCCCGTTTTCGGCGAGCGCGCCGGTGCCCACGAGCACGGGCGGCTTGTGGCTGTTGCCTGCGAGACCGTGGCCCAGGCTGCTCCAATGCGCCGTGGGTGCGGCCACGAGGTCGATGTAGTAAACCGCGCCGCGATCGTGCCCGCCCGTGTCGGAGCGGGGTGCGCCCGCCACGATCTCGATGCGTCCGTCGCCATCGTGATCGCCCAGCGAGGCCACGCCGTGACCGAAGAAGGTGTCGTTCTCGAGCGGGGCGTCGAAGAAACCCGCGGTGTCGCTGAGCTTCTGGGTTTGCTTCACGCTGCCGTCGGGGTTCATCAGCAGGATCCAGACGGCGCCGCGATTGGCTTCGGGGTTGGTGCTGCCGTCGTCGTCGCGGGGGGCGCCCACGGCGATGTCGTTGGTGCCGTCGGCATTGATGTCACCGAGGTTGCTCACGGCGAAACCGAAGCGGTCTTGGTTGTCGAGGAGCGCGCCGGCCAGGCCGCCGTCGATCGGTGAGATGCGGTGGTGCGCCTTCACCGTGGCGTCGGCGTTGAGGAACAGGATCCAGACGGCGCCCCAGTAGTCGGTTTCGCCGTCGTGGCTGAGCGGCGCGCCGACCACGAGGTCGCCCACGCTGTCGCCGTCGAGGTCACCGATCGACGCGATGGAGCGCCCGAAGGTGTCGCGGTTGTCGAGGAACACGTCGAAGCCGCCGACCTGTGCGGAGATCTTGGCGTGCGACTTCACCGTGCCGTTGGTGTTGAGGCGCAGGATCCACACGGCGCCCTCGCCGCCTTCGGTGCCGAACTCGCCTTCGCCGTCGCGGTAGGCGCCCGAGGCGATGTCGCCCACGCCGTCGCCATCGTGATCGCCGAGGAAGGTGAGCGAGGCGCCGAGGTAGTCGCGGAAGTGCAGCTCGCCCTCGAACTCGCCTTCAGTATCGCTGATCTTCTGATGCGACTTCACGGTGCCGTCGGTGTCGAGGAACAGGATCCAGATGGCGCCGTGGGCGAAGCCGCCGTCGTCGTCGAAGATGGCGCCCACGGCGAGGTCTTCCACGCCGTCGCCGTCGTGATCGCCGAGGCCGGCGAGCGAGTAGCCGAAGCGGTCGTCGTCGTTGAGCACGCCGGTGAAGCCGCCTTCGAGATCGCTGATCTTCTGCTGGGACTCCACGCCGCCGCTCTCGTTCAGGAACAGGATCCACACGGCGCCGCGGTCGAGCCCGCCGTCGTCGTCGCCCCAGGCGCCGGCGGCTATGTCGCCGATGCCGTCGTCGTTGAGGTCGCCGATGCGCGCCACCGAGAAGCCGAAGCCGTCGTCATCCAGGAGCTCGCCGCCGAAGCCGCCAGCGAGCTGGCTGATCTCCAGGTGATCGAGCGCCTCGCCCGTGACCTGGGCGTGGGTGGACAGCGAGCCGAAGCCCGCCAGCGTGACAGCGAGACACAGCGCGCGGACGCGCCGGTTCCAATCCGTGGTGCAGATCAAGGTGGAGGCGCCTTTCCCAATGGCAGTCGGCCGCAGGGGCGCTGGGCCGCAGGTCGGAGTCCAGTCGACACTTTCCCAATCGACAACTGGTTGCCGAAGGATAAGCGCGATTGACCCTTCTGGGTAGGGAAGCGACGTGCGCCAGATGTCGTACGCGCAGGCGAGAGCGCCCGACACGACGCGATCTCTCCCAGCAAGCCCTTGACCCGAGCCCCCCTTTCCCGGTATCTCCTGTGCCCTTACCCACTGAAGCGGGTGTAGCTCAGGGGTAGAGCACAACGTTGCCAACGTTGTTGTCGTCGGTTCGAATCCGATCACCCGCTCCATCTCTCCCCTCGTCTGCGCGCCGTGGACATGCCGGCCAGAGCAGGCAGGCCCCGCGCGACGAGACGGCCATGACCGAAGCTTCCAGCACCTGGTCGGCCGATCGGAGTGCCGAGCTCTACAACCTCGCAGGTTGGGGCAGTCCGTACTTCCGGATCGACGAGCGCGGTAGCGTGGTCGCGCGCCCCGGCGGCTCGGAGGAACCCGACGCCCCCGAGGTCGCGCTCGACGGCGTGGTGGAGATGGCCAAGCAGGAAGGCCTCTCGCTCCCCCTCTTGGTGCGCCTCAACGGCATCCTCGGGCACCGCGTGAAGTGCCTCAGCACGGCCTTCGCCAACGCTGCCGCCGACTACGGCTGGAAGGGCCGCCACCGCCCGGTCTACCCGATCAAGGTGAACCAGCAGCGGCACGTGGTCGAGGAGCTGTTGCGCGCCGGGCGCGGCGTGGGCCTGGGGCTCGAGGTCGGCAGCAAGCCGGAGCTGCTCGCCATGGTGGCGCTGCTCGAGCACCCCAGCCTCGTGATCTGCAACGGCTACAAGGATGAGGCCTACATCGAGATGGCCGCGCTGGCGGTGCGTCTGGGTCACGAGGTCGTGGTGGTCGTGGAGAAACCCTCCGAGATCGAGACCTTCGCGCGCGTGATCGAGCGCGAGGGGCGCGAGGCGGCGCCCTTCCTCGGTGTGCGCGCGCGGCTCTCGTCCCAAGGCAGCGGACGTTGGGTCGGGTCGGCCGGCGACCGCGCCAAGTTCGGGCTCTCGGTGGCGCAGCTCGTGGAGTGCGTGGAGTGGCTCGCGTCGGTCGAGCTGCTCGATCGTCTGCGCCTGCTGCACTTTCACATCGGCAGCCAGATCACCGCCATCCGCCCTTGGAAGACGGCGCTGCAAGAGGCCTCGCGGCTCTTCGTGGAGCTGCGCAAGCTGGGCGCGCCGCTGGATCTCTTCGACGTGGGCGGCGGCCTCGCCGTGGACTACGACGGCAGCAACACGAACTACGTCAGTTCGCGCAACTACAGCGAACAGGAGTACGCCAACGACGTCGTCTGGCAGATCAACAACGCCTGCGCCATGGCGGACATGCCGGCGCCGGACATCGTCACCGAGACGGGCCGCGCCCTGGTCGCGCACCACTCGCTGATGATCGTGGAGGTCACCGGCGCCGCGCGACTCACAGCCGACGCCCCCGCACCGCCCCACGCCGGCACCGAAGAAGACAAGCTCGTCGCCGAGCTGCGTTCGCTGCTCGAGCGCGTGAGCGAGAAGGCCGCCGTGGAGTGTTTCCACGACGCCGTCGAGTGCCGCGAACAGCTCCTGCAGCGCTTCAAGCTGGGCCTCATCGACTTGCCGACGCGCGCGCTCGGCGAACAGGTGTTCTTCGCCGTGGCCGAGCGCGTGGCGCAAGTGGCCGAGCACATGGACCCCGTGCCCGACGAACTCTCCGACCTGCGCACCAAGCTCGCCGACACTTACTTCTGCAACTTCTCGGTGTTCCAGTCGATCCCCGACCACTGGGCCATCCGCCAGGTCTTCCCGGTGATCCCGATCCATCGGCTCAACGAGAAACCGGCACAGCGCGCCGTGCTCGGTGACATGACCTGCGATTCCGACGGCAAGATCGATCGCTTCGCCGACCTGCGCGAAACCCAGCGCGTGCTGCCCGTGCACCCGTTGCGCGAAGGCGAGAGCTACATGCTCGGCATCTTCCTCGTGGGCGCGTACCAGGAGACGCTCGGCGACCTGCACAACCTCTTCGGCGACACGGATGTCGTGCACGTCGACTTCACGCCCGAGGGCAAGCCGCGTATCTCCGCCGGCCTGCGCGGCGAGTCGGTGGGCGAAGTGTTGCGCTACGTCGGCTACGACGAAGCCTGGCTCATGGGCCGCTACGACGGCGCGCTGGCGCGTCTCGTGAAAGCCGAGCAGCTCACCAGCGGCGAGGCCGATCAGGTGCGCGGCGACCTCGTGCGCGGGCTCGGCGGCAACACCTACCTCACGGCGCGCGAAGTCGCTCGGGTTCGCGAAGACGACCTCATCGAAGCCGAAGACCCGCTCGACGGCATCGCGGGCGACACGAACCCCGCGTCCAGCACCGAGGGCACGAGCGCATGAGCAGCGCGCCGAGTCTCGAGCAGATTCGTGCGTTGCCCAAGGTCGAGCTCCACTGTCATCTCGACGGCGCCGTGCGCACGAACACGCTCTTCGAAGCCGCACGTGATGCTGGCATCCCGCTGCCTGCGAGCGCGCCGGCCGCGTCGCCTGAAGAACTCGCGCCGCACGTGCAGGTGAGCGCGGGCTGCCAGTCGCTCAACGAGTTCCTGGTCACCTTCGACACCTTCTACCCGGTGCTCTCGGTGCCCGGCTTGATGGAACGCGTGGCGCACGAAGTCTTGCTCGACGCCGCCGACGACGGCATCGCGCACCGCGAGCTGCGCTTCTGCCCCGCGCTGCAAGCCAGCGACGCGCAGTCGATGAGCGATGTGCTCCACGACGTGTTGCGCGGTCTCGAGTCGGGCGCGCGCGAAAGCGGCGTGAGCTGGGGCCTGATCCTGAGCCTCTACCGTCCGATCCCCGTGGCGCAGAACGACGCCATCGTGAGCCTGGCGCTGGACGCGCGCGACCGCGGCGTGGTGGGCATCGATCTCGCCGGCCCCGAAGATCTGCCCGGCGCGCCCAACGCCGCCGCCTTCGCCCGCGCGCGCGACGCCGGCTTGCCGATCACCGTGCACGCCGGCGAGGCCGCGGGCCCCGACTCGATCCGCGAAGCCATCGACCTGCTCAGCGCGCAACGCCTCGGTCACGGCGTGGCGCTGCGGCAGGACGCGGCGCTGGCGAGCGACGTGGCGTCGCGGGGGATCGCGCTCGAGTGCTGCCCCACGAGCAACGTGCAGACGGCCGCCGTCGCCGCGCTCGACGAACACCCCTTCGCAGACTTCCGCGACGCCGGTCAGCGCGTCACGCTCAACACCGACGATCCCGCGGTGTGCGGCATCACGCTCAGCCACGAGTACGCCCTCGCCGCGCAACAGTGGCAGCTCTCGCTCGACGACCTGCGCGCGCTCTCACTCGCCGCCGCCGACGCGGCCTTCCTGAGTGACACGCAACGCGCAGCGCTGAAGCAGCGCGTGCTCGCCGGCTGAGCTCAGCGCGCCGCGTTGCTCGAACGCTTCGGCGGCACGAAAGCCGGGTCGCGCGACGCGCCCGGCTTCAACTCGCGCACGAAGAGCCGCTCGATGCGCTTGTACTCGTCGATCCAAGAGTCGGGATCCGTGAAGCCGTGGCCTTGGCTCGGGTAGAGCATGGCGTCGAAGTCTTTGCCGAGTTCGATGAGCGCTTCGATCAAGCGGATCGAGTCTTGCGCGAAGACATTGTTGTCTTTGAGGCCGTGCAAGATCAGCAGCGGGTCTTCGAGACCTTCCACGAAGCTGAGCGGGTTGGAACGCTCGTAGTTCTCGGCGTTGCGCACGGGGTGACCGAGTCGCGCATTCGTGTACCAGTGGTTGTATTGACGCCAGTCGGTCACGGAGCGCAGCGCGGCGCCTGCGGCGAACACGTCGGGCTTGGTGAACAAGGCCATGAGCGTGAGGAAGCCGCCGTAGCTGCCGCCGTACAAACCCACGCGCGCGGTGTCCACGTTGCCGAGCGTGCTGAGGTAGTCGACGCCGGCCACGATGTCGTCGAGGTCCTTGCCGCCCATGTGCCCGTAGATGCCGGCGCGGAAGTCGCGCCCGTAGCCGGTGCTGTGACGGAAGTCGGGGTCGAGCACGTAGAAACCCTGACGCGCGAGCCGGTGGTGGAACAGCATGTTGGGTTCGTAGTCACCCATGCTGCGCAACACCTGCTGCAACGAGCCGGCGCCGTGCGCGAAGATCACGGCGGGGTACTGCTTCGCGGGGTCGAAGGGTTCGGGTTTGTAGAGGTAGGCGGACACGAGCACGCCGTCGTCTGGGTTGCGGTAGCGGACGATCTCGGGCGCGGGCAACGCGAGTTCGTCGAGCGCGGCGGGACGCGTGTGCGTGAGCGTGCGGATCGCGCCGGCGGTGCGCAGACGCGACGGACCGTCGGCCTCGAAGGCGCGCGTGCAGAGCTCGGCGGGCAGGCCCAGCTGCGAGCCGTCGAAGGACACCACGTTGCCGAGCGGCGAGAGGCAGGCGTTGCTCGCCACGCTCGCGTCCGGTGTGAGGATCGTTTGCGCGCCAGTGCGCAGGTCGAGCACGAGTGCGCGGTGCGTGGCCGGGTCGTCGGGGTGCGTGGTCACGAGCGCGGTGCGTTGACTGCGCAGCGCGTCTTCGCAGAGGTCGCGGACCTCGAAGTCGCCCGACGTGAGCGCCTCAGCGTCACCGCCCGACGCACTCACGCGGTACAGGTGGTTGAAGCCGCTCTCCTCCGAGGTGAAGAGCACGTTGTCGCTGTCTTGCCAGCCGCTCCACCAGAACGGTGCGCCGATCCAGGCGGCGTCGTACTCCCGCGCGACCACGGTGCTGCGACGACTCGTCGGGTCGAGCACCACGAGCTGACGCACCTTGAAGTCGTTGCTCAGGAGGTCGATGAGCACTTGGTCGCCTGAGGGCGCGAAGTGTTCGCCGCGCAGGTACCAGCGGTCCATGCCCGAGAGCGGCGGCGTCCAACTCTCACCGGATTCCACCGAGTGCAGGCTGAGTTCCACGCGCGTGCCGTCGTCGCCGGCGAGTGAGTCGCGCACGTCGATCGCTCGCACGTTCTCGCTGAGGTAGTCGGCCATGATGAGTTCGCGGCCGAAGTCGTAGCGACTGTTGCGGCGCAGCACCCAGCGGCCATCGGCGGAGAGATCCACGTTGCCGCTGCGTTCGATCTCGAGCGCTTTGGGCGTGCCGTTGCCGAGCAGCGAGAGCACCCAGAGTTGTTGCGGACGGGCCGGCGAACCGGAGTCTTTGCGGGCGGGTGTGGCGGTGGCGGGTTGCGCGTCGGTGGGGGGGGCATCGGTGGGGGGCGCGGGCGGAGCGGCGTTCGTTGGCGCTTGGTTCGTTGAGGGTGACGGCTCGTCCGGCGCGTCGGCCCACAAGGCCACCACGGCCGCGCTCTTCGCCACGCTCACGAAGGCGGAACGGTTGGTGAGATCCTCGCCCACACGCCAGCGACGGCCGGTGGGGAGTTCGAGCACCCAGAGTTGCTTGTCGTCGCCGAGGCTGGCCACGAGCAACTCGCCGTCGTCGGTGACTGCGAAGCGACCGTTGCCGATCTCGAGCAGCGGATCGGGGCGCGCGCTGTCGGCCGGGTCGACGGCGAACAACCAACCGTCGCGCTTCACGAGCAGTCGATCCTCGTTCGGCATCCACTCCGCCGTGGCGCGCTCGGTGTGCGTGTGCAGCACGCGCGCTTCACTGCCGTCGCTACGACCGAGCCACAGGTCGCGCTCGGGGCGTTCGGTGTCGGCGTCGGTCCAACGCCAAGTGATCCACTCGCCGCTGGGTGAGAGCGACGAGTTGGTCGCGCGCACACCGAGCAGCGTCGGCGGCTGGAAGATCTCTTGCAGCGTGGGACGCAACGGCGCGTCGTTCGGCGCGGGCATCGCGGACATCGCGGGCGACGTGGCTCCGCCGACTGGCGCCGTGTCGTCGCCCACCGCGTCTTGGAGCGGCGGCGCGAGCAGCGTCGAGAGCACGAGCGTCAAGCTGAACAGCGGCATGGCGGAGTTCCGGGTGCGGTCGTCGTGGAGCGAGCGGCCCCGCATCTTACTTCGGCTGAACGGCCTCGCCGACTGGGGGCTGAGTGGTCTCCGCCGGGCTGTGCTAGTTTCGACGCCAGGCGGCCGAGTCGGGCGCCTCGGAGCTATCGGGAGTCTCACCATGAAGTTGACCGCGATCGCCGTGTTGTTCCTGGCTGCGGGTTTGCCGAGTTGTGCGCGCTCGATGGTCGACATGCGCATGGAACTCGCCGGCGCTCACATGAAGGGCGAGTTGGCGACGACGGTGGCGCAGCTCGTGCACGAGGAAGGTCAGCGCGGCGTCATCGCGTCCACGAGTTACTGCGCGCGTTTCCCCACGCTCGCCTTCGACGGGCGCCTGCATCAATTGTTCATGTTCGACGCAGAGTCGAACCAGCTGCGCCGCATCCAGGTGGGCGAGGGGCACGTGTTCGAACTCGTCCCCAGTTCGCTGCTCAGAGACGGCGAATCCTTCGCGCGCTTGCGCACGCGCTGGAGTCTCGGCGGCATCATCGTGTCTGCCGAGCTGCTCGGTGGGCACGAGCCGCAGTTCGCAATGTGGTTTCCCTACTTCATCGACGGGGGGCTCGGGCCGCGTGTGTCCATCGGCGCCGACGCGGCCTCGCTCGAGAACTACGCCGCGCGCATCCTGCCGGCGCAAGGCTAGGCGCGGTCTGCGCGGCCGACATCATGCCCACGCCCTCCTGGTCCGACACGCTGCGCAGCGAACTCGCCGCGCTCGACTGTGTGAAGGACACGGCGCGCCTCGAAGCGCTGCACGCCGAGTTGTGCGACGACGCCCCGCGCGACGCCAAGCTCACGCGCAAGCTCGCCACGCTCTGCGCCGACCACGACGCGAACCTGCAAGTCGGTGCGAGCTGGTTGTTGCGCGCGCGTCTCGAGTGGCTCGCGGCCGAAGGCGTGGCGCCCACGCCGGCCTTCGCGCGCACGCTCGCCGACGTGCTGCCCGAGCTGCGCGACAAGTGGGCGCGTCAACACCTGTGCCAGTGCTTGCCGCTGCTCGCGATCCCGAGCGATGCGGCACCGGCCTTCGAAGACTTCCTGCGCGCGGCCGCCGGCGACCCGGCCAAGTTCCTGCGCGCCTGGGGGCTGGACGGCTTCGTGCGCCTGTCCTGGCAGCTCCCGCGCTTGGCCGACGAAGCGCGCGACCTGCTCACCCGTGCCGCCGACGACGACGCCGCCTCGGTGCGCGCCCGCGCGCGCAAGCTCGTCGAGGAGATCGAGCGGCGCGAGCGCCGGTCGCGGGCCTGAGCGACTGAGCGACTGAGCGACTGAGTGCCGCGGCATGGGCGCGCGTGGCTCCACGCTGCGGGCGGCGCCGCCCACGCACGCGCTCGACCGTCGCCCGAAGCAAGGCTGGCCGCCTTCCACGCGCGCTGCGATACTGGCCCGGTGCGGCCGCCCCGAGCCGCTCCGCTCTCCCGGCTGCCGGAGTCCCCTTTGATCCCGACGTTCCGCTCGCGTGGTGTGCTGATGCCCATCGGTGGCGCCGAGGACAAGCGCGGGGAGCGAGCGGTCTTGCGGCGCTTCGTGGAGGCCAGCGGCGGCGAAGGCGCGCGCATCGCGGTGATCCCCACGGCCTCCCGCCTGCGCGACACGGGGCAAACCTACGTGGACCTGTTCCGCGACCTCGGCGCCTGTGAAGCCAGGTCGCTGGCCTTCCGTCATCCCGAGGACGGCGCGCGCGCCGAACACGTGCAAGCGTTGCGCGACGCCACCGGCGTGTTCATGACCGGCGGCAACCAATCGCGTCTCACGCGCGTGCTGCTCGACACGCCGTGCTGGGAAACGCTGCTGAGCGCGCACGCCGGCGGCACCAACGTGGCTGGCACGTCGGCGGGGGCGGCGGTCATGTCGAGCACGATGATCGCCAGCGGGCAGTCGGGGCTGCGTCCGCGGCTCGGCATGGTGTCGCTGCAACGCGGCTTCGGTCTGAGCAGCCGCGTGCTCGTCGATCAACACTTCTCGCAACGCGAACGTCTCGGGCGCCTCATCACGGCGCTCTCGCACGGTGTCGCTCCCGTGGGGCTGGGTGTCGACGAGGACACCGCCGCGCTCTTCGACGGCCACGGTCGCTTCGAGGTCGTGGGCAGCGGCACGGTGAGCGTGGTGCGCACGCCCGCCGCCGACGCGCCGCGCAACGGACGCGATGCCGATCAGAGTTGCGGCGGGCTGGGACGTCCGCGTCGCGCGCACGACGCCACCGAAGACGGCGACGCGCTCGAGGCCCTCGCCGCCGGACCCGTCACCGTGTTGCACGCCGGCCAGGGTTACGACCTGCGCCTCGGCCGCGCTCTCGACAGCAGCGAACTGTCGAGCCTGCGCGCCACGATCACCGAGGGCGCGCAACAGCTCGCCGCTCGCGACCCCTCTCCTTGCACGCCGTCGTCCAGCCCGGAGTCGCCATGAAGATCCTCGCTCGCTCCGTCTACATCGGGCCCAGCCTCTACGCGCACTTCCCGGTGATCCGCCTGGAACTCGACCTCGGCGAGCTCGAGAGTTGGCCCAGCGCGCGCCTCGGCACCGACTTCATCGACGGCCTGCTCACGGCGCTCCCGAGCTTGCGCGAGCACGGTTGCAGCTACCGCGAGCCCGGCGGTTTCGTGCGTCGCCTGCGTGAAGACGACGGCACCTGGCTCGGGCACATCCTCGAACACGTGGCGCTCGAGTTGCAGAACGTGGCCGGTCAGTCGGTGACCTTCGGCAAGACGCGCTCCATCGACGACGCCCCCGGCACCTACGAAGTCGTCTACGAGTACACGCACGAAGAAGTCGGTGTGGAAGCCGGCGAACTCGCGCTGCGCCTGCTCGCATCCTTGCTGCCCGAGAAGCTGCGCCCGGCGCACATCTCGCTCGAAGACTTCGACTGGCCCGAAGACCGCGACACCTTCATCCGCTTCGCACAGCGCCGCAACTTGGGGCCGAGCACGGCCTCGCTGGTGAAGGCCGCCGTGGATCGCGACATCCCCTTCCTGCGCCTCAACCGCTACAGCTTGGTGCAACTCGGACACGGCAAGTACCAGCGGCGCATCCAGGCCACGATCACCAGCGAAACACGGCACATCGGCGTGGAGATCGCGTCGGACAAAGAAGAAACCAACGGGTTGCTCGGCGACCTCGGCCTGCCCGTGGCGCGCCAGATCCTGGTGCACTCGCGGCGCGAAGCCGTGCGCGCTGCACGGCGCATCGGTTACCCGGTGGTGGTCAAGCCGCTCGACGCGAACCACGGCCGCGGCGTGTCGATCCATCTCACCGAAGATGAGCAGGTCGCCGCCGGCTTCGACCAAGCGCAAGAGCACTCGCGCACGGTGATGGTCGAGAGCTTCATCGTGGGGCTCGATCATCGGTTGCTCGTGGTCGACGGCAAGCTCGTGGCGGCCAGCAAGCGCGTGCCCGGTCATGTGGTCGGCGACGGTGAACATCGCATCGAGCAACTGATCGAGATCGTGAACAGCGACCCGCGCCGCGGCATCGGTCACGAGAAAGTGCTCACGCGCCTCGAGGTCGATCACCAAGCCAAGCGCCTGATGAGCAACCTCGGCTACGACGAAACCAGCGTGCCGCCCGTCGGCGAGGTCGTGTACCTGCGCAGCACGGCGAACCTGTCCACCGGCGGCACGGCGGTCGACGTCACCGACGTGATCCACCCCGACAACCGCGAGATGGCCGAGCGTGCAGCGCGCGCCGTGGGCCTGGATGTGTGCGGCGTCGACTTCCTCACCGACGACATCAGCCAGTCGTACAAGCACTCGGGCGGCGCGATCTGCGAGGTGAACGCCGCGCCCGGCTTCCGCATGCACGTGTCGCCCAGCGAAGGCAAGCCGCGCGACGTGGCCGGCCCGGTGATGGACATGCTCTTCCCGCCCGGCACGCCGGCGCGCATCCCGATCGCCGCGATCACCGGCACCAACGGCAAGACGACCACCTCGCGCATGACCGCGCACATCCTCAAGCTCACCGGCAAGGCCGTGGGCATGACCAGCACCGACGGCGTGTACATCGACGGTCGTCTCACGGTGGAAGGCGACCTCACGGGACCCGTGGCCGCGCGCATGGTCTTGCGCGATCCCTCGGTGGACGTGGCCGTGATGGAGATCGCGCGCGGCGGCCTGCTCAAGCGCGGCATGGGCTACCGCAAGCACAACGTGGGCGCCGTGTTGAATGTCTCGGCCGACCATCTCGGCTTGCGCGGCATCGACACCGTGGAGCAGTTGGCCGCCGTGAAGCGCGTGATCGCCGAAGCCGCCATGGACTGCGCCGTGTTGAATGCCGACGACGAGCACTGCCTCGCGATGGCGTCGCACACGGAAGCGGAACACATCTGCTACGTCACGCTGAACGCGCAGCACCCGATCGTGAAGCGTCACATCCAAGCGGGCGGTCGCGCGATCGTGCTCGAGGACGGCATGAACGGTCAGATGATCACGCTCTACGACAAGGGCTCGCACATGCCTTTGCTGTGGACGCACCTCGTGCCCGCAACGCTCGAAGGTCGCGCGCGCTTCAACGTGCAGAACGCGATGTTCGCCGCCGCGATCACCTACTCGATGGATGTCGCACTCGAAGACATCCGCCACGGCTTGCGCACTTTCGACACCACTTGGTTCCAGGCACCGGGCCGCATGAACGTGCACGACGAACACCCGTTCAAGGTGATCCTCGACTACGGCCACAACCCGGCCGCCGTCGGTGCGCTCTGCGATCTGGTCGACGCGATGGACGTGAACGGTCGGCGTCTCGTGCTGCTCTCGGCCCCCGGCGATCGCCGCGACGAAGACATCCGCGAGATCGCCACGCTCACCGCCGGTCGTTTCGAGCACTATGTCCTGCGTCGTGACGACAGCCTGCGCGGTCGCAAACCCGGCGAAGTCGTCGGCCTCCTGCGCGACGCCTTGCTCGCCGCCGGCGTGGACGACGCGCGCATCACCATCGTGGAGCGCGAGACCGAAGCCTTCGACACCGCGCTCGGCATGGCCCGAACCGGCGACCTCTTGCTCTGCTTCGGCGACGACATCAAGCGTTGCTGGCAGCAGATCACGAGCTTCCAACCGGCGGGCGTGGAGGTCAAACCCGCGGCCAAGCCTGCGCACGGCCGCGTGAGCGCACCCGAGTTGCCCAAGCATCTCGACCTCGAAGCGCTTTCAGGTGGCGCCGAGCTCGTGCAAGATGAGCGCGGTGTTCGTCTCGCACGACAAGAAGAGGGCGACTGAGCCGATGCTCGAAGCACGACGTCTGACAGGACCCAACATGGTGTTCGATGGCACGGGGGCTGTGCTCGAAGTCGAGCTGCCCACCGAGGGCCCGCCGCCGCCGGGCGCCGGCGCGCGACACGGCGCCTGGGCCGAGAACGTGCGCGAGCTCGTGGCCGCGCTGGGCATGAAGAAGGCGCGCCCGCAAGTGCGTCGCCACGACAACGGCATCAGCTTGGGCATGAGCGCCACGCGCGACCTGCTCTACACCGCCACCGAGATCCTCGAAGCCGCGTGGCAACTCGCCGGTGGTGAGTCGGGGCGTCGGCCGCACTTCGACGACTGCGTGGAGAAGTTGCGCACGTCACTCACCAAGGAAGCGCGTCCCGAACTGTTGAAGCTCGAGGCCGAGGCCAACCGCAAGAGCTTGCCGCTGCTCGCCGACGACGACTTCGTGTCGTTGGGTTACGGCGCGAGCAGTCTCACTTGGCCGGTCGACGAGTTGCCCGCCGTCGACGACGTGCCTTGGGAAGACCTCGCCGAGATCCCGGTGGCGCTCGTCACCGGCACCAACGGCAAGACGACCACCGTGCGCCTGCTCGCCGCCATGTTGCGCGAGGCCGGCTTCGTGACCGGCACGTCGAGCACCGATTCGGTGGAAGTGAACGGCGAACTCATCGAGAAGGGCGACTGGTCGGGCCCCGGCGGCGCGCGCACCATCCTGCGCGACACGCGCGTGCAGGCGGCGGTGCTCGAGACCGCACGCGGCGGCTTGTTGCGTCGCGGGCTGAACGTGCCGCGCGCCACCACCGCGGCCGTGCTCAATGTCGCCGAGGATCACTTCGGCGAGTGGGGCATCCATTCGCTCGACGACCTGGCCGACGCCAAGTTGCTGGTGAGCCGTGCCGTGCCGCGCGAACGCCAGCTCGTGCTCAATGCCGACGACCCCTTCGTGTGGGAGCGCGGCGCGCGACTGTCGGTGCCCTCGCTGCCCTTCGGCCTGGCGCGCGACTCGGTCGGCATCGCCGCTTGCCTCGACCAGAACCGCGACGCCCTCTGGATCGACGACGGCAAGATCGTCGGCGTGTTCCAGAGCAAGCCCGTGGAGCTCGGCAAGGTCAGCGACGTCGCGCTCGGCATGGGCGGCGCCGCGCGTCACAACCTGAGCAACGCGTTGGCCGCCGCGAGCATGGCGCTCGTGATGGGCCTGGAACCCGACGCCATCCGCGCCACGCTCAAGAACTTCGCCAGCAGCGTGGCGAGCAACCCGGGCCGCAGCAACTTGTTCGAGTTCGGCAAGCTCACGGCGCTGGTCGACTTCGCGCACAACCCGCACGGCCTGGCCGCCGTGGTCGAGACCTGCGCCGCGCTCCCCGCGAAGAAGCGCGCCGTGGTGCTCGGTCAAGCCGGGGACCGCGACGACGCCGCGCTGCACGCACTGGCCGACGCCGTGCTGCCGCTCGAGCCCGACCTCGTGATCCTGAAGGAGATGAGCGAGCACGCGCGCGGTCGCGAAGTCGGCGACGTGGTCGAACTGCTCGCCGCGCGACTCGTGGAGCAGGGCGTCGCCGAGAAGAAGATCGAACGCGCGCCCACCGAACTCGATGCCGTGCGCCGAGCCTTCGAGAGCGCGGGCGACGGCGACCAGCTCTTGTTGCTCACCCACGCGCAACGCGACGAGGTCTTCGACTTCGTCGCGAGCCTCGAAGCCGCCAAGTGGAAGCCGGGCGACAAGCTCCCGAAGTGAGCGCGAAGGAAAGCGCCCGCACGCAGCGTGTTGCCCAAAACACACTGCGTGCGAGCGTCACTCCACTGTCGTCCGCTTGCGCGGTTCGCACGTCCCTTGGCCCTCCTCCCGAATCCTGAGGGCCACGGTGGGAGAAGCCTATCCCAGGTTTCGCGGGGAGGTCGGCGACGAGGCGCGATGGCCTCGAAGGGCGCGTTGCGGGAGCGTTCTCGCGAGCCGCAGGCGCTCAGCGCCCTCGGCAACTCTGGTGGCTCAGTGGCTCGACGACTCAGTGCCCCGACAGCTCAGCGGCTCGACGCCCCGACGCGACGCGGCTCGGTTCGGCTCGACGACTCAGCGCGGGCGCGCATGTTGCAGCGCGAGGTCGTCGAGCGGGGCGCCGTAGAGCTGAGGTCGCTGTTGGACCCCGGCGTCGCGGAGCGCGTCGGTGAGCGCCGTGAAGAGTTCGCGCAGGCTGAGTTCACCGTCGGCGTCCACGTCGCCGGCGCCGTCGAGCATGTTCAGGAAGGTTGCGCTCATCCGGCCTTGCTGCTCGTTCTCGGCGGCGCCGCGGTCGAGTTCCGTGGCGCTCAGCACGAGGCGCCCAGCGCGGCCGAGCAGCGGGGCGAGCGCTTGCTCGTGCAACTCGCGCGCGAGGCCCGGGCCGAGACCGCGGGCGGCGCCCGTGGCGAAGCCGGCGTCGAGGAGCAGCGCGATCTTGTCCGTTGGGAGCGCATCGAAGCGGGTGGCGAGTTGTTCCGCGGTCCAGAGCGCGGAGGGCTCGGCGTGCGCGGTGGCGTCGTAGGGGACCAGCGCGGCAACGGGCGTGTCGGCGTCGTTCCAAGCGCGCGCGTGGCCGGCGAAGACCACGATGAGTTCGTCTTCGGGATCCAAGCGACGCGCGAGTTCGACGTCGAGCAGATCGAAGAGCGCGGCCTGCGTGGCTTCGCTCCCGAGGAGTGCGAGGCGCTGGCGTGGCGGCACGCGTAAGGCTTCGCTCAGCGCGTGACCGAGTGCGAGTGCGTCGGCTTGGGCGCTGCGGAGGTCGGGGATCTGTGTGTCGGCGTAGTCGTCGATGCCGATCACGAGCAGCCAGGTGTCGGCGAGCGCGGTGTCGCGATAGATCACGTGTTCGAGTTCGGTGTCGGCGTTCACGCCGTCGCTGGCGATGACCTCGAAACGGTTCAGGCCGGGGCGCAGCGCGAGGTTCGCCACGGCGCGTTGCGAGGTGGCGAGCTCGTCGTCGCCGCGCGTGTCGGCGCGCTCCACACGCACGTCGCGTGAGTTGAGCAGGACGCGCAGCTCGCGCAACTCGTGGTCGTCGGATCCCGTGAGCGCGACGCGCACGTGCTCGGTGTCCACGCGGCGCGGCAAGACTTGCTCGAGCTCGATCGTGGCGGGACGGTCGTCGGGCATCTTGCCTGGGCTGCCGAGGAACACGCGTTGTTCGCCGACATCGGGAGCCGGCGGGCGTGGCGAGGCCGGCAAGATGCTCGACGCGGTCAGCTCCGGCTCCGCGCGGCTCGCCGGACTCGGCTGCATCTTCGGTGTGGACGTGCTGCTCTGGCTGCGCGGCACGGGCTCGGTCGCGCGCTGCGACGTCGCGCCGGGCGTCGGTGATTCCACGGCCCTCTCATTCGCGATCGGCTTCTGCGCGACCGGCGCGCTTGCCGTCGGCTCGCGCAGGGGCGGCTCACGCACCGTCGGCTCATGCACCGTAGGCTCACGCACTGTTGGCTCGTGAACGTTTGTGTCACGCGCAGTTGGCTCACGCACCGTCGGTTCGTGACCGGTCGTGTCAGGCAGGGTCGCCGCGCTCGCGGGCGGCAGCACTTGCACGGTTTCGTCGTCGACCCAGCCGTTGCGACCGCCGGGCAGGCGCACGTGCCAGCGTTGGCCGAGCACTTCGAAGGCCGTGAGTTCGGTGTCGGCGGGCAGGCCGGCGAGGCGCGCGAGCAGGCCGTTGCCGAGCACGTTGAGCGACACCGGTGGTTGCAGTGCGGCGGGCAAGGCGGGGAACTCGCGATCCAGCGGCAGGCTCAGGTCTTGCCAGTTGCGTTCGCCGAGACCGCTTTCCGAGAGCGACACGAGCAGCGGCAAGGCTTGCGCGCGCGGCGCTTCGCTGAGCGTGACGTCGAACTCCACGTGCGTGCTCTGGCCGGGGCGCAGGTCGCCGAGCTCGAAGGCTTGTCCGGGAACGCGCAGTGCGGGATGCGGGGCGTTGAGTTCGAGACGCGTGTCGAGCGCGTCGCCGGCGCCCACGTTGCGCACGTGCGCGCGCAGTCGCAGCGTCTCGCCGGGAATCAGTTGTGGACGCGCGGGCGCGCCCAGTGGCGCCAAGTGTGGCGCGCGCAGACTCGCTGACGCGGACACGTTGTCGCTGGCGCGCACCGTGTCGCGATCGCGCGCGAGCTCGTCGGTGGGCGCGCGGTCGAGATCGCGCTCACTTCCACCGGCGCGCGCCTTCGCGGTGGCGGCCTCGGCCATGGCGTTCACAGCTTCGGCGAGCGGATCGACCGTGGGCACCACGATCACGGGTTCGAGGCTCGCCACCAAGCGCGGGGTGGGGCGCGGCAGCACCTCGATCTCGCGGATCAGGGGCTCGATCTGTGCGGCGTTGGCGCTGCGGAACACCACGCCGACGCGGTGCAGGCCGGCGGGCGCGCTGCGCGGCAGCGAGAGGCGCACGAGCGCGCTGGCGTTCTCGCCGGGGCGCACGCGGCCCAGCGGCAGTTGACGTCCGTGGAGATGTGGGTCGGGGCTGCGCAGCTCGGCGATCAGGTCGAGGAAGTCGCCGGAGCCGGTGTTGGCCACGTCGAGCGCGAGGAAGGCGGCGTCGCCAGCGCGCAGTGTGTCGGGCAGATGCAGCGAGACGCGCGGCTGTGGGGCGCCGCCGCCCGTCACGACCTCGGTGTCGAAGCCGAGCTCCGCGCGACGCAGCGCTTGCCAAGCACCCGGCATCTCCACCGGCAAACGACGCGCGACGCCAGCGTGCAGGAAGCTGACCTCGAGTTCGTTCTGCAGGGGAGCGTCGAGCGGCAGCAGTTCGCGCGCGGTGAGCACGTACTCGCCGCTCAGGTCACGCTCGGGCACGAGTGTGGTCTCGTCGCCGCGATGCACGCGCACGGCTTGCACTTCGCCGGCGAGCGGCGCGACTTCGAGGACGACGTTGCGTTCGAAGTCGAGGCGTTGCGCCGGCTCGCTCTCCACCACGCGGTCGCGTTCGTTGAGCGCCATCTGCAAGGTGTGGTACGGGATGCTGACCACGTCGGCGAGCAAGTCGGTCCAGGTCACGAGCGGCAGCGCGAAGAGGTAGGACACCACGCCGAGCGCCACGTCGTCGTTGCTCGCGATGTACGCGCTGCTGTGCGGGAAGGCCCAGTAGCGATGGTAGCTGTCGTTCACGCTGAGCATGTCGGAGCGCACGGTGGCTTGACGCACTTCGGCCCGTCTCGTGATCACCTTGCGATCGGTGGCGAAGTCGGCCACGACCACTTCTTCGAGCACGAGACGTTCCTGCGTGCCGTCCATCACGAGCCGCGCGCGCAAGCTGCTGCGTCGCGTGCCGGGCACCTCCTCACGCTCGCTCTCGTAGATCACGCGCTCCGGGAGCACGCGCGCCGAGAGCACCTCGGAGCGATACGTCGCGCAGCTCAGCGACAGCGCGAGGCACAACAGCGCGAGGCCGCGGCACAGACCGCGAAACAGATAAGGAGGGCGGGAGGCATGCATGCGTGTTCCCGCATCGGTCGAATTCGCCGCTCAGCTTGATGATTCGTGGGCATTCGCGCCTTGACCCACGCCTCCCCGCCCGCTTTCGTGGCCTCATGAACTCGGCCGGCCCATCCAGCAGCAGTTCCCGCCCCTGGGGCCTGCTGCTCGTCTTGCTCGGCTTAGGCACCCTGCTCACCCTCGCGAGCGACCCGCTCCAGACCGCCTCAGGCACCCAAAACGCCTTCCTGCGCGTGGACAACCTCGTCGCGAACGTGGCCACGCCGATGAGCTGGATGGCGATCATGGCGCTGGGTGCCACGCTCGTGATCCTCACCGGCGGGATCGACATCTCGGTCGGCTCGATCTTCGGGCTCTCCGCGCTGGCGACGGCCGCCGTGCTCCAGCGCTTCGCCGTCGACGCGAGCGCGTGGCTCGTGTTGCCGACGGCGCTCGCCGTCGCGCTCGGTGTCGGCACCGCCTGCGGGCTCGTGAACGGTTTGCTCGTGGCGGGCCTGCGCATCCACCCGTTCATCGTCACGCTCGGGACGCTCTCGATCTTTCGTGGCATCGGCTTGGTGGCCGTGCGCGACAAGACGCTGCCGTCGCTGGGCGAGCAGTTGCCGACCGCGTTCACCGAGGGCTTCGTCGGCGCGCGCTGGAATGTGGGCGACACCTTCCTGCAACCCGTGCCGATGATCGTGATGCTGGTGTGCACCGTGATCGTGGGTGTGTACCTCGCGCGCCGCGTCGGCGGACGTCAGCTCTACGCGCTCGGCGGCAACGAAGAGGCTGCGCGCTACGCCGGCTTGCCGACCACGCGACTGCGCGTGCGCGTCTACGCACTCGCCGGATTGCTCGCGGGCGTGGCCGGCTTGCTCTCCTGCGGTTTCTACCAGAGCGCGAACACCGCCACCGGCGAAGGCTACGAGCTCGCCGTCATCGCCGCGGCCGTGGTGGGCGGCGCGAGCCTGCAGGGCGGACGCGGCACGGCGCTCGGCGCGTTGCTCGGCGCGCTCGTCATCAAGCTCATCGAGAACGGCATCGACATCCTGCGCGAGATCGACCTCGGGCTCTTCGTGCTGCCGATCTCGAAGGAGTACAGCAAGATCCTCATCGGCCTCGCGATCCTGGCGGCGGTGGCCGTGGATCGTCTGGGCGAAGTGTGGCGCCGCGCGCGCGCGGCGGGCTGAGCGCGCGGCGGGCTGAGCGCGCGGCGGGCTGAGCGCGGGGCCAGCCTCAGCACCCGACGCGGCGGACGGAACCCTGACGTGTGAACGCGCGGCGCACCCGACGGCGCTCCGCAAATCGCTCCTCGGCGAAGCACTCTCAGATCGTGCCGCGCGCGCTGGTATCGTCGCGGGACACCCCAATCTCTGGAGAGAGAGACATGCGCCGTACCCTCCTGCACTTCACGCTCGTGGTGAGTCTGTTTTCAGCGCTCAACACTGAGCTGCTCGCCAACGATTCGAAACCCGCTTCGGGCACCGAGTTCTCGCTGCTCGCCGCGCAGATCCAGGTGATCCAGATCCTGGGCTTCGCTGGCTGCAAGTTCGAGATCGAAGCGACCAGCAGCGACGAGAAGGTCGCGATGGTTTCCTTCAACGAAGGCCAAGCCAAGAAGCACAAGGTGCAGGTCGAGGCGATGGGCGTGGGCTCGGCCACCATCACGGTGTCGACCAAGAACGGCACGAACCCCGGATGTCAGGGTTTCGAGTTCACCTTCCCGGTCTCGGTGAGCGCCGATGAGAAGGCCTTCGTCAAAGCCGGCAAGATGAAACTGAAGGACGCCGGCAAGGAAATGAAAGCCGCGCTCGACGACACCGTGGGGGAGTATTGCGAAGGCATCAATGCGCTGCTCAAGCTGGTGAAGGCGGGTGAAGTGTCGATCACGGACGCGATCGTCCTCCTCTCTGACGTGACCGCCCTCGCGGCCGGCGACATCAACCGACAAGTCGCCGATCTCCTCGACGAGACCGAAGTCGCGCTGTGGAACTGCCCGCAAGCAGAGGGTCTCGACACGTTCACCGACAACATCCTCAGCTTCCTTCCCGGCGGCTGCGGCGAGTGGGACAAGTTCGAGAGCGGCGCGGTGAGTCAGGCCGAGAAGGCAATCAAGAAAGTGCGCGCCAAGCTCAAGAAGGCGATCAAGCAGTTGAACAAGGCTGCGAAGCAAATCGAGGCCACGGTGCTCATCCTGCACCAGATCTTCTTCGGGTTGCCCACCACGATCACGCCGGTTCCGCTGCCGGCGAATCCGGCGCAGACACCCGCGCCCGCGATTCCGAAGCCGCTGCGCAAGACCTCGGTCGCGTCGGGGCGCCTCAGCAGCACGCCGGTCACGCGCCTGGACATCACAGGCATCGGCGCCATGGGCGGCGGTCAAGTCACGGTGGACATCGTGGGGCCGGACGGCTCGAGCGGCCAGATGATGGTCGACCTCGAGGACGACTGCACCTTCCGTGCGAGCTTCACCGGCATCAAGCCCGGCCAGTACACCGTCACACTCACGCAGAATGGCGTGACGACCACGTTCAAGGTGAACGCTGCTTGAACCCGCTCAGTGCTCGCTGAGCGCTGAGTTCCCCGCCAGGCGCGTGAGCCGTCGCTCGCGTGCCTGGCGGTTGTGTTCCGGGCCGAAGACTTCGGAGCCTTCGCTGTCTTCGGCCCGCGGCGGCGCACCCGCAGTGTGGCGACGCACTCGCCTTTTGCGATGCGCCGCGCAAGATGACCGATCGAGGTCCCGCGCGAGGTGAACATGTTCAAGTCGAGTGTGTGGGTCGTGGCGCTGTGGGCTGCGGTGTGCGCTGCGTGCAGTGAGGCTGCGCCTGCGAACGAGGAGCCCGCGCGCGAACGCGTGGTGCTCGGCCTCGTGGGCAAGAGTCAGAGCAACCCGGTGTTCCAAGCCGCGTACACCGGCGCCAAGGCTGCTGCTGCTGAACTCGGTGCGCAACGCGGGATCGACGTCGTGATCGATTGGCAGACGCCGCCCGACGAAGACCCCGCCGCGCAGGCCGCCGCGCTCGAGCAACTCGCGCGGCGCGGTGTGCGCGGCATCGCCGTGTCGGTGAGCGAGGCGAACACGCTTCGCCCAGCCATCGACAAAGCCGTGGAGCTCGGCGCGCAGGTCGTGTGCTTCGACAGCGACGCACCCGGTAGCGCGCGCTTCGCCTTCCTCGGTACCGACGACATCGCCTGCGGTCGGCAAGTCGGCAGCGAACTCGCGGCGGCGCTCGGTGGCGTGGGCACCGTGGCGATCCTCGCGGGCAACCAAGCGGCGCCCAACCTCGCCGCGCGCGTGGAAGGCGTGCGCGCTTCCCTCGCCGAACACGAAGGCCTGAACTTGCTCGACGACGGCATCTACTACCACGCCGAAACGCCCGAGCAGGCCGCCGAAACCGTGGCGCGCGCGCAGAGCACTCACCCCGAGATCGACGGCTGGGCCTTCGTGGGCGGTTGGCCGCTCTACACGCGCGGTTCGCTGCGCTGGGAGCCCGGCGCCGTGAAGGTCGTGTCGGTCGACGCGCTGCCCGCGCAACTCAGCTACCTCGAGAGCGGTCACGTGAACGTGCTGCTCGAGCAAGACTGCTTCGCCTGGGGCTACCGTTCGGTGGAGCTGTTGCTCGCGCGCGTGCTCGACGGCGAAGTTCCCGCCGAGGGCCCGCGCCTCACCATGCCGCTGCGCGAGATCCGCGCCGCGCAAGTGCCCGAGGTCCTCGCGCGTTGGGAAGCTTGGCGCGGGGATCGCTGAGCGTGGCCGCCGTCGATGCGCGCGGGATCGTGAAGCGCTTCGCGGGGCAGGTCGCGCTGCGCGGCGTCGACTTGCGCGTGGCCATCGGCAGCTGTCACGGCTTGCTCGGCGAGAACGGCGCCGGCAAGTCCACTCTGGGACGCGTGATCGCCGGCGTGCACAAGCCCGACGCGGGCGAGCTCGCGGTCATGGGCAAGCCCGCACGCTGGACCTCCCCGCGTGACGCGTTGCGCGCGGGCGTGGCGATGGTGCACCAAGAACTCGCGTTCTGCCCCGAGTTGTCGGTGGCCGAGAACTTACACCTGGGGCGTTGGCCCACGCGCGGCGGCTTCGTGCAGCGCCGCGCGATGGAGTCCGCCGCGCGCGAGGCGCTCGTGCCCGTGGGGCTCGACATCGATCCCGCGCGCGCCGTCGGCTCGCTCAGCACCGCGCAAGAACAGCTGCTGCAAATCGCCCAGGCGCTCGCGAGCGGCGCGCGCCTCGTGGTCTTCGATGAGCCTACGAGTTCGCTCGACGACGCCGAGTGTCAGCGCCTGCTCGCGCTCGTGCAGCGCCTGGTGCGCGAAGGTCTCACCGTGATCTGGGTGAGCCACCGCCTGCCCGAAGTGCTCGCGATCTGCGACCGCATGACCGTGCTCCGCGACGGCGAGATGGCCGGCGAACTCGAAGGCAGCAACGCTACCGAAGAGCGCTTGGTCGAGATGCTCGTGGGCGAGCACCGTGAGTTGCGCGCGGCGAAGGCTGAAACCGCACCTCCTCCGCGCGACCTTGCTGCGCCAGCCGAACAAGCACCCGCCTTCCTGCGGGTCGAAGGCCTGCAAGGCGAACGCGGCCTCGGCCCGATCGACCTCGAAGTGCGCGCCGGCGAGATCGTCGGGCTCGAGGGTCTGCTCGGCTCGGGACGCAGTCGTCTGCTCGCCACGCTCTTCGGGTTGTTGCCGCGCCACGCCGGCCGCGTGTTCGTGGGCGACACCGAGCTGCCCCCGAACAATGTGCGCGCCGCGCTGAACGCCGGCGTGGCGCTCGTGCCCGAAGACCGTAAACGCCAAGGTCTCGTGCTCGGTCTCGATGCCGCGCGCAACGTGGCCCTCGGCCAGGAAGCGCGCTGGCAACGCGGCGCGCTGCTCGACCTCGCCGCCGAGCAGCACGACACGCACGCCGCCCTGGCCGAGCTCGACGTGCGCGGCCTGCGCCCCGGCGCAGCCGTGGCCGCACTCAGCGGCGGCAACCAACAGAAGGTCGTGCTCGCGCGCTGGCTGAGCCAGTCTCCGCGCGTGCTCCTGGTCGACGAACCCACCCGCGGTGTCGACGTGGGCGCCAAGGCCGCGATCCACGCCCGCCTGCACGCGCTGGCCGCGAGCGGCACGGCGATCTTGCTCGTCAGCTCGGATCGCCCGGAGTTGCGCGCGCTCTCGAGCCGCGTGATCCCGATGGCCCGCAACGTGACGTAGACTCTCCCGTCGAACGCGCCCCCGATGGAAGCCCCGCGTGAGCACCCGCCAAGTCGATCTGCTCAACATCGCGCTGATGCTCGTGTCCTTGGTGCTCGCGTACTTGATGCCCTTCGAGCTGTTCTTGTTGTCGTACGCGATCCTCGGGCCGCTGCACTACCTCACGGAGATCGCGTGGTTGCATCAGCGCGACTACTTCGTGCAGCAGCGCCGCCAAGCTTGGTGGCTCGTGTTGCCGGTGATCGTGATCTCGGTGGGTTACTTCGTCGCGGCGTCGGGCGGCGAGGCGCCCTTCAACCGCTTGCGTGTGGTGCCGGTGCTCGCGGCGGGGGCGCTGGGCGCGGCGGTGGCCTTCTCGTTCTTGAAGTCGCGCGTGGCGCAGCTCGCGCTGGTCGTCGCCTCACTCGGCGCGGGCGCGGTGTTCTCGGGCGCGAACAACGCGCAGCTGATCCTGATCATGTTCCTGCCCACGCTGATCCACGTGTGGTTGTTCACCGCGGCCTTCGTGGCCTTCGGCGCCTTGCGCAATCGCAGCGTCACCGGCTACGCGAGCTTGGCGGTCTTCGCGGCCTGCACCGCGGCCTGCTTCTTGCTCGACGGCGGCCTGCAGTGGAGCAACTTCATGGAGAGCGCCGACACGCGTGAGGCCTACGGCATGTCGGCCGCCTCGTTCCACAGCAGCTTCGGGGAGTTCGCCGGCATCGGTTCGGTGTTCGCGCCCGACCCGAACACGCCGGGCGCGCGCGCGCTGGATCCCAACCGCTTGTTCCTCGCCGACTGGAGCCAGGACATCGCGCGCTTCATCGGCTTCGCCTACACCTATCACTACCTGAACTGGTTCAGCAAGACGTCGGTGATCCAGTGGCACCGCGTGCCGCGCAGCTGGGCCGTGAGCATCGTGTTGGTCTGGCTGCTGAGCCTCGCGCTCTACGCCTACGACTACGCCATGGGCCTCAACGCGCTCTTCGTGCTCAGCTACCTGCACGTGTATCTCGAGTTCCCGCTCAACGGCCGCACCTTCGCGGGGCTCGGTCAGCAACTCGGCGGCTTGTTCCGTGGGCGCGCGGCGGCAGCGTCGTGAGTGACGCGTCCGACGCGGAAGACGGCGGCTCCGTCAGCTCCGGCGACTCCGCAACGCCAGCAACGCCCGCAACGCCCGCAACGCCCGCAACGCCCGCAACGCCCGGCAAGCCGCTCGACGCTCCCGAAGGCCTCGGTGCGCTCGTGCTCTTCAGTGCGCGGCTCGACGCCTGCGTCACCTTCTACCGTGCGCTCGGCCTGCCGCTCGCCGGCGAACGTCATGGCGACGGTCCGGTGCATCACACCTGCGACCTCGGTGGCACACACTTCGCGCTCTTCGACGCGGCGCAAGCACCCGCCGACACCGATGGCACGATCA
This sequence comes from Planctomycetota bacterium, assembly GCA_021604805.1. GTDB lineage: Bacteria > Planctomycetota > B15-G4 > B15-G4 > B15-G4 > BQJR01. The sequence continues at coordinate 316,652 of BQJR01000002.1, read as the reverse complement.
CGCCTGGCGAAACACCAGGTGCGCCAGTGGACGCTGCCCCGCGGGCGCCTGCATACCGCTCCGCGGGCTCGCAGTTCTTCGGGCTCACCGTGCGCGATCTTCACGCCGTCGCTGCGCGGCTTCGGGAGCTCGGCGTCGCGCTGCGCCAAGAACCCACGCAGTACTCGTGGGGTCGCCGCATGCTCGTGGACGATCCCGATGGCCGTGTCGTCGAGCTCTTCGAGCGGCCGAGCTGAGCCGCAACACGTCGCACCGAGAGATCCCGGACAACGTGCGCGCCCGCGCTTTCCCGGAGCGCCCCAAAGCACACATCCGGGCGCGAAGCGCTTGCTCGACGCTGCCGCCTATCGCGACGGCGTGGCCGCGCGCGAGACTACGCGCACGTCCCCCTGAGGAAGCTCTGATGTCTGCACGCCTGCTCGCCGCTGTTCTGATCGCGCTCACGCTGTCCGCTTGCGGCAGCCCCTTGCCGAACCGCGATCCCGTGGGCGAGCGCTTCCCGAAGGTGCAGGGCGCGTCGCTCGAAGGCGAAAGCATCACGCTTCCCGACGCGCTCGCCGGTAAGCCCGCCGTGTTGCTCGTGGGCTACGTGCAGAACACGCAGTTCGATCTCGACCGCTGGATCCTCGGCTTGCTACAAGCGGGCACGCCGGTGCAGCTGCTCGAGGTGCCCACGATCGACGGCCTCGTGCCCGGCATGATCGCCAACACCATCAACGAAGGCATGCGCGGCGGCATCCCCGAAGAAGACTGGGGCTCGGTCGTCACCGTGTACGACGACGCCGAAGCGATCGTGAACTTCACCGGCAACACGCGCCCGCAGAACGGTCGCATCTTCTTGCTCGATGCGAGCGGCACGGTGCGCTGGTTCCACGACCGCGGCTACTCAGCCAGCGTGCTGCTCAAGCTCGACGAGTTGGCGCGCTCCTTGTGAAGCGTTGAGAGCGCAACCGTCGGCAGGCGTGTGCTGACACACGAGCTGCGGGACGGGGTGCCATGCAGATCGTGCAAGTCGGGGCGCGAGACAGCGCGCTCACGAAGCAGCGCTGATCCGCGCCCCGCCGACCGCTAGGATCGCGGCCTCCCCAGGCCCCGCTCACTCGTCGATCCGCGCTCGTGACCTCTGAGACTTCCACGCTCGGCGTGCTGCGTCGTAACCCGCGCTTCGTGCGCTTGTGGTCGGCGCAGGTCGTGTCGATGGCGGGCGACTGGCTCAATCGCATGGCGCTGCTCGTGCTCATCGGCGAGCTCGGTGGCGCCGACGCGCAGCTCGGCGTCGGCTTGCTCTACGGGCTCGAGATGGCGCTGCACCTGCTGCCGACCGCGCTCTTCGGTTCGCTCGCGGGGCCGGTGGCCGATCGCGTGCCGCGCCGTCTCGTGATGGTGCTCTCCGACTTGCTGCGCGCTGCCGTCGTGCTCGGTTACCTCGTGATCGACGACCCGAGTGAGTTGCCGCTGCTCTACTCCTTGTTGTTCGCGCAGATGGGGCTGTCGATCTTCTTCGAGTCCGCGCGCTCGGCGGCTTTGCCGAGCTTGGTCGCGCGCAAAGACATCCACGCTGCGCACGCCTTGTCGGCCGCAACCTGGAGCACCATGCTCGCGCTGGGCGCCGCGCTCGGCGGCGTGTTCACCGACGCCTTCGGCACCGACGCCGTCTTCCTCGCCGACGCCGCGACCTACGTGCTCTCGGCCGTGCTGCTCATCGGCTTGCGCATGCCCGCGCCGCCGAAACTCGAGACGCCCTTCCGTTGGGCGCACATCGTCACCTTCGCGGACATGCGGCGCGGACTCACGCACGTGCGCGAGCAAGGCGTGTTGCACGCGGTGCTCGCCAAGACCTTCTGGTGGCCCGCGGGCGGTTACCTCACGCTGCTCTCCGTATCGGGCAAGGTGCGCTTCGGACCGTTGCTCGGCGCCGCCCTCGCCACGAGCGCGCTCTACGCCGCGCGCGGACTCGGCACCGGCCTCGGCCCGATCCTCGCGCGCAACAAGTGGGGCAGCAGCGACGCGTCCCTGCGCTTCCAGATCGGCCTCGGCTTCGCGTGCGCCGCCGTGTTCTACGCGTTGTTCGGCTTCATGCACGACTTGTGGTTCGCCGCCGCCTGCGTGTTCGCTGCGCACATGGGCGGCAGCACGATCTGGGTCGCGAGCACCGCGCTCTGGCAGACGCACGTGCACAACGCCTACCGCGGTCGCGTGCACGCGCTCGACTTCGGCTTCATGACGCTGGCCTTCTCAGCCGGCGGCGTGGCCACCGGCCTGTTCTACGACGCGACGCAATCGGTCGAGCTCACCGCGAGTGTGCTGAGCGGCTGCCTCCTCTTGAGCCTGGCGTGCTGGTGGCGTTGGAGCGCCCGCGCGGACGTGGCGCGGCGCGTGGCGGAGCACGGGTGAGCGCGGCGCTGTCAGCGTTCGGCAGCTGAGGGCGCCGCGTCGTGCTCGCGCGTTCCGCTGGACGACGGGCTTGCGCGCGCCTTCTCGGCGAGGTCGCGCGCGTCGTTCAGCGTCACGCGGAACAGGTCGCGGAAGGCCCCCGCGCCTGAGTTGCCGAAACCGAGCCACACCGCGTGGCCGTCGCTGCTCGCGAAGCCTGCGCCGCTGGCGCGCGGCGGCACGTCGTCGGGCATGTCGAGTGCGCGCCAGGTCGGCGCGTCGGTGCGCAGGTCGAGCGCGTGCACACCGGGCACGACGTCGCGACCGTTGGCGGTGCCGCCGTGCAGCACGAGCGTGCCGTCGGCCCAGGCGAAGGCTTGGCAGGGGTTGCGCCCGAAGGCGAGCGTGGCCTGCTCGAGTGGCGCCCACGCTGGCGGCTCGGCGTTGAGGTCGAGCGCCCAGGTGTCGCTCGGGACCTCGGCGGGGAAGCGTTGATCGGCGCCGCCTGCGACCACGAAGCGGCCGGAGGACGCGTCGAGCGCGAAGGCGAAACCGTAGCGTGGACTGGGTGCGCGCTCGGTGACGAGCTGCGTCCAGTGCGCGGCGCCGTCACGCAACTCGAGCAGCCAGGTGTCGTCGAACATGCGGTTGCTCACGCCGCCGAAGAGCACGCCGCGTTCGCGCGTGGCGTCCCAGCCGAAGCCGTGCAGGAAGCGTGCCGGTGGGGCGTCGTGTTGTTCCACGCGTGCGAAGTGCACGCCGTCGTCGCGCAGCTCCACGCGGTGCAACTCGGCGTTGGGTTGCATGCTGCCGTCGTAGCCGCCGAAGAGCAACGCGTGTTGCGCGCCCGGAGTCTGCGCCACGCGACGACTGCCGCCGCCCGTGGGCAACTCGCCGTGCGCGTCGACACGCGACCACGCGTGGGTGTCGAGGTCGAAGGCCCACACGTCGCTGAGCGGCGCGAGCTGTGGTGCGTAGCCGCTGCCGCCGAACAGGATCACGCGGTTCCGTTCGCCGTCGTGGATCAGCGCGGGGTGCTCGCGCGCTTGAGGGCCGTCGTCGGTCGACCACTCGATGAGTGCCTCGTGTGGGGCGGCGCGCGCAGGGGTGTCGTCCAACGCGAACAAACTCGCCGACATGAACATGAGAAGAGTGAGACGCCACATGAGTCGAACTCCGCCGGGCGCCGCATGAGAGCACGCCGCGCCCGTTGCGTCCGGCTCGTCATCGACGGGTCACGCGGCGCCTGGCTGGCTCGCCCCGCCGAGCGCAGGCCGTGCGCCGCGTTCGACGGGGCCAACCAATCAGCGACCTCGGTGGTTCGTCGCGCCGGCCGCTGCGCTGACCGCTGTGCAGGTCGGCTGACCGAGCGCAGAGGATGGGAGCGGAGCGCCCGGCGGCTGCCCGGATCGGGCCTCGAGCGGGAGCTGAGCAGCCATCCGTCGCCGCGCCCAGCGAAGTTTCGGAATTCGGGATAGAGTGCGCATCGATCGCGCGCGGCCGGGCAGTCCGCACCTGCGATCACGGGAGCCAGTCAGGAGCCGTTCGCCGCGCGGGAGCGAGTCATCCGGCGAGCGGTCCATCAAAGGGGGACATCATGGCGACGGAACGCACGCAGCTCGGGCTGTTTCAGTACTCCACGGTCGGTCTCTTGCTCGCCGCCCTGGCGAGCTTGATCCTCAACGAGAGCCAGCTCGGGAGCCCGCGCCCCGAGGACCCGTCCACCACCACACGTGGTGCGAAGGGTGGCGACGAAGTGATTCCTGCGCGCTTGTGGCAAGACCCCATCGACACGGTTCAGCAATGGCTGAACACACGCGATGAGGCGGAGCGGAGGTACGAAGCGGAGGCTGAGTGGGAATGGTTCGGTGTGAGCTTGCCCGCCGTGAGTGTCGCGGGGTCTGAGGAAGACGCCGCGCAGATGATCAGGGAGCGAGTTGAATCGGTGCCGCTCGCTCCGGTGACATCAGGGGAAGCTTTGCGTGTCCCCTCGCTCGTCCTGCTCGGGGTGATGGTCGACGGGACAGCCACGAGTGAAGCGGCGGAGCGCCGCCGTCGGCAGCGGCAGGCCACGCTCTCCGCCCTCGGGCGTGAGGGATACATCCCGGAGAGCGCAGACCGTCTCGGAGTCATCGAGTGGGAAGACAGCCTCGTGTCGGCTCACAGCATTGGTCGGCGCAAGGGGCGAGTTCCCGTGCCCTTCGAATGGTTCAAGCGCGACCCTGTCTTGGGGCCCACGGGTGCGAGGGCAACTCTCGATCGTGCACCCCACGTCCTCGTGGTTTGGCTCGATGAGGCGCACTTAGAGATGCGCGACCCGCTGCAGCACATCGGCCGCCTGTACGCCGACCTCTTGGTGGGTGCTTCAGAGTTCTTGAGCAGCTCGGGGCAGACGGCGAGTCGCTTCAGTCAACAGATTCAGCTGCGGTTGATCGGCGGATCGAACTCCGGATCGCTGGGGGCCGTGTTGCAGCGCGTCGTGTCCTTCAGCGATGGGGTCTCGGGCGCCAACGGGCGGGGGGAGTCGCGCTTGCAGCAGCTGCTCGACCTTGCGCGCAGGTATCTCGACGACGAGCTGCCGGAGGCGCAAGGAGCAGCAGTCCAAGCTCGCGAACGGGAGTTGGTTTCGCAACTCGCCCGTTGGGACATGGCTGACTCTCAGGACTTCGAAGTGTGGTTGAACCGGCAGAGCTCGGGACAGCTGGAAGATGCTCTGATGAGCGCGTTCCCGGACGTCGTTGACAGGGACCTGAATTGGGCCGAAACGATCGGGTCGCGCTTTGTGCGTTTCACCATTCGTGCGGCACCGGGCCCTCACGACTTTGACGCTTGGAGGCGAACCCTTATCGAAGAAGTGCTGCGCGAAGCAGGCACCTATCTCGATCAGGGCCTGCCGGATTCTCCTGCCAAGTCTGCCGGTCAGGTCGGGGCGACGGACTTCGGGCACCAAGACTTCATCGATGCGACGGACTGGCTGAACGAGTCGTCCCTGTCAGGGCCGATCGTCGCGCAACTCAATGCGCGCAGTGAGCTCGCGCGCAAGTTGGAGCAACGCTACCCGGATGTCAAAGACAGCGATCCGTATTGGGCGCGCAGCGTTGTCGAGCTGTGGTGTGAAGCAGCTCCCAAGCACAGCCTGCGTCCTGAAGAGCTACTCAGCGCGCTCCAGATCTTCTCGCCGCGAGCCTCGGCTCCGCGCGAGCTCGTGGCGACTCACCCTGGGCTGCAAGAGTTGTTGGCGAATTCGAACTCGACCGAACTCGACCCCTTTCTCAAGCGACCCGGCAGTCCGTGGTTCCGCTCGACGATCGCTCAGGATCACCAGCTTGCGCTCACTCTGGTCGACGAGCTCGCGCGCCGCGGTGTCCGCCCCTTCGACGGGAACTATCGCGCACGGGATCACGTCGTGCTGCTCTCGGAGTGGGACACCGTGTACGGGCGCGCGCTCCCGACGGTGCTCGAGGCGGCGGCGCGCTACCGCGTGTCGCACCCCGCACCGCTCTCAGGCGATGGTGTGGCCGATCGCAAGGAGTGGGATCGCAAGGTCGCGGGCTTCGTCGCGCATCCGGGGAGTGGCCGACCGGGTGGGCCGTTTCAACACGTGACGTACCTGCGCGGGCTCGACGGTCGGACATCTCGCACCTCCGCACAGTCACGCGAGCCCAGCAACAGCAGGAACTCGGATCCTTTGGACAAGGACGCGTTCTCTGCCGACAACTTCCAGGAGGTCGTCAACGCTCAGTCAGGGATCGCTGAGCCTTCCATCGGCCCCGAACGCCAAGACCAACTGCGCCGACTCGCGAACGAGTTGCGCTCCGTGAAGCAGGCGCGCGATCGGGCAGGGCGTGGTGGTCGACTCGCCATCGGTGTCCTGGGCAGCGACTTCTACGACAAGCAACTCATCATCTCGGCCTTGCACGAACAGTTTCCCGATGCGGTGTTCTTCACCACGGGGGCCGACGCGCGCTACCTGCAACGCGAGCACAACTCCGAGAACCGCAACCTGATCATCGCGTCGAGCTACGGTCTCACGCTCTCGCGCTCGGTGGGCGGCGCCAACGCACCTTTCCGCGACGGTTATCAATCCGCGGATTTCATGGCTGCGCGGCTCGCGCTGCTTCCTCCCACCCAGAGTCACACGCTCTGGGCGAAGGTCGTGGACGCGGTCGCCACGCCGCGAGTTTTCGAAGTCGGCCGCAAGCAGCTGGTGGACATCTCGCCGTTCACCACCAAGAACGGTGTCCACCCCAGGCCTGACCGCGGGGTGCCGTGGCGAGGGCGAACTTTCAACTTCGTGATCGTGCTGGTGCTCGGCTCGCTGTTCCTTGTGTCGGTCAATCACAGCGTGCGCAAGACGATTCGGAGAGAGCGTGTGTTCGTGGCGAAGGCCTTGCTGTTGATTCTCGTTGCGGCGGCGGCGCTTACTGCCGTCATCGTCAAGGACAGCGGCTCCGGCGGTGGAGAACCCTTCGAGCTGGCCGCGGGTGTGAGCATCTGGCCCACCGAGATCCTCCGCTTCCTGAGTGCCGTGCTCGCCTGCGTGATGCTCGCCGCCTCCTGCAAAGCGCTGCAGAGCAATCAGACGAAACTCGCCCGCCGCTACGGCCTCCCCGATTCATCGACCGCACCTGAGAGACGCTGGTGGTCGCGTGACCCCGACGACACGCACAACTGGTTCTCGCAACTCTGGTCTCGGCGGCGTCGTATCAGCATCGAACGCTGGACGCGATTCACACGCCGAGCGAGACCCAAGACCAGCATCGAAGAGTGCTGGATCGAGTACATGCGCTTGAGTCGTCCGGGGAATCGTTTCGCGCGCGTGCTGCCCATGGCGATCAGCTACATGCTGCTCGCGTTCTCGCTGATGGCTCTGTTCGGGTTCCCGCAGACGCCCTATCGCGGTTCGGTCTCGCTCATCACCGACAAGGTCGTGTTGATCCTCAGCGTGGGCCTGCTGCTCGTGCTCACTTTCTTCGTGATCGATGCCACGCGCTTGGCCGCACAGTTCGTGGATGCTGTGAGTCGAGCCTCCTCGCGATGGCCTGCTGGGAAGAGTGCGCGGGCGTCCTCGCTGGCCCGCAAGCGCGGGCTGAAAGCGAAGTTACTCAAGGAGTTCCTCACGCTGGAGTTCATCGCGCGGCGTACGCGAGTCGTGGAGCGCCTGATTCAACTCCCGTTCGTGATCCTGCTGCTGATGATGCTGGCGCGACACTCCATCTTCGACAAGTGGACCACGCCACTGTCACTGGCGATCGTGTTCGTGCTCATGGCCACCTTGGCCTTGGCGTCCAGCATCACGCTCACCACGGCCGCGCAAGGTGCTCGCGCTCGCCTGCGCGCGCGCATGAAAGCTCGGCTCTCACGTCTGCATGCGCGTGAGTGCACCCAGGAAGCGAAGAGCTTCGAGCTGCTGATGAGTGAGGCCGACGCGATTCATGTCGGCGCCTTCGGGTCTTGGTTCGGGAATCCCGCGCTCAAGGCCGTGCTGATCCCCTCGGGCGGCTACGGATTGCTGGCGGTGCTCGAGGCGCTCGCGGGGGCTTCGGCGGGCTGAGTCCCGGGGAGGTGGGGCTCGCTCAGCGCACCTCGACCATCGGGCCGGGCTCGAGCTCTTTCGATGCGGCGGCGCGGATCGGACGCATGAACCAGATGCGCAGCGTGTCGGTGAGGTCGGGGTCGCCGTGGGTGAAGCGCGTCACGAAAGCCGACAGGTCGAGTCGCGCGGGGAGCTCTTCGAGGGTGACACCTTCGGCGAGCAAGCTCTCACGTTGCGCCACGATCGCGTCGCAGACCTCGATGAGCAAGCCCACGTAACTCATGTCGCGTTGGATCTCGCCGTGCCCTGGAACGAGCACGCGGTAGTCGAGCGCTTGCAGGCGGCGCAGGCTTTGCGCCCAGCGCGCGGGGGGCACGTTGAAGCCGTAGGGCGTGGGGTGCACCACGAGGTCGCCGGTGGCCACGATGCGTTCCTCGGGCAGCCACAGCACGAGGTCGCCGGCGGTGTTGCCGTCGCCGAGGAACAGCAGCTCGATGCGACGTGCGCCGGAGTGGATCGTGAGTGAGTCGTCGAAGCTCAGCGTGGGGAGCGTGACGGCGAGGCGTTGGTTCTCGGCGTGGATCAGCTCGGCGTCCGCGAGGAACTGACGCATGCGCGCGAGCTTGAACTCGGGGACTTCGTCGCCGCGCCCGTTGCGGCCGGACTCCAGCAGCGGCGCGTAACCGGCACGCAAGCGTGGCACTTGCTGCGCTTGGTCGGCGAGGTAGTCCATGCGCGGGCCGGTCATGGCGGCGCGCGTGAAGCGGTGCGCCACGAACTGCACGCCAGGGAACTCGTCGCGGAAACGGTGCACGCCGAAGTTGTGGTCGCCGTGCCAATGACTGATCACTACGTGCGTGACGGGCAGCTCAGTGAGTTCGCGGATCTTCGCGATGAGTCGTTCACTCATCAGCGCGGCGCCGCCGCCGTCGAACACCACCACGCCTTCGTCGCCGATCACGAAGAGCGTGCTGCCCATCACCGGCGTGCGGCCCATGTCCTCGCGCACGCCGGCCCACACGCCGGGCGCGAGTTCGGAGAAGGTCCACACGAAGGGGTCGCCGGTCGTGTCTTGCGTGCGCGCGGTCGCGGTGGTGAGCGCGAGCGTTGCCGCGATCAGCACCACGGCTCGCAGGATCGTGTGTCGGGTGGCGAGCATCGTCGGGCGTCCTCCTGCGTCTTGGGGAAGTGGGCGCGTCATCCAAGCGTGGGTGAGCTCAGAGGTCTTGTAGGAAACGGACATGCTTTGGCCGCAGCGTCGAGTCCCCGAATGCGCTGGGTTCTGCGATCATCGTTCGCATCGAGGCCCGGCGAGCCCGCACAGGAGACTGTCCCATCCTCACGACCACGCGCGCGAACTCGCTGTTGCTCGGCGTCCTCTTGGGAGTCGCCTGTGCGGCGCCTGTCACGCTAGCGCAGGGCGCTCTGTTGCCGCAGGGGGGCGAGTCGTCGCGAACGCCAGTTCCCGTGCCGATGACCGCCGCAGCTTGGCGGCTCAACGCGCGGCGCGCAGAGTTCGTGGAGCACCTGGGCGCCGAGGCGTTGTTTCTCGAGCAGGGGCGTGCGCTCGTGAACGACCTGGAGTTCGCGCGCGGCGTGATCGAGTTCGACGTGGCCTTCGGTGAGGCGCGCGGTTTCGTCGGCCTCGTGTTCCACATGAGCGACGCCGCGAACTACGAGCACTTTTATCTGCGTCCGCATCAATCGGGCAATCCCGACGCGAGTCAGTACCAACCTGTGGTGAACGGGCACGCGTCATGGCAACTGTGTTACGGACCGGACTTCGCCGCGCCCTTGGTGCATCGTTTCGACGCTTGGCAACACGTGCGCGTGGTGGTGGCGGAGCAAGGCGCTGACATCTACGTGGACAGCGCGGTGCCTGTGTTGCGCGTGCGTCCGTTGTTGCACGGCGCGCGCGGAGGTGCGATCGGGTTGAGCGCGAACACCACACCCGCGTGGTTCGCGAACTTCAGCGTCGACAGGCAGGCGGAGCTTGTTCTCAGTGACGGTCCCCTGGGCGACGCGTCGCCACGACCTGGCCTGATCGAAGCCTGGGCGGTGTCGAGCGCTTTCGACGGAGATCTGCTCAACACGGCTTCCGACGCGTTGCACGGTCCGTCACCGGACGGGCAACCCGACGCGCAGCAGGACCCGAAGTCCGCCGCGCGGTCGAACGCTCCGCTCGACCTCGAAGTGCTCGCGCCGACACGTCGCGTCGTGAACGCGCGCATCCGAGGCATCGCGAACCTGGCCGAGGCCGTGGAGCCGGGCGGACCGCGCACCGTGCTCGCTCGCGCGTGGCTGCACGCCGACCGAGCGCGCCGCGTGGAACTCGAACTCGGCTACAGCGATCGCGCCGCGCTCTACCTCAACGGCGAGTTGTTGTTCCGCGGCAACCAGACCTATCGCGCACAGGACTACCGCTTCCTCGGCACCATCGGGCTCTACGACACGCTGGTCTTGCCGCTGCGCGCGGGCACGAACGAACTCGCCGTCGCCGTCACCGAAGACTTCGGCGGGTGGGGGATCACGGCGCGCGTGACGCCCACGCCGGGAGTGCGCGTAGAGCCTGCGCGATGACACACTCTTCGCAACACCCGCGGTCCGTGCCACGCACGCCGTCGTCGCCACAGGTGCCGAGGTCTCTAAGGGCACTCGTCGAGCGCAGCTGGGTCCTGGAGCAGGACGCGGGCGAGCCGAGGCCCGAGCCGCGCGCCGTGATGCCCACGGGCACCGTGGAGATGATCCTCAACTATGGCGACCCGATCGTGCACCTGGAGCCCGGCGGGGTGCAGTCGCTGCCGCGCTTCTACGTGAGCGGCCAGCGCACGCGTGCGGTGCATCCTTTCGTGGGTGGACGTGTCGGCTTGCTCGTGGTGAGTCTCTATCCGTGGGCCTTGCGCGAGTTGTTCCCCGGCTGTGTCGGCGCGCTCGACTGCTACGCGGATCTCGAGCAGCTCGTCGTGCGCTCGCGCTTGGAGGCCTTCGTGGAGCTCTTCGATGCTGCGGTCGACGAGGCCGGGCGCACCCACGCTGCGTTCGCACTGCTCGAGCAACTGGCGAGCGACGCGTCGGACGCGCGTGTCCCCATGGTGCGCGCCGCCGTGCAGCGCCTCGTGCACGACGCGGGGCGCACGCGCGTGAGCGAACTCGCGGAGGCCTTCGGTGTCTCGGGGCGGCACTTCACGCGCCGTTTTCGCGCACAGGTGGGCCTCGCTCCCAAGCACTTCGCGCGCGTGATGCGCTTTCAGCGCGCCCTCAGACATTGTCGTGCTGGAACGCAGGGCCTCGCGCAGATCGCCACGCACTGCGGGTACGTCGACCAATCGCACATGTCACACGAGCTCCTCGAGTTGGGCGGGCGCACGCCGAGTGAGATCGTCGAACGCGCGCGGGCCGACAACTCGGTCCTGGGGGCGGGCTCGACCATCTTCGAGTGCGTCTACCTCTGAGCGACCCTAGCGGCGTAGCGAGCTCGCTCTGATCGGTCGACGAATCGTAGGCTCAGCGAGTCTCCGCTCACCTGAGAGTGGCCGCCGCCCGAGGAGCGCCCGATGACCCAGCCTGTTCGTCTCGCCGACAAGCTCGCCGCCTTCTCCGAGCACTGGCAACCCAAGTTGATCGCCGAGCTCAACGGTCAGCACGTGAAGCTCGCCAAGTTGCAGGGCGAGTTCGTGTGGCACGCCCACGAACAAGAAGACGAGCTCTTCCTCGTGCTGCACGGCGAGCTCGTGATGGAGTACCGCGACCGCAGCGTGACCTTGCGCGAAGGCGAGTTGCTCGTGGTGCCGCGCGGCGTGGAGCACCGTCCCGTGGCCGAACGCGAGGTGCACGTGTTGCTGTTCGAGCCAGCGAGCACGGTGAACACGGGGACTGCGGGCGGCCCGCGCACGGTGGAGGATCCGGAGCGGTTGTGAGCTCGTCGAGACGCTCGGCGGAGCGCTTCGCGGAGCGCTCGGATACAGTGGCGGCCCACGTCCACACTCGGGAGCGTCGCGCCGCGCGCATGTCCGTCGACCCCCTCGCCACTCGCCTGCTGCAGGATCACCACGCCGACGAAGCGCCGCTCGTCGAGCTCGTGTGGCAAGAGCTGCGCGAGCGCGCAGGGCGCATCATCGGGCACGAACGCGCGGGCCACACGCTGCAGGCCACGGCGTTGGTGAACGAGGCCTACCTGCGACTCATCGACACCACGGCGGTGGTCGAGCGTGATCGTCAACGCTTCCTGGCCATCGCCGCGCGCTGCATGCGACGCGTGCTCATCGACCACGCGCGTCGGCGCCGGGCGACGCGACGCGGTGGCGACGAGCAGCGCGCGCGCGTCACGCTGCACCCCGAGCTGCTCGTCGGGCACGACGACATCGACCTGATCGACCTGAGCGAGGCCCTGGAACGTTTCGCCGCGCTCGACCCGCGCGCGAGCCAGGTGGTGGAGCTGCGCTTCTTCGGCGGGCTCACCGTGGAAGAGACCGCCGAGGTGCTCGGCGTCACCGACCGCACCGTGCGCACCGACTGGCGCGCCGCGCGCGCGTGGCTGCACCGCGAGCTCGAGGGCGCCGGGGAGCGCCCGCCTCCCGCGTGAGCGCCCATGACTACGCGCGCACGAAGGCGCTGCTCGAACGCGCCTTCGAGCTGGACGGTGAGGCGCGCGAGGCCTTCCTGCAGGAAGCTTGTGGAGACGACGCCGCCGCGCTCGCCGAGCTGCGCGCGCTGCTCGACGCCGATGCTCGCGCGGGCGGTGCCCTCGACGACCTCGCGCCCACCACCGCCACGGCGCTCGACGCGCTGCGCGACGACATCCACGACGACGTGGCCCCGGTGCCCGAGCGCATCGGCCGCTACCGCGTGTCGCGCCTCGTGGCGCGCGGCGGCATGGGCGCTGTGTACGAGGCGGAGCAAGACACGCCGCAGCGTCGCGTGGCGCTCAAGACGCTGCGCACCGACGTCCTGACCCCGTCCTTGCTGCGTCGCTTCCGGCGCGAGTCCGAGATCCTCGGGCGCCTGCAGCACGCGGGCATCGCCCAGGTCTTCGAGGCCGGAACGGTTCGGCACGAGGGCGTCGAACAGCCGTTCTTCGCGATGGAGTTCGTTGAGGGGTCCCCGCTCACCGCGTACGTGCTCGCGCAGCGGCTCGAGCTGCGCGACGTGGTCGAGCTCTTCGCGCGCGTGTGCGACGCCGTGGCCTACGCCCACGCCAAGGGCGTGGTGCACCGCGACCTCAAGCCCGACAACATCCTCGTGACCACCGACGGTCACCCGAAGGTGCTCGACTTCGGCGTGGCGCACTCCACGACCGACACGCCGCGCGCCACGCTCGACACGCAGGTCGGGCAGATCGTGGGCACGCTGGCGTACATGAGCCCCGAGCAGGTCGGCGCCTCCAGTGAGCGTGTCGACGCGCGCGCCGACGTCTACGCGCTGGGCGTGCTCCTGCACGAGCTGCTCGCCGGTGAGCGCCCGCACGACCTCGGCCCGCGCAGCTTCACCGACGCCTGTCGCGTGATCCGCGAGGTCGAGCCGCGTCGCCTGGGCACGCTGCGACGCGAACTCCGCGGTGACCTCGAGACGATCGCGGGCGCAGCCTTGGCCAAGGAACCCGAGCGTCGTTACGCCGACGCCGGCGCGCTGGCCGCCGACCTGCGCGCCTGGCTGCACCACGAGCCGATCCGCGCGCGCCCGCCCGGCGTGGTCTACCGCGCGCGCAAGTACGTGCGGCGTCATCGCGGGCTCGTGGGCGGGGCGGCGCTGGGCTTGGTGGCCTTGATCGTAGGCTCGGCCTTGGCGGTGCGCTTCGGGCTCGACGAGGCGTCCTTGCGCGAAGAGAGCGAGGCCTATCGCGACGCCGCCGAGCGGCTCAGCTACGAGACCGTGCTCGAGAGCGCGTCGGCGTTGCTCGCCTTGGGTGACCCGCTGGCGGCCGCCGCGCGCCTGCACACGGCGCCCGAGCGTCTGCGTGGTTGGGAGTGGGAGCACCTCGTGGCGCGTCTCGACGACGCCGTTTGGCAAGCCGAGGTCGACGTGTCGCTCGCGCCGCACGACGCGCACGACGCACCCGGCCCCGCCCAAGCCCTCAGCTTCACACACGACGGCGCGCGCCTGCTGTCCTTCGTGGACGCACGCACGCTGGGCCTCTGGGACGCCGCCACCGGCGAGCGCCTCGCGCAGCACGACCTGGGCACCGAGCTGCGCGTGGAGAACCTCGCGCTCCTCAGCGAGCAGGCCGCCGTGACCACGCGCGACGGGCGGCTGCTCTTCGTGGATCTCGACTCGGGCGCGACTCAGGTTGCGCCGCCTCTTCCCGGACACGCCGTGGCGTTGAGCACGCACCCCGACGGAGTCCGCCTCGCCGTGGGTGTGCAACTCGCGCGCGACGACGACGCGCCGGAGCACGCGCTCTTCGTGCTCGCGGGCGCGCCTGACCCGAACACCCTGGCCGACACCCCGGCTCCGCTCACGCAGCTCGCCGGGCACGTCCGCGAGTTGGCCTGGTTCGACGGCGGGACGCGGCTCTCCGTGCTCGCGCAGTCCGCGACACCGCGGGCGCCCGGCGCGCACGGTGTGCGCTTCGTCGACGCGCGCACGGGCGAGCTGTCGGGAGCGAGCGCCGATCATCGCGATCTCGTTAGCTCGCTCACGGCGCACGTCGACGACACGCGGCCGTTGCTGGGCACCCTCGACGCCGACGTGGCGCGCTTCACCCCCGGCGGGGTGCGTGACTCTCTCGCGACCTTCATCGGGCACGCGCGCGAGGCCGTGATCGACATGGCGCTGTCCGCCGACGGCAGCTTGGCCGCCTCGGTCGACGGCGCCACGCTGCGCGTGTGGGAGCCCGCCAGCGGTCGCGAGGTCGAGGTTCATGCCCTGGGCGACGCGAGGCCACGCGCCTCCTGCGCCGTCGACCCCGCCGGGCGCCGCGTGGCCGTGGCCCACGCCGGGCGCCTGCGCGTGTGGGAGCTCGACGCCGCCGCGTCGCGCGTGTTGCGCGGGCACGGCACCTACGTGTACGGCCTCGACGTCGGCCCGCTCGGTCGCACGCTCGCGACCTACGACTTCGACAACCGCGTGCGCCTGTGGGACCTGCCCTCGGGGCGCGCGCTGGGTGAAATCCTGCCGAACCCGTCGCACCCGAAGCCGCCCTGGCACATGAGCTCGTGGGAGCTCGCGCTCGACGCGGCGGGCGAACACGTCGTGGCCTTCTCGTCGTGGCTGATCGAGAGCGCCGACCTCGCGGCGTCGCGACGCTTGCAGACACGCGCGTTGGAGCGCTCGCACCAGAACACGCTCGACGAGATGCAGCGCTTGCTCACTCACTGGGTCGCGGCCGCAGGCGGCCAGCGCTCCACGAACGCCTTCGTGTTCAGCCCCGACGGCTCGCGTCTGCTCGACTTGCGGAGCTGGCGGCTGTTCGACGGGCGCAGCTTTGAGTTGTTGCACGAGCTCACCGACGTGAACGTGCCCCGCAGTCGCGCCTCGAGCGCCGTGCTCATGGCCGGCGCCTTCTCACCCGACGCCACGCGCATGATCTGCGCGCCCTTCGACGCGGCGGTGCACGACGTGGCCACGGGCGAGCGGCTCGGCGAACTCGACGGTCAGCACGCGGGCCGGATCCTTTCCGTGGCCTGGAGCCCCGACGGCCAGCGGCTCGCGACCGGCGGCTTCGACGGCGTCGTCGTGGTGTGGAGCGCCGATCGCTACGAGCCGCTGCTGCGCCTGGAGGGACACCGCCACTACGTCGCCGGGCTCGCCTGGACGCCCGACGGTCGCACGCTCGTGTCCGGCTCGGGCGATGGCGACGTGCGTCTCTGGGACAGCCGGCCGCGCGCCGAGGCCGCGGCGGCAGGTCGGGAACGACGCGCCGCCGAGCGCGCCCAGATCCCACGGGTGGACGCGCTCTTCGCCGAGCTCGACGACCCGCAGGCCGTGGCCGAGGCCGTTCGCGCCGACGCCACCCTCGACGCAGCCACGCGCTTCGCGACTCTGCGCGCCGTTCGCGCCCGGTCCAACGCCTGGTGGGCCGACCGCGAGGCCGCCGAGGCCGCCGACGAGGCCGCCGAAATCGCCGAGGCCGCCGAAATCGCCGAAGTCGACGTGCCAGGTGAGCCGGCCGATTCCGCCGGACGCGACGGGCAGCGCTGAGCGGCGCCAAACTTTTTCTTCCGGGTCCGAGCGATTCGTCCGCTCCGGGTGACGACCGGCGCCATGGGTGCCGCGTCGACGCTCACTCGACCCGCCAGGAAACCTCCCATGCTGCGTCTCTCGGCCGCGTTCGTCGCGCTCACTCTGTGCACCGCAAGCCCGCTCGCCGCGCAGGCGAGGCACGCTCCCCGCGACCCAGCCCCCGCGCTCGGCGAGCAGGTCCCCGCGATCAGTGACCAGGCCGTGGGCCGCTTGCACAAGCTGCCCGAGCTACGCGTGGCGCCGGGCGAGAGCTTCGCGCCGGCCTCGCTGCAGAACGCCCTGCGGCGCGCGCAGGACGCCGCGGGACCGCTCGCTCCGACCACCGAAGGCGGCACGCTGGGCAGCGGCGGCGGCCTGGGCTCCGGCAGCGGGGGCTCGCCCTTCGACTTCGACGGCGACGGCCTCTCCGACGCGCTCGAGACCGCCGGCTGGGTCATCGTCGTCGACGAGCAGGGCTACGGCCCCGAGGCGGAAGGCAGCCTGCTCACGCTGCGCACCGTCACCAGCAACCCGAACCTGGCCGACACGGATGGCGACGGCCTCGGCGACCTCGAAGAGTTCGTCATCGGCAGCGACCCGCGCGCGGTCGACACCGACGGCGACACGCTCAGCGACGAGCTCGAGTGGAACCACATCTTCAGCAACCCGAACAGCGTGGACAGCGACAGCGACGCGCGCGGCCCCAACGTGGACCAGCCGCCGAACGCGTTCATGTTCGACTCCGTGGAACTCGACCCGAGCACCCCGCGCACCTCACCCACACTCGCTGACACCGATGGCGACGGCCGCACCGACTTCGAGGAGGTCGACCACCCGTTCTTCAGCCCGCTCATCTCCGAGCTGCCCACGGCCGCGCTCACGCTCGAGGGCGAGATCGACATCCGCCTCGACGTGTCCTACGAGGAGTCGGTGGGCGGCGAGGTGGCCTACGAGACGTCGCTCACGAGCAGCGACTCATTCAGTGTCGGCAGCGAGGAGGGCAGCAGCTCGAGCAAGGCCAGCTCCACGCAGTGGAACCAGGGCAGCTCCATCACCGGGTCGTGGAGCGCGGAGGTCAGCTTCCCGCCCTCGGCCTCGACCTCGCTGGAGCTCGGGTCGTCGTACGACTACGGCAAGTCGTCGGAGGTGTCGAAGAGCAAGCAGTTCACGAGCTCGACGGAGTCGGTGGTGTCCACCGAGGCCACGCATTCCGCCTACGTGTCCGACTCGCAGTCCTACACCGAGTCGAGCGCTTCGGGTTCGATCACCGCGCCCTTCCGCGTGGTCAACGACAGCCTCTTCGCGTACACGCTGAGCAACCTCGGCGTCTCGGTGCTCAAGTTCGATCCCGTGGACGGCACGCAGGGCGGCGCGTCGTTCAAGGCGCTGGGCACCTTGGTGCCCGACATCGGCAGCGTGACGCTCTCGCCGGGTGAGAGCACGCCGATCCTCACGCTCGACTCGGGCGACCTCAACCCCGACATCGTGAAGGAGTTCCTGGCCGACCCGTCGAGCTTGGTCTTCGAGCCGGCGTCCTTCGATCTGCTCGACCAGAACGGCATCGACTTCAACTTCATCACGCAAAACACGTTCACCCAGACCGCGCTCGTGGAGATCGACTTCGGCGGCGGCGAAGTGATCAGCCGGCGCGTGGCCACGAACGTGGAGCGCGACGGCTTCGAGTACCTGGGCGTGGAACTCGGCACGGTGCTCACCGACGTGCTCGGTCTCGACTACGTGACCCAGCAGCGCACGCCGTCCCTCATGGGAGTCAATGGCGACGGGGAGCAGCGCCTCATCTCGTCGCTCATCGAGCTGGAGGGTGTGAGTTACGAGATCGACGGGGGCACGGGGGATGTGCGCGCCGCCTGGATCGTGATGCCCAACGTGGACCTCGACGCGGCCTTCACTGCGAACGACCCCGAAGTGCCGGAGGTGCTGCACGTCGACTTCGAGAGCTTGCGACTCTTCGCGGGCGACTCGGTGCGCGTGATCTACACCTCGGACTTCGACCAAGACGGCCTGTGGTCCGCCGAGGAAGATCTCATCGGCAGTGATCCCGACGACCCCGACAGCGATGGCGACGGCCTCAACGACTTCGAAGAGGCGAAGCAGGGCTGGACCCTCGGCGTCGGCGCGATCGACGAGGGCAAGCTGGTCACGTCGGACGCGCGCAACGAGGACACCGATCACGACGGCCTGCTCGACCCCGACGAGCGTCTCGCGCAGACCGACCCGCGCAACCCCGACAGCGACGGCGACGGCCTGTCCGACAGCGACGACCCGTACCCGCTCGTGCCGGCGCGGCGCTTCTACGTCACGCCCTCGGGCGGCGGCGACAACTCCGGCGACAGCTGGGACAACGCGCGAACGCTCAACTCGGCGCTCAACACGGCCGAGGCCC
Source organism: Planctomycetota bacterium (assembly GCA_021604805.1). Taxonomy (GTDB): domain Bacteria; phylum Planctomycetota; class B15-G4; order B15-G4; family B15-G4; genus BQJR01. Next base: position 298,182 of record BQJR01000002.1, on the reverse strand, counting down.
TCAACGACGACGCCGACCCGAGCAACGACGTGGGCGAGATCTGGGCGACCAGCGGCCTGTACACCGACGGCCCCTGGAGCATGCCCGACGTGGGCAAGGTGCAGATCTTCGGCGGCTTCCAGCCCGGTGACACGAAGCTCGCCCAGCGCGATCCCGACCCCGGCACCAACGCCACGGTGCTCGACCTCTCGAGCATCGCCGTCGGCCCGGGCTTCTTCGTGTTCCCGCAGAGCACCGACCCGCTCGAGCACGCGGGCACGCTCGACGGCTTCAGTCTCACCGGCGGCGTCAATCTGACTCCTATCTTCGTGAGTCGCGGGCGACCGCTGCTGCGCAACCTGCTGATCTCGGGGAACGTGAGCACCGAGACGGGTGGCCTCGTGATCGTGGGGAGCGCCGAGCTCGAGAACTGCACCTTCGCGTTCAACTCGGGGGACTCGGCGGGTGCCGTGATGGACTCCGGCATCGCTCCGAGCCGCTTCACCGACTGCGACTTCATCGGGAACCGTGGCGAGAACGGCGGAGCCTACACCGGCGGATCCGGCGGGACCGTCCCGCGCCCGCACTTCGAGCGCTGCACCTTCCAGTCGAACTTCGCCCACAGTGAGTCCGCCGCAGGAGGTGGCGGCGCGATCATCACCCACGAGGGAGCGCGCGTGGTGGCCTGCGACTTCGTGGGGAACTTCACGAGCAGCAGCGCCTCCAGCTCGGAGCACTTCGACCAGGTCCACCGTCGAAAGGGCGGGGCCATCTACGCGGTCACCACCGCGACCTCGCGGCTCGAGCTGCTCAACTCGCGCTTCTTCAAGAACCAGTCGGGCGATGGCGGGGCGGTGTTCGTGGAGCAGACCATCTTCGGCACCAGCAGCGTGCACGACCCGCGGCTCGTGGTTCAGAACTGCACCTTCGCCTACAACATCGGGCTGCGCACGAGCGATGTGCACGCCGGGGGGCTGCAGATCGGCACGTCGGGGGTGACGAGCAAGCCCTACCCGCGCATCGAGAACAGCCTGTTCTACCTGAACTCGAACTACGCGCAGTTCACGCCTCCGACACCGGGTGAGTCCGTCTCGGCGGACCTCATCATCAACGCGGACCTCTACAGCAACACCTCGCTGGCCTTCAACGCCGTGCGCTTCTGCACGGTGGCGGTCTCGCCCAGCAACGCCACGTACCTGTTCCCGGGGCCGGGCAACGACACGGCCGACCCGCTCTTCGTGTCGCTGCTGGGTGGCAACCTGCGCTTGTCGAACAACTCGCCCGCCATCGACACCGGCTACAACTTCGTGGACATCGATTCGGAGCAGCCCGGCGCGCAGTCGATCGAAGGCGTGGATCTCGACGGCAACCCGCGCATCGTGAACGGTGACGGCTTCCAGGACGCGGTCATCGACCGCGGCGCCTACGAGGCCCAATCGTGAGCGCGCGCTTGCTCGCTCCGCTGGCGATGGTCGCCGCGGTGGGCGTCGCCGTGTTCGTGTTGCTCACCGACGACGGCCGCGCCGCCGCCAACGATCTCGGCGCGGCGCGGCGCCCGGCGCACGAGGACGCGCCGGTGCCGCGGAGCGAGCGGGGCGCGCGGCTGCCGAGCTCGGTGCGCGAAAGCGCGGGGTCGTCCGCACGGTTGTCTGCCATGGAGACCCTCGACGCGCCGCGGGTCGTGGGACACTTCGGCCCCGCGGTCCCGAACGGGGGGCGCACGGCGCGGCTCACGGGCACGATCTCGGTGGACGGCGCGCCCTCCGCGGCCGTGTTGCGCTTCACGCACGGCCTCAACCGCGGCGCCGAGCTCGTGCTCGCGGGCGATGGGAGTCTCGACTGGTCGGAGCTGTATCCCGGGCGCGGGCGGATCGAGGTGAGCGTGGGCGAGAGCGGCCCGCGTTGCGAGCGCGAGGTGTTGTTGCGCCACCGCGGCGCGCGCGCGCTTGAGCTCGACCTCGGCGAGCACGGCGTGGTGCACGGCGTCGTGCGCGATGCCGCCGGCGCGCCCGTGATCGGCGCCGAGCTCGCGCTCGACGGTCGCCTCATCCGCAGCGATACCGAGGGCCGCTTCGTGCTGCCGCGCGGGGCCGCGGGCGTCGCCGACTTCAGCGCGCGGGCGGCGGGCTTCGCGTCGTACACCGAGCAGCTGACCGAGGGTGTTGGCGTGTCGCGCTTCGAGCCCTTCGAGGTGGAACTGCACGCGGGCATCGACCTGGCGTTGGAGCTGGGCGCCGTGCCGCCCGGCACGCACGACGAGGTGCTCGTGTGGCTGTTGCCCACGGCGGGTGAACGGCTCTCGGGCTCGCCGCCGCGTTCGGCGACGCCTTGGCACGAGCGCTTCCCGTTGCGCTTGCGCGTCGGCGCCGTGCACCACATCCCCGACCTGCCCGAGGGGCGAGTCGACGTGCTCGCCTTCCACCCGCTGGCGAGCGGTGGCGAGTTCGTGTGGCTCACTCAGCCGCTCGACGGGACCCGCGCGCCGATCCCGCTGCGCGTCGAGCTGCAGCCGGTTCCCGTGATGGGCGTGACCGTTCAGCGCGACGGCGCGCCCGTGCCCGGTGCGCGTGTGCAGATGGCTGCGTCGAACCGGTTGGCGGGCACACTGCAGGTCTTCGGCGTCACGGACACCTCGCTGCTCAACTCCCAGTCGCTCGAGATCTTGCCGGCGGCGCAACAGTTCACGCGCACGTCGGTGGAGGGGCGCGCGCTGCTGGGGCTGCACCCGGCGCTGCGCGAGTCGCTCTTCGTGACCGTGAGCACGTCAGACGGCGAGCTCAGCGTGACGCGCGAGTTGGAGCGCGGCGAGCTGGAGTGGGAAGTCGACCTGGCGCAGCCGGGGGCGAAGGTGGTGGCGCGGTGAGCCTTCTCACGCAGACTCACTTTGGTTGCGTGACCGACGTCGACGTGCTCGCCGGCGACGCCGGGATTCAGCGCCACGCAGCTCTCAGCCCCTTCGCGGCGACTCAGTGCGCGTCGCGTTCGGCGTAGGGAGGCTCGTCCATCAAGCGCGGATCATGCACCGCGCCGCCCACCGTGAAGTGGTACAGACTCTGGAAGCGCGCGTCGCGCAGGCCAGCGAGCGCGTGGACGGGGTCGTCGAAGAAGCAGCCGATGCCCGTGGCCGACACGCCGGCCGCGTGGGCTTGCAGGTAGAGCACCTGGCCGATGAGTCCCGTCTCCCAGTAGAGCCGCGGGTACACCGACGGGCCTTCGGTGCGCAACGCGGGGTCGAGTTCGGCGAGCATGCCGAGCGAGAAGCAACCGTCGGCGGCGATGTCTTGGCCGCAACTCACGCGTGCGGCGGCGGAGCGCGCGTCGTGTTCGTGGAGCTTCACGAGCGGGAGTTCGGGCGGGCAGCCGGGCGGCGTGTCGTAGGTGAACGGCGCGTCGCTCGCGGCGCGGAACTCGTCGAGCGCGCGGTCGTGACGCGGCAAGAAGTAGAGCCCGGGTGCCACGTCGTCGACACGATGCACGAAGAGGAAAAGGTGCACGCGCGGCGGCGCGGCGAGCGCATCGAAGGGCGCGGGCGCGAGCGACGGATGCGTGGCTGCGAGCATGCGGAAGAAGTCTGCGGCCGACAGGCGCGACGTGCGGTCCATCGACACGGCGGAGCGGCGTGCGCGGATGATGCGCGTGGCGAGCGCGTCGCGCGGCGGGGTCGTGACGAGTGCGGCCGGACTCGCTGCGAGATCGACGGCGTCGTCGTGGCCTGCCGCAGCGGGTGGGCTCGTGAGTTGACCCGGCAGCTCGGGGTCGCCTTCTGCGGGTTGGGCGGGCGTGCGTGGGGAGCCGTCGTCGCGACAGACTTCCTCCATGGCGGCGATCACCGGCCAGGGGTGGTGCTCGCTGCTGAGCGCATTCGGCGTGCCTTGCAGCGGGGCGAGTGCTGAGTCGGGCGGTGGTGTCCACGTCGTGAGTGCGGCAACTGCGTCGGATTCGACATGCGCCGGGAACACGATCGCGAGCAGGTCAGGGGTCTCTGCTTCGGGGCTCTCGTCGTTGAGGTCGAGCCCGAGCAGCTCGGCGAGGCGTGCGCTGCTCACGCCGGGCACACGGCGCAGCGACCAACCGCAGAGCGCTGCGCCGTAGCGCAGTGCGCCGAGTGCGTGACCCACGTCGTGATTCACATAGCGGTAAGCGCGCTCGCCGTACTTCCAGGCTTCGCGCCAGGCGATGCTGGAGAGCGCCACGAGGAAGGCGCCCTCGGGGAGGGACGCGAAGAGCGCGTCGGCGAACTCGGGCTGAAGCAAGGCGCGCTGTTCGAGCGCGTGGGCATCGGGCGCGTAGTGAGAGAGCGCGGGAGCCGTGAGGGCTGCGGCGCTCGCACCTGCGCTGGCACGCGCCGTCGGAGTGTCTCGCGCGCTCGCACCAGCTTGCGCGCTGCCGTCTGACGGAAGCGCTGGCAAGATCAACCAACCCTCGGTGGGGTGCAGGTTACCGCTGCTCGGGTTGACGCGCAGGAACCACGAACTCGTCTCGATGCGCTTGGCAGCAGAGAGTGCGAGGGCGTGGAAGAGGAAGCGCGAGAGTGCGGCGGCGTCGAGTGCGCGCGGCGCGACGGTACCGGGCGTGAGCAACGCGTCGAAGCTCGGCTCGCTCGGGTTCGCGCTACGCTCGCCGGTGTCCGTGTCGCACGTTGCGTCGTGCAGGCTGAGCTCGAGTCGCGGCGCGCCCTCGAAGCGCCGGAAAGGATCCGGCTGGTTGTCCCAGTCGAGGAATCCGAGCGACGCGGCATAGCGCCCGAAGTCGTGCTTGCTGCGCGCGTGGTAGCGCAGCACGACTTCCACGGGATCGCGCGTCTCGGCCGGAGCCGCTTCAGGAGTCTTCGACCTTCGGCGAAAGAGTGACATGTCCGGCAGCGTAGCGGTTGCGAGGAGGAGACGCGCGACAGACTGAGGCGCGAGAACCGCGCCCTCGTTCACGCCGCCTCCCACGCCGAGCTCAGTCACCTGTGTAATCACCGTGACGCGCACCCCACGCAGCTTGCGAGCGATCCCGATCCTCCGTAGCATCGGCGGCCGCACGGCGAGGGACCCTGTGAGGTCCGTCGCGGAGTTGTGCCGCGGTGCGAAGGTTGCAGTTCGGAGGCCAGTCGGCGCTCACCGTGACGGCGGCGCTCGGTCGTCGAAGCCCTGTTTCAGAAGGTGCTCGCAGCAAAGAGATCGCTGCGCCGCCCACCCGCACCAGCATTGCACGAGTCGAGCTCGATGAGCCTGGAGAGAAGATGAACGTGGAGATCTACCATCACGATGTCGTCGGTGCGTTCGCGCTCTCGAGCGCCGTGTGTTGTCACTTGTTGTCGAAGCACCACCAGCATGTCGATGATCCGTGGTACTCCAACAAGTGGTTCTGGGCGGGATTGTTCGGGAACATTCCGGCTTTGATCGCCTTCATCGCTCATCTGTTCTTGCTGAGCGCGAGAGAGGGGCGCACGCGTTGAATCGCCTCCCACTCCGCCTCCGTGTAGCGGGGAGTGATGTGTTGCGGGCAGTTCCAGTCGAGAGCTTCCACGTGCAGCACGAACACGCGCTCCACGCGCGCTCGGTAGCCGGGGTCTTGCACGCGCTCCACGAGCTCGGGGCGGTCTTCGGCCTGATGAACGTGCACGCGGGCGAGTAACTTGAGTCGAGCTCGGAGCGCGTAGTCCATGAAGAACAATGCGCTGCGGTCGTCGCCTCGCAGGTTGCCGGTACTCAGGAGCTGACGGTTGCCGCCGTAATCGGCGAAGGCCAGCGTGCGGTCGTCGAGACGCTTCACGAATCCGGGCGGGCCGCCGCGGTGTTGCAGGTAGGGCCAGCCGTTCTGCATCACGCTCGCCATGTAGAAACTGTCGCGCTGTGCGATGAAGGCTGTGGTGTCGGGGTCGAGTCGCGTGTCGTCCACTGCAGTAGATTCCATGCGACGAGCGGCGTCGCGCACGCCCTGTTCGCGTTGCGCTTGCTTCACCTGCTCGGTGAAGGCGATCTCGTAGAAGCGACGTGCCATGTGAGTGAGTCCGGTGTGAACAGAGAGCCGTCGCCCCGGTGCGCGCACTCTCGCGCGACACCGGGGCGACCGAGACAACTCAAACCTGCGCGCTCGCGAGCAGCTCGACCTCGGGGAAGTCGATGTCGATCTGCGCGACCTTGCCCACCAGGTTGGTGAGCACGTTGAGACCGACGAGCGCGACGATCTCCACGATCTCGCCCTCGTTGAAGCCGGCATCGCGCGCGGCTTGCAGCTCGTCGCCGGTCACGTCGCCGAGGTTCTCGAGCACGGTGAGCGCGAAGCTCACGCCGGCAGCGGCGCGCTCGTCGGTCGAGCGACCTTGGCGCGCGGCCATGATCTCGGCTTCGTCGAGCCCGGCGTTTGCACCGAGCGCGGTGTGCGCCGAGACACAGTACTGGCAACTGTTGCCCTCGGCGACGGCGAGCGCGATGCGTTCGCGCAGCTTCGCGTCGAGCGTGCCTTGGTGCAGCTGACCGTTGAGGCCGAGGAAGCCGGCGAGCGTGGCGGGCGAGTTGGCAAACACCTTCATGAAGTTGGGCACCATGCCCAGTTGGCGCTGCACGCCGTCGAGCAACTCTTGGGCGCGACCTTCGGCTTGGGCGGGTTCGATGTGCGGGATGCGTGACATGGGGGACTCCTTGGGTTGTTGGGGGAACTGGGGAAAGGCTGCGAGAGATCAGGTGTGGGCTTCGACGCGTGCGGCGAGCTCGGCGGCGCCCACGTTGCCGGTGATGCGTTCGAGCAGCTCGTCGCCACGCAAGAGCAGCAGCGTGGGCACCGACGCGATGCTGAAGCGCTCCACGAGTGCGGGGTTGTCGTCGATGTCGACCTTGCCCACGCGCACACGGTCGGCGTGCGAGACGGCGAGGCGTTCGAGCGTCGGGGCGAGCGCGCGGCAGGGCGGACACCAGGTGGCGTGGAAGTCCACGAGCAGCGGTCGGTCGGCGGAGGTGAGAGCGGCGTCGAAGTCGGCGTCGCCGAGAGTGAGCACGTCGGGCGTGCCGGGTGTGGGGGTGGTCACGGTGTGAACCTCGGTTCGGGGGAAGCGAAGGGAGAAAGGGTGGGGATGTTGCGACGTGCCAGCGCGCGGCGTGCAGGAAGCCGGCGGCGCCGAGGGGCGTGCGGCGCGCCGCGATCGGTGCCGACGCGCGGGCGCACCCACGCGTCGGCACGCTCGCGATCAGTCGCGCTTGCCGGCCAGGAACTCGACGGCTTGCTCGGTGTCGAACACGCCGCTCGACACGTAGCGGAAGTTGATCAGCGCGGCTTCGTAGCCGTCGCCCATCTCGGTGCGTGCCGCTGCGGTGGCGTCGGCCACCACGTAGACTTCGAAGCCTTGTTCGATGAGCTCGCGCATGTGCGACTCGGTGCACAAGTTGGCCGACATGCCTGCGAGCACCACGGTGCGCACGCCGCGCTTGCGGAGTTGCAACACGAGGTCGTTCGTCTCCGGGCCGTAGACCTTGTGCGGGCTGGTCACGATGGCGTTCGCGATGTAGTCGTCGTACTGCTCGAGCCAGTCGGCGCCGGAGCCGTCGAAACCTTCGAGGCTGAGCGCGTCGGGCCGGTCGAACATCCCGATCGAATGCATCACCGACTCGAGCTTGCCTTCGAAGTCCCAGGCGTGGTCGTGCGGGAAGTAGTAGTGCGGCGACACGAAGGTCTGCACGCCGTAGCGCTCGGCGGCTTGGAAGAGTTGCTCGATGTGCTCGACCGTGCCGTTCTCTTCGATGCTCGCGCCGACGAGCTCCCAGCTCACGCCGTCGGGGCTGAGGAAGTCGTTCTGCGGGTCGGTGACGACGAGCGCCACGCCCTCGCTGAGCGCGGCCGAGGTCTCGCCGGCAGTCGCCGCCGGGGCGACGGCAAGCACGGGCGCGGGAGTCTTCGTGACGGCGCGGGCGGGCGCGAGCGTGGTGGCGGCGCCAGTCAGCGCCAGGCCGGCGAGGAGGATCAGGGTCTTCATGGTCTTGCTCCGGTTTTGGGGGTCGAGGGTTGGCGCCAGCGGCGCGACGGTCCCCATTGCGAGCGCCGTGCCAATGCGCTCGAATCAACCCAAGTCCCTGCGAGTCAAAGGACTGTGTGAATCGGGCCCGCTCAGCTCGCGTCGCGAGATCTCACGACTTCACGAGATGTCGTGATGACGTTCGCGAGATCTCGCTAAGCTGCGTCCCATGAATCCGGCCGCCCTCCAGCGCATTGCCCTCGACGTCGCCGCCGCGCGCTCGGTGCCCCAGGTGCTCGCCCAGGTGGTGTCGGGCGTGGCCGCCGAACCCGGCGTGGCCATGGCGCGCATCTGGATGATCGGCCCCGGCGACCAGTGCGACACCTGCCTGCTCGCCGACGAGTGCACTTGGCGCGAACGTTGCCTGCACCTCGCGGCGAGCGCCGGCGCCTCGCGTGTGGATCCCGCGCGCGACTGGCAAGCCCTCGACGGTCGCTTCCGTCGCTTCCCGATGGGCGTGCGCAAGGTCGGGCGCATCGCGTCGACGGGCGAGCCGCTGTTGCTCAGCGTGGAGCACGACGACGGCTGGCTCGTGGATCCCGAGTGGGCCCGCGACGAAGGCCTGCGTTGCTTCGCCGGTCAGCCGCTCAAGTTCCGTGACGAAGTGATCGGAGTGCTCGCCGTGTTCGCCCGCAGCGACATCGACGCGCAGGCCTTCGACTGGTTGCGCACCTTCGCCGACCACGCCGCCGTGGCCGTGGCCAACGCGCGCGCCTTCGAAGAAGTGCAGCACCTGCGCGAACAGCTCGAACTCGAGCGCGACTATCTGCGCGCCGAACTCGTGGACGCGCGCGCCTTCGCCGGCATCGTGGGCGACAGCCCGGCCGTGCGCGCCATGCTCACGCACATCGAACGCGTCGCGCCCACCGACGCCACCGTGCTCGTGGTGGGCGAGTCGGGCACCGGCAAGGAACTCGTGGCGAGCGCGATCCACGAACACAGCGCGCGCGCGGCGCGCCCGCTCGTGCGCGTGAACTGCGCCGCCGTGCCGCGCGACCTCTTCGAGAGCGAGTTCTTCGGCCACGTGCGCGGCGCCTTCACCGGCGCCACGAGCGATCGCAAAGGTCGCTTCCAAGTCGCCGACGGCGGCACCTTGTTTCTCGACGAGGTCGGCGAGATCCCGCTCGAGCTGCAGGGCAAGCTGTTGCGCGTGCTGCAGGAAGGTCAGTTCTCGCCCGTGGGGTCCGACCGCGCCGTGAGCGTGGACGTGCGCCTCGTGGCCGCCACCAACCGCGACCTCTCACAAGCCGTGGCCGAGGGCAGCTTCCGCGAAGACCTCTACTACCGGCTCTCGGTGTTCCCCGTGAACGTGCCGCCGCTGCGCGCGCGCATGCAAGACGTGCCCGCCCTGGCCATGCACTTCCTGCGCCAGCTCACGTCACGACGCGCGGCCCCGAGCCCGGTGCTGCGTCGCCGTGACGTGGCCGCGCTCACGGCTTACCACTGGCCGGGCAACGTGCGCGAGTTGCAGAACGTGATCGAGCGCGCCGTGATCCTGGCGTCGTCCGACCGGCTGCACTTCGACCTCGCCGACAGCGCGTCGGCACGCGCGCATCAGGGTGAAGTGCCGGGCAAGACGCAGGCGCTCGGCAACAACGGCGGTCGCAGCGACGCACCATCGCGCGACTTCCTCACTGAAGACGAACGCGTGGCGCGCCTGCGCGCCGACATCCGCGCCGCGCTGCACGCCGCCGACGGCAAGCTCTCCGGCCCCGGCGGCGCCGCCGAGTTGCTCGGTCTGCGCCCGTCGACCCTGAGCTCACGCATGCGCGCCCTGGGAATGAAGCGCCCGCGATGACGCTCGCGCGTACGCCGCCCTAGCACTCACGCCCGCGCTGACACTCAAGCCCGCGCTGACACTCAAGCCCGCCGGACACGCACGCACCGTGCGAGGCGATGCGGGCGCTCGACACCCTTCTCACCACGCGGCGAGCGTTCGCTCCCCGACAGTTCTTGCAGCCGAACGATGTCGCGTGCCGATCGCTGCGCGTTTTTCTGTGCGACCTCGAGGGCCTGGCTGAAACTGTCCCTGAAGGCGAGCTCCTGCGCGACCCGCAGCGCTTCGTCGCCGTACTTCACCCGCGCCGTAGTCGAACCCGCAGGTGAGTCGACAAGTGACTGGTGCGGCTCGAGCAGCCGGAGCTACGCGGGAGGTGTCGGCCAAGTGATGGAGGCCTCGCTCGGCTCGGGCTGTGGAGTTCAGCTGCCCCAAGGGTTTCGCTGCCCTGGTAGAGTCGAAACCGCAGGGAGTTCGAGCGCGACTCAGGCGTGGAGAGCGTCCCGAGCGAGGTCGAGGGAGTGAGCTCCGATGGATGACGCCGGCCTGTTGCATGCAGCGAGCGATCCGATCTCAACCGACTCGACGCACGCCACGCCACGCCGCAGGTCCGTGCGCTCCGATCCGTTCTTGCTCGCTTGCGCTGCGATGCCTGTGGTCGGGCTCGCTGTGTTCAGCAGCTTCGTGTTGCGTGCGCGCCTCGCCCTGGGTGAGTGGCCGCGGCCCTATCGTCCTGATCCGAACGATCTGGGCTTCACGCTGCATCACGAGTTGGCGGGCGTGTTCCTGTTCGTCGGGCTCGTGTCGCCGGTCGCGCTTGCTGCGTGCTTGCTGCTGCGTCGCCGCGACGGCCTGCGCGTGCGTCATCGCGGCAGCGCCCTCGCGGTCTTCGTCGGGGGCTACGCGCTGCTCTGGGTGCTCGCCTGGGCCGACCCCGGCCACTTCCTCGAGTGGTATGCCGACTGAGCCGGCGTCACAGCCCCAGCTCGAGGTTCACCGCGTTCGAGAGCACGTAACCCGGGGCGCTCGAGAAGTGCACGCCTTGCGTGAACACCTTGAGCCCCGCCAGCGAGAGGTCGAGCGGGAGCGCGAGCTGGAAGTCGAGCAGCGCGCCGTTCCTCGGACCCAGTAGGCGGATCGGCGGGAAGTCCACGAGCAGCACGTTGCCGCTGGAGAGTGGCAGGTGACCCACCTCGAACGACGCGATGATCATGCCGCTCGTGCCTCCGGTGCTACCCACGTCGAGCGTGAATCCGAGCGGGGTGCCGAGATGCGGTGCGCCCGACACCGAGTAACTCAGTGGGTTCGTGCCAGCTAGCGAGTACGAGAAGGACGCGTTGGGCGCGCTGGTGAACACCGCGCCGGGGAACGGGCCGCTGGTCGTCGCTACGTAGATCGGTGTGTCGATTTGCGTTTGGGCGCCGCCCAGATCGCGCGACGGCACCACGCTGCCCGACAAGGACACATGGATGCCGCGCAGGCCGTCGCGGAAGAGGTCGACCACGAGCATCTCTTTGGCGTGCGTGAGTGTGATGCCGGCCACCGAGCTCAACGAGCCGGAGCTGAGTTCGCTCGACGGCGCCACGTTGCCGTTCGTGCCCTCGGGAAAGCGCAGCACGCGACCGGTGAACAGGTCGGCGGCGCGCGTGTCGCCACTGGCTGGGTCGCGGAAGATGCCCGTGGCGAAGCCGAAGCTCGTGGCCGGCCCGACGATGCTGCGCAGTGGCGCGCTGTTGCCGTTCGCGGTGCGCGCGAACACGTTCACGCCCGCCGCGCTGCTGGCCTCGTTCGTGAGGTACACCTCGTCCGCGTCGAGGTCGACGAACACGCCCGTGGGTTGCGCGATGTTCGTGGCGCCGCCCTGGATCGTGCGCAACGGCGCCACGTCGCCGTTCGCCGTGCGCGCGAACACGTGCAGCGCGTTGGCGCTCGGGTTCGCGGCCCAGATCTCGTTGTAGTACGGGTCGACGGCCACGCCCGCCGTGAAGCCGAGCCCCGTGGACGCGCCGCTGATCACGCGCAGCGGCGGCACGTTGCCGTCGGCGTCGATGTCGAACACGAGGATCTTGGCGTTCGCGACGGACACCACGATCTCACCGTGCAGCGCGTCGACCGCGATGCCGTTGAGACTGTTCGACTGCGTGATCTGCGTGAGGTTGCCCTGGATCTTGCGCAGCGGTGCCGCGTTGCCCGTGGCGTTGTCGGCGAACACGAGGATCGCGTTGTTGCCGCGACTCGTGAGGAAGATCTCGGCCGACGCCGGCGTGGCAAGGAGCAGTAGGGCGACGAACAGCGCAAAGGTCGAGCGGCGGGCGAAGCGGCGTGAGGTCATGGCGCGGGGTCTCAGCGGAGCGGAGGCGGCGTCGCGATGCAGGCGCGCGCAAAACCACTCTACAGGCTCCATGAGGGGGCGTGTCCGACGGTGCCGCGAGTGATCCTGCGTTGCGTGACGGCACGCCCAGCGATCGTGTGCGACACTGGCGAGCCCCGCCTCGGGAGATCGCGCGATGAAGGCCTACCCGCTGCCACGCTCCGCCGGATTCGTGTTGCCCTCGCTCGCGGGCAGCGTGTTGATCTGGTTACCGGCGCTGCTGGCGAAAGCCGCGTTCACGGGCGACGACGGACGCCCGCCGATCGAGCTGTTCACGCTGCTGATGCCGCTGGTCACGTGGTTGCTGTGGCGCGTGTTCCTCGCCGACTGTCGGCAGATCGCGCAGCGCGTGGTGATCCCCGCGCTCACGCTGCTCGTGGTGTGGGGGCTCGGGCCGCTGGCGTTGTTCCCGAACGCGCCCGTCTTCCCGCTTTTCCAGAACCCGATCGCCTTCCTGATGTACCCCCTCTCCGTCGCGGGCTACAGCGGCGCGCTGTTCGGGTTGGCCGGTGTCGTCGGCGTGGTGCTCGTGGCGCTCGTGCGCGGCGCGGCGCCCACACCGCCGGATGCCGACGCGGGCCAAACGCGGATCAACGCAGGGTGACGTGCTTGGGCCCGCGCGGGTCGCTCGACGTGAGGCGAGATCGAGTCCATCACCCGCCGCGGCGCTGACCGAAGGCGGCGAAGAGCGCGGGCAACACGAGCAGCGTGAGCAGCGCGTCGCTGACCACGCCGCCCACGACCACCGTGGCGAGCGGGCGTTGCACCTCGGCGCCCACGCCGGTGTTGAGCGCCATGGGCACGAAGCCCAGGCCGGCCACGAGCGCCGTCATCAGCACGGGACGCAGGCGTAGCAAAGCGCTGCGCTCGATGGCGTCGTGCAGCGGCGCACCTTCGCCGAGCAACTGGCGCAACGTGGACGCGAGCACCAAACCGTTGAGCATCGCCACGCCCGACACGGCCACGAAACCCACGCCCGCCGCGATGGTGAACGGCATGTCGCGCCACCACAAGGCGATCACGCCGCCGAGCGCTGCGAAAGGGGCGCCGCTGAAGATCAGCAGCGTGTCGCGCCACGAGCCGGTGCTCAGGTGCAACAGGAACAGGATCAAACCGATCGCAAGCGGCACCACCAACAGGAGGCGTTGTTGCGCGCGCTCCAGGTGCTCGAACTGGCCGCCGAACGCCACGTGGTATCCCGGCGGCAGGTCGATCTCGCTGGCGATGCGACGCTGCGCCTCCTCCACGAAGCCGCCCACGTCGCGGCCTTGCACGTTGCACTGCACCACGATGCGTCGACTCTGCCATTCGCGGGTGATCGTCGACGGACCTTCCACATGGCGGATCGAGGCGACGCGCTCCAGCGGGATGCGTTCGCCGCTCGCGGTCGGCACGAGGATCTCGCGCAGCGCCGACGGGTCGCGACGATGGCGCTCGGCTAAGCGCACGGCCAGCGCGAAGCGGCGCTGCCCTTCGCGCACCTCCCCGACCACCTTGGCGCCCACGGCCTCGACCACGTTCAGCACGTGCCGCGCGGGCACGCCGTAGCGCGCGATGGCGGCTTGGTCGATCTCGATCTCGAGCACGGGTTGGCCGGTGATCTGCTCGGCGTACACGTCGGCGGCGCCTTCGATGCGCTCGAGCACGGCTTGCACGGCGGCGGCTTGTTCGCGCAGCACGTCGAGGTCGTCGCCGAAGATCTTCACGCCGAGGTCGGTGCGGATGCCGGCCACCATCTCGTTCACGCGCATCTCGATCGGTTGAGTGAAGATCGCGCGCATGCCGGGCAGGCCGTCGAACTCTGCGCGCAACAGCTCTTCGAGTTCGGGTTGCGTGTCGGCGCGGGTCCATTCGCTACGCGGACGCAGCGTGATGTAGGTGTCGCTGAGTTCGAGACCCATCGGATCCGTGGCGACTTCGGCGGTGCCCGTGCGCACCCACACGTCGCGGACTTCATCGGGGAAACGTTCGAGCACGAGCTTCTCGAGCTGCGTGCCGTAGCGCACGGATTCGTCGAGCGACACGCCCGCCAGGCGCACGGTGTTCACCGTGATGCCCATCTCCGAGAGGCGCGGGATGAACTCTGCGCCGAGTCCGCCGGCGAGCCCCACGCCGACCAACAGCAGCGCCACCGCACCCGCGATGAACAGGCCTCGGGCGCGAATCGCCGCGCGCACCACGGGCGCGTAGAGGAAGCGCGCGAAACGCAACAGCGGGTTCTCGCGCTCCGACACCTTGCGCGGCAACAGCAGGCTCGCGAGCACCGGCATGAGCGTGAGCGAGAAGATCAGCGAACCGGCCAGCGCAAAGATCACGGTCCATACCATGGGCCGGAAGAGTCGCCCCTCCACGCCTTCGAGCGTGAGGATCGGCAGGTACACGACCATGATGATGAGCTCGCCGAACATCGTGGGGCGACGCACTTCGAGGCAGGCGTCACGCACGATCTCGAGCAGCGAACGCTTCCCACGCTCCTCCGCCACGCGACGCACACTGTTCTCCACCATGATCACCGAGCTGTCGACGATCAGCCCGAAGTCGATGGCGCCGAGTGAGAGCAGGCTGCCCGCGATGCCGAAGCGCAACATGCCGTTGAAGGCGAAGAGCATCGAGAGCGGGATCGCCGCCGCCACGATCAGGCCCGCGCGCAGGTTCCCGAGGAACAGGAACAGCACTGCGATCACGAAGAGCGCGCCTTCGAAGAGGTTCTGCTTCACCGTCTCGATCACTTGATCCACGAGCTCGGTGCGCTGGTAGAGCGTGCGAACTTCCACGCCCTCGGGTAGGTCGGCGCGGATCGCGTTCATGCGTTCGTCGAGCTGGCGGGTGACGGCGTGACTGTTCTCACCCATGAGCATGAAAGCGAGGCCGAGCACGATCTCGCCTTGCCCGCCAGCCGTTGCCGCGCCGCGACGGATCTCGTGGCCGATCTCCACCGTGGCCACGTCGCGGATACGCACGGGCACGCCGTGATGCGCGAGAATCACGATGTCGGCGATCTCGCGCTCGTTGGTCGTGAGTCCGAGGCCTTGCACGAGGTGCAGCTCGCCGCCCTGGCTGATGCTGCCGCCGCCCACGTTCACGTTGTTGCTGCGCAGCGCGTCGAGCACGTCGTCGAGACTCAACTCGAACTTGATCAGACGCGCGAGGTCCACGAGCACGTGGTACTGCTTGCGTTCACCGCCCCAGGTGTTGACCTCGGCCACGCCCGGCACCGAACGCAGCCGCGGCTTGATCACCCAGTCGTGCAGCGTGGTGAGTTCCTCGAGCGACTTGCCCGCACCCGTGACCGAGTAGTGGTAGACCTCGCCCAGCCCCGTGGCCACGGGCCCCAACTCCGGGCGCCCGACACCTTCGGGCAGCGCCGCCGTGTGCAGCCGCTCCATCACGAGCTGGCGCGCGAAGTAGATCTCGGTGCCTTCCTCGAAGATCACCGTGATCTGCGACAGACCGAACTTCGAGATCGAACGCACTTCGTCGAGGCCGGGCAGGCCGGCGATCACCTGCTCCACCGGGAACGTGATCTGCTGCTCGATCTCGAGCGGTGAGAGCGCCGGCGCCACCGTGTTCACCTGCACTTGCACCGGCGTGGTGTCGGGGAAGGCGTCGATGGGCAGCCGCGACATCGCGAGCGCGCCGCTGATCACGAGCAGCAGCGACAACACGATCACCAGCGCGCGGTGTTCGAGGGACCAAGTGATGATGCGATTGAGCATGATTCGAGGGACGAGGCCGAGGCCTCAGTTCCCGGGCTCCACTTCGCAGCAGCCGGCGCCGATGCTGCCCTTGAGAAGCTCGGTCTTGAGCAGGAAGGCGCCCGTGGTCACCACGCTTTCGTCGCCATCGAGGCCTTCGCGTACCACGAAGTGACGCTCCGTCTCTGCGCCCAGCAAGACTTTGCGCGGTTCGAAGAGCACATCACTGTGACGCACGAAGACCACGTTGCAGCAGCCTTCCCACTGCACGGCGTCCTTCGGCACGACCAGCGCTTGTTCGTGATCGAGCACCGACACCTGGGCCTCGGCGAACATGCCCGCGCGCAACACACCGTGCGGGTTGGGGAGCTCGGCGCGTGCGGCGAGCGTGCGCGTGTGGCGGTCGAGTTGCGACGCCACCCACGTGAGCGTGCCGCCTCGGCGATCGCCGGGCAGGCCGGCCACGTCGAACAGCACTTGCTGACCCGGCCGCACGCGCGCGAGGTCTCTGTCGAAGACCTCGAGCAGCGCCCACATGCGCGAGGTGTCGGCCACGCTGAACAGGGGCGTGCCGCGCTCGACGACTTCGCCGGCCACGGCTTGCCGCGTCACGACCTCGCCCGCGAAGGGCGCCGTGAGACGCAGCAGGCTCGAGCTGTCGTCGCTCGCGATCACTTGCGCCACGGCGGCGTCGTCGAGGCCGAGTGTGCGCAGGTTCTGTTCCGCGCGCGCGCGTTGGATGCGGCTCTCGGCGAGCGAGGTCTCGGCCTCCAGGCTCTCGCGCTCGGTGCCCGCGCCCTGCACGAGCAGCGCTTGTTCGCGTTCGTGATTGCGCTCCCACAAGCTCACGAGCGCCTGCGCTTGCAGGAACTCGGCCTTGGCGCTGCCGAGTTCCGGTGAGTCGACGACGGCCAACAGCGCGCCGGCCTCCACCTGTGCGCCGAGGTCGACGGCCACTTCGCGCACCACACCTGGCGCGCGCGAGGCGAGCTGCGCGAAACGGTTGCCGTCGAACGCGAACTCGGCGTTGCAGTTCACGGTCTCGCTGACTTCGCGGCGCGTCACGCGCGCGAACTCGAGCCCGATGTCGGCGGCGATCCGCGGCGAGTTGAAGCGCACCTGCAACGCGCTCGTGTCACACGTCACGGCGGGCGTGCGCAGGCGGCGCGGTAAGTCGGGGTCCGACACGACTTGCACCTCGCTCGGGTCCACCGGCAAGCGTGCGTCGAAGCCGCTCGTGTCGGCCAGCTCCGGGTTGCAGATCAGGCATTGCGACTCGGGCAGCGCGTGCTCGCCGCACCAGTCGCCTTCGATCTCGAAAGCCGGGATCAGCGCGGCGTTGCAGCGCGTGCAGAAGGCTTCGGGCACGCCGTGTTCACCACACTCACCGAGCGCTTCGACGCGGCTCGGCGTGCAGAAAGGGCAGCGCGCGGTCTCGAGTTCGTGGCGACAGAGTGCGGAGGCTGTGGGCGCGGCACGGTCGAGCCAACCGCGCTGCTTCGCCACGAAGAAGGTGGCGCCGCCGAGCAACAACAGCCCGAGGAGAACGTGAGAGATCTTCATCGCTTCGATCCTGAAGACGTGGCTTGCGGGGAGGTGGCAGTCGGCGGCGTGAAGGCACCGGCGGCCTGCGCTGAGCGTGTGCCGAGACCGACGAGTCGCCAGAGTTGCGCCTCGGCGGCGCCTGCCTCGCGCAGGCCGCGGATCAGTGAGAGGCGCGCGCGGGCGTTGGAGCGTTGCGCGTCGAGTAGGTCGAGCATGTCGGTGCGTCCTGCCGCGTAGCTCGCGCGCAACTGGCCGAGCGCGCGCTCGGAGGCAGGCACGATGCGCTCACGAAAAGTGTCGACGCGGTCACGCGCGGCGGCATGCGCGGCGAGCGCGCCGGCGAGCTCGGCCTCCAAGCGCCCGCGCACCGCTTCGGCGTCGCGACGTGCGCGCGCTGCGAGGTGACGCGCCTCGCGGATGCGACCTTGGTTGCGATCGAACACGGGCAGCGCGAAGCTCAAGCCGGCCTCGATGATGCCGCGGTCGTTGCGGTCGTGCCCGTAAGCGAGGCCGAACGTCATGTCGGGTGTGCTGCGTGCTTCGGCGGCGTCGAGGCGACGGTCGGCGGTGTCGACTTCCGCGCGTGCGGCGAGCAGC
This sequence comes from Planctomycetota bacterium, assembly GCA_021604805.1. GTDB lineage: Bacteria > Planctomycetota > B15-G4 > B15-G4 > B15-G4 > BQJR01. Next base: position 280,225 of record BQJR01000002.1, on the reverse strand, counting down.
TCGGGGTTCTCGTCGAGTGCGTTGCGCGTGAAGCGCGCGTCGTCGAAGGACCGCAGGGTGGGGTCCGGTGCGCGGGCGAACTGCTCCATGCGCAGCTCGACGCCGCCCAGCAAGGCGCGCAGTCTCGCGATCAGTGCGTCGGCTTCACGGCTGAGCGTGCGCGCGCCGAGTTGCAACTCGTGGACCTCGAGTTCCGCACGGATGACCTCCGACTCGGGCACGGCACGCGCGTCGAAACGAGTGCGCGCCACGTCGAAGGTGCGCTGCGCGATGGCGAGCAGCTCCTCGTGCGTGAGCACCGAGGCGCGCAGGGCGAGCGCCTCGGCGTAGGCCGCGCGTACGTCGGCGAAGACCGCGCGACGCACGACTTCCAGGCGCAGCAGGCGCACGTGTTCGTCGGCTTCCGCGGCGTTTTTCTCGGCGCCCAGTCGGCCGCCCAGGATCAGCGGCTGCCGGAAGCCGAGCGTGTGTTTGCTGCGTTCCAGCGCGAAGTCGTTCTCGGGCAGCTCTTCGACTTCGAGGCGCAGCGTGGGGTTGGGGAGCAGGCCGGCTTGCAGGCTGCGTCCGCCAGCGGCGCCGAACTCTTCGTGCGCCGCAGCGATGGCGGGGTTGAGGTCTTCGGCGGCGCGCAACAGCGTGGCCAGGTCGAGCTCGCTGGCTTGCATGAGCGCGGCAGCCGGATCGGCTGTCGTGCCTTGCGCTGGACGCGACGCCTCGAGCGCGGCGAGCAAGGCAGAGCTGTCGTGAACGCGCTGCTGTGTCGCGTCGACATCTCGACCTGAGGACGTGTTCGAACACGCACCGAGCCAAACGCTCAACGTGAGGGTGAGAGCGACGTGAACCGAGCGCGGCGGCGAGCGGCGCGCCGCAGCTCCGGCGCGTCGCGCGCCGTGAGTGCATCGAGACATGGGTGTGACCTGGGAGTCGAAGCGGAGCGCCCGCAGATCGGACGCTCGGACACAGGACTGGTCGTGACGGGAGACTCCCGTGACGACGAGCTCAGGTCAGGCGCTCAACAGGTCATCACCACGCCGCGCAGCAGCGTTGCGACCGACGGCGCCGCGTCGAGCACGAGCTTCACGCGTCGGCTCGGCGCCGATGCGAGCGCGGGTGCGACGATCAACTCCGACGCGCCGAAGCCGCCGAGCAACTCGCCGAGCGATTCCCAGCGCTCGGGTGACCACGACGTGCCCAGGTCGGCGGCGAGCGTGATGTCACGGCAGGAGCCGCAATCGTCGCCCTGATTCTCGGCCGACATGCCGCCGGATCTGCTCGCACTCACTGCCGCGTTGCTCGCGCAGCAGGTCTCGGCGAGCGCGCGCAGGTGCGTTTCGCCGTCGCTCTCCAGGCAGAAACACGCGCCCGTGACCATGCCCAGCACCAACAGGTGCGGGACGAGCAAGAGCAGCGGCAGGCGTTTGAGCGGATGCATGAGCACCTCGAAGCCTACTCCCGCGCAGCCGATTCCGAAAGCGTGCGTCGCGGAGCGGGCTGGAGGTCGCGTCGGCCCCAGGCGCCTGCAGAGTGCTCGGTCCCAGGCGCTCGCAGGGCGCTCGGTCGCGCACGCAGCGCGGTGGGTCGCACTTGCAGCGGTTAAGCTGACGTGCTCGCCCGACCGGAGCGCAGCGATGAATGCCGACGACTTCCGCCGCCTCGCGCTGGCGCTGCCCGAAGCCAGTGAGGGCGCGCACCAAGGTCACGCCGACTTCCGCGTGGGCGGCAAGATCTTCGCCACGCTCGGCGCCGACGAGAGCACCGGCATGGTCAAGTTGCCGCCGGAGTTGCAGGCCGAGTTGCTCGCCGAACACCCCGAGGTCTTCGAAGCGTCGTCGGGCGCGTGGGGGCGTCAAGGTTGCACGCAGGTGGAGCTCGCGCACGCGCGCACGCCCATGATGCGCGCCGCGTTGCAGGCCGCCTGGCGCAAGTCGGCTCCCAAGAAACTGCTGCGCGAACATGACTCCTGAGTGACTGTGATTGATGTCTGCATCGCGATCGATCCGGCTGCTTGCCCCGCTGTTCGTGGCGTCACTCGTGGCTGCGATGGCGCCCGTGAGCGCGATCGCCCCGGCGGACCTCGAAGCGCGGCCCACGAAACGGACGACCTGCTCGAGCGCGGGCGAGGTGTGTTTCCTGATGGAACCCCGGCCTGCGCGCGAGCGCCCTCACGGAGGACGCGGCCACGCCTACCGCTACGTGAAGGGCCGCAAGCAAGTGCTCTGGCGCGTCGAGGGTTGGTACGCCTTCCGAGTGTTGCTCTCCGACGACGGCCGCTACCTCGTGCGCCTGGGAAACTGGCCGCGCGGTCAGCGCCCTTCTGAGTCGCACCTCGCCGTGGCCTTCTATGACAACGGTGAGTTGCTCGCCGAGTACTCCACGCGCGCGCTCATCGAAGACGACTCCAAGGTGAGACCCAGCTCCTCGCACTACACCTATCGCGCGCATGACGGGGAACTCAGTCTCGTGGTCGGCGACACCGAGAAGGGCGAGCTCCCACTCAGCTTCGAGTTCAGCACGATCGACGGGATCCGGTACCGCTTCGACGTGACCACTGGCGAGATCGTCGCGCGCAGTCCGCCTGCGTCCGAGGAGTCCGCGGGGGCTGAGTCGCCCGCGTCGTCGGATCTCACGCCGCCGGAGCGTGAGGGCTGAGTGGCTGCGCGTCGTTCCGGGGCTGCGCGTTTACACTCCCGTGATGTCGCCGCACGCCTTCACCTGCCCGCACTGTGACGCCGAGGTCCCGCGCGGCGCGCTGGCCTGCCCCGAGTGCGGTTCCGACGCGAGCACCGGTTGGGGCGACGAAGCCGACGCCTGGGCCGGCGATCTCCCCGCCGGTTACGGCGACGACGAAGACGACGACTTCGACGAGCAAGCCTTCCTGCGCAACGAAGGCCTCGCCGACGACCCGAACGTGATGCTGCGCATCGCGCCGAAACCGCGCACCTTGATCGTGCTGCTGCTGCTCGCCTGCGTGCTCGCGTGGATCGTGTGGCGCTGAGCGCGCACGCCGCGCGACGCACTCCGCCTCAGGCGCACTCCACCGCGCCGTAGTCGAAGGTGATCTCGGTGCCGGCCGGGATGTCGCGCAGCGCCACCAGGTCTTCGCCGTCGAAGGCGGCATTGGCGTCGTCGGCGTGATTCACGAAGCGCAGGTCGTTGGTGATCTCGAGGCCTTCTTCGGTGCCGTCTTCGTCGACGAACCAGAGCACGTGCAAGCCGTCCTCAGAAGTGGGTTCACCCTGGGCGACTCCGATCACCCGGCGCGCTCGGAGGTCGCGGCGCGCGAACAGGCCGAGACCGTGCAGGGGGCTCGTGCGGACTTCATAGGCAGCGTTTCGGGACGACATCGCAGCGGGTCTCAGCGGTTCGGAGCGGCGAATGGTACCGATCGCGTGCGCGCGAACGAAGCGCGCCGGGCGCGGGGGCACAACGTGCGGGTATCCTGGCGGGCTCGCTGCCTGCGCACGCGCAAGCGTCCCACACCTCTGCAGAAGGGACCCATCCCGTGACCCAAGTCGCCCACGGACAATTCGAAGTGCAGCTCGCGCCGATGAGCTTCGAAGCTCAGCCCGAAGGCTCGGCGCTCGGCCGCATGTCGATCGACAAGCAGATCACCGGCGACCTCGTGGCCACGACCCAGGGACAGATGCTCAGCGCGAGGACCGACACCCAGGGCTCGGCCGGTTACGTGGCGCTCGAGTTGGTGACGGGCTCACTGCACGGCCGCAGCGGCAGCTTCGTGTTGCAGCACTCGGGCTCGATGAACCGCGGGGCCTCGAGCCTCTCGGTCACGGTGGTGCCCGATTCAGGCACCGCCGAGCTCACAGGCTTGGCCGGTGAGTTCGTGATCCAAATGGTGAACGGTCAGCACGCCTACGAGTTCAGCTACACGTTGCCGTAGTCGTCTGCAGCACGAAAACGTGGAGTCCGCCTGCCCAAGAACCGCGCTCTCCCGGTCGACGCTGCTGAAGTCCCGGACCGGTTCGCTCCCTCTCACTCTCTCCCCGCTCCCCGACGGAGGATGACAGATCGAGACCTCGCGCCAACGTTCACCGCTGATCCTCGCGCTGCAGATCAGTGTCGCCTGCTGCCTCGTCAGCTCGCTGAGCTTGCCCTTCGTAGACAAGGTCTGGTGGAGCGAGCTGCCTGTCTTCGCGCTGCCGCAGCTTCCCAAGCTCTTGCTCGTGGACTGGTGGCGTGACCTCATCATCACGCAGGTGTTGATCCCGATGGGCAGCGCGGGAGGCGCGTACTCACCGAACATGGACGTGGCGCGCCCTTACGCGCTCGGCTTGTCCTATCTCGTGTTGCTCGCGCCGGTGATCGTGATCGCGTGTTGGAAGCGACGCGCCACTCAGGGCGCGGCGCCCTGGGTGTGGGCTCTGTGCGCGGCGCTCGCGCTCGACAGCTTCGTCACCCTTCAGTTTCGATCGCAACCCGGACTCACGCTCTTCTGAGCCGGGAGGTGTGTGCGCGGCGTGGTGACGGCGAAGCACGCGCCACCGTCAGCTGCTCGGGCCAGCAGCTCGCGACGCTCAGTCGCTCGTGCGTGCGCTCAGCAGCGCGCGACCGTCGGTGTCGAGCAAGGTGAGCGTGTCGTCGTGGCGGGCGGCGCGCGCGGTGCGAGCCAGCGCGTCGAGCAAGGCTTGCTCTTGCTTCATCAAGGGCACTGGGCCCATGCGCTTGGTCGTGGCGAGCGGTGAGAACGTCAGCGCGTCGCCTTCGAGGGTGAAGCTCCCGGCCACGCGATTCACCGAGGCGTTGCCGCTGAGCTTGCCGTCGGCGTGGAACTCGAGCTGACACTGGCTGCCCTCGATCACTTCCTGCTCGCCGAGGTGCGTCACGATCCAACTGCCGGTGAGTTCGGGCGGCGGCGCAGGCGCGGGCGGATCGCTGGGGGTTTGCGTGGCGCAACTCAGCGCGCCGAACACGGTGAACAGGATCAGGAATCGCAGCATGTCGGGGAGCTCTGCGGGGGGGAGACGGGCGCGAAGCGAGCGCGGATCCTAACTCTTCACCATCTGGTTGAGCAGCAGCGTCACGTCGGCGTCGGCGCCGTTGGCCGTGGCGATGTCGGGCATGCCGTCGCCATCCAAGTCGGCGATCGCGAGGTCGCGCGGGCTGTCACCTGCGGCGAAGCGACGCACGGGATCGAAGCTGCCGTCGCCGTGTCCGAGGAACACGCCGACGTCGTCGTCGAAGGCGTGCACCAGCGCGATGTCGAGGCGGCCGTCTGCGTTGAGGTCACCGAGCGCCACCTCGCCGGGCAGCTCACCGGAGAAGTAGTCGGCCGCGTGCTGGAAGCTGCCGTCTCCGCGACCGAGGGACACGCTGATGTCGCCCGTGATGCGATTCGTGACGACCAGGTCGAGCCGCCCGTTGCCGTTGAAGTCGCCGAGCGCGAGTGCTTCGGGGTTGAGCTTGTGAGTCGGCGTGGCGAGCGGTGGCGCGAAGGCGCCCGCGCCTGTGCCGAGCAGCACGACGTAGGACTCGCCGAGGTAGTCGGTGCCCACGATGTCGACGACGCCGTCGCTGTTGAGGTCGCCGAGTGCGAGGTCACGCAGGTAGCCGCCGGCATGGATCGCCACGGGGGCGAGCAAGTTGCCGTCGCCGGGGTTCGGGAAGAGCAACAGGCCGAGTGCGTCTGAGTCGGCCTGCACGACATCGGGGGTGCCGTCTCCGTTCACGTCGCCGGCGATGATGTCTTCGGAGGTCGCGCTGAAGTGCAGCAGGGGGGCTTCGAAGAAGCCGTCGCCGTTGCCCGAGTTGAGCAGCACCGCGAAGCGGTCGTTGAGTCCCATCGCAATGAGGTCGAGCAGGCCGTCTCCGTTGAGGTCGGCGAGTTCACCGGAGCGCCCCGACACGCCGATGGAATAGCCACCCAGGCTCGGCGGGAAGTTGCCCTTGCCCTGGCCGTGCAGTGGAAGCACCGCCGGGTGTGAACTCTTCACGACCAAGAGATCGGGCACGCCGTCTTGGTTGAGTTCGCCGATCACGATCGACGTGGGGTAGTCGCCCACGAGCGGACTCTGGTGCACGGGGAAGCTGCCGTCACCCTTGCCGGTGCGCACGACCACGGTTTCGCTGTGCTTGTTCACCACGGCGAGGTCCAGCGCAGAGTCGTGATCGAAGTCGGCCGCCACGATGGCGAAGGGTTGGAGGCCCGTGAAGATGTGCTTGGCCGGAGCGAAGCTGCCGCCACCGGCGCCCAGCAGCACCGAGGCCTTGTGCGACTTGGAGCTGGCGACGGCGAGGTCGAGCAGGCCGTCGAGGTTGAGGTCCACGACCTCGACGAAGCGCGCGCCGTTGAGGCCGCCGTAGTGCTCCACTTGCGCGAAGGCGGCCGGGCCCACGCTGAGCAAGACCGAGATGCTGTTCGAGTTCCAGTTGGCCGCGATGATGTCGAGCCAGCCGTCGTCGTTGAGGTCGACGGCCTTCACGAACTCGGGGTTCGAGCCCACGGCGATCGTGGTGGCTTCGCCGAAGGCGCCGGTGCCGTCGCCGAACTTGAGCGTGATGTCGTGGGCGCCGTAGTTCGCCGTGAGCAGGTCGAGTTGGCCGTTGGCGTCGAGGTCGGCGAGCGCCACCGAGTGCGGGCGGGCGCCCACGGGCACGCTCGTGGCCGGGGCGAAGTCGCCGCCGCCGGTGCCCATCAGGATCGAGACATCGTCGCTGCCGTCGTTGGACACGGCGAGGTCGAGCGTGCCGTCTCCGTTCACGTCGCCCAGTGTGAGCGCGGTGGGGTTCACGCCGGGAAGGAAGGCGATCGGCAGCGCGAAGTCGCCGTTGCCGAGCCCGAGCAGCACTTGCACCTGGTCGCCGTGCAGGTCGGCGACGACGGCGTCGAGGTGCCCGTCGGTGTTGAGGTCGGCGAGTTCGATGTCCACGGGGCCATCACCCGCGGGAAAGTGCTTCGCGAGTTCGAAGGTGCCGTCGGCGATGCCCAGGAGCACCACGATCTCATCGCTGGCGCGGCTCGCGGTGACGAGGTCGAGCAGGCCGTCGTCGTTCAGGTCGGCGCCGACCATGTCTTCGGGCGTTCGGCCCGCGGGGTACGCCGCGCCGAAGAACATCGGGCCGCCGGCGAGCGTTCCGAAGCGCAGCTGCAACCCGGTGGTGAGCGCGAAGCCGCCCGCCGCGCCCGCGTCGGCCACGGCCGCTTGCATCACGAGCTCGCGTCCACACAGCGCGAGTGGGTTGTGCGCCTCGGTGGCGTGCCTCAGCTCGTAGCGACCCTGCGCGTCGAGTGCGAACGGAACCATGCGCAACGGGAACGAAGGGAAGAGTGTCGTGGCGAATTGCGCGAGCGGCAGCGGCGAACTGTGGTCGCCGAGCAGCAGCAAGCCGAGCGCTCCGGGTTGACCGTGCGCGATGACGACGCCGGTGGCGGGTCCGCGCACCACGGGCGGTCGCGTGAGCGACAAGGTGGGCGTGTTCGTGGAACCCATGCTGCCCATCAAGCCGAGCTTCGCGACGCTGGCGGTGTCCTCGCAGTTCTGCGCTGCGCTCGACGCGGCCACTCCGGCCAGCGTGGTGAGCGCGAGCAGCGCGTGGAAGGTGCGTGATCTCACGGCGGGATCTCCCGACCGAGTGGGCACCTCGAGCGTCGGTCCGGACCCGGGCTCCAGCCAGGGCGTTCGGGAAGCGACGGCCCACTTCCGGCCTCTCCCCGAGTCTGGATCATACGCATGAACGACGCGTGCGGGCGCAGGCCTCAGTTGCGAAACTCACGCGATGCCCACCGCGCCGCTGCTCGCACTGCTCGACGACTACCTCAGCCGCTTTCCCGAAGAAGCGCCCATGGTGGCGCGTGTCCAGACGCTGCTGCGAGCTCATCCGAGCTGTTTCGAGCGCAGCTGCGTCCCCGGGCACATCACGGGCGGCGCGTGGATCAGCTCACCCGACGCGCAGCACTGCGTGCTGTTGCATCACGGCAAGCTCGATCGTTGGTTGCAACCTGGCGGACACAGTGATGGCGACGCGCGCACCGAGCGCGTGGCGCAACGCGAGGCCGAAGAGGAGACCGGGCTCAAGAGCCTGCGTCGCTTCGACCCCGACGGAGCGCTCGCGATCTTCGACGTCGACGTGCACGAGATCCCCGCGCACGGCGACGAACCCGCCCACGAGCACCACGACATCCGCTTCCTCTTCATCGCCGATCCCGACGAGCCGCCCGTCTGCAGCGACGAGTCCCACGCGTTGCGCTGGCTCCCCGTGGCCGAACTCACCCGCTTCACGAACGAAGAGTCCGTGTTGCGTCTCGCGCGCAAGTGCGAAGCTGTCGCGGCTTCCTCCCGCCTGTCTCCCGGACGACCGTCATGAGTGCCTACCCCTCCGACCTCGACATCGCACGCGCCGCCACCTTGCGCCCCATGGAGGAGATCGGCGCGAAGCTCGGTCTCGCCGCCGACGAACTCGAGCCCTACGGTCGCACCAAAGCCAAGGTTCCGCTCAGCGTGCAGGCGCGCTTGGCAGGCAAGCCGCACGGCAAGTTGATCCTGGTGACGGCCGTGTCGCCCACGCCGGCGGGCGAAGGCAAGACCACGACCACGGTGGGATTGGGCGACGGCCTCAACCGCCTGGGCAAGCAGACCACCATCTGCCTGCGCGAACCCTCGCTCGGTCCGTGCTTCGGCATGAAGGGCGGCGCGGCGGGCGGCGGCAAGGCGCAAGTCGTGCCGATGGAAGACATCAACCTGCACTTCACCGGCGACTTCCACGCCATCACGTCGGCGCACAACCTGCTCGCCGCCGCGCTCGACAACCACATGCATCACGGCAACAAGTTGGGGCTCGACCCGCGGCGCATCAGTTGGACGCGCGTGCTCGACCTCAACGAGCGCGCCTTGCGCGACATCGTCACGGGCCTGGGCGGCTTGGGCAACTCGGTGCCGCGCGAGACGGGCTTCGAGATCACCGCTGCCTCCGAGGTCATGGCGGTGTTGGCCTTGGCCACTGATCTCCAAGACCTCAAGGCGCGCCTCGGTCGCTTGCGCGTGGGCCTCACCTACGACCGCAAACCCGTGACCGCCGCCGACCTGAACATGCACGGCGCGATGACGGCGCTGTTGCGCGACGCACTCGCGCCGAACCTCGTGCAGACCCTCGAGGGCAACCCCGCCTTCGTGCACGCCGGCCCCTTCGGCAACATCGCGCACGGTTGCAACTCGGTGGTCGCCACGCGCATGTCGCTCGGGCTCTCCGACTACACCGTCACCGAGGCGGGCTTCGGCGCCGACTTGGGCGCTGAGAAGTTCTTCGACATCAAGTGTCGCGTGGCGGGACTCAAGCCCGACGCCACCGTGCTCGTGGCCACCGTGCGCGCGCTCAAGCACCAGGGTGGCGCGGCCCTCAAGGACCTCGGTGAAGAAGACGCCGACGCGCTCGCCGCCGGCATCGACCACATGGAGAAGCACGTGGAGAACTTGCGGCGCTACCGCGTGCCGCTGGTCGTGTGCGTGAACGCCTTCGTGACCGATCGTCCGCAAGAGATCGCCACCTTGCTCGCAGCCGGTGAACGCTTGGGCGTTCCCGTGGTGCGCAGCGATCACTGGGCGCGCGGTGGTGAAGGCGCGCTCGAACTCGCCCAAGCCGTGATCGACGCCGTCGAGGGTGGCAGCGCCGACTTCCAGCCGCTCTATCCCGATGACCTCGGCCTGCTGGAGAAGACGCGCCGCATCGCGCAAGAGATCTACGGCGCCGACGACATCGTCGCCGAGCCCAAGCTGGTCAAGGCCTTCAAGAAGCTCGAGGACGAAGGCCACGGCGCGCTCCCGATCTGCATGGCGAAGACGCAGTACTCGTTCTCCACCGATCCCAAGCTGCTCGGCCGCCCGCGTGGTTTCGACGTGCCGCTGCGCGCGGTCACGCTCAAGGCCGGCGCCGGCTTCGTGTTGGTGCTCACCGGCGACATCCTCACGATGCCCGGCCTGCCCAAGATCCCGTCCGCAGAAGCCATGGATGTCGACGCAGAGGGCCGTATCGCGGGGCTGTTCTAGAAACCTGGCGTGACACGCGGCGAGTGCCGACGTCGGTTTCGGGGCGACGGAACCGTCCTTCCCCGTCGCGCGTTGTCCCCTGCGTTGCTCCGGCCAGCGTGACACGCGACACTGTCCGCCCCTGTGGCGCCGCTCGCGACGCGACCTCCACGAACGACCTCACCCCGAACCGCGCATCGCACCCTCTCCCACGCGAGCTCTCCCTGCGCCATGTTCCGTGCCCGCTTGCTCCTCGTTGCCGCGCTGCTCGCGCCCGCTTGCGCGCTCACGCCCACGCCGCCGCCCGCGCAGAACGAGATGGATTGGGTCGGCGACGAGATGCTCGCGAGCACGCTGGCCAGCCCGGCGCGCGTGTTGAGTGCCGCGGCGCTGGCCTTCGAGCGCGCGGGGCTCGACTTCGTCGACTCGGAACCGGGACGCACGCAGTGTCGGCTCGTGGTGCGTTTCGGCGACGGTCGACGGGTGGTCTTGCGTGCCGAGCGTCGCACCGACGGGGGGAGTCAGTTGGCGCTCAAGGTCGGCCTCGCCGGCGACGAACTCACGGCGCGTCAACTGCTCGGCTTGCTCTTCGGCGAGCTGCACAGCTGAGTCGTTGCGCGCCTCGCGAGGCGCCTCCGCAGCGCGCTCAGGCCAGGCCGCGGAGCGCGAGCACGAGCACCATCAGCAAGAGCGCGCAGAAGCTGGCCCACCAGGCTGTGGCGCGATGGGCTGAGCCGCTGAGCACGGCAGCACGCAACTCGCGGCAGCAGTGCACCAGGTCTTCGCGCGACTCTTGCAAGCGCGCGCGCACGGCGGCGGCGTCAGCTTCGGGAGCGGTGCCCGCGTAGGGATCCACCGACGGCAGTGGGTGAGGCGCGGGGTGGAGCTGACGGAACCAGAGCACCATCGCCGTGACCAGCGCCACCAACGCGAGCGCTTGGAAGCTGGGGATCGCTGAGCTTGCGTCGGCCTCTCCGTGTCGCAACACCGAGAGCCCGAAGAGCAGCGGCAAGCCTACGAGCGCGAACACGGCTTCGCGACGCAGTGCGGTCAGCGCGCGCCGATCCTGACGTGCCACGTCGAGCAGCCGTTCGGTGCTCCATCGGAGGTGATCACTGGGTTTCATGCGGCCGTCGTCTGGATGTGGATCGTGGTGTGACGCGTGAAGCGCGAGGGCGCGCGCGTGTGTCGGTCGGCGTGGCGTTCAGTGCGTGCTCGCGCTGGCGTAGAAGGCGCTCAGGTCAGCGGCGAGCTTGGCCGCCGACGGTTCGTGGATGTACATCATGTGTCCGGCCTCGTAGTAGGCCATCGACACGTTGTCGCGCAGCGCAGCCGGCAGCGCCATGTGACTGATGGTGTACTCGGTGGCGAAGTACGGCGTGGCGAGATCGTAGTAGCCGTTGGCCACGAAGACCTTCAGGCTCGGGTTCTTCGACATCGCTGAGCGCAGGCGATCCGCGGTGTCCACGTAGCGGTTTCCGTTGCCGTAGTTCCAAGGATGCACGCGCCCGGTGAGGATCTCGTAGGGCAGGTCGTTCTCGTAGCCGAGCTCGCCGCGCAGGTAGGCGTTCAGGCCCGCGGTGAACGGCCCGACGATGGCCGAGTAGCTGGGGTCGTAGTCGGTGCCTGAGCCCACGCCGTCGGCGTCGTGGCCGGTGAAGCGCGAGTCGAGGCGTCCGGTGCTCTCCGCTTCGTCGCGCTGAAGCTCTTTGCAGAACTCGTGGATCACGGGGCGCAAATGCGAGCGCACCAGATAGTCTTCGCTGAGCCCGGTGAGACGCGCGAGTTGCGCTGCCACGCTGGCCGCGCGATCGGCGGGCAAGCGATCACCGAGCGCGAGCGCGCTGGTGTACTCGCCGAGCGCGAACTCTTGCGAGGCTTCGAGCGCCGCGCTCAGCTCGCCGCTCTGCAGGTCGGGTGCGAGGCGCCCGTGATACCAGGCCGTGGCGGTGTAGGTCGGCAGGAAGAGCGGGTAGGGCAGGTCGTTGCCGGCGTCGAAGCGCGCGGTCTGGAAGTTCAGGATCGACGAGACCAGCACGATGCCGTTGAGCGACATGCCGTGCTGGTCCTGCAGGCGGCTGGCGAGGCCGGCGGCGCGCGTGGTGCCGTAGCTCTCGCCGGCGAGGAACTTGGGCGAGCTCCAGCGTTCGAAGCGCGTGGTCCACAGACGGATGAACTCGGCGACGGCGTCGATGTCCTCGTTCACGCCGTGGAAGTCGCTGTCGTCCACGCCCTCGGCGGCGCGGCTGTAGCCGGTGGTCACGGGGTCGATGAACACGAGGTCGCTGTCGACCAGCAGGCTGAACGGGTTGTCCTCCACGCCGAAGGGCGGGGCCGGCGTGACGGGGTCCTCGGGCATGCGCACGCGGCGCGGCCCCCAAGCGCCCATGTGCAGCCACACCGAGGAGCTGCCGGGCCCTCCGTTGAAGCAGAAGGTCACGGGGCGCGTGGCGCTGTCCTGCTCGTCGAGGGTGTAGGCCACGAAGAACATGTCGGCGCGCGGGCTGCCGTCTTCTTCGCGCAGTTGCATGGTGCCGGTGGTGGCGCGGTACGCGAGCGTGCGTTCACCGAGCGTGAGTTCGTGACGCGAGAACTCGAGGCCTTCACGCCAGTTGCTCGCGGCCTGGGCTTCGGCTTCGGTAGGAGCTTCGACGGCTGCGTCTTGCGCGGCGAGCGTGCCCGACAGCGCGAGCGTGCAGAGGGCGAGCGCCGAGCAGAGGCGCTGACGAACAGAGGGCTGCGGTGCGGTCATCGGTGGTTCCCGGGCCGAGGAGGGCCGCACAGGATACGCGAGACGCGGGAAACGCGCCGCCCCCGAGCGCAGCACAACGCAACGAGCCCCCCGACCCAAGGGGCCGAGGGGCTCGTCACGAGCGCGCCGAGGCGCACGCGTCAGCAGTGATCAGGGCACGGTGCCCAGCACCGCGTTCGACAGCGTGGCACCCGCGGGGTGGCTCGCGTCTTGCACGGCGTACTGCACGTACATCGGGGTCCCACTGGGCAGCGAGGTGGTGCCCGGGAACGGGAAGGCGAGGTAGTCGAGGCCACCTGCGTCCGTGCCGCGGTTGAGCATCACGTTGATCGGGAACGTGTGGAGCGTTCCCTGCTTGAAGAGCACCGGCGTGGAGCTGACCGACAAGAACATCGCGGCGAAGGCGTTCGGCGCAGCGTTCTTCAGCACGAAGCTGTTGGCCGAGCCGGGCGTCATCGCGCCGCGACCTTCGAGCACCGGCACGCCGGTGTCACCCTCGGTGCCGCAGGAGATCGAGTGGTAGAGGTCACCACCCGAGCCCACCTGGTTGTAGGTCACGGTGGACGACACCGACGCGTTGCCGTTGTCGTCTTCGGTCTCGATGCGGTACGCGATCTCACCGGTGAGGCCGCCCGGGATCACGCCGCGGAACTGTTGGCCGCTCTGCGAGAGCATGCGCACGCAGCGTTCTTGGCCGCCGTCCACGGTGTAGATCAGGTTGGTCTCGTAGAACTGCACGATGTAGTAGTTCGTGTTGTCACGCACGTGGGCGTGGATCACGGTGTCGCTGCCGTCGACCTTGTCGGCTTGCACGGTGAAGCGCTCGAAGGTCGGGGCGAAGGTGTCGGGCACACCGAGCACGTTCTCCCAGTAGCGGTTCTGCTGACCGCCGTCGTTGGCCAGCAGGAGGTCGGTGTCGCCGTCGTTGTCCATGTCGGCGCACTCGCCGTCGAGCGTGGTGCCACCGTTGGGGTTGCCCGACGGCGCTTCCGGCCACGACGCCATGCCGCCGCCCACGTCGTTGCGGTGGAAGTAGCCCTGCGCGGGGGTCAAGCCCTGGGCCACGCCGCTCGTGTAGATCCAGTTCGTGCCGCTGAAGTTGGCCGCGAAGACGTCGAGGTCGCCGTCGTTGTCGAAGTCGAGGAAGTCGACCTCGTTCTCGTCCACGTTCGGGTCGTTGCGGATCCAGTTGGCCTTGGTGAAGACCATGTTGCCGTCGTTCTCGAGCGTGACGTCGAGCGTGCCGTTGCCGTAGTTCTTGGCCCACACGTCGAAGTCGCCGTCGCCGTCGAGGTCGGCGAACTCGGCTTCGTAGTTGGAGCCGCCGCTGAGCGCGGCGCCGGTGTCGAGCAGCGCGGATTGCGTGACGTCGGTGAACATCGCGCTGGCGCCCGTGGTGGTGTACGTGTTGTTGCGGTACACGCGGGCTTGGCTGTCGCGGCTGCTGGCGAACACGTCGAGGTCGTCGTCTCCGTCGAAGTCGGCGAGGTCGATGTCGAGCGTGTGCAGGCGGATGTCGGCGCCGGCCTCGATCCACGGCCAGTGCTCGTTGAACAGGCCGTTGCCGTCGTTGAGGAACAGGCGCGAGTCGCGGTTGCCAGCGATGTTCGGGCCGTAGCTGCTGTGGAACAGGTCCACGTCGCCGTCGTCGTCGACGTCGCCGAAGTCGCAGTCACACGAGAAGTCCTTCCAGGGGCCCTTGCCGTCCTGGGTGCCGAACTCTTCGTTGGCGGGCACCGAGATGAGCGTCCCCCAGAAGCGGTTCGTGTTCTCGTTGTAGAAACCCACGGCGCCGTGCTGCTTGCCGCCTTGGTTCTCGTAGGTGCGGCTGACTTCGCCGTTGTTCACGGTCGTGCCGCGGTTGCTGATGTAGACGTCGAGGTCGCCGTCGTTCTCGAAGTCCACGAACTCGATGTCGCGGCTCGTGTCGTTCGGCACGCCTGCCCAGCGCGTGGACGTCTGGTTCGCGAAGGTGCCCACGGTGCCGCCTTGCGCGCCGCCGTTGTTCATGTAGATCACGTTGGCTTCCGCCGAGCCGTCACCGCCGTTGGCGATGCCCACGTCGTAGTCGCCGTCGTTGTCGACATCGCCGATGTCGACGTTCTCACTGCGTCCGCCTCCGAAGGAGATCTGCGCCGTTGGGAAGTTCCGACCGGGTTGGAGGTCGGTGAGCTGCGCCTGCATCGCAGGGGCGAGGGCCAGGCCGGCCCCGAGACAAAGGAGGATCCGCATGCTGACTTTCCAGGCGGGCGCGGGGTGCAAGTCGGGCGCGACGCCTTGATCGTGGAGGAGAAGAGGTGACTGACAATGTGCCGCGGGCGCACCTGAAGAGCTCGCGTCGGGAAGGCGCGCCATGAGCGGTTCCACCGTACCGCGAGATGGCGCGATCGGGGTGTGTCGGTCTGTGGGGCGGACGGTCCACGCGGGGCGCGGCGATGAACGCGGCGTGAAGGGCCCGTGTGGCAGGGCGCGAGGGGTATCTTGAGCAGCCCGCCGCCGCCCGGCCCCGTGCCCGACAGACGAGAATTCGCGATGGACCGCCTCGATCCCACGCCTGACGACCGCTTCACCTTCGGCCTCTGGACGGTCGGAAACCCCGGCCGCGATCCCTTCGGCGAGGCCGTTCGGCCCGTCAGCCGCCCCGTGGATCTCGTGGCGGGCCTCGCGCGCGTGGGCGCCTGGGGCGTGAATCTGCACGACAACGACCTCGTGCCCTTCGGCGCGTCGGCCAGCGAGCGCGACGCGATCGTGCGCGAGTTCAAGCAGGCGCTCGCCGAGCACGGCCTCGTGGTGCCGATGGCCACCACGAACCTGTTCAGTCATCCCGCGTTCAAGGATGGCGCCTTCACCGCCAACGACCCCGCCGTGCGCGCCTTCGCGCTGCGCAAGACGCTCGACGCCATCGATCTCGGCGTGGAACTCGGCGCCAGCACCTACGTGTTCTGGGGTGGACGCGAAGGTTGTGAGACCGACGCCTGCCGCGACCCGCGCGAGGCCCTCGCCCGCTTCCGCGACGCGCTCGACTTCCTGTGCGACTACGTGCGCGAGCAAGGTTACGAGCTGCGCTTCGCGCTCGAGGCCAAACCCAACGAGCCGCGCGGTGACATCTACCTCGCCACCACCGGTCACATGCTGCACTTCATCACCACGCTGGCGCACCCGGAGATGGTCGGTGTGAATCCGGAGGTCGCGCACGAGACCATGGCGGGTCTGTCCTTCGTGCACGGCGTGGCGCAGGCCCTCGACGCCGGCAAGTTGTTCCACATCGACCTCAACGCGCAGCGCATCGGTCGCTACGACCAAGACCTGCGCTTCGGCAGCGAGGACCTGCGTCAAGCCTTCCTCACGGTGCGCCTGCTCGAAGGCACGCTCGACGGCCAGCGCTGGGAAGGCTCACGTCATTTCGACGCGCACGCCTACCGCAGCGAAGACATGAACGGTGTGTGGGACTTCGCGCGCGGCTGCATGCGCACGTACAAGCTGCTCGCCGAGCGCGCGCGCGCATTCGACGCCGACCCGGAAGTGCGCGAGCTGCTCGCCGCCACGCGCAGCGATGCGCACACCGACTTGCTCCGCGAACACAGCGCCGAGAAGGTTGCTGCGTTACGCGCGCTCACGATCGATGTCGACGCGCTCGGCGCGCAAGGTCTCGGCTACGAACGTCTCGACCAGATCATGGTCGAACACATCTTGGGCGCGCGCGGCGGCTGAGTCGGTCCGCCGCGACGCCGAGCGTGGCTCACGGCACCGTCGCCAGCACCGCGTTGCTCAGCGACACGCCCGACGGGTTCGTCGCGTCTTGGATGCCGTACTGCGTGTAGATCGTCCTGCCCGAGGCGAAGGACCCCATGGCGGGCCAACGGAACGCGATGTGGTCGAGCCCGCCTGCATCGGTGCTGCGGTTGAGGAGCGTGTGCACCGGGAATGCGTAGAGCGTGCCCTGCTTGAACGGAATGTGCATGGACGTGACCGACGCGAACAGGATCGCGTCGGCGTTCGGCGCCGCGTCGCGCAGCACGTACTGCGTGGGTGAGCCGGGGGTGAGCGCGCCGGAAGCCTCGAGGTGCGGCACGCCGTTCACGCCGGGGGTGCCGCACGACAGCGACTGCAAGCCGCCGGGGACGCCGCCGCTCTGCGTGTACACGGTCGTGGGCGACACGCCGGTGTTGCCGTTGTCGTCGGTGACTTCGAAGCGGTACGCGATCTCGCCGACGACTTCGCCGGGGATCACGCCGCGGTACTGCATCCCGCCCTGCGGCGCCATGCGCACGCAGCGCTCCTGTCCGCCGTCGACGGTGTAGATCAGGCGCGCGTCGTAGTACGTGGTGAGGTAGATCGGCGCGTTGTCGGTGGCTCGCGTGTGGAGCACCGTGTCGCTGCCGTCGTTCTTGTCGAGCTGGACGGTGAAGAGCGCGAATTGCGGAGCGAAGGGGTCGGGCACGCCCAGCACGTTCTCGTAGTAGCGATTGTTCTGGTTGAGGTCGTTGCTCAACAAGATGTCGGGATCGCCGTCGTTGTCCATGTCGGCGAGGTCGGCGTCGAGCGACTGGTTGTGGTTGCCAGAGCTGGGGAGTTCGGGCCAGGGCGCGAGCGTGAGCGCTGAGTCGTTGCGGTGCAGCAGGCCGTTGCTGACCGACAAGCCCTGGGCCGCGCCGTTCGTGTAGAGCCAGTTCGTGCCGACGAAGTTGGTGACGAACATGTCGAGATCGCCGTCGGAGTCGAAGTCGAAGAAGTCGGCCTCGTTCTCGTCGATCTCCGGGTCGCCCACGACCGCCTGGTCCTGCTTGGAGAACGTGATTCCGGTGCCGTTGAGCAGGAGGCGCTCGAGGTTCCCGCCGCCGATGCCGCTGTAGTTGAGCATGAGGGCGTCGAAGTCACCGTCGCCGTCCAGGTCGCCGAGCTCGACCTCGTAGGTGTTGTTTCCCTGCACCTGCGAGCCCGTGTCGATGAGTGCGGTCTGCGTCATGTCGGTGAACGGGGTTGTGGAGCCGGGTGCGCCATTGAGGTTGTTGCGGAACACCCGCGATTGGCCCAGGTTGCTTGCGAACACGTCGATGTCGAAGTCGCCGTCGAGGTCGGCGAGGTCGGTGTCGATCGAGCGCAGTGTCGTGTCGGCGGCGGCGTCGGCCCAGGGCCAGAGTTCGTGGAAGGTGCCCGCGCCGTCGTTGAGGAAGATCAGCGAGTCACGCGTGCCGTTGTGAATCGGGCCGGGGTTGGTGAGGTACAGGTCGAGGTCGCCATCGTCGTCGAGGTCGGCGAAGTCGGCGTCGGTGCTGTAGAAGCGGAACGGTCCCATGCCGTCGACCACACCGTGTTCGTCGCTCGGCGGGATACTCACCAGCGTGCCCCAGAAGCTGTCGGTCGTCTCGCTGAAGAAGCCGATGGCGCCGCCCTGGGCGCCGCCGTGGTTCGTGTAGGCGCGGCACACCTCGCCGCCGTTCGCGACGGTGCCGCGGTTGCTGACGAACACGTCGAGGTCGCCGTCGTTCTCGAGGTCCACGAACTCGATGTCGCGACTCGTGTCGGTGGTCACGCCCGCGAAGCGCGTGCTGCTCTCGTCGGCGAAGGTGCCGAGCGTGCCGGCCTGCGCGCCACCGAGGTTCACGAACACCTTGTTGTCCTGCGCGGCGCCGTCACCGCCGTTGGCCACGGCCACGTCGTAGTCGCCGTCGTTGTCGATGTCGCCCACGTCGAGGTTCTCGGCGCGACCGGTGCCGAACGCGTTCACGGCCTCGGGGAAGTTTCGCCCTGGTTGCAGGTCAGCGAGTTGCGCGGCGTGAGCATGGCTCGCCGTCGACAGCAGGGCGATGAAGGTCGTGATCAGTGAACAAATGCAGCGCTTCGACATCGTCGAGTCTCCCGGTCTCTCTTTGCCGACACACTAACCCTGATGTCTGCTGACGTGTTGTGAGAACCGGCGGAGACTGCTGTGTTCACGTGCCCGGCGTGACGTCGCTGATCGCGGCGGTGCAACGCGGCGGAGCGCGACTTCAGTCGTAGATCAGGATCGAGCGCCCGAAGGACACGCGATTCTGATTCGGATCCCACACCAGCGGGCCGGTCGAGGGCGCGCTGAGCCCGCTGCTTCCGTAGGCGAGGCCGATGGGCAGGCCTGCGAACGCGCAGAACCCCGTGGCTCCGAAGATCGAGACATGCACCGACTGCCCGACGATCGGCTTCACGCCCATGGCGCCGCCGGCGTTGCCCGAGGGATCAGGCCACAACGGGTTGCCCGTCTCGTCGACGGTGGTGTGGGCGAAGATCGGAAACAGTTGGAGCGTGAAGGCTGACGGCCAAGACCCGACGAGAGCCGGCACTCGGACAGGCACGCGCACCTGCCCGAAGAACAGTTCGACGGATGTCTGCTCAGAAGGATCGAGCGTGCCGTTCGCGAGCATGTCCACGTCGGCTTGCACCCATGTGAGTCGCGCTCCCGTCCCCCCGGGTGTGCTGTACGTGTTGTTGTTCCAGGTGACGAAGCCCAGCGTGTTGGTCACTGCGCCGCCGGTGGCGTTCGGGCCGATGTTGAGCGCGGCGTTGTTCACGTCCTGCGTGTTGAAGCCGGGGCCGGGGTTGAAGCCGCCTGCGCCGCTGTAGAGCGTGTGCGCGCCCTGCGTCGCAGACGCGCTGATCGCCGCGTGGTGCCCGAGATCGAAACCTTGGTTGATCGCGCCGGGCAATCCCGAGCTGTAGTAGACCTGGTCGTCACGCACGCTGGCCGGCGCGAGCGCGTGGTTCGTGGACGGGTCGAGCGAGAAGTACTGCAGCTCGAGTTCGCTCATCACCGGCATGCGCGTGACGACGGTTCCGTCGGCGGCCGAGCTCGCCGAGTGACTTCCCACGAGGTTGGTGTTGGACGTCGAGACCGTCCAGTACTGATTGCCATCGCGCGAGGCGGTCAGCTGCGTCCACCAACCGTTGATGTCATCAAAGGCGGGGAGCGACGACGTCGCCAGGCTCACCCAGTGGAGGTCGAAGTTGTAGCAGCCCGCTGCTGAGATCGCGACGGCCGCACTTGCGACCGAAACGATCGCGATGGTTCCCGAAGTCGTGGCCGACGGAACGAGCCCTGCGTTCGGCGTCAACACGAACACGCCGGTGGGGATGCCGAGGGACTGGAACCCACCACTGATGTCGTAGCGGATCCAGTCCACGGTGGTCCCAGCCGGGACACCCAGCGGCACACCGAAGATGCTGGTCGTGATGGGTGAGGCCGAGGTCGAGACGATGGTTCCCACCGCGCAACCTGGCCGGAGGAAGTTGTACGGGTGATGGAAGTTGAAGTGGTCGTTGATGTCGGTGTCGGCGAGCTCCAGCGTCATGATCGCCGGGAAGTCGAGCTTCGAGTTGAGTCCGAGGTTGAACACGCAGGCCGACACGCGCAGCCCGGCTTGCCGGTAGCCGAACTCGCCCAGGCTGGTCATCGTCGCGCCCTGCAGGTCTTCGCCGCCGACCCAGTAGCCAGTGATGTCGGCGCCCGGCACGCTGTCGCCGCCTGCGCCGACGCCGAAGTACGTCGTGTCGCCGAAGCTGCTCAGGATGTGAAAGTTGAACCCGTCGTCCTGCGCGCGCAGCGAGGCGAGCGGGAGAGGGAGGAGCAGAGCGAGAGCGAGCCAGCGGGCGCAGGGTTTCGGCATGACGTGTCTTCGCGGCGAAGAGGAGTTCGGCGAGCGAGGGCGTTCGTGTGCACTGCGCTGTCCGGCCGAAGAACGCGCAGATGATTTCTCGCCGGCCGGTTCGGGGTCATCGCGCTGCGTCGCCGGCGACTGCTCCTCTGCCCGCCGAAGCACTTCCACTGCGGTGATCTCGCCGCGGAGATAGGGGGACAAGGTTCCGCGCGTGAGAGCGTTGCGCGCCTCGGGCTCGCCTTTGAGCAACCGGTCGAAGAAGCGCAGCGTGGCGACGCGCACGAGCGGTTGCGCGTCGCGGCGTGAGTTCGAAGGGAGACCGCGTTTCCCACTGCCCGTCGAGTCGGAGAAGGCTGCCGACGTGTTCGAGCGCGAGCGCCACGTAGCCGTGTGAGGCGAGGTGTTGGGCCTGCGCGAAGTGTGTCGCTTGACTGCGCCGCGACGCACGCGCCGCCGAGCGTCGAGAACAAGAGCAGCGCGACAAGCGCGAGGGGCGTCCGGTGGTCACGCATCCTTGACTCGCCTTCGGGCCATGTGTGTTCCGCTAGGCCACCACGAACTGGTGCTGCAACAAGCGCCGGTAGACGCCGTCGTCGCGGGCGAGTTCTTGGTGGGTTCCGCTCTGCACGACGCGGCCGCCTTCGAGCACGAGCACGCGGTCGGCGCTGCGCACGGTCGACAAGCGATGCGCGATCACGAGGCTCGTGCGCTGCTGCATGAGTCGGTCGAGGGCGTCCTTCACGAGCGCTTCGCTTTCGGCGTCGAGCGCGGACGTGGCTTCGTCGAGGATCAGGATCTTCGGGTCTTTCAGCAGCGCGCGTGCGATGGCGACGCGCTGCTTCTGCCCGCCCGAGAGTTGGATGCCGCGCTCACCGACCTGCGTGGCATAGGCCTCGGGCAACGCGGCGATGAAGTCGTGCGCGTTGGCGGCGCGGGCGGCGGCTTCCACGTCGGCGTCGCTCGCGCCGAGACGACCGTAGCGGATGTTCTCGGCGATGCTCGTGCTGAACAGCGTGGGCTCCTGCGCGACGCTGCCGATTTGTTCGCGTAACCAACTCGGGTCGAGTTCGCGCAGGTCGCGGCCGTCGAGCAACAAGGCGCCGGCTTGCGGGTCGTAGAAACGCGGGATGAGCGCGGCGACGGTGGACTTGCCCGCGCCCGACGGGCCCACGAGCGCCACGACTTCACCGGCGTCGACCACGAGGTCCACGCTGTGCAACGCTTTCACGTCGGGGCGTGTCGGGTACGCGAAGCTCACGTCGCGCAGCTCGATGCGTCCGCCGACGGACGCAGGACGCGCGCCGCCCGAGAGCGGCATGGCGGTGTCCCGGTCGAGCAAGTCGAACACGCGCCCCGACGCGCCGCGCGCTTTCATCAGCTCGGCCCAGATCTCGCCCACGCCGCCCATCGCGAAGCCGACCGTGAAGCCATACAGGATGAACTGCGTGAGTTCGCCGCTCGTGAGCGTGCCCTGCATCACGCGTTCGAGCCCGAGCCAGAGGATCGCGCCGAGCGCCGCGAAGCTCGCGAAGTACGACACGCCCACGAAGGTCGCCACGCCTTTCATGCGTTGCCGCGCGAGGTCGAAGCTCGTCCAAACGGCGCTGCCGTAGCGCTCGCCTTCCGCTGCTTCGCGCGTGAACGAGCGCACCGTGCGCAGGCCCGAGAGTGTCTCCTCGGCCACCGCGCCCGAGCTCGCCAACGCGTCTTGTGAGAGCCGACTGAGTCGCTGGATGCGCTTGCCCACGAGCACCGCGCCGATGGCGATGGGCGGCACGACGCCGAGCATCACGAGCGTGAGTTGCGGCGACGTGCGAAACATCAGCGCCAAGCCGCCCACGAGCAGCAGCACGTTCCGCAGCGCCATCGACGCGTTCACCGTGACCGTGGACTGCAGCACCGTGGTGTCCGAAGCCAGCCGGCTCACGAGTTCCCCGGTGCGACGCTCGTCGAAGAAGGCGACCTCTTGCTCCATCACGCGCGCGTAGAGCCGTTGTCGCAAGCGCGCCACGATGCGCTCGCCCGCCACGGTGAAGGTGTACATGCGCAAGCTGATCGCGAGCGCTTGCACGGCCACGATCGCCACCATGATCAAGACGTCGCGCTTGAGCAGCGCCGAGTCCGCGAGTTCGAGGTCGTCGATGATCACGCGGAAGGCTTGCGGATAGGCGAGGCCCGCAAGGCTGCCGAGCGCCAGGAACAGGGTTCCCAGCAAGATCAGCCGCGACTCCTGGCGCGCGAGCTCCCAGAGTCGGCGCACCGGCAGCTCGGATCGCGCCTCCGTGTCGGTGGACGCGGTCGTGTCTGCTTCGAACGAGTTGGAGGAAGCGTGTCGCGTCGGCTCGGCTTTCGTGGTCGCGGGGATCGGCTATCCTAGTGCCTGCCCCGATGAACTCCTCACGCACGAATCGCCGCCCCCGCTTGACCGTGCCTGCCGCTGCGCTGGCGTTGCTCTCGCTGCTCGCTGGCGGGAGTTCGGCGCAGAGTCACTACGGCATGAGCGAGGAAGGTCGACTCGGCTGGAACGGCACGGTGCTCAACAACTTGTCGGGCGACTTCGATTCCGACATGTCCGGCTCGGCCTTCTTCTTCACGTTCACGAGTTCCGGCACCTCGCCCTTCGGTTCCGGTCTCAACGTCTTCCTGAGTTCGGGGTCCTTCCTCTACTTCAGCTCGGGCTCGTCGGGATTCTTCTTCTTCCTCGCGGGCGACTCTGACTTCGAGGTCGAGGACTACTACGAGCGTTGGTCCGCCCACGTCATCCTCGGGCCGGACCGCTGGTCGCTGCGTGCCGACGGACGCATCTCGCGAAACGGCAAGAAGTTCGCGCAGCTTCCCAGCTACTTCCTCGCGCCCGACTGGATCGCGCTCGATGTGGTGGACGACGTGAGCTACGCGCTGCGCCGCGACGGCGTGCTCACCACGGGCGAGGCGGTGAGCGTCAAGTTCTTCCAGGCGCTGAGCTTCTTCACATCGGTGGCGGGTTGGCAAGGCGCGGGGGCCGCGATGCGCGCAGACGGCGCGCTCTTCACGCCGCAGGACACGCTGCTCCCGCTGCTGCAGTTCCACGGCGGCCTCGGCCAAGCAGGCACCACCGACGGCGAGACGCTCGACACCGTGTGGGTCGACACCGTGGTGCACCCGGAAACCGGCGACCTCTACGCGCTGCGCCGCGACGGCGTGGTGATGCGCGGTGTGATCACCCCCGAGTCCGCCTTCACAGAAGAGGTCGCGCGCCTGCCGCCAAGCTTCTACGAAGCCGGCGAAGTGATCTCCTTGCGACGCCTCACCTACCCTTCGCCAGGCTCCTACGCCGACATCGAGATCCTCGCTTCGGGCGACTGGGTCGTGCTGCGCGGCGACGGCGTGGTGTTCGCGGGCAGCTCACCGCTCGCGCCCGGCAACGTGTCGCCCGGGTCGGTCGAGGTGCTCGTCGACTACGACGGGGGCAACGTCTTCGACACGATCTTCTGCGACCTCGCCGTGAACGGCGACCACTTCCAGGCCATCCGCTACGACGGCAAGATCTTCCGCGACTTCACGCCCGAGAAGTTCCTGAACATGCCCGGCGAGGGTTACACCGACACCTTCTTCGTCGACGAGGCGCCGAACCTCGACGCGTTCAAGAACAACGTGCCCTCGGTGTCGCGCTACCGCACGACGCTCCTCGCCGGCGACCCCGCCACCACCGTGATCCCGGTGCTGCCCGTCGACATCGACAAGGCCGCCGACGAGCTCGTGGTCTCGGTGATCAGTGAGCTCCCCGAGGGCGTGAGTTGGGATCCCGTCGCGCGCGCGTTCAGCGTGGCGCCGCAAGCCGAGCCCGGTCGTTTCAAGCTGCGCGTGAGCGTGGACGACGGCGTGACCCCGAAACCCAAGCGCTTCAAGTTTCCCGTGCGCGTGCGCCCGCTCGACCTGAACACGAAGCGCAATCGCAAACCGACCGCGGGCAAGATCGGCGGCACCCTGGCCTTGGTGGGGATCGAAACCGTGCTCCCGCTCATCCCGATCGACCGCGACGGTGACAGCGTCACGATCACACCGATCCTGGATCAAGGCCTCTTCGCGCTGCCCGGCAGCAACGCCAGCTACGACGACAGCACGCGCGAGTTGCGTTGGCTCCCCGAGCTCGAACACGTGGGCAAACAGTTCGCGCGCTTCTGGCTCGACGACGGCACGGTGAAGCGCAAGTTCCGCGTGAAGCTGAAGGTGAAAGCGCCGCTCCTCGGACTGCTTCCCGCCGACGGTTGAGTGCCGGCGCTGTGCGCGTCAGGGAACGGTTGCGAGCACTCCGTTGCTCAGGGACGCGCCTGAGGGGTGCGCCGCGTCGTTCACGCCGTACTGCGCGAAGAGCGTGCTGCCTGACGGCAGCAGGCCGATGCCGGGCCAAGTGAAGCTGACATGATCGAGGCCGCCTGCGTCCGTCACGCGCGTGAGGAGTGAGAGCGCCGGGAAGGGATACAGCGTGCCCTGCTTGAATGGCGCCGGCGTCGAGCTCAACGACACGAACAAGACCGCGAAGGCCGACGGCGCCGCGCCGCGCAGCACGTAGCGGGTGGGAGTGCCGCCCGTCAGCTCGCCGCTGCCTTCGAGTTGTGGGATGCCGTTCGTGCCGAGCGTGCCGCACGACAACGACTGCCAGCCGCCCGGTGTGCCGCCGCTCTGCGCATACATCGTGGTGGACGACACGCCCGTGTTGCCGTTGTCGTCGGTGACTTCCACGCGGTACGCGATCGTGCCGACGTGCTCACCGGGGATCACCGCGCGGAACTGCATGCTGCCTTGCGATGCCATGCGCACGCAGCGCTCTTGCCCGCCGCTCACGCTGTAGAACAACTTCGCGTCGTAGAAAGCGGTCACGTAGAAGGGCGCGTTGTCGCGGATCTGCGCGTGGATCACGGTGTCGCTGCCGTCGTCCTTGTCGAGCTGCACGCTGAGCAACTGGAAGGTCGGTGCGAAGGTGTCGGGCACGCCGAGCACGTTCTCGTAGTAGCGATTGTCCTGGTTCTCGTTGCTGAGCAGGATGTCGGGATCGCCGTCGTTGTCCATGTCGGCGAGGTCCGCGTCGAGCGACTGGTTCGAGTTGCCGCTCGCGGGCAGCTCGGGCCACGTGGCGAGCGAACCGGCTTGCCCGTTGCGGTGGAAGAGCGCAGGGCTCGCGCCGCCGTTCAACAAGCTGTTGGTGTAGATCCAGTTGACGCCGAGGTAGTTCGCCACGAACGTGTCGAGGTCGCCGTCGGAGTCGAAATCGAAGAAGTCGATCTCGTTCTCGTCGACGTCGGGATCACTGTCGATCCAGTCGCTCCTCTTCGTGAACGTGAAGTCGCCGTTGTTGGCGAGGATGCGGTCCAGGTTGCCGCCGCCGCCGCCGTCGTAGTTGAGCATCCAGAGGTCGAAGTCGCCGTCGCCGTCGACATCGCCGAATTCGGTCTCGTAGGTGTTCGAGCCGTTGAGCCCTGCGCCCGTGTCGATGAGCGCGCTCTGCGTCATGTCGGTGAAGAGCGCTGTCGTGCCGGGCGATGCGTAGAGGTTGTTGCGGTACACGCGCGACTGGCTGTCGCGGCTGCTGCCGAAGAGGTCGATGTCGAAGTCGCCGTCCAGATCCACGAGTTCGACGTCGAGCGTGTGGATGCGGATGTCGGCGCCCGGCTCGACCCATGGCCAGTGCTCGTCGAAGGTGCCGGCGCCGTTGTTGAGGAAGATGCGCGAGTCGCGCGTGCCGTTGATGTTGGGGCCGTAGCTGGAGAAGAACAGGTCGAGGTGGCCGTCGTCGTCCAGGTCGGCGAAGTCGCAGTCGCAAGAGAAGTTGCGGAAGGGGCCGCTGCCGTCGGCCGTGCCGACTTCGTCGGTGGGCGGCACGCTGACGAGCGTCCCCCAGAAGCTGTCGGTGCTGTCACGCAACGCGCCGATGGTTCCTTTCTGGAGCCCGCCGCGATTGCTGTAGGCGCGACTCACTTCGCCACCGTTGGTGACCACGCCGCGGTTCGTGATGAAGACGTCGAGGTCACCGTCGCTCTCGAAGTCCACGAACTCGATGTCGCGGCTGGTGTCGATGGTGTGCTCCGCCCAGTGAGTTGTTGTCACTCTCACGAACTCGCCGAGCGTGCCGCCGGACGCGCCACCTTGATTGAGGTAGAGCTCGTTGCCGGCCGCGGCGCCGTCGCCTCCGTTCGCGACGCCCACGTCGTAGTCGCCGTCGTTGTCGATGTCAGCGACATCGATGTTCTCGGAACGCTTGACCCCGAAAGCGTTGACGGCCTGCGGGAAGTTGCGGCCCGGTTGCAGGTCGGTGAGCTGCGCGTAGAGCGGCGCGCTGAAGAACAAGACACTGACCAGTTTGGCGAGGAAAGGCATCACGACTCCCGGGGCGAACGCGTGCGTCATTGGCACGCGGCGCATCAGCCTAACCCTTCGTGCGAAGAGCGGGGCGTGGAAGCGTGTTGGCCGGGACATGGGGCGTTCGGCTCGCTGCTCTGGCTGGGTATCGTTGGAGCCCATGTCGCTCACTCTCACTCTCGGTCTCGACGTCGGCACGCAGGGCACCAAAGGTGTGGTGCTGGATCTGCACACGAGCGCCGTCGTGGCGCGTGCCGCGCGCAGTTACGACCTTCTGCCGCCCGCGCAGCCCGGTGCCGCCGAGCAGCATCCCGAGCAATGGCTCGACGCCGCGCGCGAAGTGGTGGGCGAGTTGCTCGCGCACCCGGACGTCACACCCAGCGCGCTCGTGGCGCTGGCGGTGTCCGGTCAACAACACGGCCTCGTGGTGCTCGATGAACACGATGCCGTGATCCGTCCGGCCAAGCTCTGGTGCGACACGAGCACCGCGCGTCAAGCCGCCGCGCTCAGCGAGCGACTCGGGCGCGCTGTGCCCACGGGCTTCACTGCCAGCAAGATCGCGTGGCTCGCCGAAAGGGAACCCGAACACTGGGCGCGCACGCGACGCGTGTTGTTGCCGCACGACTACCTCAACTTCGTGCTCACCGGTCGGGCTTGCATGGAAGCTGGCGATGCGTCGGGGACGGGCTGCTTCGATCCGGTGACGCGCCGCTTCGAGGCGCGCGCGGTCGACGCCGTCGATCCGCGGCTCGCGGAATGTCTGCCGGAACTCGTCGCGCCCGGCGTGTTGATCGGCGAAGTGAGCGCGGCGGGCGCGGCGCGTCTCGGCGTGCCCGCGGGACTGCCCGTCGCCACCGGCAGCGGTGACAACATGATGAGTGCGTTCGGCAGCGGCGCCACGCAGCCCGGCGTTGCGGTCGTGTCACTCGGCACCTCGGGCACGCTCTTCGCGCAGAGTGCCGCGCCGGTGCTCGATCCCGCCGGACTGATCGCGCCCTTCTGCGACGCGACCGGCGCCTGGTTGCCGCTGCTCTGCGTGATGAACTGCACCGGCGTGCTCGAAGAGGTGCGCGCGGCCTTCCCCGGGAGTTCGCACGACGCGCTCAGCGAAGCCGCCGCGCAGGTCGCCCCCGGGAGTGACGGCCTGCTGATGCTCCCTTACTTGCAAGGCGAGCGCGTTCCCGACTTGCCGCATGCGAGGGGCGCGCTGCTCGGCCTGCGTCCAGGCTTGCTGCGAGCGGATCGCCTCTACCGCGCCGCGATGGAAGGCGTGAGTCTGAACCTCGCGCTCGGCGCCGCCCGCCTGCGCGCGCTCGACGTGCCGGTGAACAGCGTGCGCGTGGTCGGCGGCGCCGCGCGCAACGCGCTCTGGCTACAGATCCTGGCCGACTGCCTCGACGCGCCCGTGCAGCGCCTGGCCGAAGCCGAGTCCGCCGCGCTGGGCGCCGCGTTGTGCGCCGCGTGGAGTTGGCGCCGCGCGCAAGGCGACGAGCTGAGCGCCCACGAACTCGCGACGCCGTGCGTGCAGTTGACCGGCGAGCCCGTGCGCCCCGACGTGCAACGCGTCGCGCTCTATGCGCAGCTGCGCGACGAGTTCGCGTCGCGCACCGAGCAGCTGTTCGGGCTGACTCCGAGCGCCGTGTGAATCGTCGGCACGTGATCGTGCGCGACCCTCACGGGGTGGTGCGGGCGGCTGCCGCTGGTGAGTGCGCCCGGGGCCTCCTGAACTCGGCGCCGCCCTCGCTCCTACGGCACCTCGAGTCGTGCTGCGTTGCTCAGGCTGGCGCCCGCGCCGAACACGCTGGCGTCTTGAACGCCGTACTGCATCCAGAGCTCGAGGCCGCTGGGGAACACGCTCGTGTCGGGCCAGGCGAAGTCGAGGGCGTCGAGTCCGCCGGCATCTGTGCTGCGACTCAGGAACACGCTCACGGGGAAGGCGTGCAGCGTGCCTTGCTTGAAGGGAACGGGCGACGAGCTCACTGAAAGGAACAGAGTCGCGAAGGCGTTCGGGGCGGCATGGCGCAAGGTGATCTGTGTCGCGGCATTCGGCATGAGCGTGCCTGCGACTTGCAGCATGGGCACGCCGTTCACGCCCGTGGTGCCGCAACCGATCGATTGCATCGGCGACGTGCCTGCGTTGCTCTGCACATAACTCCGCGTGGGTGACACGAGGGTGTTGCCGTTGTCGTCCGTGACCTCCACTCGGTAACTCACGTTGCCGCTCAGCGCGGCCGGGATCACGCCGCGGAACTGTTGCCCGCCCTGGTGGCGCAGGCGCAAGCAGCTCTCGCTTCCGCCGTCCACTGCCACGAACAACTTCGCGGAGTCGTAGGCGATGAGGTCACTGGGGCTGTTGTCGAACAGCGTCACGTGGATCGGCGTGGGCGTGCCGTCGTTCTTGTCGGCTTGGTCGGTCCAGTTCGTGATCGTGGGCGCGAAGCTGTCCGGCACACCCAGCACGTTCTCCATCAGGCGGTTCATCTGGTTCTGGTCGTTGCCGATGATGACGTCGAGGTCGCCATCGCCGTCCACGTCCAGCGTATCGATGTCGTTGCTCTGCGAACCGTTGCCGTTGAGCGGGCCTTCGGGGTCGGGCGCGAGACTGTCACCCAAGGTGGTGCCCGTGCGGTGGTACAGGCCTTGCGCCGGCGTGAAACCGTCAGCGAGCGTGCTCACGTAGATGAAGTTCGTGCCGAGCCAGTTGCCGATGATGACGTCGAGGTCGCCGTCGTTGTCGAAGTCGAAGAAGTCGGCGTCGCGCTCGTCGATACCCGGGTCGCCCTTGATCGTGACGCCGTGGTCGCGCGCGAGCTTGCCGCTGCCGTCGTTCACGAGCACGCGGTCGAAGTGTGAAAAACCTGACGTCCCGCTGTCGTAGTTCGTCATCCAGGCGTCGAAGTCGCCGTCGCCGTCGAGGTCACCGAGTTCGACTTCGTAGTTGCGGCTGCCTTGGAACTCGCTGCCCACCTCGATCAGTGCCCTCAGTGTCACATCGAGGAACAAGCGCCCGTTGGGTTGGCCTTGTGCGTGCTGGTTCTGGAACAGGCGCGCTTGGCTGTCGCGGCTGCTCACGAAGAGATCGAGGTCGAAGTCGCCGTCGAGGTCGGCGAGATCGGCGTCGAGTGAGTGCAGCATCACGTCGGCGGCGTCGTCGGCCCAGGGCCAGAGTTCGTCGAAGCGCCCCGCGCCGTCGTTCAGGAAGATGCGCGTGGGTTCTTGGCCGTTCAGGTTGACGCCGGGTGAGACGAGCACGAGGTCGAGGTCGCCGTCGTCGTCGACATCCGCGAAGTTCCCTTCACGGCTGAAGCCCTTCCACGGCCCGAAGTCATCGGGTGTGCCGAGTTGCTGCGCTGCGGGGATCGAGATCGTGGTCCCCCAGAACGCGTCGGTGTCTTCGCTGTAGAACCCGATCGCGCCCTGCTGCAGGCCGCCTTGGTTTCGATAGGCGCGCGAGACCTCGCCGCCGTTCGCGGTGCTTCCGCGGTTGGAGACGAACAGGTCGAGGTCGCCGTCGTCGTCGTAGTCGACGAACTCGATGTCGCGACTGGTATCGAGCGTCACGCCGGCCAAGCGCGTGGCGCTGCCATCGATGAACTCACCTTCCGTTCCAGCTTGCGCGCCGCCTTGGTTGATCCAGAGCTCATTGGCCTGCGGCGGGCCGTCGCCGCCATTGGCCACCGCGACATCCCAGTCGCCGTCGTTGTCGGCGTCGCCCGCGGCCAGCTCTTCGGTGCGGCCACCGCCGAAGGTCGGCACTGCGTCGGCGAAGTTGCGTCCGGGTTGGAGGTCGAGGGTCTGGGAGTGCGCATCGGCGGCGAGCACGCAGGCCAAGGCGGCGGCGCAGAGGATGCTGAAGGGAACGCGGAGCATGTGGGCTCTCTCGTCAGGGAACATGAAGGCGGATGGCGTTGCTGAGGGATGCGCCGGGACCGGACACGGACGCGTCTTGCACCGCGTACTGCATCCAGATCTCGAGGCCGCTGGGGAACACGCTCTGGTCCGGCCACGCGATCTCCAGCGCATCGAGCCCGCCGGCATCTGTGGTGCGAGGCAGGAAGGCGTTCACCGGGAAGGGATGCAGCGTGCCCTGCTTGAAGGGAACCGGCGCCGACTGCAGCGCGAGGAACAAGATCGCAAAGGCGTTCGGCGCGGCGTCGCGCAGCGTGAACTGGGTGTCGGCATTGGGCGCGAGCGTTCCCGCGACTTGGAACAGCGGCACGCCGTTCACTCCAGCAGTCCCGCAACCGAGCGACAAGATCAGCGAAGTGCTCGGGTTGCTCTGCACGTAGCTCCGCGTGGGCGAGACGAGCGTGTTGCCGTTCTCGTCCGTGACCTCCACGCGATAACTGATCGTGCCGCTGAGCTCGGCCGGGATCACGCCGCGGAACTGCTGGCCGCCCTGGGCGCGCAACCGCAGGCAGCTCTCGGCGCCGCCGTCCACCGACACGAACATCGCGGCGTGGTGCTGGTCGACCACATACATGGACGCGTTGTCGCGCACCGCCACGTGGATCGGCGTGCTCGTGCCGTCCGACTTGTCGGCCTGATCGGTCCATGCCTGCAGTGCGGGCGCGTGCGTGTCGGGCACGCCGAGCGTGTTCTCGTAGTAGCGGTTCTGTTGGTTGAGGTCGTTGACCATCACGAGGTCGGGGTCGCCGTCGCCGTCGAGGTCCACTGCGTCGACATCCAGGCTGGTGCCAGTGTTGTTCTGCGCCGGCAGTTCGTGACCCGGGGAGAGCGAGCCGCTGGCGCCCGCGCGGTGCGACAGGCCCGAGCTGAGCGGTACGCCGTCGGCGAGACTGTTCACGTAGAGAAAGTTGGTGCCGGCGTAGTTGGCGACGATGGTGTCGAGGTCGCCGTCCCCGTCGAAGTCGAGGAAGTCCGCGTCGTTGTCGACGCTCGAGGGGTCGCTCTTGATCAACTTGGCGGGCGTGCGCACGAAGGTCCCGTCGCTTCGGTTGACGAGCAGCCGGTTCAGGAGCCCACTCCCGGGGCCTTCGTAGTCGCTCATCCAGGCGTCGAAGTCGCCGTCACCATCGAGGTCACCGAGTGCGACCTCGTAGTTGTCGGAGCCCATGAGCTGCCCGCCGCTGTCGATCAACGTCGGGCCCGTGATGTCGGTGAACAGACGTCCGCCGGGCATCCCTTCCGCGAGGTCGTTGCGATACACGCGCGCTTGGCTGTCGCGGCTGCTCGCGAAGATGTCGAGGTCGAAGTCGCCGTCGAGGTCGGCCACGTCGGCGTCCACCGAGTGCAGCATGATGTCGGCGCCGTCGTCCGCCCACGGGAACAACTCGTCGAAACGACCCCGGCCGTTGTTGAGGAAGATGCGCGACGGGTCCTGGCCGTTCATGTTCAGGCCCGGCGTGATCAACAGCAGGTCGAGGTCGCCGTCGTCGTCGAGGTCGGCGAAGTTCGCGTCGCGCCCCTGGCCCAGCCACGGACCGAAGTCGTCGGGTGATCCGGGTTGACGCTCGGCTGGCACCGAGACCGTGTGGCCCCAGAACTCGTCGGTGTCTTCGGTGAACACGCCGACCGGCCCGTGTTGGAGGCCGCCGAGGTTGCGGTAGGCGCGACTGACTTCGCCGTTGTTGACGGTCGTGCCGCGGTTCCCGATGAAGGTGTCGAGGTCACCGTCGTCGTCGAAGTCGGCAAACTCGATGTCGCGACTCGTGTCGCTGGGCACGCCCACGAAGCGCGCGGCGGTCTCGTCGGCGAAGCTGCCTTGCGTGCCACCCTGCGCGCCGCCTTGGTTGATCCACAACTCGTTGAGCTGCGCGCTGCCGTCACCCCCGTTCGCAACGCCGACGTCCCAATCGCCGTCGTTGTCCACGTCTCCCAGCGCCACGGCTTCGCTGCGGCCTTTCCCGAAGAGGGCCTGGCTCGCGCCGAAGTTGCGCCCCGGCTGCAGGTCGAGATCGGGCAGCTGGGCCGCCGCTGTTGGCGCGCTCAGCACGCCTGTCAGTGCGAGGATGGTCACTCGAAGCATTGCTGAGTCTCTCCCGATCTCGGCGATTCCCGCCCGCTCGTTGCCCGGATGCGCGCGTCGTGGGTATGCGCGGAGTATGCACGGACCGGTGGTGATCGTCGAGCGCGAAGGTCGCGCTGCGCTGTCTCAGGGGCCGGCATCGGGACGAGCGGCCGGCCGTCGGCAGCGGGCCGACCCTCGACGGGCGCGGGTCGGGGCGTGCAGGATCCGACCCGAAGACCCGCTGGCATCCCGCTCCCGATGAGTTCCCACGTGCCCGACTCGCTCCGCGTCGACAGCAACGCCTTGCCCTGGCGCGCGACTCCCTACCCGGGCGTGGAGTTCAAGAAGCTCGAGTTCGAAGGGCCGGCGGGGCGCTCCACGGTGCTGCTGCGCTTCGCACCCGGCGCGCGCTACGGCGCCCACGCGCACCCGCGAGGCGAACAGTACTTCGTGCTGAGCGGTTCACTCGAAGACGGCGGGCAGCGCTGGACCGCGGGCGCCTACGTGCATCACCCGCCCGGCTCGCGTCACGCGCCGTCGTCAGCGGAAGGTTGCCTGCTCTTCGTGACGTTGCCCGCGCCGATCGAGATGCTCGACGCGTAGTCGCGGCGCGACCGGCGTTCAGTTCGCGCCGTTCTCCGCGGCCGTGTCGCTGGCGCTCGCGTCGTCGTCGGACTCGAGCGGTTGCAGCGCGAGGATCTGCGGCAAGTTGCGGTAGCGGCCGTCGAGGTCGAGGCCGTAGCCGACCACGAAGAGGTCGGGAATCTCGTGACCGGCGAAGTCGGCGTGCACGTCGACCTCGCGGCGCGAAGGTTTGTCGAGCAACACCGCGATGCGCAGGCTGGCCGGTTCGAAGGCGGCGATCTCTTCACGCAGACGCGAGAGCGTGCCGCCGGTGTCGAGGATGTCGTCGACCAACAACACGTGGCGACCGCGCAGGTGCTGCTTCTCTTCCATGCGCACCACCAGGTCACCGGGGCGTCGCGCATCACGGTGGTAGCTGCTCGCGGTCACGGTCTCGATGCGCACAGGCATGCGCAGCTCGCGGATCAAGTCGGCGGTGAACACGATCGCGCCGTGCAACACGGCGACCACGGTGAGCTCCTTCTCGCCGTAGTAATCGTTGATCTGCCGACCCACGTGCGAGACTGCTTTGTGCAGCTCCACAGGGTCGAGCAGCGTGGTCGCACCGGCGAGCGGATCGGACTTCGTTTCGTTGGACGTCATGCCTTGCGCTTGGCTCCTTTGTCGCTGCGTGAGGCCAGGCGCGGGGCGGCGCCGCAGATCAGCGCGCCCACGTTGGCTGCGATGGACGCGCTGTGGATCAGCACGTCTTCGTGTTTGATCGGACCGGCTTGCACGCCGGCCGCGAGGTTCGTGACGCAGGCGATGCCGCCCACGCGCATGCCGCGCTGACGCGCTGCCACCATCTCGGGCACCATCGACATCGAGACCACGCGCGCGCCGAGTTCGCGCGCCATGCGCACTTCGGCCGGCGACTCATAGGTCGGCCCCAAGAACTGGGCGAGCACGCCGCGCTCGAGCTGGATCTTGAGCAGCCCGGCGGTTTCGTCGAGCGAGGCCATCACGCCGGCGTCGTAGCCGTCGCTCAGGTCGGGGAAGCGTGGACCGAAGCGCGGCTCGTGTGGTCCGCGCAGCACGTTCTGTCCGCTGAGGTTGATGTGATCGCTCACCAGCATCAGGCTGCCGGGCCCCATGTTCTCGTCGGTGGAGCCCACCGCGCTCGTGATGATCAGCGTGTGCACGCCGAGCAGTGAGAGCAGGCGCACGCCCGCGATCGCCTCTTCGTGCGGGCGACCTTCATAGAGGTGCACACGTCCGCACAAGCCGAACACCGGCACGCCGTTGCAGGTGCCGCGCACGAGCGCGCCGCGATGTCCCTCCACGGAAGGTTGCGGCATGCCAGCGATCTCGCCGTAGGGCATGAACTGCGGGTGGTCGAGGTTGTCGAGCGCCTCGGAGAGCCCGGAACCGAGCACCACGCCCACACCGGCGCGGCCGAGACGTTGCGCGGCGTGATCCGCGCCGCGGGTGAGCTGTTCGAAATGGGCAACCACGCTCGCGCTCCGAAGGCGGGTGGGGGACGACGGTCGGCAGCGCGCCGCGCCCGCGGCGGAGGTGTCGCGGGGCGCCGAGGCCACGCTGCACGGCCAAGGCGCCTAGTTTGCCGGAATCCCGCTCGCGCGTCACCGCGTTTGGCGCGCAGCGAGGTGGCGAAGCGAGGCCGCTTGGCCACGTCGACACTCCCCGAGGCAGCCGATCGCCACGCTCGAGCGGATCTCGCTTAGGCTGGCCATGCAGATCCTGAGTGGGACACCCGAGCCCCACTGCGTGCTTCGCTGCACTGAGATCAGAAGCGCGCCAACCACCGGCAAAAGGGGAGACGATTCATGCGGCAAGCCTTCAGCGGCACCCGAGTTCTGGGAGTTCTCGCGGCCCTCGCGCTCGCGGCTTCGAGCGCGAGCGCGCAGTTCACCGCGACCGGCGGCTTCACCGACCTCGGTCTCGCGCTCGCAGGAACGAGCGGCGAGCCGCAGCTCGTCGGCACGGGAAGCCTCGGCGTGGCGAGTCCCGCGCAACTCGCGCTGAGCAACGCGGCGCCGTCGTCGGTGGCGGGCATCTTCCTCGCCGTCGACCCCATCACGCCGTTGCCCTTCCGCCAGGGAATCTTGGTGCCCTTCCCGTTCTTGTTCGTGACCTTCGCGAACACGAATCCGGCGGGCGAGATCTTGCTGTCGACGAGCATCCCCGCGGGCGTGCCGGAAGGGCTGAGCTTCTACGTGCAGTGGGCGATCGTCGACGCGGGCGCGCCGGCGGGCGTGGCCTTGTCGAACGCGTTGCAGGGGGTGGTGCCGGCGGTGTCCAACGCGCTCCACAGTTTGTTTCCCGGGAACAAGTATCTGTTCGGCCCAGGACACAAATCGGTCGTGATCGGCGATCTGAACTCGGATGGCTTGCCAGACATGGCAATGACTCCGTCGGGCGGCAACTTGATCAGCGTGCGACTGGGCATCGGGAATGGCCATTTCGGTGAGCGGCAGGTTCACGCCGCGGGAAGCGGTCCCAGCTCCCTTGCGATCGGCGATCTCAACCTGGACGGCTCTCTGGATCTCGTCGCCGTGAACCTCTTGGACGAGAATCTCTCGGTGTTGTTCGGCGCGGGCAACGGGCAGTTCTTCACGACGTTGCTGGACGCGGGCTCTGCGCCAGTCGCGGTCGCTCTCGCCGATTTGAACCAGGACGGCCTGCTGGACCTCGCTGTCACGAACAGCGGCCCGCCGTCCGGTGTGTCGATCCGCTTGGGTGATGGCGACGGGGGCTTCGGGGACACGCAGCTGCTAACCGCCGGAACTGAGCCCGCTGACGTCGTGGTCGCCGACATGAACGACGACGACCTGCCCGACTTGCTCGTCACGGACAGCGCGTTTCCGTACGGCGTGTCGGTGCTCTTGGGCCAGGGGAACGGAAGCTTCAGTTCCGCGCAGCACGCCGATGTGGGGGGCTCTCAGCTCTTCATCGCGGTCGCCGACTTGGACCAAGACGGCCACGTTGACTTGGTCGCCGCCGATCGCGGTGCCGACGAGGTGCTCTCTCTGCCGGGCCGCGGAGACGGCAGCTTCACCGTGGGTTCGCTGCAGTCCTTTCCGGTTGGCAGCGACCCGCGTGCCGTAGCGATCGCCGATCTTGACGAGGGTGGCCAGAGCGACCTCGTTGTTCTGACCGACGACTATGCGGGTGTCTCCGTGCTGCTCGGTGAAGGCAACGGGAGTTTCGGGTCGCCGCTTGAACTGCGCGGCGGAGACGACGCGAACTCACTGGCGGTCGCGGACCTCAACCTGGACGGGCGGCCCGATCTCGCCATCGGCAACGAGGCCTCGCGCGATGTGGTGGTGCTGTTCGGCGACGGCGAGGGAGCCTTCGGTACGGCCTCCACGAACGTGGGAGTCGGCCCCCGACCCCAACTCGTTGTCAGCACAGATCTCAATCAAGACGGTCTTCCAGATCTTCTGGTGCGCGATGGCTTCCTGCCAGAAGTGTCGGTGTTGCTCGGCTCGGTACTCGGCGGTTTCGCGA
Organism: Planctomycetota bacterium; assembly: GCA_021604805.1. Lineage (GTDB taxonomy): Bacteria > Planctomycetota > B15-G4 > B15-G4 > B15-G4 > BQJR01. Next base: position 243,469 of record BQJR01000002.1, on the reverse strand, counting down.
GCCAGCCGAGTCTTGATGTGGGTCTCCCGGGACCGACGGAGCAGTTGGCATCCAGTGGCGCTTTCGGTCCTGCTCCTCAATCAATGGTCACCGGCGACCTGAACCAGGACGGCGCACCAGATCTCGTCGTGAGCAATGCTCTCAGCGATGAGATTTGGGTTCTACTCGGCGAAGGCACTGGCGGCTTCAGCGAGCCGATCGTCAGGCCTGTTGGCGACGGGCCCACGTCGCTAGAGCTCGCAGACTTCAACCAGGATGGCGTGCTCGACCTAGTGATCCTGCTCCTCGAAGAGGAATCCCTGGGCCTTTTTCTCGGCGAGGGCGACGGCACTTTCACCTTCATCGGGCGGCTTGCTGTCGATGGTTCCGACTTCGGTTTGGCGATGGACGATCTCAACCTGGATGGCGCGCTTGATCTCATCGCCTCCCGGCGCGATCCGCACGAACTCGTCGTTTGGCTCGGTGAGGGAAACGGCAGCTTCGCTGCGTCGGTCAGCTTCCCGCAGGGCGTCCGCCTCTTGAAGCTGGAGGTCGCGGACCTGAATCACGATGGCCTGCCCGACTTGCTCAGCCAGCTCCCGAACTTCTCGCAGTTCGCGGTGTTGCTCGGCGACGGTGACGGGAGCTTCGGTGTGCCAATGATCCTTGAGTTGGGCGGCTCCCCCTTCTGGCCAGAGATCGTCGACCTGAACGGAGACGGCGTGCTCGACCTGTGCTTCGCGGTTCTCACCGTCGACGGAGTGTCGGTGCTCTTAGGCGAGGGGGATGGCAGCTTCGGTCCGAGTCACTCGTTCATTGCGGGCGATGGTCCCACCTCGGTGACCAGCGCTGACCTGAACCTCGACGGCCGGGCTGATCTCATCGTGTCGAACAGATTCTCCGGGGACGTGACGGTCTTGCTCAACCAGCTCCCCGACTGACGGGCTGCTCGCGCAACTCAACGCGACGCCACCTGTCGCGCGCTCCGCAGCGCGTCGCGCCCCCAGTCTTGGCTATGATGCGCCGCCCGCCGTCGATTCGGAGCTCCCACGGGTGTCGCAGCCAGACCTCAGATCCTTTCTCGCCGAACTCGACGCCGCCGGCGAGCTGATCCGCATCGGTCGCGAGGCCGACACCGAACTCGAGATCGCGGCCATCGCGGATCGCATCAGCCGGTTGCCCGACGAGCAGAACAAGGCGCTGCTGTTCGAGCACGTGAAAGACAGCCGCTTCCCGTTGCTGATCAACGCGCTGGGCAATCCGAAGCGCATGCTCATGGCTTGCGGCGTGAAGCATCGCGACGAACTCGAAGCGCTGGTCGCCGACTTCCTGCTGCGCATCGAGACACCGCGCGTGACCTTCCGCGAGAAGCTCGGCGCGCTGCCGCTGCTCGGGCGGCTCGCGAAACTGTTCCCGCGCACGCGCGCGTCGGGTGCTTGCCAAGAGGTCGTGCACGAGGGCGACGACGTCGACCTGTTCGAGATCCCGATCCTCAAGACCTGGCCGGAAGACGGCGGACCGTTCGTGACACTCCCGCTCGTGTTCACGAAAGACCCCGAGACGGGCGCGCGCAACTGCGGCATGTACCGCCTGCAGCGCTACGACGAGAACACCTTCGGCTTCCACGTGCACACGCACCACACGGCGGCCGATCACTTGCGCAAGACCGCGGCGCTCGGACAAACGCGCATGCCGGTCGCCGTCGCGGTCGGCGCGTCGGCCGCCACCGTGTTCTCCGCCGTGTGCCCGCTCCCGCCCGGTGTCGACGAGTTGCTCTTCGCCGCCTTCCTGCAGAACAAGCCCGTGGACCTCGTGCGCTGTCGCACCGTGCCGCTCGAAGTGCCAGCCAACGCCGAGTTCGTGATCGAAGGTTACGTGGACGTGGACGAGAAACGCCGCGAAGGCCCCTTCGGCGACCACACCGGCTTCTACTCGCTCGCCGACGACTACGGCGTGCTGCACGTGACCGCGCTCACCCATCGCAAAGACGCGATCTGGCACACCACGGTCGTGGGCCCGCCGCCGCAAGAAGACTGTCACATGGCCGCGGCCATCGAGCGCTTGTTCCTGCCGCTGCAGCGCAAGGTCATGCCCGAAGTGCTCGACATGCGCATGCCCTTCGCCGGCGTGTTCCACAACTTGATGATCCTGCGCATCAAGAAGGACTTTCCCGGACAAGGCCGCAAAGCCGCGCACACCGTGTGGGGCCTCGGCCAGGCGATGTTCACCAAGGTGATCCTCGTGTTCGACGAGAACGCCCCCGACTTGCTCGACGACGACGCCTTGCTCGCGCTGTTGCTCGAACGCTTCGACCTCTCGCGCGACATCGAGTTCGTGCTCGGTCCGACCGAAACGCTCGACCACGCCAGTCGTGCGCTGCACTTCGGCAGCAAAGTCTGTCTCGACCTCACGGCACCGTTCCCCGGCGAAGGTGAACGCGCGCCCGCGCCGCCGCCCTGCCCGGTGAGTGACGACACCGTGATCGAAGCGCTGCTGCTGCTCGCCGGCGTGGAAGACGCCGTCGTGATCGCGGGCGGCGCCGTGGCCGTCACCGTGGAGAAGAAGCAGCCGAGCGTGCCGCGCGTCACCATGGAACAGGTCTGGGCGCTGGGCGACGAGCACGGCTGGAGTGCGGTCACGGATCGCGTGCTCGTGCTCGACGCCGGCGAACGTCTCGACGATCCCGAGCGCCTGATGTGGCTCGCGCTCGCGCACATCGACCCGGATCGCGACGTGCACCGTTCGAGCAATCCCGTGCGCGACGCGTCGCTGCGTGAGTTGCCGAACCATCACCCGCGCCGTCTCGGTGTCGACGCCACGGCCAAGGGCAAGCAAGACGGTTTCGAGCGCGACTGGCCCACCGAACAAGTGCACCCGCCCGAACTTCTCGACGCGCTCAGCGCGGGCTGGCAGAGCGAGTGGGGTCTGCCCGGCGAGTGCCCGCGTTGAGCGATCGCGACGCCGAGACGCCGAAGGATCCGCCGGGCAGCAGCGCCAACGATCCCTTCACGCGCAGGGAACTCAAAGCGCTCCCGCGCGGCTTCTTCGAGCGCCCCGTGCTCGATGTCACGGCCGACTTGCTCGGCAAGTTGCTCGTGCGTCGCGACGAGTCGGGGCGCACGATCGTCGGGCGCATCGTGGAAGTGGAAGCGTACGGCGGCAAGGGCGTCGACCCTGCGGCGCACTCCTATCGCGGCCCCACGCCGCGTTGCCAAGTGATGTTCGGTCCGGCGGGATTGGCCTACGTCTACGCCACGCAGAGTCGCTGCTTCTGCTTGAACGTGACCACCGGCGGGCAAGGTGGCGGGCGCGCGGTGTTGATCCGCGCGGTGGAGCCGCTGCATGGCTTCGACCTGATGCGCGCGCGCAGGTTGGCGCGACTCAACGAAGGTCCCACGCGGCGCCGCCTCGAGCGCGGGCGTCCGGCGGAGCTCGCGCAAGGCCCGGGACGACTCTGCATGTGTCTGCAGCTGAGCGCCGACTTCAACGGCGCCGACCTCACCGATCCCGACGGGCTGATCTGGCTCGCCGAGGGCAGCTCGCCCAAGCGCACGCGCTGGACCGCGCGCATCGGCATCAACAAGACGAACCCCGCCGCCTATTGGGCCTGGCGCACCGAGGACATCGACTCAGCGGCGGTGTCTGCGCGACGCCAAGTGCGCGGCGAAGACCGTCGCGAACCGGAACCGCCCTTTGACTTCGTGGCGCCGCGCGGCTGAGCGACGGGGGCGAACCCACTCGCCGGCGCGCATCCACCCAGCACGCCAAAGCGCAGCTCGCGGCGAGTGCCTCAGCGCATCCCGATGGCGGAGTTGCGTTGGGCGCCGCCGTCGTCGTCGAACACGCGCACGACGTAGTTGCCGCGACTCATACCGTCGATGGCGTCGACGAAGATCGTGCTGTAGCGGTCGCTCGCGATGGTGACGTCGGTCTCCGGACCATCCGCGCCGCCGAGATCCGCCGGCTGCTCACCAATGGTTACGACATCGCCCTCGGCGCCATGTTGCTGTTCGTCACCAACCTCGCGGGCATCCTGTTCGCTTCGGAGGTCGTGTTCCTGGTGCACGGCTACGGCAGCTTTCGGCGCGGGGCCTTGGGGATCTTGGTCACGCTGTTGGCGTCTGCGGCGCTGACCTACCCGCTGGGTGGCTCGATGCGCAGCATGTACTCGCGCAGCGAGGCCATGATGATCGCGCAGACGATGCTCGCCGAGCAGAGGCACGCGGGCGTCGAGACCGGGCGCATCTTCGACATGTCGGTGTTCTACGACTCCGAGGACATGCTCACCGTGAAGGCGAAGGGCGTGGCACCGGTGGGGCGCGCGTCGCACTTGCAGGAACGCGTCACCTCCTTCCAAGAGCGTCTCGAGCGCTCGCTCGGCGAGCCGGTGCGCGTGAACATCGAGGCCATGATCGTGCCCATCGAACGCTTCACGATCGAGCCGAGCTCGGACACTTAGATTCGCGGCTCAGCGGAGCCCGATGCTCTGTCGCACCGCGTAGTCGTCGCCCTCGGCGCGCACTTCGAGCAGGTAGTTGCCCGGGTTGAATCCGGTGAAGGCGCGCTGGTAGCGATACTGCCCGACGAACTCCGCATCTTGCGTGCTGGAGTTCAGACCGAAGAGCAACACCGGGAGATCGCCGCCGAAGTTCGTTGCGGAGCCGGCCACCCAGACCATGCGCACGTTCTCGCTGTCGTGCGCGCTCATCGTGAGGTCGATGGTCAGCGGACGTCGCCCGCCGCCCGTGGACGCGCCCTCGTTCACGGCCTGCTCGAACACGCCGCGCACTGGCGAGAGGCGCACGTTGATCAGCAGGCCCGACTTCTTATCGGCGAGCGCGCGCAGCTTGAGCAGTTGCTTCTGGAGGCTCTTGTACGGCTTGGCGATCGCGTTGTTCAGGTCGGCGAGGAAGTCATCGTGACGGCCGCCGGCGCCGGGCATGAAGTCGTCGGGGTAGACGCCGGAGAAGCTGTCGTCGCTCGGGTCGAGGTCGCCGAGGCCTTCGAAGATCGGGCTGTAGAGACTGCCAGCGTCTTCGATGATGCCGGCCAGCGCGACTTGGAAGTCGTGCAGCGCGTCGAAGAGATCGCTGGCGTCGTCGGCGGTCGCGTCGCCCGACTTGAAGGTCTTGGTGAGCGCTTTGAGTTCGGCCTTCAGCGTGCTGGTCGCCGCGTTGATCTCCGACTTGCGCTCTTTGAGCTGCGTCTTGAGTGCGCCGCTGAGCGTCTTGCTGACTTGCTTGGCGCTCTGCGCGTTGCTGCCGCCCTCGCCGGCGAGGGCGTTGGTGGGGAACAGGAGTGCAAAGCTACAGAGCAGCGCGAGCTGGGGAGCGTGGCGGGTCATCGTGAGAATCCGGAGAGGTTGGGAGACGTTGGAAGGAACGTCGTGGCGCGCGGCATGCCGACACGTGAAGGCGCGGCGCGTCAGCGAATGCCGATGTTCAGCTCGTCGCCCGCATCCCAGGAACTCGTGGTGGACGTGACCAGGCGCAAGCGAAGGTTGCCGCGGGCGAGTGCGTTGCTGCCGGATCCTCCGAGCGTGACGCCAGCTCGCATCTCGGTCAGCGGGAAGAGCTTGCTGATGTTGAGGCCCTGGCCAGCGAGTTGGAGGCTGGCGGTGTTGACGGATTCACCGCGCGCGAAGAGGCGGCTCGCATCGGTTGGGCCCTCTTCGAGCGAGACGCCGAGCGCGAGGTCGATCCGCGGACGGAAGAGAGGACTCAAGAACCCGCTTTGGACGTTCGACACGAAGTGTTGGAACTCGCGCGGCGTGGTGATGAAGAACGTGATCAAGACGTCGGAGTCGTCCTCGGCGACCTTCGACAACGCCTCGAGTTGCTTCCGGATGCGGGCGTAGGGCTTGGCCATGATGGCGCGACTGCTTTGGCGGAAGTCGTCGATGAGGCCGCCGTCGCCGTCGGTGAAGCCCAGCGGGTAGAAACCGTCGAAGTCGGCGTCGTCATCGAGGTCCGAGAGCAGGAAGACGATCTTCTCCGCATTGCTCACGAGGAGCCGCGCGTTGACGACGCTCTGCTGAAACGTGACGAGCTCGTCGAACAACAGCTCCATGGACTCCACGGTGGCCTCGCCTGCGGCGGCCTGTTTGCGCGCGGCCTTGAGGTCTTGGGTGACATCCTTGAGCGCGGCCGACACGCCCTTGCGAAGCTCCTTCGTGGCCGCGTCGAGCTGCTGCTTGGCTTGCTTGCGCACCTGCTTCAGGCTCATTTGCGCCTGAAGATCGGCGGAACCCACCAGCAGCGCGAGAAGCACGAGGAGGCCGCGAGCCACGGTGGTCGTGGCGGTGCGTGGTTGTCGGATGTGGGGCTGCATCGTGGTGATCTCGGAGGACAAGACGGGGCCGTCTCTCCAGGAACGAGGTTCGTGGCGCGAGCCCGCCACGCTGAGCCCGCCACGCCGAGCCCGCCACGCTGAGCCCGCCACGCTGAGCCCGCCACGCTGAGCCCGCCGCGCCGAGCCGCGGCGCTCACAAGCGAGCCGCCGCGGCATCGGGCACAATGCGCGGCCCATGTCTCTGCGCTCCGAACTCAACGCCGATGTGCCCGTCGCCGCCGCGGGCGAGTTCCAGCCGCTGCCGCTCACCGAGTCGATCTCGATCTGGCCGCCGGTTGTTCTCGCGCCCATGGCCGGCGTGACGAACCCGCCGTACCGCGCGATCTGCCGCGAGCAGGGCGCCGGGCTCTACGTCGCCGAGATGTTGCACGCGCGCGGGCTCACCGAGCGCCACGCGAAGACGCTGCGCTTGGCATCTTTCGGCGCGGACGAAGAGTTCCGCTCGGTGCAGATCTTCGGCGCCGAGCCCGCGGCGATGGAGTCGGCCGCGCGCTTCCTGGTCGAGGAGATGGGCGCGCACCACATCGACATCAACATGGGTTGCCCGGTGCGCAAGGTCACGAGCAAGGGCGGCGGCAGCGCCTTGCCCGCGCGTCCCGACCTGATGCGACAAGTGATCGCGAGCACGGTGCGCGGCGCGGGCGCTGTGCCGGTCACGGTGAAGACGCGCCTCGGCCTCGACGAAGACCGCCTGACTTGGCGCGACGCCGTGTCCGCCGCCGCCGACGAAGGCGCGCGTTGGATCGGCGTGCACGCGCGCACCGCGGTGCAGCTCTACTCAGGTCAGGCGCGCTGGGAATTCCTGGCGCAGATCAAGGAAGCCAGCTCGATCCCCGTGCTCGGCAACGGCGACATCTGGGAGTCTTTCGACGCGCTGCGCATGATGCGCCAAACCGGTGTCGACGGCGTGATCATCGGCCGCGGCTGCCTCGGCAAGCCGTGGCTCTTCAAGGAACTCGCCGACGTGTTCGACGGCCGCGAACCCGCCGACCCGCCCAAGCTCGGCGAAGTGCTCACGGTGCTGCGCGAACACGCGCGCCTGCTCGTCGACTTCTTCGGCGAGACCAAAGGCATGCTCGAGATGCGCAAGTGGGGCGCCTGGTACACGAAGGGCTTCGCGGCCGCGGCCGCCGTGCGCAACGCGCTCCAAAGCGTGGAGACGCTCGCCGACCTCGAAGGCCTCGTGTCGCAGCTCGACCCGAGTTTGCCGTTCCCCGCGCGCGCGTTGCGCGTCGCGCGTGCGAAACGCGGCGGCAGCCAAGACAAGGTCTCGCTGCCGCCGGGTTGGCTGGAGCCGAAGGCGGGCTGAGCGCAGGCTTGCGAGTTCGAGGGCGCGTCCAAGTGCCGGACGCGCGGACGCCAGCGGTCAGCGTGACTGCGCGAGGTAGCCGTGCAGCACCGGCTCGATGTCAGTGTCGGGGATGTTGGGCAAGCGCTTCGTGATGTTCTGGATGCTCACCGTCGCCGGTCCCGGCACCGCGAAGCCCGGCGCGTAACTCACGCTCGTGCTCGTGAGCCCGAAGGTCTGCGACAGACCGCCCGAGAGCACGGCGTTGCCGTCGACGATCACCTGGTACGCCACGTCGAAGATGTAGATCACGCTCTTGAGCCCGCTCGACGCCACGCCACAGATCACGAAGGTGCTGCCCGCAGGGACCTCGAAGCTTTCGCCTTCGTCGATACGAACGAGCTCATCGGGTGCCGGGATCCCGGCCACTCGCATCGGCGCGTCGACACCACGCGGGCTGGCCGCACCGAGGGACCCGATCAAGGCGAGTGCGGCGGTCGCGCCGATGATGGCGGAAGACAAGTGGCTGCGCATGAAACTGCTCCAAGAGTGAGGTGGGCCGGGCGGCGGGAGCGCGGCGTGGGGGCGAAGACGCGCTGCGCACGGCGTGCGCTTGCTCCCCGCTTGGGACCTCCCGGTTCTACCCGACTTGCATGAAGGCGTAACCGCCGCTCAGCCAGTGGTCGGAGCGCAAGCTCGCGGGGCTGCACCAAGCAGCGACCGCTTGTTCGGCACGAGTATGGGAAGCTGTCTCGCTCCCATGCCGATCCCCGATCCCCACGCCGCGACTCGTGAGTGCCTGGGCCGCCCCGTGGAGGGTGAGCCCGGCGCGCCGCCGCTGTTTGTCGACGAACCCTTTCCGCCGTACCGCTTCGTGCCCGGCAAGACGCCGCACCCGTTCGCGCACGCCGAGGGTTATGGGCACGGCGCGCCGCGACCGGTGCCGGTCTTCCTGCCCGAGGATCGTTGGCGCGAGAACCGCGCCTACCTGCGCGGCGTCGACTTCTTCAACCGTGGCTGGTGGTGGGAGGCCCACGAAGCCTGGGAAGAGCTCTGGCATGTCGTCGAAGGCAAAGACGACCGCCAGCACACGTTGCTCAAGGCGCTGATCCAGTTGGCGGCCTGCGCCTTGAATCGTGAGCGCGGTGTCGGCGGCGGCGCCGCGCGCTTGCTGGCGTCGGCGACCGCTGCGCTCGACGGCCTCGCGCCCGCCACGCAGTTGCTCGGCGTCGATCTCGTTGCGATGCGTGGCTCGGCACAAGCGCTGCTGGTCGCGAACGTGCCGCAGGTGAACGGCTTCTACGTGCCGTTGCTCGAGGCGCGTGCCGACTGATCCACGGTGTTGCTCCGAGGGCGCCGATCTGCGAGGGCGCGCTCCGGCTGCTCAGGGAACCAGCGCGCGGAAGAACTGCTGCGCCACCTCGCTCGCCGTGTAGGTGTCCCACACGTGTGCGCCGGCGCCGAGCTGAGCCAGCGCGTAGTTGCCGACGGCGAGCTGACCGATCGCCACGTAGCCTGAAGCGAGTTGTCCGGCGCCCACGGCGAGGCCGACCGCGCCCTGGCCGAGCGCCACGACGCCGGTGCTCAGTTGGCCCAGGCCGAGCAGCAGGCCGACGCCGAGTTGTCCCACCGCCACCACGCCACCGGCGAGCTGTCCCACGGCCACCACACCCACGGCGCGCTGTCCGATCGCCACGACGCCGCGCGCCGTCACGCGCTTGCCTGTCTCGGGCGAGTGGCCACGTGTGAGGTGCACGAGTCGCACCCCGAAGAGCTCGGCCTTGCTGATGTATTCGGCGTAGCGTTTGCCGTTCGCGTGCTCGTAGCGGCGCCAGAATCCGCGCGCGGTCTCGGAGTCGTCGTACTCGAACTGATCGGGCTCGAAGACATCGTAGGGCGCGCGGGCTGCGGTGGGCATCGGTGGGCTCGGAGTCGCGATCTGAGGTGGGGCGTTCGGCGGCGGCGGCCGCGGAAGGGAGCATTGGGATTGCCAGCGGTCCAGTTTCGCATGGGCTCGCACGACCGTGGGGGCGCGCGCTCGCCCCGCGATTCCTGCTCGATCCGACGCGCTCACTCGCTAGGCTCGGGGCTTCGTCGCAGGCCTCCAGGATCGTTCTCCCGACATGACCACCAGCTGGCGCACCCTCGGCCTCGACGCAGCCTGGACCCGCCGCGCCCCCAGCGGTGTCGCCTTGCTCGAGGGGCCGCTCCACGCGCCGCGGCTCACGCTCGTGGCGCGCGATCTCGACGAAGCACTCCAGGGCGGCACGCGCGACTGGCTGAGCAAACCCGTCGGCGGCTTCGACGCACTCCCCGCCTTGCTCGCCCAGCTTGCGCCTTTGCACGCCGCTGGTTGCGACATCCCGCTCGGCGCCGAGCCGATCACGTCGCGGCGCGCTTGCGACACCGAACTGAGCCGCGCTTACGGCGCGCGCAAGGCGGCTGTGCACTCGCCCACGGCGCAGCGTCCCGGGCCGCTCGCTTGTGAGTTGCGCGAAGCGTTCGCGGCCATCGGCTTGAGCGTGTTGGGCGCGGGACAGGTCGCGCCCGTGAGCACCACGCCGGTTGCGCCCGGCCACGTGTTCGAGGTGTACCCGCACGCGGCGATCATCGAACTCATGCGCCTGCCGCGACGCTTGCCGTACAAGGTCGCGCGACGCGGCAAGGCCTTCGCGCACCTCCCCAGCGCCGAACGCTTCAAGTGGTGCGCCGTGTTCCTCGACGCGCTGCGCGGCGCACTGGCGCAACAGATCGCGGGCGTGAACGAGCTGATCCCGTCGGCACAAGCGCTGTTGCGAGCGGGCACGCCGCGTCGCGAAGCCACCCTCAAAGGTGTGGAAGACGCGCTCGACGCCGTGGTCTGCGCCTGGGTCGCGCACGAAGCGCTCGCCGGTCGCACGCGAGCCTACGGCGACGCGACCTCGGCCATCCGCGTGCCCGAGCCGCCACGCCTCGCGCGACGCGAGTCGCGCCCGGCCGCGGCGCTGGCCGCGGTTTGAACGGCGCGTCATGCGGGCGCGCGGGTCGCTAGACTCCTACGCATGCCGTCCTTCGACCCGCCGCCTGATCCCCCTCCGCGCTCAGCGCTCGCCCGCGCGCTGTTCGCCCTGCTGCGCATCGCGGCGCCGCCGCTGATCCTGCTCGCCTTGCTCGAACTCGCGCTCGCAGCGCTGGGCCTCGGCGAGACCGACACGCACCAAGACCTCTCGCGCGGCTTCGACGCCTCGGTGGCCTACCTCGTGCCCGACCCGACCACGGGCGGTCATCGCACGCAGATGTTCGACGACCCGTCACGCGAAGTCGCGCTGCCCCCCAAGACCGACACGCCGCGCGTGCTGCTCATGGGCGGCAGCAACACGCAGCAACTCTGGGCGCCGCTCATCGAGCTGGCCTTCCGCGGCGCGGGCGCCGAGCTCGAAGTGCTCAACCTCGGTCGCGAAGGCTACGGCAGCTCACGCGTGGTGATCCTGCTCGAGCAAGCGCTCGTGAGCCGCCCCGACCTCGTGCTGCTCTACACCGGACACAACGAGTTCATCGAGCCCGTGTTCCGCGACGAACTCGCCGCGGTCGAAGGCACCACGGGTTCCGCGCTCGCCCGCGCCGCACGTTCCCTGCGCAGTTACCGCCTGTTGGTCGACGCGCTGCGTCCGCCCACGCGCCTGTGGTCCGAGCCCTCCGGCGACGCGAGTCTCCCGCCGCCGCTCGAAGGCGTGGAGTTGGGCATCAGCCCCTCTGAGGTCGATGAGCGCCACGTCGCGTACCGCGCGAATCTCGAGCGCATGATCGCCTTGAGCGAAGCCGCAGGTGCGCGCGTGGTGCTGTGCACACTCGTGGGCAACATGCTCGCGCCGCCCTACAGTGATACGCATGAGAGTTTGCTCGATGACGAGACACGCGCGCGTCGCGACGCGTTGCGCAAACAGGCAGCAGAGCTGATCCCCGATCGTCTCGCCGGCGTGCTCGACCCGCCCGTTCGCGTGCGCGTGAAACACTGGTATGGCAACAGCGGTGTCCCTCCCGATGAGCCCGCACCACAGTTGCGCACCCTGCTCGGCGAGTTGGCCGATACGCGCGCCACGCGCGGAGGAAAGACCGAATCGATCGACGGCGCACACTGGCCCGACCCTTCCGGCTGGGCGCCGCGTGTTGTCACGCTGATCCGTGGCATCGAGCGCTTCACTCAGCGCACACTCCAAGCTGGCGAGCGCGAGATGCTCGAACGCGCGCTGCCGCTGCTCGACGAGGCGCTGAGCCTCGACCCGCGCTCCCCCAGTGTGTACTTCATGCGTGGCGTGGTGCTCTGGTTGCTCGCTCGGGATGTCGAAGCCGTGGAAGCTTTCGATCGCGCCCGTGATCTCGACAGCAACGCCGGCTCCGCGAGCCGCATCATCAACGGCATCGTGCGCGAGGTCGCCGCCGCGCATCCCGGCGTGGCGCTGCTCGATGCCGACGCGCTGTTCCGCGCGCGCGTCCCTTCAGGCTTGATCGGCTACGAGGTGATGATGGACCGCTGCCACCTGCAACCCGGCGCGCGCTGGGTGCTCGAACTCGACATGGCCCGGTTCATCGCGGAAGCGTTGGGTCTGCCTGAGCCGGCGACGCGCTGAGCCACAACGCGCGCGCGCGTTCGAGCTCGCTGAACCACAGACGCAGGCCGCCGTCGCGGGCGCTGCTGATGAGCACGCGGCCGTCGTCGCTGAAAGCCACGGCGCTCAGGTCGTCGCCGTGCTCGCGCAGCTGCATGAGCAGGCTGCCCGTGTCGCTGTCCCACAGTCGGAGCGTCGCGTCGCCCGAGGTGGCGGTGAGCAGGCGTCGACCGTCGCCGCTCATGGCCAAGCTCACGACGCCGCTGCCGAAGCCGCGGATCTCGGTGAGGCGTTCGCCGCGGTCGGTGTTCCACACGCGCAACATGTCGCCGTCGAGGCCGGCCCAGGCGGCGACGCGTCCGTCGGAACTCAGCGTGACGCTACCTTCGCCGAGCGGGTCGTGGGACTGCAACACGTGCACGCGCGCGCCGTCGCGCCAGAACTGCACGCTGCCGTCGGCGCGCGCCACGAGCACGTCGCGCCCGTTGGCGGAGAGCGCGAGATCGGTCACCGGGCCGGGGCCGGTGTCGAGCACGTGTTGCTGTTCGCCGCGGCGCGGGGCCCAGAGGCGCACCTTGCCGTCGTAGGAGCTGACCGCGAGTGAGTCGCCGTGTTCGTCGAGCGCCACGGCGGTCACGCCGGTGCCGTGGCCGCGCAGCACGTTGAGCGCGCGGCCGTCGTGGCCGCTCCACACGCGCACGGTGCCGTCGTAGGAGCCGGTGACGGCGAGCTGGCCGTCGCCGCTCAGGTCGAGGTCGGTCACGCCGCTGCCGTGTCCGGTGAGCACGGCCAGCACGCGCGCGCTCTCGCCGTCCCACAAGTGCGCGCTGCGTTCGTTGATCGACGCGCTCAACACGCGCCGGCCGTCGGCGTCGCTGGCGAGGCTCGTGATCGCGTTGCCGGGCGCCAGGCGCGTGACGCCGAAGTCGCCGGTTTGACCGTCCCACAACACGGCGCCGCCGCGCGCGCTGCCCGCGAGCGCGCGGCTCGCGTCGGCGGAGAGGGCGAGCGCGCGCAGTGGGCCGTCGTGTCCGCTGAGTTCCGCGCGTCGGAGCAACGAGTCGGCCTCCCACAAGCGCACCGAGTTGTCCGGCGCCGAACCCGTGAGCAAGCTGAGACCGTCGGCCGAGAGCGCGAGTTGTGTGACGCCGTGTTCGTGCGCGCGCAAACTGCGCACGCGCTCTCCGTTGACGGTGTCCCAGAGTTCCACCACGCCGTCGCGCGTGCCGGCCCAGAGTTGCGTGCCGTCGCGCGACATCACGAGCGTGAGGTGCGGCCCGTACCAAGCCAGCGTGTGGCGACGCGTGCCGTCGGCCGTCTCCCAGAGTTCGAGGATGCCTTGGCGCGAGAGCGTGGCGAGCAGCTCGCCGCTGCCGTCGAGCGCCATGCTGGCCAGGCCCGCGGTGCTGTTCGCCACGCGTTGCAGCTCGGTGCCGGTGGCCACCTCGCGCAGGTTCCAGCTGCCGTCGGCGCCGGCGCTGGCGAGGCGCGCGCCCTCGTCGGTGAAGGCGAGTGCGCTCACGCCGCCGACGTGCGCGGACCAAGCGTGAAGTTGCTCCCCGCTCTCGGCATCGAGCAGCAGCACGCGGCCGTCGGTCGTGCCCGCTGCCAAGTGCGTGGGGGACGCGGCCAGCGCGGTGAAGGCCGTGAAGTCTTCGGCGCCGTTCAAGAGCGGGCGCGCCGTGGCGCTCTCGTCCCCGGACCAGACGAGCAGCTGCCCGTCGACACCCGCGGTGTAAGCGCGCGTGCCGTCGACGGAGAGCGCCACGGCCGTGACCTCGCCGTCGTGATCCAAGAGGTGTGCCAGGGACGAGTCGGCGCGCAAGGACAGCTCGGCGTGCTCCCAGGCGCGCAACTCCGGCGCACACGCGGCGAGGCGCGCGCGCGCGGCGGCGAACTCGGCGCGCTCCACGTGCGTGGTGGCGGCGAGCACATTGGCCACGTAGCTCTGACGCAAGAGCTCGGCGCTGCGCTGCTCGGCGAGTTGCTCGGCGGCCTGCGCCTGCTCCGCGAGTTTGTCCGCGCGCGCCTTCTCCGTCTGTGCCGTGCGACGCAGCCCGACCTCGCGCACGAAGAAGGCCGAGATCACGAGCAACGCGAGCGTGCCCAGCGCGAGCCCGGTGCTCTGCCCCGGATGACGCAGCGACCACTTGCCCAAGCGCACGAGCAGCTTCTGGGGGCGCGCGTGGATCGGCTGGTGGTCGAGGAAGCGCTGGAGGTCGTCGGCGAACTCGGCCATGGAGGCGTAGCGCTTGGCCCGGCTCTTCTGCAGTGCGGTGGACGAGATGATCGCGAGGTCGGCGGGCACGCGTGAGCGGATGCGACGTGGGTCGGGCGGGTCGCTGTCGCGCAACTGGCGCAGGATCTGCTCGGGCGTGTCCCCGTCGAAGGCGCGACGTTGCGTGAGCGCTTCGTAGAACACCGCGCCGAGCCCGAACACGTCGCTGCGTTGGTCGATGTCCTGGCTCGACTCGTTCGTCTGCTCCGGGCTCATGTAGGCGTAGGTGCCGATCAGGCCGGGGCGCGCGGCGTCGCCACCTTCGTCGAGGTGCGCCAAGCCGAAGTCGCTCACGCGCGGGCGTTCGTCGTGATCGATGAGGATGTTCTGCGGCTTGAGGTCGCGGTGCAGCACGCCGGCTTCGTGTGCGGCGTGCACGGCGCGCGCCACGTCGCGGAAGAGCACGGCGATCTTGCGGTAGTCGTCGGGGCCGAGTTGCGGTTGGTCGCGCAGCCTGTCGATGAGGTCGGCGAGGTTGTGTCCGTCGCCCACGAGTTGTTGCGCGATGTAGCGGTGACCCGCGTCGATGCCTGTGGCGTACACGACCACCAAGCCGGGATGATCGGCGCGTCCCGCAGCGCGCGCCTCTTGCTCGAGGCGTTGCGCGTTGCCCGCGTGCTCGCGACCGGGACGCAGCAGCTTGAGCGCCACGCGTCGACCGAGCGAGACCTGCTCGGCTTCCCACACTTGGCCCATGCCACCTTGACCCAAGGCGCGGAGGAGTTTGAAGTCACCGACGACCGAGCCGGGGCCCACGGTGGGGCGTTCGTCGAGCGGCACACGACGCGCGCCGGGCAGCCGACTCTCGCCGAGCATCCCGAGCTCCAAGTGCTCTTCGGGCGGGAGTGGTTCGGGCAGGCCCGAGTCGGCGCCTTCGAGCAGGGCCCAACCCGAGTGACAGTCGCTCAGCTCACGGGCCAGTTCGGGATGCGCGGCCAGCAGCGCTTCGAAGTCAGCCGACGGATTCGCATCGCGTTCGTCGAGCCACTCGGCGAAGAGTTGCTCGGCGCGATCCTCGGGGGAGCTCATCGAGCCAGCGTGATCGTGGGAGGACACACGGTCGGCTGCGGCGTCGCGGTGGGCGGGGAAGTCACGCAGGGAGTCTACCTCCGGGGCAGGTCGAGTCGCTCGGCCCCTCGTGACGTGTGCTCCGAGCGTGTCTGACCCGCGTGACACGTCACCCCGAGCAACGTGAGTGATAGACTCCGCCGGACCCGACCATGAGCGAATCCTCCGACACCGCCGACTCCGACGACACGCTCAGCCAGAGCGTGCATCCCGGTCAGCTGCCCGAGATCACCGACTCGATGTTGCTCGTGAACCGCGCTCAGCGTGGCGACGAAGAGGCGCTCAACGACTTGCTCTCGCGTTACGAGGCGCGCATCCGTCGCATCGTGCGCATCAAGCTCAGCGCGCGTCTGCGCCGCGTGGTCGAGTCGGTGGACATCGTGCAAGACACCTTCCGCAACGCCTTCCTGCACATCGGCGACCTCGAGCTGCGCAGCACGGCGAGCATCTTGCAGTGGCTCGCGCGCATCGCCGAGAACCAGATGCTCGACACGCATCGTCGGCACTACAACATGAAGCGCAACAAGACCCGCGAGATCTCACTTCGCGGGCGGCGCGACGACAGCACTTCCGGCCCGATCGATCTGCCCTCCGGCGGCAAGCGCCCTGACCAAGTGGCTTCGCAGAAGGAGCTCGCGCGACACGTGGACGCTGCCGTGGCGCAGCTCCCCGAGGATTACCAAGAGGTGATCATGCTGCGCACCTACTACGGCGGCAGCTGGGACGAAGTCACCAAGCAGATGGGCCGCGAGAGCAGCGAGGCCACGCGCCAGTTGCACCGTCGCGCGCGCATCAAGCTGGGCAAAATCCTGCAGGAGTCGATGAAGGCTCCCGAGGACGAAACCGACAGCTGAGCGCGGGCCGAGGCGCGCCGCGTGGAGCGGTGTCGCGCACGTCGGCCCGGAAGGACACGCGGCCGGCACCCGCGAAGGGCACCGGCCGCGCGCAACTCGGATCGAGACCCGAGTGGTTCAGCGAAGAGTCAGAACTCGTCGCACGGCGACACGCCGCTCGACTTGCCCAGGCTCAACTTCCACGAGACCAGGGAACCAAGGTCCATGTCCGCGTTGTCGACGATGCGGAGGTTCCAGCGACCACGCGCCGACATGCCGTCGAAGGCCGACAGCGTGCTGGCAGGGGTGTAAGCCGGCGGCGAGGTGAGGTTGCCGCCGAGCTGGCACTGGTCTTCGATCGCGCCGCCCGTGCCTTCGTCGTCGAGCTGGATCGCGATCCAGTTGTCCTGGTCGCAGCCGAAGGGCAGCACCGGGAACTGGGGACGATCCACCACGAGCACTTCGACACCATCGTGCTCGAGGAAGACTTGCAGGTCACCGGTCCACGTGTGATCGATGCTCACTTCGAGGTTCACGTCGCCGACGGTGTAGGGGTTCGTCACGAAGATCGAGTCGGTGAGACCGGTGGGGTCGAAGTCCGGGATCGCGAGGTTCAGATCGCCCGAGTCGAAGTCGCGCGTGCCGAGGAGTGAGGTGCACTCGCTCGCGTCACCTTGGTACTGGCCGCCCAGGTTCGCGCATTCCGGCGGGGTCAGGATCGAGCAGCCACCGTCGACACAGCAGGCGCCGGTCGGCAGGCAGCCCACGGGCGTGTCGCAAGCCGCGCCGTCGATCATCGTGAGCTCGAAGTTGCCGACGTTGACGTCGAAGGCGTGCACGAGGACGTAGTAGGTCGCGCCTTCTTGCGAGCACCAGCTGAACGTGCTCTGCAGCGTGTCGTTCACGCAGTTGATGTCGTCGTCGTTGCCGCCGATGCAGTTGAGGGCGTCGCAGTCACCGCAGAACACGCTGATCTTGCTGTCGAAGTCGGTGTTCGGCGAGCAGGTCGTGGCCGTCATCGTGTTGCCGGTGCCGGTGACCGTGTACCAGACGCCGGGCGCGGTGTTGGGGGTGCCGCAGGCCTCCACGCCGTCGAAGGTCGCGCCGACCGTGGTGCCGTTGGTGGAGTCGTTCGCGCCGAGCGAGATCGCGTCGGCACACAGGTCGTTGACCACGGCGATACCCGCGAAACCGCTCTGCGAGCGTTGCGTCACGGGGATCAGCGCGTCACCGAAGGCGCGCAGCTTGCCGTCGAGCCCGAAGATCAGGTCGAGGGTCACGTTGGCGGCGGCGTCGAGGCTCACGTCGACCTGCTTGCTGCCATAGAAAGGATGGATGACTTCGATGGTGGCCTTCATGCCGTAGTCGGTGGCCGTGCCGGCGTTGGGCAGCACGAAGTGACCGCTGGATTGCTGGAGGCCCTTCACGGGTTGGCCAGCGGTGGTGGCCGTGACATCGATGTCTTGCGTGAGCAGCTGGCCGGCTTCGGTCCAGACAGCCACGAGCATCTCGCGGTCGCTGGGCGTCGGCAGGGCCGAGGCGGTCGCGGTCAGCGCCAACATGCCGAGCGCGGCGCGGGTGAGGAATCGAGTTGAGGTCAGCATGGTGGAGCATTCTCCCGATGAAGTTGGCGCCCGCACGACGCGCGTCGTGCGGGAGGCAGCCGCAGCAGGTGTCGAGACACCATGCCCTTGCGTGCTTCCTCAGCCGGAAGTCGCGCCAGTGCTGCGGGTTGCCCTTTCCCAGCGGTCCACCTTAGTGCTGAGTTGGGAACCGTGTTGCAGATTCTGAGGGACTCTTCGGTCCCGCGCGTCGCAGGCCATGGCGTGGGGCGGGAACCCCAAGGTCGAGCCGCGTCGAAGGGCTCAGGCGGCGTTCACGTAGCCGTCGACCACAGTGCGCAGCAGGATGCGGATGTCCATCATCAGCGACCAGTTCTCGATGTAGTAGAGGTCGTGATCCACGCGCTCCTCGATGCTCGTGCCGGCGCCGCGCAAGCCGTGCACTTGCGCCCAGCCGGTGATGCCGGGGCGCACCCAGTGTTTGTGTGCGTAGCGCGGCACGGTGCGCTTGAAGTCGCGCACGAAGGCGGGGCGTTCGGGGCGCGGTCCCACCAAGCTCATGTGACCGAGGAACACGTTGAGCAGCTGCGGCAACTCGTCGAGGTTCCAGCGGCGCAGGAAGCTGCCCATGCGCGTGCAGCGCGGGTCGTCGACCACGGCGAAGGTGGGGCCGGTGCCGTTCTCGGCGTCCCTGCGCATCGTGCGGAACTTGTACATGCGGAAGCTCTTGCCGCGGCGTCCCACGCGCTCTTGCACGAAGAGCGCAGGCCCAGGGCTTTCGGCGCGGATCAGCGCGGCGAGCGGGATCAGGAACGGAGCGAGCAGCAGCAGGGCCACGCTCGAGCAGGCGATGTCGAAGGCGCGCTTGGCCACCCGCGCGCCGAAGGGCAGCTCGGCGGCCACGAAGCCGAGCACGGGCACGCCGCCCAGTCGCTCCCAAGCCGGCACGAGCTTGGTGGACGGGAAGATCGGCGAGGTGATGTGCACCGAGATGCCTTCGCGGTCGGCCAGGCGCAGCAGCTCGTCGAGCAAGCCCTCGCTGATGTCGCCGGCCTCGATGATCACGTGGTCCACGCGACCTTGTTCGAGTTGCGCGACGGCATCCGTGGTGTCGATGGCCGGCGCCAGGTCGTCGGGAACATGCCGCGCCGCCACACCGCAGACCTCGAGGTGCA
This sequence comes from Planctomycetota bacterium, assembly GCA_021604805.1. Taxonomy (GTDB): domain Bacteria; phylum Planctomycetota; class B15-G4; order B15-G4; family B15-G4; genus BQJR01. Next base: position 224,349 of record BQJR01000002.1, on the reverse strand, counting down.
TGTGCGGTGAGCGACGGAACACCTCGAGCAAGCGCAGCACGCGCGGCGACATCCCGAACACGAGCACGCGCGCTTGGCGCCCCGCTTCACCGGCCAGCGCCACGCTCGCCACCATGAGCAACTTGCGCGCGGCGTAGAGCCCCAGCGTGGCGCTGCCCAAGAAGAGGAAGGCCACGCCGCGCGACCACGCGGGCAGCGGCGTGCCGTCGGCGGCTTCGGGTTTGACCAGGAAACCCACCAACACCAGCGTGAGCATCGAGACGAAGCCGCCCCAGAGCAGGTCGCGCGAACGGATGCCCGTGGGCGGGAAGCGTTCGCCGCGCAGCCGGTAGAAGCCGCAGGCGCTCAGCGCGAAGGCCAGCACCGGCGCCGTGAAGGTGTAGAGCTGGAGGTAGCGATCGGCGTCGAGCGCGGCGTCGGCCAGGACCAGGTGACGCTTCACCAGGAAGGCGAGCGCGAAGGCACCGGCCAGCGCGAGCTGGTCGAGCAAGAACAGGGCCACGCGCGAAGTTTCGCTGCGACGACTCAGCATGGTGTCGGGGTGCTTCCCTCCAAACGGCACGGCCGGGTCCGCGGCCGCCAGCCGCCAGAACCCGCCCCCGAAGATACCCAGACGCGCCGTGCCGCTCGACCCCGCGCTGGCTCTGAGCTGTCGTTGCGTGGCGGCGCCGGTCAGGAACATGGCAATTGGCCGGGCGATGGGGATCCTGCAGGTGGGACGACGTGGTCGTCGGCACCTCCTCCGCTCGGGAGCCAGCAGTGCTCGCACTCAAGATCCTCGGCGCGCTGCTGCTGGCAGTCGTGCTCTACGACCTGCTCCAGCGCAAGCACGCGATCCTGCGCAACTTCCCGGTCGTGGGGCACCTGCGCTACCTGCTCGAGGCTTTCGGCCCGGAGCTGCGCCAGTACGTCGTCACCAGCAACGACGAGGAGCGGCCGTTCAGCAGGGACCAACGCACCTGGGTCTATCGCTCGAGCAAGGGGCTCGACAGCACCGTGGGCTTCGGCACCGACAACGATGTCGAAGGCGCGCCGAACTACCTGATCGTGAAGCAGCGCAGCTTCCCGGCGCCCGAACCGCCGCAGGGCGCCGCGCGCTTCGACGCGGAACACGGCCTGCCTTGCGCCAAGGTCTTGGGTGCTGCGCGGGGTCGGCGTGAGGCGTTCCGCCCGCGTTCCGTGGTGAATGTCTCGGCGATGAGTTACGGCTCGCTGAGTGGCGTCGCCATCGAAGCCTTGAACAAGGGCGTGGCGCTGGCGGGTTGTCTGCACAACACCGGCGAGGGCGGGCTGAGCCCTCACCACCAGATGGGTGGCGAGTTGGTCTGGCAGATCGGCACGGGCTACTTCGGCTGCCGCGACGCGCACGGGCACTTCGATCTCGACCGCCTCGTGGCGACCGTGAACGCCCATCCCGTGCGGGCGATCGAGATCAAGATCAGTCAGGGCGCGAAGCCGGGACACGGCGGCCTGTTGCCCGCGGCGAAGGTCACGCCCACGATCGCGGCCATCCGCGGCATCCCGGTCGGGCGCGACTGTCACAGCCCGCCCGCGCACTCGGCCTTCGGCGATGTCGACGAGATGCTCGACTTCGTGGAGCGCGTGGCGGAGGCCACGGGGCGTCCCGTGGGGATCAAGTCGGCCGTGGGCGAAGAGGTCTTCTGGCGGGAGCTCGCGCGCGAGATGCAGTCGGGCGAGCGCGGCGTCGACTTCATCACGATCGACGGCGGCGAGGGCGGCACCGGTGCTGCGCCGCTGGCTTTCTCCGACCACGTGGCCTTGCCCTTCAAGCTCGGCATGAGTCGCGTCTATCGACAGTTCGCCGAGCTCGGCGTGCACGAGCGTGTGGTGTTCATCGGTTCGGGCAGGTTGGGTTTCCCCGAGACGGCGCTGCTCTCTTTTGGGTTGGGTTGCGACATGATCAACCTGGCGCGCGAGGCCATGCTCGCCATGGGGTGCATCCAAGCGCAGCGTTGTCACACCGGGCATTGCCCCACAGGCATCGCGACCCAGAACCGTTGGCTCATGCGCGGGCTCGATCCCGCGCTGAAGTCCGTGCGCGTGGCGAACTACCTGAGCGCCTTGCGCCGCGAGGTCGCGGCCTTGGCGCGTGCTGCAGGAGCTGTGCACCCGGCACTCATCCAGCTCGACGACCTCGAAGTGCTCGACGGCCAGTTCGGCGGGCGTTCCGCACGCGACGTGTTCGACTACGAGCTCGGCTGGGGCACGCCCGGACGCGAAGATCGCGAAGCCATCGAGAACCTGATGCGCGCGCCGACCGTCGCCGGCTGAATCAGGCGCGCGTGGTGAGCGCGCGGACGCGTTCGAAGAGCGCGTTCCGGAAGGCGAGCACCGAGTAAGCCTGCGCGCGACGCACGGCGGCGGCGGGTTCGAAGCCGGACTCCCAGACTTCGAAAGCCTGCAGCGCCGCGGCGAGCGCCGCCACGTGCTCGGCGTGGGGTGCGTTGCGCGGGTTGCTCGCTGCCTGCGGTGTCGTCCCGTTCGAGTCGAGCGCGTAGAGCCAGCCGGTTTCGGCGTGTCGTACGGTTTCCGCCGCGCCGCCCACGCCCCACGCGATCACGGGCGCGCCGCAGGCCATGGCTTCCACGGGCACGAGGCCGAAGTCTTCTTCGCCGGGGAAGAGCAGCGCGCGGCAGTCACGGTAGAGCGTGCGCAGCGCGTCGTCCGTCGGTGAGTCGACGAAGCGTGTGCGCGCGCCGGCCCGTGCGCGCAGCGCGTCGAAGCGCGGGCCGCCGCCGGCGACCACCAGCGGACGGTCGAGCTCGCGGCAGGCGTCGACCGCGACCTCGAAGCGTTTGTAGGGCACCGCGTGGCCCGCGAGCAGGTAGGCGCGTTCGGTTCGCGGCGCGCTCGCGGGGGGCGGCGCGTTCGCGGGAGTCGGCGCGGAGGCGCACGGCGTGAAGAACTGCGTGTCCACCGGTGGTGCGATCACGTGGGCGTCGCGCCCGTAGGCATTCTCGATGCGCGCGGCGACGTGCTCCGAGATGGCCACGAACTCGGTCACGCGTTCGGCGGCGCGTCGATCACGTTCGGCCACGCCGCGCAGCAAACGTCGGGCGAGCGGGCGCAACGCGGCGGGCACCGACTCGCTCAGGTACAGCTCGCGCAGGTCGTGCACGTAGCGCGGCGGCGAGTAGCAGTAGCAGAGGTGGGGGATGTCGTCGGGCACGCGCAGGCACTTGGCCACGCTGGCGTCGCTGCTCAACACGAGGTCGAAGCCGCGCAGGTTGAAGCGTTCGTAGAGCGACGGGAGCAGCGGCAGGAGCGCGCGGAAGCCGAGCTGCGCACCGGGCACGCCCTGCAGTGAACTCGTGTGAACGCGCGAGATCTGCGGCGGCGCGGGCGCGCGCTCGGGATCGTGCAGCAAGGTGAACAACTCAGCGCCCGGAAGCATCTCGGCCAGTCGCGCGAGCACGCGCTCGCCGCCGCGCTGCTCGATGAGCCAGTGATGAACGAGAGCGACGCGCGGAGCCATGCGCGCCGAGTCTAGTCGCCGCCGCGCGAGGCGCGCGCGAAGAACTCGTCGAGGCTGATCCACCGGCGCCGCGACACCGGCGCCGCGACACCGGCGCCGAGTCGCCTGCGCCCACGAGCCGTCACTCGCGCCAGCTCGCGCCTTCGGGCAGGTGCGGCGGCTGCTAGACTCCGCGGCCATGGTGCCGCTGATCGTCCTCGCGTTGTATGTCGCCGGTCTGCTCACGGTGGGCGTGATCAGTTCGCGCAAGGTGAAGGGGCAGAAGGACTTCACCTTGGCCGGCGGCTCACTCACGCCGCTCGTGCTCACCGGCACGCTGCTCGCCACCTGGACCGGCACGGGCTCGATCTTCGGCAACGCGGAGGAAGCCTGGCGCGTGGGGCTGCCGAGCTTGCTGCTGCTCGCGTCGCCGGTGCTCGGCTTGCTCGTGCTGCTGTTCCTGATCGGCCCGGTGCGGCGTCGCGGGCGCTTCACGCTGCAGGACGTTCTCGAGGAACGCTTCGGCCCCGGCGCGCGCGTGCTCGGTTCGCTCACGCTCGTGTCCGCTTACCTCGTGATCGTGTCGTATCAGTTGCGCGCGGCGTCGGGGGCGCTGGGGCGTGTGCTCGAGGTCTCGGAGTTGTTCCCGGGCGGCGTCGACCCGGGCGTGTTGCTCGTGATCATGGCCGTGATCATCGTGGTCTACACGGCGCTCGCCGGCCTGATGAGCGTGGCGCGCACCGACGGCATCAACGGCCTGCTCATGCTCGCGGGCGTGGCGCTCGTGTTGCCGCTCGCTTGGAAGGCTGCCGGTGGGATCGACGGCGTGCTCGGCCAAATCCCCGAAAGCTCGCGACACGTCGGCGGTCACTACAGCAGCTTCGACCTCTTGTCGCGTCTGCTCCCCACACTGCTGCTCATCGTGGGCGACGCCAACCTGCACCAGCGTTTCCTCGCCGCGCGCAGCGACAGCGCCGCGCGCAAGGCGGTGGCGCTGCTGATCCCCGGCGTGTTGATCCTCGACGCCGCGATCCTGCTCTCGGCCACCGCCGGCCGCGCGCTCTTCCCCGAGCTCGACAATCCCGGCCACGTGATGCTCGAGCTCGGACTCACCACGCTCACGCCGATCACCGGCGCGATCTTGGTCGCCGCGATCCTGGCCGTGATCGTGTCCACGGCGGACAGCTACTTGCTGAGCGCGTCGAGTTCGCTCGTGCGCGACGTGTACCAGCGCTTCGTGCGCCCCGAAGCCACCGAAGCGCAACTGCTGCGCATGGCGCGACGCTGCGTGTTCGTGGTCGGCGCCGTCGCGCTCGTACTGGCCTTCTCCAGCGACGGCTTCTTCAAGGTCTCGCTGCTGGCCTACACGATCTACGGCGTGGGCATCACGCCGGTGCTGCTCGCCGCGCTGTTCTGGAAACGCGCCACGCCGGCCGGCGCGATCACGGCGATGCTCACCGGCGGCACACTCACCGCGCTCTGGGAGTTGCGCGAATGGTCGACACCCGCGGTCGAAGCGCTCGGGCTCGAAGCCGGCGCGGAGATCGGCGCGGTGGTGCCATCGGTGTTGGCCGCCACGGTCGCGCTGGTGGGGGTGAGCTTGGTGACGCGTCCGCGACCCGGAGCGCCGGGCGACTCCGAGAGCGCTGGCTCCGTTGCGTGAACGAGCCTCGTACTCAGGGCGTCAACGCAACCCCGCGCGGCAGCCACGGTTCCACCTCCACCAGCTCCACATCCTCCCGCTCGCGCAGCCGATCCAAGAACCAGTGCTTGTGACCCGCGCCGAACATGATCAGAACGCGCTTGCCGCGGTGACGGTCGAGCGCCTCCGCGATGAGCGCCCAGTGCGCGGCGTTGATGTTCGTCCAGCCCCCGGCGCCGAGGTAGTCGTTGAGGTAGCGGTCGTAGGGGCGCAGCGCTTGGCGGGTGCGTTCGTCGTAGAGCGCCGAGTGGATCACGCGCGGGTCGCTCGCGTCGATCGGTGAGGCCGCGTGGCGACGCGCCATCTCGGCCTCGGCGAACTCGTAAGCGCGGTGCGCTTCGGCGTAGAGCGGGTCTTCGGCGAAGACTTTGAGTGCGGCGACGCGCGCGTCGTGCATCTGTTGTGTCCAGGCGGCACAGGGTTCGATCACGAAGCGCTCGCTGCTCTCGCTCCACAGCGGGAGTAACGCGTGGGTGTACTCGGGGAAGCGCTGCACGCGGTCGTCGCGCACCTCGCCGAACTCGCGCCACTCGGCGGCGACACGTTCCCAGCGATCCGGCGGGATCTCGGCGCAGACCACATCGGGGTCGATGGCGGCGATCGTGTCGCGCACCTCTTGCACGCCCCAGCGCTCGTTCGTGAGGTGATCACCGTGGATCATCCCGAGCACGAACACCTGTGTCTTCGGCGGCGCGCCGCAAGCCGCGAGCAGCAGCAGCGCGACTGGCGTGAGTCGCAGCAGCGCGCGCAACGCCGTGCGCCACGCCCTGCTCAACCCGGCAAGCCCATCCCGTCGGCGCGTTCCTTGAACACCGCGATCGACGCCGTGAAGCCGTGCACGAAGGGCACGCCGCCCACCGGGCCGATCTCGCCGGCGCAGTGGAAGCCCGCGGCGGGCGCGTCGCCCAGGCCTTTGTGCAGGCCTTCGATGTCGTGGTTCGGCTTGCCGAAGAAGCGCGTGCCGCGGCCGTTGCAGGAGAACAGCAGCGCGCCGTAGGTGGCGCCGGCCTTCTTGCCCTGCGCGGCGCTCAGCTCTTCGAGTTCTTCGCTGGCGGCGCGCGCGTCGCGCACCATGAACTGGATCGTCTGGCCGGGCTTCACGTAGTCGTTGATCGCCAGCGCGCTCTTCTTCGGGTCGATGCCGAGCACGTTGCGCACCAGGAAGTCGCCGCGCTCGTAGTTGCTCTTGCGCTCGTCGACCACGCGGCCCACGTGCAGCGCGGTCTGGATCAATCCGCGGTCCACGTTGTCGACCTCGTTGGCCACCGTCTGCAACTGCTCGAGCACCGGCTTGCCGCCCAGCGCGTGGATCAGGTTGCGGTCGGCCTTGGTGATCACGAAGTGGTGTCCCACCGGGCGACAACCTTGGCTGACGATCGTGTCGAGTTGCACGGCGCCGGACACGACCACACCCACGGTGCCTTCGTCGAGCACGCCGTCGTTGCAGAGCAGTTGCGCTTGGCCCGGACCGGGCGCGCCGCTCGCGAAGCCGCCCGTGAGCACTTGCCCGGGGTAGCGCGACGCGAAGCCGCCCACGAGATCGTTGGCCGGCGTGCTGTAGGGATCCACGAGCACGAGAAAGCCCGCTTCGGTGGGGACTTCTTCGGGGAAGCCTTCGAGCTTGGGGGCCTCGGAGCCGTCGTCGACACCGAGCTGGAAGGGCTGCAACTTGGCGCCCGGGAACACGGCGCCCCAGAGCGTGATGCCGGCCTGGCCTTCGAGCTCGGCTTCATCGCTGATCACGCTGGCGGCGGGGCAGCCGAGCAGCACTTTCGGGTCGGCGAGGCCGAGGATGCGCTCGCGGATCAGCGCGGCGTCTTCACTGTGATGCGAGGTGAAGAAGGCCACGAGCAGATCGGGACGCTCGCCGTCGAGCGCGTCGAGCAGCCGGTTGAGGAGGCCGTCGAGGGCTGCCGCCGCGTCGGGGTTGGTCGTCGAAACTGAGGCGCACTTCACCGGTTCTGACTCCTGGGCCGTCGGCCCGCTGGAAACGAGCGGCCAATCTAGTGGACTCGAGTCGCGCCAGCAAACGACCGAAGAAGCTATGATGGCGCCCGTGACTCGCTTGCTGATCTCGCTCCTCGCTGTCCTCACGCTGATGGCTCCGGCCTACGCGGGCGGCGCGGTGCGTTCGAGCGCGATGAACAGCGGCGCGGCCGAGTGCGGCTGCTGCTGTGAAGCCGAAGCGCCGGCACAAGCCGGCCAGAGCTCACTGCGCGCCGAGACGGGTTGCGGCTGCAGCCTGCCCCCGAGTGTTCCGCCCACGGCTCCGCTCCAGGCGCCGCTCACCGGCGGCAACTCGGCGCTGGCCGAGCTCCACTTGGATCACGCGCCGGTCGTGGCCGTGCTCCCGCTGTCTCCAGTCGCTCAGCACGACGCGCTGCTGGATGAAGCTCCCGTCCTCGACACATGCTGTCGAGAGCGACTGGGTGTCTGGTTGCTCTGAGCCGAGAACGGCTCGCACCGACCCCGCTGAACCGGCGCCCTACTGAGCGCCACCCGCGCGCGAACTGATCGCGCGCACTCCCGAGCCGCACGGCGAACTCCGTGCTCGCTCGTTCCGCATTCCGGGATCCGTGTCCGCGGATCTCGCACGAGGTCTTTCACCGTTTCGCGCCGAGCGCGCGAGCACCCACTGGAGATGAAACCCATGTTCTTCCGCACCCTTGCTGTCTTGGCCACGTCCGCGCTGCTCTTCACCGCTTGCTCCGAGGCCCAGGCCGCGGTCGAGACCGTGAATGAGAACTGCCCTGAGATGGGCAAGCCCGTCGTGGCTTCCGAAGGCACCCTCGAGTGGCAGGGTCACACGGTTGGCTTCTGCTGCGGCGGCTGCAAAGAGGAGTTCGAGGCGCGCAGCCCCGAAGAGCAGGCCGCCAAGCTCATCGAGCACGGCACGCAGCTCCCCAAGTGAGTCCTGTGCCGAGCGCGTGAGCCTCACGGGGTTCGCGCGCTCGGCCGCTCGTCATGCGACCTGCCAAGCTGAACTCGCTCCCGATGCTCGTGCTGCTCGGCGTGACGCTGCTCGTGTCCGCGTGCAGCAGCCCGGCCACGCGCAGCTACCGGCGCGGAGTCGACGCGTTCGAGCAGTCGGCGCCGAACGCGGAGGTGCGTCCTGCTGAGATCGATGCCGACGCGTCGCTCGACGATTTGTTGCGCTTCGCCGAGTGGAGCAACCCGGGGCTGCGCGCCGCAGCCCTGCGTTGGCGCGCGGCGCTCGAACGCGTGCCGCAAGCCACCGCGCTGCCCGACCCGCGGCTCAACTTCGGATACTTCCTCGAAGAGATCGAGACGCGCACCGGGCCGATGGACTGGCGCCTCGGAGTGAGTCAGTCCTTTCCATGGCCCGGCACGCTCGATGCTGCCGGCAGCGCCGAGGCCGCGCGCGCCGAGGCCGAACGCGCGCGCTTCGAGAGCGAGCGTCTGGCGCTGACCGAACAAGTGCAGCGCACGTGGTTCGAGTTGGCCTATGTGAATGCCGCGCACGAGGTCACGCGCGCGCACCTCGACCTGCTCGGGCGCTGGGAGGAGGTCGCGCGCACGCGCTACGCCACCGGCTTGGGCAACGAGGCCGACGTGATCCGCGCACAGGTCGAGCTGGGCAAGGTGAACGATCGCGTGCGCAGTCTCGACGACCTGCGTCGCCCGCTCGGCGCGCGTCTGAACGCGGCGCTGAACCGTCCCGCGGGCGCGCAGTTGCCCACGCCTGCGCTCCATGTGGGCGGCTCGGCTCTGGAGCTCGACGACGCCAGCCTGCTCGCCGACCTCGCCGTCACCAGCCCCGACCTGCGCGCGCTCGAGCATCACATCGAAGCCGCCGAGCAGGGCGTGGCGCTGGCCGACAAGGCCTACTATCCCGACCTCTCACTGGGGCTCGACTACACCGCGATCAGCTCGGCGCGCAGCCCCGGTGTGCGGGGTTCGGGTGACGACGCGCTCGCCGTCACCGCGGGCCTCAGCCTCCCGATCTGGCGCGGCCGTCGCGACGCCGGCGCGCGCCGCGCGAACACGTTGCTCGCCGTCGCTCGCGCCGAGCACGACGACCTGCTCAACCGTCAAGGCGCCGAGCTCGAACTCGCGCTCTACGCCCTGCGCGACGCGAGCCGGCGCTTGTCGCTCTACGAGGACACGCTCGTGCCCAAGGGTCACGAGTCGGTGCAGACGACCGCCGTGGCCTACCAGTCGAGCAAGGCCAGCTTCCTCGAGTTCATCGACGCCGAACGCGTGTTGCTCGAGTTCCAGCTCGCCGCCGCGCGTGCGCGCGCCGACGCCGCGCAAGCCTTGGCGCGCGTGGAACGGTTGAGCGGCGTGCCGCTGCGTGAGGAGAGCTTGCCATGAGTGACACGAAGACATCCCCGCCGCGTGGCTCGCGCGCGCTCGCGCTGATGGCCTTGATCGTCGGGTTGGGCGTCGGACGTTTCGCCTGCGCGCCGAGTGCTGGTCCCGCCGACGCCGACGTGACGCGTCACGCAGCTCCCGCCGGGCAAGCGAGCACGTGGACCTGCTCGATGCACCCGCAGTTCCAGCTGCCCGCGCCCGGTGATTGTCCGATCTGCGGCATGGACCTGATTCCCCTCGCGAGTGACGACGAACTCTCCGGCGGCGACGAGCCCCGCGACAACCCGCGCGCGCTGCGTCTCAGCGAGAACGCGCTCGCGCTCGCCGCGGTGCAGACGCAACCCGTCGTGCGCCGCGCCGTGAGCCACGAGGTGCGCATGGTCGGCAAGGTCAGCTACGACGAGACGCGGCTGTCGACCATCACGGCTTGGGTGCCTTCGCGGCTCGACCGCCTGTTCGTGGACTACACCGGCATCAGCGTGCGCAAAGGCGATCACATCGCCGAGGTCTACAGCCCCGACCTGATCGCCACACAACAAGAGCTGCTGCAGGCGCTCGCCACCGAGCGCGCCTTGGCCGGCAACGCGCTCGACATCCTCAGCACGCGCCAAGCGAGCACGGTGCAGGCCGCGCGCGATCGTCTGCGTCTGTGGGGTCTCGAGGAATCGCAGATCGACGAGGTCGTGGCGCGCGGTGAACCGCTCGAACACATCACGATCCGTTCGCCGGCCACGGGCGTCGTCATCCACAAGGATGCGGTGCAAGGTCAGACCGTGCAGACCGGCACGCGACTGTTCACCATCGCCGACCTGAGCGCGCTGTGGGTGCAACTCGAGGCCTACGAGAGCGATCTGCCTTGGCTGCACTACGGCCAGCACGTGGACTTCCGCTCCGAGGCCTGGCCCGGCGAGGTGTTCCACGGTCGCATCAGTTTCATCGATCCCGTGCTCGACGACCGCACGCGCACGGTGAAGGTGCGCCTCAACGTGGACAACGCCGCGGGCAAGTTGAAGCCGGCGATGTTCGTGCGCGCCACGCTGCAAGCGCCGATCAACTCCAGCGGTGCGCTGGTCGACGCGGAGTTCGCCGACCGATGGATGTGCCCGATGCACCCGGAGGTCGTGTCCGCCGAGCCGGGCGAGTGCTCGCGTTGCGGCATGGACTTGGCGTCCACCGAATCGCTCGGCTTCCGCGCGGCCGGCGACGAAGAACTCCCGCTCGTGATCCCGCGCACGGCGCCGCTCATCACCGGCAAGCGCGCCGTGGTCTTCGTGCAAGGCTTCGACGACGACGGCGCGCGGTTCTTCGAGGGCCGCGACGTGTTGCTCGGCCCGCGCGCCGGCGACTGGTACGTGGTCGAACAGGGCTTGCACCTCGGCGAACGCGTGGTGTCGCACGGCGCCTTCAAGCTCGACAGCGAGCTGCAGATCCGCGCGCGCCCGAGCATGATGAATCCCGACGGCGGCGCGCCGCCGCCCGAGCACGACGAGGCGCGCTGAACGATGCTGAACGGCTTGATCCGCTTCGTCCTCGAGCAGCGCTTGGTGGTCGTGATCGCGCTGCTCGGGCTCGTGGTCTGGGGCGGCATGGTCGCGCCCTTCGACTGGGAGCTCGGCAACTTGCCGCGCGACCCCCTGCCGGTGGATGCGATCCCCGACATCGGCGAGAACCAGCAGATCGTCTTCACCGAGTGGATGGGGCGCTCGCCGCAAGACGTCGAAGACCAGATCACCTACCCGCTCACGGTGTCGCTGCTGGGCGTGCCCGGCGTGAAGTCGATCCGCTCGTTCTCGTTCTTCGGCTTCTCTTCGGTCTACGTGATCTTCGAGGAGGACGTGGAGTTCTACTGGTCGCGTTCGCGCGTGCTCGAGAAGCTCGCGAGCTTGCCCGCGAACACGTTGCCGGACGATGTCGCACCCGCGCTCGGCCCCGACGCCACGCCGCTCGGTCAAGTGTTCTGGTACACGCTCGAAGGCCGCGATGCCGACGGCGATCCCGCGGGCGGTTGGGACCCGCACGAGTTGCGCTCGGTGCAAGACTGGCAAGTGCGCTACGCCCTGCTCGCCGCCAAGGGCGTGGCCGAGGTCGCGTCGGTGGGCGGGCACGTGCGCGAGTACCAGGTCGACGTGGACCCCGACGCCATGCGCGCGCACCGCGTCACGCTCGATGAAGTCTTCCGCGCGGTGAAAGGCAGCAACCTCGAAGTCGGCGCGCGCGTGCTGGAGATCAACCAGGCCGAGTACTTCGTGCGCGGTCTGGGTTGGATCGAGAGCACCAACGACATCGAGGAGTCGGTGATCTCTGCGCGCGACGGCGTGCCGATCCGCGTGGCCGACGTGGCCACGGTGTCGCTCGGCCCGGCACTGCGCCGCGGCGCGCTCGACAAGGGCGGCGCCGAAGCCGTCGGCGGCGTGGTCGTCGTGCGCTACGGCGACAACCCGCTGCAAGCGATCAAGAACATCAAGGCCAAGATCGCCGAGATCGCGCCGGGCTTGCCGCGCAAGGTGCTCGCCGACGGCAGCGTCAGCCAACTCACGATCGTGCCCTTCTACGACCGCTCGGGCCTGATCCAGGAAACGCTCGGCACGCTCGACGACGCGATCTCCGAGGAGATCCTGGTCACGGTGATCGTGGTGCTGTTCATGCTGCTGCACCTGCGCGCGTCGTTGCTCATCGCCGTGTTGCTGCCGCTGTCCGTGTTGTTCTGCTTCGTGTGCATGAAGCTCTTCGGTGTCGACGCGAACATCGTGGCGCTCTCGGGCATCGCCATCGCCATCGGCACCATGGTCGACATGGGTATCGTGCTCAGCGAGAACATCCTCGCGCGCCTCGACGAGTCCGACGGCAGCGAACCCGCGCTCGAGGTCGTGTACCGCGCCACGACCGAAGTCGGTTCGGCAGTGCTCACCGCCGTGGCCACCACCGTGGTCGGATTCCTTCCCGTGTTCACCATGACGGGCGCCGAGGGCAAGCTCTTCGGCCCGCTCGCCGCCACCAAGACCTTCGCGCTCGTCGGGGCGATCTCGGTCGCACTGCTGCTCATCCCGCCCTTCGCGCTCACCTTGTTCACCGCGCGCGGCGGACGCCTCGGTGCGCGCTGGCGCGCGCTCTGGTCGCGTCGCCCGAAGCTGGCGGTGGGTTGGCGTTGGTTCGTCACCTTCGCGCTGATCGTGGGTGTGGCCGTGGTGCTCGCCGCGCACTGGGAGCCGCTCGGTGCCGAGCGGCACATGGCCAATCTGGGCTTCGTGTTGCTCGCCACGCTCGGCGTGCTGTTCCTGTTCACGCTCTTCGACCGCGCCTACGCCGGCATCTTGCGCTGGTGTCTCGAGCACAAGTTGTTGTTCCTGAGCGCGCCCGCGCTCGTGCTGCTGCTCGGCGCGACGTCGTGGTTGGGGGTCGAGCGCGTGTTCGGTTTCGCGCCGGCGAGCGTGCGCGAGAGCGGCGCGTTCCAACGTGCGCATCACGCCATGCCCGGACTCGGCAAGGAGTTCATGCCGTCGCTCGACGAAGGCAGCTTCCTCTACATGCCCACGACCATGCCGCACGCCTCGATCGGTGAGTCGCTCGACGTGTTGCAGACACTCGACCGCGCCATCGAAACGATCCCGGAAGTCGAGCTCGCCGTCGGGAAACTCGGTCGCGTGGAGAGCGCGCTCGACCCGGCGCCGGTGTCGATGTTCGAGGTGCTGATCAACTATCTCCCTGAGTACCGGATCGACTCGCACGGCACGCGCCAGACCTTCCGCTACGACGCCGAGTCGGGCGCCTTCCCGCGCGACGCCGCCGGCGAACCGATCCCTGATCCCGACGGCCGCGCCTTCCGCAACTGGCGCCCCGAGATCCGCAGCCCCGACGACATCTGGAGCGCGATCGTGGCCGCCACGCGCTTGCCCGGCACCACGTCGGCGCCGCACCTGCAGCCGATCGCGGCGCGACTCGTGATGTTGCAGAGCGGCATGCGCGCGCCGATGGGTGTGAAGGTCAAGGGCCCGAGCTTGGAGGTCATCGAGCGCGTGGGACTCGACATCGAACGCTTCCTGAAGGAGGTGCCGTCGGTGAACGCGGCGGCGGTGCTCGCGGATCGCGTCGTCGGTAAGCCCTACCTCGAGATCGACGTCGACCGTGTCGCGGCCGCGCGCTACGGCGTGTCGATCGCCGCGGTGCAGAGTGTGATCGAAGTCGCGCTGGGCGGCATGCGCGCGACCACCACGGTGGAAGGTCGCGAACGCTACCCCGTGCGCGTGCGCTACGCGCGCGAGTTGCGCGACTCCCTCGAAGGCATGCAGCAAGTGCTCGTGCCCACGCCGAGCGGCGCGCAAGTCCCGCTCACGCAACTGGCGTCGATCGAGTACTCGCGCGGCCCGCAGGTGATCAAGACCGAGGACACCTTCCTCACGAGCTACGTGATCTTCGACAAGCTCGCAGGTCTTGCCGAGGTCGACGTGGTCGAACAGGCGCAGGCACACCTCGCCGCCAAGCTCGCGAGCGGCGAGTGGGAGTTGCCCGCAGGCGTGTCCTACGCCTTCGCCGGTTCCTACGAGAACCAGCTGCGCGCCACGCGCACGCTGTCCGTGGTGCTGCCGCTGGCGCTGCTCGCGATCTTCCTGATCCTCTACTTCCAGTTCCGCGCTGTGAGCACCACGCTGCTCGTGTTCACCGGCGTGTTCGTGGCCTGGGCCGGCGGCTTCCTGATGGTCTGGCTCTACGGGCAGCCGTGGTTCCTCGACTTCGAACTCTTCGGCGCCGACATGCGAGAGCTCTTCGCGGTGCAGCCGATCAACCTGAGCGTGGCGGTGTGGGTGGGTTTCCTGGCGTTGTTCGGGATCGCCACCGACGACGGCGTCGTGATGTCGACCTACCTGAAGCAAGCCTTCGCGAACCGACGGCCGGAGACCCGGCGCGAGGTGCGCGACGCCGTCGTGGCCGCGGGCAAACGTCGCTGCCGCCCGTGCTTGATGACGACGGCGACCACGATCCTGGCGCTGTTGCCGGTGCTCACGTCCACCGGGCGCGGATCCGACATCATGGTGCCCATGGCGATCCCCTCGTTCGGCGGCATGACCATCGCGCTGATGACGATGCTGATCGTGCCGGTGCTCTACAGTCTCGTGGAGGAGCGTCGCCTGCTGCGCGCGGCGCGCGTTTCGTGAACACTGTGCGTGCGTGGCGCTCGTCGTCGCGAGCTGCGTGTCGCGCCGCCCCGGAGTCCGGTTCATGCTGTTGACGCTGTCACTCGCCGTCTGCGCGCTCCTCGTGCCCGCGACCTGGGCCCAAGACGCGCACCCGCCTGCGCCCGCCGACCAGCCCGCGAACGCCGACGCGCCCGCCGCTGCGACGCACATCCCAATCGCCGCGCTGCCCGGTCGCGCACTCAGCACCGCGAACACGCCGGCCCTCGCCGACGATCACGGCACGCGCGCGGGCGCACGTTTCGCGGGCGCCGCCATCGATGCCGAGGCGCGCGTCGCGCTCGTGTTCACCGAGGGCAAGTCGCTGCTGGTGAGCAGCGGCTCCGTGAGCGCAGGCCTGCGCGAACCCGTGCGCATCGAAGCCGCGCACAAGCCCGCGAGTGGTTCGTTCTGGGGGCCACAGATCGCGCGGTGCGGTTCCGCGGTCACGGTGGTGGCGGTGTTGGCGGAGAAGCTCGGGCGCGACGGCGATGTCGTCGCCTGGCACAGCGCCGACGGCGGTCGCAGCTTCGGCGAACCCGCGCGTCTCAACACCCTCGAAGGCGCAGCGCAAGAGCTGCTCGTGCAGCTCGCCGCGGGGGACGACGGCCGTTTGGCAGCCGCGTGGATGCACACCGAGAACGGCGTCGTGAGCCTCCACGGCGCCGAGAGCCGCGACGCGGGTGCCACCTGGAGCGTCGATCGCTTGCTGCACGCCAGCGCACACGAATCGGTGTGCCCGTGCTGCCCGCCGGTGCTCGCCTTCGGCGCGGGCGACGCGCTCTGGATGCTCTTCCGCGATGACCTCGACGGCTACCGCGACAGTCACTTGCTCGACCTGCGCGACCCCGAAGCCTCGCCCGTGCGCCTCGGCCGCGAACGTTGGGAACTCGGCGGCTGCCCGATGAGCGTCGGCGCGCTGCATGTTCGCGACGACGGCCCACACGCGGTCTACCGGCGCGGCGACACGCTGTTCCTCGCGCAACCCACCACTCAACCCGCCGCCGCACGACTCCCCACGTTCAGCGAGCAAGAACTCGTCGACGGGCGCTGGCCGCTGCGCGCGCTCCGCGCCGATGCCCCGAACACCGTGTTCCCGCCCGCGTTGTTCTGGCGTGTGGGGCAGAAGCTGCACGCCCGGCTTCCCGGCGACTGGATCGACCGCGATCTCGGCCCGGCGCGACGCGTCGCGCTCGCCGACACACGCGCGCCCCGAGGCCCGCTGCTGCTCGCTGCCGAACTCGACGACGGCACCGGCGGCTGGCAACTGTCCCTGCGCTTGCTGCGCGATCGCGTGCGTTGAACGACTCGCAAACCCACCGTCGCATCCGCTCCCACGTCGCGCTGCTCAGGCGCGCGGATCTGTGCGAGACTCGTCGCGTTCCCAGGCAACACTCACGGAGTCTCCCGATGCTTCGCTCGCTGCTCGCTGTCGCCACCTTGTTCGTGTTCACCGCCGCTCTGAGTGCGCAGATGTCGCTCGACGAACAGCGCGCGAGCTACCCGCTCGACGTGTGCGCCGTTTCCGGTGAAGCCTTCGAAGCGAGCATGAAGCCCGTGGAGAAAGAGCACGCCGGAACGCTCGTGCGGCTCTGCTGCGACGGTTGCGTGCGCGGCTACGACAAAGATCCCGACGCCGTCGTGGCCAGCGTGCGCGCCGCGGTCATCGCCGACCAAAAGCCGCGCTACCCGCTCACGACTTGCGTCGTCACCGGTGAAGAGCTGGGCGAGAGCGCGGTCGACCACGTGTTCGGCACGCGTCTCGTGCGCGTGAAAGACGCCGCCGCCGCCAAGGAGTTCGACAAGAACTGGGGCCGCCTGATCGGCAAGCTCGACGACGCCTGGATCGAAGCCGGTCGCGCGAGCTACCCGCTCACGACCTGCATCGTGAGCGAAGAGCCGCTCGACGAGCCGGCCAAGGAGATCCTCTACGGCACGCGCCTCGTGCGCGTCTGCTGCAAGGGCTGCGTGAAGGAGTTCCACGCCAACCCGCCGCGCATCCTGGCGCAACTCGACGCGCGCGCGAAGGAACTCGCCGCCAAGCGCGAACGCGCTGCCTCGAAGAAGCCCGAGCGCAAGCAGTCCGAGCGCTAGGCCGACGGCGGGAGCAGCGGCGGTCGCTCAGAGCAGCGCGTTGCCGGGCGCACTCCGAGGCGCAGTCCCGTGCGCATCCCAGCGCGCTTGCTGAGTAGGCACCGCGGGCGCCGCTCCGCGCCTCGCCGCGCCCCGCGCTGGAGTCGCTTCCCGGCGGGCTGCTAAGTTGTGCGGCTCCCCGAAGCTCCCAGAACCTGTCGCCGAGAGTCGCTCCATGTCTGCTGCCACCGATCGCATCGTTGTTTGCTCCGCCGCTCGCACGCCCATCGGCAAGTTCATGGGCGGGCTGCAGAGCGTGTCCGCCGTGGAGCTCGGCGTGATCGCCACGCAGGCTGCGCTGCAACGCGCGGGGGCCTCGGGCAGCGATGTCCAACAAGTGATCTTCGGCATGGCGCGGCAAGCGGGCAGCGGCCCGAACGTGGCGCGGCAGGTCGCGATCCGCGCGGGCATCCCCGACAGCGGCACAGCGATCACGATCAACCAGGCCTGCGCGTCGGGATTGCGCGCGATCACGATGGCGGCGCAGGAGATCCGCAGCGGGAACAGCGAGGCGGTGATCGCGGGCGGCACCGAGTCGATGTCGCGCATCCCGTTCTTGCTGCCGAACATGCGTCAGGGTTACCGCCTCGGTCACGCCAAGTTGCTCGATGGCAACTTCCAAGATGGCTTCCACTGTCCGCTGGTCGACGCGCCCATGGGCAGCACGGCCGAGACGCTCGCCGAGCGTCATGACATCTCGCGCGCCGAACAAGACGCCTTCGCCGTCGAGAGTCAGCGCAGAACCGAGGAGGCGCAGAAGGCCGGGCGCTTCGCCGACGAGATCGCGCCCGTCACGGTGAAGACGCGCAAGGGCGAGACTGTGGTCGACACCGACGAACACCCGCGTCACGGTGCCAGCGTGGAAGGGCTCGCGAAACTCCCCGCCGTGTTCAAGAAGGACGGCACGGTGCACGCTGGCAACTCGTCGGGCATCACCGATGGCGCGGCGGCCTTGCTCGTCACCACGGAAGCCAACGCGCGCGCCAAGGGTTGGCCGGTGCTCGCCGCGCTCACCGCCGACTCGATGGCCGGCGTGGATCCCGCGATCATGGGCATCGGCCCGGTGCCCGCGTTGCGCAAGCTCGAGGAACGCAGCGGTGTGAAGCTCGCCGACGTCGACTTGATCGAACTCAACGAAGCCTTCGCCGCACAGATCATCGCCTGCGATCGCGAGCTCGGTCTCGACATGTCGCGCGTGAACGTGAACGGCGGCGCCATCGCCCTGGGCCACCCGATCGGCGCCACCGGCGCGCGCATCGCCGTGACCTTGTTGCACGAGATGCAGCGTCGCGAGTCCAAGCGCGGCGTGGCCACGCTCTGCGTGAGCGGCGGCATGGGCATCGCGGCGCTCTTCGAGCGGATCTGAGCCGCGCGCACGAGTCGGCGCTCCGGATTCCGCCGCGGGGGGGGCGTTCGGGGGCGCGACGAGGCGCGACGGGGCGCGACGGGGCGCGACGGGGCGTTCGGGGGCGCGACGGGGCGCGAAGAGGGGGCGCTCGGAGGCGCGGCGCCCGCAGTTCGGCGCGCTCGTGTCACCGCCGGCGTCGGCCCCCCGGCGCTCGCAGGCCGGGGTATGCTCAGAGACGGCTCAGCCGGTTCCCGAGACCAGCCGCGGGCCTGCCCTCCGAGACCTCCTGATCATGCTTCGTCCCCTTCTCTTGTTGGGCGCGCTGTTGGCGTGGACGCCGGCTCTGCGCGCCACGACCCCCGCTGTCGCCGGACCCGCGCCAGTCCCGGTCGCCGCGCCCGCCGTGCTTCAGCGCGCTTGGCTCGACGAGCCGAGGGTGCCCGCGCCGCGCGCAGAGCGTCAACCCGACAACGTGCTGCTGATCATCGGCGACGACTTCGCGCGCGAAGCGATGGCGATCTACGGCGTCGGTGAGAACCCCGCGCACACACCCGTACTCGACGCGATCGCCGGTGCCGGCGTGGTCTTCGAGAACGCGTACTCGCAGATGGTGTGCAGCCCCACGCGCGCCGCGATGCTCACCGGGCGTCACGCGGCGCGCACAGGCATCGGCACGAGCGTTCCGTGGAAGCAGTGCCAGACCAGCAACAACGGCTGCTTCGAGCTCGACCTCAACGAGAGCGTCACGCTGCCCATGGCCTTGCGCGGCACGCACCGCTCGGGCGCCTTCGGTAAGTGGCATCTTTCCACCTATCGCGACGGGCGCGGCTGGATGCATCCGATCGACGCGGGCTTCGACTGGTTCCTGGGCGCGAAGCAGAACCTCGGCGGCAGCGCGGCGGATCCGCAGGTGTACTTCGAGTGGGAGAAGAACGTCGCCTCGCGCGACGGCGCGCACCAGTTCACGGCGCGCAACTACGCCACCACCGACAACGTGGACGACGCGCTGCAGTTCATCGAGCGCCAAGGCCAGCAACCGTGGTTCACCTGGCTGGCCTTCAACGCCGCGCACACTCCCTTCCACGCGCCGCCGGCCGAGCTGCAACCGCTCACGCAGGCCACGCCCGAGTCGCCCAACTCCGAGCTGCAGCGCGCGATGATCGAAGCCATGGACACGGAGATCGGGCGGCTGCTGACCACGCTGCGACCTGCCGTGCTCAAGCGCACCTGGGTGATCTTCTTGGCCGACAACGGGCCGCCGCCTTCCTCGTTGCCGCTGCCCTTGCCGGCGGTGGTGAAGGCCAAGCCGAACCCGTGGGAAGCGAACATCCACGTGCCGATGATCGTGGCCGGTCCGGGCTTGGTCGCCCCGGGACGCGGCGTGGAGCACTTGGTCCACGTGGTCGATGTCTACGCCACGGTGTGTGAGTTGGCCGGTCGGCCGGTGCCGGAGAGCGCGTCCGACTCGGTGAGCTTCGTGGACTACCTCGTGGATCCCAGCGCGCCCGCGCGTCGCGGCGTGAGCTTCTCGGAGCGTCATCGCCCGAACGGTTTCGGGCCGTACACGCTCGAACAATGGGCCGTGACCGACGGGCGCTGGAAGTTGGGCAAGTACGGCGCGGGCGGGATCTCGCCCGGCGGCGGCGGCGGTCCGCTCACCGGACTCTCCTTCTACGACCTGCTCAACGATCCCGACGAAACCATCGACCTGCTGAACGGTCCGCCACTCAGCCCCGAGCAAGAGTCCGCCTTGCAAGCCTTGCTCGACGAGCGCGACGCGATCCTCGCCGCGCGCGAGTGAGCTGCGCTGGTCACGCTCGCATGCGCATGTCAGGCTGCTGCCTTCGCGTGAGTGCGCGCGGACACTCGTCGAGCCGCACAGGGAGCGGAGCTGCATGAGGATCGTGTCGCGTTGCACCGTGTCGCTTTTCACAACGTGGTTGCGACCCCTGCTGCGCGTCGCGGTGTCGCTCGCGGCCTGGCTCGGCGTCACCGTGGCGCAAGCGCCTCCCGCGCAGGTGGACGCGTCGCCGAAGGCACCGAACCTGCTCGTGATCCTGCTCGACGACTGGGGCATCGACCGTTTCGACGGCTTCCCCACGCAGCCCGACACGAGCGCGCGCACGCCCGTGCTCGACGCCTTCGCCGCCGACAACCTGCTTTTCACGCGCGCCTACGCCGACCCGGTGTGCAGCCCTTCGCGCGCCGCGGCGCTCACCGGCGAGTACGGGCGCAACACCGGCGTGGGCACCGGCTTCACCTGGTTCAACAGTCACGCCGACAGCTTCGCGCTCGACCTCGAGGCGTGCCGCATGTTGCCCGCCGAGCTGCGCACCCGCGGCTACCGCAACATCGCCATCGGCAAGTGGCACCTCACGGCCAACCTGCCCGGCAGCGAACCCTACATGCATCCGATCCGCGCAGGTTTCGACGTGCACGACGGCGTGATCACGAACTTGGTCGGCGTGCGCGGCATGAGCTACGTGGACTACGAAGTCAACCTGGCCACCGCTGAGGGTTCCACGCAGCACGACGTGACCGACGGCCTCTACCTCACCACGCGCCAGATCGACGACGCGCTGCGTCACATCGAAGCCGCGGGCGAGCAACCCTGGTTCACGTGGTTGGCGCTCACGGCGCCGCACGCGCCCTGGCACAAGCCGCCGCAGTCCTTGGTGAGCGTGGACCTCGACAGCATCGAGCACGACGACAATCAAGCGCTCTACGACGCCATGCTCGAAGCCGCCGACACGGAGATCGGTCGCTTGCTCCAGTCGCTCGACGCCGACACGCGAGCGAACACGGTCGTGTTCGTGATGGGCGACAACGGCACGCCGGGCACGGCCTTCAACAAGCAGTCCGAGTCGGGCGGCAAGAAGGGCTTCCCCGACGAAGGCGGAATCCACGTACCGCTCATCGTGAGTGCGCCCGGGCTCGCCGCGGGCACCAGCGCGCAGCTCGTGCACATCGTGGACCTGCACGCCACGCTGCTCGAGCTCGCCGGCGCCGACGCGCTCGACAACGATTCCGTGAGCTTCGCGCCGCGCTTGCGCGGTGAATCGGGTGGCGCGCGCGAGTGGGTCTACAGCGCGCGTCGTCGCCCGAACGGTTTCTCCGATCCGCCGCGCGAGTTCGACCGTCGGTCCCTGCGCAACGATCACTGGAAGCTGATCACGCAAACCGGCAGCAACGACCAGCGCAAGTCGGAGCTGCGCTTCCTGGGCGACGCTCTGTGGGGGGAAGGCGAGCCCGTGAGTCCGTCCACCGATGAGAGCCGCGCCGCGCGCCGCGAACTGCAAGCGCTGCTGAAGCTCATCGAGGAACGCTGAGTCGTTGCCGCGGCGCGCGCCGCGCGGCCTGATCCACGCGGGCTCGTGCGTGCGCGTGTCCGGTCCGGCCGTCGCGATGCGCTGGGGCGGATATGCTTCGGGTGCTCCTGTGTTCCCCGGGTTCCCGGCCATGTTCCGCGTCGCACTCTCGCTGTGTCTGCTCGTCACTTCCTTGTGCGGCGTCGCGCTGGCGCAGCGCGGGGCGGCGGCGCTTCCCGAGTCGCCCAACCTGCTCGTGATCCTGCTCGACGATTGGGGGGTGGACCGCTTCGACGCCTACACGCCGGGCAGCAGCGCGCGCACCCCCGTGCTCGACGCGATCGCCGAACAGTCGCTCGTGTTCGACCGCGCCTACTCCGACCCGACCTGCAGTCCCACGCGCTCCGCGATCATGACCGGCACACTCGGACTGCACACCGGCGTGGGCAACGGCTTCCCCTGGTTCAACACCGCGCGCGGGACCCACGTGCTCGACCCGGCGGCTTACCGCAGCTTGCCTTCCGCGTTGGGACGTCGCGGCTACAGCAACTTCGCCATCGGCAAGTGGCACCTCACGGCGATGAACTTCGCGCCGAGTCCGTATCTGCATCCGCTCGCTTTCGGCTTCGACGCGCACTACGGCCTGATCACGAACATCGTGCTCGGCATGGACCTCAGCTACTACAACTACGAGTACGTGCGCGCCGACGCGTCGGGTGTCGCGATCGAACCCGCGCTCGCGCCGCCCGCGCAGAGCACCTACGTGACCACGCGTCAGGTGGACGACGCACTCGAAGTCATCGAACGCGCCGGCGCAGGCCCGTGGTTCACCTGGCTCGCGCTCACCGCGCCCCACATGCCGTGGGACTTGCCGCCCCAGGAACTCGTGACGGTGGACGTGAACAGCATCGGCTCGCTGGACGGCGCGGCGCAGTACGACGTCGTGCTCGAAGCCGCCGACACCGAGATCGGTCGACTGCTCAGCAGCGTGCGTCCCGAGGTGCTCCAGAACACGATCGTGATCGTGATGGGCGACAACGGCACGCCCGGCGCCGCCTTCAACACGATTCAACCCGAAGGCAAGAAAGCCACGGTCGACGAAGGCGGCATCCACGTGCCGCTCATGGTGTGGCGCGCGAACATGGCGCCGGGTCGCAGTGACGCGTTGGTGCACGCGGTCGACCTCTACGCCACGCTCATCGAACTCGCCGATGGCGACGCGTTCACGCTGCCCGCCACTGCACCCGACTCGCACAGCTTCGCGCCCTTGTTGCGCGGCGACGACTTCACGCCGCGCGACTACGTGTACAGCGCGCGCCGCAAGCCCGTGGGCTTCGGCCCCTTCGATCACGAACGTCGCGCCGTGCGCCGCGACGGCTGGAAGTTGATCCGCAACACCGACGGGCCGACTGCTGAGTTGCGTCGCATGGACCTCACGGAGGCCGGCGACGAAGGCCTCGCGGTGAGCCCGCCGTACTCCGCGGAAGAGCAGGCCGCCTTCTGCGCGCTCGACGCGATCTTCCGCGAACTCGAAGGCGGAGACCCCGCGTCGAGCTGCTCGGGCTCGCCCTGAGGACGCGCGCTTGATCGCGTCACGCGGTCGTTGGTGTCTCGCGCGACCACGTGCGCGTCGCGTCAGCCGGTGAAGATCAGGCGTTGCGGTTCCGGCAGCGCGCCCAAGGCTGCGCGTGCCGCCGCGCGCTGATCGGCCATGCCGTACACGGCGAGCAGCACGCCCTCGGTGGGGAGCGACGGCGCGCGCGCCGACTCGAGCGGATGCCACTCGTGCTGCGTGTCGGGCGCGAGGCCCGCGTCGGTGAGTGCCTTGCGCCAACGCTTGAGCGCGCGTCCGTGAGCCAGCAGGTGCAGCGGCGGCGGGCCGCCGTCACGCGCACGCAAGTGTTCGGCGAGCGCGTGCAGCTTCGCCGCGCGCAGACTCGCGCGTCCGTGCGCGCCGCCCGAGCGCGTGGACTGCTCGCTGTGTTGTCGCCAGGCGTAGAGCGGCTCGGCCAGCTTCGTCACCGCGCGTTCGTGCGCGAACCATCGGAACCAGAAGTCGATGTCCACCGGCCAAGGTCCGCGCGGCACGTAGCCGCCGACCGCGCGCACGACCTCGCTGCGATACAAACCGGTTTGGTGCAACGCGGGGATCTCGAGGAAACGCTCGGCCGCCATGCGCGCGCCGCTCAGCAAGCTGTTCTGCCACGCGAGGTAGCGCTGCATCCCAGGCGACGGCTCACCGAGGAACTCCACTCGGCTCGTCACGCCATCGAGCTGCGGGGTGAGTGCGGCGTGCAGGCGCGCGAGACGCTCCGGCGGGCAACGGTCGTCGGCCTCCATGTGACTGAGCAACGGGGCGCGCACCTGCTCGAGCGCGAGCTGCAAGGCGGCCGCAGCGCCGCGACCTTCGCCGGGCAGCACGATCAGCCGCGGCTCCTCGCGGGCGCGTGCTTCGAGCCAGGCGCGGCTGCCGTCGTCCTCGCCGGCGGGGCCGAGATCGACGACGGCGAGCACGCGCAGCGTGACCTCGCGCTGAGCCAGGATGTCGCCGAGCGCTTCGGGCAAGCTCGTCCGCGCCTGGCGCACCGGGAAGAGCACGTCGATCTCGGGCGCGGTCATCGAGGCGCCCCCGCTGCGAGCGCGACCCCGCCCGCGCCGACCGAGCCCGCGCCGACCGAGCCCGCACCGACCGAGCCCGCGCGGCGTTCGCTCGCGCCGTCGGTGAGCTCGATCCGGGGCTCGGACCCGGCGTCCGGCGCCGCTACACTGCGCCGATGTCCGAACTCGTGCTCGTCAGCCCTGCCGACTGCCTCGACCTGCGCTCGCGGATCCTGCGCCCGGGCCAGCCGCTCAAGGCCTGCAACTATCCGGGCGACGCCGATCCGCGCTGCCTCAACGCCGCCGTCCGCCTGGAAGACGACGGCCCGCTCGTGGCCATCGGCACCCTGCACCACGACCCGCGCGACACCGACGACGCCTCCAGCGAGGTCTGGCGCATCCGCGGCATGGCCGTCGAGGAAAGCTGCCGCCGCCAGGGCCTCGGCGCCCAGGTGCTCAAAACCCTGCAAGCCGTGGCAGAAGCCCGCGGAGGCGGGGTCTGGGCCAACGTCCGCACCCCGGCTCGAGAGTTCTACGCGGCGCATGGTTTCGTGGCCCAAGGCGAGGAGTATGAGCTGCCCGGCATCGGACCGCATGTGTTGATGACCTGGCGACCCGCGCCCTGAGGGTGGCTCGGCCGCGGCTTGTCCGGGCCCAGATGCGTTGCCCCAGCGGGCCTCGGCGCGCATAATGGCCCGCTTTTCGGGCTGCCGTCCATTCGGCAGTTCACCGGTCGCTACCCGGCTCTCCTGCTCGCATCGAGCGAGCCCCGGCGGCAGGTGACGCGGCCGCGGTTCCCCAGTTCAGCAACGCTCCGGCAACGCTGCAACTCGAGACCCGCAGCGAAGGGTGCACCCGCGAGTTCACGCAGAACTCGCGATCGGCCCCCGAGCGACGCAAGCTGCCGCGCAGCAGAGTCTTCCACGCACAGGAGTTGTTCCTTTCATGGCCATCAAGAAGGTCGGTGTCATCGGTTGCGGTCTCATGGGTCACGGCATCGCGCAGGTCGCGGCGCAGGCCGGCTTCACGGTCGTGGTTCGCGAGGCGGAACAAGGCGCGCTCGACAAGGGCCTGGGGCGTGTGACCAAGAGCCTCGCCAAGCTCGTCGAGAAAGAGAAGCTCACGCAGGCTGATGCCGACGCCGCCAAGGGCCGCCTCTCGGGCACGCTCGAACTGGGCGATCTGGCCGACTGCGATCTGATCGTGGAAGCGATCATCGAAGACCTCGACATCAAGAAGACGCTCTACGCCGAGCTGGGCAAGCTCTGCAAGGCGGAGACGATCTTCGCGAGCAACACGAGCTCCTTCCCGATCCGCGAGATGGGCGCCGCCAGCGGTCGCCCGGAGCGCATGGTCGGCCTGCACTTCTTCAACCCGGTGCAGCTCATGAAGCTCGTGGAAGTCGTGCGCACCGACGCCACCGACGCGGGCGTGCTCGCCGAAGCGCGCGGCTTCGGTGAAGCCGTCGGCAAGGTGCCGATCACGGCCAACGACACGCCCGGCTTCGTGGTGAACCGCTTGCTCGTGCCGTACATGGCCGAGTCGATGCGCCTCGTGGAGCGCGGCGATGCCAGCGTGCCCGACGTGGACACCGCCATGAAGCTCGGCTGCGGTTACCCGATGGGCCCGTTCATCCTCACCGACTACGTGGGCCTCGACACCACGCTCTCGATCCTCGAGGGCTGGCACGCCGAGTACCCCAACGACCCGATCTTCGTGCCGCCGCAGATCCTCAAAGACAAGGTGGCCGAGGGCAAGATGGGCCGCAAGACCGGCGAAGGCTTCTACAAGTGGGACGGGGACAAGCCCGTCGCATGAGCCGCTGCTCGGCAACTCGTTGGCTGTGCGCGAGCGCTTTGCTCGTGGCTCTGGCGTCGGCCTGCTCGGCACCCGCTGCGGTGCCCGAGTTGGTCGCGCCAGAGGCCGCCGCCGCGCCCGACCTCGCTGTGCGCCTGCGCCAGGCGCGCGAGCGCGTGTTGGCGTCGCTGGATGAACAGCGCGCCGAGTTGGCCGCGGTGTTGAGCGCGCAGAGTTCGGTGAAGCGCGTGGTCGGTCACGTGGCCTCGTCGCTCGAAGGCATGCAGGCCTGGATCGACAGCGAGTCGCTCGACGTGGCGCCCGAGCCGGCTCAGGAGTTGCGCGCGCAGGGCGCCGAGTTGCTCTCGCAGGTCAACGAGGTCGTCGAGCGCGTGGGTGTGGTGCTTGCCGAGTTCGACGCCTTCGAAGCTCAAGCGCTGGATCAGTTCGACGGTTTGGAGCGCGCGCCGCGTGCCGCCGCCGCCGGCGGCGCGGATCGCCTGGAGCAACGTCTCGCCGATCTGGTCGACAGGGCGCTGTCCTTGGGGGATCGAGTCGTGCCCGTGATGGCCGCCAGCGACGCGCTCGTGCTCGCTTCGGCGCGGCTCGGCGAAGAGGTGGAAGCGCAGCGCGACGACGTGCGCCGCCTGCTCTCGATCAAGCAGCCGCTGCCGATGAAGGCGACCCTGCGCGACCCCGAGAACGACGTGGAAGTCACCCGCGCGCCCGGCTTCGAAACCGAACCCGTGAGCGGTGAGAGCGCCGCCGCCGCGGCCGCTGCCGCCGCGTGGAACAAAGACCTCGTTGCCGAGATCATCACGAACGAGGGCGCCTTGGTCGTGGAGTTCTTCCCCGACTCGGCGCCGCGTCACGTGGAGAACTTCCTCGCGCTCGCGCGCCGCGACTTCTACGACGGCCTCAGCTTCCACCGCGTGATCCCCAACTTCGTCGCGCAAGCCGGCTGCCCCGTGGGCGACGGTTCCGGCGGCCCCGGCTACGAGATCGACCGCGAGTTCAACGACCGCAAGCATGTGCGCGGCACGCTCTCGATGGCGCGTCTGGCGCATCCCGATTCCGCGGGCAGCCAGTTCTTCCTGTGCCTCAAGGACCTGCCCGATCTCGACGGTAAGTACACCGTGTTCGGCCACTTGGTCGCAGGCGACGACACACTCACCGCCATCGAAGACCTCGGCACGCTCGAAGGCTCGCCGATCGAGCCGGTGCTGATCAGCGACGTGATCCTGCGCGAGCGTCGCCCCGAAGAACGCCCGGCCGTCGAAAGCGACAGCTGAGCTCCCCCGCATTCCCCCAAGAGAAACCCTTCCGATGGTCAAGATCACCGACAGCAGCCGCGCCGTGGTGCGCACGTCGATGGGCAACCTGACGCTCTCGTTCATCGCCGACAAGGCGCCCCGCACGGTGGAGAACTTCGTCAAGCTCGCACACAAGGGCTTCTACGACGGGCTCACGTTCCACCGCGTGCTCAAAGACTTCATGATCCAAGGCGGTTGCCCCAAGGGCGACGGCAGCGGCGGTCCCGGCTACACGATCCGCCCCGAGTTCAACGACACGCCGCACGTGAAGGGCGTGGTGTCGATGGCGCGCAGCAACGACCCGCACAGCGCCGGCTGCCAGTTCTTCATCATGCACGGTGAGGCTCGCTACCTCGACTCGCGCTACACCGCTTTCGCCAAGGTGGAAGACGGCGACGCCGTGCTCGACAAGATCGCCGACGTGCCGACCAACATGGAGATGCGCTTCAACGAGACCTCCGTGCCGCGCGACCCGATCTACATCAACGGCATCGACCTCACGGATGTGGAGTTCGACGAAGACGAAGGCGCCGAGGGCAAGCCCGACGCGCAAGCCAGCTCCGGGAACAAGTCGGGCGGCAAGTCCGGTGGCTCCGACGGTGGCGACGGCAAGAGCAAGGGTGGTCGCGGCCGCAGCCGTGGCGCGCGCAACGAGTCGAGCGACAACGACGGCGCCGACGAGAGCGCCGACAAGAGCGACAAGGCCGACAAGGACAAGGCCGAGTCGAAGCCCGCACCCAAGGGTCGCGGTTCGCGCAGCAAGTCCAAGGATGCCGACGCCAAGGACTCCGCCAAGGCGGACAGCGACAAGTCCGACGACGGTGACGCCGCCGACGAGAAGCCCAAGACCAAGCGCGCCCCGCGCAAGAAAGCCGCGCGTCGCTCGAGCCCCAAGACGAAGGCCGCCAAGAGCAAGGCCGACGACAAGAACGAGGACTGAACCGTGACCTACCAGAACATCCTGCGCGAGGACGCCGACGGCATCGCCACCGTGTCGGTGAACCGTCCGGACAAGCTGAACGCGCTCAACGATCTCACGATCACCGAGCTGCAGCACTGCTTCGACGCGCTCACGCACGACGACGCGGTGAAGGCCGTGATCGTCACCGGTACGGGTGAGAAGGCCTTCGTGGCTGGCGCCGACATCGGTGAGCTCGCCAGCCAGAGCCCGCTGAGCGCGCGTCCGCTCGCCATGAAGGGTCAGCGCTTGATGGACACCATCGAGGCCTGCCCGAAGCCGGTGGTCGCCGCGGTGAACGGCTACGCGCTGGGCGGCGGCTGCGAACTCGCGCTCGCTTGCCACCTGCGTTACGGCAGCGAAACCGCTGTGCTCGGCCTGCCCGAAGTCACGCTCGGCATCATCCCCGGTTACGGCGGCACGCAACGCTTGCCGCGCATCGTGGGCAAAGGCCGCGCCATGGAACTGATCCTGAGCGCCAAGCCGGTGAACGCCGAAGAGGCCTACCGCATCGGTCTGCTCAACAAGGTCTTCCCGCAGTCGGAGCTCATCGAAGCCACGCGCAAGGCCGTGATCGGCATGACGCGTCACGGCCCGGTGGCCCTCCGCTTCGCGCTCGACGCGGTGAACCACGGCATGGAGATGCCGCTGAGCGACGGCCTCAACTACGAGGCCACGTTCTTCGGACTCCTCACCTCCACCGACGACGTGAAGGAAGGCATGAACGCCTTCCTCGAGAAGCGTCGCGCCGAGTTCAGCGGCAAGTAATCCACGCTAATCACACGCGCCGCCCCGCAACGCTGCGGCGCAACGACTCTCCACCACCCAGTTCAGGAACCAAGCGATGAGTGAGCACGATCTCGTCATCCTCGGCGGGGCGCGTACGCCCATGGCCGAGTACAACGGCACGCCCGGCTACGGGAAGCTCGCCGGCTTCTCGGCTCTCGACCTCGGCGCGCACGCTGCCAAGGCCGCCATGGAGCGCACCGGTGTGCCGGTGGAACTCGTCGACCACACGGTCTTCGGCAACGTGCTCTACAGTTCGCCCGACGCGCTCTACGGCGCGCGCAACATCCAGCTCAAGGCTGGCATCCCGATCGAGAAGCCCGCGCTCACCGTGAACCGCTTGTGCGGCTCGGGCATCCAGTCGGTGATTTCCGCGGCGCACCTCATCAAGTGCGACGAAGCCAAGACCGTGTTGGCCGGCGGCACCGAGTCGATGAGTCAGAGCCCGCACATCCTTTGGAACGCGCGCGCCGGCTACCGCTTCGGTCAGGAGTGGAAGCTCGAAGACCAGTTGATGAGCTCGCTGCGCGATCCGATCTGCGGACTGTTCATGGCGCAGACGGCCGAGAAGCTCGGCAAGCGCTACGAGATCTCGCGTGAGGCGCAGGATGAGTACGCGTTGCGCAGTCACCAGCTCGGCGCCGAGGCCGTGAAGAACGGCACCTTCGCCGACGAGATCGCGCCGGTCGAGATCGTGAAGCGCGAGAAGGTCGTGGGCGTCGTCGACACCGACGATCACATCAAGCCCGACACCACGCTCGAAGGTCTCGGCAAGCTGCGCGCGGCCTTCGGCAAGGACGGCACGGTCACGGCCGGCAACGCGTCGGGCATCGTGGACGGCGCGGCCGCCATCATGCTCACCACCGCGGGCGCCGCCGAGATCAACGGCTGGAAGCCCAAGGCGCGCATCGTGTCCTGGGACACGGTGGGCGTGGACCCGAGCGAGATGGGCATCGGCCCGGCGCCGGCGATCCGCAACGCGCTCGCCAAGGCCGGCATGTCCATCGACGACATCGACCTGTTCGAGATCAACGAAGCCTTCAGCGCGCAGTACCTGGCGGTGGAGCGCGAGCTCGAACTCGACCGCGACAAGTGCAACGTGAATGGCGGCGCCATCGCCTTGGGTCACCCGCTGGGTGCCACGGGCACGCGCTTGCTGCTCACGCTGGCGCACTCGCTCGAGAAGCGCGACGGCCAGTTCGGTGTCGCCTCCGCCTGCATCGGCGGCGGGCAAGGCATCGCGATGATCATCGAGCGCCTCTGAGCGCGCTCGCTTCACAGCGGGCCGCGCTCTCTGCGAAGAGGGCGCGGCCCGCTGGCATGTCAGGGCAGCACCTCGCGCGTGTTCACCGCGCGTGACCACGGCACGCGCCGCCGAGCATCGAGGCGCGCACCTGCACACGACCCGGGAGTTCACCATGGCCGCTCGCACGATCCAGCTCGACCCGACCAAGCGCGTCTTGTTCCTCACCAAGGACCTCGACCTGATCGCCAAGCAAGTGCGCGGCGAGCTGAACCTGCGCATGGAAGACCTCTCGGTCGACGACCTGCTCGACGACATCAACACCGACGTGATGACCCCGGCCTGGGTGTGCTTCAGTCACCGCCCCGAAGACATCGCGCTCAACGCCTACGCCGGCTTGCTCAAAGACGGCGAACGCGTGATCCCCGAGCGCGGCCTCATGGACGGCAACTTCGAAGCCATCGTGAGCGGTTACCGCAAAGGCACCGGCAGCTCGCGCGAGACGGCGCCGCAGTGCGAGAAGTTCAGCGGCATCAAATACGTGTTCGCGGCGTCCTTCGCGCCGATCCACGAGCGCAACAACATCAACCTCGGGCAGCTCATGGGCGACCACGCGCAGCTCGCGCGCTTGCAGGCCGGTGAGTCGATCGAGATCGACGAGTTCACCGGGCGCTACGACCCCGTCACCAAGATCATGTTGGAGATGGGCGGCTTGTTCCCGTTCGCGAAGGCGCTCAAGGCCGGCGAGATCAGTGTGCCCGCGCCCGGCACGCCGAAGCGCCCGATGACGATGGGCGAGAAGATGATCGCCGCGCACATGATCGGCGAGGGCGACTACGTGAAGCCCGGCGACGCGCTCATGGCCAAGGTCGACGGCGGCTACAGCCACGAGTTCACGACCGCGCAAGTGCACGAGTTCCTACGTCGCGAGTACGGGAACGACTACACGTTGCCCGACGCGAGCAAGTTCGCCGTCTTCGAAGACCACCTGCTGTATGCCGACGGCGTGAAGCGCTTCATGCCCTTCGCCGACAAGATCGGCACGCTGCGCGAGCTGCAGACCGAGTTCATGCAGCACACTGGGGTGCGCGACTACCAGAGCCGCGACGGCATCAGCCCCGGCATCTGTCACGAGGTCGCGCGCCGCGACTTCGTGGATCCGGGCGACTTCATCCAAGCCACCGACAGTCACACCTGCATGGGCGGCGGCAACAACGCGCTGACCTACGGCGTGGGGGCCACCGAGTACGCGTCCTTGATCGCGTCGGGCAGCACCTTCGTGCAAGTGGCCGAGAGCGTGCGCTTCGAGCTGGTGGGCGAGTTGCCCGCCGACTGTTCGGCGAAAGACGTGATGCTGCACATCCTCGAGAAGTACGCGAAGCACGAGGTCACGCTCGATCGCATGATGGAGTTCGGCGGCCCCGGCCTCGCGAAGCTGTCGCTCGACGAACGCGCCACGCTCGCCAACATGGCCACCGAGTGCACGGCCAAGTCGGGCATCTGCGAGGGCGACGAAGCGCTCGTCGACTGGATCCTCGCCAACCGTAGCGACGCGCGCAGCAAGGCCGAGCTCATGGCCGCGCTCGTCGCCCCCGACGAAGGCGCGGTCTACGACGGCGGCGTCCACACGATCGACTTGTCCACGCTGCGCCCGATGGTGGCGCACCCCGGTGACCCGAACGCCGGCATCCCCAGCGACCCGACCAACGGCGCCTTCGTGCACGAGCTCGGCGACGTGGCCATCGACATCGCCTACGGCGGCTCCTGCACCGCCGGCAAGGTCGACGACTTCGAGATGTACGCGCGCGTGATGAGCGAAGCCGTCGCCGCGGGCAAGAAGGTCGCCGACGGCGTGGAGTTCTTCATCCAGTTCGGCAGCAAGGCCACGCAAGCCGTGGCCGAAGAGCGCGGCTGGCTCGACACCTTCAAGGCCGCCGGCGTCACGATCATCAACCCGGGCTGCGGCGCGTGCATCGGCTGCGGGCCGGGCGTGTCGGAGACCACTGAGCAAGTCAGCGTGTCGGCGATCAACCGCAACTTCCAAGGGCGTTCGGGGCCGGGCAAGCTGTATCTCGCGTCGCCGCTCACGGTGGCGGCGTCAGCGATCGAGGGAAAGATCGCGAGCTACACGGCGGGGATGTGGAGCGCGGCGGCGGTCGTCAGGTAATCGAGGGGCGCTGAGTGGCTTTAGGTCCCCTCCTCAAATGGTCTGCTATCCTGCGCTGGCTCAAACCTGGAGGGGCAAGGACGGGGACGTTTAACGGAGGATGGGATGCAGTACGTGTCAATGTGCATCGACGGTGTCGACGTTCTGATCGAGCAAGCCAGCCCCGATGGGCGGGTTGCAACTGCTGAAAGCGGAGCGGCTTCACTTAATCCCGAACGACTTGGAGAGATCGGTCAAGTCTTGGCGGGTTTGGTGCATAGAATCGGTTCGGCCGCAGTGGGGCATGCAAGTGGCATTCGTCCGACTTCACTTGAAGTTGAACTCGGTGCGGAGCTTTCGTGTGAAACCGGAATGAAGTGGATCATTAAGTGCGGAGGAACGGGGGCAGTGAGGATTCGAGCACAGTGGCAGGTTACCGGTGGATAATATTTCCTATTCGCTTGCCGAGTTAGTTGAAGTCACAGCAGAGGGCACTGTTGTTGATGGTGGGCGGCGAATTTGTCACTGCTGGCTCGCTCGGTTGGGAGGTGGGCGTGATCAGGGAGCTCATCGGGTTGTTGCACCAGGTCACCTGTTTGCACTTGGAAACGCAATTAACCGCGACCTCAAAGTGCGATTCCCCGATCAAGCAGATGATTTGATCGGGTTCACTGTCGAGGAGGTCTGTTATCGCAAGTTCGGACCTCACTATGTAGATTTTGCAGTGCTTAAGCTTGACTCTCACCCTCCGAATGTGAAGGGGGGTGACTCAGCGGCATCCCCGGGCGAGCGCCAGGCGCTTTCGATTGAGAGGCTCTCAACTGAGAGAGTGAAGGCATGTGTCGCGGGCGACTTTGCGCTTCTTGCCTTTAGTGATGAGTCGAAACCTCAACTCCGCCCCGTCAGTCAGGTGACTTCTGAGTACGACGCTGTGGTCGTCACTGACAAGGTCCTCGCTGAGAGGTCATTCAGTGGCGTGCCTCTGATAGATCTCAAGCGTAACTGCGTGATTGCCGTTCAGGCCGAGGCGCATCTCGCAGCGAGCCGCTCTACCCGAGCGGGTGAAGTCCTGTTCGCTGGGATTCGCCGGTCGCCCATTGCAAGGCGCTCGGTTGAAACGCTGTTTGAAGAGATTGCGGGCGAGCTATCACCTTCAAGCGCATTCTTGAAAGGGTTTCGGGCGTACCTCCAAGATGCTTCAGGTTCAGAAGATTCCTCCGAAGCATCAAACGTATTTGGAATGTACTGGCGGGCTTTGCTGCAGAAAATCGCGTACGCCGCCGTTTCAATCGATAGGTACGCCTGTAGTGCAACGGTTTGGGGTGTTTCTAAATCACTGAATGCTCGAACCTACATTGAGCCTCTAGAGCGCGAGGGAGACTTTCGACTTAGGCAGTTTCTGCAGCCAGCGTTTCCGCTTCCTACCCGGCGTTGGTTCGTTTTTCAGGGTGCAGATGATGAGGATCCTTTTGACGATCCTCAGGAGCCCGTTGCTGTACGCTGTCTTGGAAAAGCGGGTGAGGAGATTCTATACTACCGACTTGAAGGTGATGAAAAGGTAGCTAGATGGTTCGAGGAGCGCATGATCGGCATCGTCGCCATTCTTGGTGTGCCGGACAAGAACTGGACTTCACGCAGCTCGCGCCGTGGTTGCCCAGTGTGCTTGACGATTGACTTCGCGAGTGAGCCTGCGCTTCCAATTGAATCGATTGTTGGAGACGCTCGCAAGCTGCAGGAGTATTTGGCTGAGTTGGCTTCCCTTTACTGCGAGCTCGGCAAGAATTACGGGATAGGCATTTCTCCGAGTGAGGATGCTGATGAAAAGTCTGTCAATGAAGCCTGACTACCCGTCAGTCGTCTTGCAGCGAGAGTGCTGGGCTCAGCGAACGCTCGCGAATCCTGCTCTTGCCGAGGTTGCCGAACGCGCACTTCTAGATGCCTACCGCATGCCCATGCTGGGGCAGGTGCTAGCGACCTATTCAAAAGTCTCATTAAAGCGTTGCGTGCTCGTGGGGATGCAGCACTGTCTCGCGTCGCAGCTTCCGCTTGTCGCAGCATTGCTGAAACTGGGATTGGAGCCAAGTCGTTGTGTGCTCGGAACAAAACCGTACTCGGCGCACCCCTTTGTGGTTCAGGTCCTGCGGCGCTGGGGCTGCACAGTTATTGATCAACCGGATGACTATGCTGCGTCCATGGCGAGAATGCCGACAGGCGATGCCTTACAGTCCGTAGCTCGAGATGTGGTTGATGAAGGTGCTGTACGGGTGCATGAGGGATCTGATGTCGATTGCTTGATTGTGCTTGATGATGGAGGGATCCTGGGGCAGTCGGTCAAGAATGCTGGCATTCGCGCTAGGGTTGTTGTGATTGAGCAAACGACTAGCGGTGTAGAGATGCTTGATTCATTCAGGCGAATGCGCGCCGAAGGGGGTATCTCCAAAGATTCCTCTTTCCTCGCTCCAGCGAGAACTCGATGGAAGCGGAGGTATGAAGCTCGAGCAATCGCCGAGGCGAGCCTGCGTGAGATCGAAAACCGACTTGCAATATATGATTGTCGATTGGCTCAGGCTGGTGTAGTTGTTGTTGGGCTTGGAGCAATTGGTGCGGCCACCTGCGAGGGTTTGGCTGATAGAGCTGCTTCGGTTGTAGGGCTCGATCGTGATGCATCTCGCGTGCAGCTATTGCAACGCTCACATCTCATTCAGCCACTAGCTCATCGGTCAGTGGATTACTGGGTAGTAATCGGTGCGACGGGGAAGGTGTCAGGTGGTTCGGCTGGTGTCGCGATGCTCCATAAGTGGGGGTATTCAAAGCCGCTATTCCTCGCAAGTGTGTCGTCCTCCGACGTCGAGTATCGGGGGCTCTTGGAGATGCCCGAGTTGGAGCTCTCGCCCGCGTGGCGTGCTGTGGACTCGCCGAGTTCGCGCTATGCAAAAGTTTTCGGTGACTATATCTGCAAAGACGATGATGGGCATCGCTTTACACTGATGTCTCGTGGTCATCCGGTAAACTTTAATGGTGACATCGAGCACATAGACAAGAACGTAATCGAATGCACTCGAGCTCTAATGCTGGCTGGGGTTTGTGTCGGGATTGCTAATCCCGGGCGTGGAAAGCGCCTTAGTCGATCCGGATTTCGTGCTGCGGAGTTGGCGCAGTGGATTTCTGTTCGCTCCGGCAGCCACGAGAACCAGCTGCTCCTCTTTGATTGAATGACCCTTTGCTTGTTGGATTGCTGGTTGCATCGAGTCTTGAATGGTGAGTGTTGCTCGACGAGCAAGCAACCGCAGCCGTCGAGTCCTCTGCCTGGCCACGCAGTGGCCGCTGGTGGCGCACCCCGGTGACCCCAACAAGGGCATCCCGAGCGACCCGACGAACGCAGCCATCGTCGACGATCTCGGCGATGTGTTCATCGACATCGCCTACGGCGGTTCGTGCACCGCCAGCAAGGTCGACGACTTCGAGATGTACGCGCGCGTGATGAGCGAAGCCGTCGCCGCGGGCAAGAAAGTCGCCGACGGCGTGGAGTTCTTCATCCAGTTCGGCAGCGAGGCCACGCAACGCGTCGCCGAAGAGCGCGGCTGGCTCGACACCTTCAAGGCCGCCGGCGTCACGATCATCAACCCGGGCTGCGGCGCGTGCATCGGCTGCGGCCCCGGCGTGTCGGAAACCACCGAGCAAGTCAGCGTGTCGGCGATCGAAGGAAAGATCGCGAGCTACACGGCGGGGATGTGGAGCGCGGCGGCGGTCGGGGCGTAACGCGGCGGCAGTCGGCGTGGAGCGCGGCGGCAGTCGGGGTGTAGCGTCGGGCGAGCACGTTGCTCCGCGCGCGCTCACTCGTGCTCGAGCATGAGTCCGTTCGAGTACGTGCGTCCTGCGATCGCTTCGGGGTCGTCGAAGATCGCTTGAAGGTAGATCGGTCCCACGGCGGGGAAGCTCGGATCGACCACGTAGGAGAGCTGCAGCCCCGCGTCACCGGGGAGCTGGCCTGAACCCGGCGCTGGCAGCAGCTTGAAGGCGAGCCACGGCCAGGTGTAAGCGGTCACGTTGAACCAGGGCGTGTTGGGCAAGTCGGTCTGGTTGAGGCCGACACTCACGACGCCGAGCTGGCCCGCCTGCACTCCCGTGAGGTGAATCGTCACGACGTCACCCACGCGAAGCGGCCCGCTGGCGCCGAGCAACGGCGCTTGCCCTGCGGTGCCGGGCTTCGAGCTGCCGAACTGCAGCACGCGACCCGAGTCGGGGTTCTCGAACGCGCGGTTGTCGATCACGCGCGAGGGGAGCGTCGGCAACAGTTCGTTGAAGCTGAATCGATCGGAGAGCAGGTCGAGGTCGCCGTCTCCGTCGACATCGCCGAAGGCCGTCGGCCGCACGACTTGGATCAGCGGCGCGTCGAGCGTTCCGTCGGGGAGCTGGCGGAAGATGTAGCTGGCCGGGCTCGCGTCGGTCGGCGACGTGACCAGCAGGTCGTTGCGGCCGTCGAGATCCACATCCAAGATCAAGGCGCGGCGCAGCGAGGGGGACGTGTCGTCCGTGGTGTACGCGGCGAGGCTGGTTGTGTCGGTGGTGAAGTTGCCCGCGCCGTTGTTGTGGTGCAGCGTGATCGTGTTCGAGGCGGAGTCGACGAGCGCGATGTCGACATCGCCGTCACTGTCGAGGTCACCGCAGTCGGTGAGGTCTTCGAACTCTGTTTGGCTGGCGGGCAGCCAGGTCACGGCGCTGAACTCCCCGCCGCCGCGGCCGAAGCGCACACCGAGTTGCGTGGAAGACACCACGAGGTCGGGGTGCGCATCACCGTTCAGGTCGGCCACGTGACGCACGGCAGCCAGCGGGAACTCCACGCCTTCGACGAAGAAGCCGGCGCCGTCGTTGAGGAAGACGCGGCTCGTCATGAGTTCGAGCGAGCGACAGATCAGGTCGACGTCGCCGTCACCGTCGACATCCGCGATCACCGAGTCGTCGGGGTTGTCGTCCCAGTCGGTGAGCCCGCTCACGTTCATGAAGACCTCGGGCGCGGCTGCGTCCCCCGCGTCGAAGAGCATGCCCGCGCCGTTGTTGACCAGCAGGCGCATGCCGAGGAACACCGGGAACGTGAACTGGCCGGTCCACTTGCTGAGCAACAGGTCGACGTCGCCATCGCCATCGAAGTCGCCGGGGTAGCCGGGGCCGCGCCACTTGACGCCTACGGGCGGGGTCGCGATGTCGGTCGACCTCGAAGTGAAAGCGCCTTCACCCTGGTTCGCGAGGTACGTCACTTCGCCGAAGTTCAGGTCGGTGTCGCCGTCGCCATCCGGGTCGACCACGTCGTGCGCATAGAACAGTTGGTGATTGAGTTCGACGTGGCGCGGTGTGCCGAGCCCGTTCTCGGAGGCGTAGTACACGGTGCGGCCGGCGATGAGATCCGTGTCGCCGTCGTGATCGAGGTCGGCGACACCCGCGATGCCCAGGGAGGTGGTGCCCAGCGAGACGATGCCGTAGCCCGGGGCGAAGTTCCCCGTGCCGTCGTTGAGTGAGATCTCGAACATCGCCGACTGCTTCAAGGCGCCGGGATCACCCCCTCCGCCGCCGGCACAGCAGGCGCCGTCGAGGTCGCCGTCGCCGTCCACGTCGGCGAGCATCGTGGCGGGGCCGCCCGCGCGCACGAGTTCGGAGTTGAAGGTCGTGGGCCCGCTGCGCCGGAACACACGGTACAAGCCTTCGCGGAAGGCGACGACGTCGTCGTCACCGTCGCCATCGATGTCGCCCAGGAGCGGCGCGAGGTTCGAGTCGCCGCCGAGCTCGTGGTCGAGCGCGAACTGGCTCACGCGTTGCCCGTTGACGATCTCGTGGAAGACAACTTGCGGGCCGTCCACGTTCATCAGGTCGGGCGCGTCGTCGCCATTCACTTCACTGAGCCAGAGCTTGTTCTCGCCGTCGATGCCGAAGCTTCCGGCCAGGGCGAAACCCGAGCCGCCGCTTGGGTTGAAGTGCAGCTCAACGGTCTTGTGCGTGTTGATCGCGATGTCGCTGAGCCCGTCGAGATCGAAGTCGGCCACGAGCGTGGATTGGATCGTGTCAGGTCTCGTGAGCCCGAGGAGCTGCGTCGGTGGCGCCGATCCGTTCGACGAGAACACGAACACGTGCTTGCCGAAGGTCAGTGCGAAGTCGTCGCGCGCATCGCCGTCGAAGTTGCCGACACCGGAGCCGCCCACGAACGCGAGGTCGGGTTCGGGCATGGCGAGCATGCTCGTCCACGTCTTGGTCAACTTGCCCGACTGATCGTTGAGCCAGCCGCTCACTCGCACGCTCTCGGAGCTGTCGGCGGAGCTCCACCACCACTCGACAGCATCGGCGTAGCCGTCGGCATCGAGGTCGAGCACCAGGTCGAAGCGACTCAAGGGGTCGGTCACCACAACCGGCGCGTCGAAGAGTGCGGCGCTCTCCTGCGAACGTGCAGGGGCAACAAGCCAAGTGAGTGCGAACAGGGTGAGACACAGATCGAGAGATCGAGGGCGATGCATCGCACTGCTCCACGTGGGGAAGATCCCGCGCGAGCCTTGGCCCGCGCTGTTCCGAGCATGCCACGCGGCGGCGAACCCTGCTTCGATTCCGGCAGCCTTCGCTCACGGCGCGCCCTCCGGGTGCGGTTGGTGGGGACGGCCGAGGAGAGGGTGCTCACGCTCGGGCCTTCGCGTGGAGTGGCGGCACTGGCCTACCAGAGTACGATTGCGAGCTGAAGGGCGGCGATGTGGAGCCAGATGCTCGTTGTCGAGTCGTCGCGTCGCGAGCACACGAACGGGGAATGCGTGCTCCAAGGGCTCTGAATGCAGCCCGGTGTGCCGTTTCTCAACGACCTGACCGCCGTCATCATGCTCGTCGGATGGTGGAGCCTCGCGTGATGCAAACCTCATGATGTCGCACGAAGCCTCAGCGCTCGCGCTGTCCGACATCGCTGGGCAAGGGCTCAGCTCCTCGGCAACAATCGCAACGTCGGCCGGAGGTTCAGCTTCGCAGTCGCGCGAGCTTGCGAGTTCACAGGGTCGCTGTATCCTCGCGAGGGCGTCGTCTGGACACTCACCGTGTTTCGAGGTGCCGCGCGCCCGTTGCGATTGAGCGGAGG
Organism: Planctomycetota bacterium; assembly: GCA_021604805.1. GTDB lineage: Bacteria > Planctomycetota > B15-G4 > B15-G4 > B15-G4 > BQJR01. The sequence continues at coordinate 184,940 of BQJR01000002.1, read as the reverse complement.
GCGCGAGCGTGCGCCGCGCGGTTGCTGGGGAGCGGGCGCGCGGGAGAGCGTCGTGCGCAACCTCCGACGAGTTGGGCTGACGATGTGCGTTTTGCTCGCGGGGCTTGTGCTCACGAGCGCCGCGGCCGCGCAGCTTTGTGATCCCGAGTGGCAACCCACCTTCGGCGGCATCGCAGGTCTCGACCGACCTGGCTTCGCCTTTGCCACCTTCGACGATGGTCTCGGCAGCGGCGAGCAGCTCTACGTGGGCGGCAGATTCGAATCCACGTCGGGACTGAGCGACGCGGGCGGGCTCGCGCGCTGGGACGGCGCGGCGTGGGACAACGTCGGCGGTGCACTCGACTCGAGCTTCGACGTGCAAGTGCACGCGCTCGCCGTGTTCGATGACGGCGGCGGCGACGCCCTCTATGTGGGCGGCGAGTTCCAGACCGCGGATGGCCTGTCCACCGGCGGACTCGCGCGCTGGGACGGCGCGAACTGGAGCGCGCTCGGCACCGGCATCCTCGGATCGGTCTACGCGCTCGAGGTCTTCGACGACGGCAGCGGCCCCGCGCTCTTCGCGGGCGGCGTGCTCGTGACCGCCGGCGGCCAGGCCGCGTCGGGCATCGCGCGCTGGGACGGCAGCACGTGGTCGAGCCTCGCTGGCGGCGTCGACTTCGACTTCGCCACCAGCGCTCAGCCGCAAGTGCGCGCCCTGCGTGGCTTCGACGACGGCTCGGGCTCGAAGCTCTACGCCACCGGGCACTTCACGGTCGCGGGCGGGTCGTCGGCGCGCAGCATCGCGCGGTGGGACGGCAGCGCTTGGTCGAACCTCGGCCCGGGCCTCGGCGCCGCGTCGTCACTCGGCGTCGGAGCGTGTCTCGAGATCTACGACGACGGCGGCGGCGACGCGCTCTACGTGGGCGGCAACTTCAGAGAGATCCAAGGCGCCGGCGAAGTGCGCAGCGTCGCCAAGTGGAACGGTTTCGGCGGCGGAGGCTACTCGAAGCTCGGCACCGGACTCTCCCTCGGCGGTCTGCAGACGCTCGACAACCTCGTGGCCGCCGACTTCGCCGTGTACCAGGGCCGACTGTGGGTCACCGGTTCGCTCACCAGCGCCGGCGGCAGCGCCGCGGGTCGACTCGCGAACTGGGACGGCTCGAGTTGGGCCTCGCCCGCGGCCAGCCTCGGCGGCGGACTGTACGCCGGCAGCCCCAAGGGCTTCGCGCTGCTCCCGCATGACGACGGCTCCGGCGAGAAGTTGTTCCTCGCTGGCGACTTCGAGGTGGCCGGCGGCGTGGACGCCTTTCACGTCACGGCGTGGGGCCCCGACGGTTACGAGCGACTCGGTCCGCTCAACCTCGACGACCGCGTGCGCGCGCTCGCCGAGTTCGACGACGGCGGTGGTCCCGTGCTCTTCGCCGGCGGCGAGTTCAACCAGTACGGCGACACCTCGCTGCGCGGCATCGCGCGTTTCGTCGACGGCGTGTGGCAGCCGCTGGGCACCGGTCTTGCCTACTTCGGATTCCCGGGCACCGTGCGCGCCCTCGCGGTGTTCGACGATGGCAGCGGCAGCGCGCTCTACGCCGGCGGCCGCTTCACGCTCGCCGACGGGATGCCCGCTGCACACATCGCGCGCTGGGACGGCTCGCAGTGGGCAGCATTGCCCGGCGCACCCCTCGACGACGAGGTGCACTGCTTGCGTGTGCTCGACCTCGGCAACGGGCCGGAGCTGTTCGCGGGCGGCTACTTCAAAGCGCCGGCGCGGCATGTCGCACGCTGGACCGGAAACTCATGGCGCGATGTCGGCGGCGGCGTGTTCGACAACAACGGCGCCGTCCCCAGCGTGCTCGACATGGCAGCCTACGACGACGGGCGCGGCGACGGACCGGTGCTGTACGTCACAGGTCAGTTCCTGAAGGCCGGCCTCGGCGTCCCAGCTCAGCGCATCGCGCGCTGGAACGGTGTGGGGGGGTGGTCGGCGGTGGGCGAGGTCGGAGAAGTCGGCTCGCTCATCTCGCAGTCAGGCTTCGCGTTGGCGGTCTTCGACGACGGCGAGGGTTTCGGGCCCGAGCTCTATCTCGCGGGAAGCTTCGATGAGATCGACGGTGCAGAGGCCGTCGGCATTGCCAAGTGGAACGGCGTGCGTTGGGCCGCGCTCGGTGACGGCCTCACCTTCGGACCGGGATTCCACGCGTCGGGCACCGCGCTCGCCGTTCACGACGACGGGAGCGGACCGGCGCTCTTCGTCGGCGGCACGTTCAACATGGCGGGCATGCAGTCCGCGCCGCACGTGGCGCGCTGGGACGGCCTCTGGTCGAGCCTCGGCGACGGCGCCTCCGACGACGTGCACGCGCTGCTCGCCAGCGACGACGCGACCGGCGCAGACGCCGCGCTCTACGCCGGCGGCGCGTTCCTCAGCGTGCCTGGCAGTGGCGACAGTTACGTCGCGCGCTGGGCCGGCTGCGCGGTGCCGCCGTCTCCTTGGGAGCACCTCGGCCATGGGCTCTGGAACGGCACCGACCAGGCGCCGCTGCTGCAGGGCACGGGCAGCTTGCAACCGGCGTCGGCGGGCGCGGTGGAGCTCAGCTTGGCGGCGGCATCCGCGCCGACGTTGCTGTTCGCGTCCCTCGCGAGCGACCCGATCGCCTTCAAGGGCGGCACGCTCGTGCCGTTCCCCGCGACGTTGATCAAAGCCTTCACGACCAACGCGTCGGGCAGCCGGAGCTTGGCCTTCGCCAGCTTCCCGAGTGGCCTCGCGGGACTGATCTTCGACATGCAGTTCGCGATCCAGGACTTCGCCGCTGCGCAGAACGTCTCGCTCAGCAACGCGCTGCGAGCGCACATCCCCTGAGCACGGCGTGGTGTTGTGCGGCGGCGTTCAGTTGCCGGGCAGCAGAAGGTACGTCAGCCAAAAAATCACCTGCGCGAAGGCGGTCATCACAGCCACCCAGCTCGCCGTGAGCAACACGCCTTGCAGCAGCGCGGGGCCGAGCTTTCTGGCGTAGCCGCCGGACTGTGCGCGCACGAACCACTGCAGCGTGCCGCCGACGAGCAGCACGAGTTTCGACAGGCCAGCGACCTCCGGGTCGTGCCACTCGAACACGCGCGTGAGTGTGTCGACGCACCACAACATCAGCGGCCAACTCAACAGGATCCAACTCACGGCGTAGAGCGCGAACATCACGTGCACGCCGTAGGGCCTGCGCCAGTCGAGCAGCTTCGCCAGTAGCGCCAGCATCGGCACGAGCAGCAAGGCGAAGGTCGGTTGCCGGAAGGTGAGGTGGTTGTTGAAGCGCTCTTCGTAGATCTCGCGGTTGATCTCGAGCTGGATCTGCTGCTGCGTGGTGAACTCCGGGTAGGCGTTGTTGGACGCCTCGAGCGAGTCGAGCGAGAAGGTGAACAGGCCCACGTTCGGCGCGATCAGGAAGAACACCAAGTTCGCGAACACGAACAGTCGCAAGGGTTCGCGGAACACGTGCTCGCGTTTGGCGAGTTGGCGTTGCACCAGCGCTCCGGGCGACACGCAGAGCTTGCGCAGCGTGCTCATCAAGCCGGTGTCGACGTCGGCGAGGAAAGCCCACACCGCGGCGAGCAGAGCGGTGGCGGAGAAGGCGCTGGCCATCATGCGCCCAAGGCTAGCAAGCCCGGGGGGAAGATCGAGAGCTGCGGGGGCACTTCGTGGGCGTGCGCAGGCGCGGCGAGCGCGCGCTCAGCTGTCGGAGTCCGCGTTCGCGCTCAGCTGCTCGGGGTCTTCCAAGGTCGCGTCGCTGGGTTCGACGACGGCTCCGGCCAGCACGGCTTCGTAGCGTTCGAGTCGGCGAGACACGCGCTGCGTGTAGCGATGTCCCTCGCCCATGAGGCGCGTGGTGAGCTCGTGGGCCTCGCGCAGGTGCTCGATGGCGGCGTCGATGCGGTCGGTGGAGCGCAGGGTCTGTGCCATGTCGAGGATGATGATCACGTGCAGGCGCGGGTCGTCGGCCGGGTTCTCGGGCAAGTGCGCGTAGGCCGCAGCGAGCTCCTCGTGCGCCTCGGTCACGAGCATCTGCCTCAGCAGCAAGTTGCCGAGGGTCCAGTGCCGCATGGCGCTGATGCGCGTGCGCTCGGGCGTGCTCGGGCAGCGCTCGAACTGGTCGCGCATCACGCTCTCGGCCAGGTCGAGGGCGCCCAGGTCGGCGTGCAGCGACACGACTTCGATCCAGGCTTCGATGGCGCGCGGCGCGCAGGCGCCGAGCTGGGCGTCCGTCATGCGCGCGTTCTCTTCGATCAGGGCCAGCGACTCGTGGAGCAGGCTGGTGTCGCCGGTGCGTTGGCCGCGTCCGCGCAGCACGTTGGCCCAAGCCAGGCGCGTGCCCAGGGTGACGGGGTGTGCCTCGCCGAGCTCGGCTTCGCAACGCGCCACGTACTCTGTGGCCCGTTGCAGGCCGTCCTGATCGAGGTCGAGCTCTGCGAGTCGCAGGATGGCGTCGCGCAAAGCCCGGTCGTCGAGCGGCAGGACACTCGGCCCGATCCGAGCCACGCGTTCGTAGGCCGCGCGCATGGCCACCGTGTCTCCGCGACGTTCAGCGAGCATGCCGCGCCGATGCACCGCACGCAGGCGCAGGCCCGCAGCGTCGGGTGCGCCCACGAGCCGTGCCTCCAGCAGCGCGAGTTGCTGCTCGGCTTCTTCGAAGCGCATGCGTTCGATCTGCAAGGTGACCAGGTCGAGCAGCGCCTGCAGGCTGCGTCGGTCGCGTTCGCCGTGCGCCTGCACCAGCAGCTCCACGCCGCGCGCGATGTGCTGCTCCGCGTCGTCGAGCTTGGTCGGCGCGTGCATGCGGTAGGCGTTCCCCACGAGCACGCGGAAGCCGCCCTCGACCACCGGCGACACCGCCGCTTCCGTGACGAACTCCTCGGCGCGCTCGAGCATCTGCTGCACCGTTTCCTCGCTGGCGAAGTATTGGTCGGGCTGCGACTTGATGAAGCGCGCCACGAACTCCGACACCTGGCGTGTGTGCTGCAGCTCTTTGGCGATCTCGTCACTGTGGGCGCGCTGCACGAAGGCGAACGCCGTGATGCCGATCAACATGCTGGCGAGCACCGCGCTGAACACCGGATGACGACGGATGCGTTGACCGAGCACCTGCGCGAAGCCGGGCGGGCGCGCAGAGAGTGGCTTGGCCTCGAGATAGCGCTGCAGGTCGAGCGCGAGTTCGCGCGCCGACGCGTACCGCTTGCGCCGGTCGCGGGCCATGGCGGTGTTCACCAGGGTCTCGATGTCGCCGGCCAGGCGTCGGTCGATGCGCGAGAGCGGCTCGGGCTCCTTCTCCTGCAGCAGTTTGAGCGCCTCGGGCAGCGAACGCGTGCCCAGGTCGTGCGGCTGCTTGCCCGAGAGCAGCTCGTAGAGCATCACGCCCAACGCGTACACGTCGGCGCGTTCGTCGACACCGTGCCGCGACGCGTCCCACTGCTCCGGACTCATGTACGCCACCGTGCCGATCCACTCGCCGGTGGCGGTGAGCATCGTGCGTGTCTGGCGCGAGATGTCCATGGCGCCGGCCGCACCGAAGTCCACCAACTTGGGTTGACCCGACTCGGTGACCAAGATGTTCGCGGGCTTGAGGTCGCGATGCACCACGCCGCGTTCGTGCGCGTGTTGCACCGCTGCACACACGCGTCGCACGAGCTGCAGGCGTTCCACGGTGTCGAGCCGCGCTTCGCGCGCGTAGTCGGTGAGCGGCAGCCCACGGATGTGTTCCATCACGAGGTACGGGCGTTCGCCGGTTTCGCTCGCGTGCATGCCCGAGCCGTAGATCTGCGCGATGCCCGGGTGCGACAGCTTCGCGAGGAACTGGACCTCGCGCGTGAAGCGTTTCGCCGCGCTGCTGCCCAGCAAGCTCGGGTGCAAGAGCTTCAGCGCGACCTCGCGCTCGGGATGCTGCTGACGCGCGAGGTACACCACACCCATGCTGCCGTGGCCGAGCACTTCCAGCAGCTCGAAGCCGTCCACGTGTTCGTTGGGTGTGCTGTCGTCGGGGGGGGTGAGCAGCGAGGCCGCCGACGGCACGCCGCGCCGGTGACGCGCGCCCTCTAGGGCGGTGGGGTCGTCGTGGCGCAGCATGAGCTCGACGTCGGCGCGCAGGGTGGCGTCGTCGGCACAGGCTTCTTGCAAGAAGCGCTCGCGCGCCTCGCCCTCGAGCTCCGCGGCGCCGAGGAAGATCTGGCCGACTCGCTCGTGACGCGCGCTGAGGCCGCCGGAGCTCATCTCATCCGCCGTCGAGCCGTGCGGCGAGCCAGGCGCGGGCCACGCGCCAGTCGTTGTCGACGGTGCGCGGCGACACGCCCAGCACGCGCGCGACCTCGTCGCCACTCAAGCCACCGTAGTACCGCAGCTCGACCACGCGCGCCTGGCGATGGTTCAGGCTCTCGAGGTTCTCGAGCGCCTCGTGCAGATCCAACACGTCGACATCATGGTTGAGGCCGGCCGACGGTTCGTGGAACTCCACCCGCAAACGGTCGCCGCCGCGCTTCTTGGCGCCGCGGCCGCGTGCGTGATCCACGAGCACGCGACGCATCACCACCGAAGCCGCCGCCAGCAAGTGCTCGCGACTGTGGGTGGGCGGTTGATGCTGCGTGCTCAAGCGCAGGTAAGCCTCGTGGGCCAAGGCCGTGGCCTGCAAGGTGTGGCCCGCGCGCTCGCGCGAGAGCTGCGCCGCCGCGATCTCGTGCAACGCCTCATACAGCTGCGGCACGAGCTCTTGGAGCTCGGTTTGCGACGGCTGCGAATCGCTCGAGCCGTTCCCGTTCACAGGTTCGGACGAGGGACTCAAGGCTGCAACGGTGGCGTGAGGAGAGGCGCGGACACGGCGTGGCACGGCGGGTGGTGGGTCGACAGCGCAAGGGGGCGCTCCCGGTGACTATACCCCGCTCTCCGCGCTGTGACGCTCAGGCCGGCCCCGCGCGCTGAGCTGCGTGCTCAGAACTCCACTTCGAGCGCGTTCGAGAAGCCGAAGCCCGCGGGCTGGCTTCCATCCACGATGGCGTACTGCACGTAGATCGTGAGTGGGATGCCGGGGCTCGTGATCCCGGAGTTCGAGATCTCACCTGCGGCGTCCGTCATGCGCGTGAGCAGCGAGGTGTACGGGAAGGGCACCACGGTGCCGCCCTTCACGAAGACCGGGCTGTTGTTGAGGCCCACCACGAAGAAGGCGGGCGTGAGCGCCGGCGCGTCGGTGAGCAGCAGTTCGGCGGTGCCGCCCGAGGTGAGATCGCCGCCGCACAAGCTCAGTTGCGCGCTGCCCGGTCCGCCGAAGCCGAGGTCGGTGGCGCAGAACACGGGCTCGGTTTCGGGGAGGTCGCGGTCGTTGATCATGATCGCGTTGCTGCGCGAGGTCATCTGTCCGCCGGAGTCGGTGGCGGTGACGGTGATCACGTGCGGACCCACGCTCAAGTCGGTGTACGTGAAGCGGCGTCCGTGACCGAGCACGCCGTCGACATCCGAATTCCACTCGATGCTCATGCCGTCGAGACGGTGGTCTTCGAGGTCCCAGCCCGAGCTGTGCAGGATCACGTTCATGCCCTTGCGGAACTGGAAGCCGTCGTCGGGATGGTAGATCTCCACGAAGGGCGGGTTGCCGCCGGCGCCCGCGAAGGCGCCGCTGCCCTCGAGCGGGGCGCTGCGCGCGCGCGTGGTGCGCAACCCGTCGGTGACGAGCAACTCGAAGTAGCCGGCGCCCGCGCGAAAGTCCGGCAAGCGCGACAGGTCGACGTGGTGCGAGGTCTCGGTGCTGTGCACGACGAGCGGCACGATGTGGTCGTCGCCGTCGGGGATGAAGCGCAGCGTGCTGAAGAGCTCGTCGCCGTCGGCATCACTGGCTTCCCAGCTGACCTCCACCTGCGCACCGAGCGGCTCCTTCGCGCGCGGCGTGAGGAAGCGCACTTCCGGCGCGTGGGCACTGCGCGTGAGCGTGACGGGCTGCGCCTGCGCACCCAGGCTCACGAGTTCGAGGCGCTCGTAGCGCGCGCCGTCGAGGCCACGCGCCGGGATCAGCGCCGCGAAGCCCACGTTCGGGTCGGCTTCGATGTGCGCGTCGTTGTCGGAGTGCTGCGTCTCGTCGACGCAGGCATCGCCGGTGCTGCGCGCGCTCAGCGGAAACTCGCGCACCAGCCGTTCGCCGGCGTAGGCGCGCACGAGCAAGTCGCGCGTGCCCAGCGCGGCCGGCTCGCTGCCGCGCGTCGTGCGCGGCACTTCGAGCACGGGGTTGAGCGCGATCGTGCCCGTCTCCTGGTTCCAGATGCCGCCGATCAGCACGCGGTCGACGGGCGGATCCTCGTCACCGGGAGTCGGCGCCGGCGAGGGCGTGAACTCGGGCTGCCCCTTGATGAAGTTGAACGTGTTCGGCGAGACCCACGCGGTGTTGGTCAGCTGCCCGGCCACCATGATGTCGTTGAGCGAGTCGGCCTTCTGCTTGCCGAGACCTTCGGTGAGCCACAGGTGTTGCTCGACGTCGAGGCCGAAGTTGCCGTTGTTCTCACCGTTGTGCCCGAGCCCGAAGTTGTGACCCAGCTCATGCGCGTAGGTGCGCTGATGACGGATCGATTCGGTGTTGCCCATCGACGCCTTGCCGTTGAGGAAGGCTTGCCCGTTGTAGGGCAGCGAGCCGGGCACCCAGCCGTAGATGAAGTCGGGCTGCGGGCTCATCAGGAACAGGTCGTTCGTGAGTGAGCTGTTCAGCGAGGAACCTGTGCCCTGCACGGAGCCGGTCCAGAGCTTCGAGGGTGCGTCGATGCGGCGGTACTCGATCGAGCCCGTGGGCAAGATGCCTTGGACGAAGTTGTCGCCCACGCCCGGTTTGATCAGGTTGTTGTTCGGCAGGTTCGGCGTGCCGCCGCCGCCCGGACGCAGGTCGATCGGCGCGTAGGCCAACTCGAGTCGATCCTGGTTGCGGAACTGTTGCGGCGCGGTGCTGAAGCTGTTGTTCCCGGTGTCGGCTTCGGGCACGAAGTTCGGTCCCGGCGGGTTGATCTCCACTTGGAAGACCACGTCGTTCGACAGCGGCGGGATGTAGGTGAAGTTGAGCGAGCTGGCGCCGAGGTTCGGCTGGAAGTTGCCGGTGGCGTTGAAGGGGCCGTTGTTCGAGAAGATCGGCGAGTCGGCGGCTTCCACGCCGTCCACGAACACGCGCACGAAGGCGTCGATCTTCTTCACGGGGTTGGTCTGGTTCTGCACGTCCACGCCCACGCGCAGCTGCATCGGGCGCTCGGCGATGAGTTCGGTGTTGCCGTTCTGGAACACTTGCACGAGCACCACGTCGGACACGGTGAAGTCGATGCTCTGAGCGCTCAGCGGCGCGGCGATCAGGGAGGTCAGCGCGAGGCCGAACAGGGAAGCGGTGAAGGAGCGCATGAGAGCCTCGGGGTCAGCGGCGGGAACGGCAGGGAGCGTGCACATCGGGACGGCGGGACTGCGGCGCGGAGTCGGGGGCGTCCCGACTCCGCGCCGGGTTCAACGGGCGAGGCTCAGAACTCCACGAACACAGCGTTCGAGAAGTCGTAGCCGGCCGCCTGACTGCCGTCTGCGATGACGTACTGCACGTAGAAGGCGAGCGGGCCACCCACGCTCATCACGTTCGGCGTGGAGATCTCACCGTTCACGTCGGTGAGGCCCGGCATGAGCGTGGCGTAGGGCAGCGGCACGAAGGTGCCACCCTTGAGCGGCGTGGGGTTGGCGGTCAGCCCGATCGCCAGGAAGGCCATCGAGTTGGGCGCCGCGCCGCTGAGCAGCAGCTCGGCCGAGCCGCCGGCCGTGAGGTCGCCGCCACACAGGCTGAGTTGCGCGTTGCCCGGTCCGCCGAAGCCGATGTCCGACGAGCAGACCACGCGGTCCACGTCGGGCAAGTCGCGCGCGCTGACCACGACCGCATGCGTGCGCGAACTCATCAGGCCGCCGGAGTCGGTGGCCGTGACCGTGATCTGGTGCACGCCCGGCGTGAGGCTGTTGATCGTGAAGCGACGCCCGCTGCCGAGCGCGCCGTCCACGTCGGACGTCCATTGAATGCTCTCGCCTTCGAGCGCGAAGTCCTCGAGGTCCCAGCCCGAACTGTGCAGCACGATGTTCGCGCCTTGCTTGAAGCGGAAGCCGTTGTCGGGGTGGTAGATCTCCACGAAGGGCGCGTTGCCGCCGCCTCCCGCGTAGGCGCCGTTGCCTTGCAGCGGCTCGGTGCGCGTGCGCGTGGTGTTGAGGCCGTCGGTGGCGAGCAACTCGAAGTAACCCTTGCCGGCCACGAACTGCGGCAGGCGTGAGAAGTCGACGTCGAAGCTGGTGGCGCTGCTGTTGTTGAGCAGCGGCACCATGTGGGCGTCGCCGTCGGGCACGTAGCGCAGCACGTAGCTGAGCTCGTCGCCGTCGTCATCGCTGCCTTGCCAAGCGAGGTGCAGATTGTCGCCCACGAGCATCTCGCTGGCTTGCGTGCGGAAGGCCACAGTGGGCACCGACTCGCTGCGCGTGATCGTGAGCGACTGCGCCGGGTGCGTGCCCAGGCCCGCGATCGAGAGCTGGTCGAGGCGTTCGCCAGCGGCGTTGGTGGCCGGGATGACGGCCACGAAACCCACCAGCGGATGCGCGAAACCGTTCGAGTCGGTGTCAGCTTCGAGGCCCGCTGTGTTGCGGCAGGCTTCGCACTCGTCGAGGCTGGTGCGCACGGTGAGTGGCAACTCGCGCGCCGTCTCGCCGCGCACGGAACCACTCAGCACGAGGTCGCGGCTGCCAGCCAGCCCCGCCGGCGTGAGACGACCGCTGTTGACCTCCACGATCGGATCCATGCTGATCTCACCCGTCTCACGGTTCCACATGCCCGACACGATCAAGCGTGCGCCTTCGCCTTCGGGAGCGGCGTCGGTGTCGGTGTCAGTGCCCGGGTCCCACGCGAAGTGGTTGATCGAGTTCTGGTAGCTGCTGTTCGTGATCCACGCGGTGTTCGTGAGCTGCCCCGCCACCATGATGTCGTTGAGCGTGGGAGCTTTGATGCGCGGCAAGGACTCGGTGATGTTGAGGTGCCGTTCCACGTCCACGCCGACCTCGCCGGCTTGTGAACCGTTGTGGAACAAGTTCGTGTTGTGGCCGAGCTCGTGCGCGTAGGTGCGTTGGTGACGGATCGGCTGCGTGTTGCCCATCGACGCCACGCCGGGGAGCAGCGCCTGCCCGTTGTAGGGGATGCTCCCGGGGATCCAGCCGTAGATGAAGTTCGGTTGCGGCGACATGAGCGCCAGGTCGCCGGCGAGCGAGTTGTTGAGCGTGCTGCCCGTGCCCGCCACCGATTGCGTCCACAGCTTGGTGGGCGTGTCGATGCGGCGGTACTCGATGCGGCCACCGGGGTACACGCCTTGCACGAAGTTGTCGCCCACGCCCGGCTTGATCAGATCGCTGTCGGGCGGGTTCGGCGTGGGGCCGCCGCTCGGGCGGTAGTCGATCGGCGCGTAGGCCATGGTGACTGTGTTGAGGCGCCCGATTTCGAAGGAGGGCGTGGTCACGACGTTGTTCGCCGTGTTCGCCTCGGCCACGAAGCTCGGGCCCGGCGGGTTGATCTCCACTTGCAACACCACGTCGTCCGACTCGGGCGGGACGATGATGAAGTTGAGCGTGAAGTCCTCGGCGCCGAGCGAGCCGAAGCTGCCGGCGGGGAACGGGCCGTTGTCGGAGAAGTAAGGGGAGTCGGGCAGTTCCACGCCGTCGACGATGACGTGCAGCAGACCGTCGACATGCACCGGGGTCGACACCGCGTTCACCAGCGTGACGGGCACGCGCACAAAGGTGGAGCGCCCCGCGAAGATCTCCGTGCTCCCGGTTTGGAGCGCCTGAATCAGGATCGGTTGCTCAGGGATGATGTCGAGCTGGGCCTGCAAGTCGGGGGCAGCGAGCGCGCCGCCGAACAACGCGAGGCCAGCCGCTTGCAGCGCGTGTCGGAGCGTGGGCGTACGAGTCTTCGTCAAGGGGGGAACTCCAGCTTGGTGCCTGCCGACGCCGCGAGCCGACGGACCACTTGGGGAGAGGGACCACGCCTTCGGGGACGCGGTCGCGCGATGGATCGACCTGCCATCCCGCGCGGCGCGAGATCGCAGGATTCAAACTACACCGTCTCGGCCGATCCGCCCAGGCGTCGATCACCCGTGGCGGCGCGCTACGTGCGGATCACGAGCGCGGTTCGCCACCACCCGCGATGCGTGGGTTGAATCACCCAAGCACGAGGGCCTTTGCAGTCGAGCGCGACAGGAGCGCGCGGTCCCCGCACACGCCGGCGGGGAATCCGTCGCTAACACTCCGAGGTCTTCGGCGCTCTTGCTCCGCGAACCGGATCCCTCACTCACGGAGCCCCACGATGTGGCAGACGCTCACGGCCTGTTTGCTGGCTACCACCCTCATCAGTGCGGACGACGACGCCGCGCGCGTGTCGTTCAGCGCCACGCACTTACCGGTGGCCGTCGGACCGCAGGCTGGCCTGCCGGAAGTCGGCGATCTCAACGGAGACGGACACCTCGATGTCGTGCTCGCCTGCGGGCCGTGTTGCGGTGATGAGCCGCGCCCCGAAGCCGGTGTCGTGCGCGTGTTGCTCGGCGATGGTCGCGGCGGCTTGCGGCTCGTGCCCGAGCCTGCACGCGTGGGGCCCTCGGCCTTGCGCGTGGCGCTCGGCGACGTGGACGAAGACGGTCATCTCGACGTGGCCGTGATCCAGCACGACGATTGGAACGCGTCGGTGCTCTTGGGGGACGGCGCTGGCGGCTTCCAGTCGGAGCCTCGCCGCGTGCCGCTGCACGCAGGGGCGCGCGCGCACGTTCACTCCGTGGTGCTCGAGGACGTCAACCACGACGCGCACCTCGACCTGCTCGCCACGCTGCCCGACGCGCACGCGCTCTCCGTCCACCTCGGCGACGGCAGCGGCGGCTTCCGTCCCGCCCTCGCGCAGCCCTACTTCGCGCACTTGCACCCTTACGAGCAACTGCAGGTCCTCGAGCTGACCGGCGACGCGCACCCCGACGCGCTGTTCACCGACATGAGTGGCAACGGGATCACGCTCATGGCGGGCTCGGGCACCGGCATGTTCGCGTCCACGAGCTTCCGACTCGGCGCGCACACTCCCGTGATCGGTGCCGAGCGTCCGGCCGCGCTGAGCGTGGGGGATCTGGATGGCGACGGCGAACCCGACGTCGTCGCCACCACTGACGAGAGCGAACGGGTGCTCGTGCTGCGCAACCTCGGCGGCGGACGGCTCGACGCGCTGCCCTCGTCGCCCCATCTCGCGGCGCTGCCCGCCAACTCGTTGCGTCTCGCCGATCTCGATGGCGACGGCCAGCTCGACCTGATCACCGGTTCCACGTGGTTCGAGCAGGAGCGCGAGGGGGTCTGCGTGGCCCTGGGGCGGGGCGACGGTCGCTTCGGCGCCTCCCAGCTTCTCGAGGCCGGCGGATCGCGCTGCAGCGTGGCCGTGGGCGATTTCAACGGCGACGGCCGCCCGGACATCGTGACCAGCAGCTACATCGACGGCCAAGTGCGGCTGCTGCTGAACGAGACCGGAGACGACTGAGCGGTCGCGCCCACGCCGCCCTGGCCCTGGACACCCGTGACCTGCACCGCGAAGATGCGCGATTCGCTTCCCGTTGCCAGGAGTCCTCGTCAGCATGAGCAAGACCCACAAGATCGCCGTGATCGGCGGCGACGGCATCGGCCCCGAGGTGGTCGCCGCGGGCCTGAACGTGCTCGAGGTGATCGCCGCCAAGCACAAGATCGCCTACGAGACCGTCGACTACCCCTTCGGCACGGATCACTGGCTCGCGACCGGCGGCGAGAACGGTGGCGAGCTGCTGCCCGACAGCGCCTTCGCCGAGATCCAGAACAAGTGCGACGCCGTGTTGCTGGGCGCCATCGGCGATCCGCGCGCGCCCGTCGGCAAGGTGGAGCACGGCGTGATCATGCGCCTGCGCGTGGGCCTCGATCTGTTCGTCAACCTGCGGCCCGTGAAGCTCTACGACGCGCGTCTGTGCCCGCTCAAAGACAAGACGCCCGCCGATGTCGACATGGTCATCGTGCGCGAGAACACCGAAGACGCGTACACCGCCCAGGCCACCTTCCAGAACAAGGGCACGCCCGACGAGATCGCCGAGCAACCCATGCGCTACACGCGCAAGGGCACCGAGCGCGTGATCCGCTACGCCTACGAGCTCGCCGTGCAGCGCAACCGCAGCAAGAAGCTGCTCATGATCGACAAGGCCAACGCCGTGCGCGCGCAAGACCTGTGGACGCGCACCTTCGCCGAGGTCGGCGAAGAGTTCCCGAGCATCGAGCAGGAGCACGCCTACATCGACGCTGCCTGCATGTGGATGGTGAAGAACCCCGAGTGGTTCGACGTGGCCGTGACCACCAACTTGTTCGGCGACATCATCACCGACGTGGGCGCCATGATTCAGGGCGGCCTCGGTGTCGCGGCCAGCGGCAACATCCACCCCGGCCAGGTGTCGCTCTTCGAGCCGATCCACGGCAGCGCGCCCAAGTACAAGGGTCAGAACAAGGCCAACCCGGTCGCCACCGTGATGGCGATCTCGATGATGCTGCAACACCTCGGTCACCCCGAGGCGAGCGCTGAGATCGAAACCACCGTGGCCGAGCTGATCCAGAACGACACGATCAAGAGCCTCTCTGCCGGCGTGCAGGGCACCGACGAAATCGGTCGCCTGGTCGCCGAGGCGCTGAGCTCCTGAAGAACTACGTGCACGCTTTGCTCGCGGCCCGTTGCGGGCGCGCGAGTGTCGAGCCCGGCCAGAAGGTGTCGGCGCCCGTGGATCACTTGTTGCTCGACGGGCCGGCCGCGGATCTCGTGCTGGTCGGCGACACCTCGGAGTGCTCGCAAGGTCGTCGCTTGCTGATCGCCGACGGGGCGCGCGTGCCGCGCAAGCAACGTCGCCGCATGATGAGGGATGCCGCGGCGATGGGGTCACCGTTGCCGCTCGACCCACAGCGCGGCGGCTTCCCCGAGGCCGTGGCGGTGCAGGAAGGCTTCGTGGGGGGCGGCGAACTCGTGGCGGCGATGGAGCCGTCGGCGGGGGCGCTGGGCGGGCTCGGCAGCCTCGCTCTGCGCGTCACGCCACAAGAGTCGCAGCAGCTGCTGCGGCAACGCAAGCTCACGATCGGCGTGCCCGAAGTGCTGCAGGTGTCGGTGCGCGGACGCGAACGCCGCTGGTGCGGCCCCTTCGACATCGCGCTCGAGATCCACGCGCGCTTGGCCGATCGCAGCCTGGCGCCCGGCACCGTGCTCGAACTCTCCGGTGACTGGATCGCGGGACGCAGCCTGCCCGCGCGCATGTCCTTGTGCGCGCACTTGGCGCGCTTGGGTCACCCGGCAGTGGTTCCGCCCGACGCGGCCACCAGGGTGTTCCTCGCGGCGCGGCACCGCGGCGCGGGAGCGTCGCTGCCCGTGGCGGCTCCCGATCCCACGCCGGCACCCGATCTCGAGTTGGAGGCTCAGGACGCGCCGCTGTCGATCCTGCAAGAGCCCTACCCGGGCACGCGGCATGTGCTGAGTCGCACGGAGTCGGAACTCACCGTGAGCGACGTGGTGCTCGTGGGCGATGTCGAGGAGCTGTCGCTCGCCGTGGAAGTGCTGCGCGAACGCCCGTTGCATGCGGGTTTGTTGCTCTCCGTGGTGCCGAGCGATCGTCGCAGCCTGCTGCACGCGCTCGAACAGGGCTTGCTCGGCACGCTGTTGCGTTGCGGCGCGCAGCTCCTGCCACCGGGGCAGCTCCCCGCGCCCGCGCGGCGTGGTGAGTTGCGCGTGGTCACACGACCCACGGGTGCAGGCGATGTGCTTTGCGGCGCCGCTGTGGCTGCAGTGGCAGCGGTCACGGGAACGGTGATGGATCCCGAAGCCATGCGACGCGCACAACAGCGCACACCGCCCACGCTCTGAACGCGGTGTTCCGAGCTGCCGTCGCGCGCACGTCGCTTGTGTGACGAGGTGCAGAAGTGCGCGCAAAGTGCGCGCAAAGTTCTGTACCGCGCGGTCCGCGATGTGGGGCGTCTGACACATGCTCACTGCGCGCGCTGTCAAGACGTGACGACACGTTTTCGCAACGCACGCTTTGCGTCACGCTGCGCTCTTCCCAAGCCCCCCGTGGTGTGGTGTATGGTGCGCGAACACGCGTGCTGGCAAGTGCTCGTGCGGGCTCGGCGCTTCGGAAAAGTGCTTGTGTGGCCGCGGATTCGTGATCGGCGAAGGGAGGTCTGTGCATGGCGTTGCGAGTGAGCCTGTGTCCTTCGTGCGGACGAAGCTTTCGTCTCGCGCCCGCGCTCCGAGGCCGCCGCGCACGCTGCAAGACCTGCGACACCAGCTTCGTGATCGAGTTCGAAGAGGAGCGCGCGCAGGCGTCGCTCGAAGACCTCACGGCCGACTTGCCGCCGCTCCCGGATGTCGCGTCGTCGCTCGCTGAGGCTGACGCCGACGACCCCGCGCCCGGAGTGCGCGCTGAGCACGACACGCACGCCTCAGACACGCACGCTTCAGACACGCACGCTTCAGACACGCACGCCTCCGACACGCACGCCTCCGACACGCACGCCTCCGACGCGGTCGCTCCCAACGCGCCGTCGACTGAGGCGCATCCTCTCGACCCCACACTCCTCGAGATCGAAGGCGTGGCCGAGCTCGAAGAGTTGAGCGAGCGTCTCGCGCGGGCGCGCAGCGAGTGCGAGGCCGAGGAGCAGCGCTTGATCCAGGCGCGGCAGTCCTTCGAACGCGCCGAGTTGCAGCGCGCCGCCACCGAAGACGCCGCCAACGACGCCGCTCGGGCGCTCTCGAGCAGTGATCGCCGTCAACGTGAGGCACGGCTCCAACTCAAAGGTGCCGAGACGCGCTTGGAGCAGGCCCTGGCGCGGGTCACGAACGCTGAGGAATCGGTGCGCTCCACCGTGGCTCGGCATCGCGACGCTGAACAGCGCTACAAGCTGGTCGTCGAGCGCATCCGCGAAGCCGACGAACGTCTCGATGCGCGCAAACGCGAGCTGCTCGAGCTGCAGGGCGCGGAGTCCACGAGCGCGCCGAAGCCGGCCGAGGCCGTCGAGGCGATCGAGGCCGTCAAGGCCGCCGAGGCCGCAACGCTCGCGGCCGAAGCGCGCTACGCCACGCCCACGCCTGAGCGCCCGCGTCAGGATCCCGAACTCATCGAGGCGCGCGACGAGCTCGCGCGCGCACGTCATCTCGCCGACTCGGCCGCGAACCAAGCCCGCGACGCCGAGCACGCGCGCGCCGCCGCTGCAGCGTCCTTGGCCGATCACGAACGCACGCTCAGCGAGATCGAAGAGGAGATCATCGTCTCGGAGACGCACCACGCCGAAGTGCGCGAGGCGATCCGCACGCTCGAGCAGCGCGCCGCGCAACTCAGCGCGCGCGTGAGCGAGACCGAGAGCCGCCACGAGCGCGCCGAGGAAGAAGCGCGCGCGGCGGGCGCTCGCGAGCAGGCGGTGCGTCGCGAGTTGGCGGAGGCTGAGGCCGAACGCGCTCAAGCCGCAGCCGCTCGCATCGACGTGGAGACCGCGGTGCGCGCGGGCGAGCAGCGTCTCGAAGAGCTCGAGAACGCAGCGCGGGAAGCCGAAGCGCGCAGCTTGAAGGCCTCCAAGGAGAGCGCGGAGCTCGCCGCCGAGTGCGAAGCCCGCGCCAGTGAACTGCGCGGTCTCCGCGACGAAGCCGATCGCGAGAGCAAGCGACTCTTCGCGTTGCGAGGCGATCGCGAGCAGGCCGAGAGCGAAGCGCGCGAGCGGCACGCCGAGCAGGAACGTCAGCACGCGCAGGCCGAGACGCTCTGGGCCGAGCGACGCAGTGCCGCCGAAGCGCACCTCGCCGACCTCGATGGTCGTAGCTCGGCGCTCGTGACCGAGGTCGAGCAGATGCGGCTCTTGGTGCAGGAACAGCAGAGCGCGCGCGAGGCCGCGTTGGCCGAACAGGAGCAGGCCGAGAGCGCGGCGCGCCGCGCCACGCGCATCGCCGAAGAGCGCACCGAACGCATGCGCGGCGAGTTGTTGGAGCTCGAGAGCACACTGGAGCAGCGTCGCACGGAGGTGAACGAGGCCCAGCAGCGGCTCGACGAGCTCTCAGCGCGCCTCGAACGCGACCGTGGAGCCGAGGAGAGTCGTCGCGCGAAGCACGCCGAACACGATGCGCGACGCCGTGCTGAGCTCGCTGAGCTGGAAGAGCGCGCCACGACCGCCCGCGAGACCGTGGAGGCGTGGGCCGGGCGTGAGGAGCAAGCGCGCCGCGATTCCGAGGAGCAGACGCAGGCAGTGCTGCGCGCGCAGCGTCAGTTGGAGACGTTGCGCGAGGAGGCGGCCGCGGTGGAGGCCCAGCGCGTGACGGCGCGGGAGCTCGCCGAGCGGGAATCCCACGCGGCCCAGGTCGGCTTGCAGGAACTCGTCGAGCGACGCCGCCAACTGAGCACCGAAGTGCGCGCACTCGAGGACAAGCTCACGGGCGCTCGCGAAGGCCTGGGACAGGTGCGCGCGGCCCACGCGCGCATCGTGGAGCGTCAGGAACTCGCGCGCGACGCGGCCGCCAAGCACGCGCGTCAAGCCAGCGACGCGATGACGGCCGCCGCCCGCGCGCAACGCGACGCCGGCCGCGCGCTCAACGAGGGCATGGAGTTCGGCGAGAGCTGAGCCGCCGGGCTGCTTCGCAGCTGTCGGTGCTCACGGCGTTCTGCCCAGCTTCGTGCCGGGGCTCGTCGGAGGCCGCTTGGGAGGCCTCGCATCGGGCCTTGCTTCAGGCCTCGCGCCGAGCCTCGCGCCAGGTCTCGCGTTGGGCGGCGCCCCAGTTCCGATCCGGGCCACGCATGCGCTCGCCGGCGCGCGGGGCGGGAGCAACAGGAGCGGGCGGCCGCTTGATCGATTCGGGGGAAAACTCCACACTGCGCGCTCGCTTCGGGCAGTGCCCGAGGCGCGGGGCGGATAGCTCAGTTGGTAGAGCACTGCATTGAAAATGCAGGTGTCCCCGGTTCGAATCCGGGTCTGCCCACCACATTCTTGAAGGCCGTTCGCGCCCGGCGCGAGCGGCCTTCTTTGTTGATCACCACGACGCGCGTCGCGGGTGCGCAGAGCAACGTGCTCCAGGCAACGTGAGCGAGACCGCGTCGGCGTGCACTCACCCGCGTCGGCGTGCGCTCGACCGCGTTGGCGCGTGCGAGACTGTGTCAGCGTGCGCCGTGGCGGGCGGGCAGCGCTTGCTCGGGGACTTCGCGTGCGGCGGCTACGTCGCGGTGGATCTGCGCGACGAGCTCGTCGACCCCGGCGAAGCGTTGTTCGCGACGCAGGTAGCGCAGCAGGAACACCTCCATCGGCTGGCCGTAGAGTTCGAGGCCCTCGCGGTCGAGCACGTGGATCTCGAAGACCGCGCGCGCGGCGCCTTGCTCGAAGGTGGGGCGCAGGCCGTAGTTCATCACGGCGCGCAGGTCGCCCTCGGCGCAGCGCGCGCTCACGGCGTAGACACCCAGCGGGGGGAAGGCCTCGCTGAGCACTTCCAGGTTGGCGGTGGGGAAGCCGATCGTGGCGCCGCGGCCGTCGCCGTGCACGACCTTGCCGAGCAGCGACACGGGGCGTCCGAGCAGGCGGCGCGCGGTGACGAGTTCCCCGGCGGCGATGGCGCGTCGCAGAGCCGTGGAGCTCGCCACTTGCCCGTCGACGAGCACCTCGCCCAGCGCCACGACCTTGAAGCCGTAGCGCAGGCCGGCCTCCACCAGGAAGGCGCCGTCGCCGCGTCGCCCGCGACCCACAGCCGTGTCGTGGCCGATCACGAGTTCGCGCGTGCCGAGAGCGCGCACCAACAGACGCTCCACGAAGTCTTCGGCCTCGGTGGCGGCCAACTCCGGCGAGAACTCGAGCACGACCACGTGCTCCACGCCGGCCGCCTCGAGCAGCTCGAGCCGGTGTTCGAGCGAGAGGATCTGACGCGGGCCTTCGCTGCCGATGACCGCGCGCGGGTGGATCGAGAAGGTCACACACACCGAAGGCAGGCCGCGTTGCCGCGCGCTCGCCAGCAAGTGATCCAGGATCGACTGGTGACCGAGATGCACGCCGTCGAAGACACCCACGGTGACCACCGAACCGGGCAGGGTCAGCGGCAGCTCCGCGAGCTCGGAAACATGGTGACGCTGCACGCTGCTGCGCCGCTCAGCTCGTGGCTTCTTCGGCTTCCGCGCGCAGCTCTTCGAGCTCGAAGCGGTAGCGGATGCGGTCCACGGGGCTCATGCGGTGCACGAGCAACACGCCTTCGAGGTGATCCATCTCGTGCTGCAAGATGCGCGCCGGGAACTCGTTGAGGTCTTGCTCGTGCTCGGCGCCGGTCTCATCCTGCCAGGCGAGGCGGATGCCGGCCGGGCGCTGGATGTCGACGAAGATGTCCGGGAAGGACAGGCAGCCCTCCTGGTGGACGTGCTTGCCCCACTTCTTGAGCACGCGCGGGTTGATGATCACCTGCGCCTCGCTGGTGTCGTCGGCCGATCCGCTGGGGTTCTGGAGCAGCAGCCGCACCGGCCAGCCGACCTGCGGGGCGGCCAGGCCCACGCCCTTCTCGGCGTACATGATCTCCCACATGCGGGCGATCTGGGCCTCCAGCTCGGCGTCGAAACGCTCCACGGGGGCGGTGGCCTGCAGCAGCACCGGGTCGGGCCAATGACGTAGACGAAACTCAGCGGGATCCATGGGGGCGCATGATGGCATGGCGGCCCGCGCGGCGCACGCCCAGCTGGGGGCTGGCGCGGCTGCCGGGGGAAGCGCTAGGATGCGCGGCTCGATCACGGGCCCGGAGGGAAGTCTTCCGGAGCCCCAAGCAACCCCACGCTGTCCCCGGATTCACCCCATGCCCAACTCTCGTCAAGCCTCGAAGCGCATGCGTCAGGATGAGAAGCGTCGGCTTACCAACCGTGGTAAGGCCTCCGCGATGAAAACTGCTATCCGTCGTGTCGACGAGGCCGTGGCGGGTGGCGACAGCGCCGTGATCACCGAGGCGGTCAACCACGCCTACAAGAAGATCGACAAGGCCGCCAAGACCAACGTGATCCACCGCAACACGGCGGCGCGTCGCAAGTCGCTCGTGAAGCGCAAGGCCGCCGCCGTCAAGGCGAGCTGAGCCGCACCGCCCGCGTTCTGCGGGCGGTCACCCTCCCACACGCATCATTCGTGGGAGAGGTCCGTACCCCGCGGATCGTCTTGCGCGACAGGACTCCGCGCGCCGTACCGCGGATGGCGCTCCGTGATCGCGCCGAGTGTTCGCGCCGAGTGTTTGCGCCGCGTGTTCGCGTTGCGTGTTCGCGCCAAGTGCTCGCGCCAAGTGTTCGCGCCACGTGCTCACGCCGAGTGTTCGCGTTGCCCGCTCGCGCTGGGTGGTCGCTCCGTAAATGAAACCGCCGCGGCCGACCCGAAGGCTGACCGCGGCGGTTCAACGCACGCGAGGGGGGGCGTGAGTTCGCTGGCTCAGTGCGAGCCGATCACCGTGTCGTAGCGGTAGAAGACTTCGAGCGTGAGCGCCAGGATCGCGGTGCTGTACACGCGACCGCCGTCGCCGCCCCAAGGATCCGTGGAGGGATCCCACGAGCCCTTCTGCTCGCCTTCCTTCGACTGCATCTCACCGATGACTTCGATGCCCTTCTGCCACCGTTCCCAGTCTTTACCGCCCATCTGGTAGAGCGCGTAGCTGCCGTAGTACCAGTAGTAGAAGTCGCGGTAGCCGATCTTGTCGGGGTCGTCATTCCACACGATCGGCATCTTGCTCATGATGTCGACGCCGCGCTCGACCATCTGTTCGTTGCCGGGGCGCTCGAGGTCGGGGTCGAGGAAGATGCGGCAGAGCACGGCCACGGCGGTCATCGCCTCGGTCTGCTCGTTGGGCCAGATCTCCGTGACGCCCAGCGGACGCGCCGACTGGCCGCCGCGCTGGATGTAACCCGTGCGACCCGTGGTCGGGTCGGTCATCTCCTCGATGAAGAGCATCGCGTCTTCGAGGGCACCGCGTTCGAACTTGAAGTCCTGCTCCTTGGCGAGCGTGAGCACCATCACGACCCACCCGGTGACCGACACGTCGTTCGGGTGGAGCAGCATCTCGTCGCTGGCGGGGTCGGCGTAGCGCCAGGCGGCGCCGGGGTTCTGCAAGGTCATCAGGTAGTCGATGGCCTTCTGCGCTGACTTCTTGAGGCGGTGGTCTTTGTTCGAGAGCGCGTAGGCCTCGACCATGGCCAGCGTGGCGATCGAGTGGTCGTAGGTGTGCAGGTTGCTGTTGGGGTCACCGAAGTTGCCCGTGCTGCGGTCCTGCTGCTTCGTGAGCCACTTGAGGCCGGCGGCCACGGTGTCGGCGTAGCGACCCGACTTGGCCGTGTTGCCGGCGCCGAGGTAGGCGAGCAGCGCGAGGCCGGTCACGCCCACGTCGTGGGTGGGCTTGCCGCGGCCGGTGCAGGCAATCTCGCCCGGCTCGTCGCTCTGCTTGAAGCACTCGTCGTCGAAGGCGTTGGCGGACCAGTAGCCCTCGGAGTTCTGGTGGAACATGAGCCAGCGCAGGGCCGCGTCGACACCCTCTTGGTAGGGGCCCACGCCCGTGCCGCGGCGACCGAGCTTGCCGCCGCCGCCACGCCCGAAGCTGCCTGAGCCTGCACCCAAGCCCAAGGTGGACGAGGGGCTGCTGTCGAAGGAATCCACCGAGTTCGTGACGTCGTCGGTGGTTTCGGTTTGCGGATCGTCGCTCACGACCGGGTCGTCGATGGGCTCGATGACCTCATCCGGCGGCGGCGGTTCCGGGGGCGGCGGTTCCACGATCTCCGGCGGTTTCTCGGCCGTGGCCTGAATCGCCTTGGTCTCGTCCGCCACGATCGGCGGTTCCTTCGACAGGTACATCACGCCGAACACCACGGCGTGCAGCGCCAGTGAGATCACGAGATACGGCGAGTTGCGCACGAGGTCGCGCAGGGCGTCCTCGAAGGTGCGCTCGGGGGCCATTCCCGGGCCGTGACTCTGCTGCGTCACCAGGTCGGGATAGTGCTCGTGATCGGCCACGCTGTGCTCTCCGGGCAAAGGGGTGCGCGCGGCGTCAGGCATCTCCTGCCACCGCGAACCGAGGGACCTCGGGCGATTCTATAGGGTCGGCGGGGTTGAGCAACAGCTGGCGGTGCCTAGAACAGGTCCGGCGGCCAGACGACGGCCTTGCGCGCCTCTTCCAGCACGAGGGCTCGGCGTGCGCGTTCGGTGTTCTCGTCGCGCAAAGTGCGCATCAGCAGCGCTTGGTCGAGCGCGAAGTCGGCAGCCCGCCCAGGCAGGCGTTCGAGCATGTGCACCACCAGGAACAGCGGTTTCTCGACGGGCGGGCCATTCGCCCCATCTGCGGACGGCGCCGTCTGCGAGATCACCACGGCGTCGCTCACGGCGCCGGCGGGGGCCTCGAGCGTCCACTCAGCCAGCGCCAGGCCGGCGAAGCGCTCGGGGATCACGTCGATCGACAGGGTTTCATCGAGGGGCTGACGCGTGCTCAGCGCCTCGCGCCCGTGCTCCAGCGCCTCGATGCCGCGCGCGGCGGCGTCGCGATCATCGAAGGCGTAGATCAGGTAGTGGGCGCGCGCGGGCAGTGCGAGCTGCTCCCGCCGACGCTCGAACTCGACCTTCAACTCCTCCGGCCGCACCTCCACGAGCCGCTTGAGCCGCGGGTCGGCCGGGATCAGGTGCGAGTAGCGGAAGTCGAGCCCCAATCGATGACGTGTGTAGAGCGCCGCCGTGATCTGACGCCGCATGCGGTCGCGCTGGAACTCGGCGCTGGTGCCCGTGAGCGTGGCCAGGAGGTCGAGGTCGGGCACCTGCCCGTAGAACTGGCGCATCAGCTCGTCGAGCTCGTACTCGGAGATCTCCAGACCCAGGCGCTTGGCCTCGGCCGTGAGCAGGATCTCGCGCGCGCTGTTGGCCAGCGCCTCCTGCAGCTGCTCGGCCGGCGGCGATTCCACGTCCACCGTGGACGCGCCTTCCATGAGCATCTTGGCGCGAGCCTCCACCAGCACGTCGTGCGCTGTGATCGCGTGACCGTTGATCGTGGCGCGCATGCCCGGCGCGTTGCTCTTGGCTTGCACCGCGGAGTCGTCGAGCGCGGGGGGCGGCTGCGTGGCGGGCGGGGTGCTCGGCGATTGCGCGCTCAGCGGCGCAGCGACGGCGGCGAGCAACGCGAAGCGCAGGCAGAAGCTGGGAATCATGGCGAGGCTCAGCGGCGGCGGGCAGTGGCGCGCGGGCGGCTGGCCGATCTCGGCTTGCCGAAGCGCTCCAACAGGTATCGCAGACGACGGGTGGGTGTGGCCACCTCGGTCGGCCAGGGCACGCGCAAACGCGTGGGCGTGATCGGGAACAGCTCGGCCGTGCGGAAGGGGTGTCGGTCGCCGAAGGCCTCTTCGTCGCGCACCTCGATGACCATGCCGCCGATGCCGTCACTGATCAGCGAACCCACGCCGGCCAGGCGCAGCATGCGGCGCAAGCGGAACAGGTCGAGCAACTCGCTCACGGGATCGGGCAGCGGGCCGAAGCGGTCCACGAGTTCCTCCGCCAGCGCTTCGAGTTTGCGTCGGCCGGCTTTGGCCATGCGACGCAGCAGGTTCATGCGCACGGATTCTTCGGGCACGTAGTCGGTGGGCAGGTAGGCGGCCAGGCCGAGATCGACCTCGAGTTCGCCGGGTTCTTCCTCGGGCGCCTGGCCCTTCGCGCGCGCGACGGCGGCGCGCAGCAAGCGGCAGTACATGTCGTAGCCGACGGCAAGAATGTGCCCCGACTGTTCGGCGCCGAGCAGGTTGCCCGCGCCGCGCAACTCGAGGTCGCGCAGCGCGATCGTGAGGCCGGCGTCGAGACTGCTGAACTCTTCGATCGCTTTGAGACGTTCCTCGGCCTTCTGCTTGATGCCGCCGCGCGGCACGAGGAAGAACGCGTAGGCCTGTGTACTCTCGCGCCCGACGCGTCCGCGCAACTGATGCATGTCGGCGAGGCCGTAGTTCTGCGAGTCGGTCACGATGATCGTGTTGGCGCGCGGGATGTCCACGCCCGACTCCACGATCGTGGTGCACACGAGCACGTCGAGGTCGCCGCGCGAGAAATCGGCGATCACGTTCGAGAGTTCGCGCGCGCCCATCTGTCCGTGCGCGAACGAAGCGCGAGCGCGCGGCACCAAGCCGCGGATGTGTTCCAGCGTGCGCACGATCGAGCCCACGCGGTTGTGCAGCACGAACACTTGTCCGCCGCGATCGAGTTCGTGGCGGATGGCGCGCTGGATGATCTCGTCGCTCTCGTAGGTGACCTTCGTGATCACCGGCTGACGTCCCGGCGGCGGCGTGCGGATCGTGGAGATGTCGCGCAGCCCGCTCATCGCCATGTGCAGCGTGCGCGGGATGGGCGTGGCCGAGAGCGTGAGCACGTCGACCGAGGCGCGCAGCTGTTTGAGACGTTCCTTGTGCGCCACGCCGAAGCGCTGTTCTTCGTCCACGATCACGAGCCCGAGTTGCGGCAGCTTCACGCCCTTGCCGAGCAACTTGTGCGTGCCGATCAGGATGTCGACGCGCGCCTCCGCGGCGTCGGCGAGCACCTTGGTGCTGCCCTTGCCGCGCAGGCGCGAGAGGGTTTCGATGCGCACGGGCTCTTCGGTCATGCGGCCGCGGAAGGTCTCGTCGTGCTGCTCGGCGAGGATCGTGGTGGGCACGAGCACGGCCACTTGTCTGCCGGCGAGCACGGCTTGGTAGGCGGCGCGCACGGCGATCTCGGTCTTGCCGAAGCCCACGTCGCCGACCACCAAGCGATCCATCGGGTGGCCGCGCTCCATGTCCTTGCGCACTTCGCCCCAGACCGTGTGTTGGTCGGGCGTGTCTTCGTACGGGAAGGTGCGTTCGAAGCGCGCGAGCAGCGGATCGTCGCCGGGGAAGCCGATGCCTTCGCCGCCGTCGCGCGCGGCTTGCACGCGCAACAACTCGGCGGCCAGGTCTTCCACGGCGCGCGCGACCTTGTCTTTCTTGCGCGCCCAGGTGCGGCCGCCGATCTTGTCGAGCTTGGGTGAGCTGGCCTCGCCGCCGATGAAGCGCTCCACGAGGTCGATGCGACTCGCGGGGACGTAGAGCGTGGTCTCCTCGGCGAACTCGAGCACCAGGAAGTCTTCTTCGCCCTGCTCGCGCTCGAGCCTGCGCATGCCTTGGTAGCGCGCGACGCCGTGCGCGAGGTGCACGACATAGTCGCCCTGCTTGAGCTCGGCCAGCGACTCGAGCGCGCGACTCGCCACCTTGCGCGGCGCTCGACGCCGGCGCACCGCGCGACGCCCGAGCAACTCGTGATGGTGCACGACCACCGGCCCCGGTGCGGGCAGCGCGAAGCCACTGCTGAGCCGCCCGACGAGTAACACGAGTTCGCCTTCGGCCGGCTCGCCGTCGGCCGGGCAGCGACTCGGCAGGTCGTGCCCGCGCAGGTCGACGTGCAGGCGTTCGCGTTCACCTTCGGCGTCGCAGAGCACGCACACTTGGCGGTCATCGGCGAGCCACGCGGCCAGGCGCTCGGCGGGTGTGTGCGTGTCTTGCAAGACCGAGCGCAGGCCGAGATCGTGCTCGTCTTCGCCGAGGTCGAGTGCGTAGAGGTCGAGGCCGGGGTGCGCGGCCAGGCGCTCGAGTTGCGCGTCGAGGTACTTGGGTTCGTGGCCGCGTTCGAAGGCGACTTCCACCAAGCGGTCGCGCAGGCGCGGCGGTTCGAGCCGGAACACGACCGTGTCCTCGCTCAGCATGTCGACGAGTTTGCGCAGCTCGCCGCGGCCGTCGTCGAGCGCGATGCGCAGTTCGAGCAAGGGGCGGCTGCTGCGCTGGCTCTCGACTTCGAAGGCGCGCAACTCTTCGATCTCGTCGTCGAAGAGTTCGAGGCGCACGGGTTCTTCGGCCGACCACGGGTACACGTCGAGGATGTCGCCGCGCAAGGAGAACTCGCCCGGCGCCGCCACCAGCGGCACGCGTTCGAAACCCGCGTCGGCGAGTTGCTCGAGCAGTCGCTCGCGATCCACCGCTTCGCCCTTGGCGAGCACGAGTTCTTCGCCGCGCGAGGCGGGCAGGTCTTCGAGCACGCAGGCGGCGGGGACCACGAGCACGCCGTCGCGCGGGTCGTCGAGGCTGGCCAGCGCCACGAGACGTTCGCTGTGGTTCGCGCGCGCTTCGGGGGCGCCGACCATGCCGGTCTCGTCGGCGGGCAACATTATCGAGAGCAGTTCGGGGCAGGCCGAGCGCAGGTCGAGCAGCAAGCTCTCGGCGCTCTCCGGAGTGGACGCCAGCACCACGCAACGCCCGCGTCCGCGCGCCGCTTCGGCGACCACGAGCGCGGTGGCGCCGGTCCACACGCCGCCCAATCCGCGGCGCGGACTCAGGCCGGTGTCGAGCGCGCGTTGCAGCGCCGGGCTGCGCGCCAACGTGAAGCGCGCCACGCGCAGGGCTTCAGCCGTCGCGCTCACGTTGCTCCGATTCGGCGGGCGTGTCAGGGGCGACGGATCGGGCGCTGGCGGGAGGCGGCGCGTCGAGGTCTGCGTTGCTCGTGGGCGCGTCTTCGCCGCGCAGCGCGGCGAGCGCGATGCGCGCGGCGCGTTGTTCGGCTTGACGCTTGTTGCGGCCGCGCGCGGTGGCGAGTTCTTCGTCGCCTACGAGCACGGCCACGGTGAACTGTTTGCTGTGATCGGGGCCGTCTTCTTCCACCACTCGATAGTGCGGTGTGAGGCTGCGCTCGCCCTGCGTGAAGGCTTGCAGCTCCGACTTGCTGTTGCTGCTGCGCTGTCCGCTGGCGGCGACGACCAGGAGTGCTTCGAAGTCGCGCAGGATGATGCGTCGCGCGGCTTGCAGTCCGCTGTCGAGGAAGACGGCGCCGAGCACGGCTTCCACGGCGTTCGCCACGAGCGAGTCGGGCACCTCTTCCGGCGCGCGGAAGCCGGGGCCGAGTTCGAGCAAGTCGTGCAGCTCCCATTGGCTCGACACGCGGTGCAGCGCGTGGCGCGACACGGTGGTGCTCTTCATGCGCGAGAGTTCGCCCTCGGGTTCGTCGGGGAAGCGCTCGTAGAGTTCTTGCCCGATGACGAGGCCGAGCACCGCGTCACCCAGGAACTCGAGGCGTTCGTTGGGCGCCAGCTCCTGTGTGCGCGCCGACGCGTGGGTGAGCGCCGTGGTGGCCAACTCGCGCCGCGTGAAGCGGTAGTCGAGCCGCTGCTCGAGCGCCTCCACGCGCGGCAACATCGACTCGGGCGCGGGTGGCACGGGCGTGCTGCGTTCCTGCGCGAGGCGCTGGCCTTCGTCCATGGCGAAGCGGTCGGTCATGCCCGCCACGTAGTCGCAGGTCGTGCGGCCGCTGCCTTCGTGTTCGAGGCGCTCGCGGTAGTCGGCGGGCATCTGTTCGGGGTGACGCGCGTAGTGCTCCACGAGCGTTTCGAGCGCGTCGTGCGCCAGGCGCGCGCTGCGTTTCACCCGCGGATGACGGTAGAAGCGTGCGTGCAGGAAGTCGGCCAACTCGCGGTGCTGTGCTGCGCGCTCGGCGCCGTGACCCACGAGCGTTTCGGCCGAGTCTTCCACGGCTTGCGCGTTGTCGTGCCGGCTGCTCGCCAGCGCCGCGCCGGTGTGTTCGAGGATGTCGCCGAGGGAGGCTTTGAGCATGGCGTTGAGCAGCGTCTTGCGGCCCAGGCGGTTGCTGGCCTCGGCGCCGGTTTCTTCGCGCGCTTGACGCCAGATCGAGAGCTCTTCGAGTTCCTCGGGACGCAGCAAGCCTGCCCGTAGGCCGTCTTCCAGATCGTGGTGCTGATAGGCGGTGGAGTCGGCCAGGTCGGCCACCTGGGCTTCGAGCACATGACCGCGCGTGGGCGCCGCGCCGCGCTCGGCGTTGCCGCCGTGCTTCAAGATCATGCGACGCACGAGTTGGCACAGATTGAGCCCACGCCGATCGGGATAGGGGCTCTCCAACAGGTCCACGATGCGCAGTGCCTGCCGGTTGTGATCGAAGGCCACGCCGCTGATCTCATTGAGCGCGTGTTCGCCTTCGTGACCGAAGGGCGGGTGACCGATGTCGTGCACCAGCGCGAGCACTTCGGCGAGGTCTTCGTTGAGCGCGAGGCAGCGTGCCAGGTAGCGCGCGAGCTGCACGACCTCGAGCGTGTGCGTGAGGCGCGTGCGGTAGAAGTCGCCCTCGTCGATGACGAACACTTGTGTCTTGGCTTGCAGCCGACGAAAGGCGCCGCTGTGCAGCACGCGGTCGCGATCGCGCGTGAAGCTGGTACGCATCGCGTCCGGCGACTCCGGATCGGGTCGCTCGCGGTGTGCGTCGGCAAAGGCCGCGAGGGGGGAGAGGCGCGCGCGCTCGAGCGCCTCCACCGCCTCGCGGGAGCTGAGTACCACGCTGGGCTCCTGGGCGGATGGCTGGTAGGCGCTTGAGTCTACGCCTCTCGCCGAGTTACGTCTCGTGACACCCGGGCGCCGCGCGCCGCCAGCGCGATGCCGCGCGCTCAGCGATCAGGTGGCGAAGGGTTGGCGCGGGCGAGTGCCTCGGGCAACTCGCCCGCAGGCAGGTGCACGACCTCGCCGCTGCCGTCGGGACGCAGCAGCAGCTCGACGACCGCGTGATAGGGCACGAAGAGTTCGAGTGAGCGCGGCGCCGACCATCCTTTGAGGCGACGCAGCACGCTGCGGATCACATGGCCGTGCGCCACGGCGACCACGCTCGCACCAGGGAACTCCGCCGCGAGGGTGTCGAAGACAGGCCACACGCGTGCGCACAGCGCGCTCTCGGGTTCCCCCCCGGGGGCGGCGCCAGCTTCCGGGTCCGCACAATAGGCCGCCACGGCACCGGGGCTGCGCGCCTCGACCTCGGCGGTGGAGAGGTGGGTCCAGCTTCCGCGATCGAGTTCACGCAGATCGGGCTCCACCCGCACCGAGAGTTCGCAGCGCGCGGCCAGCGGATCGGCGACCGCCCGCGCGCGAGCGAGCGGGCTGCTCAGAACGAGGTCCGGGCGATCGAGCGCGAGGCGCTCCGCGAGTTCCACGCTGAGTCGCGCGCCTTCCTCGGAGAGCGGTACGTCGGCACCGCCGTAGAACTTGCCGTGGTGCGCCGCGGCGACCTCACCGTGACGCACCAGGCGTACCCGCGTGGCAGCGCTCACCCCTGCTCGGCGAACTGGTGCGAGGCGAGGTAGTTCTCGATGCCCATCGTGTCGATCTTCTCGAGCTGGGCTTCGAGCCAGTCGACGTGTTCTTCTTCGTCGACCAGGATGTGCTCGAAGAGTTCACGCGTGGCGTGGTCTTCTTGCTCGAGGCAGGTGCTGATGCCGCTGCGCAAGACCTTCAGCGCGCCCATCTCGAGTGCGAGATCGTTCTCCATGATGCCGCGCACGTTCTTGCCGGCGTTCACCTTGTCGTAGCGAGTCATGTTCGGCTCGCCTTCGAGGAACAGGATGCGGTCCATCACCTTGTCGGCGTGGCGCATCTCGTCCATCGATTCGTCCCAGCTCTTCTTCGCGAGCCGAGCGTAGCCCCAGTTGCTGCACAGCTTGGAGTGCAGGAAGTACTGGTTGATGCCGGTGAGCTCCTTGGTGAGCACGTCTTGCAGCGCCTTGAGGATGCCGGGCTTGGCTTTCATCGAATGGTCCTGAGTGTGGAGGAGTTGTGAGCGCGTACTGGAAGGGACCAGACGCGGCGCGCGCGTTGTCGTGACCTCGCGAAGCGAGTGTTGTCGTGCGCGGCAGTGCGGGCGACAGTGTAGCGGCTCGCGGCTCGTCGCAAGACACAGCGTGTCGAAGTGTGTGCCGACGTGCCGCGATCTGATGCGATGTTGCGTCTCCTTCTCATCTTGTGCGTCGCGTTCAGGGCGCGCCGTTTCCTGTCCGCACCGAGGTCTCGCACGTGTCGCCACACCCTGCCGCGCTCGACGACGACACGCTGCTCGCGCAAGTGCGTGAAGTGCGTCGCAAGGCAGGTGGACCGGGCGGTCAGCGCAGAAACAAGGTGGCGACCGGCGTGCACTGGGAGCACACACCCACCGGCATCACGGTCGATGCGAGCGAGCGTCGCAGCACGCAGGACAACCGCAAGCGTGCGCTGAGTCGCTTGCGCTTGGCGCTGGCCGTGCAGCATCGCGAGCCCGCCGACGCCGCGTGGAGCGCGCCGAGTGAACGCTTCACGCAACGCACCGCTGGCGCGCGTCTCACGCTCGCCGCCACGCACCGCGACGTGGCCCCGCTCATCGCCGAAGCGCTCGACCGCCTGGCAGCGCGCGCCTTCGATGTGGAGCTCGCCGCCACCGACTTGGGCTTGAGCACCTCGCGTCTGATCAAGCTGCTCAAGCTGCACCCGCCCGCCCTCGTGCTGCTCAACCGCGAGCTCACCCTCGCCGGCCGCAACACCTACCGATGACGAGAACTCTCCTGTGAACACCGCCGACTCGCGCACGCATTGGGACCTGGATCCCGAGATCGTCTTCCTCAACCACGGTTCGTTCGGCGCGTGCCCGCGCGTGGTGCTCGACGCACAACAGGAGTGGCGCGCGCGCATGGAGCGCAACCCGGTGCAGTTCTTTCAACGCGATTTGGAGCCTGCGCTCGACGTCGCCCGCGCCGCCCTGGCTCCTGTGATCGGCGCGCCCGCGCACGAGATCGCCTTCGTGCCCAACGCCACCACCGGCGTGAACGCGGTGCTCGCCAGCTTCCCTTTCGAAGCGGGCGACGAGCTGCTGATCACGAACCACGGCTACAACGCGTGCAACAACGCCGCGCGTCAGTTCGCCGAGGCGCGCGGGGCGAAGGTCGTCGTGGCGCAGCTTCCGTTCCCTGCCCCCTCCGAGGACGCGCTGCTCGAGGGCTTGCGGGCTGCGGTCAGCGAGCGCACGCGCTTGGCGCTCGTGGATCACATCACGAGTGAGACGGCGCTGCGGCTGCCGGTGGAGCGTTTCGCGGCTTGGCTCGCGGAGCGCGCGGAGGACACTGGGCGCACGGTCGAGTTGCTCGTGGACGGTGCGCACGCGCCGGGGCAGTTGCCGTTGTCGCTCGCCGAGTCGGGCGCGACCTTCGTCACCGGCAACGCTCACAAGTGGTTGTGCGCGCCGAAGGGGGCCGCGTATCTCTGGGTGCGCCCCGACTGGCACGAACGCATCCGCCCGCGCGTGGTGAGTCACTACGCGAACAGTTCGCGCCGCGATCGCTCGGGCTTCCTCGAGTCTTTCGATTGGACCGGCACGCACGATCCCACGAACGTGCTCGCGATCCCGGCGTCGATCGAGTTCTTGAGCTCGCTCTACCCCGGTGGACTCGACGAGCACATGCGTCGCAACCACGAGCTCGCGCTCGCCATGCGCGACGTGCTCTGCGAGGCCTTGCAGATCGAAGCGCCCGCCCCCGACGAACTGCTCGGTTGCATGGCCGCGCTGCCCTTGCCGCCCGATCCGAAGCCCGAACCCAGTGGCGCCTTGCAGCTCAACGGCTTGCAGGAGCGCCTCTCGGAACACGCGCGCGTGGAGGTGCCTGTGATGGGTTGGCCGACGTCGCCCGCGCGCATGATCCGCGTGTCCGCCCAGGCCTACAACACGCTCGACGACGCGCGCACGCTGGCCGACGCGCTCACGACACTGCTCGCGGAGGAACGCGCATGACGACCGACTTGAATGCCGCCATGGGCCGCAACGACGTGGAGCTCGGCAAGCCCGCCAACGCCGCCGAACGCGACACGCTCGGCACGATCCTGGGGCTCTGCTTCGGCATTCCCGAAGCCGACCTGCGCGCGCTGCTCGAAGCGCAAGACATGGACCCGCTGGTCGTGCTGCGGCACGGCGGCGAGGTCGTCGGCGGGTTGATCCTGATCGACATGGGGCAGCACTTCGGTGGACGCTCCGTGCCGATGTGCGGCGTGGCGGCGGTGGGCATCGCGCCCGAACGTCGCGGCGAGGGTTTCGGTCGCGCGCTCGTGCGCGGCAGCGTGGCCTACATGGCGTCGCGCGGCGCGGTGCTCTCGGCGCTCTACCCGGCCACCGTCCCGCTCTATCGCTCGGGCGGCTACGAGCTCGCGGGCCAGCGCTTCGAACACGAACTCCCGCTCGACAGTTGGACGCAGCGCTCGGGCGAACTCAGCGTGCGCCCAGGCACGACCGACGACTACGCCGAGATGGAACGCGCACAGAGCGCCGCCGCCCGCGAACACGACGGCACGCTCGATCGCGGCGACTACATCTGGCAGCGCGTGCGCTCACCGCGCGGCGACACGTCGCGGCATTACCTCGTGGAGGGCAGCGACGGCCTCGGCGCGTACTTGTCGCTGCGTCAGCCCAAGCGCACCGACGGGCACATCGGCTACGACCTCGTGCTCACCGATCTGGTCGTGCGCGAACACGAAGCCGGGCAGCGGCTGCTCGCGTTTCTCTCCACGCACGCGTCGCTCGCGGGCAAGGTCACGCTGCACGGCGCGGCGCACCCGGAGTTGCTCGGCCTGCTGTCCGAGTGGCGTCCGAGCTCGCGCCTGTTCATGCCGTGGATGAATCGCGTGCTCGACTTGCCCGCCGTGTTGCGCGCGCGCGGTTACGCGCCGGGCCTGTCGGCCGAAGTCTCGTTGCGTCTCAACGACGATCTCTGCGACGCGCACACCGGCAACTGGATCCTGCGCGTGGCCGACGGCGTCGCCCAGGTCGAACCCGGCGGCAACGGCGAGATCGAACTCAGCGAGCGCGGCGCCGCCGCCGTCTTCGGCGGCTTCAGCACGCCCCGCGCGGCGGCGCGTCAGGGCTTGCTGCACGGCCCGCCCGAGAGCTTGGATCGACTCGGCGCGCTCTTCGCCGGCAACGGGCCGTGGATGATGGAGATGTTCTGAGCGCGGGGCGTGCGGCGTGCGGCGGCGTGCGGCGGCGTGCGGCGCTGCGCACCCGAAGTTCGAAACGCGTGTAGACTCGCAGCGCCGTCCAATCCCTCGGGAGTGAGTCCATGGCCGCCGTGGTCAAGCTGCTGAAGTTCGCCGCTGCGGCGGTCGCGACGGTGGCGCTGCTCGGCTACCTCGCGCTCTTCCTCGCCAGCTGGCGCGAACTCACCTATCCGTGGACGGATCGTGGCGACCACTGGGCCACGCTGCACGTGCAGAACGACTCAGACGTCGCCGTGGGCTTCCAGCACCTGGCGCCCGGAGTCGCCGATCTCGAAGGCGGTGCGGGCAACGCGAAGCACAACATCGTGCCCGGAACGCAGCGCGAGTTCGGCGTGATCCCGGTGATGCACGGGCGCGCGCTGGGCGGCGGCGGCCCCACGGGCGCGGGCGAGATCGGTTGCCTGCTGCGCTTGCCCGACGACACACGCATGCTCTTCCCGGTGGTGCTGCGCGTGGGCGACCACTTGCGCGTGCGTGTCCATCCCGACGGCAGCGTGAGCACCAGTCGTGGCGACGAGAGCCTTGTCGGTTGGGTCACTTTCGGCGACGAGCAGTCCGTGGTGCACGCGCCGCCGCCGGGCGCGCCCTGGCGCTCGTTCAGCAGCCACTGAACCGTCAGCGCGCCTCGCGTGCGGCGAGCTCGGCGCGCAGCTCGGCGCGCAGGTCGGCGGGCGTGTTCGGGTGGCGCTCGAGCTTTGCGCGCACGCTGCGTGACACGAAGCGCAGCTCGCTCAGTTCGCGCAATAAGTCCGGTGGGCTCGCTGGGTTGGACGCCACGCGCCACCTCACGATCGAATCGTTCAAGTCGAGTTCGTGCAGGCGCTCGGGCGTGGCGTCGGGGTCGCGCGCCGCGGCGTAGGCTCGGCGGTCGAGCTCCATGAGCACCACGGTTCGCGCCGTCCACAAGCTGATCAGTGCGGCGAAGGTCCAGAGCACTCCGCGCACGGCTCGGCTTTCCTTGCCACGTAGCGCGAGCCACGCAAAGAAGAACAGCAGCACCATGGTGATCAGTGACGTGACCAAGCCGTAGCCGATGGTGAGCGAGCCGCCGACGGCGTCGTCGACCTCATTGCCCAGCGCCACGAAGACCACGGCTCGTCCACCGGCGACAGCCAACGCGATCAGCAACGCGCGCGCCGCGGGGCTGAACTTCGTCGGCGTGTCAGTCACAGGCCCCAGTGCGCGCTCTCCTCGTACTTCAGCTTCAGCAACAGCTCGTCGTACCGCGCGTGGAACGCGTCGACATGTTGCTGCTTGAAGTGGTTGCGCCAGTCGCCTGCGAGGCCCTTGCGGTAGTGCGACTTCACGTCTTCCTGGCCTTCGGCGCGGCCCTTGGTCTTGGTCTCGAAGCGGTTGTCGTGGACCATGCCGAGCAGGCGTTCGGCGGGCACGCGCGGCGTGGGGAAGCGCAGCGGCATGGCGGTCTTGGCGCCCAAGATGTTGAGCGAGCTGCGTAGGAACCAGCCGAGTTGGCGCGGCTTGCCCCAGTGCGTTTCGTCGATCAGGTCGAGGTGACGGAAGAAGTCCACGAAGCCGTTGAGCGGGTCCGGCGTGAAGTCTTCCATGCGCAACTCGAGCACGTTCGGTTGCTCGTAGTTCCAACCCGCCATGTGGCCGAACACGTCGGCGTTGAAGTCGAACTCGGCGAGCAGGCCGTCATCCTTCTCGAGCGACTGCAACTTCTTGCGGTGCTCCACGAGCGCGGGCCAGGCGCCGGTCTTGTGCGAATGAAGATGACTGAAGTACGCGCTCGTGAGGATGTCGCGCGGGTCGCGCACCACGTGCACACCCACGATCTCGCGCTCGGCGGCGAGCGGCTTCACGTGCTCCCAATCGGCGTTCACGTAGCAGAGCACGTCGGGGTCGTTGGCGCGCACCCAGCCGGGCAGGTCGCCGTCGAACATACCTTCGTTGGCGAGGTAGGCGCAGCGCAGGCCGGCCTCGTCGCAGAGCGTGCTCAGGATCGTGTGGATCCAGGTGGACGCGCTCTTGTGGTGGCCGAAGTAGCAGACGAGCCGGTCGGGGCGGGCCATGGGAACCTTCGAGCGAAGCGGGGGCGGATGCGGACGGGATGCGGCGCGAGGCCGGGAGAGGCGGCGAGCGGCCGGGCGAAAGGGGTCCTCATCGGACCGCGGCGCCCGACGGCTGAAATCCTAACCACAGCGTCACGCGAGTCACGCGGCACGCGCATCGAATCGGGCGCTCGTGAGCTGTAGACTCGCCTCGATGCCTCCCACTGGACGATCGCTCGTCCGAGGTTCCGCTCCTGCACGCTCGGCTTCGTCGTGAAGATCCTGTTGCTCACGCACAAGCTGCCGTTCCCGCTGCACGACGGCTACAACCTGCACAACTACCACTACGTGCGCGAGCTCCACGAGCGTCACGAGTTCCATCTCGTGTCGGTGGGGCACGCCGAAGACCTGCCCGACGAGATCGCCGCGTTGTTCCAGAGCGTGCGCGTGATCCCGCCGCCGCCCAAACAGCAGCGCTCGATCCCGCAACGCATCGTGCACCTGCTCGACGTGGACCAGGTCTTCGACAACGACCCCGCGGTCTTCGCCGCCGCGAGCGAAGTCGTGCAGCGCGAAGGCATCGACGTGTGCTGGACCTCCGGCGCCAAGATGCTCGTGCACAGCCATCGCCTCGGGTTGCCCACGCTCGGTGACATCGCCGACGAAGCGGTGAAGGAAGCGGTGGCCGACCTCAAGCGCGCGCGTTCCCCGGTGCGCCTGGCCTGGGCATTGAAGAACGTGCTCAACACCTGGCGCTACCAGCGCAAGTACCTGCGACACACCGGCGTGTGCACCGTGGTGTCGGAGTTCGACCGGGCGACGCTGGGCCGTAACTGCCCGCGCCTCGCCGTGCGCGTGGTGCCCAACGGTGTCGACGCCGACGTGTTCAAGCCGCTCGACACGCCCCCCGAACATCCCAGCGTGGTCTTCGAAGGCGCGATGAACTTCGAGCCCAACGTGGAAGGCATCGTGTCCTTCTGCGCCGACACCTTGCCGCTGATCCGAGCCGAGCTGCCCGAACTCAAGGTCTTCATCGTGGGCAAGAACCCCACACCCGAGGTGCAGGCGCTGGGCGAACTCCCGGGCGTCACTGTCACAGGGTTCGTGGACGACGTGCGCCCTTGGGTCGACAAGGCTTCGGTGTTCGTGTGCCCCTTGCGCCGCGGCGCGGGCATCAAGAACAAGATCCTGCAGGCCTGGGCCATGCAGCGGCCGGTGGTGGCCACGCCCGTGAGTTGCGGCGGCCTCAAACTCAAAGACGGCGTGAACATCGTGGTCGCCGAGGAGCCCGCCGCGTTCGCCCGCGAAGTC
The DNA here is from genome assembly GCA_021604805.1 of Planctomycetota bacterium. Lineage (GTDB taxonomy): Bacteria > Planctomycetota > B15-G4 > B15-G4 > B15-G4 > BQJR01. The sequence goes on along the minus strand of BQJR01000002.1, from coordinate 147,741 downwards.
GTGAGCTTGCTCAGCGACGAAGCGCGTCGCGTGGCGCTCGGCGTGGCGGGTCGGGAGACGGTACTCGAGCACTACTCCTGGGCGTCGCGTGCCGACGCGATGGAAGAGATCCTCGAGCAGGTGTGCACGGAGGCCGCGGAGAAGGTCGCCGTTTGAGGCGCGCTCCGCGCTACCCGTCCTCGCCCACGTAACCGAGCTGCTTCATCGCTTCCATGGTCTCGGGATCGTTGAGACCTTGCGCGGCGCCTGCTTCCACGAGCTTGGTCCAGGTGGCGAAGCGTTCGCGCAGTGAGGCCTGCGCCGCTTCAGGCAGCGGTTCGCCCTCCGACTTCACGCTGTTCGCGTCGCCTCCGTGCAGACGACCCTCGCGCACCACGAAGAAGTTCGGCCCCTCGATGCTCAGCTCCGTGCCGTCGATCTGCGGGTCGCCATGACCGGGTGGGAAGGTCTGACGCATCCCGACAGCTTGCAGCTCGCCGCCACTCCCGCGCGACAACAAGCTGCGGCCGTTCGTGCGCAAGGGGTTCGCGAGCTCCGCGAGTTCGAGCAAGGTGTGCGGGATGTCGACGCTGCCCGCCGTGTCGTCACGCACGGCCGCTGAGACCTTCGACGACAACACGATGCAGGGCACTTGCAGCTGCACGCGACTCACGCGTCGACCGTGCCCGAAGGACATGTCTTCGCCGAAGGACTCACCGTGGTCGGCGGTGATGACCACGTGGGTCTCGTGGTCGGGATCGTCGAGCAGCGTGTCGAGGAAGACGTCGAGCGCGTCGTCGAGTGCGCGCGCGTCGGCGTTGTAGAGCGCGCGCGCGCGCGCCAGCGTGGCAGGCATCTCGCTCGGGGCGTTGCGCGCCGCCTTGAACAGCGCGCGCAGGTGCAGCTCGGGTTTGCCGGCCAGGTCACCGTAGGGGGCGTGCGGGTCGAAGGCGTGCGTCCACAGGAAGAGCGGTTCGCCCGCTGTGCGTTCGACGACGGCGCCCGCGCGCTCCAGGATCGTGGGCGCGAGCGTGTAGAAGCGATCGTTGTCGACGTCTTCGCCGGCCCACTCACCTTTGAGTGTCACGAGGAACTCGTCGTCGTAGGCGTCGAAGCCCTGTGTGAAGCCGAAGCGCTTTTCGAGCGGGAAGCTGGCCACCACGGCCTCGGTGCGCCAGCCCGCGAGTTGGAAGATCTCGGCCACGGTGAGCGCGTCGTCGGCCAGCACCAAGCCGTTGGCGTGCACGCCGTGCTCCCAGGGATGCAGGCCGGTGAAGAGGCTCGCGTGTGCGGGCTGCGTGGTCGTGCAGGCCGACCAGAAGTCGGTGAAGTTGAGGCCCTGCTGCGCGCGCGCGGCGAGCTTGGGCATGCTCGGGTTCTCGTCGAGCAGAGCGTCGGCGCGCAGGGTGTCGAGCGTGATGAGCACCACGCGCGGGGTGGGGGACTCGCTGCGCGCGGGCGCGTCGCCACAAGCCACGCCGAGACTCAGCGTGAGCAGAGCGACGGCTCCGTGGCGAGCGCCGAGCCGAGCGCGCGCACGCAGGCGGAAGAGCGCGCCTCCGAGCGTGCGCCGCCAGCGCTGCGACGTGGTGGCAGGTTGCTTCAGGACTTCAAGGCGCGAGGAGGACATGCCTTCATCCTATGCGCGCGCGGCGCCGATGCCCAAGGGCCGCGTACGTCGCAGCCGTTCTCAGGGTTGCGTGAGCAACATCCCGTTGCTCGCCGCGAAGCCCAGCTCGGCACCGGGGTCGGCGCCCCAGAACTGCAGCACGAGCTCGAAGCCGCGCGGGAAGTCGGCGGGCCACGTGAAGGGCACCACGAGCCGGCCGCTGGGTCCGACCGAGAAGCCGCTGAGCAGCACGTCGGGGGTGGGGACCATCACGCCGCCTTTGAAGGGCGCGTTCAGCTGTCCGAAGCCGCCCACCAGCGTGAGCGTGCCGCCGGGCAGCGCGCCCGACACGCGCAGCGTTCCCGCGTCGCCACCTTGCAGCGCGCCTTCGCCCACGAGCAGGGGCTTGCCGGCGCTGCCGCGCAAGCCACCGTGCAGGCTCTTCCAGTTGGCGGTCTTGGCACCGTGCATGCGCAGCATCCACACGGCGCCGCGCTCGAGGCCGCCTTCGTCGTCGCCGTTGGCGCCCACGGCGAGCTCGACCACGCCGTCGCCATCCAAGTCGCCCATCGAGTGGATCGAGCTGCCGAAGCGATCGCCGTCGGTGAGCTCGCCGTCGAAACCGCTCAGGCCCGTGGTGATCTTGGTGTGCGACTTCACCGTGCCGTCGGGGCGCAGGAACAGGATGTAGATCGACTGTTCGCCGAGCGCGAAGAACGGCCCGCGTGACGCGCCGACCGCGATGTCCACGGTGCCATCGGCGTTGAGATCGCCCACGCCCGCCACCGACGCGCCGAAGCGGTCTTGCGGGTTGATCGTGCCGCTGAAGCCGCCCAGGCCCGGGCCGTACTTCACGAAGTTGCGCACCGTGCCGTCGGCGTTCATGAAGAGGAGGTAGGCGGCGCCGGCGAGCGGGCCGCCGGTGGGGTCGCCGAAGGCACCCACGATGAGGTCGTCGAGGCCGTCGCCGTCCACGTCGCCTGCGTTGGCGAGCGCGCGACCGAACTCGTCGAGCGCGCCGAGTTCGGGCACCACGCCGCCGGTGAGCGTCGACACCTTGGTGGTGGACTTGATCGTGCCGTCGGCGTTCATGAAGTGGAGGTAGAAGGCGCCCGCGGTGAAGCCGCCGTCGTCGTCGAACACAGCGCCGACCACGGCCTCGGCGACACCGTCGCCATCCATGTCTTCGAGACGCGCCACCGAGAAGCCCAGGTGATCGAGGTTGTCGACCTCGGCAGGGAAGTCGAGGCCGTCTACCTGCTTCACGTGTTCGCGCACGCTGCCGTCGGGGTTCATGAAGAGCGTGTAGAGGGCGCCGTGACCGAAGCCGGCTTGGTCGTCGCCGCCGGCGCCGATCCAGAGGTCGAAGGTGCCGTCGCCATCGAGGTCACCGGCCGGCTCCACGCCGTAGCCGAACCAATCGCTGCGCTTGAGCGGGGCCGTGAAGCCGCCTTCGTCGCGGCCGATTTTCTGGTGACCCTTCACGCTGCCGTCGGGGTTCAGGAACAGCAGCCACACGGCGCCGAAGTCGTCGGTGAGTGTGGACGAGCTGCCGTCGTCGCCCGAGTTGCCCACCGCGAGATCGTTGACGCCGTCACCATTGATGTCACCCACAGCCGCGAGGTCGAGGCCGAAGGAGTCGTTGAACTGCAGCGTGCCTTTGAAGCCACCGATGCCCGAGCCGATCTTGGACCACGACTTCACGGTGCCGGGTTGTTGGGCGGAGGCGGACGCGGCCAGCAAGCTGCCGGCGAGCGCGAGTGAGGTGAACAACGGGGCGGGCTTCATGGGAACTCTCAGGATGCTGCAGCATGTGTGGGCCACGCGGCCGCTTCAAAAAGGCGGCTGAGTGTTCGCGGGAGGAGCGGGGGGCGCGGCGCAGCGAAAATCGCGCGCGGAGTGTATCCGCGGCGGAGAGGGATGCCATCGAGGCGCTGCCGCGTGTTTCGGCGTGGTTTTGCGGGAGGCAGGGGAGGGGGCGGATCGCGCGTGCTCACGTGGCCGCGCGCGCCCGATGTGGGCCGAGAAGCAGAGTCGCTGCGACGCTTGAGCGGGTCGCCTCGGTTCAAGTCACCCTGTGTGAAAGACGAGCCAAGCGCAGGTCCTCGCGGTGTCGCGCCGCGCTGAACACCAGGGAATGCTTCATGAATCGATCACCTCGCCTCCTCGTGCTGCTGGGCAGCGCGTCGGTGCTTGCCGTGTTGCTGGCGACGCTGGCGGTGGTGCGTCCCGGCCTCGACACGCTCGAGTTCGACACGCGCACGCTCGACACGGCGCGGGTTCTCGGTGCCGGGGAGGCCGCGCGCTCCGCCGCACGCAACGGGGCGTCGTCAGCGGGTGAAGCCTTGCCTGTGTTCGTTGGGTCGTCCTCGCCGCGCCCGCTTGCGCAGACGCCGCGCGCGTTCGAGCGTTCACTTGACCTGAGCTTGCAAGCCGGCGTGTCCGAGTTCGCGGCGCTCACTCCTAAGCTCCAGAAGAAAGTCGACAAGCTCGACGCGAAGTTGCTCGCGAAGCAGGCTGCGCTGGTGGAGCTCGAAGCCGATCACGAAGCCGCCGAAGTCGCCGCAGCCACCGCGGTGATCGCACTCTCGTTCGCCGAGAGTCTGCTCGCCGACGCCGAAGTCGGGTTGGCCGACGCGCTCGCGCTGCCCGCGAGCACCGCGCAGGAGATCGCCGCGCGCAACCTCGCTGTGAAGGCCGCCAAGCTCGAGTTGAAGGCCGCCAAGAAGGGTTTCAAGGCCGCTAAGAAAGCCAGCAAGAAGGCCGCCAAGTTGCTCGCCAAGCTCGGCAAGAAGATCGACAAGAACGAGGCCAAGCAATCGTCGCTGGCTTCGAAGTTGGAGCAACTCGACCCCGGTCACTTCGCGCAATCGAGCTCGGGCCCGCAGCTCGCCGCGCTCTCGAATGCGCACCAGGTCGTGCTCACCTTCTCCGCGATCGACGACGCTCAGAGCTACCAGTTGTTCTGGTCCACGCAAGCGGGGGTGTCGCCCGAAACCGGCAACTTGATCGACGACGTGAGCAGTCCGCACGTGGTGAACGGTCTGCCCGAGGGCTTCACCTTCCACGCCATCGTGGCGGCCGTGGTGGGCGGCGAACTCGGCGCGCCGAGCAACCCGATCGAAGTGACGACGACTTCCGAAGGCGACAGCGACGGCCAAGTCGATCCCGGTGACGACGAACCCGGCGATGGCGAACCCGGCGACGGCGGCAGCAGTGGCGGCAGCGGCGAACCTGCCGCCTCTCCCTACGATCCCGCCTGGGCCGACATCGCGCCGCTCAACACGATCACGCTGAACTACGACGCCGGCGCCAGCTCGACCGCCAACGGCACGGCCCTCAAGAACGCGGTCGGCTCACTGCAAGCCGGCGACATGCTCGTGGTCGGCGCGGGCACCTGGTCGATCCCGAGCAAGTTCAGCCCGGTGTTCCACGGCACGGCGCAAGCGCCCGTGTGGGTGGTGGCGGCCGAGGGCGCCAAGCCGATCCTCACGCGTCCCGACGCCAGCCAGAACGTGATGAACCCCGCGGGCGACTACGGCGTGTGGCGCGGCTTCGAGATCACCGGCGGCTCGGCCGGCATGCGCATCGGCGCGGCGTCGAACCTGTGGATCGACGACAACGAGATCCACGACACGCCCGAGAACGCGATCACGGCGAACACCGCCGACACCGACCACCTCTACATCACGCGCAACCACATCCATCACATCTCGGTCGGCACCAACGGCACCGGCGAGGGCATGTACCTCGGCGCGAACAACTCGGCGCACGTGATGAGCGAGTCGGTGATCGCGCTGAACCACGTGCACGACACCGAGGGCAGTCAGGGCGACGGCATCGAGGTCAAGCAAGGCAGCTGGGGCAACTGGATCGTGGAGAACGACGTGCACGACACGCGCTTCCCCGCGATCATCGCCTACGGCACCGACGGCAACGCGGTGAACCTGATCGAGCGCAACCGTCTGCGCGGCGACACGAACCAAGTGCTGCAAGTGCAGGGCGAAGCCATCGTGCGCAACAACCTGATCATGGGCGGCAGCACCGGCTTCCAGAGCCACGACCATCAAGGCAACACGCGCGACCTCGTGTTCGTGCACAACACGATCGTCACGAAAGACAAGGGGGCGCACCTGGCCGACTGGGGCGGGCGCGCCGGCATGGTCTTCGCCAACAACGTCGTGTACAGCGAGGACAACCAGTCGGTGACCTTCGGCTCCGGCAGCAGCGGCGTGGCCTGGGCCGGCAACGTGTTGCGCGGCAGCACTTCGGGCGCACCGGGCGGCGGTGCGATCACCGGCGGCGGCCTCAGCGATTTCGTCGACATGGCCTGGGACGGCAGCGATCAAGACGCCACGCCGGTCGCGGGCAGCCCGATCCTCGGCGCCGGTTCCGCGACTCACGCCGTGAGCGAAGACTTCAGCGGTGAGGCGCGCAGTGGCGCGCTGGAGTCCGGCGCGATCGACGTGGACTGAGGCGTCCCCGCGCCACGCGGCCCGCCGTCACGCTCTTCGCTGCTGAGAAGCCCGCACGCGCACGCTGATTCCCAGCCGCTGTCCCAGCGAGCTCCGCGCGCAGTTCGATCCCCCGACGTGAGTTCACGGGGCGACGCCGTTCACCTCGCCCTGTCTCGTTTCGTACCATCCCACACCACGCGGACCCAGTACGTAGGGCCGCGCGACAGAACACCTCGAAGCTTTCGGTGGCTGCCCGGTCGACGGACTCCCGTCCCCGGCGGCAAGGTGGGCAAGGCCCGCCGTGGGCACCGACCGACCCCGAACAACACGCGTCCATCTCATCCCTCGCAACACCGGGTAGCTGGCCATGTCTCAACTCGTTGAGATCGATCACCTGAGCAAGACCTTCGGGTCGACGACGGTCGTGAACGATCTGACTTTCTCCGTCGACCGCGGCGAAGTGCTGGGCTTCCTGGGCCCGAACGGCGCCGGCAAGTCGACGACCATGAAGATGCTCACGGGCTTCCTGCCGCCGAGTTCGGGCACCGCGCGCGTGGCCGGCCACGACGTGCTGCGCGAGCCGCTCGCACTCAAACGCGCGCTCGGTTACCTGCCCGAAGGCGCGCCCAGCTACGCCGAGATGACACCGCTCAGCTTCCTGCAGTTCGTGGCCGGTGTGCGCGGCGCGCGGGGCAGCCAGGTGCAGGAGCAGGTCGACCGCGCCGTGGCGCGCACCCAGCTGCACGGCGTGCTGCACCAGCGCATCGAGACGCTCTCCAAAGGCTTCAAACGTCGCGTGGGCCTGGCGCAGGCGATCCTGCACGACCCCGAGGTGTTGATCCTCGACGAGCCCACCGACGGTCTCGACCCGAACCAGAAGCACGAAGTCCGCGCGCTGATCCGCGAGATGGGCAAAGACAAAGCCATCATCCTGTCCACGCACATCCTCGAAGAGGTCTTCGCCGTGTGCACGCGCGTGATCATCATCGCCAACGGGCGCATGGTGGTCGACGACACGCCCGAGGGTCTGTCCCCCGATCCCCGCCGCCTCGACGACGTGTTCCGCAAGCTCACCACCGTGCAAGCCCCGCGCGACGAGAAGCCCGCCGCGTTCATGATGTCGTCGGGTTCAGGGCGCGGCGACGCGCGGGCCGTCGACACGGCGCAGCCTGGCGACACGCCGCCCGCCGCCGCCGATGGGTCTGCACCCGACTCGGAGGAACGCGCATGAGCGTCGTGATGCACATCGCGCGCCGCGAGTTGCGCGGCTACTTCGCCACCCCGGTCGCCTGGGTGTTCCTCGTCATCTTCTTGGCGCTCGCGGGAATCCTCACCTTCAACCAAGGCGGCTTCTTCGAGCTGAACAGCGCCGATCTCTCGGCCTTCTTCAAGTACCACCCGTGGCTCTACATGTTGCTCGTGCCCGCGATCTCCATGCGACTGTGGGCCGAAGAGCGCAGCAGCGGCACGATCGAGTTGCTCATGACGCTGCCCGTCACCATGCAACAAGCGGTGTTCGGCAAGTTCCTCGCGGCCTGGTTGTTCCTGCTCGCGGCGCTGGTCGGCACGCTCCCGATGTGGCTCACCGTCAGCTACCTCGGCGAGCCCGACCACGGCGTGATCCTCGCCGGTTACCTGGGCAGCGCGCTCATGGCGGGCGCGTATTTGTCGGTGGGCGCAGCGTTTTCCGCACTCACGCGCAACCAGGTCGTGGCCTTCGTGCTGAGCTTGATGGCCAGCTTGTTGATCACGCTCGCCGGTTGGCCCGTGGTGCTCGACGCCTTCTCCGGTTGGGCGCCCGACGCGCTCGTGGAGACCGTCGCCTCGCTCAGCTTCATGACGCGCTTCGAGGCCATCGCCCAAGGCGTGTTCGAGCTGCGCGACCTCGTGTTCTTCCTGCTCAGCATGGCGTTCTGGTTGTTCCTCAACGCCGCCATCCTCCAACGACGCAAGGCCAACTGAGATGAAGCGCAGCGTCTACTCCGGAGCCGGCGTGCTGCTCGCCGCCCTGCTCTACCTCTCACTCACGGTGTTGTCCGACGATCAACTCGCCGGCGCACGCCTCGACCTCACCGCCGACGAGCTCTACACGCTCAGCGACGGCAGCCGTCACATCGCGGCGCAGCTCGCCGAGCCGATCACCGTGCAGCTCTACTACTCGTCGAGCGTGGCGCGCAACATCCCGGCCGTGGCCGGTGAGGTCGCGCAGAAGATCATCGCGCACGCCAGCCGCGTGCAAGAGATGCTGCGCGAGTACGAAGCCGAGAGCGGCGGCAAGCTGCGCGTGGTCGAGCTCGACCCCGAACCCTTCAGCGAAGTCGAAGACGAAGCCGTGGCCGCCGGGCTCGTGGGCCTGCCCGCGAACACCATCGGCGACCGGCTCTACTTCGGGCTCGTCGCCACGAACGCGCTGGGCGAACAAGAAGTGATCCCCTTCCTGGATCCCTTCCGCGCGGACTTCGTGGAGTTCGAGGTCTCGCGCTTCCTGGCCAAGCTCGACGCGCTCGAGAAGCCGGTGGTGGGTTTGGTCACGAGCTTGCCGATGCTCGGTCGCGAGGCGCTGCCGATGCCCGGCGCGCCGCCCGCGCAACCGAGCTGGGCGGTGGTCGAGTACGTGCGCGAACGGTTCGAGGTGCGCGATCTCGGTCAAGAGTTCGAGAGTGTGCCCGACGATGTCGACGTGCTCTGGCTCGTGCACCCGAAGCTGCTGTCCGAGGTGACGCTCTACGCCATCGACCAGTTCGTGCTCGGCGGCGGACGCGCGCTGGTCTTCGTGGACCCGCACGCGGAGGTGGAGCAACCGCCGCAAGACCCGAGCAACCCGATGGCCTCGATGGGCGCGCCGCGCTCGAGTGATCTCGGCCCGTTGCTCTCCGCCTGGGGCGTGGACTTCAGCACCGAAACCGTGGTCGGCGACCGCTCGCTCGCCGCGCGCGTGAACGTGGGCGATCGTCAACGCCCGGAAGTTCTCGAGTACGTGGTCTGGCTCGAGTTGGGTCCCGATCAATTGCCCGACGACGAACCCAGCGTGTCGCGCCTGCAACGCCTGAACCTCTCGTCGCCCGGCCTGCTGCGCCCGCGCGACGACGCCAGCGCCGCGGTCACCCCGCTCATGACGAGCAGCGCCGACGCGAGCGAACTGCAAGCCGGTCACTTGCGCTTCTTCCCCGATCCCAAGGGCTTGTTGCGCGACTACCAACCCGGCGGCGAAGCACTCACGCTCGCCGCGCGCATCGACGGCACCTTCCACACGGCCTTCCCCGACGGGCCGCCGCCGCTGCCCGACGCCGACGCCTCCCCCAGCGAAGCCGAGGTCGAGGACCGCTTCACGCCGCCGAGCAACGCCGAGACCGAACACGAGAGCGCCGACGCCGAACCCAGCGACCCGCGCGGCCCGCAGCTCACGAGTTCGCGCGGCGAGAGCCACGTGGTCGTGTTCACCGACGTCGACCTGCTCGCCGACGCGAACTGGACCGCCGAGTCCTTCGGCTACCTCACGGTGGCCGCCGACAACGGCTCACTCGTGTTGAACCAGCTCGACAGTCTGGGCGGCGACCCGGCGCTGCTCGGCATCCGCGGGCGCACCGGCCAGGCGCGCAGCTTCACCGAACTCGAGCGGCGGCGTGAGCTCGCGGAGCAGCGTCACTTGCAAGAGGAACAGCGCTTGCAGGCCGATCTGTCGTCCACGGAACGCAGGCTCAACGAACTGCAATCCCAGCGCGAGGACGGCAGCAACCTGTTGCTCACGCCCGAGCAGGCCGAGGAGATCGAGAGCTTCCGCGCGAAGCAGATCGAGACGCGCAAGTTGCTGCGCGAGACGCGCGCCGAGCTGCGCGCCGATGTCGAAGGCCTGCAAGCTTGGCTCAAAGCGCTGAACATCTTGGGTGTGCCCTTGTTGCTGCTCGCTGTGGCGGGGGCGCTCGGTCTCATGCGTCGTCGTGGAGTGCGTGCGTCATGAACAGCTCTCGTGCGTTCATCGTGTTGTTGGTGGTCACCGTGTTGGCGACGTCGGCTGCGATCGCGTCGCTGGCTTCGGAGTCGAGCGTCGGCGCTGCGCCTGAAGGGCTGGGCGAGGCATTGCTGCCCGCGCTCGCCGCGTCGATCAACGACGTGGCACGCGTGGAGCTGAACAGTGCCGAGGGCGAGCTCGTGCTCGAGCGCGACGGCAACGACTGGCAGCTCGCGACCTGGCAGGAGTTCCCGGCCAAAGCCGACAGTGTGAAGGAGTTGGTCGTGTCGCTCGCCGACGCCACGCGCATGCAAGCGCGCACGGCGCTCGCCGCACGACATCACTTGCTCGGCGTGGAGCAGCCGGCGGCCCCCGACAGCGATGCCCTGCGCGTGCGCTTGTCCGACGAGGCCGGCGCGTCGCTCGCGGATGTCGTGTTGGGCAGCAGCGTGCGTGGCCCGCCGCGCACGCATCGATTGAACGCGCGCCTGAGCGACGCGTCGCAAACCTGGTTGATCGACGGTGCGCGGCGTCCTGCCTCGGATCCTGCGCAGTGGGTCAGCCTGCAGTTGCTCGCGCGCCCGGCGGAGGACATGGCCGCCGTGGAGATCAGCACGCGCGACGGCGAGCCGTTGCTGCTGGAGCGCGAAGCGTTGCCCGATGCCGACCCCGATGCCGAGACCGAAGCAGGGGAGTCCGAGACGGGCGAGGCCGCGAGCGTCGCGTCCGTGCCGCCCGAGCCGTCGAGCGCGGCGTGGCGCGTGGCGAACGTGCCGGAGGATCGCAACTTGCGCGACGCCGCACCCTTGGAGCGTCTGGCCGACGCGCTGGCTTCGCTGAGCATGCAACGCGTGGCGCTGGAGCCCGAACTCGATCAAGTCGACGAGCGCTGGAACGCAAGCTTCACCACCCACGACGGTTTGGTGATCGCGGCGGCGATCGCGCGCATCGGCAGCGAGCACCGGCTCCAACTCACCTTCTCCGCGCTCGAGGGCAGCGCCGCCGCGCTGAACGGGGAGGCCCAAGCCCTGCACGTGGAGCGCGGCGCGTGGACCTACGTGGTGAGCGCCACGTCGGCCGAGGCCTTGCGCACCAACTGGGACGATCTGCTGCAGCCCTTGCCAGACCCCGAGCCGCCGGTTGAACTCGCGCCCGAAACGCCGGCCGCAGAGAGCTCCGCCGGCGAGTTGCCCGCTCCCGGCACCGAGCCCGATGGCGACACCGATGGCGAGCCCGACTCCGACACCGAGCCCGACTCCGATACCAAGCCCGACGCCAACGGCGAGCCCGACACCGAGTCCGACACCGAGCCCGACACCGACACGTCTCCTGCAGCCGAACTCGGTTCCGAGGGCGACGACGGCTGAGCCCTCTTCGGGCGTCGCCCTCCGCGACCTATACTCGTCGCCTGCCTCGCGGTCGCGCAACGTGCGCTACCCGGCGCGCACCGCACGCACTCTCGAAACACCCCAGGCGCCCATGATCCTCGTCGAGCAGATCAGCAAGCGCTACGGCGACTTCCGCGCGGTGGACGACGTGTCCTTCCAAGTGGCGCCGGGCGAGATCGTGGGCTTCCTCGGTCCCAACGGCGCCGGCAAGAGCACGCTGCTCAAGATGCTCTGCACGTGGCTGCAACCCAGCTCAGGGCGCGCCGAGATCGCCGGCCACGACGTGGTGCGCGACGCCCTCGGCGCGCGCTGCAACCTCGGCTACCTCACCGAACACAACGCGCTCTACGACGGCATGTTCGTGCAGGCCTTCCTGCGCTTCGCCGGCAAGTTGCGCGGGCTCAGCGGCAAGTTGCTCACCGAACGTCTCGACTGGGTCGTGCAAGCCTGCACACTCGGCGACGTGCTCGACCGCCGCGTGGCGCAGTGCAGCAAGGGCTACCGTCAACGCATCGGGCTCGCCGCGGCGCTGATCCACGACCCGCCCGTGATCCTGCTCGACGAACCCACGCACGGCCTCGACCCGCTGCAGGTCGTGGCCTTCCGCGAGTTCCTGCGCTCGCTCAGCGAGGGCCGCGCGATCCTGTTCAGCAGTCACAACCTGGCCGAGGTCGCTTCGATCACCGACCGCTTGCTCGTGCTGCATCGCGGGCGCTTGCTGGCCGACGCCCCGCTCGACCAGCTGCAAGCCGACGCCGACGCCGCCGACACGAACCTCGAAGGCCACGTGCTGGGCCTCGTGCGCGCAGCCGGCGAGGCGCACCGCGGCGCGGCCCGCGGCCCGGTGCAAGGCGGCGCGTCTTGAAGCCGCACACCCGTTCGCGCGCCGTGCCTTTCTGGTCGGGCGTGTTCACCGTGGCCGGTCGCGAAGTCGGTGGCTTGTTCGAAGGCCGCATCGCGATGATCTCGGCCATCGCCTTCACGCTGCTGGCGAACTCGATCTTCATGAACGAGTTCTTCCTGAGTGGGCGCGTCGACATGGGGCCGTGGTTCGACCTCATGCCGCTGCTGCTGCCCGTGTTCCTGCCGGCCGTGACCATGCGGCTGTGGGCCGAGGAGCGCAAACAACGCACGCTCGAGATGTTGCTCACGATGCCGATCCGCGCGGGACAGGCGGTGCTCGGCAAGTACTTGGCGGCGCTGCTGCTGCTGGGCCTGTTCGTGGCGGCGGCACTGCCCGTGATCGTGATGTTGTGGAGCCTCGGTGCGCCCGACGGCGGCCTGATCCTGAGCGGCCTGCTCGGCACCTTGCTGCTCGGCGCCGAGCTCATCGCGCTGGGCATGCTCGTGTCCTCGTTGTGCGCCGATCAGATCGTGGCCTTCGTGTCCACCACGGTGCTCGGTCTCACGCTCGTGCTCTTGGGTGACGACCGCGTCGTGGCCGTGCTCGATGGCTTGGCCGACGTGAGCGCGCCCGGCACCTGGATGCGCGAACACCTCTCGGCGCTGCCGGCCTTCGAGTCCTTCGTGCGCGGACTGCTCGGCGTGCCGGCGCTCGTGCACGTGCTCGGCGCCTGCGTGTTGTTCCTCGCGCTCAACGCGTGGGTGCTCGAGCGCAAGCGGGGATGAGAGCCTCCGGCGTCGTCGAGCTCACGTTGCGGCTGGTCTTCGGGCTGGCGCTGCTGGCCGGATTGGTGGCGCTCTCGGAGCACGCGCGCGGGCTGCGCGTGGAGCTGGGGCCGAACAAGCTCGTGGTCGTGTCGCCCGAGTTGCGCGCACGGCTCGACACGCTCACGCACCCGGTGCAGTTCAACTACTACGTGAGCGCGCCCGAGCAGATGCCGCCGGCTTTGCGCCATTTGCGGCGCGACGTGAGCGACCTGCTCGCGTCGCTGGCCGAGGCTTCGAAGGGGCGCGTGACCTACCGCGTGCTGGATCCCGGCAGCGATCCCGAGCTCGCGCGCTTCGCGGCCAAGCGTCGCATCTCGCCGCGGCGTGTGCGTGAGTTGCGCGACGACGCGTGGAGCGAGCGCGAAGTCTGGTCCACGCTCACGATCGCTTACGGCCCGCGCGCGCCGAGCTCGCTGCGCGGCCTGGGTCCCGAACACCTACCGCGCCTGCAGTCGCTCATCGTGGAGCAGCTCGACGAGCTCGAGTCGCCGCGCCCGGCGCGCATCGTGTTGCGCGCACCCGAGCGCGGCTACGACCTGCTGCGCGAACGTCTCGCCGAACGTGGCAGCGTGCTCCCCGGCGACACCCCGCTCGACCACGCCGACCTGCTCTGGTGGCTCGAGCCGCGCAACGTCACTCCCGAACGAGTCGCCGAACTGGAGCGCTTCCTCGAAGAGGGCGGCAGCGTGTTGGTCGCCGGCAGCGAACAGGCGCCCTCGCTCGACGGCTCCGGCGAGATGCGCTCCCTCGTGATCGACGACGCACAGATGGGCGCGCGCACGCTCTACGAACCCTTCGGTCTGCAGCCCGTCGAAGCGCTGCTGCTCGACGAGAACTCGGCGCCGATGCCGGTGGGCGACACGCTCGTACCCACACCCTTCCGCATCACGAGCATCGCGCTCGACCAAGACTTCCACGCGCTGCCCGGCGAGCCCAACGGGCACCTCTTGTTCATGACGCCCACGGCGCTGCGTCCCGACGAGCAGCGCCTGGCCGCGAGCGGTTGGTCGGCCGACGTGCTCGCCACGACCTCCGACCGCAGCTGGACGCAAGTGCTGCAAGGCGACCGCATCCCGCTCATCGCGCTCACGCACGAGCAGGGTGAGCCGCTCGCGAAGCAGGCGCTGCTCGTGCAGTTGCGTCACGCCGATCCGTGGCGCGGCACGCTGCTGGCGAGCGCGGCGGCGAGCCCCTTCCAAGACGCGTTCTTGCCAGTGATCGGCATGGCGCACGAACGCCTGCTGCAAGTCTTGCTCGACGAACAGCTGCGTCCCGAACGGCGCGTGTTACGCGGCGCAGGGCTCGCGCCGCCGCCGCCCTTGCCGCCGCTCCCGTCGGAACAACGCGTGGCTTGGCGCTTGTTGTGCCTCGGCGCACTGCCGGTGTTGCTGCTCTTGCCGCTGTTGCGTGGCGCCTCGCGCTGGGGGCGGCGCGCGCGCGGTGGCTTGCGCGTGTTCACGGGGATCGTGCCGGTGAGCGTGGTCGCGCTCGTGGTGCTCGGCTTGCTGGCCGGGTCGTTCCGGGGCGGCGTCGACATGAGTCGTGACAAGCTGCACGCGCTGCATCCCGCGAGCGCGTCGCTGGCTCTTCGCGCAGGCGCAGGCGGGCCGATCCAGCTGAGCGTGTTGCTCTCGCCGCGCGCCAAGTTGCCGCCGGCTTTGCGTCGTCAGCGACCGCGGCTCGATGCCTTGCTCGATCGCTTGAGTGATGCGGGCGCCGAGCTGCGAGTGGAGCTCGTGGATGTCGACGCGCTCCCACCCGAGCGCCTCGCAACGCTGGCAGACGAGGGCATCGCGCCCGTGGAACGTCTCAGCATCGGCGAGGAAGCGCGCGAGTTGCGGCGCCTCTGGTCGAGCTTGCGCCTGGAGCGCGACGGCCGCGTGGAGCACGTGGCGCTGCCCGACGCCGACGCCTGGGAACAGCTCGAGTTCCGGCTCGCCTTCGGGCTGCAGCGTTTGGTGACGGGCCACACGCCGCACGTGGTCTTCGCCTCCGACGTGCCGCGCCTGTCCGCCGCCGAAGCGCACCAGTTCTACCAGCAGCAAGGCCTCATGGCGCCGCGCGGCAAAGACGTGTACGCCGTGTTGCGCGGTCGCCTCAGCGAGCTCGGCTACCGCGTGAGTCACGTGAACCCGCGCGAGCCGCAGTGGCCCAGTGATCCTGTGGACGTGGTCGTGTGGTTGCAGCCGCGGCGTCCCGCGGGCGCCATGCTCGAACAACTCGTGAAGCACTTGCACAGCGGTGGCGACGCGTTGCTCGCCGTGCAACACTTCAACATCCAGTCGCGCCAGTACCGCGGCTCCGACTTCGACTTCGTGTACTGGCCGCAACCGCAGAGCCCCGACGTCGAGCAGCAGTACTTCCCCGAGCTGGGTGTGGAGCTCGTGCGCGAGGTGGCCTTCGACGCGAGCGTGTTCCCGCTCGAGCTCGAGAGCCAGGTCACGCGCGAGGAGCGTCGCGAGTTCCAGAGCATGACCTCGGCGCTGCCCTTCCACGTGCGCGCGTCGGCGGAGCAGTTCGCGGGCCACTCACGCTTCACCGCTGGCTTGGGCGACTTGCCGCTGATCTGGCCGTCGGCATGGCGCATGGATCCTGCGCGGCTCGACGAGCTCGGCCTCAGCTGGCAGCCGCTCGTGCGCGGCACGCCACGCGGTTGGCTCTACGCCTGGCGCGGCGGTTGGCTGCCCGAACTCGTGCTCGACGCCGACGCCTTCCCCGTCCCGGGCGCGGCAGACTCCGCTGAGACGCTTCCCGAACTCGAAGGCCTCACGCGCGCGAGCGAGCCGCTCGAGTACGCCGGCCTGCTCAGCGGGCGCTTCCCTTGGCCCACCACGGCCTTCGGCTTGCAGACCGATCAAGGCGAGCCGGCTGCGTACACCGAAGCGGAGCCCGGCCCGGCGCAACCCGCTCGGCTCATGCTGCTCGGCTGCTCCGAGATGCTCAAGGACGCGCGTCTGGCTGAGCTGCGCGACGACTTCCGCGCCGACCTGCTCGTGCTCGATGCCGTGGCCGCGCTGAGCCTCGATCGCCCGGGCAGCGACAACCCCGAACTCGCCGACCTCGCTGTACGTCGCGCGGTGGTGCGCGGCTTCGAACCGCCGCCGGAAGACGCACGTCTGCGTTGGCGCGTGGCGGTTCCCCTGGCACTCCCCGCGCTGCTGCTCGCGCTCAGCGCCGCGGCCGCGCTGTTGCGGAGGCGTGGCGCATGACGGCGCGCGCGCTCGTGAGCTTGGGGGTCTTGCTGCTCGCCGCGGTGGGGGCGTTCGAACTGGATGCTCGTCTCGACGCGCGCGAAGCCGAGCGCACGCACACGAGCTTGCGGGTGGCGCCCTTGATCGCGCCGGACGTCCTGGAGGACTTGTCGGTGGCCGCCTTGCGCGTGCAAGTCGGCAGCGAGGCGCAGCACTTCTACGCGCGCGTGCAGGGCGTGTGGCGCTGCACGAGTTGGCGCAACGCACTCGCCGGTGAGAGCGCCGTGAGCGCGCTCGTCGACGGGCTCACTTCGGCTGCGGGCACACTCGATCCGCTGCCTGCGGAACAAGTCGCCGACTGGGGCTTCGACACCGACGACACGTTGCTGCTCAGCTTGCACGGTCCCGCTGCGCGTCTCGACAGCCCCACGCTCGATGTGCAGTTCCGCGTAGAGATCGGCAACTCCGTGCCTGCCGTGGGCGGCTGCTTCGCGCGCTTTCCGGGGGCCGACGAGGTCTTCGCGCTCGACGTCGACCTGCGCGCCATGTTGCGCACACACCACGACGACGCCGAGTCAACCGCCCCCGAGATCGACGACGAGGAACTCGCCGCCGCGCTCCCGTTCCTGCTCGACCCGTCGAAACGCACGGCGAGCGTGCGCGGCGACTTCCCGCCGCTGCTCGACCCCACGCTGCTCGGCGCGTCGAACCTGCCGCGCGGCGCGCGCTTCACCGAGATGCTCATCGTGCGGCCGGGCTCGCCGCCCGTGCGTCTCCTCGAACAACCCTCCGGCGCCACCGAAGACGACTTGCGTCGCGGTGCGAGCCCGTTCATCCACGTGTTGATCAGCGGCGAGGGCCAACCGCAGTACACCGTGGCCCCGCTCATCGCTTCGTTCATGATCTTCCTCCAGACCGCGCGTTGGGAGGAGCAGCTCGACGCGCGTCGCGCGGGCGAGTTCGGCATCAGCAACGAGTCGCCACGCGTGGCCCTCAAGCGCGACGACGGCTTCGCTTTCGCGCTGGTGCTCGGCACGCCCACGAACGACGGCCTGCTCCCGGTGTTCAACACTGCCTCCGGTCAGCTCGCGCTCGTGGGCCTCGACGTGGCCGCCGCGCTGCAACCCAGCGCGCTCGACTTCCTGCCCGCCGCGCCGCGCAACCTCTGGGACGCATGGCTCGAGAACTGAAGTCGCCCCCTGCTCGCGCCGAAGAGAGTCCCAGGAGCACGTGGCTCCTTTGACCATGCCCGCCCAAGAAACCCTTCCCGTCGACGGCTTCGACCGCGTGTTCCGAGTGGACTGCGGTGAGACGGTCGCTTTCGTGGCGCTGCACACGCTGCTCGGTGGACGCGCCTTCGGCGGCATCCGCATCCGCGCCTACGACAGCGAAGACCTCGCCCTCGCCGACGCCACGCAACTCGCGCGCGCCATGAGTCGCAAGCTCGCGCTGGCCGACATCCGCGGCGGCGGCGCCAAGGCCGTGATGATCGAGCCCGCGCAAGGCGTGAACCGCGCCGACTGCGTGCGTCGGCTCGGTCAGTTCATCGAGAGCCTGGAGGGCGCTTACTGCTGCGGCCCCGACCTGGGCTTCAACTCTGAAGACGATCACGCCCTGCGCGAAGCCACGCGCTTCGTGGCCGTGCCCGGCATGTCCGAAGCCACGTCCACCGGTGTGTTGCACGCGCTCAAGGCGGCGGCCGGCGAGGTGAAGCGCGTGGTGATCCAAGGTGTCGGTTCGGTGGGGCGGCCGCTCGCCGAGAAGCTCGTGGCGCAAGGTGTGGAAGTGGTCGTGGCCGATCCGCGCCCGATCAAGGGCTACCCCACGGTGTCGCTCGACGAGGTCTACGAGATCCCCTGCGATGTCTTCGCGCCCTGCGCCATGGGCGGCGTGCTGAATCGAAATACGATCAGCCGGCTGCACTGTCGCGTGGTCTGCGGCGGTGCCAACAACCCCTTCAACATGCCGGTCGACGAGCGCTCGCTGATGGCCCGCGGCATCGACGCCGTGCCCGCCGTGCTGGCCAACTCCGGCGCCGCGATCGTGGGCGCGTCGACCACGCTCGGCGAAGAACACCTCATCGAAGAGCGCCTGCGAGCCATCGGCCCGATGGTGCAAGCGGTGCTCTCGGTGGCGCGCAAGCAGGGCCGCACCCCGCAAGAGGTGGCGCACGAAGAAGCCGACCGTAGACTGGCGCGTGCCATGGCGCTCGAACTCAGCTGAGTCGGCGTCGGTCGCGTCGCGGGTCGCTGAGTGGGTCGTGCGGGGGAACCTGAAGCATGAGCGCAGGCAAGCTGTGGATCGTGGGCGTGGTGCTGCTGGTGGGGGCGGCGTGGTTCGTGTTCCGCGGAGAGCCGCGCGCTCCAGACACGGTCGCTCCGCCGCTGGATCGCAACTCGCCGGCTGCGGAACGCGCGCCAGAGCTGCCCGAAGCGCTCGACGAACAGGTGCAGGTCGGCGACGTGCCCGAGCCCCGATCCGCTGTCGAGCCCGAGCTGATCTCGCCGAGCGTGGAGCGCCTCGCGCGCGAGTTCCTGATCGTGGAGGTCGTCACCAAGGGCGACGAGTTGCCGGTGCAGGGCGCGCGCGTGAGCGTGAGCACCTGGGGGCGCACCATCGAGTCGGACGATGACTCGGAGAGCGAACTCTCCGTAGTCAAAGGTGTGACCGACGCCGACGGCCGCTGCGAACTCGCGCCCGTGATCGGGAAGCTGTCGATCACCGTCGCCGTGCCAGGGGCGCACTTCGGAACCGCCGCGCACTCGCATCACTTCGAGGAGCTGCGTGCTGGGACCCCGGAGGCCGACGCGCCGAGGACCGACGACGTGGCCGCCGTCGTGCGCGTGGAAGTCGCCGCGCTCACCGAGGTGCGCGGACGCGTGATCGACCCCGCGGGCAAACCCTTGCAAGGCGTGCGCGTGAGCAATCGGGTGAGCGACTTCCTGAACAGCGAACCCACGCTCACCGACGCCGAGGGGCTGTTCCGCTTCCGCCACTGGGAAGTCGACATGGGCAGCTCGCTCGACTTCGTGCGCGCTGGCTACGGCAGGGAGCACCGCAGGTTGATCGTGAGGCCCGACGGCAAGTGGTACCTGATCGACGACGGCTTCGACCCACGCGCAGCCAGCAGCGAGGGTGTGTTCCTCGAGGTCGTGATGTCGCCGCAGCGTGTGATCCGCGGGCGTGTCGTCGACAGCGCAGGCAGCGGCGTCGCCGACATCGCCGTGCTCGCTTCGGGGATGATCCGGACCGAGATGTTTGGGACGCCGGATGAAGCGCGCACCCGCACCCACGACGACGGCAGCTTCGTGCTCGAAGGCACGCGCGTCGACGTGGGTTACCTCGTGCGCGCCGACGCTCCCGAGCGCGGCGTCGCGATGCAGTACGCCTTCGCGGGCGAGGTCGAGATCGACCTCGGGGATCTCGAACTCGTGGAACTCGTGGCGCTCAGTGGCCGTTTCGTCGACCGCTCCGGGCAGCCCGCTGGCGGCGCTTCGTTCGAACTGAACGTCACCGACCTCACCGATTTCGACGACGATCTGGCGCGCGCCACGCTCGACCACGAACCGGGCAGCCGACTTGCTCGCCAGAGCGTCGATGCCGACGGCCGCTTCGAAGTGCGCGCGCCGCCCATCGCTGGGCTCGACCTGGTCGTGCGTGTCGGGTCTTTCATCGCGCTGCGTGTGGCGCCGGATCTCTCACGCGGCTCGCTCGACCTCGGCGACCTGCAGATCGAACAGGATGCGCAACGGGTTCACGGCGTGTTGCTCGACGCCGAGGGCGCGCCCGTCGCCGGAGCGCACTTGAGCGTGGGGCGCGGACCCGACCAGAGCCTGGCCGTGCTTCAGACCGCCACCGACGGCAGCTTCGACGGTTGGATCTTCGCTGCCCGCGCCAAGCGGCTGGTGATCGAGCAGCTGAGCGCAGGTGCCTGGGTCGCGCAGACCTGGACCCTGCCCGTGAGTGAGTTCCCCGCGACGCTTAGCTTGGACGCCGCCGCCCGGTAGCATCCCCGCATGACGTCCGTGCCCGACACCGCTTCCTTTCCCGCGTCGCGCCGCTCACGCTGCACTTGGCTCGCGCTGGCCTTCGTGTTGTTCGTGGCCGGTTGGCAGGGCGCCACCGCGCGTCCCACGCATCCTTGGTCGGGCATCGACGACTTCACGGCCTACCTGCTCCACGGCCACAACCTGCTCGAGGGACGCCCCTACGCCGACCTCGGCGACCTGAGCGATCCCGAGCTCCCCGACGCGAATCTGCGCGAGGCCTTCCCGCCCGTGTATCCGTGGGTGCTCGCGCAGGTGGAACGCCTCGTGCCCGCTCTCGAGGGCGCCGAGGCGCCGCCGCTGGGCGTGAATGTGCTGGCCTTCAAGCGCGTGCAAGCCGTGATCTTCGCGGCGCAACTGTTGCTGCTCTTCTTCGTGTTCCGCCGGCTCATGGGCGACAAGCTCGCGCTCGCGCTGCTGGTGGTGCTCGGCACCAATGCCTTTCTTTTCCAGTTCCGTGAGTTCGTGCGCAGCGAGTCGCTCTTCGGGCTGGTCGTGGCCGGGCTGTTCCTCGTGATGGCCAAGCTCGACGAGCAACCGTCGGATGCCGCGCGGCGCTGGGTGCTGGCGATCGTGGCCGGCCTGCTGGGCTGGGTGGTCTACGGCACGCGCACCGCAGGCATGGTCGTGCCTCTGGCCGTGCTCGCGCACGAGCTCTGGACGCGACGCCGCGTGCGCAAACCCGTGTGCCTCGTGCTCGCCCTCACGCTCGCCGGCATGTTGCTGCAGAAGCTCATGTTCGCGTCGGTGGTGGGCGGCTACCTCGACCACGCCAAGGCGCGCCTCGGCCCCGCCACCGTGCTGGAGAACGTGCGCCATTTTCAGTGGGAGCTCGAGCGCATCCTGGCGGAAGGTCTGCCCGACGGCCTGCGCTCCGTGGTCGTGATGATCTTCGGCGCGCTCGCGGCCTACGGCTTGCTGTCGCGCCTGCGCAAACCGAGCCTGCCCGAGGTCTTCGCCGCGGGCACGCTCGCCATGCATCTGCTGCTGCCGACGGACTCCGCGTGGCTTCGTTACCTGATCCCCTTGCTGCCGGTCTTCGTGTTCCTCGTGCTGGTCGGCGCGCGCGCGCTCGGTCAACGCTTGCTCGGTGCCGGCGACGCCGTCGCGCTCGTCACGGCGGGGCTCTTCGTGGCGCTCACGGTCCCCGGTCATCTCGCACAACCGAGTGGTCCACTTCCCGACGGACCCGGCACCCCCGACGCGCGCGAGGCGCTGGCCTGGATCCGCGAGCGCAGCGCCCCGAGCCACGTCGTCGGCTTCCGCAAACCCTGGGCGCTGAGCCTCGCCACCGGCCGCCCGGCGCATCTCTACGGCCTCGATCACCTGCACGCAGAGCTCTCGGTCAGCGAGCAACTGGCGCACCTGGAGCGCATGCGCACGCGCTGGCTGCTGCTGCGACACCGCGAGCGTCGCGACGTGTTGCCCTTCAAAATCCTCGATTACGACGACCGCGAGGTGCTGGCGAGCGTGATCGAGCCGCACCCCGAGCGCTTCGCAGAACGCGCCAGGAACAGCGAATTCGTGCTCTACGAGGTGCTCGAGCCCACACGCTGAGTGAAGCTCGCGTGCGGTCCTCACTCGCACCAGCGCCCTCGAACCGCGAAGATTCGCCAGTTCCTCATCGGACTCTCACGCCTGCGCGGTGAGCTGTCGCACCCATGGCCAAACAAAAGATCTTCATCGTCGAGGACGAAGCGGACATCCGCGAACTCCTCGAGTACTCCCTCGAGCGCGAAGGCTACGAGGTCGAATCTGCTCCCGAAGGCGTGTCGGCTCTCGCGCGCATCCGTCGCAAGGTGCCGGACCTGATCTTGCTCGACTTGATGCTGCCGGGCCTCGACGGCCTGGAGATCTGTCGTCGGCTCAAGCAAGACGACGCCACGCGCGGCATCCCGATCATCATGGTCACGGCCAAGGGCGAGGAGGCCGACGTGGTCCTCGGCCTCGGCATGGGCGCCGACGACTACGTGCCCAAGCCCTTCAGCCCGAAGGAAGTCGCGGCGCGCGTGAAGGCCGTGATGCGTCGCTCGGTGCTCGATGCCGCCACCGACGAGAAGCGCGTGGTGGCGCGCGGCTTGCTCGAGGTCGACCCCACGCGTCACAAGGTGAGCGTGGCCGAGGAAGAGATCCCGCTCACGGCCACCGAGTTCCGCATCCTGCACTTCCTGGCCGCGCGCCCCGGGCGCGTGTTCGAGCGCGAGCAGATCTTGTCCTTCGCGTTGGGACCCAACACGATCGTCACCGACCGCAGCGTGGACGTGCACATCCGCGCGATCCGCAAGAAGCTCGGTGAACATCGCGACCTGATCGAGACGGTCCGCGGCATCGGTTATCGTTTCTCTGAAGCGACCGGCTGAGCCGCGCGCGGTCACCAACTCGAGAGGCGCGATGCGTTTCGCGTGGAAGATCTTCCTGGGCGCGATCTTGGTCGTCGTCACCACCACGCTGTTGGTGGAGGGGCTCGCGGCGAGGAACCTCAAGGAACGCCGCATCGCGCAGATCGATCAGCAGTTGCTCGACGACTCCTTCGGGATGGCGCTCGCGGTCGCGCCCGTGATCGAAGCTGGAGACCGGCCGCGCTTGCAGATGCTGGCCGACGCAGCCGCGGGTCGTCACCTCGCGCGCCGCATCACGCTGCTCGCCGCCGACGGCTCGGTGTTGGCCGACTCGCACGAGCAGGTCGCGCGCATGGCGAACCACGCGCACCGCGCCGAGGTCGAGCAGCCCGGCACGATCCACGAGCGTCGCAGCAGCACGCTCGACACGCTGATGCGCTACGCCGCCGAGCGTGTGATCGGCTCCGACGGCCAGCACATCGGCTACGCGCGCATCGCGCTCCCCGTACGCGGCATCGACGACGACCTCGCCAGTTTGGGCAAGGCCATCCGCACCGGCGCGCTGGTGGCGCTGCTCGCGGGCTTGGTGCTGTCTTTGATCTTGGCGCGACGTGTTTCGGGGCCGCTCGGTCGCATCAGTGAACTGCTCTCGGCGCTCGGTCGCGGGGAATCCACGGCGCGCTTGCCTGTGGAGAGCAACGACGAGATCGGCAACCTGGCCGCCGCCGTCAACGACATGGCTGCGCAGTTGCAGCGGCGACAAGCGGTGTTGCTCGAAGAGGTCACGCAGAAGGAAGCCGTGCTCTCGGCGATGGAGGAGGGGGTGCTCGCCGTCGACGACGAACAGCGCGTGGTGCTCGCGAACCGCGCGGCGCGTCGTTGGTTGATCGACCCTCGCGGCGACCCGGTGAACAAACGTCTGGCCGAGATCACGCGCGTGCCTGAGATCCTGGCGGGCGTGCGCGCCGCGGTGCGCAACGAACGCGTAGAAGACGAGTTCAGCCTCGACGTGCCGGGCCTGGGTGAACGCGTGGTGGGGCTCTCCGCGAATCCGGCGGCCTCGGGCAAGGGGCCGCGTGTGGCCGTGCTCGTGCTGCGCGACCTCACGGAGATCCGTCGCCTCGAGAAGGTGCGCACCGACTTCGTGGCCAACGTGTCGCACGAGTTGAAGACGCCGCTCACTTCGATGCGCGGTTACGTGGAAGCCGTGATCGAGGACGCCGACATGCCGCACGCGCAACGCGTGCGCTTCCTCAAGAAGGCCTCGCAGAACACGGAGCGGCTCACCGACATCGTGAGCGACTTGCTCGACTTGGCGCGCATCGAGTCGGGCACGCGTCCGGTGGATCACGAGTCCGTGGAACTCGGCGCGCTCGCTTCGGAGTGTGCGCGTCGTGCTGCGTCGGATGCGGAACATCATGGGGTCGAGGTGCGCTTGCATCCCGCCGAAGGGCCGCTGCGCGTGTCGGGGGATCGCAAGGCGCTGGCCACTGCGATCGACAACTTGTTGAGCAACGCGGTGAAGTACTCGCCGCCCGGACACCCGGTGGACCTCACGCTCACGAGCGACGGCGCACAACACTGTCTCGCCGTCCGCGACGAAGGGCCGGGCATCGCGCGCCACGAGCAAGAGCGCATCTTCGAGCGCTTCTACCGCGTGGACAAAGATCGTTCGCGCGCGCTGGGCGGCACCGGTCTGGGTCTCTCGATCGTGCGCAACGTGGCGCGCGCGCACGGCGGCGAGGTGTCGATCGAGTCGGCAACCGGAGCCGGCTCGTGCTTCCGGTTGCGCCTTCCGAGCGCGTGAGTCGCCGCCGCATCGAGCGGCGTGACTTGCTTTCTCTTCACGTCGTCCTCACGATGTGTGCGCCGGGTCTTCACGACATGCTCGCATCCTGGCAAGCTTCGGCCCCGTGACCGAAGTCCCGCCCTCGAGTTCAGTGATGCTCCGCCACTTGCACCGCGATCTGACCAAGCTCAACGACCACATCCTGGCCCTCGGCGGTCGCGTGGAGGAGGCGCTCGCCCGAGCCAGCCGCGCGCTCGTGGAGCGTAAGGCCGACCTCGCGCGCAAGGTGATCGCCGACGACGCCATGATCGACGAGCTCGAGCTCACGATCGACGAAGAGTGCCTCAAGCTGCTCGCGCTGCACCAGCCCGTGGCCGGCGACCTGCGCTTCATCACCTCGGCGATGAAGATCAACAACGACCTCGAGCGCATCGGCGACCTGGCGGTGAACTTGGCCGAGCGCGCCGTCGACCTGAGTTCGCACGAGCCACTCAACTTGCCGCTGGCCTTCGAAGACATGACGACCACGGCGCGTTGGATGTTGCGCGACAGCCTCGACGCACTCGTGCGTCAAGATCCGGACCTGGCCCGACGTGTCTGCGCCAAGGACGACGAGGTCGACGAGCTCAACCGGCGTCACTTCGACATCCTGATGGACCGCATGCGTCGCGACCCCGAAGTGCTCGACGCGGCGCTCGACTACCTCACGGCTTCGCTGCACCTGGAGCGCGTGGCCGATTTGGCGACCAACATCGCCGAAGACGTGGTCTTCATGGTGGAAGCCGTGGTCATGCGTCACGGCGCGCCGCCCGAGGACTGAGCCGCGCGGGACTGCGCCGCGCGGGACCGAGCCGCGGGGCCGGCCGCTGGGAGTGTTCGCGCGCGGCTGCTAGGCTCGCGGGATGCTGCCCGAACGCTCTTTTCGTCGTATGGATCGCGCCCGCCTGCCGCGGCGCGAACTGAAGCGTCACGGTGAAGCGCTGGCCTACGACCTCGTGGAGTTGTTGCGCGCGCGCGCGAGCTACGTGGAGAGCGGCAAGATCCCGGAGTTGAGTCGCGCCTGCCAAGGCCTGGTGAATCGACTCTCGGCCGCGATGGGAGTGCCGCCCAAGCGTGTGCTGTTGCGCGATCGTCCACGCCCGCACAAGCGTCGCGGCGGACGCGTGGTCTACGAGCTGCACGGTCTCTGCGATCCTGCCGGACCACTCGAGGTCTACACGCGCACGGCGGTGCGCGCGCAACCCGTCGCGTTGCGCACCCTGCTCGACACGCTCTACCATGAGTGGGTGCACCACTGGGACTTCTCGCGCTTCGGCACGAGCGTGCACAGCAAGGGTTTCTACGAGCGCATCGGCCAGCTCTACAAACCCAGTCGCGAGTGGATCAGCAAGCTGGAGTCGGGCGCGGTGCGCCTCGAAGAGTCGCCGTGAAGCGCGCGGGGCGTCGAGCGCGCTGCGCCTGAGTGGAACGCGTAACGCGCCGTCGAGAGCGAGAAGGGGGACACGTTGATGCGCAAGCGAACAATGGCTGCGGCGAGCCTGGTCGTGGTGCTCACGTTGGGACCGTTGCTGGTGTGGCACGTGCCGTACTTCGGCGGTTGGCGTCAGAGCGCCGTCCTCACCTGGTACGAGGGCTCTCGCGCCCTGCGCGCTTGGTACGACGGTGACGCGCGCGAGCACTTGTGGGTTGGCAATTCCGAAGGGGGGCTGTACCACGACATGCAACCCGCGCGGTACGACGCGCGCACCGGGCGCGTCGAGGCGCCAGAACTCGACGCGGTGTTCTCGCTCGGCGAGGAAGCGCTCAGGTTGTTCGCCACGCTCGAGCTCGACGCCAACGCCGACGGCAGCTGCACCCCCGAGGAGCCCACCTGGCTCTGGCAGTGGACCTGGTCTGCCGAAGGCGACTTGCTCAGTCGCGTGAGCATCATGCCGATCGATTTCGCGCGCGAGGGCTTGGACACCTCTCAGTTCCACAGCTCGATGATCCTGCGCGGCCCTTCGTGGTCGGTGGAAGTGCCGGGGCCGCGGCTTCGGGCTGTCGCGCCGCCGAAGCGCTCCTGGCTCTACGAACTGCTCGAGGGACTCTGAGTGGCGGCGTTGGTTGACGCCTCGGAGGCCAGTGCGTTCACTAGGGAGTCTTCAACCGGAAGGGAGTCCTGATGCGTGCACGATCTGTTCGGCGCGGAGTCGTCGTGGCCGCCTTGTTCGCGGGCGTGTTGCTCGTGGGCGCGTGCCAGCAAGTGTCCTACGGGATCCTCGACGCCGGGCGCGACTGGGGCCAGAGCTGGCGCAGCTTCGTCGACGGTCGCAGTCGTTCCCACATGAACACGCTGAGTCTGAGCATGCGTTTCGAGGCGGCCAGCGCCGTGTACGACCCCGCGTTGCACGCCGTGTATCCCGCTGCCGTCGACGTGGCGAGCACGAAGGAGGGCGTCGGTCTGCTCAGCGAGTACCGTTGTCTCGTCTACCTCGATCTCGACGACGATGAACAGGCCGACCCGAGCGAACCCGCGTGGTTGTGGGAGCGCAGCTTCCCCGAAGCCGTCACGAGTTACGATCCGGGACCACGACACCTGAAGATCCCGCGCGCCTTGCTCGACGAGCACACGCTGCGCACCGACTCGGTGATTCAGCTCGCCGGCGAGAACGGTTTCGAGTGGACCGACCTCGATTCACGCTGGCTCCCGTGGCAAGTGGTGGATCCTGCGCGGCGCTTGATGCACGCGCTCACAGGTAGCTGAGCCACCAACTTCGCTTGCGTTGTTTCAGGCGCGCGAAGGCGCGGCACGGAAGGTAGAGCAGCATCACCGTGGTGATCCACGAGAGGTAGACCACGGGCAGGCCGAAGCCGAACCAGGTAGGGAAACCCTGTGGCGACGAGCCGAGCTGCGTGGGCGACGCGTAGTCGCCGTACATCAAGCCGTAGGTGAGGCGCGCCGCGCCGTGCAGCAAGTACACGTGCGCCACGTAGTAGAGCAGCGGCACGCGTCCGAAGGTGGCGAGCACGTTGGCGACGGCACCGCGCGCGCCTTCGAGCAGCGCCAGCGCCACGAGGCTCGGGCCCAGCGTCATCAACAGGTACTGCAGCGAGGCGGGATACTTGTTCGTGTTGAGGAAGGCGATCAGGTCGCCGGCGCTGCGGTCCTGCGCGGCGAAGGGGATCGGGTCGCCGTAGCTGTTCGTGGCGCGCAGCAGCACGAAGAGCGCGCTGAAGCCGAGGCCCATGGCGAGCAGCGAGCGACGTCGAAGCCGAGCCTCGGCGCGGAAGAGTGGTCCCAGCCCGTAGCCCAGCGCGATCACGCCGAACCAGGGCAACACGGCGTAGATCGTGAGCAGGCCGTTCCCGTTGTCGAAGCGCCAGGCGCGGAAGCCGCCGTTCAGGATCGTGAGCCAGAGCGACGTGTCGGCAGGGTTCGCGGCGCCGTTCGGCGGCAACAGCGCGTGGCCCGCGATGCACGCCGCGCCCAAGATCCCGACCCAACGCGCAGGCAAGCCCACGAGCGGCGCGAGCAGCATCATGCCCACGCCGAGCACCGCGATGACCTGGAAGATCCAGACGGTCTGCGGGATCTCCAAGCGCCACGCGTTGTTCACCAGCGTGAACTCGAGCAGCAACAACCACGCGCCACGCGTGAACAGGAAGCGCGACAGTTGTGCGCGCGTGCGCTCAGCGGCGCTGCCGTAGAGAAACGCCGAGAGCCCGGCGAGCAACACGAACACCGGCGCGCAGAAGTGCGTGACCCAGCGCGTGAAGAACAGCGCGCCCGACGTCGTCGCGAGGTTCTCAGGCGAGAGCCGGATGTCTCCCATGAAGTCGCGCGCGTGGTCCAGCGCCATCAGGATCATCACCGCGCCGCGCAGCACGTCGAGGCTGATCAGGCGCGGACGACTGCTCCGGGAACTCGTCATCCCGGGAGCTTAGCGGCTGACTCGCTTCAGGGAGCGACCGCTTTGAGCGCGTTGCTCGAGGCCACTCCGAGCACGCCGCCCGGATCGACCCACCACGCTTGCAGGTAGGTCTCGAAGCCGGCGGGGATGCCGACGGGCCACTGCCCCTCGAGGAAGAAGCCGCCTTCGAAGCCGAGGAAGATCGGCTTGAGCGCGATGTCGATCGAAGGCACGAGCGTGCCGCCCCTGAGCGGCGTGTTCGCTTGCGTGAAGCCGAGGAACACGAAGGCGTGGGAGACGGGCTGCGCGCCGGTCAGCGAGAGTGAGAGCGAGGAGTCCGGTTCGAGTGTGCCGATGCCGTCGAGCACGGCTTGGCCGAAGAAGCCGGGCAAGCCGAGGCCGAGGTCGAAGAACACCTGCTGTTCCACGATGTCGGCGAGGAAGGCAGTGAGCGAGCCAGCGTTGCTGGGTTCGTCGTCGCCGGGGCTGCCCACGATCAGGCGTGAGGACGAGGCGGCCACTGCCTGCCCGAAGGCGTCGCCACCGTCGGCCGTTGTGGGTTCCACGGAGCTGCGCTGCTGCCAGCTTCCGTTGACCCGTTGCCAGACATGCAGGCGACCGGTGTCGGCCTTCGTGTTGTCGACGTAGGGCGCGCCCACGAAGGCCACGCCGCCCACCGTGGCGACCGCTTGTCCCGCCTGGTCGCCACTCGCGCCGTTCGCGTCGAGCAAGGTGGCGCGCTCGACCCAGTTGCCTGCGACGAACTCGTAGACGAAGGCGGCGCCGGATTGGCTGCCGTGCGCGTCGTGGTAGGGAGCGCCCACGAGTGCCTGTCCGGCGTTGAGTGCCACCGAAGTGCCGAAGCCGTCGCCTGCGAGCGCTGTGCTCGGTTGCAGGTCAGCCACGCCGTTCCACACGCTGCCGGTACGCATGAAGACGCGCGCGAAGCCCGGGAAGTTGTTCGGGAAGGTCGCGTGCGGCGCGCCGATCAAGGCTTGGTTGCCGTCCAGCGCGACGGCGGAGCCGAAGCGCGCTTCGGCTTCGGGCACGGCCGCGTGCAACTTGGCTTGTTGCGTCCACGAGTTGCCGGTGCGCACGAACACGTAGGCGGAGCCGGTGCGATCGCCGCCGTCGTCGTCGAGCGGTGCGCCGATCAGCGCCGTGTTTCCCGAGATCGCCACCGCGCTTCCGAAGCGATCGAAGGGCGCGCCATCAGCGGGGAGGAGTCGCGCCTGCTGACTCCAGATCGTCGACTCGGGGCCCGCGCGCGTGAACACGTAGACCGCGCCACAGTCGTCGGCGAGACTGTCGCCCACGATCATCGTGTTGTTGCTCGCAGCCACTGAGCAGCCGAAGCTCTTGGTCGGCGACGAACCACTGGGGCTCAGTTCCTGGAGTTCCGACCAGCTTCCGTTGGTGACTTCGAAGAGAACCGCGCTGCCCTGGGACGGTTCGTTGGGCGCCACTCCTGGTGCGCCTGCCAGGGCGAGGTTCCCGTTGAGCGCCAAGCTGCGGCCGAGGCCCGCGAAAGCGGCGGGGGTGGCAGCGCGGACGGTGGCCTGCTCAGTGACATCCACGGCCTGTGCTGCAGCCATGGGAGCGCTGAGCAGCCCCGCCAGCAAGAGCTGGAGCGAGGTGCAAATCATGGAGAGCTGGTTGGGAGGGAGCCCGGTCCGCGCGGTGAGGAGACACCGCAGCGGGATGCTGGTCGGAGAGTCTATCAGGGCTTTCGGACTTGGGGAGGAGCGCGGTCCTGAAAGCGGATTGTCGCCTCGTTCTCAGCCTCAGTCCGGGAAGAAGCGGCTGTCCCGCTCGGCCATGTCGCGCAGCAGCTCGCAGGGTGCGAAGCGCTCGGCAGCCCCGGGGGCGCGCGCGATCACAGCGGCTTCCTCGGCGAGGGCGCGGAGTTGCTCGACGGCCCGCTCGAGCCCGACGGCATCCGCGTGATGCAGCAGGCCGCCGCGGAAGGGCGCGAAGCCCATCCCGAACACCGTGGCGAGATCGAGTTCGCCAGCGCTGTCGACCACACCTTCGTGGAGCAGGCGAGCGGCCTCGTTGAGCATCACGAGCACGAGGCGTTCGGCGATGCGCTCCTCGCTGAGCGCGGCGAAGTCTTGCTGCTTCACGAGCGCGGCGAGGTCGTCGGCGAGCTCGGGGTCGGCGCGCGGGTTGTCGTCGAAACGATAGAAGCCGTGCTTGGTCTTGCGGCCCAGGCGGCTGTCGCCGTCGGCACCGGGCAAGCGTTCGAGCGCGTCGCTGGGTTGCATGCGCTCGCCGTAGGCCGCGTGCAAGGAAGCGGCGGCGTGACGCGCGATGTCGAGGCCGACCTCGTCGAGCAGACGGAACGGTCCCATGGGCATGCCGAAGTCGAGCAGCGCGGCGTCGATGCGTGCGACCGGCGCGCCGCCCGCCGCGAGACGCAGCGCTTCGTCGAGGTAGGGGCCGAGCAAGCGGTTCACGATGAAGCCCGGGCGGTCAGCAGTGACCACGGGTGTCTTGCCGAGACGCACCGCCAACGCGCACGTGCGCGCCAACACGTCGGGCGACGTGGCCGCGCCGCGCACGACTTCCACCAACGGCATCGCGCGCACCGGGTTGAAGAAGTGCAGCCCGACCACGCGTTCGGGATGCGGCAAGTTCGCCGCGATGGCGTCGACCGAGAGCGACGACGTGTTCGTGGCCAGGATCGCTTCGGCGCTCACTTGTTCCGCGACGGCGCCGAACACGGCCTGCTTCACTTCGAGGCGTTCGGCCACGGCTTCGAGCACGAGTTCGCAGCGCGCGAGCCCGCGCATCCCGCGCGACGTGTCGAGTGAGTCGATGGCGTGGTCGGCGGCCGCGCGACTCGTGCGGCGCTTCGCGAGTTTCTTGGCGATCGCCTTGCGGTGTGCGCGTTCGGCGGCGTCGAGCGCTTCGGGAGCTTGATCGATGAGCCGCGTGGACACGCCCTTCTCGGCCATGAGCGATGCGATCGCGCCGCCCATCACGCCGGCGCCGATCACCGCGCCGCGTTCGAGCTTGGCGGCTTGCTCGCCGTTCGGGAGCCGCGCGGTCTTCTTGGCTTCCTCGCTCGCGAAGAAGATCCCCACGAGCGCCTTGCACACCGGACTCACGGCCAGCGGCGCCACCGCCGAGGCTTCGAGCTCCGCCGCGCGCAACATCGACACGCCGGGCGCGCGCAAGATCATCTCGAGCGCGATCTCAGGCGCGGGGTAGTGACCGTTCGTGCGCGCCTGCAACTGCTTCCGCGCCGTGCGTCCGATCACCCAGCGCGCGAGCGGGTTGCGATCCACGAGCCAGTGCTTGGCGCCGCGCGCGTGCGGCTTGAACGGCAGCCGGCCCATGGCGAGGTCGCAGGCGATGCGCTCCAAGAACTCCGGCTTCGTGAGACGGTCGACCATGCCGAGCCGCTTCGCGCGCTTCGGATCCACGAGCTTGCCGGCCAGGATCAGGTCGAGCGCGGTCGGTACACCCACGCGACGCGTGAGTCGGTGTGTGCCACCCCAACCGGGGAGGATGCCGAGCTTGGTTTCGGGCAAGCCGATGCGCGTGCCGGGGTCGTCGCTGAGCAGGATCAGGTCGCAGGAGAGTGCGAGCTCGAAGGCGCCCCCGGGGACCGCGCCGCCCGCTGCGCAAACCGTGCGCGCGGGCAGGCGTTCCAGTGTGCGGAACATGCGGTGCACCGCGTGCACCAAGCGTTCGACCACGGCAGCGTCGGTGACTTGCGCGATGCTCTGCACGTCGGCGCCGGCGGCGAAGCTGCGCGGGTCGCGTCCGGTGATCACGAGCGCGCGCAGCGTGCTGTCGGCGGCGAGCGCGTTGAGGGCGTCGTCGAGGTCGCGCAGCATGGGCGCGTCGAGCACAGGAAGTTTGCGATGCGGAGGATCGAGACGCAGCACCACGAGGCCTGCTTCGGGGCGCTCGAGTTTCACGCACGCGCCGGGTGCGGGGGCGTCGTCGGGCGCGGGGAAGTCGCGGATGTCCATCAGGCTGCCACCCTTTCGAGCACCACGGCGCCGCCTTGCCCGCCGCCAATACACAAGCTGGCGAGGCCGAGTTCATGATCACCGTGCGCGAGTTCGAGCGCGGTGGTGAGCAGCAGACGCGAGCCCGTGGCGCCGAGCGGATGGCCCAGCGCGATGGCACCCCCGTTGGGATTCGTGCGCGACATGTCGAGCTCCCCGAGAGCGCGCGGCAGGTTGAGTTGTTCGCGCGCGAAACGATCCGAGCCGAAGGCGGCTTCGCAGCCGAGCACTTGGGCGGCGAAGGCCTCGTTGATCTCCACCACGCCCATGTCGGCGAGCGAGCAGCCGGCGTCGGCGAGGGCGCGGGAGGCGGCGTACACGGGGCCGAGGCCCATGCGCGCGGGGTCGAGTCCGGCCCAGGCCCAGCTGCGCAGGCGCGCGAGTGGCTTCAAGCCCAGCGCGCGCGCTTTCTCTTCGGTGGTGATGAGCAGCGCGCAGGCGCCGTCGGTGATGCCGCAGGCGTTCCCCACGGTGACGATGCCGTCGGGCTTCTCGAAGTAGGGGCGCAGCTTGGCGAGCGCTTGCGGGCTCTGTTCGTCGCGGATGCCGTCGTCGTGTTCGAGCGCGGAGGCTTTGGGGTGCGCGCCGAGTCCGAGCACGGGCAGGATCTCTTGGGCGAGACGTCCGCTGTCACGCGCGTCGCGGGCGCGGTGGTGACTGCGCGCGGCGTAGGCGTCGGCTTGTTCGCGCGTGATGCCGAAGTCGCGCGCGACGACTTCGGCCGTCTCGCCCATGAGCAGACCGGAGATCGGATCGCGCAAACCTTCGAGCAGTGCGACGCGCGGCGTGAGGAAGGAAGGCCGGAAGGTCGCGAGCGCGGAGAGCTTGGCGCCCACGCTCTTGGCCGTCATCAAGTTGCTGAAGAGTTTGGTCATGCCGCGACTCTGCAGCAGCGGGTAGGCCGACATGACTTCCACGCCGGTGCAGAGATAGGTGTCGCCCACGCCCGCGAGGATCTCGGTGACGGCGGTGGTCACGGCCTCGATGCCGCTTGCGCAGTTGCGACCCACGGTGCGCGAGGGCACGTTCGCAGGAACGCCCGCGCGCAACGCCGCCACGCGCGCCACGTTGGCCTGGTCGTGGCTCGGCCCGACGCAACCCACGATGACTTCGTCGAGCGCGGCCGGGTC
Organism: Planctomycetota bacterium; assembly: GCA_021604805.1. GTDB lineage: Bacteria > Planctomycetota > B15-G4 > B15-G4 > B15-G4 > BQJR01. The sequence goes on along the minus strand of BQJR01000002.1, from coordinate 114,278 downwards.
GAGGCCGCTGCGCGCAATCAACTCGCGCATCACGCGCGCGGCGAGGTGCCCGGCGTCTTCTCCGGCGAAGGCGCCGCCTGCGCGGGCCCAGGGGGTGCGCAATCCGGCGGCGATGACCAGCGAGCGCGAAGGCTGAGAAGGCATGAACAGGCTCGAAACGTGAGAATTCGGACGGTCTGGGCCAGTTCCGGGCCGGTGTGGGGGCGGTCCGGCCAACCAGCACCGCGCTTGAGATTGTGCCTACCGCGCGGCTTGACCACCATGCTGAACAGTGTAAAGTAATCCCCGTCAACTCCTGGTCTCTCTCTCCCCCGAGTCGACGCCGGGCCGGTCGGTCCTGTCCCTCCCGCAGGCCGACCGGTCCCTTTTTTCACCCAGACGCACACCCCGGAGTCGTGGTGTCGAAGGGCTCTCCCCCCAGGGGAGAAGAGACCGGGCCTTTGGAGCGCTGCTGCGGGCAGGCGGCGACTCAGCGAGCCGACGCGCGGAATGCCCGTCCGTCTGCGGCACACTCGCAGCCTTCCCGAGAGCGCAAGTCCCGATGGCCCGACCCGCGAACCCCGAGCTCAAGCCGCGCATGCTCGAGGAAGCGCGTCGCTTGTTGCAGCGCGACGGTTGGGCCGCGTTCAGTCTGCGCAAGGTCGCGCGGCAAGTGCCCTGCGCGCCCACCGCTGTGTACCTGCACTTCGACAACAAAGACGCGCTCGTGCACGCGCTCATCGACGAAGGCATGGGCCGACTCTTCGAACGCTTGAGCACAGCGGCCGCATCGAAGGCGAGCTCACCACGCGTGCGCATCGAACGCATGTGCCGCGCATACATGGCCTTCGGTCTCGAGAACCGCGAGTTCTACGAGATCATGTTCAGCCTGCCGCCCGAGCAGATGGAGCGTTACCCGAGCGAGATGTACAAACGCGCGGTGCTCAACCTCGGGCTGTTCCAGGAAGCGCTCGCCGAAGCCTGGGGTTGCCCAGGTTCCGATGCGAAGGACGTGCGCCTCGCGGCCACGTCGATCTGGAGTTGTCTGCATGGTGCACTGTGCTTGATGTGCAATCAGCGCATCGACTTCTCGCTCCCGCAAGACGAAGTCATCCGCAGCAGCGTGGAGCTCGCGCTGTGCATGGTCGACCGGCGGCCGGGCGCCGGCTAGGCGCGCTTCGAGGCTGGCTCGGCTTCGGGCTCGGCTTCGGGCTCGGCTTCAGGTTCCTCCGCGAGACGTCGCGCCTTGAACGCGCGTCCCCAGGTCTGCATCTGTTCGAGCAAGCCGTCGAGTGAGCGGCCGAAGTCGGTGAGTTCGTATTCCACGCGCGGCGGCACTTCGGCGAACACGTGGCGCGCGACCACGCCGTCGGCCTCGAGCTCGCGCAGCTGCAGCGTGATCATCCGCTCGGTGGCGTTCGGGGTCAGTCGACGCAGCTCGCCGAAGCGCTTGCGGCCTTGCAGCAGGTGGCAGACGAGCACCGGCTTCCAGCGGCCACCGATCACGCTGAGCGTGGCTTCCACGTCGCAGCCGGTCTTCCAGTTGTACTTACGGGTCATCGCTGAGGCCTCGATACAGACACGGGTGTGCATTACTTACAAATATGTTGGTACTTGTCAGTTGTGATGTGCGCGGGCACTGTAGCGCACCTCGGTCGGTTGACCAGCCCCACCTCACGACAGGACTCGCTCGCCATGGACCACGACATCACGCACTTCGCGAAGACGCGCCACACGGCCAAGGCCTACGACGCCACGCGCAAGATCCCCGACGCCGACGTCGCCAAGATCCGCGAGCTGCTGCGCTTCAGCCCGTCGAGCACGAACTCGCAGCCGTGGCACTTCATCTTGGCGTCGAGCGAGGAGGGCAAGGCGCGCGTCGCGAAGGCCACCGAGCGGCTCTACCCGTTCAACCGCGCGTCGATCATGGACGCGTCGCACGTGGTCGTGTTCGCGAGCCGCCTCGCCATCGAAGAGGACTACTTGCTCAAGGTCTTGAAGCAAGAGGAGAGCGACGGCCGCTTCGCCGGCGACCCCGCAACCTACAAGCCGCAGATGCACGCCGGTCGCGGCATGTTCGTCGACCTGCACAAGCAAGACTTCAAAGACGTGCAGCACTGGATGGACAAGCAGGTCTACCTGAACATCGGTCAGTTCCTGCTCGGTGTCGCCACGCTCGGCATCGACGCCACGCCGATGGAAGGCATCGAGATCAAAGTGCTCGACGAGGAGTTTGGCCTGCGCGAGAAGGGCTACTCGAGCCTGGTCGTGGTGCCGCTCGGTTATCACGACACCGAACGCGACTTCAACGCGGCCCTGCCCAAGTCACGCTTGCCGTACGCGGAGATCTTGACGGAGGTGTGAGCGGGCCGGGGGGTGGTCAGCTGCGCGCCGGCAAGTGAAACCGCCCGCCGCCCGCCGCCGCGTCCATCTCCGCCAGCACGTGCAGGGCGCCCAGACCGATGTCGATCGCGCGCGCTTCGGCGGCGTACTTTTCGTCGTGCTCGGCGAAGCGGTTCTCGAAGCGGTTGCCGAACACGGCGCAGACGCAGCCCGCGCGGATGCCGGCCAGCGTGCCCATCGTGAGCAGTGTGGACGCCTCCATTTCCATGTTGAGCACGTTGCGTTCGCCGAGTTCGGCGGGCAGACCTGCGTGGCGCGACTTGATCGGTTGGTCGGTGCGACCTTGCCAGCCGTAGAAGCCCGCGGCGGTTGCCGTGAGCCCCACGTGATAAGGATGCCCGGCGCGCTCGGCCGCAGTGATCGCTGCCAACACGACTTCGTGATGCGCGACGGCCGGGTAGCCCTCCTGCACGAACCCGAGTGACGTGGACTCGAGGCGCACGGCGCCGGTGCTCACGACCACGTGTCCGATCTTGGCCTCCTCGCGCAAGCCGCCGGAACTACCCACGCGCAACAGCGTCGGCTTCTCCACGCAATGCAGCAGTTCCTGCACGGCGATCTCGGTGTTGTCGGAACCGATGCCCGTGCCGAGCACGGTGAGCTCCAAGCCTTCGTGCGTGCCGGTGTAACTCGTGTACTCGCGACAGCTCCGTTCCACGCGCACGCTGTCGAAGCGCTTCGACACGCGCGTGGCGCGGTGCGGGTCGCCGACCATCATCACCATGGGCGCGACTTCGCCCGGGGCGAGGCCGATGTGGTACTGCCGGCCCTCTGCGTCCTGCATGCCGTCGGCGCTGATGTTGCTCACGGTCCACTCCTTCGAAGCGATCCCGCATGCTGCCATACGTGGGCGATGCGGCGCACGCGCCGCGCCTGTACGCCGCCCTCCACGCGCCATCGAGCCTGTGCCGGCCCGCCTCTCGCGTGTCGCGGAAGGCTCCGGGCCGCACCCGGCCTCGCCCCGCGACACGGCCCGCCCCGATGGAGTACCCTCGCCGCCGATGACACCGGAGCAACTCGTGAACGCCGCGCGGGAGGCGCGCACCCGGGCCCACGCGCCCTACTCCGCGTTCCGCGTGGGGGCCGCGCTGCTCGACGAACACGGCGGCGTGCACCTCGGCGCCAACGTGGAGAACGCCTCCTATGGCTTGAGCTGCTGCGCCGAGCGCGTGGCGGTGTTCCGCGCGGTTGCCGACGGCGTCACGCGCTTCACCCAGATCGCCGTGATCTCGCGCGGCGGCGTGGCGCCCTGCGGTGCCTGTCGCCAAGTGCTCAACGAGTTCGCGCCCGACCTCACGCTGCACCTCGCCGACGAAACCGGTCCGCACCGCACGCTGACCTTGTCCACGCTGCTGCCCGAAGCCTTCGGCCCGGCACAACTCACCGCCGACGTGGCCGAACACGCCAGCGCTGCGAACCCGCGCGCCGCGCGCACCGACTGAACCGTCTTCACGCAACGAACCCCAAGCTCGCGAGCTCACCATGATCGCCCCGCCTCCGCCCGCAACGCCGATCTACCTCGTCGGTGCCCACAGCACTGGCAAGACGACCCTCGCGCGCTGGATCCGTGACGCCTACGGCTTGCCGATGATCAGCGAAGTCGCGCGCGGCGTGTTGGCCGAGATGGAAGCGCAGCTCGACTCGATCCGCAGCAACCTCGGCGTGGTCGACCGCTATCAGCGCGAAGTCTTCTTGCGTCAGCTCGCGGCCGAGACCGAACTCAAAGGCTGCTTCGTGAGCGACCGCTCCTTCTGCAACTTGGCCTACGCGGCGCACCACTCCACGATCCTGCCCGAGCTGATCAACGACTCCGGGCTGATCGAGTACATGCGCGGCGTGCGCAAGGGCCTCGTGTTCTTCGTGCGTCCGCATCGCGAGTTGCTCGCCGACGACGGCGTGCGCGAAGACGCCAACTGGGAAGAGGTCGTGCGCATCGACGGCATGGTGAAGCTGCTGCTCGAATGGTTCGCCGTGCCGTACATCCCGGTGGCCTCGCTCTCGATGCAGGAGCGCGTGCGGCACGTGTCGCGCGTGCTCGACCTGGCGGGCTTCGAGCGCAAGCCGCAAGACGCGGGCGCGCCGAAGAGTGCGTCGACGGCGGCAAGTGATCAGGCGCCGATGCCTTCGCGGGCCGCACAAGCGGCGCGCGCGGCGGAGAGCTGATCGCGACGACGCGGGCGCGACCTCGCGCCGGCCTGCGATGTGTTCCTCAGTGTCGCGGCGGGATGCCGTGCGCTGTCAACGCGTGGCCCTCGGCGGGCAGTCCTTGCCGGCGCAATCCTGGAGTTGCCAGTCGGCGCTGAACCAGCCGGCGGCGCGCACGCCTTCGTCGCCGAGAGTGAGCGCCGTGCTGTCGAACACGAGGTAGTCGGGGAAGCCCGCGCCTGACACGAAGGGCGCGAGCACGTTGGCGACGCGCGTCGCCCGCACGCCGCTGAAGCCGATAGCGCCCACGAGCCCGCGCGCGGTGGGGGCCACGAAGGCGGCGACGAGATCGTCGCCGCGCAACTCGTGCTCGCCGACGAAGACACGCTCGTTCGCGACTTGCAGCGGCACGCTCGAGACGCCGCCGCTTGCGCCTGCGCTGCGTGCACTGCCTGCGCCGCCCGCGCTGCTGTCGGCGTCGCCACCGACACCCGCGACGCGTCCGCCGGGAACGCTTCCGCCGAGCAGCGTGGCCCAAGCTTTGTTCGTCTCGGCGTTGCCGAGCAGGATCGGGCGGCCGACGGGCTCACCGGTCGGTGTCGCGAGTAGGCGCCGACCCTCGAGCCAGCGCGTGTCTTCGACGATCGCGGCGCGACCGCTCGCGCGGTAGTTCCACTCGGTGGCGAGCGCGCGCGCGCGGGTGAGCAGCGCGGCGTCCATGGCGTCGTCGCCGGCGGTGCCGACGACGAACACAAAGCGCTCGTCGAACGCGCGCTTGAAGGGCCCGCCTTCGGCGGGTGTTTTCTTGGGACTCGTCGAGTCGCTGGAGCTTGGGAGGGTCGCGGCCTCTACAAAGCGCCAAGCGCCGTCGTGACGCGCCACGATCGGGTCGACCTTCTCGCGCGCGCCGGGCGGGATCGCGATGTTCTGCCCGTCGACGCGCAACTTGTTCAGCGAGCGCGCCCCGATGCGATGCACCTGCAAGCGCGCCACGTTGCCGTGCTCGCCGACCTCGAGTTGCACGAGGCCGTCGTCGCTCCAACTGCCGCTGATGTGCATGCGCTCGCCGTAGCGTTCCGGTTGCAGCAGCGACACCCAGTGATGGCGGCTGTCCACGCTGGGATGCACGCTCGTGAAACTCAATGCCGACGGCGCGCGCTCGCGTTCGCTCTCGCGGAACAGCTCGAAGATGCCGGGCCAGGTGAGGCAGTCGGCGCCGGGCGCTGCGTCGCCATCCCACCAGTGGCCGGCGCCGTCCTGCATGTGCGAACCGGGCGACGCACCTGCCGCGCGCAAGGCGTCGAGCATGGTCTGCGCTTCGCTGGCGGGCACGTTGTCGTCGGCCGTGCCGTGCAGCACGAAGATCGGTTGCGGCGTGAGGTTGTCGAGCAACGCGAGCGTGTCGGAGCCCGCGTCGGCGGCGTGCCAGAGTGCGCGCAGCGCGCCCTCGGGTCGCGAGCCGTAGCTGTCGAAGGACACCCAGCCCGCCGACGGCGCCACGGCCGCGAAGCCGTCGGGGTCGTTGGCCGCCAAGTGCCACGTGCCGTGTCCGCCCATCGAGTGCCCGGTGAGCATCACGCGATCGCGCGCCACGCCGCTGAGTTGCAGCGCGCGCTCGAGCACCTCGTAGGCGTCTTCGCGGCCCCAGTCTTGCCAGTCGAAACCGAACTTGCCGCGGTTGGTGGCCGACACGATCCAGAAGTCGGGCTGCGAGGCGTAGGCCTTGATCTGCGCCATGTCGCCCACGCTGGCGCCGTGCAGGCTGAGCACGAGGCCAGCGCCGGGAGGGCCGCTGGGCAACACGCTCTCGGAGAGCGCAGGTTGCGCGCTGTCCGTGAGTGACTCGTGCACGTTCTCGGACGCGCGCTTCTTGGCACCGGTCGCTTTGCCCGCCGCACCGACCGGTTCGCGCAACCCGAAGGACTGCACCGTGCCGTCGAGGCGCGACACGAAGGTCTCGCGACGCGGCGCTTCGGGCGCGAGCAAGCGCAAGGTGAAGCTGTGTCGCGCGAGCAACTCACCGCTGGGCTCGTGACGCAGCTCAGCGTGCCGCTCCCAACTCTCGACGGCTGCGGGAAAGTGCGCGTTGTCGCGCACGCGTTGCACGATCGGCACGCGCGCGACTTCGAGCGGCGCGAGGCCCGGCTGCACGACGGTGCGCGTCTCCTCGAAGAGCGTGTCGGCGAGCAGCACGACTTCGAGGTCGTGCTGCCAGGCGCTGCCCGCGTTGCGCAGGGCGAGGCTCACCGGGCCTGCGCGGTGACGATCGCGCACGAGATCGGGTAGGCGGTCGTTGCGCTTCACGAACTCGAGTTCGGTCTGCGGCGCTTCGAAGCTCAGTCGGAAGGCGCCGCGCACGCCGTGCACGAACACGGAGTTCGCGCCCGCGCGCAGCAGCACGGGCAGTGCGTCGCGGCCGAGGCCGTAGTAGTCGCCGAACACGGGTTGTCCGTTCACGATCAGTTGCGCGGCGCCCGAGAGTTGCGCGAGCCACACGCCAGAGTGGGGTGCGTGCAGTTCGGTGAAGGCCCAGGCCACGCGACCGGCGTCGGCGGGACCACCGCGATCGTTGACCTCCCGCGCGGTCCAGGTCTTGGCGTCGCCGAGTTCACCCACGAGCTCGTCACCTGCTTGCGGGGCGGGACTCTGCGGGTCGAGCAGGTAGCGTTGCAGCACGACGTCTGGGCGCAGCGGGCGACGTCCGCGTGCATCGACCGCGGCGAGCGTGAGCCAGCTCGTGGCGCGCAAGGGCGTGTCGTCGGGAGTCGCGCGCGAAGCTTGCGGCGTGTCGCGCGAGGTCGTCGCTGCGGAGCTCGCTTCCGCGGCGGCCAGCGCTTCGCTCGAGGCGCTGTGGTGTGAGTCGTTCAGCCCGCAGGCGAGCGGAAGCAGCGCGAACAGGGCGAGGCAGACGAGTGGGCGCGAGATCACGGGGCGCTCCAAGTGCGGGCGGACGACGAGCGCTCCAGCCTGCCAAAGCGCGCGCCGCGTGTCGCGCGCCGACGCGGATCAGCTCGCCCGCGATTCCAAGTGCGCCTTGAGCCCCTCGCTGAAGAGTTGCGTCCAACCTTCCTGCATGGTGTTCGCAGTGCTGTCGGTGACATGTCCGACGAGCGAGTCGGTCACGCGCAGCACGGTGGCGCCGCTGTCCTCCTCGAGCGCGAGCTTGAGCAGTGTCGTGTGTGGGCCGCCCCATTCCGGCGCCGTGAAGCTGTGCATGTAGAGACAGGTTCCGGGCGTGCACATGCTCACCGTGTACCAGAGCAGGCCGCTGCCGTCGGCGCGCTCCTCGATGAGTTGACCGCCGGCGCGCGCCTCGAAGCGCACGACCGAATCCGCACCCATCATGTGGAAGTCGGGCAACCACCACGCGTTGATGCCTTCGGTGAGGGCGTCCCAGACACTCTGCTTCGGGGCCTCGATGCGCACCTCAAAGGTGTAGCTGACGGCGCGGGTCTCCATGGTCGTGGCGCTCATGGTGATGTCCTTGTGAGTGGGGGACTTCGGGTTGACGAGTGACTCGCGGGCCTTGCGCAACGCAGGGGCGTGTGCGCCACGCGTGGGTTGCGAGAGATCACGAGCGACGACGTCGCTTCGGCGCGACGCCCGCTTCCACGTGGTCCTTCAAGCGCAGCAGCGCCGACGCGGTGCCGCGCACGTGCTTGCTCACCCAGCGATCGTGCAGCCGCTGGATCGGCACCGGGTTCAGGTGGTTCCAGCGCACGCGACCGTCGCGGGTGACGACCAGCAGGCCGGCGCGCTCCAGGATGTCGAGGTGTTTCATCACGCCGGTGCGACTGAGCGTGTCGAAAGCGTCGACCAACTCGCCGGTGGTGGCAGGCGCCTTGGCCAGCATGTCGAGCAGCGCGCGGCGGGTGGGGTCGGCGAGCGCTTTCCACACGTTGTCGTCGCCACGCTTGGGCGTCGAGCCGGTGGAACGCGCACTCGAGTTGCGCCGCGAAGACCTGCGAGAGGTCGCTGCGCTGGAGATGTCGGTGGGTGTCGGGCTTAACATGTCACCATAAAGTGACATATAGATCGCGCGCGGGCAAGCTGTCGAGCACGAAGCCGCGCGCGAGGCGAGACTTTCTGGCGTGGGCGATGCCCTGTGGTGCGCACCGCAGCGCCCGAGCTGAGTACGATGCCCAGCCATGACGGCGCCCGGCGAGTGCAGCACTGTGAGCAGCGAACTTCCCGCGACAGTCGCGCTCGGCGCGGTGCTCGAGGGGCGCGCGCTGTCGCGTCGGCATCGCGACGGCGAGCGCAGCGTGATCGCGCTCGACCACGTGAGCCTGGCGCTGCACGCGGGCGAACGCGTGCTCGTCACCGGCCCCTCGGGCTCTGGCAAGACGAGTCTGCTGCACCTGCTGGCCACGCTCGACACGCCCGACAGCGGTGAAGTGCTCATCGACGGTCGCGCCACCAGTGCTCTCTCGCGCGCGGCGCGCGCCGACTTGCGTCTCGCGCGCTTGGGCCTCGTGTTCGCCGAGCACAACCTGAGCCCCGCCTTGCGTGTCGACGAGAACGTGGACTTGCCGTTGGCCTGGCGTGGTGTGTCGGCGGGTGAACGTCGCGCGCGGGTGCAGGCTGCGCTCGAACGTGTGGGGGCGGCTGCCTTCGCGCATCGATTCCCCGACGCGCTCAGCAGTGGCGAACGTCAACGCGTGGCGCTCGCGCGTGCCTTGGCCGGTGACCCCGCCGCGCTGCTCGCCGACGAACCCACCGCGCACCTCGACTCCGCGTCGAGCCGCGAACTCGGCGCCCTGCTCCGCGACGTGGCCGAGGAGCGCGGCATGGCCGTGCTCGTCGCCACGCACGACCCGCTCCTCGAGGAGTTCGCGCAGCGCGTCTTGCGCCTCGACGACGGCGCGCTCGTCCGCGGAGAGACTCGCGCATGAGCTCGCACTCGTCGCGCCGCCTGACGCTCGTCTTCGCACTCGCAACGTGGCTCGCAGCCGCTCCCGAGCTCACGCTTGCCGCACCCGTCGCAGCCGCAGTCGAGCCCGCGCCTACCGCGCGACAGAGGTCCGCGGTCGCCATGCCCGCCGCACCCGCCGCACCCGCCGCACCCGCCGCACCCGCCGCTGCGCTCCCCGTGCGCGACGAGCGGCCCGACGACCCGCGCGCCGCTGAGCTCCTCGCGCGGCTCGACGGCGATCTCTTCGCGCGTTCCTTCCTGATGTCCGGCCGGCTTCACATCACGCGCGACGGCAACGATCGCGAGGTCGTGCTGCGCGTGCATCACCTCGCGCCCGATCGCACGTTGGTGCGCGCCGTCGGCAGCGGTCGTCATCGCGGCACGACCTATCTGTTGCACCCGGGCGGACTCGCGGCGTGGTTCCCGCGCGCCGACCTGCTGCTCGAGCTGCCCGCGGGCGCCGCCGGTCAACGCTTGTTCGGCAGCGACCTCTCGCTCGAAGACCTCGGCTTGCTGATGGGGCAACGCGAACACTTCCGTGCCGAGTGGCTCGGCGCACGCGCTCTCGACGACGCCGCCGACCCGGAACCCGTGCAGGTCGTGATGCTCAGGCCGCGCGCGCCGGGCCACTCGCTCTACGCACGCGTGGAACTCTCGGTGCGCGTGGCCGACGCCGCTCCGTTGCGCATGGACGCCTTCGACCGTCACGGTGAATTGTTGCGGCGTCTGCGCTTCCGCGAACACGAAGACGGTAGCCCGCGTCGTTGGCTCGCCGAAGACGGGCGCGGGACCAGCCGCAGCGAGCTGCGCGTCAGTCAGTTTGAGACCGACTTGCCGCAGGATCCCGCGCGCTTCGAGTTGGAGGGGCTGCGCGCATGGCGCTGAGTCGTTTGCGTTTCGCTTGGCGTTCGTTGCGCCGCCACCCACGCCGTTCGGCGCTGGTGGTGCTCGCGCTCGCGGGCGGACTCTTCGTGCTCGTGTTCCTGAAGGCTCTGCAAGCAGGCTTCGTGGAGCAGCGCCTCGAGTCGGGACTCGGCCTGCAGCTCGGTCATCTCACGCTGACCGCCGCCGACACATCGCGAGGACTCCACGACATCGACGCGCTCTGCAGCGTGCTCGAAGCCCAATCCGACGTGCTCGCCGCTGCCCCGCGCGTTCACGGTCGCGCCTTCGCACGCAGCGCACGCGGCTCCGCGGCCGTGTCCGTGCTCGGCGTGGACGTGGAACGCGAGTCGCGTGCCTTCACGCTGCCCGACTTGCTCTTGAGCGGAGAGTTCCTCGGCAAGCGTCCGATCGGGACGCTGCCGCCCGTGGTGCTCGGCGACACGCTGGCCGCCGCGCTCGAACTCTCACTCGGCGATCAACTCGCACTGCTCGTGGAAGGTCGCGACGGTTCACTGCACGCCGAAGCGTTCAAGGTCGACGGGTTGTTCCACAGCGGCGCGCCCTCGATCGACGGCGCCGCCGTGTACCTGCAGCGTCGACACGCGCGGGTGTTGCTCGACGTGAGTGCGGAGGCCGACGACATCGCGCTGCGTTGCGTCGACCCGCTCACCGCCGAGGCGTTGGCGAGCCGCCTGCGCGCGCTGCCCGAGTTGAGCGGACACGACATCCGCAGCTGGTCGCAGACCGCGCCCGAGTTGCGCTCCGCCCTCGACATGCTCTCGCTCGTGGAACGCGTGCGCACGCTGGTGCTCTTCGTGCTCGTGGGGCTCGGTACGCTCAACGCGGTGAGCATGTCGGTCTTCGAGCGGCGTCGCGAGTTCGGGATGCTGCTCTCGCTGGGCCTGCGCCCGTGGGCCGTGGCGCGCCTCGTGTTGCTCGAGATGACGCTGCTCGCCGCGGCGGGCCTGGCGTTGGGCGGCGGTCTCGCGTGGTTCGTGGTGAGCGGCGTTCTCGCCGAGTACGGCCTCGACGTGTCAGCCCTCGGCGCGCGCCTCCCAGGTGCGCTCGAAGGCACCTCGGTGTTGTTCCCGGTGTTCGTCCCCGAACACCTCTTCATGTCGGCCTTGTGGGTCGGCCTGCTCTCGCTGTCCGTGCTGGCCTGGCCGCTGCTCAGCCTGCTGCGCCTCGACCCGGCGCAGGTGTTGCGCGACCGCGCTTAGCGCGCGTCCCGTGCCGCGTTCAGAGTTCGATCTCGAGCGCCTTGCCGACCGACTTGAAGCTCGACACGGCCGTGTGCCCGCCGGCCACATCGATGGCGCGCAGCTTGCCCGACACCTTGGTGGGGATCAGGTCGTCGCCGAGTGCCTTGTCGAGCTTGGCCTTGCCTTCGGCGATGTACTGCACGCCCGTGGTCGGGTCGGAGCCGATGAACATGAACTTGCCTTTGCCGTCGGTGAGACCTTCCATGAAAGTCACCGTGGCTTCGCTCGGATCAGGATCGAGCGCGATGCCCCAGTTGCCGCTGTCGTAGATGTACAGGTAGACCTTGCCGTCCTTGGTGTTCGGGATCAGTTGGCAGTCGCCGAAGTCCACGCCGGTCACGCAACTCACGATCGACTTCTTGTTGATCTTGGTCACGAAGGTCTTGTCGCCGAGACCGTTGCCGTGGATGTGTTGCGTCTTGCCGCTGCCTGACACCTCGAAGATGCGCACGGGATCGCCCACGGGGTCACCAGCCGTGCTCGGTTGCGGCAGCGCGAACAGGATCAGGGCAACACTCAGTAGCGGCAGGCGGAACATGGCGGGACTCCCGTGGAAGTGATGGAACGTGCCGGATCGTAGCAGACCGCTCCGGTGAGGCTGTGGTACCACCCAGTCATGGGTGCCGAGCCACGCTCCTCCACGCTGACCCCGCTCCAGCGCGCGCGTGAGCGACCGAATCACGTCGCGGAAGCGCGAGCGCGCAGCGCTCCCAGTCCTGCGTCGGGCAGGCGATCCACTCCGACAGACGACATCACGTTCGCAGCCCTCGGCGAGCTCCGGATCCGTCGTCTGCAACCCGACGATTGGCCCGCCGTGCTCGCGCTCGCAGACCAGCTGCTCGGCTTTCCCTTCGATCGTTTGATCCGCTGCACGCGCGCGCCCGAGGGTTGGGTGCTCGTGGACCGCGAGGCGCGCGTGGTCTTCGTGCAACTCACGCGCGTGGTGACACTCGGCCCCGAGCGTCTCGGCGTGATGGGGTGGACGCTCGCGGCGCCGCGCGGAGAACGTCCTGCGCCCGGGCGTGCGATCCAAGTCTTCTTCGACGAAGTCCACGCCGCTCTGCGTCGCGCCGGTTGTCAGCGCCTTGTGGTCGGTGACAGCGATGCCTATCGCTCGCCGAGTTGGCGTCTCGCCCACGCCGGCGGATACCGACGCTGGACGCCCGCGCAGCAACTGCGCCGCTTCGGGTGGCGTTGGCCCGCGCTGTTCTGGCGACTGCCGCACTTCGGTGTGCGGACCTTCGTGTTGCAACGCCCGCTCGACACGGAGGTCGCGCCGAGTGCGCCTGCGAGTCGCGGGCTCGGGGCAGCCTGCTGCGTGACGCTCTTCGTGGGCGCGGTGCTGTTCCCGCTTGCCGCGTCGGGGGGGCTCTGGGGAGGGATCTCTCTCTCGGCTTGGCGCGCTCCTGCCCTGCTCCTCGGTGTGGGTGCGGCCGCTGTGCACATGTCGTCACGCGCTCTTGCGCAAGGGCTCGTCGCGCGCAGGCACGGTCTCGCGCTCGAGTTCCGCGTGTGGGACTCGGGCCTCGTCGCCGCCACCATGTGTGCGCTCGCGGGCGTGTTCTTCCCGGCGCTCGGCGGCGCGCCCTACGCTCGCGACGAGCGCTACGACTACTCGAATGATCGCGACGCGTTCGGCAGCGCGCGCGCCGCGGGTGTGTTCACGAGTTTGCTCCTCAGCGCGCTCGCGCTGGTGTCGTTGCGCGCGCAGCTGGGTGCGCCGGAGTTCGCGTCGGCAGTGTTGCTCTACGGTTTGTGGAGCGGGCTCAGCGACACGCTGCCGCTCGGCGGGCCGTGGTCGGCGCTGGCTGTGGGCGCCGTGCGGCGCCGACACCCGCTGCTGGCCGCGATGTTCTTCGTGGCCTGGTGCGCGCTGCTCGTGTTCGGCAGCTCGCTCGCCCTCTTGGGCTGAACTTCGCTCTGGCCACGCGCGCTCGTTTGTCCGCCACGCGTCGTCTGCGCGCGCTCGTTCGCTGCTCGTGCTCTCGGTACGCCTTCGCAGTCGTCCCGCGCCCATCCTTCGCCCCGCGCGAGTTCACGCCGCAACGCCCCGCGCGCACGTCTGTTACAACCCGTCCATGACGCCCACAGACGAAGCCATCCTGAAGGTCGAGAAGCTCTACAAGTTCTTCGGCAGCGCGGAAGGACGCTTCCCGGTGGTGCGCGAAGCCAGCTTCAGCGTGCCGCGCGGACGCTTCGTCACGATCATGGGGCCTTCGGGCTCGGGCAAGTCCACCTTGCTGCACATGGTCTCGGGGCTCGAGCCGCCTTCGGGCGGGCGCGTGGAACTCGACGGCCACGATCTCTACGCGCTCAACGAGAAGCGGCGCACGCTCTTGCGCCGCGACACCGTGGGCTTCGTGTTCCAGTTCTACAACCTGATCCCCAACCTCAACGTGGCCGAGAACGTGCGCCTGCCGCTGCTCATCGGTGCTGGTGGCGGCGCCGGTGAGCAAGTCGGCAGCACGCTCGAAGAACTCATCGAGACCTTCAGCTTGCAAGGCAAAGAGCGCAGCTATCCCTACCAGCTGAGCGGCGGCGAGATGCAACGCGTGTCGATCGCGCGCGCGCTCATCTCGAATCCCGCGATCCTGATGGCCGACGAACCCACCGGCAACATCAGCAGCTCCGCCGGCCAAGAAGTGATGGAGCTCTTCCGGCGTTCCTGCGACGAGCGCGGGCAGACGATCCTGCTCGTCACACACAACGCGCGCGACGCAGCCTTCAGCGACGAAGTGCACTTCTTGAAGGACGGCGAACTCCACGAAGCGCAGCGCCTCGCCGGCGCGGCCGTGACCCCCGAGAACATCGCGAGCTCACTCAGCACTCTCGGGATCTGAGCGTGTTCCCACCTCTGCTCCCGCCAGCCCACACACGAGGCGCGCGATGAAACTCACCCTGCTGCTGGCTTGGCGCAACCTCGCCGGTCAACCCTGGCGCACGCTGGCTTCGGTGCTCGGCATCGCGCTCGGCATCGCCACGGTGGTGGCCGTGCTCGTGGTCGATCACAACACGCTGCTGAGTCACGAAGCGCGACGCGCGCCGGAGAACCCCGAGGCGGATCTGCTGATCCAACCCGACCTGCGCCTGGCCGAGAATTACGACGCCTTGCTGCGCGACCTCGCCGGCGAAGACCTGCTGCTCGACGTGGCCGCGCTCGCCACCGGCCGTTTCGCCGTGTCCAAGGGACGAGCCTCCGCCGACACCGAGATCATGGCGCTCGACGCCGCCATGCGCAGCGCGCACGCCGGCTACGAACTCCACGAAGGCGTCGACATCGACTTCGAGCTGGGCGGGCCGCAGATGTTGGTGACGGCAGGCTTGGCGCAACGTCTCGACCTCGCTGTGGGCGACAGCGTGAACGTGCAAGCGCGCAGCCGTCGTCGCGGGCCCGTGACCACGTGCATCGACGGCGTGATGAGCGCGCAGCAGAGCGGCAAGCCAAGCGCTCGCGGCGGCAACGCGCGCGCAGGCAGCGGTCGTGATGCCCCCTCCGCCGCGCCGGTCGTCACCGAGTTCCGCGTGGTCGGGATCCTGGCGCCCACGCGGCTCGGCTTCCACAAAGCGCGCGCGCTCGTGTCCATCGACGCTGGCCGCGCGCTGCTCGGCAACGCCTTCACGCCGCGCTTCTGGGCCGACTTCGACACGGCGCGCACCGACTACCCGTCGCTCTCCCGCCGGCTCAGTGACCGCTACGTGTTGAGCACGCCCAAGCGCGCGCTCGCCGGCCTCGCGCCCGAAGAACAAGCCTTCCGCAGCGGCGTCCGCATGTGCGGTTTCCTCGCGCTGTTGCTCGGGCTCTACATCATCTTCAACACGATGAGCATGTCGCTGGTGGAGCGCGTGCGTTCGCTCGGCTTGTTGCGCTCGCTGGGGCTCACGAACGGGCGACTCTTCGTCGTCTTCCTCGTGGAAGGTCTGATGCTGAGCCTCGCCGGCGCCGTGAGTGCGCTGCTGCTCGCGAAGCTGCTCGTCGACACGCTCGTGTCGCTCAAGATCACCACGCTCGGCTTCGGTCGCCCGCTCGAGATCCGTGAGATCCCGTGGACAGGCGTGATCAGCGTGATGAGCGTGGGCGTGGTGTTCTGCCTGCTCGGCGTGCTCTATCCGTTCTTGCGCGCATCGCGGCTCTCGGTGATCGAAGCGCTTCGACGCGGCGTGATCGAGCTCTCACGCGACCCGTTCAGCGGCCTGCGACGCTCGGTCTTGATCGGGTTGCTCGCCGCCGTGCCCGTGGCGTGGAGCCTGGGTACGCCGTCGGAGGCCTTCCTGCCCGAGTCGCTCTACCACGCCTTGCTCAAGAGTTTCGGGCTCGTGGCCGTGGCGATGTCGGTGCTGTTGTTGGCGCCGGGCTTGCTCGCTTGGTTGGCGCGCGCCGCGCTCGGTTTGCTGCCGGGCCCGGGCGCCACGCTCGCGCGCCAGAGCTTGGCGGCGGCGCGTCACCGACTGTTCGGCACGGTGTCCGGCTTGATGCTCGTGTTCACCGCGATCTTCGTGATCGTGTCCGTGCTCGAGAGCCTCAAGAACGAAACGCGCGAGTTCGGTGCGCGCGCGCTCGGCGACCGCGTGTACATCAAGATCACACCCGAAGGTGCCAAGCAGCTCGACGTACTGCGCGCCGCAGCCCCGGAGTTCGCCGAACTCTCCGCGCTCAACGCCGAAGTCAGCAGTTCGTTCGTGGTGCGCGGACTCGACAGCTCGATGCTCGCCCGCGGCCCACTCTCTGGCGACGCCGAGCTGCGCGAGGCCTTCACGCGCGACCGCACGATCCTGCTCTCCACACGCTGCGCCGACGACCTCGACGTGCTCCCCGGCGACAACGTGCGACTGGCCACGCGCTCGGCCCGCGGCATCGAAGACTACCGCGTGCTGGCCATCACCGACGCCTACGGCTTCGCCCCCGACGACCGCGTGTTCGGCGTGATCTCGTCGAACAACCTGCGCAACGATTGGTGCGTGGACAGCGCCGGTCTGGGCGATCACTTCGTGACCTGGGCGCCGGGGCTGAGCGATCGCCGGCTCGGTCAGCTGCGCGAAGTCGCCCACGAGGCGCTCGGCGCCGAGAACGTGCTCGAGCTGCGCACCGGCGAACAGATCACCGCGCACTACGTGACCGATCTCGACCGGGACTTCGCGATCTTCTACGCGATCCTGCTGCTCACGGTCTTGCTCGCCGCGGTCGGCATCCTCAACGCGATGGTCATCGCCGTGCTCGAACGACGTCGCGAGATCGGCTTGCTGCGCGCGGTCGGCCTCACCGCCGGGCAACTCGGTTCGATGCTGCTGGCCGAAGCTCTCGTGGTCGGTGTGCTCGGCGGCTTGTTCGGTCTCGCGCTCGGCATCCCGCTGGCTTCGGTGTGCGTGAGCGCGCTCACCGACGTGAGCAATCTCGAGCTGAGCTACGGCGTGTCGGGGGCGGCGGTGAGTGCGGTGCTGGGAGGCTCGGTGCTCGTGTCGCTGCTGGCGGTCGCGGTGCCGGTGCTGCGCGCGCAACGCCTGCGCGTGTCGAACGTGCTGCGCTACGAGTGACGCTGCCTCCGCGCCGCGTGCCTGCTCAGTTGCCGTCCTGCGGGATCGGGACCTCGCGTTCGTAGGCGGGCAGCTCGAGCAAGCTCGGGTCGATGTCGCCCAGTTCGGCGAGTGCCGTGTCGAGCGCTTCAGTCAGCGCGTAGCGCTTTGCGGCGATGCTCTGGGCGCGCAACATCTTGGCCGTGTCCACGGCCGTGAGGTTCATGCCGTCCTGGCTGGCCGCCGACTCGGGGCGCAGCGCGAAGGCGTTCGCGAGTTGGTCGTAGGCGCCTTCGAGGTCGCCGGCTTCGAGCGCCAAGCGCGCCAAGCCACCGCGCACGAGCACGATCTGGTGATCGATGTTGTCGAGCGACTCGGGGCGTTGTTCCCGATCGACGGCGAAATGCTGCAACGCGCGTTCGTAGGCTTTCACGGCGGCTGCGTCGCGCCCGGCGCGTCGCTCGAACTCCGCCACCAGTTGTGACGCGTAGCCTGCGAACCAGCGCAGCGTGTCGGGCGCGTCGTCGCGCTCGAGTTCGCGCGTGTAGAAGGCTTCGAGCGCTTGGTGTCCCTTGTCGAGCAGCAGCCCGCGACGCAGGCGCGCGTGCACTTCGGCGCTGTCGGGGAAGCGTCGGAAGGCCTCTCGGATCACGCCCCAAGCTTGGCCCTCGGCGCGCAGGGCGCGCAGGAAATCGTGGTAGGCCACGGCCTGTTCGGGGGTGCCGTGCGGGTGACGCAGCAAGACCTCGCAGGCGGCGTTCACGTCGGCGAGCCAACGCGGCGGCCAGCTCTGTTTGGCGCGGAAGGCCGCGCGGATGTCTTCTTGTCGCGACTGCGCGAAGAGCGCCAGCGCGACCATCGTGTGCCAGCCTTGCTGGTCCGGCGGGATGCCCGCTTCCACCGCCGCCGTGGCGCGACGACGCGCTTCCTCGGGCTCGCCGAGGTACCAAGCTGTGGTGGCCAGCGCCGTGTCCACGCGCCAGCCGCTGGCGCCCAACTCCACGGCCTGTTGCACCGTGCGTTGCGCGTCCATGAAGAGGAAGCGCGCGAACTCGGCTTCACGTTCGGTCTGCTCCGAGGCCAGCGCGAGGAAGGACTCGGCCAGCTCCAGGTGCGCGTCGATGTCCTGCGACTCGAGCACGTCGGCTTGCGCTTCGAGACGCTCGCTGCGGCGCAGTTCGAGTTGCGCGGCTTGCGCATCGGCGGCGTAACTGGCGCCACCCGACTGCAGCGCGCGCGCCCAGGCGCTCGGGTCGAGGGTGCCGTCGCTCTCGCCGCTCAAACCCGTGTGCACCGTGGCGAGGCTGCGCGCCAGTTCGGAGTGTTCGCCGAGGCGGGACAGCGCCGCGATGAGCGCGCTACGTTCGGCGGGCGGCAAGGGCGTGCGCAGCGCTTCGCTCAACAGCTCCACGGCTTGCGGATCCGTGGATTGCGTGAGCGCTGTGCGCGCGCTGCTCGCGAGTTCCACGTCGATGCCGAAGATGGCGAGACGCAGCAACTCGATCGGCACCTTCGCACCTTGTTCGCTCGCCGCCTTGAGCAGTCGACGGCGCACTTCCACGTTGCCTTCGCGGAAGGCCTGCTCCACCGCGCGACGATCGTCGACATGTGCGCTGGCCACGCGCTCGTCGAGCGAACGGTCGGCTTCGCGCTCGCGGATCGGCACGGGCGCGCGCTCGCTGATGCCGCGCTTCACGGTCTCGAACACCGAGGCCGTGTCGAAGGCGTAGAACACGTCGTAGGTCTCGCTGCCGTCGAGCTCGATCATGATGTGCCGCGGCGCGATGCGACGCCCGTCGAGGTACTGCTCGTAGAGGATCGGTTCGATGGCGATGTGTTCGCCGCAGGTCACGCCGCCGAAGCGCGGGCACTCCACGCGCTCGCCGTTCTCGTCGTGGTCGCGCGCCGTGTGCCGGTACACCGAGGCGATCACGCTCACGTACGGCTCGAAGGTCGCGGCGACCTCGGGCTGCCGGTAGCGGATGCCGGCGTAGTGCTCGGAGGCGATCTCGCCGTCCATGTTGATGCAGGCCAGGATCGGACGACCACTCTCGCGCGACACGGCCACGGCGTCCTCCCAGGTGCGCTGCCAGGTGATCAGCACCGGCTTGGCCCAGTCTTCGGCCGTGGGTGCGACCCACATCTGCTCGCGCGAGAGGCCCGCGGATTGTGGGTCGCCTTGAGCGCTGAGTGGCGCGCTGAGCGGCGCACTGAGCAGCGCGAGGAGCGAAACGGACAGCAGCAGGGCGGACGGGCGCGGCGCGGAGGCGGGCGTGTTCATGGTCGGTCGCGGGGGAGAGTCGCAGTGGAAGGAGAAGAGCGCGCAGCAACGTGGCTCGACGTCGTTTCGGAGCGCGCAGATCTGCAGCGCCTGACGGCCTGCGCGCGCGCCGCGAGGCGCGCGGCCTCGGCTCCTTCGCGCCGCTCCTCTGCGGAGCGACCCGACCGGAGCATCGACCCGCGCGCCGCGCGACGAGCGCGACCCGAGGTCGCGGCACGGTACCACGGACTCAGGCGGCTGCGGTGGCCCGCGCCGCCTCGCCCTCCAGCGTGACCGCCACCGCGTGCACCACGGCGGCGACGCGGATCACGTCTTGCACGGCCTCGGGTTTCAGGCCTTCGCCGCGTGCTTTCTGAGTGTGCGAGTCCATGCACATGCCGCAACCGTTGATCGCCGACACGGCCAGGGACCACAGCTCGAAATCCTGCGCGGGCACGCCGGGCTTCGCGATGACCTGCATGCGCAGTCGTGCCGGCAGCTTGGTGACGTCGTCGTCGTGCACGAGATGCGTGAAGCGGTAGTACACGTTGTTCATCGCCATGATCGACGACGCCGCGCGCGCGGCGCGCAAACCCGCTTCGTCGAGATGCGCGGCAGCTTCGTTTTCGAGCGCGCGGATCGTGTCGCCATGACGCGCAGCGTACGCCGAAGCGAGCGCCGCGCCCCAAACTTGCGCCTCGCTGAGGTGCTCGGAGCGCAACACCGCGCCGAGGTTGAGTTTGAGGTCCTTGGCGTGCTCGGGCAGCGCCGCTTTGAGTGCGTCGAGGTTCATGAGACAGCTCCGGGAAAAGAGAGGAGAGGGAGAAGAGCCGCGACCGGGTGCGCGGGGGGAGCCGGGAGAGAACGCCCCCGGCCGCGGCATGGCGTCAGGACTCAGCCCACTTGCAGCGTGGCGTCGTCCTTCTTCCAGTTGCACGGGCACAGCTCGCCGGTCTGCAGGGCGTCGAGCACGCGCAGCACTTCGTCGGGGTTGCGGCCGACGCTCGGGTCGCTCATCTCGGCGTAGCGGATGATGCCTTCGGGATCGACGAGGAAGGTCGCGCGGTGGCACACGAGCTCTTCGGGCTCGAGGATGCCGAGCTCGGTGGACAGGTCGCGACGGATGTCCGACAGCATCGGGTAGGGCAGCTCGCGCAGGTCGTCGTGATCACGGCGCCAGGCGAGGTGCACGCACTCGCTGTCGGTGCTGGCCGCGAGGATCTGGCAGTCGCGGTCTTCGAACTCGCCGAGGAGTTTGCCGAAGCCCGACAGCTCGGTGGGGCACACGAAGGTGAAGTCCTTCGGGTAGAAGAACACGAGCCGCCACTTGCCGGGGAAGCTGTCCTGGTCGAGGGTCGTGAAGGCGTTCTCGAGGTCGGTGGAGGTCACGGCCTTGAGGCGGAAGTCGGGGAATCGTTGGCCGACGCTGA
This sequence comes from Planctomycetota bacterium, assembly GCA_021604805.1. Lineage (GTDB taxonomy): Bacteria > Planctomycetota > B15-G4 > B15-G4 > B15-G4 > BQJR01. The sequence continues at coordinate 93,491 of BQJR01000002.1, read as the reverse complement.
GCATGGGAAGGCTCCGGGAGAGAGGGGAGTGGTGCGCCGCGAATCTGATCTCGCTCGCGACACACACAACATCGTTCCTGCGCGCGGATGCCTCCAATACCGGCCGGTGATGGCGCTGACAGGTTCAGCTTGTGAGACGCGCGCTTTGCATCGGGAGCGCCTCGCGCGAAGATGCGCGCGTCGCTGATGGAACGCCCTGGAGCTGCCGTGTCTTCGTCTTCGAGATCTGTGGAGCCCCGCGCGTCATGCCGCGTCGCGCGGGTGACGTCGCACGCACGCACGGCCGCGCAAACGCGCAGGGCGTCGCTCGCACGCACGGCATCCTTCGCGCGCTCGGCGGCCCGCACGGCCGCGCTCGCCTTCGCGAGCGTGGCGGTCGTCGCCTTCACCTCGGTGCTCGGGGCCTGCTCGCCCGGCGACGACGACTCGGCCGCGACCCACGCGACCGGCGCGCACCCGGAGATCGTGACCCCAGCGCCGCCCGGCATGCGTTGGGTGCCCACCCGCGAGTTCGAGATGGGTTGGGACGGCCACGACGCACGCCCCGACGAACAACCGGTGCACCGCGTGCGCGTGAGCGGCTTCTGGATGGACAGCACCGAGGTCACGAACGCGCAGTTCGCCGAGTTCACCGAGGCCACCGGCTACCTCACGACCGCCGAACGCCCCGTGGAGTGGGAGGAACTCGCCAAGCAGCTCCCGCCCGGCAGCGAGCGTCCGCCGGAGAGCGACCTCGCGCCCGGCACGATGGTGTTCCGCTCGCCTTCACAGGTTGAAGGGCTCGCGAACTACGGCCAGTGGTGGGTGTGGACGACGGGCGCGAGCTGGCGTCACCCCTTCGGGCCCGAGAGCGACCTCGAAGGCCTCCACGATCATCCCGTGGTGCACGTGTCCTGGGACGACGCGAACGCGTACTGCGCGTGGGCCGGCAAACGTCTGCCCACGGAAGCCGAGTGGGAATCCGCCGCGCGCTTCGGCCACGACGGCGAACGCTTCGCTTGGGGTCACGAGCTCGAACCCGGCGGCGCGCACCGCGCGAACATCTGGCAAGGCGAGTTCCCCGTGATCGACAAGGGCCTCGACGGCTTCACGGGCGTGGCGCCCGTGCGCAGCTTCCCGCCCAACGAGCTCGGCTTCTACGAGATGTCCGGCAACGTCTGGGAGTGGACCGCCGACCAGTTCCGCCTCGACACCTACGCGCTGCGCAGCGAAGCGCTCGACCCCGGCGGCTGCTGCGTGGACCCGCGCGGACCCGACAGCACCAAAGACCCGCGCAACCCGTTCGCCGAACGCAGCTACGTGCAGAAGGGCGGCTCCTTCTTGTGTCACGCGAGTTACTGCAGCTCGTATCGCCCCAGCGCGAAGATGGCGACGACGCCCGACTCCGCCATGAGCCACCTCGGCTTCCGCGCCGTGTGGGACGGCCCGCCGCCTGCTGAGAACCGCTGAGGCCGCCTCACTCCTGGCGCAGCGCCAGGATCGATCCGAGTTGTTCGGCCTGTTCGAGGCCCAGCGGACGGCCGGTCTCGGCGTCGAGCCAGAGCGTGCTGTGAACGCTGCCTGCGCCGCTGACCGAGTGCGAGTCGAGCGCGAAGGTCTGCGCCAGGCGAGTGCCGATGCCGGTCTCGACCTCGCGGTCGTCGAGGCGCTCGACCTTGAGGTGCGTGTCACTCACCTCGATGAGTTGCGTGATGGCGATCGACACGACCTCGACCTCGAGGTCTTCGCCGATCTCCAGGCGCCGCAGTCGCGTGTGCAAGCGCGCCTCGGTGCCGAAGGACGGGAAGGAGAGGTAGGTCGTCTCCGGCAGCGCGCGTTGCAGGTCGAGCGCGGCGTAGATGCCTTCGCCGCGAGCGCGCAACAAGCCGGCTGAGCGTTCGAAGATCGCGCTGCCCGAGCCGGACTCGAGGTAGCCGCGCACTTCCACGCGCTGGTCGGCGCCCGACTCGCGCTGCTGGCCGATCTCGAAGGCGAAGGCCGAGCGCGGGTCGTAGCCGACTTGCACACGGTTGTGCGTGGCGTCGGCGTTGGAGGCCACGCGCTCCATGGCGAGCGGGGCGTCGTTGAAGCGCACCTCGAAGCGTCCGGCGAAGCCGCCCAGGTCGGGCAGCGGCGCGAAGTTCGCGAGGAAGTCGGGAGGCGTGCTGTAGATCGCGGCGAGCTCTTGGAGGCGCGCGCGCAGGTCGGCTTCGGGATACCAACGACCGTCGGCCATCACGCCTGCGCGTTCTTCGAGTGCGCCCACGTCTTGCAGCGGGTCGGCGTCGAGCAAGAGCAGGTCGGCGCGCAGGCCTGGTGCGATGGTGCCGAAGCTGTCGGCGCGTTCGTGCGCGAGGGCCAAGTTGCGCGTGCCGGCCACCAGTGCTTCGTAGGGCGTGAGGCCGGCCTGCACGAGGAAGGCGAGCTCTTCGTGGATCGAGAAGCCGGGCACCACGAAGGGGTTCGGCGCGTCGGTGCCGAGCAACACGCCCACGCCGCGATCGTGCAGCGCCTTCACCAAGGCGCGACTGTTGTCGTGGCTCGACTCCATGCGCGCGAAGTCGGCGGCGGTCATGTTGCGCAGGCGGAAGTCGGCGCTCGGGTCCCAGGTGGCCTTGGTGGTCGGCGACACGAAGGCCATCTCGGGGCGCTCGAACCAGGCGTTGCTGGTCTCGGCGGGCACGAACTTGGTGAACACGATCAGCGTGGGGCAGCTCCACACGTTCGAGGCGCGCATGCGTGCGGCGAGCTCGTCGAGCGCGGCGCTGTCGGCCAGGCCTTCCGGCGTGCGGTGCGCGTCGAAACCCGTGAGGTGTTCCACGCTGAGCTGACCCGCGCGCAGGGCGCCGTCCAGGCCCACGGCGTGCGGCACGTGTCCGCACACGGGCAGCTCGTGTTCGCGCGCGGCGTCGACGAGCGCCTCGTAGGCGTCGGCCGGCATGCGGTCGTAGACCTTGAGGAAGTCGTAGCCCATCGCTTTCTGCGCGGCGACCGTGGCGCGCGCTTGCTCTGGGTTGTCGACGACGATGCTGTTGTTCCAGATCGGGTTCGGGCCGTCGAGGATCTCGCCCGAGGTGAGGATCTGTGGCCCGACGAGTTCCCCCGCGGCGATGCTCGCGCGGAAGCCCAGCTGGATCGGCGTGCCCCACATGTTGCGCACGGTCGTGACGCCGTTCGCGAGGTAGAGCAGCAGCTCGTCGGGCGTCCACACGTGCACGTGGGCGTCGCTGAGGCCGGGCATCAACCAGCGGCCGGCGCCGTCGATCACACGCGTGCCTTCGGTCAGCGTGATCGAGTCGCTCGGCCCCATGTCGACGATGCGTCCGCCGCGCACGATCACCGTGTGATCGGGGCGGGCCGGCGCGCTGTCGTCGGCGGCCTGCATCGTGAGCAGTGTGACGCCCACGAAGGCCGTGTCGACGTCGTCGAGCCGCTCGGGCGGCGCAGGCGCTTGCACCGCCGCCGCCGCTGACGCCGCGAGCAGCGTCGTGAACAGCAGCGTCATGAGGCTCAGGGTGACGCGGGCTGAAGTGCTCAGCTGTTGGTCTCGCCTGCCGAGCCCGCGCCCTCGGCGGGCGCGCCGCCTTCACCGCCAGCACCTTCGCCCGAGGCACCGTCGGCGGCTTCGCCCAGGCCTTCGAGCAGGCCGTCGAGCAATCCGCCCAGCGCGCGTTCGGGCGACTTGGGTGTGATCTCGTCGAGGCTGTTCGTGGCCAGCGTGCGCGCCGTCGTGAGTTCGTTGCGACGCGCGTCGGCCAGGTTCTCTTCGGCGAGTTGTTCGGTGGCCAGCTCGATGCACTTGGCGTAGAGCTCGCGAGCCTCGGCGCGCACCTCGTCGGCGTTGTCGCCGGTGGCCATCGAGCGGTGCAGCAGGGAGGCCAGGTCGTTGTAGGCGCGCGGGTTGCGCGGGTCGAGTTCGATGCGCTTCTCGTAGGCCACCTTGGCGTCGGCGTTGGCGCCGGTTTCGTCGAGCAGCACGGCGTAGTTGTGCCAGACGTCGATGGCGTTGGTTTCGGCGCGGGTGAGCGCGCGCAGGATGCCGAGCGCGGTGGCGCGGTCGTTGCGCTGCACAAAGGGACCCACCGACCAGGAGAGTTCGGTGGCGACCATGTCGAGTTCCGACTCGGCGCGCACGCGGCGCGTGAGTTCGATGGCGCTGAGCGCCGTCATCTTCTGGAGCGCGAGTGAGCTGGCGTTCCAGTTGCGCTCGAAGCTGTACTTCTTGGCGAGACGGTAGAGGTTGTCGAAGTCGGGCTCGGGTTGGCGGTCGGCGATCTCGAGCGCGGCGCGCACGGCCTGCACGCCGTCGCCCTTGGACTCGTAGAGATAGGCGAGTTGACCCCAGGGCTCGAGACGCTCGCGCGGCAAGCCTTCGGCGGCGGCGCGCAGGTCGGCCACCGCGGTGTTCCACGACGCGTCGGCGCGCTCGGTGTCGCCGGCCACGCTCGCGTTGTAGGTCTCGTACACGCCCGCGCAGCCGCGCAGCAGCAGCAGCTCGGCGTCGTCGGGGCTGGCTTCGAGACCGGCGCTGGCCATCTCCAGAGCGTGCGCGTGGTCGCCGAAGTGATAAAGGTAGAGGTAGGCCTCGCCGATGAGCGCGCGGTGGTCGCCCGCGGGCGAGAGTTCGGCGGCGTTCTCGAAGCTGGAGAGCGCGTCGAGGCGCGTGAGGTCGATGTCTTCCTGGGTGGCGCCGCTCGCGATCATCTGGTTGGTCCAGGCCACGAAGGCGCGGCCGTTGGCGAGCTCGAAGTCCACGTGCGCGGGTTGTTCGTCCATCACGCCTTCGAGCATGTCGAGCGCAGCGATGGGGTCGCCGAGCGCGAGGTAGGCGTCGGTGAGCAGGTCGGCGGCTTGCCGTTTCACGTCGGGGTCGCTGGTCGCGTCGAGCAGTGCGTTGAGTTCGCTGACGGCGACGTCGGCCGCACCCTGGCGCAGCTTGGTACGCGCGCTCGCGAACACGGCGTCGTCGGTGAGGGCGAGGATCGGCGGCGTGACCGCGGGCCCGGCGGCGGGCAGCGCGCTGGGACTGAGCGCGAGGAGCAGCGTGGCGAACAGCATCAGAAGACTCGGCATGGGACGGGACGCGCGCAGCGTAGCAGCGCGGGCGAGCTGTGTGGATGGCGTCATCAGCACGCCGGAAAGCGGTCCTGGCGATTCGGCGCAACTTGGCCGGGCTGAGGTGGGGAGACGCTCAGTCGCCGCCCGCAGTTCCCAGCTGACGCGAGCCGCGGCTCGACCCCCGCGCAGGCCCGCAGACCGCCGCGTGTCGGCGGGTCTGGCGGCGTCCGCCCCTTGCGCGTGCGCGGCCAGGCTGCGACAAACATCGCGCCCCGGAGGAGTCGCTCCGGGCCCAGCCGAACCCCGGAGCCTGAGCATGAGCGACCCCCGACCCAGCGGCGACACGCGTCTCGAGAACGACGGCCGCTTCTTCCCGAACCTGCGCGCCAGCGAGTGGATCACCTTCGCGATCCTGGCCGGCGCCCTCGCCGCCGCGAACATCTACACCACGCTGCTCATCGGCTGGGGCGACACGGGCTCGATCATCGCGGTGCTGGGGTCGGTGTTGGTGCTGGGCATCCTGGGCCGCGGTCGCAAACCCAGCGTGCACTCGATCAACCTCGGCCAGACCATGGCCAGCGCCGGCGGCTCGATCGGTTTCGCCATGGCGAGCTACGCCGCCGTGTACCTGATCGATCCCGACTTCGACCCCGACCCCGTCACGCTCACGGCGCTCTTCGCGGCCATGGGCTTCGTGGGCGCGATCGTGGGCTCGAGCGTGCGCAAGACAATGGTGCGCTACTTCTTTCCGTCGGGCACGGCCTGCGCGGTCATCCAGCGCACCGTCACCAAAGAGGTGGCGCCGGGCGAACGCAACAAGCCCGTGTACATGCTCAAGCTCTGGGGCTCGATCGCGGCGGTGTGGGCCACGCTGAAACTCGTGGTGTGGACGTCGCCGCAGCGCATCGCTGAGATCGTGACCGCCGGCGGCGCGGCACCCAAGCCCGTGATCAGCGACGTCACTCACGAACTCGAACCCTTCCAAGGTGTCGCGCGCAGCGTCGGCATCGGCGGCGACCCGCTCTACTACGGCATCGGACTCGTGGTCGGCCCGCGCATCGGACTCGGCATGTTGATCGGCGCATTGGGTGTGCCTTTCTTGTTGCTGCCCATGCTTGAGACGGCCGTGGTCCCCGACGGCGAAAACTTCGCGCGCATGTTCGGCGACTGGAAAGTGTGGATGTCGATCGCGGTGCTCACGCTGCCCACGCTTGCGGCGATCGTGTTCGCGTACCTCTTCCGCACACCCGCTGTGGTGCCGCCGGGCTTCACGCCGGGGGCCACGAACTACACCTCGCCGAAGGCTTACAAAGGGCTGATGGGCGTGCTGCTCCTGGTCGGCGCGACGCTCGTTTCGATCGGCGCTCAGGCCGTGTTCGGCATGCCGTGGCCCGTGACCTTGCTCGTGATCGCCGTGGCCTGGCCGCTGTGCATCGTGAACGGGCGTGTGTCCGGTGACACCGACATCAACCCGGTGCGTCTGGTGGCGATTGTGTTCCTCGCGGGCTTCGCCACGCTGGTCGACAGCAACGTGACGGCGCTGCTCGGCATGGCGGTGGTGGGCGGCACGCTCGCCGCGGTGGCCGTCGACATGATGCAGGACTACCGCACGGGACACCTGGTCGACGCGAACCCCGTGCACCAAACCTCGGTGCAGCTCGTGGGCTCGATCGTGGGCGCGCTCGTGGCGGTGCCCGTGTTGCTGATGCTCTACGCCAAGCTCGGTCTCGGCCCCGACTCCACGCTCAAGGCGCCCGGCGCGCAGGTCTGGGCCGGCGTCGCGCGCACGATGGCCGAAGGCATGCCCGCCTACGAAGGCATCTGGACCGCCGTCATCGCGCTCAGCATCGTGGGCTGCGGCTACGCCTACCTGACCGTGTGGCCCAAGACGGCGAGCTTGATGCCGTCACTCTTCGGTATCGGCATCGGCATGCTCGTGGGCGTGGAAGCGTCCGCCGCGATCTTCGGAGGCGGACTGATCAAGGTGATCGTCACGTGGTTCTACACCCGCGGCAAGCGCGACGCCGAGTTGGCCGAAGCCACCGAGGAAGCCGGCAACGACACGATGCTCGCAGGCGCGTCGGTGTTCGCCGCGGGCGCCGTCGTGAGCATCCTGTGGGTCGTGCTCAGCGAGGCCTTCAAGCTCTTCGACGCCGAGTGGTTCAGCATCGGCTGATCGCAGGGCGCCCACCGAGCTGAGTTCGAGCTGCTGACCCACACACCCACGCGCTACCGTGGGCGTCGTCATGCACATGGATCCGCTGCTCCCGACGATCATCGCCGCGCTGGCCGGCGTGTTGCTCGTCGGGATCCTGATGCGCGCGGTGAAGCAGCCGCACGTGATCGCTTACCTGATCGGCGGCGTGCTGCTCGGTCCGCACGTGCTCGGACTGTTCGACGACGAAGCCACGCTCGCGCGACTCGGCGACGTGGGCGTGGTGCTGCTGCTCTTCTTCGTGGGGATGGAAGTGTCCTTCCCGCACCTCGCGCGCGGTTGGCGCGTGGCGGTGGGCGGCACGGCGCTGCAGATCACGGCCAGCGTGGCCAGCGCCTTCGCGCTCGGCATGTGGCTCGACTGGCCCATGCCGCGCATCTTGTTGATCGGCTTCGCGATCAGCCTCAGCAGCACGGCGGTGGTCGTCTCGCTGCTGCAGGGCAAGCGCGAACTCAACTCACCGCGCGGGCGCGACGCGCTCGGCATCCTCATCGCGCAAGACATGGCCATCGTGCCGATGCTCGTGATCCTGAGCACTTTCGCCGGCGAGACGCCCTCGATGCTCACGCTCGGCAAGCAGGTGTTCGGCGCCGTGTTGCTGGGCGCGCTGCTCACCGCGATCGCGCGTCGCGACCGACTCAGCCTGCCCTTCGGCAAGTGGCTCCGCGACGATCACGAGCTGCAAGTCTTCGCCGCCTTCCTGCTCTGTTTCGGTTTCGCTTGGGTGACGGCCACGCTCGGTTTGTCCACCGCGCTGGGCGCCTTCGTGGCCGGCGTGGTCGTGGCCGCCGCCAACGAAACCGATTGGGTACACCGCAGCCTCGAACCCTTCCGCGTGTTGCTCGTGGCGCTCTTCTTCGTGTCGGTCGGCCTGCTCATCGACCTCGACTTCCTGCTCGAGCACTGGCTCATGGTGTCGATCCTCGTCGTCGCCACGATGGTGCTGAACACTTTGATCAACGCCGGCATCCTGAAGCTGCTCGGACGTCGCTGGCCCACGGCCTGGTCGATCGGCGCGCTGCTCGCGCCGGTGGGTGAGTTCAGCTTCGTGCTCGCCGCCGTCGGTCGCGCAGGCGGCATCATCTCCGAGTACGCCTACCAAGGCATCCTCGGCGTGATCGGCTGCACGCTGCTGCTGAGCCCGCTGTGGAACTCACTCGTGCATCACTTGGGCGGGACGGAGTTGGGCGGCGTTGCGCCGGGGGGCGACAGCGCTGCGCCGGCGGAAGTTACCGGCACGCACTAGCGCCCGTCAGTGATCGCTGAGCGGCGGCGCCGTGATGTCGAGTCGAAGATCTTGTCCCGCGCTCAGCGTGACGAACTCGGTCGCGATCAGCGGCAGTTCCACGCCGGGCTCGCCGCGCAGTCCTGGTCCGCGTCCCATTTCCTGCTCATAGAAGTCCGCGAGGTCGAGGCGCCACTCGCCGGGTGGCAGGCTGCTGAACCAGTACCACTCGTTGTCGAGTGAGAGTCCAGCGATCAGGTAGTGCTCGGGGCCGTCGATTCGCCGGAGATGCAGGTAGCCCTCGAAGCCCGTGCCGTCTTTCCGGCGCACGAGTCCGGAGACCTGCGCGGCACGCTCGGCGAACACCTCGAGGTCCAGGCGCCGCTCGCCGTCGCCCAAGCTGATCGGACCGAATTCGGTGGGCTGGACGAGGCTCCCGGAGAACTTCAAGTGGTAGTCGCCGGGTTCGAGCGGCTCGAACAGGAAGCGACCCTCGGCATCCAGGTCGGAGCTGTCGACGTGCGCCTCGTTGAGATGCAGGCTCACTCTGGCGCGCTCGGGCGGTGCGCCTCGTTCCGGCCCGAAGAAGGCGCGTCCGCCGATCGCCGCCGTGCCGAACTCCACGTTGAGTTCCGCAGTCGAGGCTGCGCGCAGTTCCACGTTGCGTTTGAGAGTCGTGCCGGCCGAGGCGTTGAAGAGCACGTCGTAGTGACCGGCTCCGGGAAGCGTGAGTTGGTAGTTCCCGTCGGCGGCGCTGCGCGTCGTGGTGCTGTTGACGCGCACGTTCGGGTTCTCTTCGACGCGCTTCGCACTCACGAGGACTTGTGCGAGCGGGAGCCCGGCTTGACGTGTCACACCGTGCAGCAGCGTGCCGGGCTCGAGTTGCAACGCCAAGTCGATCACGCTGTCGAGCTCCACGGTGACCCAGAGGTCGACGCCGGGAGCCGCTTCGATGCGCCAGTCGCCAGGATGCAAACTCGTGAAGGTGAACTCGCCGTTGCGATCAGCGCGCGCCCAGCTGCGCGGCAGCATGAACCAACGCCCCCTCAGCGTCTCCGGCCGGACCTCGGGATCAGCTTCGGCGGCCGCCATCGCGTCGAGCTCCTTGCGCGATGTGGCGCGCACCCACTCGCCGACAGCGGGCGAACCGTCGGCGGCGAGGAGTCGACCGCGCAGCTGCGCCTGGCGCTCCAAGACCACCTCCAGTGGCTCCTCGATCAGGTCCCAGGGAAGCGGGTCGAGGGTGGTCTCGAGGTAGCCGGGCTTGCTGGCTCGCAGCACCCAGCTCGACGCTTGCAGCAGCGGGAACTCGAAGCGACCTTGCTCGTCGCTGTGACGCTCGGTGTTCTCGAACATCCGTTCGTAGGGCGCTGCGGGTGTGGTTTCGAGTCGGGCGTTGCGCACCGGCTCGCCTTGGTCGTCGAGCACTTGACCGCGCACGCTGAGTGCGGGCTCGAGCTCCACGATCACGGTCTCCGACGCGCCGGGCGCCGCGGGTTCGAGATCGAGTCGGCGCGCGCGGTGACCGGCCGCCGCCACGAAGAGCGTCACGCCCAACGGGCCGCTGTCCACGAAGGAGCCCGACTCCACGTCGAGCGGAAGGAACGGCCGCCAGAGCCATTCGGAGATGCCGTCGGCCGGCGGTTTTTCGGGGATGCCGGTGCGTTGCATCGCGAGCACGGAGGCCTCGTGGAGCGCGCTGCCGTCGCGCGCGCTGAGCACGCTCACGCTGTAGCTCGCGGCGCGCTCGAGTGTGAACGTGACCTCTTCACTGTCGAGCGCGACGTCGCGGAGCAGCGCGCTGCGGAATCCGGGAGCCGTGGCGAGCAGCGCGACCTCGGCATCTTTCGACGGGAGTCCGGTGAGCACGAAGCGGCCGTGAGCGTCGGAGGTCGCGGAGGTCTCGTCGCGCGCGGACGGCGTGGTGACAGCGGCGACATCGCGCGCTTGCGGCGAGCGCTGGTCGAGCTCGGTGCCTGAACTGTTGCGCATCGGGCGGACGAGCGCGTCGGGCAGCGCTTGCCCGCTGGTGTCGAACACCGCGCCGCGGATCGATCGACCGCGCGGGATCAGCACGTCGCCGAGTTCCACGTGCTTGCCGTACTCGAGTTCAACTTTCACGAGCGTGGTTTCGCGTCCGGCGACTTCCAGCTTCATGTTCGGCGTGGCGGGCCACAGGTGCTCGACGAGCAACCGACCATCACTGCCTGACGGCCCCGCGAGGTGGTGTTCGACTCGGTGGGGCGGTAACGGGTCGTCGTCGGTGCGGGCGCGGAGACGGCCGCCGTTGTAGGTCGCTGTCACGCCCGCGAGCGGTGTGCCCTGTTCGTCGACGGCGCGCAGGCTGAAGCTCGAGCCGCGCATGCGCAGCACGAGATCGCCGAGGTCCACCGACTCGCCGAGGAAACCCGCCGCGCTGTGACCTTGCCAAGCCATCTCGTCGTCGGTGATCGCGACCATCGGATCCATGTGCGAGTGGCTGCTCGCGTGCTCGCGCCGCGACTGCCAGGGACCCTCGATCTCGAAGCGCCCGTCCTGATCTGTGCGGGTGCGGGGAAGCTGCGCGAAGCCGTCGGCCAGCCCTAAGCGCTCCTCCTTGGGCAGCGTGGACATCGTGTGTCCGTCGGCCACGAAGAGCACTCTGGCGCCGGGCCAGGGAGCGCCGCGTTCATCGACGACGCGCCCGCTCAGGCGAATCGGGATCACGCCCGCGGGCCAGTTGCGTCCGCTCGAAGCTGCCTCCGTGATCGGTGACTCGTCGAGCGCGCGCGGTTCGTTGCGCGCCGCTTCGATCAGCAAGTCGGGCGAGGACGTCTCACTGTCGCGCGCCACGTCGGGTCGGGACGCATGGGCTGCCTCGTCGCCACGCTCGTCCAACAGCCAGAAGATCGCCAGCACGACGAGCACTCCCAGCCCCAGCAGGCCGATCAACAGACCGCGAGCGTGATCACCTTTCGACGCGCTTCGCTTCGACATCACCGCCTCCCCGTGTCGCTTCCTCCGAGCTCATCGCTAGGCGCAGCAGCGTTGATTGTGACGAAGACTCGCGGCCCCGCAAGCGCGCGAGCAGCCCACTTCAGTTCCCCGCGTCGCGCGGCACTTCGATCTCGAGCCGGTGCTTCTCGCCGGCGTTGAGCGTGATCGTCTCGCGCGCGAAGAACGGGAGGCCCGCTCCGGGTTCGCCGCGTTGACCCTCGCCGTGACCGAGCTCGGGTTCCGCGAAGGTGGTGATGTCGAGCTGGTAGTCGCCGGGTGGCAGGCTGCGGAAGTTGTAGTACCCCGAGCGCGAGCTGACGGAATCGACCCTGTAGAGCTCGGGCCCGTCGATGCGGCGCAGGTGGACGAAGCCTTGGAAACCGGGTGAACCCGACTCGAACACTCGGCCGTTCAGCGCGGCGCCCAGCTCGAGCTTCAACTCGAGGTCCTCGCGCTGCTCGCCGTAGGCCAGTTCGATCGGTCCCAACGTGAACGCTTGCAACAGCTCCGTGTTGACCTCGAGCGTGTAGCTGCCTGCGATCAGCGGCTCGAAGCGGAAGCGGCCGTGCTCGTCGAAGCCGCTGCTGTCCACGCGCTCTTGCGCCTCGCCGCGCCGTAGGCCGACCCTGGCGTTGTCGGGGAGCGTGGCGCCCGGAGTCGTGAGCACCGCGCGGCCCGCGATCGCGCCCAGGCCGAAGTCCACGTCGAGACGCGTGGGCGCGCCGGGTTGCAGCAGCACTTCGCGACTCAGGCGCGTGCCGTCGAGCGTGCGGAAGTACACGCCGTAGTTGCCGGCTTCCACGACTTCGAGCACGTAGTTGCCGTCGCCGCGGCTGCGCGTGGAGACGCTGCGCGCGTGTTCGCCGTCTTCCAGATCGTTGCGCTCGGCTTCCACCTTTACTTGCGACAGCACATTCGACCCGCGACGCGTGGTGCCCACGAGCAGCAGCGTGGGCGCGAACTGCAAGTCGAGCTCGAGCTCGTCGCCGGCCTTCACGCTGATCCAGTGTTCGATGCCGGGCGCGCTCTCGAGCAGCCAGTCGCCGGGTTGCAGGCCGGGAAACTCGTAGCGACCGTGACGGTCGGCGCGCGCCCATTCCGTGAGCGCGTGCGGCGTGCCGGGCTCGCGCGTGGCTTTCAACCAGCGCGCGATGGTGGGCTCGCCGGCGGCGTCGCGCAGCAGGCCGTGCACGCGCGCGCCGCGTGGCAGGCGCAGCTCCCAGGCGGCGCGCGACTGCGTGCTGTCGAAGGCGGCGATCTCGGCCTCGGCATGACCGGGTTTGCTGGCCTTGCCGCTCCAGGTGCCCGGCAGCAGCGCGGGGAGGACGAACTCGCCGCGCGCGTCGGTGCGCACTTCTTGCGCGCCCCAGAGCCTGCCGAAAGGCGCCGCCGCGTTGAGCTCGATGAGCGCGTCGACGACGGGTTCGCCGCGCTCGTCGAGCGCCCGTCCGCGCAGACCGTCGTCGGGCACGAGACGGATCGTGAGCGAGCGCTGCTCGCCCGGATCGAGGCGCGGCGGGAGCACGCGTTGCGCGAGGAAGCCGGGCGCGGCGGCGAAGAGCGACACGTCGAGCGGGCCGGCGTCGAACACGCGTGTGCCTTCTACGGTGAGTTCCGCGTAGGGGCGCACGGCCGAGTTGTAGCCGCGCTCTGCCGGGCGCACGTCGGGGAAGCCGGTGTGTTGCAGCGCGCGCAGTGTCGCGTTGTCGATCGACGCATCGGTGGCGGCGTTGCGCAGCTCCACGTCGAGGGCGCCCGCGCGTTGCAACACGATCGTGCGCTCACCCTGGTCGAGGAACACACCTTCGAGCGCGGACACTCGGTAACCCGGAGCCGAAGCGAGCAGCGCGGCTTCGTGACTGATGCCGGCGACCACGCCCTGCAGTTCGAAGCGACCGTCGGCACCGGTGTGCGTGAAGGGCGCCTTGGTCTGGAAGGGTTCGAAGAGCGTAGTCGCGGCGTCGATGCCTTCGGTGCCGTCGTTGCGGACGAGGTCGAGCATGACGCTGGCCACGATCACCACGCCCGCTCGGTCCACGGGCTGCCCCGCGGCGTCGACCACGAGCCCGCTGAAGTTGCGGCCGCCGGTGAGTACGAGCTCGCCGAGATCCACGTGTCCGCCCGTGTCGAGATTCACCGACGGCATCGGCGCGACATAGCCGGGCTTCTCAAGGTGGAGCGTGAGCCGCGTCCACCAGAGATGCTCCACGAGCAAGGAGCCGTTCTCATCGGTGATGCCGTAGTCGCGGTGGACGAGTTGCGTCGGCGGTTGCGGGTCGTCGTCAGCGAAGGACTGCCCGCCTGCCGACGCCATCCCCACGACCACGCCCGCGACGGGCTCGCCGTCCTCGTCGACCGTGCGCAGCTCGAAGCTCGCGCCGGGGTGCACGAGCGCGAGGTCGCCCAGGTCCATCGACTCGCCGGTGAAGCCGCGCGCTGCGTGACCTTGCCAAGCCATGCCCTCGGCGGTGATCGCGATCACGGGGTCGAGCTGCCCGCGCGTGCCGGCCCGCCCGCGCCGCGACTGCCGCGGCCCGTGCAACACGAAGCGCCCCTGCGCATCGGTGAGCGTGCGCGGGTAGTGCGCGACCGGATTCCCGGGCACACCCGCGTCGAGCTCGGGCATTGCCTTCAGCGTGAGATGGTCGGCCACGAAGAGCACCTCGGCGCCGGGCCAGGGCGCGCCGAACTCGTCGACCACGCGGCCGCTCAGCTCGATGCGCACCACGCCGTCGGGCCACTCGGGTTCCGGCTCTGGCGTGACGACCGCCGCCTTCTCGAGCGCGCGCGGTTGCTCGCGCTCCGTGTTCGCCGACCCCTGCGGGAGCGACGACCCGCTGGCCTGCGCCGCGCCGGGCAGCGTGGCGCGCGGTGCTTCGTGGCCGCGATCCTCCAGCAACCACAAGATCGCCAACACCGCGATCAAGCCCACGCCCAGCAGGCCCACGATCACTCCGCGGGAGGTCCCGCCCTTCGACGCGCTGCGCTTCGGCATCGCTGCTCCCCGTGTCCCTGGGTTCCGAGCCGCGCAGCGAGCTGCACAGCGGCGTCGATTGTGACGCCTGCCTCCAGAACCGCAAGGCCGTGCCGAGGTGGCGCGGCCTTCGCGCGCCGCTCAGTCGTGCGGAAGCAACCCGCCTTCGATGATCGCTCGAGCCCAGGCGCGCGCGATCATCTTGGCGCCGGCATCGGTGACGTGCACATCATTGGTGAAGAAGGTGCGCGCCTGCGGGATCGTGCTGTCGACGTCGATGTAGGGGACCTTGAGTTGCCGGCCCACCTTGGCGAGCGTTTCCGAAGCCACGCGCATGCCGCCGCGGTCGGCGTTGTTCTTGAGGTCGTCGCGGAAGTAAGCCTGCTTGCCGAAGAGCACGTCCATCCCGCGCAAGCGACACAGAGCGACGATGCTGCGCAAGTTGCGCTCGAAGTAACCGGGCCCTTCCTTCTGGAAGGTCTTGCTCATGGCCGGCTTCTGACCGAAGTCCTTGATCACCCACGAGCCGAGGTCCTCGTTGGCGGCGTCGGTGAAGGTGGCGCGCAGGAACAGGAACAGTCGACTCTGCTCGAGCCAGTCGGTGAGCGCGGAACGCTGCAGCGTGGGCCACACGGCGCGGAAGTGGCTGTTGTCCGCTTCGATGCCGGGCCAACGCCAGAGGCGCACGTCGTTGATCGAGTGGTAGACCAGCACCACGTCGGGGTCGTACTCGACCACACGGATCGCGAGGTTGATCAGGCTCTCGAAGCTGCTGTAGCCACTGGTGCCCGCGTTGAGCACCTCCACCGGTTTGCCGCCGCGCTCCTTCTCGAGCAGCAGCTGCAACTGGAAGGGCCAGGTGGCGCGGTTGGAGCTGGGACCGTGGCCGTAGGTGCTGCTGCCGCCGAGGCAGGCCACGCGAAAGGTGCCTTCGGGTTTCTCGCGCGTGATCTCGGGGCCGCGGAAGCCGTGGCTGTTGTGCTGCGTGCGCGGCTTGGCGGGGTCGCCGGCGATCCAGTTCTTGCGCGGCGTGTAGGCCAAGTAAGGGTGGCCTTCGTAGCGCATGTCTTCCCAGTCGTGGACCAGGCGATCCTCGGCGAAGGCGTCGGCGGGGACGAAGCGCACCACGACCTCACCGACCACCACGCAGGTGGCGAGCAGGAAGAGCGCGAGGCCGAGACGACTGCGTCGGCGGCGTTGCCGGCGCGCGGGAGTTGCTGAGGCGGGCGTCATGGGCCGGGTAGCATACCTCCCGCAACCGACGAGTGCGCGGGGGCACGCGTGCGCAAGACGCGCGCTGCGGCGCGCGCTCCGCCGAGGGCTGCGGCGAGCGTGCTCTGCCCGGGGAACTGTGAGTCGCCCACGAGTTGCAGGCCGGGTGCTCGCGGGCTGTCGAAGAGTGCGAAGTACGGGCGCAAGCCTGCGCGACGCGGCACGCCGCCCACCAAGCCTGCGTGTCGTCCGGTGAATCGCTGGAAGGTTCGCGGTGACGCGCTCAGCTCGTGCTCCACACCCTGCCACCATTCGGGAGCGAGCGTGGCCAGCCCTGCGCGCATGTGTTGCTGGATGGCGGCCACGCGTTCACCCTGCGCTGGGTCCGAGAGCGCGCGCAGTTCGGTCGGTTGCACGTGCGTGGACACCGTGAGTGTGCGACGTCCCGGCGGCGCGCGGTCGCCGTCGTGGGCGCCGCTGATCGAGCAGAACAAGTGGTTGCCGTCGCGGTAGGGCGCGTTCGCGTCTTGCACGAGTTGCAGGTGATGTGCGGCGTCGTCGGCGCCGACTGGTGCGCGCGCCACGAGGTAGAGCATGCAGGCGCCCCAGCCCGCGTCGACCCGCGCGCTGCTGCGCTGCAAGGCGCGCTGCAGCGTTGCGTGCTCCGCGCCACTCTCGCGGAGCAAGTCGCCGGCGTCGTGAGGGAGCATGTTGAGCAGCAGGTCGCGGCAACGCACGCTCCCGCTGCGCGTGCGCACCTCCCAGCGTGGGTCGGAGGCGCTGCGCGCGTCGAGCCGTGTGACGCCCTGCACCGCGTCGGCGAAGCGCGCGTCGCCGCCACATTGTTCGAGCGCGCGCGTGAGCCCCCAGGCGAGTTCGCCGATGCCGCCGCGCACGTGCCCCGTGCCGCGGTAGTAGTAGTCCATGGTGGCCAACGCGAAGGGCGCTTCGGCCTCGGCCACGCCGCACTGCACGGTGATCTGGCAGGCGCCTTCGAGGTACTCGAGCAGCGGTCGGTACTCGTGCAACTCGAAGCCTCGCAACACGCGCAGCAGCGAGCGACCGACATGGCGCAGCAGGCGCAGGTAGCGGGGCAGGCCTTTGCAGTGCTGCAGCAGGGCGCGCAGGTCGAAGGGTGGCAGGAGCTCGGGGCGGTCGAGCAGCTCCCACAGCGTGTCGGCCACGCGGCGTTGCTCGGCGAAGAAGGCGCGCAGACGGGCTTCGGGTGCGCCGGGTTCCGCGCACAGTGCCTCGAGCAATCCCTCGCGTCGGCGGGGCACGCGGAGCACGCGCGCGCCGCAGCGGAACTCCACGAGCGGGTCGATCCAGTCGACCTGCACGTCGAGCTTGTGGCGCGCGATCCAGTCGCCGAAGAGTTGGCCGCGCTCCAAGCCGGAGAACAGCGTGGCGCCCGCCTCGAAGCGGAAGCCCTCGCGCTCGAAGCTGCTGGCGCAGCCACCGGGGTAGCGCAGTCGCTCGTGCAGACGCACCGATTGCCCGTGCTCGGCGAGCGTCAGTGCTGCGGCGAGCCCACCGAAACCGGCGCCGACCACCAACGTGTCGACGCGTGTCACCTCCGTGTGCTTCGAAGACCCGGCGCGCTCCATGGACGCACACTCTACGGCACCGGGACCTCGAGTCGGCGAGCCGCGCTGAGCTCGCGCCGCACTCAGAACTCTTCGAGGTTCGTCGCCTTCACCTGGTTCGCGTGGAAGGCGTTGTTGTCGAAGTCGGTGACGCGCAGGTCGAGGCTCTTGTTCTTCCAGGCCTTGTTGCCCACGTAGAGTGAGTGCTGCGCGCCTTGGGTCTCGAGGCCGTCGGTGCCATTGGCGAGCATGCGGTTGCCCGTCACCAAGACCTGCTGCACGCTCGGGTGTTGCAGACCGTGCAGGCCCGACTTCTTCACCGTGTTCTCGGCGATGATCGCTTGCGCTGCGCCCAGGAGCATGCCGCGGTCGCTGCAGCCGATGACGCGGTTGCCCACGACTTGCGCGTCGCCCGCATGGTCGTTGGTGGTCTCGATACCGCGGCCGCACTTCGACACGCGGTTGGCATGCACGAGCCCGCCCTCCGCCGAGACCGCGATGCCGTTGCTCGACGTCCCCACGCGGTTGTCGCCCACGCCCACGTTGCGGTCTTCGCCGATCACGGCCGAACTGTGATCCCACACCCGGTTCCCGCTCATGCTCAGCACCGTGGCGTTGGAGGCGACGACGCCCGAAGAGCCTTCGCCATCTCCTTCACCTTGGATCGACGAGTCGTCGATCACGACGCGCGCGGTGCTGTTCACGGCCACGGCGCTCACCTGGTTCACGGCGCGCACGTCGTGCACGAACAGCGAGGCGCCGCTGGTGGAGCCGATCCCGGTGGCGTTGCCTTCGAAGTGACAGTCGAGCACGGTCACGCCCGCGCAGTCGGTGAGGCGCAGCCCGAGGCTCGAGTCTTCGAGGCGCAAGTTGTCGACCAGGATGTCACTGCTGTCGTTGAGGTTCAGCGCGGTGCCACCGAACTGGGTGACGATCACTTTGCCCTTGCCGCGCAGGGTCAGGCCGGTCATGTCGTCCACGCTGAGCGCTTCGTTGTAGGTGCCTGACGAGATGAGCACGGTGTCGCCGTCGTCGGCGGCGGCGATCGCGGCGGAGATCGTGGCGAAGTCTTTCGGCACGCGCAGGGTCTCGCCGTCGGGGTGCGCTTCGTGGCGCCGGAACTGGTTGCCGAAGCCGGTCCCGTCGATGTCGTCGTCGCCACTGTTCTTGAACACGTTGCCGGCGAACGCGTTCGTGTTGCCGTTGAGGTGCAGCGCGGTCGTCTTCGAGTTCGTCACCCGGTTGTCGTGCAGCACGTTGCCGAAGCAGCTCTGCGAAACGACGATCCCGGTGTTCGCCTTGCTCACGCGGTTGTCGCGCAGGAGCATGAGGTTGCCGTTGAGCGCGATGCCCACGCCCGCGATCTTGCTCACGCGATTGCCGACCGCCTGGATCAGGTTGGTCTTGTTGGTCTCGCCGAGCCTCAGGCCGACGTCGCAGTTGTTGATCACGTTGTCGAGCACCATCACGCTGTTGCCCTGCGCGACGAGGCCCACGCTGAAGCCGCTGATGCGATTGCCGCGCAACTGGATCTCCAGCGGGCTCTCCTCGGCGAGGATCCCGGAACCCTCGCTGTTCGGGCGCGCTTGCATGCGGCAGTTGGCCACGTGGATCACCGAGCAGGAGGTCGACAAGCGCACGCCGTCGAGCACATCTTTGAGCACGAGGCCGTCGAGCGAGATCACGCTGCTCGACTGCAGGTACACGCCGCCGTCGGAGGCGTCGATGCGCGTGTCGCGCACGCTCACCCGCGTGGACGCGAGGATCCGAATCGCGTCCTCGTCGATGTCGTCGAAGCGCAGGTCGCTCAGCTCCACGTCGTTGCACTGGCCCACGCTGAGACCGTACTCGGACGACTCGAAGCGCAGCCCCTCGACGCGCAGGCCATCCGACAGGCCGAGTCGCAGCGCGTACCCGTCACCGTTGGGCGCGCGCAGGAGCACCTTGCCCTTGCCGCGCAGGATGAGGCCACCGGCGTGCTCCTGCACCGACACGTTCTCGGTGTAAGTGCCCGACGAGATCAGGATCGTGTCGCCGCCCTCGGCAGCATCTACCGCCGCTTGGATCGTGGCGAAGTCCTTGGGGACGCGCAGCGTGTCGGCCTGCAGCGGGCTTGCGAGGAGCAGCGCGGCGAAGAGGCCAGCGAGCGAACAGAAGGGCTGAAGCGTGGGGGCGGAGCGAGGGCGCATGGCGTGGATTCCGAAGGGACATCCCCAGGAACGACGCCCGGCTCCGCGGGCCGCCACTCGCGATCTCGACGACTCGCAACGGGTTCAGGTGCGAGACCCGCCTGCGCGCCTCAGTCGCGGACCTCGAGCCGCCAGCAGGGAGAACCCGGCAGGAAAGGCCCAGCGGTCGTGCCGCCCTCGTGCGTGGGACCGACGAGCGGGCCGAGCGCACCGGGCGCGGGCGGTTGCACGGGCAGTGTCGGCAGCCGCAGGTTCCCCGCGAACGGTCCGCCGAGGCAGGCGTAAGGATTGATCTCGAGCTCGAGCAGCCGTTGCGTCGTGCCCTCGAAACGATCGCGTAGCTCCACGAGCACCTCGTAGTCCTGCAAGCCCTCGGGGATCACGGCGAGCGCTTCGGCGACTTCGTCCGCGGGCGTGAACGCGCTGTCCCAGCTGCCGTCGTTGCCCATGTCGACGCGGAAGCGCAGCAGGCCGTCCCAAGTCGTGCCGAAGTCCTGGTCGACGAAGTCGGTGAGCTCCCACCGGTGGCGCTGCGACATGCGCAGCCGGTACGCCTGCAGGCCGGCCACGTCGTCGCCGGCGAAGAGTGCGCCTTGCGAGAGACCCACGGCGAACACTTGGCCCTCGCTCGGCGTGCCGCCCAACCAGCGCGGCGCGCTCGGCGTGCTCACGTCGGCGAGCAGCACGCCGCCGGCTTGTCCCGCGAGGTAGGCCACGCCGTCGTGCACGAGCACGCGTCGCAGCGGGGTGGACGTGGGCAGCGTGCCCACGAGCGCGGGCTGCGTCGGGTCGCTGATGTCGAGCGCGAGCAGACCTTGTGAGCCGGACGCGAGTTGAACCAAGTTGCCGCTCAGCGCGACGCTGCGCGCTTCGGTGCTCGGGTACACGCTCAACAGCACGGGCGAGGTCGGGTCGCTCACGTCGACCACGCTGAGCCCGGCGCTCGTGCTCGCGCACAGCAGCAAGTCGCCCACGCGCAGCATGTCGAGCGGCACGACCACGTTGGGTTCGCTGCCGAGCAGCGTGGGCGACGTGGGATCGCTCACGTCGAGGATCACGAGGCCGAAGGTGCCGCCGAAGTAGGCCACGTCACCTGACACTTCCACGCTGAAGGCGAAGCCGCCGGGCACGTAGCTGCCCAGCTCAAAGGGCGCGGCGGGGTCACTCACGTCGACGAGGCGCAGGCCTTGCTGGAGGTCGCTCAGGTACGCGATGTCCTGTGCAACGAGCACGTCGTTCGCGGAGTCGAGCGTGGCGTGCGTGCTCACGGTGCTCGGCGCGGCGGGATCGGACACGTCCACGATGCGCAGCCCGGTTTCGCCCTCGGCGAGGTAGGCCAGCGTGCCCACGAACTGCATCGCGAAGATCGCGTCGGTGGGGAGTTGGCCGAAGATGGTGGGCACGAGCGTGGTCTCCGAGCCGCGCCAGGCCACGCTGGCGAGCGCGGGCGGTGTGTCGTAGGTGAGCGACCAGGCTTGGCGCGCGGTCTCGGCCGTGGCGCCGTCTTGCGTGTCGCGCACTTGCAGGCGCACTTGGTGCAGCGTGTTCGTGGCCACGTTCACGGGCGTGCCGCTCAGGTCGATGATTTCGTGGCCGCGTTGGTTCGCCACGTGCAAGCGCGCGCCGTCGAGCACGAGGTCGAGCGGGTGGCTCGCGCCGAACACGTCGGCCACGGCCACGCGCACGGGCGCCGCGGGCGTGCTCATGTCGAGCAGCTCGATGGCGGAGTGGTCGGTGCCCACGTAGGCCGTGTCGTCGTCGAGTGCGACGGACAGCGCGTCGCCTTGCGTGGCGAAGACGTCGAGCAGTTGCGGGTTGGCGTGCGCGCTCATGTCGTACACGAAGGCGCCGCCGGCGTCGGTCGCCACGACCGCGAGCGAGCCGTCCACAGCCACGGCTTGTACGTCGGCGCCTGAGGCGAGCGTGGAGGCCAAGCCGGGGACCGCAGGATTCGTGACGCGCACGACGTGCACGCCCGCGAAGTCCGAGAGCACGTAGGCGTGACCATTGGCGTACTCGACACCGCTCGCCGTCCCGGGGAGGTCGCGGCTGCCTGTGATCGTGGGCGCGCGCGGGTCGCTGATGTCGACCACGAGCAAGCCGGCCACCGAGTCGGCGAGGTAGGCGTGGTCACCGTTCACGGTCACGCCGAACACGGTGCCGGGCGTGGACAGCGTGCCGAGCGCTTGCGGCGCGGCGGGCGCGCTCAGGTCGTGGAGCGTCAGCCCGGCGTTGCCCTCGGCGACGAGCAAGCGCGTGCCGCTCAGGGCGAGGTCGCGCGCAGTGGCGGGGATCGTGTTCACGAGTTGCGTGGCGCTCGGGTCACTTGTGTCGAGCACGCGCACGTCGCCACCGAACTCGGCCACGAAGGCGTGCGTGCTCGTGATCGCCGTCGCCAGCGCGGCCTCGCCGAAGTCGTGTTGACCGAAGCTCGGCGGCCCGGCGGCGAGTGGCAACGCATGTGTAAGTGTGGGCGACGCGGTGAACGGTGTGTCCCAGGTGCCGTCGCCGTCGAGGTCCCAGCGCCACTCGAGCGCGTGGCCCTCGGGATCGAAACTGGCCGAGCCGTCGAGCTGCACTTCGTGCTGCGCCACGCTCGATGTCGACGGGCCGACTTGTCGCTCCGGGCTCAGCGTGAACGCGGCGATCGGCGGCTGCGCGAGCCCGCTGAAGGCGACCTCGCCCGAGGCGCGCCGCGTGACGGTTGCGCCGTTCCGAGGAGCGTGCAGCGCGATGCCGCCGCCCGTGATCTGCAACACACGTCGCGCGGGCGAGGGCTCCACGTTGCCCACCGAGTTCGTCGCGCGCAGCTCGAGCAGGTGCTTGCCCGTGGTGAGCGGCGGCAGCTCGAAGCTGAACGACTCGTCGCGGGAATCGAAGGCGCCGTCGGCGGCGCTCACGGGGAGCCACGGTCCGCCGTCGACACGCTGCTCGAGCGCGCTCACGGTGTTCAACGTGACACTCCCGAAGAGCTCGTTGTGGTGCAGGATCGGCAGCGCTTGGTCCACCACGTAGCCGCTGATCTGCAGCGGATTGCTCGCGGGCGCGTCGAGGCGTGTGTCGGGATGCGTGTCGCGCGGGTCGAGCAGCCCGTCGCCGTCACTGTCGCGCCAGCCGAGTTGACCGCGTGTGCTCGGGCGGAACTCCACCGAGCTCGGCGACGTCATGATGTCCACGCGCCCTTCGCCTTGACCGCCGAAGAAGCCGAGCCCGTCGTTGCGCTGCGCGTTCGAGTTCGACACGCCGAGATAACCCGCCAAGCTCGCCGCCGGGCTGCCGCTGCTGTACTGGTCGAGGCTCCCGAACAAGTGGCAGAACTCGTGACGGATGACACCGACGTTGTTGAGCGGCGTGAGGATCGTGCGCGGTCCGAGGTTCAACGCCGAGGCGCCGGCGAAGTTCTTGTCGCACTGCGCCACGATGGCCCAGTCGCTGCCCACTGCGGCGCGCAAGGAGTTCGCGTAGGCGCGCAGGTCGTCGGGCAAGGCTGTCATGCCTTCGAACACGTAGAGGAAACTCACGTGAGCATTGGGCTCCACGAGCGCGAGCGTGTCGCCGGCTTCGAGGAGGCGCGCATTGAAGGCGACTTGTTCGGCGGCGCTCCAGGTGTTCGCGCCGGCAGGCACGTAGAACACGCCCAGCGCGATCTCGCCGCTCAGGTAGAGGCTCGTGTCGTAGAAGCCGAAGGCGCCCGGGTCGACGTCGCCGAGTGCGCCCGGCGGCATCGGTGGCGGCTCCACGTGGAAGCCTTGGCGCGCGAGCAAGGACGTCGTCCAGCGCTCGGACTCGCGCGCCCAGTGCGCGGCGTGACGTGTGGCGGCGTGGGCGTTCGCGCGCGCGAACGAACTCGCGCCCTCGCCGAAGTGCGGGAGCTCGGGAGCGTTCGGCTGGGCGCGCACGGCGACGACCTGATCTCCTTGCAGCGCGTTCCAGACGCACAGCGCGTGGCGCGCGGGCTCGCCTTCTCCCTCGGCGAAACTGAGCGGGATCGTGCCGCGACTCGCGGCACGCACGCGCGGATCCTGGATCAGCGCGACAGAGGTCTCGGGATCGAGCTGCGCGATGAGGGCGCGTGGCGGCAGCAGCCCCGTGATGCGCACGCCGCGCGCGCGCAGGTCACTCGCTGCGCTGCGCAACTCGCCAAGCGTGGGGCTGTCGTCCTCGAGCAGCACGAGCGTGCGCGCCGTCTGAGCCGCTGCGGGCAGCGCGAGCGCGCTCACGACCAGGAACAGCAGGGCTGGCACGCGCAGCCAGCGGGCGTGGAGAAGTGCCGCGGGAAGCGTCATCGAAGCGTCTCGTGAAAGGCCGGGAGAGCGTGACGCCCGCCTCTTCGGAGCGTGCGTCGTTCGGCTTCACGCTACCGGCGATCGCTGTTGCCGCACTCGACAGTTCAGCGTGCCCCGGCGCCTGCCCCGTGCGTGACGGCACAAGCGGTGCCATTGCGCGCTCACTTCCCGTTGCGGATGTCCTGCACGAGTTGGTCGAGGCGTTGCGCGAAGCGTGAGCGGTCGCGCTCCTCGAGTGGGGGCGGGCCGCCCGCGTTGAGGCCCATCTCGCGCAGGTACTGTTGGGCTTCGCGCGCGGCGACGGCCTCGCCGATGGTTTCGTCTTTGAACACGCGACCGCGTGGGCCGAGTACGCGCGCGCCGGTTGCGAGGCAGCGCGCGGCGAGCAGGATGTCGGCGGTGATCACGATGTCCTTCGCGCCGGCGTGTTCGGCGATCCAGTCGTCGGCCTCGTCGAAGCGGTCGCCCACGAGCACCGCGCGGAAGTGCTCGGGTTCGGGCACGGACATCGACTGGTTCGCGACCACGTGCACCGTGAGCGTGTAGCGGTAGGCCACGCGATAGATCTCGTCCTTCACGGGGCAAGCATCGGCGTCGACGAAGACTTCGAGCACGGCGGGGCGTCGCGAGGCGCTGGGGCGAAGGCTGCAGCGCACGAGCATCGCCGATGCGCCTCGCCGCGCGCCAGCGTGCTGCCCGGCAGCGTGGGAATCGGCGTCGCGCTGTTACAACCGGGTCACCTTTCCCTGTGAGTGAGCGCCGTGGGTCTCAACTTCGAAGAACTCGACTTCGCGCAGACGCCCTACGGCGAGCTGATCCTGCGGCGCCGCCGCGCGTTGTCACTGGAAGGTGCTGAGGTCTACGAGGTGAAGATCAACGGCGAGTTCCTGATGTCGAGCTTGGTGAACGCGTCGGAGTTGGCGCTCGCGGACCTCGGTCTCGCGCCGCTCGGCGATCGCGCGCGTCACGTGGTCGTGGGCGGCTTGGGGCTCGGCTACACCGCGGTCGCCGCCTTGGCGCACGCGAGCGTCACCGAGGTGGTGGTGGTGGAAGCGCTCGCCGAAGTGATCGGTTGGCACGAACGCGCGCTCGTGCCCGCGGGTGCCGAGTTGCGCGACGACCCACGTTGCCGCTTCCAGCACGCCGACTTCTTCGCGCGCGCCCGCGAGCCCGACCTGGGTTTCGACGGCACGTCGCCCGGCCGCCGCTTCGACGCCGTGTTGCTCGACATCGACCACTCACCCGCGGGCCTGCTGCACGGCAGCCACGCCGACTTCTACGAGCCGGCGGGCCTCGCGCTGCTCAGCGAGCACCTGCATCCCGGCGGCGTCTTCGCGCTGTGGTCTTCCGAGCCTCCGGACGACGCCTTCACCGCGCGTCTCGGGAAGAGCTTCGCCTCCGCCGACGCGCACGCCGTGGAGTTCTTCAACCCGCTCCTCGATCGCGACGACCTGAACACGGTGTATGTCTGTCGCACGAAGGCTGCGCGCGCGGACTGAACGACCACGCGACGCGTCCGCGGAGCTTCCGCGTTCACCGTGCCACTCGCCCACACGGGCGCACGCCGCGCCAACGGGCGTTTAGTCTTGCCGCACGCTCCAGCCTTGGGTCGCCTTGAAACCCGAGGGCCCGGCGGCATCACTGATCCAGTACTGCATGTACATCGTGAAGGCCGGGCTGCCGGCCGGCCACGCGGTGTTGAGACTGAGCTCACCGCTCGCGTTCGTCGGCAACATCTTCACGAGGTCGAGCGTCGGCAACATCACGCCGGCTTTGAACGGCAAGTTGAGTTGGCCCAACCCGAGCACCATGAATCCGGGCGACGACGGCTTCGCGCCGCTCACTCGAATCCCGATGGGCGCGCCGGGGAGTGTGCTGCCGATGGGGAAACCGAGCGGGCCGGTGATGGCGTCGTTCGGCAAGGGCGGCGCGAGCCCGCTGTGCGACGCGCCACGCGCACAGCGCCCACGCCGCTGCCGCCGCTCACGAGGTCGGCGTTGCGCTCGGAGATCACGGCGATGTCGCCGTAGGTCGCGATCGCGCGGCCGAAGTGATCGCCCGGTTCATCCGACGCGAAGCTGCCGTCGAAGACCAAGCTGCCCGCACCAGAGTTCACGAAGTTGAACACGACACCGCCGTCGAGCGCGGCATCATCGGAGTCGGGTGCGCCGATCCACGCGGCGCCGTCATCGATCGCCATCGCGTCGCCGAAGCGTTCAGCGGTGGTGCCCGAGGCCAAGTTCCCGAGGTCCGTCAAGGTCGACCAACTGCGCAAGTGGTGCACGTCGCGAGCTACGCCCGCTTCGAAACACGCTAGCAGATCGCGGGAAAAGGGCTGGCCCACGGCTCCCGATGGGTGGGTGCGACCAAGCGCCAGCTCGACACCCATCTCTGTGTACTCAAGGATCCCGACCGTGATGATCGCGGTTTCGGCGTACATCCCGAACACAGTGGAGTTGCCCGGGATGTTGAGCGAGGCCGACATGATGTGGGACAGGGTGTTGTCGAGTTCGACCTGCGGGTCCATGCCAGCAGGCAACATGACGGCGATCGTGTGGACCTAATCCAGACCGTCGAAGGTCTTGGTCGCCACGGCCTGCGTGGTGAACGTGGAAGAGTAGAACGTGATCATGACTTGGTCATCGAAGATGGCCACGTCGTGAACGCTGGCGGCAGGGAAGCCAGAGTCCGCCAGGAGTCCGCCCGACTCGAAGCTCAGGGTGTCCGTGTTGAACACGTACGCGTCGTTGTCGTCGGCCACGATGATCTTCGACCCGTGTACGTCCACGAGGCGACCGAAGTTGTCGAAGCTGCCTTCGCTCCCGCCGAACAGTCCCGCGAGTGAAGCGCCGCCCGAGAGAGCACTGACTGCCGCCGGTTGAGCGCGCAAGGCCTGCTCGAGAGCGGTCATGTCTTTGACCGTGGGGTTCGCGACCGGACGCAACTCGGGCAAGCGCCTGCCCACTTGCATGTCTTGCGCGGCGCTCGCCGTCGCGAGCCAGAGCGCGGCGATCGCGCAGGACGCAGCGATTCCCTTGGACGGTCTTGCCATGCTGAGACTCCCGTTGGCGTTGCGGCCTGGTTGCTCTGCCCGAGCAGCGCCGAGGGCCGTGACGCAGCGGATGGCTCCGCCGCTCGCAGCCACGGTACGCGAGATTTTCCGGGCCGAGGCGCTTCGCGCGACAAACTCTCGCGGGCCCGGCCACACGCTGCTCGAAGAACTCGAGCAACGCGACGCCCAGCTGCGCAGCCCGACTCGCCCGCGAACCCGAAACCTGGACAGGCTCGCGTGAGTCGGCGGCGCCGCAGGTGCTTTTGTCGCGAGCGCTCCGACCGGTAGCTCTGGTGTGGCGGGCAGGTCGGCGCTTCGAGCGTCGTGGCCAGGGATTGCAGGCTGCACGGTTCAGTGGGGGGCAAGGCGCTGACGAAGTTCTGGCTTGCCCGCGTTCGCGGGTTCCACTCATCGGGGGAGTCTGTGCATGTCTTCGAACTCTGAATCGACCCACTCGCGCCGGACCTGGGTCCTGGTGGGGCTGGGAGCCGTGGCGGCTCTCACACTCGCGAGCTGGTCGGCCACGAGCACGATGGCCAGCACCCACGCCGCCAACTGTGAACCGGGCATGGGCTGTGAGCTCGGCACGACACCGTCGACAGCCAGCCTGCTCAGCACGGAGGGCTTCCCGGCGCGCTGGAACTGCGGCACCTGGCCGGCCCCGCTCGGCTGGCTCCACATCGTGAGCGACGCCGTGATCTGGCTCGCGTACACGATGATCCCCTTCTTGCTCGCCGCCGTGGTGCGCAAACGCAGAGACGTGCCGTTCTCCGGGCTCATCCTTCTGTTCGTGGCGTTCATCGTCGCGTGCGGGATCGGACACGCGCTCGACGCCACGATGTTCTGGTGGCCCGCCTACCGCCTGCTCGGGCTCTCGAAGGCCTTCACTGCCCTGGTCTCCATCGGCACGGTGATCGCGCTGTACAAGGTGACGCCGTTGATCCTGTCGCTGCAAGGCCCCGAGAGGTTGCGCGAGGAAGTGCGCTTGCGCACCGCCGAGCTGCAGCAGGCGAAGGAGCGCGCCGAAGCCGCGAGCAATGCCAAGGACGTGTTCCTCGCGAACATGTCCCATGAATTGCGCACGCCGATGCACGGCGTGATGAGCTTCGCCGACTTCGGCAAACAGCGCGCGAGTGACGCGGATCGCGAGAAGCTGGAGCACTACTTCGATCGCATCGGGCAGAGCGGGGCGCAGATGCTGAGCATCGTCGACGAGCTGCTCGACTGCGCGGCGATGGCGTCGGGTGACTTCCTGGTCGTGCCGGCGCGCGTGGACGCGACAGCGCTGGTCGGTTCGGTCGTGGACGACTTCGAGAGCCTTCTCAGCCAGCAGGCGATGGACCTCGAGTTCGCGGGCGCCGACCCGGTGCTCGCCACGATCGACTCCAAGCGCGTGCGACAGGTCGTGCGCAACCTGATCTCCAATGCCGTGAAGTACTCCCCCGAAGGCACCACGATCCTTGTCGCGATCGAGTCCGACGAGGCCGCCTTCCGTGTCAGTGTGGAGGACCAAGGGATCGGCATCCCCGAGGCCGAGCTCGACAGCGTGTTCGAGCGCTTCGCGATGAGCTCGCGCAAGAGCGGCGCAGGCGGCACCGGCCTGGGCCTCGCGATCTCACGTCAGATCGTGGAGGCGCACCGCGGGCGCATCTGGGCCGAGAACCGCAGCGGGCAGAGCGGGACGCGCGTCGTGTTCGAGATCCCGTTGCAACCCGCCTCGGCACCTGAACCAGCAACCGCGTCCGTCATGACCGAAGCGCCGCACATGCCCGCGGCTTCGCACGGAGAACCCCGATGACCGTTTCCACCTGCCGTGTGTTGGGAGTGGACGACAACCCCGTGAACCTCGAGATCATCGAGGAGTCCTTGGGGGAATCCTGCGTCTTCCACAGCGTGGACTCAGGTGGCGCTGCGCTCGAGTGGCTCGCCGAGCACGAGGTCGACATCGTGTTGCTCGACATCATGATGCCGGGCCTCGACGGCTACGAGACCTGTCGTCGCATCCGCAGCATGCCTCAGCTCGCGCACCTCAAGATCATCTTGCTCTCGGCGAAGGCGATGACCAGCGAGCGCCTCGAAGGCTACGCGGCCGGCGCCGACGACTACGTGACCAAACCCTTCGACAGCCAGGAGCTCCTCGCGAAGGTGAAGGTGTTCCATCGCCTGCAAGTCGCAGAAGACCTCGATGAATCCAAGAGCGCGATGCTCACCTTGCTCTCACACGAGATCCGCACGCCGCTCAACGGACTGCTGCCCATCGCCGAGATGCTCGTGAGCGGCACGGAGTTGAGTGAAGACGAGCGCCAAGACTACTGCCGCTTGATCCGCAGCAGCGCCGCGAGCCTCGCGCACTTGGCCGACCGCAGCTTGCTGTGGTGCCAACTCCGCAGCGGTGGCTTGCCTCTCGAACTCAGCAGCGTGAATCCCGCCGACGCCGTGCAGGAGGCCGTGTTGAGCTGTGCCGAAGCCGCCGCGTCGAAGGGGGTGGTGCTCTACGGCGAGTTCAGCGGCGACCCGCAGCCGATGCGGCTCGACCGCGACCTGTTGTTCCACGGGCTGGGCTCTCTGATCGACGGCTTGGTGCGCTACGCGAAGCGCGGTGCGAGCGTCGCGGTGGAGGGCGAGGCGGGCGAGTCCGTTCCGCAGCTCCGTCTGCACTGTGATCTCGTGGACGCGTCCGCGTTCGACGCCGACGCGGATCCCTTCGCAGCGCTCGCGCCTGTGAAGGAAGGCGATCGCGTCACGGGCGGCGACATGAACCTGGCTGTGGGGCGCGAGATCATGCGCGCCTTCGGTGGCGACGTGCGGCTCGTCGCCGAAGGCCAGTCGGCCACGCTCCACGTGTCGCTCGGAACCCCGACCGCGCTCGAGTCTCAGCGAACTCAACCGTCGGCGACGTGATCGTCGCGGCTCCTCCGAGGGGCCCGGCTGCGAACCCGTGATAGAGTTCCGAGCGGACTCGGAGGGGCGCTCGCCCGGGTCCGCCGTCAGGGAGCGAATGATGACCACGGGCAGCGACAGGGCCGACGACCAGGCCTTCGACGAACTCACGCAAGAACTCTACACCGAGCTGCGCAAGGTCGCGGGTCATTGGATGCGTGGCGAGCGGCCCGGCCACACGCTGCAGGCCACGGCGCTGGCCAACGAGGCGTTCATCAAGCTCGACCGCATCGAGCGCAAGTGGAAGAGTCGCGGGCACTACCTCGCCACCGCTTCGCGCGCCATGTGCCAGATCCTGATCGACCACGCGCACGCGCGCAACGCCGCCAAGCGCAAGGCCCCAGGCGAACGCCTCTCACTCGAGGACGACGGCCTGCTCGTCGAGCTCGACGAACAGGCCATCGAGATGCTCGACATGGCCACCCTGCTCGAAGAGCTCGAGCAACGCGACGCCCAGATGCGCAGCTTCGTGGAGCTGCGCTTCTTCGGCGGCTGCACGATGAAGGAGTGCAGCGAAGTGCTCGGCATCGCCGAACGGACCCTCGAGCGTCGCTGGCAGATGATCCGCGCGTGGCTGTTCACGCGCCTGAAGGAACTGGGAGTGGGCCGGGCTTAGGCGCAGGACCCGCCTTCCTCTTCTTTGTCAGGTCGGAGCGCGCGGCGCACCAGGCGTGCGGCTTCTTGCTTGTCCGACTTGCTGCGCGGAGGCATGTGCCGCTCGCCCCAGGTCTTGCAGTCTTGCACGCAGGTTTCCTCGGCCAGGGCCTTGGCGAGGAGCGTGCCCCAGTACTGCGCGAGTTCCGCGTAGGTGAAGGCCTCGACCCGCGCGATGTGAGCCGTGATGCGCTCGGGGGTCCACGCTCCGCGAGCGACGGAACCGGGTTCGTCTTCCAGGTTGCCGTAGTCGTAGAACTCCATGTAGGGCGGACGGCCCTCCGCGAGGTAGTTGTCGGTGAAGGGCTCGATCATCGACACGAAGATCTTGCGCAGCAGGGTGAGGTCTTCGTAGCGCTGCGGTTCGCCGGACAAGGCGTTCATGGAAGCAAAGTCGATGACCTCCGCGAAGGACGCCATGAGGAAGGAGTTCGGCTCCACGTTGAGGCGCTGCCCCACGCCCGGTCGACGCAGCGACCCACAGGCGAACTCGACCGCCGGCTGCCACGCATCGCGCAGGTTCCCACCGAAGTTGTTGTGCATCAGCGCGAACACGAGGTCGGCCACGTCGTTCGAGAGCCCGAAGGCCTCGCCGGTCACGCCGCCGAAGAGCAGGTCGAAGGGGGCGCCCGCGGCGGCGCAGTTCGCGCGCGCTTTCCAGCGGGTCTGCAACAACTCCGTGAGCCACTTGCGTCGCATGGGATCCACGTTGACGAGCCGCCGCGGGACCTTGATCGCGTCGGCGACCTCGTTGCCGTTCTCCTCCGGGTCGGCCAGCGACGTGGCGAGATCGAGCGAGAGCCAGAAGTGCGCGGCCCGATTCTGCGCGGGCGTGCGGCTGGCGTCCTTCCCGATCGCTTCGAGCGCACGCTTGTAGCCGAGGAGGTCGGCGTGCTTACCGTCGAAGGGGTGCACGGGCGTGGGGCCGTCCGCGGGACTCAGCTCGTGGAGGTTGACGTCGGCTCGGCCGAGCGCGACGAGCCGCGCGCCGTCTGCGGGTTCGACCCAACTGATCGCCACGGCCTGGTCGTGTTCGATGAGCGCCTCGTACACCGAGATCTCCGGAGTCGGATCCCATCCATCGCGCTCACCCGTGTCGGCATCGGGCGTGGGGTGCACGTGGCGCCAGAGTGTCAGCAGCGGCTCCTTGACGATCTGGCGCTGGAGGGGCTCGGGACCGCGCAGGTGCTTCGCGAGCACGTTCACGATGCGCAGGTCGTGCGGCTTGATGCGCAGCGTGGTGAAGAGCATGCGCATCAGCACCCGCTGCTTGCGCGGCGGCGCATCGGCCGGCGGTGGCGGCGGGGGATCCACGATCACGGCCCAGCGTCCGTCGATGACTGAGCCCTGGATCAGTGCGGGGTCCACTTGTTCGAACGGGAAGTTGGCCATCAGGTTCCCTCCGGATTTCTGACCACGATCACGTCGGAGACGAACCAGTTCTGGTTCGTGGTCCCGTCGGCGGCGTCGCTCGTGTCCTGAGCCACGGCGACGTGCTGCGCGTTGGCGCCCTCGGGGAGGATGAGCAGCGTGATGAAGTGCTTGCCCGTCTGCGGCGTCCAGATGCCGCCGCTGGGTTTCGAGTCGCTCACGAGCACGCTCCAAGGCTCGGTGGGCTCGTTGTGACTCGTGAGCCACGCGTCGACGCGCGCGTTCGCTTCGTCCTCGAGGCGCTGCCGAAGATTCGCGCCCTCGGTCACGGTGGCGTCGTTGCAAGCTTGGTTGAGCGCGGTCAAGAGCGTGAAGTCGACGGGCTCGGTGAGGAAGTCCACTCCGGGGCTACGCTCGAAGTGCAGGTCGTTCTGATCCGTGACACCGGTGCTGTACAGACCGAAGAAGCGCATGCGGTAGTTGGTCATGGGAGTGTTCCTCCGAGGGGAAGCTAGTTGTTCGGGAGCGCTGCGCTGCGCACGCAGCGAAGACCTGCTTGATAGTCCACTCGCGTCTCCGAGATTTCGGAGAGCCAGTGGTCGTAGAGTTCGTCCGAGGTGGCACGCGCGTCCCACGCGCCGCCCATCTCGATGCGGTCACGATCGAAGGTGACCAGTCGACGCCCCCCCTGCACACGCACGCTCGCCTTGCTCGAGGTCAGCTCGCGCACGTTGCCGAAGATGTGGAACAGGCCGTGCGGTGCAAGCCGCTGACCTGAGGCGACGGGGAGTGCTTCGGTGAGGTACTGCTGCCAGTGCGCCGCCGCTCCCATGACCGGACTCGTGTCTTGGCCGTCGATGTGCGCTCCCGCGGGCGGAGTGCGCCGCATCTCGGCACCCCGCAGCGCGTACTCCAGCTCGTGGTGTGTGGGCAGGCGCAGGCCCGCCCACTCGGCGTAAGCGACGGCGTCGGCGTCGCCCAGCGCGACCATGGGCAGGCGCGCGAACTGTTCAAAGTCGTCCACGCCGGGCAGCGCGCGCCAGGCCGTGTCGTGGTCCACGTCGTCGCCGTCGGGATACCCGACTTCGCGCCAGCCGCTCGGCGCCCGCCGCTGCGTGTCGCGCAGGAACTCGAGGTACTCGCCGTTCGAGACCTCGGTCTCGCGGAACCACACGGGCGCCACGTCGACCTCGCGCTTCACGAGGGTGCAGCCGAGTTCGCGCGGTTCGTCGAGCGTGAGCGTGGCGGCGGGGAGCAGCACGCAACCTGTGGTGACGTCGGCCTCGGCGTGCACGCGCGCCACGATGGGCTCGGGGTCGAAGCCGAGCGCGAAGTCGCGGTCGTACTCCGAGAAGCCCACGCCGGGGAGTTCCACGGCGAAGCGCCAGTCGCCGGGCGGCAGCGCGAGCTCCACGGGCAGCTCGCCGAAGTCGCGACGCGGGCCGTACTCCTCGCGCACCGGGTCGAGCTGCCAGCCGTACGCGCGCGCGGGACCGCTGGCCCCGGCGTGCGGCGCGAAGTCGGCCAGCTCGATGCGCAGCGGCACGGCGAAGAGCGTAAGCGCCGAGAGCTCGGGGTCGGCGGGGTGCACGCTGAGCGCCTGACTGGCCTCGAGCAGGCCCTCCACGATGGCCGGCGGATAGGGCGGCGCGATGTACGGCTCCGCGCCCGTGCCCGCGATCGGGCCGCCTTTGCCGCGCGCGATGTGCTCCTGCGCCGACGCCACGCGGTCCTGCTTGTCCTGCGCGAGGCGCGCGTCGAAGCGGCCCACGAGCTCGGCCAGTTCGTAGGGCACCTCACCGCGCGCGCGCATGTCGTTCACGGCGAAGCGCGCGTCGGCGGCGAGGGCTTCGGCGCCGCGCCAGTCGTCGAGCGCGAGTGCTGCTTCGAGCCGCGCGCTCCAATCGTCGACCCGTTGCTGTTGCACGTTGTACGACGACCACCACGCGCCGCCGAAGAGCGCGATCAACACGAGCCCCGTGGCGACCACGGCCACCGGGTGACGCAGAGTCCAGTTGCGCGCGCGCTGCCAGGTCGTGGGCGGACGTGCGTCGATGGCCTCGCGGTGCAACACGTGGCGCAAGTCGGCGGCGAGTGCCGACGCTGTCGGGTAGCGATCAGCGGGCCGCACCGAGAGCGCCTTCTCGCAGATCACCACCAGGTCGCGCGGCGTTCGCGGCGCTTCTTGGCCGAGTCGCAGCGTGGCGCCGGTGGCGATGTTGCGGATGATCTCCTCAGCGCTGCGTCCGACCACGTGGTTCTTGAGGCTGAGCATCTCGAACAGCACCACGCCCAGCGAGTAGATGTCGCTGCGCTCGTCGACCGGGTTCTTGATCGCGCGCGCCTGTTCGGGGCTCATGTAGTACGGCGTGCCGAGGTTCTGGTTCGTGGCCGTGAGCGTGGCCATGCTGAGGATCTTGGCCAAGCCGAAGTCGGCGATGCGGAGCGTGCCGGCGCGATCGAGCAGCAGGTTGCGCGGCTTGAGGTCGCGGTGGATCACGCCGCGACGGTGCACGTAGTCCACGGCGTCGGCCACGTCGGCGATCCGCTCGACCACCTCGGTGACGTAGCGCTCGCTGCCGTGCGGCGGGAGGATCAGCGGGCCGGTGGGTTCCGCGCCGGCGAGCACGCTGCGCTGACGCTCGAGTTCCACGTGCAGGTCGTGGCCTTCGATGTAAGGCATCGCGTACCAGGCCACGCCCTCGCTCTCGCCGCTCGCGAGCACGCCCACCAGCCCCGCGTGCTGCAGTGACGTGGCTGCCTCGGCTTCGCGCAGGAAGCGTTCGTAGCCTTGCGGGTCGCGCTCGCGTGTGCGCGGGAAGACCTTCACGGCGGCGAGGCGTTCCTCGAGCGCGGCGGCT
Source organism: Planctomycetota bacterium (assembly GCA_021604805.1). Taxonomy (GTDB): domain Bacteria; phylum Planctomycetota; class B15-G4; order B15-G4; family B15-G4; genus BQJR01. The sequence goes on along the minus strand of BQJR01000002.1, from coordinate 58,913 downwards.
TCGCGCAGGCCGGCTTGACGCGCGAGGTACACCACGCCCATGCCGCCGCGTCCCACCGGGCGCAGCAGCGTGAAGCCGCCGAGTTCGTGGCCGGCGGGCAGCACGTGTTCGGCGGGTTCGAGGAACTCATCGGGGGCGTCGGAGCCGAGCACCATGGCGGCGTCGCGGCGCAGACTCTCGTCGCCCGCACAGGCTTCCTCGAGGAAGGCCTCGCGCTCGCCCTCGGGCAAGGCGCGTGCGCGCTCCACGAGATCGGCGACCCTGTCCCACCACGAGCTCATCCGACACTCCCCGATGCTGCGGGCCCGATTCGGCTGCTGGCATGCTTCGCGACGGCCGCAGCGTGAGCTTCGGAGTTTGTCATGCGATCGCCGATCTGGATACCGAGGGGACGCGCTCAGCTGGGATCAGCGCGCTGGGGAAGGGCCCCATCGAGAAGCAGCGGGATCCGCGCGCGCGCTCCGCCAACATCGGCGGTGGGCGCGGCTCGGTCGGTCTTGGGCGCGGCGGGTTCGGGGAGCGGGGAGGGGCGTCGGGTGCGCGGCGACAAAGCGCTCGCGCGCGTCGGCCCTGCTCTTGGGGCATGTTCCGAGCAATCTTGGCGCGTCGATATCGCATCATGGGCGCGCCCACGAGAGCCGCAGGCTGCGCGCCGCTCCGCGATTCGCTCAGCTGCTGCTTGCAGACGCCGTGACTCGGCGGGCATCGTCTCAGCGCACCAAGTGAACAGGACGCCTCATGCCCCAGCTCGGCACCGAAATCGACGCCACTCTGCAGCGCGCCGCGCAGCTCGCCGGCGAGTACCTCGCTGCTCATCACGGACACGAGGTGCCCGTGGCGCGCGCCGTGCCGCCCGCCGAGTTGACCAAGCGCCTCGGGCTCGCGCTGCCGCAACAGGGTCGTCCGCTCAGCGAACTCATCACCGACATGCAGCAGGTGCTCGAGTACAGCGTGCGCACCGGCCACCCGCGTTTCTTCAACCAGTTGTTCGGCGGTTTCGACCCCGCCGCGATCCTGGGCGAGTGGATCACCGCGTTGGTGAACACCTCGATGTACACCTACGAGGCCGCCCCGGTGGCCACGCTCATGGAGGTGGAGCTCATCCGGCGCATGAACCGCATGGTCGGTTTCGAGCGCGGTGAAGGTGTGTTCGCGCCGGGCGGCAGCAACAGCAACTTGATGGCGGCCTTGGCTGCGCGTCATCGCGCCTTCCCGCACGCCAAGCAGTCGGGGCATCGCGCCGACGACAAGCCCGTGTTCTTCCTCTCCGAAGAGGCGCACTACTCGGTGCTGCGTGCCGGCGCGATCATGGGCATGGGGCTCGACGCCGCCGTGGAGGTCGCCTGCGATCCACAGGGACGCATGCGCCCCGACGCGCTCGCCGCCGCCATCGACCGAGCGCTCGCCGACGGACGCACACCCTTCATGGTCGTGGCCACCGCGGGCAGCACCGTGGCCGGCGCCTTCGACCCGATCGACGCCATCGCCGAGGTCACCGAGCCGCACGACATCTGGCTGCACGTCGACGCTTCGCTGGGCGGCAGCGTGATGTTCTCCGAGCGTCACCGGCAACTCATGCGCGGCGTGCCCCGCGCGCACTCGGTGACCTGGAACCCGCACAAGATGATGGGCGTGCCGCTGTCCTGCTCAGCCACGCTCATGCGCGAACCCGGCAGCCTGCGCGCCACGAACGCCATGGATGCCGACTACTTGTTCCACGGCAAGTCCGACGCCTGCTACGACCTCGGCGACCTGAGCCTGCAGTGCGGTCGGCGTGTGGACGCCATCAAGCTGTGGTTCTCCTGGCAGGCCCACGGCCACGACGGCTTCGCCCAGCGCGTCGACCACTTCTTCGAGATGTCGGCGGCCTTCCGTGCGGAGCTCGAGGCGCGCGACGGCTTCGAGCTGGTGCGCGAGCCGCAGTCCACGAACGTGTGCTTCCGCTACGTGCCGCCGCAGCTGCGCGCGCTCGCGGGCGAGGCGCGCTTGGAAGCCGTGGGCGCCTGCACCACGCGTGTGCGCGACCTGCTCACGCAGCAGGGCAACTTCCTGATCAACTACGCCACGCTCGACGGCGCGCCCGCCTATCGCATGGCGCTGCTGAACGCCGAGACCAGCGAGAGCGACACGCACGCCCTGCTCGACGAAATCGAGGCCCTTTCCGCAGACGCATGAGTTCCGGGCTCCGCGCTGCTGCCTCTCAGGGCGCGCGTAAGATTTACGGTCTCGTAGTTACTTCTATGCGATCTCACAGCGCACCTTGTCGTCGCCGATAGGGCCGATAGTCTCCCGCTATCGACCCTTTCTGAGACTTCGACATGAGTGCCGACGCCTGTGACCTCGAGCAAGCCGCGCCGCCCCTGAGTGGCTGGTCGCGATTCATCTACCGCATCAACAACGAGTGGCACGAACGCGCGCTGCAAGTGTTCATGCTGATCGTGCTCGCGCACTGGGCCGAACACCTGGTGCAAGCGCTGCAGATCTACGTGCTCGGCTGGGACATCCCCGCGTCGAAGGGCATCCTCGGGTTGTGGTACCCGTGGCTCGTGACCTCTGAGCTGCTGCACTACGGCTACGCGCTCGTGATGCTCGTCATCATCTGGATGTTGCGCAGCGGCTTCAAAGGTCGCTCGCACACTTGGTGGACGATCGCGCTCGTGATCCAGTTCTGGCATCACGTGGAGCACGCGATCCTGCAGGGGCAGGCGATCGTGGGTGCCAACCTCGGCAACAGTCCGGTGCCGACCAGCTTGGTGCAGTTGTGGGTGCCGCGCGTCGAGCTGCATCTCTTCTACAACAGCGTGGTGTTCATGCCGATGGTCGTGGCGATGTACTACCACATGTTCCCGTCGGCGGAAGACGAAGCGCAGCACGGTTGCAGTTGCGCTTGGACGCCGCGCACGGCCACGAACGAAACAGCGTCCGCTGCGGCGGCGTCGTGAATGTCGCGCAGAGGCGGCACGCGAGCCTGTTGAACCGTGTGGGTGTGGTGCTCGTGGCGGCGCTGTGCGCGTTCGTCGGGAGCTGCGCGCCGGGTGGTGAAGGAAGCGACAACAGCAGCGTGATCGTGCGCTTCGACCCGCCCGTGCCGGAGGTCGGTACGGCGCGTCTCGAGGTGCGCCTGGTCGACGCCGCGGGTGAGCCGCTCGCCGGCGGCGAACTCTCGCTCGAAGCGAACATGACGCACGCGGGCATGCAGCCGACCTTCGCCACGCTCACGGAGTCCTTCGACCAAGCCGGCGTGTACACGGGCGACGTGGAGTTCACCATGGGCGGCGACTGGTTCCTGCTGCTCAACGCCGCCTTCCCCGACGGTCGCGAGTTGGAGCGCACGCTCGACGTGCCCGGCGTGCGCGCGCCCTGAGTGCGATGTCGTCCGTAGCCAGCGCTCCTGAGCCGGACCTGCTCCGGACGCCGGTGATCGGCGCGCTGTTGCTGCGACGCCGCTTGTGGCAAGTGCCGCTGTTGCTGCTCGCGCTGGCGCTCGTGGCGCACGGTTTGTTCGGGCCGCAGCTCGCGCCCAAGAACCTGTCCACGCTGCTCGTGTGGGTGCACTACCGCGGGCTGCTGCTCGTGGCGCTGCTGTGCGTGGGGAACCTGCTGTGCATGGCCTGTCCGTTCATGCTCGTGCGCGACGCCGCGCGCCGCATCGCGCGCCCGTTGCGCGCCTGGCCGCGTGCGCTGCGCGGCAAGTGGGTCGGCATCGCGCTGCTCGTCGCCGTGCTCTTCTGCTACGAGCTCTTCGACTGGTGGGCGTCGCCCTGGGCCACGGCCTGGCTGATCCTGGGCTACTTCGCCGCCGCCGTGAGCGTGGACGTGCTCTTCAGCGGCGCGCCCTTCTGCAAGTCGGTGTGCCCGATCGGACAGTTCAACTTCGTGGCTTCGGCGCTCTCGCCGCTGGAGCTGCGCCCGCGCGACACGCAGGTCTGCGACAGCTGTCAGGGTCACGAATGTCTCACCGGCGCCGCGCCGGTCGCGCCGCAACAACCTGCGGCGCGCGGTTGTGAGCTCGGTCTCTTCCTGCCCGAGAAGTCCGGCAACATGGACTGCACGCTGTGCCTCGACTGCGTGCGCGCGTGCCCCGAAGACAACGTGATGTTGAGCACGCGCTTGCCCGGCGCCGAACTCTTCGAGGACCGCTCGGGCTCGGGCGTCGGGCGTCGTTCCGAGCGCGGCGACCTCGCGCTGCTGGCGATCGTGTTCACCTTCGGCGCGCTGCTCAACGCCTTCGGCATGGTGAGCCCGGTGTACGCCGTGCAACGCGCCATCGCCGAGCAGCTCGGCACCACGAGCGAGTTCGCCGTGCTCTCCATCTTGTTCGTGGCGCTGCTCGTGGTGGAGCCCGTGTTGTTGCTCGCCGGCGCCGCCGCGTGGAGCCGCCGCGCGCTGCCTGAACGTCTCCCGCTGGTCAAAGTCGTGATGCGTTTCGCGCAAGGCCTCGTGCCGCTCGGCGTGGGCGTGTGGGCCGCGCACTACGGCTTCCACCTGCTCACCGGCTTGTGGACCTTCGTGCCCGTGGCGCAGAAGGCGCTGGCCGATCTCGGCTTCGCGCTGCTCGGCCAGCCGCACTGGGGCGTGGGTGGTCTGCGCGAAGCGGTCGTGCAGCCGATCGAACTCGGCTTGCTGTTGCTCGGCGCCGCGGGCTCGATGCTCGTGTGTTGGCGCCTCGCGCAGCACGAGGCGCCGCGGCGCGCGCTGGCCGCCTTCGCGCCCTGGGGCGCGCTCGTCGTGTTGCTGCTCGGCGCTGCCATCTGGTTGCTCGCGCAACCGATGGAGATGCGCGGGACTTTCCTGGGAGGATGATGTGAATCGCGCACGACAGATCGTCGCTTGCTTCGCGCTGCTCATGCTGTGGGCGGCACCGCTGCGTGCGCACGAGGGGCCGCCCTTCCCGGTGTTGGTCGACGAGCCCTCCGCGCCTTGGTCGATCTCCGTGTGGGCCGATCCCGACGTGGGCCTCGGCACCTTCTGGGTGCAACTGCAGCCGCTCGACGGTCACGCGCTCCCCGACGACACGCGCGTGAGCGTGCACGTCGCCCCGGCCGACGGCCGCGTGCTCGAGACCCACTGGGACTCCGAGCGCGAGACCTGGCGCGACGGCGAGCAGTTCGTCTCCGAAGTCGACTTCCCCACGCGCGAGTTCTGGCTCGTGCGCGTGGTCGTGGAGAGCGACACCGCCGACGCGCACGTGGAGCACGTGCTGCGCGTGGAAGTCACGCCGCCGGGCTACGGCGCGATCGACCTGTTGCTCTACCTGTGGCCCTTCCTCGCGCTCGGTGCGCTGTGGATCAAGGCTGCGCGTCGCCACCGCGCGCGCGTGCAAGCCGAGAACGCCCGATCAACTCCTGACACTCACTGACCTCGAACCAGAGAGGCCTGCACCATGGCCATCAAGTTCTTCATCTTGTCCATCTCACTGATCCTGATGTTCGCGATCATCGGGCTCTCCATCGCCGGTTACTTCTGGGCCGCCGACAAAGCGACACCACCTCCGGTGGGCGGGCGTGTCGTGCTCGTGATCGCCGCCGGTTCCGCGGGCTGGTGCCTGTGGCGCTTGTGGACCACGCGTCACGATCACATCCGCTGAAGCGGGGTTCAGCATCGCAAGCTGGTTGTCGCCGGTTCCGTTGCGCACAATCCTGAAGCAGCACGGGGACGATCTTCAGGGTGACGCGAGGACTGAGCATGCCTGCTTCCGAGAAACGTCTGGTCGTGTTCGTGCACGGCTGGAGCGTGAGCCACACGAACACTTACGGCGAGTTCGCCGCGCGCCTCGAGCGCGAAGCCGAGCGCGACCCGAGCCTCGAGCTCGACGTGCACAACATCTGGCTCGGCAAGTACGTGAGCTTCCACGACGCGGTGCGTGTGGAAGACCTCGCGCGCGGTTTCAACGCGGCCATCGAGCGCGAGCTCGGCCCCGCCTTGCGCGCAGGACAACGCTTCGCGTGCATCACACACTCCACCGGCGGGCCCGTCGTGCGCGAGTGGTGGGACCGTTTCTACAACCCGTCGCAGATCGGGCCCGACTGCCCGATGAGTCACTTGATCATGCTGGCGCCGGCGAACTTCGGTTCGGCCTTGGCGCAGCTCGGCAAGGGCCGGATCAGTCGTCTCAAGAGTTGGATCCACTCGGTGGAACCGGGCACCGGCGTGCTCAAGTGGCTCGAGCTCGGCAGCTCCGAGTCCTTCGAACTCAACCAGCGCTGGATGGATTACCCCGACTTCACGAAGGCGCGCGGCGGCGTGTATCCCTTCGTGCTCACCGGGCAGTCGATCGACCGCAAGCTCTACGATCACGTGAACTCGTACACCGGTGAGAAGGGCAGCGACGGCGTGGTGCGCGTGCCCTCGGCGAACCTCAACGCCAGCTACATCAAGCTGCAGCAGCGCGCGCCCACCAAGACCCAGATCGACAAGATCCTGAAACGCGCCAACACCGAAGGCAGCGACGCCAAGCGCGCAGCCGCCACGCGCGACGCGCTGCGCGATCTCGAACTCCCGCTCACCGTGGTCGAACGCTCGCGCGCGCGCCGCACGGCCTTCAGCCTGGTCGAAGGTCGCTCGCACTCCGGCGACGAGATGGGAATCCTGGCGAGCGTGGAGGACAACCGCCGCAGTCACCCCACGGTGAAGGCCGTGCTCAAGTGCCTCGAGGTCGGCAGCAAGCACGCCTACCTCGAAGCCTGCCGCCACTTCGACCGCGAAGTCGAGCGTGTGTTCCGCAAGGAGCGCGTGGAGGTGCACGACGGCTTCTTCCGCGACAGCTACACGATCCACGACGCGCACTCGATGGTGGTGTTCCGCCTGTTCGACGACCGCGGCTTCCCGCTCGACGACTACGACCTGAAGCTCACCGGCGAGAACGGCGACCCCGACAAGCTACCGCCGGGCTTCTTCGCCGATCGTCAGCGCAACAGCGATCACCCCGGCACGGTCACGTTCTTCCTGAACCACGACTTGATGCTGGGCAGCAGCGCGGTGCGCCACAAGCGCAAGCAGGTGCGTGCGAAACGCCCCGGCGCCACCGAGCTCGGCATCGAACTCATCCCGCGCCCGCGCTCCGGATACACCCACTACCACCGCGCCGTGTTGCGCTCGACCGCCCGCGCACTCAAGGACATCGTGCGCCCGCACGAAACCGTGCTCGTGGACATCGAGTTGCGTCGCGTCGTGCACGAAGGCGTGTTCGAGTTGACGCGCGACCGCGTGCCGCACGACTTCCGCGATCAACCCGTCGGCGGCCGCGTCGACTGATGGCCGCGGCTGAGGCCGCGAACTGAGGCCGCGAAGAGGCGCGCGCGGGAGTTCTCGTCAGAAGGCGGCACGAGATCCCTTGGTTTCTCGCGCCGTCGCCGGACAATGCTGCGCTCGCCCGCGACGCACAGCCCTTCTCACCCCGAGCCGGACACCCCGTGAACATCACCACTCGCAAGCTCTCCGACATTCAGCTCAACAGCTCGTACCTGCGGCTCGACACCGATGTCAGTGCGCTCATGGAGAGCATTCGCAGCGTGGGGTTGCTGCATCCGCTCACGGTCAACGCGTCCAACGAACTGCTCGCCGGTGCGCGGCGCTTCCAGGCGGTGAGTGAGTTGGGTTGGGACGAGGTCCCGGTGCAGGTCGTCGAGCAGGACGCCTTGGTGCAGGAACTCATCTCCATCGACGAGAACCTGGTGCGCGCGCCGCTGACGTCGATCGAACTCGAGCAGTCGCTCAACCGCGGGCGCGAGATCTACGAGCAGCTGAACCCCACGGCGAACAAGGTCGATTTGTCGATCGAGGAACTCAGCACCGAGGAGCGCGCCGCGCTGAGAGAGCGTGAGGATCGCGACCTCAACTCCTTCGCCGCGGTCACGTCGGGCAAGACGGGCCTGTCGAAGGCAGTGATCAAGAGCGCCATCAAGCGCGACGAGCTCGCGTCCGAGGCCGTGAAGAAGGCGCGTAGCGACGGCGAACTCGACGCCACGAAAACCAACGAGATCATCAAGCTCGATGCAGAGCTGCAAGCCGAGGTCCTGCCGCTGGTCGCCGACAAGACCAGCAAGGAGGCGCGGCGCATCGTGGCGGCGGCCAAGCAGGGCGGGCTCGAGGCAGCGCGCGCGGAAGCCGAAACCGTGGTGCCGATGCCGCGCGAGTACCGCCAGATCCTCTCGCCGGTCAAGCGCGTGAACCGCACGATGACGCGCATCCTGGTCGAGAACCTGAACTACGACGGACCCGAGCGCGCCGCCATCCACGGCGAACTGTTGAAGCTCTGGGACACCCTCGAGCGCTACCTCGACCGAGCCGGCCTGCTGGAAGACATCCCGGAGGACGGGGCCTCGGAGCGCGCGAAGCCGTCGGCGTCGGCAGCGCCGGCAGCGCCGGCAGCGCCGGCAGCGCCCGCCGCGCCCGCCGCGCCCGCGCAGGAGCACGTCTCGCCGAACGCCGTCACTGGCGACGGCGACACCCACGCGGAACACGGCGCCGAAGCCTCCGCCTGAGGCTCGCGGTTTCCCCCGTCGCGTCCGCACAGCGCGCGGAAGCACCACGCGCAGAGCCGCCAGCTCAGTGCGCACGACGTGCGTGCCGAGGGGTTGCCCGAGTCACAGCTGCTCGATGGGCGCACGCCCAAGCCAGCCGGCTCGCCCAAGGCTTCCCCGCTGAGGCGATCACGTCTTGTCGTGCAAGCGTCGACTTCGTGATGGGCCTGTCGCCGGCGCCCTGACTTCGCGCGCGGCTGCGTCGCCACGCATGGGGATTGCTCCCCAGAGCGGGTCAAGATCCGCTGCTGAGCGAGACGAAATTGTCTTGTGCCCTGGGAGCGATCGAAGCGGAGTGCGCGCGCACTGCTGATCGAACACAGTGAAGCTGAGGCGTTCCTGAGTGATGGGCATCATCTGGGGGTCACCTGATGAACATCAGCTCGACGGCACGCGCTTCAGCGCCTCGCGATCAACACGTTCGCGATGAGCTCGTCGACGAACTGTTTCAGGGGATGCCGCTCGCGGCGGTCGTGACCGTCGCGTGTGGGGCGGTGCTCGCCTACGCGCAGTGGTCGGTGATCACGCCGCCGACGGTTCTGTACTGGTTCGTCACCTTGATGGTGGTCGTGGTGGCGCGCACGCTCCTGGCCGTGGCGTACCATCGCCGCAGCAAGCTCACGGCGCACACGCCCGCGATCTGGGGGCGACTCTTCCTGATCGGCAGCACGCTGTCGGGGCTCGTGTGGGGCTGGTCAGCCGTGGCCTTGTTCCCGAGCGCAGAGCCCGCCAGTCAGGTGCCCACCACCATCGTTGTTGCGGGCGTGGCGGCCGGCTCGGTGACCTCGCTCGCCGCGTCGTGGCTGGCCTCGTCGATCTTCGTCACGGTTTCGGTGATCCCGCTCAGCTTCAGCATGATGACGTCCGGCTCCGAGGTGGCGCTGCTCGTGGGCGCGCTCACGCTCGTGTTCTACGCGGCCGTCATGCTCAACGGGCATCGCATCCAGTCCAACATCGTTCAGAACTTCCGGCTCAGCTTCGACGCCGCAGCGCGATCGCGCGAGCAGGCTCTGAACCAGGTGACGCGCGGAACCTCCGGTGAAGTCGGCCGCGCCTTCTTCAGGGAACTCGTGGCCACCCTCAGCGACGGCATGCACACCGACCTCGCGATCGTGGGCTTCTTCGAGCCGGGCAGCCAACGCTTCAACCCGCTCGCCACGCGCTTCCAGGCTCGCTTTCTGGAACCCAGTTCCTTCCGGATGGACGACGCCACGTTCAGGGACCTGTTCGGCGAGCGCATCCGCGTGTGCGCGCGCGGCGCCTCGGTGTCCACGCGCGTGCTCGGTGTCGACGCCACGATGATGGCCGACAGCTACGCCACGGTCGCTCTGCTCGACGCCGAACGGAACCCTCTGGGTCTGGTCGCCATCTTCAACGAGCGTCCGATCGAGGACCCCGAGGACCTGCGCTCACTCCTCAGCATCTTCGCCGATCGCGCGCAGGCCGAGCTGCAGCGCCTCCGGGCCGAGCGCGACATGCTGGAGGCCAAGGAGAAGGCGGAAGAGGCGTCCGTCGCGAAGAGCGCGTTCCTCGCCAACATGAGTCATGAGATCCGGACGCCGCTGCACGGCGTGCTGGGGTTGACCGAGATCCTGCGCAACACGGGCGCCACGTCGGAACAGCAGGGCTACCTCGACCTGATCCAGAAGTCTGGCGAAACCCAGCTGGCGATCATCGACGACGTCCTCGACTTCTCGAGTATCGAGTCGGGCAAGCTCGCGCTCGACGTGCACGACTTCGAGATCCGCTCGGCCCTCATGGACGCCATCGAGCCCTTGGCCGTGGAGGCGCACGTGAAGGGGCTCGAGCTGATCACCGTCTTCGCCGCCCAAGTGCCCGAGCGTGCCCGCGGGGATGCCATGCGACTGCGCCAAGTGCTCAGCAACTTGGTGCGCAACGCCGTGAAGTTCACCGACCGCGGGCAGGTGTCTGTGGAGGTCGACGGCGAGCGCGGTCCTGACGGCGTGACGCGGCTCCGCATCGTCGTGGAGGACACGGGCGTGGGCATTTCCACCGAGGCCCAGGCGCGCATCTTCGAAGCCTTCGAGCAGGGCGACAACTCACTCACGCGTCGCTTCGGCGGCACCGGCTTGGGTCTCACGCTCTGCCATCGTCTCGTGCAACTCATGTCCGGCACGATCCGGCTCGACAGTGAACCGGGCCGCGGCAGTCGCTTCTCACTGGAGCTCCCGCTGCAGCAGTGCTCCGAGGTCGTGGATCCCTCCACGCAGCGAAGCCCTTGCCTCGCTGCCGCACGGATCTTGGTGCTCGACGATCGGCAGCAGTCGTTGACTGGGATCGAGGCGATGCTCACGCCGTTGTGTGAGCGGGTGACCACCGCGACCTCCGGGGAAGCGGCCGTGCTCGAACTGCGCCGCGCGTTCGAGCGTGGCGTTCTGCCGGATGTCGCCATCGTGGACACGGACATGCCGCACGTGGATGGCCCTGAGTTCGTGCATCAGTTGAGACGAGATCCTGCGTTGTGCGGCATCCCGGTGATCCTGCTCGTCGCGCTCGGAGATGCTCAGCAGCTGAAACGAGCGCGTCAGGTTTCCGACGCGCGTTGCGTGACGAAACCCGTTCGGGCGCACGCGCTCGAGCGCTGCCTCGTGGAGGTGTTGACGAGCACGCCGCGTGCGCACGACGTCCCGGAGGCAGCGGTTGCCGCGCCCGGCCCCGAAGCGACCCGCGCAGCGGCGCACGAGGACGACTCAGCGCGCCGGTCGCGAGTTCTGGTGGTCGACGACAACGTGATCAATCGCAAGGTGGCGGTCATGTTGGTGGAGGCCGCTGGCTACGCCGCCGACGTCGCCGTGAATGGCCGCGAGGCTGTCGACGCCCAAGGCGCCACCTCCTACGCGGCGGTGCTCATGGACTGCCAGATGCCCGTGATGGATGGCTTCGAAGCCACCGAGCTGATCCGCCAGAACGAGGCCGAAGGCTGTCGCATCCCGATCGTGGCCATGACGGCGCACGCGCTGCAGCGCGACCGCGAGCACGCACTCCGCTCAGGGATGGACGACTTCCTGACCAAGCCGGTCACGAAGGACGTGCTGAAAGACACGCTCGATCGCTGGATCCAAAGCGACGCCAACGAAGCGGCCGCAGCCTCGAAGCGCGAGGTCCAGCCAGACGATCGAGGACCTCAGCACTGAGGAGTGCGGCTCACGCGGAGCTCGCGGTTCAGTCCGGCGCGTCGCTGCTGTCCCAGGCCACGGGAGCTCGATCGTGCGAGAGCTCCCCGTCGATCACGTCGTCGAGCAGAGCCTGCGACTGGCCGATCAAGACCTGAGCCGCCGCCGGTGCCGTGAGCTCGTAGGTGCTGTCGAAACGCACCGTGCCGCTGCCGTCGACCGAGGCCTCCAGCCCGGTGATGGTGTAACCCTGTCCCGCATTCGAGAGGTAGGAGAGGAAGAGGTCGGAGCCCGTCTGCCCGGTGTGGATGCGGCTGGCCACCGGCGAGAGCGGCTGAAAGATCGCGGTGCAGCCAGCCTGCGCTGAGAGATCGCTGGTGAGCAGCAGGAGCGTGGCGCAGGTGAGGGCGGTGAGGGTGGAGGGCGGAAGGCGCGGGCGAGTTCCGCGGGTCGGCAGTCAGCACGACGTTTTGGGGGGGAGCCGGGCGGGAAGATCTGGGGGTGGGCGTTTCGTGGCCTTCTGTCGACGCGGGCGCCTTCCTCAGTGAGCGCTTCGAACCCGAGCCAGGTACCAGTCGAACACCTTCAGGAACTCATCGAGCGCACCGGGCTCAGCGAGCGCGGCCAGTGGCACGTTTGGCCGCTTGCCGATCTTGTCTGCGGGGATGTCGATGCCCGGGATCGCGTTCAGCTTGTCGCGCAACTCGCGCCGCGCAGCTTCTGAAGCGAAGGGCCCACGGCTCTTCATGAGCTGGAACTGAATCTCGACAGTGCCGTAGGTCCACACCGAGAAGGTCCAGTGCCAGGCCCCGTCTGCGAGTTGGGTCAGTGGGATGAACGAGCCCATGATCTCTCCGCGCCCCCAGTCGATCTGAAGGTCGGCGGCTTGGGCCCACTCGAGGAGACGCTTTGCGACCCGGACGACATCGTCGCCATGTTCGGAGAGGAGCTTCGCGAAGAACGACGGCTCGTCCCACTGCCGCGCGTTGCCATTGGAGCGACTCTTCTTCTGTTGCGCTTGCACGGTCTGACCCAGCACGCGCGGGACGAGAGTTTGGCGTCCTTCGCCGACGTACTGACGCACTTCGACGGCGAGCACTTCGGCGGGGTCCATCTGTTGGTTGAGGAACTCGATCACTCGCGCGAGTTCCGGAGGGATCTCATCTGCAACGAACACGAGGCGCACGCGCCCAGCTTGCAGGTTCGTCTTCACGTCGGCCCAGAACTCATCGAGGTCCTCGACTCCCAGCTCGGTGATGGCTTCGTCGAGGTCTCGACCTGTGCGCTTGAGTTCTGTCTCGAGCATCGCGCGGAGACGTTCCACCGGCCAGTGCACGACCGCGTTCGCCGCGTAGTCGAGCATCTGCCCGACGACCTCGCGCCGGATCCGCGTGTCGCTGCTGCGCTTGACCTCTACCAATGTGGGGATCGCGTCTTGATCGAGGAACAGGTGGTCCACTGACCAGCGATCGCCGCCGCCTTCCTCTCCGGGGATGCCCGTTTCGCGCTTCACAAGCAGCCATTTTCGCGGCGCGCCTGGGTTGATCTGGTCGCCCGCGAGCAGGCTCGGATAGTCCGCGAGGAGTTCCTGAAGCAGCGCCTCCGAGTCGTACGCCTGCTCCTCCATCGTGACGAGCTTCTTGTCTTTGCCCAGAAGGTAGATGGAGCCACTCATGCTTGTTGCCCGGGGTGGGGATTGTGTTGTGGTGGTGAGGTCGTGTTGACTCGCGACAGGTTGACACAGTGTCACCGTGCGAGACGACCAGCGATCCGCGGGGACGAGCTTCTCGCTAGGGAAGCTCGCGATCAGATCTCATGATGGGGCGCGCCGCGACGGGCGAGAACACGAGAGGGAGGCAACACTGTGATCTTCAGAGGAGCTGGGCCCGACCAAGCGAGCCCCGAGCAACTGGCCACCTTCCACGATGCTCGGAGGGAGTTCGCGGCCAAGTGGCCCATCGAGCGACTGCGAGAGATGTCGCTCGACGACTACTGTCACGGAGACGAGTCGCTCTCGTACGACCTCGAGCGTCGTTTCCCGATGCTGGGCGGCATCAAGGGCGGTTCGGCTTTCAAGTTCGGCATCTACGAGCGAATCCAAACCGAGAAGCGCGAGCCAGACTCGGCGCACATCTGGGGCGACACACACGGCTGGTATCGAAGGAATGGCGACACGCGTGAAGCTGCGTGGAAAACGGTCCACGAAGCTCTGCTTGCCACGGCTGAGGCTGCTGCGGAAGGCCGTTATGAAGACATCGACGCGATCGAGTTCGGTGACGCCATCAAATGGAAGCTCGCTCTGATCTACCAGTCGCTCGACAAGCCCGGCGTGATTCCCGTGTTCAAGAAGAGCGGCCTCGTCAGAGCGTGCGAACGACTACTCGGTCGTGCGGACCTCAAGAAGGCCGAGTTCTCCTCGATCTACCGAGCGCTCCTCGATGGCCTTCCCACCAACGACATCGCCCAGGCTGGCCGCAGTGTGTGGCGCGCCATCCAGGAAGGCGACGAGACCGAAGAGGTCGATGTCGGTTCGAGCGATGCCAGCGAGCCGCAGCCCGCTACGGCCTTTCAAGCTCCGCGAAACCAGATCCTTTACGGGCCCCCAGGCACCGGCAAGACCTACAGCGTCTTCCGGCAGGCCGTGAAGATCTGCGATGGATCTGCGGACGATGACTCGAGCATTGTGAATGAACGCTTTCACGAGCTGCGCCGCGCAGGGCGAATCGAGTTCGTGACCTTTCACCAATCGTATTCGTATGAGGACTTCGTCGAAGGACTGCGCCCTGTTCTCGACGACGAACAGGATGGCGCGGTGCGCTACGAGATCCGCGAAGGTGTGTTCAGGACGATCTGTCGCAGCGCCCAGGGGAGCTCGTCGCTCGCTGCTGCAGGACCCAAGCGTTCAGGCTCGAGCGTTGGCGACGCGGCCGTTTGGAAGATGTCACTCGGCCGCGCCCACGACGAGCAGTCCGTGTTCGACGATTGCATCGCGAACTCGATCATCCGTCTCGGCTACGGGGGAGACGTCGACTACGCCGACGCGGACACTCGCGAGAAGGTCGCGAAGTCGGCGGCCTCAGGCCACGACGCGAGCATGTCGCCGTACGTCGTCACGTCCGTACACGCTCTGCGGAACACGATGGCGATCGGTGACATCGTCGTCGTGTCCGACGGCAACCTCCGCTTCCGCGCGATCGGTCGCATCACCGGCGAGTACGAGTATCGACCTGACGACGACGCTTGGGGACATGTTCGACCCGTCGAGTGGTTGCGCGTCTTCGATCCCAGCCAGCCGTATCAAAGCCTTCTCGACAAGCGGTTCAGCCAGGTGACGCTCTACAACCTCGGCCGGGTCGTTCGGCGTGACGCGCTCCAAGGATTGATCAATGGGCCGACAACTTCGGGGCCGCTGCCTCACGTGCTCATCATCGACGAGATCAATCGAGGCAACATCGCCAAGATCTTCGGAGAGCTGATCACTCTCCTCGAAGAAGACAAGCGAATAGGTGCCGAGAACGAGCTCTTCGTGCGCTTGCCTCAGTCGGGCGACGCCTTCGGTGTTCCCTCGAACCTGTTCTTGATCGGAACCATGAACACGGCCGACCGTTCCATCGCATTCCTTGATGCTGCGTTGCGTCGGCGCTTCCGGTTCAGCGAACTCATGCCGGACAGCAACATCGTGCGCGATGAAGTCGGCCTGCATGCTGGCTCTGAGCTCGCGAGCTTGGCGGCCGACTTGCTCGACGCCATGAACGACCGTATCGAGCTGCTCTTCGACCGCGACCATCAGATCGGTCACGCTTACCTGCTGCGAGTCGCTTCGCTCGAAGGCCTCCGAACGGTTCTGTTGCATCGGATCATCCCGTTGCTCCAAGAGTACTTCCTCGGTGATTGGGGCAAGGTCAGCCTCGTGCTCGGCTTGCCTGATCCGAGTGAGCGGCGGGGTACGCCCGAGCACAGCGTGCTCGACTTCCTCGGCGCACCGCAATCGATCGGCGACGTCGAACCGATGCCCAGAGTTGCCATCAGCAAGCGCTTCAATGCTGCCCAGGGCGAAGACCTCAAGCCATGGTTTGAGCAGATCATCCGAGGTCACTCGTGACACTCGAAGTCGTCCGCGAGTTCGGGCGAATCGATCTGTCGGATAGCGAAGTTCGAAGCGTTCGCCGACTGACCGAGAGGTCGAGGTCCGAGAGCCTCCGCAAAGCGCTTCGCTGGACGGGACCACGGCAGATTCAGGTGCGCAGTCACGTGGGTGTGCTCCGACTGGGAACCCGCGAGATCGAAGTCCGCCCGAAGCTGCCGCTCGGCCCGCCGGGCGCAGGCCGTGCAGCTGCGGAGCAGCGCAGCCTCCTCGCGATGTTGCACGGCGCGGGCATGCTCCCCCCGCTGCACAGTGCAGGGCGTGTCGGGCTCGTGTCCTCGAGTCTTCTCGATGCGTTCATCAGCGCGTTCGTGCGGAGCCTGACGACCGAGCTTGAGCGGGGAGTCGAGCACCGCTACCACGTGGAGACGGTGAACGCCGCAGCGATCCGCGGGCGCATTCGGATCGCCGATGACCTCCGCGCGAACTACGGGCTTCATCACCGCTGTGTTCAAGACCGCGACCTCTTCGGCACAGACACGCCGCTGAACCGCGTGCTCAAGGCGAGCTGCCGTCTCCTCGCGCATGTGTCACGGGCCGCAGAGTCCCGCACGGGGTTAGCCAGGGCACTCGACTTGCTCGACGATGTCGCCGACGTCGAACCCTCAGCGCTCGTGACGAACTGGCCCGTGCTCGGTCGGGGCACGGAGCGCTTCGAGTTCTTGCTCGCCTTCGCGAAGCTGCTCTTCCTCGATCAATCCCCCAGCCTTTCAGGTGGAAGCGACTCGAGCTTCTGCCTGCTCTTCCCCATGGAGCGAGTGTTCGAGAGCTTCATCGGCCGCCTGCTGCGGCGCTCGCTCTCGCTGCACGGCTACGAGGTCCAGTTGCAGTCGGGCGGCTTCTTGCTCCGCGATGAAAGCGAAAGGCCGAAGCTCGGATTGCGCCCCGACATCGTGATCAAGCGCGACGGTCAAACCGTGGCCGTGGTCGACACCAAGTGGAAGGACCTCGCACGCGCCGGAGGAATCTCCGGAGTTGCCTCGAGTGATGCGTCGCAGCTCTTGGCTTATGGGCACCGTTGGCGATGCGCGGACACGGTGCTTCTGTATCCCGGAGGCGGCGGTGACTGCGGTGCGCGCTTGCGGTCCTTCGTTGCGCCTGAGGAATGGGCGTTGTCGATTCGCTTTGCGAACCTTGGCCGGGATTTGAGTGTGCTGGCGGAGCGGGAGGCGTTGGCGGGGGAGATGGCTAGCGATCTGCGCCTTGCTGTTGACGGTGCGTCGATGGCCATCTGAGCGCGGCGATTCATCTCCTCGCTGCTCTATCAGGTCAGCCTTAGATTCACCTACCGCCGGGCATGACAGTCTCACCGAATACCGTAGGGTCTGATCACAGATCGCGCACGAGTTTGGGTTGAGCGAGTTGGTCTGCGAATCGCGGCTCGTGGAGCTGGGGCTCCTTGTTGGTCACCGTGACTCGTCGATGAAACACACGTTGGAACTGCGTAGAGAGAGGATGCTGAGTCGAACTCGTCTCCGAGAACTTCGACGCGTCCTGGATACGGCGCACTAGTTTCGCCGCCACCCCGTCGCCTGACCGACTGCGGTGGTACTGCACGAGAAGGGCGGCGTCGCGATCCACTGCGATTCACCTAGACTTGCGACGGCGCTCATGCACCGCGTCGAGCGCGGACCTTCTGTGCGCGGCTTGAGCCGCGTGACGCTCTCAGGCCACCTCGGCATAAATGCTTGCATCCCGCTCTGGGTAGCTTTCGTAGACATGCTCGAAGACTGCAGAGCACTTCTCGCGATACAGCTCCGGCGCGTAGGCTTTAGGCAGACCGGCGTCTAAGGCATCCTCGATCGCGAGGCGAAGCTTGGACCGCGCTGTTGACTTGTTGCGCCAGTTCAGCACAAGCAACTCCTTGAGCCGGCTGAGCAACTCCTTGGCTACTTTCTTCACCTCGCCTCGCTCTTCCGCGCTGAGTTCGGGGGCAGGCCGAGTGAGGATGTCGAAGATGACCAGCTCCTCTTCGGCGAGGTGTTCGCGCACATGGCGCTCTTGTTCAGCGTCGAGGCTGCTTGAGAGTTTGAGCAACTCCTCAAAGAGCTGCTCAATGTTTCGGCTGCCGGAGTTGTAGCTGTCGATCAGCTCCTCGAACTTCTCGGCGAAGTTGGCGCGGGTGCGGTTGAGGCGAACCAGCCGGTCGAGCCGAGCGCGAATCGCAGCCTTGAGCGCCTCGATCTCGGTGTTCTTGTGCTTTGACTCAGTAAAGCGCTTCGCAAGGCTCTCGAAGTCGATCTTCGAGAGGTCGATGGCAGGTGGCCCAGCCTCACGAACCCTCAGGCCCGTGATGGACTCATCGAGAAGCTCTGAGATCCGCTCCATCACCTCCGTGATGTCGGGCGGGTCGGGGTTTAGCCGCGTCCGTACCGCGGCGGCCAAGGCGAGAATGCCGGCCACACGCTCAGCGAACTCGAGCGCAGCGCGGTCGGGTTTGATCGCGCGGTAGAGCATTCCGACCAGCTTCTCGTGGCCGAAGAACTCACGCCGCAGAGACTCCGGCGTGATCAGCACGTCGATCGCGTCCCTTACCGCACTCAGCCGTTTGAGGTCGCCAATCGGCCACGCCTCCATCGCAACGAGGTCCACACCATGTCCGGCGCAGAACGCCGTGGCCTCTTCCACCGCGTCACGCAGCGCGGCAACAAGCTCCGCCTTGTCCCTGACTGGGTTCGCGCCGCCCTTGCCCTTGCCGTAGATGGCGAGTGCCTTCTCCAGCGAGCCGAACACGTTGGCGTAGTCCACAATCACGCCGCTGTGCTTCCCCGGATAGATACGGTTCGCGCGGGCAATGGTCTGCATCAGAGTGTGGTTGCGCATCGGCTTGTCGACGTAGATCGTCGAGCAGCTCGGTGCGTCGAAACCGGTTAGCCACATGGCGCAGACGAAGACGAGACGCAGCGGATCGTCAACGTCTTTGAACTTCTCGTCGAGGCCGGGCTGCGAATCGTTCATGCGCCGGCGATGGGGCTCGATGTCGAGCCCCAGCTTCTTCATATGCCCGATCTCGTTCTGCCCGGGTGAAACGATGACGGCCATGTCAGTCGAGTTCAGCACCTCTAGGCGCTGCGTCAGCACTACGGTCTCCGCCGCTGGCAGCGCGTAGCTCCCGAGCTCCTTCTGCACCCGCTCGGTTTCGGCTGCCCAGTGCTTCTTCACCTTGTCGTGCATTCGCACCGCTGTGGCTTTGTCGATGGAGACCACCATCGCCTTGCCTACGAAGCCACGTCCGAGGAAGTGCGACACGATGTCCTGCGCCACCGTGTCCAGCCGGTCGTCACGAGTGATCAGGTGGTACTGCTTGCCGAGCGTCTTCTCGAGCTTGGCTTCCTGCTCGTCATCCAGGCCCGCGTCTTCGATTACAGCGTGGAGATCGTCGTCGAGGTCGGGGTTGACCAGCTCCAGCTCGGGTGTGCGGTTCTCGTAGAACAGCGGCACCGTGGCGCCGTCCTCGACTGACTGCTGGAAGTCGTAGATCGACACGTAGTCACCGAAGACTTCCTTGGTGCGCTCTTCGCCGGCGATCAGCGGCGTGCCGGTAAAGGCCAGAAAAGTCGCCTTCGGCATCGCCGCGCGCATGTTGAGTGCCAACGTGTCGTACTGGCTGCGGTGCGCTTCGTCGGTGAGCACGATGACGTCGGCGCGGTCGGTGAGTTCCTCGGGCGTCTGAAACTTTTGGACCAGCGTGAAGACGTAGCGATGGTTGCCGCGCAGCAGATCCCGCAGGTGCGCGCCGGTGGTCGCGTGACACTGGTCGCTCTCCGTCTTTGACACCGCACCCACGCTCTTGAAGGTCTTGGCGATCTGCTCATCCAGCTCGACCCGATCGGTGACGACCACGAAGGTCCAGTTGCCGGCGAGCTTGCGCAGCACTTTCTGCGAGAAGAACACCATCGAGAAGCTCTTGCCGCTGCCCTGGGTTTGCCAGAAGACGCCGCCGCGTCCGTGGCCGAGCTCACGGGCCTCGAGCATCGAGGCGATCGCGTTGTTGACACCGAGGAACTGGTGGTTCTGAGCGATGGCCTTGATCAGCCCCGCCTTGTGCTCGGAGAACAGCGTGAAGTTCTCGACCAAGTCGAGTAGCCGAGTGCGGTCGCAGGTGCCGCGCAGCATCACCTCCAGAGACACACGGCGCGGCTCGTCTTCGCGCTCGACGCGCTTCCACTCGAAGAAGCGGTCCCACTCCGCGGTGAGCGAGCCGACACGGCTGTCTGTGCCGTTGCTGGCGATGAGCAGCGCATTGCACCAGAAGAGCTGCGGGACCTCGTGCTTGTAGTGTGTGAGGTTCTCGTCGAACGCGCTGCGCGCCGGCACGCCGGGCTTCTTCAGTTCGACCACCACCCACGGCAGGCCGTTGACGAAGCCGACGAGGTCAGGCCGGCACGTGTAGAGCTGACCCACGACGCTGAACTGGCTGACCAACAGAAAGTCGTTCTCTTCGGGCTTCTCCCAGTCGATGACCCGCAGGCGCTCGGGCTTCTGGCCGCCGTGCTCGCGGTCTGGCACCGAGACCGGGATGCCGTCCTTCATCAGGAGGTAGATCTCGTGGTTGGCCGCCTCCGGGCTCATCGCCGAGCGGTCGCGGGTCAGCTCATCTACGGCGTTGTCGATCGCCTCGGGCGGCAGCTTGGGGTTGAACTTGATGAGTGCTGCGCGCAAGCGGCCCGCCAGCACCGCCTCGCCCTTGGTCTCGCGGCCGAGCGTGCCGTCGGGGCCGAAGGTCTCTTCCATCGCCGACACCGTCTGCCAGCCGAGGTCCGCGAACAGCCCGATGGCGGGCTGCTCGACGAGCTGGTCTTCGGTGTAGGCGTGAGGAGTCATCGCTCAGGCCACCTCCAGCTCAAGCTGACCCGAAAGCAGACGCGGCAAGAGCAGGTCGCGGGTGCGCTGGAGGTTCTTGGTCCGAGAAACGAGCACCTGTTGCTGGGCGACGAGGTCTTCAAACAAAACTGCAAACCTTTCGGCAACCTTTCCATTTGGCATGACAACTTGGTACTTCTCCAGCACGCTCCAGTTTGCACGCGGCATCTTTGCGCCATTTGCGGTTGCGCTGGCCTCTGCGACGAACTCATCGCTGGAGACGCAAGCGACGACAACGGCGTGATGCTCCGAAGCCCGGGCGCGAATGACGATAGTGTCTGCGGAGCACAGTCCGTCGAACGGAGCGACGCTGACCTTGTGAAAATAAGGCCGAATCTTGCCGAAGAGAACTTCGCCCTTCTTGAATTCCAGCTTGTTTGATCTGAGTTCGCCCACCATTTCCCATGCGTCAAGCGCGAGCGAACAGCGTGGGATGTGTTCAAGCCCGACGTAGGGGTGGGCTTGATCAAGTACACCCTTCGCTACGTTGCGACGTACAGCCTCGGCGATCTCACCGAGCGGTTTCACCACCCACCCCTCCGGAATCTCCCCGAGTGGCGAGGGGACGCGGGGGTGGTTTTCGTGGCCGGGGAAGCGGAAGTGGACGAACCACTCGCGGTAGAGGGCGCGGGCCATTGCCTCAAGAATCCGGATGCGCCGCTGGCTGTTCTCGATCAGCCCGTCGTAGGCCGACAGGATGCCGGCAATGCGCCGCTGACCCGTAGGCGGAGGCATCCTGACTTTCACTTCAGAAATACGAGTGGGCGCGGTATGCCGGACCTTCGTGCCGCTAGCGGATGCGCGAATCTGCTGCCGAACAGGCTGAGTATTGAAGAGGTAGTAGAGGAAGTGCTTGTCGGTTTCGTTCGCGTCCTTGAGCCCGATCAAACCGAGTCGCTGGTTGTGAAGGTAAAGCCCACTTTGTGGAACGAGTGCGCTGCTACCTAGCAGCCCTTCTGCCTGCTCGGTCATGGCAACGATAAGGTCCCCCTTCTCAAGTACGTAGTCTTCCGGGATCGGGCCCTCGTACCACTTCTCCTTGCCGGCAGTCCGTTTGAAGCCGCCGGCATCGAAGAAGTTGCCTGGCGTGAGGACGATGTGCGTACCTGTTCCGCCGAAGTACTTGCCGAGAAACGCGAAACCATGCTTGATATCAAGGACGTCTCCGAGTTTGCACTCGCGCCACTCCATCACCATCACGCCTCCAGAATCTCGACCACGTTGCGGGCGATGGTCTCTTCCAGCTCGCGCGCCTGGGCGTTCAGTCTTTCCAGTTCCTCGCTCAGCGTCTCGAACTGCTCCCGGAAGTCCTCGTCGCTCACCTCTTCGCCCGGCGCGACGCCCACGTAGCGGCCGGGGTTGAGCGACCAGCCCTGCGCTTCGATCGCCTCCAGCGTGGCGGCCTTGCACAGGCCGGGCACGTCCGCGTAGGCGGGCTGCTTTCCGAATACCTCCTGGAGCTTGCCCTCCGCATCATCGCCGCCGTAGGTGAGGTCGAGATCCTCGCCGCGGTAGAGGCGCACGAGGTTGGCGAGGAAGCCGATCTGCGCGGGCGTCCAGTCCCGGTGGGCGCGGTCCACCTGCCGGTAGATGTGGCGGGCGTCGATGAAGAGCACGGTGTCGGCGCGCGGTGTGTCCGCCTTGCCCCGGTCGAGGAACCACAGCGTGCAGGGCAGCGTGACCGTGTAGAACATGTTGGGGCCGACTGCGACCATCACGTCCACGGCCTGACCTTCGACGAGCCACTGGCGGATCACTTGCTCGGAGCTGCGAGCGTCGGAGGCCGAGTTGGCCATGACGAAGCCGGCGCGGCCCGTAGCGTTCAGCGCGGAGTGGAAGAGCTGGATCCAGAGGTAGTTGGCGTTGTCGGGCTTGGGCAGGCCGAACGGAAAGCGGCGACCGGGGCCGACCATGTCCGTGAGCCGCTCCTTGTCGACCGCGTTGACGTTGAAGGGCGGATTGGCGAGGACGAAGTCGAACTGGCCGGTGGCGGTGTGCGGGTCGTCGTAGTAGCTGTTGACGTTGCCGCCGTGGCGGATGTCGCCCTCCAGGCCGTGCACGGCGAGATTCATGCGGCACAGGCGACCGGTGTCGTCGGTCTTCTCGACGCCGCAGATGTCCAGCTCGTCGGCGGCCCTCTTCTGGTGCTCGGCCACGAAGCGCGCCGACTGCACGAACATGCCGCCCGAGCCGCAAGCAGGGTCGAGAATGCGACCGTGGAAGGGCTCGATGACCTCTGTGAGCAGCCTGACGATGCTCGCTGGAGTGTAGAACTCTCCCCCCTTCTGTCCCTCGGTACGGGCGAACTGACCGAGGAAGTACTCGTAGATGCGGCCGAAGGCGTCGTAGTCGGTGCTGGCCGGGATCTCGGAGATCTTCTTCAGCAGCTCCTTGAGCAGCGTGCCAGTGAAGAGGTTGTAGGTCTTGGGCAGTACCCCGGCGAGCTGCGCGTTGTGCTTCTCGACCTCGCGCATGGCTTCATTGACCTTGGCGCCGATGTCTTCGCCTTCGGGAAGCGTCAACAACCCATCGAAACGCGCCTCGGGCGCGAGGTAAAGGACTCCCTCCGCATGGTAGGCGGCGGGTTCATCCAGCCGGCTGCCGCGGCGGGAAGAGGCGCCGGCCTCCTCCAGCTTGGCGCGCTGAGCGGCGAAGCGCACCTCGGCGAAGCGCAGGAAGATCAGCCCGAGGATGGGGCCGGAGTACTCTTGGGCCTTGAGACCTGAGTTTGCGCGAAACTGGTCGGCGGCAGACCAGAGGTTCTTCTCGAGCGCGGCGTTGTCGGCGTCACTTTCGGGGGATGCGATCCACTGCAAGTTCCTGCCTCCACATTCGATTGTTCACTGAGACCATGTGCCTCCATCAAGAGACCCATCCCCACTGAGATCCCAACACGACTATTGTCAGGCGCAGCTTACGCCGCGGACAGCTGATGGGGAACCTGCGGCTGATTCGCGCGCTTTCAGTGGGGGGGGGGTGCTTTGGAGCGACCGGCTGACTCACGAGTCAGCCAGGCACCAGCCTGAAGCAAACGCGCCGGGCGTTCACCAAGACTTGTCCGAGTGAGCACACTACGATCCCGCTGTAGCCCCGTTTCAACATGGCCGAGAGAAGGCTCGTCTGATCAGTCGCTGCGCTGGGCCATTTGCAATGCGCGATCCAGCAACGGCCTGCGATTCTGCGTGAGGCTCGTGAAACCGCAGTGTGTCAATGCGCGACGAAAGATCTCCTCACGCGGTGTTTGAGCCAGCCCCTCGTAGCCGCCGCAGAGTGTGAGCATTACTTGTGCCCACTCACTTGGGGGAACTTCCTCGAACGCTCGATCCCCGATGGGGCGGGGTCGGGTGGGGTCGCTGTTGGCCACGCGGAGGATGGGGTCGCTACCACGCAGTTCCATCTCGTCTACCGCAACGATCTCGCCACTTCGGGTTGCTGACTGAATCACTCGTCCGAGGCTCTCTCTTACGATCCTGCCTACGCGTCCAATGTTGGCTCCGCGCGCGTAGCGGCGCATCAGGTACTCCCTCGGTAGGGGGCCGCACTGAGTCAGCAGAGAGAGCAATGCCGCTTTGACGTTGGTGGACTCGCGAGGGTCCGGAAGCGGTTCAGTTGGGTGCAATGCGGCAGGCCCGGTTTCTGCTCCGCCGACTCGCTCCGGGTGGTCCGTTGATGGCTGCGGATCCTGATTGCTGAAGTTCAGTGATGTGCTTTGGGCATCGTGAATCCCTTGGGATGAACCATCTCGAGTTTCGTCGAGTTCTGGAACAGAAGGTGGGCTTGAGGCGGTGGGGGGCTGACCCAATAGCGCCGGAGACGTAGAGTCTGCTGGTTCGACTGGCCGATTGTCGGTGCTTGCTGGGTGAATTTCTCGTTCCGCTAAGGCTTCCCATAGCGGCGCGAGCGCTTCGTCACGATCGCGGTAGAACGCGCTCCCCGCGATTCGCACGAACTCCCAACCCACACGTTCGAGATCGCGCTGCCGAGCCATGTCGGACTCGAACTGCTCTACTCCGTGCCAGCGGTCACCGTCGCACTCAACGGCCAGCTTTGAATCGACCCCGTGAACGACGAGGTCAATCCGATACGTGGCGTGGCGACCGACCTTCACTTGAGTCTCGACTCGATATCCGCGTTCTGCAATGCACTCGAAAACCGCTTTCTCGAAGGGCGAGTCGAACTCGTGGTCCTCGAAGCGGGACATTCTGCGCACGGGGTCCCTTACATGAGTCAGGAGGCGATGTCTCATGCACTCGGGTTTCAGGTCCTGCGGGTCCACTGAGTGATAGACAATCAGTTGATCTTGCGCGCGACTCACCGCGACATTGAAGCGTTGGACCGAGGACTGAGAAGTCTGAGCTAGAAGCCGCGTTTCACCCATGGAGGCGACCATGCTCAGGAAGATCACGTGGCGTTCGTCGCCTTGGAAGGTGTAGGCGTCTCCGCAAAGGATGCGTCGCTGCTCCAGAGTCTCGGGCTCAAGCCTCTGAACTAGTAATGCCTCGATCTCTCTGGCTTGATGGTTGCCAACTAGACTAATGACACCGAAGGTCTTTCCATCGTAGCGTTCATCGTCGAGGCACTTCTCGATGTGGTTGACGATCTCTTGAGCTTCGATGCGATTGAAGGCAGCGTTTCCACCTTCGCGCACGCCATTGGTTACCCGCTTTGCAACGAGGGGGGGGAGACGGTCCTCTCGATAACTTCGCATCGGATCGAGTGGAGTTCCCTGGGAGGCGTAGCAGAGGTCATTAGAGAACTGGATGATCTCTGGCATACAGCGAAAATGCTCCCGCAAGGTGATCAGGCGTGAGAACCGAATCTGAGCGTTTGCATAGACGTTGCCTCCGAGCCCCATTGCGTTTGAATGTTCGAAATCGGCGATGTGCTGGCGCTGCAAGTCGTCGATCGTAGAGTCCTTCATTCCGACGTCGCTCGGGCTGATCTGCTGGTCGTCTCCAACGATCACTGTTCGTCGACCAATGTAGAAAACGAACATTCCCTCGAGGCCCATCTGGCTGGCTTCGTCAACAATGACTGTGTCGAATCGCTCGGGCGAGACTCCGACCATCTCGGCTACGAGGTAGCGGGGCATGACCCACACGGGGATCGCATCACGGCACACTTCGAGGTGTGCTCGTGCCTGGCGCCGAAGGCGTTCGAGCTTTGCAGAACGGCCTTTGCCTTTGCCCATCTGCTTGACAGTGTTCAGCCAGCTCTTTAGTGCCATGTCCTGTTCAGGTTTCAGGCGCTGGAAGAATTTTTGCCAAGCCATCTTGGCGGCCAGTTCAGTCAACGTGCTTCGCACTCGGGCGTCTGCACGCGTTCGTTCGCGTTCGACGACCATGATTCGACCGGGTTCGGAGAAGCGTCGAAGCCAACGATCGGCGAGGCTCCAGGACCAAGCCTCCTCAAACAGTGCCAGGCGGTCGGTCCATGCAGACTCATCTTTGGACTCGAGGACCGCGAGCCTGAGTTCTGGCGCGTGTTCGCTCATGCGAGCATCGAGCTTCTGGCGATCGTCGCGAAGTTCGCGCCGTCGCCACAGTTCTCCGATAGACGCTCGTGCCCTGCCGTAGCTGGGGATGTCTCGACGCCTGATGGCTTCATGCACTTCACTGATAAGTGGCGATGATCCATGGAGTTGGGCAGCCGCTTCGATGCTGCCCGCAATCGTGGAGACGCGATGCTCTGCGTGCCGCCACTCTTGTGCTGCACGTGCAGCATCGATTACACGCAACCAGTTCACTTCACGCGAGGCCATCCAGTCTTCGTTCAGGGTTGTGTCAAGTCGGGCCTGTATCCTCTTGCGTAACTCGCGATCAACTGTGCCTAAAGCAATCGACCGGCGCAGGTTTTCGGCCCAGTGTCTAGCATGAACGAGTGCCATCTCAATGTCGGCACCAGCCTCGGGCATGGCGTGGGCCGACCATTGTTGCAGCAGGTGCTCGATCGCGAGGCGACGGTTCATCGCGTGGATCACTGCTTCGAGTTCTTCGGGTTCATCAGCAGCACTGGCATCGACTCGAACTCTGTCGATAAGGTACTCACGACCTTTGATTGGCTTGGGTGTTCCGAACCCGAGGGCTCTCTTCCACTTGCCACCGGCCTTCAGGTGTTCGAGGACCGCCTGGGCATCGTCTCGCACCTGTGCCGGGGGGAGCTCATCAGGGATTTCAACTCGTCGTGCGTTGAGGTGCTCTGTGAGGGTGCGGATGTTATTGAGATCTTCATCAGTGAGCTCAAGAAGTACCTGCCACGCGGCCTGCTCGCCGGTGCGTGACGCGCGCGCCGCCTCTTGACACCATGGCGTGGCAGGGAAATCGTCCCACGAGTCTCGCAGTTGATGAAATTCACTTTGTAGTTCGGTTAGGTCTTGTTCGGGTAGCTGAATAAGAGTGTTGAACCCAGGTGCTTGTACCTCTTTCGCGTACTCCTCAAGGGCGCGTTTGCGGTTGGTTGAAGTTGCGAATAGATCCTGCATTTCTGGCGAAGGGGGGAGGTCGTCGAGCTGTGGGAGCTTCTCATCTAACCCCGCTTCCTTAGCAGGGTCGTGTGAGTGAACGAGTTTCAGCCACCTTCCGATTTCGCGATTGGAGAGCGGGGCAGCTCGCTCCTCGGTATGTCCGACAGGGAGCCAATCGAAATCACCTCTTTGCTCATTTACTAGAGCCGCGACCCGTTGTGGGGTGCCCCCATATCCGGCCGCGGGGTCGTGCTTAGTCGTTTCTCCCAGTCGCAGGTCTCGAAGTTCGCTGTCTGCGCGCTCTAGTTGGGTGCGAGCTTCGCTCAGTCCCCTTTGAAGGGCTGCGATCTCCGCTTCGCTCTGAGCATTGCTCCATTGTGCGCGACGATTTGAGATCTCACGAACAGTCTTGCTCAAGGCTTCGAATGCATCGCCACCTTGTCCCAGAACGCTGACGCAGAGAGCCTTCAGCTCATCAGGAAGCTTGTCGCGAAGGACCGCGAGTGCGCGCGGGTTCTCTGCGGTGACAAGGACTCGTTGCCCGCTGGCGAGCAAGTGACACATTAGGTTTGCGATCGTGTGACTCTTGCCCGTCCCAGGTGGTCCTTGAACAACGACCCCACGTCGCGAGCGAACTGCTTCGACAATCTCTCGCTGTTGTGTGTTGGCAGGCAGTGGGAAGAATACTTCGGTTCCTTCGTCGGGCCAGTATTGTTCTGAAGCTGGATCCGTTGTCTCGCGGTCGACTTCGTCACTTGCAACATCGACAAGGCTTGCCCACCCCATGGGAATCGACTCGCCTGCTGCGGTGAGTTGTTCGATGATCTTCTCGTACATACGCAGTGATGCCGTGGAGCCACGCTTGCGCAGGATGAGTGCCGGAGCCCACGACAGAGCCGGACTCGATTCATCCCCATCTGTTGCGTGGACCTCGGAGGACCACTTGGTCTTGGGGTGGAGCATTCGCCCCCAAGTTTGCAGTGCTTCATGAAGGCGCTCGCGATCCCATACCGCATCATCGGAGGCGATCGCTTCGAGCACCTGCTCCACGTCAGTGATCTGCGATTGCGATGGCGCTAAGTCGTGATCGAGCATGTCGCGTTCGAGCACCACTTTGGTGCCCTCGGACGGGCAGGTCACTCGCATTGCGCCTAACCTAGGATCGAACTCAAGTTCAGCTGTCGCGGTAACAACGTGCCGTCGAACTCTGGCGCCCTTGCCCCCCGGCTTAGGCCAGTCGAGTAAGCCGAAGGCAACGCACAACTGTAGCGTCTCACCTTCCCTGTCCAGGCGGCGGTGGATCTGGTAGAGCTTGGAATACAGCTCCTGCGCTCGCAGCCGGTCACCTAGGTCAATGCCCCACTGATGCCATCTAGTACAGTAGCTCTCGTAGAGTTCTTCGGTGCCGGGGCGATCTTCGAGGCGCACCGTTACCTTTGCGGGTTCATCGGAGTCGGCTGGATTCCAGTCCGGGTCGTCGATGGTCGCTTTCACTTGTAGCTTTGGCGGTTCGCGTCGGGGCTGCTCGTATTCCTTCTGCTTCAGCCACGGACAGAGCTCTTTCGATGGCCTAGGGGGAGTTGGTAGGTCTTGAGCGTGAACTTCGAGCCAAGTGCTGAGTTCAGCGTCTTCGCCTCGCGGCGGCCACTCTGGTTCAGCGGAGTGCGTACATCCCTCTACCTTCGGAATTTGACTAAACCACTGGACCTGCTCGTACTTCTCGACGTCTCGAATGGTCGTCGTTTTCGAGAGCACGACTTCGCGGAGGTATTGAGCGAGACGTACGGCTTTTGAAGGCGGTGTCGGCATTGAGTTGATCGTTCGAGGTCAGTCCGTGCGGGAGTAGGCAGCTGGCGTGTTCGCGCGGGCAGTTGGGTGGAGGTATTCCTGTGCTGGCGACCCTGCCCCCCCATCCGGTAAACACAGCGCGAAGCAGCATCCGCTACCGGGTAACAGTCTGCCTCAAGTTCGGAGGAGGCGGTAGTCGAGCGTCGACGTGCGTCCTTCCTCTTAGGTGGATGGGTGACGACGGAGGCTAGCTCCGCGGTGGGTTCAGAGTCCGAGAACCCGGGGGCTGGACTTGGCGTTTAGGAATTCATCTATCGGCGCTTTGTGCGCAATTGCGAGGCGGGCACCATTCCTGGGTCCCGTTGGTTCTGGCGCGGCAGCACCCATGCCCTTCCCCTGGCAGCGAGCGACGGGAAGCCCACCGGAACACTCGGCGCCGACCCCCAGCAGATTCCCCAGCAGTCAGCGCACGCCAAGGTGCAACGCGGTGCGAATCAGCGTGACTCGGACACGTCGGGAACAGGTGAACGCGCGCAGCGCCGAACCTCCCCAAACCGACCCACACGCGACGCAATGCGTCGCGCAACAACTGGAGCGGGTGATCGGGATCGAACCGACGACAACTAGCTTGGGAAGCTAGCGCTCTACCACTGAGCTACACCCGCTCGCTTGTGCTGGTTGCGCCGGTCGTGCGCGCGGTCGCGGAGTTTACCTGCCCGTCGGAAGGCTTGCCAGATGGGACGCGCTGGCTGGCAGCGCACGACCTCGCGCGCAGCCCGCAAGATTTAGAACTGAACTCAATCGCTGCGGGCAGCGGTTCACCCGGTCGACGGCAACAACCTCGACTGGAAACCTCCCGATGCGTCTGCTCCTCCTCCCCCTCCTCCTCGGCGCGAGTGTTGCGCTGACGGCTCCTGCAACTCTTGCGCAGTGCGCGTCGCCCGTGGAGAACATCGACCTCCCGACCTTCGGCGACATCGTGCTGTGGACTCCCGACGGTGCGCCCGTGCTCGGCACACCCTTCAGCCTCGCGCTGCGCGACGCTCCGCCGAACAAAGTCGGCGCGCTTTACTTGAGCTCGGCGGCGACCTTCCAAGTGCTCGACTTCGGCGTGCTGTATCTGAACCCCGCAGCGCTGCTCGGTGCACCGCAGATCTTCGTCACGCGCGCCGACGGCACCGCGCCCCTGGCCGCAATCCCCAACGTGCCCGCCTCGATCTGCGGCGTGCCCTTCTACGCGCAAGTGCTCCTCCGCGACGCCAGCCTGCCCTTCGACTTCCAACTCAGCAACGGCCTCCAGATCACCGCGGGCGACTCGAGCGGCGTGGCCTTCGGCGCGCTCCACGCGCTCGGCGTGGGCGAGTCCCCGCGCGGCATCGGCATCGCCGACTTCGATGGCAACGGCCGCCTCGATCTGGGCGTGGCGAACACCTCCGGTGACAGCGTCTCGCTGCTCTACCTCGTGTCCGGCAGCTTGCTCATCGGCCAAACCGTCGCCGTGGGCAGCTGCCCCTCCGACGTGCGCTTCGCCGATTTCGACGGCGACGGGCAGCTCGACTTCGTCACCGCGAACAGCGGCAGCGACGACCTCAGCATCGTCCCCGGCGTACCCGGCGGTGAGTTCGGGCTCGCCACCACCGGACCCAGCACGCCCGGCCCGCGCGGCCTCGTGGTGGACGACTTCAACGGTGACGGCATGGCCGACGCCGCCGTGTGCAACTTCTCCGCCGACACCGTGAGCGTGTTCCTGGGCGTAGGCGACGGCACGCTCGCAGCCGGCCAAGTCTTCCCCGTGGTCGACGGCCCCTTCCACATGGAAGTCGGCGACATGAACGGCGACAGCGTGCCCGACCTCGTGTACGCCGCGCGCAGCTCCGGCGACGTGCAAGTGGCGCTCGGCGTGGGCGACGGCAGCTTCGCCGCACCACTCACCCACGCCGTCGGTGGCTCGCCGCGGCGCGTCACGCTCGGCGACTTCAACGCCGACGGCCTGCTCGACGCCGTCGCCGCGAACTTCAGCGACGACACGCTCTCCGTGTTGCTCGGCCTCGGCGACGGCAGCTTCGCCGAGAGCGTGGTGCTCGCCGCGCCCGACAACCCCGCGCAACTCGACGTGGCCGACGCGAACGGCGACGGCCACGCCGACCTACTCGCCGCCGGCCTCAGCCAATCGCTGATCCGTGTGTACCCCGGCCTCGGCACAGGACTCTTCGGCCTGCCTGTCGACGTGTCCATCACCGGCGACGTGAACAGCTTCGTGATCGACGACATCGACACCGACGGCATCCCGGACCTGGTGCTGTCGGCGGGCCCGTCGGGGCCGGGCGGTTGTCCCACTCCGACGGGCGTGCCGGGCACGCTCGGCTTGCGCCTCAACCTGCTCGGCGAGTGACTCCTCGACTCGGGTTGAAGCGTTGGGTTCGCGCGTGTCGTGTTGGCGGCATGTTGCTCGCCGCGCTGCTGCTCCCTCTCGCGGGCGGCGTCTGCGCGCAGCAACACTCTCAGGGTGCCGCCTCTGCACGACACGCGCGGATCCTCTTTCACGGACGCGACTCTTCGGTCGGTTACATGTCTCGCTGGCAGGACGAGTTGGCGCTCGACCTCGCCGCGCTCGACCTCGAGGCCGTGGCCGCTGAAGGCGCGCGCGCCGTGCCCGAAGCCGATCTCGTGGTGTTCCTGTGGGGCGCGAACCCGCGCGGCGGCGGTCGTGGAGGGCGCGGGCGCGGTGTGCGCGCTGGCGGCGGCGCGTCGCCTGCCGTTTCCGCAGACGCGGGCCAAGCCGAAGCGCTCGCCGTCGCGCTCGACACGCTGCTCGCGCGTGAGCCAGCGCCGCAGATCGTGGCCACGCCCGCGGTGTTCACCGAGCTCGCTGCGTTGCGTCCGCAACTCGTGGAGCGCGAGCTGCTCGTGTCCGACGCGTTGCTCGACGCGTACCTCGAAGTCGGCGCCGACCGCTCGAACCTGCGCCGCTTGCTCGAGCATCTCGGCGTGACCTTTCTCGATCGCGAAGGCCTTGCGCCCGCGCCGCTCGCCGACGTGGGCCAGACCGGGCTCTACCATCCCGAGCACCCCGAACCCTTCGCCGACGTGCAGGCTTTCCTCGCCTGGGCTGCCGACAGCGATGCGTTGCCTTTCGACGCACAACACGCGCCGCGCGCGCTGCTCACCACCGTGTCGCACCACTTCGCCCTGCGCAATCACGACGCGGTCGATGCGTTGATCCGCGCGCTCGGCGAACGCGGCGTGCTCGCCGTCGCGCATCTCGTCGGACAGGGTGAGAGCTCCGAAGCGCTCTACGCGAGCTTCGCGCCCGACGTGGTGCTCGACACCCGCCACGTCGTCCCCCGCGACGAAGACCGCGCCGCGGCCGACGTGCCCTTCCTGCAATGCGCCACCTTGCTGCGCCGCTCGGTGGAAGACTGGCACGCCGACACGATGTCAGGCCGCCCGCTCATGGGGCTCGAAGCCGCAGAGCTCGCGGGCAGCATCGAAGCGCGCGTGTTCAACGGTGCGCGCGCGTCCGAGGGTCCCGAGATCTTCGGGCCGATTCCCGAACGCGTGGAGCGCATCGCTGACCGCGCGTCGGCGTGGATCGAACTCGCGCGCGCAGCGCCCGCCGAACGACGCGTGGCCTTCGTGGCCGGGTTCGGCGGCGGCACACCCGACAACCAACTGCTCGACGTGGCGCGCTCCTTGCTCGAGCTGTTGCGCGCGCTGCAGTCCGAGGGCTACGCCGTGCACGACCTGCCCGTGGATGCGCGCGCGCTGAGCGAGTTGTGGGAGCAACGTGCGTGGGACGGCAGCGCCGCGGAACTCGAGCGTCTGGCGCGTTCAGGGTCGGTGTCGCTCGTGCCGGCGGGCGTGTATCGCGCGTGGTACGAGCGTCGCGTGCCGGCTGCACAGCGCGCGCAACTCGAAGCGCGCTTCGGGCCGCCGCCCGGCAACTGGGGCGTGTGGCGTGATGAACGTGGCGACGCGCACCTCGTGGTGCCCACGCTCGCTTTCGGCGCCGCCACGCTCGTGGGCGGCACCGGTCTGCCTCCCGGCGTCGACGAAGACATGGCTGCGATCCACGCGCGCCGCGCGGAGCATGCCGGCTTGATCCCGAGTCACTCCGTGCTCGTGTCGCGCTTCTTCGCCGAGGAGTCTTTGCGCGCGCATGCAGTGGTGCGCTTCGGTTCCTTCGACGCGCAGCTGCTCATGCCGCGTCGCGTGGTGGGCCTGGGTGCCGACGACTGGCCCGAGATCCTGGCCGGCACGCTGCCCGACATCCGTCCCTTCAGTATGGCCTCGACGACCTTCGCCGTGCCCGCACGCCGTCGCGCGGGCGCGCTGCTCATCGGTCATCTCACGCCGCCGCTCAGCGAAGCCGGGCTCGACTCGGCGTTGCTCGATCTGCGCGACGACCTGCTCAAGTGGTCCGGGCTCCCCGAAGGCGCCCTCAAGCAACGCTTCGCCGCCAGCATCAGCGAGCGCGTGCGCACCGAACGGCTCGACCGCGACTTGCAGATCGAACTCGCCCCGGAACAGTGGCTCGACGACGCGCAGATGGCGGCGCTCTCGGTCTTGCTCGGCGAGCTGCGCGGCGAGCTCGTGTCCGGCGCGGCGCACGTGCTCGGCAGGCCGCCCGATCCGCTCACGCTGGCACCGCAGCTGCTCACGGCGGCCGGCACAGACTTTCTCGAAGCGCTCAACACGGTGCTCGGCCCACTCATCGATCCCGGTGCGCTCGCGGGCGCTGAGGCGTCGTCTGGCACGGGGTCTTCCTCGAGTGAGGTCGCGCTACCGGGTGACCTCGCGCGTGCCGAACGTGAACGCGCGCTGGCTTGTCTGAACGCCATGTTGCGCGCCGACCTCTCTGCGCTCGACGCGCTGCGCAGCGTGGGCGCCTCGCTCCCCGACAACGACGCGACCGCCTCCGCTGCGTTGCCCGACGCGCTCACCGCCGGCTTCGAACTCATCACACAGATGCGCGCCGGCTACGCGCGCACCGGCAACGAGATCGACAACCTGCTCGCCGCGCTCGACGGCCGACGCGTGCCGCCGGGACCCTCGGGCACGCCCGAGCGCAACCCCGCCGCGTTGCCCTCGGGCCGCAGCCTGTACTTCTTCGACCCCGAACAGATCCCCAGCGAAGCGTCTTGGGAACTCGGCCTGTCGCTCACCGACAGCTTGCTCGAAGGCTTGCTCGCGGAGAACGGTCGCTACCCGCGCAAGGTCGCCGTGAGCCTGTCGACGCGCAGCAGCATGTACGACCACGGCGTCTCCGAAGCGCAGGCCCTCGCGCTGCTCGGCGTGCGCCCCGTGCGCGCTCGTGGACGTGTGACCGACGTGGAAGTGATCCCACGCGAGGAGCTCGGGCGTCCGCGCATCGACGTGTTCCTCGAGAGCAAGCACTTCTACAACGACACCTTCGAGTCGCGCGCGATCCTGCTCGACCGCGCCGTGCAACTCGTGGTCGCGCTCGACGAACCCGACAACTTCGTGCGCGAGAACCGTGAACGTGCGCGCGCCGAGTTGCTGGCCGCCGGCATGGCGGATGAGCGCGCCGAGATCCTGTCGCGCGCGCGGATCTTCGCCGTGCCGCAAGGACACTTCGGCAGCGGCTTGCACGACGGCCTCTTCGGCGACACGGGCGTGTGGGACACCCGCGGCGACCTCGCCGAGGTCTACATGTCGCAGCACGATCACGTGTTCACGGCGGGCGCGTGGAGCGAAAAGGCGCCCGCGGCCTACCGCGCGCAGCTCGTCGACACGGAAGTGGTGTTGCGCGGCTCCGCGAACCACGGGGCCCTGAGTGGACGCGCGCATGCCTCCGGTGCGAGCTTGGCCAATGCCGTGGAGCACGTGTCGGGCGAGGCGCCGGCCTACTACATCGCCGACATGCGCCGCCCCGGCGACGAAGTCGTGCTGCCTGCCGCCGAGATGTTGCGTCGCGACCTGCGCGCCCTCCTGTTCAACGACAACTGGATCAGCGAGATGCAGGCCGAAGGTCGACACGGCGCGCAGCGCATGGCCGCGCTGAGTTGGAAAGTGTTCGCCTGGAAGATCAACCGCCCGCAGAGCGTGGACGACGGCACCTTCGAGCAGATCGCGGAGGTCTATCTCGAGGACAGCAAGGGTCTGCGCTTGCCCGAGTTCTTCGAGCAGCACTCGCCGGGCTCGCTGCAGGCGATCACCAAGAACCTGCTCGAAGCCGCGCGGCATGAGATGTGGACGACCTCCCCGGCGCGGCTCGCGCAGTTGGCCACGCTGCACGCGGAATCGGTCACGCGTCACGGCCCGTTGATCGACGCCAACCCGCGTCTCGAGAGCTTCGTCGACGCCGCGCTGCGCGCCGCCCCGGACGCGCACCACGCAGCGCTCGCCACCGCCTACGCCGAGGCCGTGAGCGACGCTCCCCCCGCAACCGTTGCGAGGGACGCCGCCCCAAGTGCGTTGGCGAGCGCGCCAGTGTCCACGCCGCCGCAGGCCGCGCCGGCAACCGCGCCGCCGACCGCGCCGCCGACCGCGCCGAGCACGCCGAGCACGCCGCCGTCCACGCTGGCCGCGCGTGCCGAGCCGGCTCCGTTCGTGCAAGGCCGTGAGCTCGTGCCGCGCGACGAAGCGGCGGCGGCCTCGTCGAGCACGCGTTGGCTCGTCTCCTTGGCCTTGCTCGTGCTCGTGGCCTGCGCCGCGCTCGGCGCTGCGCGACGTGGGGGTGCCGCGTGAGCGCGCTGCTGCTCGAGGTCGCTGTCGCGCTCACTCCGTGGCTGCTCGGAGTCGTGTTGCTGGCGCTGGGTGCCATGACGGCCTGGGTGGCCGTTCTCGCCGGCGGCTTCGTGCGTGAAGCCCTGCAGCGACGCGCGCAGGTCGCCGTGCTCGTGGAGGCTGAGCGCCTCGTCGCGGCGCAGCTGGCAGCGCGCGCGGCGTCCGTCGAGCCTTTGGATCACTGTGTCGCGCGCGCCTTGGAGCGTGCGCCCGACGGCCTCGGTACGCGCTTCGCCGAAGCGCTCGCGGCGCAGGGCGTCGACAACGCGGACGCGATCTTGCAAGCCCTCGACGCGCGCGCGCAGCGCGTCTTGCTCACGCACACGCTGCTCACTCGCCTCGCGCCCATGGGCGGTCTCGTGGCCACCTTGCTCCCGCTGGGGCCCGCCCTCAGCCAACTCAGTGAGGGCGACTTGCCCGCGCTCGCCGCCGACCTCACGGTGGCCTTCACCGCCACCGTGGCTGGGCTCGCCGTGAGTTGTGCCGCCTTCGCCATGGGCAGCCTGCGACGCCGTTGGTACGACGACGACCTCGCGCGCCTCGAGCTGCTGCTCTTGCGCCTCGTGCCCGACGAGCCGTCCGCGTGATGAACCCGCGCCAACGACTCGCTCGCACGCGCGCACGTCGTCGCCATGAGCGTGGCGACATCGGCGATCCCGCCAGCGGGCTCGTGAACCTGTTCGACTTGTGGATGGTGTTCGCGGTGGCGGCGCTGCTCACCTCGGTCGGCGCCGCACGCGAGGCGCTGCAGCGTGTCGAAGCGGATCAGCACGCCTTGCCCGAGGCCTTGCGCTCCACAGACCGTGCGCTCGAAGGGCGCGGCGAACGACTCGGCGTGGCTTACCGGCTCAGCTCGGGCGAGGTCGTGTACGTGCCGGAAGCCGAGGAGAGCGATCCGACCGACGAGCTTCCGCGCTGAGCCCGCGCAACACGGCGCGCGCCGTTCACTTCGCGGTGAGCTTGCCAGCCGTGTCGAGCAGCGCGTCGACCACGTTGCGCACGCGGGTCTCGGCGCCTTCGTCGAGCCAGTTGCCTTCGGCGTCGAGCACGGTGTGGGCGGCGGGAAGGGCCAGTTGTTGCGGGATCACGAACACGCCCACGCCTTCCAGGATGGCGCGCACGTGAACCAGGCCGCGCAGGCCGCCGAGGCCTCCGGGCGACGCGGCCAGCAGCGCGCACAACTTGCCGCGGAAGGCGCTCAGCATCGGCTTGCCTTCGCGCTGCCGCGAGGCCCAGTCGATGGCGTTCTTGAGCAGCGGCGTGATCGAGCCGTTGTACTCCGGGCTCGCGATCAACCACACGTCGTGGTCTTCGAGCGCGGTGCGGAAACTCAGCGCGCCCGGCGCGTCGCCCTGCTCGGCTTCGAGGTCTTCATTGAAGAGCGGCATCTCGTGATCGCGCAGGTTGAGCAGCGTGGCTTGCGCGCCCGACGCTGTGATCATCTGCGCGGCTGCCGCGACCAAGCGTTGGTTGAGCGAGGTTTGTTTGGCGCTGCCCGAGAAGCACAGAACGCGAAGTGTCATCCGATTCTCCTGGTGAGTGTCGAGGCAGCTTGCAAAGTGAGCGCGCGCTTGCCAAGTCCGCGATCACGGTCCGCCGACGAGCGCCCAGTGTCCGCGCGGGTCGAAGCGCGGCCGCAGGTCGACGCGCAAGTCGGTGAGCGTGGCGTTGATCTGGCGCGCGAGCACGCCGAGGCCGCCGTCGAGTGTGCGCGTGCCGGCGGCTTGCCACGGGTAGGCGCGATCGTCGGTCGTCACGCTGAAGCCGGCGCGGTCCACGTGCAGCTCGAGGGCGAAGCGTTCGCGCGGCGCTTTGCCGAGCCCGTGCGTGGGCCATTCGTGCGAGCCGCGCACGCCCACTTCCACTTGCCCGCCAGCGCCGAAGAGCACGGCCCAACTGCCGGGGTCGAGCGCGTGACGCGCGCCGAAGCTGAGTCCCAAGCGCCGGTGTTCATCGCTGGCGAGCAGCGGCACGGGGCGTTCCAGCGCGACGGTGGCGCGCAAGCTGAACGGGCTGCGCAGCTCCCACAGGGCGCTCAGGTCGCTGGGTTCTGAGCGGTCGGCTGCACGCACGCCGAGCTGCTTGGCGCGACGGTCCCAGAGTTCGTCTTCGCTGGTGACGCCGCGACCGCTCGCGTGCATCAACGGGTGCACAGCGAGCTCGAGCGGGCCGCCCGTGGACGCTCCGCTGGTGAGGCCCGTCTGCAGCGCGCGCCAAGCGGGGTCGCTGGGCATCGCCGCTTGCAGCAGGTCGAGCAGCAGGCGCGCGCCTTCGCTGCGACCGGCGATCAGATGCCGCTCGACGAGCGCGCGCGCGGCTTCGTGCGAGGCTTCGAGCTGCGCTTGCAAACTCTCGGCGAGCGCGCGGTTCACGCGTCGTGCCGAGCTCCAGGCTTCCTCGCGGGCGGCGTCGTCTTGTCCGGCGCAACGTGCGAGCAGGAGCGCTTCGAGCAGGCGCGCGTCGCGTTCGGCAAGGCGTTCACTCAACCGCAACCTGCGTCGACGCAACTCCGGATCGAGGGGACGCCGCGTCGAGATCCTGCGCAACTCTGCCGACGCGGCGTCGACCTCACGTCGTGCGAGGTGTGCGTCGATGGGCTGCCAGAGCGCGGCGGCGGCGGCGCCCTCGGCGAGGTCGAGCTCGAGGGCACGCTTCTCGGCGTCCCACCAGTGCAACTGCAGGCGCAGCTGCGTGGTGATGCCGGCGGCTTGTTGCGCGTCGCTGAGCGTGAAGCGCAGGCGCAGCTCGGCGCGCGCTTCGAGTTCGAGACCTTCGCGGCGCGAGCTGGCGAGGAGCGCGAGTTCGTCGGCGAAGAGCCACTCGCCCTCCGCATTCTTGGCCCGCTCCAGGTGACGCACGAAACCGTACGCCGCCGCGCCCGCTTCCTCCGACGCCGGGCGTAACTCGAGCAAGCTGTCGAGGTCCGCGCGGCCCGGTCCGGAAGCGTTGAGGTCGAGCAGCAAGCGTTCGGTGAGGTGCAAGGGTGCGTGGGCGCGCCAGGTCTCGGCGTCGCCACTGAGCGCCCAGCCTTCGTAGGCGCGTGCCCAACCTTCTTCGAGCCATGTCGGGAGCGCGCCGCCCTCGGCGTGGGCGCGCCGCAGCGTCCAGCGTGCGATCTCTCGTGCGAGCAAGCCCGGCAGGCGCGCGAAGGGTTCGCCGTGGAAGCGCGGGTCGAGCGCCACGATGCGTGCGGTGTCGGGGAGGAGGAAGGCGCGCGCGTCGTTGGGGATCGCGGCGTCGGACTCTTCGCGCGCTTGCTCGAAGCTGGCCAAGGTGTTGTGCAGCACGAGCTCGAGCGCGTCGCGCCCGGTTCCCGACCAGCGATCCTCCACGGCGTCGAGCGCCGCTTCGCAGGCGTCGAGCAGGTGTTCGGCGTCGGCACTGTCGAGTCGCGAGGTCAAGCTGAGACGCCCGCGTTGCTGAGTCGCGGCCTCGCCACTCTCGGTGCGTTTGAGGTCGGCGCTGTTCCAACGGCGTTCGGTGCTCGCGCTGCCGCGGCGCGCGTCGGGTGGCAAACTTGCGCCGCGTGCGGACAACTGGCGTGTGCCCTCGAGGTCGTTGAACAGCTGCGCGTGCAGCGCGTTGGTGCGCACGAGCAAGTCGGCGAGTTGCGGAGGCACGGCGGGGTCGGCGGTGAGGCGCGCGGCGGTGTCGAAGAGCGCGCGCGCTTCTTCCACGCGCAGGGCCGCGAGCAAGGGGAGGTCGCGGGTGAGCGCGTCGTCGGCATCGTCGGCTGCGAGCGCGGCGAGATCGAGCAGCAACTCCACGCGCGCTGTGTGCAAGGGATCCTGCTCGGCTTGCCAAGTGCGCAGGGCTTGCGGCGCGAGTTCGGCCAGCGCGAGCGCATCGATGGCGGTGAACACCTCGTCGAGACGGTTGGCCGAGTGAAGCGCTTCGGCTGCGTTCAGCGCGTTCGCGCCGAGCAGGGAGTCGAGCAGCGGCAGGGCTTCGCCGCCGGGCGTGGGGGGCGGTGCGCCCGCGTTGGGGTTCGTGTCTGCGCTCGAGTGGGCGCGGTCCGATTCCGGGGCCACCGAGGAGCTGCGCCCCTGAGACGCGCCGGCGGTCTCGTCGGCGTGCGTTGCGGGGTGGGCAGCGGGGTCGGCCGCGGGGGCGGTCGCGGGGGCGGCGCCGGCACCGGCACCGGCACCGGCGCGAGTCGGATCGTGGGTCGGAGCGTCGCCGGTGAGCGCGTCGCCCTGTGAGAGCGAGGCGTCGCCCGTGAGCTGGGCGTCCCCCGAGATCGACGCAGCGGCCGACGCGCTCCCGTCCTCGTTCCGCGCGGCGTCGCGCTCGGCAGCCGTGTCACGCGCGTCGTTCTGCGCCGACGCCCCTGGGGTGGGTGGGGACGCGTCGACACCCAGCACGTCCAGCAGCGCCCCGCGGTTCTGGTAGATCAGCACCCCGGCGAGGATCATCGCGATCCAGATCGGGAGCGGCGTCTTGCGGGGGCGATGGCGGCGGGGGCGTGGCACGGGGGCGCAGAGAACTCGTGGGTGGGGTGCGTGAGAGCCTTGGGCCTGCGGCTCGCGCTCGCTAGAGTGCCCTGCCGACTCGCTGGGCGTCTCCACCTTGAAGATCCTGCACCTCTTCGCCAACTGGAAGTGGACCGGCCCGGCGGATCCAGCACTCTCGCTGGCCGCCTGGCAGGCCGAATCGCACGAGGTCCTGTTCCTGAGCGGCACCGGGCCCGACGGCCAAGAGTCGCGCATCCAGCCCTTCGTGGATCAGCGCGGCGTGCGCTCGCTGCCGGGGCTGAACCTCTCGAAGCACGCGCGTTGGCGCGCCAATCGGGTCGACGTGCGACGCCTCTGCCGCGTGCTGCGCGACTGGCGACCCGACGTCGTCCACACGCATCTCGACAACGACCACCGCGTGGCCTCGCTGGCGCTGCGTCGCGCGCCCGGCGCCCTGCTCGTGCGCTCGGTCTACGACCCCACCGGCCTCTCGGGCGGCTTCCGCACCAAGCGCTTGGCACGCCGCGCGCTCGACGGCCTCATCGCCTGCACCCAAGCCGCGCGTCAAGCCACGCTCGACGCGTACGGCGGCTCCACGCACAGCCTGTCGGTGTCCGGGCAAGCGCGTCCGCTGCGGCTCATCGAGTGCGGCGTGGATCGCGAACGCTTCGACGCCGCGCGCTACGACCGCGAGGCCGCGCGCCGTCGTCTCGAACTGCAACCCGACGAAGTCGGCGTGGGCATCGTGGCGCGCGTGCAGCCGCACCGTCGTTTCGAGATCCTGCTCGAAGCCGCCGAAGCCGTGGCGCGCAAACTGCCGCAGTTCCGGTTGCTCGTGATCGGTCGCGGCACGCACATCGAGCGCGTGCTGCACGAGCCGGTGCGCGCGCGCGGGCTGCAGAACGTGGTGCGCTCCGTGGGTTATCTCGCGGGCGACGAGTACCCCGCGGTGCTGCCCGGCCTCGACGCCAGTGTGTTCCTCGTGCCCGGCAGCGATGGCACTTGCCGCGCGCTGCGCGAACAGATGGCGCTCGGCCTCGCGCCGCTCGTGACCACGCGCACACCGCTGCCCGAGATCGTGGATGAAGGCAACGCGGGCCTGGTCTGCGAAGAGTCCGCCGAAGGTCTGGTCGACGGCCTGCTGCGCTTGGTCAGCGACACCGGCCTGCGCGAACGTCTGGGCCGCGGCGCCGCGACTGCCGCCGCCAAGCGCTTCGACGGCGCCACGCAAACCGCCAAAGTGCTCGAGTTCTACGACGAGCTGCTCAGCGAGCGCGCGCGCGCCGGCAACTGAGGGCGTCGCGTTACGCGTCTTCGGAGGCGGCGCGTTCCACGAGTGCCACGGCGCGCGCTTCGATGCCTTCGCCGCGGCCCATCGGCCCCATGCCCTCGTTGGTCTTGCCCTTCACGTTGATCTTGCGCACGGGGATGTCGAAGCTGGCGGCCACCGACTCGCGGATCTCTTGGCGCAGCGGCGCGATGCGCGGGTGCGTGCAGATCAGCACCGAGTCGATCGAGAGGATGCGCGCGCCGGCCACGTTGAGGCGCCGCGCGACTTCCTTCGCCATGTCCACGGAGCTGCGGCCGCGGTTCACTTCGTCGGTGTCGGGGAACAGCGTGCCGAGGTCGGGTTGGTCGGCGGCGGAGAGCACCGCGTCGAGGATCGCGTGCAGCAACACGTCGCCATCGGAATGCGCGACGAGGCCCAGGTCCGACTCGATCTCCACACCGCCGAGCACGATCGGTCCGCCCGGCTTGAAGCGGTGGGTGTCGGCGCCGAGGCCGACGGCGATGGCGTCACTGAGCGTCATGGCGAGTTCTCTCCCGTTTCGAGTTGCAGCAGCGCGCGCACGAGCGCGAGGTCTTCTGCGGTGGTGAGTTTGAAGTTGAGCCGCGAGCCGGGCACCAACTGTACCGGGCGGCCGCTGGCTTCGTAGAGCGCGGCTTCGTCGGTGACGCTGATCGACTGCGCGTCGGCTTCCGTGAGCAGTGCGGACAGTTCCTGTCGACGAAAGGCTTGCGGCGTCTGCGCGGCGTGCAGGCGGCTGCGGTCGAGCGTGCGCGCCACGTGTCGGGGGTCGTCGTCGGTTTGCTTCACGGTGTCGGCGAGTGGCACGGCGAGCAACGCGGCCCCGCCTTGCGACACGGCTTCGGCGAGCGCGGGGAGCGCGTCGAGCGGCACGAAGGGGCGCGCCGCGTCGTGCACGAACACGCGTTCACAGCTTGCGGGCAAGGCGTCCAGACCGGCGGCCACGGAGTCTTGGCGACGCGCGCCGCCCGCGATCACGCACAGCTCGCGCTGCGCCGAGTGCGCGCTGGGGGCGAGAGAGTTGCGCAGCTCGCGTCGCGCGTGCTCGGCGATCGGAGCGAGCAGCGCGCGGAGTCGTTCGAGGTCGTCGGTATGCCCCACGACCACGCACGGGCCGATCACGTCGGAGCGCAGCAGTCGCTCCACGCAATGTTCCACGAGCGTGCGCCCGTCGAGATCCACCAGCGCTTTGTGGACGGGCGCACCCAGCCGCTGCCCCGTACCAGCCGCCACGACCACGAGTCCCACAGTTTCGAGCGACGACAGAGCAACACTCCGCAATGAAAGCCGGCCGGGAATGGAAGCCTGGCGGGCTAGGATGGCGGCATGATCGTTTTGGGCATCGACCCCGGATCGCGCCGCACGGGCTGGGGCATCGTGGAGCAGGAGGGCTCGCGACTGCAACTGCTCGCCATGGGCGTGTTGGCGCCACCGGCTGCGGCGGCGCTTCCGCTGCGACTCGTCGAGCTGCATCGCGGGCTGTCCGAGGTGCTGGCCGAGCACGCGCTCGATGCCGCCGGCATGGAGACGGTCTTCCACGGGCCGAACACGCGTTCGCTGGTCACCTTGGGTCAGGCGCGCGGCGCCTTGCTCACGGCGCTCGGCGCCAGCGGTCTGCCGCTCAGCGAGATCAGCCCGAGCGAGATCAAAAAAGCAGTCACGGGACGCGGCGGCGCGAGCAAAGACCAAGTGGCCTCGATGGTGCGCTCGATGCTCGGTTCGT
This sequence comes from Planctomycetota bacterium, assembly GCA_021604805.1. Classification (GTDB taxonomy): domain Bacteria; phylum Planctomycetota; class B15-G4; order B15-G4; family B15-G4; genus BQJR01. Next base: position 15,763 of record BQJR01000002.1, on the reverse strand, counting down.
CGGTGGCGGCGCGCGAGGCAGAGCTCTCCGCTGCAGCGCGTCGCGATGCCACCGACGCGCTCGCCGTGGCCGTCGCCACCTTGCATCGCCAACGTTGGGAACGCGCGCTGGCGCGTTGAGTCGCGCCCCGTTGCGCGGGTGGCGCGACACGGTTCCCGAAGGCCGCGAGCCGCAGGACAGCCTCCCGGCCTGGCGCGCCGCGCAGCGCGGATTCCCTACGGGCGCAGCGCTTCCCCGGATGCTGCGGGGGGAAAATCATTCGGCCGAGGAGTTTTCGGGAAAGAAGGGGGAGGAGGTTTTAGGCGCTGTTCGCGCAACCTCGACCGAATGAAGGTGTGTCTGGATGATTGAAGGGTCTGGAGGACCGCTCCTTCGACCGCGCCGGGCAGCACGGGCCGGGAGAGGAACTCCTCAACCAGACGCGCCCTAGACTAGCCGAGGTCTCACGCATATTCACACAATCGGACAAAATTACCCACGTGGCCCACTTCGAGCTGCGCTCTTCGAAGCAGATGACGGCCCGTGCTTGATGGCTCGTGGCTCCCTCCGCTATCCTCCGCGCCCTTCGTCGGGCGCTCGCGCGCGCGACGGCGTGGCGGAGTAGCTCAGTTGGTTAGAGCAGCGGAATCATAATCCGCGTGTCGGGGGTTCGAATCCCTCCTCCGCTACCATTTTCGCAGCCTCTTGGGCTGTTGGCGCCTTCGAGACGCTGCGCCGTCGTGCCGGTGGTGGAACCGCCGCACTGAGGTGATCCTCCAGGCCCCTCGTTCGGCGCGCGATCTCGTAGTCTCGGCCGCGACCTTTTCCCTCCCCTCTCGATCCCTGCCCGAGGATTCTTCGATGTTGAGCCGGACCCTGCGCCTGCTGTTGATTGTCTCTGCCGCGAACTTGCTGCTCGGCGCCTTGCTCGTGGATCCCAGCGACACGACCTGGGTGCTCAGCAACGTGACCAGCAAGGCCAGCGCCAAGGCCAAGGGCATCGGCTCGGTGAAGGTCGGCGGCCCGCTCAGCGGCGACATCGAGATCCACGGTGACTTCAGTTTCGACGCGGACCTCGACGGCACGGCGATCTCCGGCACCTGGACGCGCAAGTCGGCGAAGGCGAAGCGTCTCGACCTCACGCTCGACGCCATGTCGATCGAGGCGCTCGAGCAGCGCTACGAGTCGGACCTCGCACTCTTCGCGCCGATCCCGATCAGCACCGACCTCACGCTCAACGTGGAGAAGAGCAAGCTGCGCGCCACCATCAAGCCCAAGAAGAAGGCGGGCACGGTGCGCATCAAGGCCAAGGTGAGCCTGCGCTTCGAGGGCCTGACCGACGGCAACGGCAAGTCCGATCGCCCGACCAAGGTGAAAGCCACCATCAAGGGATTCAGCGACACGCAATCCCTCGCACCGTTGCTGCTCCTCGACTGAGCCGCTGCGGTGCTGTGGTGTCCCGCAGTCCACTGCATGACACGGAGGTGCTCGGCTCGCTCGCCGACCTGAGCGCACGCAGCGGAAAGCAGGCACGCAGCGAGGCGCGCGCCGAGCAGGAGGCGCTCAGAGCTCTGGCGGACGGTCCGGCAGCACGAAGGTCGCGCGCGCGAGCGCGCTGTTGAGCGTGCCGGGCGCGTAGCGTTCCTGGACCACCGTCATCCCGCGACGCAGGTCGGCGTTGAGTTCGAGGAAGGCTTGCCAGTCGTCGCCACCGCGGCCGGCTTGGATGCGCTCGTTGATCAGCGCCGCGAACACCCACGTGATCGTCTCGTTGTAGATCGCGCCCTGCTTCTTGGCCTTCGCGAAGGCGCTCAGGTCGCGGCGCAGCGTGGCGATGGCTGCGAGCAAGGTTTCGCTCTGCAGCACGAGCCAGCCGAGTCGCAGATGATCGTCGTGCGAGAGGCTCGGGCGCGTGCCGTCGCGCACTGAGCGCAGGAAGTCGGCGTTCGGCTCGCTGCTGGGCACGCGCGGCGCCGAGGCGGGGCGCGACGGAGAGTCGTTCGCGTCGCTCATCCCTTGCGGAGCACGCGGGTCCACCACGCGGCCAGTTGTTGCTCCACGCCCGCGACCACGCCGAGCATGCGCGTGCCGTGGATCCCGGTCTGCGGCAGGATCACCAGGTCGACGGGCGCCCAGGGATCGCGAGCTTGAGCGGCCGCGTGCAAGGGGCGCGCGCCGGCGTTGGCTTCCTCGTCGCTGCTCACCAAGAGCAGTGGGCGCTGATCCCACTGCGTGAGGTCGCTCATGCTGTCGAAGCCGATGTAGTTCGCGCCGGGCGTGAGCGCGGCGACGCCGGCCAAGCGCGGGTCGTTCACCGCGGCGCGCAGCGCGATCGAGCAGCCGATGCTGGCGCCCATCACGCCGATGCGCTCGGCCGGGTAGCCCTTGCTCTCCAAGAAGGCGACGGCGGCGGCGACATCCTGGGTGGCTTCCTCGTAGGCGCTCGTGTCGCGCGCGTCGAGGCGCGCGCGGTAGGCGCCGTCGGCGGCGCGGCTCTCGCCGTGACCGCGCGGGTCGAGCGCGAAGGTGGCGATGCCGGCGTCTTCGAGCGCCGCGCGTGCGGGCATCCAGTCGGTGCGTTGTTGACGCGCCATCGGCAACAGGATCAGCGCGCTGCCCGAGGCGGGGCGGCCCGTGCGCGCGGCGTACCAGTCGCCCACGAGCGGCGCGCCGTCTGCGGCGGTCAGCTCCACGCGTTGGGGATCGCGATCGAGGCCTTCGCTGTCCCACTCGAAGAGCGCGCGCTTTTCTTCACTGCCGCTCTGCCAGACGATCCACTTGCGACCTTCGCCGGCGTCGCGCAGCGCGCCCACACTCTGCTCGCCGGCTTCGCTGTCGTTGCCCACGGGTTGCCCGTCGACGCTGAGCAGCACGTCGTTGCTGAGCAGACCGTGTTCGGCGGCGAGCCCGCCACTCACGTTGCGCACGGTCTTGGCGTCGTCGGCCATGAACACACCCAGGCGACGCGTGGCTCTGAGCATGCCGCGGCGCGCCACGAGTTCGGGCGCGTCGGCGATGCCCAAGGCGGCGAGCGCCACGACCATCGACGAGTGCTGCAGGTCGTCGGGCAGCGCGTACTCCAACGTGTCGATCTGAGTGTGGTGTGTGTCGGAGTACGTGTGCGTGCCGGATTGACGCCAGAAGAAGCCGGGCACACCGGCCGACACGTAGGGCGCGTGGTCGCTCGAGCCGCCGCGCGAGAAGCCGCTCACCACGTTGAGTTCGAAGCCGCGCTCGGGCGCGTGTTCCTCGACCCACGACATCAGTGGCGCCAGCGCCGTGCGCAGCTGCGGCTCCATGGCGGACGTGATGTTGAGCCCTGTGAGCGCGTTCGTGCCGCCGTCGTGCACGAGCACGGCCGAGACCCTGGCCAGCTCGTCGGCGCTGAGTTGCTCGACCTGGCCACGCGAACCGTAGAGGCCTTGTTCTTCGCCGCTCCACAACACGAAGCGGATCGTGCGACGCGGCTGCGCCCCCGACGTCACGAGCAAGCGCGCCGCCTCGAGCGTGGTCGACACGCCGGTGCCGTTGTCGTTCACTCCCAGCGCGATGTCCCAGGTGTCGATGTGCCCGCCCACGATCACGACTTCCTCGGGACGTTCGCTGCCGCGCAACTCGGCGACCACGTTCACTTGTTCAACCGGCCCTTCGATGAAGCGGTTGTCGATGTCGACGTCGAGCGCGAGCGCTTCACCGGCGAGCAGGCGCTCGACGAGCGCATCGAAGTGCGCCCCCGTGAGCGTGACCGACACGTGGGTGGGCAGCACCGCGGCACCCTCCATCATCAGACCGCGATCACCGCTCATGCGCAGCAGTTCGCCCGAGCCGCTGCGACTGATCAGCCCGGCCACGCCGAGTTCGCGCAGGCGTTCGTTGCGGGCGCGCAGGAAGTCGCGGCGCGCGGCGCGTTCTTCGTCGCTGAGGTCGGCGAGGCGCGCGTCTTGGTCGCTGCGCGGCGTGAGCACCCAGGCGCCGGCCCAGTCGATGCCTTCGAAGCCCGCTTCGCTGACCGGGGCGAGCAGCGCGGGGGCCTGCACGGCGCCTGGCGTGCCCGCCGTCCACGCGCGTGTCATGAAGCTGAGTTCGCTGTCTTCGCCGACCACGCGCACGTGGCTCGGCCCGCGTTCGAAACCGTAAGCCAGTTCGCCCCAAGGCTGCAGCTCGACTGTGAGACCGAGCTCTTCGAAGCGCGCGGCCGCCCAGGCCGTGGCGTCGTCGAGGCCGGCCGAACCCGATTGCCGCGGCCCGATCTCGGTGAGCGCGCGCAAGGTGTTCATCACCTGCGAGTTGTGCGTGCCCTCGTGGAGGATCGCGTCGATCGCCGCCGCGTTGCCGCTCGCGATCGGGGCGGCGGTCTCGTCGGCGGGCGGTGTCGAGGTCGGGGCGGCCTCCAGCGCAACGCTCAGCGCGGCGAGCGTGAGCAACGTGCCACTGAGAAGCATGAGACGGTCGCGAAGCACGGCCATGAGTTCACTCCGAGGAGGGCGGGACGACGATCATGCCACGCAGCGTGCGCCCGGAGCGAGGCGTTGCGCTGTCGACCCTGCGCGCAGCGGCGCGGCCGTTGCGCTGGCCCTCGCGCTGATCAGCGCGTGCGGGCGAATCGCCTCAGCAGCCGCGCGACCAGCGTCCACACAGGCCTGCCGGCAGGCTGCGTGCACCCCACTCGGCCGGCAGCGCGAGCTCGCCTGCCTCGAGTTCGCCGGCGCCGAACTCGGCCAGCAAGTTCTGGAAGCTGAGCGGCGTGGTACCGACGGCGTAACACGACACGAGCAAGAACGCGGGGCCGTGCACGAGCAACTCCGCGCACTCCGCGAGCAACTCGCCGATGCGCTCCTCGAAGACCCAGCGTTCGCCCGACGGCCCGCGTCCGTAGGGCGGCGGATCGAGCAGGATGCCGTGGTAGCGCTTCTCGCGGCGCAACTCGCGACGCACGAACTGCTGCGCGTCGTCTTCGATCCAGCGCACGGCGTCGCGGGGGAGCTGGGAGGCCGCGGCGTTCTCGCGCGCCCAACGCAGCGCCGGTTTGCTCGCGTCGACATGCGTGACGAAGGCGCCGGCCTGACTGGCGAGCACCGTGGCTGCGCCGGTGTAGGCGAACAGGTTGAGCAAGCGCGGGCGCTCCCCGAGCGACGCGGCCAGCGCCGCCACGCGTTGCGCCGTCCACGCCCAGTTGGGCGCTTGCTCGGGGAACAGACCGATGTGCTTGAAGGGCGTGGGCCCCACGACGAAGCGCGCGTTGCCGCACGCGATCTCCCAGCGCTCGGGCGGACGCTGCTGCGCTCGCGGGCCGGGCACCCAGTGGCCGCCGCGGTCGTCTTCGCGCTCGAACACGAGGTCGGCGCCTTCCCACTCGGCCTCGGGCGCGGCGGGCGCCCACATGGCCTGCGGGTCGGGGCGTCGCAAACGATACGGACCCAGACGTTCCAGCTTCTCGCCGCGCCCGCAATCGAGCAGGGCGTAGTCGTCGAAAGGCGCGGGCGGGAAGACGGCGGGCAGGATCACGCGCGCATCATGCGCGATGCTCAGCCGCGACGGTAGACGCGCGCCAAGCGTTCGGGGTCCACGCCCATGCGGAACAGCGGCGGCAGCAGGCGCATGAGCAGGAGCGAGCGCAGCGGGTGGCGCTGGATCCGTCGCCCGGACACGCGCACCGCCGGGCGCAGCCGCGCGAGGTGTGTGCGTGCGGCGAGGCGTCGGCTGAGGTCGTAGTCTTCCATGATCGGCAGCGGTCGGAAGCCTCCCACGGCGTCGTAGTGCGCGCGCGTGAAGAACATGGCTTGGTCGCCGTAGGGGTGCCGCGTGAAGCGCGAGCGCAGGTCGCCGAGGCGCAGCAAGGGCCCCGCGAAGTTGGGCGTGTCCGGATCGGCCTGCGTGTGGATCACGAAGGCGCCGGCGCCCGAGATGCCGGCGTGCAAGGTGTCGCGCACTTGTTGCGTGGCGCCCGGTGGCAAGCGCGTGTCGACGTGCAGCACGAGCAGCTGTTCGCCCGTGCTCAGCGCGCAGCCGGCCGCGAGCTGGCGGCCGCGCCCCGGCGCCGCGCGCACGACCACGTGTTCGCGGCTCTCGATCGCGCGCTGCAGACTGCCGTCCCGACTGCCGCCATCCGCCACGACGATCTCCAGCGGGCCGGGTTGCTCGGCGAGCGCCGCGAGTGCGGTGTCGAGCAGCGCGCCTTCGTCGAGTGTGGGCAGCACGATCGAGAGCGGGTCGGTGCACGGGTCGTCGCGCAGCAAGGCGTGCAGGCGTGGCGCGCGTTCGCGGGCGGCGCGTTCGGGGAAGGTCTTCAGGTCGCGTGCGTGGTCGAGGTCGAACCAGGCTGGCGCTTCGCCGAGGGAGAGGCCGAGCTGCGCGGCGCGGGCGCGCACTTGCGTTGCGGTGTCGTCGCGCTCCCAGTCGAGCGCGTCGAGCCAGGTGGGGGTGTGGAGAGCAGCGGCGCTGGCTCGGCTGGCAAGGCACCAGAAGCCGCCGTCTTCGCAAGCGCCGAGCACGAGGTCGTGATCTTCGAGCAGCGCGTGCACGGCGCGCAGGTGTTCCGGCGGACGCCCGGGTGCGTCGGTGCCGAGCAACACGGCGCGCGGTTGCTCGGCGAGCGCGTCGGCGAGCAGGCGCGCCATGCGCTGTCCGAGGTCGCCGTGGCCTTGATCGAGCACGGCGTCGGGTTCGGGCGTGAGCTGCGGGTAGCGTTCGGACGCGTCGCAGCGCGCGAGCAGGCGTCGTGCGCCGGGGAGTTCCGTCGGCAAGCCCGCCCAACTGTCGAGCAACATGGCGCGCGCCAGGCGAGCGGCGGCGCCGAGCCCGAGCTCCGCTGCGAGACGACTCTTCGCGCGTCCACGCAGCGGTGGCTTGGCGAGCATCACGAGCGCCGTGTCCGCGAAGGGCGACGACGCCCGCGCTCGCCCTCGCGCGTGCGGTTGCGGGGGTGTGAAGGGCGCGCTCTCTTCGGCCGGCGCGCTGCTCCGCGAGCCCTTGCTCCGCCCCGCGTTGTCCCGCGGCGCAGTCACGTGGCTGCAGCGGGCTCGCCCGTGAGCGCGCCGCCGCAGCTGCTGCCCTGGCCGGCGGTGCAGCCCAGGCAGTGGTCGGCGGTGGTGATCGCGGCGCCGTCGAGCGCTCCGAGGTTCTCGAGTTCGGTGAGTTCCGCGAGTGCCGACAAGCCTGCGCCGAGCGGCAGGCCGAGCATCTGGTGGAAGTCGCAGTCGGCGAGCGAACCGTCCCAGTCGATGCTGAGCAGCTCACGGCACATCAAGCCGTTCACCGAGGCGGGGTTGAAGGCGTTGCGCAGCAGCAGCTCGTAGTCGTGCAGTTTGCCGCTGCGCTCGAGGTCGTCGGCGAAGCGGTGGATGGGCATGTTCGCCAGCACGTAGAGCTGATCGAAGCGCAGGCCGAAGTCGGCGGCGAGACGCGCGCGGTAGTCGCTCTCGAGCGCGGCCTGCGCCGGCGGCAGGCTCGGCCCGAGCGGGTTGAACACGAGGTCGAGGCGCAGCGCGCGTTCACGCAGAGCGCCAGCTTCCATGTCGACGGCGGCCGTTCGCGCGACGCCTCGCACCGCCTCGTCGGGCGCGCCTTCCGCGGCGCCGTAACCCAGCGCGTTGAGTTCTTGCAGCGACTTGATCGAGTCGGCGAACACGCCGCCCCCGCGTTGTCGATCCACGTTCTCGGCTGTGTAGCAAGGCAGCGAGGCGATCACGTGCACGCCCTGCGCCGCGTAGAAGGCCGCCGTGTCACGCTGCTCGGCTTGCTGCAGCACCGTGAGGTTGCAGCGCACCATCACTTCGCGCCCTGCCTGGACGACACCCCGCACGAGTCGGCGGAAGTGCGGGTTCAGCTCCGGTGCACCGCCCGTGATGTCCACGCGCTCCACGCTCGGGTTGCGCGCCAGCAGCGCGAGCAGCGCGTCGACGGTGTCGCCGCTCATCATCTCGGTGCGCGTGGGCCCCGCGTCGACATGACAGTGCCGGCAGGCCTGGTTGCACAACTTGCCCAGGTTGACTTGCAGCGTGCGCAGTCGCGTGCGCCGCAGCGCCGGCAGCGCGTGCGCGGCGAGCTGTTCGTCGAAGTGATTCAGCGCGCGGCCTAGCAGCACGAGACTTCGGGGTCGCAGTCTTCGCCGGGTTCGCAGCAGTCGGTGCTCACGGCGATCGTGGCCGTGTAGGTTGCGCCCTTGGTTTCGCGCGGGCTGCGCTTGCGGTTGCCGGTGCAGGCGAAGGGGCCGGCGCTCGCTTCGGGGATGGGCACGAGCGGCTCCACGCCGATCACTTGGCCCGCGTAGCCGCCGCTGGTGAGCAGGCCGTAGGTCTTGCCGCACACGGCCATGCGTTCGCCGCGCTCGAGCACGTGGCCGTCGTCGTCTTCCACGCGCTTCCACGGGCCCTTGTAGATCACGGCCTGACCCTGCTCGAGACACGCGCCCTGCTTGCCCTTGTAGGCGCGCACCGTGAGGCTGCGGAACTCGATGCCGTTCACGGTCTGCCAGGCTTCGTCGGCGCGCTCCAGGATCTCGATGCCGTGGAAGCCGGCGTCTTCGAAGGCTTTCAGGAAGGCGTCTTCGCGCAGCGCGCCCGACACGCAACCGCTCCACAACTCGGGGTCGCGGACGAGCTCGTCGGGTACGTCTTCGTCGCTGACGATGTCGGAGATGATGGCGCGGCCGCCCTTGCGCAGCACGCGGAAGATCTCGTCGAAGAGCGCGCGCTTGCGTTCGGGCAGCACCAGGTTGAGCACGCAGTTGCTCACCACGGCGTCGACGCTGTCACTGGCCACGAGCGGCGCGGCGTCGCGTTGGCGGCGCATCTCGTCTTCAAGCGCGGCGAGGTCTCTGTCGCTGCGCACGGGATTCGCCGCCAGCCATCGATCCACGTGCGCGCGGTTGGTGGCCAGGTCTTCGATGCGCCCTTTGCGGAACTCCACGTTGTCGTAGCCGATGCGACCGGCCACCGCGGGGTGCGCGCGCTCGGCCACCTCGAGCATGTCGTCGTTCATGTCGACGCCGATCACGCGCCCTTCCGCGCCCACCACCTGCGACGCGATGAAGCAGATCTTGCCCGTGCCGCTGCCGAGGTCGAGCACCGTGTCGCCCGGATGCAGGTGCCGCGACGGGTTGCCGCAGCCGTAGTCGCGCTCGATGACCTCGCTGGGGATCACCTTCAACAAGCTCGGGTCGTAGTCGACCGGGCAGCACAACTCGGGCGTGGTCTGTTGCGCGCCTTCGCTGTAGCGCTCGCGCACGGCGGCGTCGAGCCCGGAGCTGGAGTCGCTGGCATCGGGCTGCGAGGTGCTGGACATGGGGGACTCCAAGGCGGACGACGGGAAGGCGGAGAGCGACGGGGCGATCGCGGCCGCGCCGTGCTCGCGCGCGACGCGCCGCGGGATGTCCTCGGCGCGCACTCAGTATTCCAGGAAGCGCCGCCTCGGTGGAGCGCGCTTCAGTGTTGTGCGTCTTCGTGCACGTAGCCGAGCTCGGCCAGCGCCTCGCGCTGGGCCTCGTCCATGGGCGCCGAGGTCGTGTCCATGTTTGCGGCGCGGTCGGCACTCAGCGTGGCGGCGGCCCAGCTCGTCATCGCTTCCACGGCGCGCGCGTGGATCGGCTCGGCCAGCAAGTTCTCGCGCTCGCCGGGATCCGCGCTGAGGTCGTAGAGCGCGAGTGGCTCGAGCGAGCCCCCGCTGAACTGCTCGAAGTGCATCTTCAACTCGCCTTGCACCACGGCCAGCTCGCCGATCTTCTCGCCCAACTGCCGTTCGTAGACGAGGTCGATGAGCAGCGGTTCGCCGCTCCGCGGTGCGCTCTCGCGTTCGCCGCGCATCCACGTCGACAGGTCGCGACCTTGCCAGGCGGGCGGCGCGTGCTGACCGAGCAGGCCCAGCAGCGTGGGCGCCACGTCGACCAGACCCACGGGCGCTTCCAGGCGCACGCCGGCGGGCAGCCCCGCGGGCCAGCGCAGGATCCAAGGCACGTGAATCTCTTCTTGGAACAGGGTTTGGCGGTGCGACCACTGGCCGTGTTCCTGCCAGGCTTCGCCGTGGTCGGAGAGGAACACGAAGAGCGTGTCTTCGCGCTGGCCGAGATCGCCGAGCAGGCGGTCGAGACGCGCGATGCGCTTGTCGTTGTAGAGGATCTCGGCGTCGTAGTTCACCGCGTCGGTCATCTTCTCTTCGGCGTCGGCACCGCTGAACTCCGCGCGTTCGCGACGACGCCGCTGGAAGGGCGAGCGCAACTTGGCGGGCGCGTCGTAGGGCGAGTGCGGGTCGAGCGTGTGCACGTGCACGAACACGCGTTCGTCGGCGTGCTCGCGCAGGAACTCTTCGAGGGGACGGGCCACGACTTCCGAAGTGAGCGAGGTCTTCACGTGCGACGCGCCGTGCGCTTCGGCGTCGGCCGCGAGGTCGAAGCCCTGATCGAGACCGGCCCACTGGCCGCCGTGGTAGTTCGTCACGAAGGAACGCGTGACCCAGCCGGCGGCGCCGAGGGTTTCCGCGATCGTGTCCGCCGCGTCGGGCAGCCGGTTGAGGTGCGTGCGGTTGCCATGACGCGTGGGATTCAGCGAGCTGAGCAGCGTGCTCGTAGCCGGGCGCGTCCAGCTCGACGCGGAGTAGGTGCGCAACATCACCACGCCTTCGTCGGCGATGGCGCGGAGCGCGGGGTCGGTCTCGAAGGGATAGCCGTAGGTGCCGAGATGGTCGGCGCGCAACGTGTCCTCGAGATACATCAGGAGGTTCGGCGCGGCCTCGGCTTCGGGAGCCAAGCGCAGCACCGCGCCGAGCAGGGCCAGGGACTGGCGCGGCCCTTCGCTGCTCGCGCTCCAGATGAGCTTGCTCGGCGCGCCCTCGAGCGGGCTGAGGTCGAGCTTGAACTCGCGCCACTCGTCGTCGGGATCGACGCTGATCTCGAGCGGCGGCAGCTTGCCCTCGGCGTCGCGCACGCTCACTTGCACGGGCGCGCCGCCGGCGGCCAGGGCGAAGCGCAGGCGGTCGCGCGGGCCGGGCGTGATCTCGCAGCTGAGTGACGCGTCGCGCGGGATCACGCGACCGTGCGCGTTCGTGCCGTGGTGCTTGATGCGCTGCAGCTGGTCGGGGCGCAGGTCGAAGTCGGAGAGCAGCTCGATCTCGTCGACCTGAACGCTGAGGGGCGTGCTCTGATCAGCGGGGCTGAGACGGATGCGGAACTGGTCCACGCCCTCGCTCACGTCGCTGTCTTTGCGCCCGCGCATGCTGGCCAGGCCGAACAGCACCTCTTGCCACTCGCCGTTGAACTCGAACGGGATCGGCGCGGAACTGCGCGCCGAGTCCCAGCTCTCGCTCTTCTTGCGCCACCAGAGGTGCAGCGTGCCGGCGGCGCCTTGCACCTTGAGTCGCACGCGCAGCACGTGTTGGAGCGCCGCGTTCACGCTGCCGTCGAGCGGGCCGGCGAGGTCGAGCGGGCGGTGGGACTCGGCGCTCAGGATCTGGCCGTCGCTGCTCTGGACGGAGCGGTCCTCGAAGGTCCAGGTCTCGTCGGCGCCGGGCTGGAAGGCGCGGGAGTAGCGCCTCGAGGCTGACTGCTCGTCGACCAGCTCGAAGTCGACCGGGCGCTCCACCACGGCGAATCGTGGAGGCTCGACGGGTTCTGCGGGGCCGCAAGCCGAAACGGCGCTCAGGAGCAGGGCCAGCACGGCGAGGCCGGCGGGCGCGAGGCCGCGGCGCGCGGAGGAGTCCTGGTCGGCGGCGGGAGATCGGTGGGCCGGGTGCGCTGCAGAGCTCATCGCGGCGATCATAGCGAGCTTGGCAGGCTGAGGTGTGGCCTCGGCCGTCGGGATGGGCAGAATGGGGGATCGCATTGACCTCGCCGCGACATGCCGCGCGCACCGACACCCGGTGGCGCGCGACGGTCGCCCTGCTTTCTCTCGTCCCCCGCATCACCCGGAGAACTGAATCGTGAGCCCCGCACCTCTGCATGTCGCCGTGACCGGCGCCGCCGGCCAGATCGGCTACGCCCTGCTGCCCCGTATCGCTGCGGGACAGATGTTCGGCCCCGACCAGCCCGTGGTGCTGCACATGATCGAGATCCCGAACGAGAAGGCGCTCGCCGCGCTCGACGGTGTCGCGATGGAGCTCGACGACTGCGCCTTCCCGCTGCTGCAAGGCATGGTCTGCACGAGCGACCTCGAAGAAGGCTTCAAGGGTGTCGACTGGGCGCTGCTCGTGGGCGCGAAGCCGCGTGGCGCCGGCATGGAGCGCAACGACCTCATCAAAGAGAATGGCCCGATCTTCACGAGCACGGGGCGCGCCATCAACGATCACGCGAACCGCGGCTGCCGCACCGTGGTCGTGGGCAACCCCTGCAACACGAACGCGCTCATCGCGATGCACAACGCGCCCGACATGCCGCAGGGCAGCTTCTCGGCGATGACGCGTCTCGACGAGAACCGCGCGAAGGCGCAGCTCGCCGCCAAGGCCGGCGTGCACCACACGCAGATCACGAACATGACGATCTGGGGCAACCACTCGGCCACGCAGGTGCCTGACTTCGAGAACGCCAAGATCGGCGGCAAGCTCGCGCACGAAGTCATCGACGACCGCGCCTGGCTCGAAGGCGAGTTCATCAAGACCGTGCAGCAGCGCGGCGCCGCGATCATCAAGGCGCGCGGCTTGTCCTCGGCGCTGTCGGCGGCGAACGGTCTCGTGGACCACGTGCGCAGCCTCACCGAGAAGACGCCCGACGGCGACTGGCACTCTGTCGCGATCCCCAGCGACGGCAGCTACGACGTCCCGAAGGGCATCATCAGCTCCTTCCCCGTGCGTGCCGACGGCGCGGGCGGCATCGAGATCGTGCAAGGCCTGCCGCTCTCCGACTTCGCGTCGGCCAAGCTCAAAGACACCGTGGCCGAACTCGAGCACGAACGTTCCGTGATCTCCAACCTGCTGGGCTGAGCCTATGAGCGCTCTCGACTCGATCGCGCGGCGCGCGATGATCCAAACGGCGGCGATGATCCACATCGCCAATCACCGCAAGGACGCGCACCGCACCGACCCCAAGGTGGGCGGGCACCCGGCCTCGTGCAGCAGCTCGGCGCACATTCTTGCCGCGCTGCATTGCGAGGTGCGCAAGCCCGCCGACTTCTTGTGCTGCAAGCCGCACGCTGCGCCCATCGACCACGTGTTGCAGGGCATGCTCGGCATCTTCCGTGAGCACGAGACCGGGCGCTGGTTCGAGGCCGAGGAGATCGAGAGCACGCTGCACCGTCTGCGCGACTTCAGCGAGAACGGTGAACCCGTGTTGCAGAGTTATCACGCACGCACCGACCCCGACAGCTACCACTTCCTGCCGTCGGGGTCGGTGGGTATTCCGCCGGTGGTGTCGGGCTACATGGCGCTCGCGTATCGCTACGCGCGCGACCACAGTCTCGAGCTGCCCGAGGTCCCCGAAGACGTGCACTTCTGGTCGCTCATCGGTGACAGCGAGTTCCGCGAGGGCTCGCTCATGGAAGCCATGCCCGACTTCGCCGAGCGCGAGCTGGGCAACGTCACTTGGATCATCGACTACAACCGGCAGAACTTGGATGGCGCGCGCATGCCGAACAAGCGCGGGCTGGCCGGCACCGACGCGCATCGCATCGAAGAGATGGCGGAAGCCAACGGTTGGGAAGTGATCCAGGTGCGGCACGGCAGTCGTCGCCGCGAGGTGTTCAAGAAGCCGGGCGGCAAGCCGCTGCAAGAGGTGCTCGAGAGCGGCTTCTCCGACTACGAGTTGCAGATGCACCTGCTGTTGCGCGACATGGCTGACACGCGCAAGGCGCTGATCGCGCGCAACAAGGGCTGCAAGAAGTTGGTCGAGTCGCTGAGCGACGCCGACCTCGAGGTCGTGCTCTGCGACGTGGGCGGTCACGACACGCAAGCGCTCGTCGACGCGCTGCTGGCCAGCAAGAAGGACGCCAAGCGTCCGACCATGATCGTGGCCCACACCGTGAAGGGCTGGGGCCTCGACATGTACGCCGCGCCCGGCAACCACTCCGAGATGCCGAAGGAGGATGAGGTCGGCCTGCTGCTCGAGGAGGAAGGTCTCGACTGGGAGCGCCCCTTCGCGAACTTCGCCGCCGACACCGAGGAAGGCAAGTTGCTCGCCGCCAAGGGCGCCGAGTTGCGCGACGGCATCACCGAGCAGCTCGACTGGCGCGTGCGCAATCGTCAGTGGGTGCGCGACCGCATCACCGACGCGGGCGGCGTCCCGACCAGCCTCGACATCGATGCCAAGCTCTTCCCGCGCGCTCACACGCAATGGATGTGGGGCCAGCTCGCGGCCAAACTCGTGCGCATCGGCACCAACGCCGAGATGCGTCGCGACGACGACAGCGAGCCCGAGGAGCTGGGTGAGAAGGAGAAGCAGTGGGAGGCCAGCGCCGACTTCCTGCTCACCATGTCACCCGACGTGGGCACCAGCACGCAGCTCAACCCGGTGATGAACGAGCGCGTGTACGGCGCGCGCGACGACGAAGAGAAGTCCGTCGCCGACATCGAGGAGCGCACCGGGCACACGCGTCGTCGCCCGCAACTGCAACCCTCGCAAGAACCGTGGACGCGACACATCCGCTTCGAGATCGCGGAAGCCAACTGCATGTCGGCCGTGGGTGCTTTCGGCGTGATGGGGCACTACGCCGGCATCCCGTTCTTCCCGATCATGACGGTGTACGACTTCTTCATCAAACGCGCGCTCGACCAGCTCTACTACAACCTCTACTGGGGCGGTGAGTTCGTGATCATGGGAACGCCTTCGGGCGTCACGCTGTCGAGCGAAGGCGCGCAGCACTCCTGGAAGTCGGACATCCAGATCCCGAACCTGATCACGTGGGAGCCGATCTTCGCCGTCGAGCTCGACTGGATCTTGTGCGAGTCGATCCGGCGTCACTTCGAAGACGAGAACGACGGGCGCAAAGGCATCCTGATCCGCGCGGTCACGCGTGGCATCGAGCAGGGCGAACTCGTGCGACGACTGCGTCGTCATCCGCGCTTCCGCAGCAACCCCACCGACCTCGAGTCGGAGCCCCTCGCCGACGAGACCATCTTGGAAGCCGCGCGCCACGACTGCTTGTCCGGCGCGTACTACATGGTGGACTTCCGCGGGCAACCCGACTACGAACCCGGCGTGAACGTGGTGAACGTGTTCGCCATGGGCTCGGTGGCCACCGAGGCGCTCGAAGCCAGCGACACGCTGCGCGAGCAGGGCATCTACGCCAACGTGATCTCGGTGTCCTCGCCCGACCTGTTGCTCGGCATCCTGGCCTCGCACGACGACTACGCGCACCTGCGCAGCGGCCTTGGTCTCGATGCCGACCTGCACCTGAACCCGCGCGAGGGTCTCGACAACGGCGCCGAGCTCGTCACGCTCGCCGGGCGTCGTGTGCCGGTGGTGTCGGTGCACGACGGCGAAGCCGGTCTGCTCGACAACATCGGCTCGATCCTCGGCGTGCGCCAGGAGTCACTCGCGGTGCGCAAGTTCAGCAAGTGCGGGCGTCCCGACCAGGTGTATCGCTACCAGGGCATCGACGCCGCGTCGGTGATCCAAGCCTGCGGCAAGGTGCTCAGCGAGACGGCGCTCGAGAGCGTGAAGGTGAGCCGCACCGCAGTCGACGACGCGACCCTGCGACGCGTGGAAGACCTGTCCTGGCAGGAGCTCTGGGACGGACCCGGCGGGACGGCTCGCTGAGCTCTTGGGGGGGGGGAGGGCTGGGGGGTGCGTGGCGGCCTTGCGGGGAGGGTTTTTGAAGCCTCGCCGCTTGGCTTGGAAACTCCTGCGGAGTGAAGCGCCTGCGCGACG
>BQJR01000001.1 GCA_021604805.1 Planctomycetota bacterium | reverse complement strand
CGATCGCCGACGCCGAGTGCGAACACTCGGCGTCGGCTCGGAGAGGTCCTCGTCGACGCGCGGGAAGCAGCCGCGCAGCGACGTGTCGTCAGATCACTTGGCGCGAGGGTTGATCTCGTCCGGGATCGTGCTCTTCTTGGTGTCGTAGCCCGTGTTGTTGTAGGTCACGGTGTACGCGCCGTAGCCGGCGGCCTTGCCGCTACGAGTGAGCGTCATCTCCCAACCCGTCTCCAAGCTCTTCGAACCCTTCGGGACGGCGACCTTGCCGACCTTGAAGAACTCGGGAGCATCCATCTGGATGTCGAGGCTCTTGGTGTCTTTCGAGTACGTGCTCATGCGCGCGGCGTAGCGCTCTTGCGCGCTCGACACCGTGGACAAGTACGTGAAGGCTTCCGCGGCGCGGGCGCGCTCGACAGAGGCGAGGTAACGCGGGACGCCGAAGGCGGCGAGCACGCCGATGATCACCACAGCGATGGCGAGCTCGACGAGAGTGAAGCCCTTCTCGCCCCGGCGGGCAGCGAACGTCTTCATGACGGTTCTCCGATGTGCTCGGAGGAACATGCCCCCGACGCGCACATGCGGGCCGAACTTGGGCTCTCCGAAGCGACGGCCTCATCGGGCTGTCCACCGAGCGCGCCTGAGTGCTGCCGAAGCGACTTGAGCGAATTTCCCAGATTGCGTAGTCCTTTGAACTACAGGCACTAACGACTGTCGCTCTGCATAGCGCTCACCGTGTCGCTGGTGCGCGACGCAGCTGTCACGATGCCGCGACAGGGTGGCGGATGTGCCGGTCAGGTGCTGTCGAAGCAGACAGCGCAGCGAATCGCTGGAGTGTGCCCGCGCCAGTGGGCAGGATGTTCGGCCCTGCCTGTGCGGCCCCGCTCACCGGCAGCACCCTCGCGAGCCGGCGCACGGCTCGCCCTCCGACCTCGTCGCCTTCACAGGAGTCACTCGATGATCCGTTCCTTGCTCGCCACTTCGATCTGCCTCGCGTTGGCCGCGTGTGGAAGCCCCGCCACGACCGCCCCCGAACTCAGCGTCGAGGATCGCTTCGCGGCGTACCTGCAGAACACGCAAGTGAGCGAAGGCCACGGCATCCTCAACGTGATGGAAGGGCGCTTCGCTGCCGAGGTGCGCATGCGCCAATCGCCCGACGCTCCCGAAGAGACGACCGAGGGCGTGATGGAGAACCGGTTGATCCTCGGTGGTCGCTTCCTCGAGAGTCGCTTCCGTTCGGCGGACTCGGACATGGGACCGTTCGAAGGTCGTGGGCTGATGGGCTTCAACACCTTCGAGAACCGCTACGAGAGCATCTGGGTGGACAGCATGGGCACGTTCATGCAACCCGTGCTGCATCTGCAGATCGACGCCGAAGGGCGCACGCTGTCGGGCACGAGTTCGGAGTACGACTACTTCGAGGAGCGCCAAGTGCAGCGTCGCACCGAGATGCGCATCCTCGATCGCAGGACGCACGAGTTCACGATGTACAAGACGGCCGCCGATGGCCGCGAGTTCGTCGACGTGGCGATCACGTACACGCGCCTCTGAGCCAGCGCGCGGCGGCGCGTCGCTGCACGACTCGGGCCCTGGACTCCGCAGCGCGCGGTGTCCAGGGCCCGAGTGTTTCACGCCTTGCTGCGCGAACGTGCGCGCAGCGGCAGCCCACGACTCAGCTGTCGCTGGGCACCGGGCCAGGCAGGGGATCGGCGTCGGGGAGCGGCCCCGGGATGGTGATCGCGTTGAGCGTCCAGCGCCCGTTGAAGTCGCCCAGGGAATCGGGGCCGAAGGGCGTGTACGCGTCGTGGAACCTGCCGGAAAGCCTGCCCAGCAGAATCTGCGGGACGCCCGAGGGGAACGGCAGCGGCGGCGTGAAGATGAGCGCCTGGAACTTGCCTTGTTCCGTGCCGCTGTCGTAGGTCCAGGTGCCGCTCACGATGGCGGAGACATCCGCGCCGGGACTGAGCGGGAAGGGCTTCAGCGTTCCGTTGAGCGTGCCTTGGATCGTGGAACCCTGCGGCGACGGCCCCAGGTGGACATTCGCACTCAACGCGAACTGCGGCACACCGAAGAACAAGAGGCCGCCCGCGAAACCGGCCTCACTCTGAAAAGGCGTGTTCCACGAACCCGACATGGTGCCGACGAGCGCGCTGTTCGGCTCGACGGTTTGCGGACCGAGCACAGACTGAGCGTGCAGCGGCAGGGCAGCGAGGGCGATGAACGCTCCCGCGAGTGTCAACGACTTGATCACGGTCTCTCTCCGAACCGAGGAAGGACATGCGAGGGAAGCGACGCGCGTGAACGAAGTCGTTCGGGCGGCGCCGCGGTTGCAACGCGCGTCACGCTACCAGTCGTCGAGCGCATGGGACGCGCGATAGGTGAGTGGCTCCGCGGCTGCTGAGCACGCAAAGGAAGCACTCCAACCGGCGGTCCTTTGCAGCTTCGCGCAGCGGTGCTTCGTCACGCGTCGGAGGTGGAGCCACTGTGCGCGAACACGTGGTGGGACACGTGGTGCCAGCAGTCACCTGCTGCCGACGAGCCGCTAGCCTCGCGTTCACAACCAAGGAGCGCAGGGTGCGGGAGAGCGTCCTGTGACTTCGATTCCTCGACTCACTTGGAGACCAGAGATGCAGTCCGCACTCCTCACGGCCGCGCTCCTCTTCGGAGCGCTGGCCACGGCCAGTCCCGCGCAAGAGATCGCTCCCAGCACGTCCCTCGCGGAGGCCCAACTGGGCCTGGTCGGCTCGATGTCCGGCGCGTTCAACGTTCCGATCGGCGGCTCCACGGGCTTTGCCACGGGCGTCCTCACCCTGGGCACGCCGCAGTACCTGATGTCGCTCGACCTCCCGCAGGGACCGCTGTTCGTCAACGGGGTCACGGGCGCGATCAGCGGGCCCTTGCTCGGCACCTTGCGCGTGTTCCCGATCATGCCGTCTGCCGACGTGTTCGCGTACGTGGGTGGGAGCTGGACGTGGCACCCGCTCACGGGTCACGGCTACTTCCGTGCGGACATCACGCTGGCCGGCGGCACGAACCCGGTGCAACCCATCGGTCGCCTGCGCGGCATGTTCGAAGACGTCCCGCAACTCTCGCCGTCGGCCTTCGATCCGGTGGGGAGCTTCAAGGGCGGTTGGTTCTTCCAGCTGCTCAC
Source organism: Planctomycetota bacterium (assembly GCA_021604805.1). GTDB lineage: Bacteria > Planctomycetota > B15-G4 > B15-G4 > B15-G4 > BQJR01. The sequence goes on along the minus strand of BQJR01000001.1, from coordinate 1,434,460 downwards.
GGCCACGCCGCCGCGCCCCGTGGGTGATCCCTTCCCCGGCCCCGGTGGTGGCGACGCCTAGGCGCGCGGCCCCGCCCGCCTAGTTGGCTTCCGCGGCGGGTTCCGGCTTCGGCTCGAAGGGTGCACGTACGGCTTCCCAGCCTTCGTCGCCCATCGGGTCGAAGCCGATCCAACCCACGAGGAAGTCGGCCAGCTCGACCACGTCGAGCCCGAGCGACGCGCCCACGAAGAGCGCGTGCGCGCCGACCTCGAAGCGCGCCAGCGGCAAGGTGGAGAGCACCACGCCGCGATGCTCCGTGACGATCACGTTGAGCACCACGAACTGACTCTGGTTCCAGTAGGCGTCGAGGTCGTGTCGGTAGCCGAAGTCTTCGAGCTCGAGCGGCCACTCGGCGCGTGCGATCTCACCACCCACGAGCGCACCGTGCGCGGCTTGACGCCACATGTGGGTGTAGCCGTAGTCGCTGCCGATGTAGGCGCCGTCGCGCATCCAACCCAGCGAGCTGCCGAAGAGCGGCGCCTGCGCGTGCACGTAGAGCCCTGGCGTGAGGGACGCGCCGAGCCCGAGCTGCAGCACCTGCCCGGCGTCGGTACCGCGTGCCGACCACCAAGTGCTCGAGCAGGCCAGCGAGCTCAAGCAGAAGAGAAGGGTGAGTGCGCGACGCAGCATGCCTGGGATCCCGGAGTGGAGCGACGCCCAGCATGGCGCGCCGCGTGGCCGCTCTCAAGGGCGCCGAGCGAGATCAGCCGCCGCCGCAAACGAAGCCGGCCCCGTCGGTCGCGAGGACCGACGGGGCCGGAGTTGACGCGGGCCGGAGCCTCACGTCGTCACGTGCCGAGGATCAGTACGTGACGGACCGCACGCCGTTCGTCGACGGGATACCAGCGCAGATCGACGGGCCCGTGAAGTGGACCTGCCAGTGCAGCGGGATCCCGGCGGGGATACCGGCGGGCCACGCGGGCGTGATCTGGAGCGAGCCAGCGAGCGTGGGGAACGGACCGAGGATCGCATCGACCGTCGGGACCATCGTGCCCATGCACTTGAACGGGGCGAACAGCGGGCCGAAGCCGATGATCACGTAGGCCGACTCACCGGGCGCAGCGTTCGTGAAGCCGAACTCGGTCGGGGCACCGGGCACCATGGAGCCCGAGATGTGCAGCTCGGGTTGCTCGAGCGTGTCGCGCGGCTTGCCGAAGCCCACGTCTTCCCACTCACGGTGACCGACGTAGAGCACCACGTTGTACTGCTCGTCGACGCCACTGTTGAAACAGGTGGTGAAGTCGCCGTCATCGTTGGTGTCGTAGATGATGGAGGCGTTGATCACCAGGCCGCCGAGCGTGCGCGGGTCGCGCGTGTCGAGACCGCTCGGATCTTGCGAACCGTGCGCGACCTCGGAGATGTTGCCCGAGAAGGGCGCTTCCGACGAGATCGAGTTGGCGTCGGCGATCTCCATGTAGGAGATCAGGTAGTCGCGATCCGAGTTCTTGCCACGGAAGACGTCGCCGGTCTGGAAGAGCAGCTCGAGCTCGTAACCGAAGGCGGCCTTGTCGTAGACAGCGCGCACGACACCGCTGGAGAAGTCGCCGGTGGCGATCTCACGGAGCGCGGTGAGGAAGTACACGTTGCCGACCGAGTCGATCATCGGCGAGCTCACCGACGGGCCGATGACGGCGCCACCGGTGACCGCGCTGAGCGTGACCATCTCGTAGAGCGCCGTGCCGCCCGGGCCGTCGAGGACATCCTTGCCACCGACACCGTTGTTGTGACCCGCGAGGGTCCAACCGAGGAAGGCGCCCGTGCTGCCGTCGAACTTGCCGACGCCGACCGCGTTGATCGGGTGCGTCGAGCCGCCGTCGATCGGGTGGTCGAAGACCGCCGCGACGAGCATGTTGCCGTCTTGGTCGGTGCCGAGCGCCACCTGGCCGTTGCCACCCTGGAAGGCGGTCTGGCTGTGGTAGTGGTCGAACTCCGCTTCGCCGCCCGGATCGGTGAAGGTCGTGAAGCCGTCCTTCGGGTCGGTGATGCTCGCCGGCAGCGTGGCGTGGGTCGTGCCCGTGACCATGCCGGATGCATCGACACCGAAGATGTTCAGCTCGTCGGCGTCGCCACTCGAGTTGCTCACGCCGATATGGCCGTAGACGCCAGCCGTGGCGCTCAACGGAGCGAAGCTCGCGGACATGTAACCGAGGCTACCGCGGCTGTCGCCGACTGCCGCGTTCAGGTGCGTGCCGACGGCCGAGGTGGAACCCGCCGTCCCCGACGCGTAGGTCGAGGCAAAGGTGATGGCGCCGAAGGTCGGCGCGCCGGCGATCGACTCGGGGATGCCGTTCGGCGTGCTGTGCGCGGTGGCCGCGCCGTAGATGTACGTGGAGGTGGCCGCGGCGTCCGCGAAGGTCATCGGCACACCGCTGAACACGTTCTGAACCGAGCTTGTGCGGGCAGTCGTGTCCACGCTGAGGATGTTGGTCGCGCCGGCCACGGGAAGCGCGCCGCAACCGCCGACAGCACCGAAGTCGTCGTAGCGGATGAAGATGTTGCCGTCTTCGTCGGCGCTGCCCAGGCCCATCGAACCCATGTTGGCGACGGGCGTGCAGGAGTTGCTGGCCGCGAGCGTGCGGCTCACGAACAAGCGACCCGGCGAGGAGGGGACGAAGTTCACGGTCACACCGACGACGCCGTCGTAGAAGCTCGCGAAGTCCGTCTGGCCACCTTCATTGAAGGCCACGGTGAACTGGTTCGTGGGGACCGCCGTGCTCACCGACGAAGGCGCCGTGTTGATCGCGGGGTTGTTGTTCACGCCGAAGCCCGGCGCGGACCATGCCGCGTAGGAGCTCCTGAGGGTCGGCACACCGACCTGCTGGCGACGGCTGATCGCCTGCGCGCTGATCACGCTGCTCGTGAAACCCGAGCTCGACTTGCTGGCCTTGGCCAGCGGGGCGATGCCGAAGGGCGTGCCCCAGGAGCCGGTGAAGCTCTGCAGGTCGACCACGTAGTCGTTGGTCTGTTCGCTGCCGAAGAGGCCGGAAGCGGTGTCGTCCCAGGGGCCGACGGAATCGCCGGGGCCACAGGCGGTGATCTGGACGCTGTCTTGCGCGGCCGTGACAGGCGCGAGCAGGGCGGCGGCGACCAGGATCGCGGTCGATCGAGCGCGGGAAATCATGGTGTGTTTCCTGACGGGGTGGGGCGGGTGCCGAATGAGAAGTGAGGCGAGCGCCTCGTTCCAGCGGGGTTGAGTCAGCAGAGACTGGACTGCCTGCGTGCGCAGGTCGCGTGAGTTTGCGGAAGAGTCCGTGAGGAATCCATGGATTAACGCCGCCGTGTTCTGCCCGGGGGGGGCCCAGACCGGGGTCTGGGCGGCGACGCCGTGAGTGGATCCTGCGGCCAAGCATGCTTGGGGTAGCGACCACGCAGGTCTTTCCGGACGAGAGCGTAGGTGCGATCCCAGAATCCCGCAAGATCATCGGTGACTTGCTGAACGCGCCCATTCGGTGCCAACAACTCGAGCAAGACGGGCGCCCGTCCCCCCGCCAGGCGAGGTGTCTCGGGCACGCCGAAGAGTTCCTGGATGCGCACGGCGAGCACCGCTGGACGGCCGTCTTCGTAGCGCAGGGCGGCGCTGCGCCCGCTGGGGAGCGTGAAGCGCTCGGGAGCCTCGTCGCGCAGGCTCTGGCGCTGGAGGTGGTTCAGCTCCGCGCGGAGGCGGTCGGTGAGGGGCTCGGCGCGCAGCTCGGCCACGCTGCGCTTGCCGGCGCACAGAGCGGGCAGCCGGGCGCGCCACCAGTCGGCGTCGTAGCGGGGCCAGTCGAGTTCGGGGCGGTGCTCGCGCAGGAAGGCCACGCGGCGCAGCAAGGCCTGGGTCGACGCGTGGCTCAGGTCGAGCGCGGCGAGCGGGTCGTCGTGGAGGGCCTCGGCGAGGAGGCGGGCGCTGGCTGCGTCGCGGGGGGCGCCGCTGCGGGTCTCCTCGAGCAGCAGGTCGCGGAAGCGCAGGCCGCGCAGACTCGAGACCCGACCGCTGTCGGCCTCGAAGACGCGCTCGTCGACCTGCTGCAGTTCCTCGGCGGGCAACCACTCGCGCTCGATGGCGCTGGCCAGTCGGGCGCGTGCCTCGCCGCGCTGCCGACCGCTGCCCGCCGAGAGGTCCACGGCCACGAAGAGTTCGGCCTCGCGCACCACGCTGTGTTTGTCGAGCCGCAGGCCGCGACCGCCCACGAGCACGGCGCGCTCGTCGCCTGGAGCGCGCCGCCGCGCCACGCGGTCGAGGAAGGCGGCCAGCAAGGCGCGACGCAGATCACGTTGCGGTTGCGAGCTGCTGTCCTTGTCGGTCGTGTCACCGAGACGGCTCGTGAGTCGCGCGGCCAGTTGGCGCACGCGATGCGCTGTCGCGCTGCGCCCGCGGCGTACGAACTCCACACGCTCCCACACGTCGCAGTCGCCGTGGCGTGCGCGTTGACGTTGCGCAGCCGGTAAGGGGTCGCGTTCCGAGAGCAAGGCCGCGGCCAACGCGGCGCTGTGCAACACACCGTGCTCGCGACCCGCCACGAGCAGCGCGCCCAGCCGTGGTGCGAGCGGCAACTTCGCGAGTTGACGACCGAGCGCCGTGAGTCGTCCGCGCTGCAACGCGCCGAGTTCCGCGAGTTCCTGTTCGGCGCGACCGAGCGAACTCTCCGGCGGTGGCTCCAACCAAGGCAGTGCGCGCGCGTCGGCCTCGCCCCAGTCCACGAGCTGCAACAGCGCGCCGCTGAGGTCGCAGCGCTGCAGTTCCGGCAGCGTTTGTGCGGCGCGATCTGCGTGTTCGGCCGCGGTCCACAAGCGCAGGCAACGCCCCGGGCCGACGCGTCCGGCGCGCCCGGCACGCTGATCCGCCGACGCGCGCGAGATCGCCACGCGCTCCAGGCGGTCGAGTCCCACGCCGGGATCGAAGCGCGGCTCGCGCGCCTCGCCGCTGTCGATCACGGTGCGCACGCCGGGCAAGGTGAGCGAGGTCTCGGCCACGTTCGTCGCGAGGATCACGCGTGGGCGCGCGCCGGGTTGCAGCGCGGCGTCTTGGTCACGCGCGTTGAGTTCGCCGTGCAGCGGGAGCAGCTCGCGGTGCTCGTCCACACCGGCGGCGCGCAGACTCGCGAGACAGCGTTCGATCTCGAAGCGACCGGGGAGGAACACGAGCACGTCGCCCGAGTCGCCCGGTGGCAGCGCGCGCACGCCACGCAGCACGCGTTCTTCGAGCGGTGAACTCTCGCGGCGCTCGAGGTAGCTGATGTCCACCGGGAAGTGGCGACCGCTGCTCTCCACGCTGGGCGCGTCGAGCGCTTCGGCCACCGGACCGATCGGCAAGGTGGCCGACATCACGAGCAGCGGCAGGTCGGGACGCAGCTCTTCGCGCACGCGGCGCAGCAGCGCGAAGGCCAGGTCGGTGTCGAGGTGACGCTCGTGGAACTCGTCGAAGACCACGGCGCCCACGCCGCGCAGTTCGGGGTCGTCGAGCAGTCGCCGCAGGAACAGACCTTCGGTGACGTAGAGCAGCCGCGTGCGCGCGCTCTGCTTGCGCTCGAGGCGCACTGCGTAGCCGACTTCTTCACCGAGTCGTCCGCCGCGTTCGAGAGCCACGCGACTCGCGGAGGCGCGTGCCGCCACGCGTCGCGGTTGCAACACGAGCACTTGGTCCTCGCCAGCGAGGCCTGCGTCGAGCAGCGCGGGCGGCACGCGGGTGGTCTTGCCGGCGCCGGTCTCGGCGCGCAGCACGAGCGCGCGTCGCTCACGCAACTGCGCCACGATCTCGGGCAGCAAAGTGTCGACGGGGAGCGCGTCGGGGGGCGGCGAACGGGGGGCGCGAGGCATGGCTGCGCGCAGGATCGCCCAGCGCGCCGCGCGACGCGAGCCCCGTGCTCGGGCTCAGTAGCTCATGCGCATCCGCACGCGGCCGACTTGCGGGCGGTAGCTGGTCTCGTCGAAGGGGTAGGTCACCGGGTCCACGGCCACGTCGAAGCTGACCTGGAAGCGCACCAGCGGGTAGCCGTCGAGCAGCGTGAGGTCGGAGACCCAGTCGGTGAGCGTGTCGAGATCCGGCACGTTCGATCCCGTGCGCACCGTGCGCGCGCCTTGGAAGTGCAGCCGCACGCTGGCGTTGTCACTGAGCGCGTCGAGCTCGGGGAAGGGGAGGTCGAGCGAGTCCACGCTGAGGTCGTTGTAGGGCGGGTCGCTCGCCTTGCCGAAGAGGCCCGGGTCGATGGGGTAGCTGCCAGCCTTGGCGACGTAGCGTGCGGGCTGGAGCGGCACCGTTCCCGCGAGCACCACGTGACCATCCATGCCTGCGGGCACCGGGCCCATGGCCGGGTTGTACGTGCCGTGCACCGGCTCGAAGAAGGGCGGTGTGCGACCGAGCGCGTCGCGCGGGCGCAGTCCGATGCCGCCGAACTCCAGCCACGCGGAGGTGCCCGTGGTGCGCGGCGAGATCACCGGCGACGCGAGGTGCAGCGGCACGACCGGCAACTTGGGCAGGATGTTGTCGGGGTCGAGACGCTGCTCGCCGTCGACCTCGATGAACAGCGGCTTGCCCGACGGCTCCTCGACGAACTGGTTGAAGGGCAGGCGATCGAACTTGTAGGTGTCGCCGGGCGAGAAGGGGAATTCGGGGTCGCTGCCCGGGTTGTTCTGCTCCTTGAAGTCGTCGTCGTAACCGTTGTAGGTCTTCATGACCTTCTCGGGCTGCGGCTCTTCCACGACCCAGCGCCCGGGCTCGTCGGGGTTCTCGATCATGCGCGTGTCGGCCCAGAACGCGCCGTCGCCTTCGGGCCATTGGTTCACGAAGCCCTGACCGTTGTCGCCGGTGGTGCTCGGGATGATCGGCGGGAAGCTGCCGTTGAGCACGTAGTTCCGCGTGCGCGGGCCGAAGGGGCCGTCGGTGCGGAAGTAGCGGTAGTGCAGCATGTCGATGTAGCGCAGCGCGTCCGGCGGGTTGAACGCGCTCCCCGGCACGAAGGAGAAGTGCTCTCCCTGGTGGAACTGATCACCGGTCCAGTTGCCGAGCTTGAGCACGGCGCGTTGGCGCGCGAAGAGGAAGGCGCCAGCGTCGATGATCGGCTGGCCCTGGTTGGCGCCCGACTGCAGCTGGATCAGGCCGAAGCTGCCGGCGCCGCCGTCGCTGCGTGTGTAGTCGTAGGTGAAGGGGGAGAGGCTGCCGGTGTTGGTCGGCGCCGTGCGCGCGTCGCGACCGAAGCCGCCGGAGACGTCGAGGGCGGCGCCGATGTCTCCGTCGGCATCCACGAAGCCTGCGTTCGTGTGTCCCGCGTCGCCGCGGATCTCGATCGCGCCCGCAGCTTGCAGCACGATCGCGCCGCCTGAACCGCCGCCGCCGCCGCCCACGAAGCTGCTGTTGCGCACGCCCTCGCCGCCGCCGCCGTGTCCGCCGCTGGCGTCGATGTAGGCCGTGTCGCCGATCACGATGTCGCCGAAGCTGCGGATCATGATCGCGCCGCCACCACCGCCGCCGCCTGCGCCCTTGGCGTCGATCAGCGTGGGCGACGTGCGCGGGCCGACCTGCAGCGTGGGGTAGAAGGGCGGGCCCGCGATGGTCGGGGAGCCGATCTTGTCGAGGGACCACAGTTCGTGGTCGAAGCTGTCCACGCGCGAGCCGCCGCCGCCGCCGCCTTGGCCGCCGAGGAGTTGCACGTACTCGCCGCCGGGGCCGAAGAAGTCGTTGTCGGGGTCGCCGTCGGCGAACACGGCGTCGCCGGGCTCGGCCCCGGCGACCACGGCGTCGGGCTCCGGGAAGTCACCCACGAAGTACACGCACTGCAGCGGCGTGGAGATGCCGGCGCCGATGGCCAAGTTCTCTTCGTTGCCGTAGGTCGCGTCGTGGATGTTGTCGTTGGTGGGGCACTTGTCGAACGGGAAGTACGTGCTGTTGCTCTGCACGCGGTAGGCGCCGCTGCCGTCGCGCGAGGACTGTCCCAGCAAGGCCATCGATCCACCGCCGCCGCCCGGCGGGCGTGAGTGCTCCGTGTTGCCGGAGTCGTTCACGTCGGTGTAGCTCTCGGGCATGTCGAAGGGCGGTGTGTAACCGAGTGTGGACGTCCCACCGTGCCCACCGATCTGCTCGATCACGCGTTGTCCGTTGGGCTTGATGCGCGGGCCGTAGCCACGCTCGCCGGTTTCCGGCGTGACGTACTGATCGATGCTGCCGGGGCCGCTGGGATCGAAGAGCGTGGGATGGCCGTCGCCGCCGCGCCCTGCTCCGGGGCCGCCGGGGCCGCCGCGCACGGGCAGGAAGCCCGAGTTGAAGCTGTCGTCGCTGTAACCGTCGACACCGCTGACGTCGATCATGCCGTCGATGCGCACGGTGCCGGTGGCGATCATCGTGATCGGCTTGTCGCCGAGCACCAAGACCCGCACGCCCGCGGGGATGATGATGTCGCGGAAGATGAACACACCGTCGGTGATCGTGGTCGGCGAGGTCACACCCGGTGTCGAGCCGTCGGGCAGCGGGAAGTTCTGCGCCGTGGTGTTGAGCAACATGGTGCGGAAGTGCCCGCCTGCCGTGTTGACGACATCCTCGCCATCGTTGTCGTTGTGCTCGTAGGCCTCGCCGGCGTCGTAGTTCGGGTTCGGCGCCGGCGTGAAGTCGCCCAGCTCGTGCAGGTCACTCACGCCACGCGCTGCGCGGAGGAAGCCGCTGGCCACGCCGCCCGCGCCGAGCACCTCGGCCCATTCGGCTTCGGGGTACGGGCCCACCACTTGCGGCGACTTGAGCGCCTTGCTCTCGAACTCTTCGTGGAAGCTGTCCGCGAGTGGCGCGTCGGCACCCACGCTTGGGAGCGCCGTGTGGACGCGCAAGATCTCGTTCGCGCCGAAGGCCGTGGTGTCGGCGTGCAGTGACGATCCGAACTCGCTGTGTCCCGTGAGCGACTCGAGCGTGTTGCGCTGCATCACGCGCAGCTCGGCGCCGAGCGGCAGCAGCGCGCGCGGACGCAAAGACACCTCGGCGCCGGCGCTCTCGTTGTCGAGGAGCGTGGGCAGCAGTTCGAGTTGCAGCTCGCCCACGCTGAGGCAGCGTGCCGAGCTCGTGCCGCCGGGCAGTTGCGAGGGCGCGCTGCCGAAGCCGGCCACGCCGGGCACGGCGAGGCTCACGGAGCCGCTGCTCAAGTCGATGAAGTCGATGCGGTCGTTGGCGGGGTCGAGCGCCAGCAGCTCGGTCTCCGAGAGGAACACCACATCGATGTAGTCGGCGGCGAAGGTGGCGAGCACGTCGCCGGGCTCCGCGAGGAACTGTGCGCCGTCGTCTGCGAACTCGCCCTTGCCACCGCGGTCGATGGGGCTCAAGCGCACCAGCGACGGGAAGGCTCCGGGGCTGAGTCGCGCCAGTGCCGTGAGACGGCCCGAGGGCGCCACGGCGAGGTCGAGCACGTCGAGCGGCGCGCTGAGCAAGGGGTTGTCGAGCGGTTCGCTGCGGAAGCCGTTCGTGCTGCCGTCGCCGACTTGCAGCGCCGTGAAGTGCGGGGCGCTCGGGCCGGGGGCCTCGGGGGTGCCGTGTTGCAACTTGGCGACCGGACGCAGCTCGTGCACGCGACGGCTGGTGGCGTCGTAGGCGAGCAGACGCCCCGAGCGCAGCAGCGTGAGGCCGCGCAGTCGGTCGAGGCCGGTGTCGAAGAGCGCGGGAGCTTGAGCCTCGCCGGTCACGCCGAGGCGCGCGAAGGAGGCGTCGCCCAGCACCGGGCCGAACACGCCGAAGAGATCACTCGCGCCCGGGCGCTCGAAGACGGCGAAGGCCAGGCCCGGTTCGGCTCCGACTGCGAGCGAGCTGGGCACACCCGGGAGCTCGGCTTCGTGCGTGCCGGTGGGAAGGTCCGACGGGCCGGCGTGCACGATCAAGTCGCCGCCCATGGCATCCGGCGACGTGCCTTCACGCAGCCCCGAGAGCGCCGCGAAGCTCTCGTGCGCGCCGAGCGCGCCTGCCGGCACGGCGTGCCCGACGAGGATCGGCGTGGCGCGCACGCTCGCGAAGAAGTTCGGCTCGCGCAGGCCGTCGCCATCGATGTCTTTGCCCGAGAGGTTCGAGACGGTCGGACGCAACGGGTGGTCGTAGCTGAGTTGGAAGTCCTTCGGCCCCGCAGGCACCAACGGTTCCCCCGTGTCGAGCGCCGTGTCGTTGAACGGCTTCGGGTTCACGTGGATCGCGCCGTTCTCCGGCACGCTCGCGACGACGCGAGGCGGCGCAGGATCCACCGTGCCCGTGGGGAAGAAGGACGCCGGGTTCGAGGTCGTGCTGAACGTGACTTCGCCACCCGGGCCTTCGAGGTTCGGGATCTGGATCTGCGGCGCAGCCGAAACGCGCGCGATGTACGAGCTTCCCGGGAGCAAGCCGGGCACGGCAGCCGGCGGCGCAGCAAGGCTTAGTTGCAGCGGCGCCGTGGGGACGAAGGGCCGGAACTCGACCAAGTTGTCCACGGCGACATAGCTGCCCTTGGCGAGCACGATCGGCAAACTCGCGGGCACACCCAGCGTGGGGTCCGCGAGTTCGGGGGTGGTGAACACCGGCATCGTGCTCGCGTTGAACGGTCCTTCGGGCTTGCCGCTGAACCGGAACACGATGGTCTGGTTCAGCGGCGCACCGAGTGTGGGCGGTGACGCGTCGGGCGCTTCGATCGGCGCCGTGGCAACCAACGCGCCGCTCGGCGAACGGAAGAACACACCTTCGAACTTCACGTTCGATCCGCCGGGCTTGTTCGCGGGCGTGCCGCCGCCGCCACCTCCTCCGCCACCACAGCCGACCAGCAGCGCGATCGACAGCGCGGCGGCCAACGATCGCAGAGCGGAGCGCACGCGTACGCGCGCGTACCCTTGTGGAGGGATCGAACTGAGGGGGGAGTGCATGGCCGGCAATCTATGGAGCCGTGATGAGGATCGGCTGAAACCCGAATGCTGATCCGGGGAGCGTACCTCGCACGGGCACCTGAGATGGGAGCGCCGCAGGGAGCTCACCCCGGATCACTCCAGCAGCATCCCAGCAACCGTCGCGGTCATCCAGGACGCCATCGCCCCGCCAAGCATGGCGCGGAAGGCCAATTGAGCCAGCTCGGGCCGTCGTTCCGGGGCCAGCGGAGAGATCCCGCCGATCTGAATCCCTATGGACGCGAAGTTTGCGAAGCCGCAGAGGGCGTAGGCCGCCATGGCAGCGTGTCGAGGTTCCGCGAAGTGGACGCCTGCATTGGTTCCCTCTGGCAGCATTGTCGTGAGCTGCTGGAAGGCCACGAAATCATTCAGCGCGATCTTGATGCCGAGCAGCTCGCCGAAGAGCTGGCACTCGCCCCAGCCGTTCACGCCCATCAGCCAGGCCACCGGCGCGAAGACCCAGCCGAGAACACGACCCAAGCTGAGCCCGCCTTCGAGTCCGATCTGTTCGCCGAGCCAACCCAGCGGCATGTCCATCAATGACACGAGGGCCACGAAGGCGATCAGCATCGCCATCACGTTGAGCCAGAGTTTGAGTCCGTCGCTGGTGCCGGCGGTGGCAGCTTCGAGCACGTTGGACGCTGTGCGATCGATGCGCAGCGGCACCGCGCCTGCCGTCTGAGAGGTCTCCGTCTCCGGCTGCATGATCTTGGCGATGACGAAGGCCGCCGGTGCGGACATGACAGAGGCCGCGATCAGGTGCGGCGCGTACTCCGGCCCGACGAGCCCCATGTACACCGCCATCACCGAACCCGCGACCGTGGCGAAGCCCCCGGTCATCATCGCGTTGAGTTCGGAGCGCGTCATGCCGGAGATGTACGGGCGCACGACGAGCGGCGCCTCCGTCTGCCCGACGAACACGTTCGCCGCCATGGCCATCGCTTCGGCCCCCGACACACCGAGCAGCGCCGAGAGCACGCGCGCGAGCAGCCACACGAAGAGCTGCATCACGCCCAAGTGATAGAGGATGCTCATCAGCGCCGAGAAGAAGATGATCACGATCAGGCCTGAGCCGGCGAGCCCGAGCACGAAGGCGCCGTCGGAGGGATCGCTGCCGAAGACCTCGCTCATCGCCTGTGGGTTGGCGATCGCACCGAAGACCATTTCGGCTCCGGGCTGAGCGGCTGAGATCAGCGCCTGCACTTGATCGGCCAGCCAGGCGAACACGTCGCGGCCGGCTTCGGTCTCCAGCAGTAGGCCCGCGAAAACCAGCTGCGTGACCACGCCGCCGATCACGAGTCGCCAGGGAAAGCGTGATCGGTGGCTCGAGAGCAACCAGGCCACCCCGAGGAAGAAGACGAGTCCCAAGCTGCCCCTGAGGATGTCCATACAGCGAGTTCTCCGCGTGAAAAGGGGCGCTGAAACCGGCGCAGCAGCTTGCCCGAGTGGGGCGCCGCGCTCCAGAGGGCAGCTCGACGGGGCCGTGGCGCTCGGGGGGCAGGGCGACCCAAGGGCGGCTGAACTCTGTCATGATGAGTCGGTCGGGGGCATGCTCTGGCACTCTGTCCGCAGTCTCTCCCCCGCCCGCGACCGACCCCGAACCCTTCCGGCCTGCACACGATGACTCGCACCCTGCTCGCGCTCGCCCTGCTCCTGGGCGCCGTCGCGCCGCTCTCCGCACAATGGGATCCCGCCAACGGTCAGTTCGGCAAGACCGACCCGAACGACCTGCGCGTGATGACCTACAACATCGAGGACGGCATCTGTCGCACGGCCTTCAAGGGCGGCGGCTTCAACGCCTGGGACGCGCTCGGGCGGGTCGTCGCCGACATGCAACCCGACGTGCTGATCCTGCAAGAGGTCGGTGACAACAGCGGCAACGGCACGGGCAGCGATGTCGACAGCACGAGTCAGCTCGCGACGACGCTCGAGCTGTTCCTGCACGGCGGCACGGACATCTTCCTCGGTGGGACCGTCGGCGCCTACGTGCAGCTGCACGCGCCGACCTACGACCTGCCGCACATCTTCGTGTCGGGCAGTACCGACGGCTTCAACCGCAACGTGATCCTGTCGCGCTACCCGTTCGGCGACGTGAATGCCGACGGCATCATCACGCTCTCCGACTTCTTCCAACTGGGCGACCTCTACTCGCCCGGCACCAACGGCGGCATCCGCGGTTTCATGCACGCCGAGATCGATCTGCCCGACGGCATCTACGCGGGCGACTTGGTCGTGGGCAACTCGCACCTGAAAGCCGGCGGCAGCACCTTCGACAAGAACGAGCGTCGCACCGCCGCGCAGAACATCGCCTACTACATCGACGCGCAGTGGAACGGCCTGGGCGGCGCCACCGCCGACCCGAACTCCAAGATCTTCACGCCCGGCGCGTCGATGTTGCCGAGCGCCGAGACGCCTTGGATCCTCGGCGGCGATTGGAATGAAGACGAGTCGACCAACGGGCAGAAGGGCCCCGCGGAATGGATCACGCGCGCCGCCGCCACCGGTGGCAGCGACGGCACCGACCGCGATCGCACCGACATGCTCTACGACGCGTCCACCGAGTTCTTCACCGGCAACCCCGACACGCGCGGCAGCGCCAAGCTCGACTACCTCGCGTGGCAAGACAGCATCGCCACGCTGCGCCGCTCGTTCATCTTCAACAGCGCGGTCACGCCGATCCCGTCGCTGCCGAGCGCGGTGTCGGGCTTCACCCTCAGCGGACAACTCGCCAGCGGTGTCGCGGCCGATCACTTCCCCGTGATCGCCGACTTCATGCTGCCGCTCGCGCCCGTCTGCAGTGATCCCACCATCGACCTCGCCAACGGCAAGGCCGGGACCGGCGGCCAAGTGCCGCTGCTCAGCGCTTGCGGCGCCTTGGGCACCGGCCAGACCGCGGACTTCCTGCTCGAGAACGGGCTGCCCGGCGCGCCGGCCTACCTCGTGCTCGGCCTGAGCGCCGGCTACTTCGGCTTCTCCGGCGGCGTCTTGGTGCCCGCGCCCGACTTCACGAACGGGCCCTTCAACCTGAACGCCTCGGGTGAGCTGCTGCTCGCTGGGGTTCCCGGCGGTGGCGGACCGATCGACATCTACGCGCAGTTCGTGGTGCTCGATGCAGGAGCCAGTTTCGGACGCGCGCTGAGCAACGCGGTGCAGATCCCGCTGGCGCCCTGAGGGCTGCGCAAAGCTCTCGCCGCGTGCTGCCTACGCGACCTGCCTGACCACGACGACGCGGCGGGTGCGTCGCTGGGTTGGGCGTCGCCTCGACATCGATTCGCCACCGTGGCGACTGTGAGGCGACTGTGTTCGCGCGGCACCGGCCGGTGAGGCACTCGCTAGGATGGCGCGCGCGTCGTCGGCTCCTCGGAGCGGGCCGCGCGTTGACCCCGACCCCTTCGCGTCTCCCCGACTGGTGAACCCCATGCGCGCTGTGTTGCTCTCGACTGCTGTCGCTCTGCTGTTGGCTCCTGCCGTTCCGCTGCACGCTCAAGACGAAGCGGTCGCCGCGCGTCCGCTCGTGGTGGAACTCACCATCAACGGTTCCGTGGGCGAGGAGCCCACGCCGCCGCAACCCTTCGGCCCGCAGCGCCGCAACTTCCGCGCGAAGCTCGAGCGCCTGCGCGAACTCTCGCGCGACCCGGCCGTGGCCGCCGTCGAGCTCAAGCTGAAAGGCAGCCCCGATCACGCGCGCAGTCTCGACTTGCTCGTGGAGCTCGCCGCGCTCAAGGCACGCGGCAAGAAGGTGGTCTGCTACACCGAAGTGCTCACGCGCAGTGACCTCGTGTTCGCCGGCCTCGCCGACCTGCTCGTGGTGCCGCCCACCGGCATGATCGTGCTCGAGGGCTACGCCGCCGAAGTCTTCTACATGAAAGACCTGCTGGCGAAGTTCGACGCGCGCGCCGAGGTGCTGCACATCGGCGACTTCAAGACCGCCTACGAGAACTTCGCCAAGGACGCGATGAGCGCTGGGCAGCGCGAAGTGCTGGAGCAAGTGCTGCAGGAGTTCTCGGATCAGACGCTCGGCCTCATCGCGCAGCACCGCGGCATGAGCACCGAAGCGGTCGAGGCCATGCTGGCCGGCATGCTCGTCGAGCCGGAGCAGGCGGCGAAGGCCGGCTTGATCGACGCCGCGCTCTACGAAGACGACTACAACGCGCACGTGGCCAAGTTGCTCGGCGCAGAGTTCGAGCGCGACGAGAGCTACGGCGAGCAGTCGCTCGAAGAGCTCGAGAAGATGCTCAACAACCCCTTCGCCGCGATGACGATGCTCGCCGAGGCGCTCAACCCGCCCAAGCAGAAGAAGCCCAGCGAGCCCTACGTGGCGGTCGTCTACGCGAGCGGCGCGATCCAGAGCGGCAAGAGCAAGGCCGACTTCGCGGGCAACGTGGCGAGCATGGGCAGCGAGACGATCGTGGAAGCCCTGCGCGCCACCGAGAGCGACGAGCACTGCAAGGCCGTGGTGTTGCGCGTGAACAGCCCCGGCGGCAGCGCGCTCGCCAGCGACATGATCTATCGCGCCGTGCAACAGGTGCAGGCCGCGGGCAAGCCGGTCGTCGCGTCGATGGGATCGCTGGCTGCTTCGGGCGGCTACTGGATCTCGATGGGGGCCGACGTGATCGTGGCGCAACCGAGCACGCTCACCGGCTCGATCGGCGTGGTGTCGATGGTGCCCGACCTGCACGAGACGCTGGCCGCCGCGGGTGTGAAGGTGGAAACGGTGTCGGTCGGCCCGCAAGGCGATCAGTTGAGCATCACCAAGTACGGCGTGTCACCGCTGCTGCGCGACGTGCTCACGCGCTCGATGGAGAGCACCTACGATCGCTTCCTGCTCGGCGTGTCGAAGGGTCGCAAGTTGCCCGTGGAGCGCGTGCGGGAACTCGCGGGCGGTCGCGTGTGGACCGGGCGTCAAGCCGAGGCCAACGGCTTGGTCGACGAGCTGGGCGGCTTCCAAGACGCGCTCGACCTGGCCGCGGTGTTGGCCGGGCTCGAACCCGACAAGGCGCCGTTGGTCGAGTACCCGCAAGCGCCCAGCTTCTTCGAGCAGATCGAGGAAGCCATGGGCGACATGGTCACGGTGCGCACGCCGCTCGAGGAGCTGGCCGACAGCCTCGGATTCGGTGCACAGCTCGCGCACCTTCGCGCGCTGATGAGTGAGCCGCGCGCGCTGCACCCCGACCGCGTCCAGGCCTTGCTGCCCTTCCACATGGTGGTGCGCTGAGCGGCTGAGACGCGCGCCCTGCCGCTTGGCCTGTGATAGAGTTCTGCGCCCCCGTTGGAGCGGGGCGGAAAGAACGGGCCAAGCGGCGGGCAGTCATGAGTGGGCAAAGTGTGCTGACGATCGGTGAACGCGTGCCCGACTTCGCTGTGCCCGACAGCACCGGCCGGCAACGCACGCTCACGGAGATGACCGCGGCGCGCTCGCTGGCGCTGGTGTTCTTCGCGGCGGGCAACGACCCGCGCTGCGTGCGTCAGTTGCGCGACTTCTCAGAGCACCTGCGCGCCTTCAACGCCGAGCTCGTGAACCTCGCGGCCGTGGCCGTGATGAGCACGGAGCGCGGTGACCGTCTGCGTCATGCACTCGACGTGCGCTTCCCGATGTTGTGCGACGCCGACGCCGAGCTCTGCCGCGCCTGGGGGCTGCTCGACGACTCGGCCAAGCTCCCCAGCGCGCTCCCGGGTCTGGTCGTGGTCGATCGCGAGGGCAAGTTGTTGCAGCTCACGCGCGGGTCGCTCGACGAACGACCGAGCGCCGCCGAGTCCGTCGCGGCGCTGCAGGCGGGCAAGCCCAGCGCGCCGTTGAAGGCGCTGCGTCCGCGCTTCGCCGATCGGATGGCAGCCTGGCGCAGCGGCGGACGCTGAGTCAGTGCCCGCTGCCGCGGGTGGCGTTCACGATACCGCGCCTGCGTCTCAGCGACCGAGCGCTCCGGCCACTGCACGCGAGAGCGTCGCACCATCGAAGGGTTTCTCGAGCACACGTGCGCCGTAGAGCCGCGCACCGCGCACGAGTCGGTTGGTGGCGCGCACGCCTGTGATCGCGAGCACCGGCACGTTGGCGTGATCGAGCTTGAGGTTCAGGAGCAGGTCCACGCCGTCCATGCAGGGCATCAGCAAGTCGGTGACCACGACATCCACGTGTTGCACGTGCACGATGTCGAGCGCCTCGCTCCCGTTGGTGGCGCAGAGCACCGTGTAGCCGTTGGCGCGCAGGTTTCGGGCCAGCGCGCGCAGGCAGCTCGCGTCGTCTTCCACGAGCAGGATCGTGGCTTCGGGCGCGGCGTTGTTCTCGAGCTGCGAGACGCGCTCTTCGGGGGCGGGGTCGAGATCGTGCGGTGACTTCGTTGGCATGACGGTGCTCACGAGGGGGAGCTCTCCAATCCCACCCTCGGTTTGCGTAGAGCACGACTTGAGCGGCGGCTCGCCGCGCGGCGCTTCCGCTGCCTTCAGCGCCGTTCGAGGCGCGCCTCGAGATCGCTCGACCAGCGCCGGCGCGGCACGCCGGGGAGGCCGCCGCGGTAAGCCTCGCCGTCTTTGAAGACTTCGAGCAGCGCGTCGCGTTCGAAGGCGTCGGGGTCCTCGAGGACGTCGTGCTGGCACACGAGCAGGTCGGCGCGCTGGCCGGGCAGGAGCGTGCCCGCGTCGGTCTGATGGATGTGCTTCGCGGCCAGGCCGGTGGCCGAGTACCACGCGTCGAGCTTGCCCAGCCCTTCGGTCACGAGCGCGCCGATCTCGGCCCAGTTGCGGCCGTGCATGCCGGGCAACACGGCGTCGGTGCCAGCCAGGATCGGCAGTCCGCCTTGGTGCGCGAAACGCACGGCTTCGGCGTGCACCTCCATCACCTGTTTCACTTTGCCCATCACGAAGTCGGACAGCCCGCCGGCTTTCGGCAGCTCATGCATGATCCAGCTCGTGGGCGTGACGATGCAGTCCTTGGCGTGCGCCATCTCGACCAAGCGTTCGTCCATGAACGAGATGTGCTGGATGTCTTTGACGCCGTGCTTGATGGCGAGCTCGATGCCCGACGCGCTGTGCGCGTGCGCGGCGACTTCGAGCCCGCGCGCGCCGGCTTCGTCGGTGATGGCTTGGATCTCTTCGGGGCTGAAGTCGCGGTGTTCGAGCGCGTCGCCGGGGGAGGCCACGCCGGGGCTCGCGCAGATCTTGATCAGGTCGGCGCCGCAGGCCGCGATCTCGCGCACGCGCTTCCGGCATTCCCACGGACCGTCCACGATCGAGCTCGGACGACCGGCGCTCTCGGGCCACAGTCGCGAGAGCTCACCGTGACAGCGATCGATGCCGCGGAAGTCGGCATGCCCGCCCGTGGTGGAGAGCATCGCGATGGCGATCTTCAGCCGCGGTCCCAACAGCATGCCTTCGTCGACGAGGCGCTTCATGAGGTGCGTGGCGCCGCCGATGTCGCGCGCGGTGGTCACGCCGCCGTTCACGAGCATCGCGTAGAGGATGCGTTCGACCCAGAGCAGCTGCGCCTGGCCGAGCATCTCGTCCATGTCGGGTTTGGCCAGGCCCAGCACGGTCACGTGGGCGTGGCAGTCGATCAGCCCCGGCGTGACCGTGTAGGCGCTGCAGTCCACGACCGTGTGCGCTTCGCTGGCGGCCAGCGTGGGGTCGTGCGGCTGCACAGCTTTCACGCGGCCAGCTTCGATCAGCAGGTCCACGCCTGTGTGCAGCGCGGAGGCGTCGGCGGCGCTGCCGTCGTAGAGTTTGCCGACGTTCGAGAGGACGATCATCGCGTGCTCCTGCGCTTCGCGCGCGGGGGATGAGCGCGCGGCGACGCGCGCCGTGAATCGCAGCGTGACAGCTCGAGCGCCGCGGCGCGACTCAGCTCGTGCGCTGGTCCCAGCCCGGCCACTCGCGACTGTTGCGCAGGTAGAGACCTTCGCCGACCTCGTCGAAGAACTGCTCGAGCAGCGGGTGCGACACGTTCTCGGCCGAGGTGTCGGCGCTGAGGCTCGACTGCGCGGCGTAGGTCACCTGATCCGAGTCGTGCACGAGCACGTGGTACCAGGGTTGGTCACGCGGCGGTTTGGACTTGTTGGCGCCGTACCACGCTTCGTCAGCGCGGCACTCGGTGTCCACCGCGACGACCACACCGCGATA
This sequence comes from Planctomycetota bacterium, assembly GCA_021604805.1. GTDB lineage: Bacteria > Planctomycetota > B15-G4 > B15-G4 > B15-G4 > BQJR01. Next base: position 1,415,466 of record BQJR01000001.1, on the reverse strand, counting down.
GCCGTAGCTGCGGTGCGTGACGAGTTGACCGACTTCGAACTCGGGCTCGGCCGAGGTCTCGGGGTCACTCTCGGTGATCGTGCGCGCGTTCTCGGCGGCGACCAGCGCGGCTTGCACGCTGTCGGCGCTGGGCGGCGGGTCGAGGTCGTCGAGGGCGGCGTCGAGGCCTTCACCGAAGGAGGCCAGCGCCTCGGCCACGGTTTTGCGCACGTTCGGCGACGGGTCGTCGACCAGGCGCAGCAAGTGGGGCAGTTGAGACGTGTCGATCATGGCGAGCATCCTCGGGTGGGGCTCAGCGTAGATGAGTCACGGCGGCGTTTCCACGTCGACACACAGCTCGCCATCGTGAAGCGCGTGACGCAGGGCGCGCGTGATAGATTGGCTGCGTATGTCTTCGCCCGTCGCCCTCCGTTCTGCGAACACGCCCGCATGGCGCGCTGCGCTCGCGCAAGTCGTGTTCGCGGCGCTGCTCGCCTCGGCGTGGTGGTTGGATCAGAGTGATCACGCGCCGGTCGAGTTGGGCGACGCGCCCTTCGTGCTGCGCGAGGTGTCCGCGGAACTCGGCCTCGACTTCACGCACCAGCAGGCCAGTTTGGACCCGCGTCTCGCCGGCGTGGAGCCGCACGTGGCGGGCACCGGCGCGGCCGTGTCGGTCTGCGACGTGAACAACGACGGCCGCCCCGACCTCTACGTCACGAGCTCGCGCCAAGGCACGGCCAACGCGCTCTTCGTGCAGCGCGCCGACGGCCGCTTCGAGGATCGCGCCGACGAAGCCGGCCTCGCGCACCTCAACGAGCCCGGCAGCGGCGTGTCCACGCACTCGGTCTGGGCCGACATGGACAACGACGGCGACGAAGACCTGTTCCTCGCCAAGTGGGGCCGCCCGCGCCTGCTGCGCAACGACAGCGAACGCGGCGTGAACGCAGCGTTGCGCTTCACCGACGTGAGCGCCGGTTCAGGCTTGCCCGCCTGGACCAACGCCAGCGGCGCCACCTGGTTCGACGCCGACCACGACGGCCGCGTGGACCTCTTCGTGCCCAACTACTTCCACGAATCGCACGACCTGTGGGACCTCGACACCACCGAGATCATGCAGGACTCCTTCGAGTTCTCGAGCAACGGCGGCAACAACCTGCTCTTCCGCAACTTGGGCGACGGTCGCTTCGAAGACGTCACCGCCTCGGCGGGTCTCACGAGCACGCGCTGGACCATGGCCGCCGCCGCCGCCGACCTCGATGGCGATGGCGACACCGACCTCTACTGCGCCAACGACTACGGCCCCGAAGAGCTCTACCTCAACGACGGCGCCGGACACTTCCAGCTCAGCAGCGAGTCGAGCCTGGCCGACGACAGCAAGAGCGGCATGTGCGTGGCTCTGGGCGACGTGGACAACAGCGGCAGCTTCGACGTCTACGTCACGAACATCAGTGAGCCGGGTTACCTGTTCCAAGGCAACAACCTGCGCGTGAACGCGCTCGCCGACGGGCGCGGCTTCAGCAACATCGCCGACGGCGTGCGCGTGCTCGCCGACTGCGGCTGGGCCTGGGGCGCGCAGTTCGGCGACCTGGACAACGACGGTCTGCAAGACCTCTTCGTGGCCAACGGCTTCGTGTCGGGCGATCCCGCGCCGGCGCCCGACTACTGGTACGGCATGGGCAAGGTCGCGGCCGGCACGGGCGGCTTGTTCACCGACGCGCAGAACTGGCCCGCCATGGGCACGCGCAGCCTCTCGGGTTTCCAGCGCTCGCGCGTGTTGCACAACCTGGGTCGCGATCGCTTCGTCGACGTGGCGGCGCAAGTCGGGCTGAGCGATTCCTTCGACGGCCGCGCCGTGGCGCTCGCGGATCTCTCGGGCCGCGGCGCGCTCGACGTGATCGTCGCGAATCAACGCGGCCCGCTGCTCGTGTACCGCAGCACGCCGCCCGCCGAGAACCACTGGATCGCGCTGCGTCTCAGTGGCAGCGCGAGCAACCGCAGCGCGATCGGCGCCGAGTTGCGCGTGCTCGCCGACGGACGTTGGCACACGCGCGTGGTCGACGGCGGCATGGGCTTCGCGGCGCAGAACGAGCGGCGTCAACTCGTGGGGCTCGGAGCGGCCACCAGCGTGGAGCGCGTGGAGATCCGCTGGCCGTCGGGTCAGGTGCAAGTGCTCGCGTCGCTCGACGTCGACCGGGAACACCTCATCACGGAGCCCGAGGCGTGAGCGACAACGCGCCGCCAGAACCGCACGGCGTCTTCGCGCGCTTCGCTCGCACCACGCCGCCGTGGTTGTTCGCGGGTCTGCTCACGCTGATCGTCGTGGCGGGCGAAGAACTCTTCGACACGCTCGGCGGCTACGAACGCCTGGCCCTCGCACTCGGCGTGTCACTCGTCGCCGAGTGGGTCTTCTCCTGGCTCTTCGCCGGACGACGCGGCAACACGATCTCGGCCTACATCACGGGCAACTCCGTGGTCGTGCTCACCAAGCCCGCGGCCGGTTTGCTGTGGCCCTTCATGCTCGGCCCGCTCATCGCGATCGCCTCCAAGTTCGCGCTGCGCTACCGCGGCCAACATCTCTGGAACCCGACCAACCTCTCCTTCTCCGTGTTGCTCTTGGTCGCGCCCGGTTCGGTGGCGCTGCTCAGTCACCAATGGGGCAACCAGCTGTGGGTGTCGGCGGTGTTGATCAGCTTGGGCTTCTTCATCGCGGGCAAGGCGCGGCTGTTGCACATCTCGCTCAGCTACGCGCTGGCCTTCGTGGTGCTCGCCGGCTTTCGCGCCTGGTTGCTCGACGTGCCCTTCCGTGGCGAGCTCGCGCCGATCACCGGCCCGGTCGGCATCCTGTTCACCTTCTTCATGCTCACCGACCCGAAGACCGTGGTGAAGGCGCGCGGCGATCGAGTGCGCGTGGTGCTGATCATCGCCCTGGTGGAGTGCGCGATCCGCCTGGCCGACGAGGTGCATTGGCCGATCCTGCGCCCTCTGCTGGCTGCTCCGCCGATCTTCGCGCTGGCCATCGTGGGGCCGCTCGCCAAGATCTGGGACCTGCGGCGCCGGACCCGCGTCGCCGCCTGAGCCGCTCGGAGCTTGGCTGGGCCGCGCTTTGCTCGGGTCTTTGCTCCGCGCTCGTCCCGCACTCACAGAAGCGGTGATAGACTGCCGCTCGCGCACCCTCTCTCAGCGGTCTCCCCCGCGGGTGCGCCTCCCTTCACCCCATGCGGCGGCGCAGCTCCGGCCGTCAAGTGCCCTCCATGATCGAACTCTCGCGTCTGCGTGGCGCGTTGGCGAGCCTCGCCGTCATCGCGTTCTTGTCGCTGCCGGTTTCCGCGCAAGGATTCTTGTGCTTGGAGGGAGGCGGTGACTTCGCCGAGGGCGATTGGGAAACGGGCTTGGTGCAGTGGGCGCTCGACAAGGCCGGGCCCGAGCCCACCGTTGTCGTGCTCTCGGTCGGCGGTTCGGGCGGCAGCATCGTCACGAGCTTCCTGAACCAAGGCGCGACGACCGTGCTGAACTTGCCGGTGTTCGGCGTCGAGGCGGACAACCTCGCGATCTTCAACACGCTCACACTCGCCGACATCGTCTGGATCGCCGACGAGTCACTGCCGCTGCAGCTCGGACACTGGGGCGGCACGCTCGTCGAACTCGCGCTCGAGTTCTTCTACTCCGAGGGCGGCGTGCTCGGCGCCAGCGGGAGCGGCGCGCAGTTGCTCGGCGGCGTGGCCTACGACGCGAGCAACGGTGACCTCGATGCGCGCGACGCCCTGGTCGATGCCTTCGATCCGCGCGTGGCCTTCACCTCTCCGTTGCTGGACGTGCTCCCCGGCATCCTCGTCGACGAGAAGTTCACCTTGCTCGGTCGCCTCGGGCGATTGCCTGTGCTCGTCGCGCGCGCCGAACAGGAGCTGCAGATCGACGTGCTCGGTATCGGCGTCGATCGCCGCACGGGCTTGTGCATCGAGCCGAACATGCAGGCCGAAGTGATCGGCGAGGGTTCCGTCACCTTGCTGCACGACCTGCCCGAGTCGCGCATCAAGCTGGAACCCGGCGTGCCGCCCACCGTGTCCGACTTGCGCTTGCTCTCCATGGTGGAGGGTTACCGCGTCGACCTCACGACTCGCGCTGTGCTGGCGCGCGCGCCGAGCGCGGTGCTCCAGGGCCCGCCGATCTCCGACCCGATCTTCGCCACGCTCAATGTGCAGGGGCAGAGCACCGAGTCGGCCAAGCTCGGTGACGTGCGCACGCTCTTCCCGCTCGGCTCGAACTCGCACTTCTTGGGCGCGCTGCAGGTCGTGGACGGACAGAACATGCTGCTGCGCACCATCGTCAGCCCGCACACGTGGAAGTTCCTGCCCGCGCGTGAATCCACTGTGGGCGGCGTGCAGTACGCGCTGAGTCAGAGTCCGCACTTCCTGGCGATCCTGCTCGACGAGGGCGTGCGCGTGCGCACCTCCGAAGCCGACACGCTGCTCGTGTTGCCCGTGAACGGTGAGACGCCGCGCTCCGCCGTGCTGATCGACACCTTCGGCGTCACGAGCACCGCCACCTCGACTTACGTGGCGGAACCGGGCACCTCGGTCGGCCCGCGTCAGTCGGCGGCGCTGGAAGACGCACGCTTGCACGTGCTGCGCCCCGGCGATGGCTTCGACAGTGAGGTCCACACCTCGTTGTTCCCCGAAGACGCCTGGATCGGGCTCGGCGACGGCCTCGGCGGCTCGCTCGGCGAACCCGTCCTCACCGGCGACGGCGTGATCATCGACTTCAACCTGATCCACGCGTCGCTCACGAACGCCGCGCCCGGCAGTATGGCCTTCCTGATCCTCGGCTTCGGCGCGCTCGGTCAGAGTTTCAAGACCGGCACGCTGGTGCCCACGCCCGACAGCATCTCGATGGCCGTGCCCACCGACCCCAGCGGCGAGATCCACTTGAGCGCGTTGTGGCCCGGTGACATCCCACGCGGCTTCGAGCTCTACGCGCAGTTCTGGATCGCCGACTCCACGGCGGGTGTCGGTTGGGCGGCGAGCAACGGGATGTTGATCCAGGCGCCCTGACGCACGGCTCAGCGCCGCGCGCTTGAAGCCTCCGCGCGCGCATGGCAGCGTGCGCGCGTGAATCGTCCCACCACGCGCAAGACTCCGCCCGGCAAGCGTGCCGACCTCGAACGCGTGTTCACCGCGCGCGGTCACGCGCTCACCAAGAACCCGAAGAACAAGTACATCGCCTTCGAGGTCCGCACCGACGGGCGTTCGATCTTCACGCTCTACACCTCGGGCAAGCTGGTCAGCACCGCGCGTGAGGGCGACGCCGAAGGTCTGCTGCTCGAGGCCTCCGTCGGCGAGCTGCTCGGGGAGGCGCCCGCTCGCGCGCCGACCCCCGTGGCAGCGCCGCGGACGGGCGCCGCCGTGGGGTACTTCGCCGGCGCCGACGAGACCGGCACGGGCGAAGTGCTGGGCACCACGATCCTGGGCCTCGCGTTGCTCCCGATCGAATTGCAGGGCGAGGTCGCGCGGCTGGTGGGACACGTGGAGACCAAATCGGGTCGCACCGACGGCGGCTGGGAGCGCCTCGGCGAGCAACTCGCCGCTTTGCGCGCGCAAGGCCTGATCGTGATCGCGCGCCCGGTCTCCAACCACTTGTTCGATCGCTACTCGAAGAACGCGCTGCTCGACGCGGCCTACTTGCGACTGCTGGCCGACGCGCTCGCCGCTGCCCCCGATGACCTCGACGAGCGCGGCCTCGAGTGCATCGTGGACGACTACGGCGTGGGGGCGGTGCTGCACGACGCGCAGCGAGCCTGGGCGCAACGCGGCCGTCGGTTGCGGCTGGAAACCAAGGCGGATCGCGATCACCTCGCGGCTCGCGCTGCCAGCGTGCATGCGCGCGCCGCGCGCGCTCGGGAGATGGTCGGCGCGCGCCACGAAGTCCACGACGGCCCGATCGGCACCGGCAACGCAGGGCACCGCGAAACGCGCGCATGGTTGCGTCAGCGGGCCAAGCTCGGCGGCGCTTGGCCGAGCTTCGTGAAGACCTCGTTCCGCACCGTGAGCGAGTTGCACTCGCTGGAACCCGTCACCAAAGCGCGCACGCCCCGACTCGAACAGTTGATCCCCGAGAGCGCGGCGATCGCGCTGCGCAACGGGGAGGCGGGCGCCCTGCGTGAGGGGATGCTCGTGGGGGCGGCGCAACCCCTCAAGCGCCTCACTTGGACGCCCGGCAAGGGCTTCGACGCCCCCGCCGGTGCCGCGCGCGCGCTCGACTTCCTGCCGCAACTCGCAGGCGGTCTCGTGATCGGCGAGCCCGCTCCGTCGCTCGAGTTGCTCGACGCCGTGTTGCAACGCGACGGCGGCCTGGCCGCCTACTGGCGCGTGCTCGCCGGCCCCGAACCCGATGCCGACGACCCCGCGCAGTTGGCGCTGGCTCACGCCCACCGCGCGGGCATCATCCAGTGGGAGCCGTGCGCGCAACGCGATCCCGTGAAGCGCGCGCGACGGCACGGCGCCGTGTTGCTGCGCGCGTCCGGCGACGGCGTGGAGCTGCTGCTCGCGCCCTAGTACGGGCCCTAGTACGGGCCCCGGTGCGGGCCCCGGTGCGGGCCCCGGTGCGGGCCCCGGTGCGAACGCTCGGTACCACGTGTGAGGGTGGCGCGCGGGTCAACGCGGCGTGGCTGTTCGCGGCGCGTGGTGCGACGCGCACGCGACGCCTGGACTCACCAGCCTTCGAGCAAGCGCTGTCCGAGACGGTCGGGCAGCCCGTCGGCGGCGAAGATCAACGCGGCGGCGGCGTGCACGTCGTAGTCGACGCGGCGGAAGGTCACGCTGCGTCCGTCGAAGAGTGCGTAGCTGGCGCGCAGATCACCGTCGCGCGGCTGGCCGGTGCTGCCCACGTTGATGATGCACGGTCGCGAGTGCGTGTCGTACACATTGGCCACGTCGGCCGGCTCCACCCACGTGAGGCCTTCGTCGATCACGCCGGGCACGTGCGTGTGTCCCACGAAACACGGGCGGTCGATGAGTTGGAAACAGCGCGCGAGTTTGGGTGAGAAGTCGCGGTCGCGCGGCAGGTGGTCGAGTGTGTCTTCGCGGAACAAGTACTCGTCGATGGGTTGCGCGGGGGAACCGTGCACCAACACGGCCTCGCTGTGGTCGATGCGCACGCCGAGCGAGTTGATGTAGTCGAGCGAGTCGCGGTGGTCTTCGAGCATGTCGCGCGTCCAGCGGATCGCTTGGCTGGCGAGCGGGTTGAAACCCAGCGGCCCGCGCAGCACGGCTTCCTCGTGGTTGCCGCGGATCATGCTCGCGTTCAACTCGCGCACGATGTCGAGGCACTCGGCGGGTTGCGCGCCGTAGCCGACCACGTCGCCGAGGCACCAGTAGCGCTCGGCGCCGCGCTCGCGGGCGTCCGTCAGCACGGCATCCAGCGCCGGCAGGTTGCCGTGGATGTCGCTGATCAGCGCGGTGAGCGTCATGGTCCCTTCCCCGAGTCGTGATCGAAGTCAGCCAGGATGAAGGTCGCGGGCCGACGGATCAAACCGGAGCGACGCGGCGCCGCAGCGCGGCGGCCAAGGCGCCGGCTACGTCCACGCCGCTGCAGGCTTCGAGCGCCGCGAAGCCAGGGCAGGCGTTGACCTCCAGAACCACCGGTCCCGTGTCGCTCTCCAGCAGGTCGACGCCAGCGATGGCGAGGCCGAGTGCGCTGGCTGCGCGGCGCGCGAGTTCGAGCTGGGCGTCGTCGGGGCGCCAGTTCGCGGTGTCGGCGCCGCGCGCTGCGTTGCCGCGTCCGTCGGCTGCGTGGGGTCGACGCTCCATGCCGGCCACGCACTCGCCGTCGACCAGGAACACGCGTCGATCCACGCCGCCGCCCAACCACGGTTGCACGAGCACGGGCGTGGAGAGACGCGCGAAGTCCGCGGCGCGACGCAGTGCCTCGGCGCGCGGCAAGGCCACCTCGACGCCCCGCCCGGCCGCGCCGAACACGGGTTTCAGCACGAGCTTCTCACCGGGCAACTCGCCCTCCGGCACGCGCCCGTCGCGCCCGACGAGCAGCGTGGGGGGCACGGGCAAGCCCGCCGCCGCCAGGCACGCGAGTTGACGCGCCTTGTGCTGAGCGCGGGCCACGTGCTCGGGCGCGTCGAGCCACACGCCGGGCGGGCCGCGTTCTGCGTCGCGAGTGGCGAGCAGCGCTGCGAGTTCCTGTGGCGGTGTGCCCGAGGGAAGGCGCAGGAAGCGCGCGGGCGGCGGGCCGGTGTCGGGGCGATCGACGCGCGCCGGCAGCGCACCTGCCACGTCGACCCGGCGCACGTTCAAGCCTGCGGCCTCGCAAGCGCGTGCCAGACGCAGCAGCGCGGGCGACTCGGGAAGCCGGCCGATCAGGAGGCACTCCGTGGTTATCCTGGCCATCTGTCTCGTCCGCGCGTGTCGCTGCCCCGCTGGAATGTCTGCATGTCGTGCCGCGCAGTCCTCGCTTGCCTGATCGCCATGTCGCTGACCGCCTGCGCCGGCGGTGAGGCGCGTCGCTATTATGCCCCGGTCGAGCTCAACTTCGCGGGCGCCAACAAAGCCTGGGAAGCCGAGTTCGAGGGCACGACCTTCCGCCTGCGTTGCCAGGGCGCTTACCTCAACGAGGTCGCCGGGCGCACGCAGCGCACGGTTCACATGCAGCTCGAGGTCACGCGCAGCCGCGACGGCGATCTGCGTCTGCGGCAGTCGGATCTGAAGCTCGACGTGGGTGATCACGCGGCGCAGCGCGTGCGCGAGTTGAGGCCGGCCGAGGTCTGGCACGGTCGCAACCAGCTCGCCGGTTCGCTGGAGGTGCGCGCGTGGAGTCGTCGCGCCTTCGATCTCTTCTTCGACGAAGACCCCGAGCAGGCCTTCGAGCCCGCCTTCCTGCGCTTGCGTTGGCGCTGGACCACGCTGGGCGAGGAGGACTACGCCGACTGCTCCTTCCGCCGACTCGCCGACGACAACCCTGCGCTGCCCGCCAAGCTCTCGTCGGCACAACTCAAGTTCGGTGTCGCCGACGGCTTCTACCTGCCCGGCTACGGCGAACTCGGTCGTCGCGCACTGCGTCCCTCCGAAGAGGAACGCCAGCACTACCTGTTCCACGCGCCCGGAGGCTGGTTCTGGTGACGCGCCTCGCGGTGCTCTTCGCGCTGTTGGCCTTGCTGCTCTCCGCCGGTTACCTCGCCGTGGACCGCCAGCTCACGCAACTCGTGCGCGACGAACTCCAGACCACCGCGCTGCACGAGTTGCTCGACTTCGGCAGTCTGCACATCGAACCCTTCGAGTACGCGGTGCTCACCGAGATCTCGCTGCACGACCCGGTGAGTGGCGAGCGCGTCGCTCACGTGGATGAGCTCTTCATCGACCTCGCCATGGAATGGGAGTGGGACGGCAGCACGAGCTTCGGTGTGACCGGCTTGCGCGGGCGCGGCGGTCAAGCGCTGCTCTCCTGGGACGGCGAGGACCTCATCCTGGCGCGGGCCATCGGCGCGCTCATCGAACGCATCGAGGCGTCGCTGCCGCCGGGTGATCCCGACGCACCGCCGCTGCCCACGCCCACGATGACCTTCGACGACCTCGACGTGCTCGTCCACGCCGAAGGCGAAGCGCTCGACCGTTTCCCGCGCACCAATGTGCGCGTGCTCGACAACGGTCACAACACGCTGCTGCGCGTTCAGACCGGCGACGCAGCCCGCGGCGTGCGCCGCGCCGGGCGGCGCTCGTTGCTGATCGCCGCCGGCGGGCTGGAGGAGGGCGAAGCGCACATCGAGTTCGGGTACACCGGCGGTATCGATCGCGTGGAAGCGCGCGGCTTCCCGATCAGCCCCGCGCTCGTGCGGCTCGAGCCCGAGAACGGTGAGCAACTCGGTCGCGAGCTCGCGCCGCACGGGTTGCTCGACCTCGTGGTCGTGATGGGGGCCGACGGCCTGCCGGTGGTCACAGGCACCTTGCGCGACGCGCAGCTCTCGATCCCTCTGCTCGGTTTCGACCTGCACCCGAAGTCGATCCCCTTCGCGGTGTCGGGAGGTGTCGGCACCGTGGACAAGGCCGAGGTCGACTTCGCCGGCGGCACGGCGATCGTGTCGCTGCACGACCGCGCCGGTGCGCTCGCGCTCACCCTCGACGTGCGCGACGCCAACTTCCGCGAGGAGTTCCTGGAGTTGTTGCCGTCCTATCGCACCACGCGGGAGCTGCGTTGTCGCGACGGCGGGCGTTTCGAGTTGCAGCTCAGCATGCTCTTCGAAGAGGGCCACACCTTGCCCAAGGTGGAGGGGCGCGGCGGCTTTCACATCCTCGACGTGCGTTTCGGGACCGAGCTCGGTGAGTTGCACTTCGACAGCGTGGTCGGCAGCTTCGAAGCCACTGAAGACCAACTCATCTTCCCCGAGGTGAGCGGACGTCTGGCCTCGGGCATCGTGGCCGGCAACTGCACGATCAGCGGCGCGCTCAACGACTTCGACTTGGAGCTGCGCGTCGAAGACGTCGACATCGGTGAGTTGCACCGCGAGATGGCGGCGAACGGTCACGCCATCCACAACATCGCAGGTTGGTTGCAAGGGTCGCTGCGCTTGCGCGGCACCGCCGGTGTTCCCGAGACCTTCGGCGGCGATGCGCGCTTCTCCGTGCGCGCCGGCAGTTTGTGGGACACGCCGCTGCTCGAGGCGATCTTGCTGGCGCTGCCGCTCAAGAGTCGTCAGCCGAGCGGGCGTCACAGCGCGGAGGCGAGTCTGTCTCTGTTCCCCGACCGCATTTCGGTGGACGCCATGCGCCTGGTCTCGGATTTGTTCACGCTCGAAGGCACCGGCTCCGTGGGCTGGGATGGCCACCTCGACCTCCAAATGGTCCCCGCCGTCCCCCTGGGATTGCTCGGCCGCTTGCTCGAGGCGATCCAGCGCTCCCTGCTCGTCAACCTGCGGGTGGAGGGCACGCTGGAGCGCCCGCGGGTGCTGGCCATCCCCTTCGACATGGTCACGAGCCCTGTTCGCAGCGCGGTGCGGATGCTGCTGGGCGAGCCCGATGAGGCCGATCCCGAAGACTCTCACTGAGCCCCCCGCGGCCCTGGTGGCTCAGCGCCCAACTTGGTAAAGTGTGGAACGCCTTATTGCTCGCATTTCAGCGAGTTTTCAGCGGGAGCAGCACTGCATGGCCAAAGCCAAGAACTTCCTATTCGTGTGCAACGGAAACGAATGCCGCAGCCAGATGGCTGAGGGCTTCGCCCGCCAGATGGCGGGCGGCACCGTGAACATTTACAGCGCTGGTGAGAAGCCCAAGGGCATCAGCAAGTACGCCGTCGACGTGATGGAAGAGGTCGGAATCGACATCTCCTCACAAGATGTCCGAGCCTTCGATGCTGTGCCGATGAACAAGATCGACACGGTCATCACGCTCAGCTCCGACGCCGACGTGCTGCCCAAGACGCTCAAGAAGAAGGTCACCCAGATCCACTGGCCGCTGAATGATCCGGCCGCCACGTCGGGCAGCGACGCGGAGGTCAAGAAGGCCTTCCGCTCGGTGCGCGATGAGATCCGGAACCGTGTCGAGGTCCTGCTCGTCGGCTGAGGTCTTCTCGGCTGAGATCGCTGAGGTCAGTGAGATCAGCGGTTGCCGAATCAGCGGTCGCCGCGGTCGCCTAGATTTCCTCGAGCGCCGCGATGGCTGCGGCGAGGTCGTCGGGGGTGTCGAGGTCGCGGATCAGCCAGGGGTCGTCGAAGAGCACGTGTGTCACGCGCGTTGCGTCGGCTCGCACCACGCGATGCGCAGCTTCGTCGACTCCGAGAGCCAAGAACTCGTCGGCCAACTCGCGCGCGAAGAGCGCGGGATGACCGCGGCGCTGCGCCACGCTCGGCACCACGATCTTTGTGCCGGGCGGGCGCGTGGCGAAGCTCTCCAGCAGGCGGCGCACCTGCTCGCTACGCACCAGCGGGTGATCCACGGTGTGCAGCAGGAATCCTGTCGACGGAATCGCGCCGGCGCGCAGCCCCGCTTGCAGCGAGGCGGTCTGTCCGCGCTCCCAGTCGGAGCAGGACACGAAGTCCACGGGCAGCGCGCTGTGGGCGGCGCGGACCTCGCCGTCGGACGCGCCGAGAACCACGCGGACCTGTGTGACACCGGCGTCGAGCAAGGTGCAGCAGCAGCGGTCCAGCGCGCTCTGCCCAGCCAGGTCGAGCAAGGCCTTGGGGCCACCCAAGCGACGCCCCGCTCCGGCGGCGAGCAGCACGGCGAGCATGGCGCGGTCTCCCGAGAGGAGCGTCGGAGTGGCGGCGGGGGCGGGCAGCGGTGCGAGCGATGGGGGCGGTCGCGATGAGCCTGTCGCGGCGGGTCTCGCGCAATGCCCTCGGGCAGATCGCTGGACGACTCTACACCTCGGCGTTGGCCTTCGTCATCACAGCCTTGGTGTTGCCACGCACGATGAGCGGCGAACTCTTCGGCATCTTCGCCTTCCACCACACGCTCTGGCAGTTGCTCAACAACGTGCTCGACTTCGGCACGGGCACGGTGGTGATCCGCGAGTCGAGTCGGCGACGCAGCGAAGCCGGTTCACTCATCGGCATGCTGGTCACGACCAAGGCATTGCTCGCCACGGCGGGCGTGCTCGTGCTGGTGGCAGTGGCCTGGTTCGGCGAAGGCAGCAGCGCGCGCTTCCTGTTGCTCGCTCTGGCTGCACCCTTGTTGCTCGCGCACGCGCCAGCCGCCGCCAACGTGATCTTTCACGTGGACATGCGCTTCGGCCCCGCGGTGCTCGCCAGCGCGCTGGGTCAGAGCGTGTGGTTGCTGGGCACCTTGGCGATGGCCTTCGCCGGCGTGGTGGAACCCGCGCTCTACATCGCTGCCTTCGGACTGGGCATCGCCACGAACGCGCTGTTGAGTTGGCGTTGGGCCAAGCCGCTCGTGAGCGTGGAGCTGAAGCCCGACCCGTCGAGCCTGCGCGCGCTGTGGAAGGAGTCGTGGCCCGCGGGGGTCTCGCTCACCATGGCCTCCGTGTACTTCTACATCGACGCGCTCATGCTGCGTCCGCTCGTGGGTGAAGTCGCCACCGGTCATTACAAGGCGGCCTACAGCGTGATGACCTTCGCGCTCATGGTGCCCGTGTTGGTGAGCAACGTGCTCTACCCGATCTATGCGCGACTCTGGGAGCGAGGCGCCGAAGCACTGCGTCCGTTCTTCGGACGCTCGCTCGCGACCCTGGCGGCTTTCGGTCTGTGCGTGGCCGCCACCCTGCCCGTGGTCGCACGCGACGTGATGGCCATCGTGTTCGAGGCCCCCTTCCTCGACGCCGCGCCCACGCTCGCCACCTTGTCGCTCGCCATCGGCCTCGTGTTCTGCACCTACCCGCACGTGCTGCTGCTGCTGGCCGCGGGTCACCAGCGCACCATGATGTGGGTGTCGGTCACGGCGGCGGCCTTCAACGTGATCGCGAACTGGGTGCTGATCCCTGAGCACGGGATGCTCGGCGCGGCCGTCACCACGGTGCTCACGGAGCTGCTCGTGTTGGTCGGCGCTGCCTTGGCGGGACGCCGTCTCACGGGGCTCTCGGCGGGCTTCGCCAACTGGACACGACCGCTGCTCGCCGCGGGGCTGGCGGCTGCTGCGGCTTGGTGGCTCGTGCCGCTGCTCGACGAGAGCCAGCACCTGTTGCGGCTCGGCGCTGCGCTCGCTCTGGGAGTCGCCGGTGTGTTCGCGGCGGGCGTGTTGCCCGTGGACCTCGGCACCGAAGAGGGGGCGCCCGAGTGATCGTCGGGATCGACGCGCGTCCGGCGCTCTTCGGCCACACCGGTTTCGGGCGCGTGGTGCGCGAGAGTCTGCGCGCGCTCGGTGGGCGCACCGATCTCGAGCTGCGCTGCTACGGCGCGAGCTGGCGACGCACGACACCGGGCCTCGAGTTGCCCGCGAACGTGGCGCAGAGTCTGCGGGCCCCGCGCTTACCCGCGCGCTTGCAACACGCGCTCGCGCCCCTCGGTTTCGACGTCGAGAGCGTGCTGGGCAAGGTGGACCTGTTCCACCACACCGACCTCGTGTTCGCGCCCGTGCGACGCGCGCCCGAGGTGCTCACGATCTACGACCTCGTGTACCTCGAATCGCGCGAGTGGCACGACCCGGGTTTCGCCGCGCGCGTGGAACCCCGCGTGCGTGCACGTGCCGCCGCCGCGCACACCGTGATCGTGCCCTGCGAACGCGTCGCCGACGCGGTGTTGCGCTTCGACGTCGCGCCCGCCGATCGCGTGCACGTGTTGCCGCTCGGTTGCGACCATCTCTCGCTCGACACGCTCCCGGATGAAGACCAGCGTGTCGCTCAGCTGGTCGCGCAGGCCGGCCTCGAACTCAGCCACGATCAAGCGCTCGTGCTCGTGCCCGGCACGCGCGAGCCGCGCAAGAACCAGCTCGCGCTGCTGTCCGCCTTCGAGCGGCTGCCCGCCGCCCTGCACGCGCGCTTGTTGTTGGTGGGCGGCGTCGGTTGGGGGTGCCGCGAACTCGAGCGCCGTCTCGCGCGGCGCGACGGTCGCGTGGCGAGTGTGGGGGCCGTGAGCGACGCCGACTGGGGCGCCTTGTTGCGTCGCGCGCAGGTCGTGGCCTATCCGAGCTTCGCCGAAGGCTTCGGTTTGCCCGTCTTCGAGGCGCTGGCACAAGCTTGCGTGGTGCTGAGTTCACACGACACGCCCATGGCCGACCTCGCGGGCGAGGCCCTGCAGTTGGTGGATCCGCGCGACCCCGACGCGCTGGCTCGCGAGCTGCAACGCGCACTCTGCGACGACGAACGTCGCGCCGAACTCGCCGCGGCCGGCCCGCGCGTGAGCGCCGCGTTCACTTGGGCGGCCCACGCCGACGGTCTGCAGCGCGTGTATGCCGCCACCCTTTCGTAGACTCGCCCGCATGCACCCACGCGTGATCGCCTCGCTCCTGTTCGCCCTGCTCGGCGCGCTCACCGCCTGTGGTGACGACGCTCCGCCCACGCGCGAGGTCCCGGCGGCGATCGCGAACTTCGTGCCGCCCGGCCCCGACCCCGGTGACCTCGCCGCGCGCGACGACCCGGCCATCGCTCTGCGCGGCGACCACGGCATGTGGCTCGCGTGGCGCGCGTGGAGTCCCGAGGGCGACCGTCTCGAGATCATGCCGCACCGCTTTCAGGACGCCTTCCCCGCGCAGCCCGAGCCGGTGGTGGTGCATCGCGCGAGCTCGCACGTGCTGGGTGTGGCGCTCGCCGCCGACGCCGAGCAGACGCTGCACCTCGTGTGGAGCGAGCAACGCAGCGACGGCTGGGTCTTGCGCGAGTCGCGGCTTCCCAAGGGCGCCGGACGCGACGGTCTGGGCGAGCCCGGTGAGCCGATCGCACTCGCAGGCGGCGCGGGCGCCAAAGCGCTCGACCCGGTGCTCGCCGCCGACTCGTCCGGGCGGCTGCTGCTCGTGTGGCAGCACTCCACGGTGCAAGGTCTCGGCTTGCGCGCGCGCTTGTTCCAGAACGGTGAGTGGGGCGACGAACTCGAACTCGGTGCGCGCCCGCACGGCAACTGGGCGCCCGACGTCGCGGCCACGGGCGACGGCCGCTTCGCCGTGGTCTGGGACGCCGCCGTCGACGGCGACTACGACGTGTTGCTCGCGCGCCTCAGCGCCCGCGACGACGGCAGCTTGCAACTCGAAGCGCGACATCGCGTCACCGACACCGCGCGCTTCGAGGCGCACCCTTCAGTGGTCGCGCACGGCGAGCGTCTCTACGTCGCCTACGAAGTCGCCTCCGACGAACAGTGGGGGCGCGAAGGCTCGCACAACAAGGTGGAGCGCGCGTTGCACGTGGGGCGCACCACCGAGGTGGTGGTGGTGCAAGGCGATCGTCGCGCGCGCTTGAAGGTCCCGTTCATGCAAGACATCGGCGAGCGGCTGCGCGACAGCGTGGAGAAACCCGTGCTGCGCGTGGACGGCGGCGGCAACTTGCTGATGTTCTTCCGCGGTCACGACCTGCCGCCCGAACGCAGCGACCCCTCCGATCCCGAGTTCCGCGATCGCGTCGACTCACTCGGCGGTGGCGGCGTGGGGTGGCGCAGCTCGCACTGGCGCACCTACGTGTCCACCTTCGACGGCACGCGTTGGGGCGGCGGTGTCGACCGTCATCAGGCAGCCTTCCCCGACACACTCGGCCGCAGCGACGCCGCCATCGCCGTGGCCCAGAACCATCGCGGCGGGCTCGGTTGGGCCGCGGTGGGCGACGGCCGCGAACCGCGCGCCACCGACGACCCGGCTTGGTTCTTCCATCCGATCACCACGCAGTCCACCGACCTGAACACGGGCTTCTTGCGCGTGGGCGAAACGCGCGCAGCCTTCGACACCACAGCTTTCGAGCCGCTGCCGCCGGTGCGCGCCGCGAGCCCGGCCGACACACCGCGCGTGGTGCGTCGCAGCTTGGCCGACGGTAGCGAGCGCCAACTCGTGCTCGGCGACTTGCACCGTCACACCGATCTCTCGCGCTGCTCGTCGAACATGGACGGTCCCTTCAGCGACGCTTTCCGCTACGCGCACGACGTGGGCCGCCTGCAGTTCGTGGCCATCACCGATCACTTCGAACACATGACCGCCTACGAGTGGTGGCGCAGCCTGGCCTGGATGGACGCCTACGACATGCCCGGCCGCACGAGCAGTTTGCGCGCCTACGAACGCAGCGATCAGATCACCGGGCACCGCAACGTGATCGCCGGCTCCGACGAGCTGCCCGTGGTCGGCTACCGCGACGTGTACCGCCCCGCGCGCCAAGACGCCGACGCGAACACGCCCGCCGACCTGTGGCAACACTTCCTCGGCGCCGACGTGATCACGATTCCGCACACGCCCGCCGGTATGTTCGACGGGCACCCGTCGATGCTCGACTGGATCGGCTTCCACCCCGAGTACGACCGCGTGGTGGAAGTCTTCCAGGGTTACCGCGGTTCCTCCGAGGCGATCGACGCGCCGCGCGCCATCGACGTCACCCGCCCGAACCGATTCGTGCGCCCGGCCCTCGATGGCGGCATGCACTTCGGCCTCATCGCGAGCAGCGATCACCAGAGCAGCGACGGCGCCTTCGCCGGCGCCTGGGCGCGCGACATCTCCCGCGGCGAGGTCTTCGGCGCGCTGCACGAGCGCTTGTGTTTCGCGTCCACCGCGCGCATGTCGTTGTGGATGGAATGGGACGGCGCGCTCATGGGGCAGTCGCAACAGCGCGAAGCCGGGCGTCTCGAGAGTCTGCAGCTCGAAGTCGAACTCTTCGACCGCACGCTCGATCGCGCCGAGCTCTTCGTGAACGGCGCGCTCGTGGAAGAGCGCCCGCTGAGCGGCGCGAGCGCCGAGCTGAGTTTCAGCGCCGAGGCCTTGCGCGTTCCGGAGCAAGGCGAGGTCTACGCCTATGTGCGCGTGCGCACCACCGATGGCGAGCTCGGTTGGACGAGTCCGATCCGCTTCGGCGCGGCGGGCTGGAACGGCCCCGACGGCCTCCCGGGCGACGAAGCCTACACCCCCGAGTTGTCCGAGCGGCTCGAGCTGGACGGCCCGTTCTTCCAGCAGCGCAAAGCGCGCCCCGACGCGCAGCGCTGACTCGTGCGCGTCGCTCACGATCTCTCGATCCACGACACGCCCACGCCCACCGGCGTGGAACGCGCGCAGCACACCTTGTTGCACGCGCTGCTCGACCCCGATGCGGAACGCACGCACGAACACGTGCTCCTCGCGCCGGGCCGCGTGCCAGAGCCTTGGCGTGAGCACGACAGCGTCGAGGTCGTGGAGGGGCGCGGTGGCGCGCCGTGGTTGTGGCGCGAAACCGTGGTGCCGCGCGCGGTGCGCACGCGCAAGATCGACCTGTTCCACTCGCCGGTCGCGGCGCTGCCGATGCGCTTGCGCTGCCCGATGATCGCCACCGTCCACGAGATCCCTTGGGCCGGAGAAGACGCCGGCCCCGGCGACGAACGCGCCAGCCATCGCCTGCGGCTCACCTTGGCGGCCAACCTGGCCTGGCGTTTGGTCTGCCCGTCGGAGCGCACCGCGGAACACGTGCGCCGCGTGCACCCCGACGCCGCCGAGCGTGTGCGTGTGTTGCCGCACGCGCTCACGCCCGACCTGCACGCCGCCGAGCACGCGGCGCTCGCGCGCGAACCCGGCTTGGTGCTGTGCGTGGGACGTCTGCGCGCGAAGAAGAACCTGGCGGTCTTGCTCGAGGCCTTCGCGCGGCTCGAGGCTTCGGGGGAGGGCGCGCCGCGCTTGGTGATCGTCGGGCCCGAAGGCGAGGCCGAGGCCGAGCTGCGTGAACGCGCGTCGCAGCCAGACCTCGCGGGGCGCGTGCGCTTCGCCGGCTTCGTCAGTGACGCAGAACTCGGCGAACTCTACGCGCGCGCCGCCTGTGTCGTGATGCCTTCGCTCTTCGAAGGCTTCGGTCTGCCTGCGCTCGAGGCGATGGCGGCGGGCGCGCCGTTGATCAGCGCGCGCGGGGGGGTGGTCGACGAGCTGGTGAGCGACGCGGCGCTCGTGGTCGCCGGCGACGAACCCGCGGCCTTCAGCGAAGCGCTCGCGCGCGTGCTCGGCGACGAGCGCGTCGCGCAGGATCTCGTCGCGGCGGGACGGGCGCGCGCGGCGCAGTTCTCACTGGCGAAGCTGCGACGCGACGTCCACGCGCTCTACGCCGAGTGGCGCGCATGAGAGTCCTCGTCGACGCGACCATGCTCGACGGCCTGCCTTCCGGCGCCCAGACCCGCTTGGCCGCGCTGGGCGCCGAGCTGCACGCGCAGCCCGACGTGGACCTGCTGCACATGGTGCGACCCGGCGTGGCGCCGCTGCCCGATCTGCCGTGCGTGGAAGTCCCCGGTCTCGACACGCCTTGGCGCCGAGCGCGCGCGGGCACGCGCTTGGATGCGCTGGCGCTCGAGCACGGCGCCGAAGTGCTCGCGTTGGGTGCCCTGCCGCTGCCGCGCGTGAACGCGGTCCCGGTGGCGCTCACCGTGCACGACCTGCGTTTCCTCGGCGCCACACCCGGCGTGTCCTTGGCGCGACGCATGTGGGGGCGCACGCGACTGGCCGGCAACCTGCGTCGCGCGCAAGCGCTGGTGGCGGTCTCGCAGAGCACCGCCGACGACCTGCGCGCGCGCCTGCGCGGTTCCGCTCCCGAGCTCCACGTGGTGCCGAATGCGCGCACCCCCGGACTCGAGCGCGTGAAAGACACTCAGGTGCTGGCGGACTTCCGTCGGCGCATCGGGCTCAACGCGCGCTTCGCCTTGATGGTCGGCCCCGTCGA
Source organism: Planctomycetota bacterium (assembly GCA_021604805.1). Classification (GTDB taxonomy): domain Bacteria; phylum Planctomycetota; class B15-G4; order B15-G4; family B15-G4; genus BQJR01. The sequence continues at coordinate 1,396,251 of BQJR01000001.1, read as the reverse complement.
ATCCCACAAGGGCGTGGGCTTGGCGCTCGATCTGTTGACGACCCTGCGCGCGCATCCCGATGCCAGCGACGTGGGCTTGTTGCTCGCCGGCCGCGTCTCACCCATGGCCGCTCGCGAGGTCGCGCGACGCGCCCAACGCGCCGGGCTCGAACAGTCTGTGCGCTTGTGCGGAACGCTCGGTCTCGACGACCTCTGCTTGGCCTACTCCGCCGCCGACGCCTTGCTGGCACTCGGTCGTCACGAAGGCTTCTGCCTTCCCGCGGTCGACGCCCAAGCGCTGGGTGTGCCCGTGGTGGGTCTGCGAGCGGGCGCGCTGCCGGAAGTGCTCGGCGAGGCGAGTTGGCTCGAAGACACCACCGATCTGCCCGTGCTCGCCTCGGCCCTGCTGGACGCCCTGACGCCCGGCGATTTTCGCGAGGCGCGGCTGCAGCAGGCGCGCCGTCGCGCTCTCTCGTGGAGTTGGGCCAGCTCTGCGGAACGCTTGCGGGACTGCTGGGCGAGGCTCTTGACGCCCTCCTGAGCTGCACGCGCTGAAGGTGCTCGTTCTGCGTCCACCGGGTGTCTTTTGCGCGAATGAGACGCTCGGTATAGGCTGATCCGACTCGCACCCGAAGACACTCCCACACCCGACCTGGGCTCGAGCGGCACCCGAATCGCCGCCGAGGCGCGCTGTCCGCGTTCCCCAGGCTGATACCCCACACCACATGCACCGCGACCTCCAGCTGGCCACCCTGCGTGGGCGTGTCTCGCGACGCGCTTGCCCTGCCCTCCTCTTGATATTCGTGCTCAGCCTGAGCGTGCACGCGCAGCAAGGGCTCCAAGGTGAGTACTTCGACAGCACCGATCTGGTGCAGCTCGTGGAAGTGCGCGTCGATCCTGAGATCGACTTCACGGCGTGGGCCTCTTCGCCGTCGGGCACGCAGGTCACGCCCGACAACGCTTACTCAGAGCGCTGGACGGGCTTCGTGCTCGTCGATGAACCCGGCGACTGGACCTTCAGCACCTACAGCAACGACGGTGTGCGCCTGTGGGTCGACGGCAACCTCATCATCGACGACTGGACACAGCACGCCGCCAAGATCGACACCGGCACGCTCAACATGAGCTCGGGTTGGCACTCGGTGCGCTTGGAGCACTTCCAGAACGGCGGCTCCGTGGTCTTGAAGCTCATGTTCGAGGGGCCCGGTCAGCCTTCGGTCGTGATTCCGAGCGATCGCTTGGCGGTCACGCCGGGCACGGTCGCGCCGCTGGTTCAGGCGCCCGAAGACCGCCACGCCGTGGTGGAACACGGCGCGATCGAATTGGCGGCCACCAACTTGGCGGCGTCGGCGATCCAGGCTTGGGAGTGGACGCAGCTCGGCGGTCCGGCGGCGGTGCTCAGTGGCGCCGACAGCTCCACGCTCAGCGTCACACCGCTCAGCGCCGGTCGTCTCGACTTCCGCGTGCGCGCCCAGAACACGAGCGGCGCTCTCGGGGTCGACTTCGTGAGCGTGGACGTGATCGAACTGGGCCAGCCCGGCGGCACGCCCTCCGGACAGTTCCGCACCTGGCACCGCGGCACGCTCGACTTCCAGGGTCCGCGGCTCTCCGAACAGACCGACGTGGACCATCCTTTCCTCGACCATCGCCTGCAGGTGCTCTTCGTGCACGGCGACTCGGGCGCGGCCTACGACGTGCCCGGCTTCTTCGCCGCCGACGGCAACGCAGCGGAAACCGGCGCCGACAGCGGCACCGTGTGGCGCGCGCACTTCTCCCCCGACCGTCCGGGCAAGTGGTACTTCAAGGCCTCCTTCCGCGAAGGTCACCATGTGGCGCTGAGCCTCGACCCGAACGCTGGCACGCCCACCGCCTTCGACGGCGCGAGCGGCTCCGGTTTCATCGCGACGAGCACTCCCGCCGACGGCGGCTTCCGCTTCGATGGCCGCCTCGAACGCGAAGGTCACTACCTGGTGCACCAAGGCAGCGATCGCGTGTTCCTCAAGGGCGGCACCAACAGCCCCGAGAACGTGCTCGCCTACGAAGGCTTCGACCAGACGCCCGCGAGCCACAACTTCGCGCCGCACCTCAGCGACTGGAACTCCGGTGATCCCCAGTGGCGCGGCAGCCTCGGACGCAGCCTGATCGGCGGCCTCAACTATCTCGCCGAGAGCGGCGTCAACGCGCTCTACTTCCTCACCTTCAATGTCGACGGTGATGGCGACGACGTGTGGCCCTGGATCAGCAAGAGCTCCCGCGACCGCTTCGACGTGTCGAAGCTGGCTCAATGGGAGATCGTCTTCGAGCACATGGACGAGCTCGGCATCGCGCAGCACTTCGTGTTCCAGGAGCGCGAGAACGACGAAGGCCCCAATGCCCTCGACGGCGGCGAACTCGGCACCCAGCGCAAGCTCTACATGCGCGAGCTCGTGGCGCGCTTCGCGCATCACCAAGGTGTGATCTGGAACCTCGGCGAGGAGACCGACAGCACCACGGAACAGGTCCGCGACCAGCACGAGTACCTGCGCGCCCTCGATCCCTACCACCATCCGATCGTGCTGCACACGAACCCCTTCGAGAAGGAAGAGGTCTACGGGCCGCTGCTCTCCGGCGCGCCGGTCCTCGATGGCCCTTCGCTGCAGGTGGCCAACAACTTCGAGACCCACTCCACGACCAAGTTGTGGCGCACGCTGTCGTCGGCGGCGGGGCGCCCGTGGGTGATCTGCGTCGACGAACTCGGCCCGGCCGAAGTCGGCGTGGTGCCCGACGTCAACGACTTCTGGCACGACGGCCCGCGCAAGAAGGTGCTCTGGGCGAACCTGATGGCGGGTGGTTCCGGCGCCGAGTGGTACTTCGGTTACGAGTTCGAGCACAACGACCTGACCGCCGAAGACTGGCGCAGTCGCGACCACATGTGGGCGCTCACGTCGCACGCGCTCGACTTCTTCGGTGACCTGCCCGTGCGCGACATGGAACCGCGCGACGACCTGGTGATCTCCGACGAGGCCTGGGCCTTCGCCGAGCTCGACGAGACCTACGCCGTCTACTTGCCCAACTCCGACAGCGTGCAGCTCGACCTCGGCAGCAGCCCGTCGAGCTTCAGCGTGCGCTGGTTCGATCCGGGTAGCGGAGAGTGGCTCAGCGGCGGCGTCGACAGCGTGCAGGGTCCAGGTCTCGTGAACCTGCAGCCGCAGCCATCGCACGTGGCGGAAGACCTCGCGGTGGTGGTCGAGCGCGTGAACCAGGCGCCTGAGATCACGCAGCTGACCGTCTCGCCGCAGCCCTTCCCCGGCAACGCCGACTTGGTGCTGCGCGCGAAGGTCGAGGATCCCGATGGCTTCGCTGACGTCGAGGAAGTGCGCTTCTACTTCTTCCAGCCCACGGGCGCGTACCTGTGGTCGCTGCCGGGCACCTATGTGGGCGACGACACGTGGCAAGTCGTGCTGCACGATGTGCCGCAGCTGGTGGCGGGCACGTGGCCCTACGGCGTGCGCACGGTCGACGGGCAGGGGCTCAAGCACATTCAGACGGCGGTCTTCGTCGCGCAATAGCGCGCGCGGACTGGGTGCAAGAGCGCGCGTGGGTTGGGCGCAAGAGCGCGCGCGGACTCGCCGCAGTCACGCAGACGGGCGTGGCGTGTGAATCGGCTAGACTCGCTCGCATGAGCCTGCTCACCGCGCGGCAGATCACGATCTCTTCCGAAGCTCGCCGGCGTGGTCGTCGACCGCTGCTGGCCGGGCTGGATCTGCATGTGGAGCCGCGCCAGGTCTGGTTGCTGTGCGGCGCGCACGGCAGCGGCAAGTCACGGTTGCTCGCGACCTTGGCCGGCGTGGCGCAACCTTCGTCCGGTGCCGTGCAGGTGCTGGGCGAGCCCACGGGTTCGCGACGCGCAGCGCAGGCCCTGGGTTGGGCGCCCGAGTCCTTGCGTTGGCCCGACACGTCGCGCGTGGCGGACGCGCTGGCCGAGATCGCCACCCTGCACAGCACCGCTGCGCTCACCGAGCGCGTGTCGCGCGTGTTGCAGCAGACCGGTCTCGCGGGCGTCGCGCGTCGTCGCATCGGCGAGCTCTCCGCCGGACACGTCCGCCTCCTGAGTCTGGCCCAAGCGTTGCTCGACGACCCGCCGCTGATCCTGATCGACGGTCAACTCGACAGCCTCGACGCCGAGTTGCGCACCAGCTTGCTCGCGGAGCTCGGTGCGCGCTGCGCGGAGGGCGCCGCGCTGATCATCGCTACGCACGCCCCCGAGCGTCTGAGCGCGCTGGCCACCCACGAGATGCGCTTGCTCGACGGCGAGGCGCACACCCGCGTGTTGCGAGCCGAGTCACCCGTCGCGCCGGACAGCGCGGAGTTCCCGGCGTGATGCTCGTGGACGTGCTGGTCGTGGCGGGCGCGAGCTTCCGTCGTCAACTGCGCCCGGCAGTGATCGTGCTGACGCTGCTCTTCGGCGTGGGACTGGGATTGCTTCAGCGCAGTCTCCCGCAGGGCGCGCCGTGGTCCACCGAGAGCTGGCAGGTCGCGGTGGTGGGCGTGGTGTTGGTGGGACTTTTGGCGGGCAGTCAGCGCGACACCGAACGTCGCGCGCGTTGGTCGCACAGCCCGCTCGCCTCGCTGGCCTGGAGCGGCGGCGAGTTGTTCGGCGGTGCCGTGGCGGCGGGCGTGTTGCTCGCGCTGTTGCTCGGCGGCACGCGCGCCGGGACCTACGGCATGAGTGCGCATCCGCAGCTCGTCGGTCTGGCTCAGGGCGCTGATCAGGGTTGGCGCTTCGAGCTGCCTGCCGGCTCCACCGGTCCCTTCCCGCTCGAGCTCGACGCGGCTCTGCCGCTCACGTCCTCGGGCAGGCTGGCGTGGAGTCTGGAACGTGGCGCGGAACGCGCGGCCGGCAGCACGCAGGTCGACACAGCCGGGCGCGTGCGCGTGCTGCTCCCGGATCTCTCTCCGGCGCGCGGCAACCTCGTGCTGCGCTTGCGCGCCACGGACGGCTTGGTGCTCGGGCGCGAGCCGCCTCGTTTGTCGCTCGGGCAGCGCGCATTGCTGTCCAGCTCGCCCTGGTTGTCGCATGCGGCGCGGCGTCACCTGTTGCTCGTGAGTTTGATCACGCTCGCCGCCGGTTGCGCCTTCGCGCGCGGCACGGCCAGTCTCGCGGGCTTGCTCGGGTTGGCTCTCGAAGCGCCCGCCACGCCGAGCCTGTTCGGACTCGCGCTGCTGCTGCTGACGGCCTTCGCGTGGGTCTCCACGTGTCTGCGCCGCAGGACGCTCAGCGCATGAACGCGCGACTCCGGCTCACGCTCGCGCTGGCCTTGCTCGCGGCCGCCGCGCTGCTCGGCTCGCCCACGCCCTCGGTCGAGTTGCGCGCCACGCTCGAGGGCGAACGCGCGCAGCCGCTGGCCTCGCCCTACGCCACGCTCTTGAGCCGTTTGGCACCGGGGCCGCGCAGCGTGCTCGGCCTCGCGATGTGGCTCAACACGCGCGTGCAGGACGACGCCCGCCTGCCGCCGTACCACGCCGAAGATCTGGCCCTGGCCATGCTGGCGCACGCGCCCGACCTCGAGCGCGTGCGCCTCGACGTCGTGGATCGCCTCGTGAACCGACGCGCGCCCGCCGAGCGCGATGAGCTGCGCCACCGAGTGCTCGTGGCGCGCGGCCTGAATCTCCTCGACGAAGGCCTCTCGCGCGCACCGACCCCGCGGCTGTATGCCGCGCTGGGTCGCCTGCTCGCCGAGCCCGCGCACGGCTTGTCGAGAGACCCGCGGCGCACACGCGTGGCCGAGCAACTCTACGGCGAACGCAGCACGGAGGTCGCCATCTCCGCGCTGCGACACGCGAGCGAGCTGCCGCGCGAGAGCGTGCTGCTCGCCGACCTGCTCTTCGATCGTGGCAAGCAATCGTGGGAGCGCTACCGCGACGCGCCGGCCGCGCTGCAGGACTTCGAGGAAGCCGAAGCGCTCTACCGCGCCGCCGGTGACGCGCGCGATCTCGAAGTCGCCGAATGGTTGCGCGAACTCAACGCACTCAACGAACGTCTCGACACCGCGGAACTGCAACGCTCATGAGCACTCGCGGCTTGCTCCTCATCGTGCTCGTGTTGCTCGGCTTGCGTGTGCTCGCCTTCGTGGCGCACGAACATCCACGCGGCGATGTGATGCTCGACGTGGGCGTGGCACGGCAACTCGCTTCGGGCGACGGCTACCGCTCGGGCTTCGAACGCGGCGTGGTGCGCGTGGCCGGCGCCGACACGCCGGTGCCGGCGCAAACTCACGCGGATCAGCACCCGCCGCTGTGGCCCACCTTGGGTGCTGCGATCAGCGTGCTGGGTGCCACGCCCTTTGCCGCTCTCAAGCTCGCGGGCCTGCTCGCGTCGTTGCTGCTCTTGCCGCTCTTGCTACGCAGCGCGGATCGCTTGCTCGAAGGGCTTCTCGGTGCCGACGACCGGCTGCCCGTGTGGCTCATGGCGCTCGTGGGCGCGTCCTTCGTGATGGTCGACTCTGGCGGCAACGGTTCGCTCTACGCGGCGCAGGCGCTGGGGATGTTGCTGCTCGTGGAACTCTTGGCCGCGCCGCGCCCTTCGCTGTGGGCCACGGGGCTCGTGATCGGCTTGCTGGTGCAGCTGAATCATCAGTGCCTCGTGTTGCTTCCGCTGCCTGTGCTCATCGCCCTGTGTTGTGCGCCGCGCGGGCAGCGCGTGGCCTTTCTCGTGCGCGCCGGCGGCGCCGTGTGCGTCGCGCTGCTCGTGCAGTTGCCTTGGTGGCTGCGCAACGCCGCGCTCTTCGACGACCCCTTCTTCTCGGTGAACGGGCTCTACCTGCTCTATCGCGCGGGCGTGCCGCCCTTCTTCGCGGTGGAGAGCGGCCTGCCCGTGGTGCGCTTGGTGGGGGAGCTGAGTCCCGCGAGCCTGCCGGGCGTGTTCCTCGGCAACCTGCGTCAGAACTTGCCGTGGTTCGCGGCGGCCGCGCCGCTCGCCAGCGCAGGCTTGTTGCTCCCCGCGATGGCCGGCGTGCCCAGCTTGTTGCTCGACGCGCGCCGTCGCGCGGATCCGCGTGTGCTCGCGCTGATGTTCAGCGTGGCCTTGCTCGGCGCGGCGGCCTTGCTCTGGCCCGCGACCAAGTTGCGCTACCTGATCCCGCTCGTCCCGCTGATCAGTTTGCTCGGACTGCGCGTGTTGGCCTCGAAGCCCAGCGCGCTCACGCGTCTCTGCGCGCGCGCGTTGTCCTTGGCGTGGCTCGCGATGTTGGCGCTCACCGCCGATGACATCACGGACACCGGAGTCGACGCGCACCCCGAGCGCTGGTTCGCGCTCGCCGGCGCCACGCTGCTCGTGCTCATCGCGGCCTGGGCGCGGCCTGCCGCGCGACGCTCCGGCCTGGCCGTCGCAGCGCTGCTCGTGGCGCTCGGACTCTCCGCCTCCGTGGCGGCGCCCGCGTTGAGCGACGCCGCAGAGGCCCGTCCCGCCACGGCCTACCACTCCACGGGCTTCCTCCCCGACGTGTTCGGCGCCGACGCCGAGCTCGCCGAAGAACGTCGCGCCGACGCGCTGCGCCAAGTGGCCGACGCCGCCCTCGCCGACACCGCCCTCGCCGACCCCGCCCTCGGGCAGCTCGCCGACCCCGCGCGCGCCGCGACCCGCCCGCAGCCGGCACGCGTGCTCGGCCCGCTCGACCTGCTGGCCCGACCCGACGTCGAGCTCATCGAGCTGCCCACGGGGCAACCCGCCGACTGGTTCCTGGCCACCCTGGAGGCTTGGCTCCCGGGGCGGCGCGCGCAGGCCGCGTGGCATGTGGTGCTCAACGCCGAGCAGCTCGAGCAGCTGCCCGACGCGCTCCGCGCCCGACTCGAGCCCGCTCCCCGCGGCGCTGCGGGCGAATGGAGCTGGTTCCGCCTGCTGGGAGGCTGAGCCGCCCGCTCGCGCTCGGCTTTCCCGCGCATCCCAGGCCGTCCATGTCTTGTGCGCCCCGGGGGGCGTGCCTATGCTGAGCGCCCTTTGTGCCCAAGCCCCAAAGTTCAGTACCCCAGGACGTCCGCTCATGGAAGCCGTGCTCAACGAATACACCGCGATCATTGTCGCCGCGGTGGCCCTCGTCTTCGCATTCCTCACCTCCGCCAAGATCAGCAAGCTGAGTGAAGGCGACGAGGACATGAAGAGGATCGCCCTCGCCATCCGCAAGGGTGCGATGGCCTTCCTGACCACTGAGTACAAGTGGCTCACCGGCTTCGTGGTGTTGGTCGCGGGCGCGCTCGTGGTCAGCGGTCAACAGAGCACGGCGATCTGCTTCGTCGCGGGCGCGTTGGCGTCGGCCGTCGCGGGTTGGTTGGGCATGAAGACGGCCACGAGCGCGAACGTGCGCACGACCGAAGCGGCGCGCACCGGCCTGGCCGAAGCGCTCGACGTCGCCTTCTCCTCCGGCATGGTCATGGGCCTGTCGGTGGTGGGTCTCGGGCTGCTCGGCGTCGCGATGCTGTTCAAGGTGATCGCTGAAGGTGGCGACCCGTCGCCGCTCTTCGGCTTCGGCTTCGGCGCCAGCTCGATCGCGCTCTTCGCGCGCGTCGGCGGCGGCATCTTCACCAAGGCTGCCGACGTGGGCGCCGACCTCGTGGGTAAGGTCGAAGCCGGCATCCCGGAAGACGACCCCCGCAACCCCGCCACCATCGCCGACAACGTGGGCGACAACGTCGGCGACGTGGCCGGCATGGGCGCCGACCTCTTCGAGTCGTACGTCGGCTCGATCATCGCCACCATGGCGCTCGGCTTCGTGGCCGTGGGCGCGGGCGGCGGCACCGACCTCGTGATGCTGCCGCTCTACTTGGCGGCCTTCGGCATCGTCGGCTCGATCATCGGCCGCTTCTTCGTGAAGACGAAAGACGAGGCGCACCTGCATGGCGCGCTCTTCAACGGTCTGATCGTGGCCTCGATCGTGTTCCTCCTGATGTCCTTCTTCATGATGGACGCGCTCGATCTCGACTTCACCCGCAACGGTGAGACCGTCGGCAAGATGGAGATCTTCCTGAGCGTGCTCACCGGCCTCGGCCTGGGCGTGATCGTCGGCAAGATCACCGAGTACTACACGAGCGAAGCCAAGCCGCCGGTGCGCAGCATCGCCGAGCAGTCGAACACGGGCGCCGCCACGAACCTGATCTACGGTCTGGCCGTGGGCATGCGCTCCACCTGGGCGCCGGTGATCCTGATCGCCATCGCCATCGTGACGGCCTACAACCTGGCCGGCCTCTACGGCATCTCGATCGCCGCCGTCGGCATGCTCTCCACGCTGGGCATCTCGCTCGGTGTCGACGCCTACGGCCCGGTGGCCGACAACGCCGGTGGCATCGCTGAGATGACGCCGAGCTGTGGCCCCGAGGTGCGCAAGCGCACCGACGCGCTCGACGCCGTGGGCAACACCACCGCCGCCATCGGTAAGGGCTTCGCCATCGGCTCGGCCGCGCTCACCGCGCTGGCCTTGTTCCAGAACTACGTGGCGCTCATCAAGGTGGATCAGCCCGGCTTCACGCTCGACCTCACCGAGCCGGCCATCATCGCCGGCGCGCTCATCGGCGCGATGCTGCCCTTCTTGTTCTCGGCCATGACGATGACCGCTGTCGGTCGCGCCGCGAACAAGATGATTGAAGAGGTGCGCCGTCAGTTCCGCGAGATCCCGGGCTTGCTCGAAGGCAAGGCCGAGGCCGACTCGGCGCGCTGTGTGGCCATCTCCACCGAAGCCTCCATCAAGGAGATGATCGCGCCCGGCCTGCTGGCCGTGCTCGCTCCGGTGGCCATGGGCTTCTACGACCCGCAAGCGCTCGGCGGCATGATCGCCGGCGCGCTCTTCTCCGGCGTGATGATGGCCATCTTCATGGCCAACGCCGGTGGTGCCTGGGACAACGCCAAGAAGTTCATCGAAGGCGGCGCCCACGGCGGCAAGGGCAGCGAGGCGCACACGGCGGCCGTCACCGGCGACACCGTGGGCGACCCCTTCAAGGACACCAGCGGCCCGTCGATCAACATCCTGCTCAAGCTGATGTGCATCGTGTCGGTCGTGATCGCTCCGATCATCGCGAGCTGACGGGGGCGCTTTGAGCTCGGAAACGCAAGCGACTCAAGGGCTCACTGCGCGGCAGATCGGCGTGGCCTGCGCGCGGCTCGCTGCCGAGCGCATGGCGCGTGAGGTGAAGCTCATCGAAGTCGGCGATCGCCTCGGCATCGCCGACTTCTTCGTGCTCGCCACGGTGAACAACAGTCGCCAGGCGCGTGCAGTGCGAGACGCCGTGCGCGTGGGCCTGAAGGCTCTCGGTGTCGGCGTGCCGAACCTCGCCAGTGAGGATCCCGACGGTCGTTGGTCACTCTTCGACTACGCCACGGTCGTGCTGCACATGTTCGACGACGAAGGCCGCAGCTACTACGACCTCGACGGCATGTGGGCCGACGCCCCGCAGGTGGATTGGGAGAACGAGCCGCCCACGCCGAAGCCGGCCGCCGCGCCGGGCGACCCCGAAGCCGACGAGTCCCAGGACACCGACCACACATGAACACGCCGAGCGCACAAGAGCTGGCCTTCGTCCGCGAGCTGGCTCTGGAAGCCGGCAAGATCGTGATGGGCTACGCCGACATGAAGGGCGTGGATGTCGACGACAAGGACGGCCAGCCCGTCACCGTGGCCGACCGCGAGTCGAACGACCTGATCATGGCCGAGCTCGCCAAGCGCTTCCCGAACGACGCGATCCTCTCCGAGGAAACGCCCGTCGAGAACAACAGCTGGACGCAGGCCGAGCGCTGCTGGGTGGTCGACCCGCTCGACGGCACCTCCGACTTCGTGAAGGGTCGCGTGGGTTTCGCCGTGATGATCGGCCTGCTGCACAAGGGCCGCCCAGCCTTGGGCGCCGTGCACGTTCCGAAGGCCGGCCGCACGTTCTTGGGACTGGTCGGTGAAGGCGCCGAGGAAGAGCGCGACGGCGAGCGTCACACGCTGAGCGTTTCCTCGCGCGCCGACTCCAACGAGCTGCGCTGCATCTGTTCGATCGCCCACCGCGACGAAGCTCTCGAACGCGCCATCGCCGCCATCGACCCCGCCGAACAGTTGTCGGTCGGAAGTGTCGGCTACAAGGTCGGCAAGATCGTCGCCGACGAAGCCGACATGTACATCGCGCCCACGAGCTACATCAGCCTCTGGGACACTTGCGGCCCCGAAGCCATCTTGCATGCCGCCGGCGGCCGCTTCCTGAATGTCGACGGCGAACCGCTCGACTACAGCGGCCCCGGCCTGAAACACAAGCGCGGCCTGCTCGCCACCAATGGCGCCTGCGCCGACGCCGTCGTCACCAAGATCTCGGGCCTCTTCCCCGACATCTGACCGCAGCGCGCTGGGCAGGTCATTTGGTCGGAGTCGTTCGGTCCAACATGGACAAGCCAAGCACTCGCGAGTCGTGAAGCAGTCGAAGCGTTGAGGTATCGTCGGCTTTGCCTGAAGGCGTCAACCGAGCTGCCGTTTCAGTCGCAGCCCATTGGGGCTTGGAGGTTGTGCGGTGGGCGCTGAGCGACAGAATGGGAAGCGACGTCTACCCCTTCCAGTATCAATCGCGAGCGACTAGGTGACAGACCAACGCCTTCTGAGGCGAAAGACCGCGCAACCGTTCAGAACTGGTGCGACCCCAATCTCGCTCGTGGATCTGTTCTGCGGTTGCGGCGGGATGACGCTTGGTGTCGCGCTCGCTTGCTCGGACGCTCAGGTTGGCATTGAGGTTCGACTGGCAATCGATCTGGCGAGTGAGCCGATCGCCATCTGGAAGGACAATCTTCACTCTCTGGTACCCGAAGGAGAACTCGACAGGCGGGTGCTGGCCTGCTCTGTCGGGGACCATATTGATGGGGCGTTAGGCGCGCCTCGTCTTACGGCAACTGAGCGAACTACAAGAGAGCTCGTTGGGGATCTCGACTTGCTAGTTGGTGGTCCACCCTGCCAAGGCCACTCTGACCTCAACAACAGCACGCGCCGGACTGATTCGAGGAACGGGCTTTACGCGAGGATGGCGCGAGCGGCTTGGGTATTGCGCCCGAGAGTCGTAGTCATAGAGAACGTACCTTCGGTGATCCATGACCGGTCTGGGGTCGTTGGGCGGTCGGTTGCGGAGCTTCGAAGGGCTGGGTTTGGCGAGCCGCGAGAGCTTGTCGTCCGCATGGAGTCGCTAGGGGTCCCGCAGCGGAGGAAACGCCACTTCCTGATCTCTAGCCGTGCTGATGCTGTGGACGCTGCGGAGGTCGTACACGCGATCGAGGAGAGTCTACAGCCTGCCCGAACTGTCCGATGGGCCATTGCAGATCTGCACGGCTCATCGGCCAAGCTTGGTTCCAGCGGATTCGATGCGCCGTCGGTGATGAGCGAAGAGAACAAGCGGCGCATCGCGTTGCTCTTCAAGAAGGGTCTTTATCGACTTCCTGATGAAGAGCGCCCCGTGTGTCATCGAGATGGACAACACAGCTATCGCAGTGTGTACGGCCGAATGCGTTGGGACGAGCCTGCGCAGACAATCACAACGGGATACTCGTCCATGGGCCAGGGGTGTTTTGTTCACCCCGCAGCACGGCGGACAATCACTCCGCACGAAGCTGCCAGGCTTCAGACTTTCCCCGACTTCTTTCGGTTCGACACGGTGATCCACTCTCGGACGGCCTGGGCTCGATCGATCGGCAACGCTGTTCCTCCACTCGCGATGCGAGCTATCTGCCGTGATGTGGTGCGCCAAGTCTCACAAGCACGTGCCCGTCGCAGCAAGGTGCTGAGCGACTCCTGAGCTCTCCGTGAGTCCTGCCCAGGGCCGTTGCGAACGACGACACTGGGGTCGGTGTGGTAGCAATCGTGCAGCGGCGTGTCCCTCACTCACCGCTCAGTGCTCACATTGACAGCTCGTCAACTGGCTGTACCCTCTCTGGCTGGAAGGGTGTACCGAGAGATCGTGGAGCACGGCCTACAGGGCCCTCCTCTGTGATGTGTTCGGAAGCCCGCTTACGTCACCGGCTCTCATTAGCCGCTCACGGAGGATGATTAGATGTTCAAGGTTGAGAATGCTGATTTCATTGCGGACAAGCTGGCGTCCGAGCTGCTACCGAATCAGGAGTTTCGCGAAGTCGCGAAGAACGCCGAAGAGGCGATCCATCGGCGCCTTGCAGCGGAAGGAAGTGGGGAGGTGGGTTCCGCGGAGACTGGTGGCCGGATCGTCTTTGATGTCGACTGGCCCCTGCTGCAGATCTCCAGCAACTGGTATCTGTGCTGCGCCGACGATGGTGACGGGATGTCACGGTCTGAGCTTGAGCGCTACACGACGACTCTCGCGGTGATTGGCGCGAATCAGAACCAAACCGTTCGTGGGAATCAGGGCATGGGGCTAAAGATCAGCGGTCCGACCCGGCACAAGAAGGGTGTGTTGATTCGGTCATTGAAAGACGGCGAGCGTACGATGGTGCAGGTCGGATGGACTGGATCTGAGTATTCACTCATCCCGGTTGGTCAGAAGGGTGAGCTCGTCACCTCCGTTCCGGAGAGTCACTTTCCTGAGTTCATCCTCCAGCGCGGCTCAGGCACCGTTGTCACTTTTCTCGGTAGCGAAGATGTGTGCAACACCTTCAAGCCTGAGGCAGCGACGAGGGGGTGGCTCTTCAAGTACTTGCACCAGCGGTTCTTTAGGTTCTCGGATGATCAAGTTGATCTGCTCGTTAGGGTTCCCTCCGGTGACCTTGAAGAGTGGCCACGCTCAGAGACCGAAGCCGCAGCTCGAATGCGGGGTGAGGGGCGTTCATTCAATCTGTCGAAAGTGAAGGGGACTGCCTCAGTATGGGATGATGCATCCGGCAAGCTCGGTGATGAGAATCGAGGAGTAGTAACTCTCGCGGGCTCACGCAGTACTGCGGGGATGGGTGCACGCATTCACTGGTGGGTGCTTCCCGCTTCCGGTAGTGGAAGCGATGTCTCCTCACGTACGGCTAGCGGTGGTAGCCTCGCGGTTCTCTATCAGAACGAACTCCACGATTGGCGGCAGAGCAGTCAAGCTAGTCCGTTCTTTGCACGGTTGGGCGTGCTGTTCGGAAAGAACCGCATCGCTTTTGTAATCGAGCCGCTTGGCGAGAGGGTCGCATCGGACTTTGCTCGCGCACACGTCTTGATCGACGGGAAGCCATTCTTCGAGAGCAGCGCTTGGCTCGCGTGGGCAGATCAGTTTCGCGAGAACGTTCCTGATGCGATCACATCGATCATGGCGGAAGAGCATGCCCGATTGAGGGAGGAGGATCCGCAGCGTGCGCGCCGGATCAGAGATCGGCTAAAGGACGTGATGAAATTGCTTCGGCCCCGCCGGTTCCGATTGAGCCCATCAAGCGAAACCACCGCCGCGGGGAGCGAGGTGTCTGGTCCCGAAGGGGGCGACGGGGACATGATCGAGACGCAGACAGGTGAGGGGGTACGCCGCCGTGGCCCGAATAGGCGCGGAATCGGAACGTTACTCAGCCAGGCTGACGAGCACGGTGAGCCGGCTACTGAAGTCTTCGCCTCCATGCCCATCGACGTAAAATGGGTGACGGAGGAAGAGGCACAGTCCTTCTCACTTGTGAGCGATTCCGGTGACGGTATTCGAGATCGCGCTGCGGCTCTTGTTGGTGAGGACGGCCTATCCGCTGGGGTCTTGCTGATGAACAGAGAGTTCCGCGGGTATGGCGCCATCCTTGCGGCCCTGAACGAGTTTGCAAACCCAGAGGGTAATGAGGAAAAGGCTGGACTGATCGAAGACTGGGTGCAGGAGTGGGTCGACCAGAAAATGATCGAGGCAATTCACGGCCTGCGCCAACTTGAGAACGGGCGCACGTGGCTCAGTACTCAGTATGACAGTGCCTTGAGCCCGCCAGCGCTGACTGCAGCTTTCATGGCTGATCGCTATGCGACGTTGAATGCGGTGAAACGGCAGGCGAGCTCTTTGGTGCCGAAGCGTCCGGACGCAACGCGCTCTTAGCTCACGGTAGCTGGGCTTCTCCCAGGAGCATGAGTGTTGAACTCCTGCTCCTGGGAGCTCCGTCGAAATAGCGCGGTGGCTGGCGCGTAGAGTCGCCGTCGAACCCGCCCCCACGGTGCGCGCCGGGAAGCGCCTCCAGGGAATGTTCGAGCGCAGCGAGCCATTCCCTGGAGTCGCTTCCCAGGCAGCACCGGCCGAGGCCGTAACCGCGTGCGCCAGCGCAGTTCCCCGAGGCCGTGACCGCGTGCGCCAGCGCAGTTCCCCGAGGCCGTAACCAAGTGCGCCAGCGCAGTTCCGCAGTCGTCGCCCTCGCGCCCCGTCGCGCTTGCACTGGTATCCCACGGTTCCCGTGCGTAGTCTCGTCCGTGCGTCTCACTCAGCGCTGCCGCGTGTTTACGTCGCCCCTGAGTGTCCCCGCAACGTCCTGGCCTCCCGAGGCACACCATGAGCCCGCGCACCCCAGCCTGGCAGTCGTGGAGCGACGAGCTTCTCGAGCGCGTGCCGGTGGAGCGTCGCCCGGTGCTGCTGGTGCTCGTGTCCGACGCCGCGCCGCACGACGGCGGACTCGGCGCACGCGTGTTCGACGACGACGCCGTGCTCGACGCGCTCGAACACGACGTGATCCCGGTGCGCGCCGAGTCGCACGAAGAGCCGCAGCTCGCCGCGCGCTACCACCGCGGCGGCTGGCCCACGATGGTCTTGCTCGACGGCCACGGCGAAGTGCTCGAAGGCGGCACCTGGGTCGACGCGCCCGAGTTGCTCGCCATGATCGCCCGCGCGCGCGATGTGCTCGGCGCGCTGCCACGACTGCCCGCGCGCGGCGACAAGCAACGCGAGCAAGTGTTGCACGCGCGCCTGCCGCTCGAGATCGAGGCCGCGCTGCTCTCCGACTTCGACGAACGTCACGGCGGCTTCGGCACGGGACAGAAGTTCCCGCATCCCGAAGCGCTCGACTACGCGCTGCTGCGTCACGCCGAGGCACGCAACCCGCGCCTGCTCGAGATCCTGGAGAAGACGCTCACGCACATGGCCGAGGGCGGCCTGCACGACCGCGTGGAGGGCGGCTTCTTCCGCACCTGCGAGGCGCGTGATTGGCGACGTCCACACACCGAGAAGTTGCTGGAGACGAACGCCGGCCTCACGCGCAACTACCTCGAAGCCGGGCAGCTGCTCGACCGCGCCGACTTCCTGGAGGTGGGGCGACGCACCGCCGAGCACTTGCTCGAAGCCTACGACGACACCGGCACCGGCCTGCTGCACTCCGCCCTCGATCCCGACGACGAGTACTACGCCGCGGACTCCGCCGCGCGCCTCACGCGCCGGCCGCCCGCGCGCAGCGGACGCTTCCTCGCCGACGCCAACGCGCGCGCGATCTCAGCGCTGCTCAAGGCCGGCGCCGTGCTCGAGCGCCCCGAGTTCACGTCCGCCGCCGTGCGCATCGCGGAGAACCTGGTGCGCAAACTCGTGCGCAGCGGCCGCGGCGTCGACCACGTGCTCGACCGCCAAGGCCGCACGCTGCCCGGCGGCCTGCGCGACGAAGCCGAGACCGCCCGCGCGCTGCTGCTCGTGTTGCAGTCCACCGACGACCGTCGCTTTCTGCCCACGCTCGAAGAACTCATCGAGCGCCTGGCCACGCGCGAAGTCGAGTCGCTGGAACTGAGCAGCGGCGAACGCTCCACGCGCATCCTCGAAGAAGCCGTGGTCGCCGAGGTGTTGCTGCGCGCCGCGATCTTGCTCGACCGCCCGAGCCTCGAAGAGGTCGGACGTCGTCTGCTCGAGCAGCACGCCGACGAATGTCGTCGCGGCGGTTGGGCCATGGCCGCCTACGGCCGCAGCCTCGAACTCGTGCTGCACCCGCCGCTGCACGTCGTGATCGTGGGCGCCGCCGACGACGATCGCACGAGCACGTTGCTCGCCGCGGCCGTGTCGTCGCCCGTGCCCAGCCGACTCGTGCAACGCCTCGACCCGGTGAGCGATCGCGATCGCTTGCTCGCCTTGGAGCTGCCCGAGCGCGAAGGCCCCGTGGCCTGGATCCTGCACCGCCGTCGCCCGCTCGGCGAATACGCCGCGC
The DNA here is from genome assembly GCA_021604805.1 of Planctomycetota bacterium. GTDB lineage: Bacteria > Planctomycetota > B15-G4 > B15-G4 > B15-G4 > BQJR01. Next base: position 1,379,225 of record BQJR01000001.1, on the reverse strand, counting down.
CGCGCGTTCTCCAGCAAGGCTTGTGGACGGGGCACGGGGAGCGCTTGCGCAGCTGAGTGGCCCGCGCACTAGGAGGTTCAGGAGGTGCGCCTGATGCCTCGGCGGGGGATCACGCCACACGGCGCCAGGCGTTGACCGCGCGCTGGCTCAGTTCTTCGTCGAGCTCGGCACTTCAACACCGTGCAGCGCCGAGCGGATCTTCAGCGGCGTCGTCATGCCCAGCAGCGCGGCGATCTGTGCGTGCCGGCCGCTCACTTCGAGTTGCTCCGACGCGCCTTGGTCGTCGAAGCGGTACACGCGGCCGCCGCGGGTGATGAAGCCGATCGTGCGCAGCTCGGTGTTCTGTACGAGCACGGTGCCGGCGGGCCACTTGCGTTCGTCGGTGGAGCCTTCGGGGGCGTTGAAGAACTCCACGATGTAGCCGCCGATGTCTGCGTCGGGCGTGTCGCGCACCGAGAAGGTGTGCGTGCCGTCCATGTCGCGCAGCACGCGCAGGGAGTCGAGATCGGTCACGCCGTCGCGCGCGCCCGAGGCGCAGCCCACGGCAACGATCATCAGCAGCGGCAGCAGCAGTCGCATTCCAGATTCTCCCGGGTGAGGGAGACAGGATGCCACAGCGGGCGGAGACGCCCAAGAGGGGCGCGCCGGGTGGCCCCGTCGGGGCCGCGGCGCCGCGCGCTCAGTCGAGGTACATCAGCAGGTCGTCGCCCGCGGCTTGGTAGTCGAAGGCTTGCGTCTGCACCACGCCGTCGGGGCCGGCGCTGAGCACCATGGCGACTTCGCGGGTGTCGATCAGGCCGTCCACGTTCACCAGGAAGGCGTTGCCCCAGGGATCGGCCGTGAGCTCTTCCACGTACGGGCCGGCCCAGTTGCGGCCGCCCATCACAGAGTTCAACAAAGCCTGCTCGAGCGGACGCGCCTCACCGCCGTTGGCGAAGGGGTTGCCAGCCGGGATGACGCCCGGGCCGTAGAGCCAGGACACATCCGTGCGGCCCTGCGAACCGGTGGGCAGGTAGAGCGTGTCGTTGGAGAAGGCGCGCAGCCCGTGCACGATCTCGAGCATCGCGGCCTCGGCCCGGTGCTGATTGTCGGCGCCGGTCTGGCTGCCCACGATCGGCGTGACCACGCCAGCCAAGCTGACCATGATCGAGAGGCCGACGAGCCCTTCGAGCCAGCCCGCCTTCTTGCGAGTGGGGCGGGACACTTGGGGGTTTTCGTTCTGTGGATGCATCGTTCTCTCCGCAACGGTTGCCTCTCTCATCGGTCGCCAAGGCCTTCGAGCTTGAGGCGCTGCGGGACCCGGTCGGGCGAGGCCTCTCGCCGCACAACCCCGGTGCGCATCTCCGACGCACAACAACAGGGTTCCAGCTGTGGTTTGAGGGCGGCCCGGTCCGATAGTTTGGTCAACGCGCGCCCCGGAGTTCCCCTTGTCTGCCCACCTCTCCCGCCTCGGTAAGCATTCGGCGGTGCTGTTCTCGGCGAATCTGCTCACGCGTGGCGCGGGGATCCTGCTGATCCCGGTGATCACGGCGAGGCTGACGTCCGACGAGTTCAGCTATTGGGAAGCGATGCTGCTCGCGGCGCAGCTGCTCGGCATGGTGGCGGCGCACGGCATCACGGCCGCACTCATGTGGACGCTGAAGACCGGCGCCGAGACCGACGAGACGCTCAACGACACGCGTTCGCAGCGCGCCATCCGCTCGGCCACCACTTGGATCGGACTCGCGGCGCTCGCGATCTGCGGCGGCGGTGCCTTCTTCGGACCGTCGCTCGCGCGCTTGACCACCGCCGCCGACGGGCTCGGCACCGCGCTCGCGCTGTTGCTGCTCGCCCAAGCGTTGCGCCTGCTGACCTACCCGGCCGAAGGCGTGCTCAAGTTGCGCTTCCGTTCGCCGTCGGTGGCGGCGATGGCCTTCAGCGAGGCCATGGTGCAGCTGCTCGGTTCGATCTTCGCGCTCGTCGTGCTCGACGCGGGATTGCTCGGCATGGCTTGGGCGAACTTCGCGGCGGCCGCACTGCGTCTCACCCTGGCACTCGTGTGGGTGCCCGAGATGCGCAAGCCGCTGCTCGACTTCGCGTTGATCAAACCCATGGTGCACTACGGCTTGCCGCTCATGCCCGGCGCGGTGGCGAGTGTGTTGCTCTCGCTGAGCGACCGTTGGTTCTTCAACCGCTTCGGTATGGCGAGTGAAGGCGGGCTCTACGCCTACGGCGACAAGTGGGCGCGCATGGTCGAGTTCCTGCTCGTGCTGCCGCTGGTCGGCATGTGGCCCGCCGTGTACTTCAACATCGCCAAGGAGCCCGACGCCAAGGCGCAGTTCGGACGCATCGCGAGCTTGTTCGCTGCGCTCGGTGGTTCGCTCGCCTTCGTGCTCACCGTGATGGGCCCGATCATCGCGCGCCTGTTCGACGAGTCGGCCGGCGAGATCTTCGCGGCCGGCGCGGCCGCCATCGGCGTGCTCACCGCGGGCTACGTGTTGCTCGGCATGAACGAAGTCGCGCGCGCAGGCTTCCAGATCACGGGACGCACGCGTCGCACGGCGCTGGCGATGGTGGGCGCGGTGCTGCTCAACGTCCTGCTCAACGCGCTGTTGATCCCGCGCCACGGCATGCTCGGTGCGAGCTGGGCGACCACGCTCAGCTACGGCACGGCGCTGGTCTTCACGCTCTGGTTGAGTCGTCGCGTGTACCGTCAAGAATGGGAGTTCGGTCCGTTGCTGCACGTGACGCTCGTGCTCGTGGGCGGCGCCTGGGCGATCTCCATGATGGCGCTGCCTGAGTCAGGGCTGGAGGCTTGGTTGTGGCGCGTGCCGCTGGCTCTGGCCGGGCCGCTGCTCTTGCTCGGCAGCGGATTCCTGCGTGGAGACGAGCGCGCCGCGCTCTTCGACAAGCTCGGCAGCCTGATCGGACGCGTGTTGCCCGGCCGCAGCTGAGCCCGGCCTGAGTCGCCGCCCGGCGCCCCGACGCTGCTGCGCCTCGCCCGCGCTCCTCGACCGCGTCGCAGCGCTTCGCCGTGGCGTCTCTCGGCCGTGTCGCCGTCTCGGCGCAGCTCGTGCCCGCGCGCCCTCCCGCGCCGCCGCGCGATTCCCTACCATGCGACGCTTCACGCTCGGGAGCCCGCATGTCGCTTCGTCGTTTCGCCTCGTTGTTGGTGCTGGCCGCGCTCGTCCCAGCGTGTCTGATCCCGCGTCATGACGCGCCCGCGAAGGTGCGCGAGAGCAAGGTGCCGCTGGCGCCCGCCTTCACGCCGCTGTTCGAGCGCAGCGTGTCTCCCGACGGCACGAGCTGGTCGTGGTCCACGCTGCTCGGGCTGGTCGGCGCCGAAGCCGAGGGCGAGCGCGAGATGCAGAAGGCGCTGCCCTTCTTCTGGCACGACGTCGACCCGCCGTACTCCGAGAACACCGTGGTGTTCCCGCTCTACTACGCGCGCGACGAACCCGAGACCCGCACGCGCTGGTACTCGATCTTCTACGGCACCTACGAGAGTCCCGAAGAGCGTCAAGACCACGTGCTGCTCTCGCTGTTCCGCTGGAAGCGCAGCAAGGAAGCAGACGTGTGGGAGTCGGGCCTGTTCCCGATCTACGACCGCGAGCATCACGACAACGTGGATCGCTTCACGTTGATCCCGGTGATCCTGCCGATCCTCGGCACGGCGCACGTGGCGCGCAGCGAGTGGGGCTTCCCCGCCGAAGGGGTCACCACGGGCGCGCACGGCCGCACGGGCTCGCGTCGCTTCGAGTTCCTCGACGTGTTCGGCGCGCTCAGCGTGTTCGGTTACGACGACGTGGGCGATCGCCGCGAGGTGCGTCTGCTCAGTCTGTTCGACAGCGAGTTGCTCTCACTGTTCCGTTCGTGGCGCGCGCGCGATCCCGCCGATCCCTTTGTGCGCGAGTGGCTCTTCCCGCTGTACATGAGCGTGCAGGATCGCGGCGGTGGCTGGGGTTATGTGGGCCCGTTCTGGGGTCACGGTCACGACGCCGAAGCCGGCACGCGCACCGACTGGTGGTTGCTCGGCCTGCTGATGCGCCAGCGCGAAGTCACCGAGGAACTCGACAGCGAAACCTGGCGCGTGCTGGGTCTCCCGGTCTGGCGCGACTGACCCTCCTGCGACGCCGCTGAGCGAGCACTTCGTGTTTGCCCCAGCACACGCTGCGCATCGCACACGCCGTGCACCGCGCGGGCCGCACGCGCATCGCACGCACCCACGCCGCACGCTTGGCGCACCGCGCGCGCCCACACCGCACGCTTCGCACGCACCCACGCCGCACGCTTCGCACGCACCCACGCCGCACGCTTCGCGCGCGGCGCGGTCTCAGGCGTGTGGGTCTGCCGAGGACTCGCGGTGCACCACGGCTTTCACGCCGAGGATGTCGGCGATGCGGTCGTCGATGCGACCGATGCGCATCACGTGTTCCAGTCGCACCGGGTGACGCTCGTGCGGAGTGGTGAGGATGATCGTGCCGGTGCCGAGCAGCAGGCGCTCGAAGAGGTCGGGCACGGTCTTGTCCCAGCGCATGTCTTCGGTGCTGTAGCGCTTCATCTTCGGGAAGATGCCGTAGCGGTGAACGACTTCGTTCGGCCGGAACTCCCAGTAGTTGAAGCGCGCGTTCAGCCAGACGAAGAAGTAGATGATCGTGAAGCCGCCGCCGATCACGTGATAGAAACTGCGGTCCATGGTGGGCTGCAGGGAACTGAGCCAGTTCCCCACGGGGCCGAGCAACTCGAAGTACAGGCCCGCGAGGAACACGGCGATCACGCCCAGCACCAGGATCAGCGAGCGCTCCTCGTTGAAGTCGAAGCTGATCACGACCGCGCTCAGGAAGAACACGTTCACCCAGACCTGTCCGTGCCACGCGTGCAAGTCGCCGGGCCAGAAGCCGAACAGCAGCGACACGAGCCACACGAGGTAGAGGTACACGACCTTCGGCAGCGGCCGCACGATCACCGACAGGTTGTCGGGGTGCGGCACCACGGGCTTCGGTGGGGTGGGCGGGCTCGGCTCGGCGCTCATACTGATTCCTCGTTGCGGCGTCGCGTGGGTGTGGGGTCACTCATTGTGGGCAAGCGGCGGCCTGATTGCCGCAAGCTGCCGCTCGATTTCGCGCGGCGTCAGACGGGCGCGCCGCAGCGCTGGGCCAACTCACGCGCCAGGTCGCGCGGCAACGGCGCTCCGGTGAAGACCGCGGCCTGACTGCGCGCCTGCAGCGCGAAGAAGATCTCGCCGCCGATCACGGGCACGCCGGCCTCGTGGGCCGCCTCACGGAAGGGTGAGGCGCCGCCGCCGTAGGTGAGGTCCACGGCGAAGCCGCCCTCGCGGAACACCTCGGGCCCCAGCGCGAGCAGGCCCTCGGGCACCACGCCGGGCATGCCCGCGGGCGTGGCGTTCACGACCATGTCGGCCGGGAAGCTCTCGGGATCGGGCAAGACCTTCGCGCTGAGCGACGTGGCCAACTGGTCGGCCAGCGCCTGCGCGCTCTCTCGGCGACGCGACCAGATGCCGAGCTCCACCGGTTCCTCGTAGAGCGCCACGGCCACGGCGCGCGCGGCGCCGCCCGCGCCCAAGAGCAGCACGCGCAGCGGCTCGCCGTCGGACGGCTCGACGTGGGTTTCTCGATGTCCGCGGAAGAGCGCGTCCATCGCCTTGGCCAACCACTCCGGCTTCTGCTCGCGACGGGACCACTCGCGCAGCAAGCGCGGCAGCAAGTCGGCGGCAGCTTTCCAATCGGTGTTGCGCGCCTGCCAGCCCGCTTCGCTGTGACGCAAGGTGTTCGCGGCGCCAGTAAGGCGCGCACCGGGCATCACGGCGTCGGCGAGCTCGATCGCTTCGGTCTTGAAGGGATGCGTGACGGCCAGACCGTCGAGCCGCAGCGCTTCGGCTTGCTGCACCACGGCGCTCAGCTTGTCCACGTCGAGCACGACCATGCGCGCGTTCGTGGCCACCGCGCGGAAGGCACCGTTGTGGAACAGCGGCGAGAGGCTGTGACCGATCGGGCTGCCGACCACGGCGAAGAAGCGCGTGCTCCCCGACACGGTGCCGATCTGCATCAGCCCGTGCAGGCGTTCGAGCGAAGGTTGGTCGTGATGCCCCGGGTTGTTGTCGTCGAGCGCGGCGTAGGTGAGCGTGGCGCCGCGCCCGGCTGACATCACGCGCCCGGCTTCGGCGAGACGCCCGGTGGGCACCACGGCGAGCTCGTCGCCGAACTCTTCCTGGAGCGCGAGCAGCCCGGCCAGCGCGCGCGGTGTGTCGGCGGGCACGGCGAGCTTGGTGAAGTCGGCACCGTGACGCAGCAGTCGGCGCGCGAGCGCGTCGAGGCGCGGCACGAAACGCGTGAGGTGCAGGCTCAGCAACGTGCGACCCGGCAAGTTCTCGGGCAGCTGCGCGAAGAGTTCTTCTTCCACGTCGATGAGGTCGGCGCCGGCTTCGGCGGCGGCGACCAGCAGCGCGAGACGCTCCTCGGTGCTGCCCGCGAAGCGTCCGCCGTCGGCTTCACTGCGGCAGGTCGCGATCACCGGCAGCGTGCGGCTCATGCGCATCAAGCGCACGACCTCTTCGGGGACCGCGCGTGCCAGATGATCCAGGCGCAGCTCCAAGTAGTCCACGCCGGGGGGCGGATCCGTGAGCGGGCCTTCGGCGTCTTCCGCGGAGTGCGGGCAGAGCGTGGCGACGAGGCGAAGTGTCATGAGCTGGGTTCCGCGAGGGCGCGGCGCAGCGCGTCAGCGAGCGTCGGGTCGAGGGCGCGACCGTGTTCCGCGAGCTGCAAGGCGCGCCGTGCGAGCGCACGATAACCCCGCGCGACGTCGATGTGCTCGTGGGACAGCGCGTCCAAATGCCGCGTGACGACTTCCACGTCGCCACGCACCACGGGGCCGGTGAGCGCTTGCGCCGGCGCGTGATGCTCAAGGTTGTCGAGCGTGGCACGCAGCAAAGGCAGCAGCGCGGCGCGCGCGTCGTCACGTGGCAAGCCTGCGCTCTGCATCAGGTCGAGCGACTGGTCGAGCAGCGCCACGAGATGGTTGCAGCCGTGCGTGGCGGCGGCGTGCCAAGCGGCGCGACTGCCCGGCGCGAGTTGGAAAGCGCGCGCCCCCAACGCCGACGTGAAGGCCTGCAGTTGCGCGCGCGCCGCGGCTTCGGCTTCCACGGCGATCACGGCGCGGGTGAGCGCGTCGGCATCACGCTCGGGGTCCACGAAACTGTGCAACGGATGCGCGGCGCCCAAGGCGAAACCCGCCGCGCGCAACGGAGCCAAGGTGGCGAGCTCGGCCGAACCCGAGAGGTGCAGTGCCACGCCGCCCGGCCAGCTCAAGCGCGCGAGCTGTGCTGCCAGCGATTCCAGCAGACGATCGGGCACGCTCAGGAGCAGCAGCACCGGTTCGCGCGGGAGGTCGCCCGCCAACAGCTCGTCGAGTGCGAGCGCGGCGCCGCCGCCCACTTGCCGGGAACGCTCCTCGGCCTTGGCACGCGTGCGGCTGACCAAGCTGTGCAGCGGCCACTCAGTGCGCCGCAGAGCCAGCGCCAGCGCAGTGCCCGCGGCACCCGCGCCCACCACGAACAAGGGCAACCTAGCCTGCGGAGGCTTCTCGCGAGTGTCCGTTGTCCTGTCGGCCGGGCCTGCCTGATCCACGTTTCGCCTCCGAGTTCGACGACCTACCGTTCGACTTGCCGCCTTGGCGTGCGTGGTGATTGTCGCTGGATGCAGCGAAGTCATCCAGGTCGGGGGACTGATATCCGGGTTCCTGCGCGCGACCGACTTCCTTCTCGTAGGCCGCGAGCGCCGCGCGCTCGATGCGCTTGCGGCTCTCTTGGTTGATCGGGTGCGCGATGTCCACGTAGAGGCGCGTGCGGCTGCGCGAATCGTCGGGCATGCGTTGCGCGTGCGTGCGCTTGCCACACTGGTTGCAGTAGTTGGCGCGCAGGTGATTCTTCTCGCCGCAGTCCGAGCAGCGACCCATGACCTTGCGGCTCGGCATCGCCACGAAGGGGCCGCGCGGACCTTCGATCACTTTCACGTCGCGGATCACGAAGGCGTCGTCGAACGTGATGGTGCAGAACGCGAGCAAGCGCTCTTGATGGCTGTCCGCGAGCTTCACCCGTGTTTCGGTGATCTCCAACGCCACGCTCCGCTTTCCCTGCCTTTGGGCCTCAACCGCTGGCGAATATGGCGGATGAAAACAGCGAGCGTTAGCGCTTTCTCGATCGCACCGCGAGGAAACGTATGGGTTTCGATTCACAAGTGCGCGGTGTGTCGGCGTCGAGTGCGCCGAGTTGAATGAGTGTCGAGCCGCTGCCGCAGAGTCGGCGACGCGGTGCAGCGAGCAAGTTGCCGAGTCGTGTGTCGACGTGTCGTGCGGCGTGCTCCAAGTCGTTGCGGAACAGCGCGACGAGTGCGTCGCTGTCGGCGTGGGCGACGCGTCGCGCGATCTCGTCGCCACGCGCATCGGCGGCGCGCTCGGACCAGTCCGGCGGCAGCGGCGTGGCGTTGAGCGCGGCGTAGACCTCGGGCGTGCGCGCGCCGAAGGGCGGCAACATCAGCGTGGCTTCGAAGTCGCCCGGTGGCGTGACGGCGCGCACGCGTTCACCGCGTCCGAGTGCGAGCACCGTGCCGCCCACCAGGAACACGTTGATGTCGCTGCCCAGGCTCGCTGCGATCTCGTGCAGCTGCGTGTCGGTGAGTGTGTCGTCGAGCAGGCGGTTGCTGAGTTGCAGCGCGCTGGCGGCGTCGGAGCTGCCGCCGCCGAGACCGCCCGCCGCCGGGATGTGCTTCTCGAGCGTGAGCGCGATGCCGATGTCCGGCGCGACCTGCGCGCGTTCGAGCACGGCGAGCGCGGCGGCCACGGCGAGGTTGCGCGCGTCGGTGGGGATCTCGGGCGTGGCCTGCGGGCCGCTGAGTACCACGCTCACGCGCGGCTCGCCCGGTGCACGTCGCACGAGGCGCGCGCTGAGTGCGTCGGCCAAGTCGAGCGTCTGCATGATGCTGACGAGTTCGTGGTAGCCGTCGGCGCGCTTGCCCACGATCTCCAGGTACAGGTTGAGCTTGGCCGGGGCGGTGCCGTGCAGTGTGCGGTCGAGGTCGAGTGGCACGTGCGCCTCAGCTCTCGTGGGCGAAGGGGCCGAGCGGCGATCCGAGCGCGTGATTGTCGAGCAGCCGCGTGGAACCCACCGGCGCGGCCACGACGGCCACGCAACCCGCGCGAGCCTGCGCCGGACGCGAGAAGTCGTCGGGGTCCACGAGCGCGGCGTAGTCGGGCGCGTGGCCCAGGCCCGCGCGCAGCGTTTCGAGCATGAGCGCTTCGAGCGCGCGGCTGTCGTGCTCGCCGTCGAGGAAGGCGCGGTTGGCGGCGCCGAGCGCGGCCACCAGGCTCAAGCCTTGCGCGCGTTCCTCGGGGGAGAGGTAGGCGTTGCGACTGGAGAGCGCCAAGCCGTCGGTGTCGCGCACGGTGGGGCACACGACGACCTCGGCGGGCAACTCCAGGTCGGCCACCATGCGTCGCACGACCACGCTCTGCTGGAAGTCTTTGTGACCGAAGAAGGCGCGGCAAGGTCCGGCGATGCCGAAGAGTTTCGCGACCACCGTGAGCACGCCGTCGAAGTGTCCTTCGCGCGCGGCGCCCTCGAGGGTCTCGCCCAGCGCGTCTTGCGTGATGCGCGTGATGAAGCTCTTGGGGTACATCTGTTCGCGCTGCAGCAGCAACACCAGGTCGGCGCCGGCCGCGCGCAACAGCTCGGCGTCTTGCGCTTCTTGTCGTGGGTAGCGATCGAGGTCTTCGTGCGCGCCGAACTGAAGCGGGTTCACGAAGATGGTCACGGCCACGGTGTCGCAGTCCGCGCGCGCGCGACGCACGAGTGAGAGATGACCTTCGTGCAGCGCGCCCATGGTGGGCACGAGCCCGAGGCGTCCGCGGCGGCCGGCATCGTGGCAGGCTCGGCGCGCCTGTTCGAGTTCACGCAGGACGTCCACGATCAGCTCTCGACGAGCTTCGTGGCGGCAGCTCGCGGCGTCTTCGCGCGCAGCTCGTCGCGCAAGCTGGCGAGGTCACGACCGAGCACAGGGTGCTGCAGGTCGGGCGCGATCTCGGCGGCAGGCTCGAGCACGAAGAGTCGCGTGTGGGCGCGCGGATGCGGGAGTTGCAGCGAGGGGTCGTGCAGCACGTGAGTGCCGTGCAGCACGAGGTCGAGGTCGAGCGTGCGCGGGCCGTTGTGTTCGATGCGCTCACGCCCGTGTTCGGCTTCCACGCGCTGGAGTTCGGCGAGCAGTGCGTGCGGATCGAGCTCGGTGTGCAACAGCGCTGCGGCGTTCAAGAAAGCGCCGGCGCCGGCGGGGCACTCTTCGGGATCCGTCTCGTGCAGGCGCGATTGCGCGACGCAGCGCGTGTCGGGCAGCGCTTCGAGCGCCGTGAACGCCGCCTCGAGCGTGTCGCGACGCGCACCGAGGTTGCTGCCCAACGCCACGAGCGCCACGTTCACGAGAGCCGACTCCGCTCTTCGCGATCGGGATCGGCGGACGCGTTCTCCGAACGCTCGGGTTGCCACGGTTCAGGCAGCGCGTCGAGCACGGTTTGGCCGCGGATGCGCGCGCGCACGGCGAGCACGGTGCTGCCCAGCGCGTAGCTGCAGGCCACGACCATCAACGACCACTCGTGGAACAGGATCATGAACAGGCACACGAGCGCGATGATCACGAAGGTGGGCAAGCGCGTGTTGTGGCCGATGTAGCGCTGCACCACGTGCACGTAGGGAACACGCGAGACCATCAACAGACCGAGCGCGCAGGCGATGCCGGGCAGGCCGTGCAGCAACCACACGGCCAGCGACGTGGCGCTGTCTGCTTCGAGCGGCAGCTGCCGACGACCGTCGAAGATGAAGAGCGTGAGCGAGAGGATCACGCCGGCCGCGGCGGGCGAGGGCAGGCCTTCGAAGGTCTGATGCGACTCGTCACTCTCCTCGGCACCACCCGACGTGAAGCGCGCGAGCCGCAACACGGCGCCCACCAAGTAGAAGCCGCACAGCAGCGTGACGAGCTTGGCCGAGTACGCATAGCCGAGCCCGACCATGCCGTGTTCGTAGGCCACCTTGGCCATCACCGCCGGCGCCACACCAAAGGTGACGACGTCGGCGAGGGAGTCGAGCTGCGCGCCGAAGGCCGAGGTCTGTTTCGTGAGTCGCGCCACGCGCCCGTCGAGGGCATCGAAGACCATGGCGAGCAGCACGAGGTAGGCGGCGCTCAGGATCTTGGCCGAGAAGGCCGGGTCGAGCGCGTCGCCGCCCCCGCTGATCTGCAAGGCGTCGACGGTCTTGGCGATGGCCAGGAAGCCGCAGAGCAAGTTGCCCAGCGTGAGGATCGACGGCAGCAGGGGGATGATCGAGCGGGGGGTGACCATGCTTAGGCCTCTGCGGGGGCGGGGCGCAGGCGGGCTAGCAGCGTTTCGCCGCCTCGCACGCGCTCGCCGACCTTCACCAGGATCTCGTCGATCTCATCCACGGCCACGAGCAGCTCGGTGCGCGAGCCCAGCCGGATCATGCCGTAGCGCTCGCCGCGCTCGAAGCTGTCGCCGACCTGCACCGGGCAGACGATGCGACGCGCGAGCAGGCCGGTGATCTGGCGCACGCCGATCTCGCGCCCGTCGGGCCGACGCAGCACGATCGTGGCGGCGCGGTTCTCTTCGATGCAGCGCGGGTCGCGCGCGTCGAGGAAGCCGCCGGGGCGGCGCGACACGCGCTCGATCACGCCGGCGCAGGGCACCCGGTTCACGTGCACGTTGACCACATTGAGGAACACGCCCAGGCGCAGCGCGCGCGTGCCCAGGTCGGCGTCTTGGATCTCGGTGATGTCGGCGACCACGCCGTCGGCCGGGCTGATCAGCTCGTTCTCGTCGCCCCCTGCCTCGCGCTCAGGATCCCGGAAGAACTGGATCAGGAAGATCACGACCAGGGCCGGCAGCGCGCCGAGCAGCGTGTGCCTGCCGCTGAAGGCCCAAGCGGCCAGCCCGCAGAGGGGCAGGCCGGCGATCAGGAGCGTGGAAGTGCCGTAGGGAGTCAGTGGCCAGCGCATGGGCGACAAGGTAGAGCAGCCGCCCGGGAAAGTCATGCGGGCTGGGGGCTCAAATGGGCGATCCGGAACTGAGTGCAAGTCCTGCGGGCGGATGGGCGAAAGGAGGAACAGTTTCCTCACCCTGGACCGCTTGCCGGAGAGTCCCCATGCGTTGCATCCCGATCCTCGCCGTCGCTGCCCTCGTGGCCGCCTGTTCGTCGCCCGAGCCGCAGCAGATGAAAGTGCTCGACTTCACCCAGACGGGCGAGCAGCTCCAAGCCGAGATGAGCTTCCTGAGCCAGATCGACGGCACGGTGGTGAAGCACGGCCCGCTGCGCTCCTTCCACTCGAACGGCCGTCTGGCCGCCGAAGTGACCTACGACGCCGGCGAACTCGAAGGCGCTTGGCAGCAATGGCATTCCAACGGTCAACTGGCCGCCGAAGGCAGCTTCAGCAACGGCCGACGCACCGGGCGCTGGGGTGAGTGGTACAGCGACGGCACCAAGAAGTCCGAGAGCCACTACCTCAACGACCGCCTGCACGGCGAGTACGCCAAGTGGACCCCGCAAGGTCAGCAGCTGCTGCTGGCCAGCTTCTCGCGCGGACAACCCGACGGCTGGTGGATCAGCTGGTGGGCGAACGGCAAGAAGCGCCTCGATGGCCGCTTCGTGCTGGGCCAGGCCTATGGTCGCTGGACCTCCTATCACCGCAGCGGTGAGCGCGCCGGCGAAGGCGCCTACCTCGAAGGCAAGCGCAGCGGTCTCTGGGTGCTCTGGGACGAAGAGGGCGCGCTGCTCGCCAAGGGCGCTTTCAAGGAAGACCGTCCCACCGGCCACCTCGAAGTCTTCGACGAGTCGGAGAAGCCGCGCACCGCCGACTCGCTCTTCACCTTCCGCTTCGACGACCAAGACAACTGACAGGGCTTTTCGGCCCCGTCCCCGCGCTCTAGACTAGGTGGTTTCCGCCCACCTCTTCCGCGAACCACGCGCAGGGACAGCCATGACGACCATCAGCCACATCCACGCGCGCGAGATCCTCGACTCCCGCGGAAACCCCACCGTGGAAGCCGAAGTGTTGCTCGACTCGGGCGCCACCGGCCGCATGGCCGTGCCCTCGGGCGCGAGCACCGGAAGTCATGAAGCGGTCGAGCTGCGCGACGGCGACAAGGATCGCTACCTCGGCAAGGGCGTGCTCGACGCCGTCGCCAACGTGAACACCGAGATCGTGGAAGAGCTCGTCGGTGAAGACGCCGCCGACCAGGAAGCCATCGATCGCCAGATGATCGAGCTCGACGGCACCGAGAACAAGTCGCGCTTGGGCGCCAACGCGATGCTCGCCGTGAGTGGCGCCGTGGCGCGCGCCGCGGCCGAAGCGCACGGCCTGTCGCTCTACCGCTACCTCGGCGGCACGAGCGCGCGCGTGTTGCCTGTGCCGATGATGAACATCATCAACGGCGGTCAGCACGCCGACAACACCGTCGACTTCCAGGAGTTCATGATCGTGCCGCACGCGGCGCCGAACTTCGCCGAGGGTCTGCGCATGGGCGCCGAAGTCTTCCACGCGCTCAAGAGCGTGCTGAAGAGTCGCGGCCTCAACACCGCCGTGGGCGACGAAGGCGGCTTCGCGCCCGACCTCTCGAGCAACGAGGAGGCCGTGAAGGTGATCCTCGAAGCCATCGAGAAGGCCGGCTACCAACCCGACGAACAGATCTCGATCGCGCTCGATGTCGCCGCGTCCGAGTTCTACAAAGAGGGCTCGTATGTGCTCGACGGCGAAGGCGGCCGCAAGTGCAGCGCCGAAGAGCTCACCGCGCTCTACGCCGAGTGGGCCGAGCGCTACCCGATCGTGTCCATCGAAGACGGCCTGCACGAAGACGACTGGTCCGGTTGGGCCGCACTCACGGCCGCGCTCGGCGAACGCGTGCAACTCGTGGGCGACGATCTCTTCGTGACCAACGCCCAGCGCCTGAAGCGCGGCATCGAGGAAGACGTCGCCAACTCGGTGCTCGTGAAGATCAACCAGATCGGCACGCTCTCCGAGACCTTCGAGACCGTGGCCCTGGCCACGCGCCACGGCTACACCTCGGTGATGAGTCACCGCTCCGGCGAAACCGAAGACTCGATCATCGCCGACCTCGCCGTGGCCACGAATGTGGGCCAGATCAAGACCGGCTCGCTGTCCCGCTCCGACCGCATCGCCAAGTACAACCAGCTGCTGCGCATCGAAGAGGATCTCGGCGAGAACGCGCTCTACGGCTTGGGCTGAGCGCAGCCGCGGCGTAGAGTCGGGGCATGTCCGACGTGCCGCAACTCCTTCGCCGTCACGGTCTCACGCTGGTCTTCGTGGCCGCGCTGGTCGGGCTCTACCTCACGCAGACGCGTCCCGCCTTGGCCTTGCGTGCGGAGCTGCGCGCGCAACGCGCCGATGCCGAACGCGAGCTGCAACACGAGCTCGACAACGTGCGCCGCGTGGAACTCTGGCGCAGCGGCATCCAGAACGACGAGCTGTTGCGCGAGCGCGCGCTCGACGACTTGCAGCGTTCACCCGACCGTCGCGGCGCGCGCATCTTGCCGCGTGTCTCGGGCGATCAACCCGGTGAGCACCTCGGTGAGCACGGGGACGAGGCGCCGCGGTGAGACGTCGCGCTGTCGTGGGGTGGGGGCTGTGCCTGAGCGTGGCGCTGGCCACGTCGCTGCACGCGCAGGGGCGCGCGCTGGTCCCCGAAGGCAGCAACTTCCACAACGGCGCGAGCTTTCCGCTGGCCGCTCGAGCCGAAGCGCGCGAGTTGCTCGACCGACTCGAGCACGCCTTGGTGGTGGCCGACCCCGAGGAAGCCGCCTTCGCGCTGCGTGGTCTGCGTCATCGGCGAGAGGTCGACTTGGTGGACTACGGGCCGCGCACGCTCGTGCCCGCTTTGGATCGCGCCGCGTCGCGCGTGATGTCGGCCGAGCAGCCAGCCTTGCGCGAGCGCGTGATCCGCGAGCAGCGTGACGCGTTGGCGGCCTTGGTCGCCGAGCGCGATCTCGACGGCTTGTTGGATCACGCCACGCGCGGGCTGGCGCTGCCGACCTCGCGTGACGCCGCCCAGATCGCGGCGCGCTTCCTCTTCGAGCAAGGTCGCTGGTGGGACGCCGAAGTCTTGGCGCGGCGCGCGGGCTCCGATGCGCTCGCGGAACTGTGTGCAGCGCGTCAGCAGGTCCACGCGACGCCCGCGCCGTGGCCCGGGCCGTGGACCTTCGGCTTCTCGCATCGCTACACGGCGCAGCGTCTCGACACGAGTGGCCTGCCCTTCGCGCGCGACGGTTTTCCCGGCGAAGTCCTGATCGCCGACGACAACGGCCTCCAAGGTCTCGACCTGCGCGATCTGGATCGCGGTGCGGTTCCCGCGCGCCCCGACTTCCCCTACGCCGGCGGCGTGCTCGGTCAAGCCGGGCGCAGCGCCTTGCCCGCGCCGCTCGCTCACGAACTCGTCGGCCCACTCACTCACTTGGTGCAGGCCTTCGACATCCCGATCAGCCCCGACTGGCGCTCGCCCATCGCCGACCGTGAAGCGCGACTGCTGTGTGTCGACGCCTCGGAGCTGCGGCCGCGCCGCCGTTGGATGACGCGCATCGCACCTTGGGTCGAGCGCGGCACGAGCAGCGCGGCGAGCGCACCCTTGGTCGTGAACGGGCGCGTCTTCGCGCTGACCTTCGCGCAAGACCTGGTGAGCGAAGTGCGCCTCGTCTCGCTCGACTTGGCTGACGGTGAGGTGCTCTTCGACACGCCCTTGGTGGCGGCGCCGATCGTGCCGCGTTTCGCCTCGCGGCAAGCGCAGTTCGACGCGCGCGACCTGGACAAGCGCGGCCCCGGCTCCACCCTGCTCGAGCGCGACGGCCTGATCTACGCCAGCACGGGCCGCGGCGCCCTGGCCGCCATCGATGCGCTCACGGGCTGGCCGCGCTTCGTGTTCCGCTACGACCGCCTCTTCTCGCTCGACCCCGATCTCTACGACCGCAGCTACCTCTACGACACCGGTGGTTGGGACGACGAACCCGTGCGCGCCAGCGATGGCCGCCTGATCCTGGCGCCGCCCGACAGCCGCTACCTCTATTCACTCGAGCCGCAGCTCGGTCCCGCCGGTCAGCTCATCCGCGAGGACCCGATCGAGCGCTTCAGTCGGCGGCACATCGTGGGGCTGATGCCCGACCCGCGTGGCGGCGAGGCCCCGGCGCTGCTGCTCACGGAGCGTCGTTTGCGGCGTTCGGGCGTGGTCTTGCTGGGTGCCGACGGCGTGGAGCTGAGTCGCTCGGAGAACTATCCGTCGGGTGAGGAGTTCGTGGCGCGACCGGTGGCCACGTCCACCCACGCTCTGGTGCCGACCACCCGCGGCGTGCGCGTGCACCGCCTCGATGCGCTCCACGAGAGCCCCGAGTTGCTGCGCCTGCCTCCCGCCGTGCCGCCGCTGGGCCGCCTGATCCCGCTCGCCGACGGCCTGCTCGGCCTGTGTCCCGAGAACGGCGAGCCCGGGAACGGCGTGGTGATGGTCTGGTGGGCGGCCGACCGGCCCTAAGTGACCGGCCCTTGGCGTCCGACGTGCCGCGCGCCCTCGCCGCGGCGTCCGCTGCCCGACGCGCCGCGGCGTGTTCGTCGGCAGCCGCGTCCCACGTTGCGTTCATGACACACGTTCGAGGGCGTCGTCGCGTCGCATCCGGCCCGGCAGCCACCTATACTCGCGAGGTCGACGCCGCCCTCGCGGCCCGGTTGTCTCGGATCCGGAGCTCCCAGGATCCCCTTGCTCTCCGCCCGCGCGGCCCGCCGTCGATCGCAGCCCTCACGAGCCTCAGCTCCACCCTCGAGCCTCACCTCCACCCCCGAGCCCCGCGCATGACACCTCAAGACGACGTCCAGGCCGCCGAACGCCTCAAGGCCGCCTACGACAGCATCCACGCCGAGCTCTCCAAGGTGATCGTGGGCCAGGAGGCCGTGGTCGACCAGCTCATCGTGGCGCTCTTCGCCCGTGGCCACGTGATCCTCACGGGCGTGCCCGGCCTCGCGAAAACGCTGATGATCTCGAGCCTGGCCAAGACCCTCAGCCTGGGCTTCAACCGCATCCAGTTCACGCCCGACCTGATGCCCACCGACATCACGGGCACCGAGATCATCCAAGAAGACCGCAACAGCGGCGCGCGCACGCTGGAGTTCCTCGAAGGCCCGGTGTTCACGAACATCCTGCTGGCCGACGAGATCAACCGCACGCCGCCGCGCACCCAGGCCGCGCTGCTCGAAGCCATGCAGGATCGCCAGGTGACCACCGGCGGCAAGCGTCGCGAGTTGCCCGACCCGTTCTTCGTGCTCGCCACGCAGAACCCGATCGACCAAGAGGGTACCTACCCGTTGCCCGAAGCGCAGCTCGACCGCTTCATGTTCAACGTGGTCGTCGACTACCCGGACCGTGATGAAGAAGTGGAGATCTTGCGTCGCACCACGCAGACCGAGACGGCCGAGCTGCCGGCGGTGATGAGCGGCGAGGAGATCCTCGCGATGCAGGCGCTCGTGCGTCGCGTGCCCATCGCCGACGACATGCTGGCCTACGCCGCCGAGTTGGTGCGCAGCACGCGTCCCGATCAGCAAGGCGTGCCGGGCTTCGTGCGCGATCACCTCAAGTGGGGCGCAGGGCCGCGCGCCGGTCAGTACCTCGTGTTGGGCGCCAAGGCGCGCGCCGTGATCCGCGGTCGCAGCCACGTTTCGATGGACGACATCCAGCGCGTGGCGCGCCCGGTGCTGCGTCACCGCATCCTCACCAACTACTCCGCGCAGGCCGAGGGCATCCGCCCCGACGACATCATCGACCGCTTGCTCGAAACCGTGCCGCTGCACCCGACCGCCGCGAGCAACGACGGCGGCCTCCCCGAAGTCGTAGGGTCCAGCGATCGCTGAGTCGCGCGCAGAGCGAAACGCCGACCGCGAGCTGAGTCGCAAGGCAGCTCGTCGCGGCCTCGATCCCCGAGTGGCCGACCGCCTCGCGCGGTTGAGCCTCGCGGTGGAGCGCAGCGTGGAAGGCCTGCTCGGCGGGCACCACCGCAGCCCGCGGCGCGGCATCTCGGTGGAGTTCGTGGAGCGCAGGCCCTACGTGCAGGGCGACGATCTGCGTCACCTCGACTGGAAGGCCTTCGCGCGCAGCGATCGCCTCTCGGTGAAGCGCTACGAGGAAGAGACCAACCTCGAAGCCACCTTGGTGGTCGACGCGAGCGCGTCGATGGCTTACCCCGAAGCTGCGCCGAACGCGGGCACCGACGCGCCGCTCACGAAGTACGACTACGCCTGCCAAGTCGCGATGGCGATCGCGCATCTCGTGTTGCGTGAGCGCGACGGCGCGTCGTTGGCGCTCTTCGATCACGTGGTCGATCGCGTGTTGCCCACGTCGACCTCGCAAGGGCATCTCGAAGTCGTGGGCCAGTCGTTGCTGCAGCGCGACGCTCAGGGCACGACCGCGTTCAGCGCCGTGCTCGCGAACCTCACCGAGCGCATCGCGCGCCCCGGCTTGGTCGTGATCGTGTCCGACTTGTTCGGTGATCTGGCTGAGCTCGACGCCGGCCTCGGCTTCCTGCGCACGCGCAACCACGACGTGATCGTGTTGCACGTGTTGCACGCCGACGAGCTGCGCTTCCCCTTCGACCGTCTCACGCGCTTCGAAGGTATGGAAACTAACGGTCGCCTGCTGGTCGACGCGCCCGCCTTGCGCGAGGGCTACATCGAAGTCATCAACGAGTGGCGCGCCGAAGTGCGTCAGCTGTGCCACCGCCGCGGCGTGGACTACAAGCTGATCGACACCGACCAGCCCCTCGACGTGAGCCTCAGCGCCTTCCTCGGCGCGCGCCAAGCGCGACTCGGAGGGCGTCGATGAACTTCGAGTTCGGCGCGCCCGCGATGCTCGGTGGTGCCGCCCTGATCGGCGTCCCGATCCTGATCCACCTGCTGAACCGGCGGCGCTACACGGTCACGCGTTTCGCGGCCATGGCCTTTCTGCAGAAGGCCTTCGCCAAGCGCCGGCGTCGGTTGCGGATGGAGAGCTTGCTGCTGTTGTTGCTGCGTTGCCTGGCCGTGATGTTGGCGGCGCTCGCCATGGCGCTGCCCTTCGTGCCCACCGACAGCTTGCTCGCCGCGCTCGGCGGCGGCGCGCGCGATCTCGTGTTGATCGTGGACCGCTCGGGCAGCATGGCTCGGCGCTTGCCCGGCGGCGCGAGCGTGGGGGAGCGTGCCATCGAGGCGCTGCGCAACGTGGTGAGTCGCTTGAGCGACGAAGCCGGCGACACGGTCACGCTGATCACGATGGGGGCAGCCGATCCGCTCCCGGTGCCCATCGGCGCGCGACCGTCGGCGGTGCTCGAAGTGCTCGACGCCGGCCTGCCCGCGCCCGCCGGCCGCGCCGACATGGTGGAAGCCGCGCGCTTGCTGCGCGACCGCGTGCGCGCCGTGCGCAAGAGTCGCCTCGACGTGGAAGTGCTCACCGACCTGCAAGCGCTGTCCTGGGGCGAAGACGTCGGGCCGATCCTGGCCGAGGTCTTCGACGACGGCGGCGGCACGCTGCGCATCGAAGACCTGGGTCGTCAGCTCGGCGACACCGCGAACCGCAGCGTGTCGGCGCTCGAGGCCAGCGACGCGCTGTTGCTCGCCGGCCGCGCGGCGACCTTCAACGCCACGCTCGTGAACCACGGCGACACGATCCAGCGCGGCGTGCGCGGTCGCTTCTTGCTCGACGGTGAGTTGCGTCGGCAGGTCACGGACATCGAGATCCCCGCGCGCGGTTCCGCGAGCGTGGAGCTGCGTCTGCGCGTCGACGCGCCCGGCCCGCATCACCTGAGCTTCGAGCTCGACGCCGACGAGTTGCCCTTCGACGACACGCGCACGCTGGCCTTCGAGACCCGCGACGCCGTGCAAGTGCTCATCGTCGACGGCGACCGCGCCGTGGATCCGCTCAAGGGCTCGGCCGGCTTCCTCGCGCTGGCCCTCGAGCCCGCGCTCGCCGGTGACGACGCCGCGCAACCGGCGGGCTTCACCACCCAGATCGTCGACCCGCGCGGCTTCGAAGCGCTGGGCCGCTCGATCGAGAGCGCCGACCTGATCGTGCTCGCCAACGTGGGCGGCCTGGGCGCGGAAACACTCACGCGTCTGCACGAGGTCGTGAGCTCGGGCACGGCGCTGATGGTGTTCCTCGGCGACCGCGTGGAGCCGGTGAGTCTCGGTGAGCGCTTCGGCACGCTGCTGCCCGCGCAGGTCGGCGCGTTGCGCGGTGATCCCACCGGTCGCGGCGAGCAAGACTACGTGAGCCTCGTGCTGCCCGAACCGGCGCCGCCCGAGCTCGAACTCTTCTCGGATCCGCGCTTGGCGATGTTGTTGCAGGTGCCGGTGCTCGCCTGGCACGAACTCACGCCGGTCGACGGCGCGCACGTGCTGGCGTCCTTCGCCGACGCACTCGGCGCCACCACGCCCGCCATCGTGCGCGGGCGCGTGGGCCTCGGCGCCACGCTGCTCTTCGGCACCACCGCCGACGACGCCTGGTCGCTCCTGCCGCGTCAGCCGCCCACCTGGGTGCCGCTGATCCACGAGCTCGTGTCCTCGCTCACGCGCGTGGACCCGGCCACGCACAACGTGCCCCTCGGCAGCGCACCCGCGCTCGTGTTGCAAGGCACGCCCGCGTCGGCGCGGCTGCTCGACCCGGCCGGCGGCGTGGAACGCATCGCGCGCCCGGAGGTCGAACTCATCGGGCATCGCAGCCGTCTCGACCTGAACGCCACGCCGCTCGACGAAGCCGGCGCCTGGTCGCTCGAGATCGAGCCCGCCGACGCGAGTCGTCCCGGTGAAGTCATCGCGCTCGCCGCGTTGCCCGACGCGCGCGAAGGCGACCTGCGGCGCATCGACTCCGCCACGCTCGAGCAACGCTTGGCGCCCGTGAGTTTCGTGATGGGTGAACGCCTCGACGAAGACCCCGACGAAGCCGGCAGCGAGTCCGGCGACGGCAGCTTGTTCCGCTTCCTGTTGTGGTCGCTGCTGGTCTGCTTGCTCGGCGAGTCGCTGCTCGCGCGGCGCATGGGAGGCATGCGATGAACCTCGCGCCACTCGCCCTGATCCCGCCCGCCGACGTGGTCGAGTCCTCGCGGCTCGAGTTCCTGTCGCTGCCGCCGGTGTGGGTCATCGTGCTCGTGCTCGTGCCGGCGATCACGCTGCTCTGCCGCTGGTTCTACCGCCGCGAACGCCTCGAGGGTCGGCTGCCGCTGGCGCCGTCGATCCTGCGCGGGCTGAGCCTCGCGCTCGTGATCCTGTTCCTGTTCCATCCGGTGCGCAGCACGCAGAAGATGCGCGTCGAGAAGCCGGTGGCCGCGCTGTTGCTCGACGACTCGGCGAGCATGCGCGAGCGCGACATGGGCGAGCTGGCGCAGCGCGTGGGCTTGCCGCGCGAGGCCACGCGTCACGAGGTCGTGGCCGCGGTGTTGGCCGATCCGCTCGAGCGTCTCGCTGCCGACTACGAAGTGCTGCCCTACGCCTTCGGCTCCTCGCTGCGCGCGGTGGAAGGCCCGGCCGAACTGAACGCTGCCGACGGCGAGACGCGCCTCGGCGAAGCGCTCTCCTCGCTGGCCGCCGACACGCGCGGACGTGAGCTCGCGCAGGTGGTGTTGGTCACCGACGGGCGCGGCAACGCGGGCCGCGCCGTGACCGCCGTGCTCTCGTCGCTGCCCGGCGGAGGCGTGCCGGTGAACACCATCGGCGTGGGCGATCCCACAGTGCCGCGCGACGTGCGCATCTCGCAGATCACGGCCCCCGAGGTCGCGCTCGCGGGCGACACCGTCACCCTCGAAGTCGCCGTGTCGGCGCGCGGCTACATGGGCGAGAGCACGCAACTCTCGATCACCGATGCCCGCGACGACCTCGAGCTGGCGCGCGTGCCGGTGCTGCTCGCGTCGCCCGAAGGTGTGGCGCTCAGCGAACAGACCGAGCAACTCGTGCGCATCAGCTTCATCCCCGAGGCCGAGGGCAACGCCGAGTTGCGCATCCAGCTCGACGGCCTGCCGGGCGAGAAAGACCTCGCGAACAACAGCGAGCGTCGTCTGCTGCGTGTGGAACCGGGCAACATCAAAGTGCTCTACGTGGACGGCTACCCGCGCTACGAATACCGCTTCTTGAAAGACTCCCTGCTGCGCGTGCGCAACCTGCAAGTGCAGTGCTTCCTGGTGTCGGCTTCGCCCGACTTCATCCAGGAGTCCACCGACGGTCTCGAGCGCCTGGCGCGCATCCCGCACGAGCTCGACTACCTGCTCGAGAACTACCACGTCATCATCATGGGTGACGTGCACCCGCAAGACCTCGGCCCGCACTGGGAGACCTTCCTGGAGAGCGTGAAGGGCTTCGTGGAAGCGGGCGGCGGCTTCTTGATGCAGGCCGGCACGCGTCACTCGCCGAAGGAGTACGTGAACACGCCGATCGCCGACATCTTGCCGGTGCTCATCGGCGAGCCGGGATCCGAGTGGCACAACGTGGCCGACGAAGGCGAACCCTTCCGCCCGGTGTTGGCGCGACCGCGCGACCCGCACGAGATCGTCTCGCTGGATCCCGACGTGGATCTCAATCGCGCGCTCTGGGAAGCCGACGACGGGCTCGCACCGCTCACCTGGTACCACCCCGTGGCGAAGGTGCGCTCCACCGCCGAGGTCTTGCTCACGCATCCCACGAACGGCAACGCGCACGGCCCGCACGCGCTGCTCGCCACCATGTATCACCCGCAAGGCCGCACCGCGTACCTCGCCACGGACGAAACCTGGCGCTGGCGCTTCCGCTACCTCGAGACCTATCGCGAACCCTTCTGGCGCGGGCTGATCCGTCATCTCGCGTTGAACCGCTTGCGGCGCTCCGACTTCCGTTTCGATCTCTCCTCCGACCTGTCGAGCTACGACATCGGCGAGCGCGTGGCGCTCACGGCGCGCGTGCGCGGCAACGAGTTCGAACCGCTCGAGGCCGAGAGCTTCGAGGTGCACGTGATGAATCCCGAGGGCGGGCGCGACAGCTTGGAACTCGCGCGCGAAGAGGCGGGCGTGTTCACCGGTTCGTTGCTGGCGTCGGAAGCGGGCTCGTGGCGACTGTGGCTCGAAGATCCCGAGGAGCCCGGCGGCGAGGCCAAGTCGGAGCGCATCGTCACCGTGACCGTGCCGTCCACGGAAACCGAGGATGCTGTGCTCGACGACCGCTTGCTGCGCGAGATCGCGGCGGCGACCGGAGGCAGCTACACGCCGCTGAGCGACGCCGACGGCTTGCTCTCGCGCCTCGACGACCCGCGTCGCGAACGCCCACTCGACGAACCCGTCCGCGACGAACTCTGGGCCGGCTACCCGCAACTCGCGCTGCTCGTGCTGCTCTTGGGCGCCGAGTGGTTCCTGCGCAAGAAACAGAACTTGGTGTGATCCCGTGAACGCTCGCCCGGCCTTCGTCGCCTTGCTGCTCAGCGCCATCGTGGCGCCGCTGCAGGCGCAGGCCCTCACGAGTGACGCGCGACACGTGGATCGCTTCGCGGGCTGGGATCGCGTCACCGACGACGCCTTCGTGTTCGACCCCGATGATCGCGAGGTGATGGGCTTCCGCGTGCGCACATCGAGCGCGGCGCGCAGCGCTTTCGACGGAGTGAACGCCGCCTTCGAGGCCGGCGACGCGCTCACGGCCGGCCACGCCTTGCTCGCGATCCTGCGCGAGTACGACCAGCAAGTCGTGCAGGTCGCGGCGGGCACACGCAGCGCGCGCTGGATCGGCGCGGGCGAGTGGGCCGTGTATCAACTCCAACGACGCGTGCCGGCCTCGGTGCGCGCGCAGCTCGCCAGCCCCGAAGACCGCGCCGTGCTCGAGCAGGCGGTGGCGTGGCGTGACGAGCCCGTGCTGCGTCGCTTGGCGATCGAACTCGAAGCGCTGCCCGAAGGCGAACGCGCGCGCGGTGCCCTGGCGCGCCTGTTGCGCGAGGCCGGGCACGCCGCCGAAGCGCTCGTGGTGGAGCGGCGTTCTCTGCCTGCGCCACCCGAGCCCGTGTCGCGCCTCCCGCAGCAGGTCAGCGAGAGCTGGTCGCGTCCGCTCGGCATCGACCGCGTCACGGCGCGCAGCTCGCGCGCGATCAACCCGCTGGCCGGACGCCCGGCGAGCATCGAAGCGCCCTACGCTGCTGTGCGCCCCGTGGTGCGCGACGGCGTCGTCTACGTGAGTGACACGCTCTCCTTGCGCGCCTTCGACCTCGTGTCGGGGCGCGAACACTGGGCCGCGCTCGGGCCGCTCGAAGAGAACCTGTTCGGCGACAGCTCGCGCGACATCTTCGAGTACTCGGTCTACGCCGAGCGACGTCGGCCACGCGCGATCAACCCGTTCCAGGTCGCGCAGCCCACGGTGGCCGGCGAGCGCGTGTTCAACAGCGTGCAGGTCGGCGAGGCCGTGCACCCGCTCGACAGCTTCGACAGCGTGCCGATCAACTACCCGTTGCCGCGCCGTCGTCTGCGCGCGCACGACCGCGCCACGGGCCGCTTGCTCTGGACCCAGGAGCGCCCCGAGCTCGACGACGAAGCCTTCGAGAACCGCTTCGACGCCGTGGGCCCGCCGGTGGTCGTGGGCGATCGCGTGTGGGTCTCGGGCGTGGTGCGCGAAGGCGCGCTCTCGGCCTGGGTCGTGGCCTTCGACGTGCAGACCGGCGCGCTGCGCTCGCGCACGCTGCTGTGCACCGGCCAACAAGAGCTCACCATGTTCAACCGGCCCTTCCACGAGCACCTCGTGTCGCCGGTGCGTGAGCACGAGGGTTCGCTCTACGTGAGCACGAACCTCGGCGTGGTGGGTTGTGTCGACGCCTTCTCGGGCCGTCCGCGCTGGCTCGCCGGCTACGAGATCATCAAGCGCGAAGGCGCCGTCCGCATGCGCTCGGAGTCGCGGCTCGTGCACTGGATGAACGAGCCGCCTGCGGTGCTCGGCGACACGGTCTTGCTCGCGCCGCTCGACAGCGAGTGGCTGCTCGGGCTCGAGGCCAGCACCGGTCGCACGCGGCATCTCACGAACACCGAGCTGAGTCGTCGCTCGGGGCATCGCAGTCTCTTGCGTCATCAAGTGCTCTCGCTCGACGAGCAACGTGTGCTGATCTTGTCGCGCCGGGGCGTGGAGTGTCGCGAGGCGCGCAGCGGCGATCTGCTCTGGACGCACAAGCCTTTCCGCCCCGACGACTACGTGGTCGGCCGCGCCGTGCTGCACGACGGCGAGCTGCTCGTGCCCTGCGAGACCGAGCTGCTGGTCGTGGATCCCGAGGACGGCAGCTTGTTGCGCAGCCTCGGTTGGCCCGGTTCGCGTCGCGGTGCCGACATGCAGGTCGTGAAGGTCGCCGACGACGTGCTGCTCATGACGGACGGTGGCGCGCTGCACGCACTGATCGACACGGCCCAGATGCGCGCGAGCTTGCCGTCGGTGGCGAGCGGCGAGCCGGAGTCGCGTCGTCGCGTGGCCGAACTCGCGCTGCTCACGCGTGACTACGATCAGGCCTACCGAGCCTTCGACGCGCTGGCTCGTGAACTCGACGTCGCTGGCGGAGAGGCACGAGCTGCACGCGTTGCCGGTGTCTCCGACGGCGCGCGCGCCTTGCACGAGCGCGTCGTGCGCGGTCGCTTGGAAGCCGCCGTGTTGCGAGCGCAAACCGCGCCCGAGCCGGCGGGCGAGGCCTGGGTTGCCGCGCTCGACGCTTGCGTGCGTCCCGACCTGCTGCTCAGCCGCGGCCCGCAGATCCTCGACGGCTTGGCGCGCGCCGACCGCGACGTCGAGGTGCTCCGCGGGCTCGAACAGCTGCTCCCGCTCGCGCCGGACATCGAGCTCGCGCTGGGCGGCGAACCGGTGCAGCCCGTGAGCGTGTTGCGCGCGCGTTTCAGCCTGGCGCAGCTCGACCCCGCTGGTCAACTCGCGCTGCTGCAAGAGCTGATCGATGTCGCGCCGGACGGGTTGTGGGGCTCGCGCAGCGTGGCCGGCGAGGCTGCGCGTCGTCAGCGCGAATTGCTCGACGCGCACGGTGAGCAGCTCTACACGGTGCAAGAGCGTTCGGCGAACCTGGCGCTGGAGGGCGGCGCTTCGCTCGACGCCGTCGAGCGCCGCTACCCGCACGCGCGCGTGGTGGCCGAGGCGCGGCGTCGGGAACTGGTGCAACTGCTCGAGAGCGGTCACGCAGCGCGTGTGTTGCCGCGCACCGCAGCCGCCGCCGACGCCGCCACGCGCGCGTTGCGTCTCGCCGCCGCCGAACAACTCGGCGAGCACGGCTACGCGGCTCTGTTGCGTGGTGAGCCGAGCGCGCCGCACACGTCGCCACGGCGCCTTCCAGACGACGCCTCGGGCACGCGCACGTTGCAGCTGCATCAGCGTCACGACGTGCGTTTCCGTCCGGTCACCGGACAACCCTCGCCGCAACTCGCGGGCATGGCGCCGGGCTTCATCGACGGGGTCGGCACGCTGTTCGTGATCGACACGCAGGCGGGGGAGCTGGCTTGGTCGGGGCGTCGGCTCCCGGGCGGTCAGTCGCGCTTGCCGCACGATGCGAGCTTCCACATCGACGGCGAGCTGCTGGTGCTGCGCGGCGGCAACGTGGTCGAAGCGCTGGAGCTCGCCAACGGCCACTCGCGCTGGGAGGCCTACATCGAAGGCGTGGCGGTCGAGAGCCTCGCGGGCGCGGGCTTGTTCCTCACGCTGTTGCAGAGCTCGGGTGATCAGATGGAACTCGTCGCGCTGGGTCTGCGCAGCGGCGCGCAAGCCTTCTCGATCACGCTCGAAGACGCGCGCGACGCGAACATGCGCCGCGCCGGCCGCTACCTCGTGTTGGCCGTGGACGCCGCGCGCGACCAACCCGGTGTGGGCCGCGTGAGCCGACTGCTCGTGGTCGACCTCGCCGACGGCCGCGTGCTGCACCACTTGCCGCTCGGCGGCGACCTCTCGCTCTACGGCAGCTTCGACGACCCCGCCCTCGTGATGTTCTCCGGCCGCATGGGCACCTCGAGCCGCTTGCTCGGCTTCGACCCTGCACGCGGCGAGTGGCTCTGGGACTCCGAAGTGGAGAGCCCTTCCCTGAGCCGCGACGCGCTGCTGAGTGACGGCGCGCGACAGCGCGTGCTCGCCAGCCACGTGCGCTTGCCCGGCAGCCGCACCCGCAGCAGCGAGTTGCATCGCATCGACCCTGCGCTGGGTCTGCAGCCGCCGGCCGCGCTCCCGCTGATGCAACTCGTGGACGGGCAAGACGAGAACCACGCGTCGGAGATCCTGCTGCAAGACCTCGATGTGGCCGAGCGCTTCCTGGTGGTCTCGGCCGCCGACCTCTCGGCGCAACACGAGTTGCGGTTCCTGCCCGGCGAGCTCTCCACGCGCCCCGAAGTGCTGCGCGCCGACGACGGCTTCGTGCTCATGTCACAGACCAGCGGCGCGCCGCCGCGCACCACCTCGATCTGGGTCGTGAGCGGTGCCGAAAGAACGCAGCGGTACAGTGTGGATCCCGGCGAGACCAGTCGTGTTCAGCTCCCGCGCCTGATGTTGGTGGACGGCGCGCTGCTGATCGCTGCAGGCTCCTCGGTTCGCATCGTGCGGAGCAACACCCGATGATTCGCAACCTGATCGCCTGCATGTTGTTCACGCTCGCGCCTCTCGCGCGCAGCGCCGACGACCTCGCGCCCGCGCACACCGACATCACGCCTGAGTCGGTGGCTGCTGTGGGGCGTGCGCTCGAGTTCCTCGCTGCGCACCAAGACCCCGACTCCGGCGCCTGGATCTCCGACGTCGGCTACAAGCTCAACCAGAACTACGAACTCACCGCGGTGAACAAGCCGCACGTGGGCGTGACCGCGCTGGCCGGCTTGGCCTTCCTCTCGGCGGGACACCTGCCCTCGCGCGGCAAGTACGGCGCCGGCCTCGGGCGCGCCACCGACTACCTGCTCGGTCGTGTCGGCGAAGACGGCTACATCAGCGACAACGGCTCGCGCATGTACAGCCACGCCTTCGCCACGCTGTTCCTGGCCGAGGTCTACGGCATGACCGACCGCAGCGACGTGCGCAGCAAGTTGCAGAACGCCGTCGACTTCATCGTGGACTGCCAGAACGAACTCGGCTCCTGGCGCTACGAGCCCTTCGCCGCCGAGTCCGACATGTCGATCACGGTGTGTCAGCTCAACGCGCTGCGTGCCGCGCGCAACGTGGGCATCCGCGTGCCGCGCAGCACCATCGACCGCGCCGCGGAGTACGTGGCCCAGAGCTACGTGAGCAGCGCCGGCAACGGCGGGCAGTGGCAGAGCTACTACGCGCTCGAGCGTGGGTCGTTCCGTTATCAGGCGCAGAGCTTCACGCGCTCGTCCTTCGCGCTCACGGCGGCGGGCCTCGCGGCGCTGCACAACGCGGGCATCAACGGCTTGCGCTTCAAGTCGGCCAGCGTGGGGGAGATCGACCTCAACCACTCGATCAGCTTCTTGCGCGAGACCTACGACCGCGTGTCGGCGAACTCGCGCTCGAACTACGCCTTCCATTACTTCTACTGGTACGGGCATTACTACGCCACGCAGGCGCTCTACGTGATCGGCGGCGAAGCCTGGCGCGAGTACTACCCGATGATCCAGGGCGAGATCCTGGACAACCAACTGTCCGACGGTTCCTTCCCGACCGGCACCGCCGGCCCCGGCAAGAACTTCTCGACCGCCATGGGCGCGATCATCTTGTCGCTGCCCTACGGCTACCTCCCGATCTTCCAGCGCTAGAGACCTCGATGTCTTCGCAGCTCCCGCCCGCCGTGTCGCAACCCGTGCGCCGTCGCCTCGATCAGGTGGTGGGGCGCATCCGCGTGTTGCGCTTCACGTCGGGGAGCGCGCGCTTCGTGATGCGCAGCGTGCTCGCGCTGGGCGGGTTGTACTTCGCGGACCGCTTGCTGCACTTGCCTGTGATCGTGCGCGGTGTGTTGCTCGTGTTGCTGGCCGTGTTCGTGCTGCGGGAGCTCTGGTTGCGCGTGTTGGCGCCGCAGCTGCGCGCGCCGGATCGCCTCGACGCGGCCCGCGTGGTGGAGTCGGTGCGCCCCGACATCGAAGGTCGCTTGGTGAGCGCGCTGCAGATCGAAGGCGGGCGGGCCGGGAGCCTGGAGTCGAAGGTGCACGGCGAGGCCGAGCAGTTGTGCGCGGGGCTGGACCTGCGCGCGGTGCTCACGGCGCGCCCTTCGCTGCACGAGCTGCTGCGCGCTCTCGGCGTGGCGGCCGCGGCGCTGCTCTTCGTGCTTCTCGCTCAACCGCCGCTCGAGATCTTCGTGCAGCGCATGCTGCTGAAGAACGTGGCGTGGCCGCGCGACACGGTGCTCTCGATCGAGATGGCGTCGCGCAGCGCGGTGCACGTGTACTCCGCCGACACGGGCGTGGTGGCGGCGCGCGGGGGCGTGTTGCACGTGAGCGCGGGCTGGGAAGGGCTGCGTCCCGAGCGCCCCGAGTTGGTCGTGTTGGGCGCCGACGGCTCGCGCAGCGCGAGCATGGTGCGCGGCGCCGACGGCCTGCTCACCGGGAACTTCGTCGCGCAGCCGGGCGACACCGAACTCTTCGTGCGCGGGGGCGACGACCCGGGCGACGCCACGCGCCTCGACCTGCGCGTGATCGAACCACCCACGCTCGACGACCCGCGCTTCCGTCTCACGCCGCCCGACTACCTCCGCGCGGCCAGCGGCGCCGACGCACTCCCCGAGGTGGTGGGCAGCGAAGGCCTCGTCGTGTCCGAGGGCACGCGCGTGGAGGTCTTCGGCGCGCCGTCCACGCAAGCCACTGCCGCTGAGTTGCGCTTGCTCGGCGAGGGTCTGAGCGTGCCGCTCGAACTCAGCACCGACGCGAACGGCCAGCAGCTGCGCGGCTCCTTCACCGCTTGGAAGAGCGACTCGCTCACGCTGGTGCTCACGGGCGACGAAGATCTCGAGAGCCCCGAGCCCGCCGTGCACGGGCTGCTCGTGCGTGAAGATCGTCCGCCCACGCTGCGGCTGTATGCGCCCACGCGCTCCGACGTGAAGCTCACGGCGCGCGCCGTCGTGCCCATCGCCGTGGTGGCCGAAGACGACCACGGCGTGCAGCGCGTGGAGCTGCAGATGCAGCTCGCCGACGGCGTGCTGCGCGAGACGCTGCGCCCCGACGCGCAACGTCCGTCGCAACACCGCTTCGTGCTCGACCTCGCGCAACGCGACTTCAGCGGCACGCTCGAGTACAGCCTCGAAGCCGAAGACGGTCGGCAGCTCGGCGAGCGCGGCCCGCAACTCGCGCGCCTCGAAGGTCGGCGTCTCGACATCGTGGAAGACAGCGAGGTGCAACGTCTGCTCTCCGAGCGACAGCTGCGCTTGAAGGAGGCCTACAGCGCGCTCGGTGATCGTCAAGATCGCGCCAGCGCCGAGCTCGACGTGCTGCTCGCCGAGCAAGATGCCTGGGCCGACAGTGATCTCGTGGCTGCGGGCGTGGCGCAGGGGCAGGTCGGCAACCGCCTCGATCGCGAGGCGCGCGAGCTCTGCGCGATCCTCGAGGAAACGCTGCTCAACCGTCTCGATCCGGGCCCGACCGCCGAGCTCGTGCTGCAGCAACGCCTCGCTGATCGCGCCGCGCGCCCGGTCGACGAGATCTTCGCGGCGCAGCCCTGGCGCGACTTGGCCGACGCGTACACCGGCGGTCGCTTCGGTCGCCTCGACGTGGCCGGCCGCTTGCTCGACATGGTCGCGCTGGGCCTGAAGCTCTCCGACGAACTGGCGCCCGCGGCCAGCGCCGCGCTCGCCGACGCGCGCGTGCAACCCAGCCTCGAGAGCCTGCAAGTCGCCGCCGCGGCGCAGCGCGCACTCAGCGAAACCCTCGATCAACTCATCGATCGCATGGACGAGTGGGAGGACTACCAAGAGGTCCTCAACTTGCTCAAGTCGCTGATCGACGATCAACGTTCGTTGCGCACGCGCACCCAAGGCGTGCTCACCGACGACGGCCGGAGGAACTGACCATGATTGCGCCGCGCCTCGCCGCCGTGTTGCTCGCGCTGTGCGCGTTCGCCACCGCGCAGAGCAGCTCGAACGACGAGTCCGAGATGAGTCGCGTGCGGCGCGACCAAGGGCGCATCGCGCAGCGCCTGCAGTCGCTGCAGGAGAAGATGGACCGGCTCGCCGAGCGCTACGACGCCGAAGGCCGTCAGCGCAACGCACAGTTGCTGCGCGACGCGCTCGAACGTCTCGATGCCGAAGGGCTGCTCGAGCGCAGCCGCGCCGTGGAGCAGAGCCTCGACGCGGGTCTGCTGGCCACGGTGGAGCAGCAAGACGAACTCTCCGCGAGCCTGGAAGCGATCTACGCCTTGCTGCGTGACCGCACCGACCGACAAGAGCTCGCCGAGCGCGTGGACCTCATCAAGCAGACGCAAGCCGAGTTGGGCTTCCTCGCCGAGGACGAGCTCGGTTTGCTGCAACGCACGCGCGGCGCCAGCGACAGTCCCGCTGAGTTGCTCGACGAGGCGCTCGGCGTGGGCGCCGAGTTGCAACAGAACCTGGAGAACTCGCAGGCCTCCACGGCGGAACTCGAAGCGGCACTGCGCGGGCTCGGCGAGAGTCGTCAAGCGGCGGCTTTGGCCGAAGCGCAACGTGCGCTCACGGCGCGCGCGAGTGACCCCGGCGCCGACGCCGTGCAACGTGAGCTCAGCGCGGCGCTGGAGGGTTTGCGCGAGAGCTTGTCGCAAGCGGCGCCGCAGAGCGCCGAGGGCGAGCTCGCCGAGAGTTTGGCCGCGGCCCGCGAGCGCGCGCGCGAGCTCGCCGCGCAAGCCGCCGAAGCGATGCGTCTCGCTGAGGAACGCTTGGCGGAGGAGCAAGGCGCGGGCCGGAACGCGTCGGGCGAGGCGGACTCCACGAGCGGGAGTGGCGAAGCCGGTGACGGTGGTGAAGCGGCTGAGAGCGGTGAGCCGGGCGACGGCGCGTCTCGCGCGGAGAGTGGCGAAGCCGGTGCGAGCGGAGCGCCCCACGACGGCGGCGAGACCACCGAGGACGGCGCACCCAGCGACAGCGGGTCCGCCGGCGAGACCGGTGAGTCGAGCGCCGGCGGGCAGCAGGGCGAAAGCGGCGAGTCCGACGCGAGCGGGCAAGCCGGCGAAAGCGGCGAGTCAGGCGCGAGCGGGCAAGCCGGCGAGAGCGGCGAGTCAGGCGCGAGCGGGCAAGCCGGCGAAAGCGGCGCCTCCGACGCGAGCAAACCAGCCGGCGAGAGCGGTGAACCGGGGGGCGGCGAGGAGGCGGCCGGCAGTGAGAGCGCCGACGACTCCGAAGGCGGCTCTGCCGAAGACGCCATGGAGTCCGCGGCGGAGTCTCTCGAAGCGGCGGCGGCATTGCTCGGCGAGTCGGAGCGCGCCTTGGCGTTGCAGCGCAACCGCGCGCGCAGTCAGGGGCTCACGGCGTCGCGTCAGGCCAATGCGGGTGCGAAGCAGCTCGAGGAACTCATGGAGCGGCTCGAAGCCGCCGAGCCCGACGAAGGTCCCGAGTTGCTCGACCGCACGCGCGAGTTGCTCGACCAGGTCGCGCAGGCGAACAACGCGCTCGAGCAGGGTCAGTCTGCGGGCGGCGCGGCGATGCAGTCGCAGGCGGCCAAGGATCTCGCCGCGCTCATGCAGGCCCTGCAGGCGCGACGCAGCGGGGCCTCCGAGTCGCCGCCGCAACCCGTCGATCAAGCCGGGCGTGAGCAGCTCGCCGCCGAACAAGCCGACGTGCAGCGCCGCTTGCGCGAGCTGATGGATCGTCTCACGGAGCTGCCGGACCAGGGTTTCAACGAGGCCTTGGATCGCGCGACGGAAGCGATGGCGCAGGCCGAGCAAGCGCTTCAAGAAGGTCGGCTCGACGAAGCCGCCCTGCGTCAGCAAGAGGCCGCCGAGGAGCTCAAAGAGGCGCAAGAGCAGCTCGCCCAGGAAGAGAAGCGCTACGACCAGCTGCGCCAGGACGAAGTGCTCTTCCGCTTGCAGGAAGAGCTGCAGTCGATGCTCGAGCGTCAGCAAGCAGTGAGCGCCGAGACCAACGACATCGAAGACGTGCGCTCGGAGGCCGGGCGCTTGGGCCGCAGTCAGCGCCGCGCGCTCGCGCGCTTGGGCGGCGAGCAACGTGATCTCGCGCTGGCCTGCGCCGGCGTGGGAGAAGCGATCAGCGAGGACGGCGCCGTGGCCTTCGTGTTCGCGCTGCAACGCATCGTCGACGACATGAACACCGTGGCCGATCACCTCGAAGATGAATCCACCGGCGGCCTGGTGCGCGCGTTGCAAGACGGCATCGAGCGCCGCTTCCTCGACCTGCTCGACGTGCTCGAGCAAGAGCGCGAACGTCGTCGCACACAAACTGAAGAGAGCGACGAGCCGCCCCCCGAGGGCGAGCAGCCGCAACCGGAGTCGCCGCTCGTCCCGCCCGTGGCCGAGTTGCTCCTGCTGCAGCGGCTCGAGCTCATGGCGCTGGATCGCGTGGAGCGTTTCGCGGAGCTGTTCCCCGAGGCGGCCGAGGGTGAAGAGTTGAGCCCGATCGAGGCGCGCGAGTTGGAACGTTGGGCGATCGAGCACGTGCGCGTCACGCAGTTGTTCGAGAGTTTGATCCCGACGCCGGCCGCGCCGTCCGATGAAGACTTCCAGGGCTTGCCGCCGCTGCCGCCTTCGCCGCTCGAGCCCGAACAAGAGGAGTCCCCATGAACATCCTGATCGCGCTCGTGTTGGCCTTGCCGCTGCAGGTCGACGCCGACTCCGAGCTCTCCGATGAAGCACTCGTGGAACGCATCCGCGAAACGCTGAACCGCGTGGACGACGCCCTGCTCGAGACCTCCGAAGCGCGCGACGCACGCGAAGGTCTGGCCGCCGTGCGCGAGCACCACCTGCAAGTGATCCGCGACCTCGAGAAGCTGATCAGCAACCAGAAGTACCGCAAGGGTGGCTCAGGCGGCTCGGGTGGTTCGCCCGAGGGTGATCCCTCGCCGAGTCCGTCGCAGGGGGAGTCGGCGCCGCGCGAGAGTGACGGGAGTTCGTCGCCGAAGCCCGGAGAAGGCGAGGCGTCGCAGCCCGAGTCGGGGGAAGAAAGCGGCGCTTCGGGGTCAGAGCAGGAGCAAGAGCAGCCGTCGTCGCCCGAGGGCAGCACACCTCAGAGCGGCGCGGGGGACGACTCGGCGGGGCGCAACGAACCCGGCGGCCCGCCGCCACCCGACAGCATCGAACCGGTCACGCGTGAAGACGTCGACGAACGTTGGGGGCTGCTGCCGCCCAAGTTGCAGGAGCGCTTGATGAACTTGCACGTGGACGACGTGCCCGCGCGCTACCGCACCTGGATGGAAGCCTACGTGCGCGCCATGCACGCGCTCGAAGACCGGAGCAGCGGCAGGTGACATCGCTGCGCTGGCTCTCCGTGTTGTTGCTCGCGTGTGTGTTGGCGGGCGCGTTGCGTTCGGAGCCGCACGGCGTGCCACCCGGCGAAGGCCCAGGCTCGTCGAGTGCGGAGTCGGACCCGCTGCACACCGCGCGCGTGGAGCGCATGGTGCGCGACGCCCATCAAGCGCTGGCCGGTTGGCAGAACGCCGACGGCTCGTTCTCCTTGCCGCGCCGCGATCACGGCCGCGCCGCGCCGGTGGCCGTCACCGGGCTGGCCGCGCTCTCGCTCATGGCGCACGGACACCTTCCCGATCGCGGCAACGACGAACTCTCGCGCGCGGTGCGTCGCGCCGTGCAATGGCTCGTGGAGCATTGCCAGGACGGCGGCGAGGAGTCGGGGTACTTCCGTCACGACGGCGACAGCGTGTCGAAGATGCACGGGCAGGGCTACGCGTTGCTCGCCTTGACGCAGGCCGCCGGCGCGTGGGGCGACCGCGCGAGTGATCGCGAGGAGCTCGACGGCGCGATCCGTCGCGGTGTCGATCTGGTGCAACGCACGCAAGGCTTGCAGGGCGGTTGGTACTACGAGCCGCGCGCGTCGGCGGCGCACGAAGGCTCGATCACCGTGTGCATGATCCAAGCCTTGCGCGCCGCGAAAGACGCCGGCTACGAGGTCGATCCCGCGGTCATCGAGAAGGCCGTCGGCTACATCCGCAAGTCGCAGGATCCCGAGAGCGGTCGCTTCCGCTACCAGATCGGTTCGGAGACCACGAGCTGGGCGCTCACTGCCGCCGCGCTCTCCACGCTCAACGCCACCGGCAGCTACGACAGCGAGATCTTGCGCGACGGTCACGACGCGCTCGAACGCGCCGACATCTGGTTGCAGCGTCGCCACGAGAACTTCCAGTGGTACGGATCGTTCTACGCCGCTCAGGCCTACTGGGTGCATCCCGACCGACGCCGCTTCGAGCGTTGGTGGGATCACTTCGTGGACGCCTGTGAGAACGAACGTGGTGTGGACGGCAGCTTCCCCGACGGCACCTACGGTCGCGTGTACGCCACGGCCATGGTGTCGCTCAGCCTGCAAGTGCCCTTCGGGATGCTGCCGTTGTTCCAGCGCTGACCGCGGGCGTTGTACCCGCGCGGTACGGGAGGTGGGGCGGCGCGGCGCGCGCGCCCGTGAGCTCAGTGCGCGGCGAAGGCGTCGCGCAGTCTCGCCGCGGAACGTTGCGGGCTCTCTTCACAGAGGTAGAGCCCGAGGTGTTCGTAGCCGCCGAGCGGTTGCGTGAAGGGGCGCAACTCGAAGAGCGGGCCGATGCCTGCGCCGGTGTGACAGATCAGGTTCCAGGCGGGCTCGCCGTGACTCGCGGTCATGAGTGCGTCGAGGGCGGCGCACAAGCGCGCGACGAGCAGGGCGCAGGCGTCACGTTCCTCGCTCGGCATGTGATGCAGGTGCCCGACGCCGGGCGTTGCGGGCGCGACGAAGGCGTGCAGCGGTCGGCGCATGAAGGTGGGGACGAGCACGCTGGCCAAGCCGTCGAGCGACTGCACCACGAGTTCGCCCGGCGTGTCCGTGCGCAAGCGCTGCGCGAGCTCGCGCGCGCGCGGCGGTTCGCCGGGAGCCAGCGCCGAGAGCAGGATCTGTTGATGGTCGTGCTCCACCGAACCACCCACGCGACGCCCGCGGTTCTTGATCGTGGACACGTAGCCGCGGTGGCCGTCGCCGGTGTCGGGGTAGTGCGCGGGGGCTTCGTGCAACAGGAATCGTTCGACGTCGGCGAGTTGGGAGAACAGCGCGGCGGCGGTGGCGGCGTCTGCGCCTGCAAGACCACCGCGATGCTGCAGCGAGCTCCAGTGCACGAGATGCACGCCGCGCGTGTCGGCGTTCGCGGCGTTCGCGGCGTCGTCGAACGGGAAGGTGATCGGGTAGAGGTTCGGCGTGAGCCAAGCGAGGTCGCCGTGCGGGAGCTCGCGTTGGTCCACGGCGGGGCAGGTCTGGTTCTCGCACACCACGCAAGCGCCGTCGGGCAGCGCGAGACGCAGCGCGCGCGTTTCGGAGTCCACGATCGGGAAGCCGTCGCGTGCTTCGTGACGCGCGGAACGATGCGGCGCGTGGACGCCACTCACGCGTCGGCAGAGTTGCTCGAGGCCTGCGAAGCCGAGCGCGTCGAGGCGCGTGGACGCGGTGTTGCCGGCGAGCGTGTCGCGCGCGAGCTGTCGCGCGTCGGACGAAGTGCTCACGCGCTCAGGCGCCTGCGATCAGACCGCCCGTGGGCGAACTCGGCGAGGCGGCTTCACGACGCGGCATGCGACCGGCCAGGAAAGCCGCGCGTCCGGCGAGCCAGCCGTGCTGCATGGCGCGCGCCATCTGCACCGGGTCGTCGGCGAGCGCGACGG
This sequence comes from Planctomycetota bacterium, assembly GCA_021604805.1. Taxonomy (GTDB): domain Bacteria; phylum Planctomycetota; class B15-G4; order B15-G4; family B15-G4; genus BQJR01. Next base: position 1,342,449 of record BQJR01000001.1, on the reverse strand, counting down.
CGGTGTTGAGCAGCACGCCGTCGACACCGAGTTCCATCGCGACGGCGACATCGGAGGCCGTGCCCACGCCCGCGTCCACGATGATCGGCACCTGCGCGGCCGCCTTGATCGCCAGGATGTTGCGCGGGTTGAGGATGCCGAGGCCGGAGCCGATCGGCGCGCCCAGCGGCATCACGGCGGCGGCGCCCAGGTCTTCGAGGCGGCGCGCGATCACCGGGTCGTCGTTGGTGTAGGCGAGCACGGTGAAGCCTTCGGCGACGAGCGTGCGCGTGGCTTCGAGCGTCTGGATCGGCTCGGGCAGCAGCGTCTGTTCGTCGGCCAAGACCTCGAGCTTGATCAGCTTGTTGTCGAGCGCTTCGCGCGCGAGCCGCGCCGTGCGCACGGCGTCGTCGGCGCTGAAGCAACCGGCGGTGTTGGGCAGCAAGGTGATGCGCTCGGTGTCGATGAAGTCGAGCAGCGATTCACCGCTCCCGAGGTTCACGCGCCGCACGGCCACGGTGACACACTGCGTGCCGCTCGCCGTGTGCGCCTCGCGCATGACCTCGTGCGTGCTGTACTTGCCGGTGCCCACGAAGAGGCGCGAATCGAAGCTGTGCTCGCCGATGCGGAGCGGTGTGTCGCCGGGGATCATGCTGGGGCTCGCGGGGTGGTGCGGGACGAACGACGAGTGTGTGGGACGACGCGTCACCCGCCGCCCACGAAGGTCACGATCTCGATCTTCTCGCCGCTGCGCAACGTGCGTTCGGCGTGTTGGCTGCGCGGCACGACGACGCCGTCGATCTCCACGGCGAAGCGACCGTGGGTGAGTTCGAGTTGCTGCGTGAGCTCGGCCAACGTGGTGCCCGCGGCGGCTTCGTGCGGCGCGCCGTTGAGCGTGAGTCGCAGCGCGGCGGCGTGGCCGGGGCTCACTTCTTCTCCCACTTGTAGAGTTGCGCGACCTCGGCCAGCGTGGAGCCCGCCTTGATCTCGCGGCGCACGCGGTTCTCACCTTCGAACACGTCGAGGGCGCGGTTGGCGACCTCTTGCGCCTTCTCTTGCGGCACGACCACGAGGCCCGAGTCGTCGGCCACGATCCAGTCGCCGGGGCGCACGGCTTGGCCGCCGCAACGGATCGGCGTGTTGATCTCGCCGAAGCCCTTGGGCTCCCACGCGTTCGGGCATTGATGACGCGCCCACGCGGGGAAGCCGAGCGCGCGGATCGCGTCGACGTCGCGGATGGCGCCGTCGATGACCACGCCGGCGAGACCCTTTTGCAGGCACGACTCGGTGGCGAGTTCGCCCCAGATCGCGGGCGGGCGGCCGCCGGCGTCGATCACGAGGATGTCGCCGGGTTGGCAAGCGTCGATGGCTTCCACCGGCTTGGCCCAGTCGCCCGGGTAGGTGCGCACGGTGACGGCCGGGCCCGCGATCTTGACGCCCTGTTGCAGCGGCGTGAGACCGTCCATGGCGCCGCCGCGATGTTGCGCGTCGGACACGTTGGGTGTGGAGACTTTGGCGAAGGCTTCGCGCAGTTGATCGGGGCCGTAACGCTTGAAGGCGCCGGACGTCGAGCCGCTGCTGCCTCCGCTGCGCAGCGCGTCGCGGAGGGCGCTCGTGGCGGCGGCGGCATCCTCTGCCTTGGAGATCGAACCACCCACGATCACGATGTCGGCGCCCGCAGCGGCGGCGGTGCCCGCTGTGTCCACCGTGATGCCGCCCGCCACGCAGACCGTGATGTCCACGGCGGCGCGCACAGCACGCAACGTGTCGAAGGGATCCTGGCCGAGCATCTGCTGGTCGATGGGGCAGTGCACGCCCACGGCGGTGGCGCCCAGGGCTTCCACTTCCTTGGCGCGGCCCACGGGGTCGGGATGACCCACGAGGTCCACCACGACCTCGATGCCGTAGTTGCGCCCGACTTCCACGCACTCACGCACGGTGCTGTTGCTGGCCAAGGCGAGCACGGTGGCGAAGCTGGCGCCGGCTTTGGACGCCATCTCCATCTCGGTGCGCCCGGCGTCCATGGTTTTGGTGTCGGCGACGACCGGGATCCCCGGGAAGCGCTCACGCAGCGCGCGCACGGCGTCGAGACCGGCGCTCTTGAGCAGCGGCGTGCCGACTTCGAGGATGTCGACGCCGCCCGCCACCGCTTCCGCGGCCACGCCCAAGGCGCGCTCCAGGATCAGGAAGTCGAGCGCGACCTGCAGGCGCGGGGTGGCGCTGGCCGCGTCGCGACCAGTGGGGGCAGAGTCGGAGGGCATCGCGGGGCTCGAGCCGGGTTGCGGCTGGGGGGCCGTCGTCATGGGTTCGTACCGACGGGGGTTGATGGGAACCGAACATCGTAGGTCCGGCCGCGGAGGGCGGTCAACCGCCGCGCATGCGCCCCAGAAGCGCCGATCTGCTTGACATGGGCGGGGCGTCGCAATCATAGTGGCGGTTTCCCTCGGCATGCCCAAGGCGTGTGCTCCAAGTGGGATCCGACCGGTGCGGCTCGACGCCGCGCAGATCGGCCCACTTGTTGCAATTCCAGGGGAATCGTCCTCCGTCCCGACCTCCTTGAGGTGTCCATTGAACCGCGAGCTGCTCCAAGCCATCGAAGCGATCCGGCTCGAGAAGGACATCGACGCGGACCTCATCTTCGACACCATCGAGCAAGCGATGGTCGCCGCCATCCAGAAGAAGGTCGGCGAGGACGTGAACATCAACTGCACGCTCGATCGTCGCAGCGGTGAGTTGTCGGTCACGAGTGACGACGAGCTGGGCGCCATCGACCTCGGTCGCATCGCGGCGCAGACCGCCAAGCAGGTGATCATCCAGAGCCTGCGCGACGCCGAGAACGCCGCCGTCTACAACGACTTCGAAGGCCGCGTGGGCGAGATCATCATCGGCCAGGTGCAGCGCATCGAGGGCGGCGCGATCATCGTGAACATCGGCCGCGCCGAGGCGATCATCCCGCGCGCCGACCGCGTGCGCGGCGAGATGTACACGCCCGGCGACCGCATCCGCGCGATCATCACCGAGGTGAAGCGCGTGGGCACGCGCGTCAAGATCATCCTCTCGCGTGTGTCGCCCGAGATCGTGCGTCGACTCTTCGAACTCGAAGTCCCCGAAGTGTCCGACGGCATCATCGAGATCCGCCGCATCGCGCGTGAGCCCGGTTACCGCACCAAGATCGCCGTGCACAGCACCGACCCGCGTGTCGACTGTGTCGGCGCCTGCGTCGGCATCCGCGGCACGCGCATCAAGGCCATCACCGACGAGCTCAACGGTGAGAAGATCGACATCATCCGTTGGAGCGAGTCCGAAGAAGATCTGATCGTGAACGCCTTGCGTCCCGCGCAGATCGCTTCGCTCGCCATGGAAGACGCGGGCAAGATCTGCCGCGTCGTCGTGCCCGACGACCAGCTCGCGCTGGCCATCGGTCGCAAGGGTCAGAACGTGCGTCTGGCCACCCGGCTCACCGGTTGGGACATCAAGATCGAGGGCGTCACGCAGATGCCTCACAGTGCCCGCGACGAAAACGGGAACTTGATCAACGCGCCCACCGAAGGTGATGGCGCGGCAGCTTCAGACGGCGTCACGGCCGACAAAACCCCCGGGTCGGAGTGATGTACGTTGAGGCTTCACGAACTGACGAAGGAACTCGGCGCTGACAGTAAGCGCATGCTCGCCCTGGCCAAGGAACTGCACCTTGGCGTGAAGTCGCACTCGTCGAACCTGGCCAAGGGCACCGAAGGCATTCTTCGCGCCGCCTGGGCTGAGGAACTCGAGGAAGACGAACGGCGCGCGAAGGCCAAGGCCAAGAAGGCCGCCGCTGCGGCCGCGAGTGAAGAAGAGGCTGAGCCCGCCAAGCCGGAAGCCGCCGAGGGTGGCGGTGGCATCGGCATCAGCGTCACAGTGCGCACCGGCGGTGACGCCGCCGAGCCGGTCGCCGAAGCGCCGAGTGACGACCAAGCCGTCGCGCCTGCGGAGCCGGCAGCCGACGACGCTGCGCCCGTCGAAACCGCCGCCGCGAGCCACGAGGACAGCGACGCCGCGGCGCCTGCGCCCGCCGAAGCCGCAGACGACGCACCCGTCGCCGCCGCAAGCAGCGACGAGGCCGCGCCCGAAGCTCCCGCCGAGAACGACGCCGCGGCGGAAGCGCCCGTGGCCGCTCCCGAAGCCGCCGCGGACGACACGAGCCCTGAGCCCGTCGCCGCAGCTGAGGAACCCGCCAGCGAACCCGCGGCCGCCAGCGCGTCCAGCGAGGCTCCCGCCGAAGAAGCCGACGACGCGCAGAAGAAAACCGTGTCGCTCACCTTCGGCGGCGAGGCGCCGCACAGCGATCCCGAGGAAGACGACGACGCCGAGAGCAAGGACGACGCAGCCGACAGCAAGCCCGCTGACGCCGCCGCGAAGTCCACCGACGACAAGGGCAAGCCCAGCAAGCCGGAAGTGCGTCAGATCGGCGTGGTCAACGTGCCCACGCGGCGCGCGGACCGCAAGGGCGCCAAGATCCTCGGCAAGATCGACCTGAAGCCGAAGCCCCCCGAGCCTTCGAGCGACCGCTCCGGGCGTCGCGGTGGGCAGCAGTCCTACGACCCGCTCGACCCCACGCGCGCCATGCCGGCTGCACGCGGGCGTCCCGGCGCGGGTGGTGGTGCTGGCGAACGCCGTGGCGACGGCGACTCGCAGAAGAAGGGCGGCGGTCGCGGTGGCAAGGGCGGTGGCGGAGGCGACTTCGTCTTCGACGCCGAGGACAGCGGCGCGCTCGCCGCCATCCGTCTCGGTCACTTCGGCAACCGTCGTCGCCCGCAAGTGCGTCGCCCTCCGACGCGCCGCTCGCGCATCGGTGGGGGTCGTCGCGCCCGCAAGCCGGTGGTGCGCCCCACGCATCCGATCACCGTGCGCCCGCCGATCGGCGTGCGTGAGCTCTCCGAAGAGCTCGGCATCAAGGCGCGCGAGATCCTGATGACCTTCCCCGAGGTCTTCGATCCGCGCGACAAGAACGCGGTGCTCGACGCCGACCAGCTCATCGAGTTGGGCATCTCGCTGGATCGCGAGATCACGCTGCTCGATCCCGACACGGCCGAGAGCCGCATGCTCACGTCGGAGACCGAGCGCACCAAGGCTGCGGGTGGCGAGGCCAAGCCGCGTCCGCCGGTGGTCACGGTGATGGGTCACGTCGATCACGGTAAGACGACCTTGCTCGACACCTTGCGCAGCGCGCGCGTGGCGGCCAAGGAAGCCGGCGGCATCACGCAGAAGACGTCGGCTTACTCGGTGCAAACAAAGAGCGGCGCCACGGTCACCTTCCTCGACACGCCCGGTCACCGTGCGTTCACCGAGATGCGTTCGCGCGGCGCGCAAGTCACCGACGTGGCGCTCGTTGTCGTCGCTGCCGACGACGGCGTGATGGAGCAGACCCAAGAGGCGCTCGACCACGCGCAGGCGGCGGAAGTGCCGCTCGTCATCGCGATCAACAAGATCGACAAGAACAACGCCGACCCGATGAAGGTCCGTCAGCAGCTCGCCAGCGCCGGGATCCTCGTGGAGGACTACGGCGGCGACATCGGCGTGGTCGAGATCTCGGCCACCAGCGGCAAGGGCCTCGACGAACTCGTCGAGCGCCTCGCGCTGGAAACCGAGCTGCTCGAGCTCAAGGCCAACCCCAAGGTGCCTGCGCGCGGCGTCGTGATCGACTCGCGCAAGGACAAGAGCCTCGGCATCGTGGCCACCGTGGTCGTGCAGTCGGGAACCCTGCGCGCCAAGGATCCGATCCTGGCCGGCACCACCGCCGGTCGTGTGCGCTGGTTGCTCGACAGCGAAGGCAAGCGCGTGAAGGAAGCCACGCCCTCGATGCCCGTGCAGGTCGTGGGCTTCGAGGAGCCGCCGGCTGCCGGCGCGTCTTTCCTGTCAGTGAGCGACATCAACGTGGCGCGCAGCGTGGCGGCTGAACGTCTCGACGACTTGAAAGACGACGCCGTGCCCACCGCCGCCGTCGACGCGGTCACGCTCGACAACCTGTTCGACACCATCGACGAACAGAACGTCACCGAGATCAACGTGCTGCTCAAGGCCGACAACATGGGCTCGCTCGACGTCGTCAAGCAGACCGTGGAAGAAGTCACCCACGACGAAGTGCGCTTCAAGGTGATCCGCAACTCGGTGGGCGGTATCACCGAAGACGACATCCTGCTCGCCAGCGCTTCGGAAGCCTTCATCATCGGCTTCGGTGTGGTGCCGGACAACCGCGCGCGCGCGGCGATCCAACGCACCGGCGTGGATGTGAAGTTCTACGAGATCATCTACGAGATGACCGAGGACCTCGAGAAGGCGCTGGAAGGTCAACTCGGTACCGAGCGTGTCGAGGAGGTCACCGGTCACGCCGAGATCCGCGCGATCTTCAAGGCCAGCCGCTACGGCAACATCGCGGGTTGTTACGTCACCGACGGCACGATGAACCGCGACAGCCACATCCGCTTGGTGCGCGACGGCAAGGTCGTCCACACCGGCAAGCTCGATTCGCTCAAGCGCTTCAAGGACGACATCAAGGAAGTGCGCGAGAACTACGAGTGCGGTCTGCACCTCCACAACTACAACGACATCCGCGAAGGCGATGTCTTGGAAGCCTTCAACGTCACCGAGGTCAAGCGCACCCTCGAGTCCACCGCGAAGAAGGACTGAGCGATGGTCACTTCGGCAGCGCGCGCGGGCGGTTCACGATGAGCTGGGATCGGCGCGACCGTCAGGAAGCGATCCTGCGCGAGAAGATCGCCACGATCGTGCTCGAGCGTCTCAACGATCCGCGGCTCGGCTTCATCACGATCACCAAGGCCGAGCTGAGCAAGGACAAGCGCATCGTGCGCGTGAGCTACACCGTGCTCGGTGACGATGCGGCCAAGCGCACCACGGCGCGCGCGCTCGAGACCGCCGCGCCGCGCATCCAAGAGCTGCTCGCGCCCACGCTCAAGATGCGCAGCCTGCCTGAGATCCGCTTCGTCTACGCCACGAGCGTGCAGGTCGAGAGCCGCATGCTCACCTTGCTCGAAGGTCTGCAGCAAGAGCGAGGCGACGACGAGGTCAGCCCCGCCGACGAAGGCGCGGGCAACGACGACACGGCCCCCGCACACGACGGCTCAACCCTGGCAGAGGCCGACGACGGCCCCGAGCCCAGCGCCGACACCGACCCCGACGACCCCAAGCCGCAACCGTGAAGCGCTGGTCGGCCCTGGCGCTGGGGGGCTTGCTCGCTTGCGGGAGCGAAGCTCCGCCGCCCGCAGTGATCACGGGCACCGACCTGCTCGCCGACCCCGCGTTGCTCGTCGAACGCAGTCGCTCGCCCCACGCGCTGTCGGCTGAACTGGCGGCCCTCACTCCGCAGAACGGCGTGCTCTGGACGCGCGACCCGCCGCTGCCCGCGAGCGCCTGGGTGCCGGTGGAGAACGTGCCCGCGCGTTGGCGCAGTCTGCTCGACCGCTACCCGGGCCGCCAGCTCTGGCGCACGCGTCAAGCCGTGCGGACCAGCAACGACGGCGGCGAACCATGGATCTACCTCGACGGCGAGAAGCTGCCGCGTCTCAACGAACTCAGCTTGCCTGTGCCGGAACACGTGGTCTGGTACGTGCCCAAGTCAGGGAGTCTGCTCTCGGCCGGCGCTACGGCGCCTGAGGGCGTGGTCCTGCGGCGGCGCGCTGAAGCCGCGAAGGTGTTCGGGCGCGCCCACGCCGACCTGGCCGAAGAGCACTGGGCGCCGCGGCGCCACGCGCTCGGTGAGGTGAGCCGTCCGGCGATCCTGCTGCCGCCGCCCGGCCGTGTGGTGCTCGAGCTCGGCACGCTCCAGGCCGAGCGCGTGGACTTCGCCGTGGGGCACGGCGCTCAGGATCTCAGCTTGGTCGACGGCGACGTCGCGCGCGGGGAAGCCTCTCTCGGCGACGGCTTCCGCCTGGCGCTCGAGGTGCAGCCTGCCGGCGAGGAGCCGCAGCGTGTTTGGTCCGCGGAGCTGCGTCCGCCGGAATCGAATGCGGCCTGGCTCGACGTGAGCGTGGACCTGAGCGCGTTCCGTGGGCGCTCGTGCCGGTTGCACTTGGTGAGCGAGGCGCTCGGCGAGTCCGCCTTCGACCTCGCGTTGTGGTCGAGCCTGCGCTTGCGCGGGGGAGAGCCTGCGCCGCCTGAGCGTCCGCACGTGGTGCTGGTGGTGCTCGACACGCTGCGCGCCGACGCCTTGGGTGCCTATGGGCAAGAGCCGTCGCGCACGCCACGCACCGACGCATGGATCGCCGAGCGCGGCGTGGTCGTGAACGATGTCGTCTCCACGGCGGCCTGGACCCTGCCCGCCACCACCTCGCTGTTCACCGGCTTGGCCACGCATCAACATCGCGTGCAGCGTGCCATCGACGTGTTGCCGTCGAGCGGACCACCCACGCTCGCCGAGCTCTTCGCGGCCGGCGGCTACGAAACGCGCGCGCTCACGGCGGGCGGCTACCTGCGTCCGGCCTTCGGTCTCGATCGCGGCTTCGATCGCTACGAGACGCTCGAGCTGCGTTCCGCCGCCTGGCAACCCACGCTCGACTGGCTCGGCACGCGCGAGAGCAGCGCGCCGGTGATGTTGCTCGTGCACACCTACTGGGTGCACGCACCCTGGCCCTGGGACGAACGCTACCTCGCGCCTGACTACGACGGCCCGCTCGCCGGCGAAGACGTCGACTACGACAACGTGATGGAGCCTTACTGGGACGGCGATTTGCCGCTCGACGAAGTGCGCGACGGCGCCGCCCTGCGCGCGCTCTACGACGCGCTGCTCGCCGAGCTCGACACGCACCTCGGCCGGCTGCTCGACAGTCTCGAAGCACAACTCGGCGAAGAAGGTCTGGTGGTCGTGATCACCTCCGATCACGGCGAGGCGCTGCTCGAACACGGCGTGCTCGGTCACGGCCAGGCGCTCTGGCAGGAGCTGCTCTCCGTACCGCTGATCGTGCGACGCGCGAGTGGGCAACCCGGGCGTCTCGACACCCCTGCCTCGCTCATCGACGTGCTGCCCACACTGCTGGCCGAGGCCGGCTTGCCGCGCCCCGAAGGCCTGCCGGGCCGTGAACTCTTCGCGCCCGGTCGCGTGCGAGACCTGCGCGTGGCCCAGCTCGACGACACGCACCAGGCGGTGCTCTCCGAGGGCCGCAAGTTGGTGCTCAGCAGCAAAGAGGAAGTGCCCACGCGGCTCTTCGACCTGAGCGACGATCCCGAGGAAGCGCGCGACCTCTCCGAGAGCGAACCCGAGTGGCGCGCGCAACTCACGCAGCGGCTCGCAGACTTCCTCGCGGAGTTCCCGCCGCCTTCACTCAGCGCCGACGAGACCGCCGGCCTCGATGAAGCCACGCTCGCCGAGTTGCGTCAGTTGGGTTACCTCTCCGACGAGAACTGAGCGCGGTGGCGAGCTGCGCGGCGCTCAGCCGTTGGCGTTGCTCGACGTGCGGCGCCAGGTGACTTTGCCGTCCTTGCCGTCGAGGAGTTCCACGTCGAGGGCGGCGAGTTCGTCGCGGAGCGCGTCGGCGGCGGCCCAGTCTTTGGCGGCGCGGGCGGCGGCGCGTCGTTCGATGAGCGCGTCGACCTGAGCGGCGAACTCGGCGTCGTCGGCGGCGGGCGATTCCCGGAGCACGTCGAAGATCTGGTCGAAGCGTTGCAGCGCGGCGAGTGCGGCGGCGGCGTCGGCGCCCTGCGCCTCGTGACGCCGCGCCTCGTGCAGCAGCGAGAACACGCCGTCGAGCGCGCCCGACAGGTTGAGGTCGTCGTTCATGGCGTCGTCGAAGCGACGCACGCAGCGCGTGAGCCATTCGGGCGCCGCGCCGGCTTCGGCACCGTGGGCCGCGTCACGCATCTCCTCCGCGAAGTGACGCAGCTTGCGCACATTGGCCGCCGCTTCCTCGAGCCCCGCGAAGGTGAAGTTGAGCACTTGCCGGTAATGACTGCGTAGCAAGGCGAAACGCACGGCTTCGGGCGGGTGACCCATCTCGGCGAGCTGTCGCACGGTGTACAGGTTGCCGAGCGACTTCGACATCTTGCCGCCGTCGATCTGCAGGAAGCGCGCGTGCATCCAGTAGTTCACGAAGGTCTCGCCCGTGGCGCCTTCGGCTTGCGCGATCTCGCACTCGTGGTGCGGGAACACGTTGTCCTCGCCGCCGGTGTGGATGTCGAGCGTGGTGCCGAGCAGGTGTTGACCCATGGCCGAGCACTCGATGTGCCAGCCGGGGAAGCCGCGGCCCCAGGGCGAGTCCCACTGCATCAAGTGGTGCGGGTCTTTCTTCCACAGGTAGAAGTCGCGCGGGTCGTGTTTGTCGCTGCCGACTTCCACGCGCGCGCCGGGGAGCAGGTCGTCGCCGGTGTTGCCCGAGAGACGCCCGTAGTCGGCGTAGCTCGGCACGGAGTACACGACCTGGCCCTCGTCGGTCACGTAGGCGTGGTCGCGCTCGATGAGTTGCTCGATCTGCGCGATCATCTGCGGCACGTGTTCGGTGGCGCGCGGGTAGTGGTGCGCGCGCCGGATGCGGAACAGGTCGACGTCGCCGAGGAACACGTCGGTGTAGTGCGCGGCGATCTCCCACGGGTCGCGGCTGGTCTTGCGCGCGAGGCTCTCGAGCTTGTCTTCGCCGCCCTCGGGGTCGTCGTCGCGCAGATGGCCCACGTCGGTGATGTTCATCACCTGTGTGACCTCGAAGCCCGAGAGTTCGAGCCAGCGACGCAGCGCGTCGGCGAAGAGGAAGGAGCGGAAGTTGCCGATGTGCGCCTCGCCGTACACGGTGGGGCCACAGTGGTACATGCGCACCTTGCCCGGTTCGGCGGGTTCGAAGACGCGTTTGGTGCGGCGCAGGCTGTCGTAGACTTGGAAGTTCATGGGCCGCCGATGATCGCCAATTCGGAGAGGACGGCCAATGCTGCGCGCGGCTCGTGCCTGATTCGGCAGCGGATCGCAGGGCGGCTCGCGAGCTCGAGCGAGGGTGCGCGCGTGGAGATCCGGCCGCGGGTGAAAGCGCAGGCGTCGATCGCCCAAAGAGCGCCCCAAGCGGTGAGAGTCCACGGCGCGGCGCTGACACGAGCGCGTCATTCCGTGCGGCACGGCTCACCGGTAGACTGCCCCGCGACCGGTGTGCCGCCGGGAGCGAACCGCCCGCGGAGTGCCGCCACGTGCCTGAGTTGTCCAGCGACATCAGTTTGGCCTGGCGCCTCGAATCGCTCGTCGGATTGCTCTGCCTCGTGTCGGCCTACCTGCTCAACCAGCGCGGCAAGTGGCAGCCCGACTCCACGGCTTACCTGCTCTGCAACGTGATCGGCTCGGCGCTGCTGGCGGCCTACTCCGCGATGATCCGTGAGTGGATCTTCGTGGCGCTCGAGAGCTTCTGGTGTGTGGCGAGCATGTTCGCGTTGCGCAAGGCGCGCGCCGAGGCTCGCTCTTGAGCGACGCCGCCCCGATCCTCGACCTGCAGGGCGCTGAGGTGCGCTACGGCAAGCGCGTGGCGCTGTCCGGGCTCGACGCGCAGATCGGTGGGGGCGCGGTGGGGCTGCTCGGGCCGAACGGCGCGGGCAAGTCGTCGCTGATCAAGGCGCTGCTGGGGCTCGTGCCGCTGAGCAAGGGCAGCGCGACGGTGCTCGGGAATCCCGTGGGAAGCGATCCGGCGCGCATGCGTCGTCGGATCGGATACATGCCGGAGCGCGACGCGGCCTTCCCCACACTCACGGGTTACCGCGCCACCTGGTACGCCGGTCGTCTCGCCGGCTTGCCCGACGACGTGGCCCGCCGTCGCGCGCACGAAGTCTTGCTCTTCGCCGGCATGGAAGAAGCGCGCTACCGCGAGGTCTCCACCTACAGCACCGGCATGCGTCAGCGCGTGAAGTTGGCGCAGGCGTTGGTGCACGACCCCGACCTCTTGTTCCTCGACGAACCCACCAACGGTCTCGACCCCAAAGGCCGCGCCGAGATGCTCGGGTTGATCCGTCAACTGAGTCGCGAACGCGGCATTCACGTGGTGCTCTCGAGTCACTTGCTGCGCGACGTGGAAGAAGTGTGCGAGAGCGTGGTCGTGATCAACGGCGGCAAACTCGTGATGCACGCCGACATCGAAGAACTCAGCGCAGCCACCGAGATGACCTGGCGCGTGGGCCTGTACGGCGAAGGCTCGAGCTTCCAAGCGCTGTGCAGCGAGCGCGGCGTGAACGCCGCGCCGCGCCGCGACGGCGGCTTCGAACTGAGCTTGCCCGAAGGCATGAACCCACGCGAAGTCTTCGCGCTCGCACGCGCCAGCGAAGTGGTGGTGCGCAGCCTCGAGCCCACGCGGCGCAGCCTGGAAGACGCGCTCATGGATGTGCTCGGTGAGGTGGACGCCTGATGGTGCTCCACGACCGCGGTTACCAACGCTGGGACGGTTCACGCGAGACCTCCGTGCCCGGCGCGCGAGTGATCGTGGAGCAGGGCGTCACCAGCTCCATCGCCAAGCTGTTCAAGCGCAAGCTCGGCGGCTTGCTGCTGGTGCTCGCCGCCTACGGGCCCTTCCTGTTCGGGCTGGGCGTGCTCGCCTTCACGTTCTACGTACGCACGAACATCGAGCGCTTCCCGCAAGCCGAGCAGATCCTGCAAGACGATCTCGTGCAGGGCATCTCGCCGTCGCCGAGCACCGCGTGGGCCTACCTGTTCCGGTTGCAGAGCTTCTTCGTGTTCTTGCTCAGCCTGATCATCGGCATGGGGCTGATCGCCGAGGACCGACGCAGCAACGCGCTCGAGCTCTACCTGAGTCGCCCGTTGCGCGTGTGGCAGTACGTGCTCGGCAAGCTCGGCGTGCTGGCTTTCTTCTTCGCGGCGGTCACGGTGGTGCCGGCGCTGTTGTTGATCCTGGCGGAGATGAGCTTCGTGGGTTTCGAGGCCACGCGCAGCCGGGAGCTGCTCGACCTCGCAGGGCGCGTGGTGTTGGCCTGCACGCTCACCGGCGGCGTGTTGGCGATCATGGCGCTGGCGGTCTCGTCGCTGGCGAAGCGCGCGCGCAACGCCGCCGTGTTGTGGGTGGGTTTCTGGATGGTCACTGCGATGATCCTCGAGCCGATCCTCGAAGAGGCCACGCCAGGCAGCTCGCACTTCGTCTCGCTCGCCTTTCACTTGCAGCACCTCGGCGCCGTGATCCTGGGCACCACTGAAGACTACGGTGGGCGTGGCGTCGTGCTCGGGAGCGAGCCGCTCGCGCCCACGCTGATCGTGCTCGGCATCGTGACCTTCGTGTCCACCGTGATCGTGTTGCGACGCGTGCGCCCGGTGGAGGTGGTCGCATGAGTGAACCCGTGGCCACGGCGCGCGCCAACGCTCCGGTGCATCGCGCGCCGAGCACGGAGCTGCGCACGCCCGCACGGCTCGTGTTGCAAGGCGTCACGCGTTGGTTCGGCGACGTGATCGCGCTGAACAACGTCGACCTGGAATTCGGTCCGGGCGTCACCGGTTTGCTGGGCAGCAACGGCGCGGGCAAGACGACCATGATCCGCCTGATGGTCGGCCTCGCCGCCGCCGACGCTGGCAGCGTGCAACTCGACGGCGTGCCCGTGCGCAACCACGTGCCCACGCTCGCGCGCATCGGCTACGTGGCCGATGGCGACGGCCTCTACGAGGAAAACACGGCGCGCGAGTTCCTTGCCAGTCAGGCGCGCTTGCGCGGCGTGCCGTCGGCGCAACGCGCGGCGCTCGTCGAGGAGATCATCGCGCGCGTGGGCCTCGGCGACGCCGCCGACCAACGCGCGGGCGGTTACAGCAAAGGCATGCGTCAACGCCTCAAGCTGGGGCAAGCGATCCTGCACGACCCCGATGTGCTGATCCTCGACGAACCGCTCACCGGCCTCGACCCGCTCATGCGCCGCGACGTGATCCGCGTGGTGCGCGAGCTCGGCGACGCCGGCGCCACCGTGATCGTGAGCAGTCACGTGCTGCACGAGATCGAAGCCATGACCGACCGCGTGGTCTTCATGCGCCACGGCCAAGTGCTCGCCGAAGGCACCGTGGGTCACATCCGCGACCTGCTGCACACCGAGCCGCGCCGCGTGCGCCTGCTCACTCCCGACCCCGCCGACTGGGCGCGTCGCCTGCTCACGGTGAACGGTCTCGTGAAAGGTCTGCAACTCGAAGACGACGCGCTGCTCGTGATCACCGAACGCCCCGAGCAACTCAGCGCGCTCGTGCAAGACCTCGTGCTCGACGAGCAGCTCGCGCTCACCGGCCTGCAAGCCGTGGACGAAGACCTCGGTTCCCTGTTCCAGTACTTGGTGAACTGAGCATGGCGCAACCGCAACCACCCACGGGCATGGCGGCCGTCCTCGCTGTGAGTCGCGCCACGAGTGCAGGTGGTCTGCGCGGGCGACGCTTGTGGGGCGTGTTGTTCGTGGCGTGGCTGCCGCTGCTGTTGCAGGTGATGGTGATGGCCTTCCGCGACGGCTCGCCGCTCTCGGGCTTCAACTCCTTCGTGACCCACGGTTGCCGCATCACGGTGCAGACCGTCACCCCGGTGATCCTGGCTTTCCTGGGCACGGGCGCCTTCTCCGACGAGTGGTCGCTCGGCACCTCGCACTACGTGACGGGCCTGCCGCTCTCGCGCACCACGCTCGTGCTCGGCCGCTGGTTGCGCGTGCTGCGCTCGGCCTTGCTGATCGTGTTGCCGCCGCTGGTGCTCAGCTTCTTCCTGAACCTCGTGCAGTTCTTCTCGGCCGACACGTTGCGCGAGTACCTGCCGGCGCTGCTCTACGTGCTGCTCGGCACGTCGTTGTTGGCGGCGGGGATGGGGGCGCTCTTCGTGCTCTTCGGGTTGCTCGTGCGACGCCCGCTCATGGCGGCTTTGGTCTATGTGTTCATGTTTGAGATGGCGGGCGGGATGTTGCCGCCGTCATTCATGGCGCTGTCGCTCAACTCGCACGTGCGCAACATCCTGTGGCAACTCACAGGACACGATGGGTTCCTTGGCCCAGCCCAAGAGATCTGGAAGACCGACCCTTCCTCGATCGCTGCGTCGCTCACATGGTTGGTCGGCGCGGTGCTGTTCGGTTTGGGACTCGCCGTTCTGCGCTTGCGTGCGAAAGAGAGTGGCGACTCGTCGGCGGCTGCAGGTGAAGACACCGAGAGTTGACGCGCACTGATGCGTCCGCGCATGGCGACGACTTTCCAACCCTGACGCTAGATGTCGCCCCAGTGGTGCGCCTAAACTGAGTGCGCTGGCTGGGAGGCCAGTGCGTTCGTCACGCTCCACCACTTCGTGACGCGCGCTCAGGTTGCAGACCTTCCTGTGGAGCGGGAAGGTCAACCGGTGCGCTCAGCTTGTCTGCGCGAGCGTGCCGGCTCTCTGGAGGGAGAAGCATGGGTGGAGCAAGTGCCTCAGGTGGAGGCATCGACGGCGGTCTTGGCGGCGGCATGAAACCCGGCGCGCCCAGGGATGGCGCGACATCGGTGGAAGTCGCAGACGTGTCGATGCACGACGCAACCGTGAGTGCCGTGACCAGCACGGGCACGACGCCTGCGCTCTTGGTGCTCGCCATGGGCTCGGGCGCGCTCGCGGCACTGGTCGTGGTGTCATTGATGAGCGCGCGTTGGCCGGCGCTGACCACGCCCTTGGTGGTGTCGCTCGTGAGTGTCGTGGTGTGGGGCGGCACGGGGTTCTGGGTGTTGCACAACGCGCAGCGCCATCGCGTGGCGTTGCGGCGCGGCTTTGGGTTGGGGGCCTGGTTGTGGTTGGGCTTGCGGCTGTTGCACGAACCCACGGTGCAGGCCGGGAGCGGTGGGGCGTCGAACGCACCCGAGGGTCTGCTCGGGTTGGCCGCGCAACTCGCCGATCCGCTGGCGCTGATCATGGTGTGGGTCTGCGCCTTCTGCTACGCGCTGCTCTGGGTCGTGTCGCGTCCGCCGCGGCGTGCTCGCGTTGCTGTTCAGCGCGAGACGAGCGTGGGGCCTTCGATCCAGAAGTAAGACACCATCTTGCCCGCGAGTCGCGCGGCCAGGAACTCGCTCGGGCGCGACAAGCCGTTGCCCAAGGGCGCGAGTTCCGTGATGTCGGCGCCGACCACTTTGCAGTGACGCCCGACCGTGCGCAGCAAGCGCGTGATGTCGAACCAGTCGAGGCCGCCGGGTTCGGGCGTGCCGGTGGCGCTCACGAGGGACGGGTCGAGCCCGTCGAGATCCACGGTCACGAACACCGGGCGCTCGGCGAGACGTGCCAAGACCTCGCGGTGGTACGCGACCTTGCCCGCGACGTCGCGCCCCCAGTACACGGTGCGTTGCTCGCGCTTCACGCGCTCGGCTTCCTCGCGACTGCAGCTGCGCATGCCGACTTGCACGAGCTCCACGCCGGCGTCCGCGAAGCGTGCCGCGATGCAGGCGTGGTTGTGCTTGCTGCCGTCGTAGCTGTCGCGCAGGTCGAGGTGCGCGTCGACCTGCAGCACGGCCAGGTCGGGATGACGCTCGTGCAGCGCGGTGAACTGACCGAAGCTGATCGAGTGCTCGCCGCCCAGGCCGAGCGTGGGCTTGCCGTCCGCGAGCAGCTCGCGATGCACGTCGGTGAGCTGCGCCGCCATCGACTCGGGCGACTGCGCCCCGAAGGCCGCGGCGTCGTCGGGCCGCCACACGCTGTAGCGCAACGACTCGAGGTCGACGTCGACCTCTTCATCCCAGGTCTCCACCGCGTTCGACGCGGCGAGCAACGCTTCGGGCCCGCGTTCGGCTCCCTTGCCGTAGGTGCTCGTGAGGTCGTAGGGCGCGCAGACCAGCGTGAGGTCAGCGTTCCGCCCGGCGTCGGGCAGGCCCAGGAAGGTGGCGGCGGACATGCGAGCGTTCCCTGTGATCAAAGGCTTCAGCGAGCATGTTGACCGCCCTCGCCATCTTGGACATCATGCGCGGCTGAACAGCTTCCCGAATCGTTCAATGGCAGGACACCGGTTTCTGGTTCCGGTAATCTAGGTTCGAGTCCTAGTTCGGGAACCATCTCTCTTCGGGGTGCGGACGGTGCGCGGGGATCGAGGGCCAAGTGGCGCTGGCACCTGATCAGGGTGCTCCTGGTAAGCCCCGCGGCCGTCCGAGACAGGTAATAAAAGGGGGGGGGCGGCCCCCCGAAAACTGCGGCCGCCCTCCCGAACTGCTTTGACGTTGGAGTCAGATCTCCCGTCTGGTCTCCACGTCGATGCAAGTCACGTGCCCGTCTGGTGTGCGGTGACCTGCAGATCTAGCTGCGGAAGGTCGCGAGTCGCGCTCCCAGACTTGGAATGCCAGCCACCGCTCAATAGTTCCTCAGCAGAGTTGTCCGCCCGACCGTCGCTGGGATCTCTCGCGGCAAGAACACAAACGGCGGGATCGATCGCCTGCCGCACGCGTTCCGGATCGTTGCTCGCTGACCGGCCGTCGACCCGGACGTCTCCCTCGTCGGGTGACAGGAAGCCCATGGAGAGGTCAGGGTGGTCGACTTGCCGGCGGCGTCGAGCTGAGTTGCTTCAGCGCGACCACCGAGCCGAATCGCTTGTGCGCCGACTCTGCGATCAACATGTTGGGTGACTCCGCACGAGGCGAAAGCCTGTCGGGGCCGCTCGGTTCCCGATCTCTCTGGTGCGACGCCCTCGGCTCGCCCCTTCGAGGTGCGGCGAGAGCGATTCGGTGCAACCCGTGCCGCTCAGGCGCAGGTCGAGAACGAGAGGTCACGACACCCGAAGCGCCCGGGCTCCGGCAGTCCGCGCCGGATCGCCTCGGGGTCGAAGCGTTGGGTCGGCCGTAAGTCGTCGGGCACCGCGTCGAGCCCGCTCGAACCCGCGAAGGGTTCCACCAGGCTCTCGGACAGGATGCGCACCTGGGCGAGCGAGATCATCGGGATCTTCATGGTCCGCTCGAGCACCTGCGCCATGAATCGGTGCAGCACGATCGGCAGGCGCACGAAGACGGGGCGCTTGCCGAGGACCTCCGCGACGCGCGCGACGACACCGGCCAGCGTGAGCTGTTCAGGGCCGGTGACCGGCAGCGTGGTGTTGGCCAGTCGCGGATCCGTTGCACCTGCGGCGAGGATGCGCGCGAGGTCCTCGACCGCGATGGGACGCACGGGCCGATCGCGGAACCCCACGAGCCCGAACACGGGGAAGCTGTACAGCGCGTGACTGAGATGATCGAGCAGGTGATCCCCGCTGCCGTACACGACTCCCGCTTTGATCACTGTGGAGTCGATGCTCGACGCGCGCACGATCTCTTCGGCCGCCCACTTCGATTCGTGGTAGCCGGAGCCGCAGTTCGGTCGAGCGCGCAGGAAGCTCATCAGCACGAGGCGCCGCACGCCCGCGCTCTCGGCCGCGGTCACCACGTTGCGCGTGCCGCGTACGTGCACGTCTTCGTAGCGCTGTCCCGGGAGCTCGCGATTGATGCCGGCGCAGTGCGCGACGGCGTCGCAGCCGGCGAAAGCCTTGCTGAGCGCGACGAGGTCTTGCACGTCGACTCCGGTGCGGCGCGAGAGCTGCACGGTCTGGTGACCCGCCGCCTCCAACTGTGCGGCGAGCGCGCGCCCGACGAAACCCGTCCCTCCGGTGATCGCAATCTTCATCGTGACTTGCCTTTCTTGGTGGAGCTGCGCCGACGCCGACGCTGAGTGGGGCAGACGGCGCTCAAGAAGTCGCCCAGCGTTTCGGCCAGCGGCTGGCTCTCGAGTGAGTAGAGCAGGCGGTTGCCGTCGCGCTCCGCGGCCACGAGCCCGGCCCCGGACAAGATGGCGAGGTGACGTGAGATCGACGGGGCGCTCATCTCGAACTGCGCCGCGATCTCACCCGCCGCCAGCGCCCCGGGCTTGAGGATCCGCAGGATCTCCCGCCGGGTCGGGTCCGCCAGAGCTCGGAAGATCTTCGCCGCTTCTTGCATGATTAGCACATTAGCTAAATAGCTAAAACAAGGCAAGGGCGTCGAGCCCGTCGCCGCGGGCGTGTGTCCGCCCGCAGTTCGCGATCCAGCGATCCACCCTGACCCGGCTACGCTCTCAACATGTCCACCCACGATCTCATCACCGAGTCCGTCGTCAGCATGGTCGACGCTTGGAGCAGCTTTGCCCGGCGCTGGGGATCTCGCGGACCAGCCTGCACGCGTCCGACGCCGGCAGGCCGGTGTACGCGGCGATGGGTTATGAAGCGATGGCGCACTTTGCCCTGCTGACGGTGGGGGAGGCGGAGCAGGGCTAGGCGAGGGCCCAAGAATCACCTGAGCGATCGAGCGCCAAGTCCATCCCGCCGGGTTGTGGGGACCCTCGCTGTCGGCAGCGCGAACGGCGCGCCGAGATCGGGGCCGCGGCAGGTCGCTGCGGGGGATTCGGCGTCACTGCTTCACCCGCAGGGGGCGGGATTCCTCGCTTATGATGCGCGGCACACGGGCCGGCGCCAGCCCTCGTCGACCAAGCGATCGGCTCGCCACGAACCCCGCGACTACCTTGCGGGCCGAGCCGACGGTCAGCGCAGATCCGCCCACTCTGACGCTTCCACCTTGGACCCTTCGCCATGCCGTCGCCTCGCTCGCAGCACAGGACTCTCGCTCTCGTTGTCGCCGCTCTGGCGTGCCTCGCCACCTCGGCCAGCACCCAGATCGAGGTGGCCGCCCTGTCTGGTGACGCGACTCCCGAGGGCACGCACATCTACAAGAGCTTCGGCCTGCCCGTCGTAGGACAGGACGGGGCGCTGGTCTTCTCGTTCGACACGCCGGACTTCGGTCCATTCCACTTCAGCGGCGTTCTTGAGTGGGACGCGGGCGCGCTGCTCACTCGCACCGACGAGAACACGCCCGTGCCAAGCGGCGCCCCGGGCGAAGTCTTCGAACTCGTGCCGAGCAACGGGCCGGCTCGGAACGCGCAGGGCACGTTGGCGCTCAAGAGCCGTGTCCTCATCAACCAGACCCTGCTCCTCAGGCAGTCCGGGGGTGGCGCGCTTGAACTGCTGGGGCGTGACGGCGACACCGCACCCGACGGCAACGGCACGCTCGAGTACGGCGACGGTTTCGCACCCACAATCAACGCCGGCGGATCCGTCGCCGTCAGTGTCAACCTGTTCAACACGAGTGGGGGAACGACGGACGATCAAGCCATCCTGCGCTTCGACGCTGCCGGTTCGCCGCCCGTCCGCATCGTGCGCGAGGGTGATCCAGCGCCTGGTGGCGGCACTCTCTCCGGCCTGAGTGCCGGGGCGTTCTTCCCGAACCCCAGCATGAACAACTCGGGCGAAGTTGCGTTCACGTCGGAGACAGCCTTCGGCGAGTTCGGCGTCTTCGTCGGAGACGGCAACTCGACCACGGCCATCGCGCGCAGCCTCGAGGTGGCGCCGGGGACGGGCGGCACGCAGACCCTCAGCGCCTTCTCCTCGCTCAACCCGATCAACGACTCTGGCGTTGTCGCCTTCGCGGCCACCTTCGTGAGCGGCGGAGGCTTCGGGGCCATCTATCGCGGCGATGGCGTCAGCATGATCCCTGTCACGATGACGGGTGACCCCGCACCGACGGCGGGTGGCGGTGTCGACGGCACGTACCTCTTGCTCAGTCCCAGTCTGGGGCTGAATGCTGCGGGGCAGGTCGCTTTCTCGGCAGCGACAGACTCCTCCGCCTTGCATCTCCCCGGACTGTTCCTTGCGACCCCCGGCCAAAGCGACCTCTGCATTCTGCGGCTCGGCCAGGCAGCCTCGGGCGGCGACAGCTTCCTGCGCGTCGAGGAGTTCGCGCTGAACGACGCTGGCCAGCTAGCCTTCCGCGCGCTCGTCGCGAGCCCCGGGGCTCTCAACTTCCGGGCCTTGTACCTCTGGAGCCCCGGCTCAGGGATCAGCGAGGTCATCCGAGAGGGAGACTCGCTGGCAGGCTCGACCGTCACGGGTCTTGACCTGAGTGGTGTCATCAACTCGCCGTCCGGCGCGCGCGACCGCGCGGGACTGAACGATGCCGGCGAGGTCGCGTTCCGCTTCGCGCTCGCCGACAACCGTTCGGGCGTCGCCACCACGGCTCCGGGCGCTGCGCCCACCTGGGTCGATGAGGGCTGCGCGCTCGCAGGCACCTTGGGCGAGCCCGTGCTTGCAGGCGCCGGCAGCCTGGCCGCCGGGAGCAACAACAGCATCACGCTCAGCAATGCAGCGCCCTTCGCCAGCGCGGGTCTGTTCTTCGGTCTCAGCAGCGTGCCCTTCCCGTTCAAGGGGGGCATGCTCAAGCCTGTTCCCTGGATCAAACTCCTGTTCACGAACACGAGCGGCGCCGGCGGGGTCGCGCTGCCCTTTGTCATGCCGACGGGGGTGCCGACTGGCACCTCGCTGTGGACCCAGTGGGTGATTCAGGATGCCGGCGGTGTCTCTGGCTTCGCACTGTCGAATGCCGTGCGTGGTGACACACCCTGAGCGAAGGGGGCTTGTCGGCTCCATCAGCTTCATCGCCTGGAGGCCGGGAGCGAAGTGCTGCGGAGTGCGGCCGCTTCCCGAATCGGGTCACAGCGCGATTTACCTGTCCGATCTGCGGCGCGCTCGACAAGAACCTGGGAGAGAGCCTTGCTGGTTCTCGATCACGGCCTCCGCGGCCCTGCATGGGTGTCGGCGGCCGCTCAGCACCGAACCGCCCCTCAGCATGCTTTTCCCAGACACGGACCTTTTCGCCATGCCGCTCACCAAGCTGACCTCGCTCGCCGCTCTCACGCTCGCTTCACTGCTGATTTGCTCGACGCCCGCCTCTGCCGACGTGCAGTTCGCCGCTCCCGGAGTCGCAGGCAGCGTGACGAATCTCGCGGTCGGTGGGGAGCTCTACGACGTGACCTTCGTCGGCACGATCACGCACACCGCCTGGGTGAGTCAGCTCGACTTCAACGGCGAGACCGAAGCGGAGGCCGCCATCCAAGCCTTGGCCGCCGTGCTCAACGCCGAGGGCGGGGTCACGGGCCTGCGCTTCTCAACGCCCGGCGGTGGCACCTTCGATCACACGAGTGGAACGCTCTGGCACGACTCGAACGCCACGATGATCTTGGGCGAGTCGCTCATTAAGAGCGGCGCCAACTGGTTTCTCGGCAACCCGCTGCCGGGCGGCGCTCAAGCCCCGCTGAACGGTTCCTTCCCCTTGGCGCTCGACTTCACGCTGGTCGAGGCGTCGCCTTGGACCGACGTCGGTATGGGCTTGGCCGGCACCGGTGCGCTGACGCCAGTTCTCGCCGGCAGCGGCGACCTGCTCACGGGCTCGACGACCACCCTGTCGCTCAGCGACGCGCTTCCCTCCTCGAGCGTCTACCTCGTGGCGGGCTTCAGCGAACTGTCCGTGCCCTTCAAGGGCGGCGTGATGGTGCCCGCGGTGGACTTGCTGCATGGCCCCTTCCCGGTGATGCCCGCTGGCGAGTTCGAGGTCTCCGTGACTTGGCCCGCCGGCGTGCCCAGCGGCTTTGAGTCGTGGTACCAAGCGTGGGTGCAAGATGCTGGGGGACCCGTCGGTTTCGCCGCGAGCAATGGACTGATGGCGGTCTCACCGTGAGCGTGGGCTGAGACACGCTGCATGCGCGCCTCACAGCATGGCCGAAAAAACTGAAACACCTTCTGCATCGGCGGGGTCCCTCCTGAGTGCGCCCATGAGTTGAGCCTCACGGGCTGAATGGAAGCGACGCAATCCCAAGGTGAGCGACCCCATGCGCGACGAGCCCCAGGCAGCAGGAACTCGCACCACCGAGGCTGCTGGGGAGGCCAGGGAATGGGGAGCAGCATCGGGCTCAGCAAGTCGCGCCCACCAGGAGCTTCGCGTCTACGAGTCGAAGCCATCCCGCCGCCTCGACCGCGGCGAGAACCCTGGCGAGCAACCTGTGGATCAGACCTCGCTCCCGCAGCTCTTCGCGACGACGAACATGGACTTCGACGTCACTGAGGCCTGCAACCTCGGCTGCGTCTACTGCTTCAAGAACGAACTGACCGGTCCGACGATGTCGTTCGAGACGGCACAACGTTCGCTCGAGTGGCTGCTCGAAGCGTCGGCCAACGCAACGAGCGTGAACGTGAACTTCATGGGAGGGGAGCCGACGCTCGCGTGGGGGATGATCGAGCGTTTCGTGCCCTGGGCGCGCCGACGCGGCCGCGCTTGCGGGAAACTCGTGACCTTCAGCATGACGAGCAACCTCACTCTGTGGACCGATGAGATCCGCGAGTTCGTCGACCGCTACGGTTTCGGCATCCTCATGTCGATCGATGGCTGTCCCGACGTGCAGGACACCCAGCGCCCGGCCAAGAACGGGAAGAAGGTCTCCGAAACCGTGGCGAAGTGGGCCACGTCACTGCTTCGCACTCGGCCTGGTTCACAGGCGCGGATGACCTTGCACCCGGACCATGTGGGGCGCCTCCACGAAAGCCTCACGTACCTTCGAGGCCTCGGGTTCCGGGAAGTCGCGATGGCCAGTGCTGACTACGGCGCTTGGACTCCCGATCACTTCGAGCGTCTCTCTGTTCAACTCGACACCGTGATCGACGACATCGTGGCCAGCTACGCCGGCGGCGAGCCGTTCAACCTGACGGTGTTCAAGTACTACGTGGGCAAGCTCGTCGCGCCGCGGCGCCGTGCCGAGGAGGTGGAGATTCGGCGCCAACCCTGCGGCGCAGGCAAGGGCTACCTCATGGTGGACCACACCGGCGACGTCTGGCCCTGCCATCGTTTCGACGGTGCCGACGAGGATGCGGGGGGCACCGGCGAGATGCGTCTCGCCAACATCTTCAAGAGCGGCTTCAACCACGAGTTGCAGCGCGTGTTCACCGACTTCGACCACCTGGAGCAGCACAAGGACCGCTGCACCACCTGCCCGGTCAACGAGATTTGCGGCGGCTTCTGCCCCGCTGCGAACTTGTCGGAGACTGGCTCGCTTTACACACCGCACGACGCCTTCTGCGATTGGAGCCAGCTGCTCTACGCGGCGGCCGAGCGTCTCTACCACGAGGCCGAGCAGCACGGCGTGCTCGAGGCGCTGCTCAAGGATTCCGCAGAGGTCGAGTCAGACGGGCAGCGCTGAAGACGACCCAGACCACGAAGAGACCGATCGAGGACGAGTGACGAAATGAACAACGAACGCCCGCGCAAGATCAACCTCGACAAGACACCCGTGACGCGTCGCGAGGTCGGCCGCATTGGTCTCGCGTTCCTCGCTGCGGTGGGGCTCGCTGGTCGCGCATCTGCAGACGTTTGCGAACTCGACAACACCTGTCCCGGGCTCGAGGGGAACGCTTGCGGAGAGGGTTACGGCGGGCCAAACACCTGTGGGCAGGCCAATGTCTGCTTCGTTGATGAGACGAATATTTGCATCGGGCCTCAGGTCAGCAATGCCTGCGCAGGCTCAGAGCAGTTCAACTCCTGTGGTGGGACGGCGTCAGGCAACGCTTGCAGTGATACCGGGGCGAACATCTGCACACGGGAGAGCTCTAACACCTGTTCGGGGCAAGGGAGCAACAATCTCTGCGCTGGGGCCGCCTCGAACGTCTGCGCGGCTCAGGCATACAACGTTTGCACGAACGGGGCCCAGAACGTCTGCGACGGTTTCGGAGCGAACTCTTGCACGAACGCGCTCGCGAACTCGTGCACACCCGCGGGAGCGAACACCTGCACGACGACGACTGCGGATGTGACCGGTGGGGGAGGGCCATGACTTCAAGCTCAGCCGTGGTGGCTGACAGTTTGCGCGCAGCCCCTGGACTCCTGTTTTGCGTGGCGGGGGGCGTGACCTACGCCGTTGATCCAGCGCGGTCGTACCAAGCCTTGCGCGTCCCCTCGTCCGAGTGGTTCGTCGCACTGGCGGAGTCGAACGGCACCGTGCTCCCCGACGAGCTCCCGGATCGTGCGGCTGACATCGAGAGTTTGAAGCGAGCCGGCTTGCTCGTGGCCGCCGAGGTGAGTGCGTTGCGCGGAGCTCTTCCCGGTGAGGACTGGACGATCGACCTAGCGGGTCTCGCGAGCGTCGATGTGCTGGCACCGGCTTTGGGTGAGGCCCTCGATCTTCTGCTCGCTCGCGATCGTGTGTCCGAGGTGCGTGGACGCGTCGAGTTGCAATCACCGAGCCGCGATTCCGCGCGCCTCGTGGAACTCCTTGCAGTATGTCCGCAGTTGCCGCCCACCTCGAGGGAGCGAGATCGCCTCCAAGTCGAGGTCGTGACGCCGCACCTCGATCTTCCGGAAGAGCTCCTGACAGTTCTGGACGATCGCTGCATGAGTCGTGTGTTCACCCACGACCGGAGCCGCGACCTGAGCGGGGATTCCACGCGGAGCGGTTGGCGTCTCGAGGAGCAGTTGACGCGCTGCCAAGCGTTGAAATCCGAAGGCTTCGGCGTCCACGTGATCGTGCCGGTGCGCGGAGCGGAGGGGGATGCGGCGCTCTGCCAGCGGTGGATCGATCACGGTGCCCAGGGCCTGCAGCTCGAGCTCGCCACTCCTGCGACAGAGAGCCAGTTCGTGGCTGCCGTCCAGTTCTTCGACGCGCTCACAGCAGAGTGCGTCCCGTTGCTGAGCACGAGCGAACCTTGGCGCTCGATCCTGCGGACCGCACTGAGTGGAAAACCTCAGCTGCGGTCGGGGACGCTCTCCCTCACGTCCGCCGGTCGCTGGGCACGTTCCCGCGATCACGCGCGCCGCGGGGTCTACGCACCGCTCGAAGACCTTTGCGACTTGCCGACTGAGCGAACTCGAGACCTCGGGCCGCGAAGCAAGCTTGCATGCGATGGGGGCGTGGACAGCTGGCCGGAGTGCGAGCGCTGCGCATTGATGGAACTCTGTGCCGGGCCCGTGACCGAAGACGTCGAGGCGCTGGCTCGGGCCGGAGACGCGCGCGGGGCAAACTACGCGGCGCGTCTTGCCTGCGAGATGCGCACAATCACACTCACCGCACTCTTGCGCGAACTCGTGGAGGCTGCGGTGGAACGGCGCGGCGTCGCCAACTCGTCGTTCCCGGTGACGGCGCAAGTCGTCCAAGGGAGAGTTCACCTTGAGACCTCGGAGGCCTGAACACTCAGTCAGGTCGCAGCAGCTCTGAGGGCCGGCAGGGCGGACGGCTTGCCTCGCGCGTGGTGCACTAGCGCGGCCTTCGGATGCGCCTTATGGTCGGCGCGCGCGCGAGACTCCCTCCAACGCCGGTGCCTCCGCAGCGATCACAGTGCCCTTCTCCCAGCATGCCTCTCCCTCCTGAATCCGATCACGAGACTTGTTCGTCCTCGGCCCCGTTCGATGCGGTGCCGCAGGTCGATCGCATCTGGTTGCAGCGCCTCGCCCTGAGGATGACGGGCGACACGCACGAGGCCGACGATCTCGTGCAGGACACTTGGCTGCGCTTGCTGCGCCAGCCGCCTCCCGCCGGCGCGAACCGGCGAGGCTGGATCGCAACAGTGATGGCGAACGCGCGTCGCAACGAACTGCGGGGGCGCGGTCGTCGGCAGGCTCGCGAGGAAGCGTGGGAACGAGAGTGGCGCGCTGCGCGCCGAGGGGAGTCGAACGGGCCGTCGACCGAGGTCGTCGCCCAAGTGGTGCAAGCGGTCGACGCGTTGAGCGAGAGAGATCGCCGCGTCGTCCTGCTGAGTTTCCAGGAGGAGCTCTCGTCGACGGAGATCGGCGAGCAGCTCGGTGTTCCGCCCGCCACGGTCCGCACGTGGCGTCGGCGAGCGGTGCAGTCGCTGCGTCGTGACCTCGACCGCCGGAACGGCGGGGATCGCGACGCGTGGGCGCCTGTGCTGCTCGCCTGGGCGGCGCGTCGGCCGATGCCGGTCGATCCTGGCCCGTCGGCAGCAGGGCTCGCGGCGCGATGGCAGGCTCCGCTCTGGACCTCCGTGCTCGTCAGCCTCCCGTTGGTGGCGCTCCTGTTCTGGAGCCCGATCACGGGCGCGGCGCCGACACCGGATGTGGCCATGACGCCCTTGTCGTTGCCCGCGACAAGCGAGCTCGTCCACGCGCGGCCGCCTGCATACCGTGCCGACGAACCGCACCCGTTGTTCGACCGTAACGGCCACGCCGCACCTTCACGCGACGCGCCGTTCCTGCCCACGCCAGTCGCCGAGGACGCTTCCTTCCTCACCGTGCGCATCGTGGACGCCGCCTCCGGCGCGCTGCTTCCGAACGGAGTCGTGTCGTTCATCCCTCACCGCGGGCGACTCAAGCTCACGCAAGCCGACCTCGATGCTCGGCCTTCGCTCGAGGGCTCCACGATTCACATCCCGCGGAGCACGCTGCGGGAGCACGCGGTCTCGGCGCAGAGCAAGCTCGTCGACGTCTTCGTCGGCGCGCCGGGCTACGCCTGGCTTCGGCAACGCTGGGAGTCCGACGCCACCGAGGATCACGAAGTCCGACTCTCTCCTGGCGCCAGTCTCAAGGTGAGGCTCACCACGCATCCCTCGGTGCTGGAACCACGACTGCGCCTCGCTCCTCCCGACGGTCGCCCGATTCGCCAGTGCCGGCTGGCACCCGGCCCGACCGCGAACTCGTGGTCGGTGAGTTGGGACGGTCTGCCCCTCGGTGCGCATCGCCTCGAGTTGCGAGTGCCGGACGCGCGGCCGAGCGTGCTGGAAGAGTGGTCCGTGGACCTGCTCGCAGGTGAGAGTCGCGAGCTCGATCTCACGTCTGTCGTGCTCGCGCACACCGAGCCCGTCGCGCAACTCTCGGGACGTCTCACGCTGCCGAAGCTCGGCGACGAGCCACCCCGGATCCGCTGGCGCCGGCTGGACGCCGAGCCCGCAGCAGCAACCTCGGAGAGCATCGCCGTGCGGGTCAGGTCAGAAGCCGAGACCCACGAGGGCGCCCTCGAGGAGTGGAGTTGGTCAGCCGGCAACGTGCCGCTGGGTGACTACGGGCTCGCCGTCCTGCCCCACGGGCTGCTCTTGCAGACGACCGTCGGAGACTCGGCAGCGCCCGTGAGCGCGGGAGTGTCCTCGCTCGCGACCGTCGAACTCCACGTGCACGACGCTGCAACCGGCCTCGCGATCGACGACCTCGACACGCTCACGTGGCGCCCGTTGGAGGCATCGAACTCCGCGGCCGCCAGCGTGCGGCGTCCTCCGCTTCTCTCCGGCTTAGGCCAGAGCTGGCGCCCCGACGCCGAGGGGCGCTGGACCCTTTCGGCCGCACCAGGCTTGGCGCGCATCGGCACCGAGCGCCTCCCCGAGTTCGCGGAGCACGTCTGGTACGGCGAACGAGAGGTCCGGCTTGTCCCCGGCCAGCAAACGATTTCGCTCGCGGTGAATCGCTTGGTCGTGCTCGAGTTCTTCTTCGAAGACGAAGGCACGATCCTGCCCTTCGACGGCCGACGCGGGCACAAGCTCAGTGCGCATCGCGCACCTGGTTCCCCGGGCACGATCCGCGATCACCTCGCGCGCCGCAGCGCGCTCGCTGTCACACCCGGAACCCTTGTCGTGCGCGTGGAAGATCTCGAGGGCTTCGAGCCGGTGCCACCGATCGAGGTTCATGCGACGCCCTCCTCGCCGCGGCGCGTGATCATTCCGCTGCGCCGCAGCGAGTGAGAGTTCGGCTCACAGGATGTCGAGCACCTCTTCGATCGACGACACCTTCGCGCGGTAGTTGTTGTTCGCGCTGATCGCCGCGTTCCACGGCAGGTCCGTCCGCTCGCCCACGATGCCGAGCGCCACGCACGCGAAAGCGCGCGTGATCTTCTGGCGACGCTCGTCCTGCGCGATGCCTTTGAGTCGACCGATGGAGTCGCGGTCGCCGATCAACCCGAGCGCTTTGGCGACGGCCGAACTCACGCCGAGCGTGCGGGCGTTCGCCAGCGTGTCGACGAGCACCGGGACCGCTTCGGCGTCGCTCATCAGGCCGAGCGCCGTGGCGACTTGCAGCCGGAAGGTGGGGGTGATCGTCTTGTCTTGGACCTGGCGACGCAGCACCTCCGACGCGTCGAAGTACTGGATGAACCCGAGCGCCACGGCGACGTAGCCCCTGAATGTCTGGTCAGCGGAGTCCTGGTAGTCCTCCCAGAGCGTGTCGCCGGCGGCCTTGCTGCCGAGCAGACCCAGCGCGATCGCGAAGCCGCCCTTGTAGGCGAGGTCGCTCTCTTTCTCGTAGGCCGCCAAGATCTGTTCGATGAGTTCGGGTTGCGCGGCAGCGTGTTCGCGGGCGTAGAGCGCGCCGGCCAGCGCGGCCCAGCTGCGGTGTTGCTGCGACTTGCCGCGCTTGCGGATCTCGGTCTGGAACTGACGCGTGAGGCGCTCGTGGAGCTCGGCGTGATCGTGCGGGCGTTCATCGCGCGCGCCGATCTCGCCCAGTGAGATGAGCGCGAAGTGCCGAGTCTGGGCGTCGCGCCCTGCCTCCACGTAGTCGAGCAGCAGCTCCACGACTTCGGTGTCCGCCATCTCGGCGATCTGACCGAGGCCGATGGCGGCCGACTGGCGCACGCTGCGGCCGGTGTCGCGGTCCACGAAGGTGGCGAGCAAGGCCGGCACCGAGTCGCGCTTCCCGAGTTTGCCGAGCGAGGTCGGGATGAAGCTCTTGATGAGCTCGTTGAGCTTGCGATCGACGAGCGCCGTCTCGAGGAACCCGCGTGCGTCGTCGGCGCGGATGTGGTCGGGGCCCAGCAAGCCGAGCGCGACGATGGCGCCGACCTTGATCTCGAAGTCCGAGTCGCTGAGCTCGTCGATCACGGCCATCAAGGTGTCGACGCCGTCGGGATCAGCGATCAGCCCGAGCGAGATCGCCGCGAAGCTTCGCACGAGGAAGTGCGGCGAGCCGCCACCGACGGCGCGCTTGCCGGCCGAGTTGTCGGAGGCGATGTCCACGAGCAGCTGCGTCGACGTCTCTGAACCGAGCACGCCGAGTGACAAGGCCGCCGAGGTCCGCACGGAGAGCTTCGGGTGGCTGAGGAGTTCGTTCGCGGCGTCGGCGACCTGGCTCGCGAAGGTCGCATCCGTGGTGCGTGCCAGCGCGAGGAGGGTCGAGTCGAGGATGTCGGCGTCGCTCTCTTCGGCGAGCAACTGCAGCAGCGCCGGGATGATCTCGGTGTCGACCATGAGGCGATCGGGGCGCCGCGTTCCGGAGCTGCGGGTCTTCCGGCCGCGTCCCGTTGCAAAGCTGATGGAACCCGTGACCATGTTCGCCGTGTTGAGACGGCTCTTGAGCTCCAGGAAGCGGTCTTTGTTGTTCTCCCACCAGAAGTCCCACGAGTCAAAGGAGAGGAGCGGCGCGCCCTGGTGTGTCACGGCAGGAGCCCTGCCTCCGCTCGTGTCCCGACCGCGACCTCGAGTGCCTCCCGCGGAGGCCGGGCCGCCGGTCGTCGCACTTGCTGGACTGTTGGGGCTGGCTCCCTTTGAGCCTGCGGGGGTCGTCGGCGGTCCAAGTGTGCCACCCCCTTCTGGAGGAGGCGTGCCGGCGTCGCTCGGGGCTCTGTACTTCCCGCCGTGGGAGATGGCCGGTGACGTCGCCAGCGCGAGGACGAGGAGTGTGCTGAGAAAACGCTGCATGGATCTCTCCCAAGGGCGACGACGTGCGTTCGAGTCCGCTTTCACTCCCCAAGCCGAGTCAGCTGAGAGTGAGAACGAAGGAGTGCTTGAGTCGAGAGTGCCCTCGTTGCGCCGGCACGACGCAGCGAGACTCAGGTGCCGCTCGACAAGCGGAGGCGAGAGCCGCGGTCGGCTTCACCGGTCCGGGGGGCTTCGCACTCAGCTCGGTGGTGCTCAACGCGGAAGCGACGCGACGCGCACGATGTGGAACGACCCAGCTCACCCAGCTCAGTCAGCGAGTTCCGCCTTGGTCGTTTCGACGAACCGGCGCCACCACGCGATCTCCTTCGGTGGGGCACCGGAGTTCTCGAGTGCGCTCACGTGATCCAGCCCCGCCAACAGGGCGTCGACGCGGCCCTGGGCAGTCATCGCGAACTCGAGGGTGAAACCATCCGGGCCCGAGTGACTGGACCTCGGGGGAGAGGTGATCGTGCAACCCGCGAGCCACGTTCCGAGACACACGGCGAGCAGCGTGCGCGCAGTGCTGCGCATGCGTGAGCTCAGCCCTCGTCGCACGGCAAGCATCTCACTCCGACGCCGGGGGAGCCGACTCGGGTGCCGGAGTCCGCTTCGGCTTCGGCGCCGCCAGCGCTTGGGTGCGCTCCACGTAGAGCTCCGGAGCGTGCGTCGAGAGGTTCCACGACGACGGGCTGAGCGCTTGAGTCGGCACGCTCGTGTTCAGCAGCGCTTCGCGCATGTCGCGGAAGTCGCAGCGGCCTTGCGTGGTGAGGATCCACTCCTGACCAAACTGCGCGTAGTTCGCGAGCAGCGCTTCCGACCCGTTCAGCGGGTTGTCACGCGGCGGCGGCCAGTGGCCGAAGATGTCTTCGTCGAGGGTGAACCTGTGGATCGGCAACTCGTGCACCCAGGGGTTCTTGAGGATCGAGCGCAGCGACGTGACCTTCGGCGCACCAAACGTCGTCGCCGAGACCTCGAAGTTCTTACGGCTGAAGCGCAGCGCGAGGATCGTGGAGAGCGCGCCGCCGAGCGAGTGCCCCACGAAGTGCACGGGCACGTCCTGCTTCAGCTGGCCCGCCAGCGACTTGTCGATCACGGTGGCGGCGTGACTGAATCCCTCCGGGAAGTCGAGTTGAGTGACGGCATCCCGCACGCGGTCGATCGCCAGGTCCGCGGCGATGTCTTTGAAGTCGTAGACGTCGGTGCCGGCCACGGCCACGAGCTGCACCTCACGGCCAGCGCGCTTGGTGGTGACGATGTAGTAGTCGAGCCCGATCAAACTCGCGAGCCCGTCGGACTGGAGCACGTCGTCGCCGAACTCAGCTTGGATGGCCGCTTGTGATTCGTAGGCGCGATAAGCGTGCTCCGCGTCGTTCGCGACCTCGGAGTAGTTGAGTGGATCAGGTTTCTCGTAGTGCGTGTTGAGCGTGCACGTGACCGAGGCCTCGAGCGGAGCCATGTCGGCCACCGGTTCCCAGATCCCGGCATCGGTGCAGAACATCTGGCACGCGGGCAGCACCAGCACGAGCGCGCTCAGCACGAACACAGAGATCGCTCGGGTCGGGCGCGGGTTGGCGGCGCCCGGGCCGCGCCACTCGAGCCCAGCGCGCGCGGCTCCGGGTCGTGTTGCGGGTGAAGTGCGAAGGATGCTGCGCGCTGCGGCCTGTGTCGTCATCGTGCCCCCTGGTGTGACGGCCTGAGCTGCGCGCGTCACTGGTGAGTGTGGTCCCGTGCGCAGGAGGGGAGCCTTTCGACTCGCGTTCGACCCCGCGCATCGGAGGACAATACTCTAGAGTTCCTGAAACGGGCAACCAGCCACGCGGGCGTTGAATCAAGCGTCACGCGCCGTGCCGCGTTCTCACTGCGCTGCGCTTCGAGGAGCGCGAGTCGGTCGCCACGCGCTGAACGTGCAGTCCGCTCGAACTCTGGGGTCAAGGACGCATGCAGCCGGCTCTCGACAGATTCACAGAGCGCGCTACGCTCTCCGGTCGACTCCGAGTGTTGGACCAGAGCAGGGGGACAGTGAGTGATGGATGTGAGCAGCGGTCCGCCCGAGCACCAGGCGGCGGTGAGAATCATCGCGGTCGTGACGGCGATGGGGCTGAGCCGCGTGGTGGAGTACGTGGCGAGCACCGTGCGCACCGTGCGCTTCGACGGCGTGCGCATGATCTGGGGGCTCGCCGCGCTCGTCTGGTTGATCGCAGACATCTACCGGGAGTCGCTCTCCGGAAGGATGACGAGTCTTCCGCACACGCTCTACGCCTTCGTCCCTTTCTCGTCCATCGTGGTCGGCGTTTACCTCCTGTTCCCGCCGTTGATGTCGAAGCCTGCCCGCAAGGAGATCGAGCGACGCTTGTGGCACCCGAAGTCGCGCTCGCGCCGGGCGTTCTTCTTCTTCGCTGCGTCGCCCGTGCTCTGGCAAACGCTCGAGTGGACTGGCCTTTATCCGAGCGCCGATGTGTCGCTGATCGGCGCGACGAGCTTCTACCGGATCATGGCTCTGGCGCTCTGCTCCTGGATGGCCTGGAGTCAGAAGGAGTGGCAACACCGCCTGGTTTCTGTGATCGGGGCGGGCTTGATCATGAGTTGGATCGTCGAGCTCGCTGGCTACGAGGAAGCCTTGCGCGCGGTCGCCGGCTGAGCCGCAGTCAGCGCACGTCACGGATCCGTTCCGCAGCGCTCGCCGTGTGCGGCGCCTCCCCGATCTTTTCTCGACTT
This sequence comes from Planctomycetota bacterium, assembly GCA_021604805.1. GTDB lineage: Bacteria > Planctomycetota > B15-G4 > B15-G4 > B15-G4 > BQJR01. The sequence continues at coordinate 1,309,350 of BQJR01000001.1, read as the reverse complement.
GCTGTCCGATTCACGGCAGCGCGGTCAAGAACTCTGCGGACAGCGCGCGATTTGCGACGCGCCGTCTTCACTTCTGCGGAAGAAGGTCTGGATGCCGAATGAGAGGGGAACGACCGTCGGTGCGAGCGCATCTGCCTGCGCGCTCGCACCGGCGTGTCACTCGAGGCCCAGTTCGGTCCAAGCGCGTTGCTCACGCAGCTTGGCGCAGAGTCGCTGCCAGCGCTTGGACACGGCCTCCGTGCTGAGACCCAAGACCTCGGCCACCTCCTCGTGCGGGAGGCCTTCGAGGCCGCGCAGGATCAGCAGGCGCCGTTCGTCATCGGGGAGTTCGTCGAGATGATCGAGGAGCTTCGCGAGTCGCTCGTCGCGCAGCACGGCTCGGCTGATGCGTGTGGCCGTGTCCGGGAGCTGCGCCCACATGTCGGTGCTGAGCGGGGCAGGCGTCGCGCGCCGGCTCGTCGAAGTGAGATGACGCAGCGACTCACGCAGCACGTTGTTCGCGATGCCGAAGACCCAAGCGCGGAACTCACCCTGCGCAGGATCCCAGCGTTCGCGGTGCTTCCAGGCGCGGCAGGCGATCTCTTGCAGCACGTCGTCCGGGTCGAGACGCGTGCGCAACGGCGCGCGCACGTGCAGCGAGGCCCAGGCGAACACCGCCGGCGCGACGCTGCGCCACGCGTCGTCGAAGGTGGGCTGAGCGGCCTGGCGGTCTTGTCTCGCGGGCGCGGGCGGCGCGACGTCGTCCGACTCCATGCGGTGGTCTCCGCGATCGGCAGCGCGCGGAAGACGCGCTACGATCGATGCCTCGTAGGATGCAGAGCCGTGTGTGTTTCGGGCGCGGCCAAGGGCTCCCCTGCATGCCGAGCAGCATAACCCGTTCCCGAGAAGCCGGCTGAGCAGGAGGGTTGTCCACGTGACGCTCGCGTCCACGCGTATCGCGGTCGAGTTCTTGAGTCGGCTCGCGCTCGACATCGAGGCGCAGCAACTCGAGCCCCTGGCCGTGTACCTCGAACGCTATCCCGGTCACGAAGAGGTGGTCGCCGAGGAGTACCTGCGTGCGCGGCGCGCGGCGCAAGCGGTGGGCGACGAAGAGGCTTCGCGCGCTGCGAGCTCGCCCACGATCGGTGGCTACCAGTTGCTGGAGCAACTCGGGCGCGGCGGGCAGGCCGTGGTGTGGAAGGCGCACGACGAGCAGCTCGATCGCACCGTGGCGCTCAAGGTCGTGCAGCGTCTCGCCGGCGCGCAAGAGTTCTCCGCGCGCTTCCGGCGCGAGGCGCGTGTCACGGCCACGCTGGAACATCCGAACGTGTGCGCGCTCTACGACTCCGGTGCCGACGACGCCTGCGCGTGGCTGGCGATGCAGTACGTGCCGGGCCAAACGCTCGCCGACTGGCTCGCCGAGCGCAGCGCGCGACGCACCTCGGGTCGCGCGCCCGACGCCAGCGAGATCCGCGAAGCGCTGGCGCTGATCGAGAAGGTTGCGCGCGCGCTGCACGTGGCGCACACCCACGGCATCGTCCACCGCGACATCAAACCGGCCAACATCATGGTGCGCCCCGACGGCGAACCCGTGATCCTCGATTTCGGCGTGGCCTTGTTGCTCGAGGAGGCTCCGCAGATCACGCGCACCGGCACGAGCCTCGGCACGCCGGCCTACATGTCGCCCGAGCAGGTGAGCGACGAGCACGCACGCGTGGGACCGGCCACCGATGTGTGGTCCTTGGGCGCCACGCTCTACGAAGCCTGCTGCGGTCAGCGCGCCTTCCCCCAGACGAGTCACGAGGCCCTGGTGCGCGCCATCCACGACAGCGAGCCGATCGACCCGCGCAAGCTCTCCGCCAACGTGTCGCGCGATCTCACCGCTGTGATCCAGGCGGCGTTGTGCAAGCACCTGGGCGGTCGATACAGCACTGCGCTCGAGTTCGCCGACGAGCTGCGCTGCGTGCAGGATCACCGTCCCACGCGCGCGCGGACACTTGGTTGGGGGGCACGTCTGGCGCGTTGGGCGCGTCGCAACCCGACCTTGGCTGCGGTGTCGGCCGTGTTGCTGCTGTCGGTTCTCGCCGCGTCGGTCGTGATCGTCGACAGGAACTGGGCGCTCTCGGAGAGCAACGTCGCGCTCAGCGAGAGCAACGCGGCGCTCACACTCAGCAACACTCAGCTCGCGACGGAAACCGCCACGGCCGAGCGTGAGGCGCTCGCCAAGACCGCTGCCCTGGCCGAGTACGAACGTCTGGCGGACAGTCTGCGCCTCGAGACGGCGCGCACGGAAGCCGCGGCCCTCTTCCCCCTGCACCCCGAACTCGCCGCGCAGCTGGAATCCTGGCAGGCACGCTACGCGCCGTTGTTCGCGCGCCTCCCGCTGCACGAAGCGCAGGTGGCACAGATGCGCTCGACGGCGCTGCCGTACAGCGACGCGGATCGCGAACGCGACTACTCCAGCGAACTCAAGCAAGCCCGTTTCATCGCGGCGACCCTGCCCTTGGTCGCCATGCATGTTGAGTACCACGCCGAGTTGGTGGAGCGCCGCGACGAGATCCTGGCGCGCACCCGAGAGCGCCGCAGTTGGAGCTTCGGTGCCGACATCGACATGCAGTTCCGCCACGACGGATTGAGTGAGCTCTGCGTGCAACTCGCCGAGTTCGTGCGTGGCGAGGACAGCGTGGTCGTCGACATCGCGGAACGCTTGGAGTTGTGTCGCGCGATGCAGTCGGCCACGGTCGAGCAGCACGCCGGCGAGTGGTCGCGCGCCATCGCGCGGGTGGCGGAGAACGCGTTGTACGGCGGGCTCGAGCTGACGCTCCAACCCGGCCTCGTGCCCTTGGGTGCCGACCCCGACTCCACGCTCGAGGAGTTCCTGCTCTGGGAGTCGGCGCCGGACGAAGCGCTTCCCATGCGCGGCGACGACGGGCAGCTCACGGTCACGGGCGACACGGGCATCGTGCTCGTTCTGATTCCCGGCGGCTCCTTCCTGATGGGCGCGCAGGCCGACGATCCCGCGGGCGACAACTACGACGACCGCGCGCGCGCCAACGAGGGCGACGTGACGCGCGTCGCGCTCGACGCCTTCTTGCTCTCGAAGTTCGAGATGACGCAAGGTCAATGGCTCGCCGCCACCGGTGATCGCCCCAGCGCCTACTACGACGGCTACGACTTCGCCGCGCTCGACGCGAGCGTCGACCTGAGTCACCCGGTCGAACGCGTGAGTTGGCTCGACGCCTCCGCCACGCTGCGTCGTCTCGGTCTCACGCTGCCCACCGAAGCGCAATGGGAGTACGCCGGCCGCGCGAACACCGGCACGCGCTACGCCGGCACCTCCGAAGACGCGCAACTCGAACGCTTCGCGAACACGGCGGGCGCCGAGATGCGCGGCTTCTTCCCGAACTTCAGCGAGAGTCGCCGCGACCCCTTCGTGATCCATGCGCCGGTGGGATCGTTCGAACCCAACGCCTTCGGGCTGCACGACATGACCGGCAACGTCTGGGAGTGGACGCGTGACCGCTTCACCGGCTACTTCGTGGCGCCCGCCCCCGGCGACGGCGAACGTGCGTCACTCGACAACCGGCATCTCGATCGCGGCAGTGCGCTCGGCAATCGCGTCTACCGCGGCGGTTCGTCCGGCGAACGCGAAGTGCAGCAACACCTCACGCTGCGCACGGAGCAGAGTCCCGACGTCAAGTTCTCCAGCTTGGGCGTGCGGCCGGCGCGCGCGTTGCGGCGCTGAGGTCGGGCGATCCGCTCGCGTCACTCGGCGGGGTTGAGCAACACGCTGATCGAGTTCCCGCCGAAGTTCGCGACCACTAGGTCGACGTCGCCGTTCGCATCGATGTCGTCGGTGAGCAGCGCGCCGGGCGAGCCGTCCTCGTCGAGGTCTCCCCGCGCGACCCGCGAGCACGTTCAACACATCGTTGCCCGCAGGCGGCGATCGTTCTCGGCCCCGAGCGATGCGCCGCGCCTTGAGTGAAACGACGCAACGAGGGCGAGGTCACGCTCGCCATCGCGCGTGACCTCGCCCACGCGTTCCTCCTGCATCCTGCGTCGGGTCCTGCTCAGGGTTGCGTCATGCTCAAACCCTGCGACGACGAGAAGCCCACCGGGCCGCCCGCGTCCGTGACCCAGTACTGGAAGTAGATCGACGCACCCGAGGGCAGACCCACCGGCCATGTCGTGTCGACGTTCGTGGCGCCTGCGCCGTCGGTCAGTTTGTTCAGGACCGCGCTCGGGCCCGTGATGTCGGGCGTCAACACGCCGCCTTTGAAGGGCACGCCGAGCTCAGCGGTCGCAACCAACAAGAAGGCCGCCGAGTTCGCCTTGGCGTTCGACAGTTGCAGGCTCACGGCGTCGCCCGCGCAGGTGGAGCCGATCACGGTGATGTCCGGCGTGAGTCCGGCGGTGCCCGCGAGGCCGTCGCCGATCAGCGCGATCAGACCCGAGGTGTCGCCCGCGGCCGTGAGCGTGTACTGACCGATCGTGCTGTAGTCGGAGTACTCGCCGGGCTTGCCCACGCCCTCGAGCACGATTCGGTACTCGCCCGGCGCGAGGTCGATCGACAGCAGCGCATTCAGGTCCTCGCTCGGGTTCACCGTGGCCAGCGACACGTCGTTCGCGTCGAAGAGCTCCATGCTGATGTCGAGGTTGCCGCCGGGCTCGAGCGGACGCGCTTCGAAGTCCACCACGCCACCGTGGTGCACGAAGCTGTGCGCGTCGAGGTCGAAGCGGTCGGCGAGCATGCCCTCCGCTGTGGCCGAGAACTCGGCGGGGCAGCTCGTGTCGGGCGTCATCGCCGACGCCGTGCCAGCTGTGTCGCCGTGATCATCGGCCAGCCACGTGAGGTTGTTGGGGCTGGAGATGATGATGTCGAGATCGTCTTCGGTGGTGGTCGATCCGGAGTAGTCGCCGTTGCTCCACTGCACCAGGTTCGACGAGAACGGCGCGCCCATGATCGGGCCCCAGCTCGTGTCGCCCGAGCCCGTGCCGGGGTGGTAACTCGAGTCGTCCAAGCCATCGTGGAACAGGCCCAGGTTGTGACCGACTTCGTGGCTCGCCGACATCGAGCCGGCGTTGATGCTCTTGTTGAACACGAAGGCCGGGTTGTCGGAGTCGAGGCCGAAGGCGAACAGGAAGGCGATGCCGCCGGTGCCTTCGCCGAAGCCGTCGGTGTACTGCGTCATCAGGCAGCGCGTGCCGTACTCGGTGTCGCTCCCGTCGGTGCGCAGGATCGCGTCGAGGCCTGGGTCTTGCGTCGTGATGTTCACGTCGAAGGGCGCGAAGTCTTCGGAGACGAAGCGCCACCACGCGATGATGTCGCTGAGCTCGCCTTCACTGAAGTTGGTGTCGTCGCCGTCGGTGTCGTAGGCGGGGAACACGATGTCGTGCTCCCAGAAGTTGTCGACCGAGTGGTGACCGTTGAAGTCGAGGTAGATCGTCTTCTCGGAGCCGGGGCGACTGTGCAGCAAGAAGGCCTCGCTCGTGGGGACGCCGGGAGGCGGTGCCGTGCGGCCGGAGTTCTCGTTCTCGGTGTGCGGCGCGTGCAGGCCGCGGTCCACGAAGGCCAGGCGATTCTCTGGGGACACGACGATGTCGTCGTCGCGCAGCAGGATGGCTTGCAGTTCGGCGACGTCGAGGCCGTAGCTCTCGGCGAGCTCGACCACCCGCGCGGCAGAGACGTCTGCGCCTCGAACGCCACCGGGGATGTGCGCCTCGACTTGCGCGATCGGTTGCGGCGACGCGCCGTCGGTCTGTGCCATGAGTGGCACGGAGAGGAACGCGGCACAGCCCAGAGTCTGGGCCAGGGCACGACGGTATCGGGGGAGCTGCGGTGCTGTCATCGGGAGACCTCGAGGAGGAGGAGGAGCTTCGGGAGAGCCGGTTGGCGTCGGGGAACCCGACCGGCTGCCCTTCAGTGTAGGGGCAGATCGGGGCCGATCCCGGTCCGGTATCAGCCCCATGCCGGCTCCGCGGCACGAGCACGGCCGCGCTGAGCTGCGAGGCGCCGCCAATTGGAGACAGGGTGAGTGAGCGTCCGAGGAACGCTCACCCACCCTGCTCGGGTGACGCAGTGACGCGAGCCGAGGCTCGGCGTGGCGGCCGCTGTCAGTGGCGCGCGATGCGCAGCTTGATGCGGTCGGTCCAGAGTTTCAGCGTGGCCATGATGTCGCCCTCGGCATCGGTGGCGCCGGTCCACGACTTGCCGCCGACACGCCGGTCGACCGCCGCCAGCAGGACTTCGCCGCTCACCGAGTCGGTGAGTTCCGCTTCGCCGCCGGCACCACCTACGAAGGAGTTCACGCCGGTGGCGAGCTTGTTCACGGTGGTGACGATCATGCCGATCGGGATCACCATGGAGACGATGTCCATCGCGACGGTGGAATCTCTCGCATCCGTGAGCGCCATGCGCAAGCGCAACACGCCCTTGCCGGGGCGGTCGGTCATGGTCCAGTTCTCGGCGAGACCGGTGCTGACCATCGTCTGCAGCACGCCGGCCAAGCGCGCGAAGTCTGCCGCGGGGAGTTCGCCGTTGTCGGCGGCGTCCTTGGCTCGCCAGACTTCGATCGGCTCGAGCAAGATCGCGTGGTACCCGGAGAGGTCGAGCCCGGGCTTGGTGTAGAGCAGCACAGCCTCGTCGCCGGCGCCGGGCTTGAGCATCGAGTCGTCACTCAAGAAGCCCGAGGTCTTCACGTCGGGCGCGCGGTCGAGAACGGAACAGGCCGAGAAGGCAACGAGCAGCAGCAGGCCCAGCAAGCGCGGGAACGAGTGGGACATGAAGATCTCCGGCCGGGAAGGCGGCGTGGGGCTGACGGACATTCGAAAGGAGAAGCGGCGTGGCCCGGCGAACGACGTCCGAGACTTGCTTCCCCGGGGAAAGCGTAACCGGGGTCGGAAGCCAGTCGTAACGCTCCCGCTCACGACTCCCGAGCGCGATTCTCGAGCACTCGCGGGGCGCGCTTGGCCCTTGAGTCGCGCCAGCCGCGAGGCGCGTGCCCGTGGTTGACGCGCGCGACTCAGCCTCCGTTGATGCGCGCGTTCGCCAGCTCCAGCAGGCGCTCGGTGACATCGAGGTCGACGAGCTCGCTGGGCGTGGTGAACTGAGCCGTCTCGAAGCGCGTCCGCGCTTGCTGGAGTTCGAGGCGCGCCATCCCCGACTCACCCGACGCGTGCGTGAGCATGGCCTGGATCACGAGCGAGATCTGCGGACCCTCCGGCGCGAAGGTGTAATCCCTGTCGATGGCGAGCGGCACGAGCGGGGCGAGTTCGTCGTAGCGACCGAGCACGAACAGTCCCCAGAGCAACGGTTCCCAGGTGTCTTGGTATTGGCCCCAGCGCTCGCGAGTGGCGGTCAGCATCGGCATCAAGGCTTCGGCGCGTGCGGCGAGTTCCGGCGAGGTCGCGAGCTGGGTCGACGGCACGTCGGCCGGCAGCAAGCGCGCCCAGAGTTGCTCGACGATCCACTGCGCGTTGTCACCGCGCACACGCATGTCGCGGATGGCGGCGGCGCGCAGGTCGGCGCTGAGTGTCGTGTCGGCTTGCAGCGCCGCGACGACCCGCGACATCAGCAGCTCCTCGTCAACGAGCTTGTCGACGAGCCGGCGCGCTTCGCCCGCGTGACGCGCGACCGCTGAGGCCTCGCGGCGCGCGGCGCTGCGCTCGCGCGGATGCACGGTGTCCCACAGGTACAAATGGCCGCCACGATCGAGCGCGGCGAGGCGTGTGCCTGTGGGGTCGAACTGCGTGTGCGTGATGCCGAACTCGCCAGCCTGCATGCTGAACATCTCGCCGCGTTCCAGATTCCACAAACTCACCGAGCCGGTGATGTTCGTGCCGGCCCAGAGCGTGCCGTCGGGGTGCAGGTCGCCGCGCATCATGATGCCGCTCGCAGGATGGCGACGGATCAGCTCGCCCTTTTCCAGGTCCCACAAGCTGAGTCCGCTGCGCGTCGGGTCGAGCGTGGTCGTGACCGCGCGCTTGCCATCGGGCGTCAGATGGATCCCCTGGAAGGGGCCGTCGCCCTGGATCACTTGCGTGGACTCGCCACTGCGAAGGTCCCAAGTGCGGATCGTGCTGTCGTGGGAGCAGGTGATCAGGCGCTGACTGTCGGCGCTGAACTGTCCCTGGGAGACGTTGTCTTCGTGGCCGCGGAAGGTCGCCGCGCGCACGCCGCCCTCCACGATGCCGAGATAGATCTCTGACTCCTCTCCGCCCCTGCTGGTGGCGACCAGCGAACCACTCGGATCGAAGCCCGCCCAGTTCATGTATCCCAGTTCTGGAACGTTCTCGAGCAGACGCCCGTCGCTCACCGCGAAGGTGCTCAGGCCCTCGACTTCCGACCAAACGTGGAGCCGCTCTCCGTCGCGCGAGAACTTCACGCCGCCGAGGCCGCCGATGGCGCTTTCGACCTCGAGCAGCCGGTAGAGCGTCACGCCCGTGAAGGCGTCGGTGACCTGCACGGCGCGCGCGCTCGGCGTCCAGGCCACGAGACGACCGTCGGGCGAGAACGCGATCGTGCGCAGCCACGGGGTCACGCCGACGTCGTCCACCGCGGCACGGCTCTTGACCATCAGCGACGCGGCGCCGGGGCGACCGTCCCAGACGCGCAGCCCGCCGCTCACATCGCCCGACACGATGCGATCGCCGTCGGGGCTGATCGACACGGAGCGCACGTTGAGTTCATGGCCCGAGAGTCGCTCGACCTCATCGAGCGTCTCGGCATCCAGGAAGCGCACCGAGCCGCTCGAATCGCCGAGCACGACCCACGGTCCATCGGGATGGAAGCTCGGCGAGAAGGCAGTGCTCCCGGCGGAGAGCTTCGTTTGCGCGAGCTGGTGTCCGTCGCGCGCATCGAGCAGTTGGACACCGCCGTCACTCCCGGTGACCACGAGCCGCTCGCCGTTCGCGTCGAAGGCAAGGTCGCTCACGCCCGGCAGATCTGTCCCGCTCACCCAGGCCTCGCTTGCTTGGTTGCGCGCAGGGCGTCGCCACACGACCTCGCCACGCGGCAGCGAGATCAACTCCACCGAGAAGTCGCTGCGCCCGAGGGCCAGCTGCGTGCCGTCGGGTGACGGCGTCGCCTTGGAGATGGCCGGATTGGAGTCGACGCTGTAGCCGATGCGCTGCTCGGCGAAGTTCCAGATCTCGACTCGACTCATGTTGGAGGCGGTGCTCCCGGAGAGCACGAGCAGCCGCGACGCGTCCACGAACTCCAAGCCCAGGCACTCACGCCCGAGCCAGTGTTGTGAGAGGCGCGCGCGTCCGAGCTCGAGATCCCAGAGGCTCACGTACTGATGGGTGGCCCACGCGAGCAGTTTGCCGTCGGGGGAGAACGCGACCTGGTCGATGGTCTCCTCGCTGGGGATGTGGAAGACCAGCTCGCCCGTGTCGGCATCGAGCACGCGCACCTGCTTCGTGGGCGCGCCGAAGCTGTCGACGGGGCCCGAGGCCGTGGCGATCAGGCGGCCGTCGGGGCTGTGGTCCAAGTCCCAGAGCAACGAGGGTTCGGGCGGCCAGACTTCCAAGCTCGGGTCGGCGCGCAGCGAGATGTGGCGCCAGTCCCAGCCGCGCAACTCTTCCGGACAAGCCGCGAGATGACGACGCGCGGCGGCGCCGCTGCCGGATTCGAGTGCGGCCACGGCGGCGGTCATGTTCGCGGCGTAGCTCTCGGTGATCGCGCGACGTTCGTTGGCTTCGGCGCGCGCGGCGTTCTCGGAAGCACGCTCGGCGTTGGCCTGCGCTTGCTCGCGTGCGAGTTCGGCGGCGCCGCGCGCCGACTCGGCAGCTGCGCGTTCCTTGTCGAGCGCCGCGTTCGTGCTCGCCAGCTCCGTGTTGTTCTGCTCGATGATGGCGTTGGTGTCGGCGAGTTGCGCGTTGGCGGTGCCGAGCGCTGAGTTCGTGTCGGCCAGCTGGGTGTTGGCGTCTTCGAGCGCGGCGTTGCTCTCTCCGAGCAGCTCGTTGCGCTCCGCGAGCTTGGCGCGGCCGCTCGATTGCACCCACGACACCGCACCGAGCGCGCCGATGGTCACGAGCAACAGCAGCGCCGCGGCGGCAGCGAGCGGCTTGTTGCGCACCATCCACTTGCGTGCCTCGGCCCACGCGCCGGTTTGATACGCGCGCACCACGCGGTCCTCGATGAAGGCCTGCAGGTCGGCGGACAGGTCGAGCATGCTCGTGTAGCGCAGCGTGGGCTCACGGTTCATCGCCTTCTCGATGATCGCGATGAGCTCGAGCGGCGCATCGGGGGCGAGCGTGGCGAGCGGCTTCGGCGGGCCGTCGATCACCCAGCGCAGCACGGTGTGCGGCGACACGCGCACGCCCGGTTCGATGTACGGCGCCTGACCGCTGAGCAAGTTGTAGAGCAGCGCGCCGACCGCGTAGATGTCGCTGTGCGGGCCCATCTTCTCGAGTTCACCGCGCGCTTGTTCGGGCGCCATGAACGCGGGCGTGCCGACCACGTCGCCATCGAGCGTGGCCTGGCTGCTGCCCACGTCGCCGATGGCCTCCTTGCGATCCGTGTGCACGATGCTGCGCGAGACGAGGCTCTCGTAGCTGGGTTGGTCCGCGCTCTTGTTGCCGCCGTCGAGCACCTTGGCGAGGCCCCAATCCATCACGTGGGTTTCGCCGAAGCGGCCGACCATGATGTTGGCGGGCTTGATGTCGCGGTGGATCACGCCCTTGTGGTGCGCGTAGGCGAGCGCTTCGCAGACTTTCATCACCACGCCGAGCGCGCGTGTGGTGCTCCAGCCGTCGGTGCCGGCGCGCGCGTCGTCGATCACTTTGCCGAAGGTGCCGCCGCGCACGAGCTTCATGGTGAAGAACAGGCGGCCGTCGCGTCCCAGGCCGAGTTCGTGGATGGGGGGCACGCCCGGGTGGTCGAGTTGACCAGTGACCTGCGCCTCTTCGAGGAAGCGGCCGAGGTCACGTGGCGCGCTGGCTTGTGCGTCGGTGCTGCGACCGGCGCGCTCGAGCACCTTCATGGCCAGCTCGCGACGCAAGTCTTCGTCGCGCACGCGCAACACCACGCCCATGCCGCCGCGGCCGACCTGCTCGATCACGGTGTAGCGCGGAGCGTCGGCGTCGGAGCTGGCGTCGTTGTCGGCGCCCGTGCGGTCGGCGGCGCTGCGTTGCAGGCCCGGGATCTCGATGCCGCGGCCGGCGAGGGTTGCGAGCACGCTCGCGGTCTCGGGGTGCAGCGAGATCGTCGCGTCGTCCGCTGCTTTTTCCGACGAGGCACCCGGCGCTGCGGCACCCTTGTTTTCCGAGTTTTCCGACTCGCTCATGACGCTCCCGACTCGCTTGCCCGACGGGACCCCGTCAGCGTGCGAGCAGAGTAGAGCAGAAGGTGGGAACTCACAATCAGCTGCCCGCCCCAGGCGGCGGCGCGGCCCAGGCTGCAGCTTCTCGCGGGCTACGGCGCGGCTAGCGCCAGGTGGCGTCGAAGATGCCGCGTTCGGGGTCGCGGGCTTGCGGGTCGACGTCCATGAAGTACGAGCCCGCGTCTGCCTCATAGAAGGTGAACACGTCGAGCACGCGCGCGCCCTCGGGACCCGCCACGAGGTTGTGCACGTTCTCGCGCGTACGACCGAGCGACGAGAAGCGACCGGGGAGGATCAGGTCGTCGCGCGTCTGGCGGATCTGGAAGGTCTGACCTGGGGGCGGCACGAGTTCGTCGCCGAGGATGTCGTAGTTCTTGATGCGCGCCTCGCCCTCCACGCCGAGGATCACGCCGTTGTAGTCGCGGTGATCGTGGTGATCGAAGCCGCCGCCGGGCTCGAGGTTGAAGGCCACGATCGCGATCTCTCGCGTGTCTGGGTCCGCCTGACCGTTGGTGTAGAACTCGTGCATCGCCCGGCCGAGTTGCTCGTCGCTCGGCAGCTGCAGTCGTGCCAGGAGCGCGCCCACCGCCATGAGGTAGGCCTCTTCGTTCTTGCCGCCGGTGTGCACGAGTTCGTGCGCGCGCGGGGACATCTCCGCGATCAACTCCGCGATCTCGAGGCTCTCGGCGGGCACGGGCGCTGGCCCACTCGAAGCGCTGATCGCGGCGGCGTGTCGACGCGCCGGCGTGGCGCAGGCTGTCGCCGCGAAGGCCGCAGCGAGCGTGGCGACCGAGAGGCGCAGCAGGCTGCGACGCTCGATCGTGACGCCTTCGGCCACCATCTCGTTCGGTCGCTCATCACTCAGCACAGCGTCGCGTTCGAAAAGGCTCATGGAGTGCTCCTGGAGTCGGGGGCGGTTCGCGAGGGGGCCGATCCTACATCCAGAACGCTCAGCTCGCGGCGTACGCCTGCTTCAACCACTTCTTCAGCTCGGCGTCGACGTCGGATTTCGCGCTGACGCGCACGCGATGCGAGCACATGCTGTTCCAGCTGCCGGCGGCTTCGAGACGCTCCGTGGGCGCAACGCCCTTCAGGTTCAGCCCGACGTCCACGCGCGTGGCGGTGCTCGGTTGGATCAGGCCGAACTGCTTCGCTCGGCGCAGGCTCACGTAGGCCTTCTTCGGCGCGAGCTCGACGTCCTTGCCGAACTTGTTGATCGCGGCGACGAGCGCGTCGTAGATCGGGCGCAGCGCTTCCTTCTTGCCGGCGTACTGCGCGGTGACGAGATCTGTGTCGCTGCCCGCGGAACCGGCGTCACTCTTGAGGGTCTTGTGCGCGACGAGGTTCGCGAAGCCGTGCGTCATGTCGTGCTCGCTCTTGAGCAGCTTCACGATCTCCCCGTGCTTGGCGAGCTTGCTGGCCTTCGCGATCTTGATCCACTGCGGGAGCGTCTTGCCGGTCTTCGCTTTGAAGTTGGCGATCATCGCCTCGGCCATCTCTTCGGGACTTGCCATGTTCGTGCAGCTCCTGTTCAGGACTTAGCGAGTCGCGCACCGATCCACGTGACCGGCAGCAGCGGGATGAGGAAACTGAGGTGATACCAAGTGGGCATGCGCTCCCAGGCGCCGAGTTGCACGCCGAGGCCGGTGCCGAGCAGCGCCAGCGCGAGCAGGATCGAGGCGCGTGAGCAACGAGTGAGGCGCTGCGTGATCACGCCGGCGAGCAACGAACACACAACGCTCAGTGCCAGCGAAAGGGCCAGCGGCGCGGCGAGCGTGAGCGAGCCGCCGTCGTTGAAGGCGGCGAATTCCTCGGGATAGGCGGCGCCGATGCCTGCGTTGCCGCCCAGCCAGAGCACGGTCCACGCTGCGTAACCTGCGATCACTCCGAGAACCTTGCGCATCACTTCGCTCCGTGGTTGGGGGATTCGTCGACCGGCCAGTTCTCACTGCGGCATTGTTTGGGCGAGAGCGGCGCGAGCACTTTGAAGAGCACGAAGAGCAGGCGCGTGCCGAAGCTCGGGCGACCCTTCTCGATCACGGTCTTGAGCACGTTCACGATCATCTTGCCGCCGGACACCATCTGCTTCGCCGACTTCGTGCCGACGGGCAGCTCGGTGACCGTGAGCGTGAACTGCACGCTGTCGCCCTTGGGTTCCAGTTCGTAAGTCACCACGCTCTGCGGGTCGTCGAGGTTCGTGAACCGGAACGTGTGACTGAACTTCTGGTAGGGGACGACCTCCAGGATCTCGCCGACCACGCCGGTGTACTTGCCGTCGGGGGAGCGCATGGCGAGTCGCGAGCCGGGCTGCAGCGCGCCGACGTGCATGCGGTTGTTGAAGAAGCACGCGATGGGTTCGTCGGTGCGTGTGATCTCGGACCACACGTCTTCGATCGAACCCTTGATGAGCACGCGGAACATCGCAGTCGTGTCAGGCAATTTTCGGCTCCTCGCCACTGGCGCGTCGTTGCACGCGCGCTTGGATGTCGACCATCGTCTCGGCCCAGAACGCGCTGTACTTCGTGGTCCAGCGGTCGTGGATCTGTTGGATGGGCACGGGGTTGAAGAACAGCTGACGCGTGCGGCCTTCTTTCCTGCTGATCAGCAACTCGCACGCTTCGAGAGTGCGCACGTGTTTGAGCACGGCGATGCGACTCATGTCGAAGTGGGTGGCGAGCGCCGACACGCTGATCCCCGGCGCGGCCATCACCAGGTCGAGCATGCGGCGACGACCGGCGTGGGCGAGCGAGGCAAAGAGGAGATCGACGGCTGCGTCTTTCATAGGTAACCCAGAAGTTACACATGCGGCCTGGAGCCGTCAAGTGGGTGATCCAGCCATGTTTCGGCTGGCGAGGGGCGCGGCTCTGCGACACGCTGAGCGCCTGCTCTTCAGCCACAGCCTGCCGCCTCCGCGCAGGCGGCCCGCCTTCGAACCCGCTTCGGGAGACGCTCCGCCGTGACCCATCAGCAGCACCCACTGCAGGTCGAGACCCGCGGCCGCGGCATGACCGAGCTGAGCGCAGAACTGCGCGATCTGCAGCGCGCTTCAGGCATCACGACCGGGCTCGCTGTCGTGTTCTGTCAGCACACGAGTTGCAGCCTCGTGATCCAGGAGAACGCCGACCCGTCCGCTTCGCGTGACCTGCTCGCCTGGCTCGACCGCTTGGCTCCCGAACACGACCCCGCGTACACGCACACCGCCGAAGGTCCTGACGACATGCCGGCGCACCTACGCGCCGTGCTCACGTCGAGCTCGGAGTCGATCCCGATCGTGGACGGCGAACTCGCGCTCGGCACCTGGCAAGGACTGTTCCTGCTCGAGCACCGACGCGCGCCGCACACGCGACGTCTGATCGTGCACCTCAGCGGGGAGTGACGCGCCGCGCGAGTGCTCCGCACGTCAACGCTCGGCCGGTTGCCCAGCTCGCCGTGACGCAGTCACGAAGTGACTCAGTCGCTCAGTCGCGCCGAGTGTCGCTCCAACCACGCGCGCGCTTCAGTCGCCATCGCGGGCGTGATCACGTGCTTCACCTCGTGCGTGGCCAGTTCCACGTCGGCACCGAAGCTGCGCAGCAAGTCGGCCGTGGCCTCGGCTTGCACGAGCGGGAGCGCTTCGTCGAGCGTGCCGTGTTGTAGCAGCACCGGTTTGCCCGACGCATTCGGCGCGGGCTCGGGCGCGTAGTCGGCGCGGAAGGCGCCCGCTTGCCCGATCCAACCTTGCACGCGATCGAGCCCGTGCAGCGCGGTGGTGTGGGTGAGGTAGGCGCCTTGGCTGAAGCCCGCGAACCAGATGCGTTGCGGGTCGGCGCCGAGCTCTTCGCAGGCGCGGTCCACGAGCTGCCAAACGCGCGCGACGGCCTCACGCAAGCTCGCCAGGAAGGCCGGGCGATCGGCGCTGTAGAGGTACCAGCCGTGACCGATGCGCACGGGCTTGCCCGGTTTGCGGATCTCGTAGGGCAGGAAGCCGTCGGGGAATGCCGCCGCGAAGTGATCGGGCACAGCCGCGCCCATCCAGCGCTGCTGCCGCTCGCCGCTCTGACCTTGTCCGTGCAAGAACACGATCAGCGGCGCGCGCTCCGCTGCTCGCGGCGCGCGCGCGGGCTGGAGCAAGCAGCGCGAGTTCGAGCCGAACTCGAAGCGCAGCGTCGTGCTGCCCGCGGCCGCGCTGCCCCCGGTCTGCGCGTCGGCTTCGGGAGTCACAGCGAGGCTCCCCCCGAGAGGAAGGGGTTGCTGCGACGTTCGCGCCCGATGGTCGTGGGGGGGCCGTGACCGGTGATGACCTCGGCGTCGTCGTCGAGCGCCATGAGTTTGCCGTGCAAGCTCTTCATGATCGTGCCGGTGTCTCCGCCCCAGAGGTCGGTGCGACCGATACCACCGCGGAACAGAGTGTCGCCGGCGAACACCACCTGACGGTTCTCGGCCTCGAGCACGAAGCTCACGCTGCCCGGGCTGTGACCCGGCGTGTGCAGCACCTCCACGCCGAGTGCGCCCACGCTGAACGTGTCACCTTCTTGCAGCGGCTCGTCCAGCTCTACGGCGTCGACGGCGGCGAGTCCGAGCATCTTGCCCTGCATCGCGAGGTTCTCGTAGAGCCACTGGTCGCCACTGTGCAAGTGCGCGCGACAGCCGCAGCTGCGCTTGACCTCGGCGCTCCCGCCGATGTGGTCGATGTGTGCGTGCGTGTGCAGGATGTGCGTGGCGCTGAGCTCGTGACGCGCCAGCGTGGCCACGACCTTGTCGGCGTCGTCGCCGGGGTCGATGACCAGGGCTTGGCCCGTGGACTCGTCGCCGAGGATCGAGCAGTTGCAGCCGAGCATGCCAACCGGGAAGGTTTCGAGGATCATGCGCGCATCATGGCGAGTGCCGCGCGCGCGAGCAACGCAGCGACCCAACTCACGGGAACCCAGCGCATGCTGAAGCAGCCTGTCCTCATCACCGGCGCCAGCGGTTTCCTCGGCACCGCGCTCGCGCGGCGTCTCGTGCGCGACGGACACCGCGTGCTGGGCCTGGTGCGCAGCACGAGCAGCCCGCGCACGCGCGCTTGGTTGCAAGAGCTCGGCGTGCAACTCGTGGAAGGCGACGTGGCCACCGGCGCCGGACTGGCCGAAGCGTGTTCGCGCGTGGAGCTCGTGGTGCACTCAGCCGCCGTGATCGGTTACCGGCGGCGTCTCGTGGGCGCGATGCAGCGCACCAACGTGCTCGGCACGCGACACGTGGTGCGCGCTTGTCTCGCCGCCGGCGTGCAGCGCCTCGTGCACGTGAGCTCGATCGCCGCCATCGGCCTCAGCGACACGCCGCGCCTGCTCGACGAAGACGCGCCCTACAACGCCGGTGTGCTCGACGCCGCTTACTTCGACACCAAGCACGCCGCGGAACTCGAGGTGCAAGCTGGCGTGTCGCGCGGCTTGCAGGCCACGATCGTGAACCCCGGCGCGATCTACGGACCGTCGGCGACACCGAGCAACAGCTCGCGCATCATCGAGCAGATCGTGCGCGGTCAGGTTCCCTTCGCGCCGACGGGCGGGATCAATGTGGTCGCGCTCGACACCGTGGTCGACGGCGTCGTCGCCGCACTCGCACACGGCCGCCCCGGGCGACGCTACGTGCTCGGCGGCGAAAACCTCAGCCTGGCGCAGCTCATCGAGCGCGTGAGCGTCGCCGCTGGCACGCCGCACAGCCCGCGTGCCCTGCCCACGTGGTGGCGCGGCCCCTTGCGTGCCGCGATGACACTCGTCGAACCCTTCGTGCCCGACCGCGTGTGGATCACACCCGACATGTGCGGCTGCTTCGGACGCTGGTTGTGGTTCGACACCGCGCGCGCCGAACGCGAGCTCGGTGTCGTGCCCCACGATCTCGACCGCTGCTTCCGCGACACGATCGCCCAGCTGCGTCGCGACGGTCGTCTGCCTGCGGCCTGAGCGCCCCGCGCCGCCGCGCGCCCGATCAGTGGATCGCGGCCACCATGTTCTTCACGCGCGTCTCGCCGGGAGCCACGTCGACTCGATTGTCCTCGGGGTTCTGCATGAACTCGTAGGCCGACTGCGCTTCGTCGAGCAACAACTGGGACGGGTTCGGGAAGGTGCCGCGCGGCGCGGGCTTCCAGGCTTGGAGCCGATACCAACCCGGCGGCAAGCGGCGGAAGCTGTACTGACCCTTGGAGTTCGTGCGCGTGCTGAGGCCGACCACGGGTTCGTCGCGCAGGTCGCGTCCGCCGCAGTTGACCATCGCGCCCGACACCGGCGAGCCGTTGGGCGATGTGATCACGCCCATGATGCGGCCGGGTGTCTCGAGCACGAAGTCGGGCACCTCCACCACGCGCCCCTCACGCGCCTTCACGTCGTTGCGGCGCAGGAGCGAGTAGTCGGGGTGGTCGATCTCCACCTGGTACTTGCGCGCCATGATGTCGTCGAGCTCGAAGAGACCGTTCTCGTCGGTGCTGGTCGACTTGTAGTAGACGGCGTTGCTGTCGTCCTTGCGCAGCCACTCGATCGTGTTGATGCCGTTCGTGTGCAGCGACACCTTGGCGCCGCGGATCGGACGTTCGCGTTCGTCGACCACACGGCCGCGCAGGGTCGCCGCGCGCTTGAGCTTGATCTGAACGCCGAGCGTGACGCCGGGCTTGAGCTCTTGCGGTTCCGACTGCAGCGGCGCGTATCCCGGCGCCCACACGTCGAAGCTGTAGTAGCCGGGGCGCATGTCGTCGAAGCGGAACTCGCCGTCGCGCACGCGGTCGTTGGCGATGGGCGCGCTCTTGAGCACACCCTTGCCGCTGGAGAAGCGCACGCCGATCTCGAAGAGCTTCACGCTCTCACCCTCGGGGCCTTGCACCACGCCGCGCAGGTTGCCCGACGGGAACAACCAGATCTCCACGTCGCTCTTGCCGAAGTCGGCTTTGCGCACGTGGACCTCGTCGCGCATACGCCCGGGGCCTTCGGCGATGATGTTGTAGTCACCGAGCACGAGCGCCTCGAACTCGAAGTCGCCGTTCTCGTCGGTGCGCGTGATCTCGTGACCGCGCGTGGGGCCGGTGGGTTGCGCCGTCACGTCGAGCCCGGCCACACCCTTGCCGCTCTCACGCGCGTAGACCGTGCCCTTGAGCGGAGTCGCGCGCTGCATCCAGATGCGGTGTTCGAGCAGCGACGTGATCATCGGCTCGTAGATGTCGGAGCGCACGACCTGGTTCGCGAAGCCCTTGGCCGACGCGATCAACTCGTAACCCGTCTCGGGCATGTGCAGCAGTTCGAAGCGACCTTCCGCGTCGGTGAGCGCGACCTGGCTGGGCTTCTGGATCGACGAGCTGTGTTCGAGCGAAGTGCGTCCCGTGCCGTCGTAGCTCACTTGCGCGCCTTCGATCGGACGCGCGTTGCTGTCGACCACGAAGCCCACCACGCTCAGACCCGGGCGCACTTCGAGGTTGCCCACGTCGAGCACTTCACCGCCGTCGAGCAAGAAGGGCCCCGCTTCGGTGTGCGCGAAGAGCGCGCCGTTCGCGACCAACACGATGTTGTCGCCCGCGGGCACGTCGTGCAGCTCGAACTCGCCAGCACGGTTCACCTCGGTGCTGAGACGCAAGGACTTCAGGTCGGAGCCGCCCACGAAGCCCATCGGTTGCCCGGTGAAGGCGCTCACGGTTCCCCCGCCGACGACCTGCATCTGCGCGTTCACGAGCCGCCCCTTCAGCGAGCCTTTCGCGATGAACTGTTCCGGATCGACGGGATCGCCCACGGGGGGCAGGTCCCCGCTGTCGGGGAGCTCGATCGCGGGCGGCGCATCGACGGCGCCGCGCGACGGTGGCGCCGTGGGGCCGGGGTCGACCGGGCCGTCGGAGGAGTCGAGGAGCAGGATCAATCCGAAGACCAAGCCGGCGATGCCGATGAGGCCGACGAGGATCCAGGGCAGTTGGGAGCGGGAGCGAGCCATGGGTTGCTAGACGTGGGGGAGTGCTGTGCTGATGGGGGGGCTTGGAATTGTCGGCCACTGTCGCTTCAATGTGAACCTTCGTCTGTTGGTCCCATCGTCTAGTCAGGTCTAGGACAGGTGCCTCTCACGCACCAGACAGGGGTTCGAATCCCCTTGGGACTACCACTTCACGCTTCGCACAGCGCTCCGGTTGACGCGCCGCGCCCGCTCGCCAGCGGCGCCGAAGAGCGCGCCCCCGGCCCCGGCGCGCGAGGCCCCGGCCCTCGCGGAATCCGACGTGAGCGCCTCTCTGCCAGCTTCGATCGTGCTCGTGGGCGCTCGCTGCAGCGGCAAGACGACCCTCGGTCGCGAGCTGGCCGGGCGCCTGAAACGCCCCTTCTTCGATGCCGACGAGCTGCTGGCTGAGCGCGTGGGGAAACCCGCCGAGATCTTCTTGGCGCGCGCGGGCGAGGCCGCTTTTCGGCGCGAAGAGAACCGCGTGTTGGCCGAGCTCGTCGGTTGCCGGGGCGCCGTGATCGCGTCCGGCGGCGGGGCGGTCGAGCGCCCTGCCTTCGCCGAACTGGCCGCCGCCGCGCGCGTGATCTGGCTGCGAGCCGAAGCGACCACGCTGCTCGCGCGTCAAAGGGCTGCGCCGCGCACACGGCTGCTCTCCGGCGCGCTCGCTGAGGAGATCGCGAGCCTGTCGCAACGCCGCGATCCGCTCTACGAAGCCTTCGCAGAGCTCACGGTGCCTGTGGAGGGGGCGAATCCTATACTGGATGTCCTTCGCCAACTCTCGGAGGGCTGAGCTCCCGTGATCTTCCCGGCTGTCCCTCGGTGCATCGCGTGGTCCGCAGCCTTCTGGTTGCTGGCCAGCTCGATGACGTGGGCGCAAGACGAGCTTCCGCCGCCGGAATCCACGCCTGCAGTGCCCGCAGCCGAGAGCGACGACGACGCACCCAGCCCCGAAGACCTCGCGGCCCAGGCGCTGGCCGAGGCCCTGCGTCGGCTGCGCCAGGCCGACGAAGAAGCGCTCGCGCTCACCGTGCCCGCGGTCGACGCCGTGCGCGCGGAAGCCTGGGACGAGCTCGGCGAATTGCTGGACAGCGGCGCGCCGTCGACACGCGTGGCAGTGCTGACCGCGCTGCGCAACACGCAGAGTGACACCTTGTTGCCGCACGCCTTGCGACTCGCGGTGGACCCGCAGGCCGCGCCCGACGTGCAGCGCGCCGCCGGTGACTTGCTCGACTCGCTCGCCGTGGGTTCGAACTCGGTCTTCGACGGCTTCCTGCAGGCCTTGCGCGACGACAGCTTGCCCGACGAACAGCAAGCACGCGTGATGCGCGCCTTGGGTGGCAGCCGTCGTCTCGCGGCGGTCGACGCTTTGATCCAAGAGTTGTCCGGGCCGCACGTGGACGTCGCCTGCCGAGCGCTCTCCCAACTCACCGGTCAGCCGGAACGCTCCGGCCTGGCGAGCGCCGCCGCTTGGACGGAGTGGTGGGGTCGCAACAACTGGCAGACGCGCGAACAGATGCTCGAAGCCGCCCTCGCCGAGGAGCGCGCGCAGACCCACGCCGCCCTGCGCGCCCGCGACGACGAGATCGTGCAGCTCCATCTGCGCTACATGGGTCAAGACGTGTCGCGTCTGCTGACGGCACTGAGCCTCGACCACGCGCCCGTGCGTCTGGAAGCTGCGCGCCGCCTCGGTCGCCATGCCAATCCGCAACAGGCCGCCAGCGCCGTGCCCGTCTTGCTCGCGCGGCTGGGACATTCCGCGCAGCCCGGCACCACGAACGGCAACGGTCACGCACACGAGGGCGACGAGTCGGACGCCTCGGACAACGGCGCCCTCGAGACGGATCCAGAAGTGCGACGCATGGCGGTCGCAGCGCTCGGCGTGCTCGGCGCCGACCTGCCCGAAGTGCGCGCGGCGCTGTTGGTCGAGCTGCGCAGCCAGGATCTCGGCACGGCGGCGGAGGCGGTCGGCGCTCTGGCGCGCGTGCGCAGCGCCCCCGAGGTCGTGCTGCCCTTGCTCGACTTGCTCGAACGTCCTGGCCTGAGCGAGAGCGTGCAGGTCACGGCCCTGACCGTGATCTCGCAGAACCGGCCCCTGGGCGTCACCAGTCGTTTGTTGCCTTGGACCACGCCGGAGCGGCCGCCCGTCGTGCGCGCCGCCGGAGTGCGCGCTCTGCTCGCTGGCGCGAATCCGTCCGAGGTGCTCGCGCAGGTGGAAGCGGTGGTGGCGGGCGCGAGTTCCGCCGACGTGCGCTACGCCGTGGCGATGGGGCTCGGCGAACAGTTGCGTCGCCTCGGGCGCAGCGAAGGCGCGCTCGACAGCGACGTGCGCCTGGAGATCGTGCAGGTGCTCGGCCGTTTGCTCGACGACGTCGACGCCAGCGTGCGCGCGGAAGCCGCGAGCAGCCTCGGCGACAGCGGGCAGCTCGGCGCGCTCGGTCTGCTCGAGAACCGCAGCCGCGCCGAAGCCGACGTGAGCGTGATGAGTCGCATCCTCGACGCGCTCGGCACGCTGCACGTGATCGACGCCGTCGACACCATCGGTCGTGTCTGCGCCGGTTGGCAGGGCGACGGCCGCGACGCCCTCGAGTCGGCCGCCCGACGCGCCGTGCAAGCCATCGGCGACGAGAAAGCCGCTGCCGACTGGCTCGGCATGGCGCGCACGCTGCAGCAAGTGGGCGCCTTCCCGCTGTCGGCCTGGGTGCTGCGCGAGGCCTTGCATCGCTTCGAAGGTGACCCCGCCGAACACGAAGTCGTGAGCCAGGCACGCGGGGAACTCGCCAACGTGTTGTGGCAGGCCGGGCTCGCCGCCGAAGCGCACGCGCTGCTCGTGGAGCTGCATCAAGCGGGCGCGCCGCATCCCATCGCGACCACGCGCCTCGATCTGCTCGCGCGCACCAGCGAACAACTCGGCTACCACGACCAAGCCGCGGAGTTCTACGCCGAACGTCTCGGGATCCTGGGCGAAGGCGACAGCACGCGCGACGAGAACCGGCGCAGCTTGCTGCGCACGCTGATGGCGTCGGGGCAAGCCGAGGAAGCGCTGCCCCTGATCCTCGAGTTGCTCGACGAAGACGGCGCCGACAACGCGTTGCTCGAGACCCAGGCGCGCGCACACAGCATGCTCGGCGCCCTCGACGAAGCGCGTGCGATCTACTTGCGTCTGCTCGAACGCTTGCCGGTCGAAGACTCGGTGGCGCGCGACCGCGTGACCGCTTCGCTCGCTGAGGTCGACCAGCGTGCGTCCGGCGCTGCGGCTTCGAACGGCGACACCGAAGTCGTGAGCGACGGCGAGTCCGACTCTCCATGAAGATCGTCATCGCGGGCGCGGGCGCCGTGGGCTTCCACTTGGCCAAGGAACTCGGCGCCGAAGGTCACAACATCTCGATCATCGACGTCGACGCCGAGAAGCTCGAGTACCTGCGCGACCGCATGGACGTGCTCACGGTGCAAGGCAGCGCCACGCGTCGCAAAGTGCTGCAAGACGCGGGCACGCCCGACTCCGACTTGTTCGTGGCCGTGTCGAATCAAGACGAAGTCAACATGCTGGCCTGCGCCGCCGCGCACACGATGGGCGTGCGTCGCACCTTGGCGCGCGTGCGCAACACGGACTTCGTGTCCGACCCCTCGTTGGTCGACCCGGTGAAGCTGGGCATCACGCGCTTCATCAACCCGGATGAAATCGCGGTCGACTCGATCGTGTCGCTGATCAACGCGCCGGGTTCCATCGACGTGGGCGACTTCGCCGGCGGTGCGATCCTGCTGCGCTCCTTCGACCTCGACGACGGCAGCCCGCTCATGGGCCGCCCACTCTCGCACCTCAAGGAACAGTACGCGGGCGTGCAGTTCCTGGTCGCGGCGATCCTGCGCGACGGCGGCTTCTTGATCCCGCGCGGCAACGACCAGATGCGTCCCGGCGATCGCGTGTACATGCTCATGACGCGCGAGTCGCTGCCGATTTTCCGCAAGGTCGTGTCGGGCAGTGACCGCGTGCAGCGCGTGGTGATCTACGGCGCCGAGCGCTTGGGCATCGACGTGGCGCGTCGCCTGCAGGAACGCACGAACGTGGTGTTGGTCGACGAGGACCGCGACCGCTGCACCGAAGCCGCCGCCGTGCTCGACGACACGCTCGTGCTCAACGGTTCGCCCAACGACAGCGACATCCAGGGCCAGGGCCGGCTGTCGTCCGCCGACTTCTTCATCGCAGCGGGCTCCAACGAGGAACACAACCTGATCCTCGCGCTGCTCGCCAAGAAGCGCGGCGCGCGACGCAACATCGTGGTCACGGCCGACCCCGACATCGTGTCGCTGCTCGACAGCCTCGACATCGACGCCGTGATCAACCCGCGCCTCACGATGGTCGGCCGCCTGCTGCGTTACGCGCGCGGCGGTCGCGTGCAGGCCGTGCTGCAAGCCGTGCAGAAACTCGGCGAGAACGCGGCCGAGGTCGTGGAGATGGTCGTGCGTCAAGGTGCGCAGGCTGTGGCCATCCCGCTGCGCGAACTCAAGTTGCCACAAGGCGCTTTGATCGGCGCGATCTTGCGCGACGGCGAGTCGTTCATCCCGCACGGCGGCACGGCCGTGGAAGAAGGCGACGTGGTCGTGGCCTTCGTGCTGCCCGGTTTGCGCGATCGCATCGAGCGGCTCTTCGCGCGGCGTCGTGGGTTGCACTTCGCCGAAGAGAGCGGCGACGCAGAGCGCTCGGCCGAGCGCAGCGGCTCGCGGTCACGGCGTGACAAGTCGGTCGACAAGCGGGCCGGGGCCTCCGTCGAGAAACGCGCCGACACGTCGGCTGCGTCGCGGGCCGACAAGAGCGCGGCGGGCGAGGCCGACAAGGTTGCGGGCAAGCGCGCCGACAAGCAGGCCGAGAAGCGCGCCGACGGCAGCGCGAAGAACTCCGACGACCGGCGCGCGGACGGTGCTGGGGCCAAGAGCGTCGACAAGGCCGCGCCCGAGGCGAGCGGCACGTCGGCCCTGCGCCCCAGCAGCGACGCGCCGGCCTCGGGCGTGAGCAAGAGCTCGGTGACGGAGCCGCCCTCAGGCGCCGGTGACGAACTCGGCAACCCGCCGAGCAGCACCCGTGATTGAGCACGCCGCCGCATGAATCTCGGCGCGGTCTTCTACGTGATCGGCCGACTGTGCGTGGTGCTCGCGGGCCTGCTCGCCGTGCCCTGGGCCGTGTGCTTCTTCTACGGCGGCATGGGCACCGACGTGGCCCACGCGCTGGCGGTCTCCGCCGCCGTGAGCCTCGGCCTGGGCCTCGCGCTGCGACTCTCCTTCGAGTTCTCGCCCGACGAGTTCGGCTTCGGCGAAGCCTTCGCCACGGTCACATTCACCTGGATCGTGTTCACGGCGCTGGGCGCCTTGCCCTTCCTAATCACCGGTCACATCGACAGCGTGGTCGACGCCTGCTTCGAGGTGCTCTCGGGCTTCACGACCACCGGTGCGTCGATCGTGAACGACCCCTCGCGCTTGCCAGAGCCGCTGCTCTTCTGGCGCGCCATGACGCAGTGGATCGGCGGCATGGGCATCGTGGCGCTCTCGGTGGCCATCCTCCCGGCGCTCGGCGCTGGCGGTAACTTCCTGTTCCAGGCCGAGGTGCCGGGCCCCGAGGCGGAGAAGTTGCTGCCGCGCATCTCGTCCACGGCCAAGTTGCTCTGGGGGCTCTACCTGGGGCTGACTTTCAGCGAGATCGGGCTGCTCTGGTGGGCTGGCATGTCGCCCTTCGACGCGGTCTGTCACGCCTTCGCGACCGTGTCCACCGGCGGCTTCGGCACGCGCCCCGACTCGGTGTCCTCGTTCAACCCGGCGGTGCAGTGGATCATCATCGCCTTCATGTTCCTGTCGGGCGTGAACTTCGTGATGTTGCTCCAGGCCGTGCGCGGCCACGTGGGCGTGGCGCTGCGCAACACCGAGGTGCGCATCTACACCGCCCTCGTGGTGGGGGTGGCGGCCACCTTCGCGATCACCCTGCTGGCGCGCGACGGCGACGCCGGCGGCGTGGAACCGATCGTGCGCGACTCGGCCTTCGCCAGCGCCACGCTGTTCACGTCCACCGGATTCGCCACGGCCGACTACGGCAGCTGGCCCGTGCCGCTGCACGGCCTCGTGTTCCTGGCCATGTTCATCGGCGCCTGCGCGGGCTCCACCGGCGGCGGCGCCAAGGTGATCCGCGTGATCGTCCAGTCGAAGGCGGGCTTCCGCGAGATCAAGCGGCTGCTGCGACCCAAAGCCGTGTTCGTGGTGAAGGTGGGTGGGCGCCCGCTGCGCGACGAGCTCGTGTTCCAGACGGCCGGCTTCTTCATCATGTACCTGCTGACCACGCTGGTGCTCTCGCTGCTGCTGCTCTTCGACGGGCACTCGATGATCACGTCGGTGTCGGCGGTGGTGTCCTGCCTCTCGAACATCGGCCCCGGCCTCGACGCCGTAGGACCCACCGAGAACTACGCGCACTTCTCGGGCTTCACGAAGCTGCTCCTCATGGCGGCCATGCTGCTCGGACGCCTCGAGTTCTACTCAGTGCTCGTGCTGCTCGTGCCCCTGGCCTGGCGCCGCTGAGTTCAGACGGCGCTCGGACTCGCCGCATGCGAGTCGCGCGTGCGCCCACGACCGACCGCCGAGGCTCGGACCGCGCGGGGCTCAGCCGGGCAGACGACCCGCCGCGAGATCCGCACGCGTGACCTTCAGCCCCAGCGCGTGATGCAGCTCGCGCACGCGTTCGGCGCCCTTCTCGCTGAAGACCTCGCCGTCGACACCCAGGCAGTGGAGCTCTTGCCGACGCGCCCCGAAGAGTGCCGCGAGCTTCCCGTGCAGGTGACGCAGCAAGCGCCGCAGCGCGTCCTGATCCGCCGGCGTGGGCGGGCTCATCGCGAACAGCCGCGCCAGCAATTCGTGGTCGCTGTGCTCGAGCATCCGGACGCAGAGCGCTGAAGCGTGCGGTCCCGCCACCTCGCCCAGCAGCTCCACGACCAGCCGCGGGTAGCCGCCCAGCGGCCCCGCGCCCGTGACGAGCAGCGAGGGCACGTGCCCGCTCACGAGCACCTCCTCGAACACGGCACGCAGCTCGGAGAGCTGGCTGTCCTCCTGTGCGGAGATCTGGGCATCTTCCCCGGCTTCGAGCCGCAGCTCGCTGGCCAGCGCGGAGTGGCGCTCGCCTGCCTCCACCAGGCTGGCGGCCCAGCTCGGCTCGGCGGAGCACTCCGCGAGGGCCGCGAAGATCTCGGCCGAGCTGCGCAAGAGCTGCGCGTGCAGCGCCCAGAGTTCGCGCTGCGCGCTGTAGGCGTCGGGGTTGAGGAAGCCGAGTTGCTGCCAGTTCGGGAGGGTCACGGACATCTCGCGGTGCGGGGAGCGAGCATTCTAGGCGCTGCACTGTTTAGAATCCGCGCGCATGATCGACACGCAGCGCGCCCTCGACGAACTCCTCAACCATCTTGCAGGGGAGCCCGAAGTGGCGATCGACTGCGAGATGGACTCGATGTACGCCTACAGCACCAGTTTGTGCGTGGTGCAGGTGGGCTGGCCCGACGGTGAAGCGCTGATCGACGGCCTCGCGCCGCTCGACCGCACACGCCTGGCCGCGCTCTTCGCCGACCCCGACGTGCTCAAGATCTTCCACGGCGGCGAGAACGACGTGGGCCTGCTGGCGGATCGCTGGGGCTTCGAGATCAGTCATCTCTTCGACACCATGGCGGCGGCCCAGGTTCTCGGCCACGACGGCGTGGGCCTCGCCGCGCAGCTCGACCGACACTTCGACGTGCACGTGTCGAAGCGCTTCCAGAAGGCCGACTGGCGCGTGCGCCCGCTGCCCGAGGATCAAGCCGAGTACGCCCGTCTCGACGTGCGCTACCTGATCCCGTTACGCGACATCCTGCTCGAGGAGTTGCAGGCGCTGAACCGCGAGCGCGAGGCCAGCAGCGAGTTCGCGCGCATTGCCAAGGCGTCGATCCAGGAGAAGCCCTTCGAGCCCGACAACTGGGCGCGCGTGAAGGGCTGCAAGGACCTGCCGCCCAAGGCGCGCGGGATCCTGCGCGAGGTCTACGTGGCGCGCGACCAGCTCTCGCGCGAGGCCGACAAGGCGCCCTATCGCGTGATGCACGACAGCGCGCTGCTGGCGCTGGCCACGCACGCGCCGAGCAGCGAACAGGCCTACAACAGGTTGCGCGGCGTGAACCGCAAACTCTCGAGCGCCGGCGTGAAGCTGTTGCTGGAAGCGGTGGCGCGCGGCAAGGAACTCGGCGAGATCCCGATCCCGCGCGTGAAGAGCGGTCGGCGTCGACCATTCAATGCGGGCGACGCGCGACTCACGCCCGACCAGGAGAAGCTCTTCGAAGCGCTGCGCGGTTGGCGCACCCAACGCGCGCAGACCCGCGGCGTGGACGTGGCGCGCGTGGCGACCTCGGCGTTGCTCGGCGCCATCGCGCAAGCGTCGCCGTTGGATCACGCGGCCTTGGCGGCGGTCGACGGTATGGAAGACTGGCGCGTCGAAGAGTACGGCGAGGAGATCCTGAGCGTGGTCAAGAAGCGGCTCGACAAGCAGCGAGACAGCAAGTGAAGCGCGCGCCCTTGCTGGTGTTGTTGGTGCTCGTCTTGGGCGCGGCCTGGTGGTGGTCGAACGCGTCGAGCGCTTCGGAATCGCTGCTCGACGAGCTCGGCACCGAGGCCGAGCGACTGCACGCGCTCCAGGATCATGCGCGCTCCGAGCGCGCCTACGCCGAGGCGGCCGCACAAGCCGAGCGCGACGGCAACTGGATGCAGCACTTCGCCTTCCGCGCCCAGCGCGGCGTGTGCCTCAAGATGCTCGGTCGCAACCAGGAGGCGCGCGCCGAGCTGCTGCCCGCACTCGAGTGGGCGCGCGAGAACGACAACCTCAAGATCGAAGGCCTGGCGCTGGGCAACCTCGCGAAGCTGGCCACCTACGACGGCGACCTCGACACGGCGCTGGCGCGCATGGACGAGTTGGTCGAGGTGGCCGCCGCCGGGCAAGACCTACGCACCGTGGTGCTCAGCCTCGAACAAGTCGCCAACGTGTACCTGCTGCGCGGGGAGCCGCGTGAGGCCTTGCCGCGCTTACAACGCGCGCTGGAGCTCAACGCGCAGCTCGAAGAGGTCGACGATCGTCGCGATGCGCTGCAGCGCCAAGCGGCATGGGCGCTCGCCCAGCTCGGCGACGACGAAGGCGCCTTCAGCCTGTGGGAGTCCACGCCGCGCGCGCCCGCGGGCGACGCGCACCAAGCCCAACACCTGAGCGACCTCGGTCTGCACGACGCCGCCGCGCAGAGCGCGCTGCGCGCCGCCTTGGGTTTCGACGAGTCGGGCGCGCCGCTCGATGGTCAGCGCGACGACGCGCTCGCCCTGCAAGTCGACCAGTTGTTGCGCGCCGGTCTGCTCGACGTCGCGGCCGAGCGCCTCTCCGAGTTGCTGCAGCCGGGTGGGAACGCGCTGGCGCAGGCGCCCTTCCGCGTGCTCGAAGGTCGCCTCGCGTGGTTCCGCGGCGACCTCCCGCGCGCCGAGAGCCTGTTCCGGCAAGCGCGCGAGACCTTGCTCGACGAAGACCCCGACGCCCACGCGGGCGCCGCGCAGTCGGCGACGTGGTTGCAAGCGCTCGCGCTCGACGAGCTGGGTCAGAACGACGCCGCCCGAGATCTCGCCGCGCAACTCCCCGACAACCTGGCGTCCACGCTCTTGCGCGGTTGGTTCCTGCGTGACCTCGACGACCCCGAGCGGCTCGTCACCACCGAACTCACGCGCCTCAGCCTGGGTCGCGATGCCGAGTCGCGCGCCGCGCTGGCGGCCGATCGCAGCCTGCAACACCTGCGCGAACTCTCGCCGCGTGAGTTGCCGAGCATGGCTTGGCTCAGCTTGCACCTGCACCTCTCCGACGGCGATCGCCTGCTCTTGCGTGAGCGACGCGACCTACGTGAGAGTTTCGTCGCGCGGGGCTTGAGTTTGGCCGTGAAGTGGCACATGCGCGAGCTCGCCGAACGGGTGCTCGGGCGCTGGCCCGACGCGCGTCGGCTGGAAGCCCACGAAGCCGGCTTGGATCGCTGGCTCTCCGGTGGCCTCCCCGAAGACGAAGCCGTGGCCGCGGTCTTCACCGGCCCCACGCTCTCCTATCTCGCCGTGTTCACCAAGGAGTGGCCGGGCACCTGTTTCGGCTTGCCCGCGGGCCCCGACTTGGTGAAGCGCAGCAGCGCGCTCAGTCAGGCCTTGCGCACCGGTTCGATCGACGACGTCGCGGGTGAAGGCCACCGTCTGTACCGCTTGCTGTTCGGGACCCGCGCGCGCGAAGACATCTCCGAGAAGCGTCTGCTCAGTTTCCTGCTGCCGCCCGAGTTGGCCGGCGTGCCGCCCGCGCTCTTGGTGAGCAGCGAGCCGCAGCCCGGGCGCATGCCCGCTTGGTTGGTGCGCGAGCGCGACCTGCGTCTGCTGGCCTTCCCGCCTGCTGCGCCGCGCATCGTGCCGGACGCCTATGTCTTGCGCGCGGGCGACGCCGCTGTGGACCCCGACGCGTCCAAGCTCTTGCTCACGGGGCTGCTGAACCAGTTCGGCGGCGGCATCCTGAACCCGGGCGACTTCTTCGAGCGCGAGGCGGGCAGCCCGCGCTTCTTGCGCGGTGACGCGCTCACGGCCAGCGCGCTGCGTGCCTCGGGCGACGCCTTGCGCTGGGAGTTGTCGGCGTCGGGTTCCGGCACGGGGCGGCTGGGCGCGTTGTTGCTCGCCCCCGATCCCAGCTCGGAACGTGTCGACGAGCAACGCGGCCTGCTGCCGTGGCCACGTCTCGCCGAGATGTCGCTGCCCACTCAGCTGCTGCTCGACCGCACGCGCTTCGACCCGCTCGACGGTGGCGCCTTGCTGGCCGCCACCGCCGCCACACTCGGCGGCGCGCAGAGCGTGTTGCTCACGCGTTGGCCTCTGTCGACACCGTTGCGTGAAGGCTTCCTGGGTCCGGATCCGGGGCTGCTCATGGTGCCCACCTTCTACTCGCGCGCGCTGCGCGGTTACTTGAGTCTCGCCGAGGAAGCCAACGCGCCCGAGGTCGTGCAGCACCCGCGCGCCTGGGCGGCTTGGATGTTGTTCGGCGGCGAGCAGCTGATCGACGCGCGCTAAGCACGGCGCGCACTCATGAGGAGCTTGAGATGACCCGACGGAACTCGCTGTGGATGCTGTGTCTCGTGGTCGGCGCCTGTGGCTCCCCCCTGAGTCGACGGCCCGAGCAGATCCACGGCATCGTGGAAGGCGTCGCGGCCGACGCGTGGCAGCTGGCGCGCGGTGATCAACCCATGGCGGCTCTGCGTGCGGCGCGCGCGGTGGACCGTGTGGATCCCGAGCGCGACCTCGAGACGAGTGTGCGCGCGCAGCTGTCGCCCGAGGCGCTCGCGCGGGCTGAGCGACCCGGTGCGTGGCGCGGCATGCGCGAGCCGCAGGAACGTCCGCTGTGGGAACGCGCCGCGCTCTGGTTGCCCGACCGCGTGCTCGACGTGTTCGACCTGATCAGTCTCGAGTTCGACCTGGGTGTGGGCCTGCGCGTCGACGCGCACATCACGCAGTACTTGCCGCTGATGCTCGGTGAGTCGAAGGGCGTGGGCGTGGGGTGGCACCCCGAGCGCTCACTCGGCTTGGCGCTCTTCCAGCGCAGCAACAGCCTCGGCTACGAGCGCTACCTGGCGCTGGCCGGCACGCGCAGTGGTCTGGTGGCCAGTGGCAGCAGCGAACACCTCCCCGACGAGAACGCCCCGTACTACGCCGACCTCGGTGACCGCTGGGGTGTGGGCCTGAACGCGCACCTCGTGTTGGTGGGCGCCAGCGTGGAAGTGCACCCGCTGCAGTTCTGGGATCTGCTCGCAGGCTTCGTCGGATTCGATCCCTGGGACGACGACACCGCGCGCACGCGCCCCTTCGAGCCGAGCCAGCAGATGCGCTTGCGTTTCGAGGCGATCCACGAGGTGCTGCTCGACGCATCCGGTCGCGAGGCCTACCTCGCCTGGAACCGCAAACGCGCCGCCGACGAAGCGGGCGAGCCCGCGCCACAGCCCTGATGTCTGCGACGGCGCGCTCGCGCCGCTCACGCAGCTAGTCGCCGAGCAAGCGCGCGCGCAGGCTGCGCGCTTCGGCGGGGTCGCGCGTGCCGCCCATGACCACGCGGCCGTCGGCGAAGAGCAGCACGCGGCGTTCGGGCGTGTCGAGTCGCAACAGGAAGCGGCTCAGGTGCACGTCGCCGAGAGACGCCAAGCGTTGCGCCGCCTCGTCGAGATCCACGCGCGCGCCGCTGGCGGGCAGCTGCACGGCGTCCTTGCCGCAGAGTTGCGTGGCTTCGGCGGCGGGCGCTTCCGTGAGGTACGGATGTTCGCCGGCGCCGCAGCACGGGCAAGCGGGATCGCGCGGCAGTTTCAGGTGACGTGTCTCGCCGCGCCACCCGTCGATCACGAAGACCTCACCGGCGCGCAGTGCGTCGGCACCGAGCAGCAACTTGACGGCCTCGGTAGCCACCAGCGACGTGACCTGCGCGACCACCGAACCGAGCACGCCCGCCGTCTCGCAAGTCGGCAAGCTGCCGGGTGGCGGCAACTCGGGCACGTAGCAGCGCAAGCACGGACCGCCGGGCGTGACCACGAGCAGCTGACCTTCGAGGCCCACGGCGCCGCAGTAGATGAACGGGCGGCGGTCGCGCACGCAGAGGTCGTTGACCAGCAGGCGCGTGGGGAAGTTGTCGGTGCCGTCGAGCACGAGGTCCACGTTGCCGAGGAGTTCCTCCGCGCGGTCGGCCGTGAGGTCGCCGACCACCGGCTCCACGTTGAGCTCCGGGTCGATGGCGCTCAGCGCTTCGGCGGCGGCCAGCGCCTTGGGGCGCACGTCGTCGACATCGCGCTGAGTGAAGAGCGTCTGCCGCGGCAGGTTGCTCAGCTCGACGATGTCGCGATCGATGAGACGCAGCAGTCCGTCGGGGGCGCCGCTCTCACCGCGTCGACCCACGCCCGCGCGACCGAGCATCGCGGCCAGATGACTGCCCGTCGCGCCGACACCCACGATCGCCACGCGAGCGCGCGCGAGTTTCGTTTGCCCGTCGACACCGATCTGCGGCAGGCGTTCTTGCCGAAGGTGACGTTCGCTCATCGGCAGCGCACGAAGTCGTCGCGCGTGGCGCCCGACTCGAGCACGCTGCGATCCACGGCGAGCAGGAAGCGTTGCGCGTCGCGGCCGTAGCCGGCGCTGGGGGCGAGGCCGGGGATCTGCTTCGTGAACCAGGTATTGAGCACGCCCATGCAGAGTTCGCGCAGGGTCTTGGCGGCCACGGAGGCCAGCGCCACGGGCGCGCGTTCGTCGTCGGCCTTCACGCGGAAGTCGATGTGCACCGGCGCGCGGCCCGGCCAGGCCAAGCGGTACGCCGACTCTTGCGTGCGTTCGTGCAGCGTGGTCAACGGCGCCATCGGGAAGGCGCGACTCAGCGGCTCGCCGTAGTGGATGCGCCCGCCCTGGCGGTCCACGTGGATCACGAGTTCTTCGTCGGGGTGCGTGTCCACGAGATGACGGATCAGACGCGCGGTGGTTTCGAAGAGCGTGTGCGCCTTGCTGCCCGCGGGCGTGGTGATCGCGTTGAAGCGCGGCACGGGCACGGGAGCGAGCACGAGGTCGGCGATCTGCGCGCCGCGTTGCGCGAGGTTCTCGGCGTGCCAGGCGGCGCGCTCCGCGATCAGCTGCTGCGTGGTCACGCTCGGCAGCGGGCGCGCGGCGAGGGCCTCGTGGTACCAGGGCAGCGCGTCGAACTCCTCGAGGCACGGGTCCACGCTGTGTTCGAGCAGGCCACCGAGCGTGTCGGGCGCGCTGCCGTGCAGCAGGTGCAAGTGACCGAGCGTGGAGAGCTCGATGCGCGCGATGCTTCCGCCGGAGTGGTAGAGCGCCTTGCTGTCGGCGGTGGGGAGGCCGTGTTCGAGCACGGCGGTGTCGCGCACCAGGTCGTTGAGCGCGGACTCGTCCACGCCATCGTTGAGGCGGTAGGCGGCGGCGGCGACCACCAGCGGTCCGAGCAGTGGGCCGTAGCCGGCTTCGTCGAGCCCAGCCACGAGTGTCATGCCGGCTGACTCTCGCTGCGGCGTCGCATGAAGAGCAACAGCAGCACGGCCAGCCCGGCGGTGACGAGGCTCCACCATTGCGCGGTCGAGAAGGCGCCGTAGATGCCGCGCGCGCGGTCGTCGCCGCGGGTGAACTCCACGAGGAAGCGACCGAGCGCGTAGAGCAGCATGGTCACGCCCGCGACCTGGCCGTCGAAGCGACGTCGCTTCCAGACCCACAGCGCCGCGCTGAAGATCACCACGTTCATCAGCGACAGGTAGATCTGGCTGGGGTGCAGCGGCACGCCCACGAGCTCGGGCGGGATCAGGCTCTCGGGTTTGCCGGTGAAGGTCACGGACCAGGGGCCGTCCCACGGGCGCCCGTGGTCGTCGCCCACGAGCAGGCAGCCGATGCGGCCGAAGATCTGGCCCAGCGAGAGTGCGGGCAGGCCCACGTCGGCCAGGCGCGCGAAAGGCACGCCGTGCTTGCGCGCGAAGAACCAACCGCCGATGGCGCCGCCGAAGAAGCCGCCGTAGGACACGATGCCGCCTTCCCACACCGCCACCAGCGACACGATGTTGCGGTACACGTCGGGGTGCACCGCCACGTAGGTGAGCCGCGCGCCCACGAAGCCCGTGATCAGCACCCAGAAGACGAACTCGTCGAGCGCGCCGTCTTTTTCGATGCCGATCTGCTTGAAGCGCTTGCCCGCCCAGCGGCCTGCGAGGAGCACGCCGATCAGCACCATCATGCTGAACGAACGCACCGGGAAGTGGCCCAGCCATTCAGGCAGGCGGAAGAGGATCGGGTACATGCAGCCTCAGATCGACACGCCGAGGATGTCGCCTTCGTAGACCAGCTTGCCTTCCACGAAGGCCTGCGTGGTGAACAAGGCGGTGCGACGACGCAGGCGTGCCACGCGCGCGGCGAGCAACATCTTTTGGCCCGGCAGGACCTGACCGCGGAAGCGCGTGTTGTCGAGCCCGCCGAAGCCGAAGATGCGCCCCTCTTCCATCTCGACGAACTGGCCGGTGGAGTAGGCGCAGAGCTGCGCGGCGGCTTCGACCATCACCACGCCGGGCATCAACGGTCGGCCGGGCACATGGCCGCGCACCCAGAAGTCGCTCTCGGAGCTCTGGTGGAAGCCGATCACGAGGCGCTGCTCGATGTCCTCGTGCAGGATGCCGTGCAACAGGCCCATCTCGTAGCGCTGCGGAATGCGCGCATGCACGGCTTCGAGATCGTGCAACACCGGGGCCTCGGCCCACTCAAGCGGATCACAGAGCTTCTCGCCCATCTTGCTGTGGCCTCCCGACCAAGGAAGGCCGGATCCTAGCGGAAGCGACGAGCGCGGGCCAAGGTCGCGCGTCAGTCGGCGAAGGCTCGGAGATAAAGGTGACTCAGGTGCTGGCCCGCGCCGCCCTCCAGGAACAGCTCCTCGCTGATCGACTCGAAGCCCTCGTGGAGTACGTCCACGCTGTAGGTTCCGTCGAGCAGGTGCTCCATCACGAGCTGGCCGGCGTCGTTGGCCACGACCGACTGCGAGGTGCCGTTGCCCTGCAAGGTGACGCGGGCTCCAGGGGCCGGGCGGCCGTCGATCTCATGCACCCGGAACACCACGGTGTGACGCGGCAGCAGGTAGAGGTCGCGCAGGGTGGTGCCCTTGCCGACCCAGACGCCGCCGGCGAAGTCGGTGCGATTGGTGGGTTCGAGCAGGCTCAGGCTGTATTGACCCGACGGCAGCGGCGAGAAGCTGTAACGGCCGTCGTGCTGGGTGATCGCGCGGCGGCGCTGGGTGACCACGGATTCGGGGTCGTCGAGCCGCACGATGTGCAGGTAGACGGGCACCCCGACGAGCGGCTGGCCGTTGTAGGCATCGATCACGGTGCCGCTGATGCCCGGGCCGCGGTCGAGCGGGACGCGCACCGGGCGGCCGTCGGCGGCGGGCACGAGCCACTCGCGGATCACGCTCGGTTCGAAGCCTGGGGCGAGCACGACCACGTCGTACTTGCCGGGCTTCTGAGGCAGCCGGAACACGCCCTCGCGGTGATGGAAGGCCTCAGGCGCCACCTCGCCGAAGCGGCTCATCGGGTCGAGGTCGGCGCGCGCAGGGAAGATCTGCACCTGGAAGTCGGGGACCACCTTGTCGGTGGCGCCGTCGACCACGCGGCCCACGATCGAGTCGGGACCGGCCCGCGGGCGCGGTGGGGGCGTGACGCGTTGCGGACCCTCCTTTTTGCGTGCGGGCTGCCTGGCCGTCGGCAAGCGCGGCAGCGAGGCCTCTCCGCCACTCCTTTGGAGCGGTGTGAGCTTGAGCGGGGTAACCTGCTCGGCTCTTCCCGGTTCATCCGGCCACTGGAGCAGCAACACCACGGCGCACAGGGCGGCCAACACGCCGCCTGCGATGAGCACCACCGTGATACCGACACTGCTGCTCTTCATGTGGACTGGAAGCTCCCTCGGGTTCTCCCTATTGTGCCCGGCTGGGCCCTCTCATCCGACGCTGCGGATTGCCGACCATGACTCTTCGTACCAGCTCGAGCGCCATGCTCGGTCTCCTTCTGCCGGCACTCCTCGTGATGCTGGCGCCCTTCGCCGCTGGCCAGGACAAGCCCAAGACGATCGTGCTCGGTTTCGACGGCATGGATCAGGCGCTCACCTCCCAGTACATCGACGAAGGCCTGCTCCCCAACTTGAAGAAGTTGCGCGATGGCGGCCTGTTCCAGCGCCTGGAGACCAGCAACCCGGCGCAGTCGCCGGTGTCGTGGGCCGTGTTCAACACCGGACAGAACCCCGGCAAGACGGGCGTGGGCGGCTTCGTGAGCCGCTTCTTCAGTCGCGACGCCAACGGCGCGCGCACCGGCGGCCCGATGCCCAAGGCCATGCTCGGCGACGCCACCACCATCGACGCCAGCGAGTTCATCGAGCTGCCCTTCGGCATGACCGACCCGGTGCAGTTCACGCGCGTGGCCGCCGGCGGCGCGCTGCTGCTCGTGTTCCTGCTCGCCAAGCAGCTGCTGCGTCTCAACGTGGTCATCGCGCTCGTGCTCGGGCTCGGTGCTGCCTTCGGCGGTTGGACCTGGGCCTCCGGGATGGGCGACACCTTGCCCGCCGACGGCAAGCTGCCCTACGAGATCAACCCGATGCAGGGCACGAACTTCTGGACCCATCTCGACGCCGCCGGCGTGCGCATGATGGGCGTGCAGGTCGCGTCCACCTTCCCGCCCGACAACGAAGGCCCGAACACCAAGCTGCTCTCGGGCCTCGGCGTGAAGGACATCAGCAACTCGCCCGGCAGCTGGTCGATCTACACCGACGACGTGTGGAGCCTGGAGAAGTCCACCGGCTCCGGCGGCCGCATCCGCAAGATGTACTTCGATGAGCGCGACGGCCTCGAAGCGCGCGCAGAGCTCGTCGGGCCGAAGAACTGGTTCGAGACGGCGCGCTTCAAGCACGACATCGACGTCGTCGAGCAGCAACTCGCGCACCGCGACAACTCCGAAGGCGACGTGCAAGCGCTCGAAGACCGCAAGCGCGAGCTGGAGTCGGAGTACGAAGACTGGCGCCGCTCCAACGAGGACACCAAGGTCTCGTTCAGCGTGGTGTCGAACGACGAAGAGCGCAGCGACGGCAAGGTCACGATCGAGATCGCCGGTCAGAAGCTCCCGCTCGAGGTGGGCGACTGGACCGACTTCACGCCGATCGAGTTCGTCTTCGGTGGGGGCTACAGCGCGCACGCCATCGTGCGCTTCCACCTGATGGCCGCCGGCCCCGACGAAGTGCGTCTCTTCGTGCCGCCGATCCAGGTCGACCCGTACCAGCCGCTGCCCTACCTGCCGATCTCGGCGCCGCCCGGCTTCTCGCGCGAGATCGCCGAAGGCATCGGCGACCACTACGAGACGCTCGGTTGGGCCTGCATGACCAACCCGCTCAAGGACCAGAAGGACACCGACTTCTCGCCGCAGTCTTTCCTCGACGACATCGTGTCCACCGAGGCCAAGCGCGTGGAGATCCTCAACTGGGCCATGGAGCGCCCGCAGGATTGGGACCTCTACTACCAGGTGTTCTCCACCACCGACCGCATCGGCCACATGCTCTTCCGCGAGTACGACACCGAGCACCCCGCACACGACCCCGAGTACGCGGCGCAGACCATGCACGCCTGGGGGCGTGAGTTCCCGCTCGGTCGCGCGCTGCCCGAGGTCTACAAGGAAGCCGACCGCATCGTGGGGGGCGTGCTGGATCGCATCGAAGCCGGCGAGTTCGGCGACGACTGCCTGCTGCTCATCGTGGCCGATCACGGCTTCACGTCCTTCCGCTGGGGCGTCAACCTGAACAACGCGCTCATGGAGCTCGGCTTCCTGGTGCCCAAGGCCGGCAAGAACGGTGAGACCTTGCCCCTCGACGAGCTCAAGAAGCAGGGCCTGCTGGGCTTCGTGGACTGGAGCAAGAGCAAGGCCTACTCGATGGGGCTCGGCAAGATCTTCATCAACCTCGAAGGCCGCGAGCCGTCGGGCATCGTGAAGCAAGAGGACTACGACGCCACCGTGGCCGAGATCCAAGCGGCGCTCATGGAGATGCGTCATCCCGAGACGGGCGACCTGCTCGTGACCTCGGCCTCGAAGACGCGCGACATCTTCCACGGCCCGTGGGTCGTGCACGGCAAGCACGAGCAGTACGTGCGCGGTGTCGCTCGCGAAGTCGAGCACGACGGCATGGCCGACATCTTCCTGGGCTTCTCGCCGTACCACCGCGTGTCGTGGAACAACACCATGGGCGGGCTCGACAGCGCCGTCGTCACGCCGAACACGAACCACTGGTCGGGCGGACACGTGTCGGTGGACCCCGCGCACGTGGCGGGCGTGTTCCTGAGCAACCGCGCCTTGCAGCGTCCCGACATCACGGGTTTGATCGACGTGGGCCCCACGTTGCTCGCGCGCTACGGCGTGGATGAAGCCGAGTGGGCCGGCGACACCGGCGTCGACGGCCACGTGATCCCCTTCGAGAACCTGCAACGATGACTTTGCACCTCGTCACTGGCGGCACGGGCTACCTCGGCCGTCACCTCGTGGCCAAGTTGCTCGCAGGCGGCAAGCAGGTGCGCGTGTTGGCGCGCGCCAGCAGTGATGTCGCTGGGCTCGACGGCGCCGAGATCGTGCGCGGCGACATCACGGATCGCGCCGCCGTCGAAAGCGCACTCGACGGCGTGGAGCGCGTGTTCCACGTGGCCGCCGAGACCCGCGACGGCCAACCCGCCGACGTGTACGACAAGGTGAACCACAAGGCCGTCACGCAGCTGCTCGAGTTGGCCAGCGAACGCGACGTGAAGCGCTTGGTGCACACCTCGCACTTCTACGCCATCGGCCGCTCGGGTGAGCCGCGCTCCGCCCCCGACTTCGTGAACGACGAGTACTGGACGCACGACCCGGGCGACATCCACGACGCGCAAGAAGAGAGCAAGTACGCCGCCGAGAACTCGCTCAACCAACGCGTGTCGCTGAGCGAACCGCGGCTCGCGCTGATCCCCACAATGATGTACGGCCCCGAGCTGCGCGACGTGTCGAGCGTGGCCGAACTCGCCCACGGCAACCGCATCGTGCGCATGCTCGCCGACCACGCCGCCGGCAAGTACCCCGGCATCCCGGGCGACGGCAGCCAGCGCTGGAACCTCACCCACGTGGAGGACGTCGCTGCGGCGCACGTGACCGTGATGGATGCCGGCGACGAAGGCGAATGGCCGCCGCCGCGCTGGACGCACTGGCACTACCTCTGCGCCGGCGACAACGTGTCGGTGAAGGATCTCTTCGCGCGCTTCGGCAAGCTGGCCGGCGTGGGGGAGCCCAAGTCGGTGATGCCGCGTCGCGGGCTCTCGGCCAAGTTGCTCGGCGCCACGCCCAAGGAGGCCACGCGTTCGCCCGAGCGCTTCCTCACGGACCTCCACTGGTGGCAGTTCACGCCGGCCATGGCGGAAGCCGACTGGGGCTACGCGCATCGTCCGCTCGATGAAGGTCTGGAGCAGACGGTGGCCTGGATGCGATCCTCGGGTCTGATCGGCTGAGTCGGGACGGCGGGCGCCTCGTCGCGCGTCCTACCGGTTCTCCTCGCTCTGCGCCTTTCACCTCCCTTGGAGTTGGCCGCCATGGTCCGCCGCTCGCAGGCCTTCCTCGCCACGCTCGCGCTCCCGGCCCTGTTCGCCTGGAACCTGACGGCCTGCTCGGCGCCGCCCACGGCGGAGGAGATCGAGATCGCGGAGGCCGCCGCGCGCGCCGAGGCCGAACGCAACGCGCCGCCACCCTTCCCGGCCTACGCCGCGCACTCGCGCGACCGCAAGGTGCTGCTGCGCGAGCGCCTGCAGGAGATCGTGTCGGCCACGCGCCCGCTCGTGCTCGATGTCCAGGGGCGCTTGGCGCGCAAAGTGATGTCGCTCGACCCGCCGCTGCGCTTCGCCACCAAGGAGCCGCGGCTGCGCGAGTGGGGGCGTGAACGTCAGGCTGAGTTCCAGGAGCGCGTGCAAGACGCCTACGCCACCACGCACGAGATGCTCGCCAACCTCTATGAGTCGGCGGTGGATCGCGGTATCTCGGCGGCCCAAGACCTCACGCCGCCGCGCTCGCCGCTCGATGAGGGCGCCACCGGCAACGTCTTGCTCGACGCCTCGGTCGGGGCCTACGAAGAGACCCTCGACTCGATGTTCGACTTCGCGGGCATGGAGCTGCGTCAGCAACAAGACGTGCTGCGTCGCGTGGAGCTGCTCGAGGTCTTCTCGACCTTCAGTGTGGATGGCGCCGACGAGTTGCTCGGTGGTCGGCTACTGCTCTTCGTGGGCGGTGAACAGCGCAACGCCGCGCCCGGCGCGCGCCTCGTGCTGCGCTGCGAAGAGGGCGTCGATCCGGGAGACCGCAAGCTCTACCAGGTGGCGCGTCATCGCGTGATGCGTGGCAGCACCACCGTGCACGACAGCGGCTGGCGCGGGCACGGTGGCGACGACGGCATGACCACCCGCTACGTGGAAGACGCCTACCTGATCGCCTCCGACGTGGCGCCGACCCTCAATGTCGAGGAAGCCGGCTTCGAGCAGCTGCACGACATGCGCGTGATCGTCGATCTGCAGACCGGTGTGCTCGACGCGCAGAACGATCTGCTCGGTGGGGTCGACTGGCGCATCGAGTTCCGTGTCACCGTGCGCGGTGACGTGAGTTGGTCGATGGCCGCGTCGCCTGCCTTCGATCCGACCTGCCCCGAGCTCGTGAGCGTGCTCTCGGCGAGCGGTCGCTGAAGCCGAGCCGCAAGGGCTCAGCCGGGACAGCAACGCTCAGCGCACGATGCGTTCGTAGCGCACCCGCGTGCTGAGCGTGGCGTCTTCGATGTCGTTGAGCAGCAGGTGCCCGGCTTCGCCTTCGGTGGTGTCGGTGTAGCCCATGCGCAGCGCGAGGGTGCGCAGCGGCTTGCCGCCCTCGGGCACTTCCTTGGTGTCGAGTCCGAGCGCGATCTGCAGGCGCATCTCCACGCGGCGGAAGAACAGGTAGGTGTCGCGCAACCAGTGCGCTTCCTCCTCGCGCAGCAAGCCGTGGTCGGCGAGCCGCTCCAGCGCGGCGGGCGTTTCCTGCACGAGCACGGCGGGGTGTTCGCGCGCGTGCACGAGCTGCAGGTACTGCGTGAGTTGCTCGATGTCGACCATGCCGCCGCGCTTGCGCTTGAGGTCGTGGTCTTGGGCTTTCGCGGCGATCTTCTCGCGCATCTCCTGCATGCGCGCGGGCAGGTCGTCGGGGAGGGTGAGGGCGCGTACGCGTTGGCGGATCAGGGCCAGCACGCGTTGCCCGAGCGCGGCGTCGCCGGCCACGATGCGCGCCTTGAGCAGCGCTTGGTGTTCGAAGAGCGCTGCCCGCGACGAGCCGTAGTACTGCTCGAAGGCGCGCAGGCTCGTGACCAGCGGGCCCTTCACGCCTTCGGGGCGCAGGCGCGCGTCGATCTTGTAGAGCCGCGGCGTGCCCTTCTTGCCCGAGAGGTGGCCGATGAAGTCCTGCGCCACGCGCGCGAAGAAGACCGAGTTGGCCACGCCGCGATCGGTGTGGCCTTCGCCGCCGTGCACGAAGAGCACGTCGGCATCGGATCCGTAGTTCGCTTCGAGGCCGCCGACCTTGCCGAGCGCCACCACCACCATGCCCGCCGGCACTTGCGCCGACACGCCCTTCAGGGTGAACGGTTCGCCGAGCTCGTCCACGCAGCGCGTGAGCACGAGCTCGAAGGACGCGCGCAGCACGTCGATGCAGAGCTGCGAGAGTTCCGAGAGCAGCGTGCGCGTGGGGGCGGCGTCGAGCAGGTCGCGCACGCCGACGCGCAGGGTCTCGAGGCGCTTGTAGTCGGCGAGCGCCTGCCAAGGGTCGGCCGACGCACCGTCGAGCTGCGAGAGATCTTCGCGACGTCGGCGGCGCCCGCGCACACCGGTGAGCAAGGCGTCGACGAAGGCATCGAAGAGCTGCGGCGCGCGCGTGAGTTCGTCGGCCAGGTACGCGCTGCCCGCGGCCAGCTCGCACAACATCTCGAGCAGCGCGGGTTCGGCGAGCAACTGTTGGTAGAGCACCTCGCGCGCGCCCACGCCGCGCGTCATGCGCTCGAAACGATCCAAGGCGGCGACCGGCTCGGCGCTCAGGGCCAAGCGCTCGAGCAGGATCGGCGCCACGCTCGCGAAGGCCGAGATCAGTCTCGGTGACGACGGCAAGAAGCGCGACACCGGGCTCGAGGCGCGCAGCAGCACGCTGCAGGCCGCCGCGGGGTCAGGGTAGGCCAGCTCTTCGAGCTCGGCCTGCAGCTGTGCGGTGTCGGGTTCGGGGGCGAGCAGCACGGCCGAGAGTCGCGCGGCAGCGCCTTCGGTGGCTGGGAAGGCTTGCGCGAAGTGTTGCTCGAAGCTCGCACGCACCCGCGCACGGTGTTCCTCGAGGGTGGTGCGCAGGCCAGCCGCGTCACGCTGGCCGAGCAAGCGCGCGAGCGGCACGAGGTCGGCAGGCAGTCGGTGCGTCTGCACGCGGTGCATCACCTGCAACAAGTTCTCGACGCGTCGATGAAAGAGGTAAGCCCTGCGGAGCCGCGCCGCCTCCAAGCTCTCGAGCGCGCCGGCCACGCGCAGTCGCTCGAGCCCGTGCAGCGTGGAGTTGCACAGCAGCCACGGGTTGCTCGCCGCGTGTTGCAGCGAGAGGAACTGAACGATCGTCTCGATGTCGCGGATGCCGCCGGGGGCGTGCTTCACGTCGGTGCGGTCGCCGGAGAGCGAACCCGCGCGCGCTTCCGAGGCCGCCTTCAGGCGTTTGAATTGACGGATCGCACCCGCGTCGAGGCCACACTCGAGGATCCACTGACGGGTTCCCTGCAGGAGCTTCTCGCCCGTGTCGCCGGAGTCGATCAACACGCGACCCTTGATCAGCATCTGGCGTTCCCACGGTCGCCCGCGTTCGCGGTAGTACTGCAGTGTGGAGCTGAGCGTGCGCGTGAGCGTGCCCGCCGCGCCCTCGGGACGCAGGCGCATGTCCACGCGATAGAGGTGCCCGAGTTCCGTCTGTCGGCCGAGGCGTTTCACCAGCCGGCGCGCCACGTGGTCGGCGGCGGCTTGGTCGCTGGCGCTGTCGGGGCGCACGAACACGAGGTCGATGTCGCTGCTGTAGTTGAGCTCCATGCCGCCGAGCTTGCCCAGCGCGAGGATCGCGAAGTGACGCGGCGCGTCGAGGCCGAGTGCGGCGCCGCTCACGACGGCGTCGGCCAAGCGCGAGACCAGGATCGTGACCTGCTCGACGTCGAGGCCGTCGATGAGATCGTGCCAGGCGATGGCGAGCAGGTCGGCTTGTTGCGCGAGGCGCAGCGCGCGTTCGGCGTCGGGGCCGGCGCCCGCGCGTTCGTAGCGCGCGGCCGCGGCGGTGGCGTCGAAGGGCGTGCCGAGTTCGGCGAGCAACTCGGGGCGCTGCAGCAACATGTCGCCCATGTGTTGGCTGGCGCCGAGGAAGCGCGCCAGGTCGGCCAAGCTCACCGGGCAGGAGGGGCGATCGGTGAGTCCGAGGAGTCGACCGGCGTTGGCGAGCGCGCGGCCCGGGTCGGCTGAGGCGGCGCAACCGGAGAGCAGTTCCGCGAGGTCGACATCGGGCGCAGTGTGCGCGACCAGGTCGTCGAGCGTGCTGAGCGCCGAGCTCCCGGGCGTGAGACCGAGACGTTCGAGTTCGCACTCTGCGGCCGACTTCCCCAGTTCGCCCTTGCGGCGTGAGTCGATCAGTTGCGTGAAGGTGGTGGCTGTCGGGCTCATGACGTGGCTGCGCGGAGCAAGTCGTCGGCCGCTTGCAGCACGGCGCGTTCGGGCAGACGCGTCATGCAGATCGGATCGGCGCAGCGACGCAGCGTGCACGGGCTGCAGTGCACCTCGGCGCGCACCACGCGCGAGCGATCCCAAGCCGGCCCGGTGACGCGCGGGTCTTTGGGGCCGTAGAGCCCGATGACCGGCGTGGCGAGCGCGTTCGCCAGGTGCAGCGGCAGCGAGTCGGCGGCCACCACGAGGTCGGCGGCCTGGAGCAGCGCGGCGAGCTCCTCGAGGCCGCGCGTGGGGGCTTGCGGCGCGTGGCCACCGCAAGCGGCGCGCACTTGCTCCACGAGGTCGGACTCTGCGGGGCCGCCGCTGAGCAGCACGCGCGCGTCGTGTCGCTCGCGCAGCTCGCGGGCCAGCGCGCCGAAGCGTTCCACCGGCCAGCGCTTGAAGGCTCCGAAGGCGCTGGTGCCCGGATGCAGGACCACGAACGGGCCGCCCGCCGGTTGCCCGTCGAGCCAGTCGTTCACGCGTTGTCGTGCGGCCTCAGGGATGGCGAGGCGCGGGCGCGGCGAGGGGCGCGGCACGGGCAGGTCGAAGTGCGCCAGGAGTGCGAGGTTGGCGTCCACGCGGTGGGGGCGATCAGGGTGGGGAGGCAGGCGACGGGTGAGCGCGCGCTGGCTGCCGTCGCGCGCGCGCGGCAAGTCGAAGCCCCATTTCTTCTTCGAGCGCAGGAAGGCCAGGTGCAGACGGCTCTTCAGGTTGCCTTGGAGATCGAGCACGAGGTCGTCGCGCCGACGCAACAGGCCTGCTGCGTGACCCCACCAGCGCGACTTGCGCGTGCGCGGGAACACGACCAGCTCTTGGATCTCGGGCACCATGCGCAGCAGCGCGACCGCGCGGTCCTCGACCAGCCACGCGACGGAAGCGAAGCGTCCGCTGTCCGCCAACGCTTGCGCGAGCGGGACCGCGAAGAGCACATCGCCGAGGGCCGACATGCGAAGAATGAGCAGGCGCGTGGAGGAGTCGGCCACGCGCCCAGGCTAGCAAAGCGGAGCGCGGGGTCGTGCGCGTTGGGGGATGGGGTGGGCGCGGTGGTATCGTCGCTCGTGAACATGTCCAGCTCGACCGTGGCCGATGCCCTCCGTGCGACTCACGAGTTCCTCCAGCAGGGACCGGTCCGGCTGTTGCTCCGACGCGAGTGGCGCAGCGCCCTCCCCTTGCACGCCTTGCTCAGCGGAGCACCCTTGGAGCGCTGGGGGCGAGTGCGCGAGCACGACCTGAAGGGTCGCGGGCAGGTGCACGTGCTCACGACTTCGCTGGGCGACTTGGTGGCGAAGCGGATGTCGCGCGGCGGGATCATCGGCGG
This sequence comes from Planctomycetota bacterium, assembly GCA_021604805.1. GTDB lineage: Bacteria > Planctomycetota > B15-G4 > B15-G4 > B15-G4 > BQJR01. The sequence goes on along the minus strand of BQJR01000001.1, from coordinate 1,264,439 downwards.
CCTGCTCCGCGAGTCCTACGCGGATCCCGACCGCCCCTTGCGCGAGGCTTTGTTGGCGGAGCAGCTCATCGCGGCGGGCTGTCGCACGCCCGCGGTGGCCGTGGCGCGCGCCACGCGCCGCGCGCCGGGCAGCTGGCGCTTGGAGCTGGCCACCGTGCGCGTGCAAGGGGCGCGTGATCTGCTCGACGTGCTGCTCGAGTTGCAGGCGCAAGCTGCCGACCCGGGGGACTTGGCCGAACGCAGCGGGCGCAGCCTCGCCGGCTTGCACGGGGCGGGCTTGCACCACCGCGACCTGCAGGTGAAGAACCTGCTCGTGGAGCCCGGCGACGGCCCGCTGGTGGTGATCGACCTCGACCGCTGTCAGCTTGCACGCCCGCTCCCCCCAGCGAGCGCTCGGGAAGGTCTGCTGCGGTTTCTCCGCTCGCTGGCCAAGCACGGCTTGCTGCCTCGTGCCGGCGCCGATCCGGAGCCGCGCTTCGCGGGCGCGCTGCTGCAGGGGGTCTTGGAGGGCTACGGGGACCTCGAACGGGCGGGCCTCGACCTGCCGAGCTTGCGCACCGCCCTGGCTCGTCAGCTGCGCTTTCATGCACCGTTTTGGCCGCGGGTGGCGCGTCGCAGCTCCTGAGTCCCGGTCTGCGGGGCGCCGGCGCGCGCGGCATTCACCGGCGTGTTGCCTCTGCAGGGGGATCAGGGCGCGTCCCTAAGTTGCAGGGGGCTGAGCGTTTAGGGAAGCGCGTGGGGCGTGCAGCCCAGTAGGTATGCATAACTGCTTGCGTCCCGGCGCATATCTCGCTTGCCGATTCTGGATATGCAGCGGTAGACTTCGTCCCACCTATGGACTCTCCTCAGGTGGTTTGACCTCGGTCTTCGTGCCCAAGCTCTCGGCTCAAACGGTCGATAGCGGTCCTACCACTTGAATAGCCCTCTAACTCGCCCATCCGAAGCTCGCTCGTTGCCCGGAGGAGATATGCGTCTCTCGCTTTCCACGACCTTGGCTGGTCTCGCGGTCCTCGCGCTCGGCACTGATGTGTCGGCCCAGATCGCCGACCTTCAGCCCGGTCGCAACTTCCCCACCGCGATCAACGCGTTTGGTGGAGGTCGTTCCGAAAATATTGACCTCGCTGACATCGACCACGATGGCGACTACGACGTCGGCATCAGCAACGGTGGTGACGGCTCCGCCCAGGCCAACGTGATCTACATCAACAACGGCGGTGTCCAAGGCGGCACGATCGCGACCTTCTCGAACGGAACCGCCACGCGCTTCGCTGGCTTCCCGAACGACACCTCGCGCGACATCGAGTTCGCCGACTTCGAGAACGACGGCGACTTCGACATCTACATCTCCAACCGCGGCACGACCGCGAACGGTGGTGAGACCAGCCGCGCCTACATCAACCAAGGTGGCCTGCAGTTCGGCAGCATCGGCTTCTTCGACGAAGGCACGAACAACTTCTGGGGCAACCTGATCTCGGTGCCGACTGGCGACGAAATCGGTACCCAGAACGGCGCTGGCCCCTTCCGTGACTACTCGTGTGACTGCGATTTCGCCGACTTCAACGATGACGGCTTCATCGACCTGTTCCACAGCAGCTACGGTCCGAACATCAACGGTTTGCGCGATTCGCGTCTGTTCATGAACGACGGCACCGGCGTGTTCGACGAGCACTGGCCGTGGGTCGACCCGGGTGCAGACATCCGCTTGCACACCCTCGACATCGACCCCGTCGACCTCGACGACGACTTCGACATCGACGTGTTCGGCAGCAGCCGCGACAGCCAAGCCCGCGTGTACCGCAACAACCTCTACGGCGGCACGGGTGCCGGTCGACTCTTCACCGACATGACCCAGACGGCCATCCTCAACACGGGTGCCGGCCTCAACGGCAGCAACAACTACGAGGCCGAGTTCGCCGACCACGATGGTGACGGCGACTTCGACATCTGGATGAAGAACTACGACGGTGGCGGCGGTGGCAACCTCGACCGCATCCTGCGCAACAACGGCGACTTCACGTTCACGAAGATGACCACCTGGATTAAGGGTGACCCGAACACTGATGAAAACGAGGTCGACTTCCTCGACTTCGACAGTGACGGCGACCTCGATGCGTGGGTGGCCAACTTCCTCGGCACCAACTACCTCTACGCCGGTTCCGCCGCGCAGGGCGTCACCTTCGGTGACGGCTTCTACCACCGCACGGGAACCAGCTCGAGTGGTTCGCAGTACTCGCACAACGAGCTGCCCCAGAACGGCAACAGCAACCAGTCGCTCGACGGCGAAGCTGCCGACATGGACAACGACGGTGACCCGGACCTGCTGCTCAGCAACGACCTGAACCAGCAGAACCGCTACTACCAGAACACCCTCGGTGTGCCTGACACCTTCGCGCCGACGTTCCACAAGATCACCAACCAGGGCAACAAGAGCGATGGCTCTGACACGGTGATCCACGTGGCGCTGCGCGACAACGCCCCGTACTACATCGTGGGCTACTACCGCGTGAACCTGGTCTACACCGTCGATGGCGGTCAGGAGCGCAAGGTGCGCATGTTCAGCCAGGGCACGCAGCAGTTCCGCGGCGTGATCCCGGGTGGTCACAACGGCATGATCGCCTACCGCATCGAAGCGGAAGACGACAACGGCAACGCGAGTGTCTCGGGCACCACGACCTACAACCAGACCGCCGGTGGTCAGACTCTCATCGAGTCGCTCTCCACGGGTACTGGTGGTACTGGTGGCGTCCCGCAGCTCACGATCGCCGGCACGCTGGCCCCCGGTTCCGCGACCCACGTGAAGCTCGAGGATGCGGCTCCGAACGCGCTGTCCGTGCTGTTCATCTCGGCTGCTTCGACCCCGGTGCCCTTCAAGATGGGCACGCTGTACACGTTCCCGATCAATGTGCTCGTGAACCGTACGACCAAGCCGGGTGGCTTCGACACGCTCAACGTGCCGTGGCCGGGTGCGATCCCGTCGGGTGTCCCGCTCTACCTCCAGTACGCCACTGCTGATGCAGGCGCCGTGCTCGGTTCGGGCGTGACCCTGTCGAACGCTGTGAAGGCCACGTCCCCGTAAGGGAACTCGGCTGACCGGTTGACCTCCGGGTCAACCAAGTCGACGGCCCCCCGGATCCATGATCCGGGGGTCCGTTCGCATTCTCGGGGACTCGCCCACACCTTGGCGGCTTGCGGCGCGGCTCAGGGCCCCTTGGTCTCGAGGATCAAGTCGTTCCAGGGCTTGGGATCCGGGCCGCGGTCCACACCGAAGATCGCGGCGAGCGCGGCGCGCGCGTAGACAGCCACGAGCTCGTTGTCTCCGCGCAGCAAGGGGATCAGCACGCGCGACGAGCTGCGCGACTTGAGTGCGCCCAAGGCCGAGGCCATGCGGGCTTGCGCGAGCGGCGTGTCTTCCTCCTCGATGAGCGACTCGAGGCGCGCGAGATACGCACGGTCGGGGAAGTTGCGCGCGATGCTGGCAGCGTGCACACGCACCGTGGCGTCGACGTCGTCGAGGGCCACGATCACGGCTTCCACGGCCTGCAGCGAGAGCTCCGGTGTGAGCACGCGCCCCAGTGCCAGCGTGGCGTTGGCGCGCACCAGCCCGTCGTGGTGATTCACGATCAGGTCGGTGAGCGGGTCGATGGGCGTGCTCGGTTCAGCCAGGATCCAGAGCGCCAGCAGCGCGTTGGCCAGCACGTCGTCAGGCAAGCGCGGGATCTCGCGGATCAAGAGCGCCTGGGCCTGCTCGTGCTGCGACGCGATGCCGAGGTCGTTGAGCGGGACGCGCGTGAAACCCAGCGCCCACGCAGCCACCAAGCGGCGCTCGTGCGGGCCATTCAGGAACATCTCGCGCACGATCGCGTAGTGCGGGATCACGCGGCTCGTGAGCACGACCTCGAGCACGTCGGCGCGCCCCTTGCGCTGCTCACTCTGCCAAGCGGGCAGAAGGCGCTCGAGCCCGTTCATGAGCTGGTCGGGATCCTCGGCCTTCGCTTGAGTCTGGCGCAAGGCCTCGACCAGCCGCAGCATGAGGTCCTCTTCGCGGACGCTCAGGCCCGTGGCGGGGCGCGGCGCCTCGGCGGTGCTCGAGCAGCCCCAAGCGAGGCAAGCCAGTAAGCCCGCGCGGGCCCAGGGAGCGCGACGTCGCTGGGCGCGGCGCGGTGAAGGTGCGGAAGGTTTCATGGCAGCTCCGACGCGCCGTGGGCGGCGGCTCGTCCCGCACGCAACAGCTTGCGGAGCTCCGGGGGCAGCGCGCAGGGTCGGTTGTGCAGGTCGAGGCAGCCGAGCTTCGTGTGTCCCGTGGCGAGCAACTCGTCGCCACGCGAGAGGCGGTAGCCGAACACCACCGAGGCGCCGCGCACGCTGGCGAGCTCGGTCTCGAGCTGCAGCTCGTCGTCGTAGCGCGCCGGGGAGAGGTAGCGCAGGCCGGCGTCGACCACGGCCAAGCGATGACCCTGTGCTTCGATCTCGGCGTAGGACATGCCCAGGTCGCGCAGCAGCTCGGTGCGGCCTTGATCGAAGTACACGAGGTAGTGCGCGTGGTACACGATCCCCATGCTGTCGACCTCGCCGTAGCGCGGACGCAGAGTGAGTCGATGGGCGCTCATGCGGACTCCGCCGGTCGCTGGGACGAACGCCCGGCAGCGTGGGCAATAAAGTCCTTCCAGACAAGCCCGCTCAGCCCGATGATGCGCCGGATGTCTCCGCGAACCGGCTATCACGTGCTGCTCGCCTGGGTGCTCCCGGGTCTCGGTCACCTCGCCCAAGGGCGGCGGGGCAAGGCGCTCTACTTCGGCTGCCTCGTGCTGCTGATGTACGCGCTGGGGATCCTGCTCGGCGAGGGCGCCAGCGTTTCCGCCACGCGTTACCCGTACCACTTCTACGGTCAGTCGCTGGCGGGGTTGCCCGTTCTGATCGGCAACATGCTCGGGTCGACGCCCGCCGGTGAGACGATCCTGCGCCTCGAGCTCGGCGTGCTGTTCAGCACGGTGGCCGGCATCCTGAACCTCGTGGTCATGGTCGACGTGTATGAGTTCGCTCGCCGCGGTGGCGCAGCGGCGGGGACAGGTGGCGCGCCCACAGGAGCGTCGCGATGACTTCGCTTGCCGTGCTACATCCGGCGCTGCAGGCCTTCCGCAGCCCGCTCGCCGTGGTGGGGCCGATGGGGCTGGGTGAACACGCCGCCTGGTTCCTCCTGATCTCGCTGATGACCTTCTTGGTGTACAGCGGTTTGCGCGAAGAGGACTTGGCCGTGGTGGTGCGCTCCGCGCTCGCGCGCTGGGTGCGCTTCTTGGTGGGGTCAGCCGTGCTCTTCGGTTGCTTCGCAGCGCTCTCAGCCTGGCTCTAGCGCGGGGCGGTCTCTCGCTCCGCGGAGCGGCCGACTGGCGGACCGGCTGCTCAGGCATGGCGCCAGCTCCAGCGCCCCGCACTCTCGCGCTTCACATTGCCTTCCAGCTCCATGGCGATCAGTCGCGCGCGCAGACGTGGAAGCGGGAGCGCCAGTTCGGCGGCGAGTTCGTCGGCGCTGCGCGGGCCCGTGGCGAGCGCAGCCTCCACCGGATCAGCCGGCGGCCTGTTGCGCGCCGCAGGACTGGCGTCGGCGCCGAGCAAGCGCAGCAACACGGCTTCGGAGAGCACCGGCGCGGCGCCATCGAAGAGCAGCTCGTTGCTCCCGGCGCAGGCTGCGCTGTCGATGGGGCCGGGCACGGTCCACACTTCGACCCCGAGCTCCAGGGCATGCTGCGCCGTGATCAACGCCCCGCTGCGCGCGCTGGCTTCCACCACCAACAAGGCTTCGCAGAGCGCGGCCAAGATCCGATTGCGTCGCGGGAAGGTCCAGCGATCGGGACGCGTGCGCATCGGGAACTCGGAGACGAGCGTGCCCTGCCTGGCGATGTCTTCCTGAAGCGACGCGTTCTCTGGTGGGTAGGCCACGTCGAGCCCATTGCCCAGAACGGCCACGGGCCAGCCGCCCGCGCGCAAGCAACCCTCGAGCGCCGCGCTGTCGACGCCGCGCGCCAAGCCCGACACCACGGCCCGCCCATGACGCCCCGCAGCTTCCCCGAACCGTGACGCCGCCGCCCGGCCCGCCGGCGTGACAGCCCGTGCGCCCACGATGCCGAGCGCGCCCTCGGGCGGTGGCCAACGCCCGCGCACCACCAGAGCCACGGGCGGGCGATGCAGCGCGCCCAGCTGTGCCGGCAGGTCGGGCCCGAGCAAGCCCACGAGCTGCGCGCCCGCGCGCGCGACACGTTCGCGCTCCAGGCTCAATCGCTCCGCGCGCGCGAACTCTTCCACGCGCCGCGAGAGCGGTTCCGGCAAGCCCACGCGACACCACGCGATCCTGCCGCGTGAGAGCCAACGACGGTGCCCGCCCAGCGTGCGCCGCAAGCGACGCAGCTGATCAGAAGTGCCGCCCGCGAGGTGCAGCGCGAAGGCGTCGTCGGGGAGCGGGGTGTTCACACGCCCTCGTCGTGCGAGGGCGGCTCACGTTACGCGCTCAATCGTCGCCCTGATCGAAGAAGGCTGGGTCGAGCAACTCTTCGAGGATGTCCTGCAAGCTGCGACGCTCGGCCGCGTTGTTCACGCGCAACCCATAAAGGTAGTGCAGCGCCTCACGCTCCACGCGCGCCACGGTCACACCCAAGCGCGCCGGCTCCGACTTGCCGTGCAGCGGCACTTCGATCTCGAGCTGCGTGCCTTCGGCGAACCAGTTGCGGGCCGCGCGCACGGTGCGCACCGCCATGCCCGTGGGCGAGACGTCGACCATGCGACCTTCCACGACTTCGGTCTCGCCGCGGATCGTGATCGTGAGCGACACAGCCAACGGTCGCGCCGCACGACGATGTCCGCGCCGGCGCTGACAGGGCGCCACGGCGGTCGGTGTCTCGAGCACGACCTTGGCCGCACTCGGGCGGTCGCGGTAGCTGCGCCATTCACGGATGGAGGTCAGGAAGGTGTGCACCTGCCCTTGGCCGTCGGTGAAGAAGCCGCGCACGGCCGCGCCATTGCGCACGATGCCCACGAAGTCGTCGGGCAAACTGGCCGAGACTTGCGGACGTGCATCGTCGCCGGGCGACAGGAAGTTCGCCTTGCACTGGATGATCTCGCCGTTGACGAGCACCCAGAGCTCGAGCGGGTGGCCGTTGCAGGCCGCGACGTCGAGCGGGGGAGGCAACACATTCGTCGTGCCCATGAACCGACTCCAAGTGGGGATACCTCACTTGCTTCGGCACGGGGGCGGCCCGGAGTTGAGGCCGGATCTGAGGCCGGGGCCTAGGCGAGCACGGCAGCGAGCCCCTCGGCGGCGCGTTCGGGCGCGATCCCGGGGCACAGCTCCACGTGACCCGGCGCTTCGGGGATCACGAGGCTGAGCGCGCCACCCCGGCGTTTCTTGTCGCGGCTCATGAGCGCGAGCAGCTCGCCCAGGTCGCCCGCGCGTCGGACCGGCAGGTCCCAACGCAGCAGCGCCGCCCGCAGGCGGGCTTCGAGCTGACCGCCGTCGTGGGCCAGACGCGCGGCACACAGCAGGCCCAGTCCGACGGCCTCGCCGTGGCGCAGGCTGCCCAGCGCGAGCGCCTCGAAAGCGTGCCCGAAGCTGTGCCCGAGGTTGAGCAACTGACGTTCCGCGTGATCGTGCGGGTCGGCCTGCACCAGCCGCAGCTTAGTGTCGATCACCCGCCGCAGCACGTCGAGCGCTTCGGGGTGCGCGCTGCGTAATCCCTGCGGGCTGAGTGTTTCCGTGGCAGCGAGGAGGGGCTCGCCGGAGATCACGGCCGTCTTGAGCAGCTCGGCGAAACCGGCACGCAGTTCGACCTCGGGCAAGCTCTCGAGGAAGCTCGGATCGACGAGCACCCGCCGCGCCGCATGGAAGGCGCCCACGCTGTTCTTCGACGGCCCGAGGTTGATCGCGGTCTTGCCGCCGAGCGCTGCGTCGGCTTGGGCGATCACGCTCGTGGGCAGGGCGTCCCAGGCGATCCCGCGGCGGTGCAGGTGCGCTGCGAGCCCGCCGAGGTCGCTCACGACGCCGCCGCCACAACACACGAGCAGGCCGTCGCGATCGAGGCCGTGGTCGTCGAGCGCTTGCAGCACGCCTTCGAGCTCAGCCCAGGTCTTGCTCAACTCGCCGGGTGCGAGCACGTGACGCGGCAACGCGCGCAAGGCCGGTGGCAACACACGCTCCACGTTGCGGTCGGTGAGCAACAGCGCCGCGGGATGACGCGCGGGCAGCTCCCACTCCGCCGCCACTCCCGCTCGCACCACGACCTCCGCGTGGAGTTCCGCGCGTTGCGCTTCGTGGCTGGGCGGGGTGCTCACGCTGGTGCGTCGGGACGGCTGTCGGGGTCGCTCTCGGGAGCGCTTTGCGGCGCACGTGTGCTCGCGGTGGACGCAGTGGGCGCGCCCGAGTCCGGTGGCGCCGCCGCTGCAGCCGTCGACGCCGCGCCGTGCTCGAGTTCACGCTTCACCAAGCGCGACTTGCGCGCGAGCCGACTCTTGCGCGCGCCCGTGGCCGAGCGCTTCTCGCGCCACTGCCCGACGACCAACAGCAAGGCCACGCCGCCGACCACGCTCAGCAACACCTTGAGCATGATCCCCGGCGTGGGGTCCTTGAGCGGCACGAAACGCTTGGCGCGTCGTGTGACCACGAGCGAACTCATGCGCGGTTCGTTGCGCTTGTTCTCGTAGGCCCAGCGACGGAAGAAGAGGCCGTCGAGCTCCACGATGTCACCGCGTTGCAGGTCGCCCGGATCGTCGAGGCTGAGCGCCAGGATGTTGCCGTTCTTGCCGGCGCGCGCGTCGTTGAGCCACAGCTCCCAGACCTGCGGCTCGCCCAAGGGGTTCTCGCCGCGCGGACCCAACAGCGTGTGACGTTTGGTGAGCAGCATGCCCGTCATGCGCACGGGTTGTGCGCGGTGGCGCGCGGCGTACTTGAGCAGGTCGGTGGGGGGCAGCTCGGGCAACACCGAGCCGTCGGGGAACACGGCGTCTTCGGCGCCGTGCTTCGCGAAGCTGAGCAACTCGTAGAAGACTTGGCTGCCGTAACGTTGGCTGGCGCCTTCCAAGCTGTGATCGCGGATGTGACGCAGGCGCGTGCGCATGTCGTCGGTGAGTTCGGTGACCGGGTCGATGCGGAAGGAACTCGGCAGCAATTCCTCGCCCACGATGAGCGGCGCGGAGACCCAGTCGCCGTCGGGGTTGAGCATGCGGGCGTGCTTGAAGAAGAAGCCGGGCGCGCGGACCACGTCGCCGACTTCGATGTCGTAGGGCTCGGTGATCACGAGGAAGAGCCACGAGCGCTCGTGCTCGTCGCGGAGCTCGCCGCGCACTTCGAGCAGCCCGTCGACGAAACTCTGGTCGAGCCAGCGCACGCGACCCAAGGCCCAGACCGCTTCACCGCGATGACGCGCGGGCTCCGCGAGCAGCTCATCGTGCGGCACGTGATCCAGGCCGAGTTTCTCGAGGTCGCCCCACAAGAGCGTGGACGCCTGTTCCATCAAGTGGATGCGCGGCTCGCGTTCCAGCTGCACGCGTTGCTCGGGCGTGTCGTCGCGCACGCTGGCGAGCAGTTCGGTGTCGATCACGGCGCGCGGCGTGGTGTCGAAGTCGGGCACGTCGTTGAGCGACTCGAGCGGGGCGTCGGGACGCTCCACCGTGGGCGCGGTGTTCAGGTTGTCGAAGATCAGCTTGGCCATGATCGCGATGAGCGCGAAGCCGTAGATCAGGATGCGACGCGGCGTGGCGCTGCGCGACTTGCCCTTGCCTTTGCCCGTGGCCGCCTTGTGAATCCGTTGACGATCCACTCAGCCGCCCGCCGCGCGGATCAGCGCGTCGAAGAGCGCGGCTTGCCCACGTTCCTCGGGCAGCTGTTCGGGGTGCCATTGCACGGCCAAGGTGAAGGGGCGCTCGGGCATCTCGAAGGCCTCGATGAGCCCGTCGTCACAGAAAGCCACGGCCTGTTGCCCGGCTCCTAAACTGGCCACCGCCTGGTGATGCGCCGAGTTCGTGCTGCACTCGGCACCGAGGAACTCCGCGAGCACGCTGCCCGCCTCGCAACGCACCGGATGACGCTCGGCTTCGGCGTGCGTGCCGGCCCCGTGGTCGCGCACGTGCTCCCCGAGATCGGGGATGTGCTGGTGAATGCGCCCGCCCGCAGCCACGGCCAGGTTCTGCATCCCGCCGCAGATCGCCAGCACGGGCAGCTCGCCCAGCAGCAACTCTCGACAGAGCAGCATCTCGGTGGTCTGCCGACGCGGGTGCATGGGCAGCGCCTCGGGGTGCAGCGGCTCGCTCCACAGTGCGCTGTCGAGGTCCTCGCTGCCCGTGAGCAGCAGTCCGTCGAGGCGGCTCAGCAGCTCGGCCGTCTGCTCGCGACTCTCCAGGAAGGGCAGCGCCACGGCCACACCGCCCGCTCGATGCACCGCCTGGACATAGGCTGGCCGTACGACCGGGTCGCCGTTCTCTTCCGCACTGCAGGTCACACCGATGAAGGGTTGCATGGTGGCGGATTATAGTGAGTCGCGTGGGCCACGTGACACCCGAGCCGTCTCCGTTGGATGCCTTTCACGGCTTGCTCGATCGCGAGCGCAGCCGCGCGTTCCACCGTGGAGAGCTCGCATTCTCGCTCGACGTGCCGCGCGCGTTGCTGGCAGCGCTGCCGGCGGTGCGCGACCCGCGCGTGTCGGTGCAGATCGTGGGCAGTGAGGGGAAGACGTCCACCGCGTGGCTGCTCTCGGCGGCGCTCGCGGCTCAGGGCTTGCGCGTGGGCACCTTCACCTCGCCGCACGTGCACGACGCGCGCGAGCGCTTGCGCGTGGATCTCGAACTGCCCGAGCACGCGGCTTTGGCGCGCGCTGTCAAGCAGGTGATCGCCGCCTGCGCCACGCTTTCCCAGTCGCCGAGTTGGTTCGAGGTGCTGGCTGCCACGGCGCGTCAACTCTTTGCGGAGCAGGCACTGGGAGCGCAGGTGTGGGAGGCGGGCCTCGGAGGTCGGCTCGACGTGACCACCCTGATGCCGGCGCAGCTCGTGATCCTGAGCTCGGTGAGCCTGGAACACACGGCGATCCTGGGCGACACGCTCGAGCTGATTGCCGGCGAGAAACTCGCGGCGCTGCGACCCGGTGGCGCGCTGCTGTTGCCCCACGAGTTGCCCGGCAGCGTGCGCGAGCTGGCCGAGCAGGCTGTCCGCGCGCAGGGGGCGCAGCTCTTCCACGCGCCCGCGGCGCGTTTCGAGGAACCGAGTGCTCGCGCGCGAGCCCTCGCGCGCGGGGCGTGTGAGGCGTTGCGCGCGCTACAGCTCTTGCCCGACGAGTCGGCTCTCCGCGATCCCGCCGCGCGCCATGCAGCCGCGCGCGCGCCCGCTGTCCCGAGCGAAGCCGAATGCAGAGCGCTCGCCACCGCGCGCGTCCCCGGCCGCGACGCGCGCGTGCACGACTTGTTCGTCGACGCAGCTCACAGCGCCGCCGCCTGCCGCGAGCTCGCCGCGCGCGTCGATCCGAACGAGATCGGCTGGTTGGTCTTCGGCGCCACCGCCGGCCGCGACGCCGCGCCCATGCTGGCGCCACTCGTCGCACGCGTGCCCGGCGTGCTGCTCACACGCGTCCCCGGCGGGCGCGAGCAGTCGCCGCAAGAACTCGCCGCGTGCTTGCCGTCGGGCACGCCGCACGAGATCGTGGACGACCCGCGCGCCGCCCTACAGCGCGCTCGAGAACTCAGCCCACGCGGGCGTCGGATCCTGGTCACGGGATCGCTCTACTTGCTGGCCGCGCTCCTGCCTCCCGGACCCGATCGCTCTTGAACCTCGCCCTGCTGTTGCTCGCGCCCGCCTTCCTGGCCGGCGCCGCCGCGCTGCTCCTGCAGCTGGTCTGGATCCAGAGGGCGAGCGCCGCCTTGCCCGGTGTCGCGCCCGCAGCGGCCTTGGTCTTGCCCGCGCTCTTGCTGGCCGGTGCGCTCGGTTCCTGGGTGGCTGGCCGACGTGCCGACGCGCCCGAAGAACGCCTCCTGCGTGCGGCGCGCTGGTTGCTCGCGGCGGCCCTGGGAGTGTGGTTCGCCCCTTGGTTGCTCGAGCTGCTGCTCCCCGACGGCTTGCTGCGCGCCTCCTGGACGCGTGCACTGCTCGGCGCGCTCCCCGCTGCGCCCGCAGCCTTTGCGCTCGGCGGGCTGCTGCCCTGGCTCACGCGCTTGCGCGCCGACCAGGGGCTGAGCGTCTTGCGGGCCATCGCGGGCAGCTCGGCGGCGTGGGCGCTGGGCGGCGCGGTGGCGGCCTGGCACGTGCAACACGGGCTGCTGCTCTCGAAGCTCGACCCCTTGAACGTCGCTGCGATCTTGCTCGCCGTGGCGAGCTTGGCGCTGGCGGCGCTGCGCAGCGTCGAACGCGGGGACGCAGGCGCAGGTGCTGCGGGCGCGGGCGCTGAGGACGGCGCTGAGTCTCAGCTGGCGACGACCGCGTCGGCCGCGTCGACCGACGCTCCTGCCCCGCGCGACGACCCGCGCCCCTGGTGGGTCGTGTGTGGCCTCGGTGGCGCGGTGCTCGTGGGCGGCCAAGCGCTGCTGCTGCGCGTGTTGGCCCAGTCGAAGGGCGACAGCCTCACGACCAGCGTGTCCTTGTTGATGGCGCTGCATCTGGGGATGGCGCTCGGCGCGACCACGCTCGGCCACTTCGGTCACGCTTTGAGCGCCGGCGCGCGTGGAGTGCTCTTGCTGCTCGTCGCCTGTGTGGCGCTCGTGTTGCCCGCCTTCGGTGTCGCGCTGCAGCTCGACGCGGCCCTGTGGCTCGGCTTACCGCTCGGTTTCGGTTGCGGCGGCCTGCTCGTCGCGGCCGCCGACCTGCAGCCGCGCGGCGCGTCGCGGCTCGCCTCCTGGATCGGCGATCTGGGCGCTACGTTCCGCTTAGGCGCTGCGCTCGGCGCCGCGCTGGTCGCGCGTTTCGTGTTCGACAGCCACGGCCTCGGCACGCCGCTCGGTCTGCGCGTCCTGCCGGGGGCCTTGCTCGTGGCGGGGATCCTGCTCGTGTTCGCTTCCCGCCACGCAGCGTCGCGACTGTTGCGCGCCGTGCCGGTGTTGGCCGCCGCGTTGCTCGTGGGGTGGGCGCCCGCGTGGCACGCGCCTTGGCGTGTCGCGGACGGTAATCGCGAGTTGCTGCTGCAGCGCGAGGGCTTGCACGGGATCGTGAGCTTGGTGCGCAGCGCCGACGGCAGCGAAGGTCTGCAGATCGACGGCCGCGTCGGTCTGGGCGCCAGAGCGTCTGGCGCGCTGCTCGAACAACGCATGGGACGCCTCGCTGCCGCGATGCAACCCGGCGCCCAGCGCGCGCTCATGTTGGGGGTCGGTCGCGGACACGTGCTGGCGGGCCTCGCCGGCACGAGCCGCGCACGGATCGACGCCGTGGAACCCAACGCCGAGGTGCTCGCGCTGGGTCTCGGCGTGCCCGCGTTGATCGGCGGCCGAACGCCGCCACCCGATCTCACGCCCGTGCACGCCGACGCGCGCGCCTGGTTGGCGGACACGCCGTCCGCCTACGACCTCATCGTGAGCGATCTGATCCCACCGTGGAGCACGGGCGCCGGCAGCCTGCTCAGCGTGGAGCACTTCTTCGAGCTGCGCCGCGCCCTCGCCGACGAGGGCGTCTTCGTGCAATGGTTGCCACTGCACCAGCTCCCGTGGCCCGCCTTCGCCGCCGTGGCACGCGCGCATCTCGAAGCCTTCCCGAACACGCACGTGCTCGTGGCGTCGACCTTGAGTGACAGGCCGCTCGTGGCGCTCGTGGGCAGCAAGGCCCAGGGACTGCCCGATGCCGCCGAGGTGAACCCGCTGCTGCAGGCATCGAGTTGCTTGCCCGGTCCGAATCACATGGGCGAAGTCTTCGACGCGTTGTTGTGCGGCGCGTGGGAACTCGAGCGCGCCCTGGGCGACGGCCCGCGCAACACGCTCGAGGCACCCGTGAGCGAGTGGCGCTCGCAGGCCCCGCCCACCGACGAGCGCGCCCGCGCCGCGCGCAACTTCCGTCAACTGGCGTTGCTCGCTGCGCCCATGGCGTGGAGTTCCTTCCGGGATCCGCCGCACGAGGTCGACGCGCGGAAGACTCTGGGCCTCGAGTTGCAAGCGCGCTCGTCGGCACTCGAGGCGCTGTTGCACGCGCGCGCCGACCTCGCCGAGCTGAGCGACAGCGAGGCGCGCGGTGCGTTGCTCGAAGGGCGCAACGCCCGGGAACGTCAGCTCGCCTTGCGTTTGCTCCACGGTTGGCAGGCCTTCCCCGGTCACCTCGATCTGCGACAGCTGATCCTCGACCGCTCGGTGGAACTCTTCGATCAGCGTCACCCGGAAGACGCCGCCGCCTTGCTCGGGGAAGCCTTGCGCGTGCGCGCCGACGGCAAGCTCGGCGCCGCGCTCGGTGGCGCCTTGCTCGAACTCGAACGACCCGCCGACGCCCTGCACGTGTTGCGTCAGGCGCGCAACTTGGTGCCCGACAGCCCGAGCTTGTTGCTGCACCTGGCGCGCGCCGAGTTCAGCGCGGGCACGCGCGCCGCCGCGCGTTCTCAACTCGTCCGCGCGAACCTGCTGCTGCAACCGGAAGGTTTGCCTGGCCCGGCGAAGGCCTTGCTCGCGCTGCTCGAAGAACGCGTGGGCGCCGACCAAGAGGCGCGCGTCGTGGTGCAAGCCTTGCCTGCGCAACACGCTTGGTCGCGACTGATCCTGCAGTTGCTCGACGAACGCACGTCGCCTGCGACAGAGGCGCCTTCCGAGGCAGACGACTCCGCGCGCTGAGTCAGCGCCGACGTCGCAGCTCGGCCCGCACGCGCGACGCTCCCAGAGCACTGCGCTTCAGGTGGCCGCGCTCAGCGCCCCTTGCGCGGGCCCCGCGTGGGCGACTTGCGCGCGCCGCTGCGTTTCGCACCGGGCTTGCCGCCACGCGCTCCGCCGGACGAGCCGCCGGACTTGCCACGGTGCGCCGCGCCTGACTTGCCGCCCGACTTGCCCGTCGCTTTGCGACCGCGAGCGCCGCTGCTCTTCTCGCCCAACGGTTTGCCGCGCGGGGCTGCGCGCTTGCTCGACGGCTTCTTCGGGCGCGAGCTGTTCTCTGCGGGATCCTTGCTCGGGCTGTCCCCGTCGGGGCGCAGGTTGCGCGCGTTCACGTCGAAGCTCTCGCCGAGATCGGCGTCGTCGTGGGGGCGACGTTCGCTGGCGTCGGTGTGACGGTGCGTGCGCGGCGCGGCCCCGCGGGCGCGCGCCGAGTTGCGTCGGCGCGGGTTGTTGCCGCCGAGTCGCACGACCACGTCGGCGCTCTCGCGCAGGCCCGCGATCTCGCTCGGTGTGAGCTCACGCGTGGCGCCCATGTTGAGGTTGCCGAGTCGCACGGGTCCGATCGCCACGCGCTTGAGGCGTCGCACCTCGTGACCGTGGCGCGCGCACACGCGACGGATCTCGCGCTTCATGCCCTCGCGCAGTTTGATCTCGAGCACCGAGCGGCGCGTCTTGCGTGCGACCAAGCTCACGTCGAGTTCGGCGGTGCGACCCTCGGCGAGCCACACGCCTTTGCGCATCTTCTCGAGCGTGGCGTCGTCGGGCAGGCCGTCGACCTCCACGCGGTACGTCTTCTGGATGCCGAAGCGTGGGTGCGTGACGAGGTGACACAGCTCGCCGTCGTTCGTGAGGATGATCGCGCCTTCCGATTCCACGTCGAGGCGCCCGATCGTGAACAGCCGGATGTCGCTGGCTTCGGGGGGCGCGTAGTCCATCGCCTTGGGCGTGTCGGGGCGCGCGCGCGCCGAGCAGATCACGCCGCGCGGCTTGTTGAGCAAGTAGTAGTGCGGCTTCTCCAGACGGACGCGCTCGCCGTCCACGCGGATCTCGGCGCGCGCCGGGTCGATCTGGGTGCCGGGCACGTCGACGATCTTGCCGTCGACCTCCACACGACCTTCGGCGATGAGCGTCTCGCAAGCGCGGCGACTGCCTACGCCCGCGCCAGCCATGACTTTTTGGAGCCTCTGCAGCGACATCGGTGCATCCTGGAACACGAGTGGGGGCGCGGCGTGGGGTGGACGCGCGCGGTGCTGGTCGCGCGAGCGGTGGATCACCGCCGCCGACGAGCCCCACAGTTTCGCATAGGAAGGGCGCGCGCGGCGAGATCACTGCCGCCGAATCAGCCCCGAATCAAGCGTCGCGCTCAGAAAGCGTGGTGGATGGCCTCGAGCAGCTTCACGAGTTCATTGTCCAGGACCTCATCCGGGAGGTTCTTCTCGCTGGCCAGGAGCTTGCGCCAGCTCGCCATGTGGCGGGCAGCGCTCGCTTCATCCGGCTCGCCGGCCTTAGCGCGGCGTTGCTCGAGGAGGAGGGTCCAGTCGACGTTGTGGCTCATGGTGCAAGGTCCGAAGCGCCCCGTGCGCGGCGCACCCTGTGTATCGATGTGCGTTTATAAATACTTGAAGCCATGTATTCGCTCTGCCAGCCTAAAGTGGCAAAGCACGCCGGAATTGGCCTCATTTGCGGCCTAGCTGTCGCTCTCAAAAATCACGATTCGGGAGCGCCCGTAGGCCTTCTCGCGCTCCAGCTTGAAGGGCGCGGGGGCGCGACCGGCCAGGCGCTCGCTGGGGAGGTGCACCGCCAGGCAGGCGCCTTCCGAGAGCACGCCCTCGGCGTCGAGGTCGGCGGGCAGGCCGTCGAGACGCGCGAAGGGCGGGTCAGCCAGGATCAGATCGAAGGGACCCAGCAGCAGCGAGGCCGGGCTGTCCACCGACACCTCGAGCACGCGCGCCTGCTCGGGCTGCAGACGGCACTCGGCGATGTTCGCCTTGAGCGCACGCAACGCGCGGCGGTCCCGCTCGACGAACACCACGCTGGCCGCTCCCCGACTGAGCGCCTCGAGCCCCAGCGCACCGGAACCGGAGTAGAGATCGAGCACGGCCGCGTCGTGAACACGCTCGCCGAGCATGTTGAACAGCGCCTGGCGCACGAGCGAGCGGGTGGGGCGCGTCGTGTGCCCAGCGGGCACCTGCAGGCGTCGTCCGCGCAGGCTTCCGCCAGTGATCGTAGGAGCGTGGGAACGTGCCATGACAGAACTCGACGTGTCCAAGGGGGAGCGGCGATCGTATCCTGACAGGCTCGCAAGGATCTCTGAACGCATGGTTGCCGACGACGCCTCCCGCCCGTCCCCCGCGGGGGGCTCGACCCCAAGCCCACGCCCGGTGCGCGCGTTGCGGCCCGCCGACCGTCTGGGCATGCGGCGCAAGTTGGCCTTGCGCGACATCCGCCGCGCGCCCACCTCACTGGTGGTCGCGGCGCTGCTCCACTTGGGCCTGTTCTGGGCGGTGCGGGAGTACTGGCCGCCGCCCGAAGTCGTGCCCGAGCCCGTGAAGCGCAGCGTGGAGGCCAGCTTCGACGCTCCGCTGGATGACCTCGCCGAGCTCACGCCGCCCAAGCCGCCCGAGCCGGAGGTCGCACCGACCGAGTCGAACCCCGAGCCGACCCTCAGCGACATCACGGATCCTGAGCCGCCCAGCCAGCTCGCCGCACTCGGATTCGGCGCGGGGTCTCGTGGCCGCGGGGGCCGCGGTGGGGGCGCGTCGCGCGGCGGCAGTCACGAGCTCGACCCCAGCGAGGTGGTCGCGCCGGGTGATCCCTTCGCGGAGTTCGTGAGCGACTTGCGGATGCGCGGGCTCGACGTCGTCTTTGTGGTCGACTCCACCGGCTCGATGCAGCGCTTCATCGATCGCGCGCGCGAAGTCATCGACGACGTGGCGAACGACCTGAGTGCCGTGGTGCCGAGTTTGCGTCTCGGCCTCGTGGCCTATCGCGACCTCGCCGACGACTGGGTCACGCGCAGCTCGCCGCTCGACGCGGATCGTTACCAACTCGCCAACTTCCTGATCGACCTGCGCGCTTCGGGCGGTCGTCGCATCTCGGCTGACCTGCCCGAGGCGGTGGAAGAAGGTCTGCGCGTGGCCACCGACGAACTCGACTGGCGCAAGGGCGCGCGTCGCGTGATCCTGCTCGTGGGCGACGCGCCGTACCACGAAGAAGACCGCGCCAAGGCGCTCAACGCCGTGCGTTCTTTCGCGCGCGACCCGCAGAGCGTGGTGAACTCGCTGCTGATCCGCGCCGACTCCGGAGACCTCACGAGCAACGAGCTCGCCACGCGCGAGGCCTTCGGGCGTCTCGTGCAAGCCGGCGGCGGCGTGAGTTTCGAACTCATCGCCACGCGTCGCGACTCGGGCGAGGAGCTGCGCCAGCAAGTGATCGAAGCCACCTTCGGTCGCGAGTGGAAGTCCGCCATCGACGCGCTGCTCGCCTTGCGCGGCCCCGACCGGCGCACCGACACCGTGGAGCGCTACCTGCGCAAACGCGACACGCGCTGGTTCCTGCGTCGGTTGCGCGACGACCCGATCCACTCGCTGGTCGTGGAGGGCGCCGCGGCCTTGATGGACCGTCGCCTGGGTGAAGGTTGCCTGGCGCTCCTGCGCGACGCCACGGTGAGCCCCGCGCACCGCCGCGCCGCGCTCTACGTGCTCAAGCGCGCGCTGCCGGCGGCGCGCGGCGTGCAGCCGGATCTGAGCCTGCCGCTCGCCGCCGACGCGCCCGAGTTGCTGCGTCTCACGGCGGCTGTGGGCGCGCTGCCGCCCGTGAAACCCGCGGGCCGCGCGGCCGCACCCCCGGCACCACCGCGCTGACCCGGCGGCTGGCCCACCCGCGCTCAGCGCGTATCGTGAACCCGGATGGACGCGCCCCCCTTCACGAACCTCGCCGGTTATCGCCTGCTCGGCCTGCTCGCTCAGCGTGAGCACGCGGTGCTTTGGCATGCGCGCGATGCCCGCGGGCGCGCGTGCGTGTTCAAGCTCCACGAGGCGGGCGCGGGCGAGGCGGGCGGGCTCAACGAGCTGCAACTGCTCGGGCTCGAACATCCCGGCCTGGCCAGCTGTCACGACGCGGGGCGTGTGCCGGGTGACGGCCGCCTGTTCACCGTCACGCGCTACTTCGAAGGCGTGCCGCTCGACGAGCGCGCCCTCGCCGACGCGTCGCGCTCTGCGAGCGCCGTGGAATGGCTCGCCGCCGGCCTCTTCTCCGCCCTCGACGCCCTGCACAGCGCGGGCTTCCTGCACCGCGACCTCAAAGCGCAGAACGTGCAACTCGAGCGTCAGAGCTCGCGCCCTGTGTTGCTCGACTTCGGCCTCAGTTGCGCGCTGACTCAGGCGTCGCGTGCGAACTTGGCCGGCACGCCTGGAGCCTTCGCGCCGGAACTCTTCGCGGGGGCGCAGGCCAGCGTGGCCTCGGAGTTGTGGGCGGCCGGGCAGTTGTTGCTCGAGGCCTGTGTCGGACGCGCCGTGTTCCGTCGCGGCGATCCCGAAGCGATGCAACGTGAGCGCGCGGCGTTCACCTCGCTGCCTGCTGAACTCGCCGAGCGCGTGCCCTCGCGCGACGTGCGCGAGCTGCTCGGCCGCTTGTTGGCGCCGGACCCCGGTGCGCGCCCGGAGAGCGCCGAAGCCGCGCTCTACGCTTTGCCGCTCGAGGACAGCGGTCCCGGGAGTGGCTTGTTGCGTGAGGGAGCGCGTGCGCGCTGGCACGGTCGTCTGGCCGCGCAGGATCCCGCTTGTGTCGGCGTGCGCGATGCCGCTGTCGCAGGGCGTGTGCACCTCCGCTTGCTGCGCGACGCACAGGAGGGTGCCGCGCAGGCGCACGCACGTCTGCTCGCGCGCTTCGCTCACTTCGCGGAGCACGAAGGCGAACTCGGACTCACGCTCAAGTTGGCCGCCGAGCGGCGCGCGCTCGGGCTTCAACATGTGTTGCACCTGGCGCGTCGGCTGGCCGCGGAGCAGCCGTTCGAAGCCGCGTTCTCCGCTGAGTGTGTGAGCGACGACGCGCGCGCCATGCAGCAAGCTTTGCAGGACACGCCGGGGGTGACCGTGAGCGTGGAAGCCGCGCCTGCGATCGACGCGCTCGTCGGCGAGGTCGAGCGCTGCTTCGGCGCGCAGCCGGTGCTCGTGCAACGTCTGCGAGCCTCGCCGCCGGCGAGCTGGTCGCTCGCGCGCGCTGCCGTCGACGAGCTGCTGCGTGCCGACGTGATCGCGGCGGCGCGCAACGGTGCGCGGCTCGATGAAGCACGTCTCCCCGCGGCTTGGCCCGAGCTCGCCCGTGACGACCCGGCGGCCGCGTGTTCGCGAGTGGCGCGCGAGGTGCTCGGTGTGCTCGCCTTGGCCGGGCGTCCGCTGAGTGTCGCGTTGCTCGAAGCCTGTTGCGACGCCGCGGTCGCCGCGGCCTTGAGCGAGTTGCAAGGTGCAGGCTTGGTGAGTCCGGCGCACGAGAGTGGTGAGCTGCGCTGGCAGATCGCCGACGAGCGTCAGGCGCGGCGCGTGTTGCAGCACCTCGATCCGTCGACCCGAGCGCGACGCTTGTTGGCCGCGGACCTCGCCGAGTA
This sequence comes from Planctomycetota bacterium, assembly GCA_021604805.1. Classification (GTDB taxonomy): domain Bacteria; phylum Planctomycetota; class B15-G4; order B15-G4; family B15-G4; genus BQJR01. The sequence goes on along the minus strand of BQJR01000001.1, from coordinate 1,244,038 downwards.
CGACGATGCCGATCCCGCCGAACCGCAGCTCACCGACGCGAACGCGGGGCTCGTGGCGCAGATCCTGCGCGCGCCGCCGAGTGATCCCGACGACGCCGCCACCACGCAACGCCTGCTCGCCGCCGCGCGCAGCCTGCGGCGGCAGGCGCGCTTGGAACTCGCCGAAGAGTTGCTCGTGCGCGGCTTGCAAGGGCTGCCCGAGAGTTCGAGCGGGCGCGCCGAGTTGGCGGAAGCCTTGCACCTGGAGCGGCTCGACGTGTTGATCCGCGCCGGAGACGACGCCCGCGTGCGCGTCGCGCTCGATGAAGCGCTGACCGCCTGCGGGGCGCTGCCGACCTTGGCGCTGCGCGAGGCGCGTCTGGCGCAACTCGCCGGCCGCAGTGACGAGGCGCTCGAAGGTCTCCACGCACTCGACCTCGACGCCTTCGACACGGCCAACGCCGTGCTCGGTTTGCAACTGCGCGCGGAGCTGCGTCGCGAGCAGGGTGATGTGACGGGCGCGCTCGCCGACTTACGCGAGGGCTTGCGTCGCGCCGGGCCGCGGGACAACCGTCGCAGCATGGTGTTGCTCGAACGCCTCGGTGGCGTGATGACGCAGCTCGGCCGTCACGACGACGCGGTGCGCAGCTACGAACGCTGCGTGAAGATGGCGCGCGCGTTGGGGCACGAGGCGCTCGTGTGGAGCCCGATGAACAACATGGCGCGCGTGATCCAGTCGCGCGGCGAGTGGTTGCGCGGGCTCGCGTTGCAGGAGCGCGCGGCGCAACGCTGCGAACTCTCCGGCGACCGTCGCAGCTTGTGGACGGTGCTCAACAGTCTGGGCGCGCGCTGGTTGTTGCTCGGACGCGTGGATCGCGCTGGCGTGCACCTCACGCGCGCTCTGCAACTGGCGCGCGAGCAAGCCCACACCGGTTGGGAAGCCATCTCGCTGAACAACAACGCCGCCGCGCTCGCCATGGCCGGTCGGCACGACGACGCCGAGCAAGACTTCGAACGCTCGCTCGCCTTGCGCCGCGAACGTGGCGACACGCGCAGCCTCGCCGCCGTGCACCTCACGCGCGGTCCCTTGCGCTTGGGACGCGGCCTCATCGCTGGCGCGCAGTTCGACCTCGACACCGCTCGCGCGGCCCTCCGCGACGCCCCGTCCGCCGCGCTCGAACTCGAAGCCGATCTGCTCGCGGCGCGCCTCGCCTGGGAAGCGCGCGACGAGGCCGCCACGATCGCGTCGGCGGAACGCGCGCTCGGCCGCGCGCGCGAACTCGGCTTCGAACGCGAACATCTCATCGCACGTGACCTGCTCGCGCGCGGCGGCGGTCGCTCGCTCGAAGACCTCGCGGCCAGCGACCTGCAGCGTGGTCCCTGGCTCGCGCCGCTCTTGCTCACGCGCGCCGAAGCGCGCGCCGACGCCGGTCAATGGGTCGAAGCCTGTGAGGACATGGACCTGGCCTTCTCGGTGCTCAGCGAGCTGCCCGAAGGCACGCTCGAGGCCGAGTGCCTGGTGCGCCGTCTCACGCTCGACCTCGACCGCGCCGCGCGCCTGTTGCTCGCCGAAGATCCCGAGTTCGTGGAAGTGGGTGCGTTACTCTCTCGGGTGCCGCGCGATCTCGACCGCGCGGAGCACCTGGTGCGACTGCACGGTCTGCAGCCGCTGCAACCTCGCCTCGAGCAGCTGGCCCAGCGCCACGCGGAGCTGGAAGAAGGAGACGACATGACCGGCTTGTCGGCCCTCGCCGGACGCCTGCGCGACCTCGAACGCCTGGTCGAGATCAACAAACAGCTCAACAGTGAGCGCGACACCCAGAAGCTGCTCGAAGTGATCATCGATTCGGCAGTGGAGATCACCGGCGCCGCGCGCGGCTTCCTGATCCTGTTCGACGGCAAGGCCGAAGAGATCCGCGCCGCGCGCAACATCGACGAGAGCAGCATCCAGAACCCCGAGTTCCAGATCAGTCACTCGGTGGCGCGCAGCGTGGCGCGCGAAGGGCGTCCGTTGCTCACGGCCAATGCCATCGACGATCCCAAGCTGGGCAGCACCGCGTCGATCTCGGAACTCAAGTTGCTCTCGATCTTGTGCGTGCCCTTGTCGAGCCGCTCGGGTTCCTTGGGCGCGGTGTATCTCGACCACCCGCAAGTGGTGGGGCGCTTCGACGAGAGTCACCTCGGCACGGTCACGGCGCTCACGGAGCAGGCCGCCATCGCGCTCGAGAACGCGCGCTTGTCCGAGGGGCTGGAGCGCAGCAACCGTGAGTTGAGCACGTCGCGGGAGGAGATCGCGCGACTCAACGAGGCCTTGCAGGAACGACTGCAGCGTCGCGAAGCCGAGCTCGAACAAACGCGCGAGACACTCGACGCCTCGCTGCGCGCCGAAGCGCTGCGCTACGACTACGCGAACATCATCACGCGCTCGCCGCGCATGCACGAAGCGCTCGACCTGCTCGACCGCGTCACCGACACCGACTTCCCCGTGGTGATCCACGGCGAGAGCGGCACGGGCAAGGAACTCATGGCGCGCGCTTGCCACTTCAACGGGAGTCGCAAGTCCAAGAGCTTCCTCACGATCAACTGCGCGGCGATCCCCGAGCACCTCATCGAGAGCGAACTCTTCGGCGCCAAGAAGGGCGCCTTCACCGGCGCCGACCGCGATCGCAAAGGGCTCTTCGCACAAGCGCACGAAGGCACCTTGTTCCTGGATGAAATCGGCGACATGAGCCCCAGTGTGCAGACGCGCTTGTTGCGCGTGCTGCAGGAGGGCGAGTTCCTGCCGGTGGGTGGGCGTGAGGTCGTGAAGGTCGACGTGCGCATCTTGTGCGCCACGCACCGCGATCTCACGGCGCTCGTCGAGGAGGGCGCCTTCCGCGAAGACCTCTACTTCCGACTCGCGGTCGGACGGCTCGACTTGCCGCCCCTGCGTGAGCGCTCCGAGGACATCGCGCCGCTGCTCGAGCACTTCCTCGAACGTCATGGCTCGGGGCCGCGCAGCGTGGATCCCGAGGCGCTGAGCCTGCTGCGTGCCCAACCGTGGCCGGGCAACGTGCGCGAGCTCGAGAACCTGGTGATGAATCTGCTGATCTTCGATCGCGAGGGCAGCCGGGTCGGCGCGGAGCTGGTGGCGCGAGTGCTCGGCCCCAAGCTCAGCAGCGCCGCGCCAGAGGCTACGGGCGCAGTGGGGAGGCCCGGGGCCTCGCTGAAGGAGCGTCTCGAGGCCTTCGAGCGCGCGCAGGTCGAGGCGGCCTTGGAGGCCGCCGGCCACGTGAAGGCCGAGGCCGCGCGTCAGCTCAAGGTGTCGATCCGGACCTTCTACAAGATGCTGAAGCGGCTCGGTTTCGAGGACGCTTAGGGCTCTGCTCCGCCGTCGCCGGGATTCCACCGGCGGGGCCGCCGCATCTCGACAACCTGGGTATACTCAGGCCCGCAGGTCTTTCCCGAACTCTCCGGTTGTCTGCCTGCATCCTCGGCTTCCTTCATGACTTCCCGCTCCTCCACGCGCAGGCGAACGCTCGCCACCGGTGTGTTGCTGCTCGGCCTTCTTGGGCTGATCGCGGCGGGGTCGAGCGTGATGAAGATCCACCTCTGGGCCGACTTCGACGGCCCACAAGTCGGCGGTGGTGGGATCAAGGCGGAGATCGGCTCGTTCAAACCCATGGCCGGGGCGTCGGTGTTCGACGTGATCTACCCCGTGCCCGACCAGGGCGTGCTGCGCATCTCGGAGAACCAAACCGGCTCGGAGGCGCGGCTGCTCGCTGAGCTCACCTCGCCGGTCGACGCCGCGGTGGCGCACGTCTCCTTCCTGCTCACGCCGGTCGCCACCTTCGGCGATCTGATCGTGGTGCTCGCCGAGGACGGCGAGTCCGGGATGATCGACATCAAGTTCGATCCCGGCGGCCGCGTGCGCGTCGGCTCGAACTCGCGGCTCTTGCCCGGCATGCCTGGTGACACGATCGAGGTCCGCGTCGAACTGCGCCGCAGCTTGTTCGGTCAGAAGAGTTACACGCTCGAGTTGCAGGGGCCCCTCGGTATCGAAGAGATGAGCGGCCCGCTCGGATTCGGTCACGGCGACCTCGGCACCGTGGAGTTCCGGCATCCCGGCAGCACGAACGACGGCAGTTGGTATGTCGACGACCTGCTCGTGACCTCCAGCGCACCGAAGAACTTCAAGCTCTTCGGCGGCTTGCTCGACCTTTCCCAGTAGCTCGCTCGGAGGCGCTCGCGTGCGCGTGCTGCTCACCGCGGGAGGCACCCGCGAGCCCATCGACGACGTGCGCGTGATCGCGAACACGAGCAGCGGCAGGCTTGGTGCACGGTGCGCGGAAGCCTTCGCGCGCGCTGGTCACGAGGTCACGCTGTTGCACGGTGTGCAGGCTGAGCGCCCCACGTCGAGCGCTGCGTCGCTGCGTTGCCGGAGCTTCGACACCTCGTCGGATCTTGCTGAGCTCTTGCGCGAACACGCGCCACAGGCCGAGGTGGTGTTGCACGCCGCCGCTGTGGCGGACTACACACCCGAGCGCGCCACCGGCAAGCTGGCTTCCGAGGCCGAGACGCTCGTGTTGCGTTTGCACCGCGCGCCCAAGCTCATCGACGGCCTGCGTGAACTCGCGCCGCGCGCGCTGCTCGTGGGCTTCAAGCTCACCTCGGGCAAGTCGGAGCCTGAGCGCGAACAGGTCGCCGAAGCCTTGCGCACGCGCGCGCGTCTCGACCTCGTGGTGAGCAACGACGCGGCGCGCACCGGCGAGCACGATCACGAAGCGCTCGTGTTCGCTGCCGGCGGTGTGGTCGGTCGCGCGACCGGCAAGCGCCAGATCGCCGACACGCTCGTGGAACTGGTGAGTGCACGCGCTCAGGCGCAGGCGGAGTCGTCATGAAGGTGTTGCTCGGTGTCACGGGCGGGATCGCCGTCTACAAGGCTTGCGAACTGGTGCGACGTCTGCGCGAACGCGGGCACGAGGTGCAGGTCGTGATGACGGCGTCGGCGCAACGCTTCGTGTCGCCGATGACCTTCTCGGTGCTCTCGGGGCGCAGGGTCGGCACCGCGCTCTTCGACGACGTCGATCCCGAGATCGACCACATCCGTCTGGCGCGCTGGCCCGACCTGATCCTCGTGGCGCCGACCACCGCGCACTCACTCGCGCGCTTCGCGCTCGGCATGGCCGACGACCTGCTGTCCACGATCGTGCTCGCCAGCGAACCCAGCGTGCCGCTGGTGCTGGCGCCCGCGATGAACACGGTGATGTGGGAGAACCCTGCCGTGCGTCGCAACCTCGCGCTGCTCCAGGAGCTCGAGCGCGTGAGCGTCGTGGCGCCCAGCGAGAAGCTGCTGGCTTGCGGCGAGACGGGCACCGGCGGGCTCGCTGAAGAAGCGGCGATCCTGGCCGCTGTGGACGCTGCCGCGAGGGCCTGAGGTCCGCGCCCCGCGGGCGGCTCAGGAGGCGCTCGTCAGTCGGCCTCAAGCCCGCGCGTGTCGCCAGCCGACAGGAGCTTTGTGTTGGGTTCTCGCACCCGACGCGCTCTCTCCTGTCGTGCGGTTGGGTCGCACCCCGAAGCTGCATCCCGGATTCCCCCGCAACGCGGCGGCCCAACCGCACACTTGAGTGACCGCGCTCTCACCGAGCGCGAGAGTGTGAACGCCCGTTGCCCCCGAGCGCCGGACACGGCCCCGGCGGCAGTCGCGCGAGTCGCAAGCCGCGCGAGTGCGCGAGAGCCTGCGAGAGTCGGAGCGGTGCACCGATCCGTCGCAGCGCCGCGCGACTCAGATCGCTACCATGCGCGCTTCCACACCCGAGGAAGCACTCATGGCTCTCGATGACGCCAAGACCCGCGCCACCGACATTCGCCGCCGCCTGAATCAGATCAAGGACTCTCTTTGACGCTGAGACGCTGAAGGTCCGCCGCGCCGAGCTCGATGAGCAGATGGCCGGCGATGGGTTCTGGAACGACCAAGACGCCGCGCAAGCCGTGGTCGAAGAGATCAAGCGGCTGAAGTCGTCGCTCTCGCCGGTCGTGGCCGTGGAGCAAGAGCTCGACGACCTCGAGGTCATGCTCGAGCTCGTGCTCGAAGACCCTACGCCCGAAGGTCAAGCCGAGGTCGACGGTCTGCTGACCGCGCTCGACGAGAGCATGGAAGCGCTCGAGTTCCGCGTGATGCTCGACGGCGAGTACGACCAGCGCGACGCCTTCCTCTCCGTGCAGGCCGGCGCCGGCGGCACCGAGTCCTGCGACTGGGCCGAGATGCTGCTGCGCATGTACGTGCGCTGGGGCGAGCGCGCCGGGTTCAGCGTGGACATCGTGGACAAGCTGCCGGGCGAAGAGGCCGGGCTCAAGTGGGCCACGCTGAAGGTCTCGGGCGATTACGCCTACGGCTACCTGCGCGCCGAGTCGGGCGTGCACCGCTTGGTGCGCATCTCGCCCTTCGACAGCCAGGCGCGCCGGCAGACGAGCTTCGCCGCCGTGGAAGTCATGCCCGACATCGACGCCGCCGAAGCCCCCGACATCCGCGCCGAAGACTATCGGATGGACACCTATCGCGCGGGCGGCGCCGGCGGTCAGCACGTCAACAAGACCGACTCGGCGGTGCGCCTCACGCACATCGAAACGGGCATCGTCGTGGCCTGCCAGACCGAGCGCAGCCAGCACAAGAACAAGGCCAGCGCGCTCAAGATGATGGGCGCCAAGCTCTACGCCAAGGCGCAGGCCGATCGCGAAGCCGAGCTCGCCGGCTTGCAAGGCGAGAAGGGCGACATCGGCTGGGGCCACCAGATCCGCAGCTACGTGTTGCACCCGTACCAGATGGTGAAGGACCACCGCACGAACCTCGAGGTCGGCAACACGCAGTCGGTGCTCGACGGTGACATCCAGCAGTTCATCGAGACCTATCTGCGCAGCCGAGCCGGCGCAGACACCGAGGAGTGACAGCCGTGCGTCGACGCGCTTTGATCTCGCTCACCGACAAGAGCGACGTGGTTCCCTTTGCGCGCGGCCTCGCCGAGCGCGACTTCGAACTCATCTCCACCGGCGGCACGGCGCGCGTGTTGCGCGAAGCCGGGCTCGAGGTGCGCGACGTGGCCGACATCACGGGCTTCCCCGAGATGATGAACGGTCGCGTGAAGACGCTGCACCCGTCGGTGCACGGCGGCTTGCTCGGCCTGCGCGACAACAGCGAACACCGCGCGGCCATGGCCGAGCACGACATCGCGCCGATCGACGTGGTGGCCGTGAACCTCTACGCCTTCGCCGCCACCGTCGCCAAGCCGGATGTCACCGAAGCCGAAGCGATTGAGAACATCGACATCGGCGGTCCGTCGATGATCCGCTCGGCGGCCAAGAACCATCGCTCGGTGTGGGTCGTCACGGATCCGAGTGACTACGGGCGCGTGCTCGAAGGGCTCGACGGCGAGAGCGGCGACGCGCAGCTCGGTCTCACGCTGCGCCGCGAGCTGGCCGCCAAGGCCTACACGACCACCGCCGCCTACGACGCCACCATCTCGCGTTGGTTCAGCGCGCGCGTGAACGACGGCGCGCTCGCCGAACACCCCGTGTTCGACTGCGGCCCCGGCAGCGAGCTGCGCTACGGCGAGAACCCGAACCAGGCCGCGCGCTTCCATCGCGAACCCGGCGCGCGCGAAGCCTCGGTGACCACCGCCACGCAACTCTCAGGCAAGGCGCTCTCCTACAACAACATCATGGATGCCGACGCCGCCCTCGAGCTCGTGAAAGAGTTCGACGCGCCCAGCGTGGCCGTCATCAAGCACACGAACCCCTGCGGTTGCGGTACGGCCGACACGCTCGCGGAAGCCTTCGCGCGCGCCTGGTCCGGCGATCCGCAGAGCGCTTTCGGCGGCATCCTGGCCTTCAACCGCCCGGTGAGCGCCGAGCTCGCCGCGGCCATCGCGAAGCCCGAACACTTCCTCGAGATCGTCATCGCGCCGAGCTTCGAGGAGGCAGCGGTCGACACGCTCAAGACAGGCGCCAAGTGGGGCAAGAACGTGCGCCTGCTCGCCGTCGGCGAACTCGGCGCCCGCGACGCGAACGAAGTCGCCGTGCGCAAGGTGACCGGCGGCTGGCTCGTGCAGCAACGCGACCTCGGCTTCGATCACGAACAACGCGAGGTCGTGAGCGCGCGTCAACCCACGGAGCAAGAGTGGGCGGATCTCGAGTTCGCCTGGCGCGCGTCGAAGCACGTGAAGAGCAACGCCATCGTGCTGGCGGCCAAGGGCGCGCTGGTCGGTGTGGGCGCAGGGCAGATGAGCCGCGTCGACTCGGTGTTCATGGCCGGGCACAAGGCGGGCGAGCGCACGCGCGGCGCGGTGCTCGCGTCGGACGCCTTCTTCCCCTTCCGCGATTCGATCGACGAAGCCGCGCGACTCGGCGTCACCGCCGTGATCCAACCCGGCGGCTCGATCCGCGACAAGGAATCGATCGCCGCCGCCGACGAACACGGCATCGCGCTGGTGCACACGGGCGCGCGGCACTTCAAGCACTGAACATGAAGGTGAGCGCTGGATGGGCGCGTGCCGCAGACGCGGCGCGCCCGTCGGGTGACCAAGGGCCCACCTCTCTTTCGGAGAACTCAGCATGAAGAACCTGGCGCTGGTCGCCGCCTGCGCGGTCGCTGCGTTCGGCGGCGTGATGCTCGGTGATTTGCTCGACGACGAAGCGTCCGCCCGCGACACGGAAAGCCCCGGCGATGCGCTCGCCGTCACGCGCCTCGAGCAACGCCTCGACGACGTGGTCAGCCGACTCGAGGAGCAGGCGCACCGCGTGGCTGCGCTCGACCTGCGACTCGCCGGCATCGCTCAGCCGGAACCCTTGCCGGAGGCCGCGTTGCGCGGCCTCGTGGAGAGCGTGCTGGCTGAGCGCTTGTCTGGCTTGGCCGACAGCAAGTCCGTTGAGGCGGAGCCGAAGGACCCTGCGCTGGTGGCCCGCGACCTGCTCGCCCAGCTCGATGGTCTCGCCGGCGACGACGTCGAACGAGAGCTGCTCTGGGAGGAGATCCGCAAGCAAGGTCTGATGGACGCGGTCCTGGCCGAACTCGAGGCCCAGGTCGCCGCCGCGCCGGGCGACGCCGATCTGCGCGTGGAACTCGGCCTGGCCTACCTCCAGAAGATCCAGGAGGTCGGCAACGGTCCGCTCGCGGGGATCTTCGCGACCAAGGCCGACGAGCAGTTCGACGCCGTGCTCGAGCAGGATCCCCAGCACTGGGACGCGCGCTTCACCAAGGCGGTTTCGCTCAGCTTCTGGCCGCCGATCTTCGGGAAGCAGAACGAGGCGATCGCCAACTTCGCCCAGCTCGCCGAGCAGCAGAAGCACATGCAGCCGGATCCCAAGCACGCCGACACCTGGCTGCTGCTGGGCAACATGTACCAGCAGATGGGCAAGCACGACGAAGCCATGGCCGCCTGGACCGAAGGCTACGAACTGCACCCCGACGCGAACTCACTGGCCGAGAAACTGCTCGGCGATCAGTGAGCCGCGCGGGGCGCTGCGGCGACTCAGTGCGCGTACTTCACCGAGCAACCGAAGGGCTTCACCTTCGGCACGCTCACGGGGGCGCCGGCTTCCAGCTCGGCCAGCGCGCGCGAGACGAGGCTGGTGGGCAGCGGCGGGCCGCGGTTCTCCGACTCGTCGATGCCACCTTGGTACACGACGCCGTCTTGCGGGGTGATCACGAACATGTGCGGAGTGGTCTGCGCGCCGAACATGCGGCCCACGTCGCCCGACTCATCGAGCAGCACGGGGTAATCGAGCGCCCACTTGATGCGCGCGTCTTGGTTCACATCGCGGCCGTGACCTTGCTTGCCGTCGGCGCCGGAGTTGATCGCCAGCCACACGACGTCGTCGTCGGCGAGCGCGGCCGTGGCGTAGCTCTTCATGGCGGAGTCGCCTTCGTGGTACTTGCGCACGACGGGGCAGCCCGGGTTGAACCACTCGAGCACCACGGTCTTGCCGTCGGCCAGGTAGCTGCTCAGCTTGTGCGTCTTGCCCTCGGTGTCGGTGAGCTCGAAGTCGAGATCGGTGCTGGCTTCGGGGGCGGTCTCGGCGGCTTGGGTGTCGGCTTCACTCACCGACAGGTCGCTGCTGGGGCTCGACTGTTCCACGCTCACGCCGCAGGCGGCGAAGAGGGCGGCGAGCAGCAGGCTCGAAAGTTTGAGGGGCATAGTTGTCTCCAATCGGGGCGGCCGTGCGGGGCCGCTGCAAGGTGCGAGGCGCCGGAGCGGCGTCGCGGTGGGGCGCCCAGCGTACCGCGCGAGCCACCACGAGTGGCACCGGCGCTCGCAGAGCGGGCATCGCGATCGGCATGTCGTGAGGCGCGCGAAAGATTCGCACGCAGCGCCGCGCGCTCTGCAGACGTAAGTGCGGCGGGGGCGACGGGCCCCGCCTGCCGCCGCGTCGGATGCGCGTCGGTTGACACCACGTTCGGGACGGGGTGAGCTGGGGCCCGTCGCCACCTCTCTCTCGGGATCGCCATGTCCGCTCGTTCCAGCACGCCTGCGCTCCTGGGCCTTGTTCTCGTGGCGCTCTTGCTGGGTGGGGCGTGGTGGTTGCTCGAGGGCGACGCCGAGATCAGCGGCAACTCAGGCGGCGGGAGTCTGCGCGCGCCCAGCACCTCGCCCGAGATCGCAGCCACGCTGCCGGAGACCAGCGCCACTCCCGCCTCCTCGGAGCAACCCACACCGCTGGAGCCCGCGCCGACGCCACCGCACGCCGCGCCCAAGCCAAGCACCGCCCGACTCGCAGGGCGCGTGTCGCGCCTCGCCGATGGAGCGCCGTTGGTCGGCTGGACGCTGCGCACGCCGCGTCGCGACGCGAGCCCAGGCGGCGCGACGGACGGCCCGGTCCGGCTGCAGACCTCCACCGACGACTCGGGCCGCTTCGTGTTCGAGGCCGCACCGCTCGAGCTCGAGCGCCTCGAGCTGTCGTCGCCGCGACAGGTGAAGCTGCGCGGGTCCTTCGAGCTGCCGCTCCCGGACGACGCCTACGAACGCGAACTCGACCTCATCGCCGACACAGGTTGGATCCTGGAAGGTACGTTGCGCTCGGCTGCGGGGCTCGCGCTGCGCGACCCGCTCGTGGTGGGGGCCTTGGGCGCGAGTGTCGTGCCCGACGCGAACGGCCGCTTCCGCTTGGAAGACGTCGGGCCGCGTGCACTCGAACCGGGGCTCTTCGATCTGGAGTTCGGCGCTGAGTTGCACGAGCGCGTCACGCGCACGTTGTCGCTGCGGGACGATCTGCGCGTCGTGCGCGACCTGAACGTGGAGTTGCGTGCCGCAGGCGCTATCGAGGGCCGCGTGCTCGGCGCCGACGGCTACGCGTACGACGTCGAGCTCGTGTCCCTGCCCCTGCGCTTCACTGACGCCGGTCCGCGAGCTGTCTCGCCTGCGCTCCACAGCGGTCCGATGGTCGCAGTGAGTTCCTTCATGATGCCGCTGCGCGGGCCGGGTGAAGTGGTGAGCGAACACACGCTGACCGCCACCGACGATCCGGTGCATTACCGCGTGGACTCAGTGCCCCCTGGTCGTTATTCGTTGCGCGTTCAGCCCGAGGTGCGCGACGTCACCCATGTCTATGCCTCGCAGTTGCAAGCGACACGAGGTCTCGGCGACACACCCTACAGCGCGCCCGAACTCTGGCTGCGCGAAGTCACCGTGCGCGCCGGCGAGGTCACGCGGCTCGACATCCATCTGCCCTGGGGCGCCGGCCTGCGAGGCCGCGTGCTCGACGCGCTCGGCGCCGGCTTGCCCGATGCGCGCGTGGAGCTGCTGCAACAGTTGCGCTGGCAGCACGACAGTGACATCGGTCTCTTCGTGCATTCCGACGACGACCTCGTGCTCACGCAGCGCTCGCACCCGAACGGTTCAGGCAGCGAGGCGCTGCTCGAGATCACGCTCGCCAGCGCGATCACCGATGCCGATGGCGAGTTCGGGCTCGGCAGCTTGCCGCCCGGAGAAGTGCTCGTGCGCGTCACCGCTCCCGACGGGCACAGCCTGCTCACGCTCGAGCGCGCGCTGCAGCTCGAGAGTCAACGCACGCGCTCGGCGAACTTCGCGCTCGAACGCGGCTTCGAGATCAGCGGGCGCGTGCTCGACACGCAAGGTCTGCCGTTGCCCGACGCGCGCGTGGCCGCCAAGCGTCCGTCGAACTCCGTGATCATCATGGGCGACGACCTCGTGGCCGTGGACGTTCACGGCCGCTTCGTGATCGGCGGACTCGAAGCCGGCGAGTGGGCGCTGCACGTCAGCGCGCCCGGACACATCGACCTCACGCATCGGCTGGACACCGGCGACGCGCCTGTGGACTTGCTGCTGGAGCGCGCGCGCGCTCTGAAGCTACGCGTGCTCAACGCCTACGACGGCGCGCCGGTCAGCACGTATGCGCTCGTGGTGAACGCCGGCTTCAGCTACTCCAAGCGCACCGTGAGCACACCCGACGGCCGCTTCCTGATCGACGCTTTGAACCCGACCCCCGTGTCGCTGACCGTGAGCGCCGAAGGCTTCGAGCCGACCACGCTCGACGACGTGCAACCCGAGGCGACCCCGATCGAAGACCTGCGCGAGATCGAGCTGCGGCTCACACCGCTGAACTGACTCAGTTCTCGGGCGTGCTCTCCTTCGGACGCGCGGGCGGCGCGAGGTAGCGATAACCCGAGTTGGGGTTGTCGCGGTCGTAGGCGAAGGCGTCGCGGTTGTCGATGAAGTGCTTCACGTAGTTCACCGGCACCGAGAGGTTCATGCCTTCCGCGAACTGGTAACCCAGCGTGTTCACGGCGATGACTTCGCCGCGCGCGTTGAACAGCGGGCCGCCCGAGTTGCCGGGGTTGATCGCGGCGGTCGTCTGCACATAGACCTTGCCGCCGTTGGAGCGGTTCTTGATCGACACGATGCCTTCGGACACCGAGCGGTCCATGCCCAGCGGTGCGCCGATGGCGAACACGGGCTCACCCACGTCCACCTCTTCGATGTCGCCGAGGTACACGCGCGTGAGTTGCGTGTCGCCGAGTTCTTCGGGGTCGATCTTGAGCAGCGCGAGGTCGATGAAGGGGTTCACGGCCACGAGTTTCGTCTTCTCGTAGATGTCTTTCTCGAGGCCGTCGGCGGTCTTGCGGTGGATGATCACCGTGACTTGGATCTCGCCCTGCACCACGTGCGCGTTCGTGATCACGTAGCCGTCTTCACGGATCACGAAGCCCGAGCCCAGACCGCCCGGCGTGCGCACGACGACCACACCTTCGGCGAAACGCTCCACGGCATCCGACACGCTCAGCGATTGCAGCTGGCCGCGCGCCCACAGCCCGCGCTCTTCCACGTGATCGCTGCTGTCGCCGCTGCTCTCGACGCGACGTTCGAGGATCGAGGTGACCGGGATCTCGAGCACGGTGAAGCCCACGTCCACGAACACGGCGTCGGTGGTTTCCTTGAGCACCTTGCCGTGCACGGTGGCGCCGTCGCTCAGCGTGAACTCTTCGGCGCGCGCCGACGTGCTGCACAAGAGCAGCGCCGCGAGCGCGAGGGCGGTGAGCGAAACGAGTCGAGGCATGGCGGGCTCCGGGGCGGCGGGAACAGCGGCGCGATTCTAGCAGGCGGTTTGGAGGCTGCGGCGCGCCCGGATAGATTGGGCCGTTCGCCTCGGGCCGCCCGGGTTCGAACATCACTCGAGAGTGGGAGCGTCGCCAGATGAACCTGATGCGTGTGTGTTTGTCCTTCGCGATCGCGGCGCAGTCCGTGGCCGCGCAGTCTGGCGACGACGACCTGCAACTCCACCGCGAGTTCGGCTTCGACGGCCTGATCATGTCGAAGTTCAACGACGGGCTGTTCGGGCTCGCCGCTGGCGACCTCAACGGCGACGGCGCGGGCGACCTGATCGTCGTCAACAACAGCAAGTCGCGCATCGAGCTGCTGCTGAACGGCGACGCGCTCGGTGAAGAGCTCGAACTCGCCAACGCGATGCCCGACGAAGAACACTTCCGTCGCAGCTCGGTGGCCGTGGAAGAACGCGTGTGGGACGCCGCGCTCGCCGACCTCGACGGCGACGGCCGCAGCGACCTCGTGTTCACCGGCGACTCCGGGAAACTCAGTGCGGTCTGGGCCGGCCCCGACGCGGACTTCAGTCGCCGCAGCGCGTGGGCGCTCGAAGACGGGCGCGCCGCGCGCGGCTCGCTCGCGGTCGGTGACCTCAACGCCGATGGTCGTCCCGACTTGGCCGTTCTCACACAGGCCGCCACCGAGATCTACCTCACCGACATCGACGGCGTGCCGCGCGCCGCGCGCAGCCTGCCGCTGGCGAGCACCTCCGCCGACGGCTTCGCGCTCAGTGATCTCGATGGCGACGGCGCGCTCGACCTGCTCTACGTGGTGTCGGAATCCACGTGGCCCTTGCGTTGGCGACTCGGTCAAGGTGGCGCCGACTTCGGCCCCGAGCTGGCCGCCGAAGCGCCCGCGCTGCGCAGCTTCACCACGGCCGACATGGATGGCGACGGCGCCGAGGAAGTCCTCGCCGTGGCGCGTCGCAGCGGGCGCGTGCAGCATCTCGCGTTGGGGGCGCCCGCCTCGCCGAGCGTGGTCGGTCTGCAGCTCTCGGGCGCGCGTCATCTGCCCTTCAAGAACTTGAAGAGCGCGGTGGGGCGCGAGGGTCTGCTCGCCGACCTCGACCGCGACGGCCTGCCCGACTTGCTCGTGGCCGAACCGTCGGCGGCGCGGCTGGTGCTCTACCGCGGTGGTGTCGGCGGTGAGTTCCGTTCTGCCGAGGCCTTCCCGTCGCTGCTGGGTTCGCGGCGACCGCGCGCCGTGGACCTCGATGGTGACGGTCGCTTGGAGATCGTGCTCGCCGCACCCGAGGAGGGCGCGCTGGCCGTGTCGCGCCTCGATGAACGCGGGCGCCCCGCTTTCCCCGAGCTGCTCGGTCCCACCAAGGGTGACGTGCTCGGTGTGGCCGTCACCCGCGCGCAAGCCGAGACGGCGGCTGCCGTGTGGTCGCTCATCGGCGACGGCAAAGGTCGCAAGCGCTCGTACTTCCTGAGTCGCTACGACGCGCGCTCCGACGGCGCGCCCGAGCTCAGCGAGCTGGACCTGCCCGCCGACCCGAGTGATCTCGTCGCCGCCGATCTCGATCGCGATGGCCGCGACGACTTGATCCTCTTCATCCCGTCGGAGAAGCCGGTGCTCTTGCTCGCGCGCGACGACGAGTGGTCGCGCATCGAAACCGACACGCCCGGACTCGGCATCCTGGCCGGCGCCACGCGCGCGTCGATCTCACTCGCCGATGTCGATGGTGACGGCTTGGCCGAGCTGCTCGTGCCCGCCGGCAACTTCTGTCGCGCGCTCTTCCTCGATGCCGAGGGCCGCCCGCAGGTCGTGGCTCAAGTGAACCTCGCGGACCCGTCGGCTGCGGTCAGCGCCGTGGCGGCCGCCGACTTCGACGGCGACGGCCGCGTGGACTTCGCGCTCACCGAAGCCAGCAAGGCCCAGCTCTTCGTGCTCGATGCCGAGGGTCGCGAACTCGCGCGCGTGGAGACCGGCGAGCTGCAGGTCGACGGGATGACCGCGCGCGACCTCGATGCCGATGGCCGCGACGACCTGCTGCTCTGGTCACGCGATCGTGTGGCGGCGGTGCTCGCCGGCCGCAGCGACCCGGTGTTCGTGGCGCGCGGCGAGTACGCGTCGCCGCTCAAGCAGCCCTACTTCGAAGACCTCACCGTGGGCGACGTGAATGCCGACGGCGTGCTCGACCTGCTCGTGGCCGAGACCAATCGCGCTACCCTGCACGTGGCCACGCTGCACGACGACGCGCTCGCGCACGTGCTCAAGTTCACCGTGTTCGAAGCGCGCCTCTTCGAAGCCACGCGCCTCAGCAGCTCCGAGCCGCGCGAAGTGATCGTGGCCGAACTCACGGGCGACGATCTGCTCGACGTCGCCGTGCTCGTCCACGATCGACTCATCGTGTACCCCCAGGAACCGGCACCATGACCGCCCCCGCTCTCGCGCGCGCCGCGCTCGCTCTCACCTGTTGCGCAGGCCTCGCCGCGCCGCTCGTCGCGCAGTCCGGTTTCACCGACGTGCTGCCCGGTGACACGCTGGCCTGGGCTGCGATCGACGACCTCGAGGGCGCGCTGGACGGCACGCTCGCCACGCAGAGTTACAAGGTGCTCATGGACCCGGCCTTCGATGCGCTGCGGGCCGAGCTCGCCCAGGGCTTCACGGGCATGTCCGACCACTACGAAACCGTGCTCGGTGTGAACCTGCTCGAGTTGTTGGGGCACGTGGAAGGCGGCGCGGCGGTCGCGTTGCTGCACCTGCGTTCGCGAAGCATCGAGGGCCTTCCGCCCGACCTGGCCTGGACCCTGCTCCTCGACCTGAAGGAAGGCGCAGGCGACGACGTGCTCACGGCGCTCGATGAACTCGCCGAGCTGGCCGTCGAAGACTCCGAAGGGAGGCTCGTGCTCAAGTTCGAAGAGCGCGCGGGCGTGCAGGCTTCACTGCTCGTGGAGCTCAACGACTCGGAGGAAGTCGTCACGGTTTCCTACGCGGTGGACCAAGACGTGCTCGTGATCGTGCAAGAGTTCGGCGCGGCGCAGGACGAATTGCACCTCGAAACGCTGTTGCTCGGTGTCGCCGGTGAGCTCGACGAGACCCTCGCCGAGGCACCCGAGTTCGCAGCCGCAGGCTTCGTCGATCAGGGCGCGCCGGCGCGCGCGCGCCTGTGGGCCGACCTGGGGCAACTCATGCTCTTGGGCCCGGTCTCCGAAGGCTCCGGCGACGTGCAGGTGCCCTTCGGTTTGGATGCGCTCGGCAACTTCGTGATCGAGTCGAGCGCCAGCGCCGACGGCCTGCTGCAGGACATGTCCCTGCATTGGGATCAGGGTCTCGACGCCGCCGAGTTGGTCGCCGCCGCGCGCGGTGACAACGATCCCGTGGCGCTCGCCTGGATGCCCGCCGACGTCGACTTGGGGGCGGCAGCCGAGCTCGACATCGCCGCGCTCGCCGACGCGTGGTTGTCCTCGATCTCGGCGCAGAGCCCGGAGCTGGCCGTCGCGCTGATCAGCGGGATGAACGATCTCGAAGCCGAGTTCGGATTCCATCCGCGCGACGACGTGATCGAAGCGCTCAACGGTCAGTACGGCTTGTTCCTGCGCGAGCCCGAAGGGGGCTTGGATCCCAACGACGTGTTCGGCCTGATCGACAGCGTGGCCTTCTGCGCGGGCCTCGACGACGCGTCCTTGCTCGGCGAGTTCTTCGACGCCGTGATCCGCAGCCAAGGTCTGCACGTGGCGCGCAAACGCGACATCTTCGAGGGCTTCGAAGTCTTCGCGCTGCCGGTCTTCCCCGGCATCGAGCTCTTCTACAGCCTCGGTGGCGACGTGCTCACGCTGAGCACCAGCGGCGAACTCGTGCGTGATGTCTTGCGCCGCCTGGGCAACCCCGAGCTGGCGTCACTCGCGAAGGAACCGAGCGTGGTGGCGGCGCGGGAGCGGTTGCCGCAGGCGTCGAGTGTGCTCTTCGCCGCGACGGCCGCGAGCACGGTCGAGTCCCTGGTCGACTGGCCGCGCGGCGCCGCCAGCGCGATGAGCATGGTGACCGACGAGATCCCGAGCGTCCCCTGGGGCGACGGCGACATCTCGCTCGACGCGCTCATCGTGCGGCTCGTGGAGCTCATGCCTCCGCGCGAACTCGTGCGCCAGCGCGTGCAGGGTTACAGCCTGGTGAGCTTGGAACTCACGGACGGCGGCATCGAGGTGCGCTCGTACGCGCCCTGATCCACAGCAGGGGCGCTGACCGGGGTGCGCGCGTTCAGCCCTGCGCTTTGAGTGCTGCCACGGCCTCGGTGAGCTTCGGCACGATCTCGAAGGCGTCGCCCACGATGCCGTAGTCGGCGACCTTGAAGATCGGCGCTTCGGCGTCGCTGTTGATCGCCACGATGAAGTTGCTCGTGCGCATGCCGGCCAAGTGCTGGATCGCGCCCGAGATCGCCACCGCGATGTACAGGTTCGGCGAGACGACCTTGCCAGTCTGCCCGACCTGTTCGGTGTGCGGACGCCAGCCTGCGTCGCAGACGGCGCGCGAAGCACCCACGGCGCCACCCAGCGCGGCGGCCAGGTCTTCGATCATGCCGAAGTTCTCGGGGCCCTTGAGCCCGCGACCACCCGACACGACGACGGCGGCTTCGGTGAGCGCGATCTTCTCGTCGGCGGCGGCCAGGATCTCGGCGAGCACAGCGCCCAAGCCCGTGCTCGGCGCGGCGCCGGACACGTTCTCCACGGCGCCGTCGGCTGCGGACTCTTCGGCGGGCACGGCGTTCGGGCGCAGGCTCGCGATGAGCGTGCCGCTGGCGGGCTTCACCGTGGCGATGGCCTTGCCGGCGAACACCGGACGACGCGCCACGAGCGTGTCGCCTTCGTTGCTGATCGCGGTGCAGTCGGAGGCCAGTGGCGCGTTCAGCGCACCGGCGATGCGCGGACCGAGGTCCTTGCCCTTGGCGGTGTGGGCCAGCAGCACGAGCGCGACGTCGTTCGCCACGCCGGCCACGGCGGCGGCGAGCGCGTGCGTGTCTTTGGGGTCGGTGTCGAGCACGAGCACCTTGGCGGCGCCGTAGCGCGCGCACTCGGCGGCGGCGTCGGCAGCGCTGTCACCCGCCACGATGGCGTGGGCGGCGCTGCTGCGCGCGGCGGCGAGCTTGGCGCCGAGGGTCAGGGCTTCGAGGGACGCGCGCTTGGCAGCGCCGCCCTTCTGCTCGACGTAGACGAGGATCTCTCCAGCCACCTCAGTGCTCCAGCGTGGCGCGCGTCGGGAACAGCGGAGCGCGCGCGGTGTTCAGGGAATCTGCTTCGGGGGTGACGCGCGCGGCGGGGCCGTCGCGCCATGTTCGGGTTGTCAGTGCGGGCGACACGGGCTGCCGCGCGAACGCGGCGCCGCGCTCAGAGGACCTTGGCTTCTTCGCGCAGCAGGCGCACCAGCTCCGGCACGGCTTCGACGCCTTCGCCCACGATGCGACCGTCGCGGCGGGGCGGCGGCAGCTCGAGCGAGGCGAGTTGCAGCGCGCCGTCGGCGGCGGACACGTCGCGCTCGTCGATGGGCTTCTTCTTGGCCATCATGATGCCCTTGAGCGAGGCGTAGCGCGGCTCGTTGAGGCCCTTGGTGCAGGTCAGCACGGCGGGCAGCGCAACGTTGTAGGTCTCGCTCGTGCCGTCTTCGCCGGCGCGTTCCACGTTGGCCTTGCCGTCGGTGATCTCGAGCTTGCGGATCTCGGTCACGCAGGGTAGGCCGAGCTTGGCGGCGAGCAGCGTGCCCACTTGGCCTTGGTCGCGGTCGATGGCTTGCTTGCCGCAGAGCACGAGGTCGGCGTTCAGGTCGCCGATGGCTTCGGCGAGCAGCGCGGCCGTGGCCGTGGCGTCGCGGGAGGAGGCGTCGGCATCCTTCAGCAAGACGGCCTTGTCGGCGCCCATGGCGAGGCAGGTGCGCAGTTCTTTGGTGCTCTCGGCCGGGCCGAGCGTGAGGATCGTGACCTCACCGCCGCCCGCGGCTTCCTTCATCTGCAGCGCGGCCTCGACGGCGAACTCGTCGTAGGGGCTGATGATCCACTCGATCTGAGCGGGGTCGATGGAGGTTCCGTCGGCGCCGATCTTGATGCGGCTGTCGGTGGCCGGGACGCGCTTGATGCAGACGACGATGTTCATGCCGGGAGCTTTCGAGAGCGGGGGCCTGGGGCCCCGATGAGTGCCCGGAAAACACTGAATTCCGAGCGTCGGACAGCCACGCAGCATCGCAAAGCAGGTGGCGCTCGGTCAATCCGTGGGTGTCGCGGGGCGCGCTCTCGGTGAGTGCGGGAACAGCGCCGCGACAGGGCCGCGACGCTGTTCCCCGGCGCTGGCTCTCAGAGCACGGCGAGCGCGCGTGGGCCCGTCTCATGGCGCGATCCGCTGCTCGAGAGCATGGCGGCTTGCATCGGCAGCAGGAGGCCTTCGAGGCCAGCGGGCAACGCGGGCACCGGCAGGCTCAGCGTGCGCTCGCCGCTCGGCATCGGCAGCGTGGTGAGCAGCTTGAGCGAGCTGGTGTCCAGGTGCAGCGTGATCTGTGCGGCGGGCGCTGCGGCCGCGGGCGTGTCGGCGATGAACAGGAAGCCCAGGTCGCCGGGATCGCCGCTCAGCGTGAGGCTCAGCAGTTCGCCGGGGCTCACCTGCGTGGGGGTGCTCAATCGGCGCGGGGTCGACGTGCCGAACTGCGCGTGGCTCGCGTCGCCTTCCACTTGCTGACCGGGCGCTCCGGCCGTGGCGCAGCCCGGATCGAACTGGCCGGCGCTGCCCGCCGTGACCGGCGTGCTGTGCGTGACCACGAAGGAGTCGTCGTCGAGGAAGTGGACGCCGTGACCGCCGTCGCCACCTTGTTGGCAGCCGTTCACGAACAAGCTGGAGCCGCGTGACCCCTCGACGGAGCCGCCGCTCAGGCTCGCCACGCTGTTCGAGAGGATCAGGCCGTCGCCGCCTTTGGACGGGGCGTTGGGCGTGGGGGCGCCGCCGAACTGGAGGATGTTGTGCGAGCCCGCGAACTCCGCGTCGTAGCCGTGCAGTCGGCTGCCGTCGAGCACCCAGGCGCCGGGCTCGGACTGCGGTGTGCCGTCGGGCAACGCAGCGGCGGCGTTCGTCTGGAAGAGGCTGCTCGTGGTGACGACCGTGTTCGACGCTTCGATGCGCAGGGCGGCCGCGCCGTAGGCGTCCACGAACAGGTCTTGCAACCACACGGTGCCGGGGCAGTCCTCGACCAGGACCGCGCTGTTCGGCCCGATGTGACCCAGGAAGACCTGGAGGCCACTCACGATGCAGACTTCGTCGGCGGGGATGTTGCGCAGCGTGAGCGCTGGCTGGGTCTGGCCGAACACGGGGGTGTGGTCGATGAGACCGGTGCCCGTCGCGCCCACCAGCGTGAGGCCCTTGCCGTCGATCACCAGGTTGTCGTAGCCGCCTCCGGTCACGTAGATCAGGTCGCCCGACGCGGCTGCGTCGATGGCGTGCTGAATCTCGGTGAAGTCGGCGGGGCCGCTGGGAGCCACGGTCCACACGCGCGACTGCGCGCTCAACGACGTGGCCGCGACGAACAACACAGCGCCGGTCAGGGCGCGTCGTGCAAGCAGGGAGAACGACATGGGATGCCTCGGAAGGGGCTGCCCGCGCCTACGGGTGCGCGGACTCGGGGTCGGGCCGCGGAGCACGGCGCCTTCTCGGAGGTCGATCCTACAGGCGATCCCTCAACCCGGGGCCGCCGCCCGAGTCAGCTCGCTGCAGTGGCACCGGCGGACCCTGCGCTCGGCGGGATCGGCGCCGGACCCGCTGCCGCTGCAGGTGCGACGGGCGTTGTGGCGCGCCCGCTCGGGAGCGCCAGCGGAGCGTGCTGAATCGCCGTGAGGAAGGTCTCGACGAGCTCGCGCGGAATGTGCGTTCCGGCCTCGCCGCGCAGGCAGCTCACGGCCTTCTCGAGCGGCATCGGATCGCGATACGGGCGCATCGCCGTGATCGCTTCCCAGTAGTCGGCGACCTTCACGACCCAGGCTTCCTCGGGGATCTCGTGACCGGCCAAGCGATCGGGGTAGCCCTGGCCGTCGAGCGACTCATGATGCCAGCGCACCATCGGACGCAGCGCCGCGAGGTTCTTGATCGGCGCGAGCAGCTCGTCGCCGATCACCGGGTGCAGTTGCATGATCGCAAACTCTTCGCGCGTGAGCGGGCCGGGTTTGTCGAGGATCGCGTCGGGCGTGCCGAGCTTGCCGATGTCGTGCAGCCGTCCGCCGAGGGCCACGAGTTCGCAACGACCGGGGTCGTAGCCGAGCGCTTCGCCGAACAGTCGCGCGAGTTCCGACACGCGCAGGCTGTGCTTGGCCGTGAAGCGACTCTTCGCGTCGATCACGTTGGCCATCGAGACGAGGAACTGTTCGAGGTTCTCTTCGTCGGCGAGGCGACGGTTCTCGAGCACCTCGAGCATGCGCGCCTTGAGTCGCAAGCGACGGCGTTCGAGTGCGCGGCTCACGGCGGCGCGCAGCACTTCGAGCGGGAAGGGCTTGCACAGGTAGTCGTAGGCGCCGCGCTTGAGCGCTTCGACGGCCGAGGGCACGTCGGAGTTGGCGGTCATGATCAGCACGTCGAGGTCCACGCGCTGCTCGGCCAACTCGCTGAGCAGGTCGAGTCCGTTCTGACCGGGGCCGATCGTGAGGTCGCAGAGCACCACGAGCACGTCGTGTTGGCGCAACAGTTCGCGCGCGGTGGGGAGGTCGGGCGCTTGCAGCACGCGGTGACCGTCGAGCTCGAGGCAGCGCGACACGACTTCGCGGATGCCGGCCTCGTCGTCGACGACCAGGATCGCGGAGCGTTCGAGGTCTTGCCAATCACTGCGGGGCGTGACCAGTGTGCTCATGCGGGCTTGTCTCCGGAGGGCGCGGCGTTGCCGGCGGTCTCGTTCTCGTTGCTCGGTGTCGCGGCCGTCGCGTCGTCGGGCGCGTCGGAGTCTTGGGGGTCGGCGGACTTGGCGGGGTCCTTGGGGAGGAAGCGCCCGGTCTCGTCGCGCGGAAGCGTGCCGCGCTTGGAAGGCCGCGAGCGCGCGCGCAGTTGTTCGCCGTCGGTGAGGAAGTTCTCGCCGAGATACACCGCGCGCACTTGTGGGTCCTTGGCGAGCGAGGCCGCGTCGCCGTGACGGAAGATCGCGCCTTCGTAGAGGATGTAGCTGCGGTCGGTGCTGCCCAGCGTTTCGCGCACGGCGTGGTCGGTGATCAGCACCGCGATGTCCTTCTCGACGAGCTGCTCGAGCAGGTTCTGGATGTCTTCGACTGCGATCGGGTCGACGCCGCTGAAGGGTTCGTCGAGCAGGATCAAGCGCGGGTCGAGCGCGAGCGTGCGCGCGAGTTCGAGGCGCCGGCGTTCACCGCCCGAGAGCGTGACGGCCTTGCTGTCGGCCACGTGCCCGATGTGGAACTCGTCGATCAAGTCGGCGGCGCGCGTGTTGCGGTCGCGCTTGTTGAAGCCGTGCGCTTCGAGCACGGCCGTGAGGTTCTCGTGCACCGTCATGTGCCGGAAGATCGACGGCTCTTGGCTGAGGTAACCCATGCCGAGGCGCGCGCGGCGGTAGAGCGGTTGGTCGGTGATGTCGCGGCCGTCGAGCGTGACGCGGCCTTCGTCGGGGCGCAGCATGCCCACAGTCATGCGGAAGGTGGTCGTCTTGCCCGCGCCGTTGGGGCCGAGCAGCCCGACGATCTCGCCGGCTTCCACTTCGAAGGACACGTCGTCGACGACCTTGCGATCGCCGAAGCGTTTGCACAGGCCTTCAACGTGCAGAAGACTCATCGGATGAGCTTCCAGCGGAACGGGTTGAACACGGGCCAGAACACCGCGGTGGCTTTGCCGAGCAAGTTGTCGGCCGGGATGAACGGCGCTTCGGCGTGACGTTCGCGCAGGATGTTGCTGCGCTGGAAGCGCAAGGCGTCGCCATGGATGTCGGCGAAGAGCAGCGTGTCGCCTTGGATCATCGGGTTGCGATCGGGCGCGCGCGGGTTGTTGAAGGAGAAGCCCGTGATCGTCTCGCCGCTCTTGAGGTCGTAGGTGAGCGTCTCCCAGGAGCGGCTGTCGTGGCTGCTCTGGGTGTTGTCGCCGAGGCCGAAGTAGTGCGCTTCGGGGATCTCCCAGCGGGCGCCGCCGGGCATCGGGCGACTGGAGTGCGGCAGGTAGAAGGTGTCGCGACGCAGGTGCAGTGCGTCGATCTCGGCGGGGCCGTCGCTGGCCAGGCTGACGAGTGCGCGCGAGGGTTGTTCGGAGCGCGGGCCCGAGAGGTCGTCGTCAGCGCGCAACCATTCTTCGCCGTCGACCTCGAGCAGCAAGCGCCGGTCGACGCTGCGCACGAGCACGTCCACGGCGCGACCCACGGGCAGCCCGCCCACGACCTGCGCTTCGAAGCGTTGCGAGTCGGTGCCGTCGCGGGGGAGCACTTCGGCGTAGGCGCGGTTGTCGTCGGCGTCGCCCACGGGCAACACGAAGCGTACGTCTTCGCGCCCGGTGCTGAAGGTGACGCTGACTTCGCGGGCGCCTTGTTGCGCAGCGACGCGCGCGCGCACGTCGAGGTCGGGCACAAGGCGATTGCCGAGATGCGCTTGGCTGGGCGCGATGCCCCAACTCGAGTCGTAGCCGTGCAGGAAGTTGTCGGTGACGTTCTCGCGCAAGTGCAGGCCGCCGCCCTCCGCGCCGAAGCGCGCCGACTGGCGCACGACCTGCACGCCCTCGCCCTCGGTGCTGAAGTAGCGGCCCACGTCCATCGCTTCGCTGCCGTGGATCGAGCGCAACACCGACTCGTTCACGTGGTCGGGTTTGCGCGCGATCTCGCCGTCGATCCAAACATCGCCACCGAGGATCTCGAGGGTTTCGCCGGGCAAGCCCACGATGCGCTTCACGTAGAGCCGGCGCTCGTCGAGCGGGAAGCGGAAGATCATTACTTCCCAGCGGTGCGGGTCGCGCAGCAGCGTGACGGTCTTGTCGGCCAGGATGCGGTCGTGGATGCCGGCGCGCGCGTCGCCCAGGATCGTGGGCTGCATCGAGCCCGTGGGGATCTGGTACGCCTCGACCACGAAGAACTTCAGGATCAGCGCCATGCCCACGGCGATGGCCAACGCCTCGATGTTCTCCGAGAGCCACAGATCCCACGGGCGGGCCGACGAGCTGTTCGAGGCGGGCGGGGCCATGCGCGGGGCCAATCAGAGGTGGGGCGGCGCACAGTGGAGCGGGCGCTGCGGCGGTGGAGCGGCCCGATCGAGCCGATTTCGTAGGGGGATCACGATACGCCGGTCGCGGGTGGATTTCGACCGCAGCGCGAGCCTGACCCTCCCGGGACTGCAGTCTTCGGCGCGCTTCGACGCTGTTCGATTGTCCCCCTACGAAGCGCGTTATCGCGATGGATTGTGTGCCTACAATCCCCGTGGGGCAGGACGCCTCGGATGCCCGAACCAACGGAGCCGCACGTGAGCACCTGGACCCCCGACCTGCCCGCCGACGCAAGCCCGCTCTATGCCGCCATCGCTGATGCGCTCGCCCGCGATCTGCGCGCCGGTCGTCTGGAGGTCGGCGCGCGCCTGCCGACCCATCGCGAGTTGGCGCGGCGCTTGGGCGTGAACGTGGTCACGGTCACGCGCGGCTACGCAGAGGCCGCGCGGCGTGGGCTGGTGGAGGGCACCGTGGGGCGTGGCACCTTCGTGCGCGACAACGGCCATTGCGCGTCGCCCTTCATGCCGCTGCTCCCCGACGAAGCCACGCCGCGCGACCTGGGCTTCAACCTGCCGGTCTGTGAACCCGAGTTGTTGCGCATCCCCGAACTGCTCGCGGGGCTGGCCGAACATCCCGAGCGCGTGCCTTTGGTGGCGCCTTACACGGCCACGGGCATCGAGTCGCATCGCGAAGTCGCGGCGGCTTGGTTGGAGCGTTCGGGCGTGGAGGTCGACGTGTCGCGCACGATGGTCTGCGGCGGCGCCCAACACGCCCTGGCCGTGAGCCTCGCGAGCCTGACCTCGCCCGACGACGTGTTGCTCGCCGACGAACTCACGTACCCAGGCCTCAACGCGCTCGCCTCCGTGTTGCACCTGCGCGTGGTCGGCGTGCCCTCCGATGAGAGCGGCATGCTCCCCAGTTCGCTCGAGGACGCCATCCACCTGCACAAGGCGCGCGTGGTGTTCCTGATGCCGAACCTGCACAACCCCACGGGGGTCACCATGCCGCAACGCCGCCGGCAAGAGTTGGCAGACGTGGCGCGCCGCAACGACCTGCGCGTGATCGAGGACGACACCTACGGCTTCCTGCTCAGCGCCCCGCCCGCGCCCATCGCCTCGCTGCTGCCCGAAGCCACCTACTTCCTCACCAGCCTCTCGAAGTCTCTGACGGCCGGGTTGCGCGTGGGTTACCTCGCTCTGCCTCAGGATGGACAGGGCAGTGAGTCGGTCCTGCGGCGCGTGTCGGCCAACGTGGCCGCGATCACTTGGGCTGCGGCGCCGTTGATGGGAGAGCTCGCTTCGCGCCTGATCCAGAGCGGCGCGGCCCAAGCGCAAGTGGAGTGGAAGCGCGCGGAGATGCGTGCCCGTCGCGCGCTCTTCGAAACACGACTGCCTCAGTTGCGCACCCGAAGCGCGGCCTGCAGCGCGCACGTCTGGGTCCCGCTCCCCCTGGGCTGGGACGCGGAAGTCTTCGCGAGCACGGCGCGTGAACGCTCTGTGCACCTCAACGCCGCCTCTTCGTTCACGACCTCGCGCAACCGCACCCAGCGCGGCGTGCGCTTGTGCCTCGGTTCACCCGCCACGCGTGAGTTCTTGAGCGACGCGCTCGAGCGGCTGGGGCAGGTGCTCGCTGCGGGTCCTCGGGCAAGTGCTCAGGTCGGGTGAGCGGCGCTGGATGCGCCCGGGCCAGTCGCTACCATGGGCGCCCCCGCACCGGAGTGCCTCATGGCCGCTGACTTGAACAAGGAACTGCTCTCGGCGTTGAACCGCATCGCCGACTCGCTCGAGATCCTGGCCGCGGCCGTGGATGCCGACGAGGAAGAGTTCAACGTCTACGTTCGCGGCGAAGTCGATGTCGATGTCGCCGAAGACGAAGAAGATGAAGACGACGAAGAAGAGGACGACGACGAAGACTGAGTCGCACAGCCCGAGGTTGGGGTGGGCGCTCGGCAGCGGGCTCGCGGCAGCTGCCTTGGGGACTTGGTACCTCGGGCAGCACGACTTCCCGCTCTGGTTCTGCTGGGTGACCAATCTCAGCGTCGTCACCCTGCTGGTGTTCGGGCTCGACAAGCTGCTCGCACGCCTCCAGAGTCGACGGATCTCCGAGCGAGCGCTGCTCGGATTGAGCTTGCTGGGGGGCAGCCCCGGCGCGCTGCTGGCCATGCCGCTCTTCCGGCACAAGACCGTGAAGGGTTCGTTTCGCCGCGCGTTCTTCGGGATCCTGGCGATTCAGCTCCTGGGGACGGCGCTGGCTTGGTGGCTGCTGCGCGACGGGGGAGTGGGGGTGCCCTGAACGGCCGATTGGCTCTGCGTGTGTTGAGCTGTCTCCAGGCCATTTGGTTCCTTTGACGTTGAGCGGTCCTGGGTGGCTCCACTCCGCTGTCAGACCCCAAGGCTCCGCTCGTCCGCTGGTGCGCGGCGTCCCCCGGCCGCCAGAGTTCAGCATGGGTGGGAGAGTCGCCAGGTGGGAGAGACACCCGGCGAATCATGGCGCGCCGGTGCGTCAACCCGTGAGCGGAGCCCGAGGTCGGGGAGCGGCAGGGCGTCAGCACCCTTCCCGAGATCTTCGTCATGTCCCGACGCGCCAATGATGCACGCCTTCTGATGATCCCTGTAGACCGCGCGGCCGCTGAGCCGCTGCACCGGCAAGTCTGCGAGTCTTTGCGGCAGTCGATCCTCGAGGGCAAGCTCAGCCCCGGAGCTCGCCTGCCTTCGAGCCGGGCGCTGGCGAGCGACCTGGGCGTGTCGCGAAATACCGTGCTGCTGGCCTTCGAGCAGCTGCTCGCCGAGGGCTACCTGAGCGCGCGAGTGGGGAGCGGCACACAGGTCGCACGGAACTTGCCGGTCGAGTTGCTCGGGAACCGCGACCCCGCGTCGCCCGCGACCTTCAACGGTGCGGGGCGCCAGCTCTCGAAGCGCAGCGAGCGCTTCACGCAAGTGCCCTTCGTGACGCGTCGCCTGTGGGGAGCCGTGCGCCCCTTCCAGGCTGGGCTCCCCGCGTTGGATCACTTCCCCGCGCGCACCTGGGCCACCTTGGCGTCGAAGCGCCTGCGCCGCCGCACGTCCGACTCCTTGAGTTATCACGACCCGCGCGGTTGGCCGGACCTGCGCTCCGCCATCGCCGAGCACCTCGCCGTGGCGCGCGGTGTCGACTGCGAACCCGATCAAGTGCTCGTGACGGCGGGCACACAACAGGCGCTCGACCTGTGTTCGCGCGTGTTGCTCGACCCGGGGGACGTGGCCTGGATCGAAGAGCCCGGTTACACCGGCGCGCGCGCTGCGCTCACGGCGTCGGGGGCGCGCGTGTTGCCGATCCCGGTGGACACCGAAGGTCTGCAAGTGGGTCACGCCGAGGTCGCCGCTGAGTCTCCGCGCCTGATCTACGTGACGCCCACGCACCAGTTCCCCACGGGCGTCACGATGAGCTTGGCGCGACGCCTCGAGTTGTTGCGTCTCGCCGAACGTTCCCAATCCTGGATCCTCGAAGACGACTACGACAGCGAGTTCCGCTTCGAGGGCTCGCCGGTGACCGCGCTGCAAGGGCTCGACCGCAACGGGCGCGTGCTCTACATGGGCAGCTTCAGCAAGACGCTCGCGCCGTCGTTGCGCCTCGGCTTCCTCGTGTTGCCACCCGATCTGCTCGACGCCGTGCTCGCGGCGCGCGTGGTCATGGATCACCAGAGCCCGACCTTCGAACAAGCCGTGCTCGCCGACTTCTTGCGCGAGGGGCACTTCGCGCGTCATGTGCGGCGCATGCGCAAGCTCTACCGTCAACGCCGCGATGTGCTCGTGGGCGAACTCGACAAGCACCTCGCGGGCCTGGTCGAGGTGGAGGCCACCGACACGGGCGTGCACCTCGTGGCGCGCTTGCCGCGCGGGATCAACGACCGCGCCTTGGCGCGCGCCGCCGTGGAGCAGGGCCTCGAGGTCGAGGCGCTCTCTTCCTATCACATGCACGCGCCGGAGCGCGGTGGGCTCGTGCTCGGCTACGGCGCCTTCACCGACGAACAGCTGGTGTCGGCGGCCGAGCGCCTGGCCGCGATCTTCGATCAGCCGGGCGTGTTGAGTCGCGAGCGCGCGGTGCCCGCCTGAGTTCGCGCGGCGCGCCGCGCACACGGGCTCAGGTCTTCTCGCGGGTTCCCAGCACGGCCAAGAAGGCCTTCTGCGGGATCTCCACGTTGCCGACCATCTTCATGCGCTTCTTGCCGGCCTTCTGTTTCTCGAGCAGCTTGCGCTTGCGAGAGATGTCGCCGCCGTAGCACTTGCTGGTGACGTCCTTGCGCACGGGGGCGATGTCTTCGCGGGCCACGATCTTGCCGCCGACCGCAGCCTGCAGAGCCACCTTGAACAGGTGTCGACGGATCTCCTTGCGCAGCACCTTGAGGATCGCGCGCCCGCGCGGCTCGCAGTGATCCTTGTGCGCGATCGACGAGAGCGCGTCGACCTCCTCGCCGTTGACCAGGATGCGCATCTTCACGAGCGCGTCGGCGGCGTAGCCCTCGAGCTCGTAGTCCATCGTGGCGTAGCCGCGCGTGGCCGACTTCAGCTTGTCGAAGAAGTCGAAGATGATCTCGGCGAGCGGCACGCGGAAGCCCACGAGCACACGGCCCGGGCCGATGTACTCCTGCTTGAGGAAACGCCCGCGACGCTCGATGGTGAGCTTCATGATCGCGCCCACGAACTCGTCGGGGGCGACCACGTTGAGCTTCACGATCGGTTCGCGCAGCTCGGCGATGTGCGTGGGGTCGGGCAACTCGGAGGGGCTGCGGATCAGCTTGGTGGCGCCCTCGTTGTCGAGCAACTCGTAGGTCACGTTGGGCGCCGTCTGCACCACGTCGACACCCGACTCACGCTCCAGGCGCTCTTGCACGATCTCCATGTGCAACAAGCCGAGGAAGCCGCAGCGGAAGCCGAAGCCGAGCGCGTCGCTGCTCTCGGGCATGAAGCTGAAGGCCGAGTCGTTGAGCTGCAGGCGCGTGAGCGCGGTGCGCAGGTCGTCGAAGTCACCGTTCTGCACCGGGAAGATGCCGCAGTACACCATCGCGCGCGCCGGGCGGTAGCCGGGCAGCGGTTTCACTTCGCGATCCTTCTCCAGGCAGATCGTGTCGCCGACGCGCACCTCGTTGAGGGTCTTGATGTTCGCGATCAGGTAGCCGACTTCGCCGGTGCCGAGGCGCTTCACCGGCGTGAGGTGCGGGCGGAACACGCCGATCTCGAGCGCTTCGTGCCGCGTGCCGTCGGCCATCAAGCGCACGCGGTCGCCGGCGCTGAGTTCTCCGTCCACGATCCGCACGTGCATGATCACGCCGCGGTAGTCGTTGAACTCGGCGTCGTAGATCAGCGCGCGCAGCGGGGCATCTTTGTCGCCGCGCGGCGCGGGGATCTCGTCCACGATGCGATTGAGGATCTCCTCCACGCCGATGCCGGTTTTTGCGGAGGCGAGCACGGCGCGCTCACCCTCGATGGCCAGCGCGTTCTCGATCTCTTCCACGACTTCGTCGGGGCGCGCGGAGGCCAGGTCGATCTTGTTGATCACGGGGATCAGGTGCAGATCGGCCTGCTCGGCGAGCACCGTGTTGTGCACGGTCTGCGCCTCGACACCCTGGCTCGCGTCCACCAGCAACAGCGCGCCCTCGCAGGCCTGCATGGCGCGCTCGACCTCGTAGTTGAAGTCCACGTGCCCGGGGGTGTCGATGAGGTTGAGACGATAGGTCACGCCGTCGCGCACGTAGTCCATCGATGCGGCCTTGGCCTTGATCGTGATGCCGCGCTCGCGCTCGAGATCCATGTTGTCGAGCAGCTGCGCGCGCGCGTCGCGCTCGCCGACCGTGTTCGTGACCTGCAGGAAGCGATCAGCGAGCGTGCTCTTGCCGTGATCGATGTGCGCGATGATCGAGAAGTTGCGGATGTGTTCTTGCTTCACGGTGCGTTGGCTCCGCGCGCGCTGAGCGTGGCGCGCAGCACGGCCAAGGCACGTCCGCGATGCGAGAGCGACTGTTTCTCTTCGCGCGTGAGTTCGGCGAAGCTGCGTGCGGGGGGCGGCGCGTCGTCGGGGACGAAGAGCGGGTCGTAGCCGAAGCCGCCGTCGCCACGTGCTTGTTCGAGTAGCGTGCCTTGGCAGACGCCGTCGGCTTCGAGGCTCGGGCGACCATTCTCCACGAGGCACAGTGCGCACACGAAACGTGCGCGTCGGTCGGTCTCGCCTCGCAGGCGTTCGAGCAGCAGCCGGTTGTTGTCGCTGTCCTGGGCGTGCTCGCCCGCGAAGCGCGCCGAGCGCACGCCGGGCGCGCCCTGGAGCGCGCTGACTTCGAGGCCCGAGTCGTCGGCAAGCGTGTCGAGACCGCTGGCGCGCGCGTAGTGCAGCGCTTTGCTGCGCGCATTCTCGGCGAACGTCGCGCCGTTCTCCGGCGCTTCCGGGATCGCGTCGACCTCCGCGAGACCGAGCAACTCGAATCCCAAGGGCGCGAGGAGTCCACGCAGCTCGGAGAGCTTCCCTGCGTTGGTCGTGGCGACGAGCAAGCGGCTCACGAAGCGAGGCTCT
Organism: Planctomycetota bacterium; assembly: GCA_021604805.1. Lineage (GTDB taxonomy): Bacteria > Planctomycetota > B15-G4 > B15-G4 > B15-G4 > BQJR01. Next base: position 1,212,792 of record BQJR01000001.1, on the reverse strand, counting down.
CCTGCTGGCGCGTGTGGATCGAGTTGAGCGCGCCGCGCCCGAGGTCGAGCATCGTGTTGAGTTGCTCCACGCTGAAAGTGCCCTGTTCGGCGCCGCCACCCATCTCGATCATCTGGCCGCTGCCGGTCATCACGAGGTTGAGGTCGACCTCGGCGGAGCTGTCCTCGTAGTACGAGAGGTCCACGGCCGGTTCGCCGCCCACGATGCCCACGCTCACGGCTTGCACGGAATCGCGCAGCGGCGCGGCGCGCAACTTGCTGCGCGACGCGAGTTCTTCGAGCGCGTCGTGCACAGCCATCCACGCGCCGTTGATCGACGTGGTGCGCGTGCCGCCGTCGGCGCTCAGCACGTCGCAGTCGACCCAGATGGTGCGGCCCTTGATCGCCTTGCGGTTCACCACGGCGCGCAGCGCGCGACCGATCAAGCGCTGGATCTCCACCGAGCGACCGTCGACCTTGCCGCCGCGATCGCGCGACTTGCGCCGGTTCGTCGACGCGGGCAGCATCGAGTACTCGGCCGTGAGCCAGCCTTCGTCGGTGTCCTTCAGGAAGGGCGGCACGCCGTCTTCGATCACCGCAGTGCAGAGCACGCGCGTGTTGCCGCACTGCACGAGCACCGAGCCCGGCACCGAGGGGATCCAGTTGCGCGTGAAGTGCAGCGGCCGGGGTTCGTGGGCCGCTCGGCCGTCGAGTCGCACGGGAGCCATGGAGTGCTCGGGGTGGTGGGGGTGGATCGGCGCCGTCTTCCGAGACCTCGGCCGAGTCGGGCGATTGTAGGTCGGCGCACGCAAAGCGATCAACGCGTCCGCCGCTGAGCAATCCGGCGGGGCGGCTTCGAGCGTGGCAGGGTTCACTCCGACCTCGCGATCAGCTGGACGCTCTCCACGTGCTCGCCGCGCAGCAGGCGTCCGTCGCTGAGCAGCAGGTCGCCCTCGGCGCTCACCGACGCCACGCGGGCCGCGAAGCGCTCGCCGGCGCTCAGGATCTCGACGTCTCGTCCATCCAGCCACGAGCGGCGACGGAAATCGAGCTGCCAAGCCGGCTCTGTGGGGGTGCCGAGCGCTTTGAGCAGCGAGCCGAGCTCGGTCAGGACCTGCCGGAGCACTCGATCGCGCGTGGCGAAGCCCGGCGACAGCCCCGCGTGCGTGGCGCGCCGCGCGATCTCTGCGGGCAGCGCACTCGCAGGCGCGGACAGGTTGATTCCCACGCCCAGGAGCAAAGCCGGCCCCTGCGGACCGCGCAGCTGCTCCGCGATCAAGCCGCCGAGTTTGCGATCCCCGACGAAGAGGTCGTTGGGCCACTTGATCGAGATGTCGGGGGCGCCGCACTGTTCCAGCGCGCGCGCCGCCGCCACGGCGACCAGCAACAGGAAGCGCGCGGGGCGCTCGAGCTCGGGCGGCGCGAGCACCGCTGTGAACATCAGCGAGGTCCGCGCGTGGGCGTGCCACGTGTGTCCGCGACGCCCGCGACCCGCGCTCTGTTCGTCGGCCACGAGCACGAGCTGCTGCGGCGCGCGACCTGCTTCGAGCCGGCGTCGCGCTTCGGACTGCGTGGAGTCCACGCTCGGCAGACGCTCGATCACGAAGGGCAGTGTCATGCGCGGAGCATAGCCACTGGCGAGGATCTGATGCCGCTCAACGAACCGCGGCGGGCCGTCCCCCTCCACAAGGAACGACCCGCCGCGAGAGCTTGCTGCTGTGTCGCGCGCCTCAGATGTGCAGGCGTTCGCGCGACTCCTCGAGGTGCAGCTTCAACTTCTTCATGACGTTGCTGTGGATCTGGCACACGCGCGACTCGGTCAGCGTCATCAGGCTGCCGATCTGCTTCATGGTCAGGCCGTCGCGGTAGTACATGAGGATGATCTGCTTCTCGCGACGGTTGAGTGAGCGGATGATCGCGCGCATGACGTCCTCTTGGTTGAGGATCTCTGCGGGATCGGGCGAGCCGGGGTCCTTCAGGAAGTCGATCTTCTCGACGGCCTGGTCGCCGGAGCCGTCGTCCCACGACTCGGAGAGCGAACGCACCGTGTGAGCCCGCGACTCCTGCTGCATGGCGAGGAAGTCGGCGACCGACACTTGTAGCTCGTCGGCCATCTCAGAGTCGGTGGGCGCGCGACCGTGCGCAGCTTCGAGCGTGGCCTGCGTGCGGGCGAGCTGATGGGCGCGCAAGCGAACGAGGCGCGGCACCCAGTCTTGGCTGCGCAACTCGTCGAGGATGGCGCCGCGGATGCGCGTGGAACAGTAGGTCTTGAACTTGATCTGACGGTCGATGTCGAAGCCGTCGATGGCGTCCATCAAGCCGAAGACACCGGCGCTCTTGAGGTCGTCGACATCGATGCTGCGCGGCAGCGTGAGCAGCAGGCGCTCGGCGATGAAGTGCACCACCGGCAGGTACATCTCCATGAGCTGATTGCGCAGCTCAGGGTTGTGGGTCTTGGCGTACTCGCGCCAGAGGGCCTCGTTCTCGCCGCCGATCTCACCGAAGACGCGCTTGCGCGACTTGCTCTTGGTGGCGCCCTTCTTGGCACCGGCTGCAGCGCCCCGTCGAACGCTGGCCTTGGTCTTCGTACCGGCCTTGCTGGCGGCCTTCTTGGTTCCGGTCGCCGTGGCGCTCCGGGACTTGCTGCCGGCGCTCGCAACGCCGGTGCTGGAGGAACGGCGGGCGGTCTTCTTGGTGCTCGTGGCACCGGCGGTGCTCGCCTTGCGGCGAGGTGTCTTCGTAGCGGCCATTGAAGGCTCTCCCTGTCGGCAACTGGCTGCCCGGCGCCTAAGCACGCGGGCCCTTTAGCTTTGCGTCCCACCCTTACGAGTGGTTTGCCCTGTTCGACCGAGACGAGCCTGTCCGGTCGACGAATGGGTTATCGGTGCAAGTTGTACAAGCTGTACAAACTGCCCTCATTTTTTATGACGCCTGCCATCGGCCCGAATCACCGCGAGTGGGTGCCGACGTGAGGAGAGCCCGATTCAGGGCAGATCTCGCGGTTGTTCTGAGATCGTCCTTCACCGGGCGCGACTTGAGATTCTCGCTGGGAAGGCGTCACCAGTTGGAGGACCAGCCCCCAGAATTGACCGGAGCCGAGCACAAGGCCCGGCTCCGGAGGCTCCCGCGAGGGGGAGCAAATCAGCCAGCAAATCAGCCTAGGTGCCGCGGATCAGGCAGGCGCCCCGGCTGCGGGCGGACGCGTGAGGTCCGTGTCCGCGAAGTAGGCCTCGGCGAAGGCCAGGAACTGCTGCTCGACGAACTCGGAGTAGGTGGACATCTCTTCCGTGGCCATGGCTCCGGCGCGCGAGAGCGTTTCGCTGTCGCGGTTGCGGATCGTCTTGCGGCACTCGACAGCAAAGGTGTCGTCTTCGCTGTGCGGGTCGAGCAAGAACACCAGGCGCGAGAAGTACTGGCCGGGTTTGCCGTCTTCGTTGACCAGTTGTTCCTCGAGGCGCATGGCGAGCATGTACTTGCCTTCGAAGAATCCACGTGTGAGGACGAAGCCGGGGGCCTCGGCCTGGAAATTGATCACGAGCTCCTCGATCACAGCTTCCACGCGTTCACGGAACTCGAAGGACTTCACCGTCTTCTCAGAGCGGTGCAGATCTTCATCCGTGCGGGTTTTGTGAGAGACCACAGCGCGCCGTTCAGACTCGTCGCGGATCTCCTTCAGCTTCTGCTTGAAGCGGTTCGACATCGGGGTGCTCGTCGCAGGGGTCATGGGAGGATTCCTCTACTATCGGCTTCGGGCCGGGATCGGGTGGAGGAAAGAATAGGTCGCGAATCTGGCGGCGCAAGCGGGGTCAGATCGCCTTCGCCAGCACGCTCTCTCTTCCGGCTCGGAATCGAGTGACTTGAGAGCCGACTAGGAATATCTGAGAAGTGCGCGCACGTCGCGGCCGGGCAACTTGTCTTGCCACGGAAGGAAGTCGAGCGCGATCACGAAGCCGAGTGCAGACACTTGCGCGCCCACGGATTCCACGAGGTCGCAGGCTGCTGCAGCGGTGCCGCCGGTGGCGATCAGGTCGTCGATCACGATGACGGATTGGCCGCTCTGCAAGGCGTCGCGATGCATCTCGATCGCGTCGGTGCCGTACTCCAGGCTGTATTCCTGGCGCACGACGTCGGCGGGGAGCTTGCCGGGCTTGCGAATCGGCACGAAGCCCACGCCCTTCGCCAGCGCGAGCGCGGTGCCGAACAGGAAGCCGCGCGACTCGATGCCGATCACTGCGTCGCACTTCACATCAGCCGTGAGCTTGCCGAGTTCCTCGATGCTGCGCTGAAAGGCGGTGTGGTTGCCCAGCAGCGGCGTGATGTCCTTGAACATGATCCCGGGCTTCGGGAAGTCGGGGATGTCGCGGATGTGCTGTTCGATGTCTTGCATGGAGCCGGCTCGGAGGTCGGGGTGGAAGCGAGAAGCGGGTGTGCCAGGGCACAGACCCTGACAGCCTACATCCGATCCGGCACGGGGACACCCAACCAGCCCAGTCCGTTCACGAGCGCCGTGCGGACCGCGCTCGCCAGGCCGAGGCGAGCCGCACTCAACGCGGGATCGTCGGTGAGCACTTGCCAGTCGCGACGGTTGTCGGCGTCGCGGCGTGCATACAAGGTGGAGAAGCGCGCGGCGATGTCGAGCAGCGTGTCGGCCACGATCGAGGGTTCGCAGGCCTTGAGCGCGCGCAGCAGGCAGCCGGGCAATCCGTCGACGGCGAGCAGCACGGCGAGCTCTTCCTCGCTGACGAGCAGCTCGGTGTGCAGCTCGGCGCTCGGTGCTGCGTCGGCCTTCTCGATCATCGAGCCGATGCGCGCCGCGGTGTATTGGAGGTACGGGCCGGTCTCGCCTTCGAAGGAGAGCACCTCGTTCCAATCGAAGACCACGTCGCGCTGACGACGGTTCTTGAGGTCGTTGAAGACCACGGCGCCCACGCCGATGCGATGCGCGAGTTCGTCGATGTCGGGTGGCAGCGCGCGGCCCTTTTCCTCCGCGCCGGACTCGATGGTCTCTCGCGCGAGCTTCACGGCGCGCAGCAGCACGTCTTCCAGGCGGATGATGTCGCCCTTGCGCGTGCTCATCTTGCGGTCCTTGAAGCGCATCAAGCCGAAGGGCACGTGTTCCACGAGCTCGTGCCAGTCGCGACCGAGCAACTCGAGCACCTTCTTGAGTTGCGCGAAGTGCAGCGCCTGCGCGCCGCCGACCACGTAGAGCGAACGCGCGAAGTCGAAGGTCTTGTGACGCCACTCGGCCGACGCGAGGTCGCGCGTGAGGTAGAGCGTGGAGCCGTCGGCCTTGCGGATCAGTGCGGCCCCGAGCTCGTAGGGTTCGAGGTCCACCACGGTGGCGCCTTCGCTCTCCACGAGCAGGCCTTTGCTCTCCAGCTCCTCGACCACGGCGGGCATCTTGTCTTCGTAGAAGCTCTCGCCGGCGGTGTTGTCGAACTCGATGCCGAGCATGGCGTAGACACGCTCGAACTCGCGCAGCGACGTGGCGCGGAACAGCGCCCACAATCGCCGCGCTTCGGCGTCGCCCTGTTCCAGCGACTTGAAACACTCGCGCGCGCGCTCTTGCAGCTCGGGCTTCTCTTCCTTGCGCCGGTTGAACTCCACGTAGAGTTCGAGCAGGTAGTCGATGCCTTCCTTGGCGAGTCGTTCTTCGTCGCCCTCGTCTTGCCAGATGGCGAGCAGCTGGCCGAACTGTGTGCCCCAGTCGCCCAAGTGGTTGATGCCCACGGGGCGGTAGCCGGCGGCGCGCAACATGCCCACGAGTGCGTGGCCGATGACGGTGCTGCGCAAGTGGTGCACGCCGAAGCTCTTGGCGATGTTCGGCGACGAGTAGTCCACGGTGACGGCGCGACCGCCGCCGTGCGTGGAGCCGCCGAACGCGGCGCCCGCAGCGAGCACGTCGGGCAAGACCTCGGCCGCGACGGCGGCGGCGCACAGGTGCAGGTTCACGTACGGTCCCGCGGCGCTCACCGACTCGATCCACGCCACGTTGTGCGTGCTCTCCGCGAGCTGCGCCACGAGCTCGGTCGCGATCGCCACCGGCGAGGTACGACGCGTCTTGGCCAGACCGAAACACGGGAAGGCGAGCTGGCCCATCTCGGGGCGCGGCGGCGCGCCGATGAGCGGAGTCAGTTCCTCGGCGGGCGCCTCGACCAGCGGGGCGAGGACCTCGGCGAAGGCACGTGCGTAGCGACTCATGGCAACCTGACGGAGAAAGCGAGTGGGGGAGCAACAGCGCTCCGTCGGCCCACGAGCCGACAGCGCCGCGGCATGTTAGCGACCGCGTCGCGCGCCTTGCGAGGAGAGCCGCTCGGCGACCGCGATTCCGGCGGGTCTCGAGCTGCCGTCGGCGCGCAACAACCCGCGCGTGCGTCCGCGATCGCGCCAACCGTCGAGCAACACCGCCTCGATCCCGCCTCGCGTCTCGGCGCGCGCCAGGACACCGAGCAGGAACTGTTCCTGAGCGCGCTCGCCGTAAGCCAGCGGGGAGAGTCCGGCGGCCAAGATCCAAAGTGCCGGGGGCTCGACGAGGTCCGCCGACCACTCTTCCCAGGTGTCGAGCGTGGCGGCCGCGAAGCCTGCGGCAGCAGGCGCGACGCCGCCCACCGAGAGCCGTGGTCCGAGCACGTCCACGCAGTCGGGTGTGGTGGCGAAGGCGCTGAACAAGCGTCGGCCGCGCGGGGAAGTGCTGGCGAGCCGCACGCCCAGCAGCGAGTTCGGTGAGACCTCACGCAGCGCGGCGCGCGTGGACTGCAGCCACGTGGCCCACTGCTCGGGCGTGATGTCGGGGCCGAAGAAGGCGGTGCCTTCGCCGTCGGGTTCGGGGTAAGGCAGCAGCAGGCGCGGACGCAGGCGTGCGGCGAGGCGCAGCGCACCGGTGCGGAAGACGTCGGCGGCGAGCGCGGCTTCGGGGCGCTCGCGCGTCCATGACTCGGGCGCGCGCAAGGCGAGCACGAGTGTGTCCGGCGCCACCTCGGGCAGCCCGTTTCCGCTGTGGTCGGCGGGCAGCACCCAAGCCTGCAACGCTCCGGGCGGAGCACTCGCGCTGGCTTCGTCAGCACGCATCCAGACACCCGTGGGGATCTGCACACGGGGCGACGCCTGCGGTTCACTCGCGAAGCTCTCGATGACGTGCGCGCTGCTGCCGAGCAAGGCCCCGAGCAAGATCACGGAGAAGGCGGCGAGCGCCGCGGGGAACAGACCCATGAAGGCGCCGGGCAGCGTGCTCGGCGCCCGACGTCGGAACAGGAAAGGGAGGTGCCAGCAAAGCGTCCACTCATGCGCGAGCCGGTGACCGAGCAGGTCTTGCAGCAAGGCGTAGTCGGCCAGCAGCACCGCGCCCTTCGGCCCGCTCGACCAGCCCGCGCTCTCTGCCGCCACCAGCGCGACGCACGCTCCCACCACCAAGTTGAAGGCCAGCAGAGCGAACTCCGTGAGACGTGGTTCGCCGCGCGTGCGCCAGACGCGCCCGTTCTGCAACAGACCCAGCGCGAAGAGCGCAGGGAACAGCAGCGCCACGCCCGGCGCGAGCAGCCACGCCGGTTGCTCCATGAAGAAACGATCGCGCAGCAGCACGACCGTGAGCGCGAGCTGCAGCGGCAGGATCGTCCAGCGCTCGAAGCCGCGCGCGCCGCGAGCCGCCCACAAGTTCCAGGCCAGCACGATGGCGAGGAACAGGAAGTAAGGCGCGTGGAGCGTCACGCTGTGGCCGGAGTGAGTGCTGCGACCGCGGCCCGCGCGACCTCGCGCAACTTCTCGTAAGCCAGCAGCTCTTCCAGCTCCTCGGCGCCCGCCCAGCACCACGACTCGTGCTCTTCGGAGAGTGTGGGGCGTTCGCCCGGGGCTGCGGCCAAGAAGTACACCACGCGCTTGAGTCGGCCGTCGTCGGAGCTGCCTCGCACCACGTACTCCTGCTGCACGCGGAAGGCGCGGTGCAGGCGCAGTCCGTCCCAGCCGGTTTCCTCGAGCACTTCGCGCTGCGCGGTGGCGATCTCGTGCGCGTCGCCCTCGTCGCGGCGACCCTTGGGGAGACCCCAGTGACCGTTGTCACGGTTGCGCAGCAAGAGCAGTTGCGGGCCGTCGGGCCCGGGGCGGTGCAACACGATGCCAGCGGCGAGGACAGTCATGAAGGCGGCGCGGCGGCGAGGCTCGCGGTCGGGGCGGGGACGGGCTGCGCAGATGATAGGATCCGCGCCGAGATGTCTGCCACCGCGAGCACACCACCGACACCCGGCGCGAACGCGTCGCCCGAGCCACGCATGGCCAGCGCCACCGCGCGGCTCGTGAGCAACGAGGTCGTGCGCGGCGGCTGTCATCTGCTGCGTTTCGACGTGCCGAGCTCCGTGCCCGAAGCGGCGCCGGGGCAGTTCGCCATGCTCAGCACGCGCCACGCCGACTTCCCGCTGCTGCCGCGTCCCTTCAGCATCCTCGGATGGCAACGCGGCGACGACGGCAGCCAGCAAGCCGAGTTCCTGATCATGCCGGTGGGGCGCGGGTCCTCGCTCTTGTGCTCGCTGCAGCCGGGCGAAGAAGCGCGACTCGTGGGTCCGCTCGGACACTCCATCGACGAGCAGCTCCCGCAGAACGACATCGTGGCGGTGGCCGGCGGCTACGGCGTGGCGCCGTTCCTGTTCTTGATCGAACGTTGGGCGCGACGTGGCGACCCGCGCGCGCAGAGCAGCCTGGTGATCTTCGGTGCGCGCACCGCCGACCGCTTGAGCCTCGCCGATCGGCTGTCCAACGCGGGTTGCCGAGTGCAGTTGTGCACCGACGACGGCAGCGCTGGCTTCACCGGTCGTGTGCACGAGGCCTTGCGCGGACATCTCGCGCAACACGCCGCGCAGCTCGTGCTCAGTTGCGGCCCCGAGCCGATGATGGAAGCCGTGGGCGACGTGTCGCGCGAGGCGGGGGTGGCAGCGCGCGCCAGCCTGGAAACCGTGATGGGCTGCGGCTACGCGGTCTGCAACGGGTGCGCCGTGGCCGTCGCTTGCGACACCGAAGCCGACGGTCACACCTACGAGTTGGCCTGTCGCGAAGGCACGTTGTTCAACGAGGACCGCCTGCAGTGGACCCTGCTCTGAAGCACAACGAAGGCGCGCCTCCCGGCAGCGAAGGGTGGGCTCGAGAGCGCGAGGCGCGTGCGCGCTTCTACGCCGAGAGCGTGCAGCGCGCGGTGCTCTCCATCGATCCGCAGGTGCAGCAAGACTTCGTGCAGAGCTTGCTCGCCGCGCGTCAGATCGTGGTCGCGGGGCGCGGACGCTCGGGCATGATGGCTTCGGCGTTCGCGCGTCGCCTGGGGCAGATGGGGTTGGCCACTTGGGCGCTCGACGACTCCACCGTGCCGCGCCTCGGTGAACACGACGCGCTCGTGGCGGTCACGGGTTCGGGCACCACACCCACGGTGCTCTCCTTGATGCACACGGCGCGGCAAGGCGGCTCGCGTGTGCTCGTCGTCACGCGCAAGCCCGCACGCACCTTCGACGTGGCCGACGTCACCGTGGAGCTCAACGTTCCCATGGGCGGCGAACGCTTCCCGCTCGGCACGCTCTTCGAAGTGTCGGCGCTGGCTTTCCTCGACGAAGCGTCGGTGGACATGATCCAACGGCTGGGCGCCACCGAGCACGACCTGGGCGCGCGTCACACGAACCTCGAGTAGCCGCCGCGTGCTCGACGTCTCTAAGGCACCGCGGCGCTACTCACGTGTGTCCTTGGCCTGGCGCGCGGCCTTGCGTTGGTGTGCCACGCGCTTGTTCAGCGGGCGCGCGCTCTACACGTCCTTGCTCGCGCGGCAGGTGCGTGTGGAACACGTGGAGCTCGACGCCGAGGCGTACGCCGCGCCGGACACCGAGCTGCGCCTCGTGCAACTCAGCGACCTGCACGCCGGCCCCTTCCTCGACGAAGCCACGCTGCAGCCCGTGGTCGAACTCGTGACCGCGTGCGATCCGCACGTGCTCGTGTTCACCGGCGACTTCCTCACCGACGAGCTCGCCGACCTCGACTTGCTCGGGCGCTTCTTCGCGCGCATGCCGCGCAGGCTCGGCGCCTACGCCGTGCTCGGGAATCACGACTCGCGCGGACGACGCGAGGCGCAGCTGGCGCGCCGTCTCGCGCGGCAAGGCGTGCGCGTCCTGCACGACGAACACGTGCTGCTCGAACACGGCGGCGCACGTCTGGCGCTCGTAGGGCTCGCCGACATCGAAGAGGGGCGTGGCGCCGACCTCGACCGAGCCTGCGCGGGGCTGCCCGTCGATCCGCCGGCGGTGCTGCTGTGTCATCACCCGGCGGTGGCCGAACGCCTGCCTCCGGGGCGCTTCGAGCTCGTGCTTTGTGGCCACACGCATGGTGGCCAGCTGCGGGCCCCTTGGTCGGGCCACCTCACTCGTGAGGGTGTCCCGGCTCAGGGCACCCACCGGCTACCCGGCGGTGGACGTCTCCACGTGAACCGGGGTCTGGGCGCGCTGATCCTGCCGCTGCGCCTCGGCGCCCGGCCGGAGATCACGCTGATCCGCTGGCGGGGGCGCCGCTGAGTCGCCGCCAGGCGGGCCCTCGGCGACCTCGTAGAGCCCCGCCCCGAGCGTGGCGGCGGGGGGGCGCTTCCGATATCATGCGCGGTCTTTGTGGGTGCTCGAAAAGTCCTTTGCCGGACGAATGCCCGATGCCGCATGACCACTCTCCCCACCACGGATGCGTCTCCCGATGACCGACGTCGTGATCGCCAGTGCCTGCCGGACCCCGATCGGCAAGTTCCAGGGAAGCCTCGCCGGCTTCACCGCTCCGCAGCTCGGCACCTTCGCCGCGAGCGAAGCGATTCGCCGCGCAGGTCTTCAGCCTGAGCAGATCGACGAAACGATCCTGGGCAACGTGCTCGGCGCCGGCCTCGGCCAGGCGCCCGCGCGGCAAGTGTCGCGCGCCGCTGGCATCCCCGATCACACCGCCGCGCTCACGATCAACAAGGTCTGCGGATCCGGTTTGAAGGCCGTGATGCTCGCCGCGCAGGCGATCAAGTGCGGCGACAGCGAAGTCGTGCTCGCCGGTGGCATGGAGTCGATGAGCAACGCGCCGTACATCGTGCCGAAAGCGCGCGACGGCATGCGCCTCGGTCACGCGGAGATCATCGACTCGATGATCGCCGACGGCCTCTGGGATCCTTACTACGACATGCACATGGGCCTCACCGGCGAAGCCGTGAGTGAGAAGTACGAGGTCAGTCGCGAAGCGCAGGATGAATGGGCCGCCGAGAGCCACCGTCGCGCGGTCGAGGCGATCAACTCAGGCGCTTTCAAGGCCGAGATCGCGCCCGTCGAGATCAAGCCGCGCAAGAAAGACCCGTGGTCTTTCGACACCGATGAAGGCCCGCGCGACGACGTCACGGCGCAAGGGCTCGGCAAGTTGCGTCCCGCCTTCCAGCGCGACGGCGGCACGGTCACGGCCGGCAACGCCAGCTCGATCAACGACGGCGCCGCGGCCACGGTCGTGATGTCCGCCGAGAAGGCCGCGCAGCTCGGCGTGAAGCCGCTCGCGAAGATCACCGGCTACGCCACCGGCGGCATGGATCCCAAGTGGGTCATGATGGCGCCCGTGGAAGCGGTCAAGAAGTTGAACGCGCGCACCGGCGCGAGCATGGCCGACTACGACCTGATCGAACTCAACGAAGCCTTCGCCACGCAGTGCTGCGCCGTGCGCAACATCTGGGACGTGCCCGCGGAGAAGGTCAACGTGAACGGCGGCGCCGTGGCGCTGGGCCACCCGATCGGCGCCTCGGGCGCGCGCGTGCTCACCACGCTGATCCACGCGTTGCGCGCGCGCGGCGGCAAGAACGGCCTCGCCACCTTGTGCCTCGGCGGCGGCAACGCCGTGGCCATGAGCGTGGAGGTGCTCCCGGGATGAGCAGCGAACAGGGCCTGAGCGCAGGAGCTGACATCACGCGTGTCGCGGTGATCGGTTGCGGCACGATGGGCAACGGCATCGCGCAAGTGTGCGCGTCGTCGGGGCGTCAGGTGTGTCTCGTGGATCTCGACGAGGGCCGCTTGGCCGCCGCGCTCACCGGCATCGAGAAGAGCCTCGGTCGCGTCGTCAAGAAGGGCAAGCTCGACGAAGCCGAAGTGCCGAAGATCTTGGGCCGCATCAAGACCAGCACGCAGCTCGGTGATTGCGCCGACGCGCAACTGGTCGTGGAAGCCGTGTCCGAGAACCTCGAGATCAAGTCGGCGATCTTCAAGCAGCTCGACGACATCACGCCGGCCGACACGATCCTGGCCAGCAACACCTCGAGCATCTCGATCACGAGTCTGGCCGCGGCCACGTCGCGCCCCGACAAGGTGATCGGCATGCACTTCATGAACCCGGTGCCGGTGATGAAGTTGGTGGAGGTCGTGCGCGGCCTCGACACCAGTGACGCCACCACCGACACGGTGAACGAGCTGAGCGCAGCGCTCGGCAAGATCGCCGTCCCGGCCAACGACTTCCCGGGCTTCGTGTCGAACCGCATCCTGATGCCGATGATCAACGAAGCCGTCACGTGCTTGATGGAAGGCGTGGCCACCAAGGAGAGCATCGACGAGATCATGAAGCTCGGCATGGCCCACCCGATGGGACCGCTCGCGCTGGCCGACCTGATCGGCCTCGACGTGTGCCTGAGCATCATGGAAGTGCTGCACCGCGATCTCGGTGACAGCAAGTACCGACCCAGCCCGCTGCTGCGCAAGATGGTCGCGGCGGGGCACCTCGGCCGCAAGACCGGCCGCGGCTTCTACAGCTACGACTGAGCCCCGCATGGACTTCCAGTTCACCGAAGAGCAGCAACTGATCCGCCAGATGGCGCGCGACTTCGCGCAAGCCGTGGTCGCACCCACGGCGGGCGAGCGCGACCGGGAGCATCGCTTCCCCGTCGAAGAGTTCCGGCAGGCTGCCGAGCTCGGTTTCGCCGGCATGCTCGTGCCCGAGAAGTACGGCGGGAGCGAACTCGGCACGCTCGGGCAGTGCATCGTGGTCGAAGAGATCAGCGCTGCGTGCGCCTCGATGGGCGTGACCATCTCCGTGCACAACGGCCTGTGTTCCGGCCCGCTCGTGCGCTTCGGCACCGACGAGCAGAAGCAGAAGTGGTTGCCGAAGTTGGCCAGCGGCGAAGTGCTCGGGGCCTACGCGCTCTCCGAAGCCAACGCCGGTTCCGACGCCGCCGCGCTCACCTGCAAAGCCACCCCCGATGGCGACGGTTGGGTGCTCAACGGCGCCAAGTTGTGGATCACCTCGGGCAGCCACGCGAACATGATCATCGTGTTCGCGCGCGCCCCCGAAGGCATCTCGGCCTTCCTCGTGGACACCAAGAGCGAAGGCTTCTCGGTGGGCAAGGTCGAGGAGAAGGTCGGCATCCGCAGCAGCAGCACCGTGGAGATCATGCTCGACAAGGTGAAGGTCGGCGCCGAGTGCCTGCTGGGTGATGTGGGCCAAGGTCTCAAGATCGCCTTCAACACGCTCGACGGCGGGCGCATCGGCATCGCGGCGCAAGCGCTCGGCATCACGCAAGCCTGCCTCGATGCGTCGATCAAGTACGCCAACGAGCGTGAGCAGTTCGGTCGCCCGCTCGGTTCCTTCCAGGCGATCCAGTGGAAGCTCGCGCAGATGTCCTCCGAGCTGGAGGCGGCGCGCCTGCTCACGCACAAGGCAGCCTTCTTGCGCGACGCCGGCGAGCCGCACACGCGCATCGCTGCGCAAGCCAAGCTGATCGCGTCCACGTTGAGCAATCGTTCGGCCGACGAAGCGGTGCAGATCCACGGCGGCGCCGGCTACACCACCGAGTTCCCCGTGGAGCGCTACTTCCGCGACGCGCGCATCACGGAGATCTACGAGGGCACGACCGAAGTGCAGAACATCGTCATCGCACGCGACTTGCTCGGGTGACCATGACCGTGGCGAACCTCGATCTCGTCGCTGAAGCCCGTGCTTCTCAGGCCCGCGCCGTGGCGCGCCTGATGAGCTGGGCCGAGCGTGGGGATCCGCGTTTCGCCACTGCGCACGCGGAGTTCGCCGCCGAGCTCGGTGGGGCGCGTCGCCTCGGGATCACCGGGCCGCCCGGCGCCGGCAAGTCCACCTTGGTGGAAGCGTTGGCGCGGCACGTGCGCGACACGAGCGACCGCACGCTCGGCATCTTGGCGGTGGATCCCAGCAGCCCGTTCAGCGGCGGCGCCTTGCTCGGCGACCGCGTGCGCATGACGAGCCTGGCGCTCGACCCCGGCGTGTTCATCCGCTCGATGGCCACGCGCGGCGCCTTCGGTGGTCTCGCGCGCGCCACCGATGATCTCGCCGACGTGCTCGACTTGTCGGGCCGCGACCTGATCCTCGTGGAAACCGTGGGCGTCGGGCAGAGCGAGGTCGACGTGGCGCGCAGCAGCGACCTCACGTTGGTCGTGCTGCATCCCGGCGGCGGCGACACGATCCAGGCCATGAAGGCCGGGCTGCTCGAAGCCGCCGACGTCTACGTGCTCAACAAGGCCGAGCTGCCGGGCGCGCAACGCTTGCGTGCCGAGCTCGAAGACGCGCTCGCCCTGCGCACCAGCGGCGCGCCGCTGCCCGTGATCCTCGAGACGAGCGCCTCCACCGGCGCGGGCATCCCCGAACTCGCCGCCGCGCTCGACGCCGAGTGCGCCGCGCGCCAAGCCGACGGCCGCCTCGCCGCGCGCCGCCGCGACAACCTCGAACGCCGCGTGCAACGCCTCGTGGAAGCGCGTCTGCTCGTGGCCGCTTGGCAGGAACGCGGGCTCGCCGCGCGCCTCGCCGAGTTGCTCGCGCAACCGATCGCGCAGAACGCCGCGCACGCCAGCGCCTGGGCGCTCAGCGACACGCTGCTCGCGGAGGACACGCCATGAGCGACAACGCGAACACCACACCGATCCGCGTGCTCGTCGCGAAGCCCGGCCTCGACGGTCACGATCGCGGCGCCAAGGTCGTCGCCGCGGGTTTGCGCGACGCCGGCATGGAAGTCATCTACGGCGGTCTGCACATGACGCCCGAAGCCATCGCCGAGATGGCGGTGCAAGAAGACGTCGACGCCGTGGGCCTCTCGGTGCTCTCCGGCGCGCACATGACGCTCTTCCCGCGCGTGCAACAACTGCTGCGCGACGCAGGCGCCGACAACGTGCTGCTCACGGGCGGCGGGATCATCCCCGAGAGCGACATGACGGCGCTGGCCGAGACCGGCGTGGGTCAACTGTTCGGCCCCGGCAGCCGGCTCGACGAACTCGTCGCTTACATCCGCGAAGAAGTCGCGCGACGCCGCGCGGCCACGGAGTCTGTTTGATGCCCAACTCGTCCCGCAAGACAACGCCGACGCCGATGCCGAATCAGGAGATCCTGAACATCGACGGCGCGGCGGCCTTCCTCGGCGTCAGCGTGAAGACCTTCAGCAAGGTGTTACGCGAGGGCGACGTGCCCGGACGCAAGGTCGGCCGTGAATGGAAGTTCTCGCGGCAGGCGCTGATCGACTGGGTCTCGTCTTCGCGCTCACGTGACTTCCTCGATGGCGCCGACGACGCCGACGACAGCTCCAACTCGACCTCGAAATCTTCCTCCCGCCGCTCGGGTAACGACGGCTTCAGCGTGGACCAACTCTGATGAGCACCACCGAACTCGGCGGCCTCACCGACATCCAGCAGATGATGGTGGAGACCGTCCGCGACTTCGCGAACAAGGAACTGCTCCCGCAAGCGATCGAGATCGACCGCGAGCGTCGCTTTCCGATCGAGAGCTTCAAGAAGATGGCCGAGCTGGGGCTGCTCGGCTTGCCGATCCCCGAAGAGTTCGAGGGCGCGGGTGTCGACACGCAAACCGCCGTGCTCGTGATCGAAGAGCTCGCCAAGGTCTGCGGCAGCACCGCGCTCGGCGTGGCCGCGCACACTTCGTTGTGCACCTGGCCGATCTACGCCTTCGGCACCGACGAGCAGCGCGCCAAGTACGTGCCCGACCTCGCCAGCGGCCGCAAGCTGGGCGCCTTCGGTCTCACCGAAGCCAACGCCGGCTCCGACAGCGGCGGCACGCAAACGCGCGCCGTGCAAGACGGCGACCACTGGGTGCTCAACGGCAGCAAGATCTTCATCACCAACGCGAACTACGCCGGCACCTTCATCGCCACGGCCGTCACCGACAAGAGCAAGGGCACGCGCGGCGGTATCACGAGCTTCATCGTGGAACGCGACACGCCCGGCTTCGAGATCCACAAGGGCGACGAGAAGCTCGGCATGCGCGGCTCCGACTGGGGCGAGCTCACCTTCGTGGACTGCCGCATCCCCGCGAACCAAGTGCTCGGCGAGGTCGGCGCCGGCTTCCCCAACTTCATGAAGACGCTCGACGGCGGGCGCGTGGGCATCGCCGCGCTCTCCTTGGGCCTGGCCGAGGGCGCCTACGAACGCAGCCTGGCCTACGCCAAGGAGCGCGAAGCCTTCGGGAAGCCGATCGCCAAGAAGCAGGCCGTGGCCTTCAAGCTGGCCGACATGGCCGTGCAGATCGAAGCCGCGCGTGCGCTGATCCGCAACGCCGCGCAGCTCAAAGACGCCCAACAGCCCTACACCACCCAAGCCGCCATGGCGAAGCTCTTCGCCAGCGAGATGGCGATGCGCGTCACCTTCGACGCCATCCAAGTCCACGGCGGCTACGGCTTCACCAACGAGTACCACGTGGAGCGCATGTGGCGCGACGCGAAGCTCTGCACGATTGGTGAAGGAACGTCCGAAATCCAACGCATTGTGATCAGCCGCGAGATTCTCAGTAACCATGAGTGACGCCGTCGCTTCCCCCAGCTCTTCGACTCATCCGCTTCTCTCCGCCGCTGAAGACGGCACCGCAGCGCTCGAGTCGGTGTGGCTCGAGTCGCTCGCCGATCCGCCGCCCGCCGACATCTACCTGCGCGCGCTCGAGGTGTTGCCTGAGGCGGCGCGTCGCAACAGCGCGGGTTCGTTGCTCAACCTGCTGCTCGAGGCCTTGCAGAAGACCGACCGTCACGGCGAGTTGTTGCCCGTGCTGGCGGCGCTCGGTCCGCACCGTCCGGCCAACATGGATCTGCTCGACGTGGCCAGCACCACGCTCAAGAAGGCCTACGGCAACGAAGAGTGGTACGAGCTCTTCCTGCGCATCTCCGACATCGAGGGCATGGACCCGATCGAGGGGCTGGAGCGCTTCGAGCGTTTGCTGCGACTGCTGCCCGGCTCGCCCGTGTACCACCGCTCCGGTTGGGGCGAGGGCGTGATCACCGGACTGCGTCTGCACGAAGAGAGTTTCGAGGTCACGTTCACGAGCGAAGGTCGCGCGCGCGACATGCCCTTCACCACCGGGCTCGACGTGCTCGAGCCGCTCGCACTCAACGACCTGCGCGCGCGCTTGCTCGTGGACCTCGACGGTCTCAAGCAAGAAGCCGTGGACGATCCTTCCTTGCTCGTGCGCGCCGTGGCGCGCTTGCACAAGAACAAGGCGGGCGCCAAGGAGATCAAGGAGCGCTTGTGTGGCACCGTGATCGAGGCCAGCAGCTGGGCGAGTTGGTGGCGCAAGGCCAAGACCGCCGCCTCGCGCGATCCCTACCTGGCCGTGGAGAACCCGGCGCGTCCGGTGTTCATCCTGCGCAAGCGCGCGCTGTCGCCCGAGGAAGAGATTCGCCAGCAGCTCGAGAAGGTCACGGGCCTGGGTGAGTTGCTCGGCGTGGTGCGCGGTCCGCTCGGCCTCGACGCCACCGACGGCGTCACCAAGGAGATGATCGACGCGCTCGAACCGCAGCTCGAGGATCCCGAGAACGGCAACGCCGTGGAGCGCATCGAAGCCGCGCTGCTGCTCGTGAAACACGAGCGCTGGCCGATCGAGAAGGCTGGCGAGTTGGTGGCCGAGATCGCGCGTTCGCCCGAAGGCCTCGGCCCGGTGCTCAAGTCGCTCAAGCCGCCGCCGCTGCGTCGCGAAGCCTGGTTGGCTTTCGTGGCCGCTGAACCGCAACTGTGGTCCGACGCGCTCGTGGGTCAGCTCGCCGACTTGCCGCCGCAAGTGCTCGACCTGGTCTCCGAGAAGATGGTGCAGGAAGGTCGCGGCGACGCTGTCTCGAACCGCTTCCGCATCTTCCTGATGTTCCCCAGTCGTCAAGTCGACGCCGTGTTGCGCCTCTCCAAGCGCTTCGCCGCCGGCATGTTCGACAAGGTGGAGAACAGCCTCACGCTCACCGAGGTCGTGATGGGCTTGCTGCACCTCGCGGAGACGCAGGCGCCGCTCGCCGCGCGTGACGACCGCGAAGCACGCAAGGCTGTCGAAGGTGTCGAAGACCTGCTCTTCCTCAAGAAGAGCGCGCTCGGCCAACGCTTCGGCAAGGAAGCCACCAAGAAGGAGATGACGGTGGCGATGAGCGTGCTCGCGCGCTGCCGCACGATGCCTTCGTCGATCACGGCGGGCTTCGCGCTGGCTTGCAACGAGCGCTTCCCCGACCTCGTGCCGCGCGACGACACGCCGTTCTGGGAGGACAACTTCATCTACGTCACGAGCGAGGGCCTGGCGCGTCGCGAGCGCGAGTACCGCACGCTCATCGACGAGAAGATCCCCGAGAACTCCGAGGTCATCGGCAAGGCCGCGGCCTTCGGCGACCTCTCGGAGAATTACGAGTGGACGGCGGCCATCGAGCAGCAACGTCAGCTCACCGAGAAGGCCGCCGCGATGGAAGCCGAGCTCAAGCTCGCGCGCCTCATCGAGGAGCAAGAGGTCGAAGAGGGCGTGGCCGCGCCTGGCATGCAGGTCACCTACGACGAAGGCGGCAAGACCAAGGTCGTGAAGATCCTCGGTCCCTGGGACCTCGCCGACGGCGTGATCTCCTACAAGGCGCCGGTCGCAGCTGGTCTGCTCGGCACCAAGGCCGGCGAGAGCGCGACGCTCGAGCTGCCCGGCGGCGACGTCGAGGTGCAGGTGAAGAGCATCGAGTCGGCGCTCTGAGCGGTTGCACTGGCGGCGGCGTGCCCGAGCTTCGGCCGGGCGCGCCGCCGTGCGAGGCGCTCCAGCTCGGCGCGTCTTCGCTGAGTGCGCCCGTCCCCGGCTCGCATTGCGGGCGTCGCGCGTGGCTGCAGGCGCTCGTCGCGCGAGTTGCGCGTTCGTCTCGACGCGTTCTGCGGGATAACCTCTGAGCGCATGTCTGCCGACGACGCCCAGCCGCCCGCCGCCGATTCGTCGGCCCACTCGGAGCCCGCCAAGTCGGAGGGCCCCAGCGACGCCGAGATCCGTGCCGCCGCCGAGATCGCCGGCGAGCACCGCGTGTCGCGCCCAGGCGAGCAACCTGATGCGCCGCCGGCTGGCGCGTCACACGGGCGCTTTCCGCAGCGCGCGCCGATGGACTTCTGGGAGGTGCTCTACGAGCGTCGCACCACGCGGCGCTTCGATCCCGCGCGCGCCGTGCCGCGCGCCATGGTGCTCGAGTTGCTCGACGCCGCGCTCATCGCGCCGACCTCGTGCAACTTGCAGATGTGGGACTTCGTGGTGGTCGATGAACCCGAGCAGCGCGAGCAACTCGGGCGCCTGTCGCTGCAAGTGCTCGCCACGCCGATCACGATCTTCGTGGCTTATGGCAAGGAGTACAGCGAAGAGGGTCACGCCAACGTGCAGTCGTCGGCAGCGGCGCTGCAGAACATGTCGCTGACTGCGCACGCGCTCGGGCTCGGTACCTTCTGGATCAACCAACTCGGTCCGCGCCCGGAAGTCGGTCGCATCCTCGGCCTGCCCGCCGACCGCGAAGTCGTGGGCGCGCTCGCCGTGGGTTGGCCGGCGACCTATCCCACCAAGGCTCCGCGTCGACGCCCCTTCGATCACGTCGTGCACTGGAACCACTTCGGCGGCGAACCGATCCCGAGCTCGCCGAAGCCCGACGACTGGTCGCTGGAACTCATCCGCAACTACCAGCAAGCGCGCGTGCTCAACGGCAACCGCTACAACAAGGCGCGCCCGTGGGAGATGGAAGCCGCGCTGCAAGCCGCCGAGCGTTTGTCCCCGCGTGTCGACGAAGGCACACCCGCCGAGAACGCCCCGCGCTGGCTCGACGTGTTGCCGGTGCACGGCCTGTTCACCGGCGCCATGAGCCGCCAACACCGCGACCACCGCTGGTGCACGCTGGAGCTGAGCCCCGAGGTCGCCGCCTTCGCGCTCAAGCGCTCCTTCCCCACGGTGAAAGGCGAGGCCTTCGTGTGGGACCCGAGCGATGAGGCCGCGTTGCCCGACGGCGGCTTCGCGCACATCTCGGTCTTGCACCGTCTCGAGGCCTTGCCGACGGAGCAACGCCCGCAACTGCTCGCCACACTGCACCGGCTGCTCGCCCCCGACGGCGCGCTCTTGCTGCGCTACGTGAGCCGCAGCAGCTTCCACGGTCTCGCGAACTGGATGCACACACGTCGCGGCGGTCCGGGTGGTGTCGAGTACGTGCTCGCGCCCGACCCGAACCTGGGCCCGTGGGAAGCCCTCGACCCCGGCGCGGTGGAGAAACTCGTGAAGGCCGCCGGCTTCGTCATCGCCAAGAAGTACGACGAAGAGGTGGTGCCCTCCGCCAAAGAAGTCGACTTCCGCACGCGCAACATGGGCGCCGCGAAAGCGAAACTCGTGCGCGGCGCGGTGGGCGCGGCGCGCGTGATCGCGAAGCTGCCCGGGATCGCGTGGGCCTTTGCGCGCAGTCGCACGCTGGTGTTGCGGCGGGGGTAGGGGGTCAGTCGGGGTGCTGCTTCAGGGACGGCCACACGTTGTTCGAGTTACGGAAGGGCGTTGGTACACCTAAGCGGACCTGTCCCCGTTCGAGGAGCGCGCTGTATGAAGGCACCGACGCAGGCTCAGCGCTGCTTGAAAGCGATGACGTGGCTCGTTGCGCTGCCGTTCGCTCTGTGTGCCGCGCTCTTGGCGCAGTCCGCGGACAAGCCTGCTGCGCGCAGCGTCAACGAAGGCCGGGTGCAGCTCGAGGGCGTGCCCGTGATCCCGCGCGAGCTGGTCGAGCGCTTGCGTCCGTACGGCAACGTGCGCCGCGCTGCGCTCGTCGATTGGACGGCCGATGGCGAGTCGCTGCTGATCGTCACGCGCTTCGGCATGAGCGCACAACTGCATCGGGTCGACGCGCCACTCGGCGCGCGCACACAACTCAGTTTCTTCGACGAGGCCGTGCGCGATGCGCGCCGTCGGCCGAGATCTGAGAGCGTGCTCTTCGCGCGGGAGGCTCGCGGCAGCGCCTTCGATCCGCTGCAGCTCGTCGACCTGAGCAGCGGCAAGATCACGCGACTCACCACAGGCGACACGCTCGACAGCGCGCCCGTGTGGAGCCCCGACGGCCGCTGGCTCGCGTTCCGCAGCTCGCGTCGCGACGGCGAGAGCAACGACATCTGGCTCATGGATCCCGACGATCCCGACGACGTGCGCCTCGTGTTCGAAGCGCCCGACGGCGCGCTCTACGCGCCCGCCGACTTCTCACCCGACGGACGCCGCCTGCTGATCGAGCAGACCTCCGCGGCGAACGATTCGCGGGTGCACCTGCTCGACCTGAGCAACGGCGAGAGCGAACTCGTGGCGGGCGGCGGCCTCGCGCCCGGCTCCTACCTCGGCATCTCGCCACGCTTCACGCGTGACGGCAGAGGCTTCTTCCTGGCCAGCGATGAAGCCGGCGAGTTCCGTCAGCTCGCACGGCAAGACCTGGAGAGCGGACGCCGCGAGCTGCTCAGCGACGAACTCCCGTGGGACGTGGAGCACTTCGAACTCTCCGGCGACGGCAAGCGCGCGGCGGTCAGCTTCAACGTGAACGGCCTGTCGCGGCTCTACATCTTGGAGACGGCCACACGCCTGCTGCGCCCCGTGCCCGAAGTCGCCGAACGTTGCATCGCCGCGCTGCGCTTCAGCCCCGACGCGCGACGTCTCGCACTGGAACTCAGCGACGCGCGCAGCCCCGGCGACGTGTACGTGCTCGATGTCGGCGACACGCTGAAGCTCACGCGTTGGACGAACAGCGAAGTCGGCGGCTTGGATGCGAGCAGCTTCACGTCACCCGAACTGATCCACTACCCGACCTTCGACAGCGCTGGCGAGGGCGTGCGCCGCATCCCGGCTTTCGTGTGGAAGCCGCGCGGCAAGGGGCCCTTCCCCGTGGTGATCGCGCTGCACGCGGGTGTGGGCGCGCAGGCCCGTCCGCTCTTTTGCAGCACGCAACAAGCCTGGATCACCGAGCTGGGCGCGGCCGTGATCGCGCCCAACGTGCGCGGCAGCCAGGGCTACGGCAACAGCTTCAGCGCGCTCGACGACGGCCCGCTGCGGCAAGACGCCGTGCGCGACGTCGCCGCCTTGCTCGACTGGATCGAGCGTCAACCCGACCTCGACCACGCGCGTGTGGCGCTGCACGGCTCGGGCTACGGCGGCTACCTCGCGCTCGCCACGGCCGTGCACCACAGCGCGCGCTTGCGAGCCGTGATCGAGGTGGCGGGCATCGGTGACTTCGTGAACTTCCTCGAGAACACGCGCGCGTCGCACCGGGAGTTGTGGCGCGCTGAGCTCGGCGACGAACGTGTCGCTGCGGTGCGCGCGCAACTCGAAGCGCTGAGTCCCTGGCGCCAGCTCGAGGAGATCGGCGTGCCGCTCTTCGTGGCGCACGGACGCCAAGACCCGCACGTCCCCGTGTCCGAAGCCGAGCGCATCGTGAACGCGCTGCGAGACAACGGTCGCGACGTGTGGTCTCTGCTCGCCGACGACGAAGCGCACGGCTTGCGTCGTCCCGCCAACCGCGAGCTGTTCCTGCAAGCCAGCGTGCTCTTCCTGCAACAGCGCCTGCTGCCCGAGCGTTGATCGTTGCGGCTCCAGGCGGCACGCTGAGTGCCCCTCACGGATGGAGACCGCCATGCGCCTTCGCGCCCTGATCACCGCTGGCCTGCTGGCCGCTTCCATGGCTGCCTGTGCCTCCGCACCGAAGGGCGCTCGTCTCTCGGCTGACTTCGCCGGGTCGACGACACCGCCGCCGCTGAACGTGGCCTGGCAAGACGACGAGGCCGCGGAGGCCGACGAGGGTCACGGCTTCGTCGTGGGCGCTCTGCTCTACATCCCCAGCCGCATCTTCGACGTGTTCGACATCGTGCGCGCGCGCGTGCGCGTGGGACCCGGCATCGCGATCGGCGCGCGCGCCACCGAACTCGCCGACGTGTTCGTGGGCACCTACGCCACGATCTATGTCGGCTTGCCTGGACCGCGCGGACGCGTCACGCCACGCCTGCCCTTCGGCTTGGAATCCAAGTCAGGTGCCGAGGTCTCCGTGGCCGACGTCACGCTCGAAGCGGGGCTCGGCCCGGACTACGGCGAGTTCGAGTTCGGAGCGGGGCTCCAGTTGCTCATCGTCGGCGTGGACATCGGCGTGGACCCGTGGGAGATCCTCGACCTCGTGACCGGCCTGCTCACGATCGACATCGCCGACGACGACTTCTGAGCCGAACGACGCGCACGGGAGAACGCGCGGCGGCAGCGCTCCTCGGGACACGCGCGCTCGGGTCTCGGCCGCAGCGCCGGGCGCACGCACCGCGCAAATGAAACGAGGCGCATGGAGTGGCCGCTCCATGCGCCTCGGGGCCTCTTGAGCGCCAGGAGCGCTCCACGCGTCGCCCCCGAGGCGACGCGTGTGCTGCGGTCGGTCAGAGCAGTTGCTTCAGCAGGTCGACGTGCGCGCGCAACTCTTCCACGCGGTGTTCAGCGCCCAACTGACCCAGATGGTCGGCGTGCTTCGTGGACAGCTCCAACATCATCATCGCGCGTTCGAGCGCGTTCTGCGCCGCGTCGATCTCGTTGTGGATGCCGCGCTCGAAGAGCTTGAGTCGCAGCTCGAGTCCTTGCAGCTGAAGCTCTTCGGCGTGCAGCTGACTCTTGGGTGCGAGGTGTTGCTCCACCAACTTGGCCGACGCGTGCAGCTGTTCCTTGGCCAGCGCCAACTCGTTGCGCAAGGTGATCGACTGGTCGGCGAGCTCGAGCACGGTTTGCAGATCGTCGGCCGGGGGGGGGGCGCCTCGGGCGAAGCGGGGGCCTGCGGGGCGGGGAACGCCGCGGGGGCGGGGTGCGTCGGGTGCGCGGGGTGAACCGGGGGCGCTGAAGGCGTCGGGTGCGGGGCGGCCACTGGCGAGACAGGGGGGACGGCCGGAGCAGCGGGCGCCATGCCCGCACTTCCTCCGTCACCGAAACTCGCGACCGGCGCGTGTGCGAAGCTCCCGCTCCCGCCACCTGCGCTCGGTGCAGGCACGGCGGCGATCGTCTGCCCCGGCAACTTCGGCGTGTTGGCGTAGGGGTCCACCAAGCCTGGTTGCTGCGAGCTCCGCTGACCCTGCGCGTGCTGGAAATGCTGGCCGTGGAGCGCTGCGACCTCCGCGGCCCTCCGAGCGATCTCCTGCGAGTCACTCAGTTGCGCGTGCGCAGCGGCGAGCTCGGCGCGCTGACGCTCGAAGGTGGCTCTCTGCAGTTCTGCGATCTCGGGGGCGTCGCTGCTGTGCACGCGTTGACGCGTGCCGAAACTGAAGCTCCCCGACGAACCCGTGGACGCGCGCGCGGCGGCGCGTTCAGCTTCGAGTTGCGCCTTCATGTCGCTCATCGACGCGTGCATCGCGTTCAGCTCCGCGCGCATGGCTTCGAGCATGGCGGAGAGCTCGTCACGCTCGGCGTTGAGCTGCGCGATCTTCGCTTGGGCGACGAGGTCGTCTGCCGATTGCGCGGCCGCGGGAGTGGCGCCGAACACGGTGCTGCTGAGCATCACCAAGCCGACGAGGAAGAGGGAATGGGCGCCGCGGGCCACGCCACTGCAGCGCGTGTCCAAGCGATCTCGACGTTGAAGCAGCATCTCGATTCTCCGTGTGAACTCGTGGGGGGCGCCGAAGACCGGGCGGGCTCCGGCGGGGAGTGCAGGCGTTTGCGGCAAGCGTTCGACGAGGTCGAGCAACTCACGCGCATAGGCGGGGCGGTTGTCGGCAGCGGCGCGGTCGTCGGCGAGCAACTCGGCACTGAGTTGCACGCGCTTGCGCAGCCACCAGTAGAGCGGGTGGAACCAGAGCAGCGGCAGCGCGAGGGCCAGCAGCAAGCGGCCGCGGCCGTCGCCGTGTCGCGCGTGGGCGAGCTCGTGCAGCAGCACCGAGCGCAACCCGCGACGTCCGCCGTGCAGCAGCGTGGGCGGCAACACGATCGTCTGGCGCAGCAAACCCACGCAGAAGGGGCTGCGCGCCGCGGGTCCGATCAACACGCGCAGGCGCAGCTCGGGTGCCGTCTCGGCGATCCACTCCGAGAGCCACGCCGGCGCTGCGGAAGTGGCCGCCAGCACGCGCCGCAGCCGCCACATGCCGAGGGCGAGCCACGCCATGCTGAGCGCGGCACCGCACACGAAGAGCAACGCGAGGGTCCGCGGGGTGACGAGCGTGCTGTGGGCCGCCTCGCTCGGTGAGTCGGTGGCGGCGGAGCCGGCTTCGAGTGCGGTGGCGGCTTCGAGTGTGGTGGCGGCGAGGAGCGGTGTCGTGACGGAGGGGTCGTCGAGCAGCGCGGCGCCTGTGTCGCCGTGCTGCAACACATCGACGGTGGGGCTGGTCACGGACCGACGGCGCGCGGCTTCGCTGACGGTGAGCGGCAAGCTGTCCGCGCGTGGCAGTTGATGCGGCGGCGCGCTCGCGAACCCATCAGCGCCGGCGAACTCGCGCGCCTCGTGAGCTCCGTGCGTGGACGCGTCGCCGGAACTCCCACTCGGTGACGTGTGCGCGAGCGGTGCTGTGTTCAGCTCGTGCGTCGTGCTCGTGGTGGGGACGACGAGCTCTCGGAGCGAGCTGAGCGCGTCGCGACCGTGCCGCGGCAGCGGGAGCAGCGCGGCCGGCACGAAGAGCAACACCGCGAGCAGGCACAGCTCGCCGCGACGTTGTGCGTGCAGCGGACGACGTGAGAGCGCGACCGCCCCGCAGCCGAGCGCGAGCAGCAGCGTGCTCCCCGCGAGCAGTTGCGCGCCGTGTTGCAGCAGCGTGTCGATCATGACGGCGCCTTTCCGGGCGCGTCGTCGTCGCGCTTGCTGGGGGCGGCTTCGGCTTGGTCGATCAGATCGCGCAGGCGCTGCAGCTCGTTGTCGGTGGGGCGGCGCAGCGCGAAGGCGTTCTCGACCAGCTCGTCCATGGCGCCGTCGAACACGCGGTCGAGCAGGCCTGAGAGCATCGAGCGGTTCGTGTCTTCGCGCGGCGTGGTGGGCTGGTAGATGAAGCTGCGGCCCTCGGTGCGATGCGTCACCAGCCCCTTGGCTTCCATCGTGCGCAGGAAGGCCTGTACGGTGTTCTGCACGATGGGCAGGTGCTCGCGTAGCGCCTCGTAGACCTCGCGCACGCTGGCTTCGCCCTGCTCCCAGAGCACCTTGAGGATCGCGAGCTCGCGTTCGGTGGGGACGGGATCGGTGGCGTCGGTCATGGGCTCTCTCGGCGGGAACTGACTCGCTTGCTCTACTACACTTAGTCGGCTAAGCGTGTTGGGTCAAGTGACGACTTTTCCTGAACCGACCCCGCGGCGGGCCCGTCGCCGCCTCACCGTGAGCCCAACGCGGGCACATCGCGGCCGCACCGCGGGCTCCGGGCACCTTACGGCCTCCGGGCTCATCGCGGGCTCATCGCGGGCCCATCGCGGGCTCATCGCGGGATCACCGCGGCCTCAGGCCGGCCGGGGAGGCTGGTAGTCTTGGCCGCCGACGGCTGCGGACTCAGCCTCGACCCACCGTGACTTCGCTTGAAGGAGAGACCGTTCGAATGAGCATCTCAGGCTTCGGTACCCGCTTCAGCGCCGCCGCACTGGCGCTCGGAGGCTTCGCGCTCGCGCCCAGCGTTGCGGCCAGCGACGTGCACTTCGTCCCGGCAGACTTCGCCGATCTCCAAACCGCGATCGACGTGGCCGCTGCGGGCGACACGGTCGTGATCCTCGGTGGCGGCGACTACGAGTACATCTCGATCGACAAGCCGATCACGCTCGTGGGCAGTGCTTCGCAGCCGCCGCTGCTGCGCATCAGCCCGCTCGGAGCGCCCGTCTGCGACGACGGCACGCCCGCCGTCACCATCTCGAACCCAGGTGGAACCGTGAACTTGGTCGGGGTCGACATCGGTGGTGGGCAACTCGGCAGCCTCGCCGAGCCCTGCTTCTGGCTCCCCGGCGCGATGAGCTTCTCGGGTGACAGCGATCTGGCCGTCTTGCACAGCTCCGTGATCGCACCGGAGTGGCTCGAGTACGACGGTTGGGCGCCGGCCTACTCGAACGCGGTGAGTGTGGGCGGCGCGGGGACCTTCCTGGTCTCCGACAGCGTCATCCGCGGACACGATCACAAGATGCTGGGCGCGTGGTGTGATCAGAAGCTCGACAAGGGACCCAGCGGAACGATTCTCGGTACGGAGCGACAGGCGGTGCTGCTCGACTCGCACCTGGAGGGCGGTGGATCGCTGCAGGAGGCGTGGTACAGCAACACCTGCCAGGGCTGGGGATTCCTGCCGACCGCGTGTTCCGAGTTCCTCGAAGGTGCAGGCGGCCCGGGACTGATCGGTGGCAGCGCGCTGCTCGCGAACTCCGAGATCCTCGCGGGGCCTGCAGCCACGGTTGTCTTCCTGGAGGGCTACCCTGAACCGGCGGGCTTCCCGTGCGTGTTCGAGAACTCGCCCGCCTACCTCAATGGCACGGCCACCTCGATCGACACGGGCGCGACCTTGAGCGGCAGCGGTGCCATCGTCGAGTTCAGCGATTGGTCCGTGCGTTGGGACGTCAGCGCTGAATCCAAGTTGCTCATCGGACCCGCGCTGATCACACCGCAGCAGGCCGGCGCGGCGGGGCAGTTGTTCGTCGATCCTGCAGGCCTCGTGATGCTGCCCATCGACGGCGTGGGACCGGGGCAGCGCAGCTTCCAGATCAACGGCCTGCGTGACGACCTGCTCGGCAAACTGATCGCCGTCCAGATCTACAGCCCCGAGCAAGGATTCAGCCGACCCGTGATCGCGGCGCTGCAGCCGTTCTGAGAAGCACGGCACCCACGCGCGCTGCACCCACGCGCGCTGCACCGGCACAGTTCATGGAGAGCGGCGGACCGACTTACCTGGCCGTCGCTCTTCTCGTTGACGCTCAGTGGCGCTTCGCAGCGCTCCCTGAGGCTCGGTCCTGACCGCGCCGCAGCTCGGTCGGCACAGGCTTGAGCTTCCACGACAAGCCGAGCAGAGCTGTGGCCCGGATCACCATGTAGGTGATGTCGTACTGCCACCAGCGGAAGCCTTGGCGGACGGAGTGCGGGTAATGGTGATGGTTGTTGTGCCAGCCTTCGCCCAGCGTGAGCAGCGCGAGCACCGAGTTGTTGCGACTGTCGTCGCTGGTCTCGAAGCTGCGATGCCCGAGCACGTGTGAGAGCGAGTTGATCGTGAAGGTGGCGTGGTAGAGCACCACCGTGCTGATGCAGAAGCCCCACACGAACATCTGCCAACCGTTCGTGCCGAGCTCGGGCGCCACGTTGGCGAGCAGCGCGCCGAGCGCGTAGAGCGCGGCGCCGAGCAGCACCGGCACCAGACCGTCGTGGCGATTCAGGAAGCGCAGCTCGGGGTAACGCATCAGGTCGGGGATCAGCTCGGTGCGCGTGCGGTAGTTGCGCCCGGTGAGGAACCAACCCACGTGACTCGTCATGAAGCCGTGCTGACGCGGCGAGTGCGGGTCGTCGGCCTGATCCGACGCATGGTGGTGATGGCGATGATGCGCCGCCCACCAGAGCGCGCCGCGTTGCACCGAGGCGCCGCCGATCACGGCGAGCAGGAACTGTCCTGCGCGCGAGGTCTGGTAGGTGCGATGACTGAAGTAGCGGTGGTAGCCGCCGGTGATCGCCAACATGCGCACCACATAGAGCCCCACGGCCACCCACACGGCGGTCGCGCTCGCGCCCACCCAGATCACGGCGAGGCAGCCGAGGTGCAGCAGCAAGAAGGGTGCGGCACGCAGCCACTCGACCTTGTCGGAGGTGCTGGTCGAGTCCGAGCCGGGAGCTCGGAGTCCGAGCCATGCGCTCAGCGCGTGGCGCAAGTTGAGCCGGGGTGAGTTCACGATGGGAGGCTTCCGCGGGCACTGAGGGAAGCCGTCAACCGTAGCGCGTTTGGCGCTCAGTTTGACCCCCTGAACGTGGCCCCGCGCCCGGCTCCCGCGCGCGGGGCCCAGGTGGTGCTCCCCGGATCGTGGCTCGCTGGGGCCGTGGCTCCCAGGTGGGGGCCGCGAGTGGGCGCTCTTCTAGAGCGTGACCCCGAACACACCCTTGAGCGCCAGGCCTGCCGCGATGCTGAGCACGAAGAAGACCATCAGGATCCCGCCCTCGCCGCCGGGCATGACACCCAGGTCGCGGTCGGGGAGCTGGCCCTTGCCGAAGCGCATGTCCTTGAAGGGCGAATCGCCGTCCAGGGCCGCCTCACCGGGGTAGAGGTAACCCTCCCAGCTCTTGGTGCGCAGGTAGGGCACCTTGCGCGGCTCGCCGCCCACAGCGAGACCCTTGGTTTCGGTGACGCCGTCGATCGTGAGCTGGATCTCGTGATCGCCGGGCTCGTCGGCGACGAGGTCGAAGATCGCGTGACCGGGGCGCGCCCTCACCGAACGTCCGAGCGTGACGCCCGCGGGCACCGCGATCTGGATGTCACGCTGGCTCGCGTCGGTCACGCTGCGGTCGAGCTCGACCGTGAGCGCGAGCTGCGTGCCGGGCTGCACCGGATCGAGCGCGTAGTTCGCCTCGAGCTGGAACAGGATCGTCATCATCGGGATGAACATGACGATCATGGGCATCACGTTGTGCCCGATGTAGAGCGCGTTCTTCCACAGGATCTTGAGCGTGGAGAGCACCACGCCGAGCAGATCGTCTTGGAACAGACGGATCTCGAGCAGGTGCACCTTGATGCCGTTCTTGGCGCGCTCGATGCCCTTCTGGTTGCTGATGTGCTTGTAGACGAGCAGGGCCACGATGCCGCCGCCGATCGACCAGAGCAGGATGTCGATCCACGCCGACGCAAAGCCGAAGAGGCCGAGGATCGGATCGAAGATCGCGGACGTGATGCTGTTGAACGTGGCCATGGAGCGCGGCGCCTGCCCTGTGGGTGATGCGGAAGAGTGAAGCCTTAGCTGATGTAGCCGAGGCCGCGCAGCTTGTTCTTGATGTCTTCGTCGGACTCGCCGCCGTCACCCTCGAAGTTCTGCAGCTCCTTCTCGAGGATGTGCGTGATGAACTCTTCCACCGTGGCGTAGCCGGCGGTGTCGGAGATGCGCTTGAGACGCGCGATGAGGTCCTTGTCGAGCTTGAGCTTGGTTCCACCGAACATGGCGGTCTCCGTTTCTAGGGGCAGCGGGGTCAGTCGAGGGTCGGTCAGTCGAGGATCGAGGTGCCGACCATCTCGGCGGGCACGGTGAGGTCGTAGTAGTCGAGCAGCGTGGCGGTCATGTCGGTCAGGTCGTGACCGTCGCGCGCGAGCTTGCGGTTCGTGAGCAGCACGCCGGGCACCACGCTCGGATCCATGAGGTGGTTGCCGGTGAAGTCGCCGCCGGTGTTGTCGTAGAGCTGGATCTCGTCGACGTCGCCCAGGGTGGACGTCTCCGAGCAACCGTAGCCCGCGGCGTAACCCACGATGATGTCGGGGGCTTCGGCCAGGCGATCACCGCTGTAGACCTCGTCGGCGCGGTAGGCGTTGAGCACCGGACGCTTGCCGTTCTCCGGGTCCACGAGCGCTTCGAGCTTGCTGATGATCTCGTCGGAGAGCGCGCGTGCGTCGCTCGCGCTGAGCATGCCGTCGCGTTCGCGTCCGTCGCGGTTCAGGTAGATGCCGTTGAAGCCGTAGCCGTAAGCGCGCGAGGCGGCGTAGTCGATGTCGCCCTGCTTGCCGAAGGTCTTGCCCTCGGTCTTCTCGGTGTCCATGGCGAGGTAGCCCTCGTCGCGCAGCCAGGCGTTCAGGTTGAACTTGCGCGTGAAGGGTTGGAAGCCGTGGTCGCTCATCACGATCAGCATGGCCTCGCTGGGCAGGCGATCGCGCACGTTGCCGAGCACGGCGTCGACACCCACGTAGAAGTCTTCGAGGTGCTTGGCGTGACGGTCGGCGATGGCGGCCTTGTAGGCGGGGTGCGTGCCGGTGCGCTCTGGCTCCTTGATGTCGGCGTGGTGCCAGAGCATGTGGCACTGCAGGTCGATGTCGGAGAGGTACACGAAGCTCGTGTCGCCCGGGTCGAAGCGACGCAGCGCGAGGTCGAGCATGGCGTGGCCGTCGTCGTGGACGAGCTGCACCTGCTTCACGAAGTCGTCGTCGTCGAAGAGACCATCTTTCAGCGCGTTGGTCTCTTCGGGCATGCCCTGGGTGTAGAAGTTGCCGAGCTCCTTCTTGAGCTCCACGAGCGCGTCGTCGCTCGGGGTGGTGAGCGGCGTGGCGGGCGCGGTGGGCGAGAAGTTGATCGGCGAGACGTAGAGGCGGAAGGGCTCCACCGACTTGAGGTAGAAGCGCACGATACCTTCGAGCGGCATCATGCCGCCGCCGATGGCGTCGAAACTCACCGTCATCCAATCGCTCCAGCCGCCGATCGGGACGATGCCGTCGCTGTCGCCGGCCTGCACCCAGGCGCTGCCGTTCTCGCGATCGATCCAGAGCTTCAGCGGGATCTCGAGGTCGTGCTTCGCGGGGTTGCAGTGCATCGAGTCGGCCGGGCCCTTGAGCACGTCGCTCATGGTCTCGCGGACGCCGTCGTCGTCGGTGTCTTCGAGCTGCACGATGGTGAGCTCGGCCTTCAGGTGTTGCCCGACGACGAGTTCGTCGGTGTACCAGAAGTACTGACCGTTCGTGGCGCGCAGGTCGTCGGTGCCCATGCCCGTGAGCGTGAGCGCTTCACTCGGCGTGGGCGGGAAGTTGCCCGGCATGCGGTAGACCTCGGTGGGCACGCCGGCCTCGATGAGGTGATCCCAGAAGGGCGTCCCGCTGCGGTTGTTGACGAACTCGTCGGCGCCCCAGAGCGGCAGGCAGAAGCCGAACAAGTTCGGCGTGAACGGTTCGTTGCCGCTGGGCGGCGGCGTGGCCGAGGCCATCGGCAGGTAGGTCTTGGGATCGCGATGGATGAAGTCGTAGATCCCATGCCCGCCGGGGTTCATCCCGGTGACGAAGTTGCTCCAGGCGACGGGGCTCTGCGGCGGGTTGCTCGTGCCGAGTTCTTGGAAGCTGCCGTCGGCGGCGAGCGCCTTGAAGTTCGGCATCTTGCCTTCGTCGATGAAGCGCTGCAGCACCACCGGGTCCATGCCGTCGACGCCGAGCACGAACACGCCGCCCTTGGCATCAGCGGCGACGGGGTCGGCGGCGGGCGAGGGCTCAGCAACGACGGGGCCGGCAGCAGGCGCGACGCCCGTGAAGAGCAGGCCGGCGATCAGCGAGCGCGTGAACAGTCCACTCATCGGGACGCGTCCTCCGTGGCAGCCACTTCGGACTTCGTGGCGCTGTCATCGAGTTGATCGGGAATGCCATCGGGGAAGATCTTGGCGCCCGGTGCGGCACCCGACTGGCTCATCGAGCGCGGGTCGGCGGGGCCGCCGAGGCCTTCTTCACCGGGCTCGGCGAAGATCGGCTTGCCCTGCATGTAAGGCGCGGGCTCCTGGCCGAAGAGCTTCATCACCGACGGCGCCATGTCGAGCAGGTTGGGCGTGTCGGTGTTGATCTTCATGTTGCTGAAGAAGATGCCGGGCACGATGCGCGGGTCGACACAGTGGTCGCCGCTCCAGCTCTTGGTGTTGTCGGAGAACACGTGCTCGGGCACGGCGCCGGTGGCGCAGTCCCAGCTGTTCCGGAAGCCGCCGTCGTAGCCGAGGATCAGGTCGGGCGCGTCGAAGCGGTAGGGGCCGTCGAAGAAGTCCTTGGCGGCGAAGACGTCCACGATGGCCTTGCGGCCGTCCTTCGGATCGGTGAGCACCTTGAGCTTGCCGATCAACTCGTCGACGAGCGCGTTGTACTCGTCGCCCTCGGCCACGATGCCTTGGCCTTCGCGGCCTTGGCGATTGATGAACATGCCGGTGAGGCCGAGCGAGAAGGCCTTCGTGCGCGACCAATCCACGTTCTCGAACCAGTCGCCCGAGAGGTTGCTGTCGTCCTTGAGGAACAGGTAGCCCTCGTCGCGCAGCCAAGCGTTCAGGTTCACGCCGCGGCGGAAGTTCGTGAAGCCGTGGTCGCTGATCACCATCAGGCAGGTGTCGTCGCGGTCGAGCTCCTCGGACATCTCGCCGAGCATCTTGTCCATGCGCTCGTAGACCTGCGGGATGGCGTCTTTCCATTCCTCGGTGTCGCGACCCTCGTTGGCGGGGTGCGTGGGGTCGAGGTAGCGGTAGAACATGTGCTGCACGCGGTCGGTCGTGTCGAACACGCAGGTGATCAGACCCTTCTTCTGCTTCTCCAACGCGTCTTTGAACATGGTGACGCGTTCGTCGGCGATGAGCATCGCCTGCTCGTAGAAGGCCTTCTCGTCGATGACGCGTTCGTTGAGCGCCCAGGTGTCTTCGGCCAGGCCGAGCGTGGCGAACTTGCCGTGCTTCTTGGCCAGGTAGATCGCGTAGACCGACGGGTGGCTGATCGGCATCGCCGGGTCTTCCGGGTCGATGTGGATCGGCGTGTGGTAGAGGTTGAACTCCGGCGCCATCTTCGTGATGTAGAAGCGCGCGATGCCGTGCACCTTGGCGATGCCGCCCGGGCGGAACTCGAGCGTGACCCACTCCGAGTATTCCTCGGGCTTGATCGTGAACGGGTCGCTGCCCTCGATCTCGATCGTGGCGCTGCTGTCGTCGGGGGCGATCGTGATCGTCATCGGGATGGTCATGAAGCCGCCGGTGCCGTCATCGGGGCCCACGATGCGCGAGCGGATGTGTCGCCCGTCGCCCGAACGACGCAGCACGGTCTGCTCGCCGCCGGTGAAGGCCGCGTGACCGTCGCTCGACTCGGTGCTGAAGAAGCCGAAGGTGCCCTGGCTGCCGCGCAGGTCGGGCACGCACATGCCGGAGAGCAGCATGCCCTTGAAGGGCACCGGCGGGAACGTGATCGGAACGCGCTGGATGGTGCTCGGGATGTTCTTCTCGCCGAGCAGCTTCCAGAACGCCTGGCTCTTCTGCAGCAGCTTGATGGTGGCCTTGCTGCCGGGCAGCGGCACCATGAACTTGCCGATGTTCAGCACGCGCTTGGCGGTGCTGATGTCGGTGCTCGAGAGCATCGGCGTGTAGGTGCAGGGGTCGCGCGTGAGGAAGTCGTAGATGTTGTGGCGCGACGGGTCCACACCCGTGGTGAAGCTCGACCAGGCCACCGGCGACATCGACGGGTAGCTGGTGCCGAGCGGGCGGAACACACCCTTGTCGGCGAGCTTCTGGAAGTTCGGCAGCCGCCCCTCCCGCATCAACTTCGTGGCCATGCCCGGATCCATGCCGTCGAGGCCAAGGATCACCACGCGCTTCACGCGCGCCTTCTTGAACGGGTTCCCCGTGAGCACCAAGCGCCAGATCAGGCGGATGGGGAAGATCAGCAGGGTGCCGAAGGCCAAGAAGAGCGTGGTGACGAGCACCAGCGCCGAGCCCGCGAAGGCGAAGCCGGCGCCGGGCCCGATGTAGGCCGCAGCTTGGCGCGTGGAGACGAGGCACCACACAGCAAAGAACAGGGCAACGCGCAGGGTGCGGCTGGTCACGATAGGAGAGTCCTGCGGGAGAGGCGGCGGTGTCGGCTCAATCGATGAAGTTGAGCGCCTTGAGCTTGTCCTTGATGCGGCCCTCTTCCTCGGTGCCGATGTCCTCGCCGGTGGCGGCGGGGATCAGGCCCTTGGTTTCGAGGTAGCGCATGATGATGTCGGTGGACTCGTCGATGTCCTGCGTCTCGCTGTTCACGAGGACCTCGGGATTCTCCGGGGCCTCATAAGGATCGTCAACTCCGGTGAATCCCTTGATCTCACCTGCGCGGGCCTTCTTGTAGAGGCCCTTCACGTCGCGTTCCTCGAGGGCGTCGAGCGAGCACTCGGTGTAGACCTCGACGAAGTTCTCGTGCATGGCGCGGACTTCGTCACGGACGGCCTTGTAGGGGCTGATAGCAGCAGCGATGCAGATCGCTTCGTTGCGCGCGAGGAGCGCGGAGACGAAACCGATGCGGCGGATGTTGGTGTCGCGGTCTTCCTTGGAAAATCCGAGACCCTTCGAGAGGTTCGTGCGCACGACGTCGCCGTCGAGCATCTCGACGTTGCGCCCGCGCTTGAGGATCTGCTTCTGAACCTTCTTCGCGAGGGTGGTCTTGCCGGCGCCGGAGAGACCGGTGAACCAGAGAGTGAAGCCCTTGTTGGCCATGGGATGCTGTCCTGTTGTTGGAACTGGGGGGATGGGACGGGTGGAGCGCCTCGGCGAACGAGGCGGCGGGACCCGCGGCCCGCGGCCTTCCTCAGCGACGGGCCGAGGAAGGCAGCGATCCGGCTCAGCGGATCTTGCCCTCGACGAAAGGCACCTCGAACACCTTCTCGTGCATGATCGGCCCGTGGCCGAAGTAGCCGCTCTCACCGAAGAGCTCGCCGTGGTCGGCGGTGACGGTGATCCAGGTGTTGTCGGGAACCGTGTCGAAGAGCATCGGGAACACCTCGGTGTCCAGGTAGCGCACGGTGTTGATCTGCATCTCGCGCAACTGGTCGAGGCGGTCCTGGTCGAAGAACTTCGGCGCTTCTTCGTCCTTCACCAACTTGCCCCCGACGTTCTGGCTGTCGAGGTGCTTGAAGACGCCGTGGATGCCGCTGATGCGCGGCCAGTCCTTCGGATCCTGGTCGGGCGTGACGAACGGGTAGTGCGTCTCACCCACGTTGAGCATGTGGAAGGACGGACGCTCGGTGTCGAACTTGAGCGTGGGGATCATCTTCTTCATGTCGTTGTGACTGTCCATCAACTGGAAGGTGTCGAACCCACGGTTGATGTTGGTCTTGCTGTTGAGCACGGGCAGCGACACACGCGCGTGCGTGGTGTAGCCGAGTTCCTGTTGCAGGTACTCGGGCATCCACAGGCTCGGCACCAGCTTCCCGAACTCCATGCCTTCGCAGCCGAAGCGCTTGTTGTAGTTCAGGAAGTCTTCCTTGTAGTACTCGGAAGCGAACTCGTTCTGCGGGCTCACGTGCGGCAGCAAGCCCATCAGCAAGTTGTAGTGACTCGGACCGGTCCACGACGCATAGCTGTATCGCTTCTCGACCTTGCCGCCCATGAGCATCGGGATGTTCTTGGGTTC
Organism: Planctomycetota bacterium; assembly: GCA_021604805.1. Lineage (GTDB taxonomy): Bacteria > Planctomycetota > B15-G4 > B15-G4 > B15-G4 > BQJR01. The sequence goes on along the minus strand of BQJR01000001.1, from coordinate 1,176,578 downwards.
GGCCGCCATGAACGAGTCGTAGCGACACGAGTCCATGGTGATGACGATGTAGTTGTTCTCGGCTTTGGGCGCACCGCGCTTCACTTGCGGCGTGGCGGCTGCCATCGGACGCGGTGCTTGCACGTTGCGCGGCGGTGCTTTGAACAGGTTCCCGAAGATGCCCATGGGCGTTCGTCCTCGATGAAGAAGGGAGAGTGGTTCAGACGGACGCCTTGGAGGTCATGGCGTTGATCAGGATGTCGGCGACCTCGGGGCGCGTGAACTCCACGGGCGGACGCTCGCCGTTGGTGAGCATCTCGCGCACCTTGGTGCCCGACAGGAACACCTTGTCTTCGGGCTTCGTGGCGGCGGCCGTCTTGTTGCTGGCCATGGCGCCGGCGACCTTGTCCCAGAAGGCGTGCTCGAACATCATCGGCTGGATGCCGATCTCCTCGGCGGTGAAGTTGCCGAAGATCTCCTGCGCGTCGTAGGTGCCGTAGTAGCTGCCCACACCGGCGTGGTCGCGACCGACGATGAAGTGCGTGCAGCCGTAGTTCTTGCGCAGCAGCGCGTGCAGCATGGCTTCGCGCGGGCCGGCGTAGCGCATGGCTTGCGGGTACACGGCGAGCGCCACGCGATCCTTCGGGTAGTAACGCTCGAGGAGCGTCTCGTAGCAATCCATGCGCACCTTGGCGGGGATGTCGTCGGCCTTGGTCGCGCCCACCAGCGGGTGGATCAGCAACCCGTCGACGAGCTCCAGCGCGCACTTGGTGAGGTACTCGTGCGCGCGGTGGATCGGGTTACGAGTCTGGAAGGCCACGATGGTCTTCCAACCCTTGGCCTTGAACAGCACGCGCGTCTCGCGCGGCGTGAGGCGGTTCTCGTTGGCGAAGTCGTACTCGGGCATGTTGAGCACCCACACGTCGCCGGCCACGTACTCGTCGCCGATGCTCATGAGGTACTGCATGCCGGGGTGGGCTTCGTCGCTCGTGCCCAGCGTGCCCTCGGCTTCATCCTTCTTGTCGTAGGAGTAGACCTCGCGCACTTCGATGAGGCCGATCAGCTTGCCGCCTTCGTCGTGCAGCGCAACCGTTTCGCCGACCTTGGCGACACCGTCCTTGTTGGAGAGCGTGACCGCCGACGGCCAGACCACACCCGTGGACAGGCGGCAGTTCTTCACCACACCGTTGAGGTCGGCGCGACCCATGAAGCCGGTCAGCGGGCTCATGGCGCCGGTGCCGATCATTTCGAGGTCGGAGAGTTCGCGCTCGTTGAGCGTGAGGCGGGGCGCCTTTTCGGCGATCTTCAGCAACTCGTCGCGCTGTGCGCCGGTCGCGATGCGGTTGATCAGGCGTCCACCATGGGCGGCAATCATCGGTCAGCTACTCCTTACTTAGAGGTATCCGAGGTTCTCGAGCTTGCGTCGGATCTCGGCCAGTTCGTCTTTGGTGAAGTTGTCTTGCACGCCGGCCGTGGGATCGGCCTTCTCGAGCGCGCGGTCGCCCACCAGGTCACGCAGCACGAACACGATGAAGTCGGTGGCCGAGCTGAAACCGGAGTCCGTAATCACCTCCTGGATCCGCTCGTAGAGCGGCCGGGGGATCTTCACCGTGACCTTGGGGTCTCGCATGATGGGCTCGTGTGGCAGCGTTGCTGGGGGCGCGGGTGAAGCTCGGTGGGGCAGCGGTTATCGACCGCCAGCGCACCGAACTTGAGTGAGTGACACTCCAATCACACTCTGATTGGAGTGCGGAACATACACCATTCGGAGCCTATGGCAAACCCTTCCTGAGACGGCTTTCAGGGCCGCAGGGCTACGCCCGCAGGGTTTGACGAGTCCTTCCAGCGATCTTCACGGGGGCAGCGAGCCGAGCAGCCTAGCCCACCTCCGTGAAGGAGGCCAATCGGGCGCGCGACTTCGGCCTCGCCCGCCGGTTCTCACGCGCTGGCCCCACGCCAAGTGGGTGGTAGTCTTGCCGCCTTCCTCAACCTCGCCCGCTCGACTGGGCGGCTCTGCACCACTCCCGGAGATGTCTCATGGCCCTGCGCCGCGCACTGCTCGCCACCTGTCTCGTCTCGCTCACGCTGGCCTGTGGCGGCGGCACCTTGGATGACGACTTGGCCGCCCTCGAAGCCAGCTACCACGCGGGCGACTACGCGGCTGTGGAAGCCGAGGCGCCCAAGGTGCTCGAGCGGGCCGAGGCCGAATCGGCCCCCGAATCCAAGGTGTGGAAGGCTGAGAAGCTGCGTCTCCAGTCGCTGGCTCGTCAGGGCAGTGGCAAGGCGACGCTGGCCGAGCTGGAGCGCCTCAGCGGCGCGCACGCGAGCAAGGTCGACGCCGCGCTCTACGTGGGCATCTGCAACATGCTCGCCGCCACGCCCGAAGCCGCCCTCGATGCGGTCGACGTGCTCGACGCCGGCGGCAAGCGTTTCCCCGCCGACGCCGAGAAGTTCAAGAACCTCGCCAAGGTCCTGGCTGAGAGCGGCGGCGACGCCGTGAACGAGAAGCTCTCGCAGCTCGGCTACCTCTGAGCCGCGCCCGGTTCGTCTCGCGGCGCCTGGCCCAAGGCTCAGGCGTCGCGGGCGAGCCAGATCAGCAGCGCCAGGATCACGGCCAGCGCGATCAGGAACAGGCCGAGCGCCTGTCTCCGTTCGGCCTGCTCTTCGGCGTCGTCGGCCGGGCTCGCGTGTTCTTCGTGCGCGGCTTGACGGCGCAACTCGGTGAGTCGCCCGGGTTCGATCAGGCCGGAGTGCACCAGCGCGACGTCGACGCTGCAGCCTTCGCGGGCTTGCGCGGCGCGTGCTTGCTCGAGCTGCGCGTCGTCGAGTTCGCGTTGCTCGGTGAGCCACTTCAGGAAGGCGCGTTGCTCGCCCTCGGGTTCGGCGGCGTCGTCGAGCACGAAGAACAGGTCGAGGCGTCCCAGGATCAGATGGCTGCCTGAGGCCAGGCGCTTCTCGGCTTGCAGCGGCACCAGCCCCACGCGCGTTCCGTTCGTGCTGCCGAGGTCGCGCAGCAACCAGCCGTCGGCATCGGCGCGCAGCTCGGCGTGATGTTGCGACACCGACGCGCAGCTCACGCGCACGGTGCAGTCCTCGGCGCGACCGATCAGCACGCGCGGTGGCACCAGGCGCAGCAGGCGGCGATCGTTGCCTTCCACGATCACGAGGCGCGCAGCGGGTGGGGGAGCGCTCGGTGGCGTGGTGGTCGGCGCGGGGCGTCGGGGCGCGGGGGAGTCGCGCGTGGCCGTTGCGCACGGTTCGAACTCCAGCACCGTGCGCCCGACCATGATCTGAACGAGCTCGTCGAGCGGCACGCTGTCGCCGGCGCGCAGGCGCGGGCCCGCCGCCACGAGCGACCCGTTGGCGCTGCCCGCGTCGGTGAAGATCCAGTTCTGCCCGCTGCGTTCGACATGGCCGTGATGGCTGGACACGGCCTCGTCGTGGAGCACCAGGTCGTTGTCGGCGGCACGCCCCACGCTCAGCGGATCGGAGAGCAGCAGCTCGTTCACGACGTCGTGGTCGAGCAGGACGCGCAGTCGCAGGTCGTTCATGGCACGCCAGCCTAGCGAAGCGCACAGCGCCACGGCAGCACGCACGCCGCGATGGCCTGTGCGCGCTCCCAACGTCTCGCGCGAGCACGACACGGTCGTTAGGATTCGCGCCATGCCCAGCCAACCCAGCAAAGACCTCGAGACCTTCGACAACCCCAACCCGGGGCGCGACTACGTGATCCGCTTCGAGTGTCCCGAGTTCACCTGTCTGTGTCCGAAGACGGGCCAACCCGACTTCGCCACGATCCGCATCGCGTACACACCTGACGCCAAGTGCGTGGAGCTGAAGTCGCTCAAGCTCTACCTGTGGTCCTTCCGCGACGAAGGCGCGTTCCACGAAGCCGTCACGAATCAGATCCTCGACGACTTGGTCGCCGCCGTGTCGCCGCGTCACATGCGCGTGGAAGGCGACTTCTGGGTGCGCGGCGGGATCCACACCGTGGTGATCGCGGAGCACGGCAGCGCGAGCTGATCCCGTGGCCAGGAGCGCTGCATGATGCACGCTGCAGGTTTCGATCTGCCCACACGACCGCTCACAAGTGAGCACGTGGAGTTGCAGCTCTTCGCCGACGAACATCGCGAGCCGCTGCACGCCGCGAGCCTGCCCGGCGACACCTTCCGCTTCATGCCGATGGCCGCCGAGCGACCCGACGACTGGGCGCGCGGCTTCGAGCGCATGCGCGACATGCCGGCGAACGCTGCGGGTGGCATCTGGGCCGTGCGTCATCGCGCGTGTGGTGAATGGATCGGCGCGAGCGGTTTCCTGGTGCCGTCGGTCGAGCACCGTCGCGTGGAGATCGGTTTCAGTTGGGTGGCGGCGTCGCATCGCGGGCAGGGCGTGAACCCGGCCGTGAAGCGTCTGCTGCTCGCACTCGCTTTCGACACGCTGGGTTGCGAGCGCGTGGAGTTCAAGACCGACGCGCGCAACGCGCACTCGCGCGCAGCCTTGGCGCGCTTGGGCGCCCACGAAGAAGGCACCTTCCGACATCACCTCTTGATGCCCGACGGCGCTTGGCGCGACAGCGTCTACTACTCGATCTTGCGCGACGAGTGGCCCGCCGTGCGCGACACCCTCGACGCGCGCCTCGCCAAGCGCGACCCGTCGCACTGCGGCGCGCTCCGAACCTGAGCGCCGCCGCCGCGGCCTACTCGAAGCTGAGCGCCGGGATCAGCAACCCGCCCGAGCGGTCGAGCAGCACGTTCACGCCGCGTCGCGGCACCTTGGCCATCTGGCTCGTGCGCTCGAGACGATAGGTGAATGGTGTGCCGTCGCCGAGCACGCCGCTGCCGGCGAATCCCTTGAAGGGCGCGGCCTGTTGCGAGAGATCGCGCGCGCCGGCGTCGAGCTCGGGCACGATCTGCAGGAACTCGGCGCGCAGGGCTTCGAGGAAGGGTTCGGGCACGCCGAGGTGGATGTCGATCGGGTCGAAGGGCGGCCACTGGATGGCGTTGGTTTCGGCCTCGATCCAGAGCGCGTCCACGCGGGTGTCGTCGGCCAGGCGCCGGGCGAGGGCGCGCACGAAGGCGGTGGGGTGGTGCTCGGTGGCGTGGGTCATGCGCGCATCGTAGAGCGCGAGAGCGGCGCGGCCAAGAGAGGCAGGCGAGGGCGGACGAGCCCTTTGCGAGGCGCGCGCATTTGCCATCATGCGCGCATGCAAGTCTTGGTGATCGGCGGCGGCATTCAGGGATTGGCGAGCGCGGTGGCGCTCGCTGCCGACGGTCATCTCGTGCAAGTGCTCGAGCGCGAGACGCCGGGCCAGCGCGCGAGCTGGGTGGCGGCCGGATTGCTCACGCCGAGCAGCCCGTGGAAGTACCCCGCGCCCTTGATCGAACTCGCGCAACGTTCCGAAGCGCTCTACCTCGAGTTCGTGCGCGAGCTGCAAGTGCACACGGGACTCTCCGCCGAATACGAGAACGCCGGCATGCTGTATCCCGCCGGAGTCGGGCTCAGTGAGGCGCAACTCGAGACCGCCACGCGTCGTCGCTTGGAGCTGGGCTTCGCCGTGGAGCGTTGGGATCGCGCGCGGCTCGACGCCGAATGTCCCGGGCTCGGAAGCGACATCAGCGGCGCGGGATGGCAACCGCACGGCGCGCGCGTGCGGCCGCCGCGCTTGTTGGCTGCGCTACGACGTCGCGCGGAACAATTCGGTGTGGAGCTCACGTCGCGTTGCGAAGTCGCGGCGTTGTGCACGCGCGGCGGTCGCGTGCTGGGCGTGCAGCTCGCAGGCGGTCAGCGTCTGCACGCCGACGCGGTCGTGCTCGCGGCCGGCGCGTGGTCCGGCGGTTTGGTCGCGGACCTCGGTCTGCAACTGCACGTGCGCCCGGTGCGCGGTCAGATCTTGTTGCTGCGCGGCGCGCCGGGAGTGTTGCGTCCCACGATCAATGATGGCGACGGCTACCTCTTGCCCCGCCCCGACGGACGCATCCTGGTGGGCTCCACCATGGAAGACGCCGGCTTCGATGCGGTCACCACGCCCGCCGCGCTGCGACGCCTGCGCGAGCTCGCCGCGCGCTTGCTGCCGGCATCGGCCTCGATGACCGAAGAGAACAACTGGGCCGGCTTGCGGCCGGGGACGAGCGACCGCCTGCCGTATCTCGGCGCCGTGCGCGAGCTGCCGGGCCTCGTGCTCGCCACCGGTCACTTCCGCAACGGCATCCTGCTCGCACCGATCACCGCGCGCATCGTGGCCGACGTGCTCGCCGGCCGCACGCCGCCGGTGAACCTGGCACCCTTCGCTCCGCGCGACGTCGATCCCGAACGGGCGCTCGTGTCGTGAAGGCCGCGCTCGCGATCGTGTTGCTCGCCGCCCTCGGTGCCCTGGCCGCACCCGCCGCCCAGCGCGACACCGCAGCCGACACCCCGCGCGAGGGCGAGCTGCAGCTCGCGAGAGCACGCGGCAGCTTGCGGTTCGCCGACTTCGCTTGGCGCCTCGACGGCCTTGCGCAACCGAAACCCGAACGCGTCACGGCTGGCGACCTCAGCGAGATCCGCCTGCCCTGGAAGGAGCTCGGCGAGCGCTGGTCCTGCGTGTTCGCCGTCGAGCAAGCTGAGAGCGCTCGCCTGCAACTCGAGTGGACCCCCGACGAACGTGGCCTGGTCTACGAGATCCTGATCAACGGTGAGCCGCTCGTGCCCGCCCGCGACGGCTGGCGCCCCAGCGCGCGCACCCTGCACAGCGACCTCGGCACACGCTGGTTCGGCCCCGGTCGACACCTCGTGGAGTTCGTGTGCCGCGAGTCGGGCGGCGGCGCCTTGCGTCTGCGCAGCTTGAAGCTCGAGACGCCGTAGCCTTCAGGCGGCGTGCTGTGTCGTGGCGCGAGCGCAGTCCGCGCTCACGCGACGCACGCGCTCACAAACCCATCGTGTGGTACCCGCTGTCGACCCACAGCGTGGTGCCGGTGACGCCGCGCGAGAGGTCGCTCAGCAAGAACAGCGTGGCGTCGCCGACTTCTTCGGGTGTGGTGTTGCGACGCAGCGGCGAGCGTTCCTTGGCGATGTCGAGGATCTGACTGAAGCCGCTGATGCCGCTGGCGGCGAGCGTGCGGATCGGCCCCGACGACACTGCGTTCACGCGCACCCCTTGCGGCCCGTAGTCGTTCGCGAGGTAGCGCACGCTGGCTTCGAGCGCGGCCTTGGCCGGGCCCATCACGTTGTAGTTCGGCATCACGCGCACGGCGCCGAGGTAGCTCATCGTGACCAGGCTGCCGCCTTCGGTCATGAGCGGCGCGAAGCGCTTGGCGACCGCGGTGAGCGAGTAGGCCGACACGTCGAGCGCCGTGTGCCAACCGGAGCGGCTGGTCTGCGAGAAGCGCCCTTCGAGTTCTTCGCGGTTGGCGAAGGCCACCGAGTGCACGCAGAAGTCGAGTTGCGGCGCGAGCCCGGCGATGACCTCGGTGGCGGCGTCGAGCGATTCATCCTTCGACACGTCGCAGATCACGACTTGCGCCTCGCCGGGAAGCGCTTCGGCGAGCTTGTGCGTGGCCTCCTCGAGGCGCTCGTTCTGACAGGTGAGGATCAGCTTGGCGCCTTGCGCCGACGCAGCCTTGGCGCACGCGAACGCAATGCTGCGCTTGTTCGCGACGCCTAGCAGAACACCGGTCTTTCCTTCGAGCAACATGCGCAACTCCCTCGGGGCTGGGTCGATCTTGCGCGGCCCGAAGTGCGGATGCAACCACCGTCAAGTCGGGCTTCAGCGCGGGCGACGTTCCCACGGCAGCGGCCCGCTGAGTTGCGCGCCGCGCTTGCTGAGGCGCGCTTGCTGAGGCAGCACGAGCACGCCTGCGTCGGCGGCGCTGTCGAGCGCGTGGGCCCAGGCGGGATCGATGTCGACGGCGGCGTCGAACGCGCGCACGTCGCTGCGGCCCACGAAGGGGATCAGCACCGCGCGCGTGCCGGCGCGGGCCAGCGCGGTGAGCTCGGCGAGGTGTTTGCGGCCGCGCTCGGTGGGGGCGTCGGGGAAGAGCGCGAGGTGGCCGTCGCGTAAGGTCACGTTCTTCACCTCCACCACGGCGTCGGGTGCACGCGCACGCGTGGGGTCGCGACGGCGAGCCGCGAGCGAGCGATCGGGCGGGGGCTCGCGCGGTGAGTCAGCCAGCGCGCGCCGCGTGCGTGTGCCGTCGGCGGCGGGCGCGTCGCTCGCGCTGAGTTCGGCCGCGCTGAGTTCCCACAGGCCGGCGTCGAAGCGGCTCGGGCCGTCGAGTTTCACCTCGGCGCGCACGCCGGTGTAGCGTGCGAGTTCCGGGATCTCTCGCGCGCGCAAGGCCTCGACCACGAGCTTGTTCGGCAGCTGCGTGTCGACGCACTGCCACACGCTTCCGAGCTTCACCGCGTGCCAGCGCCAAGCGAGCTTGTTGCCCGCCGGTGCGCGCGACACGAGCACGCGCGCGCCGGGCGTGGAACAGCCCGTCATGCGGCCGGTGTTGTTCGTGTGCGCGGTGTCGCGCGTGCCGTCGTCGAACTCGATGTCGGCGAAGAAGCGCTTGTAGCGACGCAGCAACGTGGCTTCGGTGAGCGGCGGGTCGAAACGCACCGACGCTCAGCTCGCTGCGAGGTCGTGCACCGTGAAGGGCACGTCGCCGACGCGCAGCTGCGTGCCGCTGTTCCAGAACGCGCGGCGCACGTAGGCCAGCGCGAGCGTGCGCGAGCCCGCCGGATCGACGACCCAGGAGCTCAAGCTCCCCGCGGTCTTGCCGTCGCTCTCCCCGCAGCCGAGCAGCTCGCTGTCCGCGCTGAGAGCGTGCTCGCCTTCGGCCTGCAAGCGCACGAGTTTGCGCCCCACTTGTCCGAGGTTGCGGATGCGCGCCACGACTTCTTGGCCCGGGTAGCAGCCCTTGGTGGTGGAGACCCAGTCTTCGAGTTGCGCCTCGAGCGGGATGACGCCGTCGGCGAGGTCCTTGTCGAAGCGCGGGATGCCGTGTTCCAGGCGTGTGATCTCGAGCGCCTCGTTGTCCACACGCGTGGCGCCGCGCGCGAGCAGGGCGTCGACCAATTCCCGCGCCGACTCGCGCTCGACGAAGAGCTCCACGCCGCCGGTGCCGCTGAGGTTCTCGGGCAGCGCGAGCACGCCTGGATTGAGTTCCACCAGCGCGCCCGCCTCCGGCACGCCGGGCAACTCGCAAGCCGCCAGCACCTCGCCGGCGCGCGGCCCGAGCAGCGCGAGGTGCACGCGCTCGGTGAACAAGTCGGTGAGCTCGACTTTCTCCTTGATGATGAACATGTCGAGCAAGCGCAGCATGTTCGCGTGCGTGGAACTCGGCAGGTCGAGCAGCAGGCTCGGTGTCTGCGGGTCGCGCGCTTCGCTCGCCGGTGACAACACGCGCAGGTCGCAGCGCAGCTTGCCCTTGCCGTCCATCAGCGTGGCGCGGCGCACTTGGTCGGGTGCGATGTCTTGCACCGGCATGCTGCACAGGCGCTCGAGCCAGGGCAGCAGGTCGGGGCCGGCCGCGCGCACGAGGAAGCGGCTGTCGGGGCTGACCAGCGCTGCGTCGTCGCGCAGCGCCGTGAGGGAAGTGTCGAGGTCGCTCATCTCAGCTCAGTTGCAGGAGTTCGGGCTGGGCCGACGCGAGGATGCGACGGCTGGCAGTGGTGAGGGGCGGGCTGCTGTCGCTCGCGCTCCACCAGCGCAAGGGAGCGCGCGCCGCGCCCGAGCTTAGCGTTGCGCGGAAGGGATGCACGCGCAGTCGCCAGCGGGTGATCGCGTGTTTGTGGAGCGGCAGGGCTTCGCGCACCTCGAGTTTCAAGGCGTGGGCGTCGTGCAGCGCGGCGACGAGGGCAGCTGGGCCGTCGAGCGGCGCGCCGTCGGGGGTGAGTTGCTCCTCGGGCAGCGTGGCGCCGGGCAGCTCGAGGAAGCCGGCGTTCGGTGCGTTCTCGCGCAGACGCAACAGCACGCGGCCGCGTCGCACGATCACGGCTGCCACGAGCGTGACCGGCGTGGGCGGCGTGCGCGCGGGCAACACCGGATAGGCCTCGACGTCGCCCCGCGCGTGCGCCACGCAGTCCACGCGCAAGGGGCAGGCCGGGCAGTCGGGCGAGCGCGGCTTGCAGAGCGTGGCGCCGAGTTCCATCACGGCCTGGTTCCAGTCGCCCGGGCGTCGTGGTGCGAGCAGCGCCTGAGCCGCTTGCGCCAGGCGACGCTTGCCCGGCTGCCGACGCACGTCGTCGCGCAAACCGATCAGCCGTGCGACCACGCGCTCCACGTTGCCATCGACGGCGGCCACAGCTTCACCGTGCGCGATCGAAGCCACGGCGGCGGCGGTGTAAGGCCCGATGCCGGGCAGCGCGAGCAGCTCGGCGTGCGCGCGCGGCAACTCGCCGCCGCGCTCCGCCACCACGTTCGCCGTGCGATGCAGCAAGCGCGCACGCCGGTAGTAACCCAGCCCGGCCCACTCCGCGAGCAGCTCGTCGAGCGGCGCGGCGGCCAGCGCGGCGGCGTCGGGCCAGCGCGCCAGCAAGCGCTCGTAGTAAGGAGTGGCAGCCGCCACGGTTGTCTGCTGCAGCAAGATCTCGCTGAGCAACACGGCCCAAGGATCGCCGCTCGTGCGCCACGGCAGATCTCGCGCCCGGGCCTCGTACCAGGCGAGCAGACGACGGCGCAGCTTGCGTGGGTCGGGGAGCGCGGGCGAGGTCGAGGACTTCATCGGCGCGAGCCTACGCTTTCGCGCGCGACGTGCGTGAGATCCCGCCGCGCGCTTGGGTACACTCCCCCGCGCTCGACGCCCAGGCGTCTTGTCGCAGGCCGGGCCGCGCCGTGTCGCCCAGGGAAGGGCTCGGCGCACGCCATCGCTCGACGCACCTGAACTCTCGGCGCACGCAAACAACGGAGATGCACCATGGACCTCGCGGCCCTGATCCTGGCTGTCCTCGCGCTGCTCGCAGCGATGAGCGCGCGCAAGCGTGCTGCTGATCTCGAAGACAAGCTCGTGGCGCTGCGCGCGGAAGCCGGGTCTTCACGACAGACCGTCGATGAGTTCGACGGCAAGTTCGCGGTGCAGCAGAAGTTCATCGAAGCCTTGGCGCGTGGCGACGACGTCGACCATCTGATGGTGCGCGAAGGCCGGCTCTACCAACACCTCGACGGCAAGGCGCTGCAAGCCAAGGTCGAAGCGGGCAGCGCTTATGTGATCGACGTGCGCACCGCGCAGGAGTGGTCCACCGGCCACATCCCCGGCGCCGCGCACATTCCCGTCGACGAGCTCGAGAAGCGGCTCAACGAGATCAAGCGCGACGGCACGCCGATGCACTTCGTGTGTGCGGGCGGCGGGCGCAGCGAGACCGCTGCCAAGCTCGTGGCCGACCGCGGCTACCGGCACGTGTTCAACGTCACCGGCGGCATGCAGGGCTATCGCGGTCCGACTGTGCGCGACTGAAGCGCGCGCGTTCTCGCGTCGAGCCGCGCGCTCAGACCACCGCGCGCTCAGACCACCTTGGTCTTTTGACCCACGGCGTGCGCGCGTCACGCGGCGGCTGGAAACGGGATCGCCTGAGCGATGTGCGTTGATTCGCTGCGCGCGCAGGCGCGACGTCTCGCGCTGCGTGTTCGGTTCCGTGGCGACACGCACGACAACACCGCGCGAGTGCTGTGCGCGCCGCTCTGCACCTGCGACGCGCAGCGTTAGTCGGCCGCGCGCCGCGCGTCGTGGTGGCTCGGAGAAGGCGAGCTGCAACTCAGGGAGATCCCAGCGTGCTCACGCTCACGTCGTCCACACAGCAAGTTCTCGAAGGCCTCGATGATCACCGACCCGCGAGCCTGCGCGTGCTGCTCATCGACGACGATCATCTCTGCAGCGCGCAGGTGCGCCGCTTGCTGCAACAAGATCGCCTCGAGGTCGAGAGTCGTGTAACGGCAGAAGCCGGCCTCGAAGCCGCGCGCCAAGCAGCACCCGACGTGATCCTCCTGGACCTCGAGCTGCCGAGCATGACCGGCTTCGAAGCGCTGCAGCTGTTGCGCAGCGATGCGCGTTGCTCGCACGTGGCCGTGGTCGTGATCTCCGCCCGTGACGACGCCCGCACGCGCGCCGCAGCCTTCGCCGCCGGCGCCGACTGCTTCCTCGCCAAGCCGCTCTCGCAAGACGAAGTGCGCGCCGCCGTGCTCTCGCTCGGCGGGCGCGGACGCCTGTTGCGCGATCGCGAAGAAGCCGCCTCCGTGCTCGACGCGCTGGCGCGCATCCTCGACCTGCGCGTCCCCGGTTCGCGCGCGCACATGCAACGCGCTGCACAACTCGCGCGGCGTTTCGGCGAATGGCTCGAGTTCTCACCCGAAGACTGCCTCGCGCTGGAGCGCGCGGGTTGGTTGCACGATGTCGGCAAGATCGCCTTGCCCGCTTCGATCCTGAACAAGCCCGGTCCGCTCGACGCCGCCGAAGTGCGCATCATGCGCCGTCATCCCGTGCTGGGTGAGCGCATCTGTGCGCGGCTTCGCACGCTCGGCCCGGTGCTCCCCGTGATCCGTCATCACCACGAACACTGGGACGGCAGCGGTTATCCCGACCGACTCGCGGGCGAACAGGTTCCGCTGATCACGCGCGCCTTCCAGGTCGTGGATGTCTTCGACGCGTTGGTGAGCAAGCGCTCGTACAAGGAGTCGATGCCCGCGAGCCGCGCGCTCGAGATCCTGGAAGCCGAAGCGCGACGCGGGCTCTGGGACCCGTCCTTGGTGGCCGACTTCTGCGCAGCCACGCGCGCCGGCGAACTCGACACGCACCGCTGAACGCGAGCGGCCGCCTCGGTGGGGTGCCTGGAACACCCGCCGAGACGGCCGCCGTTTCGTTCACGCGCGCGCGGCAACAGGGCGCCGCGCGTCGCAAGCTTGCCGCGCTGTCCTACTCAGAGCAGCGTGGTGCGCAACACTTGCCCGAGGTCGCAGCCGAAGCCGCTGGGTTGCTCGAACTTCTGCCAGTAGATGCTCAGCCCGTTGAAGCCGTGGCCGGGCGCGATGGGCAGCGGGATCGTGCGCTCGCCCTTGGCGTCGAAGTTGAGCACGGGGAACATGCGCGCGCTGGGCAGCATCCAGAACGGGCCCTTGGACGACTCGAAGGGCGTCGTCTGCACGAAGGCGTCGTAGAAGAGGACGAAGGGCACGAAGGGTGTGCCGTGCACCTTCATCACCGGGACCGTGCCTTCGGCCATGGCGCCTTCGGCCACGAGCACGCTGCAGCTGCCGTCGATCACGGCCACTTGCCCGGTGTTGCTGCTGGCGAAGCGCGACGAGATCGCGAAGTTGTCGAAGTTGCTGCCGTTCAGGTCGCCGAGGAAGGCGACTTCGCTGCCGGCGCGGACGCCGGGGCCGGTGCCGCCGTAGGCCACGCCGAGTTCACCGAGCGCGTCGAGCGCCACGCTGGTCGGGAGTGCCGGCGAACCGTGCACGAGGTAGGCCTCGCCGGAGTTGCCGCCGTTCGGGTCGGCGTTCTGTGCGCCGATGAGCAGGTCGGCGTAGCCGTCGCGGTTCATGTCGCCGCCCATGGCCACGAAGCCGCCGGCCTCGTCGTCGGAGTTGCCGCCCGTGAAGGTGACGCCGCCCGCGCCCAGCGAACCGATGTCGATGGTGTTGGCGATCGACGCGCCGCCGTACACGAGGTACGCGCGGCCGTCGTCGGTTTGCACGCCGCCGACCACGTCCCACTGGTCCGCGCCGAGCAGGATGTCGTCGTAGCCGTCGTTGTTCACGTCGCCGCCACCGGCGACATCTCCGCCGAGACGATCACCGGCGCGCTCGCCGTTGAGCGTCACACCCGCGCTGCCGAGCGAGGCCAGCGCGATCACGTCGGGCAAGCTGCTGCCGCCGTAGACCACGTAGGCGTTGCCGGAGTCGGCCTTGGAGTTGGGGTTGGCTTGTTCGGCGCCGATCAGGGCGTCGGCATAGCCATCGTTGTTGAAGTCGCCAGCCGCTTCGACGCGCGCGCCGGAGAGGTCGCTGGCCGCGATGCCGTCGATCTTCACGACCTCGCCGCTGACCAGGCTGCCGATGCTCTCGGTGTCGCCGAAGGAGTTGCTGCCGTACACGAGGTAGGTGCGGCCGGCGAGGTTCACGGCGCTCGGGTCGTGCCCGGTGGCGCCGATCAGGAAGTCGGGGGTGCCGTCGCCGTTGGCGTCGCCGATGCCGGCGACCGCCGCGCCGAAGGTGTCGCCGCTGGCTTCGCCGAGGAAGCGTGTGACCGTGCCGCTGGCTGCGGCGGCCAGGTTGATCGAGGCGGGCAGGCTGGCGTCGCCGTACACGAGGTACACGTTGCCCGTGTCGAAGGCCGGGCTGTCGCTGTAGGGCACGCCGATGAGGAAGTCGTCGTAGCCGTCGCCGTTCACGTCGCCGGCGGCGCCGAGCGCTGAGCCGGCGCGATCGCCCATCTCGTTGGCGCTGAGCACCACGTCGGCGTCGGCCAGGTCTTCGAGTTCGGGCAGGCCGAAGCTCGCGCCGTACACGAGGTAGACCTTGCCGGCGGGATCGAAGAAGCCGTCCTGCCAGGCGGAGACGAGGAAGTCGCCGAAGCCGTCCCCGTTCACATCGCCGGCGGCCGACACTTGGCGCCCGGCGTACTGCGGGCTGCCTTGCCCGTCCCACACACTGCCTGCATTGCGCAGCCACTCGAGGCTCACTTCGCGATTCTGCGCCTGCAGAGTCGGGCTCAGCGCCAAGCTGCCTGCCAAGGCCGCGAGGCCCAAACCAAAGGTATTGAGACGAAGTCGTGGAGTGGGGGTCATCGTGGGATTCCTACTACGGGCAGAGGATTTGGAGGGCTCGGTTGAGCCGCTGCCAGCGGCCGATTCAGGTGCTGGGCCGTGCGGAGTCGAGCGAACGGGCGCCGACTCCCACGAGATATCGGTGCCGGCCCGAGACGACCTGACCGCGGATTCGTGGAAAGCCTGCGGGCAGTCTTGTGGGCCGTGCGGCGTGACCCTGCGCACGCAGCCTCTGCTCCTTGTGGGCGCTCTGTGGAGAACTCGCGGGCTGGCGCTGCAGGCGGCCCGCGGGATCGTCCTCGGATGAGCGCTTGGGGCCGGGCCGCCCGGCGTGCGAGGATCCCGCCGCCATGCCCGAACTCGAGATCTCAGGTCCTGTTGGTGTGCTGCGTGCGCGCCACGATCCGCCCCAGGCGCCCGCCCCCGAGAGCGGGCCGCTCGCCGCGCTCGTTTGCCATCCGCACCCGCTCCACGGCGGCACGATGGACAACAAGGTGGTGATGGCGCTCACCAAGGCGCTGCGGGCGGCGGGGCTGCACGTGCTGCGCTTCAACTTCCGGGGCGCGGGCGGCAGCGAGGGTGAGCACGACGCGGCCCGGGGCGAGCAGGACGACGTGCGCGCCGCGCTCGACACGCTGCTCGAGCTGGCCGGCCTGTCCGCTGCTGAGGCCTCGGCCGAGGGCGGCGCCCTGCTCGTCGCGGGCTTCTCCTTCGGCTCCTACGTGGGCCTCGAGGTCGGGCGCGCCGACCCGCGCGTGGGCGCGCTGCTGGCCGTGGCGCCGCCCGTGAACCACTACGACTACTCCGCCATCGCCACCTGCGGTAAGCCGCTCTGCGTGGTGTATGCCCGCGACGACGAGCTCGTGCCCGTGACCGAGGTCGAGCGCTGGCTCACGAGCGTGAGCCCGCCGCCGCGTCTCGTGCCCGTGGTCGGCGCCACGCACTTGTTCCACGGCAAGCTGCGTCCGCTCGCCACCGCTGTCGACGGCTTCCTCGGCGCGCTGCGCGAGCGCCGTCCCGCGAGGTAGACTCCCACGCATGTTCGAATCCTGGCGTGCACGACGGGCGATCTTGGGTCACCAACCGCCTTCCACTGTTTCCGATCCCGTGCCCGAAGCCTTGACCCGGCTCGTGGAAAGCCTGCGGCCGCACCTCGGTGATCCGTTCTCGGTGGGCGATCCGATCTGGCATCTGCGCTGGGAAGGCAAGCTGCAAGTCGTGGCCATCGACACCCGCGAACGCTCCCAGAGTGATCTGCGCCAGCGCTTGCTGCGCACGCTCCACGAACTCGACCTGCGCCACTTGCCGCGCGCGCAACGCCGCTTGCTCGCGGTGGTCTTGTGCCGTCCCGAGGAGGGTGAGAGTCTCGACGCCTGGCATCAGCGCCTCATGGAAGGTGGCAGCGACGGCATGCACGGCGATTGGCGCGCCGTGCGCAAGCGCGTCTCGATCCTGGCTCAGCTCGACGACGGCAGCCACCGGCTCTTCGATCAGGGCCGTCTCGCCACCGACGCCGTGACCGCCTGGGAAGCCGCGCCTTCGAGCTGAGCCGCCCGCCGAGTCGCGCTGCTAGGATGGCGCCATGCGCGCTCTCCCGTCGGCAGCCCTGCTCCTGAGCTTCACGGTCTCGCTCGCGTCCGCATGGGCGAGCGACGCCCTCGCTCCCGCGGCGCACGCGGCACCCGCCCCGAAGGCCTCCGCCCTCGACGTGAGCGACGCGCGTCATGTGCGCGCGGTGTACCTCGACACGGTGGGGCGCACCCCGCGCGAAGACGAACTGCTGCTCGCCGAGCGTGTGGGCGGCCCCGCGCTCATCGAGGCGCTCGTCGGGTCACCGGAGTACTGGGAGAACTGGTACGAGGAAGAGCTCTACTACTTCTTGTTGCTCGACAACCTGCGTCCCGAGGATCCCGGCCCGCGGAAGCGCCTCAGTGATCGGCTCGCCAAGGGCGACCTGCATGTGGTCGATGCGGTGCGCGGCATCGCGAGTTCGTCGGCCTTCCATCGAGCCAACCCCGGCAACGACACCTTCGTGTCGGTGGTGCTCGAACAGCTGCTCGGTCTCGAGGTGCAGAGGTACACCTCGCAGCTCGAAGCCGGCAAGCGCATGTACGACGGCCAGCGGGCTTCCCTCTGGGGCGAAGAGGGACGCAACCAAGCCGACGTGGTGCGCATCGCCGTCGGTCACGAAGACTTCGCGCCGCACTTCCTGTCGCGACAGTACACGCGGCTGATCGGCGAGCAGCCCGATCGGCGTGCGCTCAAGAAGGATGTCGCGCGCTTCGCCGACAACCCGCGCGTGTTCGTCGAGCTCGTGCGCGAGTGGCTGCTCTCGCCGGAGTACGCCGAGCGTTTGGGCGGCTTGCGTCCCAAGTCGGATCGCCAGTTCATCCGCGGGATCTACGTGGATCTGGTCGACGAGCCCCCCGACCTCGCCACGATGCAGCGCTACCGCACGGCGCTCGCCGCCGTGGGCGATGCCGGGCCGCTGCGCTCCGTGATCGCGCGCGTGCTGCTGAACAAGGTGGGGGGCGGTCTGCCCGAGCGCGGCGAGCTGCCGGCCGAAGAGCTGGTCCAGGGCTGCTTCCGACGCTTCTTCGGGCGCGATCCCTCAGCCGACGAGCTCGAAGTCATCGCCGGCGTTTACACTCAGTGCGAGTGTTCACCCGACATGGTGGTGTTGAGTCTCGTCACCCACCCCGAGTACCAACACTACTAGTGCCCGAGACGCGCGCGCCCGACGGCGCGCTGCTCGCCTCATCCGGAGACCTGTCATGACGCGCCCACCGCTCTCACGACGCGACTTCCTGCGCTCTGGTGCGCTGTTCGCCGGCGCAGGTCTGCTCCCAGGCATGGCCGGGCTGCCCGCCGCGGGCACACTCTTCGCGCCCGCCAAGCGCAAGACCAAGCGCGCCATCGTGGTGGTCTTCGGTGGCGGCGTGCGCACGCGCGAAACGCTCGAGAGCGGCAACACGCCCAACCTCGATCGCATCGCCGCCGAGGGCGTGGTCTATCCCAAGGTGAGCGCGCAGAACATCGGGCACTACGGCGCCGCCGTCTCGATCCTCACCGGCAGTTATGAGGTCTACGGCATCCGCGAGAACGCGCGACCGAACTTGCCCACCGTGTTCGAGTCCTTGCGCAAGGGCGCCGACCTGGGCGCCTCCGACGTGTGGTTGTCCACCGCGGGCAGCGATCAAGAGAGCAACTACGCCTACAGCACGGCGCGCGGTTACGGAGCGCCCTACGGCGCGAACCTGATCGGCGGCGACGGTGTGTTCAACGACGAGTTCAAGCAACTCATCTCCGCCAAGACCGGCTTCGACCGACTGGGCCCGGGCGACAAGGGCATCCCGCGGCTCGACCCCGAAGCCGAGTCTACCTTGGCCGCCATGCGCGGCGGTGTGCGCACGCCCTTGAGTGTGGCGGGCGAGGGCGCCGGCTCGATCAACGATCCCGAGTCGGCCGCGCGCGTGGAGCGCTACATCCTGCAGGAGTTGCGCGGCGCCACGGCGGCGATCACCGGCGTGGGGGCCAGCGACGCCAAGGCGATCCAGGTGGCGCGCACCTTGTTCAGCGTGTTCCGTCCGAAGGTGCTCGGAGTCACGCTGCGCGACGCCGACGTGGCGCACGGCTCGTACAACGACTACGTCACGGTGATCAAGCGCAACGACGAAGAACTCGGCAAGCTCTTCGACGAGATCAAGCGTGACCCCGAGCTGGCCGAGAGCACTGCCTTCTTCGTGATGCCCGAGTTCGGTCGTGACCGCGACTTCAACGCGCGCCGCGGCCTCGATCACGGCGACGAGAGCCCCGAGTTGCACGAGGTCGCGCTCGTGGCCTGGGGGCCCGACTTCCACACGGGCAGGGTCCAGCGTTCCGAAGTGCAGACCATCGACCTGGCGCCCACCGTGCTCGACCTCTTCGGCGTGCGCGCCAAGTCGAGCGGCGCGGTGTTGCGCGGCTTGTACTCCTGAGGGTGGAGACTCTGCTGCGGTGAGGGGCACGCAACACACGAAGTCGGTCGCGGGCCTCGCGCTCGCGCGCTGGGGACGCTGCGTGATGCTCGCGTTGTGGGCGTCGGCCTTGGCGCCGCTGCAGGCCGGCGATGTCGGCGACTTCGACGAACAGCTCCCGCGCGGTGTGGCGGCGCTGCCGCGCGTGGTGATGCAACGCGTCACGGCGATGAGCGTCGCCGAACCCTTGGCGACCGCAGCGCAACCGGCACACGCTCGCGTCGCGCCCTTGGCGCCGCCACCGAACGCCGACCACGCTTGGTCCGACACCGGCTGCATGAGCTGTCACGACGGCGTGGAGGAGATGCACCCGTGGCAGCCGCTCTCCTGCACCGATTGCCATGGCGGCGACGGGGCGTCGCTCGACAAGCAGCTCGCTCACGTGAGCCCCGAGATCGGCTGGCCCAAAGACGAGCGCGTGATGCACCGCGACTTCGAGCTGGCCTACTCGCGCTTCAAGAACCCCACCGATCTGCGCGTGCTCGATCAGACCTGCGCGAGCTGTCACCCGCGCGAGTCGGAGCGCGTGCCGCGCAGCATGCACGGCACCACCGCGGGGCATCTCAACGACGGGCTCTACGAGAACGGCGTGAACCCCACGCGCGAGGCGGTCTACGGCATCTTCACCGAGCGCGACGAACGCCCCGACCTGCCCGAGCACGCGCTCGACGTGCTGATCAACCTCGACCGTCTGCTGATTCCCAGCGAGCCTGAGACGCTCGGCGATCACTTCGCCGACCTGCCGTCCAAGAACTGCATGCAGTGTCACTTGTGGTCGCCGGGTCTGGCCGTACGTGGTCGACTCGGGCACGACGGTCTGTATCGCAGCAGCGGTTGCGCGGCCTGCCACGTGAGTTACGCACCCGACGGCCTGAGCTTCTCGCGCGACCCCACGATCGACAAGTTCGAACCGGGTCATGCGCGCAAGCACGAGTTCACGCGCGCGCCGCCCACCGACACCTGCGTGAGTTGCCACGTGGGCGACGCGTCGATCGGCAACGGCTTCCGCGGCTTGGCGCAGCTCTACCCGAACATGCCCGCCGGCCCCGACGTGCCCAACACCACCAACGCGTTGATCGCCGAGCAGTTCTTCGTGCAAGACCCGTTGCTCACGCCGCCCGACCTGCACCACGCCGCGGGCATGCACTGCATCGACTGCCACACGGGCCGCGATGTCATGGGCGACGGCAACCTCTACGGCGCCATGGAACACGCCGTGGAGATCGAGTGCGTGAGCTGTCACGGCACGATCGACGCCGTGAGCGACCTCACGAGCTCTCGCGGTCGCGCGCTCACGCACCTGCGTCGCAACGGCGAGCTCGTGATCATGACCAGCAAGGTCACCGGCCGCGCGCACCGCGTGAAGCAGGTGAAGCACGTGGTGGACCCGAACCACGCCGACTACAACGCCGAGGCCGCGCGCGCCATGACCGGCGACCACGCGAGCCTCGAGTGCTACGCCTGTCACTCGGGTTGGAACACCAACTTCTTCGGCTTCCACTTCGACCGCAACACGCAGTTCCGCCAGCTCGATCTCGTGTCGGGCAACACCACGCGCGGCGTTGTGTCCACGCAGGAGCGCGTGTTCGCCACGCTGCGCCAGTACGTGCTCGGTCAGAACTCCGAGGGCATGTTGGCGCCGTACATGGTGGGCTTCTCGTCGATGGGAACGGTGCACGGCGAAGACGGCGAGATCACCATCGACCAGGGTCTGCCCGAGACAGCCGCGGGCTTGTCCGGCATGACCATGATCCATCACCAGACGCACACCAACCAACCGCAGGCGCGCTCCTGCGTGGAGTGTCATCGCAGCGCGTCCACCTGGGGCCTCGGCACGGGCGGCGACGCGGGCGGCTCCTTCGCGCTGGCGCGGCAACTGATCGTGGCGGTGGGGGAGCGCGGCGTGGAGACGATGCTGCTCGACCGCGAGGCGCCCGGAGCCAGCGTGTACCTCGCACGCCTGCCGCTCGGCGGCGCGATCAAGGTCGTGCTCGACTCCGACATCATCACCGGTCACGCGGCCACGGCCTTCGTGGTCATCGAAGGCGCGGGCGTGGCCCTGGTCGACGTGCGCAACCCCGCGTTCCCGAGCGTGCGCGCTTTCGTCGCGGCGGGTGACGCGAAAGACGTGCTGCTCGCCGGCGACCTGCTCGTGGTGGCCAACGGCACGCACGGCCTGCGCTTGGTCGACGTGGCCGATCGCGACGCCCCCGAGTTGCTCGCCGACGTCGACACCGAGGATGCGCGCGGCTTGGCCATCGACTGGCCCACGGTCTTCGTCGCGGATGGACCCGGCGGCCTGCTCATGGTCGACGTGGGACAGCCGGGCGCGCCGCGCGTGTCGGGTCAAGCGCCGTCGAGCCGCGCCGCCGACGCCGGCAACGACGCCACCGCCGTGAGCGTGTTCTTCCAGTACGGGCGCCCGCAAGGTCCCGAGGAACGCACCGCCGCGCGTCGCATCGCGGTCGTGGCCAACGGTGCCTACGGCGCCTCGGTGCTCGACGTCACCGAGCCGCTGGTCGTGAAACGACTGAGCGGGCTCTCGGAGCGCTACGGCAACTCCAGCGGTGTGTTCGACGTGGCCGTGACCTCGCGCTTCGAGCTGGGTGACACGAGCGGCACGCGCCCCACGATCGAGCGCGACGTGGCCTACATGCTCGCGATCAACACCCTCGATCAGACCGAAGTGCTGGTGATGGACGTGAGCACCCCCGAGCGCATGCGCCTGCTCGGTCGCGTGCGCAAGATCGAAGGCGGCCCGGCGGCCGGCTTCTCCGTGATGAAGACCTTCTCGCCGCCCACGCTCAGCACGAGCCTGATGGTCGCCGCCGAAGACGGCCTCCACAACGTGAGCGCCACCGACAGCGAGGAACCCAACTTCCAGTTCAGCCTGCCCGCGCTCGCGCCGCTGAACGACGTGGCCGTGGAAGCCTTCGCCTTCGATCGCATGATCGACGAGAGCGGTCGTCAGCTCAAAGATGTGAGCCACGAAGACGCGCGCTACCTCACGCCCTCGGAGATCGAGCGCATCCTCACCGTGCCCGCCGAAGTGCTCGGGCTGAGCCGCGACGGTGACCGTCGGCGCCAGCTGTATGCCGACGCCTACAGTCGCGCGAGTCATTCGGGCGGCTTGGCCGACCGTGGGCGCGGGGTGCGCACCTTCACGCCCGAAGAGGAGCGCGATCGGCTGGAGCGCAAGTCGGGCGGCTTCGCGATGAACACGCTCGACCCCGAAGCGCGCATGGTGCGTCAGGCGATCCCCACCGAGTTCGACAGCAACCGCGACACCTCGTTGAGTTCCGGTGAGCTGGAGCGCTTGCTCTTCGACGTGCTCGACGCGAACCACGATGGTGAGCTCGACGTGCTCGAGTGGCCGCGTCACCCGAACCCCGATGCGGCGCGCCTCGACCGTGACGGCAACGGGGTCGTGTCGCGCCCCGAGATGTCGCTCGACCGCGAAGCCTTC
Source organism: Planctomycetota bacterium (assembly GCA_021604805.1). GTDB lineage: Bacteria > Planctomycetota > B15-G4 > B15-G4 > B15-G4 > BQJR01. Next base: position 1,154,396 of record BQJR01000001.1, on the reverse strand, counting down.
GAACGCTGGGACGTGGATGGCGACGGCCGCGCCGAGGAACGCGAGTGGCCGTTCGAGACCCTGCAGAACCCGCTGCCCGGCCTGTTCTACATGGACCGCAAGATGCTCTTCGCGCACCTGGAGAGCGTGGGCTTCCAGCGCAAGCGACCCGAGCTCTACGAAGCCATCGCCGGCAACGCGCGCACCAAGCCGCGCGACATCAAACCCGAAGACATCGATCGCCTCTTCCGGCAAGCGGCCGAAGGCGTGCTCGTGGACGTGAAGCAAGACCCGTTGCTCGGCGCCTTCCTGTCGCGTTGGGACTTCGATGGTGACGGCGACGTGGACCCCAACGAGTTCCTCGCCTTCGACAAGATCGCGTCGCGTTGCGACCTCAACCAAGATGGGCAGGTGGATCTCCGTGACAAACCCTGACTCCGCGGCGCCCGCCGGCAGCGTGCCGCGCGCGCGCTCCGGCACCCCGATCGTCGTCGGCATGCTGTTGTTGATCGTCGGGATCCTGTGGACCTTCGACCTGATCGTGTCCGCCTTCGGTCCGCCCGAGCCGGGCATGCAAGTGAGCGTGCGCAACGACCACGCCGTCGCGCTGCGCGTGCTGGTCTGCAGCGATCCGGTGGACGGCTGGACGCAGCTCTTCGGCCGCAGTGCGCGCGCACCCGCCGTGGCCCCCGGCAGCGAGGCGCGTGTGCAACTGCTCGAAGGCAGCGGCGAGACGTGGACGCTGGCGTTGCAATGGCTCGACCTCGACGCGCCGCCGCCCGTGCTGCTCGATCTCGCCGCCGACGCCGAGCGTCAGATCTTCCTGCGCGCCGGACCGCAGGGCGAGGTCACGTATCGCGAAGGCCCCGCGATCGTCTCGAACAGTCGACAGCACGCGCTCACCGAGCAAGCGATCGAGGCCTTGCCCGAACTCCGGTCGCACAGCCTGCTGCCCGAGTTGCCCGGCTTCGCGGGCTCGGCCCCTTCGGCTCCGGACGCCTGGTCCTTCGGCCCGGAACCTGAGGAGTCTGCCGAGGAGCCCTGAGCGCGGCAGCAGGGAAGGCTCGCTGGCCGAAGAGTGGGTCGCAGGCCCGTCTGCGAGGCCCTCCCGCCACGGGCTTGCGGGTCGCGGCCGACCCGCCGGATGAGATATAAGGGGGGGCCGCATTCCGCCCTCCTGAGAGGGAATCGTGGGCCCCGCGAGGGGCGCGGTGGCGCTCCTGCTGGGCGCCGCTCAAGCCTCGGTTTTGAACCTGATTTCAGCACGGAGCACCCGTTTTGAGCCTCTCGTCGTCCACCTCGTCGCAGCCGGGCCAGTCGCCCGTGGCAGGCGAGGTCCCGGCGCAGGAGGAGCGTGCGAGCGCGCCCGGCCGGGTGCGCGGTCCGCGCGGGCCGGCGGGGCCGAAGCCCGAGTGGCTCAAGATCAAGCCGCCCGGCGGCGCGGCCTACACGCGGCTCAAGACCCAGCTCCGCGAGCGCAACCTGCACACGGTCTGCGAAGAGGCGCGCTGCCCCAATGTGGAGGAGTGCTGGGGCGGCGGCACGGCCACGCTCATGTTGCTCGGCGACACCTGCACGCGAGCCTGCAGCTTCTGCGCGGTGAAAACGGGCCGTCAGCCGGCGCCTCTGGATGCCGGCGAGCCGGCCAAGACGGCCGAGAGCGTGGAGCTGATGGAGCTTGAGTACGTCGTGCTCACTTCGGTGGATCGCGACGACCTGCCCGACGGCGGCGCGCAGCACTTCGCCGACTCGATCCGCGCCGTGCGTGAGCGCTGCCCCGACACGCTCGTCGAGGTCTTGATCCCCGACTTCCAAGGTCGCGAGGAGCCGCTCGCCACGCTCGTGGACGCGCGCCCCGATGTCGTCGCGCAGAACTTGGAGACGGTCGAGCGCCTCACGCATCCCGTGCGCGACCCGCGCGCCGGCTACGCACAGACCCTCGAGTTGCTCGCGAGCGTGAAGCGCCTGGCTCCCGACATGCTCACCAAGTCGTCGCTGATGCTCGGCTTGGGCGAGACACCCGATGAGGTGCGCGCCGCCATGCGCGACCTGCGCGCCGCCGGCGTCGACTTCCTCACCTTTGGTCAGTACCTCGCACCTTCGCGCCGCCACCTGCCGGTGGAGGAGTACGTCACGCCCGAACGTTTCGACGCGTGGCGCGAAGAGGGTGAGGCCCTCGGCTTCCGCTACGTGGCTTCCGGGCCGCTGGTGCGCAGCAGCTATCGCGCGGGCGAGTTCGCCATTCGCGCTGTCTTCGAGGAGCGTCGCGCCGCGGCGGCGTCCTCACGGAGAGATTCATGAGCAGCACCGACATGCTTCAAGTGATCAGCAAGAACGGCAAGGCCAAGCGTGGTGCCGAGCCCAACCTGCCCAAGAAAACGCTGCTCGCCATGTACGAGGCGATGATGCAGACGCGCTTGCTCGACGAGCGCATGATCAACCTGCAGCGCCAAGGTCGCATCGGCTTCTACGTGCCGAGCACCGGCGAGGAGGCCGCGCAAGTCGGCTCCTGCATGGCGCTCGACGACACCGACTGGCTCTTCCCGAGCTACCGCGTGCCGGGCCTCTTCCTGATGCGCGGCGTGGACATCCAGCACCTGGTCGCGAACTGCTTCGGCAACGAGGCCGACCTGTGCAAGGGTCGCCAGATGCCGGTGCACTACGCCTTCGCCGAGCACAAGCTGGTGTCGATCAGCAGCCCGATCGGCACGCACATCATCCACGCCACCGGCCTGGCCATGGCGCAGAAGCTCAAGAAGGACAAGGGCATCTCGGCCGTGTACTTCGGCGACGGCGGCACGAGCAGCAACGACTTCCACTCGGGCCTCAACTTCGCGGGCGTGGCCAAGGCGCCGGTGCTCTTCATCTGCACCAACAACCAGTGGGCCATCTCGGTGCCGATCGAGAAGCAGACCGCCAGCGAGACGATCGCGATCAAGGGCGAGGCCTACGGCATGCCCGGTGTGCGTGTCGACGGCAACGACGTGCTCGCCGTGTACGACGCCTGCAAGAAGGCCGCCGACCGCGCGCGCAAGGGCGACGGCCCCACGCTGATCGAGCTGATGACCTACCGTCGCGGACCGCACAGCTCCAGCGACGACCCCACGCGCTACCGCGGCAACCAGGCCGACGAGTGGCTCGACCGCGACCCGATCCTGCGCTTCCGCAAGTACCTGGAAGTCGCCGACATGTGGTCCGAGAAGCAGGAGACGGAACTCATCGAACGCCTCAAGGCGGGCATCAACGCCGAGGTCAAGAAGGGCGAGGCCGCGGGTCAGCCGTCGCTCGAGACCATGTTCACGGATGTCTACGCGAACGTGCCGCCGCACCTGCGCGAGCAGTACGAGAACTTGGTGCGCGACGAAGGCACCGGTCACGAGCCCGACCCCGACGCGGCCTTCCCGCTCTAACGCGAGCGTCACAGCGCGGCGCCGCTGCAACTCGCGCGTCACTCCCGAACACACACGACATCAACCAGCTCAATCGAGCTCCACGGAAGCAATCGAACATGTCCAGCATCACGATGGTTCAGGCGGTCAACGACGCGCTGCGCGAAGAGATGCGCGGCGACGACGACGTGGTCGTCCTCGGTGAAGACGTCGGCATCAACGGCGGTGTCTTCCGCTGCACGGCCGACCTGATCGACGAGTTCGGCGAAGAGCGCGTGATCGACACGCCGCTCTCCGAGTCGGGCATCATCGGCGCCGCGGTCGGCATGGCGCTCTACGGCCTCAAGCCCGTGCCCGAGATCCAGTTCTCCGACTTCATCTGGCCGGCCTTCGACCAGATCACGAGCGAGATGGCCAAGATGCGCTACCGCTCCGGCGGTCAGTTCACCTGCCCGATGGTCGTGCGCACGCCCTACGGCGGCGGCATCCGCGGCGGTCACTACCACAGCCAGAGCCCCGAGGCCTACTTCACGCACACGCCCGGCTTGGTGGTCGTGATCCCCAGCGATCCCTACGACGCCAAGGGCCTGCTCAAGGCCGCCATCCGCTGCGAAGACCCGGTGATCTTCCTCGAGCCCAAGCGCATCTACCGCGCGCCCAAGATGGACGTGCCCGACGACGACGACTACGTGGTCGAGATCGGCAAGGCCGCCGTGCGCCGCGAGGGCACCGACTTCACGATCACGGCCTACGGCGCCATGGTCGCCGTGGCGCTCGAAGCGTGTGAGAAGGCCGCCGAGCAAGGTTGGAGCGGCGAGGTCGTTGATCTGCGCACGCTGCTGCCGCTCGACGAAGACGCGATCATCCAGAGCGTCACCAAGACCGGCCGCTTGGTCACGCTGCAGGAAGCCACCAAGTTCTGCGGTTTCTCGAGCGAGATCTCGGCCATCGTCGCCGAGAAGGCCATCGACGTGCTCGAAGCGCCGGTGAAGCGCGTGTCGGGTTTCGACGTGCCCTTCCCGTACACGCTCGAGCACGTGTACATGCCGCACGCCGACCGCGTGCTCAAGGCCATCGAAGGTGTCATGACCTACTGAGCGCGCCGCGCTCTCCGCAACACGCGGCGCCGCGCCGCACAACGTCCCACGAATCCGAAGCACCGAACACGCACAGAGATCAGATCGAGATGGCGACCATCGAGTTCAAGCTGCCCGACATCGGCGAAGGTGTTGCCGAGGGTGAGATCATCAAGTGGCTGGTGAGCGACGGCGACGCCGTCATCGAAGACCAGCCGATGCTCGAAGTGATGACCGACAAGGCCACCGTGGAGATCGGTTCGCCGGTCGACGGCAAGATCCAAGAGATCAAGGTGGCCGAAGGCGACGTCGTGCCGGTGCACAGCGTGATCGTGTTGCTGTCCGATGAGGGTGGCGCCAGCGCGGCGCCGGCCAAGGCCGAGCCCGCCAAGAGCGCGCCGGCCGCTGCGAAGCCGGCAGCCCCCGCAGCCAAGACCGAGACCGCGCCCGCAGCGAACTCGAACAACAGCGACCCGTCGGCAGGATCCTCAGGAGGTGGCGCCGTGGAAGAAGTGAACTTCGCGTTGCCCGACATCGGCGAAGGCGTGGCCGAAGGCGAGGTCACGAAGTGGCTCGTGGGCGAGGGCGACCGCGTCACCGAAGACCAGCCGATGCTCGAGGTGATGACCGACAAGGCCACCGTGGAGATCGGTTCGCCGGTGGATGGTCAGGTGCTGAAGATCTTGCAGCCCGAAGGCAGCGTGGTGCCCGTGGGCGACACGCTCCTGATCCTGGGCGCGAGTGGTTCGGCGCCCAAGATCAAGCAGCACGGACATGGCGCCAAGGCCAAGAGTGACGCGGGCGCGAGCCAGAGCACGGCGCCGGCTGCGTCGGCGCCGGTGGCGCGCACGCAGGAGGCCGCGGCTGGCGAGCCGGCCGGGAGCGGCGGCGCCGCCGTGGCCACGCCCGCGCGCGCGACCACGCTCGCGAGCACCGGCTTGCCCGACCGCGCCGACGGCACGCGCCGTGTGCGCGCCGCGCCGGCCGTGCGTCGTTTCGCGCGGGAAGCCGGGGTCGACGTCTCGGGCCTGAACGGCAGCGGCCCGAACGGTCGCGTCACGATGGACGACGTGCGCGGGGCCAGCAACGGGAGCGCGCCCGCTGCGCGTCCCGCCGCCGCGGCGCCGTCTGCTGCGCCGGCCGCCGTGGCTGCGCCCGTGCCCGCCCGTCTCGAAGGCGACGAGCGGGTTCCGCTGCGCGGCATGCGCAAGGTGATCGCGAAGCAGATGCGCATCGCGAAGCAAACCGCCGCGCACTTCACCTACATCGAAGAGATCGACGTCACGGATCTCGTGGACCTGCGCAAGGAGAGCAAGCCGGCCGCCGCCGAGAAGGGCGTGAAGCTCAGCTACATGCCTTACATCATCAAGGCGACCACACTGGCCTTGCGCGAGTTCCCGATCCTGAACGCTTCGCTCGACGAAGAAGCCAACGAGCTCGTCTATCACAACGAGATCCACATGGGCATCGCGGTCGACACGCCCAATGGATTGGTCGTGCCCGTGATCCGTCACGCCGATCGCAACTCGATGCTCGAGAACAGCCGCGTGATGAACGAGCTGGCCGAGCGCGCGCGCGACGGCAAGACCAAGCAAGACGACATCGGCGGCGGCACCTTCACGATCACCAACGCCGGCAACATCGGCGGGCTGATGGCCACGCCGGTGATCAACGTGCCCGAAGTCGCGATCATGGGCGTGCACAAGATCAGTCGCCGTCCGTGGGTGGTCGGCGACGACATCGTGATCCGCGACATCATGTACCTGTCGCTGAGCCTCGATCACCGCGTGGTCGACGGCGCCGTGGGCGCGTACTTCATGAACCGCGTGAAGGCGCTGCTCGAGAACCCCGGCCTCATGCTCTTGGAGAGCTGAGCCATGGCCGAGGCCACCATGCTGCAAGTGCTGTCGCCCAGCGGCGACGTGCAGAGCGACCTGCTCCCGGAGCTCTCCGAGGAGCGCATGGTCGACCTGTACCGCCAGATGTTGCGCACGCGCGCCATCGACACGCGCATGCTCGCGCTGCAGCGCCAAGGTCGCATCGGCTTCTACGGAACCTGTCGCGGGCAAGAGGCCGCCACCATCGGCAGCGGCGCCGCGATGCTCCCCGAAGACTGGGTCTACCCGGCGCTGCGCGAAGGCGCGGTGTTGCTGCTGCGCGGCTACTCGCTCGAGCAGTACATGGGGCAGCTCGTGGGCTGCGCGCTCGATCCCACGCACGGCCGCCAGATGCCTTGCCACTTCGGCTCCGACGCGCACAACTACGTCACGCTCAGCTCGGTGATCGGCACGCAGATCAACCAGGCCATGGGCACCGCCTGGGCCATGAAGATCAAGAAGCACAAGAAGGTCACGCTCGGCTACATGGGCGACGGCGCGACCAGCAGCACCGACTTCCACTGCGCGCTCACGATCGCCGCGGTGCACAAGGTGCCGGCCGTGTTCTTCTGCCAGAACAACCAGTGGGCCATCTCGGTGCCCTTCAGCAAGCAGACCGCGAGCAAAGGCATCGCCGCCAAGGCGGTGGCCTACGGCATGCCCGGTGTGGCGGTCGACGGCAACGACGTGCTCGCCGTGTACCGCGCCACCAAGGAAGCCGCCGACCGCGCGCGCAACGGCGGCGGTCCCACGCTGATCGAGGCGATCACTTATCGCCAAGAAGGTCACAGCAGCAGCGACGACCCCACGCGCTACCGCGACGCGAAGATCCACGAAGAGTGGATGCAGCGCGATCCGCTCGACCGCTACCGCCGCTTCCTCGAGCTCGAAGGCTTGGTGTCGGCAGAGATGGACGCCGAGATCGAAGCCGAGGTGAAGGCCAGCGTGAACGCCGCGATCCTCGCCGCGGAAGCCAGCCCGATGCCCGACGTGAACACGCTCTTCACCGACGTCTACGCCGAGATGCCCGAGCAGCTGCTCGAGCAGCGCGAAGACGTGTTGCAAGAGCGCAACGAGGGCACCGCCGACGGCGCCTTCCCGCTGTAACCGAACCGCGCGCGCCGGCGTCTGTGTGGCGCGCTGTTGACCGACACTCCGCCGCGCTGCGCAGCTCGCGCAGTCGGCCCACGCTTGAGAGAACCCGATGAGCCCCAGCAACACGAAGACCGTCGACTCCGTGGTGATCGGCGCCGGCCCCGGTGGCTACGTGGCCGCGATCCGCCTGGCGCAACTCGGCCACAGCGTGGTCTGTGTCGAGCGCGAAGCCATCGGCGGCGTGTGCCTCAACTGGGGCTGCATCCCGAGCAAGGCGATGATCGCCGCGAGCTCGCTGGTCGAGAGCATCCAGCACGCTGATGTCATGGGCATCACGGCCAAGGATGTCAGCGTCGACATGGGCAAGATGAAGGACTGGAAAGACGGCATCGTGAAGCGCCTCACGGGCGGCATCGGCGAGCTGTTCAAGCGCTACGGCGTCACCAGTCTCAAGGGCGACGCGGTGTTCACCGGCCCCGACACCGTGCAGGTCAAGAGCAGCGACGGCACGACCACGCTCAAGGCCAAGCAGATCCTGGTCGCCACGGGCGCGAGCACCGTGCAACTGCCCGGCATGACCGTCGACGGCAAGCGTTTCTTCAGCGCCAAGGAAGCGCTCGAACTCACCGAGCCGCCGGAACACTTCCTGGTGATCGGCGGTGGCATCGTGGGCTGCGAGATCGGCACCTACATGGCCAAGCTCGGCAGCAAGGTCACGATCGTGGAGCTCGGCGAGGGGATTCTCGCGGGCAACGATCCCGACTGCATCAAGGTCGTCCAGCGCAACATGAAGAAGCGCAAGATCGACGTGCTCGTGAAGAGCAAGGTGAAGTCGGTGACGGGCAGCGGCAAGAACGCCGAGGCCGTGATCGAAACGCCCAAGGGCGAGAAGAAGATCCCCGCCAGCGCTGTGCTCGTGGCCGTGGGCTTCTCGCCGAACACGAAGGGCCTCGGCTTGGAGAAGGCCAACGTGAAGCTCGATGAGCGTGGCCACGTGCTCGTCGATGATCAGTGCCGCACGAGCAACAAGAACGTGTTCGCCATCGGTGACGTGATCGGCCCGCCCTACCTCGCGCACAAGGCCAGCAAGGAAGGCATGGTCGCCGCCGAAGTCATGGCCGGTAAGGATGTCACGCTCGACGTGAAGGCCATGCCCGGCGCGATCTTCACCGATCCCGAGATCGCCACCGTGGGTCTCGACGAAGCCGCCGCCAAGGCCGCCGGTCACGAGGTCAAGGTCGGCAGCTTCCCCTTCGCGGCCAACGGTCGCGCGCTCGCGGGCAGTCATCCCGATGGCTTCGTGAAGATGGTCGGCGACGCGCAGGACGACACGCTGCTCGGCGTGCAGATCGTGGGCTACGACGCGAGCAACCTGATCTCCGAGGGCGCGCTCGCCATCGAGATGGGCGCCACCGTCAGCGACGTCGGTCTCACGGTGCACCCGCACCCGACGCTCGGCGAGACCTTCATGGAAGCCGCGCACGTGGTCGAGGGGCATGCGATCCACATCTTCGTTCCCGGCGCGGCGCAGACGGCCAAGAAGGCGAACCCGAAGTCCGCGCCGAACTCAGCCACGGCCCGATAACACAGCTTCGGGATGTTCCCCCAAGCCGGTTGCGAGCATGAAGCCCCCACGCGTACAGCCGATCGTGTGACTCACGATCCCCGCCTCAACGAGTCTGCGCTCAGCGTCCGCGACCTCGGCCTGATCGATTACGCCGAAGCCTGGGCGTTGCAGAAGCAACTCGTCGACGCGCGGCGTGATGTGGGCGGCGTCGACACGTTGCTGGTCTGCGAGCACCCCGCCGTGATCACCACCGGCCGCGGCACGCAGAACGACTTCCTGCGCGAGGCGCGCTTTCCGATCCACGAGGTCGAGCGCGGCGGCGAGGCCACCTATCACGGGCCGGGACAGATCGTGGTCTACCCGATCGTGGGGCTGGCCGAGGGCGCGCGTGACCTGCACGCCTATCTGCGCGCGCTCGAACAAGCCTGCCTCGACGCCTGCGCGCAGTTCGGCCTCGGCGCCGGGCGACGCGAAGGCGCCACCGGCGTTTGGGTCGACGGCGCGCGCAAGCTGGCCTCGCTGGGCGTGGCCGCGCGGCGCTGGGTCACGTACCACGGGCTCGCACTGAACCACTCCACCGACCTGTCGCACTTCGAGGCGATCCAACCCTGCGGCTTCGAGGCCTCGGTGATGACGTCGCTGCAGCGCGAGCTCGACGCACGCTGCCCTGCCCGCGACGACTTCCGCGACGCGCTCGTCGAGCACCTGCAGCAGCAACTGCACGCCTTCCGCGAGATCCCGTCATGAGCGCTCCCGAAGAACTCTCCGAAGGCCAGCTCGCCGCGCGTCGCGCCGCCGAGTGGCTGAGTCGCGATCACGCTGCCGCCGCGCGCACGCTCGGTGCACAGCGCGCTGCGAGCGAGGTCGACGCCTTGGCGCGACTCTCCGAGTTGGTCGGCGTGGTGTTCCGTCTGCGTGATCCCGACGGTTGCCCGTGGGACCGCAAGCAGACGCTCTCGTCGATGGTGAAGAACTTGCGCGAGGAAGCCGCCGAGGTCGCCGAAGCCGTGGCCGAGCGCGACGACGCCCACACCGCCGAAGAGCTCGGCGACACGCTGATGAACATCCTGCTCATGGCGCGCATCGCCGAGCAGGAAGGCCGCTTCGACCTCGCCGCTGTGGCCAGCGGCATCGCCGAGAAACTCGTGCGGCGTCACGCGCACGTGTTCGGCGACGTGTCGGCCGCCGACGCCGACGCCGCGCTCGCCAGCTGGAAAGCCACCAAGGTCGCCGAGAAGGGGGGCGTGCAAGGCTCGCGGCTCGACGGCGTGCCGCCCGCGCTCGACACGCTCGCCGCCGCCGCCAAGCTGGGCGGCAAGGCCGCCGACGCCGGCTTCGACTGGCCAGATCCGAGTGGCGCCTTCGACAAGCTGCACGAAGAACTCGCCGAGCTCGAAGACGCGCGCGCCCAAGGCGAGTCACAAGAACGCCTCGAAGACGAACTCGGCGACGTGCTCTTCTCGGTGGTGAACGTGGCGCGCAAGCTGAAGCTCGACCCCGAGCTCGCGCTGCGCCGCACGCTCGAGAAGTTCCGGCGGCGCTTCAGCTCGATGGAGGCCGAGCTCGGCGAAGGCCTGAGCCGCGCGTCGCTCGAAGAACTCGAGACGCTGTGGCGCGCGGCCGCCGAGCGGGAGCGGTAGAATCGCCGCCATGCCGCGCACACCTTGGTTCATCGACGCCTTCACCGCTGACTACCTCGAAGTCTATGCGCACCGCGACGAAGCCGCGGCCGCGCGCGAAGTGCGAGGCGCGCTCGGCTTGCTCGAGCACGAGGGCGGTCAGCACCGCTTGCTCGACCTCGCCGCCGGCGCCGGGCGTCACAGCTTGGCGATGGCCGCCGAAGGTTGCGACGTGACCTGCCTCGATCTCTCGGCCGATCTCACCGAACGCTGCGCCGCGCTCGGCTTACGCACCGTGCGCGCCGACATGCGTCAGCTCCCTTGGCGCGACTGGGCCTTCGATCGCGTGACCTGCTTGTTCTCGTCCTTCGGATACTTCGAGACCGACGAGCAACACCTCGGCGTGCTGCGCGAGATCGCGCGCGTGTTGGCGCCCGGCGGTCGCGCGCTCATCGACTTGATGGACCCCGACACCGTGGAGCGCAAGCTCGTCCCACAGAGTGTCGACGTGCTGCCGGGCGGCGCGGTCGTGGAGGTGGAGCGCTCGCTCGTGCGCGGTGGTGAGCGCGTGGAGAAGCACATCCACTACGTGAAGAACGGTCAGGGTGGCAAGCGTTGGAGCGAGTCGGTGCGCCTGTTCCGCGGTCCCGAGATCGAGGCCATGACGCGCGCCGCGGGCTTCGAGATCGAACGCACCGTGGGCGACTACGACGGCCGCGCGCACGTGCCCGGCGAGACACGTCGCTTGCTCGTGCTGCGCGTGGATCGCTGAAGTGAGTCGCGTTGCGTCGAGCTCCGCTTCTGACAGCGCTCCCGCGGAGCTGCCGCCGAGCCGTCAGGAGTCGCTCGAACTGCGCTGCCCCGACGGTCTCCCGCTGCGCGTGTTGCGTCACCTGCCTGCGCGTTGCGCTCAGGAGGCCGCGCGCGCCTCGCTGCCGCTCGTCGTGATCTGTCATGGCTTCAAGGGCTTCGCCGACTGGGGGTTCTTCCCACACTTGGCCGACGCGCTCTCCGGGCCCGGCCGCGAAGTCCTGCGCTTCGACTACAGTCACAACGGTGTGGCGAGCCACGACCCCGAAGTGTTCTCGCGTCTCGACCTCTTCGAGCGCCAATCGCTCACGCGTCACGTGGCCGATCTCGGCTTGCTGCTCGACGAGCTGGCTGGGTCGCGGCCGGTGTGGCTGGTGGGGCACTCGATGGGGGGCGGCGTGGCCGTGATGCGCGCCGCCGACGACGCGCGCGTGGCCGGGCTGGCCACGCTCAACGGGATCTCACACGCGCAGCGCATGCCACCCGAAGCGCTCGCGCAGTTCGCCGCGCTCGGTCGCGTCGAGATCCCCAACGCGCGCACCGGACAGATCATGCCGCTGGGTCGCGCCTGGTTCGACGACGTCGACGCGATCACGCTCTCCGACGACGCACGCCGCGTCACGCAACCCGCCTTGGTGCTGCAAGGCGCCAGCGACACCACGGTGCTCCCCGAGGAGGGGCGGCGGCTCGCGCAGTGGCTGGGCAACGCGCGGCTGTGCGAGATCCCCGAGGGCGACCACACCTTCGGCGCCAAGCATCCTTGGCTCGGTTGGACGAAGCCGCTGCGTCGCGCGCTCGCGGAGCTGCAGGCTTTCCTGCCGCGGGAGGAGCGCGCATGACGCAGCCCGTCGGCACACCGCAGATCGAGGCCATGATCTCTCTGCTCTCGGACCCCAACCAAGAGGTCGTCGCGCGCTGTCGGGAGGCGCTCATGGCGTCGGCGAGCGAAGCCGAAGCTCCGCTCGAACACGCTTTGCGACACGACGTACGCGTGCCCAAGCGCTTGTTGCGTCGACTCCTGGCCGATGTCACGGGGGAGCGTCGCGAAGCCGAACTCGCGCATCACCTCAGCGACGAAGCCGACCTGGAACGCGGCTCGATCCTGTTGGGTGCGCTGGTCGAGGCCGGCGACAAAGCCTTCGAAGTGCCCGCCGCGCTCGACGCGCTGGCCGATCAAGTGGCGAGTCAACTCGCGGGCCAACGCGACCCCGATCGCGACCTGGCCGTGCTGCGCACCGTGCTCACCGAGCAACTCAAGCCCGAGGCGCGCTCACCGAACATCGCCACGCTCGAAGACGCGCTGCTCCACGGCGTCACCGGCGGGCGCGGTGGCATGCCGCTCCCGATCTGCATCTGCTGGATCCTCGTGGCGCGGCGTCTCAGCATTCCGATCGTGGGCGTGAACTTCCCGGGGCACTTCTTGGTGCGCTACGACGTGCCCGGTCGGCTGCTCGTGCTCGACCCCTTCGGCGGCGGCCAACCCGTGGACCTCGACCACTGCCGCGCCGCGCTCTCGAGCATGGGGGCCAAGAGCACCGACCTCGAAGCGCTCGACGCCACCGACCTCGACATGTTGCGCCGCAGTCTGCGCAACGTGATCCAACTCGCCGCGCGCCACGGCGAACGCGCGCTGCTCGAACGCGCGGGACGCCTGCTGGCGAGCACAGCCGCGAGCTGACACGCGACACACGCGAGCCGGTGCGCAAGCTGGCACGCGAGCTCACGCGCGCACTCTCACGCGCGCGATGTCAGCTCGATCACGCGCCGCCGTCGCGTTCGCTGCTACGTGTTTCGGCGTCGACATCGCGAGCGCGACAGGTCCGCGTGTTCTGCTCGGGAAGCCGTCAATCCGCGGTGCAGCAGATGACGAACAGGGAGCTGCGCCACGCGACGCTGAGTCGTGCGGCGAGGGGTGACAGACTTCGCTCCGCCGAGTTTCCTGCGCGCGCAGACTCCCTGGCGTGCTTCTGAGAACCACGTGACTGACACGACAGCTGCCGACACCGAGCCGACGCTTCCCACCGTGCTCCTCGTGGACGACGACGCCAACTTCCTCGACGCCTTGCGGCGACAGTTCCGCGACCTGCGTCACAAGTGGCGCGTGCTCACCGCCCCCGACGGCGCCGCCGCCTTGCGCGTGCTGCAAACAGAGCCCGTGGCGGTGGTCGTGACCGACATCCTGATGCCCGACCTCGATGGCCTCGGCTTGATCATGGAGCTGCGCAAGCTCGACATCGACTTGAAGATCATCACCATCTCCGGCGGCGGTCGACACGTGGGAGCCGAGCCGCTCGCGTACTCGCAGTCCTTGGGTGCGGACTTCGTGCTGCCCAAGCCCTTCGAGTTCACGAGCCTCACGAGCGCGATCGAGTTGTGCCTCGATCCGAGCAGCCCGGTGCCGCCGACCACGCGCGAGAGTCTCTGACATGCCGCCCGAGTCCCACATCGAACGCAGCGCCCAGAACCGCAGCGGCAACCCCGCTGCAGATCGCGACCGAGCTTGCGTGCAACTCTTGCTCATCGAGGACAACCGAGGCGATGCGCGCCTGCTGGCCGAGCTGTTGCGTGGCGCGCGCACGCGCTTCGAGGTCACGACCTGCGGTTCCCTGGCCGAGGCGTTCGCGTCGGAGGCCGGCGAGTCCTGCGATCTCGTGCTCGCGGACCTCGGCCTGCCCGACAGCGACGGTCTCGACACCTTCTTCGCCTGTCGCGCGCACTGGATCGACACGCCCATCGTGGTGCTCTCGGGTCTGGGCGACGAGCTCGTGGCCGAAGACGCCGTGCGCGCAGGCGCCCAGGACTACTTGGTCAAGGGCGAGATCGACGGGCAGCTGCTGCAGCGCGCCCTGCACTACGCCATCGATCGTCATGGTGCCGCCGAAGAGCGGCGCGCCTTCACGCGCGAACTCGAGGCGAGTCGCAAGCTCGAAGCGGTGGGACAACTCGCCGCGGGCGTGGCGCACGAGATCAACACGCCGGTGCACTACGTCACCGACAACCTGCGCTTCGTCCAGCACGGGATGCGACGCGTGGGCGACTTGCTCGACACGCTGACCGTCTGTCTTCGCGCCGGGCAGCCGCTCGACGGCGACGCGCTTAACCGACTCGTGGCCGAGGCCGACCTCGACTACCTGCGCGAGGAGCTCCCGCGCTGTCTCGAACAGTCGCTGCAAGGACTCGGACAGATCGCGCGCATCTCGGGCGCCATGGGCGAGCTCGCGCACCCGGGAGTCGGCCCCGACTTGGAGTTCGTGCCCACCGACCTGAACCGCATCCTCGAGGGCGTGATCGCCGTGGCGGCTTGCGAGTGGCGCGGCATCACCGAGTTGAGCACCTCCCTCGACCCCGCGCTGCCTGCGGTGGCCTGTCTCCCTGGAGAGCTCAATCAAGCCTTCCTGAACCTGCTGGTCAACGCGTCCCAAGCCGTGGAACTGCATCACAACGCGGCGCGCGAGGAGGGCTCCGCGCGCGTGCACCTGAGCAGCGTCTGCCTGAACGACGACTGGGTGGAGGTGCGCGTGGAAGACACCGGTCCCGGCGTCCCGGATCGCTTGAAGAGCAAGATCTTCGAGCCCTTCTTCACCACCAAGCAGGTGGGCGCGGGCACCGGCCAAGGCTTGGCCATCGCTCACCGCGTGGTCGTGAGCCGTCACGGCGGTACGATCCACGTGGAGGACGCTGAGCGCGGGGGCGCCGTGTTCTGCGTGCGGCTTCCCCGAAAGCGCACAGCCTCCTCAGCGAGCGATCAACCGGAGAACTAGCAAGTGTTCCACGACGTCCCGGTCGCAGCATGGTGGGTCGCGTTCTCGGCGCTGAGTGCGCTCACGCTGTTGTGGTTCCGCGCGCGCAGGCGCGTGCGAGATCGCGAACGACGTGAGCGCGGGCTCGCCGAACAGCTCGACATCACGCGTGAGCGCCTGCAGTTGGCGCTCGATGCGCTCGGAGCCGGCACCTGGCACTGGGATCTGCACACGGAGAAGGTCGTCTGGGACGCGCGCAATGCGCAGCTCTTCGGCATCGACCTCGCGAGCTTCCGTGGCAGTCGTGAGCACGCAGCCGAAGGCGTGATGCTCGAGGACGTGCAGGCCGCCGAACGCGAAGCCGCGCGCGCCGTGGCCGAGCCCGGCACCATGCTCGATTGCCTGTTGCGGCTGCGCGACGGTGAGCGCGTGTTGCGTCTGCACGGCAAGGTCGTGCGTGACGACGACGGCAAGGCCACGGGCATCGCAGGTCTGTGCCACGACGTCACCCGCGCCCAGAAAGCGCAGCTCGCGCTGGCCGAGAGTGAGGAACGTCTGCGCGCCACCTTCGAGCAGGCCGCTGTGGGCATCGCGCACCTGAGCCCGGACGGTAAGTGGCTGCGCGTGAACCAGAAGGTCTGCGAGATCATGGGCTTCGAGGCCGAGGAACTCATGCAGACGAGCTTCCAGAAGCTCACCCACCCCGACGACCTCGAGTTGGACCTGGGCTTCGTCGGCGAACTCATCGCCGGCGAGCGCGACCGCTACCAGATGGAGAAACGCTACATCCACAAGGGTGGCTACATCGTCTGGGGCAGCCTTTCGGTGTCACTGGTGCGCGCCATCGACGGGACCCCGAAGTACTTCATCTCGGTGATCGAGGACATCTCGGAGCGCAAGCTGTTGGAGGCCGAGCTCCGCGAGGCCAAGAGTGAACTCGAGCAACGCGTGCTCGAGCGCACCGCGGAACTCTCGCGCTCGAACGACGACCTCGCGCAGTTCGCCTACGTGGCCTCGCACGACCTGCAAG
The DNA here is from genome assembly GCA_021604805.1 of Planctomycetota bacterium. Taxonomy (GTDB): domain Bacteria; phylum Planctomycetota; class B15-G4; order B15-G4; family B15-G4; genus BQJR01. The sequence continues at coordinate 1,138,214 of BQJR01000001.1, read as the reverse complement.
AACCGCTGCGCATGGTCACGAGCTACCTCGAGTTGCTCGAGCGCCGTTACACCGAGCGCTTCGAAGGCGAGGCGCGTGAGTTCATGGACTACGCCGTCGACGGTGCGCGACGCATGAAGCTCCTGATCGACGACCTGCTGGAGTACTCGCGTCTCGGCACGCGCCCCGAGCCGCACGGCGACGTGGATCTCAACGACGCGCTCGACGAGGCCTGCGCCAATCTCGCCATCGGCATGCGGGAGTCGGGCGCGCGCCTCGAGGTCGGTGACTTGCCCACGGTGACGGGGCAGCGATCGCGCCTCGTGAGTCTGCTCCAGAACATCTTGGACAACTCGATCAAGTACCGCAGCGACGAGCCCCCGCATCTCCGCGTGTCGGCAGAGCCCGACGAAAAGGGCTGGCGGGTGCACATCCAGGACAATGGCATCGGAGTGGAAGAAGGGCACACAACGCGCATTTTCGAGGTCTTCCAGCGTCTGCACCGCGACGCGGAGATCAATGGCACGGGGATCGGTCTCGCCTCGGCCAAGAAGATCGTGGAAGCTCACGGGGGTCGTATCTGGATGTCGTCGGAGCCGGGGGCCGGCTCGACCGTGAGTTTCACTCTGATGTCGAACGCGGGGAAGCCAAGCCATGAGCAGCACACCGATCCAAGTCTTGTTGGTTGAGGACAACCCGGGCGACGTGCGGCTCACGCGTGAGGCGCTGCGCGAGTCGAAGGTCCGCAACCAGCTCAACGCCGTGAACGACGGCGAAGAGGCGATCGCCTTCCTGCGCCGCAGCGGTCGCTACGGTGAAGCGCCGCGTCCCGATCTGATCCTGCTCGACCTCAACATGCCGCGGAAGAACGGTCGTGAGGTCCTCGCCGAGCTCAAGTCGGACGGCGACTTCCAGCAGATCCCCGTGATCGTGCTGACGTCGTCGGACTCGGAGCGCGATGTGTCGGAGTGCTACGAGCTGAATGCCAACTCCTACGTGCGCAAGCCCGTCGGTCTCGATCAGTTCTTCGAAGTGATCGCTGAGATCGAACGCTACTGGATGGGCGTCAACCGGCTTCCGGGGCGCACTTCGAACGCGAAGTGAAGGACCGGGCTCTCAGCGCAGGAGCAGCTCGATCTTGCGGAACTCGATCGGGTGGCTCTCCGACTGCAGCGAGATCGTGCCGCCGGTGAGCAGGAGTGAGTCGCCACGGCGCAGACGCGCTGCGTTCGCGTCGCCCGGGTCGAGCTGCGGTTCGCGGTAGGACATCACGACCTCGCCGTCGATCGAGTGCTCGATGAGTTCGCCTCCGCGCACCTCGACCTCCAGCGTGACCCAACGTTCGCGCGGGTAGGTCGCCGAGCTCGAGTTCGTGCAGTGCTGCGTGAGCAGTTCCCCCGCGCGCACCACGTGCGTGCCGGGCGTGCACAGGTTCGCGGTGGGGCGCTCGTTTGCGCCGTCGCCAGCGAGGAGCTGCACTTCGAGGGAGACCGGGAAGTCTTGCTCGAGCGTCATGGAGTGGGCGCTCTGCCCGTGGAGCATCACGCCGCTGTTGGCCCAGGCCCAGCCCGGTCCGCCCTGCATCTGCTCGCCCACGAAGCGGTACTCCACGCGCAGGCGGTAGTTGCTGAAGTGTCCGTTGTGGAACAGGTGACCGAAGCGCTCGCCGAAGTCGCCGTCGTAGTCGGCGTAGGACACGGCGAGCAGGCCGTCGCGCACACGGAAGGTGTTGGCGAAGTTGAGACCGGCGGGCTGGCCCACGATCTTGGGCGTCCAACCCGTGAGGTCGCGGCCGTTGAAGAGCGGCAGCCAGGCGTTGCTGTCTTCGCGCTGAGCGAGCAGGTGCAGTGCGCTGTGATCGAGACCGAGCGCGTCGAGTGCGAGGGCGCGCAGCTCGGTGGCCGCGGGTTGCATGTCCTCGTCGAGTGCTGCGCGCGCCAGGCGTTGTTCGGCTTCCTCGAAGTTGCCGAAGGCCATGCAGGCCACGCCCACGAGGAGCTCGGCGCTCGTGGGTGTGGGCGCGAGGTCGTGTGCGGCGGCGAGCACCAGCCCGAGGTCGTGCGCGTGTCGAGCGGGCAAGACCTCGAAGTCGGCGAGGGCCACGGCGCGTTGGGTGTCCGCCTCGAGCAGCGTGGCGAGGTACTGTCCGCCCGCGAGGATCGCCACGCCCGGATCGATGCGCTGAGTGCCCACGTCCACAGGGACTTCGGCCACGATGAGCTTCAAGCCGCGGTGTTCGAGACGCAGCAGGAGCGGGCGGTCGGCGGGTTCGCGCAGCACGATCTCGCGCGGAGCTTCGCGGTGTTGCCCGAGGGGTGAGACGAGCGTGGGATAGCCGCCGTGTTCGTAGAGTTCGCCTTCACTCGCCCGACGACGGAGCGCGGCGAGGCCCTTGCCGCGCGCGCCTCGGGTCTGCCAGTTGACGATGGCGGCCAGCTCGGGGATCAGTTCGTCGCCGCGGTAGCGCTGCAAGATGCCGAGCGCGCGTTCGACGTCGCCCTCGCTGAGTGCGACACGCACGTCGCTCAGGTTGTCACTGCCGCCGAAGAGCGCGATCGCGAGCCCGACCGCGATGGCCGGCAGCGTGAGCCGTCGGATCCACATCACGGGGCTCACGGGCGCGCTGAGTGTTCGACGGGTCATGGGCGCGCCAGTGTGCGTCGCGCGCGCAGCGGGCTCAAGCGCGCGGCCGAGTCGTGTGCGCTGGATGGTCGTGGGCGCGAGGGTCACGGTCACGTGCTGGACCGCAGCAGAGGCCCGGCGGGCCCACGTGACGGACCGAGCTGCGTGGCGTGTTCAGACGCGGCGCAGGGCCACGCGCATCGCCAGCAGAGTCGCTGCGTCGGCGCCGCAGCAGCCGCCCAGGAAGCGCGCGCCGCCGAGCCGCGCCGCGCGCGCGAAGGCGGCCATCACGTCGTCGCTGGCGCGGTCGCCGGGCAGGCCCGTGGAAGGCTTCAACCAGCGCACGGGAGCGCTCTGTTCCTCGGCCAGGCGCAGCGCGTCGTGCGGACCGCGGCAACAGTTGAGCCCCGCTTCCACGCCTCGCTCGGCTTGCCGACGCACGAACTCGATCACCTCGCGCACGCGTGAGCGATCGGCGTGACTGCCGTCGGTGCTGCTGGCCGAGATCACGCAGGGCAGTCGTGGCGCGAGGCGTGCGCGCAGCTGGAACGCGGCGTCGGCGTCGCGCAGCTCGTTGCAGGTTTCGAAGAGCAGCAGGTCCACGCCACCCTCCACGAGCGCAGCGACCACGCTTTCCAGCTGCGCTTCGTGCTGCGCGAGGTCGAAGCCGGCCACGCTGCCCGCCACACGCGCTCGCTCACCGGCCGCTTCTCGCGCGAGCTGCACGCCGGCGCGGACCGCGTCGAGGTGTTCGTGGGTGGGGGGGGCGAGCGCGGCGAAGGTGTTCGTGCAGAGGAGTTCCGCGCCAGCGTCGAGGTGCGCGGCGTGCACGTCAGCGACCCAGTCCGGATGCTCGAGATTCGCGAGCAAGCTGGAGCGCTGGGCGGGCCAGCCGCGCGCCTGCAGCGCGGTGCCCATGGCGCCGTCGAGCACCACGGCTGCGTGGGCGGGGAACAGGGTGTCGAGTGTCGGCGAGCTCACGCGCGCCTCAGCGCAGTTCGAGCAGCGCGGCCGAGAGCGCGGCCAGGACCACCGTGTCACCTTCGAGTTCGCGACGCGCCGTGAGGTGCGTGAGGGCGCGCGGATCGCCGCGTTGAGCGAGCGCGGTGGCGGCTGCGCTGCGCACGCTGTCGGCCGGGTCGTGCAAGGCTTCGCACAACCTGCGATGGACGACCTCGTCGAGTGGCCCGGCGTAGTCGGCGAGCGCCGCGATGGCCGTGGCGCGCACGCGGCGCTCGGGGTGATGACGCGCGCTGCCGAGCACGAAGCGCAGCGCGGCGTGCAGGTCGGTGAGCGCGATCTGCTGCACGAGGTTGCTGGCCAGGCGCACGTCGTCGGTGCGCTGCACGGCGCGCTCGAGTCGCGCCAGGATGTCGGGAGCGTTGATGCGACCCAAGCTCCACCATGCTTGCGCCGCGACGGCGGAGTTCGCGTCGGTGGCGAGCGTGTTGAGCAGCTCCAGGTCGTCGCTGTCGAGCCAGCGGTCGAGCGCGCGCAACGCGCCCTCGCGCAAACGTGGGTCGGCGTCCGCGAGCAACTGACGACTGAGACGTTCGGCGCGCGGGTCGTCCACCGGCGCGAGGGCTTGCAGCGCGGCGAGACGCACGGGCAGGAAGGAGTCCTCGTCAGCAGCGAGCAGCAGTGCGTCGAGCACGGTGCCGACCAGCTCGGGTTCCGGCGCGCCAGCGGGGCGCAACATGTCGTCGCCGGCGAACCACTGCGCGGCGTGCAGGCGCAGCAAGGGCTCGCTCGCCGTGGCCAGTTGATGCGCCCACATGTCGGCGCTTTGTTCGCGACGGATCTCCGCGGGCAACACGCCGTCGGCATCGAACGCCACCCAGTCGAGCCGCCCCGAGCCGATCAACTCGAGCTGCTCGCGCGGCTCGTCGAACCAGACCGTGGACGAGGTCTCTTGCCCGCCGCGCGACCAAGCCACGCGCACGCGCACGTGGAACACGCTGCGCCAGCCGTCGCTGCCTTGGGTTTGTGTCATCACGAGCGTGGGGTCGGCGTCGTCGCCGCGGGCCTCGCGCACCACGGTGTTGATGCGCGGATGGCCCGTCTCGTGGAACCACTCTTGGAAGTTGGGCGTGAAGTCGTAGTCGGGGATCACGGCGTGGAAGGCGGCCAGCAGGTCGGCGGTGGAGACCGCGCGACCGGCGTTGGAGGCCACGTACTGCCGCACGCAGGCGTCGAAGTTCTCAGCGCCGAGTTGGTTGCGCAGCAGGTGCAGTCGCGCGCCGGCGCCTTCGTACACGTGCGCATCGAAGGTGTCGAAGGGGTCGCTGTAGTCGCGCCAGATCGTGGGGTGGCGCGTGGCGTCGTCGAGCGCGAGGTAGGCGCGTTGCTTCTCTTGCATCAAGGCGGCCATGGCGGCCGGGCCTTCGGTGTGTTCGACCCAGAGCGCTTCGGCGTAGTCGGCGAAGCCCTCGTTCAACCAGAGCTCGCTCCAGTCGTGGCACACGAGCAGGTCGCCGAACCACTGGTGGGCGGCTTCGTGCACGAGCAAGCCCGTGAGGTCGATCTGCGGTTCGTCGCTGCTGGGGTGCAGGCCTTCGTCGTAGAGCGTGGTGGCGCTGATGTTCTCCATGCCGCCCGCCGTGAAGTGGCGCACGAAGCTCTGGGCGTACTTCGGGAACGGATAGGGGCGCCCGGTGTACTCGCCGAGGAAGTCGAGCACTTCGGCGGTAGCCGAGAGGTTGGCGAGGGCGGTGTCGAGTTCGGCGGGTTCGGCGAGCACGGGGAGTGGGGGCGCCTCGTCGCTGGCGGTGTCGTCGGCGTTGCCGGCGACCGCGTTGTCGCGCAGGTCGGCGCGCGCGAACTCACCGGCCACGAAGGTGATCAGGTAGGAGGCGTGCGGCACGCTCATGCGCCAGGTGTCGGTGCGACGGCCGGCGCGTCGCAGGAGCTGACTGTCGATCAGCTCGCCCGATCCCATGGTGACGAAGTCTTCGTCGACCGTGAGCGCGAGCGTGTGCGTGGCGAGGTCGTTGGGGCGATCCCACACCGGCATCCAGTGGCGCGCTTCCTCGGGCTGGCCCATCGTCCAGACCTGCCAACCGGTGTCGGCGTCGGTGGCGACGGGAGGCATCACGTAGATCCCGCGCCGGGGGTAGGCCTCGTAGTCGATGATCACGAGCTCGCTCTGCCCCGGCGGGAGCGGTTCCGCGAGATAGATCTCGAGCGTCCAAGGGTTCTCGTCGACGGCGAGCTGACGACCTTGGCTGTCGCACGCGCCGTGGATCTCGAGCTCGACGGCGTCGAGCAGCAAGCTGCGCGCGGCGCGGTCGGGTGGCGCGCTGAAGGTGATCGCCACGCTGCCTGCCACGTGTCCTGCGTGGTGATCGAGCGCGACGCGGATCTCGTAGTCGAGGATGTCCACACGCGGTTGCAGGCGCGCGGCGGGCGGCGGCCCAGCGGGCGGCAAACTCGCGCAGGCGCTCAGCAGCGCGAGCACGGCGAGGAGCGCGCCGCTGCCGAGTGTGCGTGTCCGGTTGGCGAGCGCGGCGGTCGACGTGGCGCTCAAGGCAGCGGCTCGAGTCGGACTTCGATCTCGTAGCGCTCCCAGCCGTTGTTCACCGGCGCGAGGTCCGCGAGGTTGAAGCTCTTCGTGACGTGGTCCTCAGCTTCGACCAGTAACTCGGTGGCCTCCACGGGCACCATCTCCAGCAGCACCTCGAAGCTGCCGTCGATCTCGGTGAAGCAGTAGTCCTCGTAGTCGTCGACGAGACCGCTGGGGCCGCGCAAGGTGAACGTGAGGTCGGCGCCGTCGATGGGCTCGCCGGAGCTCGCGCTGAGCACCTTGCCCTCCACCGCGACGAGCCCGCCGAGCAAGATGTCCACCGGCGCGCGCGGTTCGATCGGGCGCACGATCACGGGGCCGTAGTCGTCGGCTTGGGCGTAGATCAGGACTTGGTCGGCGCCGAGGTTGATGTCGCGGAAGGTGAACTCGCCGTCTTCGAGCGTCACGTCCCAGTCGTCGGTGAACTCGAGGTCGGGGTGCAGCGGCAGCAGCATCACGTCGGCACCGTTGACCGGCGTGCCCGAGAGCGTGCGCACCACGCCGTGGATGTCGTAGCCCGCGCTCACGCGCAACTCGATGTAGCGCTCTTCGCCGGGCTGCATGTCGAAGGGGCCGATCATGGCCACTTGGTCGTCGTCGTCGGTGGCGCGCAGCACGAGGTTCGTGTACGGCATGTCCACGATCGAGAGTGCGAAGCTGCCGTCTTCTTCGGTGAAAGTGTCTTGGTAGTCGGCGATGAAGCTGGGCAGCGTGGACACGAGCTCCACGTCGGCGAAGTCGATGCCCTTGCCGGTGCGCGCGTCGAGCACGCGGCCGATCAAGCGCGGCGCGCGGTAGAGCACGAGGTCGACTTGCACGGGCGGGTCCCCGGGCACCCAGCGCTCGTCGACCACGTGCACGGCCGGAGCGATCGAGTTGGGGTCGTCTTGATCCGAGAAGACGTCGGGCTCGGTGGCCAGCGCCCAGCCGCCGACCAGCGCGTCGGGGGAGTGCAACGCGAAGGCGCCGGACTCGTCGGTGGAGACGGAGTCGGTGTAGTCGCCGAGCGAGTCGTAGAGGTTCACTTCGATGTCGTGCAGCGGCTGACCGTTGGCGTCGAGCACCTGACCTACGGCGAGCAGCGTGGAGAGCTCGGCTTCGGTGTCGCCTGCGAGGCTGTCCGGCAGGAGCCCGGAGGTCTCGAGCGCCTCGGGTTGCTTGTCGGAGGCGCTGCCGGCTGGCGTGGGCAGCTCGGGGTCTCCCACGACCGCGACCGGGTCGACATTCGTCGGCTCGGGCCCTGGGCTCTCGGTGGCGTCGCCCTGCAGGACCCAGATGAGGCCGCCGATCAGGCCGATCAGGAGGACAGCACCAGCGAGCACGGCTGTGCTGGGCGAGGAGCGACGGGGCGCCATGGTGGGGGTCCGAACGGGTGTCGTGAAGGAAGGGCGCATGATACCGGCCGACGGGGCCGCGCTTCACGGCTGAGCCGCCCTTCAGTGGCAGGCTTCCGAGGACCTTCGGACTGCCTGGTCCCATGCCGCTTGACTTCGGAAACTTGCGTGGCAGCCTTTCTCCCCGTGCCGCGCTGCTGCGCGTCGGCTGAATCCCCGGGCTCACCGACTGACGGTGGCCAGCTCGTTTTCGTCCCCCTCCTCCACAGGACCCGCACGGACATGCACCTCCTGCGCAAACTTTCCATGCTGGCCGCCCTTGGTGCGGCCCTCTCGGCGCCGCTGAGCGCTCAGACCGTCGACACGATCTCGAGTGTCGAGGGCACCACCGGAGACCTCATCACGATCACCGGCTCCGGTTTCGGTGACTCCAAGAAGCCCAAGGTCGAGCTGGTCGACCTGGAACTCGACAAGAAGGCCAAGGGCACTGCGCTCAAGGTGGTCGAGAACAGCGACACGAGTCTCACCGTCGAGATCAAGAAGGCCAAGGCCGGTGTGTTCGGCGTGCGCGTGCGTCCGAAGGGCAAGGGCATCGACCCGGCCGACTCCGGCGACAACTTCACCATCCGCGCTCCCGAGCTGCTGGCCGTGAAGGGCATTGGTGGCACGCCGAACGACGAGATCGAACTGCAGGCGCAGTTCGTCGGCAACAAGAAGCCGAAGATCAAAGTCGGTGGCAAGAAGGCCAAGGTCACGAGCGTGACGATGGATGAGTCCGAAGGCGGACCGCCCACCGAAGTGATCACGATCAAGATCCCGAAGTCGCTCGCCAACGGCACGTGGCCGGTGGAGCTCTTCACCAAGATCGGTCAGGACCTCGAGGATTCGCTCGTGACCGTGACGGGCAGCAACAAGCCCATCGGCAAGGTCGCCTTCAACGCGACCGTGAACGGCAGCAAGCTGAAGGCCAAGGGCAAGGGGCTGGCGATCGAATCGACCGGGCTCGGCGTGGTCATCTCGGCGAACCAGTTCAAGGCTGGCAACACGAAGCAGCTCGTGCTGAACTTCCCCTTCGTGGAAGGTGTCACGGAGCTCCCCGTGACCTTCACAGGTCTGCCGAACGACTTCGCGCTGATGATGTACAGCAGCGGCAAGGTCGTGGGCGGGATCCCGGACATCACGATCTGGAACGGTCCCTTCTCGATCACGCTCAACGCCTTCAGTGGCGGGCAGCTGGCGGGTAGCTTCGAAGGCAACCTGACCTCTGCGGGTGAATCTCCGGTTGAGGTCCTCGGCGACTTCATCGTCAAGACCAACTGAGCTTCTTCGATCGCAGTGGCGCCCTCGTCCCGGGAACTCCGGGGCGAGGGCGCTGTCGTTTCAGGGGGGGGCCGTGACGGGGCCAGCGTGGCCTGCGGAGGGCTGCAGCAACGCGCCGCTCAAGTCTGCGGTGCGGGCGCGACGAGAGGGGCAAGATGTCGAGTCTTCTCCGATTCGGCGCGCGCCCTCGCTAGACTGCTCGCATGAGTTCCGCCGTTCCCTTCGCCGCCGATCCCGACACCGCCACCGAGTCCACCACCGAGACTCGCGTGGAACCGGATGCGCGCACCAAGCTCGCGCCGTCGTGGAGCGTGATCGTGTGGGACGACCCGGTGAACCTGCAGAGCTACGTGGTCTATGTGTTCCAGCGCCTGTTCGGTTTCTCGGAAGACGTCGCCAACCTCAAGATGCTCGAGGTGCACAACGACGGGCGCTCCGCCGTGGCGCACACCGATCGCGAGCGCGCCGAGTTCTTCGTCACGCGGCTGCACGCCTACGGCTTGCAAGCCACCATGGAACGCAGCAAAGACTCGTGAGCCCCTGAGCCCATGACGCGCCTCGAATCCAAAGGCAAGCATCCCGACACCGGCCAGCGCCTGTGGAAGCTGCACCTCCTCAAGGTCGAGGCGGCGATCCTGCGCGGCCTGCCCGAGCAGTTGCGCCAGCTGCTCGCCAACCCCGACAACAACCGCCCTGTGGTCGACCGGCTGTTTCCTGTGAGTTACGCCGACCCCGAAGAGGAGCGCGAGAACCGGCGCTTGCTCGGTCAAGGCCTGCTCGAAGAGCGGCAACATCTGCTCGACCTGATGGACGCCGAGATGTTGCGTGCTGAGCCCTCCGAGTCGCAAACCGACTCGGGCGACCAAGCCGACCAAGGTGACCAAGCGGACAAGGGCGACCAAGCAGGCGTGGCCCTGGAGCTCGACGCCGCGCAGCTCGACCTCTGGTTGCGCTTCGTGAACGACGTGCGCTTGGTGCTCGCCACGGATCTCGGCATGGACAGCGCGGACAGCGGCCCCGACAGCACGGCCGACCCGCAGCCCCCCGAGGATCCCAAGCGCGCGCTGCTCGAGTACCTCGGCGGCCTCGAGTCGATCTTGGTGGAAGCGGCGCGCCAAGACTTCTGAGTCGAGCGCCCGCGTCGGACTTGGCGCTGGCGTGCGTCGAGGGAGGGCCTCGCGCCGAGCTGCTTCATCCGGTATGCCGGTGCCGTCGTCGCCAGGTTCGCAGGATCTCTCCTCCGCCCGCTGACCTCGCCCGCCGACCTTGCTCGCCTCGGACCACGGCTCGTTCGTCGGCCCACACCTGACTCACCGATGGAGCCCCGCATGTCTTCGCTCACCGCGCTGCTCGCCTGCGTCCTGACCCTGGCCGCGCCGCAGCCGCCCGAGGAACTGCGCGCCGCCGAACTCTGGAAGGATTTCACGCTCCCGAACGGCGCCACGCTGAGCGTGATGCCCGCGCCCCTGGCCGAGTCGCAGGCCTTCTACTTGGTGCTGCCGCTGGGGTTCGTGCTCGACGGTCCGGGCGAGGTGCAGTGGGCGCACGTGCTCGAACACGTGCTACTGCGCGCGGTGGACCCGGACCACGATCTGGTCACGACGCAGGGCCTGCGCGTGGCCGCCGAGACCACGCAGAGCTCCTTGCGCCTCGAGGTCTACGCGCCACCCGAACGTTGGGAGTCGGCGCTGCAACTCTTGGCCGACTGGCTCTCCGTGGCCGAGGTCGACGCCACCTCCCTCGCGCTCGAGAAGTCGCGCATCACGCAGGAGTTGGTCGCGCGCGCGCCGTCCGGACAGACGCACAAGTGGGCGGCGGCGGCGTGGAACCAAGCCGTGCGTCACGGCGCCGAGCACGTGCGTGTCTCGGGCGCGCTGGCCGAGCTGAGCGCCGAACGCGTGAGTCAGGAGCTCTTGCCGCGCATGCAGTTGGGACCGGGCGCGCACTTGCTCAGCGTGGGGCCGGCGGACACCGAGTTGGTCATGCAGCGCGTGCGCGATTCGCTGGGTGTGATGACGCGCGGTGCGTCCTCCGCGCCGGCGCCGTCAGCTGACCCCGAAGCCGCGCGCGACGTGCGCGGGCGCATCGTCACCTGGGACATCTCGAGTCGGCACTACATCGAAGCCTTCCTGTTGCCCGACGAGAGTGCGGCCGAACGCGTGGCCGCCGACACCTTGGCGCTGCTCGCCAGTCAGCGCGTGGCGCAGACGCCCAGTCTCGAGCAGCGCGGCTTCCGCGTCTCGGTCGCGGTGGATCACCTCACGCCCGAGGGGCGTTGGTTCGTGCTCAGTTCGCCGTTGCCCCAGGGCCAGAGCCTCGAGACCTTGCGCACTGCGTTTCGCCAGCTGCTCACCTCGATCCAAGGCGCGCCCGAGACACCCATCGCGCTCGACGCCATGCGCCAAGACCTCACGGTGTGGCCCGACTTCCCCGCGCTGCGCCGCGAACACGCCGGCAACCCGCAGCTGCGCGAGGTCGAGATGCGCCAGGCGCTGTTCCTGTTCTACGCGCAACTCAACATGGGGCTCTCGCTCGAGAGCTTGGTGGAGGTCTACGCCACGCTCGATCGCGAAGTCGTCGACGCGTTGGCCCGGCGGCTGTTCCGAGAGACGAATCGCTCGAGCCTGCTGCTGAAGCCGCGCGACTAACCGACCAGCGTGCCCAGGCGCTCGATGAGCAGCGTGCGCAGGTCGTCGCGGCGCAAGGGTTTCGACAGGTAGTCGTCCATGCCGCTGGCGAGGCAGTCCTCGCGGTCGCCCACCATGGTGTGCGCGGTCATCGCCACCACGAGTTGACGCGGCGAGCCCGCTTGCTGTTCGCGTTCGCGCAACTGGCGCGTGGCTTCGTAGCCGTCGAGCACGGGCATCTGGCAGTCCATGAACACCACGTCGTAGCGCTCGGTGGAGAGCGCCTCGAGCGCGCGCGCTCCGTTGTCCACCACCTGCACGTCGACATCGAGGCTGCGCAGCATGCCCAGCGCCACGACTTGGTTCACGCGGTTGTCTTCCACGAGCAGCGCGCGCAGACCCTGTGGGACGGGAGCGTCCGAGGGCACACCGCGTTCCTGTTCGAGAGTCGCGTCGCTCAACGGCAGGGGGATCGCGAAGCTGAACGAGCTGCCCACGCCGAGCTCGCTGCTGACCTCGAGCGATCCACCCATCAGCTCGACGAGCTCGCGTGAGATGGCCAGGCCCAAACCCGTTCCGCCGTAGATGCGTGTGGTCGACGTGTCGGCCTGCGAGAACGACTCGAACAGGCGCTCGAGCGCTTCGGGCGCGATGCCGATGCCGGTGTCGCGGATCTCGAAACGCACGCGCGCTTCGGCGTCGAGCGTGACGCTGAGATCCACGCGGCCTTGGTTCGTGAACTTGACGGCGTTGCCGATCAAGTTGGTGAGCACTTGGCGCAGGCGCGTGGGATCGCCAGTCACGACCTGCGGGATCGCAGGGTCCACTTCGCAGTGCAAGCCGAGGCCCTTGCGCTCGGCGGTCTCACGCAGCAGCGCGACGACGTCGTGCGCGGCGTGATGCGGCGCGAAGGAACACTCCTCGAGCTCGAGCTTGCCGGCCTCGACCTTGGAGTAGTCGAGGATGTCGTTGATCACGGCCAGGAGCGTGTCGGCCGACGAACGGATCGTGCGCACCACGCTGCGTTGCGCGTCGTCGAGCGAGGTCTCTTCGAGCAGCTCCGCCATGCCCAGCACGCCGTTCATCGGTGTGCGGATCTCGTGACTCATGTTGGCGAGGAAGCGCCCCTTGGCGAGGCTCGCGGCTTCGGCCGCGTCGCGCGCGAGGGCGAGTTCGGTGGCGCGTGCCTCCGATTCACGCTTGGCCGCTTCGCTCGCTGCGAGTTGCACTTCGCTCTGGTGCAGCGCTTCGGCTCGTACGTGTTGTTGTTCGAGTTCGTGATTGCTCCGGGCCAGCAGCACGGCGGAGTTCCTGAGGCGCAGCTGCGTGCGCGCCACCCAACCCACGAGCAACAGGCAGGCGAAGGCGATCAGCAGTCGGGTGCGACGCGCGGTGGCGAGTTGCCAAGCCGCGGCGGCCACTTGGGTGTCGTCGAGCTGCGTGAGGAGGTCGTGCCCGGAGAGCGCGAGCAACTCGCCCAGCAGGGCGTCGAGCTCCTTGCGTCGGCTGAGCACGTTCTCCACGTGGTAGAGCACGGAGCGCGCCGCGAGTGAGGCGTCGTCAGAGGAGCCGGTGATGAGTCCGTTGAGCCGCTTGAGTGAGCGCCAGGCTTCATCCGATACGTCCGCGTCGTTGTCGGCGAGCGTGATGAGTGTCGCGCGCAGCGTCGCTTCCAGCTGGGCGGCGAGCTCCGGGTGACCCGCCGCGCGTGCTTCGGCAACAGCGCCTTTCACGGCGCGCGGCAGGAAGCGCAGCGAGTTCGACAGCGCCGCGTTCTCGGCCGGGAACTTGTCGAGCAAGCCTTCGCGTCGGTCGAGCAAGGCGCCGTAGCGTTCCAGGAGCGAGGCGCTGTTGGGTGCGCTTTCCAGCGCCGCGCGATCCGGCAGCGCGTCCCAGCGTTCGCGCATCTCGCGCGAGTCGCGCGTGAGCAGGTCGTAGTCGGAGACCAGCCCGTGGCGCAGCTTGAGCGTCTCTTGGTTGAGCTGCACTTCGAGCTGGCGCAACGGGGGCAGCGCAGCGTGCAAGGACCTGCCTTGCGGCTGGACCTCGTCGAGGCCGATCAGCAGTGCGGCCACCACGCTGACGAGCGCCAGCGCTGCGACCACGATCGGCAATCGAGAGTTTCCGCTCGTCACACTCAGTTCTCAGGGATGCTCAGCTTGCCCGTGAGGCTGTGCAGGAAGGCCACGATCTGTGCGACCTCGTCGACCTCGAGTTCTGCGCCGAGCTCGTAGCGCGCCATCACGGTGACGACTTCGCCGAGCTCGAGCACCGAGCCGTCGTGCAGGTAGGGGGCCGTGAGTTGCACGTTGCGCAGCGAGGGCACCTTGAAGCGATGCTTGTCCTGTTCACGACCCGTGATGTTGAAGCGGCCCATGTCGGCCTTGGTCGTGACGCCGCGATCCTCGAAGTAGTTCCCGAGCTGGCCGAAGACCTGGAACATGTTGCCGCCGATGTTCACGCCCTGGTGACAGGTGACGCAGCCGATGTCGAGGAACAGTTGGTAGCCGGCGCGTTCGGAGTTCGTGAGCGCTTCCGTCTCGCCGCGCAGGAATCGGTCGAAGCGCGAGTTGGGCGTGATCAGCGAGGTCTCGAAGGTGGCGATCGCATCGCGCACGGAGTCGGCCACGAGGCCTTCTGGGTAGAGCGTCTCGAAGGCCGACACGTAGGTGTCGTCGGTGCTGAGTCGCGCGAGGACTTGCTCCCAGCTCGAGGCCAGCTCGGAAGGATGCGTGATCGGGCCGTCGACCTGACTGTGCAGGTCGGCGGCGCGGCCGTCCCAGAACTGGCGGAAGTTGAAGCCTGAGTTGAGCACGCTCGGCGCGTTGAGCTCACCTTCGGCCCCGTTCACCCCGAGTGACACGCGACGGCCGTCGGCGCCGCCTCGCGCAAGGTCGTGACAGCTGGCGCAGGACACGCTGCGATCCGACGAGAGTTGCGTGTCGTGGAACAGGCGTTCGCCGAGTTTTACCTTGGCGGGGTCGAGCGCCATCGACAGCGGGATCGGTTTGATGGGGCCGCGCACGAAAGGCTCGGGCGAGGGCGCCAGCGCGGGGGTGCTCACCGCCGGTGTGGCGGGGACATCCGCTGGCCGCTCTGCGGGCGCGTTGCTGCGCCACACGAGCACGCCCGCGAGCACCATCGTGCTGCCCCAGAGTCCCCACAGGATCCATTGTTTCATCGCGACTCTCGCACGCGGGGGTGCGACGACTTAGGTGTCGCCCGCATCATCCCACGGCTTGGTCATCGGCCCTGTGGCGACGCCATCTGGAGCCTTCCACACGCCGGATCGATGACTTCTTGATCCGGTCGTTTTCGCGCTACGAGGCGTGTCGCGCGGGCTGCGTCAGGATGCGCGCGAGGGGCGTCGCGCCCGTCGCGAGGGGCTCCCGTCAGCGCGGTAGCGGTTGACCATCCGGCGCGGTCTCGGCAGAGCGACGCGCGGCGTGGATCTGCTGCGCGATCGTCGAGCCCTCCACGGTGGTGTCCATCAACGACGTGCCCTCGAAGACATTGAAGGGGTCTTCTTGCTTGCCGAGCAGCGAGAGGTCGTAGTTGTGACCGCTCTTCTCGTTGTTGAGCAGCCACTGCTTGTCGCAGGTCTCGAGCAGACAGAAGCTCTTGTGCTTGATGAACTGCGCGTACATGCGCTTGTGGATGTCGGCCAGCGGCTCGTCGTTCACGTTGCCGTAGATCGCGTGGATGCGGTCGCAGGTCATGACGTCGCCGTCGTTCGTCACGTAGAGCTTGTGCGTGCCGGCGGGGCAGCGATCCTTGCCGCTCCAGAACAAGTTGTCTTCGCGGCAGCGCGGGTGGTAGCGCATCTTCCAGTAGTACTCGCTGTCGACACCCTCGTTCTTGTAGATCATCGGGTAGTTGAACAGCACCGAGAAGTCGTCTTCCTCGGCCATCTCGAAAGCGAACTCGATGTTCTTGCGCTCGGCCTTGATGTTCACGACCGAGAGCGTGACCGAGATGCCTTGCTCGACGCAGTAGCGCGCAAGATCGCGATCGAAGCTCTTGAGGTAGTAGTCGCCGTAGCTCATCTGGATCGTGGAGAGGCCGGCCGCTTTGAGGCGACGCACCTTCTCCTTAGTGAGCAGCGTGCTGTTCGTGACGAGGCTCACGACCACGTCCTTCGGGATCGCGTCGACGACTTCGTAGATGTCCTTGCGGACCATCGGTTCGCCGCCGGTCACGTTCACGTGGATCAGCCCGAGCGCGTGCGCCTCGCGCGTGATGCGCGCGACCTCGGCCACCGGCATGTGCGGCGGCTTCTGCTTGGCCTTCATCAGGTCTTCGGCGTAGCAGAACTCGCAGTCGAGGTTGCAGATCCAGGTAACGGCCAGCTCGAGCGAGCGCAGCGTGCGGATGCCGGAGCGCATCTTGGCTTCGGAAGCCAGGATCCGAGCCGCCTGCTTGGGGCTCTTGACGCCGAGTTGGAACTGCTTGATCGCCTTGCGGAGCATGGTGCGCGGGGCCGTGGGAGAACAGGCTTGGGAGGGTTCGCGTGGGCAGGGCCTCGCCAGCGCCGTGCGCCGGGAAACCCCGTGTCTGGGGGTCGAAGTCTATACCATCATCGGACTTGCGGGCCGCTGACCGAAGGGCTGACGCCGGGAAGAAGCTCAGCCGACCTCGGGGTCGTCACTCGCGGCTGGGAGCTGACGGCCGCGGCTCGCGGTCCAGGGCCAGCGGCCGCTCTTCGCAGTCCAAGGCCAGCGGCCGCTCTTCGCGGTCCAGGGCTAGCGGCCGCTATTCGCGGTCCAGGAAGATCACGCCATCGATGACGCCGAGGCGCAGCGCGTCGTCGGTGGACATGTCGAGGGCGGTGGGGATGCGCTTCTCGGCCCACAGGGCGTCGTGGTTCAGGAATCGGCCGAGGAAGGCGTTCTCGAGCCGGCGGCAGAGCTCCACGTACTTCTCGTCGGGCGGCGGCAGCTCGACGCCCTCTTCATCGTGCGCGTCGATCGGGTCGTCCCAGACCATGCGGTGGATCAGCAGGACTGAGTTCTCGAAGGCGGTGCGCACGCCCGTGCCAGCCATCAAAATGATGCAGGCCGCGCTCTGTGCGAATCCCATGCAGGTCGTGTTCACGCGGCAAGGGATGCCGTGCATGGCGTTGATGATCGCGCAGGCCGCTTCCACGTCGCCGCCGGTGGAGTTCACCAGCAGGTCGATCGACTCGGTGGGGTCGGCTTCGGCGAAGTCGAGCATCTGCGCCACGACGCGCTCGGCCACCGCGCCGTTGATGTCGCCGAACAGGAAGACGCGCCGCTTGCCGGCGAAACTCTGGCGTCGAGCCATCGGAGCGGCCTGAGGGTTCTGGGACGGTTCGGGCGAAGACATGGAGTGCTCGGTCATCCTGGCGAGTGTACCCGAATGAAGGCAACGGGGAGGGTAAGCTGGGGCGCCGTCAGCCCTCGGAAAGATCGCGTGAGAGTCTTCGTCCCCGCTTTGATCTGCGCCTGCCTCGGGCTGTGGGGCTGCGGCCCCGAAACGGGCGGCGAGGGCCACCCGCGTTGGCCGCCGCTCGCGATCGAGAGCACGCTCGTGGATCTCGTCGAGGCGCTGGATCTGGGCGACGATCGGCTGCGTGTCGACTCGAGCCCCGTCGAGCGACCCTTGGCTGCCTACCCGCGCCGGCTGCTGGCGCCCAGCGAGGCGGGCAACGTGCAGCTGGCCTCCGATGCCGACGCGCCCGTGATCCGGGCCGCCGCGGGCGCCGCCTTCAGCTTGCGGCTGCAGAGCGTGCCGCCCGGCGCGCGCGTGCTGGCGCGAACGGTCGTGCTCTCGGGACATCGCAAGGAGCCCGAGTTGGCCGACCCCTGGCCGGTGCGCTTCCGCATCCGCGCGAACGACGCAGTGCTCGCCGAGCTGTCGAGCGAGTACGTGCGTGAGGTCGGCGGCGCCACTGTCTACGACCAGATCTTACGCACGCTCGATCTCGACCTCACGCGCTTCGAAGGCCAGGCGCTCACGCTGCATTTCGAGGTCGTGCCCGGTCCCACGCTCCCGCCGCCCGACGCGCAGGTCCCCGAAACCGGTTGGTGGGAGTTGCGCCTCTTGCACGAGACCGAGCAGCCGCGCCAAGCCACGCGCAGCGACGCGCCGAACGTGCTCGTGCTGTGCGTCGACACGCTGGCGGCGGGGCAGATGTCCTTGCTCGGGCACGGGCACGACACCACGCCGCGGCTGCGCGCGCTCGCCGAACGCGGCACGCTCTACACGCAGGCCTGGGCCGCGTCGAGCTGGACCATGCCGTCGACCGCCTCGATGTTCACCGGGCTCGCGCCCAACACCCACGGCGTGCTCGGCGACGACCGCAGCTACCTCATGGAAGGCCTCACGACCTGGGCCGAGGTCTTGCGCGCACGCGGCATCGAAGGCGCCGCCTTCGTGGGCAACCCGTTGCTGACCGCGGGAAACAACTTCGACCAAGGCTTCGGTCACTACGAGAACCTGCCCCAGGTCGACGACCACAAGGTCGACGCGCCCGAGCTGCACGCGCGCTTCCTCAGTTGGCTCGACACGCAACCCAGCGGCGCGCGCTGGTTCGCCTACGTGCACACGATGGACCCGCACGCTCCCTACGGTGCGCCCGGCGACGCGCGCGATCGCTTCGTGCCCGCCGGCGCGGAACCCGAAGCCGACATCGACGGCTTGCTGCCCGCGCGTCTGCAGACCGGTGCGCAACCCCCGCTCAGCGACGCCGACCAACAACTCGTGCGCGCGCGCTACGAAGGCGAAGTGGCCTACGCCGACGCCGCCCTCGGCGAGCTCATCGACGCGCTCAGCGCCCGCGGTGTGCTCGACGACACGCTCGTGATCCTGACCGCCGATCACGGCGAGGAACTCTTCGAGCACGGCAAGCTCGGTCACGGCTACGCGCTCAGCGAAGTCATGCTGCACGTGCCGCTGCTGATGCTCGGGCCCGGTGTGCCGGCAGGGCGCAGGCTCGAGGAGCCGGTGAGCACGGCCTCGCTGGCAGCCACGATCATGCGCGTCGGGGGTGTGGACACGCGTGACCCGCAACTCGCTCCGAGTTTGTTCCCGCTCGACAGCGCGCCGCGTCAGGACACGCTCTTCGCGCTCACGCGCACGCAACTCTTCGGTGAGCCGCGCGTGCTCGCCGCCGCGCGCGACGGCGATCGCAAAGTCGTGCTCGAACTCGGCGACGGCAACAGCGTCGAGCGTTCGTGGTACTACGCGCTCGACACCGACCCCGGTGAGTTCACGCCCTTTTCGCAGTCGTCGAGGACACTCCCCGGCGAGGAGCGTGCGGTCGAGGCGTGGTCAGCACTCGAGACGCGCTGCGCGGAATGGGCGCGCGACACGGCCGCCGCGCGCCCAGCCGAATCGCAACTGCTCGGTCCCGAGCAGCGCTCCGAGATGGAAGACGCGCTGCGCCAACTCGGCTACCCCGGCAGCGACGACGGATGACACGCCCCGCCACCCGCTCGCTGCGCGTGCTCGAGCTGCACGAGTTGCCCGACGGTCGCGCGCAGAGCCGCATGGTCGAGCAACACGCGGTCGGCGTCGTGCGGCTCGATGGTCGCCTGATCGCCTTCGACCCGCTCTGCCCGCACAAGTTCAGCGATCTCTGCGAGGGCCTGCTCGAGAACGGCGCGGTCGTCTGCCCCACGCACTTGTGGGCTTTCGACTTGCGCACCGGCGCCTGCCGCAACGTGCCCGGCGCGCGCATCACGCTCTATCCCGCCCGCGAAGAAGACGGTTGGGTCGTGGTCGACGTGCCGCTGCCGAGTTGAGGCTCAGCCCGCGTCGGGCTCGGGGTCCACGCCGAGGCCGTCGGCCACGCGGTTGATGTACGCGAAGTAGGCCACGACCTGCGCGGCGTCGTGGATCGCGCGATCGTCGAGTCCGACTTCGCGCAGCGCGTCCACGTGACGCTCGTTCACGCTGGCCGGCTCGAGCGTGAGGCGTTCGGCGTAACGCAGCAGCGCGCGCAGACGCTCGTCGGGCGTGGCGTCACTGCCTTGCGCCACGAGGTCGCTCACGAAGGCGTCGGTGCGTGCGCGCGCGGTGGCTTCGTCGAGCCCGCTTTCGGTGAGTTCTGAGAGGACCTCGACACGGAGGTCCGCGGCGTGCGCGGCGATTCAGTAGCCGCACTCGTTGGCGCGCGAGACGACGACCGCGAGCGCCTCACGATCGCTGCGCGACAGCGGCGAGGGCCCGAACATCGTGGCGGTGTACAGCTGCATGCTCGCCGTGAGCACCGCGGGATTCGGACTTTGCAGCTCGAGGATCTTGTAAACTTTGCCGGCCCGTTTGATGGCGGCGTCGTAGATGGCTTTGAGGCGGCCTTGCGCCTCACAGGGAGGTGTCGTGCGGATGAATGTCATGTCGAAGAGTGTAGCGTTGAGTTGCGTGTTGATGGCGCTTGCAGCTTGCGGTGGGGGCGACGAATCGGCGTCGAACTCAGGCGATTCGCCGGCCGAGAAGACCGTCCGTTCCCCGAGCAGCGGCGACACGGGCGCGTCGAGCGGCGGCAGTTCCAAGCCGAAGGCGCAGCCCATCGATCCTGCGAGCACGGGCTCGGTGTCGGGCGTGGTGCGCTGGGAAGGCACGCCTCCCGAACGCAAGTTCCAGAAGATGGTCGGCGACCCGTGGTGCATCGGCCAGAACGAGGGCGGCGGCTTCCTCTACGACGCCGTGGTGACCGGCGCGGGTGGCTCGCTCGCGAACTGCTTCGTGCAAGTGGTGGACGGCCTCGACGCCTGGGAGATCCCCGACGGCAGCGGCAGCGTGGAACTCAACCAGGTCGACTGCCTGTTCGTGCCCAAGATGGTGGGTGTGCAGCTCGACCAAGTGCTCATGGTGCGCAACTCCGACGGCACGATGCACAACGTCCACACCAAGCCGGACCGCAACAAAGAGAAGAACGTGTCGATCCCGGCCGGTGACACCAAGGCGCGCGAGTTCGAGTTCAAGCGCACCGAGATCATCGAAGTGATCTGCGACGTGCACGCCTGGATGCGCGGTTACATCGGCGTGACCGATCATCCCTTCTTCGCGATCACCGACGAGGCTGGCGCCTTCAGCATCGACGGGTTGCCCGCAGGCACGTACACGCTCGAAGCCTGGCACGAAAAGGGCGGCGCGAAGCAGTTCGAGGTCACGATCACGGCGGGCGGCACGGCCACCGCCGGGCCCGTGATGCTCGGGAGCTGAGCGCGCGCCCGTGCTGCTTCGGCGCGCGGGAGCACCCAAAAACAAGCGGGGCGCGGATCTCAGGATCCGCGCCCCGCTGTGTTTCCTGCCTCCACTCTGCTTCAGAGTGAACGCGCGGCGTGCAGCCGCACCGTCACCGGAAGGCTCAGGCTTTGAAGTCCTTGCCGACGGCCGGGCCGATCTTGTGGATGCAGAGCCAAGCGAAGGCGAAGCCCACCACGGTGATCAGCGCCATGCCCACGTAGACATTGCTGCCCGTGAGCATCTCGCCGCCGAGCTCACCCATGTGACGACCGGCGCCCATGGCGAAGAGCAGCGGGACCGACAGGTAAGTGTTCACGCGCGAGCAGTTGGTGGCCGTCTTGGCCCACTGCGCCTTCTCGGGCGGGTTCTCACCCTTGATCGTGGCGGCGATGATCTTCTTCTGGCGCGGCCAGATCATGAACCAGACGTTGAAGGCCATGATCGAACCGTAGACGAAGCCGAGCGTGATCCATTGGCCGCGTTGCGTCTCGGTGATCCAGTGCATCGTGCCTTCGGGATCCTGTCGCGCGAGCACGCCGTAGGCGTAGTACACGCCACTGAGCCAAGTGAAGGCTGCACCCCAGCGGAACCAGAACAGCGTGCGCGGCATGAGCTGCGGGATCACTTTGGCGCGCACTTCAGGTTCGAGCGAGTTACTGAACGGGCCGTTCATCCAGTTGTAGAACCAGAGCAGACCAATCCAGGTGACGCCGGCAATGAAATGGATCCAGCGCAGCATCATTCCGTGGTCTTGAAAGACTTCCACGTGGGACCTCCGAGGTTGGGCGGTGGGCGGTGAGCATCGCGCTGTCGCGACGGCGGGCTGTCCGCGGCGCCTTGGATGCGGCGCCCTTTGGTAAGCGGGACATCATCGCCACGAGCCGCGAGTGGATCAATCATCGCGCGTCCATGGGAGTCCGCTGCTGGCCTCGGGCGGCGCCTCTTCCGAGCGGGAAGTCATGATGCCGTCGCCTGAAAGCGCTGTCGGAACCGAGCGGTCCGCGCTCTCGGGCCGCCGCGTGGGCGTGGTGATCCCGGCGCTCGATGAGCAGGACTCGATCGGTCTGGTGCTCGGCGACCTGCCCTGGCAGCTGCTGCAGCAGGTGGTGGTGGCCGACAACGGCTCGCGAGACGCCACGGTGGAGCGCGCGCGGGCTGCGGGCGCCGAGGTCGTGCACGCTGCGCGACGCGGCTACGGCAGCGCCTGCTTGGCAGGCCTCGCCGCCCTGCGCGACTGCGACGTGGTGGCTTTTCTCGACGCCGATTACAGCGATCACCCCGACGAGCTGCCCAGCCTGCTCGCTCCGCTCTTCGAGGGCCGTGCCGAGCTCGTGATCGGTTCACGAGCCCTCGGCCACTCCGAACCCGGCGCCCTGCTCCCGCAGCAACGTTTCGGCAACTGGCTCGCCACGCGCCTGATGCGCGCGCTCTGGAAGATCGACGTCAGCGACCTGGGTCCGTTTCGCGCGATCTCACGCGAAGCCCTCGAGCGCCTGGACATGTGCGATCCCGACTTCGGCTGGACGGTCGAGATGCAGGTGAAGGCAGCGCAACACAACCTGCGCGTGCTCGAAGTCCCCGTCTCCTACCGCCGCCGCATCGGCCACAGCAAGATCGCCGGCACGCTCACCGGCACGCTCAAAGCCGGCCACAAAATCCTCAGCACCATCGCCAAACTCCGCCTCGCCCAAGCCCGCAAACGTCGCTGACTTCGCCCGCGCTGGCAAGCCGGTCCGTCCCCAACGCGCCCGACTCGAAGCACGCCCGCCCCGCCGGCAAGCAGTCTGTCCCACAGGCACCGCCCGCAGCGGGCCCAACTCACACGCCGTTCAACGACCAGTCATAGTCGAAGTACTCGACGTCGATGTCGTCGCGGTGTTCGCGCACGTACTTCGCGGCGGCGTCCGGCAAGTAAGGCAGCACGAAGTCGACCACGTGCGTGTCGCCGCGCTCGAAGTCGTCGTCGAACCAACTGAAGATCTTCGAGAGGTACAGGTTGTAGTCCTTGCCGAACCAGCCGTCTTCGGTGACGACGTTGGCGCCCTTGAAGGTGTCGGCGAGGAAGCCTCGGGCGGCGGCATCGAGCTGCGCTTCGAGCGTGCTCGGCAGGAAGGCTTCGCTGAGCAGGTCGGGGCAGGACTTGCTCGCGCACACGAGGCCGAAGTGCACGCGCGCGTCACCCATGGGGCGCAGGATCTCGTGTTCGATCTGATCGAGGCTGTAGTTCTCGCCGTGCACGGTCCAGCGTTCGGCGTCCCAGCGCTTGCTGCTCGAGATGTCTTTGATCGACTCGATCTTGCCGTGGTGCTCGAGGATCAGCTGCAAGGTGAAAGCGTTGTAGGCGTTGAGCCAGAAGGCGAGGGTCGCCGGGCGGTCGAGGCTCGCGGGATCGGTCTGGCCGAGTTGGCCGAGGTACACGCGCAGCTCGTCGCGGCCTTCTTCTTTGAGGCCGGCGTAGTCGACCCAGCCGTCCTTCACGAAGTTGGAGAGCAGCGTGTCGAAGGGGGCGTGCAGCGCGTCGCCGGGGTGGACGGTGGCGGTGTCGTCTTGCGTGGGCGGCGTCTGCTGCGTGGGCTGCGCGGGCGACACCTGCTGCGCGGGCTTGGCTGCGAGGAAGAGCGCACCGCAGGCGGCGGCGAAGATCAGGGAGCAAGCGAGAGGGGTGAGGCGCGTCATGCTGCGATTCCAACGCTGGGACGTGAGGCAGGGGCGAGGCCGCGCCCATCATGGCTCGAAGCCGTCCGAATCATGCAGCCGCTTCTTGCCCACTGTCGACGACTTCTCGCGCGTCGCTCGCCGGGGGGCGCTGCGTGGCAGCCGAGCGTCGCGCGGCCTGGCGAGCTTCGCGTGCCGAGAGCAAGCCCACCAGCAGCAGGCCGCCTGCGTTGAGCGTGAGAAAGGGCAGCACCATCCAGCGCGCTTGGGCGAGCGCGAGGCACCAACCTCCGAGGCACCACGCACCGGCCGCGAGTTGCCACGCCACGAGCGGGTCGCGCGGTGCGGCGTAGTGCGTACCGGCGCTCGCGCTGTCACCGTCGACCGTGCGACGTTTGGGCGTGCGCACGAAGACCGCGGGCTTGCCGCGCAGGGCGTGCCAGACCGCGCGCGTGTTCGACACCGCGAGTCCGCAACCCACGAAGAGCAGCGCTGGCAGCGCGCGCAGCCGACGTCGCCAGGGGCCGCCTTGCGCTTGTTGCGCTTGCACGTAGAGCAAGGCCGGGCCGAGTGTGCCCGCCATGAGCATCACCAAGAAGAACAGCAGCGGTGTGCGCGCGCCGTCGTCGGGGAGCGTGAGCAAGACCGGCAGCGCGAGCAGACTGTGCACGAGCATGAGCGGGTGCACGGCGTAGTGCGTGAGGTGCAGCAAGGCTTGCAACTTTGCGGCGGGACGCAGCGGCGCGCGCCACACGCGCGGTCCCAGCTTGAGCGCCGTCTCGATCGAACCCTGTGCCCAGCGACGCTGTTGCGCGAGGAAGGCGCGCAACTCCACGGGCAACTCGGCAGGCGCGACCACGTCGGGCAGGTACTCGGCGCGCCAGCCTGCGAGTTGAGCGCGGTAGGAGAGGTCGAGGTCTTCGGTGAGCGTGTCGGCGGTCCAGCCGCCGGCCGCGTCGATCGCGGCGCGTCGCCACACGCCGGCCGTGCCGTTGAAGTTGAGCAGGTAGCCGCCCCAAGCGCGTGCCGATTGCTCGATCATGAAGTGCCCATCCACGGCCAGTGCCTGCATGCGCGTGAACCACGAGTGTTCGCGATCGAGGTGTCCCCAGCGCGCTTGCACGAGCCCGACCTGCGGATCGCTGAAGTGCGGCAGGCAGGCGCGCAGGAAGTCGGGGCGCGGCACGAAGTCGGCGTCGAAGATCGCGATGAGTTCGCCGCGGCAGCGCGCGGTGCCTTCCGCGAGCGCGCCGGCCTTGAAGCCGATCCGTTGCGTGCGGCGCAGGTGCTGGACGTCGAGGCCGCGGGCGCGCAGCGTGTCGCAGGCGCGGGCGGCGAGTGGGGTGGTTTCGTCGGTGGAGTCGTCGAGCGCTTGGATCTCCAAGCGATCGGCGGGGTAGTCGAGCGCGCCGACTGCCGCCAGCAGGCGCTGCACGACGAGGCGTTCGTTGAACACGGGCAGCTGCACCGTAACGCGTGGCAGTTCGTGGTCCGCGAGCGAGAAGCGCGCGCGCGTTGCGGCACGCGCGGCTCGCGCGGCGTGTCGCTCGCGTCGCTCCACGCGCGCGAGGTGGTGACAGTTCAACCCGTAGGCGAGCAGGCCGGCTGCCGTGAGACTGTAGAGCGCGAGCAACAGCGTGAGCGTCATGGGGCGCTCCGTGTCGACACGCGCCTGCGCGACAGAATCCGCGCGGCGCGCCACGACAACCACAGCGCGAGCGGCGCGTACTCAGGCAGTCGCAGCCACGGCCACTCCACCCACTGGCCGCTGCGGCGCAGCTCGAGCAAGGCCAGCCACGTGAGCGCGGAAGTCAGCGTGAAGGCGAGCCAGCCCCACCACGGGAACAGCACGAGAAAGGGGAGCAGCAGCATGAGGTACCAAGGGTGCAGCGTGGGCAGGAGCAGCAACATGACAGCGAGCAGCAGGGCCGCGCGCAAGAAGGCGTCGGGTGGTGTGCGCGCCCAGATCCAGCCCGCGGCCGCGAGTCCTAGTGCAGCCGAGATCCAAGGCGTGGCCTGCAGGCCGAAAGCCCCACGCAGCAAGCTCGGGAGGGCGTCGTTGAAATGCAACTCCGCCCCGAAGCGTGAGAACGAACTCAGCAGCGCGCTCCCCGAGTGACGGAACGGCCACAGCAGGACCGCGCCCGCGAGCAACGCGCCGGCGCCGAAGAGCACGAGCGATCGTGGGCGCCGTGGAGATGCGCGGCTGGCTTCGGTGAGCAGCGCGGGGGCCGCAACGAGCGGCAGGAACTTGGCGAAGACCGCGCAACTCGCGAGCGCACCGGCGAGCGTGTGACGCTGCCGCACCAAGGTCGCGAGGGCGGCGAAGAGCAGCAGCGCAGCGAGCACGTCGCTGTGGACTTCGTGGGCTGTGGCGAAGATCGCGAGCGGCGACCAAGCGTAGATCAGCACGCGCTGCGGCGGCTGCCCGCGTCGACGCAGCTCGCCGATCAGGAGCCCCACGAGCGCAGCTTCGGCGAGCAGGAAGGCGATGCGGAAGCTCCACGCGTTGGGCGCGATCCCGACCAGCGTGCGTTGCACGAGCTGCGTGAGTGGCGGGTAGATCGCCGTCCACTCGGGATGGTTGATCTGCGCGAACTCCGGGGCGCGAGCGGCGAGCGCGGCGAGTTCGCCGGCGTGGGGCGGCAGACGGTACGGATCGAAGCCGGCCCGCTGCACGCGGCCTTCCCAGACGTAGCGCGCGAGGTCGTCGCTGGGGTCGCCGGTGAAGGCGATCAGACGCGCCACCAAGGCCACGAGCAGCAGCACGCGCAGGCTCGGGAGTGGCTGTCCGCGCAGCACGGCGCGCACCGCGATCGTCCAGCCAGCGCCCGCGAGTGACCACGCGAGGAGACTCCCGAAAGGCTCACTGCGTGGGCCCCCCGCGGCGGCCAGCAGAGCGTGCCCGAGCAGCAGCAGCGCGACGGCGATCCAGGTGGAGCGCGAGCGCGCCGGCGGAGGTGGGGTGGTCGCGGGGAGCATGCACGGCTCGTGCCGGGTGAGAGGAGTCGCTACCCTACGCCGCCCGACCCTTCGCGAGGAGCGAACGACACGATGAGCGAGCTCGTGCGCCTGGAGCGCCAGGATGGCGTGGCCTGGATCACCATCGACCGCGCCGCAGTGCGCAACGCCTTGTCCTACGACACGCTGGGTGAGTTGGGCGCGCATGTCGCCACGCTCGCCGCGGACCCTGAGACGCGCGTGGTGTGTGTCACCGCCGAGGGCGACAAAGCCTTCTGCGCCGGCGCCGACCTGAAGGAGCGCAAGACCTTCACCGAAGAGCAGACGCGCGCCTTCGTCACGCGCATCGGCGACACCTTCACGGCGTTGGCCGCGCTGCCGCAGCCCACCGTGGCCGTGCTCAACGGCGTGGCTTTCGGCGGAGGGCTCGAACTCGCGCTGGCTTGCGATCTGCGTGTGGCGGCCGAAGGCATCTCGGTCGGGCTCACGGAGACGGCCTTGGCGATCATCCCCGGCGCGGGCGGCACGCAGCGACTGCCCGCGGTCGTGGGCATGGCGCGCGCGAAGGAGCTGATCCTGGCCGCGCGTCGCGTGCCTGCCGACGAAGCCTTGGCGATGGGCCTGCTGAACCGCGTGGTCCCGGCGTCGGAACTCCGCAGCGTGGCGCAGGAGCTGGCCGCGGCCATCGCGGCCAACGGTCCACTCGCCGTGCGCGCCGCCAAAGCGGCCATCGATCTCACGCAGTCGGGCGATTCACTCGACGACCGTTTGTTGGCCGAGCGCGCGCTCTACCTCGAGCGTGTGTTGCCCAGCGCCGACCGACTCGAAGCCTTGGCGGCCTTCCAGGAGAAACGCCCGCCGCGCTTCCGCGGCGTGTGAGGTCGCGTCACTGCGACACAGCGCTGCTGCGACGCGGTGCAGGTCGACCAAGCAGAGCCTGGGCTTACTTGACCAGCTTGCCCGACTTGGCTGTACCCACGTAGACACCCTCGGCGCTCGCGCGCAGCAGGTTGCCCGCGGCCTTCTTCACCACGTAGGCGCCGGTCTTCTTGTCGAGCTTGCCGCTGATCGTGAGGCTCAGTGAACCCGTGCCGTTGATCGCGGCGGCGTCGCTGATCCATGAGCCGGTGTAGAGCCGCTTCTTCTGGCCCTGGTCTTCGAAGAGCTCGTAGCCGCGCATCACCAAGTAACGACTGCCGAAGCGTTCGAGGCCGTCTTCGTCTTCGAGCGGATCGAGTTCGAGCATGAGTTGCAGGCCGCCGGGCTGCAGCGCGATCTGGCCGGTCTGTTTGAGCTTGTCGCGCGACTCGCCCGACACGACCAGGCTGCCCTTGGTGGTGAACTTGAAGCGGTAGGGCGAGATGGCCACGTCCCAACCCTCGCTGAAATTGCTGTTGAGTGTTTGCTGGAGCGTGCCTTCGGCATCGAGCACGAGCACGTCGTCGGTGCCGCGTGACACCACGACCAGCTCGCCGGTGCTGGCGATGGCGAGGCCGCCGGGGGATTCGAGGTCGCCGAGCAACGCGATGCGTTCGTCCACGCTGCCGTCGCGGGCGAAGACCACGATCTCGTCGGCGTCGCCTGAGGAGACGAACAGTCGGCCCGCCGCGTCGAACGCGATCGACGCCGGGTCGGTGAGTCCCTCGCCGAGGCCGAGTGTGCGCAGCTGCACGCCGCTGGGGTCGAACTCGATCACGCCCTGTGCTGCTGCCGACGCCACGAAGAGATGGCCGTCGGGGCCGTAAGCGAGATCGCGCACGCCGGGGAGCTGTGCGCCACCCGCGAAGAGACTCACGAGCAGGCCGTTGAGCCCGATCTCGATCAGGGTGTTCGATTCGGCGTCGGCCACGAGCAGCGTGCCGTTCGGCGTGAAGACCATCGCCGTGGGATCAGCCAGCCCGACGAGCTCGCCGATGGTCGCGGTGAGCTGGCCGGAGGGACCGAAGGCGCTGAAGGCGTAGATATTGCCCGTGCTGCGCGAGGCCGCGTAGAGCTGACCGTCGGGCCCGAAGGCCAGCGCGCCCGGGTCCTTGAGCGCCGTGGCGCCGCCGACTGCGGAGTCGAGCTTGCCAGCCACGGTGTAGGCCAGCACGCGGTCGTTGCCGCCGGAACCCGCGTAGATGCGATCTGCGGCGAACTCGTCTGCCGACAGCGGTGCGGTGAAGAGGCCCGCGACGAGCGAGCCCAGGAGCATTCCGCGAACGACGGGCGAGGGCGTCATGGCAGCAACATCCGATGATGAGCGAGGTGATTCGCCCGCGGACGGATCCCGGGCGCTCCCTGCGATCATCGGACATTTGGGGTCGCGACTGGACCACAAAGCGGCCGCGCGAAGCGACGATTCAGCGGGCTCAGCGCCGCGAGACGCTGAGCGAGCGGGCGCGCGTTCCCTCCCGAATCGGCCGTCGAATGAGGTCGACGGACTCCGATCCCGGGAGGTCGAGGGAACACGCGCCCGCGAGGGCCAGCCTCAGAAGGCGCGACCGGCGCCGATGAAGTAGTTCACGTCGGTCGAACGGGTGGGCCGCTCGGCCCGGCTGTCGTAGAAGTGATCGACGCCGAAGTTGAAGCGCCAATGGGACTCCTCGGCCGCGGCGATCTCCCACTTCACCTGCGTGTTCGTGCGGTACTCGCCGTGGTCCTCGAGGTCGGGGAACACGTCCATGCCGAAGCCGAAGGTGTGCAGCGGCATGACCTCGACCGTGTAGTTGGTGCCGACCAGGGCTTCGGGCGTCCAACTCTCGTCGTCGCCACCGAACTCGCGGCTACCGCCCGCACCGAGTCGGCCGTCCCACTTCTGCTTCTCTTCGTCGATGATCGGGTAGGCGGCACCGGCGATCAGCGTGAGGCGGTAGCGGAAGTCTTTGAACTCGTCGTGGTCGACTTCCACCTGACCGAAGGGGCGCCAGAGCGTGTCGTCGAGGTACCACTCGCGACGCGCCTTGCCGTAGACACGGTCGGCGGTCTTGTCGGTGGTCTTGTCGGGCGAGGGCACGCCGGTGTCGACTTCCGACGTGGACTTGTTCCAGAGCACGAACACGGTGTCCTTGGTGACGTCGTCGTCACGCACCATGTCGACGGCGAGACGCGTGTCTTGCTTCTGGTTGTTACCGCGCGAGCCGTTGATCGAGAAGTCGAAGGTGCCGCTCCACGGGTTCGCAGGTTCGACGACGGCGGAGTCGGGCACGACCGCGGCCTCTTCTGCTTCGGGCACGACGATCCGCTCGCGCAGGATCTGGATGACGCCGAAGAGCGGGTGCTGAAGCACGATGAACTCGTCGTTCGCTTCAGTCAGCGTGCCGATCAGGCGCTCGCCCGATTGGAGGTCGACCGTGACGTCGGTTCCGATTTGCTCGGCGGTCTGTGCGAACAGCGCTCCGCTGAGCAAAACGATCAAGGCGGCCAGGCGCATGGGCGCGGCTCCGATGAGAACAAGAAAGCGGGATGTTGGACGCCGAACGCTTGCCGGCTGCCCCCAGGAAGGGGGACGAGGTTAGGGATTGGGTTGTGCCGGTCAATCCGGAAGCGCGCTGATGGATGGATGTGTACTTTCGCGTAAGCAGCGCGCGAGCTTTCCCAATCACCGCCGTCCCCCGGAGCACGGAGTCGCGCCATGCCGAACGCTGTCGAACCCGAGTCGCTGTTCGCCACCGAGAGCACCGCAGAACCCAGCACCAAGGAGCGTGCGTGGGGGGCGTTGGTCCACGCCGCAGCGCTGATCCCGATTCCGGGCCCGAACGTGATCCTGCCCTTGCTGATTTGGCTCGTGGGCCGAGATGAAAGCGAGTTCGTGGACGATCAAGGCCGCCAGAGCGTGGACTTCCAGCTGTCGATGCTGCTGCTCTACCTGGCGTCGATCCCGTTGCTCTTGATCGGCGTGGGCTTCCTGCTGATCTGGATCTTGCCGCTGCTCAACATGGGCTTCGTGTTGTGGGCAGCCGTGATGACGGCCCAAGGCGAGCGTTTCCGCTACCCGTTCCGCATGGGCTTCATCAGCTGAGACCTGGGCGCGCGCCGCGCGTGTCCAGGTTTCAGAGTCCGCGAAGCAGCGCCGTGGGATGCAGCTCGCCGGCGAGCGGAGCGGCGTAGCGCACGAAGGCCGGCGTGATGTCATTGCCGGCCTTGTTCACGAAGCGCGCGTCCATCGACTTGGTGAACTTGGCCACGCGACTGAGCGGCGCGAGCGCGGTCGTGCAGCCGTAGCGCTTGCCCGGCTTGCGCTTGAGCACGACCGTGCCGCCGCGCGAGCTGATGGCGAACTTCACGGCGTCGCGGCCGACTTGGCGCGCCTCTGCTGCGTCGCTCTCGCTGTAGACACCGGCGAAGGAACGTTGCAGGTAGCCGAAGGTGTCGGCGCGCACGCGGGCACCTTTCATCGACGCCTTCACGAGTCCGGCGAGGTGATCGCCGAGCGCGCCGGAGCCCGAGAGTTGCACGTTGCCGTGCGCGTCGCGTTCGGCGCGCTTGGCTTGCTTCTCGGCGAGCGTGACGCCGCGCTTGTCGTGCACGCCTTCGCTCACCGCCACGAGGCAACGCCCGTAGCGCTTGACCACGCGCTTCACGTCGGCGACGAACTTCTTCTCGTCGAACACGACCTCGGGCACGTACACGAGGTGCGGCCCGGCGTCGGGTTCGCGACGCCCGAGCACCGACGCCGCCGTGAGGAAGCCGGCGTGGCGTCCCATCACCACGTTGATCTTCACGCCCTTGAGCGAACGGTTGTCGAGGTCGTCGCCCATGAAGGCTTGCGCGACGAACTTGGCGGCGCTGCCGAAGCCCGGGCAGTGATCGGTCACGCGCAGGTCGTTGTCGATGGTCTTCGGCACGTGGATCACGCGGATCGGGTACTTCTCAGCCTTGGCGCACTCGAGCACGATGTTGGCCGTCTCCGCCGAGTCGTTGCCGCCGATGTAGAAGAGGTAGGCGATGTCGTGCTTGCGGAAGGTCTCGAACATCGCGAGGCACTCTTCTCGCGTGGGCTTCTTGCGCACGGAACCGAGGGCAGCGGCGGGCGTGAGCGCCACGGTTTCGAGCAACTTGCGCGGTTGGTTGTCGAGGCGCAGCAGGTCGTCGGCGAGAATGCCGGCCACGCCGTGTCGCGCGCCGTACACGTGGCGGATGTTGGGGTGCGCCACGGCCGACTCGATCACGCCCACGAGGGATTGGTTGATGACCACCGTGGGACCGCCGCTCTGCCCGATCAGGGCGTTGCCGACCGGCGCGTCGTTGAGCTGCCGGGCACGAGCCTTCACCGCGGTTTTCGGCGCGTTCGTGCCGCGCGTCTTGCCGCGCTTGCTCGCTGCGGAGGGGCGCTTGGTCCGTGTCGTCGTGCCTGTGAGGGACTTGGGTTGGGAGGCGGAGCGACGGGTGGCCATGGGGCGGTTCCGGGAAGGCGGGAGATGGACAGCGGGGCGGCGCTCGGCGTGGGGGCCGGGCCGCGGACGAGCACCCGTCATAGGTGGCGGACCGGCTCAAGTCCAGGCGCCGTAGCCTGTGCGCGTTGACACCCCCGCGGCGCACCATTAGCGTAGGCCCACTTCGGCCCGTTCCATCGAGCGCCGTCCCCCGAGCAGGCGCAGGAAACCACCCATGAGTAAGCCCCGTTGGATCGAGACCGGGGTGTTCCGCACCCTGCGTAACGCCACTCGCAAGCGTTCCTTGGCCATCGTCGTCGGGCCGCAGCACGGCAGCGCCAGCGTGAGCACGCGGCGCGAGCTGCAAGAAGCCATCGGTGACGGCGACCGCGCCAGCCTGACCGACGACGCGCGGCTCCAGAGCGAGGCCGACCCCGCGCTCGCCGCGCTCTACACGCTCAAGCAACCTGGCCTGATCACGACCTCCGTGTGCAATGCGCTGGAAGTGTCCGCACCGCCCGCCGACGAGATCGAGGGGGGGCTGCGTCAGTTCGGCCCCGACAGCAAGGGCCTCAAGGGCGCCTGGGATCGCAAGGGACAGTTCCTCTGCCACCTGCGCGGCCGCGCCGCCGATCCCGACACGCTGGTGCTCACGGGCAAGGATCGCAAGACGCTGATCAAACCCGACAGCCGCTATCAGGGCTTCCTGCGCCAGACCTTCTCGCGCACCGTGCTCTTCACCGGCTTCCAGCTCGATGATCCGGGGCTGATCGAGTTGCTCGACGACGTGGCGCGCACCTTCAACGGCCACGTGCCCGAGAACATCGCGCTGGTGCCCGCCGGCACCACCGATCCGGCCGCGGCACTGCGCGCGCACATGCACTACGGCATGCGCGTCGTCGAGTTCCCGGCTGGCCTCACGCACAGCCAAGCGCTGCTCGAATTGGCCACGATCCTCGAGGAACTCGAGGTGCCCAAGCCGGCCACGGGCAACCCGCCAGCAGGCTTCACCGAGCTCACGGCCGACTTCCGCGCGAGCGTCGAGGCAGGCA
This sequence comes from Planctomycetota bacterium, assembly GCA_021604805.1. GTDB lineage: Bacteria > Planctomycetota > B15-G4 > B15-G4 > B15-G4 > BQJR01. The sequence continues at coordinate 1,105,535 of BQJR01000001.1, read as the reverse complement.
AGCTCGAGGCCTTCGACGCGGGCGACTCCTCCGGCTGGGGCTTCATCGCCGCCAGTGCCGACGCCGCCCGCAACGTGGCCGCCGAGCTGGGCGAGAGCCTGCTGCAGCCCACGGCCGAGGGCAAGGTGCGCGTGAGCCTGCTGCGCGCCGCCGCCGGCGAAGGCAAGACCACGCTGCTCCGTCGCGTGGCGTGGACGCTGGCCGAGGCCGGCGAACGCGTCTTCTGGCGCGAAGCCGGCGCGGGCCTGCCCGACCGCTACGTGCCCGCCGAGGCCGACGACGCGCGCGCCGTGTTCGTCTGCGACGACGCGCAAGAGCTTGGCAGCCTGGGCAACCTGTTGCGCACGCTCGCAGCCGAAGGCCTCGGCAAGGCGCGCTTCCTGCTCGCCGCCGACACCACGGCCTGGGAGCGCACCGGTCTCGATCATCGCATCCGCGGCGGCTCCGAGATCCAAGACGTCACGCTCGAATCTCCGGATGAAGCGGAAGCCAAGGCGTTCGCCGACGGTCTCGTGGCGCGCGGTCAGGCCTCGGATGCCGCCGCCGCCAGCGCCGCGCTCAGCTCCACCGAGGGCGTGCTGCTCGAGAAGCTCGCTGCCGCTGCCGGGCGCGGGAGTCTCGCTGAGCAAGTGAACGCGGCGCGCGCGGCGCTGCCCGAGGGCGACAAGCCGCGTCTCGAGCGCGCCTGGTTGGCCACGGCGCTCGTGCATCGCCACGGGATGTCGCTCGCGCCGAAGCACCTGGCCGCGCTGCTCGACATGCAAGAAACGGAGCTCGAGGCTGCGTTGCTCACTCCGCTCGCGGGCGCTCTGGTGCTCGACAACGGCGGCTTGCGCACGCCGCACCCCGCGCTCGCCACCACGGTCGTCGCTGCGCTCTCCCCCGGCGACGACGAGCTCGACGAGCTGGCCATCGAACTGCTCGCCAAGTTGCCCGAGGGTTCCGTGGCGGATCCGCACGTGTTCCATCGCCCGTCGGAGCTCATCCGCGCGCGTCGCCAAGCGCCGATCCCGCCGCTCACCTTGGGGCGCCTCTTCGCCGCCGGCGAGCACGCCGCCCGCCAAGACGTCCACTTCTGGTTCGACCGCGGTCGCCACGACGCCGACTTCTCGCGCTGGGAGCCGGCGCTCGCCGCCTTCGACCAAGCGCTCTGGAAGAGCCCGAGCGACGCGAGTGAGAAGGAGCACAACGCGGTGGTGCAAGCCAACCGCGCGCGCTGCCTGCAGTCACTGAACCGTAAGAAGGACGCGCTGCAAGCCGTGCAAGACGGCCTGCGTTACGCCCCGCGTGACGCCGCGCTCGAGCGCATGCTCGAGAAGCTCGGTGGGCGTCGTCGTGGCGCGCCGTCGGGTCGCGGTGGTGACCGTCGTGGTGGTGGAGGTCGCGGTCGCGGCGGCCCCGGTGGTGGCCCGGGCGGTGGACGCCAGGGTGGTCCCGGTGGTGGCGGGCGCCAAGGTGGTCCCGGCGGCGGTGGTCGTCAGGGCGGCCCCGGTGGCGCGCGCAACGGTCCGCCCGCGGGCGCCGGCGGACGTCGCGCCTGACCTCAGCCGTGTGGCGGGGCGCCTGGGCCGTGTGGCGAGGCGCCTGGCTCTAACCGGCGGACGACGTGCTTGGCTGGGTCGACGTCGTGCCGTTGCAAGCCGGTGCGACGTCGGCACCTGATGCTGCGACGCGTGGCGCGTCAGCTCGGCTCAGACCGAGAACGAGTTGCCGCAGCCGCAGTTGTCGCTGGCGTTCGGGTTGTTGAACACGAAGCCGCGCTTGCTGAGGTCGTCGTTGAAGTCGATGACCATGTTGTCGAGGTAGGCCTCGGCTTCGGCGTCGAGCACCACGCGCACGCCGTCGAGCTCCATCACCTGATCACCTTCTTTCTTGTCGTTGTCGAAGGTCATCACGTAGGAGAAGCCCGAGCATCCGCCGCCCGACACGCCGACGCGCAGCGCGGGCGCCTCGTCGAGACCTTGCTCCGAGATGATCCGCTTGACCTCGGACACAGCTTTGTCGGTGAGAGTGATCATGGCGGGGCTCCGCGTGGTGGTGTGCTGGTGGGGGACGTCGGCATTCGGGCGCCGACGCCGTGCAGGCTGAAGTCTAGCGCGCCGCGCTGCGCTTGGCAGCACGGCGCGCGGGGTTCTTCGGCGAGCGAGCGCCCCTCATCCCGGTGGGAGGGACGCGGTGTGAGCGACGCTCACTCGCGAGCAGGCGAGGACTACTTGCGCCAGACCTTGGCGACTTCCTCGGCCTCGAAACGGCGCTGCGTCTCGGCGTCGGGGTTGATGATCACCCCGCGCTGCTGCGTGGAGTTGTAGAGCATCCCGCCGCGAATGATCTCGCCGTCCTTGAAGAACAACGTGGCCGTGTCACCTGCGTCGATGGAGTCGAGTTTGGCGTTCAGTTCGAGGGTGGTCATGGGTTCCTCAGTAGGGAGGGCAGGGGGCACTGCCCTCAAGTTGGGCTGACTTCGGCAAGCGCGCCGCCACGCGCGTGCGCTTCCACATCGTGATCGTTGTGTTGCTGTTGGTGTCCCTGCGGAGCAACTTTGCGGCCGCAGAGCGAACCGGCCATGCTAACCCGCAAACTCACATCCGCCAACGCCGGCTACCCGCTTCCCGACATCTTTCCCACGGATCTGACCGCGGATCGGGCGAGACCACCAGGGGCATGCTCCCCAGTCGTCGGGCGCGCCGCTCATGCAGTGCCATGAGCCCCTGCGTCCGTAGGCTTTTCGGGAGAGGCTCGGCGGGCGGGATGGTGCGCGATTCCAGTCGCTATCATCCCAGCGACCCAGGAGATCACGATGTTCGAACTGTCTCGTAGGCTGGAGTTCTCGGCCGCTCACCGCCTTCACAATCCGGCCTTCAGCGACGCTCGGAACCGCGAGCTCTACGGGGTCTGCAACAACCCGCACGGGCACGGCCACAACTACGTGCTCGACGTGACCGTGCGCGGCCCGGCCGACGCCGACACCGGCATGGTGATGGACCTCAACCGCTTGGCCGTGCTGCTCGACGAGCTGATCTTCCAGGAGGTCGATCACCGTCACCTCGACCACGACGTGGCTTGGCTCTCAGGCCGCGTGTCCACCGCCGAGAACGTGGTGGCCGCCATGTGGGAGCGGATCGCCCCGCGCCTCGACGGCTTGCTCTACCGCATGCGCCTCTGGGAGTCGCGGCACAACTTCGTGGACTACCTCGGGCCGGACGCGAGCTGAGGCGGGCTCAGCCGTCCTCGGGCCAGTCTTCGAGCGGGGTCCCGGCGACCTGGGCGTCGGTGACTTCGGGCGGGGGCTCGTCGCCACCACCGAAGTAGCCCATGGCGGCGAGGCCCTGGCTCAGCGCGGCGGCGTCGTCGGCACCGAGGTTGTCGCCCATGGTGCCGCCGGCATCGGTGGCGTCGAGCAGATCGCGCAGGCGGTGCGCGTCGGCCAGCACAGCCTTGAGCGACTTGGCCAGGGTCTGGAGTCCGTCGGACGCTCCCAGTTGATCGCTCTGCTCACGCGGGTCGGCGTTGAGGTCGAAGGCTTCGAGGCGTCCCGCAGGATCGACGCTGAGATCCCAGTCGTAGATCACGAGGCCAGCCGCGTTGCGCAGCGCGCCGCCATACTCGCCCTTGGGCAGGAACATCACGTTCTCGGCGATCACGGGCCGGTCGCCCGCCACGCGGCCGCTCTGCATCGCGCTGGTGAGTGACTGACCTTGCAGGTCGTCGGGGCCCTCGAGCACGAGCAGGTCGAGCAGTGTGGGCATCACGTCGATGAGTTGCGCGAGGCCGCGCACGCGTGTGCCGCCGAGGTGGCCGTCGGGCAAGCGCACGAGCAGCGGCACGTGCAGGTGTTCGCGGTGCAGCGCGTTGTGCTCGAAGCCGCCGTGCTCGAAGAACTCTTCGCCGTGGTCGGCGAGCAGCACGATGATCGAGTCGGCGAAGGCGCCTTGGTTCTCGAGGCGCGCGAACAGGTCGCCCATCGACACGTCCATGTCGGCGATGGCCGCGTCGTAGAGGTCGGAGAGGTAGCTGGCTTCGGCGGGACCGAAGTTCTCCTTGCCGTCCCAGTAAGCGGGATGGCCGTTGAGGCCGCCCTTGTTCATGAGTCGCCACTGCTCGTGACGCGGCAAGCCGGTGAAGGCCTTCACGCGCGGTTCGAGCAGCGGGCTCGGCGTGCGCACGAAGCGTTCCTGTAGCTCGGCCGGCGGCAGGTAGGGGCCGTGCACTTGGTAGCTGTGCACGAACATGAAGCTGGGCTCGGGCCGCTTGCGCAAGGTGCGCCAATGTTTGCCGGCGCTCTTCACTTGATCGGAGAAGTCGCTGAGCTGGCTACTGAAGTTGCCGCGGAAGCCTTTGGCGAAGCCCATGTCGGGGTGCACGTTGGCGCCGCCGGCGAGGCCCACGTTGAGGTAGCCCGCGCGGTTGAGCACTTGCGCGATGCTCAGTCGGTTGCCCGCCAAGGTGGGGCTCAGCAGGTCGAGACGCGCCGACTGGTTGCGCACCTTGTGCACCGTGGGCAGCCGCGAGGTGAACAAGCTCATGTGCGACGACGCGGTCTTCGGCGAGTTGCTGTACGCCTCCTCGAAGAGCACGGCGCTCGCGGCGAAGGCGTCGATGTTCGGCGTGAGTCCGCGCGTGTTGCCGTAGACGCCCAGGCGATCCGCGCGCAGCGTGTCCATCGAGATGAGCACGAGGTTCGCGTTCGGGAAGCTCAGCGCTGCGGGATCGAAGCCCTGCGTGACTTCGGTGCTGCCGTCAGCTGAGTCCGAACCGCAGGCCACGAGCGCGCAGCACGCTCCCAACAGGCACGCCCTGATCCAACGACTCACGCTCCTGCACCCGCCTTCTTGGCGCCGCCCACGAACAGGCTGCCCAACAGCACCAGCGCGAGCAGGATGCTGCCTGTGACTTGCAGGCTGCCCCAGCCTTCACCCTTGGCCTCCGGAGCGCGACCGCGCCCCTGTCCGCCGGCTCCTGCGCCCGCTTGCCCCGCGCCGCCCGCGCGTGCTCCCGAGGGAGCGTTGAGGCGCGGCAACGGGAAGGTCATCGAGGCGATGCTGGCGTCGAAGTCGGGGAGGAAGTCTTCCCAGTCGGCGAGCAGCGCCGTGTAGCTGATCAGCGCGACGCGATCGCGTTCGGTGGGGCTGCCCACGAGCAGCGGCACGTAGCACCAGAGCTTGCGGATCTGCGCGCCGTCGGAGCGGGTGGCGTTGCCCTCCACGCGGTAGCCCACCGTGAGGTTGTTGCGCCGGATGACGTCGCGGTCTTCCACGTCGATCGGCACGCCGAACTGTTCCTCTACGTAGCTGGCGAAGGCGTCGAGTCCGTTGAGCAGCTCGGCCTCGCCTTCCACGCGGTCGTTGAGCACGACCTGCAGCTCGCGCCCGCGACCGGTGGCGTCGAGCCAGACCCACTCGTGCACGGCCACGCCGTCGACACTCTCCGGGCGCGACTTGTTTCGGAAGCTCTCAGCCGGCTTCCCGGTGTTCGCGGCCCAGAGCTCGGGCGTGAGCAGCTGCATCCCGGCTGGCGGCGTGATGCGCAGCTCGAAGTCGGGGTCGTAGTGCTCGGACTGAGCTGCGAGCGGCAGAGCCAGGAGAAGGACGGCGATCAGGCGCATGGTGAAACCCGCGTCGAGGGGAGAGGCCCGCGCATGATAGAGAATGGACGCGCGAGCCTCACGGGCGAGTGCCTAAGATGGCGACCATGAATGCGCCCCTCGCACTGCTGTTGGCCTACGCCATCGGTTGCCTCTCGTTTGCCACGCTCGTGGCGCGCGCCCGCGGCGTGAACATCCGCGAGCACGGAAGCGGCAACCCCGGCGCCACGAACGTGGGCCGCGTGCTCGGCAAAGGCTGGGGCTCGCTGGTGCTGCTGCTCGACATCGCCAAGGGCCTGCTCCCGGCCTTGCTGATGCGCGCCCCGGCGGCCGGGTTGGGGCTCGACGGCCTGCCGCACGAAGTCGTCGATACCGACGGCCGCACGCTGATCATGGCCGCGGCCGTGCTCGGGCACATCGCACCCGTCACCCAGGGTTTCCGGGGCGGCAAGGGCGTGGCCACGCTCATCGGCGGCGCCTTCGGTCTCAACCCGTTGCTGGGACTGATCGGCGTGGCAGCGCACCTGATCGTGAAGAAGGCGCTGGGCTACGTGTCGGTGGCCAGCGTGGTCTTGGCTTGGAGCGTGGCGATCGGTCGCTGGGCACAAGATCTCATGGCCGAGACGCCCGCAGGTGGCAGCCTGGTGTTGGCGCTCCTGGCCACGCTGATCACCCTGCGTCACCGCTCGAACTTCGCGCGCATTCGCGCCGGCACCGAGGATCGCTACGATGATCCCGACGACGTGGCTCTGCGCCACTCCCCCGAAGATGGCAACCCCGGAAAGGCAGGCTGATGGAGAAGGTCGCGGTGCTCGGAGACGGCGCGTGGGGCACGGCCCTCACGATGGTCTTGGCCGAGCGAGGTGCTTCGGTGATCCAGTGGTCGCATGCGCCCGAAGTGGCGGAAGACATGCAGGCGCGACGCGAGAACCGTCGCTACCTGCCGGGCTTCACCATCCCCGACGGCATCACGGTCTCGCCCGACCCCACCTTCTTCGAACACGCCGACATGATCGTGAGCGCGGTGCCGAGTCGCTACCTGCGCAGCGTGCTGGAAGATCTCTCCGAGCACTTCCAGCGCGGACGTCCGTTCTTGTCCGCCACGAAGGGCATGGAGTTCCCGAGCCGTAAGTTGCCCACCGAGATCATCCGCGACGTGCTGGGCGATCGTCCGCTGGCCGTCTTGTCCGGGCCCTCGCACGCTGAGGAAGTGGCGGCGCGCATGCCCACGGCCGTGGTGGCTGCCAGCACCGACCCGGGCCTGGCGCTCAAGGTCCAAGACCTGTTCACCACCGAACGCTTCCGCGTGTACACCTCCGACGACCCGCGCGGTCTCGAGTTGGGCGGCGCGCTCAAGAACGTGCTCTCGATCGCCGGGGGCTTGGTCGACGGGCTGGGCTTCGGCGACAACACGAAGGCGGCGCTGCTCACGCGCGGTCAAGCCGAGATGGCGCGCTTGGGGGCCGCCATGGGCGGCGCCCCCGAAACCTTCCACGGCCTCTCCGGCATCGGCGACTTGGTCGTGTCCTGCGTGAGCCGCCACGGCCGCAACCGTTTCGTGGGCGAGCACATCGGCAAGGGCGAGAGCGTGGAGTCGGTGCTCAAGCGTATGCGCGGCGTGCCCGAAGGCGTGTTGAGCTGCAAGGCCGTGGTGAAGGCCGCCGAGGAACACGCGGTCGACCTTCCGATCTGTCGCGAAGTGCACGCGGTGCTCTTCGAGGGCAAGGCGCCGCTCGAAGCGGTGCGCGAGCTGATGACCCGTCAGCAGAAGGACGAAGTCGGCGTGTGATCGCGGCGGGGCGGTCGCGCTGGCGGCTGCGCGCCGACGAACTCAGCGCGCGCCGCGGTGGCCGCCGTTCTCCACGCTCGGGTGGTCCCAGAGCGTCCACTGGGCGAAGCGTTCCTGCGTGGCGGCGTCGACCTCATCGAGCGCTTGGATCTTCCAGTCGAGCAGCGGGCGGTGTTCCGGGTCGACGAACAGCTGCTGCATGCGCTGTCCGCGGTAGAGCGTGACCTTGATGCTGCGCTGGCCGGCGAGGCGGTCGAGGCGATCCTGATAGGTGCTCGGCGTGACGCGTAGGTCGTCGAGCGCGAGGATCAAGTCGTCGTGGTTGAGGCCGGCGCTGAAGGCCGGTGAGCCTTCGATCACGGAGGCGATGCGCACCAGGCCGTCGGCCTCGGCGGTCTGGATGCCGAGCCACGCTTCGAGCGGTTGACCGTGTTCGTCGAGCGGCAACTTGCGCGTGTTCTCCGCCGGCGTCTTCACCAACTCGATGCCGACCCAGGCCAGGTCTTCGTTCGGGTTGAGTGGCGCCGTGCCTTGCACGTAGGCGTCGAAGAAAGCGTCGAGTGGTTGCCCGACGACTTCGTTCACCAGTTGTTCCACGGCGCCTTCGGGGAAGCCCACGCCGCGTTCGGTGTAGCGCTCCCAACCCAGCCGCAGGGCGTCGCGCAAAGACACGCGGCCTTCGCTCAAGCGTTGCATGCGCAGGTCGAGCATCAAGCACACGAGCGCGCCCTTGCTGTAGTAACTGATCGCGCTGTTGGTGGAGTTCTCGTCGGGGCGGTAGAGCTTGATCCACGCATCGAAGGACGACTCGAGCAGGCTCATGCGCCCGCTGCCCGGGCGCTCGGATTCATTGCGGAAAGCTTTCGCGCGTGACTCGAAGTACTTGTTCACGTTGCCGAAGCCGGCGCGCAGCGTGCTCAACTCGTCGAAGTAACTGGTGATGCCTTCGGCAGTCCACAAGTCTCCGGTGTAGTTCTCGGCGTCGTAGTCGAAGGGGCCCAGCGCGGCGGGGCGGAAGCGCTTCACGTTCCAGGCGTGGAAGTACTCGTGCGCGAGCAGCTCGATCAGGCCGCGGTAGCGGTCGTCGTCGGTGAAGGCCCAGCGGCTGACCATCGAGACGTTGGAGTTCTTGTGCTCGAGGCCGCCCCCTTGGCCGTCGGTGAGCACCAGGATCACGGTGTAGTCGTCGAAGGGCATGTTGCCGAAGATCGTGGCGACTTCTTCGGAGACGCGCTGCAGGTCGGTGGCCAGGCGCTCGGTGTCGACCACACCTTCGCCGGCGATCACCAGGCGATGCGGCACGCCGTTGACCTCGAAGCGTTCCTCGCGGTGCGGCCCGATCTCGAAGGGCGCGTCGACCAGCGTGTCGTAGTCCGCGGCGTACCAGCTCGCGTTCGCGCCCTCGCCGCGCTGGCGCAACTCGGTGTAGACCTCCCAGTCTTCGGGCGTCTCGACGCGCACGCTGAGCGGTTGATCGTCGCGCTCGGGCACACGCAGGAAGGTGGCGGCCGGCGAGAGGAAGGCGTGTTCGGCGTTCACGTGATTGGTGCGCACCGAGAGCTCGTTGGCGTAGAGCTGGTAGTCCACCACGAGCTCATGCGCGCCGTTCAGCTGCACTTCCCAGGTATTCTTGGCGGTCTTGCTCGCGGCGAGGGGCGCGCCGTCGGGGGTGCTCGCGGCGAAGTCGAGCACGTGGCGGCTGTACTCACGCACCAAGTAGCTGCCCGGCGTCCAGACCGGCATCGACACGTTCACCGTGTCGCCTTCCAGGTCGCTGACTTGCAGGCGCACATGCACGCGGTGGGCTTGGCGATCGGGCAGGCGGATCAGGTACTCGGTCACGGAAGCAGACTCCTGCGACGTGACCGTGCGGAGCGGTGCGGCGTCGAGAGGCGAAGAGAGCGCGACCATGCAGATCGCGGCGGCGAGCAGCGGGAGGATCTTCATCGGGCCACGCGACCCTACGCAGGCGCGCGGAAACGATCAAGCCGCGCTCAGCTCGCGGGCACGCGCAGCTCTTCGAGCACCGCCAGGATGTCAGCCGGGATCTTCAGCGTCTCGAAGCTGTCGAGATCGATCACGACCACGGTGGCTTCGGCGCTCGCGGAGACCTCCGTGTCGCTGCCGTTGAACGCGCGGTAGCGGAAGCGGATCGAGCTGTTGCCGATCTTGAGCACGTCGATCGCGAGGCGCATGGGTTCGCCGAAGCGGAAGGGCTTCTTGAACTGCGTCTCGATCTGCACGGTGGGGAAACCGATGCGTCGGTCTTTCAGGATCGACATGTAGGGCACGCCCAGCTTCTCGCTGAACATGTCCTCGAAGACCGCGTGGAAGTTCTCGAAGAAGCGCGGGTAGAACATGATCCCGGCGTAGTCGACCTGCCCGAAGCGCACCGGCAGCGTGGTCTCGAAGGCGGTCATCTCAGTCGTCGGCGCGCTCTTCGCGCTCTTCGATCCAAGCCATCTGGATCGCTTCGAGGATCTTCTCACCGCTCTTCTTGGGGTCGCCGACGAAGCCCTCGAGCTCCACGACCCACGCGTGCAGGTCGGTGAAGCGCACGGTGATCGGATCCACCTCCGCGTGCGCATCGCAGAGTCGGAAGGCGATCTCTTCGGTGTCGGACCAGTCGATGTCACCCATCGTGTTCTCCTCTCAGCCGGGAAGCTGTGTGCGCTCGCGGTTGAGCTCGGTCTTGATGGCGGCGCCGATGGCGTCGTCGGCGAGGGCTTGGGTGCGCTCACCGAAGGCGTCGCAGGCCTTGCCGAGCGCCTTGGCGTCTTCGCCCTTGGCCAGCTCTTCGAGTTCCGCGATCGACGCGCCGAGCTCCTTGCGCTGCTCGTCGGTGAACGGCATCTCGGGCATGGCGAGCACGCGTTGCGTTCCGACCACGAGGTTGTTCGCCTTGTTGCGCAGCTCGACGAGCTCGCGCGCCGCGAAGTCTTCGCGCGCGCTCACGATCGAGTCGCGGATGATGCCCTTGACCTCGTCGCGGGTGAGGCCGTGACTCGGGACGACGTCGATGGAGGCCTGCGCGCCGCTGCGCTGCTCGGAGGCCGACACTGTGAGCACGCCGTCGGCGTCGACCAGGAAAGTGACCTCCACGCGCGGCAGGCCAGCGGGCATGGGCGGGAAGCCGCGCAGCTTGAACTTGCCGAGTTCGCGGCAGTCGCGCACGAGCTCGCGCTCGCCCTGGAACACGTTGATCTCGATGGCGGTCTGGTTGTCGACCGAGGTGGAGAACATCTCGCCGGCGCGGCAGGGCACGGTGGAGTTGCGCGTGACGAGCTTGGCGAAGGCGCCGCCGGCGGTTTCGATGCCGAGGCTCAGCGGGATCACGTCGAGCAGCAGCAGGTCCTTGTTGCCGCCGGCCAGGATGTCGGCTTGGATCGCAGCGCCCAGCGCGACCACGCGGTCGGGGTCGAGTTCCACGTGCGGCTTGCGCCCGAAGGTTTCCTCCACGAGCGCGCGCACCAAGGGGATGCGCGTGGAGCCGCCGACCATCACGACCTCGTCGACCTTGCTCTTGTCGAGACCGGCGTCGGCGAGCGCGGCTTCGCAGCAGGCCAGCGTGCGTTCGACGTGCGGGCGGATGGCGGCTTCGAACTCTTCGCGCGTGATGCGGAACACGAGCGGCTCGTCGAGCCCGAGATCGATCTCGAGCGTGGACTGCTCGGCGCCGGAGAGCTCTTTCTTCATGCCTTCGGCCGAGAGCCGGATCTGTTGCAGCGCCTCGGGCTGCACGGACAGGTCGGTGCCGGTGCGCTCCGCGACGAGGTCGAGGATGCTGCGCATGATCAGGTGGTCGAAGTCGTCGCCGCCGAGGTGCGTGTCGCCCGAGGTGGAGCTGACCTTGTAGACGCCCTGCGTGATCTTGAGCACCGACACGTCGAAGGTGCCGCCGCCCAGGTCGTAGACGACCACGTTGCCGGTGCGACTCGTGTCGAGCCCGTAGGCCAGCGCCGCTGCCGTGGGTTCGTTCACGATGCGCAGTGCTTGCAGGCCGGCGATCTTCGCGGCGTCGCGCGTGGCTTGGCGTTGGCTGTCGTCGAAGTAAGCGGGCACGGTGATCACGGCGCGCGTGACAGGCACGCCCAGCGCGGCTTCGGCCACGGCGCGCACCTCGCCCAAGATCAGCGCGGAGATCTCTTGTGGCGTGCGCAGCTTGCCGTCGATGGCGACCTGCGCGAGCTGCGCGAGCTGCGAGTCGGGACCCGACGTGACCTCGTAGGCGAGGCGCTCGAGTTCGCTGGCGACCTCGTCGACATTCTGGCCCATCAAGCGCTTCACCGAGTGCACGGTGCGCTTCGGGTTCGTGATCGCCATGGCGCGCGCCTCGCGACCGACCACGCTCTTGCCGCCATCCAAGAAGGACACCACCGACGGGATCAGCGCTTCGCCGTCGGCGCGCGTGAGGATGCGCGGGCCGTCTTTGCCGACCAGCGCGGCGAGGGAGTTCGTGGTGCCGAGGTCGATGCCCACGATGGGGCCGGCGTCGGAGGTGCTGTCGCTCATGGGTTTCCTGTTCGTGGAGGCGTCGTGTTGCTGTCGCGCAGGATGCGGCGGTAGACGCGAGCTTGGTGGAGCAGTGTGGCGATCTCGGCGGTGTCCCAGTGCGCGGTGATCGCGCGCGGGGCGGCGGAGGTCTCGCCGGAGTTGCGGGGAGTGGGGGAGGTGTCGGTGGCGGCTTCGGCGTCGGCCTCGGGCGTGTGGCTCTCGGCGCCGGCGATGCGCTGGAAGGTGGCGCTGCAGGCGGCGGCCACGTCGGCCATGCGGTCGGTGATCTCGCTGCGCGCCATCGAGGCGATGCGGTTCACGGTGTCGGCGCAGCCGTCTTCGTGCGCTTGTTCGAGCTCCTCGTTGACCTCCATGGCTTCCATGAGGAAGGCCGGGTCGAGGGTCTTGTGCTTCTCGAGGCTGCCGGGGTGGAACAGCTCGAGCAGGTACTCGTGACGCGCCTGTTCGTCGCGCAGCGTGTTGTAGGCGTGGTTGAGCGAGGCGCTGTGTGACACCGCCAACTGTTGCGTGGCTTCGTCGGCATCGCCTTGGAAGTCGGGATGCAGCAAGCGCGACAGGCGCAGGTACGCGAGCTCGAGCGCGTCGTCGTCGGGCGGGTCGAAGGGCGACACACCGAGCCGCGCGAAGTGGTCGGCGTCGGGGCCTTCTTCGAGCAGCTTGCCGCAGGCGAGGCAGGCGAGCGTGCTGCCCGCCGTCGCGCCGCATTGCGGGCAGGCTTTCGGCTCGAGCCACTCAGTCACGGCGCGCTCCCTCAGATCGAGAACGACGAGCCGCAACCGCAGGTGCCGCTGGCGAGCGGGTTGCGGAAGGTGAAGCCGCGCTCCATGAGGCTGTCGTTGAAGTCGATCGTGGTGCCCGACATGTAGAACTCCGACTTCATGTCGACGACGACGCGGATGTCGTGCTGCATCGTCTCCACGTCGAACTCGTCGGCCGGGTTGTGCTCGAGGTCGATCTCGTACTCGAAGCCCGAGCAGCCGCCGCCCTTCACGGAGAGACGCATGGCCGTGTCTTCGGGGAGCTTCTTCTGGCCGATGATGTGACGGAACTCCTTGGCGGCCTTCTCGGTGATGAGGATCTGGTCCTCACCCGCGTGGGTGTCGGTGTCGTTCTCGGTGTCGCTGGTCATGGCTCGGTGCTCGCGGGCTGAGCGCGCGGCTCAGGCGTCCTGCTTGCCGCGGTAATCGGTGAGCGCCGCGCGGATCGCGTCTTCGGCGAGCACGGAACAGTGGATCTTCACGGGCGGGAGCGAGAGCTCTTCCACGATGTCGGTGTTCTTGATCGCGAGCGCCTCGTCGACGGTCTTGCCCTTCACCCATTCGGTGGCGAGCGAGGACGACGCGATGGCCGAGCCGCAGCCGAAGGTCTTGAACTTGGCGTCTTCGATGACGCCCTTGTCGTTGACCTTGATCTGCAACTTCATCACGTCGCCGCACTCGGGCGCACCGACGACGCCGGTGCCCACGGTCTTGTCTTTCTTGTCGAGGCTGCCCACGTTGCGCGGGTGTTCGTAGTGGTCGAGGACCTTGTCGCTGTAAGCCATGGTGGAAACTCCGGTTCGTCAGGTGCGAGAGGAAGTGCCGCGGGGCGGCAGGTGTTCGGGGGGGAAGAGTGGGCGCGCGCTCAGTGCGCGTCCCACTTCACGGTGGAGAGGTCGACGCCTTCGAGCGCCATCTCGTAGAGCGGCGACATCTCACGCAGGCGACGCACGGTACCGATGATGCGGTCGGCGGCTGCGTCGACCTCCTCTTCGGTGGAGAAGCGACCGACCGAGAAGCGGATCGAGCTGTGCGCCAGGTCGTCGCCGACGCCCAGCGCGCGCAGCACGTAGCTCGGCTCGAGGCTCGCCGAGGTGCAGGCCGAGCCCGAGGACACGGCCACGTCGGGCATGCCCATGATCAACGACTCGCCTTCCACGTAGGCGAAGGAGATGTTGAAGGTGGTGGGGAGGCGGTGCTCTTCGTCGCCGTTGAGCTCCACGAAGTCGAGCTCGGCGCGGATCTTCTTCTCCATGCGGTCGCGCAGCGCGATCGCGTGCGCGGTGTCCTTCTCCATGTCTTGCTTGGCGAGACGGCAGGCCTCGCCCAGACCCACGATGCCTGTGACGTTCATCGTGCCCGAGCGCATGCCGCGCTCGTGTCCGCCGCCGTGCATCTGCGGCGCCAAGCGCACGCGCGGGTTGCGACGGCGCACGTAGAGCGCGCCCACGCCCTTGGGACCGTAGAGCTTGTGTCCCGAGAGGCTGAGCATGTCGATGTTCATGTCGTCGACATCGATCGGGAGCTTACCGACGGCTTGGGTGGCGTCGGTGTGGAACCACACGCCGGCTTCGCGGCACACGGCGCCGATCTCCTTGATCGGGTGGAGCGTGCCGATCTCGTTGTTCGCCATCATCAGCGTGACGAGCACGGTGTCTTCGCGCAGCGCAGCCTTCACCTGTTCGGCAGACACGCGACCTTGCTTGTCGACCTCGAGCCAGGTGACTTCGGCGAGCCCCTTGTTCTCCAGGTACTTGCAGGTGTCGAGGATCGCCTTGTGTTCGGTGACGGCCGTGATCACGTGCTTGCCCTTGCTGGCCAGCATCTCCACGGTGCCCTTGATCGCGAGGTTGTCCGATTCGGTGGCGCCGCTCGTGAACAGGATGTCTTTGTCCTTCGCGCCGAGCAGGTCGGCCACTTGTTCGCGACCGCGTTGGACGGCCGCTTCGGCCACCCAGCCGTACTCGTGACTCCGACTCGCGGCGTTGCCGAACTTCTCACAGAAGTAGGGCAGCATGACCTCGAGCACGCGCGGGTCCATGCGAGTCGTGGCGTTGTTGTCGAGGTAGATGTGCTGGGACATGGTGGCGGTTGCGCTCAAGAAGAGGAGGCGGGGAGAGTCGGGTCGGACACGGTGGACATCAGTTCGGTGAGCGTGGTGGAGCGCAGCAGATCCACGATGCGCTCGTGCACGTTCTTCATCGGGCTGCGCGAGAGGCACACGTCCTCGTAGTCGCATTGCGAGGTCAGGTCAGCGACGGCGCAGTCGGTGAGTTGCACCGGGCCGTCCACCGCGGACAACACGTCGAGCAGCGTGATCTCGTCGGGCGTGCGCACCAGCCAGTAGCCGCCGTGCAGGCCGCGGCGCGAATCGAGCAGGCCGACTTCGCGAAACGACTTCAGCAGGTTGGCGACGACCGGGCGCGGCATGTGGGTCGCGTCGGCCATCTCGCTCGCCGACGCCGAAATCCCGTCTTGGCGGGCGAGGTGCCCCAGCAGGAGCACGCCGTAGTCGGCCATTTTGGAGAATCGGATCATGCGGAGCGGAAGAGCCGGCTGGGGGACCTGTGGTGTGGTTTTCGGGCGCTGAGCCCAACGTGACAGTTTAGTAGCGATCCGCTTCTCTTTCCATCGAAAAAAGAGGAGTGGAACTGTACTGATTGGCTCAGGCCACGCTGCGAGCTGCCTCGGAAGCGGCGCGGGTCAACGGCTGCGTCGAAGGCCCGCGCGTGACACAATGCCGCGCTTCACGCGACGCCTCCCCCGAAGTGATGGTCACCATGCCTGCGCTCAAGAAAGCCAAGTCGAACCCCCGCTCGATCCTGACCATCGAGGGCGCCTGCACGCGCCCGCGGGCCTTCACCTATCACGACCTGGCCTCGGCCCACTCCGACTACCAGGTGGACGACCTGGCCAAGGTCGACGAGCGCCTGGCCGGGAAAGCCGTGCGCCTGCGCACGCTCATCGATCAGGCCGGCCCGACGATGCACGCCGCCTGGCTCACGGTGGAATCCGAGGACGGCAAGTTCTCCGCCAGCTTGCCGCTCGACGACGCGCGTCGCACGGCCGTGATCGTGTACGACCTGGCCGGCAAACCGCTCGAGCGTGGCGACGGCGGGCCCGTGCGCTTCATCATCCCGTTCTTCGACGACAAGTGCGCCAACGTGAAGGGCTCCACGCGCCTCACGATCAGCGAGGAGCAGGGCCGCGACACGCGCCCGAGCAACAAGACCGAGCACGACGCGATCCACGCCGACGACTGAGCGCCGACGCGCGCGTCGTTCGGCGCTAGCGCTGCTGCTCCACGCGCGTGATCATCTCCTCGATCTGCACGAGGCGGTCGATCACTCGCTGCTCGCTCTCTTCGTCGCCGACTTCCACTGAGAGCTGGTACTGCTCTTGCAGCGTGCTGCGCGCCGCGCGGAACTCGCCCATGGCGATCGAGGCCTCGACGATCACGTTGTAGCCGCTCCACACCGAGTCGAGGTCGCGGATCGTGCGTCCGACTTCGACGGCGCTGCGCATCGCCTCGCGCGCGGCTTGCCATTGCTTGTTCGCGTGATGCACTTCGCCCATGGCAGCCAGCGTCATCGACTGGCCCCAGGTGTCACCGAGCGGGCGCGCCGCCGCGAGCGAGCGCTCCAGTGGTGAGAGCGCTCGGAGCGCGTGCTCTGCGCTCGTCGCCGAAGCGAGCATCTGGGACGCCTCACGGTAGTGCGCCTGTCCGCCGCGGAAGGCGAGCTGCTGCTCGCTGTCCCAATTCGTGAAGGTGTGCACGTAGGTCGAGAAGCGTGAGTCCTTCAGCGCGGAGTCGGCGAGCGTCGCGAGGCGCGTGGCTTTGTCGACCAACTCGGCGGCGCGCGCCTGACCGGCGTCGGTGTCCATCCCGCCGGCCTCGATCAGTGAGAGCCACTGTTCGCAGTGCGAGTCGATCCAGCCCAGCAACTCCCAGGCTTCGTCGCGCATGGCATCGCTGAGCTCAGCGGTGGAGCCGCGCTCCCAGAGTGCCTCGAGCAGCTCGGTGCCTTCGAGTTCATCGAGCAGCTGACCGACGCTGCGGGCCGAGGCGTCGCGCGGGTCGGTGTTGGTGCGCGGGTCGGACACCTCGGTGGGGTCTTCGGCGAAACGCGGATCGCTCTCGTCGACCTGAGCGGTGAGCTGGGAGCTGCTCAGGAACAGCGCGGCGAAACCCGCGAGCAGCGGGGCGGTCAGTGCAAGGCGGCGCATGGTGGGCGCACTCCGGCGATCAAGAGCTGGGGTTCAGACGACCTGTCTTGTATCCATCGGCCGCGACCTGCGCTTCCTGGAATCCGGTCTGGGCGAGGACCTCAGCCAGCGCGCCAGCGTCGAGCAGGGCTCGCAGCTCTTGCGTGCGGGCCACGTCGACTTCGAGCGACACGGTCCTGCCGAGATGACGCGCCCGCACGTCGCGGAAACCCTTGGCGCGCAGCAGCTGCTCCACTTGGTCCACGGCTTGCAGTCGTTCCGGCGTGACTTGTGTGCCGTGCGGCAGGCGCGACGCCAGGCAGGCCAGCGCGGGCTTGTTCCAGTTGCTGAGCCCGAGTGCGCGCGCCACGTCGCGAACCTCCTGCTTGTGCAGGCCGCACTCGAGCAGCGGACTGGCCACTTCCGCGAGATCGGCGGCGCGTAGGCCCGGGCGCCAGTCGCCGGGGTCGTCGGCGTTGGTGCCGTTGAGGATCGTGGACACGCGCTCTTCGGCGGCGACCTGGTGGCACACGTCGTACAGCTCTTGCTTGCAGAAGAAGCAGCGGTCGTTGGGGTTGGACGCGTAGTTCGGGTCGGACATCTCGTGCGTGTCGACCACACGCAGGCGCGCGCCGATCTCTTGCGCCAACGTGTGTGCGTGTTCGAGTTCGAGCGGCGGCACGCTGGGTGAGCGCCCGATCACGCCCAAGGCCCGGTCGCCCAACACGTCGTGCGCGAGTTTGAGCACGAGCGTGGAATCGATGCCCGCGGAGAAGGCCACGAGGGCGGAGTCGTGGCGCGCGATGTTCGCGTGCAGTGCGTCGATGAGGGCGCGCGTGTTGCTCATTCGCCTGCGGACTCCAGCGCGAAGCCGGCGCTGAGCGCTGCGGCGAGCACTTCCTTCACGGGGACGCCGTGTTCGCGCGCGCGCGCCGCGCAGTCGTCGTATTCGGGGGAGACGTTCAGGCATTGCTCGCCGAGGAAACCGCGCTTCAGTCGGATCTCGCCGAAAGGCGTGCGCACTGTTTCGAAGCGACGCGCGAGTTCCGTGCGACGGACATCATGGCTGCGCACGCCGAGGGTCGTCGTCTCGCGCAGCATCACGCCGGTGAGCACGCCTTCGAGCTCGGGGCGCGCCACGACTTGCAGCAGCGTGCCCGGGCGCTGCTTCTTCATCTGCAGCGGGAGCAGCGCCACGTCGAGCGCGCCGGCCTCGAAGAGCAGCGCACAGGCTTCGCCGAAGACGCGCGGATCCATGTCGTCGATGTTGGCTTCGAGCACCACGGCGTGTCCGTCGCTCGTGCCTTCGTGTGGTGCCGGAGCTTGCGTGACGCGCTCGCCGAGCAACACACGCAGCGCGTTCGGGCGTCCGCTCAGTTCCGCCGTGCCGAGACCAGTTCCCGTGGCGAGCAAACGCATCTCGGGCATCGCGCTGCCGCCCTCGGGGCAGAGTTGCGCGAGCAGCGCCGCACCGGTGGGGGTGACGGTCTCGAGCGTGCCCGGGATCGGTCGCAAGGTGAAGCCGCGCAACAAGCGCGCCGTGGCGGGCGCCGGCAAGGGGAGTTCGCCGTGCGCCATGTGTCCTTGCGCGCCGGGGCAAACGGGAACGCTGCTGCACGACGCGGAGGTCACGCGTAGCAGGTCGAGCGCGAGGCTCGCGGCCACGATGTCCACGATCGAATCGAGCGCGCCGACCTCGTGGAAGTGCACCTCGTCGACTGAGCAGCCGTGCGTGTCCGCTTCCGCTCGGGCGAGCAGTGCGAAGACTTCGAGGGCTCGCTGGCGTGCGCCCTCAGGGAGCGTGGCGGCTTCGAGCAGCGCGCGGATGTCGGCCCAGTTGCGATGCGGAGCGTCGGCTTCGACTCCCACGTTGAAGGCGAGCCCCGCGATGCCACCGCGCCACACGCGTTCCCAGGCGAGCTCGGCGCGCGGCAGGCCCGAGCGTTCGAGCAGCGTGGTGAGCTCTTGCGAATCCACGCCGGCGTCGCACAGCGCGGCAACGCTCATGTCGCCCGCGATACCGCCCACGAGATCCAGGTGCAGGTGACGGCTCATGCGTCGCTCTCTTCGTGACTTGCAGATGGGGCGGGGGACGCAGGCACTGCAGGCGTCCCGATCACCGGATGATTGATGCGTGAGGCCACGCAGGCTGCGCCGAAGCCGTTGTCGATGTTCACCACCGTGACGCCGGCCGCGCAGGAGTTGAGCATGGCGAGCAGCGCTGCGATGCCGCCCAGGCTCGCGCCGTAGCCCACGCTGGTGGGGACGGCCACGACCGGCGCCGCGACCAAGCCTGCGAGCACCGAGGGCAGCGCGCCTTCCATCCCGGCCACGGCCACGATCACGCGCGCCTCGCGCAGCACCGGCAAGCGCGCGAGCATGCGGTGCAAGCCCGCCACGCCCACGTCGGTGATGCGCTCCACCGTGTTGCCGAAAGCCGTGAGTGTGACGGCGGCCTCTTGCGCCACCGGTAGATCCGACGTGCCCGCCGACACCACGGCCACCGTGCCCGCGCCCGTGATCGGCGGTGGCGCGGGGCACCACAACCAGGTGCGCGCGAGGTCGTCGTAGTCGCCGGGGATCGCGTGCAGCGTGGCGAGCTGATCGGCACAGGCCGCGTGCGCGGCGGCGTCGAAGCGCGTGACCAACACCGGGTGTCGCTGCGGCTGCAGTCGCGCCACGATCTCCACGATCTGTGCCGGCGTCTTGCCTTCGCCGTACACGACCTCGGGTTGCCCGTTGCGCAACACGCGGTGGTGGTCGAGCTGCGCGAAACCGAGGTCTTCGGTGGGCAGGTCGCGCAGGCGACGCAGGCCTTCCTCGGGGCTCATGCGTCCCGAAGCAAGATCGTCGACGAGTTGGTGGATGGCAGCGCGCATGGCGGGCCAGTGTAGCCGCACGACGCGCGGGACACAGCGCGACGGATTCGACGCGCGCTCGCGGGGGGCCCGCAGGCGCCCGGCGAGCGCGCGGTGCGGCTCAACCGAACTGGATGCCCTGGGCCAGCGGCAGGTCGTCGGTGTAGTTGAGCGTGCAGGTCTGACGGCGCATGTAGGCCTTCCAGGAATCGCTGCCCGACTCGCGACCGCCGCCGGTGTCCTTCTCGCCACCGAAGGCGCCGCCGATCTCTGCGCCGCTCGTGCCGATGTTCACGTTGGCGATGCCGCAGTCGCTGCCGGCCGGCGAGAGGAAGCGCTCGCTGTTCTGGAAGCTCGTGGTGAAGATCGCCGAGCTGAGTCCTTGCGGCACGTCGTTCTGCACGGCGATGGCTTCGTCGAGATCCTTCACCGTGACCAGGTACACGAGCGGCGCGAAGGTCTCTTCCTGCAACAGCGGGAAGTCGGACGACACCTTGGCCACGGTGGGCATGAGCCAGTTGCCGCCTTCGTGACCGGCGACCTCGGCGCGCGTGCCGCCACACAGGATCTCACCGCCGTGCTGCTTCACGGCTTCCACGGCCGCGAGCATCTGCTCGGCGGCACGCGGCAGGATCACCGGCCCCATGAGCGTGTCCTTGTCGAGCGGGTTGCCGATGCGCACCTGCCCGTAGGCCTTCACGAGACGCTCGGTGAACTCTGTCGCGATCTTTTCGTGGAGCAGCACGCGACGGGTGCTGGTGCAGCGCTGGCCCGCCGTCCCCACGGCGCCGAAGAGCACGCCGGTGAGCGCGAGGTCGAGGTTCGCGTCGTCCATCACGATCAGCGCGTTGTTGCCGCCGAGCTCGAGCAGCGAACGACCCAAGCGTCCGCCCACGACCTCACCGACGCGCTTGCCCATGCGCACCGAACCCGTGGCCGACACGAGCGGCAGGCGACGGTCGGCGAGCATCGCTTCACCCACGCTCTCCGGCGGCCCCACACACAGCGTGAAGATCGCTCCGAAGCCCTCGGGCTCGAGCACTTCGTTCACGATCTTCTGCGACGCGATGGCGCACAGCGGCGTGATCGGCGAGGGCTTCCAGATGCTCGCGTCGCCACACACTGCAGCCACGAAGGAGTTCCAAGCCCACACGGCGACCGGGAAGTTGAAGGCTGAGATGATTCCCACCAAGCCGATCGGATGCCACTGCTCATACATGCGGTGACCCGGGCGCTCGCTGTGCATGCTCAAGCCGTAGAGCTGGCGCGAGAGGCCGACGGCGAAGTCGGCGATGTCGATCATCTCCTGCACTTCCCCTTCGCCCTCGGCGCGGATCTTGCCCATCTCCAGCGTGACGAGCGCACCCAACGCTTCTTTCTTGGCGCGCAACGCTTCGCCGCAGCGACGGATGATCTCGCCACGTTGCGGCGCGGGCAGCAGGCGCCAGCGCGCGAAGGCCTCTTGCGCGGCCGCGACACAGGCTTCGTAGTCCTCGACGGAGCCTTCGACCACCTGGCCGAGCGTCTCGCCGGTGGCGGGGTTCACGCTGGTGATCGTCGCGCCGCCGGGGGCGGCGATCCACTCGCCGGAGTACACGCCCGAGTGCGTGCCGCCGAGTTCCAGTCCGAGGGTCGAGAGGATGCTTGCCGCGCTGTCCATGACGGTTCCTGAAGAGGTGGGGGAGGCTGCGCCAGGCGGAACTCTTGAGGCCGCCAGCGAACCGCGGAGTCTATCAAGCCGCGGTGGCGCCGCGCTCGCTGCAGGCGCTGCTATGCTCCGCGCATGCCTCGGCCTCCCCGTCTCCGCGCGTTGCTCGGCTGCGTGTTGCTGGCGCTGGCTTGTTCTGCGCCGCCCTCGGAGCAGGTGCAGACGCCCTACGGTCGCGCCCGGGCCGACACCGCCGATGCGGCGCGCGCGCTGGCCGACTTGCTCGAAGAGCTCGGCCCGGCGGTGCGCGCCAGCTTGCCCGACAGCCTCGATCGGCCCACGGAAGTCTGGCTCGAGGACTTCGGTCGCTACGGCGCGCTGGCCAGCCGTCCCGGCGTGGTGGGGCTCACGTCCTTGACCGCCGGCCACATCCGCATTCGCGCCGATCGGCTCGGGCTCGACGCCGACTTCGTGTTGGTGCACGAACTCGTGCACGCGCTGCTGGGGCCGAGCTGGGAGCCGCTCCCGGCCGTGATCACCGAGGGCCTGTGCGACGCCGTCGCTGCGCGCTTGGCGCCCGAGGCCGCCGAACGCGTGCGCGCCGTCCGGCTCCTCGACACCGCCTTCGGCGCGCCGCGCATGGCCCTCGAGCTGCGCTACTTCGAGCCCACCACCCACGCCCGCGCGTCGCTTCCCTTGCCGCTGGGCGGGGCGCCTGCACTCGATCCCTCCGTCGCTCTGGAGCTGCCTGGACGCGGCCTGCATCTCGGCCAGGATCGCCCCGACGCCACCACTCTGTATGGCTACGGCCTCTTCATCGTGGAGCGCATCTTCGAGCGCGAAGGTGTGGAGGCGCTGCACGCTCTGTGTCTGCGAGCCGTGAGCGAGGGCCACTCCCAAGTGCCCGCGGCCTGGCTGCTCGATGCGGCCGATCTCGACCCCGATCCCACGCGCTGGCGTCACGCTCTGCTCGAGGGCTTCGACGACGCCGCCCTCCGCGCGCAGGTGCGCTACGTGTCCGCGCCGCTCGCCGACTGGCTCGTGGCCAGCTTCCGCTCACGCTTCCCCGAGCTGGACGCCGCCGACTTCCTCGCGCGTTGCCTGCCCAGCCTGGGCTGGCAGGGCAGCGACGCGCGCGTGGTGCTCAGCACCGTCCCCGGTTTCGCCGAAGGTTTCGAAGCTCGCTGGCACGCACAAGGACCGACGCGTTTGCTCCCGGGCGAGGGCTGGTGGTTGCGCGACGACGACGGCGTGCACCTCACGACCATCCTCGGTCCCACGCGCGAACAACCCGGCTACACGCTCACGCGCTTGCGCATGGCTGCAGGGCCGCTCGAGGCGGGCAGCGCCGGCCTGACCCCCGATTCCGCCAACGCCGCGCGCGATGTCGAGGCCTACCTGAGACTGCATCCCCGAGACGGCGAACTCGTGCTCAGCTCCTCGCTGCCAGGAGGCTTCGAACACTTCCGTGTCGAGCTCGACGGATTCGTGGTCGCGGAGCTGAGTGAAGAGCACGGCCTGCGTCGATTCGTCGACGAGCGCGGTTGGCCCACGCTCGAAGTGGTCCTGACTGCACCCCTTCGTCTCCACGAGTTGGTGCTCTACCACGAGGCCAGCAATCTCATCGTCTCGCAGCGCGCGGCGGGCGCTGCGCCCTGGGAAACCCAGCACTTTCCGATCTGGCTCCCACGCCAGCGGTGAGCGCCGCGGCGCGCGCGAGAGGGCCGACACCAAATCGTCACCCTGCGGTCTCGTTGCTTTCACCGTACGCGATGTAGCTTCATTGGTGTCCGAGCGAGGAACACCTGACTCAACGCGACTTCGGGGTTACGTGCAAGCGCGAGCTACCCCGCTGAGCCAACCTTCTCAGCCCTTTCCCGTTCGACAGATCGGGACTTTCGGCTCGCGGTGCCGCGCTTCAACGAGTCAGGTCAACGTCGTCCTGGATGGCAGGAAACTGCAGCCGTCTCCGGTGAGACTTCGGGGTCTTCACCGGGGGCGGCTCCCTTTTCACGGTCAGCCGCTTCCCTTGAGGCATCACGGTGACGACACTGCCGGTCATGAGCCAGATCCGCAACATCCTTGTGGTCGAAGACGACACGGACATCGCGAACCTCGTGCAGATGCACCTGGAGAACGAGGGCTACGACACCACGCGTGCCGCCGACGGCCGCGTGGCGATCGACCTCTTCGACAGCGGTGACTTCGACCTCGTGATCCTCGACTTGATGCTGCCCGAAGTCGGCGGCATGGAAGTCTGCCACCACATCCGCGCTTCCGAGCGCTACGTGCCGGTGGTGATGGTCACGGCCAAGTCCGAAGACGCGAACAAAGTCGCTGGCCTCGAGATGGGGGCCGACGACTACATCACGAAGCCCTTCTCGGTGGCTGAGCTGGTCGCGCGCGTGAACGCGCTCGGGCGGCGTGTCGAGGTGCTCACGCGTCTCGCCGACAGCAGCGGAGAGAAAGTGCTCAGCTTCGGCGAGTTCGAGATCCACATCGACAAGCGCATCGTCACGCGCGAGGGCGTTGATCTCGAGCTCACGCAGAAGGAGTTCGAGATCCTGCGCGTGCTCGCGCTCACACCGGGGCGGCCGTATTCGCGGCGCGCGCTCTGCGAGAAGGCCGGCGTCGAGAGCTTCGACGGTACCGATCGCACCATCGACACGCACATCAAGCGACTGCGCGCCAAGATCGAACCCGAGCGTCATCGCCCGCAGTACGTGCTCACGGTCTGGGGCTTCGGCTACAAGTTCAGCGACAAGTTCTGCTGAACGTCCGCTGTCTTCGCCGCGCAGGGAGCTGAGCGATGCTTGAGGGCGGCGCGCTTCCGTTGTTCGCCGCGGGCATCGCGGGCGTGGTCGTCGGGGCGGCCTTCTTGCGACATCGTTGGGTCGCGCGCATCCGTCGCCTCAACGAAGCGCTGCGGGTACAGCGTGAGGGTGAGGTCTCGGTGTCGCTCGAGTCGAGCGCTCGCGACGAACTCGGCGACCTCACTCGCTCGATCGATTCCCTGGTGCGTTCCCTGCGAGAGCGCACCGAGGAGATCCGGAGCGAAGACGAGTTGCGCCGGCGCCTCGTGGCCAACGTGAGCCACGAGCTGCGCACGCCGCTCACGAGCATCCAGGGTTACCTGGAAACCGCCGTGCAAGCGGGCCCGGACAGCCCCGACTTCGCGCGCAACCTCGAGGTCTGCCTGCGTGAAGCCAAGAAGCTCACGCGCCTGGTTCAGGACCTCTTCCAGCTCAGCAAGCTCGACACGCAGCAGCTCGAGTTCCAGTTCGAGGTCGTGTCGCTGGTGGAGATCGCGGACCAGGTCGGCTTGGCCTTCGAGCAGCGCATGGCCGACAAAGAAGTGGAGTTCGTCACCGAGTTCCCCGACGAAGCACTCGATGTCCTGGGCGACGGCAACCGTCTCGCCCAGGTGATCACGAACCTGCTGGGCAACGCCGCGGTCTTCACGCCCAAGGGTGGTCGCGTGCTCTTGCGTTGCGAGCGCGACGGCGACAAAGCTGTGTGCAGCGTGAGCGACACCGGCATCGGCATCGGGGAGAAGGACCTCCCGCACATCTTCGAGAGCTTCTTCCACCTCGAGAAGTCGCGCACGCGCAACCTCGGCGGCACGGGGTTGGGTCTCGCGATCTGCAAGGCCATCGTGGATTCCCACGAGGGCAAGCTCGAGGTCGACTCGAAGATCAACGAGGGCACGACCTTCCGGTTCGCGCTGCACCTCAGCGCCGAGGCACCTGAAGACTGAGCCCCGCGCTCGCGACCCTGCGGGGGCGTTCCGCGTCAGGCGCGCTTCTCTTTGAGCAGGGCCTCCTTCACGAAGCCGAACTCGAAGAGCGCTTCTTCGGCGAGCGGCAACGCGCCGTCGAGCTGCTCTTCGCGTCCCATCGACTCGAGCTGCTTGCACATCTCGGAGAGATGCAGGGCGCCGAGTTGTGCGCAAGAGGACTTGAGCGCGTGGGCGTTCTCGCGCGTGCCCACCGGGTCGCCACCCTTGACACACTCGAGCAGCGCGTCGAGGCGCGGCGGCGTGTCGTCGAGGAAGATGTCGATGAGCTCGCTGAGCAGATCGGGGCCGTCGTCCTCCGAGAAGGCGCGCAACTCTTCGAGCGGCGCGGTGTCGAGCGGAGCGGGGCGGTTGCTTTCGTCGTGCATCGTCATGGGAGCTTCGCCACGGGGGGGCTGGATTCGGGGGTCGGGGTGTCGATCGGCATCCAGCGCGCCAAGGTGCGGGCGAGACGGTGGGCCGAGACCGGTTTGCTGAGGTAGTCGTCCATGCCGACATCGAGCACGCGTCGGCGGTCGTCTTGGAGAGCGTGCGCTGTCATGGCCACGATGGGCATGTCGGCATGGCCGGGAGGCAACTTGCGGATCGCTTGCGTGGCTTCGAAACCGTCCATGCCGGGCATCTGGCAGTCCATCAGCACCAGGCCGTAGGGCAGCTGCGCGCAGGCCTCGACGGCCTCTTCGCCGTTGCTGGCCACGTCGGCGCGGAAGCCGAGCTTCTCGAGCATGCGCACCGCGACGCGCTGGTTGACCGCGTTGTCCTCCACGACGAGCGCGCGTTTCTGCGCCTTGCTCGGGGAGTTGCGCGCGGGACGACCTGCGAGAGCGCGCGCCTCGCTGGCTGCCACGAGGCGCTCCAAGCACGAGAGCAGCTCCTCGCGGTTCACCGGCTTCACGAGTTGCTCGATCACGCCGGCGGCGTGCAACAGGTCGCGGTCGTCTTCGGGTTGGATCGAGGTCAGCAGCACGACCGGCAGGTGCGCGTGCGCGGGATCGCGGTTGAGGCGCTGGGCGACTTCGAGGCCGTCCATGTCGGGCATGGCCATGTCGACGAGCACGACATCGAAGGGGTCGCCGGCGCGGAAGGCTTCGTCCACCAGTTGCAACGCGCTCTCACCGTTGGACGCCGGGACCGCCGAGAGGCCGCCCGACTCGAGGTCGCGCAGTGCGATCGTGAGGTTCGTGGGGTTGTCGTCGACGACGAGTGCGCGCAGGCCCCAGAGTTCGTCGCGATGACTCTCGCGCGCGTCGGTCTCCGGCCCTTCCACGAGTCGGAAGCGCGCCGTGAAGGCGAAGGTGCTGCCCTCACCCGGGACGCTCGTGACGCTGATCTCACCGTGCATGAGTTCCGTGAGCAGCTTGCAGAGCGCGAGGCCGAGACCGGTGCCGCCGTGCCGACGCGTGCTCGAGCCGTCTTGCTGCGTGAAGGGCTCGAAGAGTTGGGCGTGGTAGGCGGGGTCGATGCCGATGCCCGTGTCTTGCACCTCGAAGCGCATCTCCATGTGGTCGCCGTGCACGTCGCCGGGTTTCACGCGGAGCGTCACGTGTCCGCTCTCGGTGAACTTCACGGCGTTCCGCGCGAGCTGCGTGAGCACTTGGGAGAGACGTCCTGCATCGCCGCGCAAGCGACGCGGCGATTCGGGCGCCACGTCGACGGCGAGTTCCAGGCCGCGCTGGCGTGCGTCGTCGGCCACCAGCTCGGCCACGCTGTTGAGGCAGGCGCGCGGGTCGAGTTCGGTTTCCTCGAGGTCGACCTTGTGATCGGCCGCGCTCGAGAAGTCGAGCACGTCGTTCACCAGCGTGAGCAGCTCCAGCCCTGCCTTGCGCACGGCCTCGGTGTACTCGCGTTGCTCGTCGACCAGCGGCGTGTCGAGCAGCAGACCACTCATGCCGATGATGCCATTGAGCGGCGTGCGGATCTCGTGGCTCACGTTGGAGACGAACTCACCCCGCACGCGGGTGGCGGCGCGCGCCTCGTCACGGGCCACGCGCAACTCCTCGGCGTACTGCTGGATCTGCGACGTGCGGTCGCGCACACGCGCTTCGAGTTGCTCGGCGGCTTCGGCCAGGCTGCGACGCGCTTCCTGGTTGCTCTGCACGGCACCGCGCAACGCGTCTTCGAGTCGGCCGAGTTCGTCGGGGCGTGGGGCGCCGGGGGGCGGCAGCGCGCTGCCCGTGTCGAAGGCTTCCACGCAGCGCATCAGCTCGGCGACGGGGCGCAGCACGGTCAGGCGCAAGCGGTCCCAGAGCAGCGCGAGCAACCCCACGAGGATGCACAGGCCCGTGATCGCCGCGGTGCGTTCGCGCGCGCGGGCATCGGCGAGCGCGTGCGCACGCGGGCGCGAGGCGCGCAGGCGTGCTTGGTTCTCGGCCACGCTGATCTCGGTGGCGAGCACGTCCGCTGAGTATCCGTCGAACTGCGCGGAGGAGACGATCGAGAACTGCAGGCCCGACACGCTGCGCGCGAAGTGATGCGTGACTTCCGCGGCCGCTGCGGCCAGGTCGAGCTCGGCGCTGACACGCAGCTGCTGTCCGGGGATGCGCGAGTTCACCTTGGCATCCAGCGGCATGTGCGGCACATCGCCCAAGGTCTGCAGAGCCGGTCGGGCCGACGCGCCCTGCGCGCTGGCCTGCGTCTGTCGGGCGAGCGGGTGTTCGACGCCGCTCGCGTCGATCACGCAGAGCTTCGACAGCTCCACGTGGGCCGCGAGCAGGTTCTCGGCTTCGCGTTCGAGCAAGCGCCAGGCGATCTGCGCGTCGACGGCATCACGCGCGTCGGTCCAGCGTTGCAGGCTCGTGGACGCCGCCATCCCGGCGAGCGCGGTGCGCGCCAGTTCCACGTGATCGGTGAGGAAGCCGGACACGATGCGCGCGCTGCGTTCGAGCTCGCTGCGCGCCGAGCGTTCCTCGTCCTCCATGTAAGACACGTGCAGGATCACCGCGCCGGTCGCGAGCAAGGCGACGACGGGCAGACACACACGGAGCAGGAGTCGAGTGGCGAGGTTCATGGCGGCCCACGAGGAAAGGCTCGCCGTCTGCATCGACCGGATTCGCCGCCGGACTTGTGCTCGATTGCCGCGCTCAGAAGCGGATCGGCAGCTTCCAGGCCGAGGGACTCAGCAGTCCGCGCGCCGCACGTGCCACGCAGCGCAGATCGGTGCCCAGGCTGCGGGTCTCGGCGTAGAGCGCCTCGAGCAGGGCCTGCTCTTCACCGCTGTTCGGGTCGTTCGGTTCTCCGGGGGCGATCAGGCCCACGGGGGCGCCTTCACGCACGCGCTGCCATTCCTCGGCGTGCGCGCCGGCTTCGTCGGGGGCGAGCGGCTGCACGCCCACGAGCGCGAGCTCGCCCTTGAGCACCGCGAGCAACCACGGCAGGCGGCGCAGCACCGGGATGTGAGTGGCGCCTTCGATCACGCTGAACGGTTCACGTCGGCTCTGACCGTCGACCGTGCGCGTGACGCGGTTGCCGAGCAGGGAGCGACGCGGGAACGGACGTTGCGGCGCGACGCGCCAGGAGTCGAGTGCCATCCAGATCCAGAGTGGCGCCGCGAGCACGATCAGTGCCAGCGCCACGAGCCGGTCGAATCCGAGACGCACCACCGCGCTGACGCTCTCGCCCGCGAGATCCGCGAGCAAGGTGGGGTCGGTGACCACCGCCACCGCGCCGGTGTCGACACGGATGAGGTAGGACTTCCACACGATCGCGTGATCGAGCTCCACGTGCGGCCCCACGTAGGTGTCTTGCAGCACGACGGTGTCGCGCAAGATGGCTTGTTCGTCCACGATCACGTGGTCGCCGAGCACCACCGGGCCGTGCAGCTCGGCGCTCGGCTTCACGGTGCTCCCGCGGCCCACGAAGGCGCTTCCGGTGAGCACTTCGCGGGGGCGCACGCGGGCGTGACGGCAGGCGCGCAACTTGGGCGAGCGTTCCGAGCCGCGCATGAGCAAGCCGGGGAAACGTCCGGCGAGAGCTTCCATGTTGGCGGTGTGGAAAGCGCGCAGTCCTGCGATGGGGCGCGCCACGGCGTCGGCGACTTCCACGTCGGTGAAGCGTTCGGCGTCCGAGTTGTCCATGCGCCACACGCCACACGGGGTGCCGTCGGCGGTGGCGCGCAGGGAGACGCCGGGGTGCTCGGCGCAACTCTCCAGGAAGCTGTCGATGAAGGCGGAGCGCAGCACCATCGCGTCGACCACGAGGTAGTCGTCGCCGAGTTGCGAGAGACGGCCGGCCAAGCGGCGGAAGTCGCCGTCGCCGCGCGTGAGTTGGAACTGGAAGCGGGCGCCGAAGCGCGTGCCGTCGCCCAACTCCTGTTCCACCAGGCG
Source organism: Planctomycetota bacterium (assembly GCA_021604805.1). GTDB lineage: Bacteria > Planctomycetota > B15-G4 > B15-G4 > B15-G4 > BQJR01. Next base: position 1,076,062 of record BQJR01000001.1, on the reverse strand, counting down.
GGCGTGCGGTGAAACGCTGATCACGATCTCGGTGATCCCAGCGGCGACCAGGCTCTCCACGGCGTGCACCACCAAGGGCTTGCCCAGCACGGGCAGCAGGGCGGGAGCGGTGCGCTCGCTCAGCGGCGCGAGCTCGGGCAGTTCTTGATCGGCGAGGAGCAGCGCCTTCATCAGTAAGCTCCGCGGCCGAGGAGGACGGCGGGGATGGTCTTGAGCAGCAAGCGCACGTCGCCCAGGAAGCTCTGGCTCTCGATGTACTCGGAGTCGAGTTCGACTTGCTGATCGAAGGGGATGTCGGAGCGGCCGCTGACCTGCCAGATGCAGGTGATGCCGGGGATGACTTCGAGGCGGCGACGATCGCTGATGCTGTACTCGGCGACCTCGGCCGGCACCGGCGGACGCGGCCCGACCAGCGACATGTCGCCGCGGATCACGTTCCAGAGTTGCGGCAGCTCGTCGATCGAAGCCTTGCGGATGAAACGCCCGACGCGCGTGATGCGCGGGTCATGCTTCATCTTGAAGATCACGCCGTCGCCGCTCTCGTTCTGTTTGGCGAGTTCCTGCTTGCGCGCTTCGGCGTCGAGGAACATCGAGCGGAACTTGAACATCGTGAAGGGCTTGCCGTGACGACCGATGCGTTGCTGCGCGAAGAACACCGGGCCCGGCGACTCGATGCGGATGAGCGCGGCGAGCAGCAGGAAGCCGGGCAACATCACGAGCGCCAGCGGCAGCGCGATCACCAGGTCGAGCAAGCGCTTGACGAGATGCGTGCCGCGCAGCACGCCCAGGAAGGTCAACCGGCGCAGGTGGAAGCGCAGGTGTCCGAAGCGCATGCGCACACCCACGCCGCCGTAACGCTCGAGGAGTTGCTGCTCGAGGTGGCGTTCGAGGGGGTTGTCGGATTGTGAGTCGCGCGGCATGGCAGGCAACCATGGGGTGATGTTCTGTCGTCCCTATCGCCACAAACCGGCGACCAACTGAAGCTCTAGGCAGTTCAGGTCGCGGGATCGTCGTTGCGCGCAGTGCGCACCCAATCTGCGCTGTCCGTCGACGCTCGTGCGAGCGCCTTGGCCAGCGTCAACTTCCAGATCACATAAAGGGGGGCGCTCGCGAGGGCTCCCAGGTCACGCCAGCCACCGCCTCCGACGCGCAGGCCGGCGAGCACGTGCAGGCCCACGAGCGCCAAGCCGGCAAGCGCCGCCGGACGCCAGGCGCTGGGCAGGGCCGCGGCGACGGCGAGCAGCATCACGTGTTGCGAGAGCGGGAGCAGCAACAGTTCGAGCAGCGGTTCGAGCAAGGACCAGCGGCCGCGCAGGAAGACCTCGCGCGAGAGGCTCGGCGCTGTCTCGCGCATCATGCGCAGACGCCCGCCCTCCCAGCGTGCGCGTTGCGTCCCCGACGCGCTGCCGCCTTCGGGCATCTCGCCGAACACACAGGTCTCGTCGGCGAACTCCACGCGTCGCTTCGCGCGCACGAGTCGCAGGTGGTACTCGAGGTCTTCGACCACGGAACGCGCTTCGTAGGGGATCGCGCGCAGCGTGTCGGCCGAGAGCGCGAAGCCGTTGCCGAGGATGCCCGCGGAGAGCCCCCAGCGGGCGCGACCGCGCGGGCGCAGCACGTTGAAGGCCATGAAGGCCACGCTCATCAGTCGCGTGCGCAGCGAGCCGTCGGGGTTCAGCACCTGGTAGCGCGCTTGCACGGCGTCGGCGCCACAAGCGAGACGCTCGCAGAGGCAACGCACGAAGTCCGGGTCCACGCGGCTGTCAGCGTCCACGACAGCGAGCGCCTCGTAGCCTTCGTCGAGCAACTGTCGGAAGGCGAAGTCGAGCGCCCAGCCCTTGCCGCGCCGGTTCTCATCGTGGCGTACGAGCACGCGCGCGCCGGCGGCTTCGGCGAGTTGCGCGGTGTCGTCGCTGCAGTTGTCGGCGATCACGACGACATCGTGCGAGCCCTCACAGGCCTGCAGGCTCGCGACGCAAGCTGCGATCCCGCTGGCTTCATCGTGCGCCGGCACGACCACGGCGAGACGCGGGTGCGGCGCCGTGCCACGCGGAGCCGGCCGCGCCGGGAGGAGGCCTCCGAGGCTGAGCAGCAGCAATTCCACGCTCCCCGGCAGGCACGCGAACAGCAGCAGCAGCACAAGAGCATCGAGCACGAGCGGTCACCGAGCAGAGGGGGGGCGTCTCTTTATCGGTAGGAAGGGGGGGCGTAGCATGAGTCTCTCTCGCAGGAGGGAGGCTGAAGTTTCAGTTGCGACTGTGCCGAGAGAGAGCGACGAAGAGCACTGGGTCCGGCCCGCGTGGGCGCGTCACCCAGGGTTTCGACTCCGTTCCCGTTTCCTCCGAGCAGGTGTGCCATGAAGCTCCAGACCCGTGACACCGCAGGCGTGCGCATCGTCGTGCTCGCAGGCGCGCTCGATGCTGGTTCGGCCGGCAACGTGCGCCAAGAGCTCGGGGGCTTCGTGAAGTCGGGCAATGTGCGCCTCGCGCTCGACCTCGCGGCTGTCGACCGCATCGATTCCACGGGCTTGGGTGCGCTCGTCACCACACTGAAGGCGGCGCGCGACAAGGGCGGCGACCTCGTGTTGGCGGGTCTCACGCCCTCCGTGCGCGCGATCGTCGAGCTCACGCGTCTGCATCGCGTGTTCGAGATCTACGGCACCGTGGACAGCGCGGCCAAGGAGCTCGAGCGCTGAGCTCCGCGGCCCACACTTATCACCGCGAGGGTCCTGCCTCGCTCGAGCTGGCTCGTCTGCTCACCGAGGAGACGGCGCGCGTGCTCACCGAGTGGGGGCTGCCGAGTGATCGCGTGGCGGCGTGGGAGATGGCCGTCTCCGAATTGACCACCAACGTGTTCCGGCACTCCTACAAGAACTTGTCGCCAGGCGTGCTCGGCTTGTCCCTCAACTGGGACGACACGGGCCTGACCATCTCGGTGATCGACGAGGGTCATCCCTTCGATCCCAACCTCGTGCCGCCGCCGCCCGACCCGGATCCTGCCGATCCGCGGACCTGGCCCGAAGGCGGCATGGGCTTGATGATGGTGCGCTCCGCTGGCGACGACCTGCGCTACGCCAGTACCGGCAAGCGCAACGTGCTGAGCCTGTTCACGGCGCTCCCGCGCGTGTCCCCGGCCTGAGCGACGGCGAGCGGCCTCCGGGCCCTCGGAACCGTCGTGGAAATCGGTACAGGTCAGGTGCTCAGCTGGTCGATGGGGAGTGCCGACATGCACGCTCCCACAGAACCCTCCACGCCCTCGGTGCAGCCCGACGCCAGCACGCGCCCGCCGCGCATTCTTGTCGTCGACGACGCACCGCTGAACCGCAAGCTGCTCAGCGCGATCCTCGATCGCGAAGAGTGTCAGGTGCTCGAAGCGGAGAACGGCGAGCGCGCCATCTCGCTCGCGCGCACCGAGTCGCCCGACCTCGTGTTGCTCGACATCATGATGCCGGGCATGGACGGCTACGAGGTCTGCCAAGCCCTGCAGGCCGACGAGCAGACGCGATCGATCCCGATCATCTTCTTGTCCGCGCTCTCCGAGACCGCCGACAAGGTACGCGGCCTCGAGCTCGGCGCCGTCGACTACGTGACGAAGCCCTTCGACCGCGGTGAAGTCCTGGCGCGCGTGCGCAGTCAAGTGCGCATCCAGCGCTTGTCGGAGTCGCTGCGCGAAGCCAACCGCGAGTTGCGCGTGCAGGCCAAGACGCTGCAGTCCGACCTCGCGGCCGCCGCCGACATCCAAGCCGCGCTGATCCCGCGCGCGCGCCCCGAGGCCAAGTGCTTCGACATGGCCTGGCGCTACGTGCCGTGTACCTCCATCGGTGGTGACGTCTTCAACCTCGTGCAGCTCGACGAACACCGCGTGGGCATCTACATGCTCGACGTGAGCGGTCACGGTGTGCCCGCCGCGATGGTGACGGTGTCGGTGAGCCAGACGCTCACACCGCAAGGCGGCGTGCTCACGGACCCGAACGCCGAGGGCGAACAGATCCGCTCGCCCGACGAAGTCATGCGCTTGCTCGACGACGAGTACCCGATGGAGCGCTTCGACAAGTACTTCACGATGTTCTACATGGTGCTCGACACGCGCAGCGGCGAGCTGCGCTACTGCAACGCCGCGCACCCCGCGCCCACCTTGCGTCGCGCCGACGGCTCGCTCGAGTACCTCAGCGAAGGCGGCACGATCATCGGCATGGGGGGCGTGATGCCCTTCGACGAAGGCCGCGTGACGCTGCGCCCCGGCGATCGCCTGTTCCTCTTCACCGACGGCATCGCCGAGTACACCGGCGACGACGGCGAGTACGGCGAAGAGCGCCTCGAGGAACACCTGGCTGCCGCGCCCGCGGGCGACGTGCAGCAGGCCTGCGACGAAGTCGTCGACTCGGTCAACGAGTTCGGCAACGGCCGCCACCCGAACGATGACATCACGATCGTCGCTTTGGAGTACCGGGGACGGAGCCCCGGCGATCCTTCCCAGACTTAACACGACAACCGGCCCGCGCTCCTGCGTGCCAGAGAGGACCTACCCGTCATGCACATTGAGACCAACAACCACGGCGACGTGCTGGTGGTGAAGCTGTTCGAGAGTCGCCTCGACTCTTACGTGGCCACCGACTTCCGCGACGCCATGGACGGCTTCATCAGTCAAGGCAGCGAGCGCATCGTGCTCGACCTGAGCAAGGTCGAGTTCGTGGACAGCTCCGGCTTGGGCGCCATCGTCACCACGCAGAAGCGCCTGGGGCGTGCCCGCGACCTCGTGATCTGCGGCCCCTGCGAGACCGTGATGCGCCTCTTCAAGCTCGCGCGCCTCGACAAGATCTTCCAGATCGTGAACACCGAAGACCAAGCGCTGACCGTCCTCGAGGTCTGAGCCTCAACAACGTTGCTCGCGCGGTCCGGTCGAGAAGTCGGCGCCGCGCGCGATTCAAGGAGTGAGAGATGTCCCAGACCCGTAGCGTGTCCTCGCCGGCGGAAGCCGAGGCTTTCCGCGATTCCATCCTGCGCCACGTGCGCTACTCGCTCGGACGCGAGTGGAGTCAGCTCACCGGCCGCGAACTCTTCGAAGCCGTCTCCTTCGCGGTGCGTGATCGCATCGTCGATCTGATGGTGGAGACCGAGGCGCGCATCAAGGAGAACGCCGGCAAGCGCGTGTTCTACCTGTCGATGGAGTTCCTCATGGGGCGCTCGCTCGGCAACAACCTGCACAACTTGGGGTTGTGGGACGTGTGCCGCGACGCGCTCGACGAGATGGGCGTGGACATCGAGGAGATCGCTGAGACCGAAGTCGACGCGGCGCTCGGCAACGGCGGTCTGGGCCGCTTGGCCGCGTGCTTCCTCGACTCACTCGCCAGTCTCGGCCTGCCCGGCTACGGTTACGGCATCAACTACGAGTACGGCTTGTTCCGTCAGGAGCTCGATAACGGCTGGCAGAAGGAGAAGCCTGACAGCTGGCGCGCGCTCGGCACGCCCTGGCAGTTCGAGCGCCGCGAGGAGGCGGTGGTCGTGCCGCTCTTCGGCGAGCTCTCGCAGATGGAAGGTCACGACGGCATCGAGAACTCGATGTGGTTGGGTTGGGACGTGATCGTGGGCGTGCCGCACGACATGCCCGTGGTCGGCTACGGCGGTAAGTCGGTGAACACGCTGCGCCTCTACTCGGCGCGCGCCACCGACGAGTTCGACATGTCGATCTTCAACGAAGGCGACTACGTGGAAGCCGTGAAGCAGAAGATGGAGAGCGAGACGATCTCCAAGGTGCTCTACCCGCCGGACTCCGACGACAAGGGGCGCGAGCTGCGCCTGATCCAGGAGTACTTCTTCACGAGCTGTGCGGTGCAGAGCATCGTGCGCAACTACCTCGCGGAGCACGGCGACCTGGCGAACTTCGCCGACAAGATCGCCATCCAGCTCAACGACACGCACCCTGCGTTGGCCGTGGCCGAACTCATGCGCGTGCTCATGGACGAGCACAGCGTGGAGTGGGACGAAGCCTGGGACATCACGCGCAACACCTTGGCGTACACGAACCACACACTGCTGCCCGAAGCGCTCGAGCGTTGGTCGCGCGAACTCGTGGAGCGCGTGCTGCCGCGTCATCTGCAGATCATCGAGCAGATCGACGCGCAGTTCCTCGCCGTCGTCGAGCAACGTTTCCCGGGTGACACCGAGCGCAAGCAGCGCATGGCGATCGTGAACCACGAAGGCGAGCAGTCCGAGGTGCGCATGGCGCACCTGGCCATCGTGGGCAGCCACTCCGTGAACGGCGTGGCCGAGTTGCACAGCGAGCTCGTGAAGAGCGACCTCGTGCCCGACTTCCACGAACTCTGGCCCGAGCGCTTCAACAACAAGACGAACGGCGTCACGCAGCGTCGCTGGTTGCACCAGTGCAACCCGGGTCTGCGTGACCTGATCAACGAGGCCATCGGCCCCGAGTGGGTCACGGACCTCGATCGTCTGCGCGAACTCGAACCCTTCGCCGAGGACGCCGCCTTCCGCGAGCGCTTCCTCGACGTGAAGCTCGCCAACAAGCAGCGCCTGGCGCGCACCATCGCGCACGACGTGCGCGTGGACGTGGACCCCGCCTCGCTCTTCGACGTGCAAGCCAAGCGCATCCACGAGTACAAGCGTCAGCTGCTGCTCGCGCTCTACGCCGTGCACTCTTACCTGCGCATCGTGGAGGACGGCGTCCCGCCCGCGAGCCCGCGCACGATCATCTTCGCCGGCAAGGCCGCGCCCGGTTACTGGGCGGCCAAGCAGCAGATCAAGCTGATCAACTCGATCGGTCGCGTGATCAACCACGACCCGCGTTGCGCCGGCTTGCTCAAGGTGGTCTTCATCCCCGACTACCGTGTGAGTCTCGCCGAGCAGATCATGCCCGCCGCCGACTTGAGCGAGCAGATCTCCACCGCTGGCATGGAAGCCAGCGGCACGGGCAACATGAAGTTCGCGCTCAACGGTGCGCTCACGATCGGCACGCTCGACGGCGCCAACATCGAGATCCGCGAAGAGGTCGGCGACGAGAACATCTTCATCTTCGGCTTGCTCGCGGAAGACATCGCGCGTCAACGTGCGGACGGCAGCTACAACCCGCGCGCGATCTACGAGAACAACGCCGAGCTCTCCCGTGTGCTCGACGCGCTCAGCGGCGCGCGCTTCTCCCCGGGCGACCCGCGTCTCTTCCACTGGCTGAAGGAGACGCTGCTCGATCGCGGCGACTACTTCTTCAACCTGGCCGACTTCGCCGACTACATCGCCACCCAGGATCGCGTGTCGCACGAGTTCCAGGACACCGAGAACTGGTCGCGGAAGGCGATCCTCAACGTGGCGCGGATGGGCAAGTTCAGTTCTGACCGCACGATTAGTGAGTACGCTCGAGACATCTGGGGACTGTTGCCTTCGCGGACGGTTGTTGGGGTCTGACTGCAACCGCAACCGCAACCGCAACTGCAACTGCAACTGCTGACTGCGACTGCGCTGGCGCACTTGAGGTGGGCCTCGAGCGGCGCTGCATCGGGAGCGCTGCGCGGGAATGGCTCGCCTTCGGCTCGAACATTCCCGCGCATCGCTCCCTTGCGCGCGCCGGTCTGACGACGAGTGAAGGGCTCCGCTGCAACAGCGACGGCAACGGCAACAGTCACGGCAACAGCAACAGCAACAGCGGCAAGGTGCGCGCGAACACGGCATCGGGCATGCGACGGCACGAGCGGCTGGGAACAGTTAGACAGCAACTGCCGAACTGCGACAGATCACAGCAACAGTAGTCGTTGCTGCTGCGCGCGTTATGCCGGTCGGGGCCCTGGGGGCTGGGCGCGTCACGAGCGCGTCGGCGCTCGCTGCCCGTGGCGTGATCACCGCCGGTGGTGGCTCGGCTGTTCGGGCTCGCGGCCTGTGACGTGATCACCACCGGTTGCACACGTGCACTCGGGCTCGCCGCTTGTGGCGTGATCACCGCCGGTTGCACACGTGCATTCGGGCCGCCGCCTGTGGCGTGATCACCGCCGATGAGGGCTCGTGCATTCGGGCTCGCCGTCCGTGGCGTGACCGGCGCCGGTCACGACGGGCGTGGTCTCCCGCGCGTCACGCCGCAGTCTGTTCCCCGCAGCGCGTCGACCGACGTTCGACGGGCGCGCGCAAGGGAGCGATGTCGGGGGATGTTCGAGCCGCAGGCGAGCCATGCCCCGACAGCGCTCCCGATGCAGCGCCCCGCGAAGGACGCAGCGAGTGCGCCAGCGCCCGCGAAGGCCGCAGCGAGTGCGCCAGCCCCCTCGTAGGCCGCAGCGAGGGCGCCAGCCCGTCACCGAGCGAGCCCCTCAGGCGACGATCAGCGACTCGTCGTCCGACTCGCTGTCGTCGTCGTCCTCATCGTCGTCGTCGCCACCGCGGCGTTTGCGGCGCCTTCGGGGGGCCGGCGGACCGTTGCTCAGCAGGATGGCCACCGAGCGGGTGGAGTCCATGTTGTTCATCACGATCTGCGCGGTGGCCGTGAGCGGCACGGCCAGGAACATGCCGGGCACTCCCCAGAGCGCTGCCCAGACCACCACCGACACGAGCACGACCAGCGGCGAGAGGTTCAGCTCGCGACCCAGCAAGCGCGGCTCGAGGATGCCGCCGATGGTGATGTTCACCGCGAAGTAGGTGATGCCCACGATGATCGCGTCGGTGAGGCCGTCGCGCGTGACGAGCGCCGTGGCGATCGGGGGCACGGCCGCGGCGAAGGAACCGAAGGTCGGGATGAAGTTGAGCAGGAAGGTGAGGAAGCCGAACAGCAGCGCGTAGGGCAGTCCCAGGATCTGCAACACCGTGAAGCAGAGCACACCGGTGGCCAGCGAGGTGACCGTCTTCACGCCGAGGTAGCGCTGGATGCCGAAGGTGATCGAGTTGATCACGGCTTCGGTGTCGCGCGCGCGCTTCTCCGCCACGGCCAGGATCTTGCGACGGAAGACCTGCGCCTCCGCGAAGATGAAGATCATGTAGATCGTGACCAGGAACAGGCCTCGCAGGAAGGCGTTGGCGGTGGGCGCGAGGCCGAGCAGTTCTTGGTCGGGCTTCCAGGTGCGCAGCGCGTCGGTCCAGCCCGAGGGGACGTTCCAATCATCCTGCGCGCGCGCGATGAGCGCGTCGCGGGTCTGCTCGAAGCCGCCCCCTTGCCAGAAGGCCCGGACCTCGACGAAGAGCGGCGTGGCACTGCGCTCCACACCCGCCACCAAGGCCAGCAGCAACAACACCACCGTGGCCCAGGACGGGATGCCGAAGCGCGCCAAGATGCGCACCACGGGAGTGAGCACGCTGCACAGCAACATCGCGATCACGAGCGGCTGCAGGATGTGCGCGCCTTGGATGAGCACCCAACCCACGAGCACCGTGGCCACGATGCCCGTGAGCACGGTGATCGCGCGCGCCGTGCTGCGCGGCCCCGCGTCGCGTGGACTCTCGGTGCTGTTTCGACTCGCCATGCGCGACAGTCTAGGGATCGGCGGCCCGCGCGGGGAGGGTCCACTGGTTAGACTCGCGGGTCTTCTCGGATCGACACACATGAGCAAGCGCAAGCGACTCGACCTCTCCGGCGACCTGATCTTCGACAGCGAGTCGGGGCTCATGTGTCCCGCTTGCCAGCAGCCGCGCGACGCCTGTGTGTGCGAGCAGCGGCAGCGCGCCGCCGCCGACGAGTGCGTGGCGCCAGGCGACGGCGTGGTGCGTGTGTCGCGCGAGACCCAGGGGCGCAAGGGCAAGGTCGTGAGCGTGGTGCGCGGACTGCCGCTCAAACCGTCGCAGCTCAAGGCGCTCGCCAAGCAACTCAAAGCGCGCTGCGCGTCAGGCGGAACCCTGGTGGACGGCGCGATCGAGATCCAAGGCGATCACCGCGACACGCTCGTGGCGGAGCTCGAGAAGCTCGGTCACACCGTGAAGCGTGCCGGCGGCTGAGCGCTGCGGGTCAGGGCAGCTTCTTGGTGAGCTTCACCGAGGCGTCGGCGGCACCATCCGGGCTCGAGCGATGCAACTCGCCGCTGCCCTTCTTGGGCGCGTAGAAGCCCAGCTCGTCGACACCACCGTTGAACTCGAGGCCGAGTGCGCCGAGGCCCGCGCCTTGGGCGCCACCCAGCAACTGACTGCCCACGAAGCTGCGCTGCTTGTCGTCGTTGTTCTCGGAGGCCGAGAAGCCGCGGAAGAACCAAGCGTCGCTGCCGAAGGTGTCGACGAGGTCATCGCCTTCGTCCACGAAGAGCAGGCTCGCCGTGCGTGAACCGGGCGCCCAACTGAGGCGCGCCTTCGACTTGAGTTTGCCGAACTTCTGGCCGGGCAGCGCGAGGTTGCCCTTGAGGTTGGCGCCCATCACGAACGGCGAGAAGGCGAAGCCGACGGGGCCGTCGAGTTGCGCGCCCGCGCCGACCGTGCGCAGCAGGCTGCCGTCGTTGATGTCGAGCACCAGCATCAGGTCGCTGCCGCGCGCGGCGACCCACAGGTTGCCGTCGGGGCCGAGGGCGAGGTCCGTGGGGGACACGAGCTCGGTGATCTCGCCGAAGGTGTCGACCAGCTCACCGGCCTCGAAGACCGCGATCTCGTCGGCGCCGTGGTTGGCCACGTAGAGCCGACCGGCGTTGTCGAAGGCCAGGCCCCAGGGTTCGTCCAGGTCGGTGTCGATGCGGCTCAGCTCGAGGTCGTCGATCGAGTATTCGATCACGCGGTCGTTGCCGGTCGAGCTCACGAAGAGATGGCCGGTGGGGCCGAGCGCCATGCCGCGCGGGTTCGCCAAGCCGGCGCTCGCGGCGAGTTCGATGTCGAAGCTGCCGTCGCGCTCGAAGCGCAACACGGAGTCGCTCGCGTCCGAGCTGACGAGCAGGCGTCCCAGCGCGTCGAAGAGCAACGCGGATGGATCTTCGAGCGCGGCGTCCGCGCCCAGCGTGGCCAGCGGCGCGCCACCCACAGCGCCGTAGATCAGCACGCGGTCGAGCGCCCAGTCGCTCACGTAGAGTCCGCCTTCGGGGCCGAAGGCCAGGTCGCGACCGGCGGTCAGGCCCGTGAGCGGATTGAGACCGGTGAGCAAGTCGGGCACGCCCACGCCGCTGCCCTCGAACTCACGCACGATGTCACTGCTGTCGACCACGAAGAGGTGGTTGGGCTCGAAGGGATCGCTGGTGTCGATCAGCCCGGCGCCCAGGCTCAGCAGGGCCAAGCCCAAGGCGGCAGCGGTGAAGGGACGTCTCATGGTGGGGTTCCGCGGGCAGGGGCCGGACTCGATCCGAGGGCCTCCGAGAAGCATCGCCTAGTGAGCCCCAGAACTTGAGCCCCAAAGTGGGTGTTGAGCGCCTTTTTCGCGAGATCAGCGGCGGTTCGGGGGATAGTCTGCTGCACCGTGAGCACCTTCAGAGCCAGCTGCGCAGCACGCACGCCCGATTGGGCCGCTCGGGGAGCCTTGCGCGCCGTTCGGGGAGTGGCTCTGGCGCTCGTTCTGGGGCTGTTCGCCTGCGGGGAGCCGCCGTCTGAGGCCGACGAGCCGCTCAATCTGCTGCTCGTCACCCTCGACACCACCCGGGCGGATCAGCTCGGGCTGTACGGCTGGATCGCTCCGACCTCGCCGAATCTCGACGCGCTGGGAGCTGGCGGTGTCGTGTTCGAGCGTGCCTACGCGCCGATGGGCCAGACCTTTCCCACGCACTCCACGATCCTGAGCGGACTCGGGCCCCGCGAACACGGTGTGCTCGAGAACCACAGCTTGCTCGGCGAGCGCGTGGCCACGATCGCGCAAACTCTGCGGGCGAAGGGCTGGGACACCGCGGGCTGCATCGGCGCCAAGGTGCTCTCCGAGCGCACCGGCATCGCGCGCGGCTTCGATCACTGGGACGAGCGCATGCCCGAGCGCGAAGAAGGTCGCGCCACCGCCGAGCGTCCTGCCGAGCAAGTTGCCGACGCGCTCATCGCGTGGTGGGACGCGCGCGCCGAGAGCGCGTCGGGCAGCAAGCCTTGGTTCGCTTGGGCGCACTTCTTCGACGCGCACCAACCCTTCGTGGCGCCGGAAGCCTTCCTCGATGCGCTCGACGCGCGCGCCATCGCCCAGCAGATCGCGGCCGACCCCGAGCGCTGGTTGGGCCAGAGCGATCTGCCGCCCACGGAGGTCGTGCTCGCCATCGCCGAACGTTGGCGCGAGTACGGCGCCGAGATCCGTTATGTCGACGCCCAGCTCGGCCGCTTGCTGGCCGAGCTCGAGGCGCGCGGCGAACGCGAGCGCACCGTGATCGTGGTCGTGGGTGATCACGGGGAAGGGCTCACCACGCACGGCGAGTTCGGTCACGGCGTGAACCTCTACGACGAACTCATGCACGTGCCGCTCGTGATCGCCGCACCCGGTGGCGTGGACGCGGGCGCGGGCGCGGGCACGCGTCTCGCCGAACCCTTCGGCCTCGTGGAATTGCGTCCCTTGGCGGAAGGGTTGCTGCTCGACGGCGGCGAACGCGGTGGCTGGAACACGCTCGTGCGGACTGGCCGACTGCCCAGCGAACCCGTGTTCCTGGAGCGCCCGCACTTCAGCGAGCAGGCGCTGATCAAGCGCAGCGGCAAGCGTCTGGATCCCTACGAGTTCGGCTCCATGCTCGCCGTGGTGCATCAGGGGTGGAAGCTCTTGCGGCAGCCCAGCGGTGTCGAGGTGCTCTTCGACCTGCGCAACGATCCCGGTGAGGTGCACGATCGGTCGCAGCAGGAGCCCGAGCTGCATGCGCGTCTGGCCGCTCTGCTCGACGAATGGTTGGAGCGCCACCCGGTCAGCGACAGCGGCCCGGTGGAACTCAGCGAGGAGCGGCTGCGAGAGCTCGAGGAGCTCGGTTACCTTAAGTAGGTCTTGCCCACGGCGCCCTGCACGAGGGTGGCCGTCTCTCCCGTTCGCGGAGCCGCGGTGTCACTTCAGCATCATCCGCCGTCGCGCGAAGACTTCTCGGTGCTGCGCGTGGAGCACGGCCGCGCTCTGCGCGAGGAGCACGACGCGGTGGTGGTGGAAGCGCCGCTCGAAGTGCGCGTCGGCGAGCGCAGCTTGCTCGTGACCATGCGCACGCCCGGGCGTGACGCCGACCTCGTGCGCGGTCTGCTCTACACCGAAGCGCTCGTGGAGCAACCCGGTGACGTGACCGCCGTGAAGCACTGCCGCGACGTGCCCGACGACGCGCGCGGCCACGTGGTGGTGGTGTCCTTGCGGCAAGGCGTCGAGCTCGACGAAGAGCACACGGTGCGCGTGGGCTTGGTCACCTCGGGGTGCGGCGTGTGCGGCAAGGCCACGCTCGAAGCCGTGTCGGCCACGTGCTCGCCGGTGGCGCCCGGGCCGCGCGTGCGCGCTTCGGTGTTGAGCGCGCTGCCCGACGTGTTGCGCGCCGAACAGGATCTCTTCGCGCGCACCGGCGGTCTGCACGCCGCCGGTCTGTTCAGCGCGAACGGCAAGTTGCTCGCGCTCGCCGAAGACGTCGGGCGGCACAACGCGGTCGACAAAGTGATCGGCGAGGCGGCGCGCTTCGGGCGTCTGCCCCTGAGCGAATGCCTGATGCTCGTGTCGGGCCGCGCGGGCTTCGAGATCGTGCAGAAGACACGCCGCGCAGGGATCCCGATCTTGGCCTCGGTGTCCGCGCCGTCGAGCTTGGCGGTGACACTCGCGAGTGATGGGGGGCAGACCCTCGTCGGCTTCCTGCGCCCTGGGCGCTTCAACGTGTACTGCGGCGCTGAGCGCCTGGAGCTCGACGGATGATCGCACCGACTCGAAGCAGGGGCGCGCGCGCTCGCTCACTCACGGCGCTGTGGGTGTGCGTGCTCGTGGGGGCGTGCGGCGACGACACCAAGCCGACCCCGATCGACGACACGCCCGCGCCGCCCAGCGTCGCTCCCGCCGATGCACCCGAGTTGTTGATCGTGACCATCGACACCTGGCGCTTCGATCACACCGACTGGTCGGGCCTGCATCCGGCCGAGCTCACGCCGCACATGGCGGCGCTGGCCGAGCGTGGCGTGATCTTCGAACGCGCGTACTCGCCGATGAACCAGACGCTGCCTGCGCACGCCACCTTGTTCACCGGCTTGTCGCCGCGCGAGCACGGCGCGCTCGAGAACCAGTACCGCTTGCACGAGCGCTTCGACACGCTCGCCGAGTCGCTCACCCAGGCCGGCTGGAACACCGCGGCTTTCATCGGCGCCGGCGTGTTGCACGAGAGTACGGGCATCGCGCAGGGCTTCTCGCATTGGGACCTGCCACCTGCGAGCGAGCTCGAACAGCTCGGCATCCCGGAGCGTCCGGCCAGCGCCGTGAGTGCTGCGGCGCGTGACTGGTGGGCGGCGCAGGGCGACGGTCGTCCGCGCTTCGCCTGGGCGCACTTCTACGATCCGCACGCTTACTACCGTCCGCCTGACGACGCTCTCGCGCAGGTGCCGCGCGCCGCCACCGACGCGCTCATCGCCGAGCGCGCGCCGCGCCTGGAAGTCAGCGTGAGCGATCTCGTGTTGGCCAACGCCTGGCACGACTACGCCGGCGAAGTGCGCGCCACCGACGCCCAGGTCGGCGCGCTGATCGACACGGTCTTGTCCGGCGAGCGCGGCGCGAACACCTTCGTGGTCGTGTTGTCCGACCACGGCGAGGGTCTCTACGAGCACGGCGAGGCCTCGCACGAACTCACGCTCTTCGAGAACCAGATGCGCGTGCCGCTGTTCGTGTTCGGGCCCGGCGTACGCGCGGGCGAGCGCGTGGCCACGCCGGTGGAACTCGCCGACGTGCGCCCCACGCTGGAGCGGCTCGTGTTGCGGCGCGAACCCACGCGCTCCGCAGGGCGTGACCTCTCACCCGCGCTCACCGGAGGCGCCGCGCTGGGCCAGCGCCCGATCTTCCTGGAGCGTCCGCACCTCGCGCCCGAACGCGTGCGCGCACGCAGTCGCAGCTTCCTGAACGGTTCGATCGAAGGCGGCGTGCTGGCGGGCGTGGTGAACGGCACCGACAAGTTGCTGCGCGAACCCAGTGGAACGCTGAGGCTCTTCGACCTGCTCGAGGATCCCGGCGAACTCGAGGACCTCAGTTCGCGTGAACCGGAACGTCGTCGTGAACTGGAACGCTTGCTCGAGGCTTGGATCACGCGACGCCCCACACCCGAGTTGGGCAGCGGCGCTTCCGCAGACGAAGAGCATCTCGCACGCCTGCGCGCGCTCGGGTACATCAAGTGAATCGCGCGCCCCTGCGCGTCGGAGAGCAGTCATGAGCGGCACCTGGTCCACCTTCTTGTTGAGCCTTGCCTGCGCGACGCTGTGCGCTTGCGGCCACGACGCGTCGAGCGGCAACGACGACCGGCCGCGTGCTGCGTCCGGCGCGCGGTCACTGTTGGTCGTCACCTACGACACCACGCGCATGGACTTCGTGGGCGCCTACGGCAACCCGCTCGCGCTCACGCCCAACCTCGATGCGCTCGCGGAGCGAGGTGTGCTCTTCGAAGACGCTTACGCGCCCGTGCCCCAAACGCTGCCCTCGCATTCGTCGCTGATGACGGGCCTGATGCCGCGCCAGCACCGCGCGCTCGAGAACACCTATCGCCTGGACGCCAGCTACGAGACCTTGGCCGAGGCCGCCGTGGAGCGCGGCTACGACACCGCCGCCTTCGTGGGCGCGCTCGTGCTCGGCGAAGACACCGGCATCAACCAGGGCTTCCACACCTACGACACGCCCGCCGGCGAGTGGAACTCCGACAAGAAAGGTCACCCGCCGCAGCGCAGTGCGAAGCAGGTCACCGAGGCCGCGCTGGCTTGGTTGCGCGCGCGCGACAGCGAGCGCCCGGTGTTCATGTGGGTGCACTACTACGACCCGCACGGCGACGCCCAGGACAAGCGTCCCAACGCGCCGCGCCACATCGGCTTCCTGCCGCCGCAACGCCACGTGGATGCGATCCAGCGCTCCGACGTGCGCGCGTTCCTCGAGAGCCGCGGTGACGAGTTGAGCGGCGCGAGCCTGGAGCCGCGGCTGCTGCGTCAGTTCTGGCACGCCTACGCCGCCGAGATCCGCTTCACCGACGAGCAGTTCGGGCGCTTGCTCGAGGGCTTCGACGAAGTCGGCTTGCTCGACAGCACCGTCGTGGCCGCGACCTCCGACCACGGCGAAGGCCTCTTCGAGCACGATGTGAAGGGTCACGGTGTGGAGGTCTGGCAGGAGCAGCACCAGATCCCGCTCGTGATCGCCGAGCCCGGTGGGGCGCTGGCCGGCACGCGCGTCTCGGGGCCAGCCTTCCTGAGCGACATGCGCGGCACGCTCGAGCGCCTCGCCTTCGGCAGCACGAGCACCCAAGGTGGCGACGAGCTGGCTGTGGACCTGTGGGGGGCGGCCGAGGCCGGTCGTGGCATCGCGCCGCGCCCCGTGTTCTTGGAGCGTCCGCACTTCGACCAGGGTCGCGCCGAGTGGCGCGGCGTGCCCTACGGCGTGCTCAACGCCGTGATCCAAGGCGACGCCAAGCTGATCGTGGGCCCCGAAGGTCGGCTCGAGCTCTACGACTTGGCCAGCGATCCCGCCGAGCTGCGCGATCTCGCGGCCAGCGATCCCGAGCTGCGCGGGCGTCTCGAGCAGCTCTTCGCCGACTGGGTGGCGGCGAACCCGAGCGTGGAACCGGGTGAGGGTGCTGCTGAACTCGACTGCGATCAGATCGCGGACCTCGTCGCGCTGGGATACATGGGCGAAGAGGCCCTGTCGGGCTGCCCTTGAACACGTAGTTGAGATCGCGTCGCAGTATGCGCGGCCGTGTCGGGTTGCGTCGACGCCGCGCGGTCACGAGTTGCTGAGCGCCGACCTCGCGTTCGCGTCACGCGCAGATCGCAAGCACTGCGCCCGCGCGCTTCCTCCGAGCGTGTCGCATCGCTAGGATGCGACCGAGTGCACGTTTGCCCCGACGCGAAGCGTGCACAGGAGTCACGACCCCCGACCAAACTCCTGCTTGAGGGAGCCCGCGCACGTGCCCCACACCGCCTCGCTCACCGTTCTGGGCGCCGCCGAGAGCGGCCCGCTCAACGAGTACCTGCCGGTGCTCATGTTGCTGCTGTTCTCGATCAGCTTCGCGGCCCTGAACATCATCGTGTCCTGGGCGCTGGGTAAGCGTGGTCAGCGCAACCCCGACAAGGACTCCGCCTTCGAGTGTGGCCTGCCGCCGCTCGAGTCCGGGCGCCAACGCTTCAGCGTGAAGTTCTACGTGGTCGCGATGTTGTTCATCATCTTCGACGTGGAGGTCGTGTTCCTCTACCCGTGGGCGATCGTCTACCAGGATCTGGGTTGGTTCGCCTTCTTCGAGATGCTGCTGTTCCTTGGCGTGTTGTTCCTCGGTTGGGCGTACGTGGTTCGCAAGGGCGCGCTCGATTTCAGCAGCCGCCCGCAACCTGGCCGCATTCCTGGAGGCCCGCAACGATGAGCAACGGCAACACCACCACCACCGAGTTCGTGGTCGGCGAGCAGAGCGCCGACACCGGCCTGAATGAAGAGGGCGGCTTCTTCGTCAGCAAGGTTGACGAGCTGATCAACTGGTCGCGCAAGAACTCGCTTTGGCCTTTGCCCCTCGGGCTTTCCTGCTGCGCCATCGAGTTCATGGCCACCGCCATGAGCAAGTTCGACATGGCGCGTTTTGGCGCCGAAGTCGCGCGCTTCAGCCCGCGTCAGGCCGACCTGATGCTCGTGGCCGGCACCTGCACCTACAAGATGGCCGAGGCCGCGCGTCGTGTGTACGACCAGATGGCCGAACCCAAGTGGGTGATCAGCATGGGCGCCTGCGCCAGCTCGGGCGGCATGTACCGCACGTACAGCGTGGCGCAGGGCATCGACACCTTCTTGCCCGTCGACTTCTACATCTCCGGCTGCCCGCCGCGCCCCGAGAACGTGCTCAACACGCTGATGAAGTTGCAGCGCAAGATCGAAACCGAGAAGACGCTGAGCTCATGAGCACGCTCAACGAACAAGGCGACGGCCCCGCGGCCGCCAAGGTGCACGCGCAGTTCCCGGAGGTCACCGAGGAACCGCGCGTCTACGAAGGCGATTGGCGTGTGCACGTCCAACCCGCGCACGAAGCCGAAGTGATCGCCTGGGCGCGCGACGAGCTCGGCTTCGATCTGTTCATCGATCGCCTCGGCGCCGACCAAGGGCCCGGCGCGAACCCGCGCTTCGACGTGATCACGGTGACCTACAACACCCTCAGCAAGACGCGCCTGATCTTCGTGGCCACGGTGCCCGAAGCGCAGCCCGAACTGCCCACGCTCTGCGGCGTGTTCCGCGGTGCGAACTGGTTCGAGCGCGAAACGTGGG
This sequence comes from Planctomycetota bacterium, assembly GCA_021604805.1. Lineage (GTDB taxonomy): Bacteria > Planctomycetota > B15-G4 > B15-G4 > B15-G4 > BQJR01. The sequence goes on along the minus strand of BQJR01000001.1, from coordinate 1,057,789 downwards.
ACATGTACGGGATCCGCTTCACCGGTCACCCGAACCACACGCGCATCCTGATGCCCGAAGTCTTCCCCGACTTCCCGCTGCGCAAGGAATACCCGATGGAAGGCACGGGCGACTGGGCCGCGCCGCGTCGCGCGCTCGGCGGCAACGTGGATGGCACCGACGGCAAGGTCGCCATCCCGCCGAACCCCGGCAAGCCCGGCGCGCCGACCAAGGACCCCGGCAAGCACGGCCCGATCTTCCAAGGCCTCGACGATGGCCCGTCCGTGCCGTCCGACTCGGAGGGCAAGCAATGAGCCGCGCCCGCACGCTCGACGTCGAAGTGGCGGAGGATCGCCGCTCCGAGTCGATGATGATCAACATGGGCCCGCAGCACCCGTCCACCCACGGTGTGTTGCGCTTGGTGCTCGAACTCGACGGCGAAGAGGTCATCTCTTGCGCGCCGGTGATCGGCTACCTGCACCGCGCCAAGGAGAAGGTCGGCGAGACTTTCTCGTGGCACAAGTTCATCCCCTACACCGATCGTCTCGACTACCTCGCGCCGCTCTCGAACAACGTGGCTTACGCGTTGGCCTGCGAGAAGTTGATGGCGGTCGACTGCCCGCCGCGCGCCCAGGCGATCCGCGTGATCTGCCACGAGTTGTCGCGCATCTCGGCGCACCTGCTGGGTCTCGGCGCCTACGCCATGGACCTCGGCGCCATGACGATCTTCTTGTGGACCTTCCGCGAACGCGAGCAGATCTACAGCCTGATCGAGCGCATCTGCGGCGCGCGCTTCACCACCAGCTACACGCGCATCGGCGGCGTGGAGCGCGACCTGCCCGAAGACTTCTGGCCCAAGTGCCAGGCCTTCGTGAACGAGTTCCCCGGTCGTGTCGACGAATACGAAGCGCTGCTCTCGCGCAACAAGATCTGGGTCAAGCGCACGCAGGGCATCGGCGTGATCACCAAGGAGCAGGCGCTGCAGTTCGGGCTCACGGGCCCCAACCTGCGCGGCTCCGGCATCGAGTACGACGTGCGCAAGGCGAACCCGTACCTCGGCTATGAGAACTACGAGTTCGAAGTGCCGATCGGCACCGAGGGCGACTGCTACGACCGCTACCTGTGCCGTCTCTTCGAGATGCGCGAGAGCGCGAAGATCCTGCAGCAGGTGATCGACACGATTCCCGACGGCCCGATCTTGAACCGCGACGGCGACGAAGCGCTCAAGACCGTGCTGCCCGAGAAGGAAAAGGTGCTCACCAACATGGAGGCGCTCATCCACCAGTTCATGGTGGGCACCGAGTCGATCCATGCGCCGGTGGGCGAGGTGTACTTCGGTTGCGAGAACCCGAAGGGCGAGTTGGGCTTCTACCTGCGCAGCAAGGGCGGCCTCGAAGCCGACCGCTTGCGCATCCGCGGGCCGAGCTTCGCCAACCTGCAGATTCTCGAGGAGCTGACTCCCGGGCATTCCATCGCCGACATCATGGCGCTGCTGGGCAGCATCGACTTCGTGATGGGTGAGTGCGACCGCTGAGGTCGGAAGAACGCTGTGACGGCTGAGGAGACTTCATCGATGTTCCCCGACGAACTGGTCGCCGAGTTGGAAGAGATCCGCTCGTGCTTCCCCGTGGCCAAGGCCGCCATGGTGCCCGTGCTGCGGCGCGTGCAGGAGGACCGCGGTTGGATCGACCCTGAGGCGCGCGACTGGGTCGCGGAGTTCCTCTCGGTCACCAAGATGGAAGTGCACGAGGTCGCGACCTTCTACCCGATGCTCTACACCGAGCCCGTCGGCAAGCACGTGATCCACGTGTGCCGCACGCTGAGCTGCGACGTGTGCGGCGCGCGCGAACTCTGGGCGCACCTCGAGAAGAAGCTGAAGGTCGAGCGCGGCGGCACGACCGAGGATGGTCGCTTCACGCTCAAGAGCGCCGAGTGCCTCGCGTCCTGCGGCACGGCGCCCGTGATGCTGATCGACAACGAGCGTCACGAGAACCTCAGTCTCGCCGAAGTCGACAAGCTGCTGGAGGCCACCAAGTGAAGGCTTCCACAGTGATCTCCGGGCGCTTCGACACCAAGAACAGCCAGTCGATCGAGACCTACCGCAAGGACGGTGGCTACGAGACGTGGTCCACGGTGCTCGACGAGAAGCGCGACCCCGATTCGCTCATCGACGAAGTGAAGGCCTCGGGCCTGCGCGGTCGCGGCGGCGCAGGCTTCTCCACCGGCATGAAGTGGAGCTTCGTGCCGAAGCAGACCGACAAGCCCAAGTACCTCTGCGTGAACGGCGACGAGTCGGAGCCGGGCACCTTCAAGGATCGCCAGATCCTGGAGTTCGACCCGCACCAGTTGCTCGAAGGCGTGGCGCTCACTTGCTACGCGGTGCAAGCGCACACGGCCTACATCTACCTGCGCTGCGAGTTCAAGCTCGGCATCGCCACGGTGAAGGCAGCGATCAAGGAAGCCTACGAAGCCGGGATGTTCGGCAAGGACATCCACGGCAGCGGCTTCGACCTCGATGTGTCGGTCACGATCGGCGCCGGCGCCTACATCTGCGGCGAAGAGACCTCGCTGCTCAACAGCATCGAAGGCGTGCGCCCGTACCCACGCAACAAGCCGCCTTTCCCCGCGGTCGAAGGTCTGTTCGGTTGCCCCACGGTGATCAACAACGTCGAGACGATCGCCAACATCCCGCACATCATCAAGAACGGCGCCGAGTGGCACACGAAGCTCGGCTGCCCCGAAGATCCGGGCTCGCGCCTGTGGGGCATCTCGGGTCACGTGGCCAAGCCGCGCTGGGTCGAACTCGAGACCGGCTACAAGCTGCAAGACCTGATCGACGGACCCTGCGGCGGCATCCGCAAGGGGCACACGCTCAAGGCGATCATCCCCGGCGGTAGCAGCAGCAAGGTGCTGCTCCCCGACCAGGTCGCGCGCGTCACCATGGACACGCCCGGCATCCGCGCCGAGGGCAGTTCGCTCGGGAGCGCCGCGATCATCGTGCTCGACGATTCGGTCTGCATGGTCGACGCCGTGCTCAACCTGATGAAGTTCTACGCGCACGAGAGCTGCGGTCAGTGCACGCCGTGTCGCGAAGGCACGCCTTGGGTGGTGCAAGTCTTGCAGCGCATCCACTCGGGCAAGGGGCGCACGGTCGACATGGACCTGCTGCTCGACATCGCCCACAACATGGAAGGCCGCACGGTGTGCGCGCTGGCCGACGGCGCGTGCTGGCCACTCACCAGCATCGTCAAGAAGTTCCGCCACGAGTTCGAAGCAAAGATCGTCGCCGCACCGTCGGCGACCAGCAGCAAGGTGGCCTCCGCATGATCAAGCTGAGCATCGACGGCCGCGAGGTGGAAGTGGAACCGGGCACGACCGTGCTCGAGGCCGCCGCCACACTCGGCATCGACATCCCGCACTACTGCTACCACCCCGACATCGGCGTCGACGGCAACTGCCGCATCTGCCTCGTCGAGGTGAACGGCAACACCGACAAGCTCGCCATCGGCTGCAAGTTCCCTTGCGGCGAAGGCATGGAGGTGGAGACCGAGAGCGAAGCGGTGGTCAAGGCGCGCAAGGGCGTGATGGAGTTCTTGCTCATCAACCATCCGCTGGATTGCACGATCTGCGATCAGGCCGGTGAGTGCCCGCTGCAAGACTACAGCTACCACTACGGCACGGGCGACTCGCGCTTCGCCGAGAAGAAGCGCAACAAGCCCAAGCACGTCGAGTTCTCCGAGAAGGTGATGTTCGACGCCGAGCGCTGCATCTTGTGCACGCGCTGCACGCGCTTCTTCGAAGAGGTGCGCGACTGTCGGCCCATCGGCGTGGAGAACATGGGCGGCAAGAGCACGATCACGACCGGCCCGAACGGTCCGATCCAAGATCCCTACCAGATGAACATCATCGACATCTGCCCGGTGGGGGCGCTCACGAGCCGCGACTTCCGCTTCAAGCAGCGCGTCTGGTTCATGGACTTCGCCGACACGGTCTGCCCCGGTTGCAGCAAGGGCTGCAACATCACGGCCGGCAGCTACCAGGGCAAGTTGTTGCGCTTCGTGCCTCGCCGCAACACGGAGGTGAACGCCTCCTGGATGTGCGACGACGGTCGGCTGTCCTACGACAAGTACAACATGCCCGAGCGCGTGCGCGGGGCGAGCGTGTCGGGCGACCCGGCGAGCTTCGACGCGGCGCGCGCGAAGATCACGGAGCTGGTCGGTGACGGGCAAGGCGTCGCGGTGCTCGCGTCCACCTCCCAGACGAGCGAAGAGCTCTTCGCCGTGCGCGAGTGGGCACGCACCGCGCGCGTACGCGACCTGTGGCACGGCGAACGCACCTGGGAGTCCGACGACTTCCTCAAGCAAGCCGACGCCACGCCGAACACGGCGGGTGCGCAAGCGCTGGGTTATGCCAGCGTGCCGAGCCAAGCGCCGGAGTTGCGTGGCCTGATCGTGGTCGGCGATGTCGACGTGCCGCCCGCCCTGCTCGCCAACCTCGACTTCCTGATCCAGCAGGCGCCGCAAGCCGGTGAGCTGGGCGAGGCCGCGGTGGTGCTGCTGCCCGGGCGCAACGCGCTCGAGAAGAACGGGCACTGGACCAACGGCGACGGCGCCGTGCAGGAGGTCCGCGCCGCGCGCGACCCCGGCCCCGACGTGCCCGAAGACTGGACGATCTGGCGTGATCTCGCCGGGGTCTCGTGGACCTCGATCGCCGAGATCACCAAGGCCATGGGCGCGGTCAGCACGGCCGACGCCGAAGCGGTGACTGCGTCGTGAACGAGTTCTTCGCCGAGTACCCGTTGGTCTTCACGATGGCGACGACCCTCGCCAAGATCGTGTTGTTCACGCACATCGGGTTGATCCTCGCCGCCTACATGCCGTGGGTGGAACGCAAGGTCTCCGCCTGGATGCAGGATCGCGTCGGCCCCAACCGCGTGGGCTACGCCGGTCTCGGTCAGCCCATCGCCGACGCGCTCAAGTTCATCTTCAAAGAAGACCCGGTGCCCGGCCACGTCGACAAGGTGCTGTTCACCTTGGCGCCCGCGCTCACCGTGATTCCCGCGATCTTGGTGCTCGCTGTCGTGCCCTTCGCGCCGGCCGTGAGTCTCTTCGGCCAGACCGCGCAGATGGCCATCGCCGACCTGAGCGTGGGCATCTTGTTCGTGTTCGCGTTCTCGAGCCTCGCCGTCTACGGCATCACGCTCGCGGGCTGGGCCAGCAACAGTAAGTACCCGCTCATCGGCGGCGTGCGCTCGGCGGCCCAGATGGTCAGCTACGAACTCTGCCTCGGGCTCTCGGTGGTCGGCGTCTTCATGGCCGCGCAGACGCTGCGGCTCACCGACATCGTCGAGTTGCAGGTCGACGGCTACTGGAACATGTTCACCCAGCCGATCGGCTTTCTGGTGTTCGTGATCGCGGCCTTCGCCGAGACGAACCGTCTGCCCTTCGACTTGCCTGAAGCCGAGACCGAGCTCGTGGCCGGTTACCACACCGAGTACGGCTCGATGAAGTTCGCGATGTTCTTCGCGGGCGAGTACATGGCGATGTTCGTGTTCTCGTGCTTGGTCGCGGTGCTCTTCATGGGCGGCTGGGACGTGCCCTTCATGAGCAACGAGAGCTTCGCCGCGCTGGGCAACTGGGGCGCCGCGCTCGGCTTCGTCGCCTTCCTGACGAAGGTGCTGCTCTTCCTGTTCTTCTACGTGTGGGTGCGCTTCACCATCCCGCGCTTCAAGTTCGACCAGCTCATGCACTTGGGCTGGAAGGTCCTGATCCCGCTCTCGCTGCTGAACATCTTGTGGGCGGGTCTCTGGAACATGCCGTCATGAGGAGTCTCTGACGTGGCCAAGGTCGTCGACAGGCGCAAGCTGAACTTCTGGGAAGAGCTCTATCTCCCGGCCATCGCGTCGGGGATGAAGCGCACCTTCGCGCAGATGTTCAAGCCCGCCATCACGCTGCAGTACCCGGAACAACGTCCGGAGATCTTCGACGACTACCGTGGCGCGCCCGGCCTCGTGCGCGACCAGGACGGTCGTGAGAAGTGCGTGTCCTGCCAGCTCTGCGAGTACATCTGCCCGCCGCGCGCCATCGTGATCGTGCCGGGCGAAGCGCCCGACCAGCCCGACTACGACTACAGCGAGATCGAGAAGGCTCCCAAGGAGTTCTACATCGACATGCTGCGCTGCATTTACTGCGGCTACTGCGAGGAGATCTGCCCCGAGCAGGCGATCTTCATGACCGACCTGTATGAGCTCAACGCCGGCTCGCGCCAAGAGCTCGTGCACGACAAGGCCAAGCTCTACGACGTGGGCGGTCTGCGCGTCGACGCGATCCAGAAGTGGAAGGACAAGAACGCTTCACCCGGAAGCGAGGAGCGCAAGAACGTGCCGCCCAGTGGCAACCCCGGCGACGGAGCGCACTGAACATGGAGTCGCTGTTCTTCTATCTCTTCGGCGGGCTGGCGGTCGTCACCACGCTGCTCACGCTGAGTTCCAAGAACCCGGTGTACAGCGCGATCTGGATGATCCTGAGCTTCTCGGCCACGGCCGGACTCTTCGTGCTGCTCGACGCCTTCCTGATCGCCACCGTGGAAGTGCTGGTCTATGCCGGCGCGATCATGGTGCTGTTCTTGTTCGTGATCATGATGATCAACCTGCGCACCTCGGAAGCCGAGCGCCTGCGCTTGTCGCCCTTGGCGATCCTTGCGGCGCTCACCTTCTTGGTGCTCTTCGGTCGCGCGGTCTCCGACCCGGGCCCGATGCTCGGCAAGGCGCCGAACGACTTGGTGGGTGACCCCGATGTGATCGCCAACCTGATGTTCACCGAGTACGTGGTGCCCTTCGAGGCGCTGTCTCTGTTGCTCACCGCGGCCGTCGTCGGTTGTGTGGTGCTCAGCCGGAAGAAGGTGAAGGCATGACTCTGGCCGCCGCGCAGAACTCGGTTCCGCTCGAGCACTGGCTCACGCTGTCGGGCGTGCTGTTCACCCTCGGGCTCTGCGGCGTGATGATGCGCCGCAACGTCATCCTCGTGCTGATGTCCGTGGAGATCATGCTGAACGCCGCCAACGTGGCGCTCGTGGTCTTCAACAAGTACCTGATCGCGAACGCGCCCGAAGGTGTGGCGCTCGACGGCCAGGTCTTCGTGTTCTTCACCATCGCCGTGGCAGCGGCCGAGGCCGCGGTGGCCTTGGTGATCGCCATGGCACTCTTCCGACGCCTCGACACGGTCAATGTCGATGACGTCGCGAACTTGCGCTGGTAAGGGAAGCCGCCGTCCATGAATGAACTCGGCCCCTGGCTCATCTTGTTCCTGCCCCTGCTCTCGGCAGCGCTGATCGCTTTCGGTCTGCACCGCAGCAAGGCGCTCTCCGCCGGCCTCTCCATCGGAGTGGTCTGGGTGGGCTTCTTCATCGCGGCCGGTTTCCTCGTCGATGCCTTCTCGGCGGCGGGGGGCGGGGCGCACGGCGCTGACGGTCATGCCGTCGCTGCCGGCTCCGCCTGGTCGATCCATCACGCGATCGACTGGATCTCGGTGGGCGCGCACACGCTGCAGTACAGCGTCTTCGTCGACGGCCTCTCGCTGATCATGTTGATGGTCGTGCTCGGCGTAGGCGGCCTGATCCACATCTACGCGCTCGGCTACATGAAGGGCGACGACGGCTTCTCGCGCTTCTTCGCGTACCTCTCCCTCTTCATGTTCTCGATGCTCGGCATCGTGCTCTCCGACAACTTCTTCCAGATCTTCATCCACTGGGAGCTCGTCGGCGTGAGCAGCTACCTGCTCATCGGGTACTACTACAAGAAGCCCTCGGCGAGCGCGGCCGGCAACAAAGCCTTCCTCACCAACCGCGTGGGCGACTTCGGCTTCATGCTCGGCATCCTGATGCTGTACTTCGCCACGGGCACGGCCAACTTCACCGAGATGGGTGAGGTGATCGGCGCCGAAGGTTGGGCCGACGTGCAGAAGTTCAGCATGCTCGGCACGGCCGTCACCAACGAGCACTTCATGTGGGTGGCTGGCGCGCTCACGCTCATGGGCGTGATGGGTAAGTCGGCGCAGTTCCCGCTGCACGTCTGGTTGCCCGACGCCATGGAGGGCCCGACCCCCGTGTCGGCGCTGATCCATGCGGCCACCATGGTCGCGGCCGGCGTGTTCCTGCTGGCGCGCATCTTCTTCGTCTACCTGCCCAGCGACACGGCCATGAGCATCGTGGCGCACCTGGGCATGTTCACGGCCTTCTTCGCCGCGACGATCGCCACGACGCAGTTCGACATCAAGCGCATCCTGGCCTTCTCCACGCTGAGTCAGCTCGGCTACATGGTGATGGCGATCGGGCTCAACGGCACCGACGTGGCGATGTACCACCTCACCACGCACGCCTTCTTCAAGGCGCTGCTGTTCCTCGGTGCCGGCTCGGTGATCCACGCCGTGCACACGAATGACATCCGCGAGATGGGCGGGCTGATCAAGAAGTTGCCGATCACGTCGTGGTTGTTCCTGATCGGCACGCTCGCGCTGTGCGGCTTCCCGTGGCTCTCCGGTTTCTGGAGCAAGGACGGCGTGCTGCACCTCACGCACGCGCCGCCGGCCTACGCCGACAACATGTTGATCCACTGGCTGCCGACCTTCACGGCCGTGCTGACCAGCTACTACATGTTCCGCCTCGTGTTCCTCACCTTCTTCGGCAAGCCGCGCTACCACGGCGAGCCGCACGAGTCGCCGCCTACGATGTGGGTGCCGATGGCGGTGCTCTGCTTGTTGGCCGTGATCGCGGGCCCGATGCTCTTCACCGAAGACGTCATCGCGACCTTCCGCTCGCTCACGCGTCCGGCCGGCAGCAGCCCCTTCCACCACATTCACGCCGACGCCAACACCGTCATCCACGCGCTGCTGATCTTCGGCGTGGGCGCGGGCGCGGCCTGGGTCACCTTCTCGCGCGGTTGGGTCGACCCCGAACGCATCAAGAAGGCGCTCGGCCCGATCCACCGCCTGTTCGACAACCGCTGGTACATCGACGACCTCTACACCTGGATCGTGAACAACATCCAGCAGAACTTCGCGCGGCTCTGCGACGGCTTTGATCGCATCGTGATCATCAGCGGTCTGGTGAACGGCTCGGCCTTCACCACGCGTGCGCTCGGCGCGCTCTCGGCTCGCTACCAAACCGGCTCGGTCCGCACCTACGCCATGTTGTTCGTGGCCGGTGTCGCGGCGCTCCTCGCCCTCACGCTCTGACCATGCTCCAAGACAACCTTCTCAGCCTGTTCATCCTGGTGCCCGCCGTGGCCACCTTGGGGTGCTTCCTGATCCCGGCTGCATCGCCGCGCTTGGTGAAGCAACTCAGCGTGGGCGCGTCGCTGCTCACCGCCGTGCTCGGTGTCTGGCTCTTCGCGAGCTACGACCAAGCCGCTGCCGGCTACCAGTTCATGCAGAAGATCGACTGGGTGCCGTCGCTCGGGATCTCCTACCAAGTCGGTGTCGACGGCATCAGCGTGGCGATGGTGTTGCTCACCTGCATCGTCTACTTGGCGGGCGCGCTCGTCAGCTGCGCGGTGCCCAAGCGCCAGAAGGACTTCTTCATCCTTCTGAACGCGCTGGTCGCGGGCGTGTTCGGCGTGTTCGTCTCGCTCGACCTGTTCTTCTTCTACTTCTTCTACGAACTCGCCGTGGTGCCGATGTACCTGTTGATCGGGTACTGGGGTTCCGCGAACCGCGAGTACGCGTCGATGAAGCTCACGCTGTACCTCACGGCGGGCGCGGTCGTCGCGCTCTTCGGGTTGCTCGGCGTGTACTTCTCGGGGATCACCGACACGCCCACCTTCGACCTCGTGGCGATCCAAGCCGCGGTCGACGCGGGTGGGGGCCTGAGCGAGAACCTGCAGTACTTCTGGTTCCCGTTCCTGCTGATCGGCTTCGCGGCCATCGCGCCGATGTGGCCGCTGCACACCTGGTCGCCGGGCGGACACGCCGCGGCGCCGTCGGCTGCCTCGATGATGCACGCCGGCGTGCTCATGAAGCTCGGCTCCTACGCGATCATCCGCATCGCCATGCCGCTGATGCCCGAGGGCGCCGTGATGTGGCTGCCGCTCGTGGCGATCTTGTGCTGCTTCAACATCCTCTACGGCGGCTTGGTCGCACTGAACCAGAAGGACCTGAAGTTCGTCATCGGGTACAGCTCGAGTTCGCACATGGGTTACGTGCTGCTCGGTGTCGCCTCGCTCACGACCTTCGGTCTCACCGGCGCCGTGTTCCTGATGTTCGCGCACGGTGTGATGACGGCCCTGGCCTTCTCGTTGATCGGCTTCTTCTACGATCAAACCCACACGCGCATGCTCGACGACCTCGGCGGCCTGATGCGCAAGATCCCCTTCGTGGGCGTGTGCTTCGTGATGATGGCGATGGCCTCGCTGGGCCTGCCGGGCTTCGCGAACTTCGCCAGCGAGCTGATGGTGATCGTCGGGAGCTGGGAGCGTTACCCGATCCCCACGATGATCGCGCTCTTCGGCTTGGTGATCGGCGCCACGTACCTGCTGCGCGCTGTCCGCGCCGTGTTCCTCGGCGACATGGATCCCAAGTGGGAGAAGCTGCAAGACGCGCGCACGCCCTTCCAACGCGCGCCCTTCCTGCTGCTGCTCGGGGTGCTGATCTTCTTCGGCTGCTTCCCTTGGTTCATGACCGACATGATCAAGACGGGGGTCGAACCCATCATCAGTTCACTGCACGTGGCCGAACAAAACCTGATCGACCTCGACGCCCAGAAGGGGATGTGATTCGTGCCTTCCTTCGCTGAAATCATGAGCGTCTACGGTCTCGAGTTCGGACTCGGGGCGCTGGCGATGCTGCTGATCGTCGTCGACCTGATCACCGGGCGGGGGCGTCTCACCGGACCTGCCGACGTCGTGCGCTTGCTCGCGCTCGGCGGTGTGAGCGGGCTGCTCATCTACAGCTTCATGTTCCTGCACGCTTCGGGTGAGGTGCACGCCTTCGGGCAACTCGACGCCTTTGCGCTCTACTTCAAGCGCTTCTTCCTCGCCACCACGCTGTTCACCCTGCTGCTCACCGCGCCCTATGAAGCGCGCTTCAGCGGTGGCCGTGCTGAGTTCCCCGTGCTCGTGCTGCTCACCGCGATGGGCATGTGCATGCTCTCGTCGGTGGGTGACTTCGTGTCGCTCTTCGTGGGCCTGGAGCTCGTCACCATCAGCTTGTTCCTGCTGACGGCCTGGCGGCCGGGACTGCCGCGCTCGATCGAAGCCGGTATCAAGTTCGTGATCATCGGCGCCGTGGCCGCGGCCTTCCTCGTGTACGGCATCGCCTTCGTGTACGGCGCCACCGGAGCACTCGACTTCGCCGGCGTGTCGGCCGCGATCCAGAGCATGGCCACGATGCCTGCGGGCCTGAAGTTCGGCCTGCTGCTGGTGCTCGTCGGCTTGGGCTTCAAGCTCGGCGCCGTGCCCTTCCACATCTGGATCCCCGACGTCTACCAAGGCGCGCCCACGCCCGTGACCGCCTTCTTGTCGGTGGGCTCCAAGGCCGCCGGTGTCGTGTTGCTCATGCGACTGGTCTACACCGTGCTCGGCCCGGCCGCCGCGGAGTGGGCCGGGGTGCTCGGTGGCCTCGCCGCGATTACGCTGCTCATGGGCAACCTCGGTGCGATCACGCAGACCGACCTGAAACGCTTCCTCGGTTACAGCGGCATCGCGCACGCCGGCTTCCTGCTGCTCGCGCTCGCCGCGCACAGCGAGGCCTCGGCCAGCTCGATCCTCTTCTACATGGTCACCTACCTGTTCGCGAACATGGCCGCCTTCCTGGTGATCATCGTGGTCTCGCGCACCAGCGACGACAGCCACATGGACCGCGTGAACGGCCTCGCCGAGCGCTCGCCCTTCCTGGCCTTCGTGCTGCTCGTGTCGATGCTTTCGTTGGCCGGCGTGCCGCCCTTCGCAGGCTTCGTCGCCAAGTTCATGATCCTGCGCGCGGCGATGGAAGCGGCGCTGCACAACCCCGCGCTCTACTGGATCGTGGGGCTGTCGCTCGTGATGGTCGTGGTCTCGCTCTACTACTACCTGTGCGTGCTCAAGCGGGTGTACTTCCGCGAGCCCGAAGACAAGGGCGTGCTCGAGATCTCGGGGTCCACCAAGGCGATCTTGCTGCTGTGCGTCATCGCCACGATCGGCCTGGCGATCTTCTTCAACCCGCTCGTCGAGTCGGCCAACGCTGGTGCCCAGTCGCTGATGGGCGCGCTTCCGCAGGGGCACTGAGCTGCACGCCATCGCTGCGCCAGCATGTGCGCGCCCGTGATCGGATAAGCTCGGCGGCCTCCCCCGGAGTCGCCTGATGCACGCGCTTGTCCGCCCGATGGTCTGTGTGTTCGTTGCGTTGATCGCGGCCGCGCCGAGTGCGCAGGCCGACGACGCCGATCCGATCCTGCCGCTCGACTACCAAGAGCACATCGACGTGCTCGCCAGCGACCTGCTTCAGGGGCGCGAAGCCGGCAGCAAAGGTGAGCGACGCGCCGCCGCGTACATCATCTCGATCCTGGAAGAGTTCCCACTGATCCAGCCCGCCGGCGACGACGGCGACTGGTTCCAGGAGTTCCCGATCACGGGGCAGGCCGACATCGAGTCCGGCCGCAACGTGCTCGCCGTGCTGCCCGGCAGCGATCCCGAGCTCGCGCACGAAGCGATCATCCTCGGCGCGCACTACGACCACGTGGGCTTCGGCCAGCACGGCAACAGTCTCGACGGCTTGCCCGACCCCGACGGCGTCCTGCAGATTCACAACGGCGCCGACGACAACGCCAGCGGCAGCGCCGCGCTGCTCGAGATCGCCGCCGCGCTCGCCACCGCCGAGCGCAAGCCGCGTCGCACGATCATCTTCCAGTGGTACTCGGGCGAAGAGCTCGGCTTGATCGGGAGCAAGTACTGGGCTGACAACCCGCTGCACCCGCTCGACGACGTCGTCGCCATGCTCAACTGCGACATGATCGGACGCCCGGTGGGTTCCACCGTGATGGTCGGCGGCACGGGCACGGCCGACATCTGGCCCGAGATGCTCGAGCGCTTGCGTCAGCCGCATGAACTCGACCTCGTGCTCGACAGCACCGGCATCGCGCCCTCGGACAACAGCTCCTTCTACGCCAAGCAGATCCCCGTGCTGTTCTTCTTCACCGGTGTGCACGAGGATTACCACCGCCCCGGTGACGACGCCCACAAGATCCGCACCGAGCCTGCCACGCGCATCGTGCGTCTCGTGCACGACGTGTTGCGCGAGGTCGACGCGCGCGACGTGCGCCCGACCTTCCAAGTGGCCAACGGCGCCGCGAACTACTTCATGCCCACCGTGAGCTTCGGCGCCGAGCTGGATCGCGTGGGTCGCGGCGTGCCGGGCGGCGGCAGCGTGGCGGTGCTCAACCCCGAGTCGCCGCTGGGTTGGGCCGGCCTGCAGGAGGGCGACGTGATCTTCCGCGTCGACAACGAAGAGCTGCGCGACTTCGAGGCGCTGCGTGAGCTGCTCAAGACCACCGACGACATGCGCACGCCGCGGCAGTTCGTGGTCTGGCGCGCCCGCGAGGGAGTGGAGGCGCCGTCGCCGGGGCGCGAGTTTGGCGGGACGTGGTCGGAGTGGAACGCGGCTTACGAGTGGGTGGAGGTGAGCGCGCGGCCTGTGGTGAGGTAGCTGGGGGCGCTTCGTCCCGCGGGGCAACTTTCCGGCCACTGCCGCTTGGCTTGGCACGCCTGCGGCGTGAAGCGCCTGCGCGACGGCGGCCGGAAAGTTGCCCCGCGGCGCGGTCCCCCGTGTGCGCTTCTTGAAAGACTGCACGGGCAACTGCGACGGCAACCGCAACTGCAACGGCGACGGCGGCTGCGGGGCAGCGCCGACAGCGACGGCAACAGCGACAGCAACTGCAACGGCGATAGCTACTGCTGTGGGGGCTGAGTCTTGTTGGGGGAGTTTAGGGGGTGCGGCCTAGGAGGGCGTTGCTGAGGGCGATGCCGACGGGGGCGATGTCGTCGGCGATGGCGGCTTGGAGCCAGAGTTCAATGTCGGGTGAGACTTCGGGGGGGAGTTGCACGCCGACCGTGAGCATGCCTTGGAAGTTGGTGGTGGCGATCAGGGTTTGTTGGACCGGGAAGGTCTTGAGGATGCCGCCTTTGAAGGCGACCGGGTTGCTGTCGAGCGCGAGGAAGATCGCGGCGGTGCTGAAGGGTGCGGCGTTACTGAGGCGTAGCTCGTTGTTGCTCGAGGCGGTCAGCGGGCCGGCGCCGAGGAGCTGGGGGTTGCCGCGCACGCCGGCGAGGCCTGCGCCGCGCGTCGTCCAGGCTGTGTTGACCAGGTCGTGGCTGTAGACGGCGCCAGCACCCGGCGCGCTGTTGTCCAACGGGTAGATGCCGGGCCCGCCGATTCCGCTCGCCTCGCGGAAGCAGCCGACCAGCGCCCAGTCGTCACTGAGCGCTGCGCTGACACCCAGCGTGTCCTGCTGCTCGGCGTGGTGCGCCTTGAGGTACCAGGTGTGTTCCCAGTTCCCGTTCACGCGCGTGAGGATGTAGGCCGCGCCCGAGTCTTCGCGATTGTCGTTGTCCTGCCCACCGTTGACCACGGTGGCGGCGCTGTCTTCGCCGCCCGCCGTGACCAGCAGGCGATCGCCTGCGAGCGAGAGCGCTTGGCCGAACCCGTCGCCGGAACCGGGCACGCCGGCTTTGATGTACGCCGTCTGAGCCCACGTCTCACCGCTGCGTTCGAAGAGGTAGACGGCGCCGGCGTTGCTGAGCGCGTTGCTGCTCTGGTCACCGTTGACGCCGCCGTCGTCGCCGCGTTCGCGGCGCGCGGCGACCGCTAGTGTGTTGGCGTCGTCGGCGAGCTCGACCGCTGAGCCGAACTCGTCACCTGGGTCGGTGTTCGAGGCCTTGAGGTAGGCCTGCTGGACCCAGGCTCCGCCGACACGCTCGAAGAGGTAGACGGCGCCAGCGTCCTCGGCGCTGTTGTCGTCTCGGTCACCGTTCATGCCGGTGGCCGCGCTGTCCTCCATGCCGGCACCCACCACGAGTGTGTCGCCCGCGAGGTCGATGTTGCGCCCGAAGCGATCGCCCGCTTCCGCGTTGCTGGCTTTCACCAGCGCCTCCTGCTCCCACTCGCCGTCGTGACGCACGAAGACGTAGACCGCGCCCGCATTCTCTTCGGAGTTGTCAGAACCGTCGGCGCCGGCTGCGCTCGACTCGCCCCATGCGCCGATCGCCACTCGATCGCCGGAGAGCGCGATGCTGATGCCGAACTGATCGTTGGCCTCGGCGTTCGAGGCCTTGAGGTAGGCCTCGTCCTTCCAAGTGCCGCCGTGACGTACGTACACGTAGGCCGCGCCTGACTGCAGCGCTGAGTTGCTGGCTTCGTTGCCGTCGATCCCTGTGGCGGAACTGTCTTCGTAGTTCGTGGACACGACGAGCGTGTTCGCGTCGAGGTCGAAGATTCTCCCGAACTGGTCGTCGATGTCGGGGTTGGTGGCTTTCACGAAGGTGTCGAGATTCCAGCGCACACCGTCATGCTCGAAGAGGAACACGGCGCCGCTCGCGGGCGCATTGTTGAGATTCATCTCACCGTTGATCCCGCGCGCGGAGCTCGATTCCCCGTGTGCGCCGATTGCGACCGTGCTGCCAGCGATGGCCAAGCCAGATCCGAAGCGATCATCCTCTTCCGCGTAGATGGGCTTCACATACGTCTGCTGCTGAGCGCTCAGCATCGGGCTCAACGCGACGACCATCGTGATCCAGCAACAGGTCAGCGTGCACGTGTTGAGCATCCTCGCTCCCTCGACATGACTCGCGATGACGCTCGTTCGAGACGACGTTGAGCGGCGCTAGCGAGTCTACCGAGAATCGCGGAGATTGGGGGGCGCACCGATGGGGCGCACCGATGAGAGGCACCGATGAGAGGCACCGGCGGGGCGCGGCGCACCGGCGCGGCGAGTCGTGGGCGCTGCAGAACGAGGGGCTCGCGCTCTGCAGCGCCGCTCAGCCCGCGACTTCCGCGCAACCCGCTTCGCGCAGCGCGGTTCGGATCGACTCGGCGGCGGCGTCCATGTCTTCGGGTTTGGCGTTCTCGTCGGCGTTCGCGAAGCGCATGTCGGCTTCGGTGCGGATCGGCACGAGGTGCAGGTGCGTGTGACGCACTTCGAGGCCCAGGATCGTGAGCGCGACCTTCTCGGGACGGAACACTTTCTGGATCGCTTCGCCGAGGGTGCGTGACACGGTCATCAGGTGCGCGGCGAGCGCGGGCGGGCAGTCGATCCAGTGATCGATCTCGGCGCGCGGCACGACGAGCACGTGACCCGGGCGCACCGGCGCGATAGAGAGGAACGCCACGCAGTGCTCGTCCTTCCAGACGAAGCGGCCGGGGAGTTCGCCGTCGATGATGCGCGTGAACAGGCTGGCCATGTCGGGCTCCGAGCAGATGGTCGAGCCGCGATCCTAGCAAGCGAACTAAGGCCACGCGCGCTGGTGCGTTACAACCGGAATCGATCGTGTTTGGAGAAGCTCATGCTGCGTCACCCGACTCTTCGCTGCTCGTTGCCCTGGATCGCGTTGCTGTTCGTGCTCGGTTGTGGGCCCACCGCTCGCGGGCCGGGTTCCGCGCTGTCTGAGATCACGGTGGGTGTGAGCGTGCCGGACGACGCCGAGTCCGGCTCGCAAGCCGCGGCTGACGCAGCGCAGACCGGGCTCCGTGCGACCTTGCGAGAGGCCGCTGCGTCGAGCGCTCCCAGGGGCGACGACGACGCGCCGAGCCGGGCAGAGAGCGCGACTTCGAGCGCCGAGCTTGCGGGGCTCTCCGCAGCGAGCCCCACCGAGGAGTTGCTCGACGAGGCCACGCGTGCAGCCTTGCTCGCGCGCACGCCAGGCCTACGTCCGCAGGCTCTCGACGACACGGCCCAGCTCCCCGCGCAGGTGCTGCCACGGCCCGCGCCCGACCAAGAGCAGGCCACCTTCCCGCCCGCAGACGAGCTCCCCGCGGCCCCGACGAACACCGATCCCGCCGCCGCACCCGACGCGCTGCGCGTGTTGCGCTTCGCTCCCGTAGGCGAGCAGCAGCTCGTGCCTCAGCTGCTCTTCAACTTTTCGGAGCCGATGGTGCCGCTCTCCTCGCTGGGGGAGGTCGAGGCGCTCGCGCTGCCGGTGCGTCTCGATCCGCAACCGCCGGGGGTCTGGCGCTGGATCGAGCCGCGCGTGTTGGTCTTCGAGCCGCAGCTGCGACTGCCCGGCGCCACGCACTACAACGTGGAGGTGCCTGCGGGCACGCGCTCGGCGAACGGCGGCGCGCTGCAGGAACGCTTCGAGGCGGTCGTGTCCACGTCGCCGCTGCAGGTGGAGCGCTCGCTTCCGGCGCAAGATGGTGTGACACCGGTCGACGGCGTCTTCGTGCTGCAGTTCGATCAACGCATCGAGCCGGCGCAGGTGCTCGAGCACATCCGCTTGCTCGAGAAGGGGCTCGAACGCGAGTGGCCGCTGCGGCTCGTGCTGCCCGAAGAGCTCCACGACGAGAGCCCCGAAGCGCGCCTCCTGAACGACGCGCCGAACGGCACCGTGCTGCTGTTCACCACCCGCGACACGCTGCCGCTCGGGCGCATGTTCCGACTCGAGTTGCAACCGGGCATGCCGTCCTTGGAGGGGCCGCGGCGCACCGAAACGCTGCGCCGCTTCAACTGGCGCACGCCCGCGCCGCTCGAACTCGATTCCGACACGCTCAAGGCCTGGCCGCAAGCGTCGTCGCCCGTGTGGGTTTCCATCGCGGCCAACAACGAGCTCGACCCCGCCTGCGCGCCGGAGGTCGAAGTGACGTGTCGCCCCGGCGTGCCCGATCTCGAGGTCGAGCTGCGCGGGCGCAACCTCGTGCTCAAGGGGTCCTTTGCCGCGGGCGAGTTCTACCACCTCTTCGTGGGCACGGGCTTGCGTGACGTGTACGGTCAACAGCTCGCCGAGCCTTCGCGTCGCTTGCTCAGGATGCGGGAGTTCTCCTCGGAAGTGTTGTTGCCGGGCGATCGGATGATCGTGCTCGACCCTTTCGAGCCCGCTGCGCTGAAGCTCACCGCGCGCAACGTGGGCGTGGTGGAGCGCACGCTGATCGCGACCACGCCTGAGTCCTTCCTCGACTTCGCCAGTTTGGATCGCAGCCAACGCACCAGTGCGCAACCCTGGCATCCGCGCGCCATGGGAGAGCTGTTGTTCGACGACAGCCTGCGCCTCCAAGAACATCCCGCCGCCGATCCGCTCGACGTGGTCTTCGACCTCGGCGACGCTTTCCCCGACGACCGCGGTCACGCGCTCTTCGGTCTGCGCGCGAGCGATCGCCTCGACGGCGAGACGCACGAGATCCGCGGTTGGCATTGGTACTGGGTGCAGCGCACGCAACTGGCAGCGAGTGTCTTCGTGGACGACGGCGAGCTCGCCGTGTGGGTCACTTCGCTGCTCGACGGCACGCCAGTGAGTGGCGCCGAGGTGCGCGTGCTCGGGACACCCGCCGGCTCGCCCGAGTTGCGCGCGCGCAGCGACGCCAGCGGCTTGGCGATCTTCGAGCTGCCCGCGCCCGAGACCCTGCAGGCCGGCCGCAGGGAACTCGAACGCAGCGCGCTGGCCGTGCTCGTGGAGCACGAGAGCGACAGCATGATCGCGCCCGCCAACTCGTGGAGCAACTGGTGGCGCAACGGCTGGACGCGCGTCGACCGGGAGCGCGACATCCGTTGGCACACGCTCGATGACCGCGGACTCTACCGACCTGGCGAAACGGTGAACGTGACCGGTTGGGCGCGTCGCCATGATCCGGGCAAGTACGGCGACACGAGTGCGCTCGAGCGAGCCGAAACGCTCAGCGTGAGTTGGACCGTGCACAGCCCGCGCCGCGCAGAGGTCGGCTCAGGCACGGCCACGCTCGATGCCTTCGGCAACTTCCAGCTCCAGTTCGAGTTGCCCGCCGAGATCGACCTCGGCAGCGTGTACGTGCAGCTTGAGTTGCGTGACGCCGACGGCGCGCAGAGCAACAGCCAGCACCGACTCACGGTGGCGGAGTTCCGTCGCCCGGAATACGAGGTCACGCTCACGCTGCCCGAAGCGCGCGCGCTGGTAGGCCAGAGCCTGCCGATCGCCGCGCGCGCCAGTTACTTCGCGGGTGGCAGCGTGCGTGAGGCCCCGGTGTCCTGGGTGTTGCGCGACCGCGCCGCGAGTTGGCGTCCCGTGGGTTGGGACGGTTGGAACTTCGGCGCGTGGACGCCGTGGTGGCGCGGCTGGTCGTGCTTCGGAGGCTGGACGCAAGGCTTCGTCGTGCAGCAGCCGCTCGCTGAATTCGACGGGCTCACCGACGCGCACGGCGAGCACCGCGTCGTGGCCGACTTGCAAGGCGTGGAGCCTGCCTACCCGCGCATGCTCGAGGTGGAGGCCGTCGTGACCGACAGCGATGCGCAACAGTGGGCCGCGCGCGCCGACACGATCGTGCATCCCGCGGCACTGAGCGTCGGGTTGCGCAGCGCACGCAGCTTCGTGCGCGCCGACCAAGACTTCCCGCTCGAGTTCGTGGTCACGGATCTGGAAGGCGTCGCGCAGGCCGACACGCCCGTTGCGCTGCACGTGTTCCGTCAAGAGTGGGTGCCCGGCAACGACGGCGCGTGGGTGGCCGAGGAGCGCGACGTGCAAGACATCGAGCTGCTCTCGGCAGCGCAAGGTCGCGAGCAAGCGTTGCGCGTGGGACGCGCCGGATCGTGGGTCGTGCGCGCGAGCGTGCGCGACAGCGAGGAGCGCGTCTCACAGACCGAGTTGAGCTTCTGGGTGGCCGGCGCCAACGACGTGGAGCGCCCCAGCCGCGTGGAAGCCGAAGAGCTGCTGCTGATCCCCGACAAGCAGAGCTACTCCGTGGGCGACGTGGCCGAAGTGCTCGTGCTCGCGCCCTTCGAACGCGGCACCTTACAGTTGAGCCTCGGCCGTTCGGGTCGGCTCGGCACCGAAGTGATCGCGCTGGAAGGCGGCAGCGCCGTGCTCGAAGTGCCCTTGCTCGACGCACATCTCCCCACGCTGCATCTCTCGCTGGGCCTGGTGGGTCAACGCCCGCGCGTCGACAGTGCGGGCAAGGCGCGGGATCACGCGCCGCCACAACCTGCTTACGCCGTGGCGGAGCTCGAGTTGCCTGTGTCGATCGACGCTCGCAGGTTGAGCGTCGAGGTCGCGCCCGAGTCGTCGGTCGCACAGCCCGGCGCCACCGTGGGCGTGCAGGTCTGTGTGAGCGACAACGAGGGCAAGGCGCTCAGCGACGCGAACGTGGCGCTCATCGTGGTCGACGAATCGGTGCACGTCGCGGGCGGCTACGACTTCCGCGATCCGCTGCCTTCGTTCTACCCGGCGCGTGATGCAGGCATCGAAAGCGTGTGGTTGCGACGCTTCGTGCAGCTGCTCGAGCTCGACGAGTCCGCACGCGACCGACTCGCCGCGCCAGGGCACGAGGTGCTGTTGCTCACGGTCGGTGATCACGAGGACGAGAGCTTCGCGCCCGATGAAGGCTCGAACTCGCTGCGATACTCAGCCGACGACAGCGTGAGGACCGAGCTGGCTGCCCTCGGTTACCTAGGAGGTGGTGGCAGCGTGGCGCGCGCTTCGGCACCGCCCGCGGCGCCCAAGCAGAGCGCGGCGGGGTCGGACAACGCTCCCGCGATCGGCGTGCGCGAGAACCTCGCGCCGCTCGCCGCCTTCTTGCCCGCCCTGCGCACGGACAAGAACGGTTGCGTGCGCGCCGAGGTCAGCCTGCCCGATCGGCTCACGCGTTGGCGCGTGATGGTCGTGGCTGCTGATCGCGGTTCGCGCTTCGGCTTTGGGGAGTCGAGCTTGCGAAGCAGCAAGCCGCTGCGTGTGCGCGCGAGCTTGCCGCGTCAACTCCGCCAGGGTGATCGCGCTGCGCTGCCCGTGGTGTTGCACAACGATGGTGACAGCGCCGCCGAGGTGCAACTCGCGCTGGAGGCGAGCGTGCTGGAGTTGAGCGCGGAGGCGCGCGGTCGCAAGTTGACGGTACCTGCGCACGATCGCGTCGAGTTGTTGCTGCCGGTGAGCGCGCCGCGCTCGGGGGTGGCGCGCTTGCTGTTCGTGTTGACCGACGCGAAGGACCCGTCGCGCCACGATGCGCTCTCGACCTCGCTCGTGGTGGAACGTCCGACCACGCTCGAGTCCTTCGCGATCTACGGGAACTCCGACAGCGACGCGGCCACGCAGATCCCCTTACGTGTGCCGAGCGACGCACGCCCCGAAGTGGGGGAGCTACGTGTCGACGTGGCGTCCACCGCCTTCGCCTCGCTCACCGACGCCGTGGTGAACCTCTCGACCTATCCGTACGCCTGCACCGAGCAGCGCGCCTCGCGGCAGCTCGCCCTGGTGGCCTTGCAAGACGTGCTCGAAGCCTTCGAGGCGCCGGGGTTGCCCGACGCCGACGCGCGCGCCGCCTCCTTCGAAGCCGACATGGAGAAGCTCGGCCAGGCGCAGGAGCGCAACGGCATGTTCCGCTTCTGGCCCGACTCCGACTACGCGGGCGCTCCCTGGCGCAGGCTCTACCTGAGCGCGCACGTGGCGCACGTGTTGCAGCGCTGCGCCGACGCCGGCCGCGACGTGCCCGCGCGCGTGCTCAGCAAGGCGCTCGACTTCTTGCAGAAGACGCTGCCCGGCGAGCTCCGCCTGGCGGTCGAGCACGAACGTCTCAGCACCGAGGCCGCTTACGTGATCCGCGCCTCCGCGCTCAACACCCGCTGGCGTGCGGGCCACACGCTGCGCGGCGACCTGCTCGACTTGCTGCACGCGCGTCCGCTGGATGAGCTCCCCCTGGAAGTCTTGGCGTGGACGCTCCCGATCCTGCACGCCGACGGCGCGCTCGAGGAACTCTGCGACGACGTGCTCAGGGTGGTCAACGATCGCGCGATCGAGACGGCCAGCGAGGCGCGCTTCGTCTCCCGCTATGAAAGCGACGAGCGCGCGGTCTTGTTGCACGGCGAGCGCCGCACGGACGGCTTGTTGCTCGAAGCGCTGATCACGGTCGACCCGAAGAACCCGCTCATCGAGAAGGTGGTGAAGGGATTGCTCGCGCATCGTCGTCGCGGCGCCTGGGGGTCCACGCAGGAAGACCTCTTCGTGTTGCTCGGTCTGCAGGCGGCCTTCGCCGCGCTCGAGTCGGAGCTGCCCAGTTTCACGGCGCGCGCTTGGCTCGGCGACACCGGTCTGATGAGCGAGGAGTTCGCCGGCCGCGAGACCCGCAGCGAGCGCTTGTCGCTCCCGATGACGCAGCTTGCGGAGCTCGTTGCGGAGCGCGACACGAACGTGACCTTGCAACGCGAAGGCGTGGGGCGGATGTGGTGGCGGGTCGGGCTGCGTTACGCGCCGGGTGCCCACGAGCGCGTCGCCGCGCGCGACGCCGGCTTCGAAGTGTCGCGTCGCTACGAAGCGATCGATGACCCCAGCGACGTGCGCCGCCGCGACGACGGCACGTGGGTGATCCGCCGCGGCGCCAGCGTGCGCGTGCACCTGGAGCTGCTCGCCGAGTCGGCGCGTCATCACGTGGCTTTGGTGGACGCGCTGCCTTCGGGCCTCGAGGTCCTGAACCCCGACCTGCCCGTGAGCGCGAGCGTGGAGCCCGTCGCCCACAAGCTGCGCCGCCCGTGGTGGTGGTCATGGCGCTGGTACGAGCACGCGAACCTGCGCGACGAACGCGTGGAGGTCTTCGCCAGCTCACTGCCCGCCGGCATCCACGAGTACAGCTACGTCGCGCGCGCGACCGCGCCCGGCGAGTACGTTCTGCCCCCGCTGTTCGCCGAGGAAATGTACACGCCGGAAACCTTCGGCCACGGCGCAGAATGCCGGGTGGTGGTGGAGTGAGTGCGTGGCGCGTGCAGCTGAGATGGCGCGGTGTGCGACGACCCTGCGCGCCCGTGCGCTCTCGCCGCGAGCGGGAGTCTCACGAGCCTGCGTCTCGTCTGCGTCAGTGACGTCCTGAACGGAGTCGCCCCACCGCTGCTCCATGAGCGATGCGGAGTCGTGTAGACAGCTCGATGTTGATGAGCTCCTACCGGAGCGTCACGACGACACGAGCGCCTTCTCGAACGATCGCGGAACTGTGCACGCCTTCGATCTGCAGTCGCACCACGCCTCCGCGCGGAACGCGGAGCACTGTTTGTCTGGCGCTGCCGATGCTGCCGATCGCGACGATCCGCCCACGCGCGTCGCGCGCGACGACTCGGCGTGTCTCCACAGTCCCGACAACGACGGGGCTGTAAGACGGGCGCATCTCCACAATGATGCCACCTTGGCCATGTGCGTGATCATTGCCCGGGTCTTTGACCCCAGGGCTGCTCGGCGTCTGGCGTGGCGGGAGAAGACCGAGCCCGCCGTTGGCAAGCGCCGAGATGGAGAGGAATCCACAGAGCAAGCAGGCGGCCGCGTATCGACAAGTTGTGCCCAACTTGCCTTTGCTGCGGACTACAGTTCCGATCTCATTCATGGAGCCGCTCCTCCGTGGGGCTGCTCTACACCGAAGAGTTGTCGGATGTCATTGGCGCTCAGGTTCGTCGCCCGGCAGAACTCCTCGAGCTGGTCCTCGATTGCCTCTGACCAAGTTTCCATTGAGGCAGTTTGCCGTGGGCAGTCTCTAAACGCCGATGCAACGCGCTCGAACTCCGCGAGGTGTCCCTGAGCGGCGTGGACGAAGGCAAGGTTGAAGAGGAGTAGGTCGCTCTCGCCGTGCGCCTCGGCGGTCTCCTTGAGCAGCTGCTCTGCCTCGGGGAGTCTGTGGAGATCGATCAGAGCCTTGGCCGCGGACTGGACGCCTCCCTGCCGTGCCATCTCCGTCGCAGCGCTCTTTGAGAGCTCAAGGCTCCATCTCAGTGCGGTCTCAAAGTCGTGACGCGTCATGGCCTCCCACGCGACCAAGGCCTTCCACGAATCGGTTCGCCCTTCGAGGCGCTCGAGCACCTCAATTGCCTGCTGCAGGGGTTCAGCCGAGTCTACAGCTGGGGCAATCACGGTCACGTCGCCATCCGCGACCGCAGCGCGGTTGGCGAGGCTGCCGATCGCCTGCGTGAGTTTCGGCGCCGACTGCATCTCTTGCATCCCGAACAGCAGAGCAGTCCCCGTCTTCTCATGCGCCTGCACGCACCGCCGCGCCAAGTCGTAAACCGCGTCCGCGAGTTGCTTGCGTACCTTGGCGTCGCCGCGACTCACTGCTCGCTCGGCCAGCTGCGTTCCTGCGCCGTCGCTCTTGCCTGCGCGCCCGAGGAACTCGAGTGCTTCGCCGACAGCGACTTGGAGATGTTCTGGGTCGGTCATGAAGGCCTCCCGTTCTCGGCGGCTTCTTCGAGTGCGTGCAGCAAGTTCAGGCGCGCGGTGTCGAAGGCTGCTGCGGCGCTGGTCCGCGAGAGCCCAAGGATATCCGCCGCCTTCTCGAGCGGTAACTTTTCTGTCTCGACGAGGCGCAGCAGGCGGCGGTCGTCGGCGGCCAGTCGGTGGAAACACATTTGAAACATTCGATCCCGCTGTGCCTTAGGCGGCTGCGCGATCCATGGCTCGGCTTGCCCGTCGGATGAGGCGTTGCTCGCGAGCCAGTCGGTGCTTGAGATCTGGTCTACGGCTAGCTCGGCGGCTGCACGCATGCGGTCGTTCGCGTGCCCGAGGAAGTGCTTGATGCGTCGCGGTTGCAGCGGCATCTCAGCCATGAGCTCGCCGAGCACCGCAACCACCAGGTCGTCGGGCGAGAATCCCAAACCGAGTTCGTTCGCGAGTTCCTGCGCGGCCACCGCGAGCGGCGCACCAGCCAGGTCCGCGATCAGCGCGGCGCACTCGAAGTCATTCGTTTCGTCGAGACGTGTGAGCAGGGCGGAGCAGGCGGCATCCACTTCTGCCGTCGACGACAGGTCGAGCGATGCGAACTGCTCGTCACCCGTGGCACGCTGGATTCGTTGAGGTAGCCCTTCGGCTTGCATCACACGCCTCGCTTCGCTGCCCGGCCGCTGCAGACAGAGCGCACCCGCTCATCTCGCAGCGGTCCCGCCCAAACGTCGCTCTGCAGCGCCGCACCCTTCCTTCTCGACCTCAACGCTAGGTTGAGGTGACAGGGCAGTCAAGGTTGAGGTGGTTCTGAGAGTGGCTGGCGGCATGACGCGATCACCCCCAGGTCCCCCCCGGATCCTGCCGATAAGGGCGCATTCCATCCGGCCTTCGCGCGAGTCATCATCGGGCACACACCCCAGGCGATCTGGCCTCGGGGCGTGGCTCACCAGCACCTCCTCGGCTGACATCTCGTTTCATCTCACTGCCCGCTCTAGCTCGCGGGCCGCCCACTCGGACTCGAATCATGCTCACCGCCCTCGCCTTCCTCGTCGCCATCGTGCTGGCCTTCCTCGGGCGCGGCTACCTGGCCTGGGTCGTCGGTGGATTGATCCTGTTCTGGGCCTGCGCGACGTCCGGGGATCAGGTCGCGGCCGGTGCTGCGGGCGACGTTGCCTCGACTGCCCCCGGCGGCTGGTGGTACTTCCTGCTCGTGCTCTTCCTCGCGGCCGCGGCGCTCTTCGGTGTTCCCGCTTGGCGACGCACCGTCCTGAGCGCCCGCGTGAAGACCATCCTCGCGCCGATCCTGCCCCGGATCTCCGACACTGAACGCGCGGCGCTCGAGGCCGGCACCGTGTGGTGGGACGGCGAACTCTTCTCCGGCGCGCCCAAGTGGAAGCGTCTGCTCGACGCGCCGCTCCCTCCGCTCAGCGAGCGTGAACGCGCCTTCCTCGACGGCCCCGTCGAGCAAGCCTGCACGCTCATGCGCGACTACGACGCCGTGCAAGCCGCCGACCTCCCCGAGCACGTGTGGGCGCACCTCAAGCGCCACGGCTTCTTCGGCATGATCATCCCCGAGGAGTACGGCGGCTTGGGCTTCTCGGCCGCGATGCACTCGGCCGTCGTGACCAAACTGAGCAGTCGCAGCACCGCTCTCTCCGTGTCCGTGATGGTGCCCAACTCGCTCGGCCCGGCCGAACTCCTGTTGCACTACGGCACCGACGAGCAGCGTCGCTACTGGTTGCCGCGCCTCGCCAAGGGCGAAGAGATGCCCTGCTTCGCGCTCACCGGTCCTGAGAACGGGAGCGACGCGGCCGCCATGGAAGCGCGCGGCGTGGTCTGCAAAGGCCAGTGGAAGGGCGAAGAGGTGCTGGGCCTGCGCCTGAGCTGGGCCAAGCGCTACACCACCCTCGGTCCGATCGCCACGGTGATCGGCCTGGCCTTCAAGCTCTACGACCCCGAACATCTCATCGGCGACGACGAAGACCGCGGCATCACCTGCGCGCTCGTGCCCGCCGATCTGCCGGGCATCACGATCGGCTCGCGCCACGACCCGCTCGGCATTCCCTTCCACAACGGTCCCAGCTGGGGCCGCGACGTGTTCGTCCCGCTCGACGAAGCGCTCATCGGCGGACGCGCCATGGCCGGCCAAGGTTGGCGCATGCTCATGGACTGTTTGGCCGCCGGCCGCGCGATCTCGTTGCCGTCGCTCAGCAGTGGCTGCTGCCAAGTGGCCGTGCGCTACAGCGGCGCCTACGCGCTCGTGCGCAAGCAGTTCAACTTGTCGATCGGCAAGTTCGAAGGCGTGGGCGAAGCGCTCGGCCGAGTCGGCGCGCGCAACTACATGATCGACGCCACGCGCAAGCTCACGAGTTCGAGCGTGGACCTGGGCGAGAAGCCCTCGGTGCTCTCCGCCGTGGCCAAGGCCTACTGCACGAACACCATGCGCGACGTGATCAACGACGCCATGGACATCGCTGGCGGCGCGGGCATCTCGCGCGGTCCGGCCAACGTGCTCGCCGGCGCACACATGGCTGTGCCCATCGGCATCACCGTGGAAGGCGCGAACATCCTCACGCGCACCATGATCATCTTCGGGCAGGGCGCGATCCGCTGTCATCCCTTCGTGCAAGACGAGATGGCCGCTGTCGACGACGACGACCTCGTGCGCTTCGACAAAGCCTTCTTCGGTCACGTGAACTTCGTGTTGTGCAACGTGGTGCGCGCCTTCACGCGCGGACTGTTGCCCTTCCTGCCGGCGAACAGCGCGCGCGGTTCACGCGCCACCCGCAAGGAACTGTCGCGCCTGTCGCGTTGGAGCGCGGCCTTCTCCGTGCTCGCCGACACCGCCATGGCCACGCTCGGCGGCGACCTCAAGCGCAAGGAGATGCTCGCCGGCCGTTTCGCCGACGCGCTCGCCGGCATGTACCTGAGCTCCGCCACGCTCAAGCGCTTCCTCGACGAAGGCGAGCGCCCCGACGACCTGCCGTTCATGCAACACGCGTGCGCCGAAGCCGATCAGAACATCGCCAACGCGCTCGCCGGCATCCTCGACAACCTGCCGTTGCGCCCGGCCGCGTGGTTGCTGCGCCCGCTGCTGTTCCCACTCGGCGCGCGTCGGAAAGGGGCCAGCGATCGCACCGCACTCAAGGTCGCGCGTTCCTTGCTCGACGAGAGCGAGACGCGCCTGCGTCACAGCGCGCTGGTGCACACGCCGCCGCAAGACGAACCCGGTCTGGGCTTCCTCGAGTTCGCGCGCGCCAAGATCGTGGCCGCCGCCGGCATCGACAAGCGCCTGCGTGAAGCCCTCAAGGATGGCCGCCTCGATGAACCGCGCGAAGGTGAATCGCTCACCAGCCGCGCGCTCAGCCTCGGCGTGATCAAGGGCGAAGAAGCGATGCTCTGGAACGACGCGCAGAAGGCGCGCGCGCGCGCCGTCGCGGTGGACGACTACAGCCAGGACGCCTACCGCGAGCTGCGCGGCTGAGCGCTCAGTCCATGTCCACGAACAGGCTCGTGCTGTCGCAGCTCACGTCGTAGGTCTCCACGTCGCTGGGCGACGGGGGCGAGCAGGCGCCGGTGCGCACTTCGGCTGTGGCGCCGTGCAGCGGGCAGGTCACCGTGGTGCCTTGCATCGGGCCGTCGGCGAAACTCGCGCCGCGGTGCGGGCACATGTCGTCGATGGCGTAGTACTGACCGGTGGTGTTGAACACGGCGATCGTCTTGCCGCCGACCTCCACGCGCACGCCTTTGCCCACGGGAAAGTTCTCGACGGGACCGATGTTCGTGAGTGCCACAGGCTGTACCTCGTGATGGGGGGAGCGGTGATGGGGCGCGATTGTAGGCACGGGACGCCGCGGTTCGAGGCCTGCTTGCGGACGTGCACCTTGGAGGGCTGCTTTGCGTGAGCATCGTGTGGGTCGGATCGGTGCCACGTGCGTCGTCCAGGGCGAGCTCCACCGCGCCGGCCCGGCCGCAGGGTCCACGCAGGTCAACGGTTACACTCGGCCACGGCTGCCCGCCACACCCCTCCGCACTCCGCTGGGAGACCTTGTCATGTTCGCACTGCTCCTCACCGCTGCCGCCGTGTTCGCGGCTCCCTTCGCGCCGCAAGATGCCGAAGCCAAAGAGCGCGACCTGCGCGACGAGTACAAGAAGGGGATTGCCCGTTCGGATCCGCAGACGCGCGCCGACGCCGTGAACGCCTACGGCTTCGCCACGCGCGACCTGGCCGACGACGAGGGCGCGAGCAAGCTCGTGGCGCGCCAGCTCAAGATCGCGCTCGGCGACGATGAGATGGAGGTCGTGGCCGCCGCGATCGTGGCGCTCTCCTGGGGCCGGCACGTGGACACCACGCTCGACGGCATGGAAGACGTCATCGACGACCTGCGCAACACGGCGGCCAAGTACGCGACCCGTCCGGGCGATGAGAACCGCGCCGTGTTCCAGGAAGCGGCGCGTCTCTACGAGAACGCGTGTGTCGTCGTGGGGCGGCACACCTCGGACGCGGCCGTCGACATCCTGGTCGACCAGTTGCGCACGCTCAAGCCCGGCACTGGTGAAGGACGGCTGGCCGAGGTGTTGGTCGGGCCACTCAGCACCGCCTTGCTCGAACTGGGCAGCTACGAGGCCGTGGAGCTGGTGGTGAAGACCACCAACGTGTTCGGTGGTGAAGCGCTCTCCGACGACGACGAGGGCAACAACTTCACCAGGACCGCTCGCATCATCCACGACGCGCTGATCGTGTACTCCGAGAAGATCGGCAAGCTCGGCCCGCCCTGGTCGGACCGCTACGACAACGACTGGCGCGACTGGTTCAAGGAAGTGCGCGGCGATCTCGAGAGGAAGCTCGGCAAGCTCGAGGAGCCGATCGGCCCGCCCGACTACGTGGATCCCGACGAGCGCATGCGCGCCGACCAACCCAAGCCCGGCGAGCGCGAGCGTCCCTAGGCGGGCGGAGGCATGAGCGCGCCTGCCTTCCACTTGGCCTTCCCGGTGCACGACTTGGCCGCGGCGCGCGCGTTCTACGGCGACATCCTGGGTTGCGCCGAAGGTCGCTCCAGCGCGCAGTGGGTCGACTTCGACTTCCGCGGGCACCAGATCGTGGCGCACCTCGTGCCCGCTGCGAACCAAGCGTCCACCGAAGCGTGCACGGATGTCGACGGCGAGCGAGTTCCCGTGCGTCACTTCGGCCTGGTCTTACCGATGGACGAGTGGCATGCCTTGGTCGAGCGGCTGCGCGGGGCGGGCCTGCGCTTCCTGATCGAACCGGGGCTGCGCTTCGTCGGCGAGGTCGGCGAACAAGCCACCTGCTTCGTGCGCGACCCCAGCGGCAACGCGCTCGAGTTCAAAGCCTTCCGCGACCCGACGCAGCTCTTCGCGCGCTGAGCGGCGCGCGCCGAGTGCGGGGGGGGCTCTGCTCAGCCGCTGTAGGCCTCGAAGCTCTTGCTGACTTCGGCGGCGAGGCCTTCGTCTTCGGCGCTGTCGTCGTGACGCAACAAGCGCCCGGTGAAGCGCAACGGTTCGCCCGGCAGGCTGGCCAAGCGCACGCGCAACTCCCAGCTTCCGTGCGCGCCCGTGGGCTGCCCGCTGGTGGCATCGATCTGCGGCGCAGGGCCGCGCACGAACAGTCGGCCATCGCTGTGTTCGGCCTGGATCTCCACGGGCTTCGTCATGCGATGCAGAGTTTCGGGACGGCTCGTGCCACGCCAATCGAAACTGACCCACGAGCCGCGGAAGTGTTGTTCGTGATCCGTGGCCACGAGCGTGGCGCGGAAGGCGCGTTGCGGTTGCTCGGGCACGAACACCCACCAGGTGCCGGCGAGTTGTTCCGGCGCGGCTTGACCCGTTTGGTTCGTGACGGACTCGACTGCGGGGGCGCCGGTGTTCGGCGGCGTGGTGTTCGTTGCGGGCGGCGCGGTGGTCTCGGCAGCGCTGTCTCCCGAACCGCAGGCGCTCACGATCAGGATCGTGACGACCAGCGCGGAGCGTCGCGCGGCGAGGTACGCAGAGTGTTGGAGCTGCGCAAGGCTTCGCGCGCACGCGACGCGCTCGCGTCCGCGCATCACGCGGACTCCCACGCTTGGGTCAGCGCGCCCGCCGTGATCTCGCCGTGCGAGGCGTTCCACACCGGCGCGCCGTCCACGAACAAGATCACTTGTGGCGACGCGTGCGCCACGCCGCATTCGCTCGCGAGCCCACGCGCGGTGGGTTTGTCGCGGATCACGTCCACGAAGAGCGTGTCGAGTTCGGGCTGACCCGCGCGGAAGCGTTCCCACTCGGAGTGGGCCGCGGTGCTCACGGGGCAGATGGGCGAATGCTTGAAGAGCAACACGCGCGGGTGCGCCGCCAGGGCGTCCCGCCAGCTCTCGAGGGAGTGGAGTGCGGTCTGAGTCATGCCGCGATGGTACGCACCCGAGGACGCGCGGGGAATGCGGCCATTGTTGATAGACTCCGAGCGCACGCGCACGCACGGGAGTCCCAGCCACCATGATCTACTCGGCCACCATTGAGTACGCCCTGCGAGCCTTGGCTCACATCGCGACCTTGGAACCGGGAGAGCGCGTGCTGGCGCGCGATCTGGCCGAGATCACCGACATCCCGCGCCAGTTCCTGGGCAAGATCCTGCATCGCCTGGCGCGCATCGAGGTGCTCGACTCGGCCAAAGGGCGCGGCGGCGGCTTCAAGCTCGCCAAGGATCCAGAGAGCATCACGGTGCACGAACTCGTGGCGGCGCTGAACGGCGGCGACATCGCCAAGGTGTGCGTGCTCGGCCTCGACCAGTGCAACGACGAGCAACCCTGTCCGATGCACGACGAGTGGCTCAACTTCCGGCGCACGCTCATGGAACGCGTGTACTCGATGACGATCGCCGACCTGGGCCGCAACCTGCAGGCCAAGCGCGCGGCGAACCCGCAAGCGGCACCCGCTGCGAAGCTGCAGTCAGCGCCCGGCGCGCCGCAACCCGCACCCGAGACGCCGACCAGCGACTGAACCGAGCCGGGCGGGGCCCGCACTTCAGCTCCCGCTTCAGCCTGCCGTCAGTGGTTGCTGCGTTCGGGCAACAGCGCCGCGAGGTTGCCACCCATGATCGCGTCCACGGTGGTGCTGTCGGCGCCGGCGGCTTCCATGGCGGCGAGTTGCGCATCGCGCACATCGGCGCGGTAGCCGCGCGGGAAGGTGCACGAGTCGGTGCCGAACAAGATGCGTTGCGCGCCGGCCACGTTGAGCGCCGCGGCGAACACGCGTTCGAGCGTGAGCCCGCTCGGGTCCGTGGCCATCCAGGCGTTGCTCGAGCTCGTGTCGAAGAGCACGTTCTCGCACTGCACGGCCGTCATGAGTGCCTCTTGGAAGAAGCCGCCGCCGAAGTGCGGCAGCACGAAGCGCACCTTGGGGTGACGGTTCGCCGCGGGCACGAGCGAGAGCGGGTGCGCGAAAGAGAGATCGAAGGGACGCGGCAAGCCGAGCAGGTCGCGCAGCTTCACCTGCAAGATGCCTGTGTGCACGATCACCGGTGCCTCGTGTTGCGCGGCGAGCTCGTAGATCGCGTTGCAGCGCGGGTCGTCGGCGGCGACGTGATGCATGGCGGGGAACAGCAGCAGCCCGCGGAAGCCCAGCTCGCCGAGGCACTTGGCGGTGAAGGCCGGCGCCTGCTCCATGGCGGGGTTCACGAGCGTGTAGGGCAGCAGGCGTCCGCCCGACGCGCGCGCACCGGCGGCCACGGCGTCGGCTTCCTGCGGCAAGCTCGCGAAACTCACCATGCGCGTCACGTCGTGGCGATCCATCTCGGCGAGCCAGCGCGCCGTGTGCGCCTCGACATCCGCATCGGGCAACGACAGGCCGGCCTTGCTGGCCACGGCGTCGAGCCGCTCGTCCACGCTGCCGGGCAGCGGGGATTGACCGGCGAGTGCCTCGAAGAACGGACGTGAGAAGAAGTGGGTGTGCGCGTCTTGGATCGTCATGGCCGGGATCTTAGCAGCCCACGTCGAAATGCCACGCCGCCTCGGAATCCCGCCGCGCTGACGTGCGGCTCTGCGTGGCGCGCCTTGTAGACTCGTCGCCCATGGCTCCTGAACGCCTCGGCTTGCGCACTCGCGGCTTCGCGGCCTACGTGGTCACGCAGTTCTTGGGCGCGTTCAACGACAACGCGTTCAAGTTCGCGCTGCTCTTCTTCATCACGGAAGCCACCACGAGCGAAGCGCAGAAGGATGCGTGGTGGGGCGGCGCGCAAGCGCTCTTCGCGCTTCCCTTCGTGCTCTTCGCCGCCTGGGCGGGCATGACCGCCGACCGCTGGGGCAAGGGCGGGTTGATCCGCTTGGCGAAGCTCGCCGAGGTCGGCGTGATGGGGCTCGGTGTCTGGGCTTTCTGCAGCCACAGTTTGGCGGGCTTGTTGTTCGTGATGTTCCTGATGAGCGTGCAGAGCACCTTCTTCGGACCGTGCAAGTACGGCTTCCTGGCCGAGACCATCGCCGAGAAGGAGCTGAGTCGCGCGAACGGACTGGTGCAGATGTTCACCATGTTCGCGGTGGTGTGCGGTCAGATCATGGCGGGCGTGATCACCGACGAGAATCCTGGCGACCCCGGGCTGGCCACGATGGTGCTGGTGGGCGTGGCGGTCGTCGGCTTCCTGACATCGCTCGCCGTGCCGCGCGTGCCCGCTGCGCGCCCGGAGCAACGCTTCGTCGTGAACGTGCTGCCCGATCTCGCGAAGACCTGGCGGGAGGTGCGCGCGCGTCCCACCTTGATCTACGCCATGGCCGGCGTGGGGCACTTCTTCCTGCTCGCGGCCCTGCTGCAGTTCCAACTCGTGGAGTACGGCGACCAGGAGCTCGGTCTCAACACCACCGGCTCCTCCGTGTTGGTCGCTGTGTGTGTCATCGGCATCGGCGTGGGCTCCGCCTTGGCTGCGCGCTGGTCGCACGATCGTGTGGAGCTCGGCATCGTGCCGGTCGGCGCTATGGGCATGAGCCTGGCTCTGCTGGCGCTCGCAGCCTGGAACCCGTCGCCAGTGGCAGCGGGCACGCTGGCTGGTGCCGAGTTCTTCGCCGACGGACTCTGGTTGAGCTTCGCGCTCGTGTTCGCGGTCGGGCTCGCAGGCGGCTTGTTCGTGGTGCCGGTCTGGGCGCTCGTGCAGCTCGAAGCTCCCGAGCAAGACAAGGGACGCTTCACCGCCTTCGCGAACATGGTCTCGTGGATCGGGATCCTGGCGTCGGCGCCACTGGTGTGGTTGCTCACGGGCCTTCAGGTGCGCGAGCAGTTCGTGGTCGTGGCCTTGGTGTCGCTCGTCGGCACGCTCGTCGCCTTGCGGCAGCTGCCCTACGCCTTCGCGCGCTTCCTCGCTTGGTTGCTCACGCACAGCCTGTATCGCATCCGCGTGGCGCACGCCGAGCGCGTGCCGAAGCAAGGCGGCGCGCTGCTGCTCGCCAACCACGTGAGTTGGGTCGACGCGCTCGTGCTGCAAGCCGTGACCACGCGGCGCTTGCACTACTTGATGTACCGGCCCTACTACGAGTGGTGGCCGCTGCACTGGCTGTTCAAGCTCGTGGGGTGCATCCCCGTGTCGGGCAACGATGGGCGTGAGCAGCTCGACGCGTCGCTGGGGGCGGCGGGGGAAGCGGTCGAGCAAGGGCGCATGGTGGTGATCTTCCCCGAGGGCGCCGTCACGCGTCTGGGTCACATGCTCCCGTTCCGCACCGGTTATCAGCGCATCGTGAAGGGCCGCGACGTGAAGCTGCAGCCCGTGCACCTCGGTGGCTTGTGGGGCAGCCTGTTGAGCCACGAGCGCGGGCGCCTGATCTGGAAGCTGCCGCGCGCCTTCCCGTACCCGGTGAGCGTGAGTTTCGGCGAGCCCTTGCCGGCCGACAGTCCGCCCTCCGTGGTGCGCGCGGCGTTGCGCGAGTTGGCCACCGAGGCTTGGGAGGAGAGCCAGCGCGATCACCTGCCGCTGCATCTCGAGTTGCTGCGTGAGCGACGTCGTGACCTACGCCGGCGCTTGCATCAACAGGGGCGACCGTCGCTCTCGAGCGCAGGCTTGCTCGCGCGCGCGCGTGCGCTCGCTGCGCGTCTGCGGCGCGAACTCGGCCCAGGTCGACGCGTGGCCGTGGCCGTGCACACCCCGCTCGATCAACTGCTCGCGCAGCTCGCCTTGCTCTTTGCCGGACGCGTGCCTGTCGTGCTCGACCCTGAACTCCCGCTCGAGGCGTTGCGTCGCGCGCTGCACCAAGCCGAGTGCACAGGACTGCTCGCCGAAGGTGCGCTGCTCGAAGGCGACCGCGGCGCCGCGCTCTTCGAAGAACTCCCCGTGTTCGAACTCGCGCCGCTGTGCCGTGACCTCAAGCGTTGGCAAGTGTTCGGGCGAGCCTTCCTCGCCGCCCTCACGCCGTGGCCGCTGCTCAAGCTCTCGCTGGGCAGCGATGCGCGCCCGGAACTCAGCGACGCGGCCTGCGTGGTCTTCGCGTCGGCGGGCACCGAACAAGCGCGTCCCGTGCCGCTCTCCCACGGTCAGCTCGTGCTGCAAGTGCAAGCGCTGCAACAAGTGCTCGGCGCCGACGAAGACAACGGCGTGCTCGGCGTGCTCCCCACGTGGACCGTCTACGGTCAGCTCACGAGCCTGTGGTTCCCGCTGCTCGGCGGCTTGCGCGCGGGTTGGCATCCCGACCCCAGCGACCGACGTTCCCTCGCGCGCTTCATCCGTCGCGCCAAGCTCGATGCACTGCCTGCGAACCCGGCCTTGCTCGCGGCGTTGCTCGAACACGCGCGCCCTGAAACGCTCGGCGCGCTGCGCTTCGTGCTCTGCGGCGAGGCCCCGCTCGACGCCGACTTGCGCGCCGCCTTCGCCGAACGCTTCGGCCTGAGCCCGCTGGCCTGCTGGACCGCCTCGGAAGTCGGCGGCCTGATCACGCTCAACACGCCCGACGTGCGCGGGCCCGGCGTGCACCAACGCGGCACACGTCATGGCACCGTGGGTCATCCGCTCGCTGGAACGAGCGTGGTCGCCGTGGACGAGCAAGGCAACACGCTCCCCTTCGGTGCGATGGGCCGCTTGCGCATCGTGGCGCCCGGCTTGGCGGAACGTCTGCGCTCCTTCGGTGGACGCTGGGGTGGATGGGCGCTGGCCGACGACGACCGTTCCGTGCTCACCGACGACTTCGGTTCCGTCGACACCGACGGTTTCGTGACCTTGCGCGAAACTCCCCCCGACGACGACACGCCCGGAGAGTTCGCGCCGCTGCCCTGAGTGTCCGTACTCGCCCGGCTCAGACCTCGAGTTCGCGCGCGAGCCAAGCGCGCGCCAGCTTCCAGTCGCGGCGCACGGTGCGCGGCGAGAGATCCAGCAACTCAGCGGTCTCTTGTTCGTCGAGGCCGGCCCAGAAGCGCAGGCGCACGACTTCGGCGAGACGCTCGTCGAAGGTCTCGAGTTGCGCGAGCGCGTCGTCGACCGCGAGCACGAGATCGCTGTTGTCGGCTTCGAACAACTCGAGGCCGTCGAGCGGGAGACGCTTGAAGTCGCGACCGCGCTTGGCGCTGGCTTTCTTGCGCGCGTGATCCACGAGGATGCGACGCATGGCCTCGCCCGCCGCGCCGAAGAAGTGCGCGCGGTTGCTCCACGCCACATCGTCGTTGCCGCCCAGTCGCATCCACGCCTCGTGCACCAGCACCGTGGCTTGCAGCGTGTGCCCGGCCGCTTCCTTGCGCATCTTCTGACGCGCGAGATCGTGGAGCTGCGCGTAGACGACTTGGAACAACTCTGCGCGGCGTTCCTCGGCGTTGTCGTTGCCGAGCTGTCGCAGTAAGACCGAGACGTCGGCGGGGGACTCCGGAGCCGTCGCCGAATCGCCCGGCGGTGTCGGTGCGCTCTCGTCGCTCAAAGATCAGCGCTTCCGGCGGGAGCGCGACTTGGACGTGCGACCGTCGTCGTCATCAGCTTCGGTGGCCTCGCTCGGGTCGGAGAGCAGTCCCTGGCGGAAAGCCGTCAGGAGCGGCTCGAAATCCTTCGACCTGCGAGGATAACGCTTGGAGCTCTCGAGCGCTGAGCCCAGGCCGGCGTCGAGCTGCGGAGCGATCGCGCGCCACTCGGCGAGTTGCTGCACGTGCTCGATCTCCATGAACGCCTGGAAGAGCTCGAGGCGCGCGGCGCTGTCGTACTTCGGCTGGGTCATCAACCAGGCGGACTGCGCACGGTGATCGTTGAGCGCCAAGGCTGCCTGGGCGCCGTGCTTTTCGAGACGTGCGAGCAGGTCGTCCTGCCCGAGCTCGCGCAGCAAGCTGGCGCTGTCGATCGACTCGAGCCGGTTGACCTCAGCGACGCCGCCGAGTGCACGGGCGAAGAGCACCGGCAACGGCTCGCTGTCGGGCATGCCGTGGCTCGGCACCGTGGCGCTCTGATCGAGCAGCGAAGTGAACAGCGGCGTTTCGCCCGAACCGTCGGCCAACAGCAGGTGCACGAGGCAGCGCGCGGCGGCTCGGTCGCGCGGCAAGAAGCTCTCCGTCTGCGCAGCGCGCTGGAAGCTGGCCGGCGCTTCGGTCTTGAGGTCGGCGACGAGCGAACTCCAGTGGCGACTGGTGCTCTCCTTGAAGGACAACCACGGGTCGCCGGTGTCCTTCACCGTGACGGCGAGCACGGCGGGCGGGCCGGTGACCGGCGGCGGCGGCGTCTGGCCCTGCGGCACGAAGCCCGACCAACCCGGGCGATACCAACCGGGCGTCTGCGCGGTCCAGCTCTCTTGTCCGACCCAGGCCTTGCCGTAGGCCGCGATGTCGAGCTCGTCGATCAACCCGTGCGCGAGCCAGGGCGGAACCATGCCCCAGGAGCCTTGACGCAGCGCGCGGTTCGTCACAAAGGCCAAGCTGTAGTACCCGACACCATGCTCGACCCACTCCTTGCGGCGCTGATCGATGGTGGGGTGCGCGAGGTTGAAGAGCTGCACCTTCCACGTGCGCACGACTTCCGCCGCGCGGTTGGCCGGCGTGTCGACGAGGTTGAGTGGATGCCAACCTGAGTATCCGAGCTTCTCGCAGTGGTCGAGCAGCGCGATCAGCTCGTTGAAGCTGTCTTCGCCGCGCTCGCTCTCGGTGAGCACCAGCGGCAGGCGCGCTGCGGAGATCAGGCCGCCGCCACCAGCCGGCCAGTTGCGCTCGAGCACGGCGGCGGCGGGTTGCAGCGCCTCGAGCAACTCTGCCAGCAGCTTCTCGGCCGCGCGCTCCTTGGCCTGCGGCCCGGTCTTCATCAGGTAGACGTCGAAGGGGCCGGCCTGCCCGCTGAGGAACAACTCACTCGCCAGGACGGCTTCGAAGAGTTCCTCCCCGCTGCTGAAGCTCTCCGCCGAGGTCCCAGGCAGAGCGCGCTCGACGAGCGCCACGGCGGGCGCCGGGGGTGCATCGCCCGCGTGCAGCGCGGGGCCGAGCAGCGGCAGCGCGACGGCGCAC
The DNA here is from genome assembly GCA_021604805.1 of Planctomycetota bacterium. Taxonomy (GTDB): domain Bacteria; phylum Planctomycetota; class B15-G4; order B15-G4; family B15-G4; genus BQJR01. The sequence continues at coordinate 1,020,072 of BQJR01000001.1, read as the reverse complement.
AGCCTGAGGCAACGGATGGCGAAGGACGAAGGCTTGGGCGGGGCCTGCATGATGACTCCTCTCTCCTCGGACGTGATGCGCACCGTCGGACGGCACTCTCATCACGCCTCCAACAACACGTGCGGGTTCGAGCGCTCGCGTCGGCCAAGTTTCTCGAGGGTTTTTCGTGTCGCCGTCGCGGCCCGAGTCGACGGCGAACCCGGCTAGAATGCGGAGATGGCAGGGAGAGCGAGGAATTCGGACTGGGCGCGTGTGCGCGAGTTGTTCGGAGAGGCGCTCGATTTGGCACCCTCGGAGCGCGACTCCTGGCTTCGGATGGCCGCCGCAGGTGACGACGAGTTGCTCGCCGAAGTGCTCTCACTCCTCACCTACGAAGCGTCGCAGGCGGAACTCGAAGTGGCGCGGGAGTCCACGACCGTTCCGCTCGATGCGTCCGGTCCTTTCCCGCGTCGGCGTGAGCGCGCGCGCCCCGCGGCGCATCCCGCGGCGCACCCCGGGGCGCATCCCGAGGTCGTTGGGCCGTACCGCGTGCTCTCGCTGCTGGGGGAGGGCGGCATGGGCGCCGTCTACGAGGCGGAGCAGAGCAACCCGCGCCGCCACGTGGCGCTCAAGGTGATCCGCGTGGCGCTCGCCACCGATGAGATGCGCCGACGCTTTCAGCTCGAAGGCGAGGTGCTCGGGCGCTTGCGTCATCCCGCCATCGCGCAGATCTACGAGACCGGCACGGCGCAGCTCGCCGCCAGCATGGAGGTGCCCTACCTGGCCATGGAGCACGTGGCCGGCGCCACGACCTTGATCGAACACGTCACGGAGAAGGGGCTGGATCTCGACGCGCGTCTCGAGCTCTTCGCCCGCATCGCCGACGGCATCGAGCACGCGCACCAGAACGGGATCGTGCACCGCGACCTGAAGCCCGCCAACGTGCTCGTCGACACCGACGGCAATCCGAAGATCATCGACTTCGGCTTGGCGCGTGCTGTCGATGAAGACAGCGACCTGCTCTCGATGCACACGCGCACCGGTCAGCTCATGGGGACGCCGCTCTACATGAGTCCCGAACAGTTCGGCGGCGCGCCGGACGACGTCGGGTTCACGTCCGACGTGTACTCGCTGGGCGTGATGTTGTTCGAGCTCGTGTCGGGCGAGCTGCCGCACGAGCTGCGTGGCTTGGGTGTGATCGAGATGGCGAGCGTGGTGCGCGAACAGCCGCCCAAGTCGCTGAGTCAATCGGGCACGCACGTGCGCGACGACCTCGACACGATCGTCGCGAAGGCCTTGGAGAAGCAGCCCGAGCGTCGCTACCAGAGCGCCGCCTCCTTCGCTGCCGACGTGCGCCGCTACCTGCGCAGCGAGCCGGTGCGCGCGCGTCCGGCCAGCGCCTTCTACCAAGCGCGTCTGTTTGCCAAGCGGCATCGCGCGCTCGTGGCGAGCGTCTCGCTCGTGTTGTTCGTGGCGGTGGCCGCAGCGATCGTGAGTGTGGGTTACGCGTTGGACGCTCGTCGCGAAGCAGCCGAGGCCGACCGGCTTTCCTACCGGGCCGCCGTGATCAGCGCCACCGACGCCCTCGTCGACGAGCGCTCACAGTCCGCGCGTCAGTTGCTCGAGTCCACGCCTGAGGCCCTGCGCGGCTGGGAGTTCCGTCACCTCACAGCGCGCTTGGAGTCGCGCCTGTCGTCGCCGATGCCTCCCGAGTGGCAACTGCATGATCTGCAGTCTTCCCGAGGCGGTGAGCGCTTGCTGGTGCTCGATCAGAGCGGTGGTGAAGACCGGTGGCGCGTGATGGACTCGACCTCTTGGAACGAGTTGATGTCGGTGCCGGGCCGCTTGGTCGGCAGGCGGGTCCTGCCGCGCGTGGTGCTTTCCCCCGATGGCGAACGCGTGATCGCACTGTCGTCCGAGCCGCCGCGCGTCACGATCTGGGACGCGGCCACTGGCGCACTCGTGCGCGAGTTCGACACACCGGACTCGCTGCTCGGCAGCACGGACCGCCTGTTGCCTGAGAACTTCAACGTGCACTGGCTCGCTGACAGTTCGCGCTTCACCGTGAGCTACCCGTCGCTCAGCTTCGGCATCTGGAGCGCCGACACGGGCGAGTGCCTCGCCACTTTCGAACGCTTCACGTCGCCGCGCGGCACGGGCGATGGCCGTTGGATCGTTGCTTTCAGTGACGAGCACGGTGGCTACCGCGCGCTCAACGCCGAGACTTACACCTGGCAGCCGGGCGTGGTCGAGATGAAGTCGGTCACCAATGGCGTCGTGTTGGCCGAGGCTGCACCAGCCGGTGCCATGGTCGCCGCCGCGCTGCACGATGGCACCGTGGATCTGCTGGAGATCGTCGACGGCCAACTCGGCTTGCAGCGCAAGCTCCCCGAAAGGGCCGGGCTCACCACGGCGATCGCGTGGTCTCACGACTCGAGCCGACTGGTCGTGGCCGGTGCCGGCAAGCGACTCGTGGTCTGGAAGCTGAGCGACGCCTCGCGTGAGTTCGACGTGTCGACGCCGAAACCCGTGAACGGTCTCGCGTTCCTTCCCGACTCGCGCGACTTGCTGGCGAGCAGCGCACGTGGCTCGGCGCGCGTGTTGCCGCTCGGCGCGAGCGATCCCGGTCGGCTCACGGGCCACCGCAGCTACGTCTACCCCGCGCGTTATTCGCCCGATGGCAGCACGATCGTTTCCGGCGGTTGGGACGGCGCGCTCGGTCACGCCGGGGGCCTCAAGTTCTGGGACGCGCGCACGGGGCAGTTGCTGGCCTCAATGGGGGAAGCTCCCGGCGTCGTGATCGACGCGTGCTTCACACCCGACGGTCGCCACGTGGTTTTCGCCACGACCGGAAGGTCGGAACGCATCGGCTCCGTCGAGATGCACAACATCGTGCTCGACCTGTCGACGGGTGAGCAGCGCAGCTACGCGGTGCCGGTGAGCGTTGGCGACGTACCCGAGCGAGTCATCGTGCACCCCGATGGTCAGCGCGTCGTCTCGAGTTACCGCTACGGCTTGGTCGACGTGTGGGATCTACACACGGGGGAATCGCTCTGGTCCGCGGTCCAGGGAGAGCGCACGGAATGGTCCGTCTTCGGGCACGCTCCCGTAGCGCTCTCGCCCGACGGCCGCGTGCTCGCGATGGGCTCCGGCGAACGCGGCATCCAACTGCTCGACTTCCACTCGGGCGCAGTGCTGCGCAGCTGGGAGGCTCACGAAGCCTTTCTCTGGAAGCTGGCCTTCAGTCCCGACGGCAAGTGGGTCTTGAGCTGCTCGGAAGACCGCACCGTGGGGATCTGGGACGCGTCGAGCGGCGTCCTCGTCGCACGACTGAACGGGCACGCGAACGATGTGCTCGACGTGGCCATGAGTCCTGACGGCACGCGCATCGCGTCGGTGGGGCGCGACCGCGTGTTGTATCTCTGGGAAACCGAGCACTTCGAGAACGTGGCGCAGCTCGGCGGTCACGAGAAGTACATCTACTCGGTGGAATGGAGCCCGGACGGCGAGCAGATCGTCACCGCATCGGGCGACACGACGCTGCGCCTCTGGGACACGCGCACGCTGGAGGAACAACTTCACGCGCGCCGCGAGCGCGAGCGCATGCTACCGCGGATGGAAGCGCTCGTGGCGCGGGAGGCGACGCGACACACCGAGGCGAACGCGCTGCGGCGGGCACTGCGCGCACTGCCCGACGTCAGCCCACGTGAGCGCGAGGTCCTGGCCCAGGTCGCGCTGGCCAACGCCCTCGAGCGCGGCAACGCGCGACGTGCCGGCGAGCTCGCGTCGCGCACCGACGCCGAGCCAGGCCCCGACTCGACGCCGCCTGCCGACGCGCCTGCGGATGACATCGAGTCCACTCCGTCGCACCCCAAGGCGACTGCCGAACAACGCGCCGGCTTGTCTGCGTTGGCGCCGGCCTGGTACCGCGCGCCGCGCGCCACCGCAACTCCGATCATGGACGGCGAGCTCAACGATCCAGCCTGGGAGGCCGCGCCCTGGACCACGCTCTTCGTCGACATCGAAGGCGCCGCGCGCCCGTTGCCACCGCACGCCACCCGCGCGCGCATGCTCTGGGACGACGAGTTCTTCTACGTGGCCGCCGAGCTCGAAGAGCCGCACGTGTGGGGCACGCTCGAGGCGCACGACTCGATCATCTACCGCGACAACGACTTCGAGCTCTTCGTCGACCCCGAAGGCGACGAGCGTTGGTACGCCGAAGTGGAGATCAACGCCCTCGGCACGCTCTTCGACCTCGCGCTCGACAAGCCCTACTCACGCGGCGGTCGCGCACACATCGCCTGGACGCCACCGGGACTGCGCGCGGGAGTCGCGGTGCAAGGCACGCTCAACGATCCCCGCGATCTCGACACGGGCTGGACGCTCGAACTCGCCTTGCCGCACGCAGCGCTCGCCGAGTTCTCACCCGAGGCCGTGCCGCCGCGTCCCGGCGACGTGTGGCGCGTGAACTTCTCGCGCGTGCAGTGGCAGCACGACGTGGTGGACGGTGCCTATCAGAAGCGCAAGGGCACGCGCGAAGACAACTGGGTCTGGACGCCGCAGTTCCGCGTGAACATGCATCGTCCGCGCCAGTGGGGCTTCGTGGAGTTCGTCAGCGAGGGCGACTGAGCGCGCGCGCTCAGAAGAACAGGAAGCGCTTCTTGCGCTTGCCGCCGACGCCCGCCTTGCGAACCCGCACGAGCACTTCCTCGGCGGCGCGCAGGAAGTCCTTCGAGCACGGCACGCAGCCCGAGTTGCAGCACACGAAGGAGCGCGGGTCGGCGTCGCCTGAGACCAAGCGGCGGATCGTGTCGCCGTGGAGGCGCGCATCCAAGGCGTGCTTGCTGAGCGCCTTCTCGAGGATCTCGTCGAACTGCGGATGCTGCGTGGGGGAGGCGGGCGGTGTCACGGGAGGGCTTGTCGCGCTGGGATCGGGATCCCTCATGGTACGTCAGCCGAGCGGGCTTGGCATCGCAGGAGCCTGCGCGTCGCGTGGGGGCGGGACAGCAGCGAGCGGCCCTGGCCGGGCTCGGAGCTGCGCTTCGCGGGCCTCAGTGCACTCTCAGGCTTGAAGGCGCTCGACCCGCCGTGGCGCAGCTGATACGAAGGTCGCTGACTTTTCCGCTCCAGGAGTTCCCCATGTCGCGACTGTTCCTCAGCCTCTTGCTCGTTGCCGCGAGCAGCATCAGTTGCGCGACCGTGGCGGGCACAGGGCGCATGCAGCTGAACATCTTCTCGCCCGAGGAAGAGGCTGCCATGGGCATCGAGGCGTACCAGCAGCAGCTGGCGCAGTCGAAGGTCATCCAGAGCGGGCAGCAACGCACGATGGTCAAGCAGATCGGCGCGCGCATCGCCGAGCAGGCTGACCGGCTCTACCCGAAGGTCACGGCCACCTTCCAGTGGCAGTTCGAGCTGCTCGACGAGCCGGGCATCGTGAACGCCTGGGCGCTGCCGGGCGGTAAGTCGGCGGTGTACACCGGGCTGTTGCCGATCACGCAGAGTGTGAATGGCTTGGCTGTGGTGATGGGGCACGAGGTCGCGCACGCGCTGGCGCGTCACGGGGGCGAGCGCATGAGCCAGGCCACCTTCATGAACGCCGGGCTCGACGTGGTCTCCGCGCTCTCCGGCGACGTGGAGTCGGGCAGCGGCAAGGAGATCGCTTTGCAGGCGCTCGGCATCGGCACGCAACTCGGCTCACTGGCTTTCGGTCGCTCGCACGAGTCGGAAGCCGACGAGATCGGCTTGATGCTCATGGCGCATGCAGGCTACGACCCGCGCGAGGCCGTGAAGTTGTGGGAGCGCATGGGCGCCCTGAGTGGCGATCGCCCGCCCGAATGGTTGTCGACGCACCCCTCGGAGCAAACGCGCATCGAGCGCCTGCAAGCGCTGATGCCCGAGGCGATGAAGATCTACAACAAAGCCATCGGCGGCTGAGCGCGAACTTCGCGCGGCGCGGTGACGCGCGGCGCCGCGGCTCAGGTGCGGCGATCTCGGCGCACCCGTGCTGTTGCTCACGCGTCGAAGAGCAGCTCTCGCTGGGGAGCGCCGCAGCCGCTCGGGAAGGCGAGTGGGGAGGGCGATCTGCCTTCCACGAGCAGCACGCGCTCGTCGGCGGCCAAAGTGAGTGTGGGGGCGCTGCTCAGCAGCACGCCGCGAGTGCGGCCGTCGCGTGAGGCGCTGCGACGTTCGTAGAGCGGGAGTTCGCGATCCAGCGCCACGAGTTGCCCGACGAGTTCGCAGCGTGCTTCGCCCGGCTCACCGACGTGCAGCAGCTCACCGCAGCCCGGGTCGGACGCGAGCGCTGCAAGCACCTGCTCCAGCGCCGCGCTCGGGATCACGAGCAGTTGCGCGCGACGAGCGTTCAGCGCGATGCCGGTGGTGGGGCCGCGCCAACGGTCTTGCGCGAAGAGCGCGCGCGCTTCGGCGGCGGACATCGCGGCCCACTGCGCGGCGTCGGGTGAGTATCCCGCGCCACCGGGTGTCCACAAGGTCGCGCCGCGCGGCGAGAGCGCTTGGCGACCGGGCAGGCCGTCGCCGGCGCGGAGGCCGCGTGGACGTTGCGCGCGGCTCTCGGCGAGCACCGCGCTCTGCAGCGGCCGCGTGAAACGGAGCGCGCGGATCAGGCCGTCGCCGCCGCGCCAGACGCCGTGTCCGCCCGAGCCGCGACGCAACTCGAAGCGCTCCACGTGCACGGGGTGACGCCGCTCGAGCACCTCGGGGTCGGTGATCGCCGTGTTCGTCATGTGCGTGTGGACGCCGCTCGCGCCGTCGTGTCCGAAGCCCGCGCCGCTGCCGCCGCCGACCGTCTCGTAGCAACCGAAGTCGTCGTCGCCGAAGGTGAGGTTGTTCATCGTGCCTTGACTCGCGGCTTGCACGTCGAGCGCGGCGAGCAGCACGTCCACCAGCACTTGCGCAGTCTCCACGTTGCCACCGACCACGGCATCGCCGGGTTGCGGGTCGAGCAGGCAGGCGCGCGGGATGCGCACCTCGAGCTTCCGGAAGCAACCTTCGTTGAGCGGCACGCTGCGACGCGCGAGGCAGCGGAACACGTAGAGCACGCAAGCACGCACGACTGCTCGGGGAGCCTGGCGGTTGTGCGCGCCGCGCGGCCCGGTGCCCGCGAAGTCGATCACGGCGCGGCCGTTGTCGGCGTGGATCGCCACGCTGATCGGTGTGCCGTCGTCGAGTCTGCGCGTGGCGCTGCCGGGTTGGAGCGTGGCGACCACGTGGGCCATCACGGCTTCACCGTGGTCGAGCAAGTGTCCGTTCCAGCGCGCGAGCTGCGCGTGCCCGAGTTCGGCAGCGAGCGCGCTCAGGCGTTGTTCGCCGGGTCGGTTGCAGGCGACTTGCGCGCGCAGGTCGGCGAGGCGTTCGGCGATCCCGCGTGTGCCCGATGCGTTGAGTCGCGCACGGACATCGGCCTCGCGCAGCTCGCCGTCGCGCAGGAGCAGCACGCGCGAGAGCAAGGCGCCCTCTTGCTCGAGGCGCGTGGAGTCGGGCGGCATCGAGCCCGGTTGGCTGCCGCCCAGGTCGGCGTGGTGTCCGCGGTTGGCCACGAAGCCCACGCGCTCACCTGCGTGGAACACCGGCGTGACGACCGTGAGGTCCGGCAGATGTGAGCCGCCACGCGCGGGGTCGTTGCTCAGCCAGGCGTCGCCTTCGCGCAGCTCCACGTTCGCGGCCAAGTCGCGCACGCACTCGCCCATGGCGCCGAGGTGCACCGGGATGTGCGGTGCGTTCGCGAGCAGCTCGCCTTCGGTGTTGAACAGCGCGCAGGAGAAATCGAGCCGCTCCTTGATGTTGGTCGAGTGCGCCACGCGACGCAGTTGCTCACCCATCTCGGTGGCGAGCGCCATCAAGCGTTGACCGAAGAGCTCGAGCCCCACGGGGTCGGCGTGATCACCGAGCGTGAGGCTGCGTGCGTCGGGGCGTTCGTCGTCGAGACGGAGCTGGCCGTAGCCGTCGACTTGGCAGCGCCAGCCTGCGTCGACGAGTGTGCTGGCGTGGTCTTCCACGATGAGCGCCGGGCCGGTGAGCCACGCACCCGGCTCGAGTTCGGCGCGACGGTAGAGCGGGCGGTCCGCATGGGCGGTGCCGTCGTGCGGGTCGGGGTCCTCGAGCGGCACGGCGGCCTGCCGCTTCAGTGGCAGCGCGGCTTCGTCGGGGAGCGCGGCGGCGGCGCGGGCTTCCACGCGCGCGCTCACCAGCTCGATCGGATGACCGGGACGTTCGAAGCCGTGCGCCTCGCGATGACGCGCGGCGAAGTCGGCGCGCCAGTCGTCGGACCAGGGCAGCGTGAGGGCGGCTTCGGCGCCGAGGTAACGCGCGTCGATGCGGCGGGTGAGCTGCACCTCGGTGGCGCCTTGGGTGAGCAAGGCGTCGCGCGCTTCGGCGTCGGGGAAGTCGGGTGTGTCGACGCCTTCGAGCACGGGGCGTTCGCGGTGGGCCACGAGGTCGGCGCGTGCGAGTCCCCAGGCCGAGAGCACGCCAGCATGTGCGGGGACGAGCACCGTGCGCACGCCGAGCTGGCGCGCCAACGCGCAGGCGTGCTGCGCGCCGGCACCGCCGAAAGCCACCAGCGCGTGTTCACGCGGGTCTTTGCCGCGCGCCACGCTGAGCTGACGCACCGCGGCCGCGGTGCGCTCGTGCGCCACCTCGAGGAAGCCGCGCGCCGCGTCGACGGGGTCGCCGAAGGCGGCGAGCGCCGCGCGTGCAGCGTGCACGTCGAGCGGGATCGACGGGAAGAACGCGGGGCGCAACAGGCCGAGCACGAGTGCGGCGTCGGTGAGCGTGGCCGGGCCGCCGCGGCCGTAGCAAGCCGGGCCGGGTTGCGCGCCCGCGCTTTGCGGCCCGACGCAGAAGCGCCCGTCGACGCGCTGCAACAGCGAGCCGCCGCCCGCGGCCACGGTCACGAGGTCGAGCCGCGGTGCGCGCAGGCGCAGGCCGTCGATGCGACCTTCGTGCAGCAGGGCCGCACCGTCTGCGTCCCAGCGACACACGTCGGTGGAAGTGCCGCCCATGTCCACGCCGAGCACTTGCTGAAGCCCCGCGCGACGCGCCACGTCGCGCACAGCCACCACGCCGCCGGCCGGGCCCGAGAGCACGGCGTCTTTCCCGCGGAAGTGAGCCACGTCGACCAAGCCACCGGAGGACTGCATCGCGAGGCGACGCGTGCTGCTCGCCGTGGGGGAGTCGCGCAAGGACGCTTGCAGCACGGGAGTGAGCGCCGCGTCGAGCAAGGTGGTCGACGCGCGCGCGAGGTAGCCCACCGAGGGCGTGACCTCGTGCGAGAGCGTGATGTGTGGCACGCCCACTTCACGCGCGATCCGTGCCACGCGCAGCTCGTGTTCAGGAAACCGGTCCGCGTGCATCAGACACACAGCCAAGTGTTCGACGTCGCGCAAGCCGTCGCGGAGTCGGTCTTCGTCGAGCGTGCGCAACACCTGTCCGTTCGCGTCGACGCGTTCGTGGATCGCGAGCACGTCGTGCGGCAGTGGCGGCGGGCGCTGGATCGCCAGCTCGAAGAGCTCCGGGCGACGTTGGTCGTCGATGCGCAGCAGGTCGCTGAAACCGTGGGTGAGCGCGAGGGTCACGCGAGCGCCGCGGCGTTCGAGCAGCGCATTGGTGGCCACGGTGGTGCCGAGACGCAGCTCGCTCAGCGCTGCGCCGCGCGCCTGGGCCAGCTTCACGGCGCGCGCCAAGCCTTCTTCGCCGGCTGCGTCGCGCGAGAGCAGCTTGTGCACCGAGAGCGTGCCGTCGGGCGCCACGAGCACCACGTCGGTGAAGGTGCCGCCGCGGTCCACGCAGAGTCGCCAAGCCATAGCGGAGGATCCTACGCGCTGCGCTGCGTCGAGCGAGCCTGTCGCTGTCGCCGAGCCTGTCACCACCGCGCGACGAGTGCTAGGCTCGCGCCACCTCACCCGGAGCACTTCATGAAGGCGGGCACGAAGCTCTACTGCCAGAACTGCGGCAAGGACATCACCGGTGCCGAGAAGACGTTCTACGGGAACGTGATCTGCGGCGAGCCCTGCCGCGAGGAACTGTCCGCTGCCGTGTACTTCCGCGACGGCCCGCCCGATCCCGACGGCACCTGGCACTGTCCGCACTGCGCCGAGGTGAACCCGCTGGGCGACCCGCGCAAGGAAGCGCGTCCCAACTGCACGAGTTGCGGCAAGCCGCTGGATCCCAACTCGTCCACGCCACCCAAGAAAGGGGGCTGCATGAGTGTGCTGTTGCTGCCCTTGCTGGGCGTGGCGAGCGCGTACTACCTGGGCTGAGCGTCGCGGGGAGACGCTGGCACGGAGTGGATCGTGTCGTCGTCGAGGCGTAGCGCGCTCAGACGCCCGCCCCACACGCAGCCCGTGTCGAGCCCGACGACCTCGCGCGTGTGATGCAGGCCGAGCGCGGCCCAGTGTCCGAAGAGCACGCGAGGCCCGCCGCGCCAGGCCGCGTGCGGGACGTCGAACCAGGGCATGCAGCCGTCGGGCGCTTCACTCGGGGGCCCGTTGAAGCGCGGGTTGACCTCACCGTTCGCGCTGCAGGTGCGCAGGCGCGTGAAGGCTTGGAGCGCCGCGGCGAGGCGGGGGAGGCCGCGGAGGTCGTCGCTCCAGGTGAGCGGGGCTCTGGTTGCGAGCGCCTCCCAGACGGCGCTGCCGCCGTCGTGTTGCAGCGACCTTTCGAGTTCGCGTGCGAGCTGACGCGCCAGCTCCCACGACCAGCTGGGCAGCAGGCCGGCGTGGAGCAAGGCGTGGCCGGCGTCTTCATAAAGGAGGGGCTGTCGCGCCAGCCAGGCGAGCAACTCGGGGGCGTCGGGAGCGCTGAGCACCGCATCCAGGGTGTCGCGCGGGGAGGCTTCACGGCGGCCCGCGGCGGCGGCCAGCAGGTGCAGGTCGTGGTTGCCCAGAACGCTGCGCACGCAGGCTCGATGGGCGTAGACCCAGCGCAGCACCCGCAGCGAATCGGGACCGCGATTGACCAGGTCGCCGACCAGCCAGAGTTGATCGGAATCTGCGCTGAAACGGATCTCGCTCAGCAGCGACTCGAAGCTGGTCGCGCAGCCTTGCAGGTCACCGACAACGAAGACGGCCACGAGCGCTCCGTGTTCAGGCAGCGGGTGAAGGCGGTGCGCGGAAACGGCCGTGAATCGACCTGCGCGGGGGCCGCACGTACAAAGCAGCGCCGCTCATTTTGACGGCCTTCGAAGGATGGCATACCTTGTAGGTACGGAGCGAGTCCCCGAGGGTGCGCCGATCGGCCGCCTCTCGCGATCCGAGTCCTCATTGGAAATCGAGACCATGCTTAAGCGTTGGGTTGCGTCCTTCTGTCTGGGTGCGCTGGTGGTGAGCTTCACGGCTCCCGAGAGCACCGCGCAGACGGACCCCGTCATTCGTTTGCACACGCCCCTGTTTTCGTCCAAGGGCGAAGGTGAGAAAACCAAGTTCAAGCCCTTCAAGAGCGGCGCGAACGGCACCTTCACCGTCACTGTGGCGTTGTGGAACGACATCGGCGCCACGGATGCCGTGCTCGACGAGCAAGGCGCCGCTTGGACCGAGCAGTTCGTCGTGAGCGCGCAGGCCAAGGACCCGCTGGCTGCGAGCTCTCCCGGTGAGGGCCAGTTCGTCGAACCGAACGCCATTGTCGGTTCCTACGACGTCTCCCTGGGCTCGAGCCGCGACCTGCCCGAAGAGGTCTTCCTCAAGGACGTGTTCTTCACCACGCAGGTCTCGACCTTCAAGAAGAACGGCACGTTCAACAAGCTCTTCGCCCGCTCCCCGGCGCGCTCGCTCGGCTTGGGCATCACGACCCTGCCGCTGAACACGTCGGAGATCTTCCTGAACGGTGAGCTGTTGGTCGACGCCGACGGGAACTGGCTCGGCAACACCACCGGGCTCGAAGGCCCCGAGGGTCCCGAGGGCCCCGCAGGTGCCGACGGCGCTGCTGGCCCCGAAGGTCCCATGGGCCCGCAGGGTCCCGCTGGCGCTGATGGCGCGATCGGCCCCGCTGGCGCAGACGGTCCTGCTGGCGCCGATGGCGCGCCTGGCCCCGTGGGTCCCGAGGGTCCGCAAGGGCCCAAGGGCGAGCAAGGTGAGCTCTTCGACGGCGGCGAAGTCGAGTCGATCACCGCCACCGCAGCCGGCACTTCGGTGACGGCCAGTGCCGGTAACGTGCGCGCCTTCGGTGCGCTCATCACCAGCGGCGGCGAAGTGCGCAACGACATCAACGGCGCGCTCAACCTGCGCAGCAACTTCGACGTGCAGTTCGTGCGCGACAACGACGACAACGATCCGGGCGCCTGGTTCCAGTGGTTCGACGACGGCAACACGGGCCTCTTCGACGACATCATGCGCCTCAACGATCAGGCCGACCTGCTCGTCGCGGGTGCAGTGGTCGGCAACGGTCTCGACCTCGCCGAGTACTACCCCACGGCTGACATGGCCTTGCGTCCTGGCATGGTCGTGGCGGTCGACCCGAACCGTCCTGAGCACGTGATCGCTGCGCGCAAGGGTTCGGCGGGTGTGCTCGGCATCGTGTCCACGGAGCCGGGCCTCAAGCTGGCCGACGAGTCGGTGATGGGCGGCCTGCAGCCGCAACTGCTCGCCGCGTCGCGCGAAGCCTTCGTGCGCGGTGAGAAGCAAGTCGCCGCCACGTTGCGCCAAGAGTGGATCGCGCTCGAGGCCGCTCGTAAGGATCACGTCTACGTGGCCCTCGCTGGTCGCGTGCCGCTGATCGTCGACGGTTCGGGTGGCATGATCGCCGCTGGCGACGCGCTCGGTCTGGGCAGCCTGCCCGGCACCGCCGCCAAGCACACGGGCAGCGGCCCGGTGCTCGGCATCGCGCTGGAGAACTGGGATGGCATGAGCGCCACCCTGGTCGCCTTCGTGAAGCTCGAGACGGGCGCAGCGCGCGCCCCGATCCAGGGCACCACGCTGGTGACGTCGGGAACGGCGAGCCTGCGTGCCGGCGACACGAGCGTGATCGTCTACGACGCCAAGCTGGCGCCCACGAGCCTCACGGTGCTGAGCTTCTACGGCGACCCCGGCAGCCGCTCCTGGATCTCCGAGCGCGGCCCGGGCTACTTCGTGGTCCAGCTCGCTGAGCCGGCTGCGGCCAACGTGGAGTTCGGTTATCAGGCCGCTCCCTGAGTGAGCTGAGGTGACCTCGCGGCGCCTCGGCGCCCGCTGCGTGCGCCCGTCCTCCCGCGTGGAGGGCGGGCGCACGTCGTTTCAGGCCTCCAGCTAGGAGCCGAATCCAGCCGAGGACGAAAGAGCGGTAAGCTCTGTGCAGCGCCTCCCCGCGTCCCACCGCCTCCGGAGAGTCATCTCGTGCGCCTGATCGCCCGCTCGCTCAGCACCCTGCTCTTCGCCGGCGTCGCCCTGGCTGGCGATCCCGCGCCGCTCGGCCCCGAGCTCGTGGTCAACGAAACGCTCGGCTACCAACAGGAGTGGGGCAAGGTCGCCATGTCGCAAGACGGCACCCGCCTCGCCGTGGCCTGGAGCTCCGTGCTCGGCAACGAAGTGTGGATCCGCTTCTACGACGGCGACGGCACGCCGCGCGGCCCCGAGCAGCAAGTGAACACCGTGCTGATCGACGGCGTGCAGGACGAGCCGATGGTGGCCATGGACGACGCCGGCAACGTGCTCGTGTGCTGGTCGGACCGCAACGATTACGACGGCGGTGCCATGGGTACCGGCGAGAAGATGGGCTGCTTCGGCCGCATCTTCGGCCCCGACGACCTTCCGCTGGGTCCTGAGATCCAACTCAACCAGAAGGTGGCGAAGAGCCAGTGGGAGCCGCACCCCAACGCGCTGCCCGGTGGCGGTTGGTCGGTGAGCTTCAACGGTGACAGCGACGGCGACGCCTACCTCACCTTCTTCGACACCGACGGCACACCACGCGGTCCCGACGCGCAGGTCAACACCTTCGACAGCAACGGTCAGACCGAGGCCGAACACGCGCTCACCCGCGACGGTCAGCTGCTCTACGTGTTCGCCGACTTCAGCGGCCACGGCGCGGGCGGCACCGGCACGAACCTCTGGGCGCGGCTCTACGACGAGACCGGCGCCGCGCTGCAAACCGAAGAGTTCCTGGTCAACGAGAACACGCTCGACTTCGACCAACTCGAACCACGCATGGCGGCCGCCGGCATCGACTACGGCTTCGGCGGCTTCATCATCGTGTGGGAAGACTGGGGCAACGACGGCAGCAGCGCGGGCATCTACGCGCGCCTCTACGATCGCGACGCGCAGCCGCTCGGCCCTGAGTTCCGCGTGAACGGATCGGCGGCCGGCACGCAGCGCCTCCCCGAAGTCGCCGCCGACTACCTGGGCAACTTCTGCGTCACCTGGCAGGACGACAGCCAGGGCGACTGGCGCATCATGGCGCGTCACTTCGATCGCTCGGGCAAGCCCGAGGGCAATCAGTTCGAAGTGAGCGAGGGCTACCCCGGCGACTACCTGCGCCCGCAGGTCGCGCTCGACGCGTCGGGTGAACTCTTCGCGTTCACCTATTCAGGTCCCGGCAAGAGTGGCCCGGGGAACAACGGCGAAGATGTCTACCTGCGCTTGTTCGAGCGCCCGGCGATCACGCCGCTCGGCACGCCCGAGATCGGCGGCATCCACGGTTGGCTGCTCGACTTGCCCGGCGGCGAAGACCAGTTCTACATCCTGGCCGCCGCCTTCTCCGCGGGCACCGGCCTGGCGCTGCCCGATGGCCGCGTGCTCCCGGTGGACTTCGACGCGCTGTTCCGCTTCTCGCTCAACAATCCCGACGGCGCGCCCTCACCCTTCGAAGGCTTCCAGGGTGTGCTCGGCACGAGTGAACTCGGTCTGGCCAGCGTGACCTTGCCCAGCAACCCGCTGCTGATCGGCTTGCCGATCCACGTGGCGGCAGCGACCTTCGACCTCGAGTTCGCCGCGCTCAAGTTCCAGTTGCGGCACGTGACACGCAGCCGGAGCGTGATCATCGAGTGACGCGCGTCGCGCGCGCTCAGGCGGGATCGGGCAGCGCAGCCAGGTAGGTGTCGCGCAGTGTCTGCACATGCGCGTCGAGCGTGTCGACGCTCCAGTTCGACGTGTCGCAGGCGGGCAGGATCTCGACACGCACGCGGCCTGTGCGCGGGATGAACGTGTCGTGCGGCCAGAGTTCGCGCACGCCGTGCATCACCAGTGGGAGCAACGGCACGTGCGTCTCCACGGCCAGGTAGAACGGGCCGCGTTTGAACGGCGCCAGACGACCGAGTCGCGAGCGCGTTCCCTCCGGCGCGATGAACACCTTCACGCCGCGTTCGCGCACACGACGTGCCGCCTCGCGGATGCTCTGGATGGCGGCTTCACGGTTACCACGGTCGATCGGGATCATGTCCATGCGACGCAGCAGTCGGCCCATGATCGGGATGCGATGGAACTCCTGCTTGTAGAGGATGCAGCCGTCGTCGGGCCAAGACACGGCGAGCAAGGCCATGTCGAGCAGGCTCTGATGGTTGAAGGTCACGATGCGCGGCCCAGCTTCTGCGAGCCGCTGCATGTTCACGAGTTCGCAACGGATGCCGAACAAGCGCAGTTGAACGTGACCCCAGGTGCGCACCAGCGCGGCAGACCGCTTACCCGCGAAGTCACGCAGCACGTAGCTGCACACAAGCATCACGAGCATGTGCGCGAAGGCCCAGAGCAAGGTGGGCAGGAACATCAGCGCGCCGCGCAGGCGCCCGCCCGGACGAGGATCGAAGCGCGCGTTCAGCAAGGTTGCTTCACGGGGATCGGGCGCAGTTCTTCGTCGACGGCGACCATCGTGACCTCGGCTTGCGTGACCTTCACGGTCTCACCGTTGGTCAGGCGTCGCTCGGCGAACACCTTCACCTCCACGGTGATCGAGCTGCGACCGAGTTTGCTCGTGGTGGCGAAGATCGTGAGCACGTCGCCCACGAACACGGGCTTGAGGAACTCGATGCGGTCCATGGCCACCGTGACCACGTTGCCGCAGTGGTGACGGTGAGCGGCGATGGCGGCCGCGAGGTCGATGTCGGAGAGGATCGCTCCGCCGAACACGGTGCCCATGGCATTCGTGTCCTGGGGCGTCATCACGCGCCGGATCGCTGGCAGCACGCCGGCGGGGTAGGCGGGGTTGGGCGCGGGGGGCTTGGGTTCCATGGTTCTCTCCGGGTGGTCGCTTCGGGGGGCTGGGGGCTGGCCGGTCGTGCGGCTGGCCGAGGAGACCGCGAGGCGCTGTACGATGCTGCACGCCGTGGCCGTCACGGCAAGCCCTCGTTGGGAGACTCTGCGTGCCTTCGCTCCGACACAGCCTGCTCATCGGTCTCGCCATGTGGATGCCGGGCGCGGCCTTGAAGGCACAGTCGGAATCGCAGCCGAGCCCACGGGCCGTGGCGGCGCGCGCGCAGATCCGCGAAGCAAGAGACGCGGCCGACGCGTTGTCCGCCGCCAAGCGGGCCTTGGTCTTCGCGCGGCGCGACGGAGGGCTCAGTGAGCGCGCGCGGATCGCCGAGGCCTTGCTCGACGCGCAGCTGAAGCGCGAGGCGCTCCAAGTGCTCGACGACGTGCTCGCCCTCGACCCCGACGAACCCGTGGCGCGCGCGTTGCTCACGCGTCCCGAGCTGAGCCTCGGTGTGCCGCGTTGGTCCGCGGATCCGGCGGTCGCGGCGTCGCTGCGCGTGCAGCTGCAGGCGCTCGGTCACGGTGCCGGCCCGGTGCTGCGCGAACGCGTGCTCGCCGAGCTGCAGCGCGTGGGCGGCCGCCAAGCGCGGGTGTTGCTGACAGAACTCGAGAGCTCGCTCGGCGACGCGCGCCCCGAAGTGCGCCAGTTCGCGAGCCTCGCGCTGCGTCGCTTGGAACCCGGCTACGCCTTCCTGCGCTTGCAACGTCACGCGGTGCTCGATCCCAGCGCGAGCGTGCGCGCTGAAGCGGCGCGCGGACTACGGGATGCCGACGACGGCGAACGCGTCGTCGCGCTCGCGCAGTTGCTCGACGAGCCGAACCCGCTGCTGCGGACGCGCGTGGCCGAGACGTTGGCCACGGCCGGCTACGCCGCAGCAGTTGCGCCGCTCATGTCGAGCTTGCTCGCGCCGCCGGTGGTCGCGGCGAACGGCGGTGGGGGAGCTCGCCCGACGGGGAGCGTGTTCGTCGGTGCGCAACGCAGCTTCCTGCAGGGCTACGAGGGCGAAGTCGCGACCAACTCCGTGATCGCCAACCCGTTGATCGGGATCGCGCAAGAAGGCGCCAGCCTGACGGCCACCGTGCAAGGAGTGAGCAGCGTGGCCGGTGTGTCGTTGAGCGCCTCGCAGAACTCACTGCGGCGCGCCCTCACTGAGCTCACCGGCGAGAGCTTCCCTTCGTCGCAGAGCTGGGGGACGTGGTGGGAACGCGAGGGGCGTCAGCGCTACCTCGAGCCGCGCGCGGCGCGTTCAGGCGCGGGTGTCGAGTAAGAGCGGGTCTTCGTCGTCGCGCGGAACAGAGAAGGCGCCGCTCTCGATGCGCGCGCCGGCGTCGATGCTCAAGCGCGGCGCGCTGCAGTCACCCTTCCAGCGCGCCTTGGGGCCGATGTGCACCGGGCCCGCGCTCGTCACATCCGCTTGCAGGCTGCCCAAGACTTCCACGCCTTCGCTGGCGTGCACGCGCTCTGCGAGCAGGCTGCCCTTGGCGTGCACCACGAGCCGTCCGCAGGTGTTCACCTGTTTTACGGGCGTGAGTTGCTTGATCACCACGTCTTCCACGATGAGCCGCTGATTGCATTCAGGGCAGTTCGTGGACTGCGTCTTGCCGCCCACTTCGAATCGGTGGGCGCAGTGGTAGCAACTCACGACGTGCGTGCCGCGACGGGCCGCCATGTGTCATGCAGGTCGTGTCGTGCCGGAGCGATCGCGCGTGGCGACGCTCCGGCGCGCGCGCGACCTACTTCGCGCCTGCTGCGCGCTGCTGCTGTTGCTGTTGCTGACCGCCTTGCTGCTTGTTGCCTTGTTGCGCGGCGTCGGCGCCCGGCTTGTTGCCGTGCGCGGCCTTCACCGCCTCGGGGCCCACGGCGCACTGACCGAAGAAGCTCGCGCCCTCGGCCATGACCATCTTGCCGGCGACGATGTCGCCACGCACCACGCCTGAAGCGTTCAGCTGCACCTTCTCCGACGCGATCAGGTTGCCTTCCACGATCCCGTCGACCACCACGGCCTTGCTGTCCACGTCGGCTTTGCAGGCGGCGCCCTTGCTGACTTGCAGCTCGCCCTCGCCATGCACCGAACCCTCGAAGGTGCCCACCAAGCGCACCGTCTTCGAGAAGCTCATCTCGCCCTTGATGTGAGTGTCGGCGCCAATGACGGTGGGTTCGTTGCCGGAGTCGGCCATCAGGGAGTCCTCGTGATTGGGAGGGATCGTGGTGAGGGCCATGGCTTGCCCCGGCCCGGTGGGGTCGGGAGAGCGTACAGGAACCGGGGGCGGACCGCTCGGTCAGCCCTCGCCGGCCAGGTCGATTTCAAGCGCGACGCTGTTCCGGACCTCACGGTCCGAGAACCGAAGCAGTCGGCTTCCGCAGGAGGTCAGTGGCCAACAGCTGGTGCCACTGTGCACGCGCGCCCGGAAGCTCAGTCGTGACAAGCCGGTTGCGTCGCTCGAAAGCTGTTTCCAACGCGGCCTCGGCGGTGTAACACGGAGCACATGGTTGCGCCTCCCTGCGACCATGGCTTCCGCAATCACCCGAACCCCACGGCGGCCACCGCGCGAGACAGACGCTCATCGGGGAGCAACTCGCGAGGCGCCCGGGAGACCAGCGGCTCTGCTGCTGGGGGCACGGCCAGCGTGAACCGGCTGAGAGCGGCGTGCGTCGTCCGAGCTGCAAGGCTCGGGCGGCGCGCGTTTTTCGGTCGGCCCTGCGCGCGTCAGTCGGTGCGCGCGCGCGCTTGCACGAAGCTGTAGAAGAACACGGCGTTGGGATCGTGACCGACTTCGTCGAGCTCGGTCTTCATACCGTCGACCACCGACTGCTCGACCTTGCCGGCTTGCAGCAGACCCTCGGCGCCCGAGAGCAGCAGCTCGCTCCAGTAAGCCAGGAACTCGGCGCGCTCGGCGGCGTGGCGGTTGTCGAGGTGGAAGCTGCGCACCTTGGTGGTCACGTCGCGGTAGCCGGTGGCGAGCATCAGGTTGCCGAGCTTGGCGCCCACGAAGGGGTCGCCGCCCAACTCGATCTGGTGATCGTTGAAGGCCATCCAGTACGCCAGCGTGTTCGGGCTGTAGGGATCCAGGAAGAACGTGGCGTTCTGCACCTCACTCACGACCACGGGCGAACCCGGGCGCAGCACGCGACGCACCTCCGAGAGCACGCGCTGCGGATCGCTCACGTGCTCGAGGATCCAGCACAAGAATGCGGAGTCGAAGGAGTCGGCGCCGAAGTCGAGGCGCGTGGCATCGCCTTGCACGTGCGTGTAGCGACCCTCGGCCCAAGCGAGTTCGCCCAAGAAGGAGGCGGCGTGCTCCAAGTTCTCAGGCGACGCGTCGACACCGGTGACGTGCAGGTCGGGGAAGTGTCGCAGCAGGATCTCGGTCTGCGCGCCCACACCGCAGCCGACTTCGAGCAGCTTGCGCGCGCGGCGGAACGGAAGGCTCGCGTGCACCTTGTGTTCGAGGAAGCGCGCTTGGCGGCGCAGACGGTCTTGCTCCACCGGCGTGAAGCCGTGCAGGTAGCCCGTGGACTTGCGTGGTGTGCTCATCGGCGTCCCGTTCGACGTGGCCGCGGCTTCGCGGGGGAGTACTGCGCGGGCCACCATTGATCGTACTGCTCGTAGGCCGCGCTCGCGCCGAGCACGATCGACGGATTCTCCAGGTGTGGACGCGCCAGCGCGCACAGGTCGGCGCGGCCGGCGGCCAGGATCGTGTTCACCTGGTCGTGACCGGAGATCGCGCCGACGGCCATCACGGGCACGCTGGTCTCGGCGCGCACGCGTTCGGCGAAGGGCACCTGGTACATGCGCCCGAAGTCGATCACGCTCGCGGGTGTGTTGCCGCCGCTCGAGATGTCGACGAGGTCGCAGCCGTGTTCGCCGAGAGTGCGCGTCACGCTCACGGTGTCGTCGACGGTCATGCCGGCGTCGGGGTCGTCGAGCCAATCGGTGGCGGAGAGGCGCACGGCGAGCGGCTTGTCGTCGGGCCAGGCGGCGCGCACGGCGTCGAAGACTTCGAGTGGGAAACGCAGCCGGTTCTCGAGGCTGCCGCCGTACTCGTCGTCGCGACGATTGCAGGCGGGCGACAGGAACTCGCTGAGCAAGTAGCCGTGCGCCATGTGCAACTCGATCATGTCGAAGCCCGCGGCCAGTGCGCGTTGCGTGGCGGCGACGAAGTCGTCGCGCACCTTGTCCATGTCGGAGCGATCCATCTCGCGCGGCGCGGGCCAGCCGTCGTTGAAGGGCAGCGCGGACGGCGCAACGGTTTCCCAGGCGGGTTCGCTGTTCGGGTTCGCGCTGGCCTGTGCGCTCAGCGGCGCGTCGCCTTCCCAGGGTCGAGAGCAGCTGCCCTTGCGACCGGCGTGCGCGAGTTGCACGGCCACCTTGGCGGGGGAGTTCGCGTGGATCCAGCTCACGATGCGCGCCCACGCGGCTTGCTGCGCGTCGTTCCACAGGCCGGCGCAACCGTAGGTGATGCGGCCTTCGGCGGACACGTCGGTCATCTCGGTGATCACCAAACCTGCGCCGCCGGTGGCGCGCGCGCCGAGGTGCACGAGATGCCAGTCGTTCACCTCGCCGTTCATCGCTGAGTACTGACACATCGGTGAGACGACCACCCGGTTCGGCAGCGTGAGTTCGCGCAGGCGCAGCGGCGCGAAGAGCGGCGCCGGCGCGCGCCCCGCGTGTTGCTTCCCCGGGCTCGACGCCGCGATCTGTGCGGCCACCGCGCGGCTCTCTTCGGTGTGCTTCTGACGCGCGGGCCACTCGGCTTCGGCGCCGTCGGCGGCGAGGAAGCGCGCGTGTTCTTCGTCCCACCACCATTCGCGCACGCGTGCCACGAGCGCGGGGTCGCGCAGGGCGAGGTTGTCGTAGGTGATCTGCTTGCTGCGCGACATGAGGTTGAAGCTGAACTGCAGCGGGTGTTGCTGCGTGTAGCGCGCCGTGTGTTCGAACCATTCAAGCGAGGTCTGCGCGGCCTTCTGCAGCTTGGCGACCTCGACCCAGCGCGCGTCTTCGTAGGCGGCGAGCAGCGCGGGGATGTCGCTGGTGCCGTGGGCGACGACGGCGTTCTTGAGCGCGATCGCGTCTTCCATGGCGAGCTTGGTGCCCGAGCCGATCGAGAAGTGCGCGGTGTGCGCGGCGTCGCCCAGCAGCACCATGTTCTCGTGGTGCCAGGTGGCGTTCTTGACGGTGGGGAAGGTGCGCCAGATCGAGCGGTTGGCGAGCAGCTCGGCGCCATCGAGGTGATCGGCGAAGAGCTCGGTGAAGTAGGCGATCGTGGCGGCTTCGTCGGCGGTGTCGAGGCCGGCGGCGCGCCAAGTCTCCTCGCGGCACTCCACGATGAAAGTGCCCAGGCCGGGGCGTTCTTCGGTGCCGTCGTCCAAGCGCTCGAAGGGATAGGCATGCACCGAGAAGAGTCCGTGCTCGTTCTCGCGGAACAGGAAGGTGAAGGCGTCCATCGGCATCGTGGTGCCGAGCCAGGTGAACTTGCAGGCGCGCCAATCGAGTTCGGGTTGGAAGACCTCGGCATGCGCGTCGCGGACGGCGCTGTTGAGTCCGTCGGCGACGAGCACGAGGTCGGCGGGGCCCACGTCGCTCAACGTGTCCACGGCGTGCTCGAAGTGCAGCTTCACGCCGAGCTGCGTGGCGCGCTCCTGCAGCAAGACCAGCAGACGTTTGCGCGACATGCCGCAGAAGCCGTGACCGGTGGAGCGCACCCAGGTGTCGCCGTACCAGGTCTGGATGTCGTCCCAGTAGATGAACTCGTTGGTGATCGCGTCGTAGCTCTCGGCGTCTTCCTCGCGGAAGTGTTCGAGCGTGGCGGCGGAGAAGACCACGCCCCAGCCGAAGGTGTCGTCGGCGCGATTGCGCTCGAAGACTTCGATGGTCGCGTCGGGCAAGGCCTTGGCGAGCAGGATCGAGGTGTACAGGCCCGCGGGGCCGCCGCCGATGGACACGATGCGCATGGCGCGAGGATAAGCGACCGCACGCGTGAGAGACACCGGCAGCGCGGCTGCTGGTTTCAGGCGGTCGACTCTTCCGTGGCGCCGCTCTCGGACAGCTCCTGCAGCGCGGAGTTGATCCGCGCGCGCGACACCGACGCCATGGTGCCGAACACGCCGCCCGCGAGGCCGATCGCGGAGCCGCCCACGCCCCCGAGCATCCCTGCGGACACGGGGTGCTCCACGACCACCACGGCCACGGCGCTGAAACACAGCGTGCCCGCCACGCCCACCGACCAGAAGCCCCACGCGCGCAGGCGTCGCGCCGAACGGTAGGCCGCGCGCAGCGACGCGCTGCCCTGCGCGTCGAGCGGTTCGGGTTCGCGCGCGGCGGCGCGGCAACCCCAGCCCATCGTCACCCAGAAGCTGAGGCCGAGCAGCAGCGTGGGATGGGCGCCGCGCGTGATCGCCCAAGTGGTGGCAGCGGCGCTCAACGCGAAGAGCGCCCAACCCAGCGGCATGGCCCAACGCGGCAGCAAGTCGGCGCCATCACGCGGTTGCAGCGAAGCCACGCGTGCTTGGCTCGGACGTGGACCGGGCCCGCCCCAACCCGGCGAGCGCGCGATGAGCGCCGGCATCGCGAAGCGGAAGAAGAGCAGCATCGAGCCCGCGGTGCCGATCAACACCGGCCAGCCCGCGCGCAAGCCGTTGCGTTCGGCCTGCGTGGACTCGAGCAACGCTTGCACGCCGCCGAAGAGCGCGAGTGCGAGGAGCGTGGCGATCCACAGTCGACGCAATTTCTGTGCTGCGTGAGGCGCGGCCAACGTGGGATGCGGCTTCACACAGCTCGCGACCAACACCGGCCACGACAACATCACGGCGGGGAACAAACGGTCGAACCAGAGCATGATCATGACGACTCCTCCTTGGACCAGAGCGTGTCGAGTTCTTCGTGCAGCAGCGCCGCGACGAGTTCGCGCGGCAGCGCGGCGAGGCGCGCGTCGGCGAGCAGGGCGCGGGCGCGGTTGCGCAGCGAGCGGTCGTCGAGGGCGGGGTGCGCCTCGCGGGCGGCCGTCACGCGCGTGCCGCGTCCGCGGTGGGTGGAGACCAGTCCGCACTCTTCGAGCAGGCGGTAGGCGCGCGACACGGTGTTCAGGTTGATGCCCAGGTCGCCGGCCAGCTGGCGCACGCTGGGCAGCGGATCGCCGGGCTGGACCTCGCCGCGTGCGATGGCGCCGCGAATCTCGGTCACGAGCTGATCGGTGAGCGGGACGTCGGCTTCGAGCTGGATGCGGATCATGTGTCGCACTGTATCGTACGTTGATACATTGGCAAGGGCGGTGAGTTTCGGCCACGAAATCGACATGGCCGCGGAACTCACGTGGGCGCGACCTGATCGCGCTCGGGGTGGCCTCGCGCCCGCGGCGGCGTTGCGCCTGAGCCGGCCTCGCGCTCGCGGCGGCATCGCGCTCGGGCCGGCATCGCGCTCGGGCCGGCATCGCGCTCGCGGCGAGCCTCCGCCTGGCCTAAGGCGGCAGCACGAGGTCGAGCCGACGCGTCTCGCCCGCCGCGAGGTCGACGAGCGCTTCGAGCAGCACGTCGTCGGGTTCACCGACGAGCACGCGGTAGCTGCCGGCGGGGAGACGGGCGAAGCGGTAGGTGCCGGCTTCGGTCCACGCGCGGTCCACGTCGTCGACGAGCAACGCGCCAGAGCGTGACTCCAAGCGCAGCGGCGTGTCGTCGGGGACCATCTCGATGCCGGGGCGTGTGAGTGTGCCGTGCAGGATCGCGGCGGGTTGCAGCAACAGCGCGATCTCCTCGCCGCTGTCGGTGGTGAAGGGGCCGGCGTGCAAGAAGGCGAAGTCGGGTTGCCACGCGCGCAGGGTGTAGGCACCCGGCGTGAGTTCGTCGAAGGACCAGCGGCCGTCGGCGCTGCTGCGAGTGTTGGCGCGCACGATCGCGGCGCCGTCCGCGACGGGGTGCAGCTCGACGCCAATGTCGCCCAGCGGGCGGCCGTCGTCGGCTGCGTGCAGCGTGCCCGAGAGCGTGCCGCTGTCGAACACGAAGTCCACGCGGCGTTGCTCGTCCCAAGCGAAGTCGTGCAACACTTCCAAGCGCGTGTGGGACGTGCTCGTCGCGCTCACATGGAAGGCCTCGGCCGAAGGCAGCGCGAGTTCGTAGCGGCCGTCGGCATCAGTGTGCGTGGTGCGTTCCGCGATCATGCGTCCCCAGATGGTCTGCGCGCGTGCTTCCCGCGCGAAGATCTTCACGCCGGGTTGAGGCACGCCCGCGCGCGTGACGCGACCGAACACGCGCGGCGGCGCGCTCAGCAATACGTCCACATGCGTGGTCTCGCCGGCACGCACGATCACGGGCAGCGGCTCGGTGCCGTCGGCGGTGAGCGTGTAGTCGCCGGGGGCGAGCTGGCTCATCGTGACGCGGCCGTCGACATCGGTGAAGGCGCTGAGACCTCCGAGCTCCCCGTTCAGTTGCAGCATGTGCTGACCCACTGCTGAGCCATCCGCTTGGCGCGCGCTGATCTGCACCTTGCCAGCCAGCGCGAGCACGATGTCGCCGAGGTCGCGGTGTTCGCCGGGAGCGAGCTCGAGCGTGTGGATGTCGTCGTCGCTGACACGATCCGAGGCATCGAGTCTGTACGAGATCAGTCCGGGGCCGAGTGCATCGAGACGGAAGCGTCCGTCGTGCGCGGTCGTGTCACCCGACTCACCTGTGAAGAGCGTGACGGTGGTCCCGTCGTCCGCCGCAGGCCCGACACCGAAGGGGCCGCTCACGTCGTCGCCTGATGATGCCCACACGCTGACACCCTCGACCGGAGCTCCCCGTTCGTCGACGACGCGACCGGTGAGCAGGCTTTCGGGGTGAAGTCGCAACGTGATCTCGCGCGTGTCGCCGGAGCGCAGCCCGTGGAGTCGACCGAGTGAGGTGGCGTAGCCCGGTCGGCGCACGACGAGCAGGTGCTCGCCCGGACCCACCGGTGAGGCGCGGTACTTGCCGAGGCCTCGCTCGCTGATGACGAGTGGCGTTGAGTGCTTGAACGCTTGGCGGTGCAGCTCGAAGCTCAATCCCGGCAGCGGTTCACCCGTGACCGCGTCGACCAACTCGATCTCGAAGACGCCGCCCGCAGGCAACACCACGTGCGCGCGTTCCGTGCCGGCAGCGAGCGACGCCTGTTTGCCGATCAGCAAGCCGGGCGCGCGCGCGTAGACCGCCACCGAACCTTCCTCCAAGCCGCGGATCAGGAAGTGTCCGGCGGCGTCGCTGCGGCCCTTGGCGCTGCGGTTGTCGTCGAGCGCGGCTTGGAACTCCCAGGGCAGCGTGTCGGGGTGCGCGTAGTCCTCAAAAGCCTCGGCTTGATCGCGCGGTGACACGACCACCTGCGCGTCGGGCACAGGCTCGCCAGCTTCGTCCACTACCATGCCGGATACCGACAAGCCGCGCGCGAGCACGATGTCGCCGAGGTCTTGCTCGCTGCCGGGCGTGGCGTAGAGCTGGTGGTCGTCGTCGATGGAAGTCAGCCAGAGATGGATGTAGCCGGGGTGTCCGATCTCCACGATCACGTTGCCGGGTTGCAGGCCCGATGTGCGGAAGCGCCCGCTCGCGTCCGTGATGTTGTGCAGCGCCATCTCGAGCGCGCCGCGGTAGGGGATGCGGTCGTCAGGCAGCTTCGGCGCGCGCACGAAGGCAGCGACGTCGACACCGGCGAGCGCCACGCCGTGTTCGTCGACGACGCGCCCGTGGAACCAGGCGCCGGCTTCCATGCGCAGGTCGCCCACGTCGTGCCCACCGCCGCGCATGCCGCGACACGGCGCCGACGTGGTCGCGAAGTCGGCGTGCTCCATGATCAGGTCGGGGCCATACGGCCAACCGCCGCTCGACGCGCCGCCGGTCCACGGGACGTCGAGCGCGAAGCGGCCTGCGCCGTCGGTCAGCGTTTGCGGGAGCGCGCTCAGGTCGTACGGGTACGCGTCGCTGCCTTCGAAGAGCGAGGCTTGTGCGCGCCCCGGCACGTAGGTCACGCGCGCGCCGGGCAGCGGCACGCCCTTAGGATCGAGCACGCGACCGGACAGCGCGGCGATCACGACCTCGGGGGCGGGCGGGCCGTCGGGAAGCTCGGCGCTTGCGTCGTCGACGGCAGAGCTTGCAGGCGCGGCGAGCTCGCTCGGTTGTGCGACGCTCGCGCCCGTCGCGCTTGGCGACGTGTCGAGCGCCGCGGGTGCGCGGCCCCGATCGAGCAGCGCTCCGACCGGCTCGACAACGATCGGGTCCTCGCGCATCAGCCACAGGATCGCGAGCATCCCCAGCGTGAACAGCGCGACCCACAAGACTCTGCGGCGATGCATCCGCGCAGGCTACCACCGCCTGCAAGCTGCGCAGCGCTGTCACCGAGGAGCGGTCGCAGCCACGTGGATTCTGCGGCGCGAGGCGGGCGCCGCTTCGTCGGTGCCGCTCAGCCGCGCGCGTGGCCGCGGCGCGCTGGCTCCTTCAGGAACAGGTAGTACATCTGGCCTTGCAGGACCGTCTCGCCGGCTTGCTTCTCGGCGTAGTCGCCAGTGCCGAGGTAGAGGTCGGCGCGGCCGGCGGTGCGGATCGCGCCGCCTGTGTCCTGGTCGAGCATGAGTTGACGGAAGCTGCGGCCGCCGCGACCCACGCCGCCTGCGTCCACGTACACGAGCGCGCCGCGGGGGAAGAGCGACTTGTCGGTGGCGATGGTGCGACGCGCGGTCACGGGCACGTTCAGGCTGCCGCGCGGCGTGCCGTCGATGGGGGTGAAGAACACGTAGGTCGGGTTGACGTGCAAGGCGCTGATCACTTCGCGTTCGGGCGTGCGCGCGGCCCAGCGGCGCAGGCCTTCGAGCCCGCGGTCGTCGTCGCGCAACTCCCCGCGACGTTCCAGTTCCGCGCGCAGCGATGCGTACTCGGCGCCGTTCTTGCCCGCGTAACCGAGGCGCAGCAACTTGCCGTCAGGGAGGCGCACCACGGCGCTGCCGTTCACGTGCGCGATGAAGGCGTCGAGCGGATCGGCGAGCCAGCAGAGTTCAAGACCTTGGCCTTCGAGCAACTTGTTGTCTTCGATGCGCGCGCGCGTTGGGTAGGGCGTGATGCGACCGTCGGCGCCGCGCCGCCCGAGGATCTTGCCGCCTTCACCCTTGGCGAGGTCGGCGGGCAAGCCGTAGAGCGGGAAGCGGTGCGTCGCGTCGCGCGTGAGGCTGCCCTCGAGGATCGGCGTGCAGTACGCCGTGAACAAGGTGCCGCCACCGCGGCCGTCCCAACCCACGCTCTGGTAGACGTCGAACTCCTTCTCGATGGCGCTCGCGAAGGCCGCTGAGTTGGCGCTGGTCTGCAGCAACTCGCGGAAGCGTTCGAGGCTCGCCGCGGCGCGCGCGTGCGTGATGTCCGCCATCGGGAAGTGCGTGGGGCTGCTCGGTTTGCCCATCCATTGGATCGAGTTCTCGAGCGCCGGCAGGATGCGCGCGCGGTCGGCCCACTGGTGCGAGATGTCGGGGCGCGGCCAGTTGTCGGGCAGACGGCGCAGCGCGCTCTGGCCCGGGGGCAGCGGGCGGTCCCACTCGGCTTCGCGGGTGGGCGCGGCGCAGGCCGCGAGACTCAGAAACAGGAACAACACTGGCAAGGCGCGGGACGTGGTCATGGCGTCCCAGCCTACGCGCCGGGAGGGCCGTCTCAAGCGGCGCTCCGGGTGGCAATCGGCTGTGGCCTCGGCGCGCTCCCCAGCGCCGGAAAAGGCCTACTGCTCGGCGTCAGCTGCGCTCGTGGGCGCTGCCCCGAAAGCGTAGGATGATCGGTTCGAAACCCCCTGAAGGACGGCCTTCCATGACCGCCCAGCAACGCTCGCTGCTCTCCCGAGTGCTGGACCCGTTCAGCAGCATCACCACCGGTGTCTGGCTGCTGGGCTTGCTGTTCCTGTACTGCTCGATCGGCTCGGCCGGCGTGCTCTACCCCAAGAGCTTCGCGCTCTTCGACAGCAGCTCGTGGGTGCACGCCCAGCTGCGTCAGTGGCGCCCCTTCGAGATGACGGAGTTCGAGTGGTTCCACTGGTGGCCCTTCGATCTGCTCGTGGGTCTGATTTGCGTGAACGTGGTCGTGGCCACGTTGCGCCGTATCCCGCTGAACGTGATCAACCTGGGCGTCTGGCTGATCCACACCGGCATCCTGATCCTGTGTCTCGGTTCGTGGATCTACTTCGCGAGCAAGGTCGAGGGCGACGTGCCTGTGCTGCGCCGCGAGCTGGCGATCGTCACGCCGAGCGGGCAGCGCGCGAGCCTGCCGATGATCCCGGGCAACGCCATCGACCTCGGGCAGACGCGCGTGCGCATCTGGGGCGTGGACCCCGAGTGGCACGACCCCGAGGCCGCCGCCGACGCGCCCACGCACTTCCAGGCGCAGGTCTTCGTGGAACGCTCCGACGGTGCGCGCTTCCTGCGCACGCTGGTCGACGGTCGTCCCGAACTCAGCGCCGACCTGGTGCAGACCGACGACCCGATGCAGCCCATGAAGCCCGCGCTCGAGGTGTCCGGCGAACCCCTCGCCTACGACGACATGCAGCTCAGCCTGCAGCTCGCGCCGAGTCGCCACGTGTACCTCGCGCACTGGGTGCAGAAGTCGTGGGCGCTCTACCTGCGCGAGATCACCGGCGGCGTCCCCAGCGAATGGGTGCAGCGTCCGGTGAACGACCTGCCGCTCTACAACGATTCGGTGCGTTCCGGCGAGGAGATCTGGAGCGCGCCGGGTGACCCCGCGCCGGTGCATCCCTTGAGCGTGGCCGTGGCCGCGAACAGCGCTGCGGACCCGCTGCCCGACACCGTGCTGCGCATCACCGACTACCTGCGCTACGCCCGCATGCAGGTGCAACGCGCGGCGGGCGGCCCGCACGATCCCTACGTGGACATCGTGCTCGAGGAGTTGGCCGGCAACGAGTGGCCCTACACGCTGGTGGCTTTCGACGAAGATCAGTGGCAGGCCGACGAAGGCTTCGTGGGTTTCTTCTGGCTGCAGAGCGAGCAGGAGAAGACCGCCTTCGGCGAGGTCGCGCCGCCGCGCGTGATCGTGTCGGCGCCCGGCGGGAGCGAGGTCGCTGACCACGAGGTCGAGGCCGTGGTGCTCAACGACGAAGAGTTGGCATGGAACGCCGTGCCCGGCTCCGACGTGGAGTTCCGCGTGGAGTTCATCCAAGACTTCAAAGACGTCGAGTTCACCGGCTCGCTGGCCAGCGTGGAGCTGCGCAGCACCGAGGACGATCGCCACTGGCGGCGCTTCGTGTTCGACGGCACGAACGTGGAGCGCAACGTCGACCTGCAGCCGAGCCAGTTGATGCCCGACGGGCGTCGCAACATCGCGCCCACGCCCGGCCAGGAACTCGAAGGTTTCGAAGACGTCATCGACATCCGCTACGTGGCCGCGCGTCAGCCCGCACCGATCTCGATCCTGGCGGGCCCGGAACCGCACGAGCTCGGCGTGGTGTTGAACATCGACCCGAGCCAGCGCGGCGTGTACATGCCTGTGGAAGTCGGTGAGCGCGTGTCCTTGGGTGCCGGCGCCACGCTGCGCATCGATGGGTTCGCGTCGCACAGCCGCGTGGAGGCGCGCCCCTTCCGGGTGCCGATCCGCGAGCGCGAGAGTCAGGTGCGTCACCGCTCGGCGATGATCGGGCTCGAAGTTCCCGGAAGCCGCGAAGGTCACGTGTGGGTGCCGTACCACCACTACCCGCTCAACTCGCAGCGCGACAACCTGCGGCGCTTCAACTACGACCCGACAGAGATCTCGATGCGCGACGGCCGCACCTATCAGGTGGTGCTCTCGCGTCAGCGTTTCGCGCTGCCCTCGCCCGTGGTGCTCGACGACTTCACGCTCACCGAACACCAAGGCGGCTACACCGGCAGCACGTTGAGCATCCGCGACTGGACCAGCCAGGTGCGCTTCGTGAACAGTGACGGCAGCTACAGCTCGCGCATGCCGGTGAGCGTGAACTCACCCGCCGAACACGAGGGTCTCTCCTACTTCCAGATGGAGTGGGACCCGCCGAGTCCGTCGCGCGGGCAAGGCGACGTGCCCAGCAAGGGCCTCAACTACACGGTGCTCGGCGTGGGCAACCGTCACGGCGTGCTGATCCAGCTGCTGGGTTGCTGCATCGCCGTGCTCGGCATGATCTACGCCTTCTACGTGAAGCCGGTGTTGCGACGTCGGCTGATCGCGCGCGCACGTGAGCGCGCCTCCACCTCGGCAGGAGCGGTGTGATGACCTACCAGGGCAAGTTCAAGCTGTGTGTCGTGTTGGTCGTGCTGCTCGTGGTGGCGGGATCGGCGTCGCGCGGCAGGCGTGGTGGCGACGAGGCCACCGGCTTCGCCGCCGCGGTGAACCTGAGCGATCTCGAACACCTCGCCGTGCACGACGACGGTCGTCTCAAGGCGCTGGCGTCCTTCGCGCACCAGCGTGTGGGTTTCGTGACCGGGCCGAAGAGCTATCGCGGTCAGTCGTCGACCTACACCTACCTCGACATGCTCTTCCGCCCCGAGGAGTACGCCGAGGCTCCGGTGATCTTCGTGAAGAACGAGCCGCTGCGCGCGCAGATCGCGAGTGCGCTGGCGAGTCGGCGCACGGTGAGCCCCGAAGCGCGCTTCCACGACATCGCGCGCGAACGCTTCTTGAACGAAGGCCGCATCTCTGAGGTGCTGCTCGACGAGCCGGCCGTGCGCGCCGTGCTGCAGCGCGCCGAACGCAACCAGCTCGGGCCGCAGAAGTTCGCGCGTGCGATCCAGTCGGCCTTGGCGGTGAAGCGCCCCGACTTCCTGCGACGCGGCCTGCGGCTGGTGCCGCCCATGCCGGGGTCGCCGAGCGACACGCCCTGGATCGGTCTGGGCGACGTGCACGCCCCGCACGACGGCCACGACGCGCACGAGGTGTCGATGTCACACCTCGGCGCCGAGCAACTCGCCGTGCTCGAACCCGCGCTCGACAACCTACGCGTGGCGTGGCGCGCCGAGGATCGCGCCCAGGTCGAGAGCTTGTCAGCCGAACTCGCGTCGACCTTGCGCGGTCTGAACCCCGAGGTCTACCCGACCGCCTCGAAGCTCGCCTGGGAGACGACCTACTTCCGGCTCTACAACCTCACCTGGATCTGGATGGTCTACCTGCTCGCGGTGGCGGCGCTGCTGATCGGCATCGTGCACCCGTGGAAGGGGGCGCGCGCCACCGGTCTCAGCTTGTTCGTGATCGCCTTCCTGTTCCACACCGGCGCGATCGGCTTGCGCTGGTGGGTGGCAGGACGCTGGCCCAACTCGAACATGTTCGAAGCCGTCACGACCGCCGCCTGGTTCGGTGGCGCCGCCGCACTGATCTTCGAATGGTTCGGACGGCGCACCGCCCTGCGCAACGTGTTCGCGCTCACCTCGGCCGTCGCCTCGATGGTGGCCTTCATGTGCGCCTACTACCTGCCGCTCTACCTCGACCCGAACATCTCGAACATGATGCCGGTGTTGCACGACGTGTGGTTGTACATCCACACGAACGTGATCATCTGGAGCTACGTGCTGATCTTCATGGCGGCGGTGTCGGCGCTGCTCTACCTGCTGCATCGCGCGTGCGGCGGCGCCGCGGAGTTCGTGCGCTTCGGTGGCACCGAGTCGCTGTCGGCAGCGGGCGCAGGTTCCGAGATCGCGCAGATGTCCGTGGCCAGCAGCCTCGAAGCCGCGCAGCAAGACAGCGCGCGAGTGAACGCAGGCGGTGCCCTCGAGATGACCGCCGGTGACGGCGCCCGCATCGCGCGCGTGCTCGACGGCGTGACCATGGTGCTCATGGAACTCTCCTTCGTGATGCTCTGGGCGGGCCTCGTCATGGGCGCGATCTGGGCCGACCACAGCTGGGGCCGTCCCTGGGGATGGGACCCCAAGGAAGTCTTCGCGCTGAACACCTTCCTCGTGTTCGCCGTGCTCGTGCACACGCGCATCAAGGTGCGTGACAAAGGTCTGTGGACGGCATGGCTGGCGCTGATCGGCGCGGGCGTGATGCTCTTCAACTGGATCGTGATCAACTTCCTGATCACCGGCCTGCACAGCTACGCCTGAGTGGTGGGGGCCGGAGGCGCGCAGACCGCGGCGTTGATCGAGGCCGTGCGCGCCCTGAGTGCGCGCGTGTCGGCCTTGCGTTTCGCCGAACCGGTCACGCACGTGTACAACCCGCTCGACTACGCGCGTGAACTCGGCGAGGCCTACCTCACGCGCTTCGGCGCGCGTCGTGGGCGCGTGCTCTTGCTGGGGATGAACCCGGGGCCGTGGGGCATGTCGCAGACCGGCGTGCCCTTCGGCGAAGTTGCTCATGTGCGCGACTGGATGCAGTTGCGCGGAGCGGTCGGGCGTCCTGCGCAAGAACATCCCAAGCGTGTGGTCTCGGGCCTGGAGTGCACGCGCTCGGAGGTGAGTGGCGCGCGCCTGTGGGGTTGGGCGGCGCAACGCTTCGGCAGCCCCGAAGCCTTCTTCGAGCGCTTCTTCGTGTGGAACTGGTGCCCCTTGGCATTCATGGAGAGCAGCGGACGCAACCGTACGCCCGATAAGTTGCCCGCCGCCGAGCGCGCCGCTCTCGAAGGTGTCTGCGACGCCTCGCTTCTCGAGATCGTGCGGCTGTTGTCCCCCGCGAGGATTCTCGGAGTGGGGGTCTTCGCGCAGAAGCGGGCCGAAGTCGCGCTCGGTGCAGAGGCGCCACCTTTGGGGCGGATCCTGCACCCGTCACCCGCAAGTCCGCTGGCGAACAGGGGTTGGGCCGAACAGGCCGAGCGTCAGCTGCAGCAGCTCGGGCTGCTCACCGAGAGCGACTGAGCGTCGGCTCTGCGGCGGCCTCAGGCGGGCGGCCCGGGCAACATGGAACTCGTCTTCCAGCGGCGTTGAAGCGGGGCTTCCGTTTGCACAAGATCGAGGAATCGTGCCATCGCGAGCAAAGCAAGCGCTGCAGTGGAGTGCCCGGAAGATTCATCCTCCGGCCCGCAAGCCGATCTCGCTACAGACTGTGAACGTGTGCACGGAAGGAGGGGAGCTGATCGAATCGCGAGACACCGGCAGCAGTGCCCCGTCGTCTGGGGACCAGGCGCCTCCCGTGGCCGACTCGCGCTTGCAGGCTTTGAGTCGGCTGGCACGCATCAAGCCCGGCGAAGATTGGATCACGGCGCTGCTGAAGCTCGCCGCCGAGTCCCTCGGGGCACGCACGGCCTATCTGTCTTCCCTCGACAAGGGAACCAAGGGACAAGCGCAGCTGATCGCCTGGGACGCCGGGGCGCCCGGCGAGCCGCTCGACTACCTGCTCAAGGACACGCCCTGCGAGGAAGTCTTGGCGCGCGGCGAGCTGTTCCTCGACTCGGGGCTGTGCGCGCGCTTCCCCGCCGACGTGTGGCTCGCTGAGCGCGGAGAGTGCGCCTTCATGGGGCGGCGTCTCCAGACGCTCGACGGCGAGACGCTCGGTGTGCTCGGCGTGCTCAACCCGGATGAGCTGCGTGCCTCCGATCCCGACTTGCGCGCGCTCTTCGACGTGTTCGCTTCGATGACGGAGATGCAGCTGGAGCGTGTGGCCTTGCTGGAGCGTGTCGACGGCGTGCCGCGCGCGCTCGATCCGCGCTTGCGCGACCCGCAAGGTTCCCGCACTGGCGCCACCACCATCATCGTCTTCGACGCCGACCAGCGCGTGCGCCAGGTGCTCTCACGCGCGCTCATCGCCGACGGTCACGAGCCCGTGATGGTCGACTCCCCGGATCAACTGTTGCGGATCAGCAAGCAGTTCACGCCGGGTGTCGCGTTGGTCGACACACAGTTCCCCTGCGGCGATCTCGACCGCCTGATCAGCTGCTTGCGCGAAGCCTCGCCTGAAGTGCGCGTGCTGTTGCTCGCCGGCGACGCGAAACTCTCAGCCAGTCAGGTCGCGGCGCTCGGCGCCGACTCTGTGTTGCGCAAACCCTTCAAGCCCGACGAACTGCACGAGGCCATCGAGGCGCTCATCGATCCGGCCAAGGCCACGAGCTGAAGCCGCGCGTGCGCGCTGTCGGCGCGTCAGGTTGCCGTGCTCAGTTGTTCTTCGGGCGCAACACCAGGCAGCGCCCAGCGATCGTGCCGGTTTCGAGACCCTGCGCGTCCGCCAGTCGGAACGACCAGAAGGCCTCACCTTCGGCGTCGCCCTCGGGCAGCTCGTTCACGTAGAGCCGCACCACGCCGGGTGAGCGATCCAGGTCGAGCCCACGCAAGCGCACGCCGCTGAGCGCGGGTTCGACCAGTGAGGGCTGGAGCGGTCGGTCGATGTTCAACTCGATGAGCAAAGTCTGACCCGAGAAAGCCAGCGTGGGCGAGTCGTGCACCGCGGCGGTCGGCGGCGCGCGCTTGGCGCCTTCGGGGGGCTCGGGCTTCGTGGACGCGTCGGGTTCCGGCTCGGACTTGGTCACGACCTCGGGTTGACGCGCGGGCACGCTCGTGAGGTCTTCGTGCTCGCCCGCGGCGAGACGCTCGGCGAGCTCCTGCGCGCGCTCGATGGCGGCCGCGTCGGTGGCGGGCGCCGGCGTGGAGTGCAACTCGAGGTCGCGCACAGGACCGAAACCCGGGCCGCGCAGCGGCGCGTCCTCGAGCTCGGTGAGTTCAGCGGCCTGCTCGACGCCTGCCGGAGCCTCGGGCTCGTTCAGCGTGCGCAACAGCGAACCGTCGCGCTGCAGGTCCCAACCGACCACGCCGGCCAAGGCGATCAAGACGCACGCGGCCAGCGGGATGGCGAGCTTGCGCTCGGAGGCCTTGCGCTGCGTGCTGATCTGTTCGGAGCGCAAACTCGTGCGCGCGTGGTAGACGCTGTGCACGCGGTAGGTGTAGTGCTGTTTCGCCACGATGGTCGAGTCCACGTAGCCGGACTCCTTGCCTTCGTAGACCACGACCTCGTCCGACTTGTCGCCGGCGGGGTCGGGGGCGCGCACGATCTTCACGCTGTCGCAGCCCTCGGCGGGCACGTCCCAGCGCAGGGTGACGCGTCCACTGCGTGCGCTCACGCGCAGGTTCTCGACCGGCTGCGTCTGCTCGACGGCGCCGCCCTTCACCAGGCCGCGACGTTCCTGGAAACGTTCGAGCCATTCGTTGGCGAGGTCGCTGCGTGCGCGGCACCAGCTCATGGCCAGGTCGCGCAGTGCGATCTGCGTGTCGGCGCCGAGTTCGTCGCGGCCGCCGTCGAGGCCGGCGCGCAAGGCGGTGTCGGCGAGTCCGCAGAACTCCTCGAACACGACTTGCAGCAGCTTCTCGCGACGGTTCAGCAGCGCGTCGACATCGTCGAACCACTGCTGGGCGCGCGCGGCAGAGGTGCCCTTGGTGCTGTTGAGCTCGCGGTTCCGAGCGTCGCGTTGTTCGTCACGCTTGGCCTTGATGGCTTGCTCGTCGTTGCAGACCGGCAGGCCCACGTTGGCGAACATCTCGATCACAGCCAGGACGTTGCGGCGCTTCTTCTCGGAACGGGACACGGCTCTCTCTCTCGCGCGGTGATTCGGTGTGTTGCATCAAACCCGAGCGGCCTCGCACCGCAGCGCGATGCGAGGCCGTCGGGCGGGTGAGGCTCAGTAGAGCTTCAGCGGCTTCGGCATTTCCGGCGGGTCGTTCGACTCGCTGTCCTGGTCGCTGCCGTCGTCCTGCGAGGCGGCCGGGGCCGGCTCGCTGGGCGTGGTCTCGGCGACGGGCTCGGTGTCGTTGCTCACCGGCTCCTCGCTCGAGGGTTGCTCGTCGGTCTCGGCGTCGAAGGCTGCCTGAGGGGCGTCCTGCGGCTCGGCCTCGACCGGCGCCGGCGTGCTGTCGTCGAGCGACAGGACCTCCGACTCGGGCAGGTCGTGAGCGTTCGCCTCGCCGTAGGGTTGCGCGGGGTCGAAGGGACCTTCGGCGGGCGCGTCCTCCATGGGCGTGACGTCCAGCACGGGGGTCTCGTCGAACTCGACCTCGATCACGGGTTCGGCTTCCGGCTCACTGGCCTCCGGCATCGACGACGGCTGACTCCCGGGCATGGGCATCGGCGCGGGCGTCTCGGCCGCCGGCTGCTGCGGCGTCGCGGGCTTGGCAGCCGGCGCAGGCGTGTTCATGCCCCAGCGGTCGTAGTGGATCTCGATCTCGGTGTTGGTCTCGAGGTCCACCGCCGTGCCTTGGATGACACCGTTGAGTCCGAACCAGAGCGTGGTGCGGATCGGGCGACCGCGCGGGCGGCCGGCGGGCAGCCCTTCGATGCGGAAGTCCATGAGGTGCTTGCACTCTTCCACGTCTTGGTCGTCACCCTCGAAGAGTCGGATGCAGACCTCGGCCTGGTTGTCGAAGAGCGTCTCGGTGACGAAGTCGCGCTTCTCACCGAAGACGACGCCGCGCTCGAGCACGACCGCGTTGAACGGCTTGCGCTCGCCGTTCTCGTCGGCGCGGATCACTTGGATACCGACCGCGTGGCAGGTGATGTCGGTGATCGAGTCTTCCGCGATGCGCACGGTCTTCTCTTCGCCTTCCTCGGTGGCTTCACGGCCGGGGCCGGGCAGCGGGATCGAGGCTTGCGGGTCGATGGCGTGCGACACGTAGGCGGCGCCGCAAGCGACCAGCAGCTGCGGGTTGCGGTACTCGAGCGGCTCGGAGCCCATGACCTCTTGGATCATGGCCTTCACCCGCGGCATGCGCGTGGCGCCACCGCAGAGCAGCACGTCGATCTGATCGCGCGTGATGCCGTGCTTCTCTTCGGCTTCGCTGAGCACCTGTTCGAGACGCATCTGGGTCTGCAGCAGCAGGCCGCTGGAGCGCTCTTCGAACTCGTCGCGGGTGACCTCAATCATGTGACCTTGCAGGTCGGCCACGATCATCTCGGCGGGCTTCTTGGAGAGCGCGCGCTTGGCCTTCTCGCAGTTGTCGTGCAGCACGGCCGCGTTGCGCGGATCCAGGCGCGGGTCGACGTCGAACTGGTCGATGCACTTCTCGGCGGCGAGGTCGATCAGGATCTCGTCCCAGTCGAGGCCACCGAGCTCGCGGTTCCCGTCCTTGGCCAGCGTGTTCAACTTGAGGTCTTGGACCTCGTTGTTGTTGTCGGCGAAGGCGGCCGGGATCACGGGCTGGATGAGCGTCACGTCGAAGGTGCCGCCACCGAGGTCGTAGACGAGCACGTGCTTGTCGGTGAGGTTGCTGTTCTGCTCGATCGAGAAGGCCACGGCCGCGGCGTGCGGCTCGGACAAGATCGAGAGCACGTTGAGGCCGGCCATCTTGGCGGCTTCCATCGTGGCGGCGCACTGACGTTCACCGAAGTAGGCGGGCACGGTGATCACCACGTCGGTGACTTCCTCGCCCATCTCGATCTCGGCGTTGTCCTTGAGCGCGCGCAGCACGTCGGCGGAGACTTCCTGCGGCGAGCGACGACGACCGTCGATCTCCTCAGTTTGGTAGTCCTCGCCCATCTTGCGCTTGATGCCCACGATCACGCGTTCGGGCACTTGCTTGCGCGTGTTCCAGGCGACTTCGCCCATCACGGGCTCGCCCGATTCGGGGTAGTAGACGACCGAGCGCAGGCTGGTGGTCTCGCCGTCTTCGCTCTCGAGCGGCAGCGGCTTGACCTCCTGACGAGACTCGTCGTACCAGGAGATGGTCGAGTAGGTGGTGCCGAGGTCGATGCCGTAGCGCTTGGTCATCGGAGAACTCCCTTTGTCTGAGTGAGCGTGGGGG
The DNA here is from genome assembly GCA_021604805.1 of Planctomycetota bacterium. Taxonomy (GTDB): domain Bacteria; phylum Planctomycetota; class B15-G4; order B15-G4; family B15-G4; genus BQJR01. The sequence goes on along the minus strand of BQJR01000001.1, from coordinate 982,291 downwards.
ACCGCCGCCGTTCTAGGCGTTGTCCTTGTTGTCGTTCTTGGTGTTGCGCGAAGACGCCTTCGCGGCGGTCCTGTCCGTGTCTCCCTCGTCCTCGAAGGAGCCTGTCGGTTCGTTGCGGCGCGGCGCTGCCGGAGCGCGCACGTTGCCGGGGGTGAGCGTGGTCGGCGCGAGGTCGGAGCCGTTGTCGGGCAGTTCGTCCTCGAGGGCGACGTCGTCGCTGGGTGTGCGGGTGTCGGCGGCCTGGGGCTCGGCGGCGGGGGCTTCGAAGGCGCCCACGGCCACGTCGGCGTAACGCAGCACGCTGTGTGCGTCGCGCCAACCGCGTCGGAAGACTTCCACGACCATGCCGTTCTGCGCGGCGTCGTGAACCACGCGGCGTTCCACAGATTGGTGACGTGTGGGGTCGAACTCGCCGTCGGTGTCCACGTCGCTCAGTCCGCGCGCTTCGAGGCTCTGCTTGAGTCGCAGGGACACGGCGGAGAGGGTGCGACGCGCGTTCTCGTCTTGCGTCTCTGCGAGGCCGGCGTCGAGCAGATCCACCAAGCTCACGAGCTCGCCGCACAACTCGCGCAGGCGACCGTCGGCGATCGAGGAACTCAGCTCGTCGACCTTCTTGCCGAGACCGCGCAGCTTCGGCGGGATGAAGGAGTTCTGTTTCGCCAGACTGTCGAGCGTCTCTTCCAGCGAACCCATGCGCTGCTCGAGCAGCATCACCGTGCCGCTGACGGCTTCGGTGAGCGTGCGCGTGGCGTCGCTGTCGAGCTGTGGCGCGGCGGGGCTCGCGGGTGCGGGCGTGGCGGCTGGCGTTTCGGGAGCGGCCGGCGCTTCGGACGCGGCTGAGGCTTCGGCTGCAGCCGGGACTTCGGAGGCGGGGGCCGCGTCGGCGGGGGCCGCATCGGCGTCGATCGGCGAGGACTCGGGCGGCGAAGGTGTGTCGCGCGCGGGCTCTTCCGTGTCGAGCTCGGGGAACTGGTCGTTCTTGTCCGGCGTGACGAGCCGCTCGGTGTCGTCCTCAGCCAGATCCAGCTCGGCGTCGACCAGCGGCGCAGCGCCGAAGATCTCGAGGATGTCGGGGACGCCGTCCTGCTTGAGTTCGTCGGCGGGATGCACCTCGGGCGCGTCAGTCGAGCTCTTGGGGCTCGGCGTGCGGTCGGCCATGACGAGAGGTCCCTGGGAGGATGCGGCGCCGCCTGCATTCCCGATCAGTACCGGGGAAAGCGACACGCTCTCCTTCGTCACCCACTGCCCACCTCTTGAGGGCATTCCTTCCACGTGGCGGACGAAGCCCTGCGCCTACGCACGCAGGCGGCCGGCGCGCCCGCGCGATCAGCCTGCGAGGGCGCTCCCCAGCCAAGTGCCGAGCAGTTCCAGTTGCTCCAGGCAGATCTCGTGCCCCATGGGAAAGCTGTGCCAGCTGGGCGCGAGGCCGAGGGCGCGCAGCTGGTCGCGGGCGGCGCGACCGCGCGCGGGTTGCACGACCTCGTCGTGGTCACCGTGGGCCATGAAGATCGGGGTGTCTTTCGCGCCGGCGTCGAGCTCTTGCTGCAGCGCGTCACCGTCGAGCAAGTAGGTGGAGAGCGCCACGATGCCAGCCATGCGCTGCGCTTGACGCAGGCCCACGTGCAGCGCCACGGCGCCGCCTTGTGAGAAGCCGGCCAGCACGAGTTTCTCGGGCGCGATGCCGCGCGCGTGTTCGCGTTCGATGAGCGCGCGCACTTGAGCGGCGGAACGCTGCAGACCCTCGAGGTCGTGGCGCGTGCGCAGGTCGCCGCTCGTGATGTCGTACCAGGCGGGCATGCGCATGCCGCCGTTGATCGTGACCGGGATCTGCGGCGCGTGCGGCAACACGAAACGCACCGCGAGCGCCGGGTCGAGTTCGAGGTAGGGGACGATCGGCGCGAGGTCGTGACCGTCGGCACCGAGCCCGTGCAACAACAGCACGGCGCACTCGGCGTGCTCACCGGCGCCGACTTCCACGCAAGGCAGCAACGACTCGCCCATCAGCCGACGCTGAGCAGCTGCACTTGGAAGAGCAGGGTGGCGCCCGGGCCGATCACGGGCGGCGCACCGTGCGCGCCGTAGGCCAGTTCGGGCGGGATCACGAACTTGTAGATCGCGCCGGGCTTCATGAGTTGCACGCCTTCGGTCCAGCCGGGGATCACGCCGTTGAGCGGGAAGGTCGCCGGGCTGCCGCGGCCGTAGCTGCTGTCGAAAGGCGTGCCGTCGGTGAGCCAACCCGCGTAGTGCACCGTGACCTTGTCGCTGGACTTCGGCGCGGCGCCGTCGCCGTCTTCCACCATGCAGTACTTGAGGCCGCTGGCTGTGGTGGTGAGTTCGGCGTCGCTGGGGAGCGCGAAGGGCGGCACGTTCATGGCGGGGGATCCGGAGCTGAAGAGACGGCGGAAGAGTCGAGCAAGCATGCGCGCGGTTGTGACACACCGAGCGCACGCATCCAAGTCGTGGGAAGAAGATTGGCCGCTCGCAGGCGTCGTTCCCGCATTCGTTCATAGGGCGACTCGATCTGAGTTGCCTACTCTGGGCGCGGGAGTCGTCTCAGTGAGGAGTTGCGGGTCGGGAAGAGTCGTCGCGGTGCGGCGATTCACCGAGCGAGTTGGTGAGAATGGACACGGGAGCAGAACCATGAAGCACGGCAGCTGTCGGACGCGTTGGAGCTGGGCAACTCGGGCATCGAGTGCGGAGCGATCGCACGCGGCGCGAGCGGTTTCGAGGGTGCGCACGACGCGCGTCTGGATCGTGGGTCTCTGCCTGGCGCTGGCGGGGAGTGCGCCTGCGTACGCGGCGCTGGGCGATGGCGACTCGGACCGCCGTGAACTCGTGCCCTGGAGTGACGCGCTCGCCGACGTGGCGGTGCACCGCGGCAGCCGCAAGAAAACGCTGCAGGCCGTGAGCGACGACCTCAGCGCCGGCCAGGTCGCGGCGATGGGGCAGTGGGTCGCGTTCGCCGAGAGGTACGAGTTGCACGTGGTGCTGCCGGAGAAGGCGGACGCGTTGATCTTCGGCGACGCGGATCTGTCCGACTTGAAAGACGTCGCCGACACGCTCGACGAGAGCTGGGCCTTGTTCGACGCGCTGCAACCCGTCGAGCCGCGCGACGACGACGACGCGCGCACGCCCGTGTTCTTCCTGTTCGACCGCGAAGCGCACGCGTCGCCGACGTGGCCCGCGCTGCTCGAACTCATGGCCACGCGCGGGCAACTCGTCTCGCAAGCTGTCGACGCTCTGCGTGTGGAGCCCACCTCACTCACGCAGCGCAACGAACGTCTCGTGCTGCAAGCCACCTACGACATGGCCGGCGACGCGTCCAAGGGCGACGACGAGTTCCGCCTCGAGAACGAGGTCGCGCACAAGCTGGTGTGGATGCTGCTGCTCGAGCGCTTCGGCCGACTGCCACCCAACGTGGAATGGGGCCTCGGTTACGTGGCGGAGCAGCGCCTGTTCCGATCGATCTTCTTGTTCGACACCACCGGCTTCGTGGCCGTGGAGGACCACCACGACTGGCCCGATCGCACGCGCGACATGTTCGTTTCGGAGCGCACGGGGCAGGGCGTCGACCTCCCCAAACGCCTGCTCGACGCGGCGGCCGCGGGCGGGCCCTTGCGTCCACAGATGCAGAGCTGGGGGCTGCTCGACTACTTGCTCCACAAAGACGCAGAACGCTTGGTGGCCCTGCTCACCGAGCTCTCCGAGTTGCACGGCGCCGGCGATCCCTACGGCATCCAGCCGCGCTACGCCGGCGATCCTGAGGTCGCGGCCAGTCTCATCGGCGAGCGCCTCGAGGGGATCTCGGTCAAGGACATCGAGAAGCACCTCAAGCGCGTGAAGTAGCCGAACTCGCCTCGCGAGTGAGTTTCTGAGAGGTCGGGCAGGCCCGCTCCGGGCGCCGGGGCGCGCCCGAGTTGGGCTGATTCCGGCCGCCCGGCGCTGATTTTCCTCGGTATGCTGAAGCGCGCCTCGGTTCTCCCGATGTTCCGAGGCGGCGAGTCTTCCTGGTTCCGCGCGGCCCCGAATGCCGCGCGCGAGCAGAACACCAACGGAAGCATTGGATCTCGAAGCGCTCTGCGTCCGATCACGTGCGTGGCGATCGCTTTGCCGATCCGGTCTCCCGAGGACCGGCTCGTCGAACCTGCCTTCTCCTCCTCCGAAGAGTCTCGAGCCCATGAAGTTTCCTGCGTTCCTGCGCCCGGCCGTTCTGGTCTGCGGCGTCCTGAGCCTCTTGCCGGCGACGCTCGCCGCGCAAGTCCGTCACGAGGGTCGCCTGGCCGAAGGCCTCACGGCGCCCGTGCCGACCTACGAACTCGCCGTGCCCGACGTGGCCGCGCTGCGCGCCGAAGACGCGTTCAACCGCGCCAACGGGATCGGCCCGCTGCGCTACGGCACCTTGGTGCCGCTGGCGCTGCCCTTCACGGAAGCCGCCGAGTGGCAAGCCGACGTGCGCGGTGAGCTGATGGTCGCGCGCATGCGCGTCCACGCTCCGGGCGCGTTCAGCCTGGGTCTCGAGTTCGATCGCTTCGTGCTGCCCGAAGGCGGCAAGCTGTTCGTGTACGGCGCGAACAAGAGCGAAGTGCTCGGCGCCTACGTGCGCTCGAGTCGCCACCCCGTCACCTCTGAGTTCGTCATCGAGCCCTACCCGGGCGACACGGTGGTGATCGAGTACAGCCAGCCCATCGGCCTGGAAGCCAAGCCCGACGTGCAGCTGCGCGGCCTGATCTACGACTACGCCGACCTCTTCGGTATGGAGTCGGGTCTCACGCCTTTCGCTGGCGACGGCGGCGGCGCGGAAGGCAGCTGCACGCACGACGTGAACTGCCCCGAGGGCGCGCCCTACGACAACCAGAAGCGCGCCACCGTGCGCACGATCAACAACGGCGCGCTGTGCTCCGCTTCGCTGATCAACAACACGGCGCAGGACGGCACCAAGTACCTCTACACGGCCAACCACTGCGGCACCAACAGCAACGTGGTCGCGTACTTCAACTACCAGCGCAGCGGTTGCGGCAGCGGCGGGTCGTCCACCGGGCAGAACACCTTCGGTGCTGTGTTGCTCGCCAACGACCTCGACACCGACGGTCGTCTGCTGCGCATCACGGGCAACATCCCGGCCTCCTACCAGCCGTACTTCAACGGTTGGAGTCGCTCGACCTCGAGCCTCAGCTTCGGCCTGTCGATGCACCATCCGGGTGGCGCGCCCAAGAACATCTCCATCGACAACAACGGTGGCGGTCAGGGCACGTCGAACTTCCAGGGCATCGGTCCGGTGAAGGTCTGGAACATGAACTTCCACCTCGGTGGCACGGCGGGCGGCAGCTCGGGCGGCCCGTTGTTCGACCAGAACAACCGCACCCGCGGCACCCTCACGGGCGGACCGTCGGACTGCGCCGTGAGTCTTTACGGTCGCTTCCACAGCTTCTGGAACGAGTCGAACATCTCGCAGTACCTCGACCCGCTCGGCACCGACCAGACCACGCTCGACGGCTACGATCCCTTCGGTGACCTGAGCGCCGCGAACATCAACAACGTGACGCCGAACAGCGGCGCGGCGGGTGGCTTCACCTCGGTGACGATCAGCGGCACCGGCCTCGACGGTGTGTCCTCCGTGACCTTCGACGGTGTGGAAGCGCTCAGCTACCTCACCAGCGGCACCACGCAGATCACGGCTGTGTCGCCCGGCGGCACGCAAGGCAACACCGTGGACGTTGCCGTGACGGATGGCTTCGGCACCGACGTGCAGAACAACGCCTTCACCTTCACCGCCAACCCCACGCCGAACCTGAGTTCGGTGTCGCCCGACGAAGGTTCGATCGGAGGCGGCATCGTGGTGACGCTCAGTGGCCCCACGCTCGTGGGCGTCACCGACGTGACCTTCGGTGGCGTGTCGGGCACGGGACTCACGATCGTCGACGGCAACACCGTGCAAGTCACGGTGCCCTCGGCAGCGGGCTCCGGCGTCGTCGACGTGCAAGCGATCGGCAACGGCTCCGACACGCTCGTGGGTGGCTTCGAGTACATCAACCCGGGTGAGCTGATCAAGTTCGGCACCGGTCATCCCGGCATCGCCGGCCTGACGCCTTCGCTCAACGGCTCCGGGAACCCGATCCCCGGTGACCCCACCGGTGTGACGCTGTCCACGATCCAGGCGCGGCCGAGCACCTTCGGTGTGACCTTCGCGTCCTTCGCGTCCACGCCGGTTCCTTTCAAGGGCGGCACTTTGTACGCGGCGCCGATCATCGCGCAGATCACCACGCCGTCGAACTTCCTCGGCACGGTGACCCTGCCCGGGATCACCTTCGCGCCCGCCACGCCGCCCGGCTTGGAGATCTACCTGCAGCAAGCGTTCCAGGATGTGGACGCCAGCAACGGCGCGTCGCTCAGCAACGCCCTGTTGGTGCGCATCGGCGAGCCCTGACTGCGCTGGATCGAAGCCGTGCCGCTCTGTGCACGGCGTGACAAACCGGCCCGTCGCCCTTCGCATCGCGCGTGGGGTGGCGGGCCGGTGTCAATTGAACACGTGAGTCGGGGCGCGGCCGCGGTCGGCGCAGGGTGAGGTGCTGCACGCGGCACGCTCGCGCGCAGTGATGTCGCATCGGTGGTCGCCGTCGCGCGCGGCGAGAGTATGGACATGCAGGGCCGTTGGGCGCGAAAGCCAGCACACAGGTGACGCATTCGTGGAAAGTCGCCACGCGGCTGTGTTGCTGCATAGACTCCGCGGCGCCTCCTCCGCGTTCGTGTTCCCGACCCCTTGTGAGTGTTGTCATGTTCCGTGTTCGTTCTGCCGTGAGCGCTGTTGCGCTCGTCTTGCTCGCCGCCGTTCCGCTCCGTGCGCAGTCGTTCAGCAACGACTTCGACCACATCGTGGGCGCGACCGCTTTCAACCTGCTCACGCCGCATCTCAACTGGGGCCCCACGGTGCAGCTCGACGGCGCCACCTACGAGGGAGGCGTGATCCTGCGCGACGTGTTGTGGCTGCAGAAGGCGACCTCGGGCACCAACATCCTGGCGTCTTGCGACACCTGCTTCATCGGCAACCCTGGCGAGTACTACTTGCCGGGCGCGATCACGATCACCTTCGACAGCCCGCGTGATCAGCTCGACCTCGACGTGATCAACGGTGTGGACTTCATGGGCAACGGCGACTTCGTGCTGCGCGCCTTCGATGAGAACGACGAACTCATCGGCACGCTCGTGCAACCCATGCAGAACGCCAGTCTCCCCGGTGGCAAGGCGCACGTGACCTTGCGCGCGCCCGCGATGAAGCGCGTGGAGTACTCCACGGAGTTGCCCGAGGGTCACACCTTCGCGCTCGACTCGGTGGTGCACCGCAGTTACGAGTCGGTGTTCACGGACCTCGGCGCCGCCTTGCCCGGTGGAGCGGGGGCGCCCGAGCTGAGCCTGTTCGGTTCGCTCGTGGCCGGTGAGTTGCTCGATCTCGAGCTCAGGAGCGCCGCGCCGAACACGAGCGCGATCCCCGTGCTCGGCACCTCAGCGATCAACGCCGCGTTCAAGCAGGGGGTGATGGTGCCGGCACCCGAGGTGGTGCTGCCCGCCGTGCCCGTGAACTCGAGCGGCGACTTCGAAGGCCGGTTCACCTTCCCGGCCGGCGTGCCCGCAGGCTTCACGCTCTACCTGCAGCTCTGGATCGCCGACCCCAGCGCACCAGCCGGCTACGCGGCCAGCAACGCCCTCTCAGCCACCACGCCGCCGAGCTGACCAGCGGACACCGCAAGAATGGTCGGGGTGACTGGATTCGAACCAGCGACCTCTTGACCCCCAGTCAAGCGCCCTAACCAAACTGGGCCACACCCCGACGAGAGTCTTCGGCAGGCGCCCATCGGTGAACCCGGTGGGTGTCTGCTGAGAGCGTGGTGGGGAACCACGCCGACTCGCGGCTCTTTGTAACCGAGCCGGGGGCGCCGGGACAAGGCGCGAGGGGCCCGGTAACGCGGCGCGCGTGGGCGCGTCGGGCTCGGCATGTGGACTCCATTCATCGCTTCGCTCGTCGCCGCGCTGCTCGGCGGGGCAACCTTGCTCACACCGGACCAGCCCAAGGTGCTGGAGGGCGGGTTGCGCAGCAGCCGTGCCGTGCTCGTTGCGCTGCATGGCGGCTCACGTCGCTTCAAGAGCTCGGAGGAGTTGGCGCGCGCGCTGCTCAATGAACTCGACGCGCCGGCGCGTCGCGTGGGCGTGCGCATCCTCGTGCCGGTGCTGCCCGACGAAGCGCGTGGTTGGCGCGGCGAGACGCAGGGCCCGCAGGGCGTCACCGTGCACGACGGCAGCGTGCCTTGGATCAGCCCGCCGGGCGAGCAAGCGGTGCGCGACCTCGTCACGCGGGCCGTGGAGCGCGAGCGCGCGGATCCTGAGCGCGTAGGGCTCGCGGGCCACGGTGCGGGGGGCTCGGCAGCGATCTTGCTCGCGGCGCGCGATCCGCAGCGCTTCAGCGGTCTGGTGCTCTGGTCCACGTCGCCCGCTCCTTACTGGGACGCGCAACAGCGGGTCAACGGGTTGGTGGAGGAGCCGGTGCCGCGCTTGCGAGGGCTCGGCCTCTACCTCTGGACCGGCGAGGACGACGAGCAGCTCGACCGACCTGCCGTGGCGCTCCTGCTCGACGGCTGGGCGGCTGAAGTGAAGCGCGCGGGGGGGCGTTCAGCGATCCACGAACACGGTGAGGGTGGTCACGGCTTCGGCAAGCAGGGCGTGCGTCGCGGGCTCAAGGCCTTCAAGGCTTGGCGCGGACACGGGGGCAGCAAGGTCGGCGGACGGGAGCGCCGGTGAGCGGCGCGCCGCGTGGGTCAGCGCGTCATGACCTCGGCGCCGTCGGCACCGACGTGCATCGTGTGTTCGAACTGGGCCACGGTGGCCGGACCACGCTCCACGAGGGGCGGATAGTCGAACACAGCGTTGGCCCGCAGCAGCTCGCGCAGCGTCTTCTCGGTGAGCTCGGCGCCGTGTTCGCGCGCGAGTTCGCGACGACAGAACGGGAGACCCCGGCGCGCTGCGATCTGGTCCACCACGCCGCTGTCGCAGTGGCGCGGCGCCTTGAGTTTGCGACGGGCACCGAAGACTTCGGCGCGGCCTTGCTCGGTGACCGAACCGCCACCCGTGGTGGCGAAGGGCTCGATGCAGATCATCATGCCTTCCTTCAACACGCCGCTGGTGCCGTCGGGCACGTTCGGGATCGAGGGCGAGCAGTGGATCGTGTAGGGCGCGATGCCGTGGCCGGTGAGGTTCGCGATGGGGCGAAAGCCGAGCCCCTTCATCGTGCTCTGGATGGCGGCGCCGATGTCGCGGATCTTGGTGCCGGGGCGCACCAGCGCGATGGCAGCCTCGAGTGCCTGGCGCGAGGCCTCGAGCAGCGGCGTGTTGTCGCCGAGGTCCACGGTTTCCGCACTGTCGGCGATGCAGCCGTCCACGTGAACGCCGAGGTCCACTTTGGCCACGTCGCCCACGGCGAAGGTGCGCGGGTCCTCGAGGTCGCAGCAGTCGTGCGCCGCGATGCCGTTCACCGACACCTGGGCGGGGAAGGCGATCTCGCCACCTTCTTGGCGGATGCGCGCTTCGATCCCGTCGAGCACATCCACGTAGCGGACACCTGGCTTGATTGCTTCGATGGCTTGCCTGCGGGCGGTGGCACCGATACGTCCGGCTTCACGGTATTTTTCGAGGTCGACGCGCATGGCGCGCGAGTCTAGCTGAGTGTGCGCCGTGACACCACGCACGAGGGGAGCGGGCCCTGGACCTGCGATCCGCGTGCCGTGGGTCCCGGAACCGTCTCCTCCAAAGGTGGCAGCCGAGGGTGACAGCGAAGTGATCCAGCGGCGCCGCCGGTGAACGGAGTGAGCCCTTTCCCATGCAGATCACGCATGGGGGGTAGACTGAGTCTCACGCGCCCTGGCCACCCCGAAAGGGTCAGCGCGCGCCGAACCCGTGTCGAGCGGCCCCCGAAAGCCACTCGGCGCATGATCCTCTGCTGCGGACCTCCTTCCTATGCTTCGATCCTCCATCGCCCTAGCGGGCGCGGCGGGCGTGTGTCTTGCGCTCACCGGCCTCGTCTCGTTCAGCGACCCGGCGCCGAGCGCTGCGTCGCCCACGCCTCCTGTCGCGTCGCGGCAGCCCGACCTGGCGCCTTCCATGGTCCCGGTGAGCCCGCTGGCTTGCGAGCCCGGCAGTCCGCTGCAGGTGACCTTGTTGCAGTCGGAGGGTGTGAGCGCGGGGCGCGCGGAGTTGAGCTTCGAGATCCGCCCGCAGGCCGAGGTCCAAGACCTGCGCTGGGAATGGGTCTTGCCGCAGGGCCTCATCGTGCTCGAGGGCGCTCGCTCCGGCAGCGCTGTCGTGGAGGCCGAGCTCGGCGCTGAGTCAGGTGTCGAGCTCACGAGTTCACTCCGCGACGTGGGCGAGCAAGTGGGTGCGCTGAGCGTCGACCTCCCGCATGACGGCATCGGCCGCGGCGTGATGCTGCGCGTGAGCGCCTTCATCGAGGGCAGCAACGAGCTGGGCGAGACCTGGCTCGAGCCCGTCGTCGAGGAACGCACCGCGATGTTCGGGGAGCCCACCAGCAGCGCGCGCCCTGTGGTCTCGCGCGACCTCGAATCCGCCGAGCCGGTCAGGCTCTGGGCGGTTCCCGCACGCCACCGGGCGGGGAGGTGATCCGATGAAGACCCTCACACTGCTCTGCCTCTCGCTGCTCGGCCTGGCCGCCTTCGCGGGCGCGCAGACCTTCACCGTCACCGGGAACTTCCAGTACGAAGACAAGGCCTGGAACTACAACGGCTGGAACGGCTCCGATCCCGAGTTGCCGATCCGTCGCGCCGACGTGTTCGTGCTCAACGCCGCCACACAGACCGTGCTCGGCTCGGGCTCCACCGACGCAACCGGCGAGTTCTCGATCGTGGCCACGAGCATCGGCGTCGCCGACATCGAAGTGCGTTGCGACAGCGACACGAACCTCAACGGAAGCTTCCAGCGCATCCGCGCGATCAACACCAGCGGCAGCACCGACTACAGCGTGTTCAGCCCGACCTTCAACGCGCACGACACGAGCACGCCGCTCGACGTCGGCACGACCACCGCGCTCAAGATCACCAGCGGCGGGCGCGAGGCCAATCCCTTCAACATGCTCGACATGGGCGTCGACGCGTGGGAGTACATCACCGGTCCGTTGGTGAACGACACGCCGGTGGGCAACACCGTCACCGTGTCCTGGCCGGGCGGCAGCGGCTCCTTCGCCACCGGCAGCTCCGCCAACATGGCGCAGGACGACGGCTACGACGACGCCGTGATCCTGCACGAGCTCGGGCACGTGATTCACAACCTCTACAGCGACAGCGACAGCCCCGGCGGCTCCCACTCCTTCGGTCAGAGCAACCAGGATCCTCAGCTCGCTTTCGGTGAGGGCTACGCGACCTTCCTCGCCGGCACGGTGATGATCGAGCAGCTGAACCGCGAGGCCATCTACATGGACGCTTCCGGCACGTCCCAGTCGGGCGGAGTCGGGTTGCGCATGCGACTCGAGACGCGCGCGCCGTACACGAACTCCACCCGCGGTGCCGCCGACGAAGTCGCCGTGGCCGCGGCGCTCTACGATCTGCTCGACGACGAGACCTCGCCCGACCAGAGCTTCGGCATCGACGACGACGGCGTGATCGCGAGCAGCACGATCAACGGGCTGAACGCGCACCGCGCCTGGTGGGACACCTTCGAAGGGCCGATGAACTCCGCCGCCAACCTCACGCTCAACGACGCCTGGAACGGCTGGTTCAGCGAGCACGGCGCGGGCGGCTTGCACGCCGAGGTCGTGGCGGCCTTCGAGAACCAGCTCATCTACTACAGCGAAGATCCCGACGAGCCCAACGAGTTCCTCGGCGACGGGGTGCCGATCCACGGCTTCGGCACGTGGAGCGAACATCGCACCTTCTATCACGCGCCGACCTCGCCGCCCGCACCGGGTGAGGGCGACAAGGATTGGTATCGCTTCGACGCAGTCGTCGGCTCGATCATCGACATCGCCACGCGCTACCCGAACGGCGCAGCCGATGCCGACACTCAGGTCGACACGGACCTCGCCCTCTGGGATCCCGACGACAACAAGGTCGCCGAGGACTTCGACACGGGCACCGGGCGCAACGCCGCCATCCGCGACTTCGTCATCACCAAGACGGGCAGCTGGCAGTTCCGCGCGCGCTCCTTGCACAGCTACCGCGTGTACGGTCACTACGACTACCGCGTGCGCTTCGACTTCGAGAACTTCGTGCCGCAGATCACGTCGGGGCCGAACGCCGCGCCGATGACCATCGCCGAGGGTGAGTCGAGTAGCTTGACGGTGACCGCCACCGACGCCCAAGCGCTCACCTACACGTGGACCCCGCTCGACGGCGGCACGATCAGCGGCAGCGGCTCGGCCGTGACCTTCAACGCCCCGGCCACGGTGCCGAGCAGCGAAGACTTCCGCGTCGAGTTGGTGGTCAGTGATGTGCACGGCGCCGAGAGCGTCGCGGAGATCGTCACGATCACGGTGGAGCCCGACGAATCCTGTGGAACGCCCGCCGCGGTCACGAGTGGCGGCATGGGCAAGGGCGGCGCGCTCGGCGTGCCGTCGCTCGCGGCAGTGGGTCTGCCGAGCTTGCCGAACCCGAGCTTCGCCCTGATGGCCGACACGCTTCCCGTGTCGAGTTCGGCCTTCCTGATCGGTGGGCTGTCGTTCTTCAACGCGCCCTTCGACATGGGCACGATGTACCCGTCGCCCGACGTGATCTTCACGCGCACCACGAGCGTGGCGGGCACGCTGAACGTGGCTCTGCCCACGCTCGACCCGGCGCTCTGCGGGGTCGAGATCTACTGGCAGGTGATGGTGCCCAATGCGGCGGGGGCCAGCGGCACACGCCAGACCGTGCAGACGAACTGGGTGCACACGGTCACCGGCGGCTGACATCCGGCGCCTCCTGCGCTTCGAGCTTCTCGATCCGGTTCGGCAGCCCCGAGCCGGATCGAGTCGTTTCGTGGGGGAACACGGAGCGGCCCGCGTTGCACGTAGGGCGCTGAGCGTGGCGCGTAGGGCCCTCGTCGGGGGCCAATCGGCCCTAAAACCGCCAACCACAAATGAATGCGAGCGGTCCAATATCGATGCAATTTGGGCCGTCAAAGGACTACTTCAGGAAGTCCTCGCAGATAACCGATCAATGACGGCGCATGTGTTTCCCCTCGCGTCTCTGAGCTGCCCTCGCCGTCATGCTTCGCTCCACTGTCCTCTCACTCAGCTGCCTCATGGCCCTGGCCGTGCTCGCTGGGTTGCCCAGGCCTGGCCTGACGCCGAGTTCGTCGGAGCCTGCCGTTTCAGCCGTGGGTCTCGAGCGGGGCGCGCGGGATCACGATCTCGCCCGCGTGCCGCAGGCGCCGAAGTCCGGCCCGGACACGCCTGCCCGGGTTGATCGCGCGGCGTCGACCTCGGTCGCCGGCAGCCTCGACCACGCGCTGCGCGGCTCGGCGCGGATCTGCAAGCCCGGTGGACCCTGGGGAGCGCACCTGCAAGCGCGCTCGCTCGGCCCGGGTGACAGGGTCAGCTTCGACGTGGTGCTGAAGCCCTTGCTGCCCAACGCGGGCTTGCGCTGGTCGCTCGAGCTGCCAGAGGGCACGCAGCTGCTCGCCGGGCGGAACACCGGTGAGATCGCTGGCACGCCCGGCCTGGAAGTGCGCGAAACGCTCAGCCTGCGACTCCCCGCCGGCCTCGACGCCGGCTCGGTCCGCCTCGACGTCACGCCGCTGGACGACACCCGCCTGAGCTCCAGTCGTGAGCTCGACTTCGGCGTCGCTCCCGTGGTCGGCAGCTCGCAACTCTTCGTGGCCGACACCGGCGCGACTTCCGCGTTGCTCGTGCTGCCCAGCACCACGCGCGAGGGACGCTGACGATGCGCACGCTCATGATGTTCGTGTTCGGCTTGGCCCTCGCCGCGCCGCTGCAAGCCGGCGACTTCTTGGTCACCGGTCGCTTCGAGTACGAAGACAAGGCCTGGAACGAGCAAGGCTGGACCGGTGAAGACCCGATGCGCCCGGTGCGTCACGCCGACGTGAGCATCTGGAATCAGAGCACCGGCAAGCTGCTCGGCCGCGGCCGCACCGACGACGACGGCGAGTTCGCCGTGCTCGCCAGCAGCAAGAAGCCGGTGACCCAACTCGCCGCGCGCGTGGATGCCGAGACGCGTCACCGTGCCAAGCAAGAGCGCGCCTTCCCGCGGCTGCGCGTGCTCGGCCTCACCGGTGAGACCTACGTGGCCTGGTCGGCCACGCACCACGATCCGCCCTTCGAACAGCCCGTGGACCTCGGCACGACCAGCATCCCCAAGGTGTACGCGGGCAGCCGCGACGGCAACCCCTTCAACGTGCTCGACATGGCCGTCGCCGGATTCGAACTCCTGGTCGGCCCGGAAGTGGGTGTGGAGAAGCGCGGCCGCAGCTTGACGATCCTCTGGCCGAACGTGAGCGGCTCCTACGCGCTCGGTCGTCGAGCCTGGATCGGTTCTGCCGACGGCTACGACGACTCCGTGATCCTGCACGAGGTCGGTCACCTCGTGCACAACGTGTACTCCGACTCCGACAACCCCGGCGGCCTGCACTTCTTCGGCGACAGCGACCAAGACCCGCGCCTCTCCTTCGGCGAGGGCTGGGCCACGGCCTTCGCCGGCTTGGTGCTCGATGGGCTCGGTCAACCCGCCTGGTACGTCGACTCCAAGGGCGACGCGCAGGTTGGTGACGCCTTGCTGACGATGTCGCTCGAGACGAGTGAGCCGTACTTCGACGCGGCGCTCGGCGCGGGCGACGAGGTCGCCGTGGCCTGCGTGCTCTACGACATGCTCGACCGCGACTCCGGTGGCCCCGGCGATGCCCCCGACGACGACCCCTTCACCGCGCAATCCAACGCCGAAGGCATGCACGCTTGGAGTGCCTGGTGGGACGTGTTCACCGGCCCCGTGGCGAAGGCCGCGCGCAGCTCGCTCAACAACACTTGGGACGGCTGGGTCGCGCTGCATGGCGACGGCGACGCGCTGACTCCCCTCGCCGACGTGTTCGGTTCGCGTCAGATCGTGTTCCAGAACGACGCGTTCGAGCCGAACCAGACGCGCAAACAAGCACGTCAGATCGAGCTCTCGCAGGCCGGCGAATGGCTCACGGGACTCACGCTTTATGCGCGTGAAGCCGGCAGCGCGAAACCCGGCACCGGTGATCGCGATTGGTACTCCGTGGCACTCGATGCGGGATCACGCGTGAGCATCGAGACGCGCTACCCCGACGGCACCTTCGACGCCGCCACCCAAGCCGACACCTGGCTCGCGCTGCGCAGCCCGAGCGGCAAACTGCGCGGCAAGGCGGAGTGGGGCGGCAGCGGGCGCAACGCCGCGCTGCTCGACATCCCGGTGGACGAGAGCGGCCTGTGGACGCTGCTCGTGCGCACGCGCAACAAGGTGCATCGCTACGGCCGCTACGAGCTGCGTGTGCAGCGCGTGAACTGACCGAGCGCGCTCAGCGACGCGGCGACTCGCTGCCTTCCTCTTCTTCTGCTTCGGGGGGCGGCGCGAGTGGGGGCGCTTCGGCGGGGGCGTTGGGATCCGGCGGCAGGTTCAGGTCGCCGGGTTGTAGCGGCAAGCCGTGCTCGATGTCGGGGCGCAGCGGTCGCTCGTCGCGATCGAAGTAGGAGAGTTCGTCGGGCAGGATGCGCGCGATCTCGAGCAGCCCGATGTAGCCGAGCGCGAGTTCGCCGCTCTGGGGCAGCTCTGCGGTGATGCCCGCGAGGATGCCCACCACGCGCCAGCGTTGGTTGCGCTTCACGTACACGCCCGCGCCGGCCCAGTCGCGAGCCACGACGGCACTGTCGTAGTCGTCGAGCAGCAACCAGTCGCCGTGCACACCGTCGTGCCAGGGGGTGACTTCCTCGAAGAGCGGTTCGTCGTCTTCGTCGCGCAGGGCGAGGTAGAGCTGCTCGTGCGCCGCGGGCAAGGTCTCGGAGAGACGTGCCGGGGCGAGCCGCGCGGTGAACGGGCGCACCACGGCGAGGTCGTTGTTCAGGCGCGCGATGTAACCCACGTCGGTGACGGTGGAGTTGCCCACGGGGAATTGGATCTCGAAGCGATCGTCGACCCGGAAGTGTGGACGCGCGAGCACGAGCACGCCGTCGTGCACCGCCAAGCCGAGCATCGGGTCACCGCTGCGACCGTAGGGCCACAGGCGGGTCATGTGACTGGGCGTGCTCGCTGAACACGCCGCCAGCAGCAAGGTGCAGAGCGTGAGCGTGAAGAGGGACCGCAGGCGCTTCATGGCGAACTTGGGCATGGCGCGACGTTATCGCTGGTGGAGGCGCCGAACAAGCGCGCGGCGAAGTCAGCCGTCGGCCTGGGCCGCCGCGGCTTCGGCGAAGTCGGGCACCTCGGACACGAAGACCCATTCCTTGTCCCAGCGCTCAGTGCCTTCCATGGGCTCGCCGGTCTCGGCGTCGTTCCGGCGGAAGCTCTGGAAGATGTAGTCTCCGGCCTTCACGGCGCCGGCTTCGATCAGCGCCAGGACGTCCTCGGTGGACAGGTCGGCCATCTGCGCGGGCACTTCTTCGCCCTCGAGATAGCCGGGTTGCACGATCCATTTGCGCTGGTCGTTCTCGCGCATCATCCGCGCGAGCTCTTCGCGTTCGCGGAGCGCCTTGCGGGCCGGCTCGATCTTCGAGGTGAGCTCGGACGTGAGTGAGCGCAACGTGTAGTCAGTGGAGTTCAGCGCGAGCGCCGTCTCCACCATGTTGAAGGCGCGGTCGAGATCCTGCGACGCGCCGTCGAGCAGCAGGATGCCCGCGGCCTCGGTGTAGTTGTAGGGGTTCACCGGATCGAGCTCGATGGCGCGCTCGATCATCTCCCAGGCCTTCTCGGGTTGCGGCTTGGCCACGATGGCGATGTAGCTGCCGTTCTTGACGCCGCCCTTGCGCAACATCTCGGCGTAGTTCTGGTAACAGCGCGCTTGCTCGATGCCGAGGTCCACGGCCTTCTGGTAGTACTCCATGGCCTTGACGATGTGTTCGTCGTCGTCGAGCGGGTTGGCCGTGGAGATGCGGGCAGCGAGGTAGTAAGCGTTCGCCGTGAGCTCGCCGTAGGCCTGCGTCTGGAACAAGCGCCACTCGTCCTCGAGCGCGTCGAGATCTTTGCCCATCGCTTTCTCGAAGGCGCTCACCACGCTGCTCAGGTCAGGCCTGCGGATGACGGCGTTGCTGTAGCTGCGCACTTCGACATCCACGTCGGGGTTGTCGGGCAGCCCTTTGAAGAAGGCGCGGAAGGGGCGGTTGTAGTCCTCGGACTCCATCAGGAAGTGGTTGAAGGACCAGGCCACCGCGTAGTGTCGTGCGCGGAACTCGCTCTGCGGCGTGACCATCACGTCGCGCAGCTTGAGCTCGTTGCCGGTGGCCGCATCGTTGCGCAAGGAAACGATGCGCCCGTACTGCAAGCCGCCCAGTTGGAAGTCGCCCTTCTCGTTGACCTCTGCGGTGCCGTAGTACTCCGCCATGCCCTCGTTCAACCACGACGGGTAGTGAAAGCCCGGGTCGATCAGGTGCGTGAGCCAGTGGTTGCCTTCGTGGAACAGCGTCTCGCGCGCGCCCTGCGGGTCGAGCAGGTCGTAGTAGAGCTGCAGCTCGCTGCTGAGCGGACGGAAGAAGCCGCCGATGCCCCAGGACATCTTGGTCACGCGATGGAAGTCGGGCTTCGTGCGATAGAAGTAGAAGCTCATCTTCTTGTTCGCGATCGACGCGGCCGGCTTGATGTTCCAGTAGTCGGTGAACGCTTTGTAGTAGACCTCGAGCAGCTCGCCGAATTCCTCGATGACCTCGTCGGTGCAGTTGCTGCGGATCACGAGGTGGCGCTTCTCCACGGTCTTGTGGTTGCGCCAGTCGTGATCTCGCTTCGACTGCTCGAGGTCGGCGGCCTGCCTGTCGCGACGAGCCTTGAGTTTCGTCTCGCGACGCGTGCGACTCATCCAGCTGCCTTCGAAGAGCACGCGGCCCTTCTTGATCTGGTCCTCCTCCATCTTCGACTTCGGGACGTAGTTCTCGAGGTCTTCCACGAAGGTCTTGTCGATCAGGTCCATGCTGATCGGGATGTCGGCGGCGGGCAGACGCAGCAGCACCGTGCCGTCGCTGCCATCGCTGAGCAGCTTGCCTTCCACGACGCGGCCGTCTTTCAGCAACACGAGGTCGAAGGCGGCGCTGTCGGGAGCGAGCGCGAGTGCGGCGAGCAGCGCGCCGCAGATCACACCGAGCCGGCGGGAGAGCGGTGCACGAGCGATCGCGGGACGTGACGGCGAGTTCAGTTGAGTGCGCATGTTCAGAGTTTCTCGACGTACTTCAGGTAGGCCTCGTTGAAGTCTTCCCAGTCCTCGTCGGACCAGGTCGCGAAGGTCTTGTCGTAGGCGAGGCGTTGGATCTCGAGGGTCTTGGAGCCGCTGGCCTTGCCGTACCACTCCTCGGGATCGGTGGAGAGGTCCTTGCTGCTGCCGGGCTCGTCGGCTTCGGCATCCTTGATCGCCTCTTCCATGATCTCCACCGCGATCTCGTGCCGGGCGTCGACAAGGTTCACGAGGTAGTCGGGGTAGATCGCTTCCCACTTGGGTTCGAGGCGCTTGCCTTCGCGCAGGAAGTGCACCACGGCCCAGCCTTGCGCGTAGTGCACGCCGCCGCGCTTGTAGTACTCGGCTTGCGAGTAGCGCAGCAGGTCTTTGAGTGGGGTGGCGCAGTTGGGGTCGTCGGTGCGCCCGGACTGCAGCAAGCGGCAGGCGTGCTTCGCGGTCTCGCGGCGGCCGATGCCGCCGGGCGCGTCGTCGTACTTGGTGATGCGGTACGTGCGCGTCATCTTCGCGCCTGCGAAGTAATCACCCGTGCCTTCGTTGTACCAGCTCGCCGGAGACAGCTGCCCGTAGAAGTAGAAGATGTACTGGTGGAAGGCTTCGTGGTTGAGCACGGCGCGGCAGAAGTCGCGCGGTGGGTTGTCGAAGACCACGAGCTCGCGTTCGCGTGAGTTCCAGTAGCCGCCGGTGCCCGGTCGTCCGCCGTACGAGTAGTAGTCGTCGCGGCTGCCGCAGACGCGCACGATCGAGATCGCTTCGATCGGTTCGGTCGGCACCCAGATCTCTTCGTACACGTCGCGGATCGCTTCGATCTGCTCGCCGAGCTCCTCCACGAAGCGCTTGTCCGCGTTGTAGAGGAACAGGTAACGCTCGGTGCGGTGGTAGTCCCAGCCGTTGGGGAGCTTCTCGATCTGCGTCTGCAGGAAGCGTTCTTGGGTGCTCATCTGCGCGCGTTCGGCGTCGCGGTCTTCGTCGACCTCGACTTCGATGCGCTTGAAGGAGCGCACCGACTTGGTGTAGAGGCTGCGCGCCTTCTTGTAGCGGTCGGCGATGGTCGTGCCGACGAACTGGAAGTAGCCGTCTTCCATGGGGTAGATCGCGGCGAAGTAAGACAGGCGGCCGTCTTCCGGGAGGAAGTCCTTGGTGACGATCTTCTCGCGACCGACCTTGAGGTCGTCGACCTCGATCTCGCCGTAGCCGACTTGGTTCTCGAGGTTCGACCACAAGTTGTCGACGAAGTCTTCCTCTGACTGGTCGTCGCGCAGCATGCCCTTCGAGAAGAAGCTCACGTCGAAGGTGGGGATGATCCAACCGTCGGGGCCGTGCTCGCGGCTGTCACTCGCGAACTTGGCCACCGAGATGCGGTCACCCGGGCTGATGGCCACGCCCTCGTAGCCCTTGGGGGGTTTGATCTGGAAGCCGAGGGTCGTGTCCTTGTGCGTCTGCGCGTGAAGTGGACCCCCGAACAACACGCTCACAACGAGCACCACACAGCATCGAAGAATCACGATGGCCTTCCCCTGATAGATGATTCGAGCAGCTGGGCGCGACGATGTGATGCCTCGCCCGAGCGACGCCAACGTCGCCACCAAGCTCTCGTATGGTACGGCATTCGGGTTGGAGCGCCGTGCGCAGCTGAGCGGCGTTCGAGTGTCGAAGGGCATGCGAGTCGAGCGATCTGCCGACTCAGCGGAGGGTTGGTCTTTGAATCAGACGTCGCGCATCGTGGTCTTGGTCGGGGTCTTGGCGGTGCTTGGCGCCGCCGTCATCCTTTTTATGGACGACACGCCTGCGGGCCCGGGAGATCAGCCTGGCGCCTTGTCGGCGCCCGCGGCGCTGAGCTCCGAAGCTGCGGACGCAACGCTGCCCGAAGCGCGCCCGAGCTCGGTCGCGACTCAGCAACCCACGAGCCTCGATGCCGTGGTGCCTGCGCTCGAGCAGGCCGCCGAGGATGCTGGAACGGCTGGTCCAGGTGAGGCCGCGCCTGCAGAGCTGCTGACCCTCAGCGGGCGCGTTCTCGATCCGGGAGGTCGACCGGTCGCCGCTGCTCAGGTGGCCTTCCACGCGCGCAGCGCCATGCTGCTCGGTGTCGGTTCGGCTCGGCGGCCCACAGCAACCCGACCCGAGACGCGCACCGACAAGGACGGACGTTTCGAACTGGAGGTTCCGCTCCCTGAGGCCGCTCCTGCGGACCTGCCGCTCGCGCTCGCGCGCAGCTTCATCCCGCGTTTGGCCGTCGTGGCGGACGGGTTCTCCGTGCTGGCCCATGAGTGTGAATCGCTTGCGCTCCCGGGAGTCGACCTCGGTGATCTCCACCTCGACTACGGCACGTCCTTGCACGGCGTGGTTCTCGATTCGGCCGGACGTGCCGTGGCGGCAGCCGAGGTCATGGCGCGCACGGCACGCGAGATGAAGGGCAGCGAAGGCACCGTGCTGCTGGCGCTCTCAGGGAACGCCGTGGCGCAGAACTACACGCGCACCACGACCGACGCCGCCGGTCGCTTCCGCATCGAAGGCCTCGTCGCCGGGAGGCAGTCGCTCGATGTCTCGGCCGAGGGCATGCAAGCGCGTTCCGTCAGCGGGCTCGAGACCACAGTGGGGCAGTCGCTCGACGTCGGTGTGATCACGCTCGACGACGGCGCGAGCATCGCCGGCGTGGTGCTCACAGAGCGCGGCGACCCGGTGGAAGGCGCCAGCGTGCGCGTGTCCTCGATGGCGCGCATGATCGTGACCGAGATGTCGGACGACGCGCGCCCACAGCTCGGTCGCGAGTGGCAGCTGCGCGCGACCACCGACGAAAACGGTCAGTTCGAACTCAGCGGTCTGGGCAGCGGGCAGTTCACGGTGCACGCCAACGCCGACGGCTACGCGTCAGCCGAACAACCCAACGTGGCCAGCGGCACGCACGACGTACGCCTGGTGGTGGGCAGCCTGAGCGGCGCGTTCTTGCGCGTGCTCTCCGCGGCCGATGGCGGCGGGCTCGACGACGTGAGCGTGCAAGTCTCCCGACGCCCGAGCGACGGAGGTCCCGTCCGCATCATGCGTGGGCGCTCCAAGGCCGTGGTGCTGTCGGGAGCCGAAGCGCTCGCCGCCGCCGGCCGCGACGACGACGATCCGCGAGGCGCCTACTTCATCAAGGGCATCGACCCCGACGGCGCCCTGCTCGAGTTCGTCGCACCGCGCTTCGCCGCGCACGAGTTGGAGATCGACGCAGCCGGTGGCGACGAGTTCTCCGAACACCGGGTCGAGCTGCTCCCGGCGTCGCTCCTCGCAGGAGTGGTGCTGGACGGCAACGGCGAAGCGCTCCCCGAGGCGCTCGTGAAAGTCACGGCCTACGAACCTCCCAGCGAGCAGATCGACGGGGTGATCTCGTTCACCGAGGACGTCAGCATCAACGTCGGAGAGAACGAGACCGTGGATTGGACGCGCGTGCGCACCGACTCACAAGGTCGCTTCCGCTTCGAGTCCTTGCCGGCGGGCGAGTGGGTCGTGGAAGCCAGCTCCCCCGAGGCCGCGCCGGGCGAACCCGCGCAGGTCTCGCTCGAAGAAGGCGAACAGCGCACGGGCTTGGTGTTGCGCTTGGAGTCAGCAGGCTGGGTGAGTGGCGTGGTCCTCGAGGAGGACGGGACGCCCGTGAGTCATGCCGATGTGATCGCCAAGTTCCTCGACGCCGCTCCCGCAGGCGGCGGCCCCGCCGGCGCGTTGAGCGAGCAGATCGGCGGAGCCTTCGCGGCCGAGTTGGGCCTCGGCGGCGGCGACGACCAACGCTCGGTCGCCTGCAACGCCGACGGACGCTTCGAGCTGCGCGGGCTCGCGCCCGGCCGCTGGGAGTTCTCGCTGCGCGCCAACGGCGGCGTGATGCTCGGTGGTGCCACGATGTTCCTCATCGAAGGCCCCAGCGTGAAGAGCGACGACAGCAGCGCGCAGGTCGTGTCGGTGCTCGCCAACCAAGAGAGCTACGTCGAGATCGTGCGCCCTCCGCAGTCGTCCTTGCAGGGGCGCGTCACGGCGGCGGGGCAACCCGTCGAAGGCGTGACACTGCGTCTCGCCAAGGCAGACTCCTTCATGCCCATGGGCGGACGCAGCGCCGAGACAGGCCCCGGCGGTCACTTCAGTTTCGACGACGTGACGCCCGGCGCCTACGACCTCAGCGCCATCGTGCCCGGCGCCGCGCACCGCAAGAGCGAGCGCGTGGAGCTCGAGCCCGGTCGCAGCGGCCAGCAAGACCTCGCCTTCGGCGGGATCACCCTGCGCGGACGTGTCGTGGATGCCGACACGGGTGATGGTGTCCCCGACGCCAAGATCACCGCGTCCCCGGTGGTGGAGAACGCGTCCTCCGGCTTCGAGGGCTTCGGCGGCATCCAGATCGTGAGCACCATCGATGTCGACGACGAACTCGGCGGTGGCGGCATGGAGATGCGTATCGGCGGCGGCTCGAGCTCCACCGTTCGCACCGACGCCGACGGCCGCTTCGAAGTTCGCTTCCTCGATGCCGGCGACTGGAGCCTCGAGTGCGAAGGCGGCGGCTATGCCGCTGGCGAGGCGGGCCCGATCGAGGTCACCGACGACAGCACCAGCGAGGAGGTCGTCATCGAGGTGCAGCGCGCGGCCGCGATCTTCGGGCGCGTCACGGACGGCAACACGGGTCTGCCGCTCGACGGCGTGCCGGTGTCCGTGGCGCTCGTCGGCTCAGGCTTCGGCGCCTTCGGTGGCGGCGAGATGGTCATGACGAGCCAAGGTGAGTACAGCGTGGAAGGTCTCGATCCGGGCGAGTACTCGGTGTCGGTGCTCGGGTCAGGCTTCGGCGGCGAACCGCTCGCGCGCGAGACCGTGCGCGTCGGCTCAGGCGAGCAGCGCGAAGTGGACCTGACGACGGAGCCCTAGTTCGAGGGGGAGTTCGCGCCCCGAGTTCGTGCGCGCGTTGACGCGCCGCCTACTTGCCGTCGGCCTTGGCCTTCAGCCCGGGGAACCGCGACGGCCCGGTGAGCACCAGGCACGTGCTGCACACCTCGGGGTAGTCAGCCGTGTTCATCTTGCGCCGGAACTCGCGGTACTTCTCGCCGTTCCAGATCTCCTCGAAGCTGGCTTCGAGCACGTTGCCCATCTCCAGCTCTTCGGGGCCGCGGCAGCACGGGTAGACCTTGCCGTCGGGCGTGATCTTCACGTAGTTCATGGCCATGGCGCAGAAGCCGGGGTGCATCTCAGCCAAGCTGTCCATGTGCACTTCGCGGATCGTGGCCAGCGGCGACTTGGTTTGCGGGTCGGCCGGGCGATGACGCAGCTCGCCGTTGAACGGCGGGTGCAGGTGCAAGCTCACGTTGAGGTTGCGCGCGGCGGCGCGTTGCTTCACGCCTTCGACCATGGCGCCGTAGACTTCGTCATCGACGACGCCTTCGAGCTTCAGTTCCTCGTAGCCGGTTGAGTTGGGCAGCAACTCCTGCATCGCGATCTCGGTGCCGCCGAGGTCCGCGATGAAGTCCACGAGCTCGGGCATCTGGTGCCAGTTGGGCTCCATCACCACGGCGTTGAAGGCCACGTCGATGCCCAGCTCGAGTGCGCGCGGCAGGGCCCAGCGGATGTTCTCGATGACCTGCTCGAAGTCGGAGCCCGCGCGCAGCTGCTCGAAGGTTTCTTTCTCGGGGGAGTCGATCGAGAACCAGATGCGGTGCGTGTGCGGGGCGATCTTGGCGAAGGCTTCCGGCGTGAGCAGCGTGGCGTTGCAGTACATCATCAACTGCACGTCGTGCTCGGTGCACAGCCGGCCGATCTCGTCGAGATCGTTCATCAGCGGCTCGGAGGCGTCGCTCGGCGTGAGGTGCAAGGCGTGGGGGAGCACCTGGCCGAGGACGTCGCGCGCCTTGGGCGCCGCCATCTGCAGCGACGGTATGCCGTCGGCCTGATGGCACATCACGCACACGAGGTTGCAATGGTTGTTGAAGCCGAACTCGATCTCGGTCGGGCGGCTCACCCATTCGAGTCGCTCGGTCCCCAGATCCTGAGCGAGCGCGAGCACGTTGTGGCTCTCGCGATTGACCTTGTTGGAGAAGAGATCAGCCATGGGAGAACTCGGGAGGGCGCTGCAGTCTAGCAGCCGTGCGCCACTGGGCCGGACCTCAGCTCAGGGGAGCCTGGAGCTTCTTCGGCGATTCAGGAGTCCGACTTGTCGGGTTTGCTCGGCGCCTTGGGCTTCGTGCTCTTGGAGCCCGCGGTGCTGGACGTGTCGCCGCTCGACGCCGGCGTCTTCGTAGCACCCGTGCTCGGCTTGTCGGTGGGCTTGTCGCCCGCGCGCTTGTAGTCGGTCTCGTAGAAGCCGCTGCCCTTAAAGACCACCCCGGCGCCCGTGCCGAAGAGGCGGTCGAGGCCGTTGCGGCCGCACTCGGGGCACTTGCGCAGCTTGGCGTCGTTGATGCCCTGGAAGTGTTCGAAGCGGTGCTCGCAGAAGCGGCACTCGTAGTCATACGTCGGCATCGCCGTCCTCAGCGACGGGCGTCTGGTCGACAGCCTTGGCGACCACCACCTGAGCTTCGCGCAGCAGCCGGTCGTGCAGCATGTAGCCCTTCTGGAACACGCTCAGGATCGTGCCCGGCGCTTGGTCGGCGCTGGGTTGTTCGAGCAGCGCGCGGTGTTGCGCGGGATCCAGCGGCGCGCCGACCTCGGTTTCGAGCGGGCTCACCCCGTGGTCTTGAAGCGCCATCAGGAACTGTTGCTCGGTGAGCTGCAGGCCCTGGATCAGCGGGTCGTCGTCGGAAGCGTTCTTGCTGGCTTCCTCGATGGCGCGCTGCAGCGTGTCGACGGCGTTCAGCAGCGAGGCGAGCAGCGGCACGGCGCCGAAGCGACGCGCCTCGTCGAGGTCTTGGCGCTGACGCTTGCGGCTGTTCTCGAGCTCGGCCTTGGCGCGCAGCCAACGGTCTTCGAACTCTTTGGCGCGTTGCTCGGCGTCGGGTTCGGGCGCCGCGGTGTCGTCGGCGTTGTCGCCGGCGCCTTGATCGGCTCCTGCGCGCGCCGCGTCGTCGTCGACAGTCTCGTCACTCGGGAGGCTGTCGGGGCTCTCGGGGCTGGTGCTCGCCACGTCGGATCCTCGTTTGGGCTTTCTTCGGAACATCTCAGTCGAAGAGGTTCTTCACCTTGTCGAAGAAGGACTTCTGCTCGGGAGCGACGTCCTTGTCCTCGAGTTCGGCGAGTTCTTCGAGCAGTTCGCGTTGACGCGCGCTCAGTTTCTTGGGCGTCTCCACGCGCACGCGCACGTGCAGGTCGCCGCGCGCCATGCCGTGCACGCTGGGCATGCCTTGGCCGCGCATGCGGAAGACCTTGCCGCTGTCGGTGCCCGCAGGCACTTTGAGTTGACGCATGCCTTCGAGCGTGGGCACGTCCACCGTGGCGCCGAGCGCGAGTTGCGAGAAAGCCAGCGGCATCTCGCAGATCAGGTGGTCGCCTTCGCGATCGAAGAGCGGGTGGTCGTCGACCTGCACGACCACGAAGAGATCGCCGCGCGGCGCGCCTTGCGAACCGGCCTCGCCCTCACCGGGCAGGCGCAGTTGCTGGCCGGTCTCGATGCCGGCTGGGATGCGCACTTCGATGTCGGCGCTGGCGGCTTGCTTCCCGGTTCCGTTGCAGTCGTCGCAGGGGTCCTTGATCACGCGGCCCTGGCCTCGGCAAGCCGGGCAGGCCGTCTGCATCACGAAGAAACCCTGTTGACGCTGCACTTGGCCGCGGCCGCCGCAGGTGGCGCAGTTCTCGGGGCTGGTGCCCTTCTTGGCGCCGCTCCCCGCGCAGGTGTCACACGACTCGTGACGGTTCAGGCTGATCGTGCGCGTGGTGCCGGTGAACGCGTCGGCGAGCGGCACGTTGACCGAAACGCGCAGGTGCGAACCGCGTTGCGGGCCGCCCCGACGACCTCCTCCACCGCCTCCGAAGAGACCGTCGAAGAGGCCGTCGAGGCCGCCGCCACCGCCGCCGCCACCAAAGAACGACTCGAAGATGTCCCGCGCCGAACCCGCGCTGCTGCCCGCGAAGCCCTGACCACGCAAACCGTCGTGGCCGAACTGATCGTAGACACCGCGCTTCTTGGCGTCGGAGAGCACCTCGTAGGCCTCGGACACTTCCTTGAAACGCTCGGCCGCGCTGTCGTCATCCTTGTTGCGGTCAGGATGGAACTTCAGCGCGAGCTTGCGGTAGGCCTTCTTGAGGTCGGCCTCGGAAGCGTCCCGGGCAACGCCCAAGACCTCGTAGTAATCCCTGGTGGTGGCCATGCGAAGGTCAGGCCATCGCGCCCGTGACCTTCTCGGTGTCGTCCTGCAGCTCGGTGACGACGGTCTCCGTGGTGAGCATCAAGCCCACGATGCTGGCGGCGTGCTGCAGCGCAGAACGCACGACCTTCACCGGGTCGATGATGCCCATCTTGACCATGTCGCCCCAGTCGCCGGTGGCCACGTTGAGCCCTTGGTTGCCCTTCTTCTCGAGGGTTTCCTCGAACACCACGTTGCCGTCGAGCCCGGCGTTGCTGGCGATCTGACGCAACGGTGCGCCGAGCGCGCGCACGATCACGTCGCGCCCGAACTTCTGATCGCCACGGAGACGCAAGCCTTCGAGCGCGGCGATGCAGCGCGCGAGCGCCACGCCACCGCCGGGGACCACGCCTTCGGCGACCGCTGCGCGCGTGGCGTGCAGGGCGTCTTCGACGCGATCCTTCTTCTCCTTCATGGCCGTCTCGGTCTCAGCGCCGACGTGCACGACCGCCACGCCACCGGTGAGCTTGGCGAGACGCTCGGCGAGCTTCTCCTTGTCGTAGTCCGAGCTGGCTTGCTCGGCCTGCGCGCGGATCTGCGCGATGCGCTCGGTGACATCCTTCTTCTTGCCGCCACCTTCCACGATCGTGGTGTTGTCCTTGTCGATCACGATCTTCTTGGCGCTGCCGAGCCAGCTGGCGTCGACCTGCTCGAGGTTGCCGCCGGTCTCTTCCATCACCGGCTTGGCACCCGTGAGCGCACCGATGTCGCCGAGGTACTGCTTGCGACGGTCACCGAAGCCCGGCGCCTTCACGGCGCAGACCTGCAAGCGACCACGCAGACGGTTCACGACCAGCGCGGCGAGCGCTTCGTTCTCCACGTCTTCGGCGATGATCAGCAGCGGGCGACCGCTCTGCGCCGTGCTCTCGAGCACCGGCAGCAGCGAACGCACGTTGGAGATCTTCTTCTCGTGCACCAGGACCTGCGCGTTCTCGAGCACGCAGCTCATGTCGGTGGTGTCGGTGATGAAGTACGGCGACAGGTAGCCCTTGTCGAACTGCATCCCGTCGACCGACTCGAGCCAGGTTTCGGCAGTGGACGACTCTTCCACCGTGACCACGCCGTCGTCGCCGACCTTGGCGATGGCTTCAGCGAGCAACTTGCCGATGGCGGCGTCGTTGTTCGCAGACACCGTGCCGACGTTCGCGATCTGGTCGTTGTCCTTGACCTTGCGCGACATCTTCTTGAGCTCGTCGACCACGCTGACCACTGAGGCGTCGATGCCCTTCTTGAGGTCCATCGGGTTCACGCCGGCGGCCAGGAACTTGAGCCCCTGGCTGAAGATCGACTCGGCGAGCACGGTGGCCGTGGTGGTGCCGTCGCCGGCCACGTCGTTGGTCTTGCTCGACACCTCGTTCACGAGCTTGGCGCCCATGTTCTCGAACGGGTCTTCGAGCTCGACCTCCTTGGACACCGTGACACCATCTTTAGTGATCACGGGGCCGCCGAAGGAACGCTTGATCACCACGTTGCGACCCGAGGGTCCGAGGGTGACCTTCACGGTCTTGGCGAGCTTCTGCACACCGGCAAGGATCTTGCGGCGCGCGTCATCTTCGAAAAGCAGCTGCTTAGCCATGTCTGTTTCGTTCCTTAGTCGCAGCGCGCGAGGATCTCGGTCTCGCGCAGGATCTTGTAGTCCACGTTGTCGACAGTGATGTCGGTGCCGGCGTACTTGCCGAAGATCACCTGATCACCCTTCTTCACGCTCAGCTTGGCGCGGCTGCCGTCGTCGAGCAGGCGGCCGTTGCCGACGGCGGCGATCTTGCCGCGCGAAGGCTTCTCTTGAGCGGAGTCGGGCAGCACGATGCCGCCGGACGTGACTTCTTCGGCGTCGAGCACGCGGATCACCACGCGGTCGTCGAGGGGCTTGATGGTCGTCATGGTTTCGTTCCTTGGTTCGGGTTTGAGGAGGGTGGGGGAGTGACGGGGCTCAGAAGCCCATGCCGCCCATTCCGCCCATGCCACCCATTCCGCCCATGCCTCCCATTCCACCCATGCCGCCCATACCTCCCATGCCACCCATCCCGCCGTGGTCATGGTCGTGGCCGGCCGGCGCTTCACCCGGTTCTTCCGGGATGTCCGCGATCAGGCAGTCGGTGGAGAGCAACATGGCCGCCACGCTGGCGCCGTTCTGCAGCGCCGAACGCACGACCTTGGCCGGGTCGATGATGCCTGCGCCGATCATGTCGACGTAGTCACCGGTGCTCGCGTCGAAGCCCTGGTTGCCCTTGGCCTTGAGCACGTTGCGCAACACGATGCCCGGCTCGTAGCCGGCGTTCGTGACGATGGTGCGGATCGGCTTCTGGATCGCCCGCGCGATGAGGTCGACGCCGAGCTGCTCGTCGCCGCTCACCTTGAGCTTGGCGAGCACGGCACCGGCGCGCAGCAGAGCCACACCGCCACCGGGCAGGATGCCTTCGGCGAGCGCGGCGTGCAGCGCGTGTTCGGCGTCTTCGAAGCGCGCCTTGCGCTCCTTCAACTCGGTTTCCGTGGCGGCGCCCACGCGCACCTCGGCGATGCCACCGGCGAGCTTGGCGAGACGCTCTTGGAGCTTCTCGCGGTCGTAGTCGCTGGTGGTGTTCTCGAGCTCACGCTTGATCGCGTCCACGCGGCTGTCGATGGCGGCCTTCTTGCCGGCGCCCGACACCACGGTGGTGTTGTCGCTCGTGATGATAATCTTGCGCGCGGTGCCGAGCTGGTCGAGCGTGACGCGCTCGAGGTCCAGGTCGAGCTCCTTGGCGATCACGGTGGCGCCGGTGAGCGTGGCCAGGTCTTGCATCATGGCCTTGCGACGGTCGCCGTAACCGGGCGCCTTCACGGCGCACACGTTCAGGATGCCGCGCAGCTTGTTCACCACCAGCGTGGCGAGCGCTTCGCCGTCGATGTCCTCGGCGATGATGAGCAGCGGGCGACCCGTCTGCGAGATCGCCTCGAGCACCGGCACGAGCTCGCGCGCCGAGCTGATCTTGTCTTGGTGGATGAGCACGAGCGGCTTCTCGAACACGGTCTCCAGACGCTCGGCGTCGGTGACGAAGTGGCTCGACAGGAAGCCGCGGTCGAACTGCATGCCCTCGACCACGTCGACGGTGGTCTCGAGGCTCTTGCCCTCTTCGACCGTCATCACGCCGTTGGCACCCACGCGCACGAGCGCCGAGGCCAGGATCTTGCCGACTTCGGCGTCGCTGTTCGCGGAGATCGTGGCGATCTGCTCGAGCTGCTTCTTGTCGGAGATGGACACCTTGGTGGCCTTCTTGCCGAGCTCGGTCACGAGCGCGTCGACGGCGATCTTGATGCCGCGCAGCAGCTCGTCGTTGCGAGCGCCAGCCACGAGCAGCTTGCTGCCCTCGTCGAAGATCGCCTTGGCGAGCACGGTGGCGGTGGTGGTGCCGTCGCCAGCGACCTTGTTGGTCTTGCTGGCGGCTTCGCGCACGAGCTGCGCGGCCATGTTCTCGTAGGGATCCTCGAGCTCGATGTCATCGGCGACGGAAACACCGTCTTTCGTGATCGAGGGGCCGCCCCAGCTCTTGTCGAGAATGGCGTTGCGGCCCTTGGGGCCCAGGGTGCTCGACACGGCGCGGGCGATCTTGTCGACACCGGCACGCAGCCGGTCGCGAGCCTCGGTGTCGAAGGCCATCTGCTTGGCCATCTTGGCGTCTCCCATTAGAGATACGAGAAGGTTCGGGTGGGGCTCGACGCGTCGCACGACGCGTGCTGCCCGGGCGCCAGTCCCCACGGGGTGGACCGGAGCTTCCCCGGGGCAAAGCAAAGCGCGGACCAATCATTTGGCCGCCGTCCCGCGCAGATTGGCGCAGGCGCGGCCTGTCAACATGGCGGGCCGGTGCCGACGGCACGGCGGCGGCTGCCACATTGGCGCCGAACAGAGGCTCGCATCGCGCGCTGAGCGGCGGCACGCTGGCGGGATGTCTGCTCGCTCATTGATCTGGCGCCTGCTGGCGCTGCCCTTCGCGCTCGCGCTGCTGGCCGGCCCGAGCTCCGCTCAACGTCCGTTGCTGCGCTTCGAGCTCCACGATGGGGAGCGCGTCGAGGGTGCCGTCGAGGCGCTGGATGTCGACGGGTTCTTGATCGACACGAGCACGGGGCGCCGCCGGCTTCCGGGGCAGCTGGTGCGCCTCGTGCGGGCCGCCGTCCCGCGCAGCGAACGCCCCGCCGTGCGCGATCTCGTGGTGCTCGCAGGCAGCGCGCCCGGTCGCCCCTCCGGTCGTCTGTGGGGGCGCCTCTCCGGCGGCGACGACGCCGGCCTGCGCATCGAACTCCCCGGCGGCCCGCTGCTCGGCGTGCCCTTCGACGTGATCGATCGCGTGCTGCCCAAGTTGCACCGTCCGCAAGATCGCCTGCTCGCCTTGGCCGACGGCGGCTTCGACGACCGCGTCTGGCGCCTCGCCCCGGATGGCCGCCTCGACGCACTCACCGGCGTGCTCGCCGAGGTCGACGGCCGCGGTCTGATGCTCGAGTCGAGCCTCGGTGACCTGCGCTTCGACTACGACGAGATCCTGGCCGTGGTGCTGGCCGCCACCGAAGCCCCCGATGCGTCCGCGCTCGACGCGGCGCCCTTGCGCGGCCGCCTGCGCCTGACCGACGGCTCGCTGTTCCCGGTCGGTGTGCTCGACGGCGACCGCGAGCAGTTGCGTCTGCTGACTGCCTTCGCCGGCGAGCAGCGCTTCGACTGGTCCCGCCTCGACGAGTTGCTGCTGCCCGACCCGGCGCTCGCGAACGGCGTGCTCGCAGACACGCAGCCGACTGCCGTGGAGGAGTCGTCCCCCGCGATGCCGGAGGAACCGGTGTTGTTCCCTTGGCAGCGCGACCTCTCAGTAGGTGGTGCGCCCGCCGCGCTCGACGGCGTGCTGCGCGCCTCGGCCTTGGGGGTGCACGCCGACGCGCGTCTCAGCTTCGCGATCCCGCCCGCCGCCCAGGCCTTCCGCGTGAGCGTAGGCGTGGCCGATGAAGCGCGCGCGCTGGCCGCCGAAGCCTCCGTGGAGTTTCACCTCGAGATCGACGGTGAGGTCGTGGCCAGCTCCGGCCGCATGCGTTGGGGCGACGGCGAACGCGTGCTGCGCATCGACTCCCTCGGCGACGCGCGCGAACTCAGCCTGATCTGCGACGACGCCGGTGACCTCGACGCCGCCGACCGCGCGCTCTTCGCGAACCCGCTGTTCCTCAGCGGCGGCTGAGCGTCGCGCGCGCTCGGGCCCGCCGGGGCCCACGACCGCGACGGCAGAAATGCGCGTGTCACGCGGCGCCCCCCGCGCCGACTGTCGGGCATGCCCACCGACGCTGCCCTGCTCGCCGAACTGCTCGCACCCCGCCACGCCAACGCGCGCTGGGAACGCCGCGCGCAGCGACTGCTCGAGCGTGCAGGTGGTTTGGCGCGTTTGGCGCGGCTCGAGGCGGGAGAGCTGGCTCCGTGTCTGGGCTACAGCGGGCCGGCCTCAGAGCTGGGCGCCGTGCGTCTGTCGCGGGCCTTCGAGCTGGGGCGGCGCGCGGCCTGCGCTGCCTTGCAGCCCGGGCAAGCTGTGCGTCGCGCCGAGGACCTGCACGCCCACTTGATGGGCTGGCTGTCGGCGCTGCGCAAAGAGTGTTTCGTGGTGGTCTTGCTCGACGCTCAGCACCGTTTGCTGCGCAGTGAGCGCGTGAGCGAGGGCTGCCTCACGTGGTCCGTCGTGCATCCGCGTGAGGTCTTCGCGCCGGCGCTGCGCGCGGCGGCGGCGGCGGTGGTCGTGGCGCACAACCATCCGAGCGGCGATCCCACGCCGAGTCACGAGGATCGCGAGGTCACGCGGCGGCTCGTCGATGCGGGGCAGACACTCGGGATCCCTCTGCTCGATCACTTGGTGGTCGGGCACGGGCGTTGCGTCTCGCTGCGCGAGGCGGGCGCGTGGGGAGCGAGTTGAGCGCCGCGCCAGGCGTTCAGCCGCGCAGCTCGGCGATCAGCTGCGCGAGGCGTTCGCGCTCGGCGCGGCGTTCGCTCGCCGGCGCCAGTGGGTCGATCGTGGGGTCGGCGGGGGACCACGTGCTGAGGCGTTGCATCGCGGGGTACGCGAACTCGGGGCCGGCGTCGGTGAGCATGTCGAGGAAGGCGTCGGCGGGAGCGGAGGGGTCGAGCCGCAGGCGCGCCAAGCTGAGCGCCACTTGCAGGTCGGGGCCGGCGTCGGGCCAGCGATCGCTGGCGAGCGCGGCCAGCGCTTCGGGGTGCCGCGACACACCGAGTGCGTCCACGATGGCCACGCGCAGCTCGGGGTCGTCGCGGCGCCGTGCCGCAACGAGTAAGGGGTCGGCCACACCCGCGGCGCCGCACACGGCGGCGGCCATGGCGGCTTCACCTGCGTCGGGGCTGTCGAGCAGCACCTTGCCGGCGAGCACGGCGAGGCGTTTGTCGAGCTTCACGTCGGAGCGGCCGGCGAGGCGCGTCATCACTTGGAGGGTGTGCAGGCGCTGGTAGGCGTCGCCCTCAGCGAGTGCGGTTTCGAGGAAGGGCAGCACCGGTGGCCCGAGTTGGCTCAGGGTGTGTCGCGCGCCGTCGATCTGCCGCAGCTGGTAGGCGTTGAGGTGTTTCACGAGCAGGCGGATGCGCGCGGCCAAGCCCGGTTCGTCGAAGCGGCGCAGCTTCTGCCAGAGTCGCGCGCGCTCGGCCTGCCACCAGGCCTGCATGGCCGCCACGGCGGAGGTGCGATCGGGCACCGACGCGTTGGGCTCGAAGTCGAAGTCGCGACCGGCGAGCGCCTGGATGCCGGGCAGCGCCAGCTCCTGCGCGAAGACCATGCGCGTGGTCGCGCCCCAGGGCAGTGTGTTGCGCGCGAGCTCGAGGTCGGTGCCCTCGGCCAGGACGTCGAGCAGGAAGGGCACGCCGGCGGGGTGACCGAGTCGCGCGAGTGCTGTGCCCTGAGCGGCTCGTTTGTGGAGCGAGGGGTCGTAGTCCACGGGGTAGGGGCCCAGGCCCTTGATCAGGCGCGGGATCGCGCGCCGATCGCCCAAGCGCCCCAGTTGCTCGGCGGCCACCAGCGCCACGCCCTCGCGCTCGTCGGCCAGCGCCGCCATCAGGGTGCTCAGCGCCGCGGGGTGGCGCTCGTTGCCGAGGTCCACCAGTGCATCCACGACCTCGAGGGCGCTGCCTTCGAAGATCTCGGTGAGCGGCGCCTCCTCGCCAGGGAAGGGGCTCGACAGCACGTCGCGCCAAAACCACTCGGCCTCGCCGGGCGGGACCCCGGGGAGCCCCTCGGGGTCGGCGGGCGCCGGGCCACATCCCGCGAGCAGCAAACTCAGGGCGGTCAGTACGCGGAAAAGCTTGGTCACGATCATGGCTGGCCAGTTTGACATGGCTCCCCCCGGTAGCGGTATGAGAGGATCCCGCCCCGAATCCCCGGAGGCCGAAAAGATGAGCACTCCCGAACTCGACAAGGACCTGCTCGCCATCCTGGCCTGCCCTGAGACCAAAGAACCGGTCTCGCTGGCCGACGCTGACCTCGTGTCGCGGCTCAACGCCGCCATCGAGGCTGGTGGGCTCAGTTCGCGAGACGGCAACAAGATCGAGCGCCCGCTCGACGCCGCCTTGCTGCGGCAGGACGGCAAGGTGGCCTACGCCGTTCGCGGCGGCATCCCGATCATGCTCATCGATGAATCGATCATGGTCGACCAGCTCGGCGGAACTCCCGGCGGCGCCTGACGTCGCTCGACCTGCCCGCCGTATCCGCACCTCGCCGCGCCCGACGGGCAACTGTCCGGCGCTACGTCTTCGCCTCTGAGGCTTTTCGACCCAACGATGGATAAGCGCTTTCTGCCTGCGCTCGTGATGAGCCTGCTGTTCGTGATGGTCTACCAGACCATGTTCATGGAGAAGCCGCCGGTGCAGCCGGCCGCAGAAGGCGGGGCCGACGCGGGGCGCAGCGCAGCGGGCGATCCTGCCAGCGGCGCAGGCCTGACCGACAACGGGGCGCCGCTCGGTGGGTCGTCGATGAACACCGGGGCCGCGAAGGCGGGCGGCGACGCCCTCGCCGGCGCGACCGGCAACGCAGTCGACGCGCCGCAGTCCAGCGCGCCCGACGCCACGGCGCGTCTCGACGACGAGACCCAGACCAGCGTGTGGACGAGCCGCGGCGCCGCGCTGCAAGAGCTCGCGCTGCTCGACTACATCACGCCCGAGGGGGACCCGCTCCCCGTGATCGGCCGTCTCGATGGCGAACACGACAGCCTGCTGCTGCGCGACGTGCGCGGTCGCTACGGCCTCGACTACCTGAACTGGGACCTCGCCGAGTCTCCCGGCGAGTTGCGCTTCCAGCTGCTCACCGCCGACGGCCTGCGTTTCGAGCGCGTCGTCCGCGAAGATCCGCGCAGCCACACGCTGTCGCTCGAGATCAACGTGAGCAACGTGGGTGAGGTCGCGCACGACGAGCTCTCGCTCGTGCTGCAAGGTGCCCGCGGTCTGGTCGACGAAGAAGCCGGCTCCAAGTGGTACGGCAAGCCGCGCGCGGTGGCCGTGCTGCAGCGCCCCGAACAGGAAGCCGAGATCGAGTCCTGGGAAGGCAGCGCGCTGAGCAGCGGTGAGAGTCGTCGGGTCGACGAGCGCGAACGCGTGCTCGGCGCCGGCACGATGACGACCTACTTCTGCTCGGTCTTCGTGCCCGAAGGCGACACCGACGTGCGCCAGCTCGCGCCCGTGCTCGTGCCCGACCGCATGAAGCACGATCGCCACGACCGCGACGGCGACGTGCCCGAAGCCGCCGCGGTGGAGGCCTCGCTGCGCGTGCCCAGCCTGGCGCCCGGCGCGTCGCAGAGCTTCCAGTTCAGCGTGTACACCGGCCCCAAGTCAAAAGACGTCGCGGCCGAAGCCGGCCTCGAGTTCCTCACGCCGATCATCGAAGTCAGCTACGGCAAGTGGGCCTGGATCAACCGCACGCTGCTCACGGTGCTGCGCTTCTTCCACAGCATCTTCGGCAACTGGGGCGTGGCGGTGATCATCCTCACGCTGCTGGTGAAGGGCTTGCTCTTCCCGCTCAACCGTCGTCAGCAGACCTCGATGCTGAAGTACTCGTCGGTGATGCAGAAGCTCAAGCCGCAGCTCGAAGAGCTCAAGAAGAAGCACAAGGGCAACACCAAGAAGTTCAACGAAGCGCAGATGAAGTTGCTCAGTGAGCACGGCGCGCGTCCGCCGCTCGGTGGTTGCCTGCTCATGTTCCTGCAGTTCCCGATCTGGATCAGCTTGTTCCAGATCCTGGGCACGTCGATCGAGCTGCGCCAGTCGTCCTTCGTGGGTTGGATCGACGACCTCTCGCGCCCCGACGCCATGCCGCTCGGCATCGCCGGCTTCGAGACGCTCAACGTGCTGCCGATCCTGATGGCCGCGGCCACGATCCTGCAGATGCGCGCGCAAGCCAAACCCGCCGACGAGCAGCAGGCACAGACGCAGAAGATCATGGGCACGATCATGCCGCTCTTCATGCTCTGGTTCCTCTACGACTACCCGGCGGGCCTGTCGCTCTACATCTTCACGTCGTCCTTGCTGGGTGTCTTCGAGATGCGCGTGATCCGCAAGATCTGGCCCATCGACGACGGCAAGAACAGCAGCGACGCGCAGCCTGCCCCCGCCAGCTGAAGCGCGTGCCAGACTGCCCGGAGGAGTTGCCGCGATGACACCCGTCGAGCCGAGCACCTCACGCCGACCGCGCCGCTCGCGCGTGGGCTTCGTGATCTACCTCGTGGTGTTGCTCTTGGCCACGCTCGAGGTCGTGAACGTGCTGCGGCCGGGCACGCTGCCGCTCACGCCGCTGAGCTTTCTGCGCGCGAGTTGGGCCGTGGCCACCGGCGGCGAGTTGGCCCACAACGAGGAACTCTCGGCCAAGCTCGCCTATCAACCCACGCCCTACGTGATGTACCGGCCCAAGCCGAACTTCACGCGCAAGGGTGAGCCGCTGCGCACGACCAACAGCCTCGGCTTCCGCGGGCCGGAGATCGAGCAACCCAAGCCGGCGGGGCGCACGCGCTTGCTCTGCTTGGGAGGCTCGACCACCTACTCCTTCGCGGTCGACGACGAGCACACCTACCCGGTGTTGCTCGAACAGTCGCTGCGCGAACGCCTGCCCACCGTGGACCTCGACGTGATCAACGGCGGCGTCGAGTCGTACACCACGGCCGAGAGCTTGGCGAACCTGGCGCACCGTGGCTTGGACCTGGCTCCCGACTACGTGCTGATCTACCACGCGCCGAACGACGTGCGCCCGCGACGCTACGCGAACTTCACGTCGAGCTACGCGCATTACCGCAAGAGCTGGAACGGCTCCACGGCGGGCGCGCGCCGCGCGGGCGGCGAGCTGGGCGGCATCAACGCGCTGATCCAGTTCCCGCCGCCGTCCACCGACCTCAGCGTGGACGAGCTGCTCGACCGCAACGCGCCGATCGCTTACCGCCGCAACCTCACGAGCCTCGTGGGTGTGGCGCGCGCGCACGGCATCGCGCCCGTGTTCATCACCTTCGCCGGGCATCCCGAACCGGGCGACGTGGGCCTCGCGCGCGGCATCGAGGAACACAACCAGGTGATGCGCGCGCTGGCCGAGGAGCTCGCCGTGTTCACCATCGACCTCGCCGCGCAGTTCCCCGCCGACGCCGCGCTCTTCGCCGACGACATCCATCTGCTCGACGACGGCAACGCGCTCAAGGCCGAGCTGCTCGCCGAGGGATTGCTGCCGCTGCTGCAGTGAACGCGCGCGGCGTTGTCTCGCGAGTCCCCTCGCTGCGCAGGCCGCGGACGGCACGCGCGCCGTCGTCGCCGACTTGGCATGGGCGAGACAGATGAGCGAAGCCGACACCATCGTCGCGCTGGCCACGCCCGCGGGTGTGGGGGAGCGCGCCGTGTTGCGACTCTCGGGCCCGCAGGCTTGGCAGGTGTTGCAGGCGGCGCTCGAGGAGTTGCCTGAGTTGCGCGCCGGTCGTCTGCTGCGCGCCGCCTTGCCGCTCGGCGCGGGCGCGCGACTCGACGTAGAACTGATGCTCTGGGCTGCGCCGCGCTCGGCCACCGGCGAACAGCTGGCCGAGATCCACTTGCCGGCCTGGCCCGCCGCCGTGGCCGAGTGCACACGCTTGTTGCGCGCCGCCGGATGTCGACCGGCCGAGCGCGGCGAGTTCACGCGTCGCGCGGTGTTGCTCGGCAAGCTCGACGTGGAGCGTGCCGTGGCCTTGGGCGCATTGAGTCGCGCGGCCGACGCGCCGTCGGCCCAGGCCGCACTCGACACCTTGATCGACGGCGCCGACCGCGCGCTCGACGCCCTGCGCGAACAACTGCTCGCCACGCTGGCACTGCTCGAAGCGCACGTGGACCACGAAGACGACGACACCGAAGCGCTGGCCCACGAAGAGTTGCCGCGCGCCTTGGCCGCCTTGAGCGCGCGCGCCGCGCAGCTCGCCGACCGCAGCGCCTCGCGCGCGAGCGCCGAAGGTGAGCTCGACGTGCTCTTGCTCGGCCCGCCCAACGCGGGCAAGTCGAGCTTGATGCTCGCGCTGTGCCCCGACGCGCGCACCACGGCCTCCCCCGTGCCCGGCACCACGCGCGACGCCTTGCACGCGCGGCGTCGTGTCGGCGAACGCACGCTGCGTTTCATCGACGGACCCGGCGTGAGTTGGGAACACGCCTGGAGCGACCCGCTCGACGCGCGCGCCATGCAGCAGTTCCTCGAGCAGCTTCCCGAGCACGCGCTCGTGCTCGACCTCGAAGACGCGTGCGCGCCGAGCTCGCACGCCGAACGCGCGCAGCGGCGAGCGGCCGCGGGTTCGCGGCCGCGACTCGACGTCGCCAGCAAGGCCGACCTGCTGGATGCGTCGCATGAGCCGGTGAGCGGCGCCGAGCGCGACGCGTCCGGCCGTGTTGTTGGCGCGGTCGCCGCTGCGACGGGCGGCGCGTCGGAGCAGGGTGGCGGCGCGCGCTTTCTCGTCTCCGCGACCACCGGCTTCGGGCTCGAGAACTTGCTCGACGCGCTGCTCGCCTTGGCCCCGCCGCCCGCGCCGCTGTCCGCCCGTCACGCGCTGGAAGCCGAGCTGCTCGCCGACGTGCTCCCCTTGCTCACCGGCGCCGACCTCGCCGCCGACCTCGCCGCCGACCTCGACCTCCACGCCGACCCGACCGGTCAAGCGAAGCCTCGCAGCTCGCTCGGCGCCGCGTCCCCCGAGCACCACGCCGCCCTGTTGCGCTCCGGCGCGCTGCCGCTCGTGGCCCTCGCCCTGCGCGAGGCCGCCGAACGTCTCGACGCCCACAGTCAACGCAGCGCCGACCTCAGCGAAGAGCTGCTCGATCGCGTGTTCGCCGGTTTCTGCCTGGGCAAGTGAGCGTGTCGTGAAACTCGGCGGCGCTCGCTGGGTAGACTGCCCGAGCGATGCCCGACGACGACACCACCCCGCGCAAGATCCTGAAAGACGCCACCCGAGTCCTGGGTGAGCGCCTCGACAGCGCGGAGTTCGAGCGCGAGTACCCGCCGCTCTCCGGCGACCGCACCGAGTACCTGCACGCCGGCGACCAGAGCTCGAGCGATCTGCCGCTGGGCGGCTTGCGCGTGGGCGTGGTGGTCGACGGCTACCGCATCAAGCGCCAGATCGGACGCGGTGGCATGGGCGTGGTCTACGAGGCCGAGCAGGTGAACTTGGGGCGCACGGTCGCGCTCAAGGTCATGCCGCCGGGGGCCGTGCGCAACGAACGCTCGGTGGACCGCTTCCGACGAGAGGCCACGGCCGTCGCGCGCTTGTCGCACCCGCGCATCGTGGCCGTGCACGGCTTCAACATCAGCGACGGCCTGGCCTACATCGCGATGGAGTTCGTGCAGGGCCTCGACCTCGCCGAGGTCATCGACCGGCTGCGCACCGCGCGCACGCACGGGCGTCGCTTCGTGCGCATCTCCGGGCCGGAGCTCGAGAAGGACATCACCGAGTGGGCGCAGGGTCGCAAGCTGATCGGCACCGTGCCCGGCGACCCGCGGCTGCGCGACGGCATCGTGATCGACCTGCGCAACCCCTTCCCGATGGCGGCTGCGCTCGTCGCCGATGCCGCCGATGCGTTGCGTCACGCGCACGCTCACGGCGTGATCCATCGCGACATCAAACCCAGCAACCTGATCCTGAGTCGCGAAGGTCGCCTGAAGCTCTCCGACTTCGGGCTCGCCAAAGACACCGACGCCGGTTCGCTCACCGAGTCGGGCGACTTCGTGGGCTCGCCGGCCTACGTGTCGCCCGAGCAAGCCAGTCCGCGGCGTGTGCGCGTGGACGAACGCAGCGACATCTACTCGCTGGGTGTCACGCTCTACGAACTCGTCACGCTGCATCAGCCCTTCGGCGGCAAGCACGTGGCCGTGATCCTGCGCCAGATCCTCACCAAGGATCCGCCGCCGCCGAGCAAGCTCAACCCGCGCGTGCCGCGTGACCTCGAGACGATCGTGCTCAAGGCCATCGAGAAGGATCCCGACCGGCGCTACGCGAGCGCCGAAGAACTCGGCGAGGACCTGCGGCGCTTCCTGAACTTCGAGCCCATCCGCGCGCGTCCGCTGGGTGCCGCCTCGCGCACCTTGCGTCAGATCCGCCGGCATCGCATGGGCGTGGCGGTGGGCACCTTGCTCATCGCAGTGCTCGTGCTCTCGGCGCTGCTCGCGATGGTGCAGTCCGGTGCTTCCGGGCCGGGCGAGGATCAACGTCGCTTGGAGCAGGCGCTGCTCGCGCGCGGTCTGCCCGCGGCGCAACACGAACGCGCGCTGCGTTGGTTGGCGCAACTCAGCGCTGCCGAGTCCGCAGGCGACCGCCGTGATCAGCTCGACGCCGCCCTCGCCGACGCCCAGGCCGCGCTCACCGCGTCGCGTGTGCCCGAACTCGTGGCGCGCTTGGCCGTGCTCGACGCCTTCGCCGCGCGCGGCTCGTGGGACGAACAGCAACGCGCGTTGCTCGCCGCCAGCACCGTGGGGATCAAGGTCGAGTTCGCGCAGCGCTTGTGGGCCGAGCTGGCGGCGAACGCTTCGGGCGGTTTCGATCGTCGGCAGAAGTTGTCGGTGCTCGAAGGCTTGCTCCAGGACCCCGATTGGTTGGTGGTGGAGAACGCCGCCACGGCGCTCGGCAGCTTGTCCGACTCGTCGTCCTTGGGGGCGCTGCTCGACGCGCTCGGTCAGGAGGTCGACGCCGCGCGTCGCCGCGCCTTGATCGGCGGCTTGCGTCGCTACGGGCACCCCGACAGCGTGGCGCTGCTCAGCGAAGCGCTGCACGACGAGTCGCCCGCCGTGCGCATGGCCGCGCTCGAAGCGCTCGACGAGCTCGATCCGAACGACCTGCTGCAGCGCCTCGCGCCGCTCGCCCGCGACAAAGCCACCTGGATCCGCCACCGCTACGATGCCGTGCTCGCGCGCCGAGGTCGCCGGTGAAACGCATCGCGTGGATCTTGCTGCTCGCCGTCGCGGCCTGCGCGCGCCCCGAGCCCGCCTTGGGCCTGCTCGTCTCGACCAGCGGCACGCTCGCTGACATGGGCGCCGAGGTGCTCCACGGTTGGCAGCTCGCGCTCGAGGACGTGCCCGCCGCGAAACGTCCGCACAGCTTTCAGATCGACGCGGGCAGCAGCGCGGTGTCGGCGGTGCGCGCGTATCACGAACTCGTGGACCAGGGCGCCACGCTCGTGCTCGGACCGCTCACCACGGACCAAGCCGTGGCCGTGGCCGAAGCCGCGCGCGAACGTCGCGTGCCCTTCGTGACACCCACGGCCACCGGCGACGAAGTCACGCGCGACAACCGCTGGGCTTTCCGCACCTGCGCCGCCGACCGCGACGTGGCCAAGGCGCTGGCGCTCTTCGCGCGCTTCGAGTTGCAACTCGCGCGCCTCGTGGTGGTGGTGGACCTCTCGAGCCGTTGGTCCGTGGGCTTGGGCCAGGCCTTCGCCGACGCCTTTCGCCAGCGCAACGGGCGCGTGGTCGAAACGGTGGCCTTCGCGCCGACCCTCGGCGGCCAGTCGACCTTGCTCGAAGACCTCGCGCAGGTCGACGCCGAGGGCGTGCTGCTGGCGGTGCGTCACGACGCGCTGATGCCCGCGCTGCGCGGCGCCAGCGAGGCCACGCTCGCCAAGTTCGTGCTGCTCGGGGTCGACGGCTGGCAGGGGCCGGGCCTCGCTGAAGAGCTCGCCGGACGCGCCCGCGGAGCCTACGTGGCGCGTCACTTCAGCACGCAGGAGCCCGGCGCTGCCGACTTCATCGCCAAGCACCGCGAGGCCTTCGACGAGCTGCCCGGCGACCCCGCCGCGCTCACCTACGACGCCGCCCGCATGCTGCTCGGGCTGTGGTCTCCCGAGGCCAACCCCGACGCGCTGCGCCGCGCCTTGCTCGAGCAACACCACGTCCCGGGCGTCACCGGCACGGTGCGCATGGCCAGCGATGGCAGCCCGAACGCCAAGTCGATCGTGCTGGAGCAGCTCCACGATCCGGCGCGATCACGCTTCCTGCGCCGTCTGGCCGACTGACGCGCGCGCCGGATTTGCGCCGTTCCGCGGCTTGGAATGACCTCTCCGCGGGGGGATACTGCGCCCTCATTGGTGGTTGGAAACTGGCCTTGGGAGGGGCCCACGCCCATTGCGCTGTCCTTACTGCAAGGCCAACAACGACAAGGTCATCGACTCGCGCACCAGCGGCGAGGCCGACGTGATCCGTCGCCGCCGGGAGTGCCTCGAATGCAACGGGCGCTTCACCACCTATGAGAAGGTCGGCGAGACGCCGCTGCGGGTCGTCAAGAAAGACGGCACGCGCGTCTCCTTCGACCGCGACACGATGCTGCGCGGGATGCTCGTGGCTTGCCACAAGCGCCCGGTCGACGCCGAGACGCTCGAGAAGATCGTCACCGACGTGGAGAGCCGGCTGCACGAGATGTTCGACAAGGAAGTGGCCTCCAAGTACATCGGCCACCTCGTGATGGAAGCCTTGCGCAAGGTCGACCACGTGGCCTACGTGCGCTTCGCGTCTGTGTACCGCGAGTTCAAAGACGTGAACCAGTTCCTGGATGAACTCAAGCCGCTGCTCGGCGCTGGCGGGCTCCCCGATGGGGGCATGCCCGGCCTGCACAACGGGCCGTCGCGCACGCCGCCTCCGGTGCCGCGGACCCCCGGCTCAAGCATCGACCCGAGCGTCGACCCGCGCCCCGAGCGCGCCTGACGCACTGTTCGTCCCCGCCCCGATCGACTCAGACCCCGACACCGAGAGTTCCCGCGCATGCGCCTGATCCGCATCGAGATCCACGGCTTCAAGTCTTTCGCCGACCGCACGAGCCTCGAACTCTCGCCCGGTCTCACGGCGGTGGTCGGGCCGAACGGCTGCGGCAAGTCGAACGTGATCGACGCCGTGAAGTGGGCGCTGGGTGAACAGCGCGCGTCGGCCTTGCGCGGCAAGGACATGACCGACGTGATCTTCAAGGGCAACGGGGCGCGCGCGGCGCGCAACTTCGCCGAAGTCTCGCTCGTGTTCGACAACGAAGACGGCACGCTGCCCATCGACTACAGCGAAGTCGTGATCACGCGGCGCTTGTTCCGCAGCGGTGAGAGCGAGTACCTGATCAACAAGAACAGCTCGCGCCTGAAAGACGTGCGCGACCTGTTGATGGACACCGGGCTCGGCACCGGCGCCTACTCCGTGATGGAACAGGGCCGCATCGACGCGATCCTCTCGGCCAACCCGCAGGAGCGCCGTCGCATCTTCGAAGAGGCGGCCGGGATCAGTCGCTACCGCGCGCGCCGTCGCGAAGCCGAGAACAAGCTGGCGCGCACCGAGCAGAACTTGCTGCGTCTCGGCGACGTGCTCGAAGAACTCGAGAAGCGCACACGCTCACTCAAGGTGCAGGCCGGCCGCGCGCGCACCTACCTCGAATCGCGCGACCGCGTGTCCGAGCTGCGTGCGCTGCACTCCGCGCACCTCTGGGAGCAACTCGGTACCGCACTCGACACGCAGATCGCCGGGCTCTCCGAACTCGAAGGGCTCGACGGCGCCGCGCGCGCCGCGCTCGACGAAGTGCGCGCCGAGGTCGGCGTGTTGCAGGCGCGCTTGGGCGACGCACGCACCGCCGCCGACGAAGCCGCCGACGCCTTCCGCCAAGCCACCGGCGAAGTGGAAGCGCTGAGTGAACGCCAGGTCAACCTGCGCGAGCGCTTGGCCGAAGTCGCGGAGCGTCGCGAAGCCTTGGTGCAACGTCTGAGTGGTCTGGGCGTGGCGCTGGCCGAGCGTCGCACCGAACTCACGAACATGCAGGAGCGCCTGGCCACGGCGGCCACCGAGTTGGCTGCGCGTCAGAGCGTGGAGGCCGACGCAGCGGGCGTGCACGAACGCGCCACGCACGAGCTCGAGACCGCCCGCGCCGAGGCCGACGCCGAGCGCAGCGCCGCGCTCGAGCGCATGGAGCAACTCACGCAGGTGCGC
This sequence comes from Planctomycetota bacterium, assembly GCA_021604805.1. Lineage (GTDB taxonomy): Bacteria > Planctomycetota > B15-G4 > B15-G4 > B15-G4 > BQJR01. The sequence goes on along the minus strand of BQJR01000001.1, from coordinate 938,223 downwards.
AACGAGCGCAGCCAGTCGGAGGCGCGCAAGGCGGCGCTGCTCGCGTCGCGCGACCGGCTCGCCGAGCGCGTGGGCGAGCTCGGCAAGCAGCGCGAAGAGCAAGTGGCCCTGCAGGGCGAGCTGTTCGCCGGCGCGCGTGACCTCGACGCTGCGCTCGAAGTGGCGCGCAGTCAGCACGACGAGAAGTCGGCGCGTCGCACGGCGGAAGCCGAGAGCTTGCAGCGCCTCGACGCCGAGTTGGCGCGCTCACGTGAAGACGCCGCCGCGCTGGCCTCGCGCAAGGAAGCGCTGGCCGAGTTGCTCGAGCGTCGCGACGGTGTGTCGCCGGGCGCGTTGAGTCTGCTCGAATCGGATCTGCCGGGCATCGAAGGTCTGCTCGTCGATCACCTGCGCGCGCCGCAACATCTCGCCGAAGCCGTGGAAGCCTCGCTGGGTGCCACCACGCAAGCGGTGGTCGTGGCCAGCCGCGCCGACGGTCTGCGCGCGCTCGAACACCTGCACCGTGCCCAAGGCGGCCGCGTGTTGCTCGCGCCGCGCGACGCGTTGCGTCCGGGCCCGCACGCCGCGCAAGGCAGGCGTCTGCTCGACGAAGTTCAGGTGTTGCAGCACGCCGAACTCATGGAAGCCTTGCTGGGTCACGTGCGCTTGGTGAGCGATCGCGCCGAGCTGGCCAACTGTGTGCCCGACGGCGTGACCGTGTGGGTCACGCCCGATGGCGACCTGCTCGACGAGCGCGGCGTGTTGCGCGGCGGCACGGCCGGTGAAGAGGGCGGCCTCGTGAGTCGTCGTTCGGAGCTCGACGCGCTCAGCGCGCGTTGCGAACGTCTGGCCGCAGAGCTCGAAGACCTCGGACAGCGCCGCGTGCAACAAGAGCACGTGGTCGCCGCGCTCGACGAACAACTCGAAGAGATCAACCAGCGTCTGCGCAAAACGGAAACCGAGCGCGAACGCACCCGCGAACGTGAGCGCCAGAACACCTCGCGTCGCGAAGCGCTGGAGCGCGAACTCAACTTGCGTGAGAGCGATCTGCAGCGTCTCGAAGGTGAGATCGAAGAGGTGCAGACGCTGCTCTCTCAAGCGCTCGACCGCGAGGCCGTGCTGCAGCAGCAGGTCGAGGTCGATCGCGAGCAAGACGGCGCGCGCGAACTCGAACTCGGACAACTGCGCACGCAGCTGAGCGCCACGCAAGACGCGCTGGCCGCCGCGCGCCTCGAGGTCGGCAAGCACCACGAGCGTCGCGAAGCCCTGGAGGCCGAGCGCCGCCAAGTGGAGCGTGGCGTGGAAGAGCGCGCCGAGGCCCTGGCGAACAGCGAGCGCGAACAGGCGCAGCTGGCCGAGCACGGTGAGAAGCTGCAAGCCGAGTTGGTCGAGGTGGAGGCGCGCGCGTCGGGGTTGACCGAGGAGCGCGACCGTCGCGCGGGTGTGCTCGAGAGCGCCAAGCAGGTCGCCGCGGAAGTGGGGCGCGAACTCAACGTGGCGCAAGACGCCGTGGTCGCGCGCGAGCGTGAACTCGAGAGCGCGTCCGCTGCGCTCTCCGAGCACCGTCTCACGATCAAGGAAACTCAGGTGCGTCGCGAGGAGCTGCGCGCCAAGGTGCTCGAAGAGCTCGAACTCGACCTCGCCGATCCGCGTCCGTTGCTCAGCACGCTGGCCGCCGAGGCCGAAGCCGCCGCAGCGCACGAGGCGCTCGTGGCCGCCGCACTCGAAGCCGGTGAAGAGCCCCCGGCGCTGCCCGAGGTCTCCGAGGAGCCCGAGCCCGAGCACGACTGGGCCGCCATCGCCGCGGAGATCGAAGAGCTGCGCGCGAAGCTCGGTCGCATGGGCAACGTGAACCTCGCTGCGGTCGACGAACTCAGCGAAGTCGAAGAGCGCTTCCTGGCGCTCTCCGCCCAGCGCGACGATCTCGTGGAAGCGCAACTCTCGCTCAACGACACGATCAACAAGGTGAACAAAGAATCGCGCGAGCGTTTCGTGGAGGCCTTCGAAGAAGTGCGCGAGCACTTCCGCGACATCTTCCGCAAGCTCTTCCGCGGTGGACGCGCCGACATCCAACTCGAAGAAGGCGCCGACGTGCTCGAAGCCGGTATCGAGATCACGGCCGCGCCTCCCGGCAAGGACGCCCGCACGATCACGCTGCTCTCCGGTGGTGAGCGCACCATGACCGCGGTGGGCATGCTCTTCGCGCTCTTCAAGGCACGCCCGAGCCCCGTGTCGCTGCTCGACGAAGTCGACGCCGCGCTCGACGAGACCAACATCGATCGCTTCTGCTCGGTGCTCGAAGACTTCCTCGGCAAGAGTCAGTTCCTGGTCGTGACCCACGCGCGCCGCACGATGAGCTACGCCGACACCGTGTTCGGCGTGACCATGCAGGAGCACGGTGTGAGCAAGGTGCTCGGCCTGAGCCTCGACGAGTACGACGCGCAGCGCACAGGTCGTGGTGCGGCGCAGTCGCTCGAGGGCACGCCCCCCAAGGATCCCGCTGCCGGCGCCGGGAAGAGCAAGGGTGGGAAGGACGGCAAGCCTGCCTCGGGAAAGTCGAAGGCGGCTGAGGCCGTGGAGGCCGAAGCCAGCGCCGAGGCTGGCGCTTAGGGGGCGCGCTCCCGGTCGCTAGACTGAGCGGCGTGATCGCGCTCGTCTCGCGATCAGAACCCGTGTCGCGCCGGAGTCCGCGCCGATGAGCGCCGCTCGCGGAACGCTCCGCAACCATCTCGAGTTCTGGGCCGCGAAGGCGGTGTTGGGTGTGTTGCGCGTGTTGCCAGGCAGGCTCAGCTTGGCGCTGTTGCGCGGGGTCGGCTCGCTGGCGCATCGACTCAACGGTGCGCGTCGCAAGCGCGCGGTGGAGTGCGTGGTGCGCGCGCTGGGCAGCAGTCCCACCGAGGCCGATCGGATCGTGCGCGCGTGCACGCAATCCATGGTGCTCTCGCTGGGCGAGCCGATGTTGTTCGAGCGCGCCGTCGCGCAGCATGGTCTCAAGGCGCACTTGGAGATCGAGGGCGCCGAGCACCTCGACGCCGCCTTGGCCGCCGGGCGCGGCGTGCTGTTGGCCACGGCGCACTTCGGCGCCTGGGAGTGCTTCGGCACTATCCTGTGCGAACGCTTCAAGCCTGTGTGGGCCGTGGCGCGTCCGATCGACAACCCGCTGCTCGACGAGTGGGTGCGCAAGAGTCGCGCGCGCACGTCGGCGGGAACGATCGACAAGGACGGCGGCGGCATGAAGATGGCGCGACTGTTGCGTAAGGGCGAGATCGTGTTTGCGCTGCTCGACCAGAACGCCGGCGAGAGCGGGGTCGTGATGGACTTCCTCGGCGTGCCGTCGAGTCATCACCGCGTGGCCGGGGCGATGGCCACGCGCTTCGGCGCCGCCGTGATCCCCGCCTACCTGCGTCGCGAGCCGGGGCACCTGCGCTTCCGTTTGATCATCGAGCCCGCGGTGGAACCGGATCCTGCCTTGCAGGGCGACGAGGCCGCCCTCGATGTCGTGCGCCGCGTGTCCGACTCACTCGAAGGCCAAGTGCGCGCCGCGCCGGGGCAGTGGCTCTGGCTGCACGATCGCTGGAAGCGCGCGCTGCGCGAGATGCGCCGCGCCGCGCGCCGGAAGCGCGAAGGCCAGGCGGCAGCGGGCAGCGCGAGCGCGCCGGAGGACACGCAGTGCGTGGAGGCGCCGCTCTCAAAGGGTACAAACGAAGCCTGATCCCGCTGCCCGCATGCCCGCGACCGAAAGCCGATGAAACCCAAGCCCCTCGACTTCTCGCGTCTGCGCACGAGCTCCGTGAGCGACCGCGCGCACAAGGTCGACACGAGTCTGTTCGCCAAGCCCGTGGCCCCCGGTGAGGGCGACGTCACCGACAGCTTCCCGGCGATCCTCGGCGCCGCCAACTTGATGCGGCTTGCCGAGCGCATCGTGGCGGCGAAGCGTGCCGGCGCGCCGGTGCTGCTCGGCTTCGGCGGGCACGTGGTGAAGACGGGCCTCGCGCCGCTGTTGATCGACCTCATGGAGCGCGGCTTCGTCTCGGCGCTGTGCACCAACGGCTCGGGCGCGATCCACGACGTGGAGATCGCCATGGTGGGGCACTCCAGCGAAGACGTGGGCGCCGGCCTCGACGACGGCAGCTGGGGGATGGTCCACGAGACGGCCGCCATGCTCAACGACGGTGCGCGCCGCGCGGCCGAGTCGGGTGAAGGCTTGGGCGCCACGCTGGGCGCGATGCTGCACGAGCGCAAGGCGCCCAACGCGTCACTCAGCTTGCTGCACACGGCCAAGCGTCTCGACATCCCGTTCACGGTTCACGTGGCACTCGGCACCGACACCGTGCACATGCACGACGGCGCCGACGGTTCCTCCATCGGTGCGGCCTCGATGAACGACTTCCGCAAGCTGTGCGGCGTCGTCGCGCAGCTGGAGGGCGGCGTGTACCTGAACCTCGGATCGGCGGTGATCCTGCCCGAGGTCTTCGTGAAAGCACTCAACGTGGCGCGCAATCTGGGCGAGAAGGTGGAGAGCTTCACCACCGCGAACCTCGACATGCTGCGCCACTACCGTCCGCGCGTGAACGTGCTCGAGCGTCCCGCGGGTGAAGCTTTGGAGATCACAGGACACCACGAGATCAACGTGCCGCTGCTGCGCTGGGCGATCTTGCGCCTCGCCACCGAGGAACCCTCATGACACCCGGACTGCTCGATCTGCTCCACGCGAAACGCGCGCCGCGCATCTTGCTCGTGGGCGACATGATCTTGGATCGTTACCAGCACGGCACGACCACGCGCATCTCGCCTGAGGCGCCGATCCCGGTGCTCGCGGCCACGCGCGAAGAGCGCAGGTTGGGCGGCTGCGGCAACGTGGCAGCGAACCTCGCGGCGCTCGGTGCCGAAGTGTCCGTGGTGTGCGTGGTGGGTGAAGACTGGGGCGCCGACTGCATCCGCGGCGAGCTCGAGAACGTGGGCATCAGCGCCGCGGGTTTGGTGGCGGATCCCGAGCGCCCCACGATCCGCAAGACACGCATCGTGAGCCAGAACCAGCAGCTCTTGCGCATCGACGAAGAGAAGGTGGGCCCGCCGTCGGCTGCCACCGAAGCGCAACTCCTGGAGCGGATCGATGCGCTCATCGAGGGCGTGGACATCGTGGTCATCTCCGACTACGGCAAGGGCGTGCTGAGCGAGGCGGTGCTCGAACGTCTGTGCCGCGCGCGCCAGCGCAGCGACTTGCGCGTGCTCGTGGATCCCAAGGGACGCGACTACGCGCGCTACCGCGGTGCGAGCTTGATCACGCCCAACCGACTCGAAGCCGAGACCGCCACCGGCATCCCGCTCAACGATGCCGACGACATCCGTCGCGCCGCCACGCAACTGTGTGAGTCGGCCGACCTGGAAGCCGCGCTGATCACCCTCGGCGCGCAAGGCATGTACTGTCGCACCGCCGACGGCCGCCACGAGTTCTCGATCCCCGCGCGCGCGCGCGCTGTCTTCGACGTGACCGGCGCCGGCGACACCGTGATCGCCGTGTTGGCCTGGGCGCTCGCACTCGGCGCCGACATCGAAGACGCCATGCGCCTGGCCACGGTGGGCGCGGGGCTCACGGTGCAGCGCTTCGGCGTGGCCGCGATCACGCGCGCCGAACTGCAAGCCGAGCTGCAACACGGCGCGCGCGACTCCGAGAAGGTGCTCGAACGCGCGGCCTTGCTCGAACGCGTGCAAGCCGAGAAGGCTTCCGGTCGGCGCGTGGTCTTCACCAACGGTTGCTTCGACGTGTTGCACGTCGGGCACCTGCAGTACCTGCGTGAAGCGGCGAGTTACGGCGACGTGCTGGTCGTGGGCGTGAACAACGATGCCAGCGTGAAGCGCCTCAAAGGTGCGAGCCGTCCGGTGAACACGCACGCCGATCGCATGTCGCTGCTGGCCGGCTTCGAGTGCGTCTCGCTGGTCACGGGCTTCGCCGACGACACGCCGCTCGAGCTCATCGAGGCGATCACGCCCGACGTGTTGGTGAAAGGCGAAGACTGGGCCGACAAGGGCGTGGTGGGGCGCGAGTGGGTCGAGCAACACGGCGGCCACGTGGTGCTCGCCAAGCTCGTCGACGGGCGCTCCACGACCGCCACGCTGGAACGCATTCGGCAGGACGCACCCTGAGCGCGCCGCTGGCTTCCGCGCCGCGACGAGTGCTCGTGCGTCTGCCGAATTGGATCGGCGACATCGTGATGGCCACGCCGCTCTTGGCGGCCTTGCGCGCGCACTGGCCCGACGCGCACGTGGCGGTGGCCGGCCCCGCACACGCGCGACCGATCCTGGAAGGTCTGGCTTCGATCGACGCGGTGCACGCGCTGCCCAAGCGCAGCGACGGCGGTGCGCGCGGGATCCTGAGCGCAGCGGCGTTGTTGCGCGCCGAGACCTTCGATCTCGGCGTCTTGCTCACCAACTCGTTCTCGTCGGCGCTGGTGTTGGCGTTGGCGGGCGTGCCCGAGCGTGTGGGCTACGGTGGTGGCGGGCGCGGCGTGTTGCTCACGCGTAGCTTGCCCGTGCCGCGTCAACGCGGGCGCCATCGCCTGCCTGTGCCGATGGTGCAACACTACGCGCGTTTGCTCGACGAGCTGTGCGTGCCGCGCGGCAGTCACCGCACGCAACTCGCGACCACGCCGGCAGACGACGAGCACGCCGAAGCCTGGCTCGCGCGTCATGACCTGCTCGAACACGGACCGCTCTTCGGCATCCACCCGGGCAGCTCCTTCGGGCCCAGTAAGCTCTGGTATCCCGAGCGCTTCTCCGAGCTCGCCGACCGGCTGCACAGGCGACACGGCGGACGCACGGTGGTGTTCTGCGGGCCGCCTGAGCACGAGCTGGCGCGCGCCATCGCTGCCGGCGCGAGCAGCCCTGTGTTCGCCGCCGCCGAAGACCCCATCGGGCTCGACGTGCTGAAGGCCGTGATCCGTCGCCTCACGCTGCTGATCAGCACCGACACCGGGCCGCGTCACTTCGCTGCGCCTTTCGACGTGCCCTGCGTGGCGCTCATGGGATCCACCGATCCGCGCTTCACGAACACGAACCTGGCGCGCAGTCTCGTGGTGCGCACCGAGGTCGCGTGCAGCCCGTGCCAGCTCAAGGTCTGTCCGATCGACCATCGCTGCATGACGCGGCTCAGCGTCGACCAGGTGGCGGCGGCGGCCGAGCAACTGCTCGCGGCTTCCTGAGCCGGGCGCCACGCGCGTCGGCGGCGGACTCGTGGGTCTGCCGGACGGCCGCGCGAGGTCGTGATTCTGCGCGCGAAGCTCGCCGCGGCGGTGGCGCGTCGCGCGCTGCGATGGCATCTTGATACGCCCATGTCAGACACCACCCAAGCCACCGAGCGGCCGCTCGTCACGCTCAAGACCCACCCGAGCCCGCACCCCTTCGTGCGTCGCGGACTCGTCGGCACGAGCGCGAACCACTTGCCCGAGCGCTGCGTGGTGCGGGTCGCTGCACCCGACGGCTCGCCGCTCGGCGAGGCCTTCTGGAACGCGCGCTCGGACATCGCGTTGCGGCGTCTCACCCAAGGTGAACAAGCCTTCGACCTGGCTGCGCTCGAGGCCAGCATCGAACGCGCGGTGGGTCTGCGCGAATCGATCCCCGGTTTGGTCGACGGCAGCCAAGCCTTCCGCGTGATCCACTCCGAGGGCGACGCGCTCTCGGGCCTGGTGGTCGACGTGTTCGGCGATCTGCTCTCGGTGCAACTCTTCAGCGCCGGCTGGCTCGAGATCCTCGACGAGCTGCTCGCGCTCTTGCACGCGCGCTGCGGCACGAGTCATCACAACGTGGAGATGAGCGAGCGCGTCGCGCGGCTCGAAGGCGTGCGTCCGCTCAAGAAGCGCAGCCCCGGCGCACCCAAGGCGCTCAAGATCGAAGAACACGGTGTGCGCTACCACGTGGACCTGCGCACCGGCCACAAGACCGGCTTCTTCTGCGATCAGCGCGACAACCGCCACGGTCTGTTGAGTTGGGTGCAAGGCGCGCGCGTGCTCGACCTGTGCTGCTACACCGGCGGCTTCGGCATCACCGCCGCCACGCTCGGCGAGGTCGAGAGCGTGACCGCCGTGGAGCTCGACGAGGACGCACTCAGCGTGGCGCGCAACAACGCCAAGCTGAATCAGGTGCGCGTGTCCTTCGTGCACGCCGACGCCTTCGATTGGTGTCGGCAGACCGAACGCAACGGCACGCGCTTCGACGTGGTCGTGCTCGACCCGCCCAAGTTCATCCCGACTCACTCCGAGATGCAGGCGGGCAAGGGCAAGTACCGCGACCTCAACAAGCTCGCCATGGAGCTCGTGGAACCCGGCGGCATGTTGCTGAGTTGTTCCTGCTCCGGCCTGCTCGGGCGCGACGAGTTCCTCGAGCTGCTGCGCTCGGCGGGGCGTCGCGCGAACAGGCAGGTGTCGATCCTGGGACACAGCGGGGCGGGCCCCGATCATCCGGTGGCGCTCGAGTGCCCCGAAACCGAATACCTCAAGGCCGTGTGGATGCGCGTGTGGTGACGAAGCCCGAACCGGTTGTGGTCGTGCATGGTGGCGCTGGCGATCTCGCCAGTGCCGACGACCGTCGACAGTACTTGGAAGGCGTACGCGGCGCGCTCGAAGCCGGACGCGCTGCGCTCGCTGAGGGCGCCGAAGCGGCCGTGTTGGCCGCCGTGTCCTACATGGAATCCGAGACCATCATGAACGCCGGGCGCGGCGCTGCGCTCGCCGCCGACGGCAGCGCAGCCCTCGATGCCGGCTTCATGGACGGCAGCAACCGACGCTACGGCGGCGTCACCGGGGTGCGGCGTTGCTTGCACCCGGTGCAGATCGCTGCGCGCCTCGCGCGCGAGGGCGACTTCGGGCGGCTCGTCGGGCCCCCCGATGCCGACTCGCTGGCCGACGAGTTCGGTCTGCCGCATTGCGAACCCGAAGCGCTCGTCACCGAACGCACGCGCCGGCTGCACGCCGAACGCGTGGCGCTCACCACGCCGCAGGGCGCGCCCTTCCTCGACACCGTGGGCGCCGTGGCGCTCGACGCCGACGGCAAGATCGCCGCAGCGGTCTCCACCGGCGGCATGAGCCTCAAGCGCCCCGGGCGCATCGGCGACTCGCCCGTGGTGGGCGGCGGCTTCTGGGCCGACGACGAGGTGGGCGCTTGCGTGACGACCGGCGTGGGCGAAGTGCTCATGCGTCAAGGCACGGCGCGGCGCTGCGTGCAGCTCGTGGCGGACGGCGCCTCGCCCGAAGACGCCGCCGCGCGCGCGCTCGACGAGTTGCTCGATCACCCCGGCGACCAGCGCGGCGTGTCGGGTCTGATCTTCGTGGATCGCCACGGACGCGTGGTGCTCGATCACAACAGCCGCGAGATGTCCGGCGGTTGGGTGCGCGCATCCGGCGAGCTGAAGAGCACGCACTTGTGGCGCCCGAGCTGAAGCTTCCCGCGCTCACGCAGCGTCGGCTGAAGGAGGTCGCGCGCCTGCATCAAGCGCGGGAGCGGCGTGAGCAGGGCGCTTGGTTGCTCGAAGGCGCGGTCTTGCTCGACGAAGCGCTTACGGCGGGTTGCCACGCGCGACTCGTGCTCGCCGACGACAGCCAGGCTGCGCAGCACGTCGAGTTGCTCAAGCGCGCAGCGGAGGCCGGCGCCGAGCTCGCTGGCCTCGACGCGCGCGCCGCCGCGCGTCTCGCGGATCGCGAACACGGCCCGGCGCTCTTCAGCGTGGTCGACCGGCCGCCGCCGCTCGCGGGGCCCTTGCCGGCCACCGGCCCTCTGCTGCTCGTGGGGTTGTGCGGGCTGCAGGACCCCGGGAACGTGGGCACGCTGCTGCGCTCGGCGCGGGCCTTCGGAGCACACGGCGTGTTGCTCGGTGAGGGCGGCGTCGATCCGGGGAATCCCAAGGTGTTGCGCGCCTCGGCGGGGGCCGCGCTGGGGCTCCCGCTGGGACGTCTCGAGCAGCTCCCGCAGTGGCTCGACGGTGCCGACCTGGCGCTACGGGCCGCGCTGGCTCCCGGCTCCGAAGAGCGCGCCACGCTCCACGCGCGTGAGGAGCGCGGCGCGGGCTCTGCGCAGATCGAAGCCGCTGGGGGCGCCGGGCGCAGTGCCGAAGGCGGGCGGCGCCCCCAGGCTCTCGACGAGGTGGCTTCCTCAGAGAACCCTGCGTCCGTAGTCCCCGGTCCGCCCTCGCGCGTGTTGCTTCTGCTCGGTCACGAGACCCGCGGTGTGCAGTCTGCCCTCGCCACGCTCGGGCCTGATGCCCCCGTGGAGGCCTGGAGCCTGCGCCAGGAGCCCGAGGTCGAGAGCCTGAACGTGGGGGTGGCCGGCTCGATCCTGATGGCCGATTGGTATCGACGGTGGCGCTGAGCGACCTGCGCCCCGTGGCGGCAGCGGTCATCGTGCGGGCTGGCCGTGTGCTCGTGCAGGTCCGTCCCGACGCAGGACCTTGGCAGGGCTGGTGGGAGTTCCCCGGCGGCGGCGTGGAGGCCGGCGAGTCGTGGGAAGCCTGCGCCCGCAGGGAAGCGCTCGAAGAGGTCGGACTCGAGGTCGAAGTGATCGAGCGGCTCGACGAGGTGCGCTGGAGCCCCAGCGGTCGTGGCGGCGTGCACGTGGTCTTCCTGCTGTGCAGCTGCGCCGCGCAGGTGGAGCCGACGCCCGAACTCGGTCAGGAACTCGCGTGGGTCGACGCCGAGGGTCTGCGCACGCGACGCTTCCTGCCCGCCAACGAAGCCCTGCTGGAACGTCTCGCCGAGCGGCTGAGCTAGTTCTGCTGCATGCGCGGCGCCACGATCACCACACCCGAGAGCGCCTGTCCCGCGCGCACGAAGTGCGTTTGCTGCGTGCGCTGGGCGTAGACCATTGAGATGAGCGGGTTCAGCGGCTTGCCGGCTTCGTCCTTGTCGGGTTGCAGGCGCAGGTCGTAGTTGCCCTCGAGCAAGTGCTCCACCAGGAAGTACCCGCTCTCGTCGGTGCTCACCACCTCGTTGAACTCGGTGCCACGATTCACCTGCACGGTGGAGAAGGCCATCGCGCTGCCCGACTCGTAGACCGCACGACCGGAGATGCTCGCACCTCGCGGGAGCTGCAACTCGAGCGGGCGGTTGCTGCCGACGTCATCGTCGAGCACGACCACGTGGTTCACGATCGCGGGCGGCGACTCGAGGTGCGACGCGCGCACCTGATAAGTGTCGGGCGTGAGGTGTTCGAGCACGTACTCGCCGGCCGCATTGGTACGCGTCTGGATCTTGAGCTCCACCGAGCCCATGGCGTCGCCGAAGATCTCGTTGATGTAGAGATCCACGTACTCGTTCTCATGCAGTTCCACGAGCGCGCCGCGAACAGGTTCGCCTTCAGGGTCGGTGACCGTGCCGCGCAGCGTTCCGCCGCGCAGCAGCGCGATCTCGAGCGGCGGAGTCTCTTCTTCGCGATGCACGGTGAACGATTCGCTCTGTCCGATCGCGAAGCCTTCGGCGCGCACTTGCAGCGCGTAGCTGCCCGGGTCGAGACGGTCGAAGACGAAGTGCCCTTCGCTGTCATTGAACATGCGCAGGTCGTTCATCAGCATCGGGTCGCGGCCGGGGTGCGCGCGCATGAGTGCCACGCGGAACTTGCGCACGGACTCGCCCTTGGCCGTGCGCACCCAACCCTCCACGCCGATCTGGCGCTGCATCTCGAGCAGCAGCTCGCCGTCGTTGACCGACACGTTCGAGAGGCTCAGTCGCGAGTAGCCGTTGGCCGTGGCGCGCAGCGTGTAAGGGCTGTCGCCCATGCCTTCGAGGATGAAGGTGCCGTCGGGCGCGGAGGTGGACGTGACCGTGGCCTGGTAGTCCTTGGTCATGGCCACGGCTTCGAGGAACACTTGCGGGATCGGCTGCCCGCTCTGATCCACGACCGTGCCGATCATGTCGCGCCCGATGTCCAGGTAGAACACGACCGTCTGGTCCTTGAGCTTGCCTTCGAAGGCGGCGCTGTAGGATCGCGACTGCGTCTCGAAGCCGGGCGCCACGGCGCGCAGGCGGTAGGCCGCGGTGGACACGTGCTCGAAGCAGAACGCGCCGCTGCCATCGGTCAACACGACCTTCCAGGGGCGACGCTCTTCGGGCAGTTGTTGCGCGCTCTGGATCGCGTCGTAGAACTCCACGCGTGCCTGCGCGATCGGGCCTTCGCCGAGGTCGAGCACGCGTCCGCAGATCGACGCGCCGCTCTCCATGCGCACGAGGATGCCGGTGATCTCCTTGTTGCGACGCAGCGTCTGGTTGCGCACCTCGGTCGTGGCGTAGTCGGGGTGTTCGGCGACGACCACGTAGTTCTTGCCGATCGGCACGCCCTCGAGGCGGAACTTGCCCTCGGCGTCGCTCACTGCTGACACGTCCACGCCCTTGCGCGAACCGAGGAAGCTGCCCGTGAGCATCGGGTTGCCGCGGTAGATGCTGAGCTGCGCGCCCGGGAGTGGTTGGTTCTGCGGCGTGACGACGCGACCCTGCAACGCCGAGAGTGGGGTGTTGGCGGGCACCGCTTCCACGCTGGGCGCCGGCCGCGACGTGATCGGGCCCGCGAGCTGTGTGGGCTTGGCCTCGTTGACCAACACCTCGGGCAAGGTCCCGGTCGGCGCCTCGGGCTGCTCGTCGACGCCGAGCGCTGCCGTGGGGCCGCCCTGCGTGCCGTCGGATTGCGAGTCGAGGAGCAGGAAGGCGGCGCCGCCGACCACGCCGAGCAGCACGACCAGCAGGGTCACGAGCAGGCCGACGTTGCTCTCTTTACGGCGGCGGGGCTTTCGGGAGGAGCTCATGGTTCGCTTGGGACGAGGAAGGCGGGGTCCGTCGTCCCGAGGATCGGGACGGGCGCGTGAGACCAGGATCGTAGCGGATCGAACGGGGCGGGTCGCCCGGGCTCAGCGCTCCTCATCGGCCTGCGGGGGGCGTCGCCTGGAGGTCATCGGATTCGCCGTGCGAGCCCGGCTCGAGGCGTCTATCTTCCACGCCCGACGCCTCGCTCAGGAAGCCCATGTTCTTCTTCGACCCGCTCTACTTCATCGTGATCTTGCCGGCGGCCGTGTTGGCCATGTGGGCCACGGCGCGCACCAAGTCGGCCTTCACCAAGTACGCCCGCGTGGGCTCGCGCATCGGCCTCTCGGGCGCTCAGGTGGCGCGTCGTCTGCTCGACCAGTACGGCTTGCGGGATGTGGGCATCGAGAAGATCGGCGGTCAGCTCAGCGATCACTACGACCCGCGCCAGCGCGTGCTGCGCCTCTCTCACGAGGTCCACGACGGCACCTCGCTGGCGTCTCTCGGTGTGGCCACGCACGAACTGGGGCACGCGCTGCAACACGCCGAGTCCTACTCGCCGCTGATGATGCGCCAGGCCTTCGCTCCGGTGGCGGGCATCGCTTCCAACGCTTGGGGCATCCTGTTCCTGGGTGGCATCCTGCTCGCGTCGGCGCCGCTGGGCCAAGTGCTCATCACGCTCGCCGTGGTGGCGCTCTCGGCCTACGTGCTCTTCGCGCTGATCACCCTGCCGGTGGAATACGACGCCAGCAATCGCGCGCTGGCCTTGCTCGAGTCGTCGCGCACCTTGCAACCTGACGAGATGGTCGGCGCGAGCAAGGTCTTGCGCGCCGCGGGCCTCACCTACGTGGCGAGCGCCGCCCAGGCCCTCTCGATGTTGGTTTACGTGTTGATGCGCGCGAACGGCTCGCGCGACTGACGCGCCGCGAGCCGCCGGCGGCGTTGCGATCCCGCGGGCCGCTGGCGCGTTCGCCGAGCGCACGCGGCGCAGGCCAGTGGGTGGACACGCCTGCTGCGGCGAGCAGTTCGGTCATGTCGGCGGGCAGCGGCGCGCGCACTTGAAGCGGCTTCCCCGTGGCCGGGTGCACGAAGCCGAGCTGTTCGGCGTGCAACATGCAGCGCGGTGCCGCCAAGCGTTGCATGCGCGGATCTGCGTGACCGAACTTGCGGTCGCCGAGCAGCGCGTGTCCGAGGTGCGCGAGGTGCACGCGGATCTGATTGTGACGACCCGTCTCGAGTGTGCAGCGCAACACGCTCCACTCGCCGACGGCGTGCAGCAGCTCGTAGTGCGTGACGGCGGGGCGGCCACGACGATCCACGCGCGCGGTCTTGCCTTCGTCGAGGATCGGCAGCTCGATGCGTGCGCGCTTCGACTGCGGGCGGCCGAGCACGAGAGCGAGGTAGTGCTTGTCGACCTCGTGCTTGCGGAAGGCGAGTTCGAGCGCGGCGCGTTGCGCGTGCGGCGCGCGACTCAGCAGCAGCGCGCCGCTCGTGTCGCGGTCCAGGCGATGCACCGGGGCCACGGGCCGTCCGAGCGCGCGCAACTCGTCGAGCACGCAACGACCCTTGGCGCCCTCGTGGCCCACACTCAGCAGCCCCGCCGGTTTGTCGACCACGAGCAGGTGCTCGTCTTCGAACAGGATGCGGTCGGCGAAGTCGGCGGCGTCGCGCGCCATGCGGGCTCTCTCGGGAGGGACGACGTCCCAGGCTAGCAAGCCTTGCCGCTGGCGACGCGCGCCGACTCTCGCGAGTCGGCGCGCGCCACGTGTTGCCCTGCCCTCACTCAGCTCTCGGCGTTGCTCACCGCGGACGCGCGCGCCACGCGCAGCCCGTGCTTGTCGGGGTCGCGTTCCAGGCGCACCTGTTCGCCCGTGTGGATCGCGCCCGCGAGGATCTGCTGCGCGAGCAGGTCGGCCACGTACTTGCGGAGCGCGCGCTTGAGTGGGCGTGCACCGAAGGCGGGGTCGTAGCCCTCGTCGGCGAGGAATCCCAAGGCGTCGTCGCTGAGCGACACGTCGAGTCCTTCGCGCGCGGCCTGCTGGATCAAGGGCGCGCTGTGAATCGTGACGATCTGTTCCATGGCTTCGCGCGGCAACGGCTCGAAGTCGAGGATCTCATCCAAGCGGTTGAGGAACTCGGGGCGGAAGTACGCGCGCACGGCGTCGTGGCCAGCGAGGTTGCTGGTCATGAGCACGAGGCATTGCGAGAAGTCCACCGTGCGGCCCTTGCCGTCGGTGAGACGTCCGTCGTCGAGCACTTGCAGCAGCGCGTTGAACACGTCGGGGTGCGCCTTCTCGACCTCGTCGAGCAAGAGCACGCAGTGCGGGCGCCGACGCACGGCTTCGGTGAGCGCGCCGCCTTCCTCGTGTCCCACGTAGCCGGGCGGTGCACCGATCAAGCGCGCGACGGAGTGCTTCTCCATGTACTCGCTCATGTCGAGACGCACCATCGAGTGTTCGTCGCCGAAGAGCACGTGCGCCACCGAGCGTGCGAGCTCGGTCTTGCCGACACCGGTGGGGCCCAAGAGCATGAACGCGCCGATGGGTTGGTTCTCGGGTGCGAGTCCCGTGCGCGAGCGACGCACCGCGTTGCACACCGCGTGCACCGCGTTGTCTTGGCCGACGAGCCGCTCGTGGATCTCGTCCTCCATGTGCAGCAGACGTTCGCGCTCTTCACCGAGCAGCCGCGTGGCCGGGATGCCGGTCCAGCGTTGCACGACTGCGGCGACTTGCTCGGCGTCCACGTGACGCGGCAGCAGCGCGCCCTGTTCCTGCAGCGCTTCGAGCTCTTCGGTGCGCGTGCGCAAGTCGTCTTGTGCGGCCGGCAACTCGCCATAGCGGATCTCGGCCACGCGATCGAGTTGCGACTCGCGCTCGGCGATCTGCGACTCGCGTTGCAGTTCGCCGATGCGCTGCTTGGCGTCGCGAACGCCCACGAGCAACTCCTTCTCGCGCTCCCAGCGCAGGCGCAAGCCTTGCGATTGCTCGTCGAGTTCGGCGAGCTCGGCTTCCACGGCGGCGAGGCGCTCGGTGTCGGGATCGTCTTCCTTGCCGAGGGCGGTGCGCTCGATCTCGAGCTGACGACGCCGGCGCTCGAGCCCGTCGAGCTCGGCGGGCAGCGAGTCGATCGCGATGCGCAGACCGCTGGCGGCTTCGTCGATCAGGTCGATGGCTTTGTCGGGCAGGAAGCGGTCGTGGATGTGCGTGTCGGAGAGACGCGTCGCGGACACGAGCGCTTCGTCGAGGATGCGTACGCCGTGGTGCAGCTCGTAGGCTTCCTTGAGGCCGCGCAGGATCGCGAGTGTGTCGTCGAGCGAAGGCTCTTCGACCATCACCGGTTGGAAGCGGCGTTCGAGCGCCGTGTCCTTCTCGATGTACTTGCGGTACTCGCTGAGCGTGGTCGCGCCCACGCAGCGCAGCTCGCCGCGGGCCAGTGCGGGCTTGAGCATGTTGGCGGCATCCACGGCGCCTTCGGCGGCGCCGGCGCCCACGAGCGTGTGCAGCTCGTCGATGAACAGGATGATCTGGCCGTCGCTCGACTCGACCTCGTTGAGCAGACCCTTCAAGCGTTCCTCGAACTCGCCGCGGTACTTGGCGCCGGCCAGCAGCGAGGCCATGTCGAGCGCGAGCACCCGCTTGTCGCGCAGGCTCTCGGGCACGTCGCCCGAAGCGATGCGTTGCGCGAGACCTTCCACGATGGCGGTCTTGCCCACGCCGGGTTCGCCGAGCAGCACGGGGTTGTTCTTGGTGCGACGCGAGAGCACTTGCACGACGCGGCGGATCTCGTCGTGACGGCCGATGACCACGTCGAGCTTGCCTTCGCGGGCGAGCGCCGTGATGTCGCGCGTCATGCGGTCGAGGATCTCGAAGGTGGTCTCGGGCGACTCGTCGCTCACCGACTTGCCTTCGCGCACTTCGTCGAGCGTGCGTGTCACGGCGTCGGGCGTGAGGCCGCGATGTCCGAGTGCGGCGAGCAGCGGGCCGTCGGCGATGGCGATGAGCGCCTCGAAGAGCACGTCCACCGAGAGGTGCGTGTCGCCGCGCTTCTGCATGAGCGCCTGCGCTTTCTCGAGCAACTTGGCCAGCTGTTGCGACGGCGCCGGCTGCGTGCCTTGAGTGCGCGGCAGGGAACGCAGCAGGCCGGTGAAGTCCTTGCGCAGCTCGGCGCGGTCGGCGCCCAGCTTGTCACAGAGCGCGGCGAGGTAGCCGTCATCGGGTTCCAGCAGCGCCAAGCCGAGGTGCGCTGCGGTGATCTCGGGGTGGCCCTCGCGCTGGGCGTGGGCGGCGGCACTGGCGAGCGCTTGTTGGCTGCGCTGAGTGAAGGCGGGTTGATTCATCGGGAGGGCCTCCGGTGGGGGTCGGGTCTGGCCCTCGGGGAGCAAGGTCCATGCCAAAGTTCGGCACGCTGGATCGGCCTGACGGCGCCCTCTGGGCCCAGATCTGCGACCTGCATCTCTCGCCGTGCGCCAATATGGCGTGATATGCGGCCATCATGGCGCTTTGGGGCGCGCGCCCGGCTCGCTAGACTCGCCGGCCAGCCTTCGAGGAAGGCCGATCTCCGCTGCTCGAGGACCGCTGATGCTCGCCGCGCTGCCGCTGACCGCCTTCTCTGAGGCCACCGCCACCGCAGAGCCGACCCCCGGCGGGGGTGCGGTTGCCGCGGCGGTGGGCGCGCTGGGCAGCGCCGTCGGTGCCATGGCTGCGCGCTACGCCGAGGGGCGCGACAGCGCAGCCGGTCAGGAGGCCGAGCTCAGCCGCGAGATCGCCGCGCTCGACGAGCTGCGTCGTCGGTTGCTCGGCCTCATCGAAGACGACGCCGAAGCCTACGGCGCCGTGAACGTGGCCTACGCGATGCCCAAGTCCGACGCCGAGGAGAAGGCCGCCCGTCGGCAGGCGATCCAAGACGCGCTCGCCGGCGCCGCCGAGCCACCGTTGCGCATCTGCCGCGCCTGCCTCGAAGCGCTACGGTTGCTCGACGGCCATCTCCCGCGCGCGAACCCGCAGTTGCTCTCCGACGTCGGCGTGGCCGCGTACACGCTCGCCGCCGCGCAGCGCTCGGCCTGGCTCAACGTGCTGGTGAACCTCAAGTCCTTGAAGCGCGCCGAGCTCGTGAGCGCGCTCAGCGACGAAGGCCGCGAGTTGCTGCAAGCCGGCGCGCAACTCGAACGCTCGCTCAGCCGTTTCGTGCTCAGCAGCTTGGGAGCTTGAGCGTGGAGCACCTCAGTCCGCGGCACCCCGCGCTCGCCGAACACCTGCGCGCGCGCTACTCGCCCGAACAGGTGCAAGCGCTCGCCGAGCAGTTGCGCGCCTTCGGTGTGTTCGAGTTTCACGCCTTGCCGAACGGCTTGTACGCCGCCGTGCACGGTGCGGGCGGCGTGGAGGCGCGCACGGGTTACCACCACACTTGGGTGCGCGACACGGTGCAAGTGGCCAGCGTGGCCTGGGAAGCCGGGCAACTCGGTGTCACGCAGCGCACGGCCGAGGGCCTGCTCGCGTGGTTCGAAGCGCAACGCCCGCGCTTCGAGGCCTGCGTGGAAGGGCGCGCGGATCTCGACGACAAGATGCAGCGTCCGCACATCCGCTTCGACGGCGCCCAGCTCACCGAAGTCGACGAAGCTTGGCCGCACAAGCAGAACGACGCGCTCGGCTACGCGCTCTGGTTCCTGAGTCGCGCGCTGCTCGCCGGGTTGCTCACGCCCGACCCGCGCCACCTGCGCACCCTCGCGATGTTCCCGAGTTACTTCGCCGCGATCCGCTACTGGCAGGATCGCGACAGCGGTCACTGGGAAGAGACGCCGAAGGTGCAGTGCTCGAGCGTCGGCGCGGTGGTGGCGGGCTTGGCGGCCTTCGAGAAGTTGCTCAGCGCACGCAAGCAGTCGCTCGTCGACTCGCTGCCGGAGGGGTGGAGTGCGCCCGATCTCGTGGCGTTGCGGGCGCGCGGACGCGTGGTGCTCGACCACATGTTGCCGTGGGAGACGCGCGGCCCCGAAGCGCAGGTGGGCGTGGAGCGTGAGGCCGACGCCGCGCTGCTCTTCCTGATCCACCCGCTGCGCGTGCTCGACCGCGACTCCGCCGATGCCGTGCTGCGCAACGTGAGTGATCACCTCGTGGGGCCGCACGGCATCCGTCGCTACTGCGGCGACTCGTACTGGATGGCCGACTACACGCGCCTGTTCTCCGAAGACGTGCGCACCAGCGGCTTCGAAGACGACGTGGGCTCACGCGACCGTCACCTGAAGCCTGGCAGCGAAGCCCAGTGGACGCTCTTCGATCCGCTGCTCTCCACGATCCACGGTTGGCGCTACCTCGCGAGTGGCGACGCCGAAGACCTGAACTTGCAGCGCCATCATCTGCATCGCGCGCTGTGCCAAGTCACGGGGCCGGAGCACGCACTCGGCGGCGGGCATTGTCCCGAGGCCTACTACCTGGCTGACAGCGCGCGCCCCGACGACTGGGTCGTGAACGACAACACGCCCTTGCTCTGGACCCAGGCGCTCTTGGTGCAAGCCGTGCTCGCGTTGGAGCGCAGTGCTGTGCGCGACGCCGCCAGCTCGCGCTAGTTCTCGTCGTTGTTGTCGCGCGCTTGCGGGAACAGGAACACGAGCAGGTCCTCGAGCGCGTCAGCGCAACCGAGACACGAGTCGACCAGGTCGGTTTCGTCTCCCTGGTCGGTGTCCTTCAGCACGTCGAGCGAACGCAGCAGCAGCGCCACCGAGCCGCGCACGCGCGCCACGTGACGCTCGACCTCGGGTTGCGGGTCGGTCGCGTCGGCTGCGGCTTCGAAGGCGCTGCCTCGCGCCGTGCCCTGGGCCTCGCCGGAGAGATACTCGGTGAGTCGGTTCTTGGGCTGCATGGGCTGCATGCGCGGACCTCCGGAGTCGAGGGGCAGGCCGCCGAGAACACGGCGGTCGTCACTCGAGCCATCGGCCGTGAGGGCGCGCGGCTTGACGCCTTGAATCGAGCTTCACGCAATGCTTTTTCGCGCGCTGCGTGGGAAGGCGCCGGTCTGAGCGCAAGCAGCGCGCGCTCGAAGCCTGAGGCCGCGAGCGCGCGCGAGGGGCGTGAACCCCTGTGTCCGTAGCGCCTGTCGAAGGCGCGCCGCCCGGTGTTCAGTTCGGCTGCATCGCCGCGATCAGCGGACGGCTCAGGCCCACGCCGGGGGTGAAGATCTGGAAGGCCATGACTTGGCCCAACATTTCGTCGCTCAAGGAAGGCACCAGGATGCTGAGCGAGCCGGCACCGGCGCCTTCCAGCGGCTTCATGCGCAGCTGATCCGGGTCGACGAACAGCGGCGTGCTGCCGGCGCGCGCTTGAGGATTCACGAGCGCCGGGCCCGCGAGCAACACCGAGTTCGCGGCGACCTGCCACTCGAGCGTGAACAGCCGGCCTTCCACGAGCGCGCCCGTGCCGTGCAGTTGCGCGCCGGTGTCGAGGTCGAGCGTGCCGGCCACGGCGAAGGCGGGGCCCTGCGACTTCTCGCACGGGAATCCAGCGGGCGCGTCGCGCCCGGTCCAGAAGAGTCGCGCGCCCCGACCGCCGAGAGCCGAGCTGCCGGCCATCCAGACCTCGCCGGTGGAAGCCACGCCCGTGCCGCCGAGGCCCTTGGTGATGTCATCGCAGCTGGTGGGCACGAAGCTGGTGATGCTGTGGCAGCCGTCACCGTAGAAGGCGTCGTCGTAGGACGCGCCGCCTGCCACGTGAGTGTCGAGCAGCACCATCGGTTGCTCGAGCTCGAAGGCGCCGAGCGCGGAGCTGCCGTCGTGCAAGTTGGAGTAACAGTAGAGGCCGCCCTCGGCCAGATGTGGTGTGCCGAGGATCGTGCTGTCGACGACGGTGAGCGTGTGCAGTCCGAAGCCCGCGAAGAGCGCGCCGTTGGCGGGGGCGAACTCCGAGCCGTCGAGCCAATCGAGCGCACGCACGGTGCTGTGCAGCACGCGCAGGTCGCCGGGGCCCGTGGCCATCAGGGTGGTGGTGCTGTTCGCGAGGATCTGCGCGCTCGAGGCGCCGCCCACGCGCACTCCGATGAGCGTGACGAGGCCCTCGGTGTCCTCGATGCTCAGCGCCGGCTCCTGCGGGATGATGCCCGGCCCGACGGGGCCGCCAGCGCGCGACTTCAAGAACGGTGTGTTCGTTGCGCGCCCCACGAGCGTGAGCGGCTTGTCGATCCTGAGGTACTCGTGCTCGCCGCCGTCGATCACGATCGTGTCGCCGGGCGCGGCCGCATCGATGGCGTCTTGCAGAGCCGCGAAGTCGGTGGGCACGTGGTGCACGTCGGCGCTGAACGTGACCGGCGCAAGGAGCGCGGCAGCAACGATCGCGCTCAGGAGTTGGCTCGAGAGTTGGCGAGGAAGACGAACGCGTGGCATGGCAGCGACTCCGGTCGTGAGCTCTGGTGGCGTGCGAGCCCGAAGTGCGCCGTCTGCCCGGCGAGGATCCTGCGCGCCGAGCGCATCCCCTTCGACTCCCACACCCGCCCAGCTTAGCGGAGTTCGCACGCAGCGGGGGGGGGGAGAGTGGTGGATCGCAGGGGATTCGAACCCCTGACCTCCTCATTGCGAACGAGGCACTCTACCAACTGAGCTAGCGACCCACGGGGCGCGCAGTCTAGAGCCTCGCCGAGCCGGGGGTCAACTGGCGACCGGTGCTTCCTCGGGTTGCTTGCTCATGCGCTCGAGCAGACTCTCGACTGCCGTGTAGACCGCGGGGATCACGAGCAGCGTGAGCAGCGTGGCGAAGCTCAGGCCGGCCACGACCGAGATTGCCATCGGCGCGCGCAGCTCCATGCCCTCGCCGCCCTTCATGAAGGGCAGCAGTCCGGTGAGCGGGAGCAGGCCCAGCACCGTGGTCATGGTGGTCATCAGGATCGGACGCAGACGCACGCGGCAGGCGTCGCGCACGGCGGCCTGTAGCTCCATGCCCTCGATGCGCCGACGGCGGTTGATCGCGTCGATCAGCACGATGGCGTTGTTGACCACGATGCCGGCCAAGATGATGCCGCCGATGAACACGACCACCGAGAGCGGGATGTCGAGCGCGGCGAGTGCACCCACTGCGCCCGCCAGCGCCAGCGGCACGCTCACCAAGATGATCAAGGGCTGCAGGAAGCTCTCGAAGATCGAGGCCATCACCACGTAGACGAGGAACACGGCGAGCAGCAGCGCCTGCGTCATCTGGCCCAGCGCGCCGCCCATCTCGCGGCTCTGGCCGCCCTGATCGATCACGACATCGTGGTCGCGTTCGACCTCTTGCAGCATCTCGCTGATGCGTTCGCCGCTGCGGCCGATGTCGAGGCCGTCCACATCGGCGGACACGATCGAGGCGCGCTGGCCCCAGATGCGGCGGATCTCGCGCGGTCCTTCGCGCACCACGCTGGTGGCGAGCGCCGAGAGCGGTTCGCTGCTCGCGCTGGCGGGGTTCACGGGCAGCGCCAACAGCTCTTCCACTGAGGTGAGTTCGTTGCGGGAGACTTGCACGAGCACGTCGAGGCGCAGGTCGTCGTCGCTGAAGCGCGTGGCCACGTTGCCCTTCACCATGTCGGCCACGGTGCTGGCCACTTGCTGCGTGTCGAGGCCGTAGCGCGAGAGCAGGTCGCGGTCGAAGCTGAGCATGACTTCGGGGCTGCCCGGTTGCACCGAGCTGCGGATGTCGGTGAGGCCTGTCATCTGATTGAGACGGCTCTCGATCTCGCGCGCCACGGTGGCGAGCACTTCGAGGTCGTCGCCCTTGATCTCGACCATGATGGGGGCGCGCATGGTGAACAGCGCCGGGCGCTCGAAGCGCATGTCGCGCAACTCCGGCGCGAGCGCGAGCTGTGCGCGCAGGTAGCTGATCACGGTGTCCTCGGCGTCCACCAGCGATTCGTTCGGCAGCGGCACCACGCCCACGCGCAGGCGCGCTGTGTGTTCGCCGTCTTCGGGATCACTGATCTCGTCGCGCGGAACGCCCACGGTGCTCGACACCCACGCGATGCGGCGCGCGATCTCCGGATCACTCTTCAGGCTGCGCTCGGCGTACTCGGTGACGCGGTCGGTGGCTTCCAGCGGACTGCCCACGGGCAGCGCGAGGCGTCCGAGGATCTCACCTTGGTGCACCTCGGGCAGCAGCTCGCTGCCGAGCGAACCCGCGGTCACGTAGGTCCACCACATGAGCAAGCCGGCCACGAGGATCACCAGCGTGCGTGCGAGCGGGTTGCCGACGATGCCACCGATCACGGGCGGGTACACGCGTTCGACCGCGCCGTACACGATGCTGAACAGCTTGGCGGGCAACCACGCGACGAGCCAGAACGCACCCAGCGCCAGCGCGATGACGCCGCTCAAGCCGGCGATCAGCAGTGCGCCCGCGAGCGTGAGCGGGACACGCCCCAAGAACTCGAGCACCGCGAGCAGCACCGTGAGCAGCGCGCGCAGCGGCCAGGTGAGCACGCTCACTGCGCCCTTCACGCGCAAGTCGCTGTCGGCCACGGCCCAGCGCGCCGTGAGCATGCCGTACCAGCCGAGCAGCGGCGTCCACGGGCGGAAGCGCAGCGCGCCGTCGCCACCACGCGAGGCCAACATCGGAACCAGGAACAAGGCCACGATGAGCGAGACGGCCAAGCTGGCCACGACCGTGAGTGCCTGATCGCGGAAGATCTGACCCGCGATGCCATCCACGAAGATGATCGGCGCGAAGACCGCGATGGTGGTAAGCGTGGACGCCGTGGCGGCGCCGGCGACCTCGCGTGTGCCTTGCACCGCCGCTTGCGCGCGCGACAGTCCTTGCTCGCGCAAGCGCGCGATCGACTCGAGCACCACGATCGCGTTGTCGACCACCATGCCGATGCCCAGCGCGAGTCCACCCAGCGACATCACGTTGAGCGAGGTGCCGCTCAGGTGCAGTGGCGCGAAGGTCACCAACACCGACACGGGGATCGCCACGGCGATGATCAGCGTGGTGCCGAGCTGACGCAGGAACAGGTAGAGCACGAGCACCGCGAGGATCGCACCGCTCAAGCCTGCCTCGCGCACTTCCGTGAGCGCGTTCTCGATGAAGCGCGACTGGTCGGAGAGCAGGTGCACGCGCACGTCGGCGGGGAGGTTCGCGGCCAGGTAGTCGAAGTTGGTGTCCTTCTGGTTGAGCGCCGCGCGCAGCTCACGTCGTCGTGTGGCGAGGTCGTTCTCGAAGGCCTTCTGCGCTTCGGTGCGTGTGTCTTCGGGAGGTTGCCAGTTGCCGCCGCCGCCCGCGCCCGGTGGCGGGCCGCCTCCCGCCATCATCGCGGCGAAGGCGCGTTCTTGTTGCGCGAGGCGCTGCACGACGGCGCGCTTCTCGGGGTCGGCCTCGATCTCTTCGTTGAAGGCGTCCCAAGCGGCATCGGGATCGGGGATCGCGCCGCTGCGCAAGCCGGCGACCCAGGCGCGCTGTTGCGCGTTGCCGAACACCGCCGAGCGCACGTTCGCCGCCAGCTCCACGATGTTCGCGCCGGCTTCCTTGAACACTTGCAGCTCGACGCTGAGTTGCCCGTCGATGCGCGTGAGCACGTCGCGTTCTTTGGGCGTGCGTCGCACCACGGCCACGTCGCGCAGCCGCACCACGCCACCGGCGTTGCGGAACAACACGGTGTCGGCGATCTCGTTGGGGCTCACGTACTCGTTGAGGATGCGCACCAAGTACTCGGTGTCGCCCTCGAGCACCGTGCCGCTCGCGAGGTTCACGTTCTCGCTCGAGAGGCGCTGACTGACCTGCGCGGGCGTGAGGTTGTGCGTGGCGAGGCGCTCGGGGATCAGCTCGATGCGGATCTCGTCTTCGAGTCCGCCGCGCACGCGCACGGCCGCCACGCCTTCCACGGTGGAGAGCGCGGTCTCGAGACGGTCTTCAGCGAGTCGCCGCAGCTCGAGTTCGTCGCGCCCGCCGGTGAGCCCGAGGATCAGCACCGGGTCGAGCGTGGGGTCGTAGCGCAGGATGATCGGCGTGCCGACTTCGAGCGGCAAGTTCGCGCGGTCGAGGCGCTCGCGGATGTCTTGGATCGCGAAGGTGAGGTTCGTGCCCCAGGTGAACTCGAGCGTGACGTCGGCCAGACCTGCGCGCGACACGCTGCTGATGTTCTCCAGGTTGCCGAGCACCGAGAGCGCCTCGTGCAATCGCTTCGTGACGCGCTCTTCCACATCCTCCGGTGCGGCGCCGGGGTACTCCGCGCGCACCGTGGCGCGCGGGTAGCTGATGTCGGGCAGCAAGTTGAGCGGCAGACGGCTGAGCGACACGAAGCCGAAGGTGAAGAGCGTGACGAAGGCCATCGCCACGGCCACGGGGCGCTTGGTGGTCAGCCCGAAGAGGCCGCCCATGTTCATGTCGCGCATCAGTACGCGGTGTCCTGGATGCGCACGCGCCCGCCGTCCTTCAAGTTCTCTTGCCCGACGACGACCACGCGCAGGTCGTCGGGGACGGGCGCGCCGTCCGCGTCACCCAGGATCTCGGTGGTGAGCGCGGTGCTGCTGCCCGGCGTGAAGCTGAGCTTGCGCACGCTGTCGCCGTCGTCGGTGATGGCGAACACGTGCGGGAGTCCGTCGGTGTGGAGCACGGCGCGCTTGTCCACGAGCAAGGCGTTGTCGCGCGCGGCCGTGATCACGTGCGCCTGACAGAACAGGCCCGGGCGCACGTCGGCGCCGGGTTCCAGGTCGACGATCACGTGCACCGAGCCGGTGGTCGCGTCGAGCACCGGGTTCACGCTGCGCACCGTGCCTGCGAAGACCGTGCCGCGCAGCGTGACCGCGCGCGCTTCCACGCGCTGACCGGGGGCGAGCTTCGCGAGGCTGTCCTGGGGCACGCGCAGGTTGAGCACCGGGTGCTCCAGGTCCACGATCACGAAGGCCGGCGCCGACGCGCTCGAGAGCTGACCCACCTCCACGCTGCGTTCGGAGATCACGCCCGACAGAGGCGCGCGCACTTCGGTGTGGCTCAAGTCGACCTTGGCGCGCTCCCATTGCAGCTCAGCTTGGCGCGCGGCGATCTCCGCGAGCTCGAGCGAGATCGCGGAGCGCGCGCTGGTCTTCTTGGCGAGGTCGATGTCGTCTTGCGAGATCTCGGCGGCGAGGCGCGCGTCGTCGACCTCCTGTTGGTTGACGAGCTCTTCGCTGCGCAGGCCGGTGAGGCGCAGCAGGTCGGCCTTGGCCTTCTCGGCCTGGCGCTCGGCGCGCACGATGCGGGCTTGGTCTTCTTCGAGCTGCAGCTGTGCGCGCGCGATCTCCTTCTCGGCTTGCGTGGCAGCGCTGGCGCGTTCGCTCTCGGTGAGCGACAGTTCTTGGTCGTAGAGCCGCAGCAGCAGGTCGCCGGCCTGCACGAACTCGCCTTCGTCGACCAGCACTTCGGTGACGGGCAGGCCGCCGAGCTTCGGCAAGACTTGCAGCATGTAGCGCGCTTCGATGCGCGCCGAGACCACGATCTCGTCGCGGATGGCGCCGCGCGTGAGCGACTCGGCGACGACCAGGGTCTCGCGTTGCACGTCGCGGCCGCCGGTGACACCACCCGCGGGAGGACGGCCGTCGTCGGACGCAGCAGCCTGGGTGGAGTTCGCCCCTTGCTCGACCGGCTGGCCGTCTGCGCGCGCGCCACTGCTCGCGGCCGCGCTCGCTTCACCCGACGCGCTCGCCTCGCTGGCTTCGTTGCCAGCGCTTCCGTCGGCGCCGAAGCAACCGACGAGTCCAGCCGTGAGCAGCGCGAGCGAGACGAAAGACGTGCGGGAGAAACCGTTCATGTCGCGTCGACCTGAGTAGCGAAGTCCTGCAGCATAGATGCGCGGCGCTCGCCTCGATCCGACCCGTATGCTACGCCACGAGAACGTCATCGCGCCCGGGCGGAATCGTTCGTCGGGTGCCACTGAAGCCCCGACTGTGCGAGCCGCTCGTGCCGCAGAACGACACCGTCGAACGGCCTGCCGCCGCTGTTCTCGCACCGCTGCCCGCGTGGAGCGCCGAGTTGCTCGGGGCGCTCGCGTTGGTGCTCGCGCTGCCGCCGTGGGGGTTGTGGCCCATGGCCGCGCTGGCGCCGGCGCTCTTCGTCACCGGGGCGCTCGCTTCGCGCAGCACCTGGTGGGCGTGGGCGCGCGCTTCCTTGTCCGGCTTCGTGTTGGTGATGTTGGGTGCGCACTGGTTGGCGGAGACGGCGCTCGCGTCGCTGCTCTTCGTGGCCGTGGTCGTGGCGCCAGTGATCGGGTTGATCGGGCCGGTGTCGCGCTGGAGCCTGTCGCGCGGCGCGCTCTTCCCGGCCTTGCCGCTGGTGTGGGTCACGCTGGAAGCCTTGCGCATGCACTGGCCCGACGTGGGCTTCTCGTGGCTGCTCGTCGGGCACGCCTGGGCGGCGCATCCGCTCACGGTGCAGGTGGCCGACTTGGGTGGGGTGCTGGCCGTGAGCTTCGTGGGGGCCTGCGCCAGCACGGCTTTACTGGCGTGGCGCATGCGGCGGCGGGGGGCGCTGCCGGCTGTGCTCGTCGTCGCCACCGCGCTCCTCTATGGAGTGTGGCGCCCGTCGACGCTGCCCGAGCCCGAAGCGGGCCCGCTGATCGTGAGCATCCAGCCCGGTTTCCCGCAGGAGCTCAAGGAACAGCAGGACATGACCGCGCATCGCTGGCAGGTGTGCCGTCAACTGGCGCTGCGTGCGGCCGCCGAGCACCCGCAGGCCGATCTGCTCGTGTTCCCCGAGACGATGTGGCCGGGTGGCGTCTTCGAAGACGACCGTCGCGGCGATCCCGGCCCGGCCTTCGCGCTCCCGACCACTCCCGCCCGCGATGCCCTCGACGACACGCTCCAGCAGCTTTCACGCCAGGAGGCGGCTCGTCTGGGCGAACTCCTCGCAGCGTTCGACGGGTCCACCTGGGCGCTGATCGGCACCACGCTCAACGGCGTGCTCGACCTGCGCAACCCGCCGGTGCGCATGCAGAACAGCGTGCTGCTCTTCGACTCGGCCGGCACGGAGCGCGACCGCTATTCGAAGCACATCCTGATCCCGGGTGGCGAGAAGTTGCCGCTGGTCGACATGGTGCCGAGCTTCGTGGGGGAGTGGATCGAGCAGCTCGTCTACTCGATCGCGCACTTCGCGCCGAATCTGGTGCCGGGCCCGGGCCCCTCCGTGATGCGCCGGGGCGAGCACGACTTCGGTGTCACCATCTGCTTCGAGAACGCCTATGGGGACTACACCCGGCGCTTCGTGCAGGCCGGCGCCCGCTACCTCGTGAACCTGAGCAACGAAGGATGGTTCGACACCTCTGCCGAGTTCGACCACATGCAGCTGCAGTCTGTGCTGCGCTGCGTGGAGACGCGTCGGGCCATGTTCCGCAGCACGAACACCGGCATCTCGAGCCTCGTGCGGCCCATGGGGCGCATGCCCCGCGAAGCCGACGTGTTGCAGGTGAACGGGCAGGATCGAGCGGTGGCGGGCGTGTTCTCTGCGCGCGTCCCGCTTTACTCAGGCAGCACTCTGTACACCTCGATCGGAGACGCCTGGGCTTGGCTCGCGGCGCTCTTCGTGCTCGCGCGCTGTTTCTTCGTGGCTCGGATGGCGCGGCTTCCTTGACACTGTCCAAGGGCCTCACTAACCTCCCCAGCGGCTGTTTGGAGCCCTCTTGGGCTTCTTCCGTCCTCGCCGATCGACCCCGGGATCGGCGCCAATCCCCACTCCAGCGAGAGCTCGGATGAGCAGCATCGGCAAGATCTTCGTGGTCGTGAACTTGGTCCTGGCACTTCTCGTGGTGGGCGCCGCTGGCGCGCTGCTGCAGACGGAGTCGGAGGCCGCCTCGAAACTCGACGCACTTCAGGCTGAGCTCACTCAGACGAAGGCGGATCTCGACGACCTCAGCAACACAAGCAGCACGGCCCGTCTTCAGCTGGAAAACCAGAAGAACCAGCTGCAAGCCGACAAGGACGACGCCGAAGTCGCGCGTGAGAACGCCGACCGCAGCGCCAAGCGCCTCGAGGTCGACAACCAAGCGCTCCAGGGCAACCTCGAGCAGCTCGCCGCCACCTTCGAGCTGTTGCAGCGCGACCTGAGCGAAGCGCAGAAGCGCAACCGCGACCTGGCCGACAACAACGACAGCCTGCGCACCGCCGCGGCCGACTCCAAGGAAGCGCAGCGCAACGCCGAGCTGGCGCGCCGCGACGCCGAGGATGCCGCCGACGCCATCCGCGGGCAGATCGACTCGCTCAACGACGAGCTCACGGCTGCCCTCGACGGCAAGCGTGAGGCCGAGCGCGTCGTGGAGATCGCGCAAGCCAGCGGCTTCGACCTGGCCTCCATCGTGGCCACGCCGCTCATCGAAGCGGTCGTCGCTGATGTCGACGAGGACTACAACTTCGTGATCCTCGACAAGGGGCTCGCCGACGGCGTCAAGAAGGGCTTCACGCTCGACATCTACCGCCTCGGTGGCACCGACGGTGAGAACTGGCTCGGCCAGGTGCGCGTCGACGACGTGCACGAGAACCACTCGGTGGCCTCGGTGATCGTCGCTGACGGTTCCATCCGCCGCTTCGACCGCGCCACCACCCGTCTCTGATCCGAAAGGCTCATCACCATGGCCAAACGTTCTGGATCTCGCGGCAAGGCTGCCGCACCGCGTAAGCCCCGCTCGGCCGCCAAAGACAGCTCCTTCGAGGTCGAAGAGGCTGGTGCTGAGGCTGCTGCTGAGGGCGGCGCCCACGGTCTCGAGACCGGGCTCGTGTTCTTCACCTTCATCTGCTTGCTGCTCGGCTTCGTGCTGATCCAGATGCGCATGGCGGAGCACGGCGCGGGGCTCTTCGGCTAAGCGCCGGACCCGGGAACACACCCCTGCGGAGCGCCGAGTGGTGTTTCGACAGGTGACCGCGAAGGCGGCGCGCTCGAGGGCGCGCCGCCTTCGCGCGTTTCACGCGGCGGTGGCGGCGGTTCTTTGCGCTGCGCCCCGCGCGCATCCTGCCTCGATGCCCGACACGGTGTCGGCGCCGCGCGGGGCTCGTCGGTCTGCGCGCGCAGTCGCAGCGCGCACTCGAAGCGCTCGGCCGCCACCTTCGCTGGGGGACGCGCGCAGTCGGTCCACAAGATTTGGTGCCTTACTGTGCGAATTCGCGGTTGGATCCACCCTCTCCGGCTGCTCAAATAAGCGCTGGCGTCCTCCCGTCGAGAGGGTGACCCGAGCCACGATCAGGGCGCAGGGATCACCGGACCGACGGATCAGGCGGTAACGACGCAGCGGCGGTCCGAGCCCTGGGAGGGGCGAGAGCTGGAGGGCTCTCGGTCTTCATCAGGCTCCTTTGCGGAGGGTCCCTATGAAGGCCTTCGAGTGGATGATTGGCAAGTTCTCCATCGACATGGGGATCGATCTCGGCACGGCGAACACGCTCGTGTGCATCCCCAACGAGGGCATCGTGTTGAACGAGCCGTCGGTGGTGGCGGTGCGCAAGGGCACGAATGAAGTGCTGCTCGGCGGCGACGCCGTCGGTCTTCAGGCCAAGGAGATGCTCGGCAAGACGCCCGGCAACATCCAGGCCATCCGGCCGCTCAAGAACGGCGTGATCGCCGACTTCGAGATCACCGAGAAGATGCTGCGCTACTTCATCCGCAAGGTGCACAACCGCAACGTGATGGTGCGGCCGCGCATCGTGATCGCGATCCCGTCGGGCATCACCGCCGTGGAACGTCGCGCGGTGATCAACAGCGCCGAGCGCGCGGGCGCGCGCAAGGTCTACCTCGTGAGCGAGCCCATGGCCGCCGGCATCGGCGCGGGCATGCCTGTGGCCGACCCGATGGCGAGCATGGTCGTGGACATCGGCGGCGGCACGACGGAAGTCGCCGTGATGTCGCTCTTCGGCACGGTGCACAGCGAATCGATTCGCGTCGCCGGCGACGAGATGGATGAGTCGATCGTCAACTACATGCGCCGCAACTACAACTTGCTCATCGGCGATCAGACCGCCGAGCGCATCAAGATGGCGATCGGTTCCGCCGCGCCGCTCGAGAAGGAACTCGAGATGGAGGTCGCCGGTCGCGATCTCATGATCGGCCTGCCGCGTCGCACGGTGATCACCAGCACCGAGATCCGCGAAGCGCTCATGGAACCGGTGATGTCGATCATCCAAACGATCCGCACCACGCTCGAGAGCACGCCGCCCGAACTCGCGGCCGACCTCGTGCAGCAAGGCATCATCCTGTGTGGCGGCGGCGCGCTGCTGCGCGACCTCGGCACGATCGTCGAACAGGAAGTGCAGCTGCCGGTGCGCGTGGCCTCCGACCCGCTCACCTGCGTGGCGCGTGGAACCGGTGAGTTCCTGAACCAGCTCGACCTCTACAGCCGTGTGCTCGACTCGGGCGACGAATCCGCCGCTGCCTGATCGGGATCGCGTGCTGATCGGCCGCCTCACCGTGACCGACTGAAGAGGAGCCTCGCACAGGAGAGCTCGCCATGGATCGCCGACCGGGGCTCGTCGTTCTCGCCCTGAGTCTGCTCTCCTTGGCGGGTTTCGCTCGCTGGCAAGGCGTCGAAGAGAGCTTGGCCACGCTGTGGTTGCCGGCCTTCCGCGTCACCGACGCCCTGTCGCCGGAACGCGTGGTCGAGGCCGAAGCGCTGCCGGCGGCCGACGTGGTCGCGGCTGTGAGTGAGGCTTGGCGCGCTGAGTTGCGACGTCGGCCTGCCGCGCCCGTCGGCCGTGAGCTGCTCAGCGTGCCGGTGCTCTCCGTTGATCTCGCGCGCCGTGAACTCGTGATCGCCGTGCCGCCCGACTCGGTGTTGCTCGACGCGCCGGTCACACACCACGGCCGTTACGTGGGTTCGCTGTGTTCCTGGCGCGCCGGTGATCGCGTGGTCGAGCGCGACGGTCGCGCGCGGGTCGCGCTGCCGGGTCATGCGCGCGCGCGCCCGGTGGCTGGCGTGTGGTCCGCGTCCGAAACAGGGCTGCCGCTGCACTTCCTGGTTCAGAGTGAAGCGGGCGTGGCCGCCGTCACGCAACCGAGCCGACGCCTCGTGGCCGCGCAGGACCAAGCCGTGTACACCCGCGATGTGCGCGCGCTCGGCGACGACCTGCCCGCCGGCCTGCTGCTCGGCAGCCTGCAACTCGTGCCGCGGGATCGTCCGGGCGGTGGCTTCGATCTGCAGCGCAACGAGCTGGCCAACCTGAAGCCCGCGATCCGTCCCGAACATCTGGGCACGGTGGTGATCGAGGTCACGCGCGGCGCGCGCTTGCCCAGTGCGGCGCGCGAGGCAGAGTGCTTGGGCAGCCCCCGCGCGGACGGCACGCAGCTGCGCATCGACCGAGGCCGCGTGGCCGGCCTGCAGCGCGGCGACTGGGTGGTCTCCGGCTCGCAACTGCTCGGCGTGGTTCACGCGCTCGGCCCGTTCTCGGCGCGCGTCGAACGTCGCGCGCCGCCAGGACTGCTCGTGATCGAGGACGGCGCACGCCTGATCCCGACCGCGCCCCAGGTCGACGGCTGGCCCGCGGTCTGGCGCCCGGTGGTGGGCCAACGAGTCTGGGCTGGTCATCGCGAACTCGGCGCGTTGTTCTTGGGACGCGTGGCCCGGGTGCACGAACTCGGTTTCGAGATCGACTTCGCCGAGCTCCCCGGCACGCACGACGTGCTGGTCGTGGAACCATGAACGCGGCACTGATCGTCGCGGCGCTGCTGGCCGCACCCGTGTTCGGCATGGCGCGCGCCTGGATGGGCCCTTGGGCGCCGGATCCCACGGTGGTCGTGCTGGCTTGGGCCGCGCTCGGCGGCGCACGCACGCCGCGCATGAGCGTGGTCGTCTTGCTCGGCGTGGGGCGTGCGCTGTTGCTCTTCGAAGCGCTGGGCGCGCAGTTGCTCGCGGCCTGCTTCGCCTTCCTCGTGCTGCGCGCGGCGCGTGAGGGGTTGCGCGAGATCGCTGGCGCACGACCCGTGTTCCTCGGCGCTCTGCTCGCGGGCCTGGCGTGGTGCGCAGCGGGCCGTCTGCTCGCACTCGTGCTCGACAACGCTCCCTTGGCGGGCAGCGAGTTGCTGCTCGGTGCGCTCTGGGCGCTGCCCTTCGCACTCCTCAAGTTGCGCGCGCGCAGGCGGAGGGGCTGGGCGTGAGACAGCAGCGCGTGGCCGTGGTGTTCCTCACCCTGCTCGTGGGCTACGGCTTGCTCGCCGCGCAGCTCGTGCGCTTGCAGGTCGTGGAGCACGAGATGTGGTCGCGCGAGTCGCTGCGCAGCACGATGCGTTACCGCTCGCTGCCCTTCGAGCGGGGGTGGATCCTCGATCGCCACGGTGAACCCATGGCGCGCACCGAAGAGGTCGCCGACCTCGTGTTCGTGTACCGCGATTGGCGACGCGAGTCGGTGGCCGGCGCGCTCTCCGCAGCTGAGCGCGCGCGTCACGGCGACGTGCTCAGCGTGATCGAGGCGATCGACTTCGGCGACGCGCTGCTGTCACGTTTCGAGTCCACGCGTCTGAGTGACATCGCTGCGCTCGAGCCGCGCGCGCGTCGTGCGGACTTCTTGTTCTACGTGGGCGCGCTCTTCGGGAAGGACTTCGAGCAGGCGGCGCTGATCGGTTTGCGCGAGGGGGGCGCCGCGCTCGAGCAGACGCTCGGCGAGCTGCCGGCTTTCGCCGCGGCGCGCCAGCGCCTCGTGGCGCGTCAACAACTCGAGCGCGCGGCCTTGCCCGACCTCGCGCGCGTGCTCGACATGCCGCTCGACGAGCTCCTCGAAGGCATGGAGGCCTCGCGCCAGCGCGCCGACCGCGACGTGCGGGATCAAGTCGCCGAGTTGATGTCGAAGCGCAAGGCGAACGCGGTCACCGAGTTCGCTTCGGGCGCGGGCACTGCCGTCGCGTCGGAGCGCGAGCCCGAGGCGGCAGCCGCGCGCACACCGCCGACGCCGGAACAGTACCGCGCCTTCGTGGACACGCGCGAGGGCTACGCCGTGGCCGACGCCGCGCGCCGCCAGTTCGACGGTCGTGCGCGACGCCTCGCAGCGAACATCCCGCACGACACGCAAACCCTCGTGACCCTGCGCTCGCGCGCATTCCCCGGTTTCGAGCTGAGCCCGCAACAACGTCGCGTGTATCCGAGCCATCGCGGGCGTGAGGTGGCACCGCTGTTGCTCGGCGACGTGGGCGCGCCCTCGGGCGACATGCGACTGATCGAAGGCGTGGACAAGAACCCGCTCGAGATCGCGAACCTCAACGCGAGCCGGCTGGTCGACCTCGTGTCGCTCGCCGATCCCAGCGACGCCGAGATGCGCGAGATCGCCGAGTTGCGGCTCGCCGTGCGCGAACTCGATTACCGCCCCGACGAGGAGACCGGCCGGCGCGGCCTGGAGCGCGTGCTCGAACCCGTGTTGCGCGGCAAGCGCGGCTGGATCGCGAGTCGACGCGACACGGAAGGCCGCACCGAGGAACACCGCGAACCGCAGCGCGGCTTGAACGTCACGCTCACGCTCGACTTGGCGCTGCAGGCCGCAGCTGAAGAAGTGCTCGACGAAGTCTTCGTCCAGCCGCCACGCGACGACAGTGCCCAAGCACACTGGACCGGCGCCATCGTGGTCATGGATCCGCGCACGGGCGAGGTGCTCACGCTCGCCAGCGGTCCACGCGCACCGCGCGCGCGCTACCACGCCGACTACAACCAACTCGCCGCCGACGAGTTCGCGCCCTTGCGTCACCGCGCCTTGCGACCCGGTGGATCGGGCAACTTGCCGCCGCCCGGTTCGGTGTTCAAGCCGGTCACCGCGCTCGCCTGGCGAGGCTTCGCGCGCGCCACGGGCGAGCCCGACTTGAGCCCCGAACACTGGTGCGGCATGACGCTCAGCCTGGGCACGCAGTCGATGCGTTGTCTCGGCAGCCACGGCAACATCGGCTTGCAGTCGGCCATGGCGCGCTCCTGCAACATCTACTTCTACGAGCTCGGTCGCGAGATGGGTGTGGGCCCGCTGTTCGACATGGCCGCGCGCTTCGGCTTCGGTGAGTCGAGTCACTTGGTGATCGGCAACGAACGCCTGCTCGCGGCGGGCGTGCCGCTGGATCCGAGCGCGAAGCTCGATGGCGTGCGCGACGACGTGCCGCCGATCCAGCCCGGCCGCGGTTCGGTGTTCGAGGCCATGCGTCTCTCCATCGGCCAGTCGCCGCTCGACGACGTGACGCCGCTGCAGGTCGCCACGATGATGGCGGCGCTCGGCACTGGTCAGTTGCGTCCGCCCTCGCTGATCCGGCACGTGGAGGGTTACCCCGACTTGCCGGCCGTCACGCCGCGCAACCTCGGCCTGCACCCCGGCGACCTGGACGAGATCAAGGCGGGCATGCGCGCGGTCGTCGAATCGCCGGTCGGCACGGCCCACGAACTCATGAAGCTCTTCGAGAGCGCGCCCTTCGACGCGCTGAGCGGACACGTGGCCGCCAAGACCGGCACGGCCGAGGTCGCCAACCGCCCCGACCACGCTTGGTTCGCGGGCTTCTTCCCGGCGGAGGCGCCGCGCGTGGCCTTCGCGGTGCTCGTCGAAGAGATCGGCCTGCACGGCGGTGAGGGCGCGGTGCCGGTCTTCGAGATGTTCCTGCGCAAGCCTGCCGTGACCGCTTGGCTCGAGCGTGATGTGCTGGACAACTCGCGGACGGCTCAGCGATGAGAGCGCGCCTCGCTGCCTTGCGACTCGACGGGACCGTGCTCGTGCCCGCGCTGTTGCTGATCACGCTCGGCCTCGCCGCGATCTACTCCGCCAAGCTCGACGAGGACGCCGGCAGCCTGGTGGTGCGTCAACTCTTGTTCGTGCTCGCGGGCTCGCTCGGCGGTTGGTTGCTCGCGCGGCTCGGCGTGCTCAAGTTGTCGCGGCACGCCTTCGAACTCTACGCGCTCGGCTTGCTCGTGCTGCTCGTGATGCCGTGGTTGCTCACGCCCGACCGTCACGGCACGGTGCGCTGGGTGCCCTTGCCCTTGGGCTTCAAGCTGCAGCCCTCGGAGTTCGTGAAGCTCTCGCTGGTGCTCGTGCTCGCGCGTCACTTGCAACATGCCGGCGTGACGAACACCTTGCGCAGTTACCTCGGCCCGCTGCTGCTCACCGTGTTGCCGTGGTTCCTGATCATGCGACAGCCCGACTTGGGCTCCTCGCTCGTGCTGCTTCCGGTGCTGCTCGCGATGGTGGTGGTGAGTGGCGCGCGCCCGCGTCACGTGGTGCTGGTGGCGCTCATGGCGGGCGTGCTCGCGCCGGCCGCCTACTTCGTGCCCGGCGTGCTCAAGCCGTATCAGAAGGAGCGCATCGATGCGTACTTCGCGTCGCCCTCTGCGCTGCTCGAAGACGTGCAAGAGAAGTACGCCGAGGGCGATTCCGAAGGCGCGCGCGCGTCACGGCGCGAGCTGATCAAGCTGCGTCGCGGCGCGAACTTCCAGCAGTTCAACTCGATCATGGCCGTGGGCAGTGGCGGTCTCACAGGCGCCGGCTGGACGCACGGCGTTCAGAACCGCGCCGACCAACTCCCGCACCGGCACACCGACTTCATCTTCGCGGTGGTGGGCGAGGAGTTCGGCCTCGCCGGTGGCGTGCTCGTGTTGTTGCTGCACGGCGCGCTGGCTGCGGCGATCCTCGGCGTGGCCTACCGCACACGAGAACCCTTCGGACGACTCGTGTGCGTGGGGGTCGCCACCTTGGTCGGCGGGCAGGCGATGATCAACGTGGCCATCGCCACGGGCATGCTGCCGGTCACGGGGCTCACCTTGCCACTCGTGTCCTACGGCGGCTCGTCGATGCTGGCCAGCTTGTTGGCGCTGGCTTGCGTGCTCGACATCTCGCGCCGCCGGGTGGACGTGTTCTTCGAGCAGTAGCGCGCGCAGCAACGCGCGGGAGCCCGAGTGCCGCGCGCGTGAGGCCGCTCCACGCGACGCGGCTCACCAGCGGTGATACGCCGGGTGGCCTTCCTTCACGGCCACGAACAAGCCGGTGCAGCGGGCAGTGACGACCCCGCCCGCCGAAAGCGTGCCCTCCACGGTGGCGCGATCCACTGAACTCTCGACGACCTTGGCGCGCAGCTCGAGTTCCGCGTCGCTGGGGGTGGGGCGTCGCATGCGCACGGTGTACTCGGCTGTCACAGTGCACGGTGGCGTGGCGCTGCCTTGCGCCTGCATGAGGTGCCAGGCCGCCGCCCAGTTCAGGTGGCAATCGAGCAGCGCACCCACGATGCCGCCGTTGAGCATGCCCGGATAGGCCTCGTGGTGCGGCGCGGCGCGCCAGTGGGCCACGAGCTCGTCGCCCTCGGGAATCGAGCGGATCCGCAAGCCCTGCTCGTTCGCAGGGCCGCAACCGAAGCAGCGCAACTCAGGCGCGAAGGTCTCTTGCAGGCTGGCGACCACGGGGCAGCTCCGTCGGGTGGGGGCAGGGCATCTTGCGGCCGCGCTCAGGAAGGACGCAAGTGCTCGCGTGGTGGGGCTTTCCGAAGCGCGTGGCAGATGTAGAATCCTGAACCCCGAACGCGCCCGGGAGAGGTGTCCGCAGGTCACCCTCACCGAGCCGATCTCTCCGCATCTCTCCACGCACAACGGAGCACCGCCGCTCATGGCGACGCAAGAGGCCAAGACCGTCGACAACGCCGACGAACTCAACATGTACAAGGCGGTCGCGCGCCAGTTCGAGAAGGCAGCTCCGTTTGTCGACGCCGACAAGGGCCTGCTCGACCAGATCAGCGCCTGCAACAACCTGTACTCCTTCACCTTCCCCGTGCTGGTCGAAGGCAAGGTGCAGATGTTCGAAGGCTGGCGCGCGGAGCACAGTCATCACCGCAAGCCGCTCAAGGGTGGCATCCGCTACTCGTTGCATGTCGACGAGGACGAAGTGAAGGCGCTCGCCTCGCTGATGACCTACAAGTGCGCCCTCGTGAACGTGCCCTTCGGCGGCAGCAAGGGGGCCGTGAAGTGCGACCCCTACCGCACGCCGGTCGAGGTGCTCGAGAAGATCACGCGCCGTTACACCTTCGAGCTGGCGCACAAGAACTTCATCGGCCCCGGCGTGAACGTGCCGGCCCCCGACATGGGCACCGGCGAACGCGAGATGGCCTGGATGGTCGACACCTACAGCACCATCCACCACGGTGAGCTCGACGCCTTCGCGTGCGTCACGGGCAAGCCCGTCAGTCAGGGCGGCATCTCTGGTCGCACCGAGGCCACCGGTCGCGGCGTGTACTACGGCATCGTGGAAGCCTGCGCCCGCGACGACGACATGGACCGCTTGGGCCTGTCGGTCGGCACCGAAGGCAAGCGCGTGGTGGTGCAAGGCTTCGGCAACGTGGCCTACCACGCCGCGAGCATCCTGCAGAAAGAGGGCGGCGCCAAGATCATCGGCATCGGTGAGTACAACGGCTGCCTCTACAACCCCGACGGCATCGACATCGACGCACTCCAGGAGCACCGCAAGAAGACCGGCTACATCCAGGGCTTCCCGGGCTGCGAAGAGATCGAGGATCCCAAGGCCTGCCTCGAGATGGACTGCGACATCCTCGTGCCGGCTGCGATCGAGAATCAGATCACGTCCGACAACGCCGCGCGCGTGAAGGCCAAGATCGTGGCCGAGGGCGCCAACGGTCCCACCACGCCGAGCGGCGAAGAGATCCTGCTCAGCAAGGGCGTGATGATCCTGCCCGACATCTTCCTGAACGCGGGCGGCGTCACCGTCTCCTACTTCGAGTGGACCAAGAACATCAGCCACATGCGCTTCGGTCGCATGGCGAAGCGCTTCGAGGTCGGGCGCGACCACCGCATGCTCGACCTGATCGAGTCGGTCACGGGCAAGCCGCTCGCCGCCGACCGTCGTGAGGCGCTGGCCTCGGGCCCCAACGAGATCGACCTCGTGCGTTCCGGTCTGTGGAACACCATGGCCGACGCCTACGACGAGATGAAGGAGGTCATGGCCAACAAGGAAGGCGTGAACGACCTGCGCACTGCCGCCTTCGTCGTGGCGATCAACAAGATCGCAACCTCCTACGAGCAGCTTGGCATCTTCCCCTGATCCGCGGGGGAGTGTGAGGCGCACCCGCTGCAGTCCCGCAGGGCTCGGCGGGCGCGCCGAAGGACCCGGAGGCTGCGCTTGGCTGGCGTCTTCGGTGCAAGGCGTTGCGCGTGGAGCCAACGGACGCGAGCGCTCGTTGTCGGCGAAGCAACTCCGCTTCTTCGCGCATTGTTTCGTGATCGCACACGGATGTTCCGCGCTTCGGTGGGTCTGCGCATTCTGCGTGGGTTCGCGCCGTGGCCTTTCCCGAGGGTTTGCTAGGATCCGCAGCCATGATTCTCGCTGACGCCGATCTGCGCTCCATCCAAGAAGCCCGCGACCTCGTGCGGCGCAGCCGCGCGGCCTGGGAGCGCTTCAAGCACTCCGACCAAGCCACCGTGGATCGCATCTGCGAGGCCATGGCGCGCGCCGGCAGCGAGGCCAGCGAGCACCTCGCCAAGCTCGCCGTCGAGGAGTCGGGCTTCGGCAACGAAGCCGGCAAGTACCAGAAGAACCGCTTCTGCACCGACATGCTGTGGGAGTCGCTCAAAGACCTGAAGACCGTGGGCGTGGTGCATCGCGACGACGACCGTCGCTATTACCAAGTGGCCGAGAGCTACGGCCCGGTGTTGGCGATCGTGCCGATCACGAACCCCACCAGCACGGCGATGTTCAAGTCGCTGATCTCGGTGAAGGCGCGCAACTCGATCGTGGTCAGCCCGCACCCGCGCGGCATCCGCTGCATCGGCGAGGCCGTGCGCATCATGTCGGAAGCCGCGGTGCGCGCCGGCGCTCCCGAAGACCTGATCCTGTGCATGCAGCAGCCCACGCTCGAAGGCACGCACGAGGCCATGAAGGCGCGCGAGACGGCGCTGATCCTGGCCACCGGCGGCCCCGGCTTGGTGCGCGCCGCGTACAGCGCCGGCAAGCCCGCTTACGGTGTCGGCCCCGGCAACGCGCCCGCCTTCATCGAACGCTCTGCCGACGTGAACCACGCCGTGCGCGCGATCATCGGCAGCCAGATGTTCGACAACGCCACGATCTGCGCGAGTGAGCAGAGCGTGGTCATCGACGCGCCGATCTACGACGACGTCAAGGCCACCTTCATCCGCAACGGCGCGCACTGGTGCACGCCCGAAGAGCGCGCGAAGTTGTCGGCCATCGTGGTGCGCGGTCGCCGCGTCAACGCGGACATCGTGGGACTGTTTCCGCACCAGATCGCGGCCATGGCGGGCTTCACGATCCCCGAGACCAGCACGGTGCTGATGGTCGAGGAAAGCGGCGTGGGTTGGGATCACCCGCTGTCGGTCGAGAAGCTCTCGCCGATCCTCTCGGTGTATGTCGAAGACGGCTGGGAAGCCGGTTGCGACCGTTGCATCGAGATCCTGAACTTCGGCGGACGCGGCCACACGCTCGCGATCCACAGCCGCGACGAAGACATCATCTGGAGCTTCGTCGCCGAGAAACCCACGCATCGCATCTTGATCAACGCGCCGACTGCACAGGGCGCGGTGGGCTTCGGCACCGGCCTGGTGCCCTCGATGACGCTCGGTTGCGGCGCGTTCGGCGGCAACATCACGTCGGACAACATCAGCGCGCACAACTTGCTGCTCACGAAGCACGTGGGCTACGTGTACGAGGGCTTCGTCGAGAGCTTCCCCGACTTCGCGTTGGGGCCGCCCAAGGGCTTCCACTTCAACGCCTTGCCCGCGGCGCCGGCGCCCGGCGCGC
Organism: Planctomycetota bacterium; assembly: GCA_021604805.1. Classification (GTDB taxonomy): domain Bacteria; phylum Planctomycetota; class B15-G4; order B15-G4; family B15-G4; genus BQJR01. Next base: position 897,828 of record BQJR01000001.1, on the reverse strand, counting down.
GATACAGCAGCAGCGGGTCGGTGGGCACGAGCAGCCCGGTGAATGCGCCGCGCGGTCTCTCGCCGGCGCAAGCGCGCGGCGGCAACGCGGGCGGCGCAGGCTCGGCGAGCGCTGGCGGCGCACACGGCGCGACCCGCGGCGGCGCGAGCTCGCCCGCCGGTCTCGCGCACCCCGGCAACCCCACGCACCCCGCGTCGCCCTTCGCGCAACGCGCCGACGCGAGCGCGCAACACAGCGCGAACGCTGGTGGCGGCCACGGCGCGGCGGGCAGCAGCACGTCGTCCAGCGGCGCCGGCGCACCGCGCGGCAAGCCGCCCTACGAAGGCGGCACGCTGCCGGACTTCGCGAACCTCAAGTACCGCACTGCACGTAAGAACTGAACACGCACCCACCGCGCCGCTGAACTGGCGCCGGAGACACAGCACAGATGAGCCAGATCGCACTGGGAATGATCGAGACGAAGGGCCTGGTCGGGTCCATCGAAGCCGCCGACGCCATGGTCAAAGCCGCGAAGGTGGCGCTGATCGGCAAGGAGCGCATCGGCGGGGGCTACGTCACCGTGATGGTGCGTGGCGAAGTCGGCGCCGTGAAGGCCGCCACGGATGCGGGCGCTGCCGCCGCGCGTCGTGTGGGCGAGCTGGTGTCGGTGCACGTGATCCCGCGTCCGCACAGCGAGGTCGAGTCGATCCTGCCGCAGCCCGAAGCCGCGCCCGCCTGAGTCGGTCGGGTCGCTGCGTGACGCGTGGGTTCCGGTGATCCGCCGGGACGGCAGGCGCCGTCGCGCGCGCACGTTCCGCCGGATCGTCCCGCCAGCTCTCATCGATCGGAGGCCGCGCCACCATGGTTCAGCTTCGCACCTACGTTTTTCTCGACTCCATGCAGCCGCAGTTCGCCTCCTTCGTGGCGAGCACGGCGCGCGGTTACCTACCCGTTCGCGGACAGGCTGCGCTCTACGTGGAGATCGCTCCTGGCATCGCCATCAACCGCGTCACCGACATCGCGCTCAAGAAGACGAGCGTGAAGCCCGCGGTGCAGGTGGTGGAGCGCGCCTTCGGTCTGCTCGAGGTGCACGACGAGAGTCAGGCCGAGGTGCTCGAAGCCGGCCGGCACATCCTCGACTTCCTCGGTCATGAGGAAACCGATCGCCTGCAGCCGCGCATCCTCACCAGCGAGATCATCACCGGCATCGACGACTACCAGTCGATGCTCGTGAACCGCAACCGCTCGGGGATGATGCTGCTCGGCGGCGAGACGCTCTACATCCTCGAGGTGCATCCCGCGGCCTACGCCGTGATCGCCGCCAACGAGGCCGAGAAGGCCGCCGACATCAAGCTCATCGAGATGCGCCCCTACGGCGCCTTCGGTCGCTTGCAACTGGGCGGCAGCGAGAGCGACATCCGCGTGGCCGTCGACGCCATCGAGAAGGTCATGGCCGACATCGACGGTCAGCCCAACGAAGGTCGGGGCTGAGCGCGCGTGTTCACCGGGCGCGTCTGCGGCGAAGTCTGGGCCAGCCAGCGTCACGAGACGCTCGGCGGGCTCAAGCTGTTGCTCGTGCAACCGCTCGAACTGGCTGAGCGCGACGACAACGGTCAGCAGCCGCACAACTTGGTCGTGGCCGCCGACACAGTCGATGCCGGTGTCGGCGACGAAGTGCTCGTGGCTTACGGTCGCGCGGGGCGCACAGCTCTCGGGCGCGGACACGACGTCGCGGTCGAAGCCGCGGTGGTCGCCGTGGTCGACGATCGCAGCGGCGCGGAGCTGCACTGATGCTCGTCGGGCGTGTCGTCGGCAACGTGTGGGCCACGCAGAAGGCGCAGAGCCTCGAGGGCGTGCGCATGTTGCTCGTGCGTCCGTTCCGCGCCGGTGCCGAGCAGGGCGTGAGCGATGAACAGAGCGATCTCGTGGTCGCCGCCGACACGATCGGCGCCGGCGTCGGCGAAACGGTTTTGGTCGCCTTCGGCAAGGCCGCGCGCACGGTGCTCGGCAGCCAAGACATCGCCTGGCAAGTGGCCGTCGTGGGCATCGTCGACGCGATGAGCGTGGAAGGCGAGTCCTTCGAACTCAGCGCCGACGGGACGCGCACACCCGCATGAGCTTCGCGCCGCGCTGCTGCCGTTCGGCCTCGCGCGCGCCGCGCATTGATTCGCGCGCGCCGCGGCGCACGAGGGCGTGCACATGAGCACACCCGTGGGTGGCAGCGGTCCCTGCATCGCGCTCGTGGAACTGGCTTCGATCGCCACCGGCATGGAGTGTGTCGATGCGCTGATCAAGGAAGCCGACGTGCAGCTGTTCCTGGCCACGCCGGTGAGTCCGGGCAAGTACGTGGTGCTCTTCGCCGGCCCCGTCGACGACGTGAGTGCGGCGCTGCGTCGCGCGCGCGAGGTCGGCGCCGAGAGCCTGATCGACAGCCTGTTCATCCCCAACGTGGAACCCACCTTGCTGGCCGCCGTGCGCGACCGCGGTGACTTCGCCGAGGAGCTCGACGCGCTCGGCGTGATCGAAACGCTCAGCGTGGCGTCCACGATCCGCGCGGGCGACTTGGCTTCGAAGACCGCCAGCTTGTCGATCGCCGGCATCGGCCTGGCGCGCGGGCTCGGCGGCAAGAGCTGGGTCGCGTTCACCGGCGAGCTCGCCGATGTCGAGGCCGGCATGCAAGCCGGTGCCGACGACGCCGAAGCCGCTGGCCTGCTCGTGCGTCGCCTCGTGATCCCGCGTCCGCACCCGGGTATGGGCCCGGTGATCAGCGGAGCGCTGGCGTGATCCGCGAACTCATCACCGACGCCGACATCCTGAGCGGTCGCGTGCCGTCGCCGATCGTGTTGCGCGCGGGCGTTTGTCTCACGCCGGCCGCGCGCGACCGCGCCGGTGCGCGCGGCATGCAGATCATCGAGCAGGGCGACGCTGCCCCCGCGACGACGGCCTCGGCTGCACCGACGCGCACGCCGTGCACCGGCGCGTGCGGCGGCAAGTGCGCCGGCGGTTGCAGCAACGCAACATGCACCGGCGCTTGCGGCGGCAACTGCGCCGGCGGCTGCGGCAACGCGACCTGCACCGGCGCGTGCGGCGGACGTTGCAGCGGCGGTTGCGGCACACCGTCGTGCGGCGCCAACGCGTCCGACACCGGCCTGCCCGCACCCGCGGGCGCGCACGGCGCCGCGCAACCTGATCAACTCGCCGATGGCTTGTATCTCTTGCGTGTCGACGGCGGCCGCGTCACCTCGATCCTGCCGGCCAGCGGCCCGGGTCTGATGAAGGGAAGTCACCGAGCATGAGCCGACGCATCCTCACCGCCGACGACGTGGCGGCCTTGCCGGCCGACCAACCGCTCGTGGTCGACGCGCACACCACGCTCACCGATTCCGCGCGCGACATGGCGCGGCGGCGCGGCGTGCAGATCGTCACCCCGGCGGAGCCCGGTGAACGTCCGCGTGCCGACGCGGCACACGCCGAGCAGGTCGCCTCCGGCGCCGACGCCGCCATCGCGAGCGAAGCCGGCATCGCCCACAGCGACGCGTCGCACGCGATCCTGCAGGGCAAGCCCGGGCGCTTGATCGTGACCGCCGTGGGCCTCAACCGTCCCGCGATCCTGGCCGAGCTCACCGTGGCCGTGGGCGAACTCGGCGGCGACATCCAAGACCTCAGTCAGCGCATCACGGGCGGCTACTTCCACGCGATCCTGGTCGTGGACATCACGCGCAGCGCGCACAACTTCTCCGCGTACCGCGACGCGCTGAAGAACTTGTCCGAGCCCTCCGACTACGTGGTCACGGTCGTCGACGAGCGCGTCTTCCGCGCCATGCACCGACTCTGATGCCCCTCGACCACGATGAAATCCTGCGCACCCTGCGCATGGTGCAGGTCGAGACGCTCGACGTGCGCACCACCACGCTCGGTGTGAACCTGCTCGACCTCGCGGGCGGTTCCGTGCAACAGGTCGGCGAGCGCATCTACGAGCGACTCGTGCGTCGCGCGGGCAACCTGGTGGAGGTCGCCAACAGCGTGGGCGACGAGTTCGGCGTGCCGATCGTGAACAAGCGCATCGCCGTCACGCCGATCTCGCTCGTGGCCGCCGCCTGCCCCGACGAAGACTACACGCCCATCGCGCAAGCCATGGACCGCGCGGCCGACGAGGTCGGCGTGGACTTCATCGGCGGCTTCAGCGCCCTCGTGCACAAGGGCGCCACGCGCTCCGACGAGCGGCTGATGAACTCGATCCCCAACGCGCTGGCCGTCACCGATCACGTGTGCGCCAGCGTGAACTTGGGCACGACCAAGGCCGGCATCAACATGGACGCCACGCTCAAGATGGCGCGCGTGATCAAGGCCACCGCCGAGCGCACCGCCGACAACGGCGCCATGGGCTGCGCCAAGCTGGTCGTGTTCTGCAACATGGTCGAGGACAACCCCTTCGTGGCCGGCGCCAACCTCGGCATCGGTGAGCGCGACGTGGTCTTGCACTGCGGCGTGTCCGGGCCGGGCGTCGTGCGTCACGCCGTGGCGCAGCTGAGCAACACCGCCGATCTCGGTGAAGTCGCCGACGTGATCAAGCGCGTCGCCTTCCAGATTACGCGCATGGGCGAGCTGGTGGGGCGCACGGTGGCCGAGCGCATGGGCGTGCCCTTCGGCGTGATCGACCTCTCGCTCGCGCCCACCCCCGCGCTGGGCGATTCCATCGCCGACATCCTCGAGCTCATGGGCTTGGAGCGCACCGGCGCGCACGGCACCACGCTGGCGCTCGCCTTGCTCACCGACGCGGTCAAGAAGGGCGGCGCCATGGCGGCCACGAACGTCGGCGGCATGAGCGGCGCCTTCATCCCCGTGAGCGAAGACGCCGGCATGATCGCCGCCGTGCGCGAAGGCGTGCTCACGCTCGACAAACTCGAAGCCATGACGGCCGTGTGCTCGGTGGGCCTCGACATGGTCGGCGTGCCCGGCGACACGAGCGCCGAGACCCTCTGCGCGCTGATCGGCGACGAGCTCGCCATCGGCATGGTGAACCACAAGACCACCGCCGTGCGCATCATGCCCGTGCCCGGCGCCGTGGCCGGCGACCTGATCGAGCTCGGCGGCCTGCTCGGCAGCGTGCCGATCCAACCGGTGAACAAGCCGTCGGCTTCGATCTTCGCGCGACGTGGCGGGCAGGTGCCGGCGCCGATCCAGTCCCTGCGGAACTGAAGCTCATGCTGCGCTCGACCTGTTCACGTGTGTTCGTGTCGATCGCGATGTGTTGCGGGTTGAGCGCGGCTTGCGGAGCACCGCAGCCTGCCTCGCACCGGATCGTGGAGTCGGTGGGTTTCGATCAGCGTGGCGACGCCGCCACGCGCGCTGAACACTCCGGAGCAATCTCCGCGGCGACGGACGGCACCGCGCAGCGCGGCCTGCGCGCTTCCGACGTGGCGTCCCCCGAGGCGCTCGTGCGCGCTTGCTACGACGTCATCTCCGGCCCGGCCGGCCCGCGCGACTGGGAGCGCTTCCTGGCGCTCTTCCACCCCGAGTTCGGACGTCTGGTTCCCGTGCGCACCTCGCGCGACGGCAGCACGCACAGCGTGTTCGGCATCACGCCCGCGCAGTACGTGGAGAACGCGTCGGTCACCTTCGAGGCCAACGCCTTCTACGAGCGTGAGCTCTCCCTGCGCGTGCAACGCTTCGGCGCGGTGGCGCACGCGTTCAGCGCCTACGCGAGCTACACCAGCGATGCGCCCGACGCTGAGCCCGTCGACCGCGGCGTGAATTCCTTCCAGCTCTTTTTCGACGGGGCACGGTGGTTCGTGTTGTCGATCAGTTGGGACAGTGAGCGCGAGGGGGTGGTGCTCGAGGTCGGGTGAGGTCTTGGGCGGCGGCGACTGTGACTGCGACTGCGACTGCGACTGCAACGGCGACTGCCTGACGACGCGTTGCGGGCCTCGGCTGGCGCTGCCTGGGAAGCGCTGCGAGAGGAATGGCTCGCCTGCGGCTCGAACATTCCTTCGCAGCGCTTCCCGGCGCGCGCCAGGGTGACGGAAATCGTCAGGGGGACGGGGCAAGACGCGAGACCTCCACACCGGTGGCGCCCTCGCCCAGGTGAAGCGGGACAGACTGCGACGGCAACGGCAACGGCAACTGCGGCAGCGCCGGCGACTGCAGCTGCGCCGGCGACTGCAACGGCAACTGCGACGGCGACTGCAACTGCCGAGTCGTCCGTGTTGCTCGTGTTGCTCGTGTTGCGTGCCCGGCGTGCTCGGTGTGCTCGGTGTGCTCGGTGTGCTCGGTGTGCACGGTGTGCCCGGTGTGCCCGGTGTGCCCGGTGTGCCCGGTGTGCGCGGTGTGCGCGGTGTGCGCGCGGAAGCGCGTGCGGTGCTGGTCGCTGTCTTTCTGTTCAGGTGCCGGTGAACGTGAGTGGTTCGTGGTCGAGCTTCAGCTTCATCGTCTCGTTGGAGTTTGCCGAGGCGGGCGGGGCTCGCGAGGCGCGTCCCGACTGCGCCAGCTACCCCGTCCGCAGGACGCGCGCGAGGTGGCGTTGCAGGTTCGTACCACGAACCTGCGGCGTCGCCTCATGCAGCGGCCCCCGCACGGCCCTGCTCGCCGTCGCCCGGCCTCCCTCTCCCGAAGCCGCCCCGCAGTTCGCAGTTCGCCGTCCGCAGTCTGCCGTTCGCCGTCCGCAGTCCGCAGTCCGCAGTTCGCAGTTCGCAGTTCGCCGTCCCGTCCCAAACCACTCGCCGCTCCCCTTCAGCACTCTTCTCCACGGTGGCAGACGCTCGCTGCCGTCGACACATCAGGCCGTGGCGAAGTGTGCCGCGAGATGTCGCGCCGCGCGTTCCACGGCGCTGCCCTTGCCGCGTTGGGAGGCGCGCAAGGTGTCGAGCCCGGCGCGTTGTGCTTGCCAGGCGTCACCGTCGTGGAGCAGGGGCTCGAGGGCGGCGGCGAGGGTCTCGGGGTCGTGTTCGGGGAGGCGCAGCTCGGGCGTCAGCGCGCGTCCGCTCATCAGGTTCACTTGACCGATGAACTCGGGCACGAGCAGGCCTTGCGCCACGCGCGCCTCGAAGGCGGAGATGCGATAGAACACCACCAGGGGTGTGCCGAGCATGCCGGTCTCGAGTGTGGCTGTGCCGCTGGCGACGGCGGCGCAGCGGCAACTGGCCATCACGCCGTGCACGTCGGCGTCGTGGAGCGTGAAGTCGATCGGGCGGCCGCGCGCCATGTCCGTGATGCGCTCGCGTTGTTCGGACGACACGTGCGCGCAGTGGAAACTCAACTCGGGATGACGCTGCGTGAGCAGCTCGGCGGCGTCGAGCAACAGGGGCATGTTGTCGCGCACCTCGCGCCGGCGACTGCCGGGCAGCAGCGCCACCGGACGCACGCGCTCGGTGATCTCGGGGCGCGTGCAATCGTGTTGCGGGAGCGCATCGAGCAAGGGATGACCGATGTAGTGCGCGGGCAAGCCGGCCGTGGCGAAGAACGGCACTTCGAAGGGGAAGATCACCAGGGCCTCATCGATCGCGCGGGCGAAGCGACGCGCTCGCCACGGTGCCCAGGCCCACAGTTGCGGCGCCACGAAGTAGCTCACCGGGATGCCGCGGCGTTTCGCGAGGCGTGCGATCTGCAGGTTGAGACCGGGGTAGTCCACGAGCACCACGCGGTCGGGGCGCTCGCGGTCGAAGTGCTTGGCCACCTTGCGCAGCAGGCCCAGCAACTGCGGCACGGCAGCCACGGCGGGACCGAGGCCCATGATCGCGCCAGCCACGAGATCGTGGTGCAAGGTCATCCCGGCGGCGGCCAACTCGGGGCCGCCCAGTCCTTCGGCTCGCAGCTCGGGGACGCGCTCGCGCAGCGCCGTCAGCAAGCGCGCGGCGTGCTGATCCCCCGACGTGTCCCCCGCGCTGAAGAAGAGTCGCGGCATGCGCTCAGGCCGGCCCGCGCACGCTCTCGAAGTGCGGCCCGAGCACTTCGAGCGCGCGCTCGAGTTGCGCGCCGGGCACCAGGATGTGATCGCGGGAGTAGGCGGTGGCGGCGCCGAGCGGGATCTCGGCTGACGCCAAGATCGAGGTCACGTGGGCGAGCACACCCACGATGTCCCAGGCCATCACCGTGTCGAGAGTGAGCGCGGCGAAGTCGCGCTCGATCTTCTGCGGCGTGGGGAGTTCGTCGAGCGTGTCTTCGGGCACCAGCGCTGTGAGCTCGATGTCGTCGAAGAGCACGAAGCCGAGTTCGCCGTCGGCTCGAGCCATGCCGGCGTGCACTGCCGGGGACTCCGCGTGACGCCAAGCGCCCAAGGCGTAACGTCCGCTGCGCACGACGAGAGTGGTGCGCGCCAGCAGCGCGGCGACATCAGTGCTCATGGATCAGCTCGACTCAGGGTGCGACGAGTTCACGCAGCGGCCAGTACCACGGGATCACGAACATCGCGACGATGAACATGATCACGTTGAGCGGCACGCCGAGGCGTAGGTAGTCGGTGAAGCGGTAGCCGCCCGGTGCGTAGACGAACAGGTTCGTCTGGTAGCCGATGGGGGTGGCGAAGCTGGCGCTGGCGCCGAAGAGCGCGGCGAAGAGGAAGGGCGCCGGCTCGAACCCGAGGCCGTGCGCCGACTCGATCGCGAGCGGCGTCATCAGCACGGCCACGGCGTTGTTGCTCACGAGACAGGTGAGCACCGCCGAGAGCAGGTAGATGCCGCCCAAGATCGCGATCGGGCCGTAGCTCTCGAGCGCGCCCGTGAGGCTGTGCGCGGCGTCGGAGATCAGACCGGTTTTCTGCAGGGCCGCGCCGAGCGCGAGCATGCCTGCGATGAGCATCACGATGCTCATGTCGATCGAGTTGTAGGCCAGCCGTAGCGGCAGCACGCGCATCAAGATCATGAGCAGCACGCCGGCGGCGGCCAGCGTGGAGATCGGCAGCACGTTGAGCGCGGCCAGCGCGACCACGCCGACCATGATGCCCAGCGCGAGCGGCGCCTTGTCGCGACGCACCACCTGCTCTTCGAGACCTTCGAGCAGGATGAACTCGGAGCTGCGGCGCAGGGTGTCGAGGATCTTCTCGTCGCAGACGACCAGCAGCGTGTCACCGAGTCGCAGGCGGATCTGGCTGACGCGCTTGCGCAGGTGTTCGTCATGGCGCAGCACGGCGATGGCGGCGGCGCCGTCGTGGCGTCGGCTGAAGCCCGATCCCGCGATCGTGCGCCCGATCAGCGGCGAGTTCGGGTTGATCACGAGCTCGACCATCGTGACCGTTTTTGCGGCGCCCTGGCTCTGGATCAGGTCGCCGAGTTCGGGCGGGAGCGTCACGCCTTCCTTGTCGAGCAGCGCGTTGATCGCGCCCGGGTCGCCCTTGAGCAGCAGCACGTCGCCTTCGCGGATGAACTGCGCGCGCGGGTCGGCGATGAGCGGCGCGAAGATCACGTCGTCGCCACGCACGAGCATGAGCGGCGTGATGCCTCCGACCTTGTCGAGCAGCTCCTTGTAGCTGCGGTTGATCAGCGACGAGCCCTCGGGGAAGTACACCTCGGTGACGAACTCGCGGATGCGACCTTCTTGCACCGTGCTCGACACCGACAGGCGGTCGGGCAGCAGGCGGTTACCCAGCAGCGCGAGCACACCGAAGCCCACCGCTGCGAAGATCATGCCGGGGATGCTGAACTCGAACATGCTGATCGGAGCGAGCCCGGCCTCCATCGCCGACTGACTCACGAGCAAGTTCGTGCTGGTACCGATCAAGGTGCAGGTGCCGCCCATGATCGACGCGTAACTCATCGGGATGAGCAGCTTGCTGGGCGCGAGCTTGAGTGAGCTCGCCACGCTCAGCACGACCGGCAGGAAGATCACGGCCACGGGCGTGTTGTTCAGGAAGGCCGAGCTCACGGCGACCGTGAGCATCAGCAAGAGCAGCAGCACCTTCTTGCGCCCGCGCGACACGCTGAACATGAAACGCGTGAGGTGTTCGAGCGCGCCGGCGCGGATCAGTCCCGCCGACAAGATGAACATGCCGCAGATCGTGAGCAGCGCTTCGCTGGCGAAACCCGCGAAGGCTTCTTCGGGCGTGAGCACACCCTTGAGCAGCAGCGCCACGAGCACCGCCAGGCCGACCAGGTCGACCGAGAGTGCTTCGGTGACGAAGGCCACGAAGGCTCCCGTCATCACGAGGAGGACGAAGATCGCGTCGGGCGTCACCGGACGGCGGCACCGAAGGGAGTGCGCCACTTGGCCGGCGCTTCGACCTCACCGCGCACGAGCGCGAAGTAGGCGTCCTGGATCTTGCGCGTGATCGGACCCGCTTCGCCTGCGCCGATCTGCCGCAGGTCGACTTCGCGCACGGGCGTGACCTCGGCGGCGGTGCCGGTGAGGAACACTTCGTCGGCGAGCAGCAGCGCGTCGCGCGGAATCTCGTCTTCTCTGATGGCGCGGATGCCGAACTCTTCGCGATGGGTCTGGGCGATGTGCAGCACGGTGGCGCGCGTGATGCCCGGCAGGATCGCGGCGCTGCCCGGCGGCGTGATCAGCACGCCGTCGCGCACCATGAACAGGTTCTCGCCGCTGCCTTCGCACACGTGGCCCTTGTCGTCGGTGAGCAGCGCCTCGTCGAGACCCAGGGCCAGCGCTTCGCGCTTGGCGAGCGTGGACGCCACGTACTGCCCGTTGATCTTGGCGCGGCTGAAGAAGCTGCCGTGCCCGCCGCGACGGTAGGCCGACACGCGCACGCGGATGCCCTTGCGCAAGCCTTCTTCGCCGAGGTACGCGCCCCAGGGTTGCGCCGCCACGGCTACGTGCACGGTGGGGGAAGAGCCCAGGCCCGAGAGGCTGGCGTCGTCTTGCCAGACCACGGGGCGCAGGTAGGCGTTCGTGAAGGCGTTGGCTTGCAGCACGTCGACGCAGGCCTTCGACAGCGTGGCGCGGTCGAAGGGCAGCTCCAGGCCGCAGACCTTGGCCGAGTCTGCGAGCCGGCGCAGGTGGTCGTCGAGCCGGAAGATGCTGCACTCGTCCCCGCTGGCTTGCGGGTAGCAGCGCACGCCCTCGAACACGCCCACGCCGTAGTGCAGCGTGTGCGCCAGCAGCGAGACCTTCGACTCGCCGAGGGGGCGCAGCTCTCCGTCGAACCAAGTGGTCGTCATCGCGGGACTCTCGTGAAGGGCGGGGGCCGGCGCGAGGCCGGGTGGAGCGGACGAGCAGTGTATCCGCCCGCAGCGAGGAGCCCACCAACGGAGCGGGGCCTGTCCGGGTAAGCTGAGCGCCCCGTGAGTCCCGGCGCGGTCCCCGCCGCGCGCTTGATCGATCCAGGAATGCCGATGACTGCGCTTCGCTGCGAGCAGAACCCTGTGCCCACGTGTCCTGCTCTGGCTGTCCGCGAGCCGCGGCCGCGCGGAGAATCTCCGCCGCGAGCGTGGCGACGCCTCCTCGGGGCACTCGTGGTCGCCACGCTGGTGGGTGCGTGCGGTGAGGCCGGATCCGACGGCAAGCGCGGCGCCGCCCCGGGTCTCGACGCCGCCGAGCCGTTTTCGCGCGTGCTCGTCGTGGGGATGGACGGCCTCGAGTGGTCGGTGTTGCAGCCGCTCATCGCGCAGGGGCGCTGCCCGAACATGGCAGACCTGATGAAGCGCGGCGTCTTCGGGCGTCTCGGCACCATGCGGCCCACGTGGAGCCCGGTGGTGTGGACCACGATCGCCACCGGCAAGACCATGAAGCAGCACGGCATCGGCGGCTTCGTGGACAACAACAACAACGTGTACACCTCGGGGCGCCGTCACGGTCGCGCGCTGTGGGACATCGCCGATCAGTACGGGCTGCGCAGCGCGGTCGTCGGGTGGTGGACCACTTGGCCCGTCTCTCAGAACAACGGCTTGATGATCTCGGGCACGAACGCGTCGGCGCAACTCAACGTGAACTGGAAGCCCGCGCTCATGCCTGGTGTCGACGGCCAAGTGCATCCGCCCGAGCTGCAAGACCGAGTCTATGAAGTCGCCGCCGAAGCCGGCGGGCGCGACGCGATCTTCGAGCGTGCGCGCTCGATCTTCGCCACGCAGATCGCCGACCTCCCGAAGCCCGAGCGCAAAGCGGTCGACGAATCGCTCTGGTCGATCCAAGCCGACGCGACCTACGCCGCGCTGGCCGCCGAGTTCTTCGACGACGAGCCCTACGACCTCTCGATGGTCTATCTGGGTGGCACCGATGTCGTCGGCCATCGCTTCTGGCGCCAACTGCATCCCGAAGAGTTCAACTGGCAAGGCAGCTCGCCCGAGCTCGACGCCGCGCTGGCCTGTTCCTTGCCGCGCTACTACGAATGGGCCGACGAGTTGCTCGGCGACATCCTGGCCGCCGCCGGCGACGACGTGGCCGTGATGCTCCTGTCCGACCACGGCATGCACGCCGACCCGGGCTCGGTCACGGACTCGCGCTTCCCGACCACCGGCAATCACCAGGACGGCACGCCCGGCGTGATCATCGCGGCGGGGCGCGGCATCCGTAAGGCGGAGGGCGAGTACGAGCGCTTCGTCGAGAGCGGGGCCATCGCCAACCGCGGCAACATCTTCGACGTCACGCCCACGGTGCTCGGCCTGCTCGGGATCCCGGGCGCGCGCAACATGACCCAGCGTGTGCCGCAGCGGAAGTGGCTCAACGGGAAGGCCTGGGAGTTCGTGCAGGAGCTCGAGCTCGTCGACAGTCACGACGTGGGCTTCCGGGAGGCGAGCATGGTGCTGGCGTCGAGCGAAGCGAACGCGTCCTTCAACGAGCGCATGATCGATCAGCTCGGCTACGCCGGTGGCGACGCAGAGGGCGACTCCGTGCTGGTGAATCCCGAGGACTTCGACCCGGCGGTCGGCGCCTCGGCCTGCCGCTGAGCGGGCGGCGAGTTCGCACTCGATCAGGGCTCGGGCGAGGCTCGGTCAGGTCTCAGGCAGCTCGTCGGAGCCCCCGAGGGGGGGCCCGCGTGCCGCCCGGTGAGGAGACGAGCGCCCCCCGGGTCGCGCCTCGCTCCGCGGTTCCATCGTCCGATCCGATCCGCTAGGTTGCACGGCTTCACCGGCCCCTGTGGCCTTCCGACGCCTCCAGCCCGAGACCTGGCGATGAGCGACTTCAACGGCACTCCGAACCCGATCCACCTCGCCCCCTGCGAAGACGACGAGGACGAGAAGAAGGAAGGCAAGGGCGGCGAGTTCCTCGGTAAGCGCCTCATGGATCACCGCACGATCCTGGTGGCCAAGCCGGTCGACCGCGACCTGATGGCGGCGATCACGGCGCAGCTGCTGCTGCTCGACTCGGAAGACCCGAAGAAGCCGATCACGATGTACATCAACTGCCCCGGCGGCGACGCCGACTCGGGCTTCGGCATCTACGACTGCATGCGCTTCATCAGCGCGCCGATCCACACGGTGTGCATGGGGCTCGCAGCCAGTGCCGCGATCATCATTTTCCTGGGCGGCAAGAAGGGGAAGCGCTTCTCGATGCCGAACGCGCGCTTCCTGATCCACCAGCCGAGCAGCCAGGCGCAGGGTCAGGCCTCCGACCTCGAGATCACCGCGCGCGAGATCATGAAGACGCGCGACAAGTACAACGCGATCATCGAAGCCGAGACCGGCGTGAAGGCCGACAAGATCGTCACCGACGCGCACCGCGACTTCTGGCTCAGCGCCGACGAAGCCAAGGCCTACAAGCTGTGCGACAAGATCGTCACGGCGCGCAAAGAGGTCTGAGCCGCGCTGAGAAGTGTTGCGCACGGAGTTCGGCGAGCTCCCCAGGCCAGCTCCCAGTAACCAGCCGGTCTTCGGTTCCCCCGCGACCGACAGCGTTGCCGTCGCAATTCACCGCCGAGCCGTCCCCAACTCCTTCAACCGCTTCACCTCGTTGATCTGCGCAAAGATCGATCCCCCCTCGAAGGCCCCCTTGCCTTCGAGCAGCCGACGCAGCGCATCGATGGCGTCACGCTGAACCAGGTTGTGACTGTCGTCGAGCGCGCCGTGGATCGCGACGATCGCAGCATGGTCGCCCACGGCTGCGAGCATCTGCACCGCCGTGCGACGCGTGGCCGCGTGGCCCGCGGGGTCGTCGCGATGCAGGCCGGCATCGAAGATCAAGGCGTCGCGCAGCAAGCGGTGATCGCCGCGTTCGGCGAGGCCAGGGAGCACTTGCAGCACGCGCGCCTTGAGTGCCGCCGCCCGCGTCACCTGTTCTTCGGTGACGTCGCGCCCGGTGGGCTCGGTGGCTTGCAGCAGCAGCACCGCGAGGCCCGCGTTGTTGCCCGCGGCGAGCAGTGAGAGCGCGGCGTCTTCGCGCACTTCGGGCGCGGGGTCGTCGAGCAGCGGCGGGAGCGCCTCGATGAGTGGGGGCCAGAGCCAGCGACCGGCTGTGCGCGCTGCGAAGCGTCGCAAGAGCGCGTGCTCGGAGGCGACCTGTGCTGCCACGAGTTCACGGTCTTGCAGCTCGACGAGCGTCTCGAGGCACAGCAAGAGGCCCGCCTGCTTGCCCTCGTGATCCGTGCTGCAGGCCTCGATCAACAGCGGCAGCGCGGCACGGCCGTAACCGATCACCTGCTTCTCGTACTTGGCGCGCGCCTCGGGGTTGCTGTTGCGGAGCGACTTGATCGAGCGCGCCAGCTTCTGCTCGATGTGGCCGCGCAGCTCGGGCGGCGCCGACACGGGCGGGAGTTCGTCGTCGGCGGCGGCGTCTTGCGCAACCATGTGCGCCAGCGGCGCGGCGAACGCACACAGTGCCGTTCCGGACCCCAGGCCGAGGAACACGACTCCCGCGAGCAGCGCCCGGCAGGCCAGCGACAGGCGCCCGCGACCTCGCGGCCCAGCGAGCGGGGGTGTGCGGCTGGTGAGCCGAAGCGTGAAGCGGGACGGCCGAGCAGCCATGATGTTGCGTCTCCAGAGCAGCGCGACGCGCGAGACTTCGCGCGTGCTGGACCCCGAGAGTTTAGGAGCCCGACATGAAGGCCGCGAGCATCGCCCTGCTGTTGCTGCTCGGCGGCCTGCCCGTGCTCGCCGCGATGGGCGGTTTCCTGAGCGAGCCCAGCGCAGCCTGGGAAGCGTTGACGTCGGCACGGGTGCTCGGATTGGCCCTACGGACGCTGGGGATCGGCGTGCTCGTGGCGCTCTTCTCGAGCGCACTCGGCGTGCCCGTGGCGCGCCTCTTGGCTCGCGCACAAGGCCGCACGGCGAGCACCCTCAGCTTTCTGTTGCCGCTCCCGCTGATCTTGCCGCCCTGGGTGGCGGGCGTGGCTTGGTTGCGCGCGCTGCCGCTCTCGGGTTTCAGCGGCACGGTGTTCCTGCTCACGGCGTCGCTCTGGCCGCTCTCCGCGCTCTTCGCCTTGCGCGGTTTCCGCAGCGCGGCGCGCGCCGCTGAGGTCGCCGAGTTGTTGCGTGGGCCGCGCGCGGCGCTGCGTCGCGTGGAGTTGCCGTTGGCGCTGCCGTCGATCCTCTCGGGGGCGTTGCTGGTCTTCGTGTTCGCGATCACGGACTTCGCGGTCGTCGACCTGCTGTCGTTCACGTCGCCGGAACCCTTTGCGGTGTTGGCCAGCGAAGTCTTCCAGAGATGGGACAAGGAACAGAGCACGGCGGGTGCCGCGGCGCTCACCTTGCTCGCCGCGCTGCCCGCGATGCTCGCGCTGTGGGGTGTGTTGCGACTGGAACGGAGCCAGCGTGGGCACGCGCGGGGGCAGGCGCCGGTCAGGCAGCGTAGCGAGCGTTGGGGCCCCGCCTCCTGGGCCGCCGCCCTGGGCTTGCTGCTCTCCTTGGCGGTGCCCGTGGTGGTGCTCGTGCAGTGGGCGTGGCAACTCGAGGAGCCGGCGAGTGTGCTCGCGGCGGCGCGTCCGGCGCTCTTCACGTCGCTGGGTTGGGCGCTCATCTCGGGCGCGCTCGTGGCGCTGCTCGGGGTCTTCGTCGCGCGACGCAGCTTGGCGGCCTCGCCACGCGAAGAGGCGTTGCTCATGGCGCTCGTGTTGCTGCCGCTCGCGGTGCCTGGCGTGAGCTTCGCCGTGGGCCTGCTGCGCGTGTGGGGCAGCCCGCTCAACCCGCTCGGTGACGCCGTCTACACCAGCCCCGTGCTCGTGTTGCTGGCCTTCCTGGGGCGTCACTTGGCGCTCGGCGTGCTCGCGGCCCGCAGCCTGCTGCTGCGCGACGATCCCGCCCCGATGCAGGCCGCCGCGCTCGTGGAGCGCCCGTGGCTGCAGCGTTGGTGGAGCTTGCAGCGCCCGATGCTGATGCCCGCGCTGGGCCTCTCGTTCGCGCTCGGCTACCTGCTCGCCATGCGCGAACTCGACCTCGTGGTGCTGCCGCGCGCCGGCGCCGACAGCTACAGCCACTACATCTTCTCGATGGTCCACAACGGCAGCGATCGCGTCACGGCCTTGCTGTGCCTCGCGCTGGTGGCGCTGGTGCTGATCCCGGCTGGCGTGGCGCGGCTGATGGGCGTGCGGGGCGTGGATTGCAGCGAGCGCGACGGCAGCTGATACTGTGCGGCTCCGTTTGATCTCTGGAGTCGCCGCATGACCTTCGGCCTGCGCAGCCTGGCCTTCGTCGCCGAGTTGATCCATCCGCCCGTGCAACACGAGGCGGCCAACTTGCAGCGGCTCCACGGCCAACTCTTCGGCGACGCGGGCAGCTCGTATCGCGACTTCCGCGTGGTGCAGGGCGGCTGCCAGCTGAGCAACGCCACCGGCGGCCTGCCGGGCTCGCCCGTGAGCTTGGTGAACGTGCTGGCTGATCGCGTGCAGGTGCGCGAGGAGCAGACCGGCGTGTCGCGCGAGGACTTCGAGGCGCGGCTGGTGGGTTTCGCCACCAAGGCACTCGAGCAGCTCTCGATGAACATGTTCATGGTGCAACAGTTCGCGGTGCGCGCGGTGCTCAACCCGCACGCCAACGAGGACTCTCGCGCCTTCCTCCTGAACCACGTCATGGGTCTCGACGACGACCAACTCGGCGGCTTCGAGAACACACCCAACCTCGCCGGGCTCCGCTTGAGCTTCCCGCCGAGCGCGGACCACCAAGGCGTCTTCAACGCGCGGCTCGAGTCCTTCAGCCAGGACAACCGCAGCGTGTTCCTGGAGAACGTGGGAACCTTCGGGCGACCCGTCACCCTCAACGGCGACCTCGCCGATCAACTCACCACGCGCTTCGGAGCGACGTATGACTTCCTGCAGAACCGCCTCGTCGACTTCGTGGATCGCTTCGATGTCGAGGGGTTCTGAGATGGGGGGCGCGCTTCGACGTCTGCCTCGTGCCCTTGTGCTGGGCGCGCTGCTCTGCGTGACCGTGGTGGCTTGCGGTGACCCGGCTCCCGGCTCGGGCGACACCGACCCCGGCGCAGGGTCCGACGCGGGAACGCTCGACCTGGCTCGTCGGCCCGTGGTGCTGATCTCGCTCGACACCTGCCGCGCCGACGCGCTCTCGTCGCAGGGCGGCACACACTCGGTGTCACCCGTGCTCGACGCCTTCGCCGCCGAGAGCATCGTGTTCGAGCACGCGCGCGCGCAGACCCCGCACACGGCGTCGAGCCACATGTCGCTGTTCACTTCGCAGTACGCCTCGCGCCATCGCGTGCAGAACGTGCAACACGGCAAGGACCCGGCCACGGGTCGTCAACGCCCGCTGATCGAAGCCGTGCCCGAGGCGCTGCCCACGCTGGCCGAGGTCTTGCAGGCCGCGGGCTACCGCACCGTGGGGCTCACCGACGGCGGCAACTTGAATCGCGCGCACGGCTTCCCGCGCGGCTTCGACGAGTACACCACCGAACTCTCGGGCGTGGAGGCGCAGGTCGCCGACGGGCTCGAGTGGCTCGACACGCTCACGGCCGCGCCCGCCGACGGGGGCCAGGCGCCGCCCTGGTTCCTCTTCTGGCACACCTATGAGATCCACGCGCCCTACGTCTCGCCGGCCGACTACCTCGAAGAGTGGGTGGGCGACGACTACCAGGGCCCGCTGCGCAAGGTCGTGGCCGACATCGCGCCGCTCGACTTCAAAGGTCGCTTCGGCGCCATGCGCACCACCTTCTGGGCCGACAAGGCCAACTACGGCGCCGACGAAGCCGCCTACATGCGCGAGCTCTACGACGCCGGCGTGAACTACACCGACGACCACCTCGCCACGCTCTTCGCCGCCATGCGCGAGCGCGGTGTCTTCGACGAGGCCATCGTGATCCTGCTCTCCGACCACGGCGAAGAGTTCGCCGAGCACGGCAAGTGGCAGCACGATCAACTCTACGAAGAAGAGCTGCGCGTCCCGCTCATGATCCGGCTGCCGGGCGGTCGCAACGGCGGCACGCGCATCAGCACGCCCGTGGCGCTCATCGACGTGATGCCGTCACTGCTGCAGATGCTCGAGGTCGACATCTCCAAGGTGCTGCCCGACAAGCTCGATCGCATGCAGGGCGAGAGTCTCGTGTCGGCGCTGCTCGAGGCGCGCGAACCGCGTCCGCGCCCGATCTACAGCGAGGTGCGCAACGATCGCAAGGGCGGTCCGCTCTTCGACTGGCAGATCGCCATCCATCACAACGGCCTCAAGTTCATCATCGACGAGTACCGCGGACGCCCCGGCGACACGAGCGGTTGGCGCGCGCATCAGCTCTACGATCTGGCTGCCGACCCCGACGAACGCCACGACCTGGTGAAGAAAGACGAGAACGACCCGCGCATCGCCCGCTTCATGGAACTGCGCGATCGCTACAAGCTCGACATCGAGGCCTTGGCCACGCTCGAGGCGCTCGACTCCGGCGGCGAGATCAGCGAGGCCATGATGCTCCAGCTCTGCGAGCTCGGCTACCTCGACGACTGCGGCGACTGAGTGGCGCGGGCTCTCGTCGCGTGCGCGCGACTTGCTGCGCTGCGTGCGTCGCCCGCTAGGGCAGGAAGCTCTTCGTCTTCTTGAGCTTGGCCGGTAGGTACTCGTCGATCACGTAGTTGAGTCCCCACTTGGCCAGCGCCTGTTGCTCGGCGCGCACCTTCATCTTGAGCAGGTCGTTGATCGCCTTGTTCCAGGGCTTGCTCTGCTTGAAGAAGGGATCGTTCTTGAGCGCGTCTTTGGCGCGCTTGATGTCCACGTCGAGCAGCGGGTGGGTGGGCAGCTCGTAGTCCTTGATGTCTTGCGGCGTGACGCCCAGGAAGTGCGCCTGCGGCACGCAGAAGAACTGGTTCAGGTGTGCCGTGTTGCCCGAGCCCACCTTGAGCGTGCGGTAGATGTTGCTGATGCCGTAGGGGTCGCAGTCCACGAAGGCGTAGACGGGGATGTTCTTGTCGTCGGCCAAGCGCCGGATGAAGCGCCGCGTGGCGCGCGTGGGCACGCCGCCCATCGACACGATGATGCAGTTGGCCGTGTTCCAGAAGCCGTGCACTTGCAGACGCTGGAACATACCGCCGGTTTCGATGGCCAGGATGAACTTGGCCTTGGTCTCGAAGCCGAGGTGTTCCACCGAGTGCGGGATCGTGTACGCGCCGCTGCCGAACTTGGTGCAGTCGATCTTGAGCTGCTCGCCGCTCACCGGGTCGCGGTCGACCACTGTGAGGTTCCCGGCCACCGCACCGCCGTGTTCCTCGGGGTAGAAGCGCAGCTGCTCACGCGACACACCGTGCAGCGCGAACATCGACTCGATGTCGTCCATCACCGTGTCGGACTCGGGCTGTTCCTTGAAGCGCGCCTCGCCCCAGTTCTTGGAGACGTAGTACGCCTCCCTCTTCGTGGCGAAGGTGTCTTGCCCGATCATCTCCTTGGAGATGTGCAGCATCTTGAGCGTTTGGGCGAAGCTCTTCACGGTGTTCACCGTGAGCGTGCGCACCTTGCGCGCGTCGCCGATCTTGAGGTACCCGACCTTGGGGTCGTAGTGCACGTTCGAGAGCGAGCGCACCGGGCTCTTCAGCTCGGGCGCGTTCTTGGCCAGGATGCGGTCGTGCACCTTCTTGGCCGTGTCGTCGATGCACTGCACCGTGTGCGTGTCGGTGGCTCCGGTGACAGTGCGACGGCTCGTGGCCTTCTTGGCAGCCGGCTTCTTCGCCGCCGAGGGCTTGGCGGCGACCTTCTTGCGGGTGGCTTTCTTGGCCATCGTGCGGTCCTCAGGCCTGGCCGTGGGCGCTGGGCGCACCCGTGGCGTGGGGCGGTCCGGGGAGCTCGAAAGCCATGCCGGGTGCGGGGCTGTCGGCGCCCCAAGGCGGGCCGCTCACATAGGCGCCCGTGTCGGTGGAAGCGTCGAGTGTGAAGCTGGCGCGCGCTGCGCTGGGCAGGCCCTCCTGCTGCAGGCGCTCGCGCAAGAAGTGTTCGGCGCAGTGGGCCACGTCGCGTGCCTCCAGCTGCGACCAGCCGGGCTTTGCGAGCAGCTTGCGTGAGATGCGCAGCTCCACGATGCGGTCTTCGCGAGCATCGGCGTGCGCGTCGGCCGCTGAGTAGCTGCCCACGCCCAAGAGCGGAGCGGCCTGCAGGCGGAAGCGCAGGATCTCGCCTTCGTAGTGCGCGCCCTCGACCGCCGACCAGAGTCGACGCGTGAGCAACAGCGTGGCGCTCCATCGTTCGGTACTCAGAGCTTGCGACTCCTCTCCAGCGTGTCGCGCAACTCGGCGACGACGCGGTCGGATTCCTTGACGTTCAACTCGAGGATGTCGCGCAAGGCCTCGCCGATGTGCGGGATGTACTTGTCGATGTACTGACGCTTCTTGAGCTCGTCGGCGATGCGCCGGCGACGGCGCAGGTAGCGCTGCATCTTGCGTCCGCATTCCTGCAGCGCGAGGCGCAGCTCCTTCAGGATCTCGGGGTAGCTCGCCACCGCTTCCTTGCTCTCGGAAGTGAACGGCACCCAGGCGCTCGCGATGTGCACCATGATGATCACCGGCCCGATCGGCAGCGCGCCGCGCGGCTGCTGCAGCCCGTAGGCTTTCCAGTCCACGCTCGTGACGGCCTTGGTGATCGCGCAGGCGCCGGGCTGGTACTGCAGCGGCACGCGGTTCGCCAAGCGCATCAGGCGCACCGAGGCGTCGGCGGGGAGGGAACCACCGAGCGCCACGCCCACCTCGATCTGGAAGGGGTTGCCGCGATACACCGACGGCGGCCGCGTCCGGCTCACGAAGAACTCGGCCTCACCGATCTCCTTCTTGAGCCCTGTCTCCACCAGGTCTTCGCCGATGGGCGAGAGACAGTCGGTGGGCGGGTTCATGATCTTGGTGGCCGCGATGCCCTTGGCCAAGGCTTCCGCCGACTTGTGCTCGAGGCTCTTCACGCGCGAGGCCGGGTCGAGCTTGGCGCGCTCGCAGATCTCCTGCGCCGTACGCGACGACACGCGGCTGAAGTCGGCTTGCAGGAACGAAGACAACCGCGTGCTGGCGGTGATCTTCATCATCTTCATCAGCGTGCCCAGCTCGACACCGTAGGGGTGCGGCTTGATCTCCTTGGGCGGACGCGGCAAGGCCTTCGTCGCGCGCTCGTGGATCTCCGGTTCTTTCTTGTCGGGCGGGAAGAACACGATCGACACGTGCGGGTTGGCCACCGCGGTCTGCGCGATGTACTCGTCGACACTGCCGCGGCCGCGCTTGTAGCTGCCCTCGAGCGTGATCGAGACCTCGGTGCCGTGGTCGCGGTCCCACTCGATCACCTTGTTGCGCGTGCGCACGGGTTCGTTCTTGGTCGTGTCGATGCGCACGCCGACCTCGATGGCGTCGTGCTGTTTGCCGATGCGTGAGCGGATCATCACGGGCTTGCCGGTCGTCATCTGGCCGTACATGCCGGCGGCGGAGATGCCGATGCCCTGTTGCCCGCGACTCTGGCGCAAGCGGTGGAACTTGCTGCCGTAGAGCAGCTTCGCGAACACGAGGTCGACCTGCTCGGGCAGGATGCCGGGCCCGTTGTCCGAGACCGTGACCTTGTAGCGATCCTCTTCCTTGAGCGCCGTGAGCCGCACCGTGAGGTCGGGCAGGATGTCGGCTTCCTCGCAGGCGTCGAGCGCGTTGTCGACGGCCTCCTTCACCGTGGTCAGCAGCGCCTTGCGCTTGCTGTCGAAGCCCAGCAGGTGACGGTTCTTGGCGAAGAACTCGGAGACCGAGATCTCGCGCGCCTTCTCAGCCATCTGGTGCGCTTTGGTGGTGCCCTTGGACGCCTTGCCGGCGCCGGACTTCTTGGAGCTCGTGGCTTTCTTCGCCGACGCGCGCGGTTTGCTCGGCTTGGCCGCGCTGTTCTTGCTGCCGCCATCGGCCTTGGCTTTGCCCGCGGCCTTGTCGCCGGCGAAGAGGGAACGCTGCTCGGCCATCGGCGATCGACTCTCTGGGTGCGGTGCAGGCGTCATGGTGAGGAGCGAAGGGTGCGAGGGCGAGACTGCCTCGGGAGCGACCGATGCAGGCGAGCCCACGGCAAGCGATCTCGAAGCCGTGAGTTCTGCGACGGGATCGCGCCCTGCGGACCAGCAAGCGCCGAAGCTATCGCCGCACACCCAAGTGTTCAAGCGCGACGGGCTCGACTCACTCGCGTTTCAGCGTCCAGCGCTGCGGGCCGTGCTGGAGGACCAGCGCTGTGCGCTCATCGAGATCCACGCGCCAGAGCGAGACGGCGTGCTGCCAGAGCACGCGCTCGGCCTGCGGGAAGGCGCGCGCGAGCACCGCGGGCGCCTGCTCGGACTGCGCGACCCACCACATCACCCGGGCCTTCGGGTCCACACGCAAGACCTCGCTCTCCTGCCTGCGACGCGCTTGCATCCACGCCAGCTTGCCGCGCCCGGCGTTGAGCCACCACACGGGGCGCTCGGGCAGCTGCCACGCCAGCTTGCGCCAGTTCGCGAGGTTCCAGTCGACCTCGAGCACGCACACAGCTTCTTCGGGAGGACGTTCGGCGAGCACGGCCATGATCGCGCGCAGTTGCGCGTCGCTGCTGGCGATCTGGGCGGGAGTGGCGTGCGACAGCGCCGCGCCCGGGCTGGCGGGCGACACGCCGGGCTCAGGCAGCGGGCCGTAGTGCGGTCGCGCGATGAGCTCGGCCGTGACGACGAGCGCAGCGAGCGCGCCCAAGAGGCGCCCGCGCGAGACGCCCTCGCGTGGGATGCCACGCGCGAGCGCCAGCAGCATCGGCGGCAGCGGCGCGAGCACGTAACCGGGGTGCGGCGCGTAGACCAGCGCGAGAAAGGTCACGGACGGCGCCGCCCAGAGCAGCAAGAAGCGTCCGGAGAGGGCGGGCGCGTCGCAGTCGGGAACGCTCGTCGCGGCGGCCGCGGGCTTGCGTCGGAGGCGCAGCAGCAGCAGCGCCGCGAGCAAGGGCAACAGGCCGTAGCTCCACCAGGTGGCGAGCCTCACGAAGAGCCCGAGGTGCGCGTCGAGCGAGGCGCCGTAGAACCAGGACGACCCACTCACCGGGTCGTTGAACAGCACGTCGAGCATGTGCCGCCAGTACACGAAGCTGCCCGGCAAGGGACCCAGGCTGAGCCACACGGGGACGTAGCAAGCGAGCGCCCCCAAGCCCGCCACGCTCGCCAGCAGCAGCGCCCGCAGCCGCGATCGCGGGAAGCCGCGCCAGAGCGAGACGAGCAACAGTGGGAGCAGGAACACCGCAGCGCTCGTGCGCAGTCCCGCGGCGACGATCCAGGCGAGCACCGCCAGCGCCCCGCGGCGCGAACGCCCGCGCCAGAGATCCGCGCAGGCCCAGCCCACCAGCGCCGACGACATGAGCTCGCTCGTGTACGTGCCCGCCAGTCGCGCGTGCATCGCGACCAGGGGGCCGCACAGCAGCGCCGCTCCGACCACGATTTGCGTCGCGCGGCCGCGTGCGCGCGTCAAGTCGAGGAGCGCCAGCGCAGCCAGCGCCACAGAGGCCTGTGCGAGCAACAGCTGCGCGACGTTGGCTCCCAGGCCCAGCGCCGTGAGCGCGCGCACGGCCAGGATCCAGAGCGGATAACCCGGCGGGTGCGGCTCGTGCACGCGCAGGTCGTAGTGCTCGGCGCCCAGGGCGTAGTTGACGGAGTCCCAGTTGAAGAGCAGCTCGGCGCTGCGCGGCAGGTTGTAGAGCAGCACGACGCCCAGCGTGAGCGCCGCCACGAGCAGTGTGCGTGCGCTGAGTGTGCGCTGCGCCGTCATGCCACGGGGTCCGGCAGGACGCCTTGGTCCACCAAGCCCAAGCCGTGCGCGAGGCGTCCGAAGAGCGCGAGCCCGGCCTGTTCGCGCGGCCCGAAGTCGTAGGCGATCGACTCGTGCAAGTAGGTGGAGCAGGCGTCCGGGTCCATGGCGTGCTCGGCGGCGAACTCGAGCGCGAGCGCATGTCGGCGGACGTGGCCGGCGGCGGCGGCGGCGACCAAGCGCGCGGCCAACTCGGGGCTCGCCGCTTCGGGGCGCACCAACCACAGCGCGTACACGAAGGGCAGTCCGGAGTGGGTCTGCCAGAAGGCGCCCACGTCGAGGACTTCGCGCTGACCGGGATCCGTGCGCAGGGCCGGGTCGCCGATGCGCAGCACGGCGTCGGCATCGATCTCGTGCAGCGCGCGCTCGGGATCGCTGCGTTGCAACTCGAGCGGCGCGAGCCCGGCGAAGCGTCTCAGCACGACCTGCGTGAGCGCGGCCGCTGACAAGCTGGAACGGTCGAGCGCCAGGCTGCGCACCTCGCTCAGTGGGCAGCGCAGGAAGAGCAGGATCGAGCGCACCGCGCCGCGGCTGATCACGGCCGGTCCGCGCACCCAGCTGAGCGTGGGCGTGCGGAAGAGTTCCACCGCGGACACGAGTGCGGCGTCGAGCTCGCCGGCACGCAGGCGCGGCGCGAGTTCGCTGGGCACGCGCGCCACGAGCTCCACGTCGTGCTGGGCGTGAAGGCCTTCCACGAGTGGGAGGGCGTTGAGGTAGGGCACGGTGCCGAGGCGCAACATGGGCGACACCCTAGCAAGCCGTGAGGCGATTCAGATCTGAGTGAGCAGCTCGTTGAGGTGACGCTGCCAGAGCTCGGCGAGTTCGTCGTCGCTGACACCGAGCAGTTCGCGCAGTCGCTTGTTCGACGCCTGACCGAGGTAGGCGGAGTGGAGGTAGGCCAGGAACTCGTCGCGCAGCTGACCTCCGCGCGAGGCCAGCATCGTGTGCATCAGTGTGTAGGCCTGCGCGTACTTGAGGTCTTGGTCCAAGGTGGACACGAAGTCCTCGAAGCTGAAGACCAGCACGCGGTCGAGCGCGAAGGGGCGCGGCGCCGCGGCGTGGATGCGGATCCAGTGGGGAGCGAGGGCGGTGGGGTCGTGTTCGCCGAGGCCGGGCGGTCCGCTGCGCCCCGAGGCGAAGGACACGGCCAAGCCTTCCTCGATCCAGCTCGGCACTTCGCCGCTCGCGCGTCGGGAGCGCTGACTGGTCTGGAAGAGCAGCTGGCGCGTGAGCTCGTGCACGACGCGCGCCTCCCAGCCCGGCCCGCTCACATCGACCGCCACGCTGCGATCGGTGCGGTCGAAGAAGCCGCGTCGGCCGTCGCCTGGTTCGGGGAAGGAGCCTTCGTCGGCGTGCAGGCGAACGTGCATGATCTCGTCGGGCTCACGCAGCTGAACCGGCTTCGCGAGCAGCGCGAAGAAGTCGCGGTAGAAACGCTCCATTTCGAAGGCCGCAGCGACGATCTGCGGCAGCGCTTGGTTCGACTCCAGCGCGTAGTGCGTGGTCGACACGCTGAGTCGGTCTTTCCACTTCCCGATCGGTTCGCGCAGTTCCCGCGTGTCGACCCAGCGCTTGCCGAGCTTGATCTGCGAGCTGTCGCCGCGTGTGCGCGCGTGGAGTGCGTCGAGGGCGGCTTCGTCGTGAGGGTCGGCGAGGAGCGCGGCGTAGCGCAACAAGCGCGCCTCGCCGGGGAGTCGCGCCTGGTCGGCGAAGCGCGCGAGTTCGAGCAAGTTCGCAGCCGACTGTTGTGGGAGCGGGCCGGCAGCCTGGATGCGGTCGAGCAGAGCGTTCAGGTGACGGCCGATCGCGTCGACATCCTGGATCTCGGCTTGCGGGATCTCGGTCTCGCGCGTGCCCTTCAGCAGCACGAGCGTGTCGGCATCTTCGTAGACCACGCGCCCTTCGCGGGTCTTGCCGTCGAGCAGGTACACCGTGTCGGTTTCCTCGCGATCCTCGTCGACAGGCAGCGCGCAGAGACAGGCGAGCAGGCAAGGCAGCAGGCTGAACATGGGGCGCTCCCCGGAGAGTGACAGCGACGGCGAGGACGTCTCGCGCCGGCCAGCTTAACTGCCGGACTGCTGAACTCAGGTGCGCGCGCTGCGGAACGAATCAGCCGCGTGGGACCCGCGCGTCAGGGCATGCCGAGCAGGTCGTCGACGGTGGGGCTGGCGGCCACGAAGTTGCTCCCGACGGAGAGCTGCGCGCGCCAAGGCAGCTGGTTGCGTCCCACCACCCAACCCAAGGCTGAGCACGCCGAGGCGCGGCTGAGACCGTCGAGCTTGTCGTCGGTGACGGCGGCGCGCAGGGCCGGCACGACCTCTTCGTGTCGTTGCGCGGAGAGCGCCTGGGCGAGGCCCGCGCGATGTTCGTAGCTGCGCGCGTTGGTGAACCCGTCGACGAGCGCGGCGGTGGCGCGCGGGTCGTCGAGCAACATGAGTGCGGTGCCCAGCGAGCGCGTGAGGAAGAGCTCCTGACCCTTTGCGGTGACGGCTTCGCGCAGATCCGTGTCGGCTTCGGCGTAGCCCAGCAAGCCCAGCGCCAAGGCGCAGTGGGCGCGGAACACCGGGTCGTTCAGGTCGCTGAAGTCCTTGCGCAGCTCGCGCCCTGCGCTGCGATCGCCGGAGAGCCCCAGCGCCAACGCGTAGGCGCCCTTCACGCTCGGGTTCGACACGTCGTCGTAGGCGGCGACGAGTCGCGCCAGCAGTTCGGGCGAAGCGCCCGGGTTGCCCTGCAGGTAGAGCCCGCTCGCGAGCGCGAAGAAGGGGCGGTCGTTACGGTTCGTGGGGCGCTTGAGCTGCTTGGAGAAGGCCTTCGTGAGGGCGGCGTGTTCCGCGGCCAGCTCCTGACGATCGCCCGGCTGCGCTCCCAGCCGTGCCAAGGCCATCGTGGCGAAGTTGCGCGTGGCTTCGTCGCGATCGTCCAAGGCGAGGTCGATCAGGTCGTGGACCAAGTCGGGTTCGGCGAGCGAACCCAGTTGGCCCAGCGCGATCACGCACGACTGACGCACGAGCCGATCCGTGTCGCGATCGTTGAGCGCGTCGCGCAAGGTGGCGACCGATTCCACTTGGCCCAGGCGAGCGAGTGCGGTCGGCACCGCAGCTTTGATCGTGTTGTTGAGCGTGCGATCCGCCAGCAGGCCTGCGAGCTGCGCGGCGGCTTGCGGCGCGCGTTCGTTCTGCATCAGGCCGAGCGCCATGATCGCAGCGCGCTTCATCTCGAAGGAGCTGTCGGGCAGGGCTTCGAGGATCAAGTTGAGCGTGGGCATCGCTTCGGGCGCGCCGCTGTAACCGAGGCCCAGCAGGGCCGCCGTGCGCACGCGTTGCGAGACTTCGCCACCGCCCACGAGCTTGTGTCCGCTGTTCGAGCAGTACGCCAGATCGGTGAGCGCGGGCAGGGCGCTCGGATCGCCGGCCAGGCCCAGCCCGAGGGCCGCGGCGGAGCGGATGCGCAAGTCGTCGTCGGCGAGGCAGGGCAGGAGCGTGTCGGTGACGACGGCGGCGAAACGATCGTCGACGGCTTCACCGAGCGCGAGAATGGCGCTCTCGCGCAGCGCCGGGTCGGCGTCGGACTGAATCACTTCGAGCAGCGGTCCCACGACCTGCGTGTACACGTAGCCACGGCGCAGCGGACGCTGACCCGAGTTGGCGCCCTGTTGCAGGGCGCGCGTGCCGCTCCCGCTCACGACCACGCTCGGCGCCGCGCGACGATTGCGCTCGCGACCCCACACGAATTCATCTTGGTGACGGTTCCACCAGCGCGACCACGATTCCTCGCTGACGATCAGCGCCTGGCCGCCGCTCGTGATGCCGCACTCAGGTTGGCCGCGTCCACGACCGCGCGGTCCACTCGGGCTCACGGGGCCCGTGGTCGGGCCTGCGGGCCTGCTGCCGCCCCCGTTGCCGGTGCGCGGAGCGGGGAGGGAGGGCGAGGTGGTCGGAGCATCGGGCAAGCTGGGGATCCCTCCGCCAGCGCCCGGCGTGTTGCCATCGCTCGGCGTGCCGCCGCCTACCGATCCTCCGCCTTCACCCACGCACTGCGCGTTCGCGCCGGGAGGGAGCGACAGCGCGAGAGCCGCCGTCAACACAGTGGTGGTCAGGCCGCGCGAGAGCCGTGAGCAGCGTGAGGGCCGTGAGTGCATGGGCGAGCCTCTTTCTTTCCGAGTTCGTGCCGAGACCGGAGCGGTGTGCTCGAGGCCGCGCGGAGCTCGATCCCAGCCGCGGCATCGTGGAAACGACGCTGAGGCGACGGGAACGTGTCGCCAGTCTGACATGGACCCGGCGAGTGCGGGAGAGCGGCTCCACTCATCTGCGACCCGGCGGTCGTCGGCGCGGAGCCGGATCAGAACACGAAGTAGATGAAGGCTTGGTGGTCCAGCGAGATCAGGCTCAGCACGAGCGCGACGGCGAAGCCGTAGCAGAGCGCGAAGCGTTCGTTACGAAGCCGATCGAGGCGCGCCTGCAGAGCGCCACCCGCGGCACCCAGCTGGGCAAGGAAGAGCACCACGATCACGAGGGACCAGGCGCTGGCGGCCGCCACGGTCTGCTCGCCGCCGGGCTGACTCAGCAAGCTCCATGCGCTGCTCAGGTCGTCGGCGCGGAACAAGACCCAACCGAGCAACACCACCAGCAGTGCATAGAGCCGACGCGCGGGGCTCGGGAGCACGTGGAGCAGACGCCCGGCGCCGCTGCGCTCCAGGATCAGGAACAGGCCATGCCAGAGTCCCCAGATCACGAAGGTCCACTTGGCGCCGTGCCACAGTCCGCACAGCAGGAACACGATCAACAGGTTGCGGGCCGTGCGTCCGCGTCCTGCTCGATTGCCGCCCAGCGGGATGTAGAGGTAGTCGCGGAACCAGGTGGACAGCGAGATGTGCCAGCGACGCCAGAAGTCGGTGATGCTGGTGGCGAGATAGGGCGCGCGGAAGTTCTCGGGCAGTGCGTAGCCGAGCAGTGCGGCGCAGGCGATCGCCATGTCGGAGTAGCCGGAGAAGTCGCCGTAGATCTGCACGGCGTAGAGCGCGGCGCCGAGCGCGCGACTCGCGAGCGTGAACTGTTCGGGGGCGGCGAACACGGCGTCGACCACGCGCGCTGCGTTGTCCGCCACGCAGGCCTTCTTGAAGTAGCCGATCAGGAACAACCACAGCGCCGCGCGCACGGCCACGTTCCCGAAGCGTCGTGGTGTGCGCAGCTGCGGCAGGAAGTCGGCGGCGCGCACGATCGGGCCGGCCACGAGTTGCGGGAAGAAACCCACGAAGAGCGCCAGGTCGAGCAGGTTGCGGGTGGCGCGCAACTTCCCGCGGTACACGTCGATCGAGTAACTCAGCGTCTGGAAGGTGTAGAAGCTGATGCCCACGGGCAGCAGCCAGTCGAGCGTGCCGCTGCCGGGCGCCAAGCCGTAGGCCTCGAGCCCGAGTCGTTGGGCGAGCGCGCGCGCGGACTCGATGAAGAAGTCCGCGTACTTGAAGGCGCCCAGCACACCGAGGTTGACGCACAAGCTGAGCGCGAGCCATGCGCGTCGCTTGCGTGTCGAGCGCGCGTCGGCGATGCCCAGGCCAGCGGCGTAGTCCACCAGGGTGGAGAACACGATCAGCGCGAGGAAGCGCGCGTCCCAGGCGCCGTAGAAGGTGTAGCTGGCCACCAACAGCAGGCGCTTCCGGGAGCGCTCACCGCGCAGCGCCCAGTGCAGCAGGAACACCGCCAGGAAGAAGAACGGGAAGCGTGCCTCCACGAAGTTCATCGCGCGGCGTCCCCGTGTTCTTCGAGGCTCAACTGACGGTGCAGTGCAGCGGCCAACTCACGCGAGAACAGTTCCGCGCCGTCCTGGTTCAAGTGATCGACGTCGTAGCGGCGCTCGAAGGCGAACAGCTCGGGATGCGCGTTGGGATCGCGGAAGTCGAGCAAGGCGGGGAGCGCGCCTTCTTCGGCGAGCGTGGCGATCCAGGCGCGCGACTTCACCGACGGAGGCGCGAGGTAGATCGGCGTCACGCCGACCGCGCGCACACGCTCGATCTGTCGCTGGAGGGCGTCGCGGTTGTAGGTGCTCGTGTCGCGATCACGCACCGTCGGACGTCGCGCTTGGTTGAGCAGGCGTTCGAAGCGTGACGGTTCGCCGCGCCGTCGCGCATTGGCCTGTTGACGCAGCAAGCCGTCGGACTGAGCCACCGGATAAGGATGATGGCCACGCAGGCGCAGCGCCTCGGACGGCGTGGGGCTGTCGAGCGGATCCGCGTTGGGTGCGAAGCCTTCGCCGAGCCACCACGCGAGCCGTCCGATCGACAGTTGGTCGAGCGCCAAGCGTTCGAGCTCGATGCCGGCGAGCTCCACGAGCTGCAGCGGGTTGCTGAACTGGCGCACCTGCCAGAGTGATTCGAGAGCCGTGCGCGTGCGCGACAGGTCGTGCCAATGGACATCGCGCGCGCGCAGGCCGAGCTCGTCGTCGGGGAGGACGGGGCGCCATGAGTCGACCTCGAGCAGAACGGTCTGCAGCCGGCCGGCGCCGAGCGCGAGCACCTGGTCGAGCACGTAGTCGGCCTCGAGCGCGCCCATCCCGAGCACCGACAAGTTGAAGCTCTTGAGCGGACGACCGTGGGCCGCGAGCTCGGCGTCGAGCACCTCCGGGATCACGCCGCGGGCGAGCCGGCTGGTGCCCAACACGACCACGTCGATCTCGTGGGCCAGCTCTTCGTAGGCGGCCAGCTTGACGGCCAAGCCGCCGCCGTGGGGCACCGGGGCCGCCCAGCGGATGAGCGCGCTCACGGCCAGCAGCGCGGCAAGGAAGAGCGCCACCATCCGCCCGAGAGGGGCGCGGCGCGGGGCGGAGGCGGTGGAGGGCGGCGGGCTCGACACGACGGGCAAGAAGGATACGCCGCACCGGGCCGGACTCCAGCAGGCCCCGCGCGGAGTGGCTGGCAGCCAAGGCGAGCACGGGGAGCGACGGCGCTCGGGAATCCGGGGCGTGGGGTCTTCGTCCCATATTTCTGGAGAGTGTGAGACACTGCGCCGGCGCCCGCCGGGAGCTGGCTCACCTGAAACCACGCGAGGAGATCCCATGAACCTGCTTTTCACGCTGTTTCTGGCGCTTGCCAGCACGCTGACTCCGCAGCTCCCCGACGAAGCCCTCAGCGACGCCGCTCTCCCCGAGTCCGCTCCTGGTGATGAGCAACCGCTGCCCTACGGCGATCTGGTGCTGTCCGAGGAGGAGGCCCGCTTGGATCTGCGTGCTGAGCCCCGCTTGGTGTGGGCGCTGCTCGGCGAGGAGCTCGTCGACCTGAATCTAGAGGCGTTGGTGGTCGAGGCGCCCGTGGATCGCTGGCAGCTCATCGACGAGCTGTGGTTGCGCGTGGAAGCGCTGCCCTACTTGAACCCCGGATGGACGCGCGTGCGGGTGCGCGCCGGCAGCTTCGAAACCGAAGCCGATCGGCAGCGCGCGGAAGACTTGCTGACTGCGGTTGCGATTCGCTTGCTGGCGCTCGAGGATCTCAAGCAGGAGCCCGCCGACGCCGCCGCAGCGACCGCCGACCCGATGGCGAACCTCGCGCCCGCTGCAAGCGCTGGTGGTGGTGCCTTTGCGGATCAGTCGTGGGGGCCCGCCGCGCCGCTCTGGATCCCGGTGTTCGGGATCGGCTCGGTGTCCTGCGCGGCGCCGCTGGCCTTCGCTGACACTTACGCTTGGGCCTTCGGCTACGACGACTACTGGCCGACCTACGTGTCGAGCTACTACGGCTCCGGTTACGGCTACGGCTACGGATACAGCTACGGAGCGCTCGGTCACTACCGGCACTACTCGAGCGACTACTACCACGGCTTCCATCACGGTTTCGTGCACGGCTTGCATCACGGTCTGTACTACGACCCGTGGTGGTCCTACGACGACCACCACGACGACGTGGTCATCGTGCTCGACGACGACGACGTGGAAGAGTGGGACGGTTGGGAGAACGGCGGCGACGCGGGCGAAGACCGTGTGGTTCCCGATCCCGATCAAGACGACCGGATCGCGCTCGCACGTCGGCGCGCCCTCGCCGACGCGGCCGACACGAGCCGTCGCGAACCGGAGGTCACGTCCGAGCGTCGGTCCCCCAGTGAGTCCCCCAGCGACGAGCGCGTCGCCGCGCGCCGCGAGATCACGGCGGGGGTGATCCCGGTCGTGCGCCGCGAGGTGGAGCGTCGCAACCCCACGCGTGGCGTGAGCGTGATGCCCGAGAGTGCGGTGCCCTCGCGCGCGCCGATCGTGGTGCGTCGCACCTCCGACCGCACCGGGCAGCCGCCCACGCTGCGCAGCTCCTCCCTCGTGGATCGAGTGGTACGCCGCAGCGCGCCGCAGCCCGCGAGCCCGCTGGTGGTGGGGCGCCCGAGCCTGCTCCCGCCGACCTACGGTGGTGGGGCGCGGACGATCTCGGCCTCCGGCGTCACGCGCGGCGGTGTCCCTGTGAGCAGCGCGAGTTCGGTGGTGTCGCGTTCGTTGGCGCCGAGCACGACCGCGTCGCGCAGCGGGAGCACGTCGTCCCTTTCCTCGCGTGTGAGCAGCAGCCTGCCGAGCCGCTCGCGGAGCACGAGCCGCGCCTCGGTGCCGACACCGCGACCCTCGGCTCCCACGATCAGCACGAGTTCGCGCAGCACGCCGAGCACGGCGGCCTCACGCCTGTTCAACTCGGGAGTGCGCGGCGGGAGCAGCCGCGGGCTCAGCTCGCGCTCGAGTTCTTCGCGCGCTTCGAGCACGCCTTCGCGATCGAGTGGGCGATCCACGTCGAGTCGTTCGAGCGGGCGTTCGAGTTCGAGGAGCAGTTCGGCGTCGCGCGGGAGCCGATCGTCCACGGGGTCCACGGGGCGGCGCGGGAGTTCGCGCCCTTGAGGTGCTGACAGCAGCGCAGAGACGTCACGAGGATCGCGGCGAGTCGACTAGCATGTCGGCTCGCCGTTTTCGTTGTGTCGCGGAGCTCGAGTGGTCATGAAGGTGCGTCCGGCAACAGCAGCTGATCTCGAAGTGCTCGTGGAGTTCAACGCCAGCTTGGCGCGCGAGACCGAAGGGCGCGAGCTCGACCTCGATCGCTTGCGCGCGGGTGTGCGCGCGCAGCTGAGCGATCCCGCGCGCGGTCATTACTTCCTGGTGGAACGCGACGGCGAGGCGCTCGGCGGCCTGGCCTGCACGCGTGAGTGGAGCGACTGGCGCAACGGTTGGTTCTGGTGGATCCAGAGCGTGTACGTGCGCTCGACCGCGCGACGCCAGGGCGTGTACCGCGCGCTGCACGACTCTGTGCGCGCGGCCGCGATCGCCGCCGGCGACGTGTGCGGCTTGCGGCTGTACGTGGAGCGCGAGAACCACTCGGCGCAGCGCACCTACGCTGCGGTCGGCATGCAGGAAGCCGTGTACGCGCTGTGGGAAGAAGACTTCGTGCTCGGCGGCTGAAGCGCGCGGGCCGCGCGGGTCCGCACACTCAGTCCTTGTCGGGACCGCTCTGCGCGAGCACGCGCTTGTCGCGCCGCGCTTGCACGCGTTGGAGCGCGGCGAACAAGTCGCGGGCGTGGAAGGGCTTGGTGACGTAGTCGTCCATGCCGGCCTCCAGGCACTTCTCGCGATCGCCGCTCATGGCGTGCGCGGTCATGGCCACGATGGGCAGCTCGCGGCCGCCCAGCTGCTCGTCGTCGCGGATGGCGGCGGTGGCTTGGAAGCCGTCCATCACGGGCATCTGGATGTCCATGAGCACCACGTCGAAACTCTGGTTCTCGAGGATCTCCAGCGCGTGTCGCCCGTTGTCGGCGAGCCAGACGCTGTGGCCGCGGTGCGCGAGGATGCGCTGCGCGACCTTCTGGTTCACCGGGTTGTCTTCCACGAGCAGCACGGCCAGCGCGTCTTCTCTGCGCTCGCCGTTGTCGACCTCGTGGCGCACGGCCTCGCCGCTCTCCAGGTCGAGCGCGCGGCGCAAACCTTGCAACAGCGGGCGCGCGAGCACGGGCTTGGCCAGGCGTTCGGCCGACTCGGGCGGCGTCTCGCCCTGATCCATGCGGCCCGGTTGTGTGAGCAGCACGAGACGGTGGTTGTCGGCGGCGTGGTCGCGCG
The DNA here is from genome assembly GCA_021604805.1 of Planctomycetota bacterium. Classification (GTDB taxonomy): domain Bacteria; phylum Planctomycetota; class B15-G4; order B15-G4; family B15-G4; genus BQJR01. The sequence goes on along the minus strand of BQJR01000001.1, from coordinate 863,741 downwards.
CCCAACGCGGCGCGAACTCCACCGAGGCGGCGAGCAGTTCGTCGAACAACACGGCCGAGAAACCCGCACCCGAGTGACGCGCTTCTTCGAGCGCTTCGAGCGCCTCGAAGGAGTCTTCGGTCTCGACCACCTCGATGCCCAGGTGACGCAACAACTCGCCGATGGTCTCGCGCGACTTGGCAGACGGGTCTGCGAGCAACACACGTCGCCCGGCGAGTTGTCGGCCGTCGTGATCCGAGCTGCGCAGATGGCGCACCCCGACGCGCGCGCTGAAGCGGAAGCAGCTGCCTTCGCCGGGTGTGCTCTCCACGCTGATCTCGCCGCCCATGAGCTGGACGAGGCGCTTGGAGATCGAGAGGCCCAGGCCCGTGCCGCCGAAGGCGCGCGTGGAGCTGGTGTCTTCCTGGGTGAAGGCGTCGAAGATCAGACGTTGTTGTCGGGGGTCGATGCCCAGCCCGGTGTCGGTCACGGAGAACTGCAGCAGCAGGGTGTCCTTGTCGAGCGGCGCTGCGTCGACCTCGACATGGATGCCGCCGAGTTTGGTGAATTTGATCGCGTTGCCCACCAGGTTCACGAGCACCTGCGACAGACGCCCCGCGTCACCGAGCAGCGACTCGGGCACGTCGGGCGCCACGCGCGCGGTGAGCTCCAAGGCCTTCTCGTGCGTGCGGAAAGCCAGCGGGCGCATCACGGCTTCGAGTTCCTGGCGCAGCTGGAAAGGTTCGGCTTCGATGTCGAGCTTGCCGGCTTCGATCTTCGAGAAGTCGAGGATGTCGCCGATCACGCGCAGCAGTGAGTTGGCCGAGGAACGCACCGTGCCGAGCAACTCTTCTTGCTCGGGGGACACATCGGTGGCGAGCGCCAACTCCGTCATCCCGAGGATGCCGTTCATCGGCGTGCGGATCTCGTGGCTCATGTTCGCCAGGAACTCGCTCTTGGCCTGACTCGCGGCCTCGGCTTCCTGGTGACTGCTGGCCAGCGCCGCCGACTTGTCGCGCAGCTGCATGATGAGTTCACGTGACATGTGGATCGCAGACTGCGTGCGCTTGCGCAGCGCTTCGGCCGTGCGCCCCGACATCGAGATGTGGAACGCCGCCGCGAACAGGATCACGACCTTGGCGGTCTCGGTGCCCAGTGCGAGTTGCTGACCCTCGACCTGCGTGATCCAGACCAACAGCGCGCAGTAGCTGAGCGGCGCGAGCACCGTGAAGGCGGCCACACGACGGAAGCTGCTGTAGACCTGGTCGGCCACGCGCACGAGCGTCACGAAGAACAACAGGCTCGCGGGGCCGCCCGAGGCCCACACGCTCAGCGTGAAGAGCGCGAGGTCCAGGAACAGGAAGGTCGCGCCCAGATCCCAGCGTCGCTCAGCCTTGTAGAAGAGCAGCAGCAGCGTCCAGCTCAGAGCCGCGTAGGTCGAGGCCGTGGCCAGGAAGAGCACCGCCTGCTGGAAGGTGCCCGAGTCGGCGATCAGGTAGTTGTGCAGGAACACGAGCAGCGTGATGACGCACAGGCCGAGGGCGCGCATGGCCGGGATCTGCACCGTGTTCAGGTGCTTGGCGCGACGCCGTTTGTTCGCCAGCGCGGTGGCCGGGTCGAGGTCCACCTGCAAGCCGGGCAGCGCGGTCGCCGCGGGAGCGAGCGCGGTGTCGTCGAGGGGCTCAGCAGCGGCGGAGGGGACAGAGTGGGTCACCCTCCCCGGATCGACCTCCGAGCACCCCTCGCTAGAGGCTTTCTGCGCGCCGAACCCGCTTTCTCCGGGGCTTGTCAGGCTTGGAACGACGAGGCGCGCTGGCCTCGCTTCGGGGGCGCGCGGCCTGCCAGCCCTCGGGAGGTTCCGCAGCGGCCATTTCGTAGAGGAATCGGCTCGGCATCGACTGCCGTCGCGAACCGTAGAGCGATCGCGAGGCCGCGCAAGAAATCACCAGCCGGCGACGAGCGCGCGTGATGCCCACGTACATCAGGCGGCGCTCTTCCTCGATCGTGTCCTCGTCGACAGCGCGCTGGTGGGGCAGCAGCGCCTCTTCCACGCCGGGCAGGTACACGACCGGGAACTCGAGGCCCTTGGCGCCGTGCAGCGTCATCAAGGTGATGCTCGTGCGCTCTTCGGGGTCGTCGGGTGTGTTGTCGTTGTTCGTGGCGAGGCTGAGCCGGTCGAGGAACTCGGTGAGCCGCGGACGCTTGGCGCGCGTGACGTAGTTCTCGGCCATGTCGAGCACCTCGAGCACGGCGCGCCAACGATCCTCGCGCACGCTCGCGTCGGGGTAGCAGCGTTCGACTTCCACTTTGTAGTCCACGCGATCGATGAGGCTGCCGAGGCGTTGCACCATGTCGCCACCCGGATCGTTCACGCCGAGCTCGGCCAAGGTGTCGTGCAGGTCTTCGGCACCGTCGGCAGCGGCGCGACTGAGCAAGCCTTCGTCGAGACATGTCTGCACCGCCTGGCTCAGCGGCAGGTCGCGCTCGGTGGCGACGGCGAGGATGCGATCCATCGAGGTCTTGCCGAGTCCGCGCGGCGGGCGATTCGCCACGCGCAGCCACGACGACTCGTCGTCGGGGTTGGCGAGCAAGCGAACGTAGGCCAGCACGTCGCGCACTTCCTTACGGTCGAACCAGCTCATGCCGCCCACGAGCGTGTACGGCAGCTCGGCTTCGCGCAGCGCCAGCTCGATCGGACGCGGCTGCTGTTGCGTGCGGTACAGGATCGCGATGTCGCCCGCCGACGCGCCCAAGCGGATCGAGCGCAGGATGTCGCGCACCAGGAAGCTGGCCTCTTCGATCTCGTCGGGGCAGCTCTCGATGCGTGGCTGTTCACCTGGCCCGACAGCCGAGCGCAGCTCTTTCGTGTGACGCTCGCCGTTGCACGCGATCACGCGGTTGGCCGCCGCGAGGATCTCCGCGGTGCTGCGGTAGTTGGTCTCGAGACGCACGACCGTGGAGCCGGGGAAGCGCTCTTCGAAAGCCAAGATGCGCGTGATGTCGGCGCCGCGCCAGGCGTAGATGGCCTGGTCGTCGTCACCGACCACGCACAGGTTGCGGTGGTCGCGCGCCAGTGCGTTCACGATGGCGTCTTGCGGGCCGTTCGTGTCTTGGTACTCGTCGACCATCACGTAGCGGTGGTGGGCGCCGAGCTCAGCGCGCAAACTCTCGTTCGACTCGAGCAACTGACAACCGCGCACGAGCAGGTCGTCGAAGTCCACACAGCGTTGGCGCGAGAGTGTCTCGTTGTAGCGAGCGTAGGCGCGCGCCACGAAGCGCTCGAGTTCGTCGGCGGCGGTGTCTTCCGCTTGCTCCGGGGAGACGAGTCGGTTCTTGAGCAAGGAGATGCGCGAGAGCAGTGAGCCCGGTTTGAGCGGGCTCGCCGTGCCGTGGAGTTCGCGTTGCACACCGCGCACGACCGAGAGCTGCTCGGCCGCGTCGCAGATCGTGAAGTTCGGGTGGAGGCCCGCTGCCTCGGGGTGCGCGCGCAACAGCTGCACGCACCAGGAGTGGAAGGTGCCCACGCTCATCGCGGCCGCGCGCTGCTTGCCGACCAGCTTGCCCAAGCGCGCGCGCATCTCGCGGGCGGCCTTGTTCGTGAAGGTCACGGCCATCACGTTCTCGGCCGGCACCCCGCGTTCGAGGAGGTAGGCGGCGCGCGTCGTGATCACGCGCGTCTTGCCGCTGCCTGCTCCGGCGAGCACCAGAACGGGACCCTCGGTGGTCGTCACGGCGTGCCGCTGTTGGGGGTTCAGCGAGGCGAGGTGGCGGCTCAAGGTGGGCGGTCCGGGAGGTGGGCGGTCATCCTTGGCGCGCGTGGGGTCGGTTTCAACGGCGAGCCTGCGAGCGCATTTTGCGGCGCTCGGGAGAGTTTGTGGAGAACTCTGGGGCGGCGTCGGCGGCAAGCGGATCCAGCCGTGAGATCGAGGCGCGTCGGGAGATTGCCGCGAGTGGAGCGTGTGTTGAGAAACGCGCGACTCCGAGCTCGAAGGGTGGGCCTTGCCTGGGTGACGAGCAGCCGAGCGAGCTGACCGTGGCAGGCGGCCGCGCTGCCGGAGATCGGCCTCAATGCTCCGATGTCTTTGAATATCCGTGTATGCGGATGAAGGGATGTTGTAGGCTCCCGCAGCTGGCCGACGGGGCCGGCCGTCTCTCACCGGAGCTGTGGATGCTCGAGCTGCAGGCCCTCGCGGAGCTCTCTCGGTTGTTCGCCGAGCCCACGCGCCTGCGGCTGCTCAGCCTGCTCGCGCGTGAAGAGCTCACCGTGGCCGAGCTCACCGCCGCGACGCGCCTGAGCCAGTCGCGGGTGAGCACGCACTTGGCGCGTTTGCGCGAGGCTGGCGTGGTGCGTCTGCGCAAGGCCGGCACACGCACCTTCCACGCGCTGGATGAACCCGGTGCCGACGGCCCGGTGGGGCGTCTCTGGAAACACCTGCAGGGCGAACTCGCCGACGGCCTGCTCGTGGAGGACGCCGATCGCTTGCGCGCCGTGCTCGATGCGCGCCAGGAGAGTTGGGCCGACAGCGTGGCCGGCAGCATGGAGCGGCACTACTCACCGGGACGCACCTGGGAAGCCGCGTTGCGCGGCGTGCTCGGGCTGCTCGACTTGGGGCACGTGCTCGACATCGCCTCAGGCGACGGCGCGCTCTCCGAGTTGCTCGCACCACGTGCACGCAGCGTGACTTGCCTCGATCGCAGTGAACGTGTGCTCGACGCCGCGGGTCGTCGTTTCGCGAAGCGCGGGCCGGCCAACCGCGCGCAGCCGTCGACCCGGCGCTCTGATCGCTCGTCGCACGCGCGCGTGCGTCTGCTCCGCGGCGACATGCATCGCCTGCCATTCCACGACGCGCGCTTCGACGAAGTCCTGCTCGTGAACTCGCTCTCTTATGCCGACGACCCTCGCGTGGTCGTGAACGAAGCCGCGCGCGTGCTGCGTCCCGGCGGCAAGCTCGTGGCCGTGACCCTCGCGACCCACGCGCACGAAGGCGTGGCTCACACCTACGGCCACCGTCGTCTCGGCTTCGACACCGACGAGTTCGCCGCGCTGCTGCGCGCCGCCGGCCTCGACCTCGACCTCTGCACACCGACCTCGCGCGAACGTCGCGCCCCGCACTTCCGCGTGTTGACCGCCCACGCTCGCCGGCCCCTCGTGCCCGCGAACTCTGGAGACCCCACATGAGCCACGACCGCTTCGCCCAACTGATCGACCAGCTCGACCGCCGCATCCTGATCATGGACGGCGCCATGGGCAGCTTGATCCAGGGCTACAAACTCGGCGAGTCCGACTTCCGCGGCGAGCGCTTCGCCGACAGCGAGCGCGACCTGCAAGGCAACAACGACTTGCTCGTGCTGACGCGCCCCGACGTGATCACCGAGATCCACAACAAGTACCTGGATGCCGGCGCCGACATCCTCGAGACGAACACCTTCTCGTCGACGGCCATCGCGCAAGCCGACTACGCGCTCGAGCACACCGCGCACGACCTGAACCTGGCCGCCGCGCGCCTGGCCCGCGCCGCCGCCGACGCCGCCAGCCTCAAGACCCCCGACAAGCCGCGCTTCGTGGCCGGCTCGCTCGGGCCCACGAACCGCACACTCTCGCTGTCGCCGCGCGTGGAAGACCCCGGCTACCGCGCCGTGACTTTCGATGAAGTGAAGGCCGCCTACGTCACGCAGGTGCGCGGGCTCATCGAGGGCGGCGTCGACCTGATCTTGGTGGAGACGATCTTCGACACGCTCAACGCCAAGGCCGCGCTCATGGCCGTGCGCGAGGTCTTCGACGAGCTCGGCGTGGAACTCCCGCTGATGATCTCGGTGACCATCACCGACGCCAGTGGTCGCACGCTCTCGGGCCAGACCCTCGACGCCTTCTGGACCTCGGTCGCGCACGCGCGCCCGCTCAGCGTGGGCATCAACTGCGCGCTCGGTGCGGCCGAGATGCGGCCCTACCTCGCCGAGCTCGCCAAGAGCGTGCCGGTGCGCGTGTCGGCGTACCCGAATGCGGGCTTGCCCAACGCCTTCGGCGCCTACGACGAAACGCCCGCGCAGACCGCCGCGATGCTCGGCGAGTGGGCCGCGTCGGGATTGGTGAACATCCTCGGCGGTTGCTGCGGCACCACGCCCGCGCACATCGAAGCGATCGGCGCGGCGGCCGCCACCGTCACGCCGCGTCGCCCGGAGCTCGACCGCCCGGTGCTGGCGACCTTCAGCGGACTCGAACCGCTCGTGCTCAACCCCGACAGCAACTTCCAGATGATCGGCGAGCGCACCAACGTCACCGGCTCGGCGCGTTTCGCCAAGTTGATCAAGACCGACGACTACGCCACGGCCCTCGAAGTCGCGCTGCACCAGGTGCGCGGCGGCGCCAACATCCTCGACGTGAACATGGATGAAGGCATGCTCGACGGCGTGGCCGCCATGACCACCTTCCTCAACCTGATCGCCAGCGAACCCGAGATCGCGCGGCTCCCGATCATGGTCGACTCCAGCAAGTGGTCGATCCTCGAAGCGGGGCTCAAATGCCTGCAGGGCAAGGGCATCGTGAACTCGATCTCGCTCAAGGAAGGCGAGGACGACTTCCTGCGCAAGGCGCGCAAGATCCGCGACTACGGCGCCGCGATGGTCGTCATGGCCTTCGACGAAACCGGGCAGGCCGACACCGTGGAACGCAAGGTCGAGATCTGCGCGCGCAGTTACAAACTGCTCACCGAGCAAGCCGGCGTGCGGCCCGAAGACATCATCTTCGACCCGAACATCCTGGCCATCGCCACCGGGATCGAAGAGCACAGCGAGTACGGCAAGGCCTTCATCGAGTCGATCCCGCTGATCAAGCAAGCCTGTCCCGGCGTGCGCATCAGCGGCGGCGTGAGCAACCTGAGCTTCTCCTTCCGCGGCAACAACGCGGTGCGTGAAGCGATGCACAGCGCCTTCCTCTACCACGCGATCAGCGCGGGCATGGACATGGGCATCGTGAACGCCGGTCAGCTCGTGGTCTACGAGGACATCCCCAAGGACTTCCTCGAGCACGTGGAAGACGTGATCTTCAATCGCCGTGACGACGCCACCGAACGCCTGGTCAGCTTCGCCGAAACCGTGAAGGGCAGCGGCAAGAAGCGCGTGGTCGACGACAGCTGGCGCGAAGGCACGGTGGAAGAACGCCTGAGTCACGCGCTCGTGCACGGCATCGTCGACCACATCGACGCGGACACCGAAGAGGCGCGTCTCAAGTACCCGCGCCCGCTGCACGTGATCGAAGGCCCGCTCATGGCCGGCATGTCGGTGGTGGGCGACCTCTTCGGCGCGGGCAAGATGTTCCTGCCGCAGGTCGTGAAGAGCGCGCGCGTGATGAAGAAGGCCGTGGCCTGGTTGTTCCCGTTCATGGAAGCCGAGAAGGAGACCATGCCCGAGCCCGAGTCGGTGGGGCGCGTGATCATGGCCACCGTGAAAGGCGACGTGCACGACATCGGCAAGAACATCGTGGGCGTGGTGCTCGGCTGCAACGGCTACGAGATCGTCGACCTGGGCGTGATGGTGCCCACCAAGCAGATCCTCGACGCGGCCGTGGAGCACAAGGCCGACATCATCGGTCTCTCCGGCCTGATCACACCGTCGCTCGACGAGATGGTCGGCGTGGCCAAGGAGATGGCGCGACGCGAGATGACGCTGCCGCTGCTCATCGGCGGCGCCACCACGAGTCGTCAACACACGGCCGTGAAGATCGCGCCGAGTTACGCACCGCCGGTCGTTCACGTGCACGATGCCAGCCGCGCCGTGGGTGTGGTGTCGGCCATGCTCGACCCGGCGCAACGCAAGGCCTATCAAGCGATCAACGTCGAGGCCCAAGAGCAGCTGCGTTGGGTCTACAACACGCGCGCGAGTGAACCCGTGCGTTCGCTCGACGACTCCCGCGCCAATGCACAGAGCATCGAGTGGCGCGCCGACGACCTGCCCACACCCGCGCACATCGGTCGTCAACTCGTGGACGAGATCCCGCTCACCGACCTGATCCCCTTCATCGACTGGACCTTCTTCTTCCACGCCTGGGAGTTCAAAGGCAGCTACCCGACCCTGCTCGACGACGAGCACCAAGGCGCTGCCGCGCGCGAGCTCTTCGACAACGCGCAAGAGTTGCTCGCTCAGATCGTGAAGGACGGCAGCCTCAAGGCGCGCGCGGTCTGGGGCTTCTGGCCCGCCGCGTCCGAAGGCGACGACGTGGTGCTCTTCAGCGACGAGTCGCGCGCGCAAGAGCTGTTGCGCGTTCCGATGTTGCGCAGCCAAGCGCCCACCTCCGAAGGCAAGCCCAACCGCTGCCTGGCCGACTTCGTGGCGCCGCGCTCGAGCGAGCTGCCCGATCACGTGGGCGCGTTCGCGATCACGGCCGGCCTCGGCACCGCCGAACTCGTCGAGCGCTACGAACGCGATCACGACGACTACAACGCGATCCTCGTGAAGGCGCTGGCCGACCGCTTGGCCGAAGCCGGCGCCGAGTGGTTGCACCATCAAGCGCGCGTGGCCTGGGGATACGAAGCCGCCGACGAAGTGCCGCAAGCCGAGCTCATCAAGGAACGCTTCCGCGGCATCCGCCCCGCGCTGGGTTACCCGGCCTGCCCGGACCACGGTCCCAAGCACGCGCTCTTCGATTTGCTCGACGCGCCGGGTATCGGCATGTCGCTCACCGAGCACGGCGCGATGTTGCCGGCGGCCAGTGTGAGCGGCTTGTACTTCGCGCATCCCGAGTCGCATTACTTCGCGGTGGGGCGTGTGGACCGCGATCAGGTCGCCGACTACGCCACGCGCTGCGGTGTCACGTCGCGGGAGATCGAGAAGCGCATCTCGTCGTCGCTGGCCTACGACCCGGATGCGCCCGTGGCCTGAGCGGCCCGCGCGTCAGTTCTCGGGCGAGTCGCCCTGCGGCGCGTCGTCCTCGGCGCGCTGCGGCGTGACGATCGGTCCGCGTTTCGCAGAGGCCTCCGCCGCCTCGGCGTCGGTGAGCGCGGCCCAACGTTCGAGCGTCTCGTAGAGCACTTCGGGTTGGATCGGCTTGGGGATGTAGTCGTCCATGCCGGCGTCGCGGCAACGCTCGCTGTCGCCCTTCATGGCGTTCGCGGTCATCGCCACGATGGGCGTGTGACGTCCGCTCGCGCGCTCGAAGTCGCGGATCGCGCGGGTGGCTTCGAAGCCGTCCATCTCGGGCATCTGGCAGTCCATCAACACCACGTCGAACTCGGCGCGACGCACGGCGTCGAGGCCTTGGCGCCCGTTGTCTGCCGTGGTGCAGCTGTAGCCTTGGCGCCGGAGCAAGCCCTCGGCCACGCGCTGGTTCACCGGGTTGTCTTCGACCACGAGGATGCGCAGCTTGCCGTGTCGGCTGAGCGCTTCGATCGACTCCTCGGTGACCGTGTCGGACTTGGCTTCCTCGACCATCTCGCCGTCGCGGCCGGCGTCGAGCACGAGCAACATGCAGTCGAAGAGCTGCTCGGCCTTCACCGGCTTCGTGAGGTAACCGGCGATGCCCATCTCGCGGAAGCGTCGCACGTCGCGGGAACGGTAGATCGACGTGAGCATGATCACGGGCGTGCCCGCGAGGAAGTCGTCGTCCTTGATCAGCTGCGCGACTTCGTCGCCGTTCATGCCCGGCATCTGCATGTCGAGCAGCACGAGTTCGAAGGCGTTCGGCGTCACGGCTTGCCCGCGCATCACTTCGAGCACTCGGTGCGGGTCGCTCACCGACACCGAGTCGCAGCCCCAGGCCGTGAGGTGGTGCTCGAGCACCTTCTGGTTGGTCTCGTTGTCGTCGACGACGAGCACTTGCAGGCCGTCGAGCTCCTCCCGCGTGGGAGCGGCGCGCAGCGCGTGCGCGGGCTGCTTCTCGAGCGTGGCCGTGAACCAGAAGGTCGAGCCTTCGCCTTCCACGCTTTCCACGCCGACCTCGCCGCCCATGGCTTCGGCGAGTTGCTTGCTGATCGCGAGGCCCAAGCCCGTGCCGCCGAACTGACGCGTGGTCGAGGCGTCGACTTGGGTGAACACCTGGAACAGTCGGTCGAGACGGTCCGCGGGGATGCCCATGCCGGTGTCACGCACCTCCACGCGCATGCACACCCGCGAGCCTTGGTCGCTGAGCAATCTGGCTGTGATCGCGACCTCGCCCTGCTCGGTGAACTTGGCGGCGTTGTTCAGGAAGTTGAGCACGATCTGACGCAAGCGGCCGGGGTCGCCGCGCAGCGCGGTCGGCATGGCGGGCTCGACCAAGCAGGCCAGCTCCAGACCCTTGCCGTGGATGGTCGGGTACACGAGGTCGCCCGCGCCTTCGAGCAGGTTGCGCAGGTCGAAGTCGATCACCTCGAGCTCGAGCTTGCCGGCTTCGATCTTCGAGAAGTCGAGGATGTCGTTGATGATGCGCAGCAGGTCGTCGGCGCAGTTCATCACCGTGCCGGCGAGGTCGCGCTGGTGGTTGTCGAGCTCGGTGTCGAGCAGGATGCTCGTCATGCCCATCACGCCGTTCATGGGCGTGCGGATCTCGTGGCTCATGTTCGCCAGGAACTGACTCTTGGCCTCGGCGGCGGCCTTGGCCTCGCCCATCGACACGCGCAACTGACGGTTGAGTTGCGTGAGTTCCACGGTGCGCGCCGCGACCTTGTCCTCGAGTTCGTTGCGATGGCTCTCGAGTTCGCGGTCGCGCGCCTCGATGGTGCCGAGCATCTCGTTGAAGGTGTCGATCAGGTAGCCGACTTCGTCGCGACTGGTCTTCTCCGCGCGCACGGAGTAGTCCTTCTTGGTCGTGACCGTGCGCGCCACGTCGGTGAGCGCGAGCACGGGGCCGGTGATGAAGCCCTGCAAGCGCGACACGAGCAACAGCGCGAGCACGGTCGCGCCGAGCGCGATCAGGGCCATGGTGCCGGCCACGGCGTAGAGCCGGCTGTCGAGCTCGGCCAGGTCCGAGCGGATCCAGAGCGTGCCTTCGAGGTCGTTGTTGGCGTAGACGGGTTGGAACACGTCGACCCATTGATCGGGGTCGGGCGGTTCGGAACCGTCGGCCTTGGGCGGGGAGACTTCCTCGCCGCCGAACTCGCGTTGGTAGGTCGCGAACACGTCGCCGGTCTTGTCGTAGAAGGCGCCGGCCACGATGCGCGGGTTGGCCTTCAAGGCGTCGAGCGTCACCTCGGCCTGATGCGTGTCCATGAACACGATGCTCGAACCGCCGTTCGTGGCCGTGGCTTCGGCCATCACCTCGAGGTTCTCCACGAGGCCGCTGCGGTAGTCTTCCTGGTCGAAGAAGATCAGCGCGATGGTGGCGGTCAACAGCGCGACACCCGCGGTCACCATCGTGACCAGGATCAGCTTGCTGCGCAGTGAGACGCGTCGTGGCTGACCAGGCCTCATGTGTCGTCCTCGATCACACGTGCGAGCTTGAGCAGCTGCGAGCTGATCTGCAGGTCGGCGCGCTTGGCCGCCGACGTGTTGATCTCCATCACCGGGCGCTGCTCCTCGATGCCCAGCCGCGCGACGCCGCCCATGTGCGCGTAGCGGTCGATGTCACTCACGGTGAACACGGCACGGTCCGCCAGCAGCGTGTGCAGTTGCGCCACGTGCGCGGCTTCCGAGCGGCTCACGAAGAGCAGATGGCAGTCGCCGAGCTCCTCGAGTTCGGCGTAGTTCACCAGCTTCAGCGGGCGCCCGTTGATGTGCTTCTCGTCGAGCGTGGCGATCAGGTGCTCGTCGAAGGGATCCTCGCCGAGCACCGCGAAGACCAGCGGGCTGCGTTCATCCTCGAAGGCGTCGTCGGGCCAGGTCGTGAAGTTGGCGAAGTTGTAGAGGAAGGCTGCCTTGAGCAGGTACTCCTCCACGGAGTCGCCGGCGCTCTCCGCGAACACGGGCGGGGCAGCAGGTTCGGAGAGTGTGGACGGCGCGAGCGCGAGTCCCAGCAAGAGCACCGTTGCGCGGCTGAAGATCTTGGCGTGCTTCATGTCGGGCAGCCTCGATCGTCGCCCGGACGACGCGGTTGCCGCGAGTCGGGGATCACTTCCAGATCGAGCAGCTCTTCGAGCGTGAGCTGCGTGAGGTCGATGTGCGGACGGAGCGACGCACGCGCGCAGATCGTGGTGCTGCTGCACGACGGGTAGCTGGCGGCGATCCACAGCAAGGCGAGCAGGACGCTCTTGCGGCGGCGCGGCAGCGCGTGGCGGGGGCGTTCGTTGGCTGAGTTCATGGATCAGAACCGGAACGTGCCGCGCACGTAGCCTTCGGGTTCGATCTCGTTGCCACCGGCGGACTCGGCGTCGCCCTCGTGCAGCAGGTTGCGCAGGCCGAAGGCGATCTCGGTGGCTTCGTCGGGATGCCAACCCACGCGCACGTCGCCACGATACGCGCTGTCGATGCCCTGACCTTTCAACGCGCTGGTGTAGAAGAGCAGCCAGTCGAGCTCCCACATGTCGCTCAGCTCGTGGTGCGAGCGGAGGTGGAAGATGTCCTGCGGCGGGTTGTTGTCGATCGACGGGAAGAAGAAGTCGGTGCTGTCGTCGTCGATGTCGAGCGCGAGGTCGAGGTAGGTGTACGAACCCTCGAGTTCCCAGCTCTCGCTGGCGATCCACTCGGCGCTGACTTCCACGCCCTTGCCGATGCCCGAGCCTTTGTTCTCGGCCACGAAGGGCGCGAGCACACTGGTGGCGTCGATGGGGATGTCGGCGCCGAGTTCTTCGGTGCCGAGGCTGTCGTACTCGTTGTAGTAGGCGGCCACGTCCACCGAGAAGTCGTCGGTCACCTGACTGCGGAAGCCGATCTCGTAGGCGATCAGCTCTTCGTTGTCGAAGTCGGGGCCGGGCACGTAGGCGAAGAGCGTGTCGGGGTCGCCGGGGTTGAAGCCGGGCAGGCCGAAGGAGGCGATGTAGCCGTCGCGCTCGATGGTCGACGGGGTGCGGACGGCCTTGGAGACCGCGGCCCACACGGTTTCGGTCGAGGTGGGTGTCCAGGCTGCGCGCGCGGTGGGTTGCACCGCCCAGTCGGTGAAGCTGTTGTTCTCGAACTTGCTGCCGAGCGTCACGTAGAAGGTGTCGTCCACGACGGTCATCTCGTCTTGGACGAAGAAGCTCACGATGCCTTTGGTGCGCGGGTCGGGCTCGAGCACGAACTGGTCGGAGTTCTGGTAGTTGCTCTGGCTCACGCGGTAGTTGGCGCCCCAGACCCAGTCGTGCAGGTCATCCCCGGAGAGGTGCTGGCTGAACTCGATGTCGAAGGTGTTGTTGTCTTCGCCGAGCAGCGGGTCTTCGCGTTCGGTGCGCGCGAAGTACGACTGCACCTGGATGGTGTTCTCGTCGCTGACCTCGCGCGTCCAACGTCCCAACACGTTGAAGCCGCCGACACGCGTGCTCAGGTCGAGCGGGATGTTGCCCATGGGCGTGGCGCGGAAGTTGTAGCCGTGCACCGTGCCGTCGTAGACGTCGCCTTGCACGGTGAAGGTGTCGCCCTCGTCGTTCTCGTCCCAGTCGGCGCGGAAGCCGGCGCGACGCATGTTCCACTCGTCGAGGTCCTCGACACCGCCGAACTCCATCGAGTCGCGACGCATGCTCTTGGCGTAGACGCGCCAGTAGCCGCCGCCCTCGAAGGCCCCGCCCTGACGCGCTTGCCAGATGTGGTGGTCTTCGGTGCCGAACTCGAGCGTGGCCAAGCTGCCCTGCGTGTCCTGGGCCTTCTTGGTGATGATGTTGATCACGCCGTTCATGGCGTTGGCGCCCCAGATGGCGCCGCCCGGACCGCGGATGACTTCGATGCGATCGATGTCTTCCAGGATCATGTCCTGCACGTCCCAGTACACGCCGGCTTGCAGCAGGTCGTAGACGGCGCGGCCGTCGACCAGCACGAGCACCTTGTTCGAGAAGCCCGAGTTGAAGCCGCGCGGGCCGATGCCCCAGCTGTGCGAGTTGTTGCGCACCACGTGCATGCCGGGCACGAGTCGCAGCGCCTCCGCCACGCTCGTCACGCCCGAGCGCCGGATCTCTTCTTGGCTGAGCACGTAGATCGCGGCCGGCGTCTTGCGCAGGTCTTGCGGCTTCTTGCTGGCGGAGGTCACCGTGACCTTCACGCCCAGCAGGTCTTCCAAGGACAGCGCCGTGAGGTCGATCTCGTCGTCGTCCGGGCGTGCCCACGGAGCCGGCGCGCAGAGGCAGAGGATCGCGAGGATCCCAGCCCAAGGCAGTCGAGTTTTGGCTCGAAGGTCCATGTTTCTCTCTCTTCTCGTGCCGTCCGGCTGCGGGAGCCCGGACGGCCCACGGTCGGAATGGCGGCGACTCTCAACAGCGTGATCTGCGCTCATGTCTTCGGTCGGCGAGGTCGCTAAGCTGGAGGCGCTTTGCACGACTTGAGCGCGAAATGCGCACTTGTGGCTGCCACTCGTACAAAATGAACAGGCGTTCTCACTCGGTCCCCGTCATGCCTCTGCTGCTCACCCTCGCTCTGCTGGTTTTCGCCGAGATCGCGCTCATGGTGCGCGTGGCGGCGGAGATCGGCGGGCTCAACGTGTTCGCCCTGCTCGTGGCCACCGCCGTGGGGGGCGTGGCGCTCTCACGCAGTCTGCGCGCCGGCCTCATGCAGCGTTTTCAGCGCGAGCTCGGCGAAGGCCGGGTGCCGGCCACGGAGCTGGTCGAGAACTTCATGCTGCTCTTCGCGGGCGTGCTGCTCGTGGCGCCGGGCTTCCTCACCGACGCCCTCGGCTTGGCGCTCTTGCTGCCCTTCGTGCGCCGTCCTCTGGCGGTCAAGCTGCGCGCGCGCTTCGCCAGCGGGGATCGCGGCGGCGTGTTCATGCAGATGAGCGGGCGTGGCCTCGACGGTTTCTCGCGTGGCGGTTTCCCTCCGGGCGCAGGAGGGGCGTCGCCTGGCGCAGACCCCGAAGTGAGCGGCCGCACCGCCGACGGCACGCCGATCCGCGATGTCGAGGTGGTGCAGCACCCCAAGTCGAAGGGCACGTCGCCACGGAACGAGATCTCTGAAGGCGACTCCGAGGACGCATGAGCCGGGCGCCCCGGCCGTCCGCCCGCGCCTGGCTCCTCGCGCTGTGCGTCCTGCTGGCCGGCAGCGCAGCGAGCGTCGCGCAGGTCAGCGCCGAGCCGACTCGCACACAGGATCTCTCGGGCGACGGCTGGCGTGTGTGGCGCGATCCGATCCCGACTTGGCCCGACGAGCAGCCGCTGCCGCCCGGCGTCGCGCTCCAGGAGCTTCCCGTGCGCGCTCCGAGCGCTGGATGGGACGCCCTCGCGCGGGGTCAGCCCGCGCAGGTGCCCACCAGTCTTGAAGCGCTCTTCGGCCCCGAGGAGCCCGACCCGCGCGGCGTGAGTTGGTGGTCGCGTGCGTTCGAGCTGCCCGCCGGCGTGTTGCAGCACCCCGAGCGCTGGTCGCTGAGCCTGCGCTTCCACTCGGTGGGTCGACGGGCCGAGGTCTTCGTGAACCGTCAACTCGTGGGCCGCGACGACGTGGGCCTGAGCGCTTTCGAGGTTCCACTCGAGCTTCCGGATCTCCTCCGTCCGCAGAACCAACTCGATGTGCGCGTGACGGATCCCGGCGGCAACTTCGGCTGGCGCGATGAGCACGCCCACACCTGGGGCGACGCCAAGATCCCCGCCGCGCACGGCTTCGGCGGACTGCTCGGCGGTGTCGAGTTGCTCGTCCGGCCGCAGCGACACGTGGCGGATCTTTGGGTGCAGAGCGGTGCGCCCGGCGAGCCCGCGCTGCTGCACCTCGAGCTCGACACCGGCCGTGCGCCCGGCGCGCCGCCGCGCCGCGGAGTCGCGCCCCGTCGTGCGAGCTTCCCCGAGCTGCGTCGCGCTGAGCCGGGACTGAGCGAGCGCGCGTCGCTGCGCGTGAAGGTCGAGGATCCCGCCGCCCGCGGCGCGCAGGCGCTCTTCCAGACGCAGACCTTCGTGGCGCTCCCGGCCGCAGGCGGGCGCGGTCGCTTGCGTCTCGCGCTCGAGTTGCCCGATGCGCCGCGCTGGTCACCGGAGGCGCCGCACCTGCTGCGCGTGCACGTGGAGTTCGAGCAGCATCGTGTGAGCCA
Organism: Planctomycetota bacterium; assembly: GCA_021604805.1. Classification (GTDB taxonomy): domain Bacteria; phylum Planctomycetota; class B15-G4; order B15-G4; family B15-G4; genus BQJR01. The sequence goes on along the minus strand of BQJR01000001.1, from coordinate 847,723 downwards.
CGTCTTCGGGCTGCGCCAGTTGCGTCTGGTCGGATTGGGTGACGACGCGCGCCTCGAGCTCGACGGCCGGCGTCGCATGCTGCGCTCCGCCATCTCGTGGGGTTACTGGCCGATCACGGGCGGCGTGCCGAGCCCCGCTCTCGCGCGACGCCAGGTCGAGAGCGCGCGCGCGCTCGGCCTCGACATGCTCAACCATCATCGCAACCACGTGCACCCGTCGCTGCTGCCTTGGCACGACCGACTCGGGCTCTTCGCACACCTGGAACCCGGTGGCTACGCGAGCGTGGGCGGCGGTGAACTGAGCGCGGCCTTGGCGCGCGAACGTTGGTTGCGCTTGCTCGTGTTGGCGCGTCGACATCCCAGCGTGATCGTGGCGAACATGATCAACGAGGCCAGCGAAGCGCCGGGCGAACGCGCACGACGCGACCTCGCCGACGGGCAGTTGCTCGCGCCCGACCTGTTGCTCACCTACACCTCGGCCTGGGCCGAGACCGACGCACCGGAGTGGGGGCTGCACGCGCGGCCCGGCGAGGCGGGCCTGCACACGAACGGCTGGTTCGATCAGCATCACGCGCCCGGTCCCGGCGTGTGGCGCGACGAGTTCTGGCGCGGCCCCGAGGAACACCTGCTGCGCACGAGCGATCGCGCCAACGTGGTCTTCTTCGGCGAGGACGGCGCCATCGGCAGCCCGCCGCAACTCGCTTCCCTGGTGGCCGAGTGGCAGGGGCAGCCGCTCGGTTGGGACGGCGCCGACTACGCCGCGCGTCTCGCCGCCTGGCGCAGCGATTTTCGCGCACGCGGATGGCCACACGACGACGCCACGCTCGACGCGCTCTTCGCCAGCTTCGGCGACGTGGTCTACGACTACCACGCGCGCGTGATCGAGAACCTGCGTCTCGACGGCGTGGCCGACGGCTACGTGATCAACGGTTGGGACGACCAGAAGATCGAGAACCACTCGGGCTTGGTCGACGCGCGCCGGCGGCCCAAGGGCGACCCCGCGATCCTGGCGCGCGCCTCGGCGCCGAGCTTGCTCGCGATCAAAGCGCACGCGTCGGTGTTGCAGGTGCGACCCGTGCACGACGGCGCGCGGCTGCCGACCGAGTTGCGTCTCGACCTCGGTTGGGTCGACGAGCTGGGCGTCGAGGGCGCGCATGAACTGCAGCTCGAGGTGCTCGACCAGGGCGGCCGGCGTCTGCTGGATGAACGCCACGAAGTGCAGCTCGTCGGCAACGGCGCGCCGCAAGAGTTGCTGCGCGATCACGTGCTCGCCTTGGCCGCCGAGCCGGGTTGGTTGCGCCTCACGGCGCGCCTCGTGCAAGCGGGCGGCGCCGAGCCGGTCGTGCGCGCGCGCACGCACGAGTGGCTGCTCGCCGTCGATGGGCGACATCGGCCCGTGCCGCCCGGCGGCGCGCTGCTCGACGACGCACGCGGGCGTCTCGCGCAGCACTTCCGCGAGCAACGCAAGCAGCCGCTGCCGCGCTTCTCCGTGAACGGGCCCGCGCGCGATTGGGTGCTGGTGGCCGACCTCGATCCCGAACCCAGCGAGCTCGTGCCCGCCGCGGTGTTCCGTCGCAGCACAGCGCCCGAGGCCGCAGCCGGCTTGCAACGTGAGCTCTTCACGGGCGCCGACTTCGAGCACCGCGTGCAGCGTTCCTTCCCCGACTCGATCGACGTGATCTTCGATCCCGAAGCGCCGCCCGCCGGGCTCGACGCGCCTTACACGCTGCGTTGGCGCGGTGCGATCGTGCCGCCGGAGAGCGGCCGCTACCGCTTCTCGGCGCTGACCGCCGGTGGCGTGCGCTTGCGCCTCGACGGCGAACCCGTGTTCGCGCGTTGGCCCGACGAACGCCCCGACGAAGTGCACGGCCGCTTGGTGCGACTCGAAGCCGGCGTGCCCGTCGCGCTCGAACTCGAGTACCAACAACTCCACGAAGCCTCGCGCGTGCAGCTGATGTGGACGCGCCCGAGTCACGGCGAGGTGCTTCGCGAGATCGCACAGAACCTGCTGCGACGCGTTCACGAACACGGCACCACCTTGATCGTGCTGAATCACACCGACGACTGGGCGCGCACGCTCGAACGACTCGGCGTGCTGCGCGACGTGCGTCGGCTCAAGATGGAGCGCTACTGGTTGGGCGGCGGCTTCTTCGCGCGCCCGCACGCGCTGCTCGCCGGCTTACCCGCCAACGGCGCGCTGGGTCGTGCGTGGCAGGAGCTCGTGCACTACGGCACGCCGCTCTACGGGCTCCGAGCACGGGGTCTGCAGCGGGTGATCGGCACCACGTCCGATCATCAACTCGAGCTCGGCACGGCTCTGGGCTGGGTCTCGCACGGTCGTGGTCGCGTGCTGCTCAGCACGCTCGACCTGCTGCCCACGCTCGAACGCGGGCCCGGCGCGGCCGACCTGCCGCGTCATCTGCTGCAGAACATGCTCGAGTGGGCGGCCAAGGCGCGCTGAGCTGCGCGCGGCGCGGCGTGGCGCCGCACGCGTCTCGCGGCCGGCGCGCGCCGAATCCTTGGCTTTGTCGGGCGCGAGGCCCATGGCCGGATCGGGCTGCTCGGGATAGTCTCAACCGGCATGTTCTGGTCTCGCGTCCCGATGCGCGTGACTTGGCTGACGCTCGTCGTCGGCGCTCCCTGATCCCGAGAAGAGGAGAGAGCCCTTGCGCTCCCCGTGTGCTCGCAGAACCCGTGACATGTCCCTTTGGCTGGGCGCGCTCGCCCTGCTCGTGTTGCCCGGCAAGGCCGCGGCGCAGCTGACCCCGGCCGACGAGGTCGTCGACGGCCTGCTCCAGCGCCGCGAGGGTGGCCAGGTCTTCGAGGCGCTCGCCGGGCGCGTGAGCGTGCAGCCGCACGACCTGCAGCTCGACCTGAGCGCCGCGCTCACGGAGCTGGCCTCCCGCGACGCACGACTCGCGAACCTGAGCGTGTTGCGACAGAACCGACTCGGCATCGCAGACCTCGCCTTCCCGAGCGAGCGCGCACACGCCGACGTGATCGACGCGCTGCTCGCCAGCGGCCTCGTGCGTTTCGCCGAGCCGCAGTTCCGCGGCAGCTACACCGAGATCCCCAACGACGCGCAGTTCCCCAATCAATGGGCGCTCGCGAACACCGGGCAGTCGGGCGGCACCGTCGGCTCCGACGTGCGCGCGACCGACGCCTGGGACATCGAAGACGGTGACCCCTCGGTGGTCGTGGCCGTGCTCGACAGCGGCAGCGACTGGACGCACGCCGACCTGGCCGCCGCGATCTGGGACAACACCGACGAGACCCTCAACGGCGCCGACGACGACGGCAACGGCTACGTCGACGACGTGCGCGGCTGGGATTTCCCGAACAACGACAACGACCCGAACGGCGCGATCAACCACGGCACCTCGGTGGCCAGCGTGATCGGCGCGGTGTCGGGCAACGGTCTCGACATGGCCGGTCTCGCAGGCGGTGCGGTCGACGGTCAGGGCGCCACGGTGATGCCGCTCAACGTGGGTTCCTTCGGTCCCGACGCCTCGATCCTCGACGACGCGATCCTCTACGCCGTCGACAACGGCGCGCGCGTGATCACGATGAGCTTGGTGGTTCCCGCGTCCTCGGCCATCGACGCGGCCTTGGTGGCGGCTGAGAACGCCGGCGTGTTCGTGGACTGCGCGTCCGGCAACAACGGCTTCGGTGTGTCCTACCCGGCCACGCGCCCGGAGGTCATGGCCGTCGCGTCGAGCAACCGCTTCCACAGCATCTCCGGCTTCTCGAACCAGGGTCCCGAAGTCGAAGTCGCAGCGCCCGGCGAAGACGTGCTGATGCTCAACCTGAACTCGGGCACACTCACGAGCAGCGGCACGAGCTTCGCGGCGCCGCACGTGGCCGCCGCCGCCGCGCTGGCCTTCTCGTTGCGTCCCGAACTCACCGCCCCGCAGGTGCGCACGCTGATCCAGGACACGGCGCGCGACATGGGCGCCTCGCCCAACGCACAGGGTTCTGGTTTGCTCGACGTGACCGCCTTGCTGCAAGCGGTCCAGAACTTGACCCAAGCCGAGGTCGTGGCCTTCGGTGACGGCTTGGCGGGGGCCGGCGGCGTGACGCCGCTGATCACCACGCGCGGCGGTCTGCCCTTCCTGGGCAACGCGGACTTCGCGGTCGCGCTGGCCAGCGCCGCGCCGAGCAGCAACGCCGTGTTGGTGGCGAGCTTCGCGGACTTCGAGCTGCCCTTCAAAGGCGGCACGCTCTACGTGAACCCGCTGCCCCCGGGCAAGATGTTCAGCAGCGTCACGGGCCTCACCGGTCGTGCGCTGGTCAACGCGCCCTTGCCCGAGGACCCCGCGCTCGACGGCATGAGCGTGTTCACGCAGTGGGCCGTCTTCGACCAGGAGGCGCCCGCAGGCTTCGCGCTCAGCGGCGCGCTCGAGTTGATCTTGGCCGAGTAGCCCGTGCGCGTCGTGCTCAGCGGCGCACGAGCCAGAGGTAGTCTGCCGACGCGCGGTCCTGGTTGCTGAGGGGTCGCGCGTCGCGCGGACCGCGTCGCATGCTCACGATCCTGCGCTCGAACTTGCCCGCGCGACGCTCCAAGCGCTCCACGGTGCCGAGCCCGAAGTCCGAGTGGAAGTTGCCGCAGAGGTGCACCACGAGCGCGCCGCGGTGGTCGCGTTGCAGCGAGGCCGCGATGCTCTGCGCCATGACTTCGTCCTTGAGGCACTGCGCGGCGAAGTAGCGCGCCATCGCGCCATCGTCGATGCTGCCGTGACCGGCCATGGTGGCGTCGAAGCGCGTGCGGTATTCGCCGTCTGAGTGGTCCACGAAGAGCGGCACGTGGGTTTCGTTGCTCACGGCGGCGAGGCCGTCGGTGGCCACGCGCTTGGCGAGCGGACGCGGCACGTTGGCGGCGAGCACGGGGCGTCCGTGCTCGCGCGCCCACTCCACGGCGGGGCGGTAGTCGCTGGCGTAGCGTGGCCAGGGGCGCGCGTTCTCGAGGAAGGCGTCTTCGCTCAGCTCGCCGGCGAGGTAGCGATCGAGCTCGGCTTGCACGTCGCGTTCGAACATCTCGAGTGAGAGCACGACTTCCGGGCGACGCTCACCGAGCAGCGCGAGCAAGTCGGCCTGCAGCGCGTGCCCGACGGGGCTGTCGTGCAGCTCGCCGAGGAAGACGACGTCGGCGCTGGCGAGCTCGTCGGCCATCTGCTCGAGCGTGACCGACTCGCCCGTGCGTGTGTCGACCGCGACCCAGTCGGGACCGAAGGCGAACCAGTCACCGACGCTGGCGCAGCCGGGCGCCACGAGCGTGAGGGCGGCGAGCAGGAGCGCGGCGCCGTACCGCGGTGCACGCGACCTCATGCGCCGGCTTCCTGTTGCGCTTGCAGCTTGCGCGCGGTGTCGTCGTCGGCGAGGTCGGAGTGGCACACGGCCTTGCCATCGTCGGTGGCCTGCAGCTTGCCGACGGTCTTGTTGGCCAGGCGATGCAGCTCGGCGGGCGTGAGGTGACCGCGTTGTTCGAGGATCGCGCGTTGTTCGTCGCTCAGCGCGGCCGACACCTTGGCCTTGTCCCAGGCGTAGCTCTCATCCTTGCCGGACACGAACTCGGTGATCTCCTTGCTGATGCGTACCGAGCACCAGTCGTGGCCGCACATGGCGCAGAAGTCGGTGTCCACGTCGAGGTCTTCGTCGTGGTAGGCGCGCGCCGTGTCGGGGTCGAAGGAGAGCTCGAAGTGCTTCTCCCAGTTGAGCGCGGCGCGGGCCTTGGTGAGCTCGTCGTCGCGGTCGCGCACGCCGGGGATGCCGAGTGCGATGTCGGCAGCGTGCGCGGCGATCTTGTAGGCGATGCAGCCTTGCTTGACGTCGTCTTTCTTGGGCAGCCCGAGGTGTTCCTTGGGCGTGACGTAGCAGAGCATCGAGGCGCCGTGCCAGGCGGCGTTGGTCGCGCCGATGCAGCTCGTGATGTGGTCGTAGCCCGGGAAGATGTCGGTGACGAGCGGACCGAGCACGTAGAAGGGCGCGCCATGACACAGCGCGCGCTGCAGCTTCATGTTGTATTCGATCTGGTCCAGCGGCACGTGGCCGGGACCTTCGATCATCACCTGCACGCCCTTGCGCCAGGCGCGTTCCGTGAGCTTGCCGAGCTCGGCGAGTTCACCGAGTTGCGCTTCGTCGGTGGCGTCGGCGAGACCGCCGGGGCGCAGACCGTCGCCGATGGAGAAGGTGACGTCGTGCTCGCGCATCACGTCGCAGATGTCTTCCCACAGCGTGTTCATCAGGTTCTGTTCGCCGTGGTGGATCATCCACTTGGCGAGCAGCGAACCGCCGCGCGACACGATGCCGATGAGGCGCTTGGCCACGAAGGGCAGGTGCTCGCGCAGCAGCCCGGCGTGGATCGTGAAGTAGTCCACGCCCTGCTGCGCTTGGTGTTCGAGCGTCTCGAGCACCATCGCGCGGTCGAGGTCCTCGATCTTGCGGTCGAGGATCATCGAGTAGATCGGCACGGTGCCGATGGGGGTGGTGCTCGCACCGATGATCGCGTTGCGGCAGGCGTCGAGGTCGCCGCCGGTGCTCAGGTCCATCACCGTGTCGGCGCCCCAGCGCTCGGCCCAACGCAGCTTCTCGACTTCTTCGTCGGTGCCGGAGCTGATCGGCGACGCGCCCATGTTCGCGTTGATCTTGGTGCGGCTCGCGCGTCCGATCGCCATCGGGTCGAGCGCGTGCTTGAGATGGTTGCGGTTGGCGGGGATCACCATGCGACCGGCGGCGATCTCGTCGCGCACTTGCTCGGGCGTGAGATGTCCTTCGCGTTCGGACACGCGCTTCATCTCGGACGTGACCTCACCGAGGCGCGCGTGCTCGAGCTGCGTGACCGCCACGAAGCCGGCGGGGGCTTGCCACGCTCCCGCGCGTGCACTGTTCTCTCGGTCGACGCACTTCCAATCGTCGGGCATGAAGTCCCACGCGGTCTTGTCGCTGGGTTGCGGCATGCCGGGCGTGTCGGGCGAGCTGAAGGTCCACGGCGTGCCCACGCGCGGGCCGTTCGCGAAGCTGCCGGGCGAGGTGCCCTCGGCGCGCGAGGACGGGTTGTTACCAAGCTGGGGTAAAGACGGCACGTTCGACGCGCTCATCGCTTTCCTCCGCAGGGCGCCGGCGAGTGCCGACGCGCGCTGATCAGGTTCGAGGGTGTGTTCTCAGCCCGCGAGACCGCTCGCAGACACCCCTAGCGAGCCGCCATCGTAGGGCGCGGTGGCGGGCGGCATCAAGCGCAGTGCGCGCTGGCCTGAGGCGTGGGCTCCTCGCGGATTCGAACCGGTCGCGCGCCTCAGCCTGCGCTGGCGGGCAGCAGCTGGGTGGCGTTCCCGAGGACCACAGCGTTCACGGCGGGGCGCAGCGCACGCAGGTCGCCGGGGCTCTCCAGGGGCTCGCTCGCGGCGCCGGTCATGCGACGCTCGATGCTGCTCCAGAGCCGCGCCCGGGCGTCGAGCGAACGTCGTGCACCGCGACGCACGAGTTGACGGTCGGCCTCGCTCGTGACCATCGTGGCCAGCACCTCGGTCATCCACGCGCCGTGGTCCACGTCTTGCTCGGTGTGCAGATCGAAGTAGAGCCGTTCCTGCGGCGTGAAGCCGGCGCGCTCCAAGCCGGGGATGATCTGCGCGAACATGCCCGGGATGGCCCACTCGTGTCCGGGGCCCAGGGCGCCGAGCCCGACGAGGTACGGCTCCTCGCGGCAGAGTTGCAGGTGCGTGTCGATGAACTCCCAGACTTCCGGGCACAGCGGTGTGCTCTCGGGCTCGCCCGAGTGCGCGCCGGCAGCCACGAGGAATTCGGCGTAGAGCGTGGCGTGATCGCGCCCGTCGCTGCCCTCGCCGTACTCGTCGACGAGCACCTTGGCGAGCCAGAGCTTTTCGGTGGAGCTCGGTGCGCGCAGCAGCAGCAGTTCCATGTAGCGCGTGAAGCAGCCGACCAGCGCGTGGTGTTGCAAGCCGAAGAGCAAGGCGTCCTGGCGTTCGAGCGGCTGGGTGGCAAAGCGTGCGAGCAGCGGGTGTTGAACGGCCGGGTGTGTCTGCACCTCGCGCTCGAGATCGGCGAGCCACGCGGGGGCGTTCGCCTCTGCGTCGGTGCTTCCAGGTACGGCGGAGCGGGGGGACGCAGCGGTCGCGCGCGTGGGGGCAGGTTCCATTCGGGACGTCTCGGGTTGATCGGGGGGCTCGGGTGCGGGCCGGAGCCTACGGTTCCTGAGCGCAGATTTCGCAGGCGCGGCTCAGCGGGTGTCGGCAGAGCGCGGCTCCGAGGGGCTTCCCGGTCGAGTCGTCCAGCCGGCAGAGGGGAGCTCTCGGGTCCACGAGCCAGCGCTCGAAGCCGATCGGAACACCTCTGTGTCCAGGAAAAACGATTGACTCAGCGGGCGGTGGTCGCCAATGTCTAGGAAAACATTTAGTCAACATTCCTGGGGGAAGTCATGACGGTTGAATCGCAGAGCGCAGAACCTTCGCTGTCCGTGGGGCGTGTCGCCAAAGCCACGGGCATCTCCGTGGACACCTTGCGCATGTGGGAGCGCCGCTACGGCACGCCCGTGCCTGTGCGCCTGCCCTCGGGCCATCGCCGCTACACCGAGGAGCAGTTGCGTCGGCTGCGGCGGGTCTCCGAAGCACTCTCGCGCGGGCATCGCGCTGGCAGCTTGTTGCAGCTCGAGGATGCCGAGCTCGACGAGTTGCTCAGCGAACCCACACCCGAACCCGTCGTCGACACGGAGCTGCGCGCGTGGCTCACGCACGCTTCCAGGCTCGACGACATCGCCCTGCGCGACGCCCTGCGCGACTCCCTCGTGGACGCCAACCCGATGCGTTGGATCAGCGAGCGCGCGGCTCCGTTCCTGCGCTTGGTGGGGCGCGCTTGGGCCGACGGCGAGATCCACGTGCGTCATGAACACCTCGCCGCCGAAGTGCTCGAGGAAGTGCTGCTCGAGCAGCGCGCCGAGTTGCTCGAGCGCATCCCGCAGCGCGAGCTGGGTCCGGTGGTCATCACGACTCTGCCCGGCGAAGAACACGGCTTGGGCCTGAGTATGGTCGCGGTCTTCTGCGCGGCCCTGGGGGTTCCCAGTCGTCGCCTCGGTGTGCAGACGCCGCTCGAAGACATCGCGGGCGCCGCGGAGGAACTCGATGCGCGCGCGGTCGCACTCAGCGTCTCGCTCTCCAGCGGCGGCGTGGGCACCGATCGTGTGCTCGCCAAGTTGCGAGATCTGTTGCCCGACGGGTGCGAGGTGATCGTGGGCGGCGAGGGCGTGCGCGGACCACGGCGTGGACCGCGCGGCGTGCGCTTGCTCAGGACGAGCGCGAAGCTGGCGCGCTGGCTACGAGCCCTCGACTGACGTGGCGATTTTCGAACTCTCGGTCGAGCTCCCGGTGTCCGTGGAAGCGCTCTTCGACTGGCACCTGCAACCCGAGGCGCTGCCGCTGATGATCCCGCCTTCGGAGCCCGTGCAGGTGGAACGCGCGCCCGCGCGGCTCGAGAACGGCGCGCGGGTGGTGCTGCGCGTGGGGCGCTGGCCGTTGCGCCTGCGTTGGGTCGCCGACCACCGCGACGTGCAGCGTCCGCACGGCTTCGTCGACGAACAGACGCGCGGACCGTTTGCGCGCTGGGTGCACAGCCACCGCATGGAATCGCTCGGCCCGCAGCGCTCACGTCTCACCGATCACGTGGACTACACGCTGCCGCTCGAGCCGCTCTCACGCTGGGTCGCGGGCTGGTTCGTGCGCCGCAAACTCGAGCGCATGTTCGCGCACCGTCATCGCGTGCTGAGCGAACAGTTCGCCTAGGCGGAGTCGATCGCGCGAGCGCAGTCAGGCGGTGGGGCGCGGCCGATCGCGTCAGCCGTGCGCCGCGCGCTCAGTGGTACGCGCGGTACACCTCGGGGAAGCACGACTGCCAGGTGATCTTGCCGTCCTCGAAGTCGGTGAGGAAGCGCGGACGGTCGAAGATGCCTGTGGCCGCGAAGCCGGCGTAGAGCGCGGGGGCGAGCGCTGCCATCTCGGCGCTCTGTTCGCGCTCCAAGATCTCGGCGATCTGCGCCACCGTGCGCGTGCCGTCGACGAGCTCGAGGAAGCAGCGCGAGGCGTCGTCGATCACGATGCCGCAACCGGCACCGTGTTGCGGCGTCATGAAGAACACGTACTCGGTGCGCTTGGGCTGCACGGCGAGCATCGGCTCGGCGTCTTGCAGCGCGTAGAGGTCGTGCATGTCGTAGGTGAACTCGTGGCGGTCGACTTCGCCGCCGAGTTTCGGCACGGCCGCGCTGATGTCGGCGGGGGTGCCAGTGGCGCCAGCGGCGGTTGCGTCGCCAGCCACCGTGCCGGTCGAGTTCGTGTCGGCCGCGCTCGCGTTTGCGGAGCCCGCGGGCAACGCCTCAGCCGTCACCGTGTAGTAGCGGTGCAGCTCGGGATACGGCTCGTTGAAGTAGATGTCACGCACGTCGGCGAAGAAGGCTGACGCCCAAGTGCGCGAGCGGCGGAAGAACATGTAGCGCACCACGTCGCGCAGCGGCGCGGACACGTCGGGGACCTTGGCGGCGGCGCACTGCTCGGACACGTACTCACCCCACAAGTTGCCGAGTGCTTCCACGAGCGCGGTGTCGATGCGGTGCACTTGCAGGTCGGGGATGCTGCCGTGGTGACCGGCGTGATAGACCTTCCAGGCCCAGTCGCGCAGCAGCTCGCCGGCGGGGCGTTGGGTCACGCGGTGCAGCAGGAAGAAGGCCTTCTGCAGGATGCGGTGCCAGTCGTTGACGGCCTTGCCGATGAGCACATCCTGGTGCGTCATGAAGTCGGTCTTGAGGATCTCGTGACCGATGTCGGGGTCGTACTCGATGCCCCACTTCTCGACTTCCTTCTCGAGCGGCGTGCGCGGCAGGATCGCCAAGTTGAACGACTTGATGTCGGCGGGCTCGCGGTCGTAGGTCCACGACATGGTGTCCACGTAGTCCTGCACGCCGTCGCCGGGCAAGCCCATGATGATCTCGTAGGAGAGCATGATGTTCTTGCGGAACTTGAGTGAGTCGAGCAGCGGCGCCACCTTGTCGGGCTTCCACACGCGCCGGATGTTGCGCATGGTTTCCTTGTTCGCGCTCTGGATGCCCACGCCCACGAACGACAAGTACGACTTGTCGAGCAGCTCCACGAGATCGTTGTTGATCAGGCTCGGGAAGACCTCGAACCAGTGGATCGCTTTCACGTCGTTCGTGATCAGCAGATCGAGGATCGCCTCGGCGCGCTTGCGGCTGTAGTTGAAGGTGGGATCCACGTTGAACAGGATCCGCGCGTCGTGCTGCTTGAAGTACTTGATCTCGGCTTCGACGCGCTCGAGTGAGAACTCGTAGTACGGCTGGTTGCGCCCGTAGTCGCAGTAGCTGCAGGTGAACGGGCAGCCGCGCGCGGTCTGGTAGTTGGCGCCGCCGCGGATGTCGCACACGTCGAGCACGCCGGTGAGATACGGCGACGGCAAGGTGTCGAGGTCTTTCAGGTACGGGCGCGGCTCAGGCAGGTTCGGCACGCCATCGGCGCCGCGGTAGGCGAGACCCGCGATGCTCTTGGTGGCGTCGTCGCCCTCGGTGAGCAACGCGCGCAACAACTCGCGGAAGGTCTCTTCGCCTTCGTTCACGCAGATCCAGTCGACGGCCGGGTTGGCGTCGAGCACCTTCACGTATTTGTAGGAGACCTCAGGCCCGCCCAGGATGATCTTGCACGCGGGCCGCAACTTGCGGACGTGCTCGCAAATGTGCAGCACGTCTTGCGTGTTCCACACGTAGCAAGTGAAGCCGAGCAGGTCGGGCTGCTTGGCCACGATCGCCTGCGCGATCTCCTCCGGGTTGCGGATCGACGGATCGAAGTACTCATGCTCGATGTCGGTGCGCGGCCCGATGACTTCGTCTTGCGCCGCGTGCGCGTGCAAGTACCCCAGCGACAGGAAGCGCCGCTGCGGCGTGTACGGCGTGGTGAAGGACACCGAGGCGAGCAGGATCTTCATGGTGGGGGGCGCGACGAAACGCGCGATGCGAGGTGGGGCGCGCCGCAGTCGGGGAGCGCGGCGCGGGCAGGTGCGCTGGTCCTCATCGGATGGCAGCGCGGTGCAACTGGAAGGTGCCGGAGTCTATCACGGGGCTTCGCTCCCACGCCTTCGAGGCGCTCCGGTAGAGTCGTGCCAAACTCCCCGAGGTCAGGCGGCGAGGATTGTGGGTGGGACGATCGATTCTGTTGGCAGGTGCCGTAGGCGCGGTCTTGGTGATCGCGCTGCTCGTGCTGTTCGGCGACGAGCCGCGTGACGAGTCCGATGCGGAGACGTTTCAGCGCTCAAGCGCGTCGCTCCCCGACGCAGCACCTGACCAGTCTGGCGCCGAGCCCACGCCGCGCCCGGACACCGTGACAGCAGCCATGCTTGACGCACCTCAAGCATCGAGCTCGCTCGCGTTGCCCGGCGGGGTCGTGGAGCTGAGCGTGCGAGTGGTCTTCACCGGCCCCGAGGGTGGCGATCGACCCGTCGCAGCGACGGAGGTGGTCGCGTCGGCGCATCAGCCCATGATGGTCAGCGGGTTCGAACTCACGCGACGTGTCACCGACGGGGAGGGACGCGCGACGCTGTCGATCCCGTGGGCACTTGTTGAATCGGCGCACGCGGAGGTTGCGTCCCGCTTGCTGATCACCGCCCGCGTCGCGCCGTCGATGAAAGGCACCTTGGAGTTGCCGCTTCCAAGTGCGCCGCGAGACTTGGGTGAGCATCGGCTCGAGGTCCCGCTGCAGGCCGACATCGAAGTGCTTGTGTTGCGCGCGGACGGACAGCCGGCTGCGGGACAGAGCGTGAATGCCTACCAGTTCGTGGACGGGCTTCGGAAGTCACGCGGCGCGAACTTCTTTTCGGATCAAGACGGCAGCGCGCGCTTCCAACTCGAGCACTCGGGCTCCTACCGCTTTTTCTCCGGCAGCCAAGACCCTCGGGCCGGCGGATGGGGCAACGGCTCCGGTGTCACGCCTCTGATCGAGCTGAGCGTCGACGCGCCGCCGTCGGAACCGATCGTGCTCCGGCTCGGAGGTGAGGGCGTGATGCGCGGTCGGGTCGTGGATGCCACAGGCCAGCCGATGCGCGACGTGGTCCTGCACTTGCGGCACGAAAACGCACCCCTGCTCGGCCCCAACAACTCCGCTGAACGCCTCGCCGCGTTCCTCGCAGCTCCTGGTCTGCCGATCGTGATGGGCATCGTCACCGACGCCGACGGCCGCTTCGAGATCACGGGCTTGCGCGCCGGGCGCTTCTGGGTCCGTGGAAGTTTCGACCGGTTCAGCTTCAGCGCCAAGGACGCTTCGCTCACCGACACCCCCGTGCCCGCCGACGGACGCGAACTCGAGCTGATCTTCGGGGCGCCCTTGCTTGCGGTGCGCCTCAACTGGGAGAGCGACCCGCTGCTGTTGGAGCCGCCAGCGGAAACAAGCGCGGCGTCGGCCGAGTCGGCTGTCTCGGTGGGCTCGCTGTTCGAGCTGATGGGTTCCCCGCGCAGCAAGGTGCAGACCGCGACGCGCGAGCGGATCCCGCAGCCGTCGATGTCGAGTTCAGGTTCTCGGCTGCAGCTCACGGAGCTGCCCGACGTGCCGCTCCTGATCGTGGTGCGCCGCTCCGACAGCGAGCTCTTGGGTTCTGTGCGCGACGACGACCCGCCGCCCGCACTCACGGAAGGCACCGACTCCAAGCTCTTCGAGGTCGAACCGGGCGCGACGTATCTGGTTGGTGTCGCACATCGCTTGCTGCCCTGGCGTCCACTCGAAGTGCACATCCCGAACACAAATGAACGTGTGGACGTGACGCTGAACGTACCCAGCCCCGCTCCGCTCGGCGCCGTCCTGCTCGACGTGCGTGATCACCTGGGAGCGCCGGTTGCTCAGTCTTTCAATGTGCACGTGTTCGATGAGCAGTCTGGCGCTGCGATCTTGGAGTTCCGCAACACGCACGCCACTCTCCCAGAACCGTTGCGCCTTGAGCTGCAAGCGGGCGCATACCGCGTCCTCGTCGAGGGCACCACCTTTCCGATCGGCGCGGCCGATTACTACCCGGCACGAAGATTCGGCGGCGACGAAGTCTTGGTGGACGTCCGCGCCGGCGAAGAGTCCTCCTCGACCGTGACGCTGGGCCTCGGCGCGCGACTGCATGTTTCCTGCAGCGCCGCACCCGACGATGCCGACCGAACCGCTGCCCGTGGATTCGTCCGTTCACCCGAAGAGGTCGAGTTCGTCGCACGAACCGTCCGACTGACCTTGATGACTCCCGCGCGCTGGCGTACGCCCGTGCTGTTCGGCCACCGTTCGGAAGACATCCCCGCAGGCGCGGTGGATCCCAACCAGCGCTGGCTCGACAACTGGATTCACAGTTCGACGCCTGCAACTTCGGAAGTGCTCACGCCGGGTCTGTACACCCTCGTCGCCACGCTCCCCGGCGGCCGCGAACTGCGTCGCGAGATCGAACTCTTCGACGGCGTTACAACAGAGGTCACGCTCGACTTTCGTTGAGCGGCGCGTCCCAGCCAGTAAATGAACCCGAGCTGATCTCGATCCGAAAGGCCTCGATCCCGTGCGAGTTGTGATTGTTGCCGGTGGCCTCGTGATCCTGAGCATGATCCTCGTGCTCGTGGCCACGTCGCCGGGCGAGCTCGATTCGGAACCGGCGAACGGGTCGTCACCCTCTCTCACGGACGCGGCGCTCCTTCCCGCGGCCGAGTCAGCCTCGAGCCCTGTGAGTTCGCGCGCCGCATCCGCTGAGGCGTTGCAGCGTTTGGATCCGCCCGAGCCGGCGCGGGTGCTCCGGGTGCGCGTCTACGAGTTGAAGCAAGGCCGGCGCGGCGCTCAATCGCCAGGCATCGAGGGCGCACTCGTGACGGGCGGGTTCGCGCGCAGCATGAAAGAACACTTGCCCGCGCTCGACACCGCGCGCACCGGTACCGACGGCCGTTGCGAGTTGCGCTTGCCGCTCGCCGTCCTCGAGGCCGAGCGCGGCGCAGGGAACGGTGCCTACTGGGTTCGGGCCGAGTTCCCAGGATTCATCCCGAGCACAGTCACCTTCGGTTTCCCGGATCGCAGTGACGAAGCCTTCGACACGAGCTGCGGCCTGACGGCCGGCGCCGAGATCGACGTCCACGTGTTCGGTCCCGACGGCGCGCCCGCCCAAGCCGACGTGCAGCTCGTGCCCGCCACGACCGACCTCTCACGACTCGGGAGCGGTCGGCGCACAGACGCCGACGGCCGCGCACGTCTCAAGGTCACGCGGCACGGCGAGCTCGCGGTCCTGGCGCGCGGCTTGGGCGCGCAGACGCTCGGCGAACGCACGCTGTCTTGGGACACGCCTTATCACTTGGGTGCCGGCTTCTCGCCGCGCTTCGAAGTCGACTTCGCCTCTCCTCCAGAGGGCCCCGTCGAGGTTCACTTGCCTGCGCGGGCCATGCTGCTCGGGCGCTTGGTCGACGAGCACGGTGAGCCTGCTGCAGGAGTTCACCTGAGTGCGCGCGCCGTGAGCTTGGCGCCGCGTGACGGCTCGGCGCTCGCGGCAGACCGTCCATGGAGCAGCGTCCGCCTTCGCGACAGCACGCTCCTCTCCCGCGGCGAAACGCTCACTCGCAACGACGGTCGTTTCGAGTTCGGCGGTCTGCTCCCGGGGAACTACGAGATCTGGGCAGCGCCGTCACGCTCATGGGACGAAACTTCGCGCCGACTCGGTGAGCGCAGCTTCGCCACGGACGGGACGCGTCATGAGTTGGTCCTCTCGCGACCACACCTCATGATCCGAGTGCTCGACGAGTGGGGCGCGACACTCACCGAACCCGATGCCTACTACGAGATCGGTTCCGCAGGCGCGTGGCACGAGTCGCCCGAGATGCCGCGCCTGATGGTGCTGCGAGATCCGTCCGCTGGCGACGAGGAACCGCTCTTCGGCCCGCGCCCGATCGAACCCGGCTTGTTTGTCTGTGAGGTCGAAGCGCCCGCCGACTATCTCGTGGGTTGGCTCGCTCGCGACCGACCTTGGCGCCCGGTGCACGTGACAGTGCCCGCAGACGCCACGCGTGTCGACGTCGAGCTTCGCGTAGCCGCCGCGCGCGCACCCGCGACCCTCGAACTCCGCGCCGTCGACGCGACGGGCGCCTTGCTCAGCAGCGGTCTGAGCGTCAGCCTGATCGACAGCGAGACGGACGTCGCGTTGATCGAGACCACCGACGCCTGGGATGCAGATAGCTGGCCGCTCGCCTTCCAGCTCGCGCCCGGCCCGCTGCGGGTCCGCGTGGCCGGGGCCTGGGTGACGGGGCGTCACGGTTTCCGCGCGCGTCCCGAGGTGGGCTCCGCCCAGCGCGACGTGATGCTCGTGAGCGGCGCCGTCCACGAGGTCGAGTTGGAGCCCGGGTCGGGAGCGCACCTGCGTGTGGCAGCGCAGGGGGCGCCCAACGCTGCCGACCGGGAAGCGGGCTCGACGCAGGGCTTCATCGGCAGCGATGAGGAGGCGCCGCGAGACCGCGAGTTCTGGAGCAGCGTCGCGAGCATCGAACTCGTGAAGGCGAACGGCCATCGCCAAGCGGTTCAGTTCGACGTCACCGGCTACGCCCCGCGCTTCGGACGCTTTGCGCTTCGACATGTCCACGGCGCCTTACTCGGGCGAACGTTGCTGTCGCAGTCGCTGCCCGCGGGGCGCTTCACGCTTGTCGCCACGCTCCCCGGCGGCCGCGAACTGCGTCGCGAAGTCGAGCTCTTCGACAGCGCCACGACCGACGTCACTCTCGACTTCCGCTGAACAACCCACCCTGCGCATCCCAGCGCTCGAGGTACGCCGCCAGCCGCAACTTCTTGCGCGTGTTCTCCGGCGACATGTACCTCACCTTCCCGAACACCTCGCGCTCCGGGCCCCACGGGCGGTCGTAGCGACCGAACACCCACGTGATCCCGGTGCTGCTGTTCGGGTCGCGGCCGTCGAGCGCCCAACGGTTGTTCAACTCGAACACGATCGCGAGCGCTTCCTGCGGGCTCGCGCTCCAGGCGAGCACCATCTTGCCCCAGTACATGCGCAGGTAGTTGTGGATCACGCCGCTGCGCAAGAGTTGACGTTGCGCGGCGTTCCAGACTTCGTCGTGGGTTTCGGCGCGCTCGAACTGGTCAAGCTCATAGGTCCACTCGCGCTCGTCGGAGGCGTGCTCCTCGAGCGTGGCTTGCGCCCAGTCGGGCAGCGTCTCGTAGTCGTCGGGGCGCGGGTTGTGGCGGTAGAGGTTGAAGCCCAACTCGCGCCAGGTGACGAGTTGATCGAGGTAGCCCTCGGCGCCCGGGCTCATTCCCCACCAGCCTTCGCGCGCGCCGCTCTTGCTCGTGCTCAAGCGGTCGGGCGTCCAACCTTCCGACTCGGTGATGGCGGCGAAGACCTCGTGCGCGCCGAGGTGACCGTAGTGCAACCACGGCGAGAGCTCACTGGCGGTCACGTCGGTGACGTCGCGGCGGCCTTCGGCGTAATGGCGCATGCGCTCGCCCACGAAGCGCTGCAAGACCTCGCGGCCGTGCACGCTGCCGCCGGGCGTGTCGGTCACAGGCGGCACGTCTTGATCGACGGGCAAGTCGCGCACGCCGGAGCACGGATGCGCGAGCAGCTCGCGGCTCGCGCGCGGCCAACGCTCCTCGACCTCCGCGGGCAACTCGGGATCGCTCGGCAACACGATGTCCGCGAGCGGCTCGGCGCTGGGCACGCGCACCAACCACGGTCGCAACTCGCGCTGCAAGAAACGCCGCAGGTCGTAGGCGCGCGCGAAGCCCTTGGTGGCGTGGTCGATCGGCAGCAAGCCGTTGCCGTCGACGGCTTCGGTGCGCACCGGCAGCCGCGCCCCGACGCTCTCGATCATCGGCCCGACGAAGAAGCCCGGCCAGTCGTCGGTGACGACCACCACGGCGCGCGCGGCGAGCGCGTCGACCAAGCCTTTGCCGGCGCCCGGTTCCGGTTCCACGTACGGCCAGTAGCGCACCGGCGTGTCGGCGAAGGCCGCGCGATTGTCGGCCATGCCCTGGATCACGAAGGCGTGGTGACGCGCGCTCGCCCAGCGGTAATCGACGCGCAGCGCTTCGAGCACGATCAACGGTCGGCCCGCTTCGGACGCCCACGACAGCGCGCGCTCCAACGCGAAGTTGTGCCGCGTGCGGCGCGCGCCGACCATCCAATACAGCACGTAGTCGCCGTCGATGTCGTGACCACGCCCGTTGAGCGTGCGCACGCGCGGCGGGCCGGAGAACAAGTCGGCCTCGGCGCTCATGCGGGGCTACGGGCACGGCCGACGGTGGCATCCACGCACGGGCGCGCGTGGTCAATCGGCGCGCCGACCGAACGTGTCACCGTGGAAGCCGACCCTGTCACAGCGCGCATCGCTCAGCCGGCTCCGACCGGCTCGGGGACGCCGCGCATCAACGACTGCAAACCGAGGCGTTCCATGAGCGGCGCGAACTGTGGTGTGGGGCCGCGCCACTGCAGGCTGTCGAGCGCGGTGTTCACCGGCGCGTCGTAGGCCAGCGTGGCGAGCTTGCGGCACAGGAAGGCCATCTCGCGGTTCTCTTCGAGCTTGCGCGCCAAGCTCTTGGCGCCGCGCACTTCGAGTTCGGCCACGCCCTCGAGGTCGTCGTAGGCCTCTTCGAGATGCGCGTAGGCGTTGAGCAGGGCGACCGCCGACTTGGGGCCCACGCCCGGCACGCCCGGGATGTCGTCGACCGCATCCCCGGCCAAACCGAGGAAGTCAGGGATCTGATCGGGACGCACACCGAAGTGCTCGGCCACGCCCTTCTCGTTGAAGCGCCGGCCGCGCCCGGTGTCGATCACGTGCAAGCCGTCGTCGACGAGTTGGCAGAGATCCTTGTCGCTCGTCACCACGAAAACACGATGACCTTGCGCGCGAAGCGGGGCGGCGGCACTGGCGATCAGGTCGTCGGCCTCGTAGCGCGAGTCGGCCCAGGTGGGCAGGCCCAGCGCCACGGTGAACTCGCGACACCAGCGGAGCTGCGCCACCAACTCGGGCGGCGCCGGATCGCGTCGCGACTTGTAGGCCGGGTAGATCTCGTTGCGAAAGCTCGTGCTGAGGCTCTCGTCGAAGGCCATGCCCACGTGCGTGGGTTTGCGCTGACGCAAGTACTGCAGCATCAGGTTGGCGAAGCCGCGCAGGGCGTTGGCCGGCGCGCCCTCGGGCGTGGTGATCGTGTCGGGCAGCGAGTACCACGCGCGGAAGACCCACGGGCAGGCGTCGATGAGGTGGATCGTCTGCGGAGTGGACACGGCCGCGGATCCTAGCATTCCGCGCTTGCCGGACGCCGTCAGTGCATGGCGCGGAAGTGTTCGGGGAAGCACGATTGCCAGATGGCCTGTCCACCCTCGCCGGCGGGCAGGAAGCGCGGGCGTTCGAAGATGCCTGTGCGTCGAAAGGCTTCGTAGATGGCCGGCGTGTGGGCGCCGATCTCCGGGCCGAACTGCGCGGTGAGTTTCTCGGCGATCTGCCCCACGCTCGACGCGCCGTCCACGAACTCGAGGAAGCTGCGGCAGGCTTCGTCGACCTCGATGGCGCAGCCCGCGCCGTGGTCGGGCGTGGTGAAGAACACGTACTCGCGATGACGCACGGGCACGGCCGCGATCTCTGCGGCGTCGCGCAGCGGATAGAGCTCGCGCTGGTCGTAGCTGAACGGCGCGCGGTCGATGTCGGCACCGAGTTCGGGGCAGTCGTTGGCGGAATCCTCGGGCAGCGAGTCGAGTTCGGAGAGCGCGTCGAGCGTGACGCGCTCACTGCGGTGCAGCTCTGGGTAGGGCTCGTTGAAGTAGATGTCGCGCACGTCGGTGAAGCAGGCCGACGGCCAGGTGCGGGCACGCCGGTAGAGCAAGTAGCGCACCATGTCGCCGAACTGAGCCGACGCGTCGGGCACGCCCGCGCGCGCGCACTGCTCAGCCACGAAACCGTGCCACAGGTTGCCGAGGTCGTCGGCCAGTTGCGGCTCGATGCGATGGGTGCGCAGGTCGTGGAGCCGGTCGTGGTGACCCGCTGCGAAGGCGGCCACGGCCCACTCGCGGATGAGTTCCCCGGCCGGGCGCTTCACCAAGAGGCGCAGCAGTGCGAAGGCCTTCTGCAGCATGAGGTGCCAGTCGTTCACGGCTTTGCCGACCACGACTTCGTCGCGATTCATGAAGTCGGTCTTGAGGATCTCGTGCCCGATGTCGGAGTCGTACTCGATGCCCCACTTGTCGACTTCCTTCTCGAGCGGCGTGCGCGGCAGGATCGACAGCGCCGCCGACTTGATGTCGGCCGGCTCGCGCTCGTAGGTCCACGAGAGTGTGTCGAGGAAGCCCTGCAGGCCGTCGCCGGGGAGCCCCATGATCAGTTCGTAGGAGAGCATGATGTGCGGACGCCCGCGCAGCGAGTCGAGCATCGGCGCGACCTTGTCGGGCTTCCACACGCGACGGATGTTGTTCATCGTCTCGCGCTTGGTGCTCTGGATACCCACGCCCACGAAGGTCTGGTGCGAGCGGTCGGCGAGCTCCACGAGGTCTTCGTTGATCAAGCTCGGGAAGACTTCGAGCCAGTGTGTGGCTTTCACGTCGTGTTTGATCAGCAGTTGCAGGATCGCTTCGGCGCGCTTGCGGCTGTAGTTGAAGGTCGGGTCCACGTTGAACAGCAGGCGCGCGTTCTGCTTCTTGAACAGCGCCAACTCGGCCTCCACGCGTTCGAGCGAGAACTCGTAGTAGGGCTGGTTGCGCCCGTAGTCGCAGTAGCTGCAGGTGAACGGGCAACCGCGAGCTGTCTGGTAGGTGACGCCGCCGCGGATCTCGCACACGTCGAGCACGCCGGTGAGGTAGGGCGACGGGAGTTCGTCGAGCTCTTTCAGGAACGGACGCGGCGCGTTCAGGTTCGGCGTGCCGTCGGGCCCGCGCATGGCCAAGCCGGCGACGTCGCGCTCGGCGCCTTCGCGCCCGGTGAGCAGCGCGCGCAGCAAGTCGCGGAAGGTGAGTTCGCCTTCGTTCACCGCGATCCAGTCGATCGCGTGGTGCGCCTCGAGCAAGCTGCGGTACTTGTAGGAGACCTCGGGGCCGCCCAGCAAGATGCGCGTGCCGGGACTCTGCGCCTTGATGCACTCGCAGATGCGCAGCACGTCGTGTGTGTTCCACACGTAGCAAGTGAGCCCGACGAGGTCGGGTTCGTGCTCGAGCATCTGCGCAGCGAGTTCGTCCGGCGCGTGCAACGACGGGTCGAAGTACGCGTGCGTGATGTCCGTACGCGGACCGATCACCTCGTCGGTGACGGCGATGGCGTGCAGATAACCCAGCGCGAGAAAGCGTTGTTGGAAGGTGTACGGAGTCGTGAACGACACCGAGGCCAGCAAGATCTTCATCGAACGAGACTCCCCGTCTCAGCACTACCAGCTCCCACCTGTTGGGGGCTCGCAGCTGTCATCTTTTTATCGGCTTTTAAGCACTTGGGGTGGATCTCTTTGGGCGATCCCAAGCGCGACCACGCAGGCTGCCGCCCGCCGAGCGAGGCCGCCGCTTGCTGCGCTCCGTGCAACAGTCGGTGAACTCTTCGCGGGGGCGAGCGTCGCGGAGCGCAACCCGAGGCGTCCCAAGCCTGGGTTCGGGCTCCAGATCGCCTATCATCTCTCGCTTTGTGTTCCTGCCGGCCCGCCTCATCGAGCGACCCTTGCGCGTGTCCACCGCCTCCCGAAGCCTCCCGTCCGAGTTCGAAGTGGCGGCGCGCCGTTCCTGTTCGTCGCGTGTGCCGCGGAGCCACCTTTCGTGAGTCCGCATCACGCCGATGCGCTCGCGGCCGTCGACCTGGGGAGCAACAGCTTCCACATGGTGATCGGGCAACTGGTCGACGGTGAACCGCAGCTCGTGGATCGCCTGCGTGAGCAAGTGCAGCTCGCCGCCGGTCTGAAGGAAGACAAGCAGATCAGCGCCGAGGCGCAGGAGCGCGCGCTGGCCTGCCTCGAGCGCTTCGGTCAACGCTTGCGCGAGTTGCCGTCGAGCCAAGTGCGAGCCGTGGGCACGAACACCTTGCGCGCGGCGCGCGACACGGGCGACTTCTTGGAGCGCGCCGAGGCCGCGTTGGGTCATCCGATCGAGATCGTCAGCGGCACCGAGGAAGGTCGACTGATCTACCTCGGCGTCGCGCACCGGCTCTCCGACGACGCAGGCACGCGCTTGGTCGTGGACATCGGCGGCGGCAGCACCGAGTGCATCCTGGGCGAGCGCTTCGAGAGCTCCGTCGTGCACAGCCTCTACATGGGGTGCGTGAGTTGGTCGCGGCGCTTCTTCGGCGACGGCGTGTTGAGCGCCAAGGCGATGAAGCGCGCCGAGCTCGCAGCGCGACGTGAGCTCAAGGGCGTGGCGCGCGTGTTCCGCGAGACCGGCTGGACCGAGGCCGTGGGTTCCTCGGGAACGGTGCGCACCTTGCACGCGATGATCCGTCAGAACAATTTCGGTGACGGCACACTCAGCCCCGAGAGCCTGGATGCCGTGCGCGATGCGCTGCTCAGCGCCGGCAAGGTGGACAAGCTCGACATCCCGGGGCTCAAGAGCGAACGCGCGCCGGTGATCGCCGGTGGGTTCGCGATCTTGCGCGCCTGCTTCGAGAGTCTCGACATCCAGCGCATGAAGAGCACCAGTGGCGCGCTCCGTGAGGGCGTGGTCTACGACCTCTTGGGTCGCATCCGTCACGAAGACGTGCGCGAGCGCACGGTGTCGCGCATGCAGGAACGCTACGGCGTCGACCGCGCACAAGCCGCGCGCGTGGAGCGTTGCGCGCTGTTCCTGTTGCGCAAGGTCGCCCAGGACTGGTCTCTCGAAGCTGACGAGAGCGCGCGCTTGCTGGGCTGGGCCGCACGCATGCACGAGCTCGGCCTGGCCGTGTCCTTCCGGCAGCATCACCGTCACGGTTCCTATCTGCTCGCGAACAGCGAACTCGCCGGCTTCGGACGAGAAGATCAACGTCTGCTCGCCGCCGTGGTGGGGGCGCAACGACGCAAGCCCTCGGCGGCGGCCCTGGAGCTGCTCGCGGCCGGCCCGCGACGTCTGCAAGGGCTGCGCTTGATGGTCGTGTTGCGGCTGGCCGTGCTGCTCACGCGGAGCCGCTCGCCCACGCCGCTCCCGCCGCTCGACCTGCGGGCAGAGGGCAGCAAGTTGGTGATCCGCGCGCCCGGGAGCTGGCTGGATGAGCACCCGCTCACGCAGCTCGACCTCGAAGAGGAAGTGCGTCAGGCGCGCTTCGGCGACATCAGCCTCGAACTCGAGATCAGCGAGGCGGGCTAGCGACTCGCGCTGGGTTCGCAGCTCCGCTGCGCCCGCGACCCGTTCTTCAGTGCGAGCGGCTCGCCAAGCCTTCGAGCAGGCTTTGCTGCGCGCTGAGCGGTGTGTCGGCCCCGGGCGTGCAGGGCGTGTACTCACCGTCGGGGCCGAGCTCCCAGGCGTTCATGTTGTCGCGCAGGTACACGTCGAGGCCTTCCTCGATGACGCGCTTGCAGAGCTTCGGATCCATGATCGGGAAGGCCACTTCCACGCGGTGGAAGAAGTTGCGCGGCATCCAGTCGGCGCTGGAGCAGAGCGTGATGTCTTCGCCGTCGATGGTGAAGCGCGCGATGCGTGTGTGCTCGAGGAAGCGTCCCACGATGGAGCGCACGCGGATGTTCTCGGACACGCCGGGCAGTCCGGGACGCAGCGCGCACAAGCCGCGGATCACCAGGTCGATCTGCACGCCCGCTTGACTCGCTTCGTAGAGCGCGGCGATCACCTGCTTGTCGAGCAGCGAATTCATCTTGGCCTGGATGCTCGCAGGTCTGCCCTTGGTCGCCGCCTTGGTGGCGTCGGCGATGTACTCGAGCACTTGGTGGTGCATCGCGAAGGGCGACTGCACCAAGCGTTGCAGGTTGCCGACCTTGCCCAGGCCCGTGAGCTGGTGGAACACGTTGTGCACGTCTTCGGCGATCTCACGATCGGCGGTGAGCAGGCCGAAGTCGGTGTACATGCGCGCGGTGCGCGAGTGGTAGTTGCCGGTGCCGAGGTGCACGTAGCGACGCAGCTTGCCCGATTCGCGTCGCACCACGAGCAGCATCTTGCAGTGCGCTTTGAATCCCACGATCCCGTAGACCACGCGCACGCCGGCTTCCTGCAGGCGGTTGGCGATGTCGATGTTGGCTTCTTCGTCGAAGCGCGCGCGCAGCTCGATCACCGCTGTGACTTCCTTGCCGTTGCGCGCCGCCTCGAGCAGTGCGTCGGTCATGGGGGACGACGCGCCCGTGCGATACAGCGTCATCTTGATGGCCAGCACCTTCGGGTCGGTGGCGGCGGCTTGCAGCAGCTCGACCACGGGGCTGAACGACTCGAAAGGATGGTGCAGGAGCACGTCGCGCTCGCGTAGGGCGGCGAAGATCTCGCTGCCTGCGGGCGCGCCCTCGGGTTGAGCTGGCACGAAGGGCGGGAACTTCAGGTCGGGGCGCCCGACGAGGTCGATCAGCACGGCGAGTCGGTGCAAGTTCACCGGGCCGCGCACGCGGTAGAGTTCACGCTCGGTGAGCCCGAACTGTCGCAGCAGGAACCGGCAGGTGTCTTCGGGGCAGGCCGCGTTGACTTCGAGCCGCACCGCTTGCCCGAAGTTGCGACGTCGCAACTCGCCCTGCAGCGCGCGCATCAAGTCGTCGACCTCTTCTTCGTCGACCCACAGGTCGCTGTTGCGCGTGACGCGGAAGGCGTAGCAACCTTCGACCTTCATGCCCGGGAAGAGCGCGCCCACGTTGGCGTGGATCACGCTGCTCAAGGTGACGTAGCTCGTGGGTCCGCCGGCGACCTCTTCGGGCAGTGGGATCAGGCGCGGCAGCAGGCGCGGCGCTTGCACCACGGCCATGCGGCTGCTGCGTCCGAAGGCGTCGCGGCCCGACAGGCTCACGATCATGTTGAGGCTCTTGTTGAGCACCATCGGGAACGGGTGCGCGGGGTCGAGCCCCACGGGCGTGAGCACCGGCAACACCTCGCGCTTGAAGTAGCGCTTGATCCACTTGCGGATCGGCTCGCTCCAGGAGTCGCGGAACACGAGGTGGATGCCTTCTTTGGCGAGCTCGGGGAGCAGCTCTTCGCCGAGCACTCTGTACTGGTCGCCCACGAGTTGATGCGACGACTCGGAGATCGCGGTCAGCGCGTGACGCGGCTCGAGGCCGTCGGGGCCGGCGGTGGCCACGCCGAGTTCGGCTTGCTCGTGCAGGCCTGCCACGCGGATCTCGAAGAACTCGTCGAGGTTGAGGCTCGAGATCGTGAGGAAGCGCAGTCGCTCGAGCAGCGGCGTCGACGGATCACGCGCCTGGGCCAGCACGCGCCGGTTGAAGGCCAACAGCGAGAGCTCGCGGTTGAAGTAGAGCCGCGGATCGTCGGCGTCGCTTGGTGGGGCGGGCGAGTTCGGGAGATCCGGGTTCATGGAGTCGGTGGGCGGTGTCGCGGCGGGAGCGGGCGGTGTTTCAGCGGAGCGGTCCATGGTCCAGATCGTAGTGAATGGCGTGCTTTCTTGAGTGAACCCGGCGTGAGCGGCGAGTGAGAGGGCACGTCTCGCGGTGGATCCGGCACGCGGATCACGCGGGCGGGCGAGAGCTCGCGGACCGTCGACCCGTTCTCAAACCCCTGGGGAGACGATTGGGAGACGATCTGGAACAGGCCGAGCCAGGGCCGCGCGAGCTGCTGTATGCTGCGCGAGCTGTCCACGTCCCGATCTGTCTCGCTGAATTCCGGAGGTCCTATGAAGCCCATGCATCACGCACCAGTTGCCGATGTGCTTCGGTCCTCCGAGCGCGCCGCCGCAGACTGATCCCCGGCCCCGATGTGGGCCGCGCAGGATCTGATCTCGGAGCACGGCCGCCGGAGCGCGCGCTGACCCGCACTCGTTGTGGAGTCCGCCGCCTTTCGTGTCCCCGCCTCGGCGGGAGCGACGCGCGTTCACCCGCTGTGGTGCGCGCGTCCACAGCCTTTCCCATGTCGCCCAGCGACATGCACAGGAACGAGATCATTGACCGATTTCCACAAGCGCAGCGGCAAACGCCGTCGCCAGAAGGACCTGGACCCTTTCGCCCATCGCCGCAGCCCCGAGGAGAACCGCGAACTCAAGCGTCGCGCCGCCGAGCGCCGCAAGCAACACGAAGCCGAGCGTCGTCCGCGACGCCGCGACTGGAACGCGGAGGACGGCGCCGCCCACGACGCACCGACTCTGCACGCCCAGCAGGGCGGTCCCCGACGTCGGCCCAAGCGCCGGCGCGCCGATCCCGCCGAGCACGAGAGCAAGCTGCCGCGTGAGGCGCTGCTCGAACTCGTGGTCTGTTCCCCGGGCCGCACCCAGCTGCTCGCACGGCACGACGACCGCGAAGTCACGGTGCGCATCCCGCCGGCCTGGGCGCGCAGCGGGGAGCCCTGGCCGGTGGTCGGCGACGAGGTGCTCGTCGCGCGGGAAGGTCGCGAGGGCTTCGTGCTCGCGGAGGTGTTGCCGCGCGCGGGCGTGCTCACCCGCGGCGGCGCGAGCGGTGCGCCGCGTGTGCTCGCTGCGCACGTGCAACTCGGCGTGTTGGTCTTGTCCGCGGAAGCGGGGGCCTATCGCCCTGGTCTCGTCGACCGCGCTTGCTTGGCCTTGCGGCGCGGAGGCATCGACGCGCTCGTCGTGCTCAACAAGATCGACCTGGTGAGTGCCGAGCAACGCGCCGCACGTGAACTCGCGCTGGCCGATCATCTCGACGCGGGTCTCGAGCTGCTGACCGTCTCCGCGACGACCGGGGCAGGCCTGCAGGAGTTGCGCGCGCGTGTGCGCGGTCAGCGCCTGGTGCTCTTCGGGCACAGCGGCGTGGGCAAGTCCACGTTGTTGAATGCGTTGGACCCCGAGGGCTCACGTCGCGTGGGCGATGTGCGGGCGGGCGACGGCAAGGGGCGTCACACCACGACCTCCAGCGGTCTCACGCGCCTCGCCGACGGCACCGAGCTGATCGACACACCCGGTGTGCGCGCTTTCGGTTTGGGGCGCGTGCGAGCCGAGGAGCTCGACGAGTTGTTCCCGCAGCTCGCCGAGTTGCGCACGCGCTGTCGGTTCAACGACTGCGCCCACACCGAGGAACCGGGCTGCGCCGTGCGCGCGGCGCTCGCTTCGGCGGAGCTCTCGGCACAACGCTGGGAGCGCTACGGGAGGCTCTTGCGCGGGCAGGACTGAGACGACCCGCGGGGCGACGCGGCGCGCGCCGTGTCGCCCCGCGGGCGGCTGTTCGTGGTGGGGGCCGCGCCTGTCAGAGGATGCGCAGCATCTCGGCGATGGCGGGCACCTGCGCGCCGTAGTTGTTGTACTCACGCAGCGCCACATGGAAGGGCAGCTCGCTGCGCTCGCCGAGCAGCCCGAGCGCCACGCAGGCGAAGGCGCGCGGCAGGCTCGGCTCCTGCGGGTCGTTGGCGAGCTCCACGAGCTGGCCCAGCGCGCGGCCGTCGCCGACCAAGCCGAGGGCGTTGGCGGTTCCTTCCAGCACGTCGAGGCTGTTCGCGCCGGCGAGGCTCTCGAGCAGCACGGGCAGCACGTCGTCGCGGGCGAGCAGGCCGAGTCCCATGGCGACTTGCAGGCGTGCATCGGGTTGCAAGCGCGGGTCGGCGCAGAGCGACGAGAGCTCGTGGAAGGCCGGCGTGTGGCGGAGCAAGCCGAGGGCCATCGAGGCGTGTCCCACGAACTCGTCCTGCTGTGACTTCTCGAGCGCCTCCAAGATCGTCTCGCCGGAGTGGGTGTCGTCCATGAGGCCGAGCGCGAGGGCCTGGGCGCCACGGAAGGAGGGATCGCGTTCGTCGTCGAAGGCTTCGCGGACGGACTCGATCAACTCGGAGCGCGCCGCCGTGTGGGCGTCGGCGTAGATCGCGCTCGCCAAGGCACCCCAGCTGCGGTGACCTCGGTCGCGTCCCTTGCCGGCGACTTCGCGGTGCAGTTGTTCGACGAGCGCCGCGTGCGCTCCGGCGCCAGCGCGACGCTCGACGTCCCGCGCGCCCATCTCGGCCAGCGCGATGAGCGCGAAGTGTCGCGTGGGTTCGTCGCGCTGCGAGACGATCGTGTCGCGCATGGCCTCGGCGACCTCTGCGTCGTCGAGCCGCGCGACGAGGCCCAGCGCGATCACCGTGGATTGCAGCACCGCGTTGGGCGTGGCGTCGTCGAGCAGAACGCGCGTGAGTTCGGGGAGTGCGAGTCGGCCGCAAGCCTTGGCCAGCGAGGTCGGCACGTAACTGCGCAGCACAGGGTCGAGGTCGGCGTCGAGCAGCAGCGGACGCAACTCACCCAAGCTGCGGTAGAGCAGACGCGGACCGGGCTCGCTCAGTCCCAACGCCGCGAGCACGCTGGCTTTGAGGTCGCGTTCGCTGTCGGGCAGCGTGGCGAGGAGGTCGAGCAGCGCCTGTCCGGATTCGTGATCGCCGACCAAGCCGAGGCCGAGCGCGGCGAAGGAGCGCACGAACCAGTCGACCGAGCCGCTGCCGACGGCTTGGCGGCCCGCGCTGTCGTTGAGCAACACGGGGATCAGCGCGTCGCGTGAGGCCTCGCCACCGAGGATGCCGAGTGAGAGCGCGGCGGCGGCGCTCACCGTGCGCTGCGGGTGGGGCAGCAGACGCGCGAGGGCGGCGCGCACGGCGTCTTGCTCGTCGGGGCCGGCCGAACGCGCCATCGCGACCAGGCTCGAGTCGATGATGTCGCTGTCATGCGCGTCGTCGGCGAGCTTCAGGAGCGCGGGCAGGAGTTCCTCGGACACGCGCTTGGGGCCGAGGTCTTCGGAGGCGCCTGCGGCCGGCCCGCGACGAGCGGTGAGGAAGCCGGGCGAACCGGGGGCGGCGCGACCTCGATCGAGGCGTCGACGCAGATGCAGGAAGCGATCGCGGCGACTCTGCCACCAGAACTCCCAGCGCTCGAGGCCCGCCGTGACCGACCCCACGCTGGTGCTCTGTCCACTCCGCCCGCTGCTCCCGCGAACCTTGGCCGTGCTGCTGCTGGCCGCTGGACTCGACGTGCCCGGCGTTTTGGAGCCGCCGCCGCTCGAACCGCTCGCGCTCGGCGGGCGAGCGGCCGGGCCGGAGGAATCCTTGGGAGAGGGCCCTTTGTACTGACCACCGTGCGCCCAAAGAGAAGGAGTGATCAGGCACAGGACCAGCACACAGACGACGCTTCGCATCACGGACTCCCAAGAGGAGCGGCCACAACGCGAGCGCGCAAGGAGTCGGAGCGTCGCGTGTATCATCGGGCGCATGACATCCGCTGCGCGCAGCTCGCGACCGCCCGACTGGGCGCGCTGGAGGGACGAGCAGTTGCTCGACCTGCGCTTCTGCGAGCTCGGGATCACTCTCGAGGGTTCCCCGCTTGAGATGATGGTCGCGCTGCTCTCTCGCGATCTCGAGCGACGCGGTCTGAGCTTTCGTCCGCACGTCTGGCTCTCGAACGAGTGGTTCTCACCGATCGACGTGCCGGGTTTCGCGCTGCCCTTCTATCTCGCGCACCCGCGCCTGCGGCAACTGGAGCGGCGTCAGATGCTCGAGGTCGAGGGCGGCACACGCAGGGAGTGTCGCCGCATCCTGCGCCACGAATGCGGGCACGCTCTCAGTCATGCCTACGGCCTGCATCGCCGTCGGCGCTTCCGCGAGCTCTTCGGGCGCTCGGGACAGGCTTACCCCGAGGCCTATGCGCCGGATCCCACCAGCCGCGACTTCGTGCAGCACTTGCGCGCTTACTACGCGCAGAGTCATCCCGACGAGGACTTCGCCGAGACCTTCGCGGTCTGGATGCAGCCGCGGCACGTCTGGCGCAAGCGCTACGCCGACTGGCCCGCGCTGCGCAAGCTCGAGTACGTGGACGCACTCATGGGAGAGATCGCCACGCAGCCACCCAAGTTGCGCACGCGGCGGCGCGTCGATCCGATCAGCTCCTCTCGCAAGACCTTGCGCGAGCACTACGAGGAGCGGCGCGAGGCCTACCCGCCTCAGGCTGGCACGCTCTACGACCGGCACCTGCGGCAGCTCTTCGGCCCGGATCCGATTCCCGGCACGGGGCGCGCGGCGAGCAGCTTCCTGCGCGCGCACCGCGCCGACATCCGCTCACAGGTCGCGCGCTGGACGGGCGAGTACCAGGCCGCGCTCGACCAGGTGCTCGAAGACATGATCCGTCGCTGTCGTGAACTCAAGCTGCGCGCGGTCGGCGACGAAGACGAACTGCGCAACGACTGCGCCGTGATGTTGACCGTGAACGTGATGCACTTTCTGTACAACAAGAAACAGTGGCACGCCCTCTGAGGGACCGTAGTTGAAAGCCCAACGCGTCCTGCATCTCACGCACCCGTCGCTCGTGCCTCCCGACTCACTCGAGGGGCTCAGTGAGAAACGTCGTCACGCGATCAAGACCGATTGGGACGTGGTCACGGAGTTGCGCGCGCGCGGTCACGAAGTCGTGTCCGTGGGTGTCGAAGACGAGTTGCGTCCGATCCGCTCGGCCGTGCGCTCCTTCAAGCCGCACGTGGTGTTCAACCTCGTGGAAGGTTTCGACGGCCTGCCGCAGCTCGACGCACACGTGGTCAGCTACCTCGAACTGCTCGGCGTGCCCTACACCGGCTGCAACCCGCGCGGCCTCGTGTTGGCGCGCGGCAAGGCGCTCAGCAAGAAACTGCTGCACTACCACCGCATCCGCACGCCGGCCTTCCACACCTTCCCCAAGGGCCGGCAAGTGAAGCGCCCGAAAGACATGCAGCTGCCGGTGATCGTGAAGAGCCTCGTGGAGGAGTCGTCGATCGGGATCAGCCAGGCTTCTGTGGTCGACAACGAAGAGCGACTCATCGAACGCGTGGGTTTCATCCACGACAGCATCGACACCGACGCCATCGCCGAGGAGTTCATCGACGGTCGCGAACTCTACGTGGCGCTGCTGGGCAACAAGCGCGTGACCGTGATGCCGCCCTGGGAACTCACCTTCGAGAACCTGGCCGACGGCGCACCGGCCATCGCCACCGAGCGCGTGAAGCACGACCCCGCCTTCCAGCGGCGCGCGGGCATCTTCTTGCAGCCCGCGCGCAACCTCCCCGACGGGATGCTCGCCAAGTTGCAACGCACTTCGCGTCGCATCTACCGCATCCTCGGGCTCGACGGTTACGCGCGCATCGACTACCGCCTCAGCCACGACGGCAAGCTCTACTTCCTCGAAGCCAACCCGAACCCGGAGATCGCGCGCAGCGAGGAGTTCGCGTCCGCCGCCGACGAAGCCGGATTGCCCTACGGCGAGATGCTCGAGCGCTTGATCAGCCTGGCCCTGCGGCGCCCGCCGAACTGACGGCCCCCTCGGCGCGCGCGACTCACGCGACTCAGGGGATGCTCGCGGGCAGGTGTTGCGGGATGCGATCGATCACCGACTGGGTGAACTCGCGCGTGCCCAGCTTGCCGCGCAGATCGCGCGTGCACTCGCCCGACTTGATCGCGTCGAAGAGCGCCAGGCGCAGCGCGTGACCCTCGGTGTAGTGGTCCACGTGATCGAGCAACATGCCGAAGGCCAGCAGCATGGCGGTGGGGTTGGCGAGGTCTTTGCCCGCGATGTCGGGGGCCGTGCCGCCGGCGGGGTCGAACATCGCGATGTCGACCTTGCGGTCGGCGTCGAAGGAGAAGTTGCCGCTGGCGCCGGTGCCCAAGCTGCCGACCAAGCCCGAGGCCATGTCGGAGAGGAAGTCGCCGTACTCGTTGAGCACGAGCACGACGTCGTAGTCTTGCGGCGCGAGGATGATCTTCGCGAGCAGCGCGTCGAAGAGTTCCTTGTTGTGCTGGATGTCGCCGTAGCCGTCGTGCACGTCGGCCACGACATCCTCGAAGAGACCGTCCGTGACGCGTTGGATCGTGTGCTTGCTCGACGAGGTCACGCGCAGTTGCTTCTTGCGCGCCAGCTCGAATGCGAACGACGCCGCCTGCGCGCACGGTTCGCGCTCGACCATGCGCAAGGACACGGCGGCGTCTTTCCCGACCAACTGACCCGGGTCGTCGTAGGTGCCGCCGGTGGCCACGCGCACGATGTGCAGGTTCACGTCTTGCTTGAAGTTGCTGTCGATGCCCTGGATCGAGATCGCCGGGCGGTAGATCACGCTGAAGCCGAGGCGCCGACGGATGAGCGCGTTGGGGCTGGTGGTGCGCGTTTCCGTGGGGTATTTGAGCGCCAGCTTGGTGCGGCGCATCCAGGTTTCAGCTTCGTCGATGGCGGCGAGGCCCGTGGCTTCGCGCGTGGAAACCGACCAGTCGACTGCGTGGAAGCGGAACTCGAGCGGCAACACCTGCGCCACGGAGTGCACGGCCTCCTGGATCTCGGGGCCAATGCCGTCGCCTTCCAGCTCGGTGATCTCGATGGGCATCATGTGCAGGGTCGTGGGTGGTGGACGGGTTGGCTGCGGCCGCGTTCGCGTCGAGCGCAGAGCCCGAGCGCGGTGCGCCGGAGCGCGTTGCAGGAGTGACGCTTGGGGCGCGTGGCCGAACCTGCCATTCTCGCGAGTTCAGCGGGTTTCGTCCAGAGCGAGCTGAGCCTCGAAGCAGGGTGAGCTCGGCCCCGCGTGGCGATTAGAGTGGCACGCAGTCCCGGAGTTCACCCCACATGACGCTGTCCCGCTCGATTGCTTTGTCCGTGCTCGCCGCCTTGAGTGTTGCCTGCGGAGGTGGCCCCGCTGCGCCCAGCGTGCTGATCGTGAGCCTGGATACCACCCGCGCCGATCGCCTGGGCAGCTACGGCCGCAGGCAAGCCGCCACTCCCGTGCTCGATGCTCTGGCGGCGCGCGGCGTGCGCTTCGAGCGCGCCTACAGCGTGGCGCCGATCACCTTGCCCGCGCACACCTCGTTGCACACCGGCCTCGTGCCGCCGGTTCACGGGTTGCGCGACAACGGCGCCTTCCGGCTCGACCCGGCGGCGCACACCGCGGCGGAGCATTTTGCGGCGGCGGGTTGGCGCACCGCGGCCTTCGTGGCGTCCTTTCCGCTCGAGTCCAGCTTCGGGCTCGACCAGGGTTTCGAGGTCTACGACGACGTCTTCGGCGAGCGTGCGCCGGGAGCTCCCTACGACGAACGCCCGGCCGAGTCGGTCGTCGACGCGGCGCTGGCCTGGTTACCGCAGGTCGAGCCGCACGAGCCCGTGTTCTTGTGGACGCACTTCTTCGACCCGCACCGTCCTTGGCGCGCCCCCGGCGCCTCGGGCGACGACGACCGCGCCTACCAAGCCGAGATCGCCCACGCCGACGCCCAACTCGGCCGCTTACTCGACGGCTTGGCAGCCGCCGGGCGCGACGAGCAACTGCACGTGGTGGTCGTGGCGGATCACGGCGAAGGCCTCGGCGAGCATGGCGAAGCCACGCACGCGGTGCTCGTGCACGACGCCACCTTGCGCATCCCGCTGTTGATCGCCGGCCCCGGCGTGGCGCGCGGCCTGCGCGTGGCACAACCCGTCAGCATCGTGGACGTGTTGCCCACGCTCGCTGCGCTGCACGACTTGCCCGCGCTGCAAGGTGTGCAAGGTCGCGACCTCGCGCCCGCCTGGGATCAACGCGGGCTGCCCGCGCGCGCCGTCTACGGCGAGAGTTTGTATCCCGAGCGACATCACGGTTGGAGTCGTCTGCACACTTGGATCGACGCCGACACCAAGCTGGTCGTCGCGCCGAGCAGTGAGCGACGCTGGCAGCTCTTCGACCTGGGCGACGACCCCGCCGAGTTGCACGACCTCGTGGACACCCGCAACGACGACGCGCGGCGCCTCGCCCGTGAGCTCGATGCGTGGACCGCGCGCCTGCCCGCGCCGCTGTCCTTGAGTGCGCCCGAAGGCGAGGCCGCCGACATCGCCGAGCGTCTCGCCGCGCTGGGTTATGTGGGCTCGGAAGACGCGCCCCAGGAACTCGGCCGTCACCCCGAAGAGATGACCGGCTTGTTGCTGCTCTACCACACGGGCCGGAGCGCGGCCCGCAACGGGCAGTTGGCACGCGCCGAACAGATCCTGCAGCAGCTCGACGCGCTCGAAGCCGACGGTCTCAGCGCGCTCGAGGTGCGCGCCGAGATGGCGCTCGCGCGCGGCGCGAGTGACCCCGCGCAGCTGGCCCTCGCGGGCGAGTTGTTCCTGCAAGCCACGCAACGCTCGCCCACGCGCAAGAGCTTCTGGCGCGGCTTGTCCAAGGTGCAGCTCGCGCTGGGTGACCGTGTCGCCGCGCTCGAGAGTTTCGAACAGGCCTTGCTCGTGGCCACACCCACGCAAGAGTTGCTCGACGAACACGAGGCCCAGCTCGCCGACCTGAAGCGCGCCGCCTTCGCGCACGAAGACGCCGGTGAGCACGCCGACGCGCAGCGTCTGTTGCAGCTGCTGGCTGAGCGGCTCCCCGACGACCGCGGGGTGCAGTCGGCCCTCGCCCGGGTCCGCGCCAAGCTCGAAGGCTGAGTGCGTGCTGTCACCCGCGCGGAGGAGCGCGGGTCACGAAGCGCGGGTCACGAAGCGCGGGTGGATCCCACGGCGACCGTGCAGCCGCGCCCCGCTCAGCGCGACGTGTCGAAGCCGCAACCGAAGCGCGCGTCGCCGAAGCCTGCACCGATCGGGCTGCCCGGCGGTCTGCGCGGCGCGGCGGGTTCCGCGGCGCGTTCACCTCGAGGGCGTTCGAGTTCGCGACGGATGTCGGCGGCGAGTGCCAGGGCATGCGCATGCGCCTCGCTGCTGGCTCCCGGCGCGCTGTGAGTTCGCTGCGCCGTGCTCTCGAGTCCGTTGGCGAGGGTCTCGAGCACCGCGTCGACCTGCGCGCGCACGAAGCGCGAAGCCCGGGGCGTGTTGTGCACGCGCATCAGAGCGCTCACGAACTGTTCGAGGACCACACGTCTCACGGCATCACTCGCTGGCGGGGGCCAAGTCGAACTCGGAGAGAGGGCTGCCTGATTACTGAGCGCGAAGAGCAGTCCGTCGATCGAGAGTTGATCGGCGTCGCGGCTGAACTGTTCGGCGACGCGGTTGAGGCGCTCCGCTTGGAGCACCCCGTCGAAGACTTGATCCGCGACGAGCGCCGCCACACTCAACGGATCCACCTGCGGCGCGCTCGCGGTGGGGAACAGCTCGCGATGAGTCTCGTGTCCGGGCATGCGCGGCGAGAGCAGCTCCAGCACCTGTTCGGGCAGACTCAGTTCGCGTGGGTCGAGCAGCTGTCCGAGGGCGTCGAGCGCGGCGCGTTGTTGCTCGGCCGGCACGACCTCGATGCCCGGCGCGTCGCTGCCGGCGAGCACGTGATCCACCGTGCGTCCGCCGATCAGTTTCACGGCGCGGTCGAGTGCGTAGCGGTGATGCAGCACGAGCGGGACGAGCACTTCTTGCAGCTCGGCGCGCGGTCGGTCGGGCGCCACGCGGTCGGGGCCGAAGC
This sequence comes from Planctomycetota bacterium, assembly GCA_021604805.1. GTDB lineage: Bacteria > Planctomycetota > B15-G4 > B15-G4 > B15-G4 > BQJR01. The sequence goes on along the minus strand of BQJR01000001.1, from coordinate 812,324 downwards.
GTTGCAGCGCGAGACGACGCACTTGCAGCGCGTGGAGCAATCCGGCCACGGCGTCGGTGCCGTCGTCCCAGAGTGCGGCGCGCGCGTCGGAGGCGCTGGCGGGGCGCGCGTCTCTGTCGCTGAGGTACACGTGGCCGTCGGCGCGGGCGGCAGTGAGCCAGGCCTCGCGTTGCGTGGCGAGGTCCGTGCCCGCGGGCGCGGCGGCGTAGAGGTCGCGGATCGCGACCTTGTCCCAACTGCCGAGACCCACGCCGTAGGCTTCGCTGAGGTCGAAGCTCTCGTCGTCGCGCACGCGCACGCGCGGCACCGGGTAGTCCATCACCGAGGCGCGGTCGTGATAAGTGCTCGCGGCGAAGTTGTGCGCGAGCCCGAGCGTGTGACCGACCTCGTGCGCCGAGAGTTGACGCAGACGCGCGAGCGCGAGCTGCACGGGATCGTCGGCGCCACCGGAACCGGTTCCCGCGGCGCCGATCAGTCCCTCGAAGAGCAGCACGTCTTGGCGCACGCGCAGCGCGCCGAGTGACACGTGGGCCTTGAGGATCTCGCCCGTGCGCGGGTCGATGACGCTGCGACCGTAGGACCAACCGCGCGTGCGACGGTGCACCCACTGGATCACGTGGTAACGACTGTCGAGCGGGTGCACGCCTTCGGGCAGCAGCTCCACGCGATAGGTGTCGGGCCAGCCGGCGGCGGCGAAGGCGTCGGCCCACCAGCGCGCGCCCTCGAGCAGCGCGCTGCGCACGGGCTCGGGCGCGCCGCGGTCCACGTAGTAGGTGAGCGGTCGCGGCGTGCCGTCGGCACCGCGCAGCAGGCGATGACGCACCGCCCAGGCCTGACGCATGCTCTCGCCGAGTGGCGCGTCGAGGCGCACTTGCGTGAACGCGAAGGCGCCGGTGCGCGGGTCGTGACGGCGCGGCACGAAGCCCTCGTCGGGGAGCGCCATGAGCGTGAGGTGTTGACGCAAGCTCGGCGCGTGGGCGTCGGCGGCTGTGAGGCGCACCTCGGAACCCGGCGCGCTGCTGTTGAAGCCGAGCGTGGACTCGAGCTCGAGGTTCTCGGGGAACACGAGGCAGTCATTGAGCTCCACGGCGCTGCGCTGCGCGTCGAGCGAGAAGTTGCCTTGCCCTGTGGACGCGAGGCTGCGCGACGCGCCCACGAGATCGCTGAGCAACCACAGCGTGAGGTCGAGCAAGGCGCGGCCGTCGTCGAAGACTTCTTCGGCTTGCGCACCGAAGAGCACACCTCCGGCGAAGGACTCTTCGGCGGCGCGGCGCTGAGCGAACTCGTCACTCGCGACCACGTACTGCGTGTTCGGCACCTCGAAGCGCACCAGGTCACCCAGGCGACGCACGCGTAGGATGCGTTCGTCGCCGAGCAAGCCGCGATCGAGGCCCACGTCGTTGCTGCCCAGCCCGCGACTCAACGCGCCGATCGCGAGCAGCTCCACGCACAGGTTGTCGGGGCCGCTGGGTGCTGGCAGCTCGACGAGCAAGCGATTGCGCTCACGGTCGAAGAGTGTGACGAGCAAGCCCTCGCGACGCTCGAAGCCGGTGTGTTCGTCGACCGTCCAGTTCTGACCGGCGGCGCTGGAGCCCGCGCTCGGAGCGCTCGCGCTCGACGCGGCCGCTTGCTCGTCCGCACGCGGCGGCGCCTGACACGCGATCCCCGCGGCGACCCAAGTGGCGAGCAGTGCGGCGAAACCTGCGCGCAGTGCAGGTCGAATCTGCGTGACAAAGTGAGTCGACATCGAGCAGCTCCGTTCGGCGTGGCGAAGGGGCAGCATAGCGATGCGTGCGGCTCAGCCGGACCCCGGATCGAGCTCCAGCAACTCACTCTCGATGCGACGGCGACGGCTGTGCAGCTCCTCGCGCTCCGCCTCGAGCCGACGCAAGCCGCGCTCGCTCAGCGCGGCCTTGTTGAAGCTCTCGTCGACCACCGTCTGTTGACGCGTGAGTTCGCGCTCGCCGCTCGCCGATTGCTTGAGTTCGTCGAGATGCGCGAGGGCGTGCTGCGCCACGGTGCGCAGCGGCTCGAGTTTCGGGCGCGCTTCCTCGAGCTCGGCCTCCAGGCGCGCGAGGCGCTTCTCGAGGCCGCGCAGTTCGTCGCGGCGGGCGGCGCGATCGGCGGGGCCGCCGCGCTCGGGATCGGCCGAGAGCGTGGAACCCTCGCTGGCCGACACGAGCACGACCGCGCCGAGCTTGTCGAGCAGGGCCTCGACCGGGCGGCCGAGCAAGTCCACGGCCTGTTCGCCCTTGAGGCGCAGCGGCATGAGCACGAGGTCGGCGTCGGCGGAAGAGGCGGCGAGTTGCTCGGGGTCGCTGTGGTTGGTGGTCACGATCTCGGCGTCGAGACGCGCTTCGTCGAGGATCGTCGCCACACGCGCGCGTGCGTCGGCTTCGGCGCGCGGGTTGGTCGGCAACAACACGCGCAGCTTGGCGCGTCGCCACAGCGCATCGCGGCGCATCATGTGACTCAGCAGCAGCATGAGTTCGCCGTTCGGGTCGTCGCTCCACCACAGATCGAGGCGACGACGCTTCGCCTTGCGATCGGCCACGCGTTGCCAGTCGGCGTCTTGCGCGTCGAGCACGAGCACGTGCACGCCGAGCCGCGCGGCCGTCTGCAAGTGACGCAGCAGCTGTCCGGTGGCGGGGGCGTCGCTGCAGGCGTCGGCGCGTTCCGACCAGGGCAACAGGATCGTGTTGGTGCGGACCGGGCCGAGGCCGTGAGCTTGCACGAGCGTGGCGCAGGTGGTGGACATGTCGTCGGTGGCGACCACGAGCGGGAAAGCATCGAGGCCGTGCTCGCGCAACTCGGTGGCCATGCGGCCTTGTTCGCGGTGCGTGTCGGCGCGCGCGTCGAGCTGCACCAGTTTCACCACGGTGTTGAGGCCCGCGCCGCCTTCGATCCACTCGGCGAAGCGCAGCAGTGGCACGCGGCCGGCGTCGCGCTCGGAGAACACGAGCGTGTGCGGACGCCAGTTGCGTGCGTGTTCCGGTTCGCGCGCCATCGCGATCAGGTGTCGGCGCAAGCGATCGTAGTGCAGGTCGCGGCGACCGTCGGCCCAACGTCGGTCGCCGGAACCGCGCGACACGGCCTGGTGCAACACGGCCAGCACGCCCATGGAGATCAGGCCGGCTTGCCAGTCGATGAGCAGCATGGCGCCCAAGCAGAGCAGCGCGCCGACTGCGCTCGTGGTCCAGTGGAAGGCGCGGAAGCGCGGACGGAAGCTGGGACTGTTGGCGCGCGCTTCGAGCGCAGTGGCGCCGTTGAGCAGCCCGTAGCTGAGCAGGAAGCACATCGACACGATCGGCGCGATGGCGTCGACACCGCCGAGGCTCACGACACCGAGCGCGACGCCCAGCGTGAGCAACACGCCCATGCGCGGGTTGTTGGCCGCGCCGAAGCCGCGCGCAAAGGGCGACAGCCCCGGCAGGATGCGGTCGGCGGCCAGCGCTTGCAGGATGCGCGGCGCGCCCATGAACGAGGCCAGCGCCGAACTCAACGTGGCGGCGACAACTCCCACGGTGACGACTTCCGGCCAGCGCGCGAGGCGCGTCATGGCTTCGTAGTCAGAGGTGAGTCCTTCGGGACCGAGACTGCCTGCGAGTGCGAAACTCGCCGCGCCGTACACGAGCAGCGACACGATCACCGCGGCGAAGGTGCCCGTGGGCAAACTCTTGCTCGGGTCGCGCAGGTCACCGCTCATCGACACGCCTTGCGTGAAGCCGGTGACGGCCGGGAAGAAGAGCGCGAAGAGCACGCCGAGCGACACGCCGTCGCTGCGCGCGGGCGCTTCGGCGGCGGCGTGCAGGAGCGCCGGGTCGAAGCGTTCGGCCGCGCCCAGGAAGAACGAGGTCAGCGCCACGACGAGCGCAGCCATCACGAGGTACTGCAGCTTCGTCGCCCAGTCGGAACCGGCCCAGGCGAACACGAAGAGCAGCAGCACTGAGGCCGCGGCGATCTGCGGGCCGTCGAGCCCCCAGGCGGGTGGCGTGATCAGCGCGAGCGCTTCGCCGAGACCGAGACAGTAGAAGGCGACCGACACGGCTTGCGCCAGGAACAACACGAGGCCGAGCGCGCCGCCGACGCCCACGCCGAGCGAGCGCGAGATGATGTAGTAGTCACCGCCGCCCTTCACGCGCACATTCGTGGCCAGGGCGGCGAGGCTGGTGCTCGTGATCAGCGACAGCAAGTGCGCCACGCCGAGCAGCACGACCATGCGCCAGGGGCCGGCCTCGCCGACGATCCAGCCCAGTCGGCGGAACAGGATCAAGCCCAGGATGGTCAGCAAGCTGGGCGTGAACACGCCGGCGAAAGTTCCCAAGCCGGCGGGCTTCGGAGCGCTGGCGGCAGTGGTGCGAGAGGCAGGCATGGCTGCCTTCCATCGGCCGTTTCAGCCCTACGGCCTGAGCGCTAGACGGGCTCGCTTTCCAGGCGCAAGGCGGCGAAGGCGGTGTCGATGCGCGACCAGGCCTCGGGCGGAATCTGGAGCTCGCCGGCCGCGGCGTTCTCGCGGGCCTGCTCGGGGGTGCGCGCGCCGACCAAGGCGCTGCTGATACCCGGGCGCGCCACCGTCCAGGCGATCACGGTCTGGGCCAAGCTCGCGCCGAGCTCGGCGGCGATGGGGGCCACGACCTCGTCGAGCAAGGCGTTCACGGCCTGCCGATTGCGGTCTTGGAAACTCGGGCGACGCGCGCGGCCTTCGGTGTCTGCGAAGCTGCGATCGCCGCGCACCTTGCCAGTGAGCAGGCCTTGTTCGAGCGGCGAGTAAGCCAGCACGCCGACTTCGTGTTCGATCACCCAAGGCAGCACGTCGGCCTCGATCTCGCGCGCGACCAGGCTGTACTTGGGTTGCGTGGACGCGAGCGGCAGATCGCCCAGCGCGACCTGCGCTTCCTCGAGCAACTCAGGGTCGTAGTTGCTCACGCCGATGGCGCCGATCTTGCCTTCGGCATGCAGTTCGGCGAGTGCGCCCATGGTGTCGGACACGGGCGTCGTGGGGTCGGGCCAGTGCACCTGCAACAAGTGGATGTGGTCGACGCCCAAGCGCTGCAAGCTGCGTTCGCACTCGAGGCGCACCGACTCGGGGCGACTGTTGCGGTAGACCGCGAGCGGCTTGCCGTCGGCGGACTGGCTCTCGAAGAACAGCTCACCGTCGTCGCAATCCCAGCGCAGACCGATCTTGGTGCAGACTTTGATGTCGCTGGTGCTGCCGTTCGCGCGGCGCTGTGCGGCGAGTGCGCGGCCCACGATCGTCTCCGAGTGACCCATGCCGTAGATGGGGGCGGTGTCGACGGCGTGCATGCCCGCGTCGAAAGCGGCGGCCAGAGCGGCCAGCGCTTGTTCGTCGTCGGTGCCGTTCCAGTACGGCCCACCTCCGATGGCCCAAGCGCCGAAGGTCACGACGGGAAGTTCCAAGCTGCTGCGTCCCAAGCGACGTGTTTGCATGCGGCCTCCTCGGCGGATCGAATCGAGAGGTGAACGACGGGGTCCCCGCGTGAACGGAAGGATCGTCGGAAGATCGGCTGGACCCGCAAGTGCGCGGGCAGGCGGGTTGGCCCACCCCGGTCAGCGGGCGCGCCACTGTAGCCGAGCGCTGCCCCGCCATGCGCGTGACACGCCGCACCTCGCTGGCGCGATTTGCGTGAATGGTGACACTGTTCCCCAGGTCGTCGGGCAGCTCTGCGCTGCCGCCATGCCACGCAACTTCCTCCGCAGGAGAGAGACCTATGAAGACGCTCGTACTCGCCGCTGGTTTGTTGACCGCTCTCGTCGTCGGCTCGCAAGGGCTCGACGCCAAGCCGCAGGACGAAGAGATGCCGATGGCCCAGCCCGGCGAACAGCACCGCATGATGAAGGCCTTCGTGGGCGACTGGGACGCGGCGCTCACCTTCAGCAGCCCGATGGGTGAGATTCAGATGCAGGGCAAGGAGAAGGTGTCGATGTTCGGCGCCTTCTACCAGCTCTCCGAGTTCTCCGGCGACTTCATGGGGATCCCCTTCGAGGGCCGCGCCACCATGGGCTACGACCCGATCGGCGAAGAATGGACGATCACCTGGATCGACACGATGTCTCCCACCATTTCGATCATGAAGGGCGACTGGGACGCCGAGAGCAAGAGCTGGACCTTCTTTCACACGCAGCCCAACGAGGCCGGCGAGATCGTCGACATGAAGACGGTCATTGCGATCCAGAGCGACGACGCCCACACGCACACGGCCTACGCCCTCGAAGACGACGGCACCGAAGTGCAACAGATGCACATTGCCTACACGCGCGCCAAGACCAAGCCCAAGGCCGACGGCATGCGCTGAGCCCGGCCGCACATGGCCCGCCCGCGCCACGGCGCGCGCAGGGGCCATGACAACCCCGCCTCGCGCGGCAGCTGATACGCTCCGGGTCGGCTTCTTCCACCGACTCGGAGCGTTTTTCATGCGCACCCGCTGGCTGTCTTCACTGCTCGTCGCGCTGGCGCTCTTTGCGCCGAATGCGCGCGCCACTTGGTCGATCGTGATCGTGGATTCGGCCACCGGTGAAGTCGCAGTGGCCTCGGCCACCTGCGTGTCGGGCATCGACCTCAAGCAGTTCCTGCCGGTGATCGTGGTGGGCAAGGGCGCGGGCGCCGCGCAGTCGGCCATCGACGTCACGCTCGAGGCGCGCGCGCTGATGCGCGCCGAGATCATCGCCGGCACGTCGCCCGAAGCGATCATCGAGTTGTTGAAGCAGAACGTCACGGCGCCGCAGGGTCGGCAGTGGGGTGTGGCCTTGCCGGGACAGACCGCCGCGTCGGCTTCAGGCGCCAGCGTGGGTGACTCCAAGGGCGAGTTCGTCGGTTCGATCGGCAGCATCGACTACACGATCCAGGGCAACGTGCTCGCGGGTGAGCCGGTGTTGGTCGCGGCCGAGCGCGCGCTGCGCGCCACGGAGGGTCGTCTCTCAGATCGGCTGATGGCCGCCATGGAAGCCGCCATGCTCATGGGGGGCGACGGGCGTTGCTCTTGCCTGCCGAACGACCCGACCGCCTGCGGAAGTCCGCCGGCCGAGTTCACCAAGTCGGCCCACATCGGCTTCCTCACCGTGGCGCGTGTGGGGGACATCACCGGCCTCTGCAACGCGCAGGTCGGTTGCGCGGCGGGCACCTACTGGCTCGACCTGAACGTGATCGGCGGCGCGCAAGCTCCCGACCCCGTGCTCACGCTGCGCAACCAGTACGACGCCTTCGTGTCGAGCAAGCGCAGCTTCACCGACGGCGTGCTCAGCGAAGCCGCGTGGGACGGCGCTCCTGGTTCCGCGCACACGAGCGTGCCTGCCGATGGCCACAGCGCGCGCGTGTTGCGCATCAGCCTGCGTGACATCAACGGCGCGCCGCTGCCCGCGTCGCCCAAGCGCATCACGGCCGAACACCACGGCACGAGCGACGACATCGCGGAACGCCTGCGCTTCGTGGATCTCGGGAGTGGTCAGTTCGAGCTGCACGTGCAAGCTGGCACGCGCGCGGGCACCGACGTGTTCCGCATCCGCATCCAAGACCCCACGGGCACCACGGTGCTGTTTCCCTTGCCCAGCCTGGAACATCTTCCGCTCGACGGTTGAGTCATCGAGGGCTGCAGCCGCCCGGCGCGTGTGCTCAGAGATCACGACGCTCGAAGCGTCGGAAGGCGAGCGCGAGGAACAGCACGGTGAAGCCGAGTAACACGAGGGTGTTGAGGCCCGGGCCCGGCTGCGGGAACAGTGGCTGCGCGTCGACGAGCATGCTCTGCAGGTCGAGTGCAGGGGCGGACGCGTCGTTGTAGGCGTCGAGCACGCCCACGGGATGGAAGTAGAAGAAGGGGCCGAAGCAGCGCAGCAGTGCGGCCGGCGCCCAGAGCGTGCCGACGACTTCGAGCAGGAAGCCGATCACGGCCACGCCTGCCACGCGCGTGACCACGCTGCCGCGTCGCGCCTCTCCGGTGGAGAGCCACAGTGTGAGCGCGCCGAAGAACATCATCAGCGTGATCAGGCCCGAGCCTGCGATGACGTACACCGCGAAGGGCGGCGCGTTGTCGATGCTGGCCAGGTTGAGCCCGAGGCCCAGTCCGAGCAGGATCGCGGCGGGCAGCACCAGCGCCGGCACCCACGTGTTGAGCAGGTGCGTGAGCAGTTGGCTGCGACGCGACAGCGGCCGCGCGAGGTAGAGATCCGAGAGCCCCGACTCGCGATCCGCGCGCAGCTGCGTGCCGGCCAGCACGATCACCGCGAGCAGGGGCACGATCAGCGCGGGGTCGCGGAAGAAGCCGCCCAGCGCGGCGCGCCCCGTCATCTCACCGAGTTGATGTTGCAGGATGTTCTGCACGAAACCGGGCAGCGCGTCGGCGAGCTTGCCGATGCCACCTTCGGCTTGGATCGACTCGAGGATCTGCACGAACACGATCTCGGTGGCGGCGAAGAACAACGCCAGCGTGATCAGCAGCCCGAGTTGACGCCGCAACAAGTGCAGGAAGAGCGGGATCACGACGCGCGCTCCTCGGCGTAGAGCGCGGCGAAGGCTGCGTCGAGGTCCGCTTCGGGATAGGCGAAGTCGAGCACGCGTTCGGCGTGCAACACGGCCAGGATGCGGTCGGGCGCACCGGCGAGGCGCAGCTCGACCTGGCCTCCGTCGAGGCGCAAGATCTCGGCGCCAGCTCGCTCGAGCGCGGCGCGCGGGACCTCGCCCTGGAAGCGCACTCGCATGCGTCGCGGCAAACTGGCGCGCAGCTCGCTGAGGTCTTTCACCGGCACGCGCACACCGCCGCGCAACACGAGCACGCGTGTGGACGTGCGTTCGATCTCCGTGAGCACGTGCGAGGAGTGGATCACGCTGCGCCCGCGTTGCCCGGTTTCCACGAGCAGCTCGAAGAGCGCGTCGCGAACCAGCGGGTCGAGCGCGGTGCTGGGTTCGTCGAGCACGAGCAGCTCGGGGTCGTGTTGGAAGGCGGCCACGAGGCCGACCTTCTGTTTGTTGCCGCGCGAGAGTTCGCGCTGGCGCTTCGCCCGGTCGCGGGTCGAGAGGCCGAGGCGTTCGCAGAGTTCGTCGCGGCGGCGCGGATCGCAGGGTGGCGTGGCGCGCGTGCGCAAGCCGTCGAGCAGGGTGAGTTGCGCGTCGGCGCTGAGGCGCTCGTCGAGCACGAGTTCGCCGGGCAGGTAGCCCACGCGCGCCCGCGCCGTCGCTGCGCTCGGGGGTTGTCCGAAGAGTTCCACCTTGCCGGTGCTGGGGCGCAACAGGTCGAGGCACAGGCGCAGGGTGGTCGTCTTGCCAGCGCCGTTGGGGCCCAAGAAGCCGAGCACTTCGCCGGGCTCGACGCGCAGCTCGAGATCGCGCAGCGCCACGGTGTCGCCGTAGCGCTTGCCCAAGCCGGTGGTCTGCAGTGGCGCGACGTTCACGCGGGGCAGCGTAGCGGCGCGCCTGCGAGGAACCCAGCGACGAGATCGCGACGCTTGGCCGCGAGTCGCGCACGAGGCAGGATGCGCGCATGCCCAGGCACTGGATCTTCGACCTCGACGGCACGCTCACACGGGCCGTGCACGACTTCGATCTGCTGCGCCGCGAGCTCGGTTTGCCGGCCGGGCAGCCGTTGCTCGAGGCCATCGCGGAGCGCCCGGCCAGCGAGGCCGCCGCGCTGCATGTGCGTCTCGACGCGCTGGAAGCCGATTACGTGAGCGCCACGGGACCCGCGCCCGGGGCGCTCGAGTTGCTCGAGCACTTGCGCGCTCATGGTGCGCACCTCGGCATCCTCACCCGCAACTCGCGCGCGAACGCGCAGGCCACGCTCGCGCACTGCGAGCTCGCCGCCTTCTTCGACCCGGCGCACGTGATCGGTCGCGACGAGGCCGAACCGAAGCCGAGCCCCGCCGGCATCCGCAGCTTGCTCGACAGTTGGGGCGGCCGCCCCGACGACGCCGTGATGCTCGGCGACTTCCGCTACGACCTGCTCGCCGGTCGCGCCGCCGGCGTGTCCACGGTTTCGGTGGACCCGAGCGGCCAGCACCCCTGGCGCGAGCTGGCGGATCGTTGCGTCAACTCGTTGGCGGAGCTGCTCGACGGGCGCTGAGCCGCCGGAGCGCGATCACGAGCGCGCAGGCTGCCGCGGCCAACGCGGGCACGAACCACGTGCCGATCTGCGGCGCGAGGAACCAACCGCCGACGCCCACGCCGGCGAGCAACAGCACTTGGCTCCACACCGACGGCGCCGACTCGCCGCGTCCGAGCGCGCGCAGATCGCGTCGCAAGAGCCCGGCGAGCGTGAGCAGCATCAGCGGCGCGGCGACGCGCAGGCCCTGCACCGGCAGCTCGACGGAGACGTTCGCCTTGTTCACGTAATCCACGACGGTGCGCGCCGAGTAGGCCGAGGGGAATGGGCGCAGCGCCGCGGCGAGTAGCAACGCGAAGATGCTGAAGCGCACGAGCTTGGCGGTGAGTGGGCCGTCTTCCGATCCATCGAGCGCATCCAGGCCGCTGCCGATCAGCAGCGCCGCGGGCAGACCCCACAGCACGAGCTCCCCGAAGAGGATGCCGCGCAGCCCGTTGGGCGCGAGCACTCCCTCGAGCTCCGGGAAGGGAGCGTTGCCGGTGAGCGCGGCGGCGACGCACGCGAACAAGAAGCACGGAGCGAGCGTGAGGAGCAGCGCCGAGGTGCGAGGCGCCGGTCGCCGCTCGCCCGGTGGATCGACGCGCAACCACTCGCGCTTCAGTGCGCTCAGCCCCGCGATCGTCGGGCAGATGAGTAGGCCCAGCACCGGGATCATGGCGAGCGCGGGGGAACCCACGATGCCACCGTCGCCATGCACGAAGTAAGGGACGCCCAGGCCCGCGAGCAGCGCGGGCGCGAGCGCGAGGCGCAGCAGGTGGACGCTCTGCCCTGCGAGCCTGGCGCGTTGCGCGTGCGCCCAGAGCAGCACGAGCAGAACGCCCCAAGCCGCGACGTACGCGCTCCCGCCGAGGACGGAGTCGCCGAAGGCCGCTCGGGAATGGGCGCCGAGCACGAGCAGCAGGGTCACGAGCCCCGAGAACCAAGCCAGCTGAAGCATGAACATGTGACGCAGCCTACCGCGCGGCGTCGTGGTCGTCAGGGTCGCGCCATGAAGGCTTCGGTGCTGTTCGGGAACCGCTCGGCGATGCTGCTCGTTGCCGGGCGAACTCACGGCGCCGACTCGCGGAGGGTCACTCCAGCGTGGCGCGCCGGAGCCAACGTGTTGAGACCGACCTGGAACCGAACTTGGGAGCGAGAGCGATGCTGCGAGTGATGCCTGTCGTGTTGGGGGCCGCGTTGTTCGGGGCCGTGAGCGCTGCTTCCCTGCGGGCGCAGGACGATCCGGCCGAGCCGGGGGGCACGGTGAGCGTCAGCAGCAGCTCGGAGACCTTCACCTCGAGCAGCTCGATGGATCTGGAACTGGAGGTGGTTCCCGACGAGACGATCTTCGAGATGTACACCGAAGCCGAGCTCGAGCAGCTGCGCGTCGAGCAGGCCGGGGCCGGGCACGGCAGCCTCGACCTCGGCTTCGCGAACCACGGCATCAGCTTCGGCAATGCCGCCGTCTGGCACGGCGTGCGCTTCAACTGGCGCGACGAAGCGGTGCGCGAGATCCGCGGCATCAACGTCACGCTCTGGCAGCCGCAGGCAAACATCGACGGCAGCATCCACGCGCTCTCGCTGGGCCTCTGGGGCCCGCGTGCCGACGACCTCACCGGCGTGTCCGTGGGGCTCGCCACGGTGCGCGGCCGCGAGCACCTGCGTGGCATCTGGCTCGGTGGCCTGGGCGCCGAGGGGGGGGAGATGCTCGGCGTGGGCGCCAGCTTGGGCGTGCAGGTCGCGCGCGGCGGGGCGCGCGGCGTGTTCCTCTCGGGTCTCGTCAACGCGTCGGCCGGGGGCCTGAAGGAGTCTCAGTTCGACGAGGCCTTCGACGACATCGACGACGAACTCGAGGAGGCGCGCGCCGAGAACCAGTCGTTGAACGAGGACGAGCTCGTTGCCCACGCGCGGGAGGAGATGAAGCGCGTCAGTGAGGCCGTGGCGCGCGCCGGCCAACGCTTCGAGTTGGTGCACGGTGCAGATGCTCTGCACGGCGTCGCCGTGGCGGGTTTGGCCAACGTGCGTGGCGGCCAGGTGCACGGCGTCCAGTTGGCCGGCATGGCCAACGTGACCACGGGCGGGCTCAACGGCGCGCAGGCCTCGCTGCTGACCAACGTCACCAACGGCAGCGTGCGCGGTGTGCAGCTGTCCGGCCTGGCCAACGTGGTCAACGGCAGCGTCGACGGCGTGGAGCTGAGCGGCTTGGCGAGCGTGCACAACGGCACGCTGCGCGGTGTGGTCGCGAGCGGGCTGTCCACGGTGAGCAACGGCGGCCTGCAGGGTGTGGCCCTGAGCGGACTCGCCAACGTGTCGAACGGTTACGCGGAAGGCTTGCACGTCAGCGGCATCGCCAACGTGAACAACGGCCGAGCCACCGGCATCTTCGGAGCCGGCGTGGCGAACTTCAGCAACGGACCGAGTCGCGGACTCTTCTTGGGCGGCTTGGCCAACGTGAACAACGGCCCCGCCAACGGGCTCTACCTGAGTTTTGGCGGCTTCTACTCGCCCGCACTCACGGGCTTCGCCGTGGGCGGTCTCAAGGCCGAGAGTCACAGCAGCACGGGCGTGCAGGTCGGCCTGTGGAACGAGGTGCACACGTCGCTCAACGGCCTGATGATCGGCGCCTACAACGAGGTCGAGGGCGAGGCGTCGGGCGCGATGATCGGCGTGCTCAACCACGTGCCGAGCAACCCCGCCTGGGCACGCTGGCTGCCGCTCTTCAACACGTCATTCTGAGCGCGCGGGCAGCCGTCGCGCGCGTGGCTGGCTGGGCTCACCGCGCGTCATGTGGAACACTGGCACGTTCGATTCTCGATGGACGACGTGTCATGAAGCTCAAGCTCGTGTTCGGAACAGTGGCTGCGTGTTTGGGGCTCGTGGCGAGCGCTGCGGCGCAAGTCACGGACCTCCCCGACGTCGGCAACCTGGGTCGCGACGAGTCCGAGTTCTTCCGGCTGCTCAACTCGGAGGACCTCGAGGCGCTCCGCGCAGCGCAGAGTGAGGCCTCCCATGCGAGCCTCGATCTCGGTTGGCGGCAGCACGGGCTGAGCTTCGGGAATGCGAGCGTCTGGCACGGCGTGCGGTTCAACTGGCGCGACGCAGCCCTGCGCGAGATACGCGGACTGAACGTCACGCTCTGGAAGCCGGGTCCGAATGTCGACGGACGCATCGACGCGCTCTCACTGGGGCTCTGGGGGCCCCGCGCCGACGAGGTCAACGGTGTTTCGCTCGGCCTCGTGATGGTGCGCGCGCGCGCCGCGCTGCGCGGCCTCTGGTTCGGCGGCGTGCTCGCGAAGTCACGACGCTTGGCGGGCGTGGGGCTCTCGGTGGGCGCGCAAGTTGCGCGCGGTCCGGCGGTGGGCGTGTTCGTCTCGGGCGTGGGCAACGTGGCGGCGCTCGAGAACGCGACCCTGCTGCGCCGCGAGGGAGCTGCCTTCGCGCCGCTCCCCGAAGGCGGATGGGGGCCCGATCAGCTCCACGGCTTGGCCGTCGGTGGCATCGCGAACACGCACATCGGTGGCGTGCGGGGCGTGCAACTCGCTGGCATCGTGAACACCAACGGCGGGCATCTCGCCGGCTTGCAGGTGGGCGGGCTGGCGAACCTCACGCGCGGCGACGTGCGCGGGATCCAGGTCGGGATCGCGAACGTCGCGGTCGAGCGCACCCTGGGTGCTCAGCTCGGCGCCGTCGCGCTCTCCGGCCCAGGCTCACGTGGACTCATGTTGGGGGCGCTCGGCACCTGGGTCGACGACGACAGCACAGGCCTCACCCTCGGCGGCCTCGGCAGCGCGGTGCAAGGCGACGCGAACGGCCTCGTGCTCGGCGGTCTGCTGGCCACGAACAAGGGGCACGTACGCGGCCTCGCCGTGGCCGGCGGCCTGTTGCACTGCGAGGAGTTGACGGGCCTGGGCGTCGGCGGTCTCGTGAACCTGAGCCGCCGTGCGCGGGGCTTGCAGTTCGGTCTCGTGAACGAGGTCGCCGAAGAGCTGCGCGGCATCACCGTCGGGGGCTTCAACCGCGTGCTCGGCGCGGAGAACGGCTACCTGATCGGCCTGCTCAACTACGTGCCCGAGAACCCGACCTGGTTGCGCTGGTTGCCGGTGTTCAACACGTCGTTCTGAGCGCGGTCGCGCGGCGTCCGCCGACTCAGACCGCCTGGAGCTCGGTGTAGAGCGTGTCGCGCAGCACGGGTTGACGGCCGGTCTCGCGGATCAGGCCGGCGAGTTCCTCGGTGGACAGGCCTTGCGGCGTGGTCGCGCCGGCGTCGTGCGTGATGTGTTCCTCGACCACGGTGCCGTCGATGTCGTCGGCGCCATGCAGCAGACCGAGTTGCGCGATGCGCAGGCCGAGCATGATCCAGTAGGCCTTGATGTGCGGCACGTTGTCCAGCATCAGACGTGACACCGCGAGCGTGCGCAGCGAGTCGAGGCCGGTGGTCTTGCCCAGGCGTTGCAGCGGCGTGTTCTCGGGATGGAACACGAGCGGGATGAACTGCAGGAAGCCGCCGGTCTCTTCCTGCACACCGCGGATCGCGACCATGTGGTCGAGGCGCTCGTCGGTGGTCTCGATGTGACCGAAGAGCATGGTGGCGTTGGTGTGCAGGCCGGCGCGATGCACCTTCTTCACCGTGGCGATCCATTCCTCGGGCGGGAGCTTGCCGTTGTAGAGCTTGCGGTGCACGCGCGGCGAGAGCACCTCGGCGCCGCCGCCCGGGCAGGAGTCGAGCCCGGCTTCGCGCAGCGCCTCCACGACCCACTCCACCGGCTTGCCGGAGATCTCCGCCAAGTGGTTGAGCTCGATCATGGTGAAGCCCTTCACGTGCAGGTGGGGCCGCGTCTCCTTGATCGTGCGTAACAGCTCGGTGTAGTAGTCGAAGGGCAGGTCGGGGTTGATGCCGCCGACGACGTGCACCTCTTTCATGCCGTCGCTGAAGTTGGCCGTGAGGTGTTCGCGCACGTAGTCCATGTCCATCACGACCGTGTCGGCTTCGTCGCCATCACGACGGAACGCGCAGAACATGCAGCGGTACTGGCACTTGTTCGTGTAGTTCAGGTGACGGTTGAAGGTGAACGTGGCGCGGTTGCCGTTGAGCGATTCGTTCACGTAGTTCGCCAGCGCGGCGAGGCCGTGCACGTCGCTGGTGGCGAACAGGGTCTGACCGTCTTCGAAGCTGAGACGCGTGCCGGCGAGCACCTTGTCGCGCAGCGGCGCGAGGTCGGGCGCCAGGCTGTCGAGCAGCTCGTCGCGCACAGGAAAGCCCGCCTCGGGGCCGGGGTTCGTGGGACCACGTTCGAAGGGGCGCAGGCCGGGTGCCAAGTGCGGTGCGGCGCTGTTCATGGGGCGGGACGCTCAGCGATGAGTTCGGGCGATCAGCGAACCCTGGATCATAGCGAGCGCGCGGGGGGGTGGTCGACCGCAGAGCGCGGCTCGTGGGTGCGCTCTGACCCGCGCGGCGTGACCGCAGCCGCTCGGGAACTCAGCGCGCGCGTGGGTTTCCGGGCAGCGGCTCGGGCGGCGGATCGAGCAGCGCGCGCTCGACGAGCTCGTCGATGAGCACCTGGGGCTGCTCCCGCATCACGGCCATCGCAAGCTCTTCCGGCGGACAACGACCATTCACGCCGACCGTGAAGCGCGAGAAGTTCAGCGCGAGCAGCTTGCGGATGTTGTCGCCGAAGGAGTCGCGCCAGAGCATGCCGCGCAGCTGTCCACCCGAGCCGTCGGCCGTGGTGGTGTACGCCTCCCAGTAGCGCGACAAGTGCGGAGCCTCCACGAGCGCCGCCTTGTTCGGCCCCGTGTAATACACCGTGGTGTACTCGTGCGTGACGAGGTCGCCGAGGTGCAGCTTGCGCGCCCAACTGTCGGCCAAGCCGTTCTGCTCGCGCAGGCGGAAGGCCTCGATGGGCTTCGGCGCGAAGCGCGGGTCGTCCTTGGCGAACGCACTCATGATCGCGGCGTAGGCGTAGTAGCCGCCCAGTGGATTCCAGTGCGTGCCGTGCGGGTAGTAGAGCAGGGCGTCCGACTTGGCGGCGAGCAGCGCCGGGCGCAGGTCGAGCGTGGCCACCTTGCTGCGCGTGCGCAGGCGTTCGAGCAACTGGTCCAGGCGACGCGTGGCCGTGAGTTGCGTCTGCGCGTCGACCATCTTCTCGGGGTAGATCGTGTGCTTGCTCGGGCCGACCACGAACAGGTAGCGACAGTTGCGCGCCGCCAGCCAACTCGCGCGTTGTTCGAGTGCCGCTTGCCAAGCGTCGAGTTCGGCCTCGCTGAACGGACGCAGCCCGCGGTACTCGGCGATCGATTCGGGGTGGTTGTAGAACATCCAACCGTCTCTCCCGAGCAGCACGGTGTCGCTCGGGCTCACGCCGAACACGAGCAACTTGAGCGCGTTGTGCCAGCGGATGAGCGTGGCGCGTTGTCCCATGAAGTCGTTGAACCAGGCTTCGAAGCGCGCGGGGAAGGCGTCGAGGCTGGCGAGGTCGCGCGGCAGCTCGGGAGCTTGGGCGGGCTTGCGCGTCTCACGCAGGATCGCCTCGCGTGCAGCTTGCGACTCGGGGTCCAGCAACAAGCTCACTCCCGGCGTGACGATGCCTGCCAAGAAGGCCACGACCAGCAGCGCCTGCAGCGCGCGCGTGAAGCGGGGGGGAGGGGCTGGGTCGACGTCCACGCGATCAGAACCGGAAGTAGATGAACGGGTTGTGTGTGCCGGCCGCCATGAACATCGCGCAGCCCAAGAAGACGACGAGCAGCGCGAGCGTTCCGCCGGTGGCCAGCGCCGCGCGCAAGCCCGCCGAGGGCGCGCCGTTCCGCGACGTCGGTTGCGCGAGCCAGGTGCGCACGCGCGGCAACCAAGGCACGCAGCCCAAGATCGCGGCGCCCAGCGTCCAGAGCAGCAGCGCGTCGGTGGAGAGCGCCACACTCAGCGAGGGGTCGGGTGCGCGCGCGAAGCCTGCCATGGCGCCCAGCAGCGTGAGCGCTTGCTCGAGCGTCTCCGCGCGGAAGAAGGTCCAACCCACCATCACCACGAGCAGCGTGTAGACGTGTCGCAGGGCCCGCGGCAGGCGCGCGAGTTGCGCCGACAACGCCACGCGTTCGATCACGAGGAAGCTGCCGTGGAACAAACCCCAGACCACGAAGCTCCAGCTCGCGCCGTGCCACAGCCCGCAGAGCAAGAACACGAGCATCAGGTTGCGCAGCGTGGCGCCGCGTGAGCCGCGGTTGCCGCCGAGCGGGATGTAGAGGTAGTCGCGGAACCAGCTCGAGAGCGACATGTGCCAACGGCGCCAGAACTCGGTGATCGAGCGCGCGATGTACGGGTAGTTGAAGTTCTCGAGGAAGCGGAAGCCGAACATGTGACCCAGGCCGATCGCCATGTCGGAGTAGCCCGAGAAGTCGAAGTAGATCTGCAGCGAGTAACACAGCACGGCCAGCCAGGCGAGCGACGTGCTGAGTGAGCTCGCGGGCAGCGCGAAGAGCTCGTCGCTCACCTGCGCCACGGTGTTCGCGAGCAACATCTTCTTGCCCAGGCCGATCAGGAAGCGACGCACGCCCTCGGCGAAACCCGGCGCCGTGACGCGGCGCTCACCGAGCTGCCGCGCGATGTCGGCGTAGCGCACGATCGGTCCGGCGATCAGCTGCGGGAAGAGCGCGATGTAGAGCGCGAAGTCGACCGGGTTGCGTTGCGGCGGGGCGTCGCCGCGGGCCACGTCGATCACGTAGGACATGGCTTGGAAGCTGAAGAACGAGATGCCGATGGGCAGCAGCACGTAGGCCACGTCCCAGGGCTCGGCGCCCAGGCTCTCGGCCAAGGCGTTCACGTTCTCCACCAGGAAGTTCGTGTACTTGAAGTACACGAGCATGCCGAGATTGAAACTCACGGCCAGCGCCACGCCGAGCCGAGCGCGCGCGGTGCCCAAGTGGTTCGCGATGCTCAGGCCGAGCAGCCAGTTGACCGTGATCGAGCCCAACATCGCGAGCACGACTTCTTTGGCGCCGTAGGCGTAGAACAGCAGGCTCGCGCTGAGCAGCACCGTGTTGCTGAAGCGCTTCGGCATCAAGCCGTAGAGCAGCAGCACGATCGGCAGGAAGCCGAACAGGAACACGGGGGTGCTGAAAAGCATGGCGGCTCGAGGTGTCGGGGGCCCGCGCCGAGTGGCTCAATGGCGGGGCGGAAGGAGTCGAGTCAGCCTACACCGGCCCCCGCGAAGGCGGCTTCCAGCTCGGGCGGACGCACGTCGCCGGCGCCGTGCTTCTGCGACCAAGCGAGATCGTGGTGACGGCGCAGCGGCGCGCCCGTCTCGTCGACTCGGTCGTAGAACATGTTGCGCCGAGCGGGCGTGAAGCCGGCCGCGCGGATCTGTTTCTCGAGCTCACTGATCTGCGCCAAGCACTCGCAGTTCGCGGCCGACACCACGTTCTCCTCGATCATCACGGAGCCCAGGTCGTTCATGCCGTAGCGAAGCGAGAGCCCAGCGAGGTCGATGCCTTGAGTGACGAAGCTGGCTTGGAAGTT
Source organism: Planctomycetota bacterium (assembly GCA_021604805.1). GTDB lineage: Bacteria > Planctomycetota > B15-G4 > B15-G4 > B15-G4 > BQJR01. Next base: position 793,733 of record BQJR01000001.1, on the reverse strand, counting down.
CTCGATGTTGTCGATGAACAGGCGCGACACGGCGGCGGTGCGCAGATAATCGAAACCGCCGACCATCGGTGTGGTCTCCATCTCGGTGTGCGGCGCCTGGAAGGTCCACGAGATGAAGGCGGTGAAGCCCGCCGTGCGGTCTTGCACTTCGCGCACGCGGCGCATGTGTTCCACGCGCTCCTCGAGCGTTTCCACATGACCGAACATCATCGTGGCCGTGGTGCGCAGGCCTTGCTTGTGGGCTTCTTCCATCACGCCCAGCCATTCGTCGCTCATGGTCTTGAGCGGGGAGATCGCCTTGCGCACGCGGTCGACCAGGATCTCGCCGCCGCCGCCGGGGATGCTGTCGAGACCGGCCGCGCGCATGCGCTTGAGCACCTCGCTGAGCGGCAGCTTCGACACCTTGCAGCAGTGCAGGATCTCGCTCGGCGACAGGCCGTGGATGTGGATCGGCGCGTTGGCCTTGATGCCCTGGAAGAGCTGCTCGTAGCGCTCGACGTCGTAGTCGGGGTGGTGGCCGCCTTGCAGCAGGATCTGCACGCCGCCGAGCTCTTTGGTCTCGCGGATCTTGTCGTAGATCGTGGCCAGCGGGAGGTCGTAGCCTTCCTCGTGCCCGGGCCGACGGTAGAAGGCGCAGAACTTGCACAGCGTGACGCACACGTTCGTGTAGTTGATGTTGCGGTCCACGATGTACGTGACCTCGTTGCCCGCGTGCCAGCGTTGGCGCACGCTGTCGGCCAGCCGCCCGATGGCGGGGAGGTCGGGGTACTGCAGCAGGAAGAGCGCGTCGTCGCTGCTCAGGCGCGTGCCGTCGGCGACCTTGTCGGCGATGTCGGTGAAGCGGTTCATGGCCGCAAACTCTAGCATCCGAGCGGGCTTCGAAGCACGATGCCGGGATGCCGCTCAGCCCACGTTTCCAAGCCGCCGTCCAGCTCACGTTGGAGCTCCACCGGGACCAGCATCGCAAAGGCGGCGAGCTGCCTTATGTGACGCACCTGTTCGCGGTGATGGCGCTGGTGGGCGAGGCGGGCGGCACCGAGAACGAACAGATCGCCGCGCTGCTCCACGATGCCGTGGAAGACCAGGGCGGCGCGCCCACGCTGGCTCGGTTGCGCGCTGAGTTCGGTGACGAGGTCGCTGACATCGTCGCCGCCTGCAGCGACACCGACGTGGTGCCCAAGCCCCCGTGGGAAGCGCGCAAGCGCGCCTACATCGAACACCTGCGCACGGCCTCGCGCTCGGTGTTGCTCGTGTCGGCGGCCGACAAGTTGCACAACCTGCGCTCCACGGTCTTCGACGCGCGCGAGCTGGGCGCCGAGATCTTCGCGCGCTTCAACGGCGGCCACGCGGGCACGCTCTGGTACTACCGCGGCCTGCTCGCGATCTTCGAGGAGCGCTTGGGCGGGCCACTGGTCGAAGAACTCAGCGAAGCGCTCGCGCGGCTCGAGACGCTCACCGGGCCAACGCCCGAGAGCTGAGTGCGGCGGACCCGGCGCCCGCAGGTGGGGCGCGGTCGGCGCTTTCGATGCGCGGCACGCGGGCCCTGCACGGCGCGCGCTCGGTCGGACACCCCAGCGGGTTGCGCGTCGATCGGCTGGTAGCATGCGCGGCACTCACGGAGACACGCTCATGCGCCGACTCTCGCTCGCTCTGTTCGCCACGTCCTGGCTCGCGTTGGCTTGCGCTGCGCCTGTGGCCTCGCACGACGCCGAGTCCGACGCGCTGCCGCCCGCGTTGCAAGCCGAGGTCACGCGTCTCGTGCTCCCCGACGCGAACGAAGACGCCTGGCGCACGCTGCCCTGGATCCCGGCCTACGCCGACGCCGTGATCGAAGCCGAGCGCGTGGACAAGCCGCTGCTCATGTGGGCCATGAACGGTCACCCGTTGGGCTGTACCTGAAACAACGGCACCGCCGGCCGACGGTCTGTCTGGTCCAACACACATGTGCTCGAGTCCGCGGCGCGCTTCGTGCCGTGCGCCGACGAAGTGTTCCGTCTGCAGCGCGGCAACGGCGGCGAGTGTCGTCACTTCCAAGCGATGGCTGACCAGGGTCACTACGGTCGCGGCGGCGGCACGCGCCAGGGCATCTACGTCTTCGCGCCCTCGGGCAAGCTGCTCGCGTCGGCGAACACGCTCAAGGCCGAGCACGTGTTGAACTTGCTCGACGAAGGCTTCGCTGCGTGGGAAGCGTTGCCGGCCTCGATGCGTCGTCTCGCGCCGAGCGACCTGCTGATCCCCGAAGCGCGCTGGGAAGACAGCTACCCGAGCGACGGCCTGGCCTTGCGCGGCACCGTGCGCGACCTCGGCAAAGCCGGCGAGCCGCTCGCGCCCGGCGCGCGCATGAACGTGGACTTCGCCTGGTTCAGCGCGGAGGAAGCGCGGAGCCTGCTGCCCGTGAAGCCGCGAGTGGGCGCGACGCAACGCGCACCGCGCGAGATGCTCGTGCGCTTCGCCGCGCTGCATCTCGTGGACAACGTGCGCGGCCAGACGATCCCCTTCGCGCCGGACGAGATCACCGAAGCCGAGCTCAACACGCGCGTGCTCGCTCGCGACGGCGACCACGTACGCCTCGCCCTCACCGGGCACACGCGCGCCGAGAGCGACGGCATCTGGCGCCTCGGCGACAGCGACTGGGGCACCGACGCCGAGCTGCCTCGTTCGATCGACGTCGAGTGGCGCGGCGAAGCCGACTTCGATCTGCGGACGCAGCGCTTCACACGCTTCGACCTGCTCGTGTTCGGCGAGCGCGAAGGCCGCGGCACGGTGAACGGTCGTCACGACGATCCGGGCCCGAGCCGTCTCGGCTGGGTCTTCCGCTTGGGCGACGACTCGCCCGCCGAGCGCATCGCGCCCACCTTCGCCGATCACTACGACGTGCCCTGGGTGACGCGCCCCGCGACCGCCGGTGCGCACCTTTGGTTGGCGCCCAGCGAGTTGATCGACGCGCCGATCGGAGGCTGAAGCGCGGGCGCGCTGGCTCGCTCCACCTCCGTCCGAAGGCTGAGTCGACACCGCCCGCCGCACTTCCCAGCCCGCCCCGTAGCGAAACCGAGCCGCGTGCGGCGCTTTTGCGCCCACCTTGATCGCTCACGCCGGCGCGCGGACAATGCCGCGTTCGCCTCCCCCGGGAAGATTCCGTGGCTGCCAGCTCGCTCGACCAGATCGTCAACCTCGCCAAGCGGCGTGGGTACGTGTTCCAAGCCAGTGAGATCTACGGCGGGCTGAACTCCTGCTGGGACTACGGCCCGCTCGGCGCCGAGCTCAAGCGCAACGTGAAGGATGCGTGGTGGCACTCGATGGTGCACACGCGTCGCGACGTGGTCGGCCTCGACTCCGCCGTGCTGCAGCACCCCAAGGTGTGGCAGGCCAGCGGTCACCTCGACGGCTTCAGCGATCCGCTCATCGACTGCAAGAAGTGCAAGGCGCGCTTCCGGGCCGACGACATGGACAACGCCACCTGCCCCGAGCGTCACAACGCGGCGATCAACGACGACTGCAAGAGTCACTTCACCGAGCCGCGCGACTTCAACCTGATGTTCAAGACCACGCTCGGTCCCGTGGAAGACGCCGGCGCCACGGCCTACCTGCGCCCCGAGACCGCGCAGGGCATCTTCTGCAACTACCTCAACGTGCAGACGACCGGCCGCCTCAAGCCGCCCTTCGGCGTGGCGCAGATCGGCAAGTCGTTTCGCAACGAGATCACGCCGGGCAACTTCATCTTCCGCACGCGCGAGTTCGAGCAGATGGAGATGGAGTTCTTCGTCCCGCCCGAGAAGTGGGAAGAGTGGTACGCCTACTGGCGCCAGGAGCGCTTCGACTGGTACGTGAAGCTGGGCGTGAACCCCGAGAAGTTGCGCCTGCGCGATCACGATGCCGACGAACTCGCGCACTACAGCAACGCCACCGCCGACATCGAGTACGAGCTGCCCATCGGCTGGAAGGAACTCGAGGGCGTGGCCTCGCGCAGCGACTTCGACCTCAAGCGTCACAGCGAACACAGCGGGCGCACGCTCGAGTACTTCGATGGTCAGACGCGCGAACGCTTCACGCCCTACGTGATCGAGCCCGCCGCCGGCGTGGACCGCGCGCTGCTCGTGTTCCTCGTGGATGCCTACGACGAAGAAGAGATCGACGGCGAAACGCGCACGGTGCTGCGCCTGCATCCGCGCTTGGCGCCGATCAAGGTGGCCGTGTTCCCGCTGGTCAAGAAGGACGGCATGCCCGAGCTCGCCATGGAGATCGAAGACTCCCTGCGCGCGCGCGGCATCACGACCTTCTATGACAAGTCGGGCGCCATCGGTCGTCGCTACCGCCGGCAAGACGAAGTCGGCACGCCCTGGTGCATCACCGTCGACGGCGACACCAAGGAGCACGGCACGGTCACGCTGCGCGACCGCGACACGATGACCCAAGAGCGCGTGTCGGCCGCCGAGCTACCGAGCCTGATCGCCGAGCGTCTCGCTCCGTGAAGGGCGCCCCCGACAGCTCGGGATCGGGCGGCGCAGCCTCGCGCCGCATCGTGGTGCGCGGCTTGCCCGTGGCGCCGGGTTTGGCCGTCGGTTTCGCCGTGTTCCACGACGAGCCCGACGTGGACGTGCCCGTCTTCGCGCTGCGCCCGGACGATGTCGAGGGCGAGCAGGCGCGCCTCGCGGAGGCCGTGAAGGAAGCGCGCACGCAACTCCACGAGGTCGAGGAGCGCCTCGAGATCCAGGTGGGCGCTCAAGACGCGCGCATCTTCTCGGTGCAGGGTCTGTTGCTCGAAGACCCCGCTTTCGGTGACGCCATCCGTGAGCGCATCGCCAGCGAGCTGATCAACGCCGAGGTCGCCGTGCGCGACGCGGTCGCGAGCTGGGGGGAACGTCTGGCCGGCATCGCCGCCGGCTCCGAGCGCGACCCCGTGGCCGACCTGCGCGACGTGGGCCGCCGCCTGCAGCGCATCCTCGCCGGACATCCGCGCGACCAGGTCGACCTCACGGAAGTCGGCGGCGACCAACGCGCGATCCTCGTCACGCGCGAGCTGCTGCCCTCCGACACGGTCACGCTGGACCGCTCGCGACTGGCCGGCATCATCACCGCCTCGGGTGGCGTGGCCTCGCACGCGGCGATCCTGGCGCGCGGCCTGGGCATCCCGGCTGTCACTGATGTCGACGTGTCTTCGCTGCCCGCACGCGGCGGCTGCTGGATCGTGGACGGCGGCGCCGGCGAAGTCATCCTCGATCCCACACCCGACGACGTGCAGCGCGCCATCGAGAAGGGCGAGACCTTCCAACGCGTGCGCGACGAACTCATGCGCGACACGCGCGGTTACGCGCGCACCGCCGACAAGGTCGCCGTGGAACTCTGCCTCAACGTGGAGACCTTCGACGACCTGCCCGCCGAGCTGCTCGAAGACCTGCGCGGCATCGGCCTGTTCCGCACCGAGTTCCTGTTCATGGAGCGCACGTACTTCCCCTCCGAGCAGGAACAGTACGAGCACTATGTCGGCGCGTTGCAACGCGTGGGCGACCGCGAGATCACCTTCCGCACCATCGACGTGGGCGGTGACAAGCCACTCAGCTACCTCTCGGTGCCGCACGAACCGAACCCCGTGCTCGGGTGGCGCGGCGTGCGCCTGTCGCTGCAATGGCCCGACATGTTCTACGCGCAGATGCGCGCACTGCTGCGCGCGAGCGCGCACGGCACGATGCGCATCATGTTGCCGATGATCACGAACGTGGAGGAGTTCGAGCGCTGCCGCGAGATCATGGAAGAGATCCAGGACGATCTGCGCGAGAACGGCGTGCCCTTCAACGAGTCGGTGCAGCTGGGTGCCATGGTCGAGGTGCCCGCCGCGGCGCTCGCCGCGCGCTCGCTCGCCGAGCGCGCTGACTTCTTCTCGATCGGCACCAACGACCTCTCGCAGTACGCGCTGGCCGTCGACCGCAACAACGCGCGCGTGGCCGCGCTCTACCAGCCCTTCCACCCCGGCGTGCTGCAGCTGATTCGCATGGTGATCGACGCCGGCCGCGCCGCGGACAAGCCCGTGTCCGTGTGCGGCGAAGTCGCTGGCGATCCGCGCGCGGTCCTGCTGTTGCTCGGGCTCGGCTTGCGCGCCTTCTCCACGTCGCCCTTCCACTTGCCGGCCGTGCGCCGTCTCATCGCGCGCGTCACGCTCGAACAAGCGCAAGATGCTGCGCGCGAAGTGCTCGAACTGGATCGCGGCGCGGCCATCGCGGCGGCCCTGCACCGACTCGTGCTGGTCTACGCGCCCGAACTCGAACCCTTCCTCGCGCCCGTCAGCGACGCTTCAGCCACATGATCCTCGCGGCGCGCTCGGTGCTCACGTGCGGCTTACTGAGTTTGCTGCTCGCCGCGTGCAGCAGCACCTGTCCGCCGAGCTGGCTCGACGCGCTGCCCGAGAACCGCGAGTGGCACTACGCTGCCGGCAGCTGTGGCTTGCTCGGTCTGGAGATCCGCCCCGAACGCGTGGCGTTGAACCGCGCCGCGCGCACGTTGGCGGAACGTCTCGATCTCGATGTGCAAGTGCAGCTCACGGTCACGCGCCTCGGCGAGCGACTCGTGGTCGAAGCCTACGGCGCCGCCGGTCCGAACCACGCGCTCGACGCGCTCGAGTTCGTGGAGAGCACGCGCTGCGGCGAGCGCGTGCACGTGCTCCTGCGCTTGCCCGCTGCGTCTGCGCGCGCGAACGACGCAACGCCGCCGGCTGACTCGGCTGCCCCCGACGCCGCGCGGTGAAGCCCGGCGCGCGCAGCATCCGCGGCGCCATGGGCACCTACGCGGTGGTGGCCGTGATCGCCCTGGCGCTGATCGCGCTGCTGTTGCGCTTCGGCCCCAGCCTCAAGCCCGCACGCGCCGAACTCACGCTGCCTGGGGACGCGGGGTGGAGCGGCGCCGTGCTCAGCGGCCCCGACGACACGCTCGAACTCGCACCCGGCGAAACACTCAGGCTGCCCGCCGGCGCCTGGAGCCTGCGCCTCTTCACCGACGACGGCCGCGTGGTCGATCGCGCGTTGCAACTCCACCCCGACGAACAACACACGCTGCCGCCGTCGCGCTGACTCAGTTGTTCTGGGCGCGCGCCGCGAGTTGCAAGTCGAGCTGCGCTGGGCGCTCGGGATCCACGCGCACCTCGCCGCGCGCTTCGGAGCGCAAGGCGTCCCACAGGCCGGGCGGCGTGGCCGTGACCTCGGCGTAGCCTTCGGGCACGCCGCTGAACTCGTAGAACCCGTCGCCATCGGCACTCAGTTGCTGAAAGTGCCCGTCGCCCGAAAGGGTGAGACGCGCCCCCGCGGCCGGCGCGCCGTTCACGCCGAAGACCTGCCCGCGGATCTTGCCGCTGCGCGCGAGCCGGATCAGTCCGAGGTCGGTCTCGCGGCCTTCGAAGACCTGCACTTCGCGCAGATGCGTGGCCGGGCCGTCGGCGGGGGAGGCACTGACCACGTAGAGGCCTTCGGGCACGTGCTGGATCGCGAACTCGCCTTCGGCGTTCGTGTGCGTGCTCAGGCCGGGCAGCGCGGGCGTGGGGAAGGCCAGCTCGATCGACAAGCCGGGATCCCAGTCGGCGCTGCGCAGCTCGACCTTTGCGTCGGCGGTGGCGTTGCTGAGTCGTCCGCGCAAGCTGCCGCCGGTGCGCAAGGGGATGCGCAGGTCGGCTTCGCGTTGGCTCACGCCGAGGATCAGTTGCGTGCCGCGTGAGAGCGCGAAGCCGGGCGCGAGCACTTCGAAGGTGTAGGCGCCGGGCTTGAGGCCGTCGAGCGTGAAGCGGCCGGGCGCGTCGGGCGTGTGGAACTTCTGTTCGTGTCGCGCGCCGGGCAACAGACCTGCTCCGGTGGACGCGTCGGGTCGCACGCGCACGCTGAAGTCGGTCGGCGCCGGCGGGCCTTCGGTGCTGAGCTCGCCGAACACACGGATGGCGGCTTGCACGCGCAGCTCGTGGTTCTCGCGACCCGACTCGAGCTTGCGACGCGAAGGCAGGTACCAGCCCGCGGCTTCGAAGCTGAGTTCGAACTGACCGTCGGGCACGGCCTCGAAGCGGAAGTTGCCGTCGGCGTCGGTGACGGTGCTCGTGCGGAAGTAGCTGTTGTTGCTGCCGCCCGAGCGACGTGAGAGGTGCAGGGTGGCGTCGGCCACGCCTTCATCGCTGGGGTTGAGCACCCAACCGGCGAGCACGGTGTTGGTGGTCTCGAGCACGAAGTCTTGCGTCCACTCCTGGACTTCCTGGCCGAGCACGAAGGTGATCTGCGCGGAGGTCGTGGCGTGGCCTGGCAGGCTGGCCGTGATCTCGTATTGGCGACGCGCGAGGTTCGGCACGCGGTACCAGCCGTCGTCGTCGCTGAGGGTCTCGCCCACGAAGGCGCCTTCTTCGTCGCCGCTGACCACGCGCTCCACGTCGTCCACACGGATCAGGGCGCCGGCCAGCGGCGTGCCGAACTCGTCGCGCACTTCTCCGACCATGGCGAGGCCCGTGTCGAGCGTGATCGTGCCGAGGTTGCGCGCTTCGCCTTCCGCGAGTCGGAAGCCTTGTTTGCGCGTGGGGGCGTAGCCGGGCGCGTCGACATCCACGGCGAGCTTCACGTTCGTGGGCAAGCCGAGCAGCTCGAAACGACCTTCACTGTCGGTGCGCGTTTCCTGCCCGCTGAGTTGCGGCGGTCCCGCGAAGAGATTCACGGGCACGATCAGTCCGAGCACGCGCGCGTCGGCGAGCGGCGTGCCGGCGCGACTCACCACGCGACCCGAGGCGCGCGTGAGGCGCGCGCTGCTGTCGGGCAACTGCATGGGGTCGGCGGAGCGCTCGCCGCGCGGTGGGTTGCTGCCGAGCTCCGCGGGCAAGCGCGGGTCGAGCTCGCTGTCTGCCGTCTCGTGCGCGAGCGGCGCGCTGCCCCCGTTGGGCGTGGGGGTCTCGTCGAGCAGCAACCAGACCGCGAAGACCGCGAGCAACACGGCCACGGCGAGAAGGACAAGGGAGCGAGAGTTCACGGGCGCAGTGTAGGCAGCGAGGGCGGGCGGCGCGACGGCGGCTCTGCCGTTGCGAGTTGAAGACGAAGGAGCGCCGCCGCGTCGCGTCCGCCCGAGGCCGGTGACCTCGAGGAGCTGCGCCGGTGGGGCGCGCGTCGGCCCCGCACTTCTCGACGCTTGCGGCAATTGAGCTTCACCCCGAGTCCTGCGTCGGCCGAGGAGGCAGTCAGCTCGAGACCACCATGATGCTCCGCCTCCTGATCCTCGTTCCGCTTTGTGTCGGCTGCGCGCTGACCGAGCCCAGCCCCGGTGTCGCGCCGTCGGGCAATGCTGAGAGTCTGCGGACGCAGGCGCAGCAGACCGCGCGCGCCACCGAGTTCCTGAACGCTGCGGCCCGCGCGCTGAGCGCCGGTCGTCCTCAAGACTGCCTGCGCGAGCTGGCTTTCGCCGCCGAGCTCGACAGGCCCGACGCCACCTGGCACCTGCTCGCCGCCATGGCGCATCTCGACCAACAACGCCCGGCCGAAGCCGCCCTGGAGCTGCTCGAGGTCGTGCGCCTGGACCCCCGCGACGCCGGCAGCTGGGCGCTCCTGGGTCGCGCCCGCTACGAGTTGCAACAGCTCGAAGGCGCGCGCGAAGCCTTCGAACAAGCCGTGCATCGCGCCCCCGACGAGGCGCAGCACTACGGCAGCCTCGGCCTCGTGTGCCTGGAGTTGCAACTCTGGGAGCCGGCCCACGCCGCCTTCAGCAGCGCGCTCGAACTCGACCCGAGCCTGCAAGTCGCGCATCACGGCCTGGCGCAACTCTATTCACTCGCTGGTCTCGACGAAGCCTCGGTGGTCGCGCTGGAGCGAGCCGTGGAGATCGCGCCCGAAGATCCCGGCCTGCGCGTGGAGCTCGGTCACGCCCTGCGAGACTTCGGCATGCCGCGCCAAGCCCTGGCGTCTTATGAAGTCGCCGACGCGCTCGACCCGGACAACCCCTGGATCGCCGCGAACCTCGGCGCCGTGTGTCACGAACTGCACGCGTTGCGCGACGCACGCGATCACTTCCTCGAGGCGCGCCGCGGTTTCGCCGCCATCGGCTGGACCGAACCCTCGATCGACCACTCGCTGGGCCAGGTCTACCTCGCACTCGGGCGACCGCTCAAGGCCCGCGACGCGCTCGAAGCCGCGCACGCCGTGCTCCCCGAACTGCAAGGCCTCGCCGAAGAACTCGGCCTGCTGCTGGCCGACATGGGGGAGCAACGTGAGGCGCGCCGCGTGCTGGGTCCCGCCGCGGATCACGACGCGCTGTCCCGTTCCGCGCTCTACGAACTCTGTCGTCTGGAAGAGCAGTTCGGCGACGTGCAACGCGCCCACACCCTGGCCAGCAAGTTGCTGATCATCCCGCGCGACGATCCCGAGGCGGCACTGCTCGCCGCCCGCCTGCGCCTGCGTTCCACGCTGCCGATGGTGCGCGACACCGAGGCTGCCGCCGAGCGCCTCGAAGAACTCACCAGCGACGCGCTCGCGGGCCACCCGAGCACCTGGTTGCTGCTCGCCGAAGCGCGCGTGGCCGGCGGTGAACTCGACGGCGCCGTGCAAGCCGTGGACGAAGCGCTCACCTTGCTGACTGCCGAAGGCCCCGAAGCGCGCAAGGCCCTGGCCACGCGCGAGAAACTCGTGCGCCAACTGGCATCGGCGCGCAACGCTCGCGAGCGCTGATTGCTAGAGTGCCCGCATGACTGGCGGACGCTTCCTGCAATTCATCGGCCTCGTGATCGTCACCTTCGTGATGATCCGCAGCTACGCCGTGTCCGACATGGCCTTCCAGTTCGGCGGGCTGGGCATCGGCGCGGTCTTGTTCGTGCTGGGAACTGCGGTGGACCGGCGCGGCGACTAGGCGCGTGATGCGCGCCTAGACTGCTCGACCAGCGTGCGCCGATAGACCCGCAACACGTCCGCGCGCTTCAAGCTGCCGACGAGTCGCCCCGTGAGCACCACCGGCACCTCGTAGCCGCTGTGCTCCTCGAACAACTCCATCGCGTCGAGCAGCGACGCGTGCGGCGCGATGGTCGTCACCTTGCGTTGGCACTCGCGGGCGAGCAGCAGGTGATCGAGTTGCGCCTCGCGCAGGAACTCGCGCACGTCGTCGAGGGAGATCGCGCCGGTGAGACGGCCGTTCTGATCCACCACCGGGATGTCGTGCAGCTTGCTCTCGAGCAGGCGACGCACGATGCGATCGAAGGTGGTCGTGTCGGGGATCGCCGCCACGGGCGCGCTCATCGCGTCGGCGACCTTGAGCTGTTTGAGCAGCGCCGTGTCTTCGCGGTCGCGCAGCACGATGCCGCGACGCGACAAGGGCAGCGTGTAGATCGAGTCGGGCATCAGGCGGCCGGCGATCACGCTGCTCAACACGGACACCGTCATCAGCGGCAGGATGAGCAGGTAGTTGTCGCTCATCTCGAAGAGCAGCAAGAAAGCGGTGAGCGGTGCGTGCGCGGTGCCGGCGAGCAGCGCGGCCATGCCAGCGAGCGCGTAGGCGCCGCTGCTGCCGACCTGTCCGGGGAACAGGAACTCGAGGCCTTGGCCGAAGGCGCCGCCGAGCATGGCGCCCACGAAGAGTGAGGGCGCGAACATGCCGCCCGAGCCGCCGCCGCCGAGCGTGACCGCGGTGGCGAGCGTCTTCACCAGCGCGAGCGCGAGCAGCAGCTTCCACGTGAGGTGTGTGGAGTCGCCGATGAGCAACTCGGTCACCGTGTGATGACCCTCGCCCATGATCTCGGGCAGCAACCAGCCGAGCAGGCCGACCACGATGCCGGCGAGCGCGGCCTTGAGCGTCCAGTGCGCGCGCAGCTTGTGGGCCAGGTCTTCGATCAGCGTCGTGCCGCGCGTGAAGCCCACCGAGAGCACACCGAAGAGCAGACCGAGCCCGACGTAAGCGCCCATCTCCCACGAACTCGTGAGCGTGAGTCCTTCCTTCAGCGCTTCGGGGATCGCGAAGGCGGGGTTGTCGCCGAGGAAGCGTTGCGCGGTGACGGCGCCCGCCACCGACGCGATGAGCACCGGCGCGAAGGCGCTCACCGAGTACGCGCCGATGATGATCTCGAGCGCGAAGAGCACACCGCCGATGGGCGCGTTGAACACGGCTGCGATGCCGCCCGCCGCGCCGCAACCCACGAGCGTGCGCAGGCTCGGTCCGCGCACGCCGAGATAGCGTCCGAGCCGCGATCCGAAGGCCGCGCCCGCCTGCACGATCGGGCCTTCCTTACCGACCGAGCCGCCCAGGCCGATGGTGAGGGACGACGTGAGCAGCTTCACGAAGCCCACACGCCCGCGCATGATCCCGCGCCGTCGCGCCACGGCCTCCATCACGTCGGGGACACCGTGGCCCTCGGCTTCGGGGGCCAGCTTGCGCGTGAGGAAGGCCACGAGCACCAGCCCGCCCGCGAGCAGCGCCAGCACCTGCACCATGGGCGGCCCGCCCGCCTGGCCCATGACGTCTTCGGGGACCACGCCGCGCAGGTCGGGTCGTCCGGCCCAGGCCAAGCTGTTGAGCAGGTGGACGAGCTCCACGAAGCCTACGGCCGCAAGGCCAGAGACCACGCCCGTGAGCGCTCCGAGCACCACCATGGCCGTGGATTCGCCGCCCAGCACGCGCTGCGCTCGCTCGGCGCCGCGCAGGATGCGGCGATGCAGGCTGTGGCGCAGACGTCGGCGGCTCATGCCGCGCACCCTACGAGCGTGGCACGGCCGCCGAAACCCCTGGTTCGGCCGATCTCAAGAAAGGGGACTGGCTTGTCGATAGAAGCAGCGAGGCCTGCGGTGAGTTTCGACCAAGGAGCGGTCGGCGGCAGTGGGCCAAGCCGAAGAGACTGCTCCATGCGGACCGTCAAAGAGCTCATGCGATCGCGCCAGCAGGGCCTGACCCTGGTGGAGATGATGATCGTGATCTTGATCCTCGCGATCCTCGCCGCGGCCGCGATCCCGCAGTTCAAGAACGTGTCGGAAGACGCCAAGAAGAAGCAGGTCGCGAAGAATCTGCGCAGCTTCCTCGACGGTTGTGTGCGCTACAAACTCAAGACGGGCGAGGAGGTGCCGGACACTTCGTCGGGCACTTGGCACCCCGACCTCGAGGGCTTCATCGATCGCGATTCCTTCGAGCGTCGCACCCCGGTGGAAGGTGTCTACGACACCGACGACGACCTCGGCGTGACCTCGGCCTTCGGCGTGCACTTCCTTACCGGCGCCGGCCAAGCCAAAGACGACAGCTACATGCTCGAAGTCGACGAGCTCGTCGACGACGGCGACCTCGAGTCGGGCGGCTTCCAGAAGCTCGGCACGGCGCGCTACTACTACATCCTCACGCAGTAGTCAGCGGTCGGTGAGCGCAGCTCAGGCGCGCGGATGCGTCTTGGCGTAGATCTCTCGCAGTCGAGTGATCGACACGTGCGTGTACACCTGCGTGGTCGACAAGCTCTCGTGTCCCAGCAGCTCTTGCACCACGCGCAGGTCGGCGCCGTTGTCGAGCAGGTGCGTGGCGAAGGAGTGCCGCAGCGTGTGCGGCGACGTGCCCGGTGGCAGCCCCGCCGTGCGCGCGTGCGCCACGACCAAGCGGTGCATGGAGCGTTGCGTGAGCGGGCCGCCGTCGCGCAGGTTCAGGAAGATCGCGTCGTGCGGCACGCGGCGACGTTCTTTGAGCAGCGCGGTGCGCACCGGCCACCAGGCTTCGAGCGCTTCACGGGCGGGGGCGCCGAGCAGCCCGAGGCGTTCCTTGTTGCGCTTCCCGATCACGCGCACGGAGCGGCCGCGACCGTCGAGGTCGCCGAGGCGCAGGCCGGCGCATTCGGCCACGCGCAGGCCGGTGGAGTAGAGCAGCTCGAGGATCGCGCGGTCGCGCACGTCGGCGGGTTCGTCGCTGGCGGGGGTCGCGAGCAGCTTCTCGATCGACTCCATGTCGAGGGTCTTGGGCAGCGGACGCGCCTTGCGCGGCGCGCGCAGCGGCACGGTGGGGTCTTCGGGCTGACGACCCGTGCGCGCCAACCACGCATAGAAGCCGCGCAGCGAGGCCTGCTTGCGCGCCAGCGTGGCGCGGCTCGGGTTCTCGAGGCTCGCCAGCCATTCGCGCAGCAGCAGCGTGTCGACCTGCAGCGGATCGTCTACACCTTGCTCGGAGGCGAAGTCGAGCAGCGCGCGCAGGTCGCCGCGGTAGGCGCGCAGCGTGTGCGAGGAACTCTGCTCCACGGCTCGGCGCTCTTGGAGGTAGGTCTCGACGAGGTCCATGTTTCTTTGCTCGGAGCGCTGCGGCAGAACTGAAGGGGAGGGCCGCTACACTGCGCGCCATGAGCCCCCGTGTCCATGCGTCGCTCGAGATGAAAAGCGAACCGCCACTCGCTGAGCTGGCTGCGCGCTTGCCCGACGAACGTTGGCCGATGCTGCTCGATGGTGCCGGCGACGACGAGCGCTACGGCCGCTGGCGCCTGCTCGTATTCGATCCGCTCGAACGCCTCACGCATCGCGCCTCGGACACGCCGGTCGCGCGCGAGCTGCGCGCCTTCCCGAAGTTGGCCGCAGCGATGGCGGCGCGCTGGCCCGACGCGACGCGCGACGCGAATCGCGACATCGCGCCGGATCCGATCGCCGCCGGCAGCGCGCAGCGCCCGCCCGACTCCTTGTCGCAGGCCACCTGCGCGCTCGACGACACTCCGCCTTTCGCCGGCGGCGCCGTCGGCTGGTTCGCCTACGACCTCGGGCGCGAACTCGAGGCGCTGCCCGCCGAGCTGCCCGCCGACGCGCCGCTGCCCGACCTGCTTGTGGGGCTCTACGGATTCGTGATCGCGGAGCGCGTGGGGGGCGGCCCGCGCTTCCTGCTGAGTGTCGACGGCGAACCGGGCCTCGCCCGCGGCGCCGCGCTCTACGACGAACTGCTCGCGCTGCCGCCCGCGGATCACAGCCGCGCCGGCCCCTTCGGCGCGCTGCGCACCACGCTGCCGCACGCCGACTACCTCGCCGCCGTGAACGCCGCACGCGAAGCCATCCTCGACGGCGACATCTACCAGGTGAATCTCTCGCAGCGCTTCGAGCTGGGTTGGCGCGGCGGCGCGGCGGCGCTGGCCGAACGCCTGCGCGCGCATCACCCGTCGCCCTTCGGGGCCTTGTTGCGCAGCGAACAGGGCAGCGTGGTGAGCAACTCGCCCGAGCTCTTCTTGCGACGCCGTGGCGCGAGCCTGCTGAGTCGTCCGATCAAAGGCACGCGACCGCGCGGCGACACCCCCGAACTCGACTCCCGGCTGCGCGCCGAACTGGAAGCGTCGCCGAAAGAGAACGCCGAGCTGGCGATGATCGTGGACCTCGCGCGCAACGACCTCGGACGCGTGGCGCGCATGGGCGGCGTGAGCGTGCAGCTGCCCTTCGAGACCGACGCCTGGCCCACGGTGTTCCATCGCGTGGTCGGCGTGCACGCCGAGTTGCCGCGCGACGTCGACCTGGCAGACTTACTCGAAGCGACCTTCCCGCCCGCTTCGGTCACGGGCACACCGAAGCTCTCGGCACTGGCGCACATCGAGCGACTCGAACGCGTGCGTCGCCACGTGTACACCGGCGCGCTCGGCTGGATCGCGCCCGACGGCGACATGGATCTCTCGGTGGCGATCCGCATCGCCACGCTGCACGCTGAGCGACTGCTCGTGCCCGTCGGCGGCGGCATCACGCTGGCCAGCGAGGCCGAGGCCGAGTTCCAGGAAACGTTGCACAAGGGCCGCGCTTTCTTCGAGGTGCTCGGCGTGCAGCTCGACGATCAACTCCACGCCGAGGCAACCTCATGAGCGAACAATGGGCTCTCTTCGACGGCCAGGTCGTGCCCGCCGCCGAAGCGCGCGTCTCGGCCTTCGACCGCACCTTGCTCTACGGCTTGGGCGCCTTCGAAACCGTGCGACTCTTCGAGGGCCGCGCGTTCCTGCTCGACCGTCACGTGGAACGCTTGCACGCGTCGCTCGGCGCGGTGGGGTTGGCGGTGCCGCCGTTCGTGAACGACCTCGCGCAGCAGCTCGCCGACTTGGCCGAGCGCGCGCAACAGCCGAACGCGCTGTGTCGCATCACGGTCACCGCGGGCGACGCCGGCGCCGGCGTGAACGACATGCACGTGATCGCGCAGTTGCGTGCCGCGCCCGAGCCGCGTGGCAGCCGCCGCATGGAAGTCGGCCTGGTCGACTTCGCGCACGACCTGCGCTCGCCGCTCGCCGGCGTGAAGAGCACCAATTACCTGATCCATTACATGCTGCGCGAAGCCGCCGAGGCCGCCGGTCGTCTCGACGATCTCATGGTGGAACCCGAGGGCGGCATCACCGAGGCCACCGTGGCGAACGTGTTCTTCGTGTTCGACGGCGAGCTCGTCACGCCCGCGCTCGAAGGCTCGATCCTGCCGGGCGTCACGCGCGCGCACGTGCTCGAACTGGCGCAGCGCCTGGAGTTGCCGGTCCGCGAACGCCGCGTCCACCGCGACGAGCTGCCCACCGCCAGCGAGGCCTTCCTCACCGGCTCGGGCAAGGGCCTCGTGGACCTCGACGTGCTCGCCGGCCGCACACTGCCCACCGAGCGCCCACACAGCCTCGCCCTCGCCGACGCGCTGGCCCGCTCGGTCGAGCAACACTGCGCACTGCCCGCAGGCTCGGTGCGCTTCTAGAGCGCCGATTGCAGCTCGCCCGTGCGCGGCCTACTATGGCCGCATGCGCGTGAACTGGCTGATTTCGCTTCTGTTCGTCGGGTTGACGGCGTCGTGGTTGCCTGCCCAAGGCGAGCCCGACGACTTCGCCGCCGAGGTGCTCGAGCGCTTCGACCTGGCGCTCGACAAGGGCTACGTCGACCAGCTTCAGGAAGCGGTGCAAGACATCGATCTGGTCTACGAGAAGGTCTCCGACAAGACGCGCAAGAAGCTCAATAAGGCACTCGCCGGGATGCTCACGAGCAAGCCGCGCCAGACCATCGGCGAAGACGGCCAGAGTCCCGAGCAGCTGCTCTCGCCGAGTTACGCCGGCGCCATCGGCATCCTGCACGACAAGCCCGGCGGCGTGGAGATCCTGCGCAAGGCGCTCAAGAGCAAGCACCTCAAAGAGTGGTACGACGTGCGCGGCCTGCTCTACGAAGGCATCGCGCTGAGCTTGGACCCCGACGACATCTCGCTCATCGCCAAAGGCCTCGCCGAACCCGACGCCTACCTCGTGGCCACCGCGGCCGGCAGCCTCGCGATCTACAGCGATCAAGATGTCGACGTGCGGCGCGAGGCCATCGAAGAACTCATCGACGGCTGGGAAGCCCTGGTCGAGACCGCCGAGAAGAACGAGCGTCGCGAGAAGGGCAGCGAGGCGCGCGAGTTCCTCGACCAAGTGGAACCCGCGCTGATCGAAGCGGCCGGCGACATCACGCGGCGCCGTCAGAGTGACCTCGACGCGCTGCGCGAGTGGTTCGCCGAGACCGGCAAAGGGGATGCTTGGTGAAGCTCGGCGCGCTGCTGCGCGAGCGGCTGATCACACCACTGCGCAAGGCGCAAGGCAGTCCGCCTTCCATCGCGCGCGGTGGGGCGCTCGGCATCTGGGTCGGACTCACGCCCACGGTCGGCGCGCAGATGTTGATCGTCACGGCGCTCGCGGTCCCGTTGCGCGCGAACTTGCCGGTGAGTTTGGCGATGGTCTGGATCAGCAATCCCTTCACCGTCGTGCCGCTCTACTTCGCCTTCTATCTGCTCGGCGCCTTGCTGCTCGGCCAAGGACATTCGGGTTGGGACGAGTTCCGTGAGCTGCTCGTGGCCCGGCTCGACGCCTTCGCCAGCGGCGAGACCGGCCTCGTCGACACGATGCTCGGACTCGGGCACGAGATCTTCTGGCCGATGGTCGTGGGCTCGATCGTGATCGCGAGTCTGGTGGCCGTCCCGACCTACTACCTGTTGTTCAGCGCGGCTCGACGCGCCCAAGCGCGGCGCAAGCGGGACGCCCCGGCAGCTGGCGCACGTCCAGCTGAGGAATCCTCTGGAGGCAGCTCGCCGTGACGGACAACGATCGCGAAGCAGGTCGCGATGAAGGCCAGGAGGCCGCGCTGCTGATCCACGCGCGCGCGCTCGAGAGCTTGCGTCGCTCACAGGCCGACCTGGCCGCCGAGCTCGCGCAGGGTCGCGAGTTGCGCGCGGGTCTCACGCGCTTGGATGTCGTGCTCAGCGAACTCTCGCAGGGCCAGGAGCGCCTCACCGAAGAGCTCGGCGCCACGCGCCGACGACTGCTCGCGAGTCAACGCTTGTTGGTGGCGCTCGTGCTGCTGGGTGCCGTGGGTTTCGGGGCTTGGTGGTGGATCGACAACTCGGGTCCGAGCGGTCACGCAGCTCCGCGCAACGGCGCGAGCGCAGCAGGGCTCGTTGGCGCAGGCGCACCTGAGTCTGCGCAGACGCGCGCTGTCGGCAACGCCGCACTCGTCGAGGGCAGCAGCGATCCCACGAGCGACGCGGCCCACTCAAACCCCACGCAACTCCAAGCCGCGCTCGCCGAGCGCGACGAAGCCGCGCGACGCCTCGCCGAGTTCTCCCGCCTCAGCGACGAGCGCGCCGCGAAGCAGAACGCACAACTCGACAAGTTGCGCAAAGAGCGCAACGACTACATCGGCGAGGCCGCGAGCTTGCGCGCCGACTTGGTGCGCGCCGAGCAACGCTTCGCCAGCCTGCACGAGGCCGGCTTCGGCAAACCGCCCGCGCCGCCGCCGAGCGCGCCCGTCACCCAGCGCACCACCGAACGCGAAGGCCCCCGTGAGCTGCTCGCGCTGAACGCCGCCTTCGAAACGCTGGAGATGGACTTGATCCGCGTGCTCGAGATCGGCGCCAGCAGTGAAGGCGGCATCGACGCGCTGATGGTCAATCGCTTCGACCCCGAGCTGGCTCGCGAGTTCGTGGAGTTCTGGTTGCGCGCCGAGTTGGTGGAGTTCGAACAAGGCCTCGCGCTGCGCCTGCACGGACAAGACGCCGACCCCGACGCCGAGTTGTTGCTGCCGCTCAGCGCCGAGCATCCCGAAGTCTTCCAGCGCACACCGCTCGAAGTGCCGGCGCGCATCGTGCGTCGGGCGCGTGCGCGGCGTGCGCTCGAGGTGCTGCTCACGGGGCGCGGCCTCGAGCTAGTGAGCCTCGAGGATGTGATCGACGGCGAACTCATCGGCGTGCAGTTGCGCGCGCTGGGGAGCAGCGCCGAACTCCCCGGCTTGCTCGACGCCGCGCGCGGCAGCGTGTTGAAAGATGGCCCCAGCCTGCTCTTGCGCGAAGGCACGCTCACGCGTGAAGGTGTCACGCGCCCGTTCTGGCGCGACGAGTGGCGTCGCCCGTTGCCGGGTGCCGACTTCGACGCTTGGACGCGTGCGCTGGAGAGCTTGCCTTGAACGACTTCACCGCCTTCATGGCCGAAGCCTGCGCGCGCGTGGACACCGCGCTCGACGAGTGCCTGCCCAGCGTCGCGGAGCGCGGCGAGCTCGCCGAGGCCATGCGTCACATCGTGTTCTCGGGCGGCAAGCGCTTGCGCCCCGCGCTGGTGGAGCTCGGCGCGCTCGACGTGGGCGGCGAGTTGTCGCGCGCGAGAGGCGCGGCCGCGGCCGTGGAACTCATGCACGCCTACTCGCTCGTGCACGACGACCTGCCCGCCATGGACGACGCGCAGCAGCGTCGCGGAAAGCCCTGTGTGCACGTGCTCTGGGGCGACGCCATGGGCGTGCTCGCCGGCGACGCGCTGCTCACGCTGAGCTTCGAAGTGCTCGCGCGCGGCACACCCGCCGACGCACCCGTGGGCGAGATGTGTGCCGTGCTCGCGCGTCACACGGGCTGGGCCGGCATGGTCGGCGGGCAGTGCGACGACCTGGCCGCCGAGGGCGCCGAACCCGACCTCGAACACGTGCGTCGCATCCACGAAGGCAAGACCGCGGCGCTGCTCGCGGCCTGCTTGCAGCTTGGCGCGCTGGCCGGCGGCGGCGACCCCGCGCACGTGGAGCGCCTGGGCGGCGTGGGCCTCGACCTCGGCTTGGCCTTCCAGATCGTGGACGACTTGCTCGACGTCGAAGGCGAGAGCGCCGATCTCGGCAAGGCCGCCGGTGCCGACGCCGAAGCCGGCAAACTCACCTGGCCCGCCGTCGTGGGCGCCGCCCAAGCCCGCAGCGACGCCGAACAACTCGTCAGCGACGCGCTGCAACGCTCGCGCGGCGGCGCGGCCGAAGGGCTCATCGCCGCGCTCGGCGCCAAGATCCTCGCGCGGCGCAGCTGAAGCGAGGGGCGTGCGGTGTGTGCGCGGTGCCCGCGAGAGTGTCTGCCTCGCGCCTCACGCGTGCAACGCGCGAGGCGTCGCCGTTCGCTCAGCGCAGCAGCGGCGTGAGCCGGATGTTGCGGAACTGAACCGGCACGCCCTCGGCTTGCACGGCGATCGCGCCGGGCGTCTCCTCGCACCAACTCGCGGTGTTCATCAGCACGCCGTTGACCCACAGTTCGAGCAGCGGGCCGGCGAGACGGATGCGGTAGTGGTTCCACTCGCCCAACGGCTTCTCCGCCGACGGCCCGAGCTTGCGTGTGCGACGTCCGCTGAGGCGCGCGGGATCGGTGCGCGCGCCGAACTCGCCGATGTTCCAGATGTCGCCGGCGTTGCCCGCGTGGAGTTGCGCTTCGAGGGAGCGCGGCCAGACGGTGTCGGGGCCGTTCACGCGCAGCAACACGCCGGAGTTGCCGGGCACGCCGGCTTCGAAGCGCCACTCGAGTTCGAGTTCGAAGTCCGTGAAGAGTTCTTCGGTGCGCAGGTAGCCGGCGGGGGAGCCGTTCGTGCTGAGCACGCCGTCGGCGGCGCTCCAGCTCTCGGGGTCGCCGATCACTTGCCAGCCGTTCAGCGTGTCGCCGTCGAAGAGTGCGCGCGTTGCGCCGCGCCGGTACTCGTGCGTGCCCGGCACCGACAAGAAGGCCACCAGGTCGACGAGTTGCTGCGGCTGCAGCGCGGTGGCGATGCCGTCGGGCATCACCGAGAGGCGTTGCGCGCGGCGTGACGCGACCTGTTCCGCGGGGATCACGTGGCGCTTGCCGAGCGTGTCGTCGAGCACGAGCGTGGGGCCGTCGGCGCGCACGAAGCCGGTGAGCAAGCGCCCGTCGACCAGCTCCACGAGCGAGGCTTCGTAACCCATCGAGAGCGCGGCGCTGGGGTTCAGGATCGAGTCGAGGATCTGCGCGCGGTCGAGCTTCTCGTGCAGCCCGGTGAGCTCGGGGCCGAGCGAGCTGCCGACCGTGCGTTCGCCCAGCGTGTAGGCGTGACAGCGCAGGCAGCCGCTGGTGGCTTCGTCGAGGAACACGTCGCGGCCGCGCGCGGGATCGCCGGACATGGCGAGCAACTCGGGCACGGGCGGGAAGCGTCGCGCGCTCTCGCCGGGACGCGTGAAGTGTTCGCTGGCCAGCGCGCGCACGGCGAGGTCGGGGTTGCGGAACAACTCTTCGGCGACGAGCTCGCGGAGTCCAGGATCGAGCGTGTTGTCGGCGGCGGCGGCGAGCAGCGCGAGGCCGCCTTGCGGGTCGGCGGCGAGCTCGAGCGCGGCGGTTTCGCGGGCGTCGTCGTCAGCGGTGGCGGTGCCGGCGGTGGCAGTGCCGGCGGTGGCGCGCGCGTGGTCGCGTGCGCTCGCGGCGAGGTCGTCAGTCTGTGGTCTTACCCTGCTGCTCGCATCCGGCGCGCCCGGCACGCGCACGAGCGCGAGGCGTTGCGCGTACCACGCGGCGTCGCGTTCGGTGGCGGCGAGCACGCGGAAGCGCAGACTCGTCACACTGCCGTTGTTCTGCGAGGTGCCGCCGAGATCCGGGCCGACGCGCGCGTGGAAGCGTTGCGCGCCTTCGGGGAGCGCGAAGCGGATGAGTGAGTAAGCGTGCGTGCCCAGGCCTTCCTCGAAGGCTTGTTCGCCGACTTGCAGCGGGCCGCCGAAGCAGTTGTTGCCGCGATGCACGCTGCCCCAGGCCGACTCGGCCGAGACCCACGGTTGATCGTGCAGCTTGAGCTCGCTGCCGTCGGCGAGGGTGACGCGCGGCTCGATCCAGGCGGCCCAGTCGCAGCCGTTGCCGTTCCCGCCGTCGTCGACCTCGAGCCAGAGCGTGGTCGGGCTTTCGAGCGCGACGTCGACTTCGTGCAGGCCGGCGCGCAGCAGGTCGGTCTCGTGCAACAACTGCGCGTGCTCGAGGTCGTCGTCGCCGAGCGCGGCGAGCAAGCCGTACTCGCGCCAATCGTTGCTGTCGCGATGACGCAGCCACCAGTGCGCGCGTTCGGCGACCGAGCCCGCGTCGAGTTGCAGCGCGAGGTCGAGCATCGCCTCGCCAGCTGCGCGGCCGGAGGTGAAGGCGAGCGCGTCGAGAGATTGCAGGCGTTGGGCTTCGTCGAGTTGCTCGTCGAGCGCGCGCTCTTTCCATGCGGGCACGAGGAACTCGGGATGCAGACGCCAGGCGAGCGCGGTGAAGCGTTCGTCCCAGTCGCGGGCGAGGCCTTGCGGACGCAACGCCTCGATCAGTTCTGCACCGTGGGCCTCCGCGGCCAGTCCGAAGGCTTCGAGCTCCCAGCGGTCCTGCGGGTCGAGGCGCAGCGCGAGCTGCTGCAGCATTTCGAGCGAGGCGTCGGGGCGCAGGCGCAGCGCGACTTCGCGGCGCATCGCCGGCGACTCGAGGTCGTAGGAGACGAGCGAGCGCGCGTACTGTTCGAAGAGGCGGTCGCCGCTGTTCTGTGCCCACGCTCGCAGCGCCGTGACGTTGATCTCGGGATCCGCGTCGCGGAGTCCGAGGCTGAGCGGGTGGCCGCGTTCCGGCGAGACGTGCTCGAGCTCGGGGCCGAGCAAGAGCCACAAACAGCGCGCACGCAGGCGGCGGTCGTCGCTCTCTTTGAAGGTCGAGTACAGGTCCAAGAACGCGTCTTTGCCGCCGGCGGCCAGCAAGTCGCGCGCGACCGCACGCCGATGCATGGCAGCGTTCGCGAGCGCTGCGATCTGCGCGTCGATCGTGTCGAGCGGGCCGCTCGCGCCGGGCTCGACGATGTCACTCGGCTCCGTGGGCGCGATGCGCAGGATGCGGCCGTAGGCTTTGCGATCGCCCATGGCGTGACCGCCCACGCCGGGGTCGAACCAGTCGGCCACGAACACGCTGCCGTCGACACCGACGACGACATCGCTGGGGCGGAACCAGTCGGCGCGGTCTGCGTCGTCGCCGTCGCCAGCGGTCGCGCGGATCAGGTCGGTCTTGTCGAGTTCGAAGCCGGCGCCGACCGCGCGCGGGCGGTGCGCGTAGACCACGCCCGCGCCGGCGTCGGCATTCAGCACGGCGCCGTCGATCCACTCGGCGAGCAGCTTGCCTTCGTAGACGGCCACGCCCGTGGGTCCGCCGCCGCCGTTGATCGTGCCGGCGGGGACGACGCCCGGATCATCCTGGTGCCAATGTGCGCGCTCGGTGCTCTGCCCCGGACGACGATCGCTGCCCCAGTAGCGCGTGCCGTCGGCGGAGAAGTAGCCGTGGTCGCCGCCTTCCATGCACCACAGCGTGCGGCAGCTGGCGTTGCCGTCGTCGTCGTTGTCGCTCTGCCAGAGATTGCCGAAGGCGTCGACGGCGACTTCGTAGTTGTTGCGGAAGTTGTGGGCGAGCACGGTGAGGTCGTCGCCCTGCGCGTTGCTGCGCACGATCAGGCCGCCGGTGTACGCGCGACCGTCGGCGCTGCGCAGGCCGGGATGGTTGTCGGCGAGCTCGGGGCCGCCGCCGTTGTAGACGCTGCCCGAGTCGAGCGTGAAGGCGGGGGCGCGCGGTGCGGCGTCCGGTTCCGCCGCGGCCACGGCGGTTTCGTGCGCGCGACGCAGGCTGGCGTCGAGCACGCGGTGGGGGCCCGCGTTGCCGACCGCGAGCGTGAAGCGTCCGTCGGGCCCGGCCACGAGCGAGTGCAGGCCGTGGTCGTGATCGAAGCCGCCGAAGCCGGTGAGCAGCGTCTCGCGTTCGTCGGCGCGCAGGTCGCCATCGGTGTCGCGGTACACGAACAGGTTGGGCGAGCAGGACACGTACACCGCGTCGCCGATCACCGCGATGCCGAGCGGCGCCACGAGCTCGGGGTCCTGCACGAACACGGTGGAGGTCTCGGCCTGGCCGTCGCCATCGCGATCCTCGAGCACGACCACCCGATCGCCTTCGGGGTGTCGACGCCCCGGGTTGCGCCCGTCCCAGGTGCGGTAGTTCACGGCTTCGGTGACCCACAGGCGGCCTTGCGCGTCGACGTCCATAGCCGTGGGGTTGAACAGTTGCGGCGACTCGGCCCAGAGCGTGGCGCTCAGGCCTTCGGGGAGGTCGAAGTGCTGGCCGAGCGCGGCCTCGGGCGACGAGTCGGACGCGACACCCGGCGCGACCGCAGCCGCCACCCCCGGCGAGACCGCAGCTGCGACACCGGGCGCGACGGCAGCTGCCACACCCGGCGCAATCGCAGCCGCCACAGCCGGTGCCGCGTTGGGCCGCATCGAGCCGCCGCTGACGGGCTCCTCCAGCGCTGAGGGCTCGGGGCCGAACGCCGCCACGACGCCGGCCAGCAGGGTGATCACCATGGGGGTGCGCAGCATCATGAAAGGCTCCCGGGAGGTCGCGCAGCGTATCCCGAGGGCTGCGCCCATCCTGCTGGGCGCTGGCCCCACCTCCGTTTCCTGGCTCGCGGACGCCCTCCGAGCGCTCGTCTCGGGCGGCGGCGTCCCGAGCGGCAGCAGCTCAGGGGCTCCGGGAGGCGCTGCGCTCTGCTACCCTAATGCGCTTCATTCGCGCCCCGCTGAGCCCGTTGGCATGAGTCTGTTCGACGCTGTTCGTGGTCCCGAGGACCTCGCCCGTCTCTCCGTGGGAGAGCTGAGCACCTTGGCCGGCGAGATGCGCACCGAGCTGATCGACACGATCACCAAGACCGGCGGCCACCTCGGCTCGGGTCTGGGCGTGCTCGAACTCACGCTCGCGCTGCACCACCTCTACGACTTCCGCCACGACCGCATCGTGTTCGACGTGGGCCATCAGTGCTACCCGCACAAGATGCTCACCGGGCGTCGCGAGCGCATGAACACCATGCGCATGGACGACGGGCTGTGCGGCTTCCCGCACCCCAACGAGAGCGAGTTCGACCAGTTCCACACCGGGCACGCGGGCACGTCGATCTCGCTCGCGCTCGGACTCGCCCTGGCCGACAAGCGCGCCGGCAACAACCGCCGCACCGTGGCCATCGTGGGCGACGCCAGCTACGGCGCCGGCGTGGCCTTCGAAGCCATGAACCACGCCAGCGACCTGGGCGTGGACCTGCTCGTGATCCTCAACGACAACGAGATGTCCATCTCCCCGACGGTGGGTGCGCTGAGTCGTTACTTCACGCGTCTGCGCACGGGCCCGCTCTACACCGGCGCCAAGCGCGAGATGCAGGAGCTCATCAAGCACCTGCCCTTCATCGGTGAGAAGGTCGACAAGACCATCGACGAAACCGTGGGCGTGCTGCGCTCCGTGATGGTGCCCGGCCACATGTTCGAGGAGTACGGCTTCACGTACTTCGGCCCGATGGAAGGCCACGACATGCCGCGCCTGGTGCACACGCTCTCCGACCTGCAGGAGCGTGGCGGCCTCAACTTCCTGCACCTGCTCACGAAGAAGGGCGCCGGCTGCGAGCTGGCCGCCGACGACCCGCAGAAGCTGCACGGCGTGAAGCCCAAGCCCGCCGTGTCCACGACCGACGGCGAAGCGCAACCGCCCGAGGGCGCGCCCGCACCGAAGCTTCCCGCTTACACGCAGGTCTTCGCCGACAAGTTCATCGAGCTGTGCAAGTCCGACGAGTCCTTGATCGGCGTCACCGCAGCCATGCCCGACGGCACCGGCTTGGTGCAGCTGCAGAAGCAGCTCCCCGATCGCGTCGTCGACGTGGGCATCTGCGAGCAGCACGCCGTGGCGCTGGGTGGCGGTCTGGCCAAGGGGGGCTCGCGTCCCGTGATGGCGATCTACTCCACCTTCCTGCAGCGCGGCTACGACCAAGTCTTCCAGGAACTCTGCATCCAGGATGCGAACTGCGTGCTCGCGCTCGACCGCGCCGGGCTGGTCGACGACGGCTGCACGCACCACGGCCTGTTCGACATCGCCTACTTGCGCACCTTCCCGAACACCGTGCTCATGGCGCCCGCCAACGCCGACGAGTTGCGCGCCATGCTGGCCTTCGCCGTGGAGTACCCGGCGGTGGTGTCCGTGCGCTACCCGCGTGACAGCGCCGAGCCCTCCACGCGCCCGCTGCAACCGATCGAGCTGGGCAAGGCCGAGGTGCTGCGCGAAGGCAGCGACGTGGTGCTCGCCGCCTACGGCACGATGGTGCCGCTGGCCGAGGCCGCCGCGCTCGAGCTCGCCGAACAAGGCGTCGACGCCACGGTGATCAACATGCGCTTCGCCAAGCCGGTCGACACGGCCACGCTCGCGCCGCGCCTCGAAGGCAGTCGGCTGCTCGTCACGCTCGAAGAACACAGCGTGGCGGGGGGCGTGGGCTCCGCGATCTGCGAAGCGCTCAGCGATGAAGGGCACTGCTTGCCTCCCACGCTGATGATCGGCGTGCCAGACCGCTTCGTGGAGCACGGCACGCGCAAGCGCCTGCTGGAGAAGCTCGGCTTCACGCCTGCGGGCTTGGCTGAGCGCATTCTGGAAGGCATGGAGAGCCGCGTCGGTGGCGCGCTGAGCGGCTGATCGACCCTCCGGCTCGGGGCGGACTTCGCTTCGCTGCTGCAGAGCCCCGACTGGGGCGCGCTCGGCTGGTAGACTTCTGAGTGTCGTTTGCTGTGGCTTCACGTCGTCCCGCAGCAGGGGCCCCCGAAGCCCCGCGATGATTTTCAGGCCGCAACCCCGAGGCTGCGCATGCGGACGTTCGTATCGATCCTGTTGGTGCTCGTCAGTTCGACGAGCTTGGCCACCCCGCTCGTCGCTCAGGCGCAGATGCCGGGCGATTTCCCGCGGCTCACGATCTCCGATGCCGCGGGGCAGGCGCCCGCCGTCGGGGACCCCTTCGACAACAGCGGCGTGCTCACCGTCACGGGCGGCACCTCGATGGCGCTCGAGCTCAGCTACCTGAGTGAGGGCCCGTCCAACGACAGCGTGCCGTGGGCGATGCTCTTGTCGTCGCAGATGAGCGGCCTCCCGCTCGATCAGCAGCCGCCGCCGCTCTACACCATGCCGCCCTTCAAGGTGATCTTCCCGCCGGGTTTGTTCCTCGGCGCGAACGGCACGGCGAGCTTCTTCACTGTGATCCCGCCGAGCCTCACCAGCGGCACCGCCTTCTTGCAGGCGATCGTGCGCGACGTCGACTCGCTGCCGAACGTGAAGCTGAGCAACGGTGTCGCCGTCACGCTCAGCCTGCCGCGCTACAACGCCGCTTTCAGCTTCGTGCGCGCCACAGCCCCCTTCGACGACCGCGTGGTGGAAGGCGTGGGCAGCCGCGATCTCGGCATCGATCAGCTCAACACCTTCGCGCCCTTGGGCGGCGGCGAGCCGCCGGACAGCACGACCAACGAGGTCTTCCCGGAAGGGATTCGCTTCGTGCCGATCGTGCCCACTGGGATCGAGGGGCCCGTGCTGCCCTTGGCGCGACCGTCCACTCTCGTGTCCGATCCGATCAACGCGGGCAACACGGTGGAGTTGCTCGTCGAGGACACCACGGGCTTCCCGCCCGAGGGTCAGCTGCTGGTTCAGTTCGGTTCCGACAACCCGTGGGGCAACAAGACCAGCGTGGAGACGAACTCGCCCAACATCGAGATCGTGGGCTACACCGGCCTCACGCCCACGAGCTTCACCGGGCTCACGCGCGCGATGCACGGCTCCGAGGGTTCCTCGGCCTACCCTCACCAAGCTGGCAACATCGTGCTGGGCGACTTCACGATGGCCACCACGCCGGGCGCCTTCTCGCGTGACCGCGTGGGCCTCGACGCGCGCAACATGGATGTGCCGCGCGTCACGATCCCGGCTTTCACCTTCGAGGAGCCCGTGGAGCCGGAGGTCGAAGGCGGCGGCGCCGAGGGTGACACCCAGCTGGTCACGCGTGAGCTCGACCTGCTGCGCTACCGCGTGGAGGCCACGGGCGGCGAGGGTTTCGCCGTCCTCGACCATCGCACGCACGAGTTCTCGCTGCTCGAGGGCACCGAGATGTTGACTTCCGAGGGCTTGGCTTGGGATCCGATCATCACCCTGGCACCCGACAACCGATCCTTCTTGGCGGCGCTGCACGTGAGCACGGGCGTCACGCCGACCTTCGCGAGCGATCCCGACCGGCTCTTCGCGATTCGCCTCGATGGGCTCGACTGGCCCGCGAGCGGCTCGCCGGTCTGGGAGATCACCTACCAACTGGCCAACGATCCCACCGTCAGCTCCAAGTTCACGCGCTCGCGGCGCCTGCTCCCGCAGTCCTTCGCGATCGTCAACACCGATCCCGAGAAGTACGTGGCCTACGTGGGCCTGGGCTTCAAGTTCGCCACCACGAGCACCGGTGGCGAGACCTCCATGTCCGACGGCTTCGTGATCGGGTACGAGAGCGCCTACGCTCGCGAGGACGTGCTGGTGCGCGACCTGATCGAGGTCGCGCTGGTGCCGCCCGGCTCCACCAAGTCGCCACCCAGCATGCCGCGCCCGTGGATCACCGATGAGTTCCCCAAGATCGGCAACGCGCTCGAGATCCGGCGCTTCGATCCGATCTTCGCCAAGTCACCCAAGGGCGACCAGCTGGCCATCGCGGCCGGCAACGAAGCCAAGCGCGAAGACCTCTATGTGATCGCCGCCGTGTCGGTGAACCAGCAGGGTGTCGTGAGTCGCTTGCTGCTGAACGTCACGGGCTTCGGCCTGCCGACCGGCAGCGGAGAGGCCAAGGTCGAGATCCGCTCGCCCATGCCCAATGGTGGCGCAGGCAGCTCGCGTCGCCTGGTGTTCTCGCCCGAGGGCACGCAACTCGCGCTGCTCGATCTGCAGAGCGCGCGCCGCGACTGGCTCCACACGGCGCGCACGAACGGGCTCGACTACGGCAACGTGAGCGGCATCTACAAGGACATCGTGGGCACCACACCGACCTTCCGCGAGTCGGGGCCCTACCAGGCCGATCACGAGATCCTTCAACTGCACTGGCTCGACGAAGATCGCATCGTGTACTTCATGGGCGAGACCTCGCTCTTCGACCCGCTCTCGCTGTTCTCAGGGATCATCCCGGCCACCGACCTGTTCATGTACGACAGGACCACCGACCTGATGACGAACCTCACGCGCAGCGGCGGCGGCGGCGAGTTCGACACGATGGGCACGCTCCAGCCCATCGCGAGCTGGATGTCCGACGACGAGAGGCTGCTCTACATCCTGCGCAACGGTCCGATCAAGGCGGGCAACACCGTGCTGCCACCGGGCACGCCGGTCACGAACCTGATCGCGCTCGATCGCGAAACGCTGCAACTGATCGACGTGAGCGGCGACGAGTTCACCGACTCCGCCAACCTGCCCAACTTGTTCTTCGACGACGAGCAGTTCGTCCCGGTGTACGAGACACCCTCGCGCATGCACTTCACGCGAGGCCGCGGCGCCCAAGCGAACGTGATGTGGTTCGCGAGCACCGACGCGCAAGACGAGACCGCCACGCAGCAGGTCTTCAGCTTCCGTGAGACGTCGCCGAACCAGGGCTTCCAAGCGACCTACAGCGGCGCCGACGGCAGTCAGGTGAGCGACCTCACGCCCAGCCCGTTCTCAGGCAAGCTGGCCTACGCGCGCACCGGGGACTCCGATCCCTTCGGCGCCACGCAGCACCCCTTCGTGGTGGACCTCGACAACTTCCTGTTCGAGCGCGACCTCGCGTCGTCGGCAGAGATGATGGGCATGCCTTTCGGGCGCGTCCAAAGCGGGAGCTTCCACTTCATCGCGCCCACGGGGCAGGCCTCCGAAGCGCTGGCCTTCGTGTTCGGGATGGAAGCCGGCGAGCTCGGCGTGGCCTCCGACACCGAGGCCTTCTTCGTGCCGATGCGCAACATCTCGAACCCCGTGCTGCAGCCCGATCCGATCGTGCTGCCGCTGCTCAGCGCCGACGGTCTGGGTGCCGGCTCGCGGCTCTACCTCACGAGCGCCGGTCCTTCGGTGGACGCCACCTCGCTGCCCACGTCGGGGAACTGAGTTCGTGGAGTCCTTGGACCCCGGTCAGAGCGCGGCCGGGCGGCGGGTGCTGCTGCTCGCGCCGCACTCCGACGACGAGGCCTTGGGGCCCGGCGGCAGCGTGGCCTGTCTCACGCGCGCCGGCGCCCGTGTTCTGCCCGTGATCCTGGCGCGCAGCGCGGGCGTGCAAGGTCAGGTGCCGCCCGAACAGCGTCGCGAGGAGTCGCTGCGCTGCTGCGAGATCCTCGGCACCGACGCGCCGCTGTTCCTCGACGTGCCGTCGAGCGAGCTGCGCGGCGATCCGCTGGCGGCTGCGCTGCGCCTCGCTGAGCTCGTGAGCGACAGCGGTCCCTTCGACGCCGTGCTCGCGCCCTGGCCCTTGGAGCGTCACCCCACGCACCGCGCGAGCCTGCTGGCTGGCGTGCTCGCCGCCGCCGACGCCGCGTGGATGAACCCGGCCGCCGATTGGTGGGGCTACGGCGCCTGGGACGCGCTCCCCGCCGCGCCCGGCGTGTTCGAGATCGACGTCACGGCGCTGCGCAAGGCCAAGACCCAAGCCGTCGCCGCGCACAAGAGCCAGATGTCGATGCGCGCCTTCGGAGCCGCCATGGCCTCCCGCGACATGGCGCAGGCCGTGTTCTCCAAGATCACGGGCGACGAGCCGCGCAAGGCCGTGGAGCGGTTGATGGACATGCGCCCGATGATCGCGCTCGTACGCGCCGCGCTCGATGGTGTGCAAGGCGCAGCGCGCGTGCCCGCCGCCCGCGACGCGCTGGTGAGTTGGGTGACGGCCTGGACCGCGAACAGTGCCCGCGAACTCTGGGCCGACGCGTCGCCCCCGAGCGCCCACTGATTCACAGCGCCCGCGGATTCACACGGATTCACGCGCTCACGCTCTGCGGCATGAACCTTCGGCCAGCGCAGGCGCTCGTCGAACAGCCCGCGGTTCAGCGCGCGATCAGCTGTCGGTGCCTTCCTTGCGTTGCAAGGCGAAGAGCGTGAGCGTGCCAGCAATCAGCACGGTGAGGATCACCGGCGGCGACAGGAACGGAGTGCCGAAGGCGTAGTCCGGTTCCGAGAGGTCGAAGAGCTCGTTGACGCGTTCGATGAGCAGCGCGATGCGTCCCAGCACCGTGAAGCCGAACATCGAGCCGAAGGTGATCATCAGCACGATGATGCCCACGCGCGACACGGCGCCCAGCGTGCGGCCGCGCTTCCAGGTGAACAGGAAGTGGCTCAACGCGCAGATCACGCCGATGACCACGATGGCGTTCGCGATGGTGAGGAACAGCGGCGTGGACTCGAGGGCCACGCCGTCCGGGAACCAGCCCACCTCGCCCACGTTCTCGGGCACGAGCGGCTTCATCAAACCCTTGGTCTGCAGCACGAGCTTGCTCTGCGTCTCGCCGGTGAGCTTCAGCGCGGAGTACACACCGACCATCACGGCCAGCGGCCAGCGCGGCGCCCAGGAGTTCGGCGAGAACAGGCGTGTGAGCAACATGAGGCCGAAGATCGCTGCGACCGCGCGCAGGATGAAGGCGATCGTGGGGTCGGCGTCGTAGCCGCCGAGCGAGAAGCTCGCACCCGGTTCGCCCATCACCTCGGCGATGTCGTACATGTGGTCGCGGACGGGCTCGAGGATGCCTTCCTTGTAGTACTGCAGCGCGAAGTACGCGGTGCCCACACCCACGAACACGTGCTCAGCGACCTTGTAGAAGGGGTTGTCCTTGTACAGGAAGCTGAACACCGAGAGCGTGAGGAAGCACATCAGCCACGCGCCGATGATGTCCACCGGGCCATTGGGGTCCAGGCTGACGAAGGGTGTGGCTGCGTCTTGCAGCGCGAGCATCGAGGACATCAGGCCACCGCCTTTCGACCGCGGAAGTAGAGCACGTTACCGAGGACGATCAGCGCGATGATCAACAGGTGACCCCACATCTGGATCACCATGCGCTTCTGGTTCTTCTCCTTCACGGCGAGCAGCTCGTCGAGCGGCGCTTGGTCCATGATCGTGGCCGTGCCCGCTGAGTTGGCCACGAGCTGCAGGTACTGGGTGGCCCCCGTGGCGCCGCCGCAGAAGCCCGCGAGTTGCGTGGGGTAGTACGCGAAGAGGTCGGGCGTCTGCACGGCGGTGGTGGCCGCCAGCATCGTCATGTCGTAGCGGCCGCCGGCTTGGGCGATCCACTCGAGGATGCCGGGGTAGCCGGCGCTCATCGTGAGCAGCAGCTCGATGCCCTCGAAGGAGTCGCCCACCTCGGACATCAGCGGGAGCTGGTCGATGGCGGTGCCGTCGCGGTCGTCGCGCGGGTAGGTCGTGCGGATCGACTGGCCGATCTGAGCCATGGCCACGTCGTCGCCCGGCTTGAAGCCCAGCTCGACCCAGTCGGTGCCGTACTCGCGGCCGTAGGCGGGGGCGATGGCGTCGAAGGCCTTGCGCGTGTAGGGCGGCGCCGCCGGCCAGGTGGCCACGTTGACCACGCGGATGCCGCGTCGCATCAGGTGATGGATCGTGGCTTGGTAGGTGGGGAAGAGTTCGGCGGCGGAGGCCGGGTCGAAGTCGGCCGAGAGCATCACCACGGAACCCTCGGGCAGCGCCTCGATGGTGTCGTAGTAATCGCTGACGTACCTGCTCACCGGCATCGGTGAGGACACGCCGGACGCGAACAACCCGACCACGAGCACACCCATGGCCAGGAAGATCCAGCGTCGATCGAGATCTGTTGCTTGCGCCACGGCCTTACTCCGAAAGGTAGCTGCGTTCGAGACCGAGCACGATGCGCAGGCCCGTGGCGAGGGTGCCGAGCGCGGCACCCATGATGATGGCGCTCTGGCCCGCGGCGTTCACGTAGGCCATCAGGAAGCCCTGCACGCGCGCGAAGAAGGCGCCGACTTCAGGCGGCGCGATCGGCAGCGGCACCTGGCCGAGCATCACGAGCGCGCCAGCAGTGAGCAGCAGCGTGGCTTCCATCGAGCGCGCGCGGAAGGCGCGGAAGGCTGCCGACGCGATGTAGAAAGCGAGCAGCGCGAACATGGTGGACTGCAGCGGTTTGAAGATCCGCTCGTAGATCCAGTCTTGGTAAGCCTTGTCGCCGTACTCGCTCTCGATCACGCCGTGGATCTCGAGCAGGCCGATGCTGAGGTAGCCGAAGAGCATCAGCATCAACAGCGCCTTGTAGGGCCAGTCGGGATGGCGCGCACTGATCTGCTTCAGGCTGATGCGCACCAAGTTGCCGATGCCGAGCAGGAAGGCCACGGCGAAGAAGATCGACGCCCAGGCCGTGAGCTCCACGTTGACCGCTTGGCTCAGCTCCGACGGGCTGAAGAAGGCCCAGGTGATCAGCAGACCGCAGATCACGGTGAGGGCGATGGGGATCTCGCGTTTCATCGTGAACTCAGCCGAAGAGACGTCCGTAGACGTCGAAGAGAGAAGGTGAGGTTTCGGTGCCGTTGCCCGTGGCCGTGGCCAGGATCACGCCGAGCACGAACAGGATGATCACGATCACCTTGATGATGTCGGCGGCGCGGATCGTGCCGAGCAAGCCCGGCTCACGCGTGAGGTACGCGGTGACGGCGAAGTACTCCTCGCCGATGATCGTGTAGTCGCAGGCGGCCACGAAGAAGGGCAGCTGGTGCTGCTTGGCTGTGCCCGCCACCTGGATCGCGCCGCTCGCGTAGCCGGTCTCTGCGAGGATCAGCGACTCGGCGAAGAACATGCCGAGCATGATGTTCGCGGCCGGCTTCTCGCGGTTCATGATGCCGGCCACGCCCGCGCAGTAGGCGAACTGCTCGTTCGACAGGTAGCGCACGTTGTCGGCGATGAACGCGTCGGGGCGGCCGGCGTCGAGGCAACCTTGCTTGCAGGCTTCCTCGGCGAAGGTCATCACGACCGAGTCTTTCACGGGCACGATGAGCGGCGTGCCGTACTCAGCGGTTTTGCGCGCCACGTGCCGCAGGATCATCATCGAGTAGATCGTTTGGATCTCTTTGATCTCGTCGATGCCGGGCACGTAGAGCACCGGGCGGCCCATCTCGGTGGAGCGCCCGATGGCTTCGTCGAGCGCATCCAGGCCGGCGATGCGACGGATCGGGATCTCGGCGCCGGCCTTGGCCTTGGCCTGGCTGCGCAACATCAAGAAGGCGTAGATCAGGATCGCGATGAGCGTGGGCAGCTTGCCCGTGTCGATCCAATCGTCGAGGCCACCGGGAGTGCCGATGCCGGGCGCGAGCACTGAGCCGTCGGCATCGGTGCCGCGACCCATGCCGCTGAGCCAGAGGTTGAGGTCGACCCACCAGGGAGTCACCGCGTCTTGCAGCGCGAGCAGTGGTTGGATCACAGGCTCTCGTCCACGAGTTCGACGTTGGCCCGCGGGAGCGTGACCGGAGTGCCATCAGCCAGGGCGACCGTGAGAATACGCACCTTGGCCTCGGTCTCCAAGGCTGCCGGCTCGGGCGGTAGCGCCGTGACTTTACCCAGCGAGCCGAAATGTGGGTCGCGGATGATGCGCACCACGCTGCCTTCGTGCATGAAGCCCGTGTCGACTTCGGTCTGTTCGATCGCTTCGATCTCGCGCGGCACGAGCACCTCGGGGCGCATCACGCCCGCGCGGATCTGTGTGGCGCCGCTCACCGACGCCACTTGGCCCACGGCGTTGCTCAGCAGTCGGTGCGTCTTGCCGGCCATGGCCAGCTCGCCGAAGCCCTCGGTGACGACCAGCGTGAGCCCCACGGTTTCGTTGCCCGTGATCGCCACGCCCAGGTCGAAGCCGAGCAGTTCTTTGAGGTCGGCCGCGTCGATGCCCCCGACGACCAGCGCCGTGACACCCTTCTCGATGCACGCGCGCAACGTGGCCAAGCTCGCGAAGGAGCCGCCCACGAGCACGCTGCCCTTGTGTTCGGCCTTGATGTCGGCGGGCTCGAGGCGCTTGGCCGGGTCGGGACCGGCCAAGGTGATCGGCCCGGCCACCTCGGGGCCGATGCCGAAGATGCCTTGCACCATGATGCCGCGCGCCGTCACGTCGACCCCGAACGTGTCGGTGACGCTGGTCACCTTGCCGCCCACGTAAGCGCGCACTTCCACGGGGATCGGCGCTTCGCGGAAGATCGCCTGACCGGACACGGCCGACACCGATTCGAACTCGCCGGTGGTGGGCGCGTTCACGGCCTGCTTGAACATGCCGAAGATGCCCTTGCTCTGCGCGATCGGCTGACCTTCCTTCACGGTCTCGCCGGGCTTCACGAGCAGCAGCTCGCCGAGGTCGGCGGCGGCCACGCCGAGTTGACGCGCAAAGTTCGCCGTGACCACGTTGCCGGGCAACAAGGCGCGCGCCACGACAGTGTCGGGCTCCACGCTGTCGCCCTGCTTCACGAGCACCTCGCCGGGGATCGGCAGGCTGCGCGCGCGCACGAACTCGGCGGCGTCGGAGACCTTCAGGCCTGGGGTGTAGGCATGACTCACGAGTGGGCTCCCTCACGCGGGTAGAGATCGAGGTTCTCGATCCAGGTTTCGATGGCGGCGACGCGTTGCTGCGCGTCGGCAGGCACTTGCACGGGGCGACCGCGGCCGTCGAGGAAGATGCCCGCCTCGCCGCCTTCGATCTCGGTGTTGAGCACTTGCCCCGGTCCCGCGCCCACGTCCACACCCTTGGCGGGTTCGATCGTGCAGCGCGCGCTGCTGCCGGTGGGCAACTTGATCAGGTCGAGGTCGCCCACGGCGAGCGTGCGCTCGACCTTGCCGTCGGGCAACTCGAGTGTGATCTTCGCGAGCGGCTTGCCGCCCTTGGTCTTGCCGACGGGCGCGATGCAGGTGCCCAGCGGAACCAAGCAGTCGCGCTCGAACACTTCGGTGGCCGCGGCTTCGTGCACCGTGGAGAGCACGCCCAGCTGCGGCATCATGAAGATCGAGTCCACGGCCAGCTTGGTCACGCCCATGGGCTCGAAACTGTCGATGAGCATGAGCGCCGACTGCACGCGGCGTGGCGCGTGACTCAGCACGCCGCCGCTGCCGACCACCAAGTCACACGTCATCATGTTCACGAGTGTGTTGCCCGAGCCGCTCTGGTCGAAGGCCTCGGAGATGTCGCGCGACTTGCGCACGCCCTTGAGCTCCGTGGCGAACTCCTTGTGTTGGATCAGTGAGAGACGCAGCGCCTCGCGCGCCAGCGCTTGTTCCACTTGGAGGTCGCGCACCAGGCTCGGGATGGTGGTGGGGCGCACCATCTTGTTCTTGATGCGGTTGCGCAGCTCGCTCTCGTCGATGTCGAAGGGCACCCAGCGCAGCACGTTGTCGAGCCCGGCCGTGGCCATCACGTTCGAGATCGAGTAACTCATGCCGAGGTTGGCGGACACGGTGCGGTTGAACTTGTGCTGGAAGACCGAGAACACGTCGGTGGTCGCGCCGCCGATGTCCACGCCGATCACTTGCAACTTCCGCTGCTCGGCCACGGTGGTGATGATCGCGCCCACGGCGCCGGGCGTGGGCATCACGGGCGCCGACGTCCAGCTCTTGAGCTTGTCGTAACCCGGCGCCTGCGCCATGACGTGTTCCATGAACAGGTCGTGGATCTGGTCGCGCGCGGGGTCGAG
This sequence comes from Planctomycetota bacterium, assembly GCA_021604805.1. GTDB lineage: Bacteria > Planctomycetota > B15-G4 > B15-G4 > B15-G4 > BQJR01. Next base: position 757,064 of record BQJR01000001.1, on the reverse strand, counting down.
GTTCTCTTCGTCGAGCGTGGGGCGCAGGTTGTCCACGACGGACAGCGCCGTCTTCTCCTCGAGCGCGTCGTTGACGGCGCCGCGCGCTTCCACGTTGCCGGCGAACACCACCGGCAGCTCGTAGCCCGCGCCGAGACGCGGCTTCGGGTCGGCGGCGGAGATCAACTCGGCGAGCTCGGCCACGTGACTCGTGGTGCCGCCGTCGACGCCACCGCTGAGCAGGATCATGTCGGGCCGCAGATGTCGGATGCGCGTGATCTGCTCGTGCGGCTGACGCTGGTCGTTGCTGCACAACACGTCCATCACGATGGCGCCCGCGCCGAGCGCCGCGCGTTCGGCCGACTCGGCCGTCATGCTGCGCACCACGCCGGCCACGAGCATCTGCAAGCCGCCGCCCGCGCTGCTCGTGGAGAGGTAGAGGTCCACGCCGGCTTCGTCGGTCTGCGGCGTGATGATGCGGCCGTCCTCGCCGACGATCGTGCGGCCCGCGAGCTCCTGCACTTCGGTGACGGCGTTGATCACGCCCACGGTCACGTCGTCGAAAGGCTTCTCCACGGTGGTGGGTGCTTCGCCGCGCACCTTGAGGCGATAGCCGTCGCTGGTGAGCTCGATGAGGATCGCCTTGGTCGTGGTGCTTCCACAATCGGTGGCGAGGATGGATCGGATCGTTTCGCTCAAGAGCTCGTCTCGTCAGGCGCGTGAGGGGCGGACGGTGAATCGGGATCGGTCGGTGGGGTGGCCCCGGTCGCCAGCGCGGTGGGGGTCAGCGGTGCGGCGTTGGTCGGCGGCGCGTCCGACTTGGACTTCGCTGCCCGGCGACGCTCGTGTTCCGCGTCGTCGATGGCTTGGATCAGCGCGGGGATGGCGATGCGCTTCTCGAGCAGCTTCGCCACTTGGTCGATGCGCGACACGGGCACGACCGCGCGCCACAACGGCGAGGCCATGTGCAGCGTGGAGCTGCCGAGCATGTTGAGCGGCGTGCTCATCTCCAGGAACATCATCGCGGGCGTGGAGAGCCGGCGTCGCACCACGCCCTCGGCGACCTCGTCGAGCAGCTCTTGCTCGTGCGGCTCCAGGCTTTCGGTGACGGCCGGCTTGCCCATCAGTTCGCGGGGTCCTGGCGGTTCGCGGAGTCCTGGGGCGCGGCCGGGGCGCTGGCCTCCGGTGCCGCCCGTTGCGCTGCGGCCAGCACCTCGCTGCGATTGCCGCTCGTGCGCACGAAGAGCCCGTGGGCCGGCAGCATGCGCGAGCTGTTGTGACGCTCGCCCAGCCACACGCCGAAGCGCACGGCGCGCACCTGTTTCACGTCGGGCCAGGCCACGCGGCGGGTGGCGCCCAGGGGGCCGGACTCGCGGGCGCCGGCGGCGTCGAACGCATAGTGCCGCGGAAGGAAGAAGGCGCGCAGGCTGAACGCCAGGAAGAGCAGCGCGAGGACGCCGAACTGCGGTGCGGCTGAGAGTTGCGCGGCGAGCAGGCTCACCCCGAGGATCAGGCCGCCGACCAAGGCGGCGCGCGCCGGGGACTGGGCGGCGGGGTGGACGGTCCAGCGCAGCTCCTGAACGGGCTCGTTCTCGACTGAGCTGGCGTGGCCCGACGGACTGGGGGTTTGTTCGGCGGCCGCAGGAGCCTGGGCGGCCTCGTTCTGGGCGCGACTCGGGGCGGCGGGGAGCGTCGAGTTCCGACGGCCTCCGCCTCCGGCTGGAGACACCGACCCTCCGGCTAGAGACGCCGACCCTCCGGCTGAAGACACCGACTCAGGGGCCGCAAGGGCCTCGAGGCCGGCATCGCTCATCGGATTCTCCCGGGGGGCACGCAGATCGCCCATCCTACCGTCGAGTCGTCTGGCGGCAAAGACCATGCGGCCGCCTCCCGACGCGCAGCGCTTGCATCTGCGACCCGGCGCGCTGGATCATGCGCCGATGGGACTCAGCGTCACGATCTTGACCTGCAACGAGGAGCGCGACCTGCCGCGCTGCCTCGCCTCGGTGGCGGAGCTCGCCGACCAGCTGCTGGTGATCGACTCGGGCAGCACCGACGCCACCTTGGAACTGGCCCGCAAGGCTGGCGCCGAGATCGTCGAGCACCCTTGGACGGGCTTCGTGGGGCAGCGCCAGATCGCGCTCGACCACGCGACCCAAGACTGGGTGCTCTGCCTCGACGCCGACGAATGGCTCGACGGCGAGTTGGCCGCCGCGCTGGCCCGCGTGCTCGCCGGCGCCGACCAAGGCCACGCCGGCTTCGAACTCAACCGCCGCAGCCGCTACCTCGGCGGCTGGATCGACCACTGCGGCTGGAGCCCCGAATGGCGCCTGCGCCTGTTGCGTCGCGGCGCCGGGCGTTCGGGTGGCGTGGAACCCCACGACCACATGGAAGTCACCGGCAGCACCGGTCGCCTCGCCGGACGCCTGCTGCACGAACCCTATGTGGACCTGGCCGAGCACCTCAGCAAGATCAACGCCTACACGACCACGATCGCTGAGCGGCGCGTGGCCGCCGGCAAGCGCGTGGGTTTCGGCAAGCTGCTGCTCGGGCCGCCGTTCCGCTTCGCGCGCATGTACTTGCTGCAGCGCGGTGTGCTCGACGGTTGGCGCGGCCTCGTCGTCTGCGCGCTGGGTTCCTGGTACGCCTTCCTGAAAGACGCCAAGACGCGCGAGGCCCACGCCCGCAACTGACTGCGCGAAGGCCGCGTGTAAGAGGGCGCGGCTTACTGGTGCCCGCGGCTCACTTGCCCGCGGTTCATTTGCCTAGGTAACCCATCTCCTGCAGCCAGGCGCGCATGGCCGGGTCCATGTGATTGGCCGGACGCGCTTCCACGCTGGCACGTCCGCGGGCGAGGTCGTCGCGGGCCCAGCTGAGCATGCGATCACGCTGCTCGGCGTGCTCGGACGCTTCGAGCAGATTCGTGTGCTCACCCGGATCGAGGTCGAGGCGGTAGAGCGCGCGCGGCAGGATCTCGTCGCGCTCATTCACCCAGGCGGTGAGTTTGTAGGCGCCCTGGCGCACGGCGAGCGCTTGCTTGTGGCCACCCTCGGGGCGCGTGCCGTAGGTGGTGAAGCTCATCAGCGGCGTGGCATCGACGCGCGCGTTCGGGCTGCGCGCAAGCTGCGAGAGATCCCGGCCGCGCCAGTTCGACGGCGCGTCCAGCCCGAGCAAGCCGGCGAGCGTGGGGGCGATGTCCACGTGACCTGCGGGCGCGCTCACGCGTTGACCCGCGCGGAGCTGGGCCGGCCAACGCAGGATCCACGGCACGTGCAACTCCTCTTGGAACATGTCGGTGCGGTGTGAACGCTGACCGTGCTCCATGAAACCCTCGCCGTGGTCGGAGGTGAACACGAAGAGCGTGTCCTCGAGCAGCCCGTGGCTCTCGAGTTGCGCGTCGAGGCGCGCGAGTTGGTGGTCGTTGAACAGGATCTCGGCGTCGTAGCGCACCGAAGGGCTGGCCTGCTTGTGCGTGCCGGCGGCGCCTTCGGGCGGATCGTGGAAGACGCGCAGGTCTTCGGCGGTGGGCGTGTAGGGCTGGTGCGGATCGAGGCTGTGCGCGTACACGAACAGTTGCTCGCCCTGGTGTTCCTCGAGCAGCGCTTCGAGCGCGTCGCCGACGACACCGGAGGTGAGCGTGGAGTTCAGCGTGGACGCGCCGCCGGCCGGCGGCTCGTGCACCACGTCGAAACCTTGGTCGAGCCCGGACCACGCGCCGGCGTGGTAGTTCGTCACGAGCGACGCGGTCACGTAGCCGGCCTCGGCCAGCAACTCGGGCAAGGTCACGAGGCTCTCGGCGATGCGGTCGTAGTCGTCGTGATTGCCGTGCGTGACGGGGTCGAGCGCGGTCAGCAAGGAGGTCGTCGACGGTCGCGTCCAGTTCGAGGCCGCGAAGAGGTCCTCGAAGACCACACCCGCGTCGGCCATGCGACTCAAGTGCGGCGCGGTGGGCAGCGCGTAGCCGTAGCTCGGCAGCCGGTCCGCGCGCAAGGTGTCTTCCACGTAGAGCACCACGTTCGGTCGTGGCGTGGTCGGCGGCGCGAGGTGCATCAGTTGACCGATCATCACTGCGCCGCCGCTCTGCGCGCCGCTCGTCTCGAAGTGCAGTCGTGCGTTCTCGCCGGCCAGCGCGCCCAACTCGAGCGCCACGTTCAGCCACGGGGCACGCGGCTGCAACTCCCACGACTGCGGCGCGAGCTTGCCGGCCTCGTCGCGCAAACTCAGGGTGACGGGCTCGCGCGCGCCCGCCACGGCGAGTGAGAAGCGCAGCCGGTCCTGCGGCCCGGGCATCAAGCTGAGGCTGGCGGCGTCGGGCACCGACAACGCGACGCCGCGCTGGAACACGTGCTCGCGACCCATGCGCGCGAGGCTCAGTTCCTGGTCGGATTCGCGATCGAAGCTCGACGTGAGCGCGATCGACTCGATGAACACGTCGGCCGGGGTGCTGCCGGGGTTCTCCGCGTCGACGAACACGAGCCTCAGGGCTTGCAGGCCCTCGGCGGCGTCGGCGCCCTTGGTCCAGCCGGCACCCGGTCCGCCTTCGCGCTGGTGCTTCCAGCCGCGCAGGTTCGCCAGCGGCAGCGACCAGATCTGCGTGGCCTCGCTCGCGGGCAGTGTTTCGGCCACGGTGCGACGGCTCTCGGCAAAGGGCTGCGCTTCGCGCGCACGCCAGTACACCGTGACGTCGAGCGCGCGCGCACTGCGCAGATGCACCACGAGGTGGTGATGGATCTCGGCGTCGAGCGTGGCGCTGGCCGGGCTCACGAGCTCGGCGTTCGGCGTGCCGCGCACTTGCAGCTCCTGCGTCTGGAGCTTGCGCAGGGTGCCTTCGCCGGGGAGCCAGTTGGTGCGCAGGCTGGCGGCGTCCCAGTGATAGGAGAAGGGCTGCGGGGCGGGGGCGCTGGGATCACGTTCCAGGCTCAGGTCGCGCTGCAGCACGGCGAGGCGCGCCGTCGTGTCGGGCTCGGCGGGTGCGTCGTCGCCGCAAGCGATGCCGAGTCCGCCCAGCGAGGCGAGCGCGGTGAGCGCGAGCACGCACGCCAAGCGGCGGCGCGAGGAGATGCTCGACATCGTGCGTGCTCCGGAAAGGTTGCGCGCCACGGTGTGGGTGACGGCGATCTGCGGGTCGACTTCACAGACTAGTCGGAGACGCGGGGGAGCGTCTAGCGCCGTGGCCCACCCCGTCGGCGCGAAGCCTTCTTGGGGCGTGGGCTCGTCGTGCCGTGCGCGCCAGCGTGGCCCCGGGGACCGGAGCTGCCGCGCGAGCCGGCTTTGCCCCGCGACGCGCGCGGTCCCAGCGCGTCCTCCTCGTGCACATAGCGATCGAGTTCGCCGCTGCGCTTGGCGGCGCGTGCGGCGAGCGCCTGCTTGGGAGGCTCGGGGCGGATCAGGCATTGCGGACCGTGTCCGATCAGGTCGCGACGCTTGGCTTTGACCAGCGCGTCGTGCACCTCGAACCAGTTCTCGGGCTTGAAGAACTGCATGAGCGCGCGCTGCTGTTTGCGGTCACGCAGCTTGCGCGCCACGGGCGTGGGCTGCAGCGTGTGCGGGTCGAGGCCGGTGTGGAAGATGCTCGTGGCCAGGTCCATCGGCGCGGGCACGAAGTCTTGCACCTGACGCGGCTTGTAGCCGGCGCCTTTGAGGAACTCGGCCAACTCGATCATCGCGTCGAGATCGCTGCCCGGGTGTCCGGCGATGAAGTAGGGCACGAGGTACTGTTCCTTGCCCGCGGCTTCGCTGGCCTTGCCGAAGGCTTCCGCGAAGCGCTCGAAGCTGGCCTGCTCGGGCTTCTTCATCACCTTGAGCACGCGCTCCGACACGTGTTCCGGCGCCACCTTGAGATGACCGCTCACGTGATGCGCCGCCATCTCGGCCAGGTACTCGGGCGAGCGCTCGGCGAGGTCCATGCGCACGCCGGACGCCACGTGCACGTGACGGATGCCAGGGCGTTCGCGCGCGGCTTTCAACAGGTCGATGGTGGGCGCGTGATCGGTGCCGAGGTGCTTGCAGATGCTCGGGTGCACGCAGGACAAGCGCCGGCACTTGGCCTCGGTGTCCGGCGACGTGCAGCGCATCTTGTACATGTTCGCCGTGGGGCCGCCGAGGTCGCTGACCACGCCGGAGAAGCGCTCGTCGGCGGCCACGGCGTCGACCTCTTTGATCACCGACTCCTGGCTGCGCGACTGGATCACGCGACCTTGGTGCGTGGTGATCGAGCAGAAGCTGCAGCCGCCGAAGCAGCCGCGCATGATCGTGACGCTGTTGGCGATCATGTCCTCGGCGGGGATGCGTCGCTCGCCGTAGCTCGGATGACGCGCGCGCGTGAAGGCGGCGTCGTAGAGCGCGTCCATCTGTTCGGTGTCGAGCGGCAGGCTCGGTGGGTTCTGCACCACGAGCCGCTCGCCGTGACGCTGCACGAGGCGGCGTGCGTTGAAAGGGTTCGTCTCGCGGTGGATCCAGCGGGTGGCGATGGAGAAGGCGCACTTGTCGTCGCGCACGGTCTCGAAGCTGGGGAGTTCCACGGTGGCTGCGTCGGGGCCGTCGTCGGAACTCGCGCTCGGGTCGGGAGTGCCCTCGGCGCGCATGCGCTCGGCGAAGGCGGGCAGCGCGTCGTTCTTGCCGAGCAGGTAGGCGGTGCCGCGGATGTCGCGCAACTCACGCGGTGATTCCCCGTCGCGCAAGCGGTTGCAGATCTCCACGATGGCGCGCTCGCCCATGCCGAAGACCACGAGGTCGGCCTTGCTCGACACCAGGATCGACGGGCGCACCATGTCGGACCAGTAGTCGTAGTGCGCCACGCGGCGCAGCGAGGCTTCCACGCCACCCGCGATCACGGGCACGCCTCGGAAGGCCTCGCGGCAGCGCTGCGCGTACACGTTCGTGGCGCGGTCGGGGCGATGACCGGCGGCGCCGTCGGGTGAGTAGGCGTCGTCACTTCGCGGCCGACGATTGGCCGTGTAGTGGTTGAGCATCGAGTCCATGTTGCCGGCGGTGACGCCGAAACACAGGCGCGGGCGCCCCAGCGAGCGGAACGCGTCGACGCTGCGCCAGTCGGGCTGCGCCAGGATCGCCACGCGGAAGCCGGCCGACTCGAGCGCGCGGCCGATCAGAGCCGCGGCGAAGGACGCGTGGTCCACGTACGCGTCACCCGAGATCAGGATGACGTCGACTTCATCCCAGCCGCGGGCGCGCAACTCGGCGCGCGTCATGGGCAGCGGCGTGGGGGTGCTCATGAGAGCAGGGGTCTTAGAGGCTGCGACCCCGCGCACGACGGCGGCGGATGATGTTGCGGCCGCTGGCGGTCTTCATGCGCGTGCGGAAGCCCGTCTTGCGCGAGCGCTTCACGTTGCTGTTGCGCGTTCTGATCTTCATGACAAGGTCTTTCGGAGACGAACGGTGACGCCGGGCCTGCAGGCCACGATGGAACGGAGCATGTTAGCGAGCTGCGCCCTGCCGGCGCAACCCGCAGCTGAGCTCGAGCCGTGGTGACTCGAGCGGTGGTTACTTGATCAGCACGCCCCAGAGGTTGCTCACCCCCAAGACTTCGCCACCAGCCCCCAGGGATCCGCTCTGCAGCGGGAGGCGCAGGCCTTGGAGGTTCACGTCGTTCGGGATGGCGGCCGGAAGGCTCAGGTCGCCGCCCGGGCCGGGATTGCTGAACAGCTTGATCGTGGCGGGCGGCACCGCGAGCGCGCCGAGCTTCACGCCCTTGGCGCTGTAGAGCTGCTCCTCGAAGGCGATGATCAGGAAGATCGACGTGGCGGTCTCGGGGCCGTCGATGTCCACGGTGGCCACATTGTCGATCTGCACCGGGTTCGGGCTGCTGGTGAGCGTGTCGACCCAGTCGGGGTCCTGGATCACGTCGAAGCTGAGATCGACGGGGCCGGTGATCGTGAGGACCAGGCTGTCGTCGAGCGGGTTGCTCGCCACGTCCTCGATCAACTCGGCGGACACGGCGTCGAGCAGGTAACTCGGACGGGTGTCGAAGCCGCGCAGGATGAAGCGCTGGGCGCCGACGTCGCCCACCGAGAGGTCGACCCGGATCGGGTCGCTACCGCTGAGCCCGGCGTGCCCGGCGTCGATGGTGACTTCGGCGGCTCCGTAGAGCTGGTCGAGGCTGAGGGTCCGCGCCAGCTCGTCGGCCTCCGCCACGACGTGCACGAACTTGTTCGGCCCGCGACGGACGACACTGAGCCACGACACGTCGGTGTTCGTGTCGATCATCGCGTGAAAGTCTTGCGGGAAGCGCTCGGCGCTGTGCGGCGCGAAGAAGTCGAAGAGCGCGACTTCGTCGAGCACGTTCCAGCTGTGCTCGGCGGGCAGGCCCTCGCCGTCGACCGTTCCACTCACCACGGTTTGCACGACCATCGGCGCTTGCGCATTGAGCAGCGGGAAGAGGTCCTCGTTCTCCGGCACGATCAACGGCAGCGTGTCGCCGCTGTCGTAGGTCTGGTAGACGGGCAGGTGCGTGTTGTTCCGCGCCATCGAGTAGAGCTCGAAGATGTCACCCGGCAGGGGCGGGTAGGACATCGGCATGTAATGCAGCCCGCTCGATTGCAGGTAGCCGAAGGAGTTCTGTGTGGGGGAACCGCCGAAGTTCTCAGGCAGGTTCATCAGCAGCTTCACCGTTTGCCCGCTCGTGGCGTAGAGCAGCGTCCAGTCGAGCGCGGCCGACACGGTGCCCACGGCCGCGATCATCAAGCCTTCGGGATCGCGGTGGCGCGCGGCAAAGTTGGTGACGTAGCCGCCGCCCATCGAGAAGCCCACCATGTAGATGCGTTCTTCGTCGATGTTGTGCTGATCGATCATCCAGTCGAATACGGCTTCCACGTGTTGCTGGGAGATGAGCGAGGCGAAGAGCTTGTCGTCGTAGCCCGTGGGCGTGACGAACAACCAGCCGCGCGCTTCGCACTCCTCTTCGAGTTGGCTCTGCACGAGCACGCTGTTGGCCGAGGCGCCGAAGCCGTGGTAGCCCATCACGAGCGGGACCGGCGCGCCTTCAGGGTCGTAACTCGAGGGAATCTGGTAGTGGAACAGCTCGGTCTTGGCGGTGCCGGTGCCGCCGGGGCCTGCCGGCATGAGCACGGTGTTCAGGGTGGGCGTGGCGCCCGCAGCGCTCGCGTGCACCGGGCTGTCGGGCGTGAACGGGAGGCGGTCGGCGAAGAGGATCGAGTCGCGCGGGCTGTCGAGTGTTGCCTCCGGCAGGGCGGCCGTGCCGAGCGCGTTGTCCTGCGCGCGCTCACGATCGAGCGCCGCGCGCTCCTCCGGGCTGAGCTGGAGTACGCGAACACCCTCGAAGCGGGGTGTGGTCTGACCGAAGCTCGGCGCGCAGAGCAGCGCAGCGCACAGCGTCACAAAGGTGGTGCGAAGCATCAGGATGGTTCCCTGGTGGGTCGTCAGTGGTGGACGTCGGCCGCGAGCCTCTTTTCGGGAGACGCTCGCATTCCGCAGCGGGCACGAAGCCTCGACAGCTCGGCGAAAGTGTATCCGAGCTTCATCGAACGTGCGACTTCCCGCGCGACCCTCAGGTCGGGGCAAGCCGGCGCAGTTGAGCCAGCAAGACCTCGAGGTCACGCGGAAGCGGCGCCTCGACCACGCGGTCGTTGCGCGGATCGACGAACCGGGCCGCGTGCAAGGCGGGGCGCTCGAGCAGCGGGCGTTCAGGTCGCCCGCGCTTGGCCTTGTAGCCCACCTTGAGCTGGCTGAGCATCACGCGCGAGTCTTCGCCGTGGGTGAAGTCTCCCACAACGGGATGACCCAGGGCGGCCAGGTGCGCGCGCACCTGTCGACTGCGCCCACCCTCGGGGCGGACGTTCAACACCGCGAAGTCCCCGAGCCGCTCGGTGATCGTCCAGTGTGTGCAGGCGGGGCGGCCGTGGTCCGGGTCGGGGCTGAGGCGCTGGTCGCTGCGCCGGCCGTGGAGCAGGGGAACGTCGATGACGCCTTCGTCCTCGGGCGGCGGCCAACGAATCACGGCCAAGTACTCGATCCAGGCTTCGCTCGCCTGGAGTGCAGCCTGCAAATCGCGTTCGGCTTGACGGCCCAAGGCGAGCACGACCACGCCCGAGGTCTCCTTGTCGAGGCGATGCACAGCGTGCGGGCGACGCTCCTTGGGCAGCTTGCTGGCCAGGCGTTCCACAGCCGAGCTGCCAGAACGGGCGCGACCTGCATCGAAGGGGAGGCCAGCGGGTTTCGCCGCCACGAGCAGCTCGTCGTTCTGGAACAGGATCGGGGTCCGTTCGCTGGCGCGACGCTGGAGTTGGTCGGCCGGCAAGAGCAGCTCGATGAGGTCACCGCTGCGCAGCGTGACCGACGGGCCCGCCGTCTCGCCGTTCAGCCGCAGCTTGGCTTGGCGCGTGGCGGCGTGGACACGTTGCCGGTCGACGGGGCCCCAGATCGCGTCGAGCGCATCGAGCAGCGAGCTGCCGTTGTGCTCGCGACCGACTTCGTGGCTGGCCTCCACGATCTCGAAGTCGAGATCGTCGAAGGACGCGTCGTCACCCGCGGGAGGATCTCCAGCGGGTGACGTAGGGCGCTGCTTGGGCTTCAACGGAAGCTCGCCTTTCTGACCCCCGAAGGGGCGCTGGAACTCGACCGGTGCTGTTCGTGCTGCGGTCGTCCAGCTTACTGGATGCGGAAGCCCCACACGTTGCTCACCGATTCAGCGAGCGAGCCGTTGAGCGCGATCACCTGGGTGGGCATGCGCAGGCCGCTCAGCATCGGGTCGTTGGGGACACTCGCGCTGAAGGCCCGATCGCCCGAAGCGTTGAGCGTGAACTGGAGGATGATCGCGGGCGGCATCGCGAGCGCCACGAGCGTGACGCCCTTGGCCGTGTAGACCTGCTCGGAGATCGCCAGGATCATGAAGGCGTAGCCCGTGGTGTCCGGGGCGTCGATCGTGATCGTGGTCGCGCCGGGCAGCGGGGCCGGGTTCGGCGCGCTGCTCAACGTGGTCGTCCAGTCGGCGTTGCGCAGCACATCGAGCGAGAGCGTCTCGTTGCCGTCGACATCGAAGATCAGCGCATTGTTGAAGGGGTCGGAGTCGACGCCCGGCAGCACGGTGTTCGTGCCCGCCTCGACGATGTACGAGGGGCGCTCGTCGAAGCCGGTGAGCGTGACTTGGAAGCCGTCGATGTCGGCCGAGCTGAGGTCGAGGCGCAGCGGGAAACTGTCGCCCACAGCAGCGGCGCTCACGTCGATGACGACCGAGGTCGCGTTCTCCACGTCGGTGACGGCGATCGAGTCGGTGAGCGTGTCGGCGCTGCCTTCGAGCACGGTGAAGGCGCCCGAGTTGCGTTGCGTGCTCGTGGCCCAAGACACGCCGCCGCCCAGGTCTTGCAAGGCTTCGAAGTCGGCCGGCTCACGCACCGCAGTCTTGCCGTCGAAGAAGTCGAGCAGGTCGACCTCGTCGAGGATTCCCCAGGAGTGCGTGACCGGGCTGCCGCTCACGACGGTCTTCGTGACGCTGGCGCCCTGTGCGATCAGGAAGGTCTCGAGCGAGTCGTTCTGGCCCGGCACGTGCGGGATCGTGTCGCCGCTGTCGTAGGTCATGTAGACCGGGAGGTCCGCCAGGTTGGCGGCCATCGACAGCTCGGGGACAGCCAAGTACGAGGACGGCGGGTAGGTCAGCGGGTCGAAGTGCACACCGCTCGATTGGTTGTAGTTGAACGCGTGCGTGCTGGGCGGACCGCTGAAGTTGTATTGGTTCTCGAGCCACTCTTGCAGCACCGAGGTGCCGTCGGCGTGCGAGAAGGTCCAGTCGTAGGTGCCGCTCACGAGACCCAGCGCGGCGATCATCACACCGTCGGGGTCGCGACGGCGCGCGGCGAAGTTGGTGAGCACGCCAGCGCCCATCGAGAAACCCACGGCGTAGATGCGCTCGGGGTCCACGGTGAAGCTGTCGATCATGAACTGGATCGCGGCTTCGGTGTTCTGTTGCGACACCGGGGAACCGAAGAGCTGATCGTCGATCCCAGTGGGGGCCATGTAGATCCAGCCACGCGCTTCGCACTCTTCTTCGAGCAGGCTCGACGCGGCGACTGAGTTGGCCGAACCCCCGAAGCCGTGGTACGCGACCACGAGCGGCACTGGCGGCTCGCGGCTGTCGTAGGAGGTCGGCAGCTGGTACTTGAAGATCTCGGGGAAGCTCGTGCCCGTGCCGCTGGGGCCCATGGGCAGGAAGCCGTTCACCATCTCGGGACCTTCGTCCTCGCCCATCGCGGAGAACGCGCTGCCGGCGGTCGCATCACTCACCGGTTGCCGGTCGGCGAACAGGATCGTGTTCAGAGGGCTGTCGGCGCGCAACGGGGGCAGCGGCGGGAAGCCGAGATCGCCGGTGATCGCAATGCGGGCCTGACGGTGCGCCTCGTCCTCAGCATTGAGGATGGACCCAATGGGGACGCGGTTCTGGGAGATGGTTTGGGCGCACAACCCGGTGCCGAGTCCGAGGAGGACGAGGCTGCGCACAAGAAGACCAAGTGCGTTCATGATTCAAGCTCTGAGAATGAGGTGGCAAGTATCGGGGTGGTGCCACTTCGGCCCCTAAGTCTATCCGCGCCCCCGCGATTCGACCAGAGTGGCAGATCCATCATCGAAATCCGAGGTCCGTGCGCGAATCCCGTCAGGATTCAGTGACCTCTCTCTTCGACCCGCCGGCGGCTCAGCCTTGAGCCGTCATTTCGCTGAAAACGCTTCCAAACGGCTGATTTCGGCCTGAATGCGCGAATCCTCTGGGTCGAGTCCCAGGGCCGCGTGCCACTCGGCGAGAGCCTCTGCGTGCTGTCCTTCGGCCTCGGCGAGCAGGGCCGCTTCGCCGTGCAGGCGGAGCTGATCCTCGGGATCCGTGGCGTGCGGGCGCGCCGATTCGAGGCGCTGGCGGGCGCGCTCGAGGTCTCCGCTGCCGCGCGCGAGCATGGCGTCGTTGAGCGCGGCGGGTACGTGGTCGGGTTGCAACTCGAGCAGGCGCGCGTAGGCCTCGGCTGCGGCGTCGTACTGCTTGAGCCGCGTGTGGACGTAGCCCAAGTTGAGCCAGGCCTTCACGGCGCTCGGGTCGATCTCGAGCGCACGCGTGAGCGCCGCACCGGCGAACTCGAGCAGCTTGAGCTCGATGTCTTCGGGCAAGCGCAGCGGGTTGTCGTGGTTCTCGTAGAACGAGATCTGAACCATCGCGAGGCCCAACAAGGCGTCGGCGTCGTTGCCGTCTTGCTCGAGGCGCGCGCGGTACGCATTCAGGAACTGGTGCGATTGCACGAGCCGCGCCGCGGTGGCTTCGTGTTGCGCGCGGGCGTCTTCGTAGCCGCCTTCTGCGGCGAGCTGCGCGAGCTTCGTGTGCGCTTCCGCTGCGCGCACGCCGATCGGTTCCGCGCTGAGGTACGTGCCGAAAGCGAGTTGCGCTTCCTTCGATCGACCTTGGTCGAAGTCGAGGCGAGCGCGCACGAGGTACAGGTACGGCAGGTCGGAGAGGTGGAAGGTCGCTGCGTCGAGGTGCGACTCGGCGTCGGCGGGTTGCCCGAGTTCCAAGTACGCCTCGGCGAGGAACAGATGCGCGTCGGCATTCCCGGGATGACGTTCCACCGCGAGCAACAAGGCGTCGCGTGCTTCTTCGGCGCGGCCGGTCTCGAGCAACGCGAGGCCGAGATAGTGTTGCAGGCCGTCGGGAGGCGACGTGCGTGCGAGCCGTTGCTGCGCAAGTGTGACAGCTTGCGCGGCGTTCCCTTCGGTGAGCGCCGCGATCACATCGGGGAAGGCATGCTCCGTCTCCGAGGGATCCCAGCGCGCCACGCTGATCGGATCCACGGGCCCGCCGCAGGCGAGCGCAGCGCCCACGAGTGCGATCGCAGCCAGTGAGGCGAGACGGGGGGGCATGCTCATCGTGTGGTTTTCTCGAGGAGTTCGTGGGAGATCACGCCAGCGCCCTGACGCACGCGACACCAGCTTCCGAAGCGCAGATCATCCGGAGGGAGCGACTCGCGCGCGCCCCCCGGCCAGATGACTTCCGCCTCGAGGACCGGCGCCGGCCCAGCGATGTGCAAGCGCGGGTCGGACACGCTCTGGAAGCCCGACGACGAGCGTCGACTCACGACCTGCCATCCGGCCGCGGTGCGCACGCGCAGGCTCGCGCCCAGTGCGTCGGGATGCGCGGGGGCCGCGCCTTGCAAGGACACGAGCAGTTGCCGCTCGGGGGCGTCGGTGGTGTTGCGGTACACGCGCGGACGACCGTCGAGGGTGAGCGCGATCAGGTCGAGGTCGCCGTCGCCATCGAGGTCGCCGAGCACGGAGCCGCGTCCGCGATGCGCGCTGTCGTCGCCGAAGGCATTGCGGTCGAAGCGTTCCTTACCGAGGCCCGGCAGGAGCACGAGCGGTTGCGCGTAGGACGTGCCGGTGTCGGGGCCGTCGGCTTCGGGGTACACGTGCCCGTTCGAGAACAACACGTCCACCACGCCGTCGCCGGTGAGCTCGGCGAGGTGCACGCCCCAACCGAGCAGCGCGCGACTCGAGGCCGCCAAGCCGGTGGGGATCGCGCGGTCGCGGTAGAGCAGCTTGCCCTCGTGACGATAGAGCGCGTTCGACTCCTCGGAGAAGTTGGTCACGATCAAGTCGAGGTCGCCGTCGCCATCGGCATCGGCGGCGTCGACACCCATGCCGGCTTGCGGACGACCCGCGCTGTCGTTCGCGGCGCCGGCGGCGCGCGCGCGTTCCTCGAAGCGACCGTCGCCCAAGTTGCGGAACAAGAAGTTGGCCACCGAGTCGTTGGCCACGTAGAGGTCGGGCCAGCCGTCGAGGTCGAGATCTTGGAAGAGCACGCCGAGTCCGTAGGCCGGCGTGGGTACGCGCAGGTCGCTGCGCTCACTGTCGAGCACGAAGAACTCGGGCGACGCGACGCCGCGCAGGAAGACGTCGGGTTGTGGGTGCAGACCGTGCGGGCCGCACATCACGCCGCGCTCCTTGAAGCGGCAAGGCAGGCCGTCCACCGCACCGATCGGGGGATCGGCCGGGTCGATGTCGAGGTAGCGCGTGAGGTAGGCGTCGAGCAGGCCGTCGCCGTCGGCGTCGGCGAGCGCCACGCTGGTGGTCCAGCTCGTGCTGCCCGGCGAGGGCGGCAGCGCGCGTGACTCGAAGGCCAGCCCGGCCTCGCTGCTGCGGTTGAGCAACAAGGTGTCTTCGCCGAGGCCACCGAGCAGCAGGTCGGGGCGGCCGTCGCTGTCCACGTCGGCCACGGCCACGCCGGTGGGCCAACCTCGCGAGAGTGGCAGCTGCACGTCGGCGCGTTCGAAGCGGAGCTGGCCACGCGCTGCGCCCACGTTCAGGAACAAGTGATGTGCGATGCCTTCGCCGGCGAGCAGGCGGGCGCGCGTGCTGCCGTCGACCAGGAAGACATCGAGGTCGTCGTCGCCGTCCACGTCGAGCAGCGCGATGCCATTGCCGTTCACCTCGAGGATCGTGGCTTTCGCGCCGGGCTCCCCGCAGGTGAGCACGACGTCGAGGCCCGCCGAGTCGGTGACGTTCTCGAACACGGCGCGCGGCGTGTCGCCACAACTCAGCGCTCCGAGCAGCACGGCGAGCAGGCCCGTGTGTCGGGCGAGAGAGTGGGGGACGGGGCCGAGCATGAGTCGCCGAGTCTAGCGTGCGCGGGCTGCTGCTACACTGCGCCGCTTTTCCGCGAGTGAGCGCCGACGATGCACGACCTGCGTAGCGACACCGTCACGCAACCCACGCCCGCGATGCGCGCTGCGATGGCGGCGGCCCCCGTGGGCGACGACGTGTTCGGCGAAGACCCGTCGGTGAACCAGCTCGA
Source organism: Planctomycetota bacterium (assembly GCA_021604805.1). Taxonomy (GTDB): domain Bacteria; phylum Planctomycetota; class B15-G4; order B15-G4; family B15-G4; genus BQJR01. The sequence continues at coordinate 741,292 of BQJR01000001.1, read as the reverse complement.
GGCCCAGGCGGCCGAGCTGTTCGGCAAGCCCGCCGCGCTCTTCGTGCCCAGCGGCACCATGGGCAATCAGCTCTGCCTGGGCGCGCTCACGTCTCCCGGTGACGAGATCATCGCCGAGGCCCAGGCGCACATCCTGCTCAACGAGGTCGGCTCGGCGGCGCGCTTGTGGAGCTGCCAGATCCGCGCCTTGCCCGGTCGCCGCGGCCTGCTTGACGCCGAGCAGGTGCGCGCCACGATCCGCGCGCAGGACATCCACTACCCGCGCACCGCGCTGCTGTCCCTCGAGAACACGCACAACTTCGCGGGCGGCGCCGTGCTCCCACAAGCTGAGGTCGACGCGCTCATCGAGTTGGCGCGCGAGCACGGCCTCGCCGTGCACATGGACGGCGCGCGCCTGCTGAACGCCGCCGTGGCGAGCGGGCTGTCGCCGGCGCGCTTGTTGCAGGGCGTCGACCTGGCTTCGGTGTGCTTGAGCAAGGGCTTGGGGGCGCCGGTGGGCTCGGTGGTCGTGGGCGAGCGCGAGCCGATGGAGCGTTGTCGCAAGCTGCGCAAGGCGCTCGGTGGCGGCATGCGACAGGCGGGCGTGATCGCGGCGGCGGCGTCGATCGCGTTGGCGGAAGGGCCCGCGCTGATGGCTGACGACCACCGTCGTGCGCGCACGCTCGCCGAAGCGCTCGATGCGCTGCCCGGCGCGTCGGTGGATCTCGAGGCCGTGCACACGAACATCGTCTTCGTCGACACGCGCGACTCGGCCTCGGCGGCGCAGCAGGCCTTCGAGCGCGCGGGCGTGGCGGCCATCGCGCTCGGCGAGAAACGCCTGCGTTTCGTGTTCCATCGCGATGTCGGCGACGACGCCCTGCAGGCCACGCTGCAAGCCGCGACCACGATCTTCGCCTGAGCGATTCGGCGCGGCGGCTCAGTCGCTCGTGAGGTCCACGCTGGGATCCACGCGCAAGTAGATGCGCCCGACGAGCCCGACCGCCAGCGCGGTCTCGAGCCACAGCACGGCGCCGCCCACGATCAGCCCGAGCGCGGGTTGCTCCGACCAGTAGCCGACCAAGGCACCCGCGAGGCCCGGCGGCACGAGCGCCGCCACGAGCGTGAGCATCTTCACCAAGCTGAGCCCGTAGAAGCGCAGCAACTGTCCCGCGCCGGGTGGCTGGCCGTTGCTCCCCGGCATGGCGTGCGGTGAGAGCAAGTACGCGCCGTTCTCCACGCACAGTTGCAGCAACACGAGCGCGGGCAACATCGGCACGGCGCCGGCGACCCACGGGCGCGCGGCGGCGTCGACGTTGAACAAGGCCCACACCATGAACACGAGCTGCAGCGCAAAGATCACCAAGGTGCCCGCGATCAGCTGACCGGCCGCGAGCGCCGTGGGCGAACACGGCAGCGAGCGCATCCAGGCCAAGCTCTCGTAGTCGCCGCGGAAGTCGCACTGCAGGAACATGCTGCCCATGAACATCGGCATGAGCACGCCCATGGCGGTGATCGCCTCCACGGGCAAGGTGTCGCGCGCGGTGAAGAGCATCGTGCCGAGGATCACGCTCGTCATCCACAGCAGCATGGCCAGGCCGCGGCGGGTGCGACTCAGCGTGATGAGTTGACGCCACAAGTGCGGCCCGGCTCCGCCGAGCGTGGGCAGCATGCGCAGCGCGCTGCGACGTTGCTGCCCGGCGTCGGGGCGATCGCGCATCCACTGGCCCTTGCCCATCTGCTTGAGCTTGCGTTGCACGACTTCGCTCGTGCCACGCGCGGCTTCGCGCACGTCGGCGGGCATCCCGAACGCGCAGCTGAGCAGGGCCAGCAGCGCGCCCACGGCGAGTGCGGCGCCGAGCGCGATCTGCTGCGGGTCGTCGCCGAGGATGAGCTGCACGAAGGGCCAGGCGGGCCAGCCCAGCGGCGCCAAGGCCGCGAGGGCGTCGTGGGGGAGCAGCCACAAGCGCAGCGCGGCCACGAGCGCCGCCACGCCGAGCAGTCCCACGCCGATCCACTTGGCGCGACGCTTGCGCGCGGCGCTCGAGAGCTTGGCGTGAGCCAGATCCACGACCAGCCCGAGTGCCACGAGCACCAAGAAGATCATCGAGTAGCCGAGCAGCGCGCGCGCCCAGGGTGTGTTCCCCGGCGTGAGGAGAGCCGCGAAGAGGAGCGCCGAGAAGACGACCTTCAGCGAGGCGTTGATCAGGTGCGCGAGGATCAGCGCACGCGAACCGATGGGGCCCGGCAGCAGGAAGTGCACCTCGGCCGGCGTGAAGGCCATCACGCCTTGACGTACGCCGCCGATCACGGTGGTGACCATGAACGCGGTGAGGAAGAAGGAGAGCAGCGGCACCCGGGGGAAGGACGCGATCAGTTCGTCGCGCGCGGGGTCGTGGTCGTTGTGCGCTTGGGCGATCACGATCAGCGCCACGAAGCCGAGTCCGAGCAGCGCGAGCAGCAAGGTCTTCGGTCGCTTGAGGTTGGCGCGCAGACGGCGCAGGCGTCCGCGCATACGCAGCCTGATCAGTGCGAGCAGCGCCGCCGTGCCTTGCAACCCGCTCACGCGTCGGCGGCCTCGCTCGGGTCCGCGCGCGGGTCGGCGATCGCGTCGTGGGTCGTGGCGTGCAGGAAGAGTTCCTCGAGGTTGGCGCCGTCGACCTGTTCACCGAGCGTGGCGCGGATCTCGTCGAGGGTGCCGGTGGCACGCAGCTGCCCGCGATGCAGGATCGCGAAGCGCGTGGACACGCGCTCCACGATCTCGAGTTGGTGGCTCGACACGAGCACGGCGGCGCCGTCGCGTGCGCGCGCCGCGATCGCTTCGCACATGCTGCGGCGGCCGGGCGGGTCGAGTCCGGTGAGCGGCTCGTCGAGCAAGAGCGCGGCGGGTTCGTGCAGAAAGGCGCAGCAGATCGCGAGCTTCTGGCGCATGCCGCGCGAGAGCGCCGACGCCACGCTGTGACGCTTGTCGCTCAGCTCGAACTCAGCCAGCAGCGCTTCGATGCGCGGTTCGGGGTCCGCCACGCGGTAGAGCTCGGCGATGAAGAGCAGGTGCTCGTTCACGGTGAGCGTGTCGAAGAGCATCGGCGTGTCGGGCACGAAGGCCAGCTGACGACGCGCTTCCACGGCGTCGGGATTCATCGGGTGGCCTGCGATCCGGATGCTGCCCGCGCCCACGCCGAGGATGCCCGCGAGCATGCGCAGCAGCGTGGTCTTGCCGGCGCCGTTGATGCCGACCAGCCCCAGGATCTCGCCCGCATCCACGCGCAGGCTGACCCCGCCTACGGCGAGGACCTCGTCGAATCGCTTCTCTAGGCCTTCGACTTCGATCATCGATCGCTCCTCTCGGCGTGGCTCTGTCGGATCGTCCAGAGCCCGCACGCCGCGCTCTCGACATCGGCGTGGGCTTGATCGACTCGGCGATTGTAGGTTCGCTGGTGGACAGCGTCGAAGCCCCAAACCTTTGGTTCTGTTTGCACCCCGCACACGCGCCCCGCGCTGTGACTTCGCGAACGGCCCCTCCGGTCGACGTCCTCCACCCCTCAGCGCGAGCCCCCTCATGGCCCTGCAGCGACGTCTCGTCGAGCTGCTCTCCGCAGCCCTCCTGTTCTCGTTCACCGCCTGCGGTTCCACCCACGACGGCAGCGACGCGCCCCCGGCGCCTGCGCCCGTGCAAACCGCACAAGATCAAACGCCCGCGACGCCCGTCGTGCAGCCCAACAGCTGGGCCCACGTGCGCTCCGACCTGCGCCCGAACCCCGACCTCACCTTCGGCCAACTCGACAACGGCATGCGCTACGTGTGGCTCGACCATCCCGAGCCCGACCAGCGCAGCTACCTGCGCCTGCACGTGAACGTGGGGTCGTTGGCCGAGCTCGAGAGCGAGCAGGGCATGGCGCACTTCCTGGAACACATGGGCTTCAACGGCAGCGAGAACTTCAAGGCCGGCGAGTTGATCACTTGGTTCCAGAGCAAGGGCATGAGCTTCGGTGCGCACGTGAACGCGAGCACCGGTTTCGACGAGACCATCTACATGCTCAACCTGCCCGACTCGCGTGAGCAAGACCTGCGCGAGGCGCTCACCGTGTTCCGCGACTACGCGGTCGGGCTCGATCTCGACAGCGTGGAAGTCGAGAAGGAAAAGGGTGTCATCGACGGCGAGCAGCGCGAGCGCGACAGCGCCAGCTTCCGCGTCGGCATCGAAGCGCTCAGCAAGCAGTTCGACGGCACGCGCATCCCCAAGCGCATCCCGATCGGCGTGCAGACCGTGCGCGACGGCTTCACCGCGGGCAGCGTGCGCGCCTTCTACGAGCGCTGGTACCGCCCCGACAACATGGTGCTGGTGCTCGTCGGTGACCTCGACGGCCTGAACCCCGAGCCGCTCTTCGAAGACATCATGGGCAGCATCCCCGCGCCCACCCAGGCCAAGCGCCCGCTGCCCGACCGCGGCACGCCGTCGTTCAAGGAGCGCTTCTACGCGCTCTACGACTCAGAGTTGCCGGTGGTGAACTTGAGCCTCTCCGTGCAGCGCGAATACACCCCCGAAGAACCCACGCGCGCGAACATGGTCAAAGACCTCCCGCTCAGCATGGCGCGCGCGATGCTCAACCTGCGCTTCAGCGAACTGGCCAAGAAAGAAGACGCGCCCTTCGTGAACGCCGGCGTGGGGTCCGCGTCCGCGCTCGAGCTCATCGACGGCGAAACGCTCAACGTGACCGCCGACCCCGAGAACTGGGAGCCCGCCTTGGCCGCTGCCGAGCAAGAGCTGCGTCGCGCGCTGAAGTACGGCTTCCAGCAAGCGGAGCTCGACGAAGTGCGCGCCAATCGTCTGCGCTCACTCGATGAGTCGGTGGAGCGCGCGATGACGCGCAGCAGTGGCAGCCTGGCGAGCGAGATCGTGGCCTCTGTGCGCGGCGACTTCGTGCTCACCGACGCCGCCACGGATCGCGATGTGCTGCGCCCGGCCTACGAGGCCGTCACCGTCGAAGCCGCCCACGACGCCTTCGTGAAGGCCTGGGAACGCGGCCGCACCTCGCTCACGTCCACCGGTGGCCTGGACCTCGGTGAGAACGGCGCGGGCATGCTGCGAGAGGCGCTGGCCAAGAGCCGCGTCGTGGAGGTCGAGCCGCTGGCCGAGCGCGAACACCTCGACTTCGCCTACGCGTCCACCGACGAAGCACCCGGCGCCATCGACGCGCGCAGCCACATCGAAGACCTCGACATCCACCAAGTGCGCTTCGCCAACGGCGTGCTGCTCAACATGAAGGTCACCGACTTCAAGGAGCGCCAGATCCTCGTCAGTGCGCGCCTCGGCGAAGGTCAGCTCGCGCTCGACCCCGAGCTGGTCGCGATCGCCATGGTGGCCGGCTTCCAGATGAACAACATCGGCCTCGGTGCGCACAGCGCCGACGACCTGCGTCGCCTCACGGCAGGTAAGCAGGTGGGCGTGAACCTGCAGCCCGACGAAGACGCGTTCAACCTCGTCGGCGGCACCGCGCCCGAAGACCTGTTGTTGCAGTTCGAGTTGCTCGCGGCCTTCCTCAGCGATCCCGGTTGGCGCGACGACGGCATGGGCCAGGTGCGTCAGTTCATCCCGCTGATCTACCAGCAGCTGAGTCACACCGCGCAAGGCCCGATGCTGCGCGAGTACATGCCCGCGCTGCACGGCGGCGACATGCGCTTCGGACTGCCCGACCAGGATGCGGTGGAAGCCGTGACCGTGCCGATGATCAAGGCCTGGGCCGCGCCGCAGTTCGCCAGCGCGCCGCTCGAGATCTCGGTGGTGGGTGACTTCGAGGTGGACGCTGTGCTCGACGCCGCGGCGCGCACGGTGGGCAAGTTGTCCGCGCGTCGTGAAGCGCGCAGTCACCCCGAGAACCTCGTGGTCAACGTCGTCACCGGTTTGCATCAGCGTCACAGCATCGAGACCGCCGACGAGCGCACGCTCGTGCGCGTGGACTACCCGACCACCGACGGCTTCGACGCGCGCCTGCGTCGTCAGCTCACGATGCTCGGCGCGATCGTGGGCGACCGCGTGCGCGAGACGATCCGCGAAGAACTCGGTGAGTCGTACTCGCCGGGCGCAGGCAGCACGGCCAGCTCCGTGTTCCCCGGCGTGGGCATGCTCACGATCAACGCCAACGCCGAGCCGGCCAGCGCCGACACCGTGCTCGAGGCCGCGCTCACGATCGGCGATGCGCTCGCCAAGGAGGGCGTCACCCAAGAGGAACTCGACCGCCTGCGCGAGCCGCAGCTCAAGCAGGTGCGCGACGCCCAACGCCAGAACAGCTTCTGGGTGCAAGCGCTGCAGCAGAGTCAGAGCCGCCCCGAGCAGCTCGACGACATGCGTCGCCTGGAGCGTGACTACCTCGACATCACGGCGCCGCAGCTCTCCGTCCTGGCCGCCGAGTACCTGGCGCGTGAACGCGCCAGTTGGGTGCTCGTGGAGCCCGCTCGGGTCGACGGCTGAGCTGCCCCGGCTGGGCGTCGGGGTCCGCAGGACGAGCCGACCCCGGAGCCCGAGCCGAGGCCCGCGCTGAGACAACGGGGCGTGAGTCGTGCGCGCGACTCACGCCCCGGCTAGACTCGTCGACCGCGCGCAGGTACGCGTCCCCCAGATCTCGGAAGCTCACATGGCCGGCAAGAACCCTTACATCGACTCCGCCGAAACCCCGCTGCCCAGCAAGCCCTACGAGATCGTGTTCCAGTTGGGCGACGAAGAACGCCTGGTGGAGGTCGACCCGGCCAAGCTGCCTTACAGCCACGAAGGTCTGCCCGGCTCGATCCTCGACATCGCTTGCGGCAACGGCATCGACATCGACCACGCCTGCGGCGGCGTGTGCGCCTGCAGCACCTGCCACGTGATCGTGGAGTCGGGCGGCGACAGTTGCAACGAGTCCACCGACGCCGAGGAAGACATGCTCGACCTCGCGCCGGGCCTCACCGACAAGTCGCGCTTGGGTTGCCAGGCCGTGCCCGACGGCAGCAAGCCGGTGCTCGTGCGCGTGCCCTCCTGGAACCGCAACGCGGTCAGCGAAGGGCACTGAGGCGAGGGCCCCGCTCGGCCACGAGAGCCGGGCGAGAAGCGGGGGGCCCAGGCGGCGCGCTGCCGTACGGAAGGCCCGCTCCAGGCGGCGCTGCGCGGCTTGGCAGAAGTCGGTCAAGTCGTCCCGCTGCGCAGACGATGGGGCAGGCTGTCCCTCGTCACCGCTGGAGCTGCCATGACCATCTCACGTGCCACGACGCCGCGCCTGCTGGGCGCCCCGATCTCCACCGTGAGCTGGTTCGTGCTGTTCCTGGTCTGCATCGACGCCTTCGCGACCACGCGCCTCATGGGGCTCTCCGTGGCACGCGAAGTGAATCCGGCCATGGGCTGGCTGCTCGACACCACCGGCCCGCAGCTCTTCGCGCTGATCAAGATCGGCCTCACGGGCCTGTGCCTGCTCTGGATCAACAAGCGCGCGCCGCTGCAGCACGCGCGCGTGGCTGCCCTGGTGGCCGTGACGATCTACCTGCCGGTCGTCGGCGTGCACGCGATCACGACCAAGGCCGTGATGGGCTGAAGTTGGTGCGAAGGGCGGGACTCGAACCCGCACGGGTTTCCCCACCAGATCCTAAATCTGGCGCGTCTGCCATTCCGCCACCCTCGCAGCAGCGGCCATTGTCGTGCGCTGGGGTAGGATGACGCAACTCGTTCGTGCTCGTGGTCGTGATGGAGTTGGCGGTGCGCGCCCTCCCAGCTCTGTTGCTCGTGCTCGCGCTGCTGGCGCAGGCCTGCTCCGATCCCGCGCTCGAGCGTCCCGCCAGCTATCGGGCGCTGCACTGGAACGCCGAGCAGGCGCTGCTGAGCCTCGGTGAGGCGTCGGGCGAAGTGCGTCGAGCCAGCACGCTGAGCGCGGGGCAGAGCCTGCGACTCACGTTGCACGAGCTGCCCCCAGCCGCCAGCCTGGGTTTCGCGCTGGGGCGTCCTGAGCAGGCTTTGCCGCCGGGCGCCGACCTCGAGATCGAGCTGCGCGAGCGCGCCCCCGGAGGTGAATGGACGAGCCGCCGCGTGTTGCTCCCCGTGGCGCCGGGCGACCCGAGCTGGTACGCGCGGCGACTGCAATTGGCTGCGCCCGCAGGCAGCTCGCTCGAGTTGGAGCTGCATCTGCCGAGTGGGCGCGACGGCGAGCAGGTGCTCGTGGCCGAGAGCGCGCTGCTCGCCGCGGGCCGCCGCGCGCGCCGCGTGCTGCTGATCACGAGCGACACGCATCGCGCCGATCACCTGGGTGCGTCGGGCGCGGTCGACGCGCCGCTCACACCCACGCTCGACACGCTCGCCGCGCGCGGCGTGCTCTTCGAAGACTGCCTCGCGCCGACGAACGTCACCAACCCCTCGCACATGAGCTTGTTCACCGGCGTGCACCCGCGCGATCTCGGCATCGACGACAACAGCGTGCCGCTCAGCGCTCGTGCCGACACGCTCGCCGAACACTTCGCGGCGCAGGGCTTCCGCACGCTGGCGCTCGTGTCGGCGCGACATCTCGGTGATCCCGAGAGCGGGCTGGGGCAGGGCTTCGAGCGCATGAGTTGGCCCACGCCCAGAGGAGAGCGTGCGGCGCCGCCGAGCTTGTCGCTCGCGCAACACTGGCTCACGGAAGTCGGCGACGAGCCGCTCTTCGTGTGGGTGCATCTCTTCGATGCGCACCGCCCGTACCGCGCGCCGCAGCGTTGGCGCGAACACTACTGGTCACCCGAGCGGGACCCGGCCGACCCGACGCTGCCGCCGCTCGACGTGTCCGCCGAGGTGCTGCCCGAGCCCTATCGCAAGGTGCGCGACCTCGACTACCTGCGCGCGCTCTACAAAGCCGAGGTGTCCTTCCTCGACGAAGAACTCGGCACGCTCCTCGAGCACCCGGCTCTGCGCGACGCCGCCGTGGCGCTCACCGCCGACCACGGCGAATCGCTGGGCGCACATGGCATCCACTTCGGTCACGCCGGCCTGTTCCCCGACACGCTGCACGTGCCGCTGCTGCTCGTCGGGCCGGGGATGCCTGCCGGTGTGCGTGTGAGCGAACCCGTCAGCCACGCCGACCTGGGCGCGACCTTGCTCAAGTGGGGGGCTGTGTCCGACGTGACCTGGCCCGGCCGCGATCTGCGCCGTCTGGCCGAGCCTGCTACGTCTGCCGTGAGCGCGCGCGCGGCGCCGCGCTTCGCGCTCTCGGCCCACGGGTTCTCGGCTTCGCTCACGTACGAGGGCTGGCACCTGATCCTCCAGCTGCGCGACGAGCAACAGCCCGTGATGTCGGAGCGCTTCCTCGCCCACGAGCTGCGGCTCTACGATCTGCGCGACGACCCGCGCTGCGAAACCGAGCTCTCCGAACAACAACCCGAACACGCGCGGCAGCTGCGTGCGCGGCTGATCGCCTGGTTGCAAGCCGCGCAAGGTCTCGATCTCGCGGGCTCGGCAAGCGAGGATCAGGAACGCTTGGATCGTCTCGCCGAGCTCGGCTACTTGGCACCCTCCGAAACTCCCTCCTCTCTCTGGATCCCCGACGCATGCGCGCGCTGTCGACGCTGGGATTGAGCTTGGCGCTCTGCGTGCTCGGGGCTTGCGGCGACGCGGGCGAACGCACGTCGGGCACCACGCCGTCACGCACGGACTCGTCGGCGACAGCTCCCGACGATCACGTCCTGCCGCTGAGCGACCTCACGCAGCCGGCGCCGGCGCTGCACTGGCAGCTGGTGAGCGGTCTCGCGGAGGTGCCGCCCGGCGAATCCTTGGCGCAGTTCGAGCTGCCCGCGTCCGGCGCGGTCATGCCGGGTTGGGAGATCGTCGCGCTGCGCAGTGCACGTCAGCGCTTGCCGGCCAAGAAAGAGGTCGCGATCGTGATCCGCGCCCCGCAGGGCCGTCACGAACTCGAGCTCGTGCACGCCGGCCCGGCACCCGAGCGCGCCGACGTGTTGCGCGTCACCGCAGCCTTCGAGGGCGCGGGGGTCGCGAGCCTCGAACTCTGGCGCGGCGACGAACGCGTGGCGGTGGGCGCGCCGGTCGTGATGCGTCAAGCCGAGCAACTCGTGGCGCACAGGATCCCGCTGCCGGTCGAACGCCCCGAGCATGATCGCGTGGTCATGAGCTGCACCGGCTCCACGCGTCGCTTGGGTCTCGCCGCCTTGAGTTGGGAGACGAGTCAGCTCGGCGCCGGATTGCCGACGCTCAGCGCGCCCGAGCTCGTGGCGCGCGGCACGCGTTGGTTGCGCGCCGGCGTGCTCTTCGGGGAATCGAGCGCGCGCCTCGACGCGCCCTTGCCTGCCGGGCACGGCTTCGAGTTGCCCTACGCGCTCGTCACGTCGCCGCACTCGATCGCGCAGGCGGAGAGCAACGAGCTCGTGTTGCGGACGCGGCCCGTCGGCGCGGGCGACGACAGCTGGATCGACCACGTCTTGCCCCTGGATCCCGGCGACGACTGGCAGCTCAGCCCGCTCGCGGTCAGCGACACGGCGCGCGAGGTCGAGTTGCGTTTCCGCGCAGGGAGTTCGCGCGCCGTGTTGCTCGCCGAACCCAGGCTCAGCTTGCCTGCGGCGCCGGACGTCGCGCCACTCGTGCTGCTCGTGAGCAGTGATGCGCACCGGGGCGACCACCTCGGGCTGGCCTTCCGCGGCGTCGACATGCCCACACCGCAGCTCGACGCACTCGCCGCCGAGGGGCTGTTCTTCGCCGACGCGCGGGCGCCCACGAACCACTCCGCGCCCGCGCTCGCCGCGCTCCACACCGGCCTCAGCGCGCGCGACACAGGCGTGGTGAACGAGGGCCAGCATCTGCGGCCGGAGGCGCGCACGCTCGCCGAGGCCTTCGCCCATGCCGGTTACCGCTGCGTGGCCGTGGTGGGCTCGCAGCACCTCACGCCCGGCTCGAGCGGGCTCGGTCAGGGCTTCGCCGAGGTCGTCGCGCCCGCGGACAGCACCGCCTGGTCTGCGCAGCGTGTCGTGGACGAAGCCCGCGCGCAGCTCGCCGAGCAAGCGGACACGCCGCTCTTCCTGTGGCTGGCCCTGAGCGACGCGCGCTGGCCGCACGAGCCGGCACCCGAGTCGCTCGCGCTGCACTACGACCCGCTCGATCGTGACGGGGCGCACCAACTTCCGACGCGCGGTCGCATCCTGGTGGCGATGCCGGAGTCGTATCGCGCCGAGCACGACCTCAACTTCTTGCGCGCACGCTACAAGGGCGAGATCAGCGAACTCGACGCGGCCTTGGCTCCACTCCTGAGTCACCCTCGCGTGCGCGCCGCGCCGCGCGCCTTCGTGGGCTCACACGGCCTCGCGCTCGGCGAGCACCAGATCTGGTTCAAGTCCCTCGGCTTGTATCCCGGCGTGTTGCACGTCCCGCTGATCCTGGCCTCGCCCCAGCTCGAACAGGGCGCGCGACGCAACGACCCGGTGAGCACGCTCGACCTCGGGCGCAGCTTGCTCGACCTCGCGGGACTCGGCGACCAAGCGTTCCCCGGGCGCTCCTTGCTGCGACCGCGCGATGAACTGGAACCGCGCTTCGCCGTGGAGAGCGACGGCCTGTCGGCGTCGATCACGCGCGGCGAGCGTCACCTGGTCGTGCAGTTGCGGCCGCGGCGACTCGGGCACCTCCCTGAACGGCGCCAAGCCTTCACCGCCGAGCTCTTCGACTTGTCGGTCGACCCGCAGGCGCTGCACGCGCTGGCTGCCGACGAGCTCGACTCCTCGACACTCGACAGCGAAGGCGAAGGTCTGCGCGCGGAACTCACCGCCTGGCTCGCGGCGCAACCCGACACGCGTCTCGATGAACTCGGCGTGCTCGACGACTCCATCATGCGTGAGCGCCTCAGCCTGGGTTACGTGGGGCCCTTGCCGCCGCCCTTCACGCGGTTGCTCGACGAAGAGGCCTGCCCGTGGTGCGCACGCTGAAGCGCCGCGCGCCGCAGCTCGCGTGGGCGGCCTTCGCGCTGTGCGTCCTGTGGGCGTGCGGCGAGCGCGCGTCCGCACCCGAGCTGCAGCGTGGCCGCTGGAACCTGGCGGCGGGCGGCGCGAGCGCGCCCGAACGGCGCGTCGTGGAGCGCTTCGATCTGCTCGAGCAGCGCACCGAGTGGGAGGTCGAGTCGCCCTCGAAGCGCATCGTGGTCGAAGGGCCCGAGTTGCCGCAGGGCAGCCGGCCGATGCTCGTGGTGGGCGCGGGGCGTCGCGAACGCGTGGTGCAACTCACGCGCGCCGGGCACTACGACCCGGCGACCTTCGACCGCGTGGAAGTCTGGTTGTCAGCCGACGGCGGCGGCGGGCTCGGCATGGTGGTCGATCTGCTGCGCGACGGCGCCGTGGTGAACAGCTTGCGTGCGCCGAGCATCGACACGCTCGATCGTCTGGTGAACGTGTCGGTGGACCTGCCGGCCGCGCTACGTTCCGCCGCTCCCTTCGACGCCCTGCGCCTGCGCTTCCTCGGCAGTTACCGACGCTTCGCCCTGCGCGACGTGGCGCTCGTGGACGAACCGCGCGCCGCCCGCCTGCCCGATCCCGCCGCGCAGGCCGAACTCGTGGTGGTGGGGGATCAAGCCCGACCGGCCGTGGGACTGTTGCAGGGGCGCGCGCTGCAAACTGAGCTCGCGCTCCCGCACGACGCCCGCGTGCAGTTCGATGTCGCGTGGACGAGCGAGCTGGCGGCCGTGGCACCGCAGGGCGCCGTGCTGCGCGTGGAGCTGCTCACGGACAGCGGCCGCGAGTTGCTCGTCGAACACGAACTGCTGCCGAGTGTGGATCGCTGGACGCCGCTCGAGTTGACCTTGCCCGCGTCGAGCTCGCCGAAGCGACTCGAACTCTCCTTGCAGAGCGAGGCGCACGCGGCGGCGGGCACCTCGTTGGCTTGCCTGGTGAGCGCGCCGCAGGTGTGGGTGCCGCGCGCGCGTCCGCCGGTGACCGTGTTGATCACGAGTGACACGCACCGCGCGGATCACGTGGGCTACGCCGAACAAGGCGTGTCGCTCTCCACGCCGGTGCTCGACGCGCTCGCCGCGCGCGGCACGCGCTACCTCGACGCTTACACCTCGGTGAACAACACGAACCCTTCGCACGTGGCGCTGATGACCGGCACGTCGCCGCGCGACACCGGCGTGCTCAGCAACTACGACGGCGTGGGCGCCGCCGCCGCCACGCTCGCCGAGTCCTTCGCCAGCGCCGGCTACACCTGCGTGGCGGCGCTCAGTACGCGTCATCTGGGGCCGCCGGGCAGCGGGCTCGGACAGGGTTTCGATCGCATCAGTTGGCCCACGAACACGCCGCAGCGTCCGAGCACAGAAACGCTCCCGATCCTCAGCACTTGGCTCGACGAGCTGCACGACCGCCCGCTCTTCGTGTGGCTGCACGTGTTCGACGCGCACACGCCGTACACGCCGCCGGACACCGCCGCCGCGCGCCAGTGGGATCCCGCGCGCGACGCCTTCGACCCCGCGTTGCCCGAACCCGTGCCCACCCAACTGTTGCCTCCCGAGCTGACCGGGCTGCGTGAACTCGACTGGGCGCGCGCGATGTATCGCGCCGAGATCGAGGAGCAAGACGCGCGCCTCGGCGCCTTCCTCGCGCACCCGCGTCTGTCCGACGCACTGATCGCCTTCGTGTCGGATCACGGCGAGCTGCTCGGCGAGAACGGCGTGTACTTCAATCACATCGGGGCTTACCCCAAGACGCTGCACGTGCCGCTGGTGCTCGCGGGACCCGGGGTGTCGGCAGGTGAGGTCGTGGCGAGCCCGGTGAGCCACCTCGACCTCGGTCGCAGCTTGCTCGACCTGAGCGGTCTGACGGCGCAAGCGTTCCCAGGTCGTGCGCTGCCGACGGCCGCGCGCGCGGGCCGCGCCGCGCCGCGCTTCGCGATCGAGTCCTTCGGCGCGTCGGCCACGGTGCAGCACGAGGACTTGTTCCTGGTGCTAAGTTTGGTCGATCGCGCGTTGCCGAACATGGCGCTGCAACACGTGGCGCACGAGGTCGAACTCTACGACCTCTCGACCGACCCCGAGGCCGCGCACAACCTGGTGGACGAACGTTTCGACGACGCCGCGCGCCTGCGCGCCCTGGTGCTCGACTGGTTGGCGCAGCGACGCGCCCTGCCCTGGCGCGACACGCTCGACCACGACGCAGCGCAGCTCGAAGAACTCGCCGCGCTGGGCTACGTGGCGCCGGTCGGCGGCGGTCTCGATGCCGACGCGCTGTGGCAACCCGACGACTGCGCCTGGTGCGCCCGCTTCGACACCCGATGACGACTGCTCGCACACACACAGCGCGCGCGGTGAGCGTGATGGCGTTGCTCAGCCTCGCGCTGGCTTGCGGCACCGAGCCCGACCGCCCGGGGCGCACCCTGCGCCTCGACCTGCAACCGGAACCGGGCGCGCCACAACCCGTCGCGCAACGCTTGGCGCTCTTCGAGTTCGCGCACGACCTGCCCGCGTGGTCGCTGCAGGTGCCGAACTCCTCGTTGCGTCCCGCGGGCTCGGGTGGTCCGCCGCGTCTGCAGCTGCGCGCCGTGGAAGCCGACGGAGACCTGATCCTGGAGCGCGCGGGCGAGTTCCCGGTGGACCGCATCAACCGTTTGCGACTGGTCACGAGCTTCCAGGGCTCGGGCTGGTTGCTGGCCTCGGTGCTGCGCGACGGCCGCGCGATCATGCACTCCGAGGTCGTGCACCTGGAGCAGTCCAGCGAGCCCTACGCCGCCGAGGTCGATCTGCTCGCGCCGCGCGCGCTGGGAGCGGGCGCCGTGGGCGACACACTGCGCGTGGTCTTGCGCGGCGCGAACCGCAACGCGGGCCTGCTCTTCGTGGAGCTGGAGCAGGCGCCGCTCGCCGATCGCTTGCCCGACCCCGCGGGTGCGCCCGCCATGATCATCGCGGGCGCGCAGGGTCGCAGCGGCGAAGGCCTGGTGAGCGGTCGCGATCTCTTCGCCGACGTGCTCGTGCCCGAAGGCGCCGAGCTGCGCTGCGCGCTCGTGCAGCCGGGCAGTCTGATGTTGGCCAGTGCGCCTGCGAGTCTCGACGTGTCGCTGTCGACCGAAGGCGGCGAGCCCGAGATGTTGTGGGCGGGCGAGCTGCAGCCGAGCGAGGCTTGGCAGCAGCTCGAGGTCGGCCTCGATGCCTACGCCGGGCGGCGCGTCCGGTTACGTTTTTCACTCCGCTCGCAGGGGGAGGCGGCGTGGGGGCTGGCTGAGGCCGCGATCGTGGTGCCGGGGCAGCGCCCGCCGCCGGTGTTGTTGATCACGTCGGACACGCACCGCGGGGATCACGTCGGCGCCCTAGACGGACGCGTGCAGGTGGCCACGCCCGCGCTCGATCGTCTGGCCGAAGGCGGCGTGTTGTTCAGCCAAGCTTGGTCGCCCACGAACTCCACGAACCCCGCGCACGTGGCGCTGATGACCGGCATGCACCCGCGCGACACCGGCATCGTGGTGAACCGTCGGCCGCTGAACGAAACAGCGAGCACGCTCGCCGAGCGCTTCGCGGAAGCCGGCTACGTCACCTACGCCGTGCTCTCGACCAAGCACCTCGGGCACGAAGGCAGCGGCCTCGGCCAAGGTTTCGACCGCATGATCTGGGCACCGAACAAACCGCTGCGCGCCGAGCGGAGCGTGGATCAGTTGCTCGAGTGGCTGCCCGAAGCCGACGGCCGTCCGCTCTTCGTGTGGTTCCACGCCTTCGATGCGCACTGGCCCTACGACGCGCCCGATCACTGGACCGCGCGCGAGTACCCCGACGACCGCGACCCCTTCGACGAGCGCTTCCTGAGCGACCCCGCGCCGCCCAGCGACGCGGTGCTCCCGCGCGAGATCGCAGGCCTGCGCGACCTCGAGTTCCCGCGCGCCGCCTACCGCGCCGAAGTGCGCTACCTCGACGCGCAACTCGAACGCCTGCTCCAACACTCGCGCTTCGACGAAGCCATCGTGGCCCTGGTGGGCGATCACGGCGAGGCACTCGGCGAGCAAGACGTGTTCTTCGACCACGCAGGCCTCACGCCCGGCAGCTTGCACGTACCGCTGATGCTGGCCGGGCCCGGCGTGCCGGTGGGGGTGCGCAGCGACACCCCGCTCAGCCCGCTCGGCCTCGGGCGCACCCTGCTCGATCTCGCAGGCTTGCCCGACCTGCCCTTCCCCGGCGAGTCCCTGCTCCAGGAACTGGATCGCAGCGGACGCCAACGCCCGCTGTTCCAACTCGGCGCGAGCAGTCGCGCCGCGAGCGTGCGCTTCGGTCGTCACCTGCTCGTGATGGCGCTCAAGGCGCACCACCCGCGCCCCTCGGTGCGCGGTCGCGAGCTGCACCAAGTTGAGCTCTACGACGTGCAGGCGGACCCCGACTGCCTGCACGACCTGGCGGAGCTCGAGCCCGAGCTGGCCGCCGAGCTGCGCGCGCGACTCATCGACTGGCTCGCGCTGGCGCCCGCGCGTGGTCTGGCCGGCGGCGCCACCGAGGACCCCGAGCTGCTCGAGCAACTCGCGGAACTCGGCTACGTGGACCACGACCCCGACGCCGGCACCACGAGCCTCTTCGTCGACGACGACTGCGCGTGGTGTCAGCGGTTCCCCGCGCGCTGAAGCCTCAGGCCGTGACGCCCTCGCCGTTGCGCAGGTAGTTCAGCGCCGAGCCCGCGCGGAACCACGCGATCTGCAGCTCGCTGAGCGTGTGCGTGGTGGGGATCGTGTCGCTGCCGCCGCCGGCGTGCGTGACTTGCAGCGTGACGGTGGAGCCGGGTGCGAGTTCGTCGAGACCTTCGATGGCGAAGCGGTCGCCTTCCTGGATCTTGTCCCAGTCGCGCTGATCGGCGAACACCAGCGCCAACACGCCCTGCTTCTTGAGGTTGGTCTCGGCGATGCGCGCGAAGCTGCGCGCGACGACGGCGCGGCAACCCAGGAAGCGCGGAGACATGGCGGCGTGTTCGCGCGAGGAACCCTCGCCGTAGTTCACGTCGCCGACGACCACCCAGTTGAGGCCCTCGGCCTTGTAGTGCCGCGCGACATCGGGGATCGCCAAGCTGGGCGTGCCGTCGAGCGCATCCGTGACCTTGCCTTGCTCGCCGGTGAACGCGTTCGTCGCGCCGATGTACATGTTGTCGGAGATGTTCTCGAGGTGACCGCGGAAGCGCAGCCACGGCCCGGCCGCCGAGATGTGGTCAGTGGTGCACTTGCCTTCCACCTTGAGCAACAGCGGCATGTCGACGAACTGTTCGTTGCGCGGCGCGTCGAAGGGTTCGAGCAGCTGCAGGCGCTTGCTGCCTTCGGTCACGTCGAGGTCCACGCTGCTCGGGTCGCTCGGCGGGGCCACGTAACCGCGGTCGGTGGCGGCGAAACCCATCTGCGGCAGCTCGAGGCCGGTGGGCGGGTCGAGCTTCACCGGGCCGTCGGGTGTGTCGAGCGTGTCGCGGCGCGGGTCGAAGTCGAGGCGTCCGGCGAGCGCCATGGCGACCACCACTTCGGGGCTCGAGATGAACGCGAGCGTGGAGTGGTTGCCGTCGTTGCGACCGCTGAAGTTGCGGTTGAAGGAGGTGATGATCGAGTTGACGTCGCCCTTCTTGATGTCGTCGCGCTGCCACTGGCCGATGCACGGGCCGCAGGCGTTCGCGAGCACCGTGGCGTTGATCTCCTGCAGCGCCTGCATCTGCCCGTCGCGACGGATCGTCTCGTCGACGCGCGTGCTGCCGGGCGTGACCATCAGCGGCGTGCGCACCTTGAGGCCCTTGGCGCTGGCCTGGCGCGCCACGCTCGCCGCGCGCTCCATGTCTTCGTAGGAGCTGTTCGTGCACGAGCCGATGAGCGCGGCTTTGAGCTCGGCGGGCCAGCCTTCGTCGGCGGCTTCGTCCTTGAGCGCGTCGAGGTTGCGTGCGCGGTCGGGCGTGTGCGGACCCACCACCATCGGCGGCAGCGTGTTGAGGTCGATCTCGAGCACTTGGTCGAAGTACTTGCTCGGGTCGGCGTCCACGTCGTCGTCGGCGCGCAGGGCGGCGGCGTGCTTGCGGGCCAGCTCGGCGACATCCTTGCGCCCGGTGGCTTCGAGGTAGCGCGCCATCGACTCGTCGAAGGGGAAGGTGCTGGTGGTGGCGCCGTGCTCCGCGCCCATGTTGCAGATCGTGCCCTTGCCGGTGCAGGAGATGCTCTGCGTGCCTTCGCCGAAGTACTCCACGATGGCGCCCGTGCCGCCCTTCACCGTGAGCAGCTCGCAGACCTTGAGGATCACGTCCTTCGGGGAGCTCCAACCGTCGAGCTTGCCGGTGAGCTTCACGCCGATGAGCTTGGGCCAGCGCACGCCGAAGGGCAGGCCAGCCATGACTTCCATCGCGTCGGCGCCGCCGACACCGATGGCGAGCATGCCGAGGCCGCCGGCGTTCGGCGTGTGACTGTCGGTGCCGATCATCAGGCCGCCGGGGAAGGCGTAGTTCTCGAGCACGACCTGGTGGATGATCCCGGCGCCCGGCTCCCAGAAGCCGAGGCCGTACTTGGCCGACGCGCTCTTGAGGAACGCGTAGACCTCGGCGTTCTCGTCGTTGGCCACGGCAAGGTCTTTGTCGGCGCCGAGGCGTGCGCGGATCAGGTGGTCGCAGTGCACGGTGCTCGGCACGGCCGCCTCGCTGCGACCCGTCATGGCGAACTGCAGCAGCGCCATCTGTGCGGTGGCGTCTTGCATGGCCACGCGATCGGGCTGCAGGTCGGCGTAGGTCTTGCCGCGCTCGGGGAGCTCGCCGTCGGGGTCGGCGAGGTGCGCGTAGAGGATCTTCTCAGCCAGCGTGAGGCCGCGCCCGAGGCGCTCGCGAATCTTCGCGTGGAGGGATTCGAGGCGGTCGTAGAGCGCGGAAATCGGGGCGAGATCAGTCATGGGAGTGGCACCGGCGGGACGGGGCGAAGACCGCTCAATGTATTCGAGCGGCCCGTCTCCGATCAACGCCAGCGGCCCGGCCGACTCAGCCGTCGGTGGTGAGCACGTCGACCTCGGCGATCTCTTCGAGCTCGTCCTTCACCTTCTCCGCATCGCCCACGACCACGATCAGCATGCGCTCGGGATCGAGCAGCTGCTGCGCCGCCGTCTGAACTTCTTCGGACGTCGTGGCGGCGATGCGACGCAGGTAGCCGTTCCAGTAGTCGCTCGGCAGGTCGTTGAGCTCGAGGCTCCAGAGGCGCCCGGCCACGGACTGAGGTGTCTCCAGCGAGCCGGCGAAGGAGCCCGCGAGGTAGCTCGCGGCGTTCTCCAGCTCGCTGTCGCTGGGCGCTTCGGTGTGCATGTTCTTCACGACCTCGATGAGCGCGCGCACGGTCTCGGCGGTCTTGGCGGTCTTGGTGAAGGTGCGCACGCCGAACTGTCCGCCGAAGCGTCGGCTCTGCAAGCCGCCGCTGGCGCCGTAGGTGAGGCCCTTGTCGATGCGCAAGGACTCGTTGAGACGACTGGTGAAGGCGCCGCCGAAGACCTGCGTGAGCACAGCCGAGGTCGCGTAGAGCGGATGCTTGCGCATGATGCCCTCGTGACCGGCGCGGATCTCGCTCTGGATGGCGCCGCGCTTGTCGACCAGCTTGATGCGCGTGGCGTCGGGCGCGGTCCACTTGGGCAGCGGGCGGTCGATGGCGTCGCCGTCGGCTTCCCAGTCGCCGAGGTAGCGTTCGGCGAGCGCGAAGGCGTCTTCGGGGAGGATGTCGCCGGCCACGTACAGGGAGGCGGTGTCAGGGCGCACGAAGGCGTCCCACCAATCGTGCAGGCCGTCCACGTCGAGCTCGCGCAGATCGCTCGACGTGCCTTCGGCGGGGCGACCGTAGGGATGGTTGCTGCCCCAGAGCGCCGCGTCGAACTGACGTTCGGCCATCACGGCTGGCGTCTTCTCGCTGATCTGCATGCCGGTGAGCGTCTGGTCGCGCAGCGTGCGGAACTCGTCGTCGTCGAAGGCGGGCAGCATCACGATCTCGGCGAGCAGGCGCGCGGCGCGCGTCGCTTGGTCGGCGGTGCTGCTGAGCGACACGCTGGCGCTGTCGTGACCGGCGTTCGCCGACAAGCTGATCGCGTGACGTTCGAGTTCGGCGGCCAAACTCTCGGCATCCTTCGTGAGCGTGCCGCGCGTGACCATCGAGGTGGCCATCGAGGCCGTGCCCGGGCGCGACGGGTCGTCGGTGAAGGCGCCCGCGCGCAGTTGCAGCCCGAGGCTCACGTAGGGCACTTCGTGGTTCTCGATCACGACCACCTTGAGCCCGTTGGCGAGTGTCTTGTTCACGCTCTCGAGCGCGAGGTCGCTGTCGAGTGGCGGCGCGATGGGCGGCGTGTCGGGCAAGCTCTCGGGACGTTCGGCGGCGGCCTTCGGTCCGCCGGCCACAGCGCGTCGCCCGGCCTCGATCTCTTGCTTGGGTTCGTCTTCGGCGGAGCTGTCGTCGGCGGCGGAGGCGATCGAGAGCACGGTGGAGAACATGCCTTTGAGGCTGGCCTTCACGCGCACTTCGTTGGCGCGGCGCGGCACGAGGTAGGTCTTCGCCACGCGCGCGAGGTCCTCGGGCGTCACGGCGGCCACGCGCTCCAGATAGGTGTTCGCGAGCTGCGCGTCGCCCTGGATCACGGCGGCGGTGCCGAGCGCCGAGGCCTTGCTCTCCACGGTGAGCGACTCGGTCACGCTGTTGCGCTTGAAGTTCGCGCGCACTTTCTCGAGCTCGGCTTCGGTGACGCCGTTCTCCTTGACCTCGTTGACCACCTCCCAGATCGCGTCGACGATGTCGTCGACATCCCCGAGCGGCAAGGTGACGCCACCCAGGATCAGCATGCCGGCCTGCTCCAGCGCGAGCGCGCCGCCGCCGGCGAACTCGGCCACGTCTTTGCGACGCACGAGGTCGAGGTAGAGCCGGCTGCTCTCGCCGTCGCCCACGATGTTCGCCAGCATCTCGAGCGCCAGCGCGTCGGGGTGGCCGTCGGGCACGGTGCGGAACACGATGCCGGCGATGGGGGCCGGCGCCGATTCGTCTTCCACGTCGAGCTTGCGCAGCTCGCGTTGTTCCGGTTCCACGATCGTGACGCGCGGCGGGTCGGCGCAGCGCGGGATCCAGCCGAAGTTCTTCTCGGCGAGCGCGCGCACGTCGGCGTGCTTCACGTCGCCCACGACCACGAGCGTGGCGTTGTTCGGCACGTAGTAGGTGTCCCAGAACTCCTGGATGTCGTCGACGTCGGCGGCGCGCAGGTGCGCGATCTTGCCGATCGGCGACCAGTTGTAAGGGTGCTTGGTGAACATGAACTCGAGCACTTGCTCGAGCATCGTGCCGTAGGGTTGGTTCAGCCCGAGGCGACGCTCTTCTTCCACGACCTTGCGCTCGGTGGCGAAGCCGCCTTCGTCGATCTTGAGGCGCGCCATGCGTTCGGCTTCGAGCCACAGGATCATGTCGAGCTGGTTGGCCGGCGCTTCCTGCACGTACACGGTCTGGTCGAAGGAGGTGTACGCGTTGCAGTTGCCGCCCGTGCGTCGCACCCACTCGAAGTGGTCTTCGGGGCCGAGTCGGTCGGTGCCGCGGAACATCATGTGTTCGAACATGTGCGCGAAGCCTTGGCGCCCCGGCTTCTCGTCTTTGCTGCCCACGTGGTACCAGAGCTGCACGGCCACGATCGGCGTGCTGTCGTCTTCGAGCGAGATCACGCGCAGGCCGTTCTCGAGCACGGTCTCTTCGAAGGCGAAGCGTCCCTCACCCTTGCGGATCTCTTGCGCCTGCGCGCTGAAGGCAAGCGTGAACACGAACGTGAGAGCGAGCAGACACACAATCACCTGGCGCATGGCGAGGTCTCGGTGGGGGAGGTGGATCGCCCAGCGCGCGGGGAGGAGCCACGCACTGGGAAGGCGGTGAGCGACGGGATGGAAGCGTCGTTCGCGCTGGGCGCGATCATAGCGAGGTCGCGCGACTCCCGGGCGTGTCGTGCGCGTGTCCGGGCTGGGTCTCGGTGCTCGACCTCGGGGGATTCATGACTTAGCGTGACCGCTTCGGGCTGGCGCGGGAACCTCGATCGAGCAGCTAGGCATGGGCAAGGCGCAGGGCGAGTTGCGCGCTCACTTCGAAGCGCTCGTGGCGCGCGCCGCCGAGCTGGGACAGGGTGCGCCCACAGGCAGCACGCCGCGCGAGCTCTTGGCGCGATGGAGTGAGGCCGGCTTGATCGAGCCCGCCGAAGCGGTCGAGTTGCGAGCGCCCCTCGAGGTCGCGCTCTATGGCCACGGCCTGCCTGCGGCGGAGCTGGGCGCGCTGCATGAGCTGCTGGACCGCGTGGCGCAGCGCGTGGAAGCGCGCGGTTCCCTCCTGCCCGACCTGCCGTTGGCGTCGCGCGGACGCGCCGGCTTGAGCGCATGGTGGATGCGAGGCGCGGTCGGGGGCTTGCTCGCCGCAGCCTTGGCTTTCGGCTTACCGCACCTGCACTTCGCGCCCGCGCTGAACTTCTCTTCCGGCGCGACGAGCGCGTCGTCGGCATCGAGCGGGCGGCAACTCAACTGGGCTCGACCGCGCGAACGGGCGCGCGTGATGGCGCTCGCCGTCCCGCCCGAGATCATGTGGAGTCCGTCCGCGCCCAGCTTCGACAGCCGCACCGGTGTCGACGCCAGCTTCGCAGGCGCGCGGCGGCTCGATCCCTTCCGTCCGCCGAAGGGTTGGACGCATCGCAGCGGCGTGTTCGATGTCGTGATCTCCGGCGCGCGCTTCGCACGCAGCGCCAGTGAGTTCACGTCGGCCCTGGGCAGCGGCGCAGGCGCGCGCGACACCTCTCGGGTGAGTGTGAAGCTGTTGCTCTTCGCCGGCTCGCCCTTGGCGGTGCCGTCACCCTCCGCGGACTTCGAAGTGCTCTCGTGGAACTGTTCTCCGCCGACCGAGCTGGAGTTCCTGCGCGACGCCAGCGACACCTTGTTCGTCCGCAGTGAGTCGACGCGCAGCGTGCAGCTCGACTACGAGATCGCGAGCTTCGCCAACTACGACACAGCGCCCTTGCCCGACACACCCTTCGTTCCGCAAGCGATCGCGCTGCCCGACGACGTGCGCGCCGACGCCGAGCGCGTGCTCGCCCGCATCGGTGAGTTGCACGGCAAGAGCTACGCGCAGACCGTGCGCCGGCTGCACGACTACTTCGAAGGCTTCGCCGTGACGCCGCTCAAGCGCGAGGAGGTCGTGGGCAGCGAGTACCTCTCGCTCGCGCTGGCCCGCAAGGGCGTGTGTCGACATCGCGCGCAGGCCTTCGTGGTCACGGCCCACGCACTCGGCTTGCCCGCGCGCTACGTCGCGAATCGCATCCACGCCTTCGCGGAAGTGCAACTCCCGAACGGCTCCTGGCGACGCTTGGAGTTCCGCTTGCCACGCAACGGGCCGCCCGTGACGCCCTGGTTGTTGCTCGGCGTGGCCTTCGCGGGCGCGCTCGTGGTGATGCGTCGCGATCATCGGCGCGTGAATCACGCCTATGCTCCCGGCACCTTGCAGCGCGGCGATCGCACCAAACTGCGCGCGCAGATCGACTCGAGCAGCGGTCATCAGACCGGGGCGCTCGCGCGGTTGCTGGCGGTGGTGCGCCAACGCGTGGCGCTGGAGCTGGGTTGCGACGACACCGACCCGGACACACTCAGCGCCGCGCTCGAGCACGCCGAACTCGATCCCTTGCTCAGGCGTCACGTCGAGCAAGTGTTGCAGCTGAGTCGAAAGCTCGGTGAGAGTGATGCGCCGGGCGCCTCCGAGCTGCAACACGCTTACTGGAACAGTTATCACATCCTGCGAGTCCTCGATGGGAGCGCGCCTTGGTAGACATGAGTCCTGAAGGTTTCGCCGGCACCGGCGCCGACAGCGGTGCCGCGCGCGGCGCACGCGAGCTCGCGGAGCGTGTGCGCGCGCAACTGGCGCCGCGTCTCGTGGGCTACGACGAAGAGATCACCTTGTTGCTCTGCGCCGTGCTCGCCGGCAAGCACGTGCTCGTGGAAGGCGTGCCCGGCATCGGCAAGACCTTGCTCGCCAGCAGCCTCGCGAGCGCGCTCGGCGTGGACTGCAAGCGCATCCAGTTCACACCCGACCTGTTGCCCGCCGACATCCTCGGCGGCTTCGTCTACGACCAGCGCGCAGGCAGCTTCGAGCTGCGCAAGGGGCCCATCTTCACGCATGTGGTCGTGGCCGACGAGATCAACCGCGCGCCCGCCAAGACCCAGTCGGCCCTGCTCGAAGTCATGCAGGAGCGACAGGTCACGATCGAGGGAGAAACGCTGGCGCTGGCGCCGCCCTTCTTCGTGTTCGCCACGCAGAACCCGGTGGAACACGAGGGCGTGTATCCCTTGCCGCAAGCGCAGCTCGACCGCTTCGCCCTGCGCCTGCAGCTCGGTTATCCGAGCGCCGACGTGGCCGGTGCGATCCTGCGCTTGCATCGCGACGGCGCGCCGCCGCCCGCGCCCGGCCTGCCTGTCGACAACCTGCTCGCCGCGCAAGCCGCGCTCGCCGACGTGAACGCCTCCGATGAGATCCTCGACCTGCTCGTGCAGCTCGCCGAGCGCATCCGCGACACCGAGGGTGTGCAGCTCGGAGCGAGTCCGCGCCTCGGCATCGACGTGTTGTCGCTGGCTCGCGCTCGCGCGTTGCTCGACGGTCGCGCGCAAGTGATCCCCGACGACCTCAAAGCGCTCTACCTCCACGCGGCCAACCATCGCGTGCAGCTCGATCCCGGCGCCGAAGTGCGCGGACTCACCCCACACCAGGTCGTTCATGACGCCTTGCTCGCCACGAAGCTGGTCTAAGCGCCGGCTGTTGCTCGGGTTCGCGTGGCTGCTCGCCGCGCTGCTGCTCGTGGTCTTCACGCCGCTGGGCGTGGTGCAGGTGCTCGTGGTCGCCGCAGCTTGTGTGCTTGGCGACGCGCTGCTCTTGCGGCTGGACGCGCGTGCCTGGCGCGAGCAGCTCGAGTGGGCCGTTGTGCTCGACACGCCCGATGACGGCCCGGTGCACACCGGCGCCGAGGTCGAGTTGCGTGTCGAGCTGAGTGGCGACGGCGCGCGCGGAGCGTTGTTGCTCGCGCCGCTCGTGCCGCACGAAGCGCAGCTGCTCGGCGCCGGTGGGGCGCGCGTGCGCAGCTTCCGCAGCGCGCCGCATGCAGCGCGTTTCCGCTTCCGGATCCTGCAGCCCGGGCGCGTGCGATTCCCCGGCCTCGTCGTGCGGCGTCGCAGCCCGCTGGGTTTCTTCGAGCACGCGCGACTGCTCGTGGCGCTGCGTGAGGTGTTCGTGATCCCCGACGTGCGCAGCGTGCGCGACTCGCGCTTGGCGCGTCTGCGCGGCGCGAGCCCGCGAGCCGCCGCGCAGCAGCAGGCCGCGCTGCTCGGCTCGGGTACGGACTTCGCCGAGCTGCGCAGCTACCGCCCCGGCGATCCGCTCGGGCGCGTCGACTGGAAAGCCACGGCGCGCCGCACGCAGTTGCTCGTGCGCGAGTACGAGTCGCCGCGGGAGCTGTCCCTGCACGTGCTCTTCGACGCGTCGGCAGAGATGACGGCGCGCACGCTCGAGACCGAAGGCTTCGCGCGCGCCGCCGAACTCGTGGCGCGTTTGGCCTGGGTGGCGAGCTTCGCGGGGCACGCGCTGCACCTGCAGCCCTTCGACACGCAACCCGAAGCGCCGATCGTGTCGAGCTCTGGCGCGCGCGGTGTGCAGCGCCTGCTCACACAGCTGACCGAGCTGCCGCGACGACAACTGCTGCGCCACGCGGAGTCGGGGGCGTCGCTGGAGGAGGCTCGCGCTCTGGCACGGGAAACACTGCGCGCGCGCCTCGCACGCCCCGTGCACGACGCCGAGCTCGACGCGTTGTTGCGCGAGCGTGAGGAGCACGCGCCCGAGTCGTTGACGGCCGTGCTCGCCCTCCTCGCCGACCTCGACCCGCTCGCACTCGCTGCGCTGCACGCGCGCTGCCCCGAGTGCCGCGCCGAGCGTTTCCCCGACGAGCTGCGCTGTCCCGCCTGCGGACACGGCGACCCCGCGCTGGCGGAGGCCGGTCTCTCGGCGCACGCTGCGTCGCTCGCGGCTCTGCTCGACGCGGCCCTGCGTCGTCGCGGGCGGGAAGTGCTCGTGTTGGTCCTGTCGCTGCAAGGCGGCCAGGTCGTGCCCGCGATCCTCAAGCGAGTGGTGCTCGCGGCGCGTGGCGCGCGCAAGGTCCACGTGGTCATCCCGCGCGCGTCGGCACACTCCGAGTGGCGTCCGACGCACCCGGCCTCGATCCCCGATCGCGCTTTCGACGTGCCCGTGCTCACCGACATGGAGCGCCTCGCCGAAGCCACGCGCACGCGCAACCTGCGTCTCGCGCTGCAGGACACCGCCGTGCAACTCCACGCCCTCGACGACGCCGCCTCCCTCGACGAGTTGGTCGTGGAGCTGCTGCAGCAGGAAGCGCTGGCGGGTTAGCTGGCGCTGGCTTCCGCGGCTTGTTCGGCCTGGTAGCGACGCCACGCGCGCAGGCCCAGGACGCAGCCGACGAGCAAGAGCACCGCGCCGCCGATGATGATGGCGAGCGCCTCGTTGGGCGTGGAGGGTTCGCGGCCGAGCTCGAAGATCAGGCAGGTGTCGAAGTCGGCGTTCGGGAAGGACTCGCTGAGCAGCAGCTTCTCGTCGAGCGTGAGTGACTCGATCTCGTTGATCACCACGCCTTGGTGGGTGGGGAGCTGCGCTGCGGCGTCGATGTCGTCTTGGTCGCGCGCGTCGGGCAACTTCACGACCATGTTGATGGCGTCGAAGGCGGGCAGCTCACGGTCGTCGGGCCAGATGCCTTCGTCGTCGAGCCCCGCTTCGAAGGCTTGGTACCACGGGCTGTGCACCGAGACCGCCGGCACATACGCGTACTCCCACTGATCGCTCGCGAAGCGACCGCCCTTCTCCATGTAGATCGAGTTCCAGGCGATGAGGTAGGCGTCGTCGAGCAGCACGTGCGCGTTGTCGCCGTAGCCATCGGTGCTGAGTTCGGCGAGCGAGATCTCCTGCGCATCGGGGAGCGCGTGCTTCGAGAGCTGCAACTCCAGGTAGCCGTAGTAGGCGCCAGCTGCGCCGAGGATCGCCAGGAACACGATGGCGAAGTACTTCACTCGTTGCATGAACGGCATGGATGCGTCCCCCCTGCGTTGCGGTATTGCTCGCGCTCTCCCGCGGGGCGCCGAGGGCGCTGCCCGTACGTGAGGCCGAGAGAAAGAGTGGTACCCCCACCAGGGCTCGAACCTGGGACCCGCTGATTAAGAGTCAGCTGCTCTACCAACTGAGCTATGGAGGCACGCGATCAGCCGCGCATGAAAACGCTTCCGGCCGCGCGGATCAAGCCCTCGGCGGCGGATCGTCGTCGGGGGGCTCAGCCTGTTCGCGGGGCGGGCGCCGCGTGGACGCCGGATCGACCCAGCTCAGTAGCGCGACGGGCGCTCTTGACCCTCGGCAAGCGCCTCGGCTTGGCGCTCTTGGAGCCAACCCTTGCGCAGCGAATCGCTGCCGTCGCCGGCTTCGCGCTCGGGCACCAGCGGCACGCCAGCCAGCGCGAGCAGCAGCACGACCCCGAGGATCGCGAGCAGGAAGGTGAACTCGGCGGGCAGCGCCGGTCCGTCGGAGTGACGACGCAGCTTGGCGGTGGTCATGGCGCGCTCCGAGCGGGGGTGAGTCTCTAGATCGGCAAGCGGCCTCGGCGGACTTGAGTAAGCTGTCCCAGCGGACTCGAGTCGCGCGCCGCGTCCGATTCTGGGAGTTCGCATGCAGGCCACGCCGCCCACAGATCGAGCCTTCGTGCGCTTCGGCGTTTTGGACCTGATCGAGCTCAGTGGCGCGCTTGTGGTGCGTCTCCCCACGTGGCGCGCCCTGCGTGGTGCGCTCGTCCTGCTCAGCTGCGCCCTGCTGACGAGTCCGCCCGCGGTCGCCGAAGACGCGCACGAGCAAGAGAAGCACGCTCTCAGCGAGTGGCGCGCGAGCTTGCGGAAGAACCAGAACGGCTTGCCCGAACGCCGCGCTGCGCTCTCGCAGCTCGTGAAGCACGACACGCCCGACGTGGTGGACGCGCTGCTCGACCACCTCCCCAAGTGCGAGATCGCGCTGCTGCCCGAGTTGCGTCGACAACTGGCGGTGAAGCGTGAACCCGCGAGCCTCGAGCTGCTGCGGGACGAGGGGCTCGGCAGCCGCCACGCGTCGACACGCCAGCACGTCGCGCTGGCCGTGGGCGAGGGGCTCCCGCCGCACATCGACTGGGGCGCAAGGTTGCTGCCGCTGCTCGATGACGACGACGCGTGGGTGCGCGCGGCCGCCGTCCAATCACTCGGCCGACTGCGCTACCTGCCGGCCACCGAGCCGATCGTCGCGGCCATGAGTTCCGAGTTCGCGGTGGTGCGCCGCAACGTGCCCGCCGCGCTGGTGCGCTTGGTCGGCGAACGAAGCGTGTCGCACATCACGCGCGGACTCACCGACAAGAGCTGGCGCGTTCGCTGCGCCACCGCGCGCGCGCTCGGCGACCTGAACTCGCTCACCGCAGTGAAGGCGCTCGTGGAGCGACTCGGCAGCGAGAGCGGCCGCGTGCGCGAAGAGTTGCTCACCAGCTTGCAGGCCAGCACGGGCAAGGACTTCGCGATGAACCTCGCGGCGTGGCGGCGCTGGCTAAAGATCGCGCCGCGCGACTTCGCGACGCCGGCGCAACGTCTGGCCGCGCGCGAGAAGGTGTCGGCGAGCGTGGTGGCCGACCGGGTCGACGGCGTCCCGAGGTACTACGGCGTGGCCACCCTGAGCAGCCGCTTTCTCTTCGTGACGGATCTCTCCGGCAGCATGAGCGCACACGTCCCCGACCCGTCGGGGGACGACGAAGACGCCGTGCAGTCGCGTCTCGAGCTCGCGCAGCAGGAGCTGCGGCGCCTGATCGCTGATCTGCCCGAGAGCATGCGCTTCAACCTCGTCACTTTCAGCGGCCACGTGCGCGCGTGGAGCAGTGAGCTCGCGGCCGCGACCCCGGCGCACAAGACCAGCGCGCGTCAGGAGATCAGCTCTTGGTCTGCGGCCGGTTGGACCAACGTGTTCGACGCGCTCGAACTCGCCTTCGACCTCGCCGAAGCGGAGCTGAAGGGAGAGCGCGACGCCGCCGAGCGCGCCCCCGACACCGTGTTCCTGCTCACCGACGGCGCGCCCTCGACGGGTGACATCACGCACATCGGTCTGCTGCTGGCCTACGCTGCCGAGCGCAACCGCGACCTCGACCTGCGCTTCCATTGCGTGGACTTCGCCGGCGCGTCGCACTTCCTACGCGAGCTCGCGGAACAGAGCGGCGGCACGGTGGTGACGCCGCTGCGGTGAAGGTGGCGTTGGTCAGTTGGTGGTGATCAAGTCGAGCTCCCGTTCTTCGCGCTCCGCCAACGTGACCAGCGTGCCGCCCTCGGGGTGCTCGACGAAGGCTTCGTAGTCGGTGAAGGCCATCACTCGGTAGGTACCCGCGCGCAGGCCGGCGACGAGGTACCGCCCGTCTTTCGCGAAGCTCACGTGACTCGGCTTGGATCGACCCTCGCGGAAGACCTTCACGCTGGCGCCGTCGGGCACGAGCACACCCGCGGCGTTGCGCACCTCGCCGCTGAGCACAGCCCCGCGATCGATCTTCAGCAGCAACTCGAGCGACTCGCCCTCGCCGAGTTCGAGCGGGCCTTCGCGCACGCGGAGGTGTTGCCAGGCGTAGGCGTAGGTGTCGGTGGTCACGCGGTAGCTGCCGGGCGCGAGGCCGTCGAAGGCGAAGGCGCCCTCGGCGTCGGTCGTGGCACTGCTGAAGAGGTCCCAGGTCTCGTCGTCCTCGAGCCATTGTTCGATGTGCAGTTCGATGCCTGGACGCGCGCCACCGCCAACTACATCGACGCTGCGGCCGGAGATGCGCCCGCCCGGAGCTTGCAGATCGACGCTGCGTTCCTCGCCCCAAGCTAGCGTGACCACGACGCCGCCCGACAACGCCTCGAGGTCCCACTGCGCGCGGCGCATGACCTGGATCGTGAACTCGCCTGCGGTGGGGAGTGGCAGGCGGTACTCGCCGAGTTCGTTGGTGGTCACGGGATCGCGCGGCGCGAGGTGCAAGCTGCGCGCGGGTTGCGCCTGCACCAGTGCACCGGCGAGCGCACGCCCGTCGACGGTGACGCGGCCGGTGACCACGGGCTCGCGACGGTGATGCAGGTTGAGCCGCTCGTGCTGACCCTCGGCGAGCTCCAGCTCGATCGGGTCGAGGTTCTCCGGGCTCAGGCGGTAGCTCCCTGGCGGCAGGTCCACGAAGGCGTACTTGCCGGTTTCGCCGGTCATCAACCAGCTGCTCCAATCGAGGCGCTGCTCCCAGGTGCGGCGCTCGTCGAAAGGCTCGCGCGCGAGGCTGATCTGGGTGTACATGGCGGCGTCGCCGAAGAAGTCGTAGGCGGTGCCCTCCAGCACGGCGCCGCGCGTGAGCACGAGCTCGTGAAGTGGTTCGGCCTCGTTCGGGCGCTGGGCGACGAGCTTGGAGAGGCGCGCGGTGGCGTGGTTCCGCAAGGTCGCGCGCAGGTCGTAGCGGGTGCCGTCGACGAGGTTCGTGAAGCGGAACGCGCCTTGCGCGTCGGTGCTGACGACCTGCAGCGCGGTGTCCGTGTTCTCACCGACGTCGTGCAGCTCCACGGCCGCGTCGGGAAGACCCTCACCCGATGTCGCGAGTACGCGCCCTGCCAGCACCGCTTCGGGCTGCAGCTCGACGGCGAAGTCGGCGTGCCCGTCGGCGGGCTTCACGCCAGGGGCGGTGACGGTCTGTCGCGCGAAGCCGGGAGCCCACACCTGCAGTCGCGTGCCCCGCGGCCCGACGCGGTGGACCAGCAGACCTTGCGCCTCGGCGTCGACGTCGAGCACGACCTGCTCGCCGCCGGCCCCGCTGATGCGCTGCGCTTCGCCAGCGGGTTGCAGGATCGCGGCGCCGGTGGTGGCGTCGAGTAGCGTCACGCGCAGCGTGGCCTCGGGCGCGAGCGCGATCTCGAGATCGTCTTTCTCGGCGGGGACGTCGCTCACGCGCGCCATCTCGTGACCCTTCGCCGCGATGTAGAGCGTGAAGTTCACGCCCTCGAGGGTGTCGAGCACGAAGGCGCCGTCGGCGTCGGTGAAAGTGCGTCCCGCGGGGTTGCCGCTGGCCAGCTTGTGTTCGAGCGGAATGCTGTCGGCGTCGTCGGGGATCCTGACCACGAGGCAGCCGCTGCCCGCATTCGTGATGCGCCGCGAACTCGCGAGCACTTCGGCGCCGGCCAGCGCGTGACCCTCGGCGTCGAACACGCGGCCCGCCACGCGCGTGCCGCGCTCGAGCACCAGCAGCTCGACCTTGGTCGTGCGCGGCGCGGGCAGTGAAGTCCGCATTTCGGTCGGCAGGAAACCGGGCGCGCTCGCTGTGACCGTGACGCCGCCGGTCCACAAGCCGCCCAAATCGAAGCGCCCGTCGGCGTCGGTGCGCGTGCTCACCAGCTCGGCGTGCGTACTCGAGACGAAGCGCCGCACGTTCACCGCGCGTGTCGGTTCGATCGACATGCCGGTGACGCGCACGGCCACGTCGGCCAGCGGTCGTCCCTCAGCGTCGACGACCTGCCCCCGCACGCGCGCTTCGGGTTCGAGCATGTAGCGGCCCAGCGCGATCTCGCCCTGCGGGCGTTCTTCGCAGCTCACGATGCGCGTGGCCATGCCTTCTGCGGCGAGCAACAAGAGCGGCTCGCGTGGCGCGATGTAAGCGTTGCCGGGGACGACCTGCGCGAAGGGACCCGTGTGCGTGTGTCGGCCGTCGAGCGTGAAGCGGCCTTCGGAGTCGGTGCGCGCGTGCGGCAGGTCGGCGAGCGGCACGGCGTCGACGACGTTCATCGGACTCCTCATCATCCCGCTGCTGGGTTGCGTGGGCTCGAGCGCGTAGCCCGCTGCGAGGAGTGTGGCGCCAGCAGGCAGCAGCCAGGCATCGACATCGGGGAGCGGAGTGCCGTGGGGGTCGGTCACGCTGCCGCTCCAGCGCACGGCCTCGCCGACGGTCGCGAGGTCGGGGGTGTCGGCAGGGGCTGCGGTGGGTGCGTTGCTCGTGAGCGCTTGCGGTTCGCGTTCGTGACCGGCGACTTCATCTGCGCGCAGAGGTTCCGCCGACGGCAATCGGTGGGCCCGCACTGCGGGTTCGGCGATCTGTTCCTTGGCGCGCTCCGTCGGTTGCGCGGTGTCGCTGTGCCAGACGAGCCACGCCGTGAAGAGCGCGGCCAGCGCGCCGATCCCGATCCACTTGCCGCTCATGCGCGCGCTCCTCTTGCAGGGTTTCAGGGTGCCGACGAGAGCCCATCCTAACGCACGCTTCGGCGCGATCGCGCGATCGCGCGACCGCGCGTCTGCGCGTCTGCGCGTCCGCACACGTCACGCTGCTGCGCGCGAGTCGCGGGCGCAGCGCGCTTGCGTCGGCTGGGTTGACCTTTCAGGATCGGAGGCTCGTCCCGACAACCGCCTGTTCCCACGAGTGCTCGCCCATGCCCAGCCTCACCGACCAACGCATGCTCATCACCGGCGGCAGCGCCGGCATCGGTTTCGAGATCGCGCGCGCCGCGCTGGAGCAAGGCGCGCGCGTGGTGCTCAACGGGCGCGACGCGGCGCGACTCGAAGCTGCCGCCGACAAGCTCCACGTGCCCTTCGTCGCGGGGGACGTCGGCACCGACGCGCCCGCGATCATGGCTTCGGCCGTCGAACAGCTCGGCGGCCTCGACGTGCTCGTCAACAACGCCGGCTGGGGTCGTCGCATGACGCTCGAAGAACTCGACGCCGACGTGATGCACGAGATCTGGCGCACGAACGTGCTCGGCGCTGCGCTCATGGCCCAAGCCGCGCTGCCGCACTTCGAGGTCGCGGGCGCCGGCGCCCTCGTGAACATCGCGTCGACCGCCGCGCTCAAGGGCTACGCCGGCGGTTCGGCCTACAGCAGCAGCAAGTTCGCGCTCGCCTCGCTCAGCCAGTGCTGGGCCGCCGAACTACGCCCGCGCAACATCCGCGTGCTCCAAGTGAACCCCAGCGAGGTACAGACGGGCTTCGGCGGCCGCGACCTGTCCGCGGGCATGAACCCGCGCAAACTCTTCGCGGAAGACGTCGCGCACGCGGTGCTGGGTGCGCTCACGATGCACCCGCGCGGCTTCGTCCCGGAGCTCACCATCCACGCGACGAACCCGTGGGAGTGAAGGCCGCGGCCGATCGCTTCTAGGGTGCTTGCGTCGAGCACGCCCGCGCGAGACCATCGCCCGTCACTTCACGGGAGCTCGATCAGGCGTGCGGTATTGGTGGGTGAACCAGAAGCAGACCTACGAGCACGAGGTGCCCGGTGGGTACCTGTGGTCGCCCAAGCGCAAGCGGAACGGTCACATGAACCCGTACTACGAGTTCATGCGCGAGGTGTCGCCGGGCGACCTCGTGTTTTCCTTCGCCGACGCGTGCATCAAGGCCGTCGGCGTGGCCAAGTCGCACGCGTACGAGTGTCCGCAGCCTGAGGAGTTCGGCGCGACGGGTGATCGCTGGAACACCATCGGGTGGCGCGTCGACGTCTCCTTTCATGAGCGACAAACGGTGTTTCGGCCGCGCGACTGGATGGCTGATCTGGCGCCGCTTCTGCCACCGAAGTACTCGCCACTGCGCCCCAATGGCCACGGTGTACAGAACATGTATCTCGCGCGGCTGCCAGAGCCTCTGGCGCTCCGGCTCGCTGACCTCCTCGGGCGAGATGTCGCCGCTCTGGCTCGCGCGGCGACCCGCGGGGATGAAGCACTCCTCGGTTCCGCCGCGCATGAGAGCGTCTTGTGGGAAGAGCACCTACGCCGAGAGATCGAAGCGAATCTTGAGCTCGAAGAAACCGATCGCTCGGCGCTCGTGATCGCTCGGCGAGGGCAAGGCAGGTTCCGCGAGAGTGTTCAGCAGATCGAAGTGCGCTGCAGGGTGACTCGGGTGGATGAGCCGGAACACTTACGCGCGAGTCATTCCAAACCCTGGCGCGACAGCGACAACAGCGAGCGGCTTGACGGAGAGAATGGGCTCTTGCTCACGCCTTCGATCGACCACCTCTTCGATCGCGGTTTCATCTCCTTCCGCGACGACGGGCGCTTGCTCGTTTCGCCTGTCGCGCACGAGGAGTCACTTGAGCTCATGGGCGTGCCGACGCGCCGTGTGCTCGAGTCGGGATCGTTCACGAGAGGCCAGCAGGCCTACCTCGAGTATCACCGTGACGAAGTGTTCCTTAAGTCGCGCGTGAAGGTCGCCGGCTAGGGAGCGGCACTCTTGAGTGTGAGGCGCGCCCGTCGTGTTGCGCGGGGCTGCTCGCCGCTCGGCCGCGAGGAATGGGGTGAGTGACGGGGATCGAACCCGCGACCTCTAGAACCACAATCTAGCGCTCTAACCAACTGAGCTACACCCACCATCCGACGCGTGCGCGAGGCGCTCTGCCGAAGGGGGCGAAGGCTACCGACTCGGCGGGGGCGAGACAAGCCGGGAGGCGCTGCCGGTGGACAGCATGGCGGCCAGCGCGCGGCTGGTCGGGAGCTGCCTACGGACGGCCCAGCAACGAGCGCGCGATGATCAGGCGCTGGATGTGATTGGTGCCTTCGTAGATGCGCAGGCCCTGGATGTCTCGGTAGTGCCGCTCGACGCGGTGGTCGTCGCCGTAGCCGCGGTTGCCGAGCAGCAGCACGGCCTTCGTGGCGGCGGTCTGGGCGTTCTCGGTGGCGAAGAACTTGGCGGCCGAGGTGAGCCGGGTGACCTCTTCGCGGGTGGGGGCGGCCTCGCTCCCGGCGTCCGCTCCCGAAGCGGCGACGTCGTGCGCGGCGTCAGCGGCCGCGGCGGCGCGTTCCACCAGGGCGGCGGCGGCTTCGGTGCCGGCGTAGATCTCGGCCAGGTCGCTCTGCACCATCTGGAAGTCGCCGATGCGCTGACCGAACTGCTTGCGCGTGCGGGCGTGGTCGAGCGCTTCCTCGAGGCAGCCACGGGCGATGCCCACGGCGCCGGCGGCCACGCCGAGACGTCCGTGATCCAGCGCGGACATGGCGATGCCGAAGCCGGCGCCGATCTCGCCGAGGCGCTGGTCGTCGGGAACGCGCAGGCCGTCGAACTTCAGGCGCACGTGGTCGCTGGCGCGGTGGCCGAGTGCTTCTTCGCCGAGGTGTTCCGACGTCCAACCTTCGCTCGGGAGCTCGACCACGAAACCGGTGAGGCCCTTGCGACCTTCACCGGGGCCGGTGCGCGCGAAGAGGATCGCGAGGTCGGCGATGCCGCCGTTCGTGATCCACACCTTTTCACCGTGGACGACCCAGTGGTCGCCGTCGCGTTCGGCGCGCGTGGTCAACGAACCGACGTCGCTGCCGGCCTCGGGTTCCGTGAGCGCGTAGCACCCGACGAGCTCGCCCGTGGCCAGCTTCGGCAACCAGCGCGCGCGTTGCGCGGGCGTGCCGTGATCGTGCAGGCACTGCGACACGAGCCCGGTGTGCACCGCGAGGAAACCGCGCGTGGAGCTGCACACGGCGCCGAGCTCTTCGTACACGCCGAGGAAGGCGCGGTTGCTCCAGCCGCTGCCGCCGTGCTCCGTGGGCAGCGGCCCGGCCAAGAAACCCAGCGCGCCCATGCGCGTGAACAGCTCGCGCGGCAGCGCTTTGTCGCGGTCCCACTGCGTGGCGTGCGGGGCGACTTCCTCGCGCGCGAAGGCGCGAGCGCGCTCGCGGATCTCGTGGGCGTTCACGTGGTCAACTCGCGTCCGTGCGCGGATGCTTCGGCGAGCGCAGGCGTTCCACGCTGCCGCCCTTCACGAGCACGGTGTCCACGAGTTCGTCGACATCAGCGAGGGTGACGCCGCGGTACCAGTGCGCTTCGGGGTACACGACCACCGAGATGCCTTCCTCGCAGGCGTCGAGGCAGCCGGCCTTGTTCACGCGGATCTGTCCCTTGAGCCCGCGGTCGTAGGCGGCCTTCTTGAGCGCCGACGCGACCTCCACGCCGCCCTTGCTCGCGCAGCAACCGCGCGGATGTCCGGTGGCGCGCGCGTTGACACAGATGAACATGTGACGTTCGAAGCGCATGGGGCTCACTCGCTCCGACGCGCGCCGGAGAACTGCGGCGCCGTCTTGGACTTGAACGCTTCGTAGAAGATGCGGTGATCGGGCTCGCGCAGGTGACGCGCTTGCTCCACGGCCTCGAGCTCGATGGCGTCGTCGAGCGACAGGGCCCACTCGGTGTTGAGGCAACGCTTGGTCGTGGCCAGCGCAGCGAGCGGTCCCGAAGCGAGGCGACGCGCGAGTTCGTGCGCGGTGCTCAAGCAAGCGCCGCGCGGCACGACGCGGTTGGCCAGGCCGTAGCGCTCGGCGGTCTCGGCGTCGAGCGTGTCTCCGAGCATGAGCAGTTCCGTGGCGCGACCCAACCCGACGACGCGCGGCAGCAAGTAGCCTGCGCCCATGTCGGCGCCGGTGAGCCCGACCTTCGTGAACAGGAACGCGATGCGCGCGCTGTCGGCGAACACGCGCAGGTCGCTGGCCAGCGCGATGACCGCGCCCGCGCCGGCGGCCATGCCGTTCACGGCGGCGACCACGGGCTTCTCGAGCTTGCGCATGTTGGCGATCAGCTCGCCGGTCATGCGCGTGAAGGTGAGCGTCTCTTCCTCGGTGGCATCGAAGAGTGCGCCGATGATGTCGTGCACGTCGCCGCCGGAGCAGAAGGCCTTGTCGCCGGCGCCGGTGATCA
The DNA here is from genome assembly GCA_021604805.1 of Planctomycetota bacterium. GTDB lineage: Bacteria > Planctomycetota > B15-G4 > B15-G4 > B15-G4 > BQJR01. The sequence continues at coordinate 704,655 of BQJR01000001.1, read as the reverse complement.
CCACGGCGTGCACGGCGTCGTCGGTCTGGAGGCTCGCGAAACGATCGGCGAGTTCGCGGTAGACCTCGAAGGTCAGCGCGTTGAAGCGGTCGGGACGGTTGAGCGTGATCTGCAACACGCGATGCTCGTCGACCTGCTCTTTGAAGGTGTCAGCCATGGCGGCGATCCTACGGCGCATCCGGGCCGAAGACCACCGCGGCGCCCTTGCTCACGGCGGGTTGTTCGGCGGCCAGGGCCAGCAGACGGGCGGCGACCTGTTCGGGGCTGAGCAGCTCGCCGCCGGCGTTCATCGCGGCCAGCTTCGCGCGCGCGTCGGCTTCGGAGATCCCGGCCTTGTCCACGAGCCGCTTCACCGACGTGGCCACGATGTCCGTGTCGACGAAGCCGGGGCACACGGCGGCGATGCCGAGGTCGGCGTCGCGCCAACGCGCAGCGGCTTCGGCGGCCAGCGCGCGCGTGAGCCCGAGCAGCCCGTGCTTGCTGGCCACGTAGGCGCTCGTGTACGCGAAGCCTTCCAGCGCCGCGGTCGACGCCACGTTGAGCACGCGACCCCAGCCGCGCTCGGCCATGTGCGGCAGCGCCGCGCGGCACAACGCGAAGGGCACGCGCAGGTTGAGTTCGAGCGTGTCGTCCCAGAGGTCGTCGCTGGTCTTCTCGAGCGCGGCGGACGGCGCCGTGCCCGCGTTGTTCACCAGCACGTCCACGTGGGGGAGCAGCGTCTCGCAGAGTTCCTCGAGCGCGTCGGGTTCGCAGAGGTCGAGCGCTTCGACGCCGGAACTGAGCGCGCCAGCGGCGTCGCACTCGGTGGCCACGGACGCGAGTGCATCGGCGCTGCGGGCCACGAGTGTGAGCGCGCAACCTTCGCGCGCGAAGGCCAGCGCCGTGGCGCGACCGATGCCGCGCCCCGCACCCGTGACGAGCACGTGCTTGCCGGCGAGCGTGCCCGTCACGACGCGTGACTCCCGGGCGCACGATGCAACGCCCTACGAATCGCGCTCTCGCACGTGCTGGCCGCGCGACGGATCTGCGCGCGCGCCATCACTCGCCGTACTCGTAGAAGCCCGCGCCGCTCTTCTTACCGAGCTTCCCGGCGGCGACCATGTCGCGCAGGATCTGCGGCGGCGCGAAGGTGTCGGTGCCGAGTTCCTTCTGCAGGTGTTCGGCGATGGCGAGGCGCACGTCGAGGCCCACGAGGTCGGTGAGTTTGAGCGGGCCCATCGGATGGCGGTAGCCGAGCTCCATGGCCTTGTCGATGTCACCGGCCGACGCGACCTCTTGTTCGAGCATGCGCATGGCTTCGAGGCCGAGCAGCACGCCGAGGCGCGAGGTGGCGAAGCCCGGCGCGTCGCGGACGGCGATGGGATCCTTGCCGAGACGCAACGCGAAGTCGCGCGCGGCGGCCTTGGCGGCGTCGCTCGTGTTGTCGCCGTGCACGACCTCGATGAGCTTCATCACGGGCACGGGGTTGAAGAAGTGCAGGCCCACGATGCGGTCGTCGGCACCGGTGCCTTCGGCGATCTCGGTGATCGAGAGTGAGCTCGTGTTGCTGCCGAGCAGCGCGTGGCCCGGCGCGGTCTTGGCGAGCTTGCCGAAGATGGTGCGCTTGAGGTCCATGCTCTCGGGCACGGCTTCTACGATCACGTCGCTGGTGGACACGGCGGCGTCGAAGTCGTCGGTGGCGACGACGCGCTCGAGCGTGGCGTCGCGATCTTCGGCCGACACGCGACCCTTGGCCACGGCGCGTTCCAGCGAACCGGCCATGCCGTCACGCGAGGCGTTCGCGCGCGCGAGTTCGGTGTCGAGCAGGAACACCTTGCTGCCCGTGGCGGCCGACACCTGCGCGATGCCGCGGCCCATGGTGCCCGCGCCCAGCACGGTGACAGTGTCGAAGCGGAAGTCGGTCACGAAGGCTCTCCATTCACGAGGACGATCTTGCCGAACTGCTCGCGGCCAGCCATGGCGGCGTGCGCTTCGGCGACTTGGTCGAGCGGCAGCACTCGGTCGATGACGGGTTTGAGCAGGCCTTGTCCGACCAGGCCCGCGATGAGGTGCAACTCGCCGCGGCTGCCCATGGTGGAGCCGAGGATCGAGAGGCTCTTGAAGAACACGTGGCGCAGGTCGGCTTCGAGCTTGGGGCCGGTGGTCGCGCCGCAGGTGACGACGCGGCCGCCCTTGGCGAGCGTGCGCAAGCTGCCCGGCATGGTGGCTTCTCCGACGTGCTCGAACACGATGTCCATGCCCGCGCGCTTGCTGAAAGCCTTGGCCGCGGCGACGAAGTCGTCGCTGTTGTAGTTGCACACCGCGTCGGCGCCGAGCTCGGTGGCTTTGGCGAGCTTCTCGTCGCTGCCCGCGGTGGCCAGCACGCGCGCGCCGTGGAACTTGGCGATCTGCACCGCCGCGCTGCCCACGCCGGAGCCCGCCGCGTGCACGAGCACGTTGTCGTTGGCGGTGAGGCCGCAGCGCGCCACGAGCATGTGCCAGGCCGTGAGGAAGGTGAGCGGGAAGGCGGCGGCCTGCACGAAGTCGAGGTCGCCGGGGATCGGCAGCGCGTTCTGCGCGGGCAGCACGGCGAACTCGGCACAGCCGCCGTTGGTCGTCTCACCCAGGATGCCGTAGTGGCGACAGAGATGATCGTTGCCCGACGCGCACTTGGCGCAGCGCCCGCACGAGATGCCGGGCGCCGCGAACACGCGGTCGCCGATCGACAAGCCGGTGACACCGGGACCGAGCTTGCTGACCGTGCCGCTGAAGTCGCAGCCCGGCGTCATCGGCAGCGGGAAGGCGTGACCGGGCACGCCGCGACGCACCCAGGTGTCGAGGTGGTTGAGTCCGATGGCGCGCACCTCGAGCTGCACTTCACCGGGCCCCGGCTCGGGCGCAGCGATGTCTTGAACGCGCAGCACGTCGTACTCACCGTGCTCGTGGATCACGACGGCTTTCATCTCAGCGTCCCTCGAACTTGGGCTTGCGCTTCTCGTTGAAGGCTGCGAAGCCTTCCTTGGCGTCGGCGCTCTTGAAGAGTTGTTGTTGCAGCTCGCGCTCGAGTGAGAGGTGACTCTCGAAGCTCATCTCGAGGCCCGACACGACCGAGCGCTTGATGTGCCCGACGGCCATCGAGGCTTTGTGCGGCGGGCAGTACTGCTGCGCCTTCTCGATCACGGCGTCGAGGAAGTTCTCGGCGGGGAGCAGTTCGTTGACGAGGCCGAGCGTCTGCGCGTCGTCGAAACTCATGTTGCCGCCGGAGGTCATCAGCTCTATGGCTTTGCTGCGGCCGAGCATGCGCGAGAGGCGCGCGGTGCCGCCGGTGCCGGGCAGCACGCCCAGCGCGACTTCGGGCAGGCCGAGCTTGCCGCCGTTCGTTTTGGCCCAGCGCAGGTCGGCGGCCAGCGCGACTTCCAAGCCGCCGCCCACCGTGTGCCCGTTGAGCGCGGCGACGACCAACTTGGGCGTCTGCTCGAGGCGGTTGAGCGTCTCGTTCGCGTGCAGGCAGAAGTAGTACTTCCACTCGGGCGTGACGCGCTCGAGCATCTCGATGTCGGCGCCCGCGCAGAAGAACTTCTCGCCCGCGCCGGTGAGCACGATCACGTGCACCTTCTCATCGAAGCGCGCGTCGAGGATCGCGGCGTCGAGCTCGCGATGCATCTCGTGCGAGTAGGCGTTGGCCGGCGGGTTGTTGAGGGTGATCAGGGCAACGCCGTCGTGGCGCGCGGTCTCGACGAGGCTCAAGGCGCGAAGGTTCCGGGAGAGGAGTGGGGCGGACGGCGGGCGTGGGCCGCCCGAGCGGCGGGGAGGGCTGCCCGCGTTGCGCCGGGTCGTGCTGCGTGGCGACTCGTGAACACGCTGCGTGAGTCGGCGCGGGCAGCCCGGCATACTAGCAAAGCCGTCGGGGGCCCGTCCGCCGCGGGGGCTGCCCGTGGGCACGCCCGAACGCATGCCGCCTGTGTCCGGAGACTCGCCGTGAGCGACGCCGCATCGAACGCCGAGCGCGACCGCGAGCCCGAGGCTGAGCGCGGTGCAGGCGTCGACATCGACCGCAGCGGTCCGGCCATGGCGCACCCCGCCGACGGTCACGTGGAGCACGTGCCGCAGGGCGCCTACGAAACCGGCTACCTGTTCCTGGCCACGCTCTTCATCGCGATGCTCATGCTCACGAACGTGGTGGGCACGAAGCTGTTCTTGATGCCGCTCGACCTGCCGCTGCTCGGCCCGTTGCTCTCCGCCTTCGACAGCTTCGTGGGTTGGTTGTTCCCCGGCGCGGGCAATCCCGACGGCCTCACGCTCACCACAGGCATCATCACGTACCCGATCACGTTCTTGTGCACCGACATCGTGTCAGAGGTCTACGGACGCAAGCGCGCCGACCGCATGGTCGTGTGGGGCTTCGCGGCGTCGCTGCTGATGCTCGCGGTGCTCGGCATCGCCAAGGCGCTGCCCGCGTCACCGTTCTGGAACGTGCCCGCGCCGCATCACGAGGTGTTCAGCGCCGAGCACTTGATCGAGACGGCGCAAGGTCCCGCCGCCGACGCCGCCGCCGCCTGGCACGCCTACGCGTTCACCTTCGATGCGCCCGGCGTGTTGTTGCTCGCGTCGATGACCGCGTACTTGGTCGCGCAGCTCATCGACAACCGCCTGTTCCACTTCTGGCGACGGCTCACGCGCGGGAAGCACCTGTGGTTCCGCAACAACATGTCCACCGGGCTCTCGCAGCTCGTGGACACGGCCATCGTGAACGGCATCTTCCTGCACTTCTACTTCGACATGCCAGCGAGCTCGATCGGCGCCGTGATCGTGTCGGTGTACTTGATCAAGTTCCTGCTCGCGTTGCTCGACACGCCGCTGTGTTACCTCGGCGTGTGGGGCGTGGGGCGACTCGTGCGCGGCGGCTAGTTCCCGAGGTTCCCGAGGGCGTCGCGTTCCCGGTCGCGCCTCAGTTCACGACCACGGTCTTCGCGTTCATGAACTCGCGCGGGCCCCAGAGGCCGAGCTCGCGTCCGTAGCCGCTGTCCTTGATGCCGCCGAAGGGCCAGCGCGGGTCGCTCTTGACGAAGCCGTTCACGAAGCAGCAGCCGGCGTCGAGATGCTCGGCCGCGAGGCGACGGCCGAGTTCGCGATCGCGCGTGAACACGGCGGCGCCCAGGCCGAAGGGCGAGTCGTTGGCGATGCGGATCGCGTCGTCGGCATCGCGGGCGGTGATGATGGCAGCGACGGGGCCGAAGAGTTCGTCGTCGTAGGCGGGCATGCCGGGCGCGACATCGGCGAGCACGGTGGGTGGGTAGAAGGCGCCGTCGCCCGCGGGGACTTCGCCTCCGAGCGCGAGGCGCGCGCCGGCCTCCACCGAAGCGCGCACTTGCTCGTGCAGCTCGTCGCGCAGATCGACGCGCGCCATGCAGCCGAGGGTGGTGGTGTCGTGGAGCGGATCGCCGAAAGCGCGCGCCGACATCGCGTCGACGAAACGCTTCTCGAACTCCTCGCGCACCGACTCCACGACCACGAAGCGCTTGGCGGCCACGCAGCTCTGGCCGTTGTTGATCAGGCGGCTGGTCACGCAGGCGGCCACGGCTTGTTCGAGGTCGGCGTCGTCGAGGATCACGTAGGGATCGGAGCCGCCCAGCTCGAGCACTTGCGGCTTGAGCAGCTCGCCGGCGCGCTTGGCGACGGCGCGGCCTGCCGGCGTGGAACCCGTGAGCGTGACCGCGCGCACTTCGGGGAGCGAGAGCACGGCGTCGACTTGTTTGGAGCCGATCAGCAAGGTGCGGAAGACGTCGCCGGGGAACTTCGCGTCGCGCACGAGTTCTTCGATGGCGAGTGCGCAACCGGGCACGTTGCTCGCGTGCTTGAGCACACCCGCGTTGCCCGCGGCCAGCGCCGGCGCGAGGAAGCGGAACACCTGCCAGAGCGGGAAGTTCCAGGGCATCACGGCGAGCACCACGCCGAGCGGTTGGTACACGCTGAAGGCGTCGGGGCCATCGGGTTCGCTCGGCAAGCGTTCGTCCGCCAGGATCGACGGCCCGAACTCGGCGTAGTGTTCGCAGACCCAGGCGCACTTCTCGACCTCACTGCGGCCGTCGCTCACGGGCTTGCCCATCTCGCGCGCCATGAGTTGCGCGAGTTCGTCGCTGCGCGCGCGCAGAGCGTCGGCGAGACGCTGCAGGCCGGCGCCGCGCTCGCGATGCTCGCTGCGCTTCCACTCGCGCTGCGCCTTCGCGACGGCCTTCACGATCTGCGCGGCCTGTTCGTCGCTGTGGCTCTCGTAGCGCTCCAGCTCGCGGCCGGTGGCGGGGTTCACGCTCACTTGCGTCATGACTTCTGCTCCATTTGACGGCGCACGTCGGCGGCGAGGTCGGTGGCCAGGCGATCGTTCTCGGTGTTGTCGACCGGGCAGTCGACGAGCACCACGCCGCCGTGTGCGTAGGCGGCGCGCAAGGTGTCGGCGAGGCTGTCCGGTTCCCCGACGCGCAACCCGTGCGCGCCGTAGGCCTCGGCGTACTTCACGTAGTCGGGATTGCCGAAGCTCAGCGCGTGCTCGGCAAAACCTTCCATCTTCTGTTTCCAGCGGATGAAGCCGTAGGTGTCGTCGCGCAGGATCAACACCACGAGGTCGAGGCCCAGACGCACGGAGGTCTCGAGGTCTTGGCTGTTCATCATGAAGCCGCCGTCGCCGGCCACGACCAGCACGCGTTGTCCGGGTTGCAGCATCTTGGCGGTCATGCCCGCGGCGAGGCCGGCGCCCATGGTGGCCAGCGCGTTGTCGAGCAGCAGCGTGTTGTCGGCGTAGGTCGCGTAGCCGCGCGCGAACCAGAGCTTGGCGATGGTGTTGTCGAGGCTCACGATGTCGCGGCGTTGCATCACCTCGCGCACGTCGTGCACCACGCGTTCGTAGGACACGGGGATGCAGTCGGAGCAGGTGCCGGGATGCAGCATCTCATTGAGGATGGTGCGCAGGCGTGCTTGCTCGGCGTCGGCGAAGTCCACGTCGCTCAGGCGCGCGCACAAGCCTTCGAGGCTCGCGGCGATGTCACCCACCAGTTCGCAGGCCGGGTTGTAAGCCAGGTCGGGTTCGGCCTCGGTGAAGTCCACGTGCAGGATCTGTTTGTCGTGGTCCTCGTTCCACACGGCGGGCGGGTACTCCACGATGTCGTAGCCCACGCAGATCACGAGGTCGGCGCGCTCGATGGCCACGTGCGCGCCGTCTTTCTTGTGGATGCCGAGGCTGAACAGGCTGCGTGGATGGTCGTCGGGCAACACGCCTTTGCCGGTTTGTGTGGCGACGGCGCCGATGCCGGTGGTCTCCACGAAGCTGCGCAACTGTTCACCGACGCGCTTGCGGTTCGCGCCCGCCGACACGATCAGCACCGGGTTGCGTGCTCCGCGGATCAAAGCCGCAGCGTCGTCGAGCGCGGTCTCGTCGGCGGTGGGGCGACGCACGGACACGCGGCGTTGCGGCACGCCGTCGGGGACATCGTGCGCCGCCACGTCTTCGGGCAACTCGAGGTGCACCGCGCCGGGACGTTCACCCTCGGCGACCTTGAAGGCGTAGCGCACGAAGCGCGGGATCGAGTCGCCCGTGGCGATGGATTGGTTCCACTTGGTGAGCGGTTCGAAGCAACCGATCACGTCGACCAGCTGGAAGTTGCCTTGCCAGTTGTGGTGCAGCGCCTTCTGCCCGGTGATCGCCACCAGCGGCATGCCGCCGAGCTGTGCGTGCGCGATGCCGGTGAGCAGGTTGGTCGCGCCCGGGCCGAGCGTGGACAGGCACACGCCTGCGCGTCCCGTGAGGCGCCCGTGGGTCGCGGCCATGAACGCGGCGTGCTGTTCGTGGCGCGTGACCACGAACTCGATCGAACTCTCGCGCAGCGCCTCGAGCAGATCGAGGTTCTCCTCGCCGGGCACTCCGAACACGTGGGTGACGCCCTCCTCGGCGAGGCAGGCGACGAACAAGTCTGCGGCTTTCACGGGCGACACTCCTGGGCGGGTGGGCTCGACGATAGCGTCTGGGTCCCCCGCAACACGCGAGGATGGGGTAGAGTCCGAGTCCCCGAACACTTGCAGGACACCCCGATATGAGCGTGCTCTTCGCGCTCGTTTGCCTTGCCTTCACGGCGCTGACTCCGCAGGCCGTGACACAGCGTGCCGTCGCCGAACCGGCCGACGTGGCGCACGCCCCTCCGCTCGTGGCGCCCGGCGTCGCGTCGCCAGCCGCGCGTGTCCAGATTCAGAACGCCCGGCGCTCGAAGTTGGCGCGGCGGCCCGCAGTGGGAGCGCCCGCGAGCGGCGCGAGTCTCGAGGCCCGGCGCGCGCGCGCTCAGGCGGTGTTCGCGTCGCAGGCGGCCCTGCAATCCGCGGGCGCAGAGCGCTCCGCAGGCCGCGAGAACGCTGGCTCGGTGAACGCAGGACAAGGTCACTTCACCGACGCCGAGCTGGGCGAGACGACGCCCCCGCGCAACGTGATCGTGATCCTGCTCGACGATGTCGGCATCGATCGCCTCGCGTCCTACGAAGCCCTGGGCAGCGAGCCCGCGCCCACACCCTTCCTCGACGTGGTCGCCGAGCAGTCGATGGTCTTCGACCGCGCCTACGCGCAGCCGGTCTGCTCGCCGTCCCGCGCGGGCGCGCTCACCGGTTTGCGTCCACCGCGCACCGGCGTGGGCACCGTGTTCCTGTGGGAGAACACCGAGAGCGACCCGTTCAACCTGAGCCTGCGCGGGCTCGACACGTTGCCCAAGCGCGTGCAGGCCACGCACACGCACGTGCCCGTCGCCATCGGGAAGTGGCATCTCAACAACCTGCTCTACGAACCGAACCCTTTCGCGCACCCGATCGACTTCGGCTTCAGCGAGTTCCGCGGTTCGATGACGAGCGTGCTGCTCTCCGAGTCGTACTACGAGTATCCGTACACGGTGGCCACGCGCGCCGGCGCGCACACGGCGATCGAAACGACCTACGCCACCACGAAGCAGATCGACGACGCGCTCGACGTGATCGACCGGCTGGGCAACAAACCCTTCGTGATGTGGTTCGCCTTGCACGCACCGCACACGCCCTGGGAGGCGCCGCCGGCTGAGTTGTTGTCGGGCGCGCTGGGCGATCTCAGCACCGACAACAAGCTCTACCAAGCCACGCTCGAAGCGGCCGACACCGAACTGTTGCGCTTCTTCGAGAGCTTGCGGCCGGCGATCCTGTCGCGCTCGGTGGTGATCATCGTGGGCGACAACGGCACGCCGGCGGCCTCGTTCGAGAATCCGCAGAGCTTGCCCTTCAACGGCTTCAAGGGCAGCGTCGGCGAGCGCGGGATCCACGTGCCCATGTTCACCTGGGCGGCCGACGCGGAGCCGGGTCGCACCGAAGCCCTGGCCCACACCGACGACCTCTTCGCCACCACGCTCGACCTCATCGGCGGCGACGCCAGCGCCGGCCTCGACTCGGTGTCCTTCGCGCCGGTGATCTTCGGGGGGACGGGCGCGCGCACCCACGTGTACGCCGCGCGTCATCGCCCCAACGGCGCGGGCCCGTACAACAAAGACGTGTCCGCCGTCATCGGTGACAAGTGGAAGCTGCAGCGCGAAGACGACGCCTACCGCTTGTTCTTGCTCAGCAATCCGCCCAACAACCAGCTCTGGCGTCAGCAGCCCTTCTCGCCCAACGAGCAGGCACAGTTCGACGAGCTGAAGGCGCTCATGCTGGAGATCGAGGGCTGAGCGCGGCGGGACCGCGCGCGGCGGCGACGCGAGTGAGTGCCCACGCGATGTCCGTCAGCGAGCGGGCGACACGACTCAGTGAGCGCGCTTCGCGTCGGCGTGGCGCCCTCGGCAGCGAGTGCGATCAGCCGGCGCTGCGCAGGGTGAAGTGCAGGCGCATGATCGAACGGCGGTCTTCTTCGAGCTCGAGGTTGCGGTAGCTGCTGTCGAAGTCGAGCCAGCGCAGGTCGGCCAGCTCCGAGGTGGGGCGCAGGTCCGTGCCGCGGTCGCTGGCGCGGTAGCCCACCGACCAGTCGACCTCGTCGAGATCCCCGATCTGGATGTGGCTGGCCAGCTGGAGATCGACGATCTGTCGCGGCGCCGTGAGCCCGACCTGTTCTCCGACGCTGCGCACCGCCGCCTGGAACAACGACTCGTCCGGCATCATGCTGCCCGTGACCGGGCTCCAGAACGACTCGATCACCGGCTCGTTGCGCACCACGAGATACTCGTAGGCGCCCTTCACGCGGCGGAAGACGAAGACGCGGACTCGGTGCAGCTGATCGAACACGGCAAACCCTCCTCGCGCGCCCGTCGAGGCGCGGCAGGTTTGCTATCGGGCCGTGGCAGGCTCCAGGTTGAGCCGACGTGGAAGCGCGCCGCTCCGCCGGTGAGTCGGACCGGCACGGCGAACCCGCGTCTCAGCCTGCTTCCGCCTCGCCGAAGGTGCCCTCGACCAGCGCCTTGAAGCCTTGGATCGCCGTGCGTTGGCTGTAGAGCTCCAGGCCGCGCAGGCCGCCGAGTTCCTCGCCGCCGCCCGCGCGCCCTGGCCCGCCATGGGTCATGGCGGGCAGCACCAGGCCGGCGCCGGTTGCGGTTTCGGCCACCTTGCTCGAGCCCAGGTAGACGCGCCCGCTCCAGGGGGCCAACTCGAGCGCGAGGTCGAGCGGCAGCTTGCGATCGTCGCTGAAGACCGAAGTGACGAGACTGCCGCCGCCGCGCGCCACGAGCCGCGCCGCTTCAGCAGCGCTGCCGTCGTAGGGCAGCACGCTGGCGACGGGGCCGAAGACTTCGTCGGCGTGGAAGACCTCGGTGTTCGCGTCGTGGGCTCGCAGCAAGGTCGGCGCAATGAAGGCGCCCTTGTCGAAGAGCGACTTGGAGCCGCCGCAGACCACGTCGGCATGTTCGGCCAAGCGCGCGATGCCACCTTGCACCGACTCGAGCTGCGCGCGGTTCGTGAGCGGGCCCATGCGGTACGCGCTGTCGGAAGGATCGCCCACGGCGATGGCGCCGAGGCCTTCGGTGAGCGCTTCGAGCACTTCGTCCACGAGCGGCTCGGGCACCATGATGCGACGCGTGGCGGTGCACTTCTGGCCGGTCTTCTGCGTCATCTCACGGACGACTTCGCGCACGAACATGCCGAAGACCTCGGCATCCGTGTCGACGTCGGCGCCGAGCACCACGGCATTCAGCGAGTCGGCTTCCACGTTGATGCGTGCGCCGCGCTCCACCACGGCGCGATGCGCGCGCAGACGCTGCGCCGTGCCGGACGAGCCGGTGAAGGCGATCACGTCTTGCGCCTCCACGTGATCGAGCAAGTCGCCGGCGCCGCCGGCCAGGAACTGGAAGGCGCCCTCAGGCAGCACGCCGCTCGCCACCACGACCTTGGCGATGTGCTCGGCCATCAAGGCGGTGGGGGTGCCCGGCTTCTCGAGCACCGGCATGCCCGCCAGCAGCGCACAGGCGGCCTTCTCCATCATTCCCCAGGCCGGGAAGTTGAAGGCGTTGATGTGCAGCGCGACGCCCCGCCGTGGCACGCGCACGTGCTGCCCGTGGAAGCGCGGCGACTGCCCGAGCTTGATGCCCGCGCCGTCGGGAAGGAAAGGAGTCTCGGGCAGGCGCTTCGCGAAGTGCGCGTAGGCGGCCAGCGTGGCGGTGGCGCCGTCGATGTCGAACTTGGCGTCGCCGCGCGTGTTGCCGGCGTTGCTCACGCCCATCTCGATGAGCGTCTCGCGCTCGGCGTGGATCACCTGGCTCATCGCCTTCAGCGCGGCGGCGCGTTCGGCGAAGCTCAGCGCCCGTAGGGCTGGCCCGCCCACGTCGCGCCCGTGGCGCAAGGCCTCGGCGAGGTCGAGCCCTTCGGAGCTGGCGCCCGCGAGGGTCTCGTCGGTGGTGGGATTCACGAGCGGCGTGGGCTCGCCGGATCCGCGTTGCCAACGTCCGGCCAGGTAGCTCTCGAGCAACTTCATCGATGGTCTCCGGGGGAGCGCCGGTTTCCTCCCAGCGCCGAGCCCCGCACCCTAATCGGGCAGGGGGGCGCCGGCCAAGGCCCCCCCGTGATCGCACCACACAGCGGCGGGCCGCGAGAGCCGCGCGCTGCCCAGCTCGAGCGCCTGGATCATCACCCAGAAGGAGTGGTGAACTTCGCCGGCGGGGGGCATCACGATCCGCGCCCGGCCGCGGGCGTCGACCTGCAGCGGGAACTGGAGGCCCTGGCCGCTGACCAGCCGCTGGCTGGAGCCGGGTCCTGCGTAGGGCTGCGCCTTCCAGGCCTCGCCGTAGGAGGGTGGGAGGTGTGCGTCGAAGAGCAACCAGACCCAACTGTTCGGTGCGAAGCCGTCGAGCAGCAGCTCGGCTTGCGGGTTGTAGAGGAAGTGGAGCTGACCCTCTTCCAGGTCGATCACAGGGACGCTCGGCCGCGCCGTCTCCACGTGGATCGCCGCGAGGTCGGCGGCGGAGGTCTGCGTGCTGGCCGCGTCGAGTCCGAGCGCGACACCACTGATCTGCGACGCGCCGAGCGACTTGCCGTTGAGCTGCGCCAAGCGACCGCCGTCGCGCGTGCTGAGCACCATCGGTCCCAGGCGCGTTCCGGTGAACAGCATGTGCGGCGCGCCGTCGGGCAGACCGGGGATCGGATCGAGCGGCTCCAACACGCCGCCCTGCGGGTCGAGCGAGAGCCCCGTGAGGTCTTCCAGGATCTTGATCGGGCTGCCGTCGGCGTTGTTGAGCGCTGCGTGTTGCACCCAGGTGTCGACCTGCGGCTTGTCGAACACCACGCGCGCGCAGTCGTCTTCGATCAGGTCGACGTTGCCGCTGTCGTCGTAGTGCATGCAGTAGATGGGGAGGCACACCACGCCGTCGTCGGCCACGAGGCGTCCGTTCACCCACTCGGTGCTGCGGAACGAAAGGAACACGTTGCCCGCAGCGTCGACGGCGAAAGCGTCCACGTCGACATCGGCGGTGGCGGCGTCGGTGCCTTGCCCCAAGCTCCTCAGGATCATCTTCTCGCTCAGGAAGCGCTCGGTGCGCAGCGACCCGTCGGCTTTGCGGCGCAAGCGGAAGAGTGAGCCGTCGAGCGCACCGTAGGCGTCGATGAGTGAGAAGGGCGTGGCCAAGCCCCACGGATGTTCCGTGCTGAAGATCCAGTCTTCGGTTTGCAGCGCTCCGCTGCTGGGCGCCGACGGCGCGCGACCCAGCGCGTCGATCTCACCGCCGATGTGTTCCCAGAAGTCGCCGTCCCAGTCGTCGTCGCCGATGAGCGCGTTCCACTCGGCGAGATTCTGCTGCTTGCGCGCTGAGAGCATGAGCCCAGGTGCGACGACCGCGACCTCCATGTCGGTGAGACGCCCGAGCACGCTGCCGCCCACGCCGAGCGTGGCGCCCGGATCCGCAAGCGCGACCTCGTTCTCGACCACGAAGTGCAGCAGGTGCTCGATCGACGCGCCCTGGCCCTGCGCGCCCCGAGGCGGCAGCTCCTGCTCTCCCGACAACAGCTCCCCGGAGAGCTGCGGCGAGTTCCACTGCGCTTGGGCGACGCCGCTCAGCGCGCCGAGCAGCGCGAGCACGAGTGCAGAAAGCGGCTGATGGCGAGGGGGCGACGACATGTGCGACTCCGTGAGGGCTCGCCTGCTTCGTCGTCGTGGCGGCCTTGGCGTGACATCCCGTTTCGCAGGGTTCGAAGCCGCGGGCGCGGGACGTACGATGCGGCCTCGTCACCCCTGTTGGAGTCTGCTCATGCGCCTCGCCTCCGCCGCCCTGTTGCTCGCCGCTCTCAGCTCGGCCAGCGCGATCGCGTGCGCCGGCCCCAAGGGGAAGCGCGTCACGCCCGGCGAGTTCGCAGGCATGGAGGCACAGCAGCGCGCCAACGCCCGTGCTGAGCCCGAGGCTCCGCGCGGCCCGGCCCCGCTCAGCAGCGACGCCGCGAAGTTGGCCTCTCAGCGCGGCGATCTGCGCGGCGAACTCGAAGCTCTGCAGGCGCGCAGCGCGCAGCTCGAACTGGAACACACGTTGCAGGTCCGCAGCGAAGCGTTGGCGTTGGAGACCTCGGAGCGACGCCTCACGCGGGCGCGTCGCGAGCGCAAGCTGCACGAAGAGCTGATCGTCCCGCTGCGTTTGCGTGAAGCCGAGTTGCAAGTGACCGACGCCGCCGCCGCACAACGCCTCGCCAGCGACGAACTGGCCGCGCTCGAACTGCTCTGGGCCGACGCGGGTGAGCACGAGAGTGACACCGCGGCGCAGCTCATCCAGCAAGCGCGCGACGAGCTGTCGCGCGCGGCGCAGGCTCACGAACTGGCCGTGTTGCGCCGGCGTGAGTTGCTCGAGCGCGTGCTGCCGGCGGAGCTCGAGGCGCGCATCGAAGAACTCGCCGTCGCGGAGCTGGGCCTCGAGCAGGCGCGCCTCGCGCAGCAGCTCGGCGCCACGCGACGCGCACGCGAGTCGCAGGCACTCACGCTCGAACGTCGCGCCCTCGACAGGGCTCTCGCCAACGTGGAGACCGAGAACGCGCGCCTCGGTCGCGAAGGCGGCTTGCTCGCAGGACCTCGCGGCGGATGACGCTCGCGCTGTTCCTCGCGCTCTGCTCCACGCTGACGTGGCCTGGCACGCCACCCGCGATGGCCACGCTGCTGCTGGCTGTCCCGGCTCCCGCACACACGGTCAGCGACGTCGCGCTCACCGACATCGAAGCTGCGCTCCTCGCGCGCCAAGATCGCGACGGCGGCTGGGCCCTGCACGAGCTGCGCCGGGAACGCGCCGAGCGGAACAGCGCGCGTTTGAACGCCGACCGCTGGCTCGCCACACGCTGCGCGCTCGCAGCGCTGGAGCTCGGGACACCAACGCCGGCGAGTCGTTCCGCGCAAGCCCGAGCGCGGGCCTGGATCCAGCGCAACGCTGCTGCGAACCAGGTCCCCAACGGCGCGGGCGCCAGCACAACAGGTCGTGCCGCACCGAGCTCCGCGTTGCTCCCGGTGGCGCAGCTCGCGCGTCTGCGCGCCGCTATCGAGCGCGCGGAGTCGGCGCCGGGTCGTCTCAGTGAAGACGCGTTGTTGCACGCGATCGAGAGCAGCTATCGCGGACGTCACGCTGCCGAGCTCGCCGCCGCGCGCGTGCCGCGTTGGCGCGCGGACTTCGGTCTCGCCGAGCTGGAACTCACGGAGGCCTTGTCGCGCGCGGTCGAGCTGTTGCCGCCAGCCCACGCCAGTCGATACCGCTCGCGACTCCTCGAAGCGGCGCACGCCGCGATCGGTGCAGACGGCCTCGTGCGCGATCCGCTGCGTGCCGCCGCCGTGTCGAGCGTGGGCACGGCGCGCGCCTTGTTGGTCCTGCGACGCGCGCACACGCCCGCGAGCTAGCCGTCTTCGAGCGGCTCGACCATCTCCTGCGGCGTGCCGTCGGGGTCAGCACCCAGGTCGGCGTCGGTGCCTGCGCTCGAGCCGGCATCGCTGTCCACGCTCGTCCAGACCTTCTCGGCCTCGAAGTACTTCTCGGCCAGCCCCGCGACCATCGAGCTGAAGCGCAGCTCCTTGAGACCCAAGGTCGACGCCACGAAGTCGAAGGCCAAGGCCATCGCGCCGATGAGCATGCCGCCCACGAGCGTGACGCCCAGGAAGAAGCCGATGCCGCGTGAGAGTCCGGCCAGGAAGTTCACCCAGAACAGGCGCCGCTTGCTGCCGAGGATCTCGAACAGCCCGTGGATCTCCGCGTGACGCTGCGCCGTGTGCTTGTGCGCGAGCTCACCGAGTTTGTGTGCGCGTTCGGAGTCGACCTGCGCGGAGTGCGCGTGCGCCTGGAACTGTTCGGGCGACGCGGAGGCCGCGTCCTGGGGCGTTGCTCTCGTTGAAGGAGCGGGCGCCTCGTGGCGCGACGGTTCGGCAGGCTTCGACGGTTCGGTCATGCCGCCCATGATGGCCCGCCGAGCCGCTGCGACCAACGACTCAGGCGGAGCCGGCGCCGGAAAGCTGGTCACGCAGCGCCTGAAGGTGCGCGGGCGTGCAGCCGCAGCAGCCGCCCACGATGGAAGCGCCGGCTACGACCCAAGCTCGTGCCAGCGTGAGGTAGTCCTGTGGCGAGGCCTCGCCGAAGAGCGTGTTGGCGTAGGCGCCGAGTCGCTCGGGGCGCGCGCTGTTGGCCGACAGACGCAACAGCTGTGGCTCCACGAGCGCGGGCGCGCAGCAGTTCAACAGGAAGGCCTCCGCGCCTTCTTCGCGCGCGAGCTTGGCGGCTTCGTCCACGCCTGCAGCATCGAAGAAGTCGCCGTGCGGGCCGAGCGTGATGGCGGCCCAGCAAGGCCGCCCCGTGGCGACGGCAGCGGCGACGGCGGCGCGCAACTCACGCAGCGTGGGCATGGTCTCCACGAGCAACAGATCGACGCCCGCTTCGGCGAGTTCTCCGGCGAGGGCTGCGTGTTCGCGTGCGAGCGCAGCGTCGTCGGGGGTGCGCGCGGGTTCGTAGCAGTCTTCGAGTGGCGCCATGCTCCCCGCGACGAGCTGGTCGCGCGGCACGGCGTCTCGACACAGTCGCACGGCGTGTCGGGTGAGCGCGCGCCAGTCGGGCTTGTCGGGGTGTGCGCGCAGGGCACGCTCGGTCGTGCGGAACGTGGCTGTGGTGTGCACGCGCGCGCCTGCCGCCGCCCAGGCCGCGTGCACGCGCGCCACGGCTTGCGGTGCACGCAGCAGCACTTCGGCGGTCCAGGCTGGCGGGGGAGTGGCGTGGCCCTGCGCCTCCAGCTCGGTGCCGAGCGGGCCGTCGAGCAGGGTCACGGCGGGGGAGCGGTGGGTGTCGCCCGTGCCTTCGTCGACCTCGCTCGGGCTTTGCGTGCGCGTGTCAGCTGAGTTCACGGTGCGACCGTCGTCGCCGTGTCGGTCGGCTCGTTGCGCTCGAACACGATGCGTCCCTCGAAGACCGTGAGGTCCACGCGCAGGTCGAGCAACTCGTCGTCGGGTGTACGCAGCGGGTCGCCGGAGAGCACGACCAGGTCGGCGAGTTTGCCCGGCGCCAAGCTGCCCAACTCGTGCTCGCGGAAGGCGGCGTAAGCGGGCCACGACGTGAGGTGCTTGAGCGCTTCGGTGCGGGTGAGACGTTGCTCGGGATGCCAACCACCGGGCGGCTCGCCGTGCACGTCGCGGCGGGTGACGGCGGCGTGGAAGGCGAGCAGCGGGTCGGGGACCTCCACCGGCGCGTCGCTGCCCCCGGGGATGCGCACGCCGCTGTCGACGAGACTGCGCCAGGCGTAGGCCAAGCGCGTGCGTTCTTCCCCGAGGCGCTCGACGGCCCAAGGTGCGTCGGAGGTCTGGTGCTGCGCTTGCATCGACGGCAGCACACCGAGTTCGGCGAAGCGCGGCAGGTCGTCGGGGTGGAGGATCTGAGCGTGCTCGATGCGCAGGCGTGGGTCCTTCGCGGGCGCGTCGGCGAGCGCGCGCTCGTAGGCGTCGAGCACGAATCGGTTGGCGTGGTCGCCGATGGCGTGCGTGCAGAGTTGCCAGCCGTAGCGCAGTGCAAAGCGCGCCAAGGCCTCCACGCGTTCGGGGGAGGTGATGACCAAGCCGTCGACCTCGGGTTCATCGCTGTAGGGTTGCAGCAAGGCGGCGCCGCGCGAGCCGAGTGCGCCGTCGCTCATGGCTTTGATGGCGCGCATCTGCACGCGGCCGCTGCCCGTGAGGTCGTGGCGCGGCGCGGGGTTGCGCTCGGGCTGCTCGAGGTCGAAGGCGCCGGCGCGGATCATCAAGTGGGCGCGCAAGGGGAAGGCACCGTCGCGGTCGAGGCGCGCGAAGCGATCGGCGTCGTCGAAGCTCACGCCGGCATCGTGCACCGAGGTCAAGCCGTAGGCGTGCAACACGGGGAAGGCGGCGGCGAGACGCCTGCGGATCTCGGCCTCGGTCTGCGCCGGGATCTGCCGTCCGACCGGCGCCATCGCGCTGTCGACGAGCACACCGCTGAGTTGACCTTCGGCGTCGCGCAGCAAGCGCCCGCCACTCGGGTCGACGCTCTGTGCGTTCAGGTCCGCGGCGCGCAAAGCCACGGCGTTGGCCAGCAGCGCGTGACCGTCGATGCGTCGCAAAGCCACGGGATGATCCGGCGTGACAGCGCTCAGCGCGGCGTGGTGCGGCAGGCGTGTGTCGGGCCAGTCGTTCTGGTCCCAGCCGCGACCCAGGATCCAGGTGCCCGGCGGCAGTCGCTCGGCGGCTTCGCGCACCCGTCGCACGAGTTCTTGATAGGAGGCCACGCCGGTGAGGTCGAGCTCGGCGAGTTGGTTGGCCACGCCGCGCAGGTGCAGGTGGGAGTCGGCGAAGCCCGGCAGCAGGGTGCGGCCGGCTAGCTCCACGATCTCGGTGTCGGGGCCGATCCACGCCTGCGCGTCGGCCTCGGCGCCGAGCCACAGGATGCGGCCGTCGGCCACGGCGAGGGCTTCGGCTGCGGGGGCGTCGTCTTCCATGCTCAGCACTTGGCCGCCGCGGAAGAGCAACTCGGCCTCGGGCACGCTCTGGCACCCGATCAGGCCGACGAGCAGCAGTGAGAGCCAAGCGAGCGCCGCGCGAGGGGAGCGACGGGTGTCGTGCGCGGCCGGGCGCAGGCGTTGAGCAGGCATGAGTGATGGGGTCATGGGCGCATTCTGCCGCCCGCCAACGAAGATCGCTCAAGAGCTCTGGACAGGTAGACGATGAAACGTATGATTCAAACGCACGTTCGAAGTCGTCCCGCAGGCCGCGCCCGCCTCCCATGAGCACCCCCCAAGACACCAGCGAGCGCTTGCTCGACGCTGCCGAGAAGCTCTTCGCGCGCTTCGGTTTGGACAGCGCTTCGCTGCGACAGATCACTGGGGAGGCGGGCGCCAACCTGGCCGCGGTGAACTACCACTTCGGCTCCAAGCAGAAGTTGGTGCGCGCGGTGATCGAGCGCCGCCTGCGCCCGATCAACGAGTTGCGCCTCGCGCGCCTCGACGCGCTCGAAGCTGCAGGTGAGCCGCTCGAGTTACGCGACGTCGTGGAGTCCTTCATCGAGCCTGCGCTGAGCGTGGGCCTGCACGACGGCCGCGAGTTCTTCGTGTTCATCGCGCGCGCGCACGGCAACCCGTCACCTGAGCTGCGCGAGATCGTGCACAACGAGATGCAGCCCATCGCGCAGCGCTACGGCGCGGCGCTCGGCAAGTGCTTGCCGGAACTCACGCTCGAACAGTTGTTCTGGCGCGTGCACTTCGTGATCGGCGCGCTGTGTCACACGGTGATCAACTCCGAGTTGCTCGAAGAGGTCACCGAAGGACTGTGCCGCGCCGATGACCGCGACAAGATGTTGCAGCGCTTGGTCGACTTCTCGGTGGCCGGCTTCTCGGGCCCTGTGGTGGGTGAGGTTTGAAAGCCGCGCTGAGTCTTGTCGGTGTCTCTCTGCTGGCCGCGTGCGCCGCGCAGCCTCCTGTTCACGAGCGCCGTGTCGAGCTCGAGTTGCCCGACGCCTTCAGCACTGCGTCCGAGCCTTCCACCGCTGAGGCGGAACGCGTGCAGCCCACGTGGTGGCACGACTTCGTGCAGCCCGAGTTGCGCGCGCTCGTCGAAGAAGCTCTGGCGAACAATCCCGACGTGGCTGCAGTGGCCGCGCGCCTCGCAGCCGCCGGTGCGCGCTTCGACGTGGCCGGGGCCGCGCGCCTCCCGTCGGCGCAGCTGGGCCTCACGGGGCAGCGCGTGAAGCGCAACTTCATCGGCTTCCCCGGTGGTTCCGGAGCCGGCTCCGGGCCCGTGAGCATTCGTTCCACGGCCTACGAACTGGGCCTCGACACGAGCTGGGAGCTCGACCTCTTCGGGCGTCTCGGCGCCGCGGTCGAAGCGGCGCAGGCCGACGAGCAAGCCGCCTACGCGGATCTCGCCGGCGCGCGCTTGGCGCTCATCGGTGCCGTGCTCAAGAGCGCCTATGCTGCCGTGGAAGCCGAACAACAACGCGAGCTCGCCGTGGCGAACGCCGCCACCTGGGAGCGCAACGAAGCCGTGCTCGAACAGCGCTATCGCGCCGGCTTGCGTCCTGCTTTCGACGCGCGTCGTGTGGCCAGCCAGCGCGCCACGGCCGAGTCGAACGTTCAGGTGCGGGAGCGCGAAGCGCGCGACACACTGCGCCGCCTGGAGCGCTTGTTGGGACGCGCGCCCACCGGACGCCTCGTGTTGCCGCGCGAGCTCCCGAACACGCCCAGTCACGTGCCCGCAGGCTTGCCCGCCGAGCTGCTGGCGCGTCGCCCCGATCTGGCGGCCGCCGAGCGCCGCTTGTTGGCCAGCGAGAGGCGCGTGGCCGCGAGCCGCGCCGCGCTCTACCCGCGACTCACGCTCACCGGTGGCGTGGGCACGAGCAGTGACGACATCGATGACCTGCTCGACGGCGACTTCAGCGTGTGGGATCTCGGTGCGCAACTCGTGCTGCCGCTCTTCGAAGGTGGCGAGTTGCGCGCGCGCGTCGTGGAGGCCGAGTCGGCGGCCACGGAATCCCTGCTCGGCTTCACCGCCGTCTTGCTCGACGCGCTCTCCGAGGTCGAGCGCGCGCTCGACGCCAGCGCCAGTCTCGCGCTGGAACTCGACGCCCGCGCCGCCGCTGCCGACGACGCCCGCCGCGCGCGCGAGCTCGCCCGCGAACGCTACCGCCGCGGCCTCGGTGACCTGCTCGAGCTGCTCGACGCCGAACGCACCGCTCTGCTCGACGCCGCCACGCACGTGCGCGTGCGCCGTGAGTTGCTCGACGCCCGCGTCGATCTGCACCTGGCCCTCGGCGGCGGCTTCGACGCCTCCCAGCTCGACGACCTCCACGACGACACCGACCCGGAATCCGACTCATGAAACTCGGCGTGCAACTGCTCCTGGCCCTCGTGGTCCTGGTGCTCGGCGGGTTCGCGGTCACCTTCGTGATCAGCAACCCGCGCGAAACCGAGCTCGTGGAGAAACCCTCGAACGCGCCGGTGGTCGAAGTGCGGCGCGTCACGCGCGGCGAGCACCGCTTGCGTGTGTCGAGTCACGGCGCCGTCCGCCCGCGCCGTACAGCGGAGATCTCGGTGGAGTTGCCGGGGCGCGTGATCGAGTTGAGCGAAGCGTGTGTGGTGGGTGGCTTCGTGGAGCAGGGCGACGTGCTGCTGCGGCTCGATCCACGCGACGTGCAACAAGCGCTCGTGGAAGCGCGCGGCGCGGTCACCGCGGCCGAGCTGCGCGTGGCCACCGAACAACACGAGGCCGACGTGGCCGCCGACGAGTGGAAGCGTTTCGGCGAGGGCGAACCCGAACCCTTCTTGTTGCGCGTGCCGCAGTTGGCCGACGCGCGCGCCGCGCTCGACGCCGCCCGCGCGCGGGTGGAGCGCGCCGAACGCGACCTCGAGCGTTGCGTCGTGCGGGTGCCCTTCGCCGCGCGCATCGCCGCGCGCGCCGCCGAGCTCGGCGAGTGGCTGCCCGCCGGCGCCGTCGTGGCCACCTTGATCGGCATCGAGCGCGCCGAAGTGCGTCTCCCTGTTCCCGACGCCGACCTGGCCGCGCTGGATCTCGAGCTGCACGGCGCCGACGGTGAACCTGGCAACGAGGTCGAGTTGAGCGCGCAGGTCGGCGGCCGACTCTGGACTTGGCCCGCGCGCTTGGTGCGCACCGAAGGCGAGATCGACCCGCGCTCGCGCATGCTCACGCTGGTGGCCGAGGTGCGCGATCCCTACGGGCGCGCCGGTGAGGTCGCGAGCGCGCGTCCGCCGCTCATGGCCGGGCGCTTCGTGAACGCAGAGTTGAGCGGACGTTTGCTCAGCGACGTGTTCGTGATCCCGCGCTCCGCCCTGCGCGACGGCAGCTCGATCTCCGTGATCGACGACGATGCGCGCTTGCACCTGCGCACAGTGCAACCGCTCTTCGTGGACGACCGCGTGGCCGTGCTCGACGCCGGCCTCGAGGAGGGCGAACTGCTCTGCCTCACGCAACTCGAGATCGTGGTCGAGGGCATGCAAGTGCGCGTCGCCGACACGACCGCCGAGGCCACGCCATGAGGCGCGGTTTCGTGGCTTGGTTCGCGCGCCACGGCGTGGCCGCGAACATGCTCATGCTGGTGATCCTCGCGGCGGGATTGCTGCGTCTCACCACGATCCAACTCGAGGTCTTCCCCGAAGTCGACTCCGAGATGATCACGGTGAGCGTGCCCTTCCGCGGCGCGTCGCCGGAGGAGATCGAAGAGGGCATCTGCATCAAGATCGAGGAGGCGGTGCAGGGCGTGGAGGGCATCAAGAAGATGACCTCGCGCGCCGTGCAGGGTGCCGGCTCGGTCACGCTCGAGGTGCGTTCGGGCGAAGACGTGCGCGAAGTGCTCGACGACGTGAAGGCCGCCGTCGACGCCATCGACACCTTCCCGCTCGAAGCCGACAGTCCGGTGGTCGCGGAGTTCGAGCTCGCCAAGCAGGTCGTCAACGTGGCGGTGTCCGGCGACGTGGACGAGACCACGCTGCGCCTGCTCGGTGAACGCGTGCGCGACGAGATCCTCGAGCTGCCCGGCATCACGCGCGCCGTGCTCAGTTCGGTGCGTCCCTACGAGGTCTCGATCGAGGTCTCCGAGTCGGACCTGCGTCGCTACGGCCTGAGTTTCGACGAGCTCGCCGCCGCCGTGCGCAACTCCTCGCTCGACCTCAGTGGCGGCTCGGTGAAGACCGAAGGCGGCGAGGTGCTCTTCCGCACCAAGGCGCAGGCCTACCGTCGCCCGGAGTTCGAGGCGATCGTGTTGCGCAGCTCGCCCGACGGCAGCCAGCTCTTGCTCGGCGACGTGGCGAAGGTAGTCGACGCCTTCGAAGACACCGGACAGTCTTCGAGCTTCGACGGCTTGCCCACCGCGATGGTGCGCGTGTACCGCATGGGCGAGCAGAGCGCGCTGGCCATCTCCGACGCCGTGGCCGACTACGTGGCCGCGTCGAGCGAGCGCCTGCCTCCGGGCATCCAACTCACGACCTCCATGGACGACGCGCGCGTGCTGCGCGGCCGCATGGACCTCATGTTGCGCAACGGCAAGGCCGGGCTGCTGCTCGTGTTCCTCACGCTGGCCCTGTTCCTGCGCTTGAGCCTCGCCTTCTGGGTCGCGGCCGGCATCCCGATCGCGTTCCTCGGCGCCGTCGCGCTGATGCCCGCGGTCGGCGTCACGATCAACATGATCTCGCTCTTCGCCTTCATCGTGGCCTTGGGCATCGTGGTCGACGACGCGATCGTTGTGGGCGAGAACATCTACGCGCACCACGAGAAGGGCGCCGAGGGCATCGAGGCCGCGCTGGGGGGCGCGCGCCAGGTGATGGTGCCGGTGATCTTCGCGATCCTCACCACCGTGGCTGCGTTCTCGCCGCTGATGGTGATCCCCGGCACGATGGGCAAGTTCATCTCGCAGCTGCCGCGCGTGGTCGTGCCGATCCTCGTGTTCTCGATGGTCGAGTCGCTGCTGATCCTGCCGGCGCACCTGTCGCACCTGAAACATCGCAAGCAGGCGGGGCGCATGTGGTTGCTGCGCGCGTGGGAAGGTGTGCAAGACAAGGTGAGCGCGGGACTCACGCGCTTCGTGGGTGGCGTGTACGAACCGGTCCTGAAGCGCTGCTTGAGCGCGCGCTACGTCGTGCTCGCGGCCGGACTCGCGTTGGTGGCGCTGACCTTCTCGCTCTTCGGCGCCGGGCACATCCGCTTCACCTTCTTCCCGGATGTCGAGGCCGACAACGTCGTGGCCTTCTTGACCATGCCCGAAGGCACGTCCGACGAAGTCACGGCGCGCGGCGTCGCGCAGATCGAGTCGGCCGCGCTGGCCTTGCGCGACCGCCTGGAAGCCGACGGCGCGCCCAAGATCGTGCGCCACGTGCACGCCTCGGTGGGCGACATGCCGTTCCGCAACGACTCGAGCCGCGGCTTCGGCAACACCGCGGGCTTCGCGGGTCGTCACCTCGGCGAGATCAACGTGGAGCTGATGCCGGGCGAGGACCGTGAGTTCAGCTCGGGTGAGTTCCTGGCGCAGTGGCGCGACGCGGCGGGCGAGGTGGCCGGCGCGGTGGAGCTCACGTACCAGAGCACCGCGGTGCCCACCGGCGATCCCATCGATGTCCAGTTCACGGGCAACGACCCCGAGGAGTTGCGCAGCGTGGCGGCCGCCTTGCGCGCGGAGTTGGCTGCGTACCCGGGCGTCTACGGCATCACCGACAGCTTCCGCGCGGGTAAGCAGGAGATCCGTCTCGACCTGAGCGCCGAGGGGCGCGCCGCGGGGCTCACGCGCCAGGACCTCGCGCGCCAGGTGCGTCAGTCGTTCTACGGCGAAGAGGCGCAGCGCATCCAGCGCGGGCGCGACGAAGTGCGCGTGATGATCCGTTATCCGGAGGCCGAGCGCCGCTCGGTGGGCGATCTCGACGACGTGCGTCTGCGCTTGCGCGACGGTCTCGAGATGCCGCTGCGCGCGGCCGCCGTCACCGAGTTCACACGCGGCGACGCGGTCATCGAGCGCGCCGAACGTCATCGCGCGATCCACGTGCGCGCGCAGGTCGACCTGGCCGTCAACGATC
Organism: Planctomycetota bacterium; assembly: GCA_021604805.1. Lineage (GTDB taxonomy): Bacteria > Planctomycetota > B15-G4 > B15-G4 > B15-G4 > BQJR01. The sequence continues at coordinate 680,199 of BQJR01000001.1, read as the reverse complement.
CCAACACGATCCTCGCCGACGTCACCGAACGCGTCTTGCCCGACATGTTGCGCGCCCACCCGCGCGTGAACTGGACGCTCGAAGGTGAACAGGCCGAGCAAGCCGACACGCTCGACGGCATGAAGGCGGGCTTCCTGCTCGCGCTGCTGATCATCTACGCGCTGCTCGCCGTGCCCTTCCGCTCCTATGTGCAGCCCGCGATCGTGATGCTCGCGATCCCCTTCGGTCTGGCGGGCGCGCTGTGGGGGCACCTGCTGCTCGGCATGGACGTTTCGATCATGTCGGCCTTCGGCGTGGTGGCGCTCACCGGCGTGTTGGTCAACGACAGCCTCGTGCTCGTGGACTACACGAACCAGTTGCATCGCGGCGGCGCTGCGATGCTCGACGCGATCCGTCAGGCCGGGCCCGCGCGCTTCCGCGCCATCGTGCTCACTTCCTTGACGACCTTCGCCGGGCTCTCGCCGCTGCTCATGGAGCGTAGCTTGCAGGCCAAGTTCCTGATCCCGATGGCGGTGTCGCTGGGCTTCGGCGTGCTCTTCGCCACGGCGATCACGCTGATCGTGGTGCCGGTCTCGATGTTGATCCTGCACGACGCGCAGTCGGGGTGGGCGAAGCTGCGCGGACGCCCGATGGACGTGGCGGCCGCGGCCGAGCGCTGAGCGCGCGTCAGAGCAGCGGGTCGAACCAACCGAAGAAGGTCTCGGCGATGCGCAGGCCGAGCGGGCGGTCGCGCCATCGCTCGGCGTCGATGCAGCGCGTCTCCTCGAGGTCGAGCGCGAAACGCGCGGAGAGTGCTCGGAGCGCAGGGCCGGCACGTAAGGTCACGTCGAGCTCGGCGTTGCTGCGCAGGCTCCAGTTGTCGAGATTGCTGCTGCCCACGAAGCCCCAGTCGTCGTCGATCACGGCGTACTTGGCGTGCAGCATGCCGGGCTGCCACTCGTGGATCTGCACCCCGAGCTTGAGCAGCTTGGCGTAGTGACGGCGCCCCGCGCTCCACACCGCGAAGTGATCGGTGCGCGCGCCCGGCAGCAGCAGCCGTACGCGCACGCCGCGCCGCGCCGCGCGACGCAAGGCACGGCGCAGGCCCGGGCCGGGCACGAAGTAGGCGGCGGTGATGTCCACGCTCTGGCGCGCGCGCAACACGCGACGCACGAGCTGCCGTCGCAACTGCGGGCGACCGTAGCGCGACACGAGCACCATGAGTGCTTCGTCGCCGTGGCGTGCGGGCTCGGCGATCTCGGGGAGCGTGCGCGAGCTCGTCTTGCGCCAGTCGCGCGCGAAGTCTTGTCGCAGCAAGGCCAACACGGGGCCGCGCAGCTCGACCATCAAGTCCCACCAACCGGCGGGCGGCGTGGCCACCCAGGCGTCGGCGAAACCTGCGCCGCCCACGTAGGCGCGCGTGCCGTCGACCAGCAGCAGCTTCTTGTGCAGACGACGGAACAGCTTCGCCCCGGGATAGTTCACCGGGTGGTAGACGGCGAACTCCGCGCCCGAGCGCTCCAGGGCGCGGCGGTCGGCCGCCGTGAGCCCGCGGCTCCCGACCCCGTCGACGATGACGCGTACCGCGACGTCGCGGCGTGCGGCACGCATCAAGGCGGCCACGAACTTGCGACCCAGCTCGTCGGACTCCCACAGGTAGGTGGCCACGAGCACTTCGGTGCGCGCGGTGTCGATCGCGTCGAGCATGTGCGGGTAGAAGCACGCGCCGCCGGGCAGCAACTCCACCGAGTTGCCTTCGACGAGCTCCGGGCGGCGCAGCAGTCGCCTCAACTCGGGGAGCTTGGGCAGCTTCACGGAGCGTCCAGGTCGAGGTCGAGGATCAGCGGCAGGTGATCGCTGGCCTTGCGCGCGACGGCGAGACGCGAACGATGGCAGCGCCGGCGACGCAGCGGGCCGCGCAGGAAGAACTTGTCGAGCGCACCGCTGGGCGCGGCCGCCGGGAAGCTGCGCAGCGCCGCGCGCCCACGACCACTGGCGAGTTCGAAACCCGCCGGCCGCATCACGCGCGGCCAGAGCGTGCCCGCCCAGTCGTTCGTGTCGCCGCCCACGACCAGCCGACTGCGCGCATCGAGGTGTCGCAGGCTGTCGCTCCCGAGCAACTTGCGCAGCTGCCACGCGCGCTCGAGGCCGGACAAGCCGAGGTGCAGGTTCCACACGTGCAAGCGATGGCGATGACGACCCAGCCGCGCTTCGATCACGGCGTGCAACGCGGCGCGCTTCTTCTTCATCGGGAAGCTGAGGTCCACGTTCTCCCAGTGCAGGATGTCGCGGCGCGAGAGCAGCGCGTTGCCGTAGCGGCCTTCACGCAGCGAGACGTTCGCGGCGAAGGCCACGTGCTTGTAGCCGAGGCGCTCCGCGATCAGCGCCGCCTGGTCGTGTCGGCGGCTGCGCGGCACACCTTGGTCGACCTCTTGCAGCAGGAGCACATCGGCGTTGTGGTGCGCGAGCACTTCGAGTGTGCGCTCGATGCGGTAGGCGCGATCGATACCGCCGATGCCCTTGTGGATGTTCCAGGTGAGCAGACGCACGTCAGCGCAGCTCTTCCAGCTGAACACGCGCGGCGTTGTTGTCGGGCGCGAGCTCGAGCGCACGTTCGAAGGCGGCGCGGGCGGCGTCGAGCTCCCCAGCGCGACGCAACAACACGCCGTGATTGAAAGCCAGCGCCGGGTTGTTCGGCACAGCGAGGCGGCCACGGCTGAGACTGTCGAGCGCCTCGGTCGCGCGCCCGTCGCGGTTGTAGGAGATCGCCAGCAGCTTCCAGGCGTCGGCGTGGGTGGCGTCGCTGGCGAGCACGGCTTGGTAGGCGGCGCGCTCGGCGGCGCGTTCACCCAGCTGCCCGAGCGCCACGCCCAGTCCGAAGCGCGCGGCGAGCAGTTCGGGGTCGAGCGCGAGCGCGGTCTCGAAGTGTTCGCGCGCCTCCCGCGGACGCTCCAGGCGCAGCAGCACTTCGCCGCGGTTGAGCAGCGCTTCGAGGTACTCGGGGTCGAGTTCGAGCGCGCGCGCGTAGGCTTCCGCCGCGCCCTCGAGATCGCCGCGGGCACGCGCGAAGTGCCCTTGTTGCCAGTGTCCGAAGGCGCTCGCGCCGCCGCCCAACTCCTGGGCGCGCAGGCTCAGCGCTTCGGCTTCCTCGCGCTTGCCGGCCCAGTCGAGCACGGCCGAGAGACGCTCCAGCGCGCGCACGTGGTCTTCGGTGTCGAGTGCGCTCACGCGGGTCGCCACGAGCTCGGCGCGCGCCGCGGCGTCGAACTCCGGTGCGCGCGGCAACCAGCTGTTGTCGACGAGCACGTCGAGCAGCGCGAAGGCCAGCTCGGCGTAGGCCTCGGGCGTCATGTGCACGTGGTCCAGGAAGGACTCGGGCCCCGGAAGCCCGATCCCCGTGAGACGTTCCGCGCGCTTGGCGAGCAGCAGCTCGGCGTCGAGGAACCACACACGTTCGTCGCGCGCGAGTTCACGCACCGTGTTCACGAAAGGACTCGGGGCACGCAGCGGCACGAGGTCTTGGTCGCGCGCTCTGCGCAGGGCACGCGCCGCGTGTTCGCGGTCTCCCACGCGCAGCGCGAGCTCGCCGTCGAGGTAGGCGGCGTGCGCGTGGCGTGGCGCGATCAAGTTGGCGCGCAGCGCGGCGGCGCGTCGCTGGTCGAAGGCTCGCGCGTTGTCGTCGGCGAGCGCGAGGTGCGTGGCGAAGTCGGCGAGCTGTGACTCGCTGAGTCCGTCGTCGGGCGCGCTCTTGAACGGGGCGCAACCCACGAGCTGGCTGGCGGGCGCCACGAGCAGCACGGGCACCTCGGCGGCGTGCGCGGCTGCGAGCATGCGCTCCACGCTCGCGCGGAAGTGCGCCAGGATGTCGGCGGCGCGGGTGTCGTCGCGGGTGTAGGCGTCGAGGCCCACGGACGAGTCGAGCAGCGGCGCCACCTGGTCGGGCAGCGTGGTGGCGGGCGCGGCGGAGGCGGCGTCGACCCCGGCGAGGCGTCGTGCCAGACCGAAGAGCGCGCTCGTGTCGAGCCAGCTGGCCACGCGGCGCAGCGCGCTGGGATCCTTGAGCGTGTCGCCGAAGGTGATCTCCTCGAGGAACTCGTTGTGCCCGGTGTAGATCACGAGCAGGTCGAGGTCGTGGCGCAGCAGCTCGTCGACCACGCGCGCCACGCGGTAGCTGGCGTAGCTGATGCCGCCGGCGTTGATCACCTCGTAGTCGTGCCAGGGGTCGGCGAGCGGGAGCGCGGCGCGCAGCCAACCGGGGAAGGAGGTGGCGTCGCGGTAGGGGCGTCCGTAAGTGGTGGAGCCGCCCACGCAAGCGACGCGCTTCGTGCCGGCCGCTTTGTCCGCCGCGAACTGCTGCGGGTTGAAGCTCTCGCGGGGCCGGTTACGCAGCGGGTTGGTGACGAACGTGTCGCCCGAGTCGTCGAGCACGAAGAGCGGCGTGTCGCCCGTGAAGCCCACGAAGGCGTCGCCGCCTGCTGACGAGCGCGGGAACATCGCGCGCACGCTCCACTCGGCGCCGAGCACGATCAGCAGCACGAGGGCGAGCTGGATGAGCAGCTTGCGTAAGCGTGAGGGCCGCCGTCGAGGCGTCGGGGGGCGAGCGGCGTCCATGGTTTCCGTGGCAGGGAAAGAGCCCACACTATCAGGCGGCGACGCGCGCGCTCCAGTCTCGCGGCGGCACGTCGAGAGCTTCTCGTGAGGAGCGCTTTTCGCGGTCGAAACAGGTGTGGAGGGGGAGTATCGTTGCACGCGGATCTCGACCAGACTCGTCGACGAGCAGGACCTCGTCGCTGCGACTCTGCTCGTCAGTGGACGACGCAACCATGAAGACCCTGCTCTCCGTGTTCTGCAACGAGTTCGACGGCGTCGTGCGCCCAGTGCTGGCGCCGCTCACCAAGGCCGCCGACACGCTCAATCAGGTGTCCGACAAGGCCGCGCTGCGCAGCCTGTTGCCCACCGTGCTCGACGTGCGCCACCACCTCAGCTCGCTGGCCGACAAGGTGGCCGAGCAGCAGGCCTACGTGCTCATCTTCGGCCCGCTCAAGAGCGGCAAGTCCACGCTGATGAACGCCCTCAGCGGCGCCTACGTGAGCGAGGTCACCACGCTCCCGGCCTATCCTTGCATGGTCTACGTGAGCCACGCCGACCAGGTGTCTTTCGAGGTCACGCGCTACACCGGCGAGAGCGAAGAGTTCCGCGACATGGACTCCATGCGCACGCTCATGGAGTGGGCGCACAACGAGCTGGCCGAGCGCATCCGCGAGGTGGAGGGGCGCGCCAAGCAGCCGCCGGCGCTGAGTTCTGGCGATGCCGACCTGCGTGACGCGGCGCTCAGTGAGGAGGCCTCCGACGCGCCGGTCAGCGAGAGCACTGAGGTCGAAGAGTTCGATCCCGCCACGCACATCCCGCAAGCCATCCGCCGCATCGACGTGCGCCTGCCCGCGAACCACCTCGAGCGCAGCTCGGCGGTGCTCGTCGACACGCCCGGGCTCTACAGCCGCATGAAGTTCGGCTACGACCGCATGACGCGTGAGTTCCGCAACACGGCCAGCTGCGCGATCTTCGTGGTCAAGACCGACAACCTGTTCCTCGAGCAAGTGTTCGACGAGTTCGGTCAGTTGCTCGACCTGTTCAGCCGTATCTTCTTGGTGGTCAACATCGACTCCACCAAGCGCGACCTGTTCCCCGACGGCGAACTCGGCCCGAGCCTCGAGACCAGCGACCCCGATCGCATCATCACCGCCTTCGAGAACTTGTCGATGACCGCGCCGCTGAAGCAAGCGGTCGACGAAGGCCGCCTGCGCATCTACCCGGTGGACCTGCTGCAAGCAGCGAGTCAGCGGCTGCGCGGCGAAGACAACGACGACGCCGCGTCCAGCGAAGAGCCGGTCGGCCTGGCCAACTTCCACGCCTTCCAATCAGACCTCACCGACTACCTCAACAGCACCGACTACATGAGCGCCTTCCTGGGTGACTCGCTGCGCCAGGCGCGCGGCCTGTTGGGCGAAGTCGATCAGGCCTGTCAGCGCGACGAAGTCAGCAACCTGGCCTCGCAGGTCGCGTCGCTGGGCACCGAAGCCGAACAGCTGGCCGCCACCGAGCACGCCATCACGCGTCTGGAAGCCTGCGGTTGGGACGACTGCTTCTCCGCGCTGGGCGACGACCTCACGGCCATCGCCGGCGGCCGCGTCGACAAGCTGCGCGACAGCTGCTCGATCGCCCTGGCCGACGCCGTCGACGAGTGGTTCCACCAGGACTCGTCCTTCCAAGATCTGATCGACGACGCCCTGCGCCCGCTGCTCTCGCGCGCCCGCGAAGACCTGGCCGAGACCGCGCGCGGCGTGCTCTCCACCGTGGCCGGAAGTGAGTCCGCCGGTGCTTCCCTGCCCGACGAACTCGTGCGCGACATCCAGAACGTGGGGCTCGACCTGGGCGCGCTCGGTCGGCGCAGCTTGGGCAGCATCGAGCCCGCCCAAGGTTTGGCCGGCGCGCGCCTGCGCATCAGCACCGAGCAAGTGCCGGTGCGCAAGGGGCTCTTCGACTACCTCTTCTTCCGTGGACGCGGCGCCGTGCGTCAGCGCCTGCTCGGCCCGGCGGCGGCGCCCAGCAAGTTGATCACGAGTCAGGCCAAGCAGCGTCGCCTGGGAGACCCTGGCCGCGACGCGCTGCAAGACGCCATCGAAGACGCCTTCGACAACTTCTTCGACGAAGCCCTCGACCACCTGAGCACGAAGGTGCTCGAGATGTACGTGGTCGCCGTGCGCAAGTCGGTGAAGACCTCGCTGCGCAAGAGTCGCGACAGCAACGGCCTGCGCAAGGCCACGGTGGATCGCAAGCTCGAAGAGCTGCGCCGCGTGGAGTCGGCGCTGCGCGAAGTCTCGTCGGCGGTCGACACGGCCAACGCGTCGCTGCTGGAGCTCTCCACGCGCTACGGTTCCACCGACCCGAGCCTGCTCGAGCAGGAAGTGAGCGAGGAGTTCGAGGCGGAGCTGGCTCAGGCCAACGACGGCAGCGTCGACGCGGAAGCCGAGGGCGGCGAAGCGTCTGCTGTCGAGCCGACGGAGCCGAGTCTCAGCGCCGAGACGGACAGCGCCCGCAGCGAGAGCTGAGAGCGCGTCGCGCTCGGGCGCAGCGCGGAATCGCGCGCTGGCGTTGCACGTTGCTGTGATCCAGCGCGCGCGGCGAGCCGCTCAGTCGAGCGATGTCGGCGACGTGCTGTGCGTGGCGTGCCAGTCTTCGCGTGCGAGCGCGAGACGTTCGCGAGTGTTCACCGCCGGCGACGACGCCACGCCGAAGAGCGTCTCCGCCAGCTGCGCGGCACTTTCGAGCGTGTCGAGCGCTTGCTGGAAGCGCTCCCGGTCGCCCCTGTCGGTGGCGAGCTTGGCCAGCAGTCGACCCTCCACGAGGCGGGCGCGCCAGGCCATGCGCGGGCGCCCCAGCTCCGCGAGACGATCGGCCTGCTCGGCCAGCAGCTCGAGCCCGTGCTCCGCAGGGCTGCGGCCGGCGAGGTCGAGCAGCGTGTACAGCGTGAAGTTGTGCTCGGGGCCGAGTTCGTGGGTGGCTTGGCTCAGGATCGAGGCGAGCTCTGCGGTGTCGGACTTGCCGCTCTGGAAGGCGAGGCGCTCGCGCGCGGCGGCCAGCTGGAGGCGCAGCTCGGGGGCGTCGTCGAGCAGGCCGGCGGCATCGCGCTCGAGCTCCGCGAGCAGACGCAGCGCCTTGTCGGTCTCGCGGTCGAAGGCAGCGGCGGCCACCAGGTCGCGGCGCGCGTCGAGGGTCTGGGGATGGGCCGGGCCGCTTCCCTCGCTGAGCAACTCCACGCCACGCTCGATGAACTCGCGCGATCGCTCGCGGTCTTCGGCACTGTTTCCCAGCGCGCCGAGCACGCGTCCTGCCATCATGGAAATCCCTCCGGCCGCAGAGGGATCGCGCTCGGCGAGGTCCTCCACGAAGCTGCCGGCGCTGGCGAACTTCTCGCGCACAGAGACCTCGGACACGGGCACGATCTCGCCGTCGGCATTCGGATGTGGGTCGTTGAGCAGGATCGCGAGTTGCTCGAAGAGGGCCTGCAGGCGCTCGGCCTCCTGTCGGTTGCGGGTCACGGCGGCCGACTGCACGGAGAGCCCGACGGCCAGCGCGAGCATGATCGAGAGCACGCTGGCCGTGAGTCGTGGGTGCTGACGCAGGTTGCGCCAGAGTGTCTCGAGTTCACTCGGGCGACGCGCGCTCACTGCTTGGCCGCGCAGGAGCGCGCGCAGGTCGGCGGCGAACTCGGCCGCCGAGGCGTAGCGCTTGGTCGGTTCCTCGGCCACGGCCTTGGCGACCACCGACTCGATGTCGCCGCGCAGGCTGGGGTGCGAGCGGCCGAGCGGCTCGAAGGGGGCGTCGAGTGGGCGCGGGGGGCGCGGGGGGCGCGGCGCGGAGTCGTCGTCGGTGCGCGCGGCGAGCGAGAGCAGCTCGTGGGCGATGGCGCCGAGTGAGAAGACGTCCGAGCGCATGTCCACGCGCGCCAGCTCCCCGCGACGCTGCTCGGGGCTCATGTAGCCGAAGGTGCCGAGCACCGCGTCGGCGCCGCCGTCGAGCGTGGTCATGCCCTGGCCGCGCCGCAGCGAGCGCGCCAGGCCGAAGTCGAGGATGCGCGGGCGGCCCGCTTCGGTGACGAGCAAGTTGGCCGGTTTCAGGTCGCGGTGCACGACGCCGCGTTGGTGCGCGTGATGCACCGCGTCGGCCACGTCGATCAGCAGGGCGAGACAGGCGTGTGTGTCGAGCCGGTGCTCGCGGACGAACTGGGTGATCGGCAGACCGTCCACGAGTTCCATCACGAAGAACGGGCGTTCTCCGGTGTGGCTGGGCGCGCTGCCGCTCTCCAAGATGCGCACGATGCCGGGGTGGTCGAGGCTGCCGAGCACGTGCGCCTCGACGGCGAAGCGGCGCGCGACGTGCTCGTCGACATGTTCTTCGTGGAGCAGCTTGATCGCCACGTCGCGATCCAGGCCGGGTTGTCGCGCGCGCAGCACCACGCCCGAGCCGCCCACACCGAGCACGTCGAGCACGCGGTAGTCGCGGATGTGTTCGGGGGCGAAGGCGCCGGCGAGGTCGTGCAGTCGAGCGCCCGCCGTGCGCTCGGCCGACGCGTTCTCGGTGGCCCGCGCGTGGTCCGGACTCGCTGCGTACCTGCTCTCGCCCGGGTCCGCAGCGAGCAGCGCGAGCACGGTGCGCTGGCACTCGAGGTCGTCGCCGCAGGACTGTTGCACGAAGGCCTCGCGCTCGCTCGGAGGGAGCTTGCAGGCCGCCGTGAACACGACCTCCGCGCGCGCGTAGAGCTCGGCGTTCACCGGGGGCGCGCGTCGTCGAGCTGCGTGCGGAGCCAGGCGCGCGCCATGCGCCAGTCGTCGTTCACCGTGCGCGTGCTGACGCCGAGCGTCGTGCTCACTTCGGAGATCGAGAGCTCACCGAAGAAGCGCAACTCGACCACGCGCGCCTGACGCGGGTGCAGCCCGCGCAACGTGTCGAGGGCGTCGTCGAGCTCCACCACGTCGCAGGCGGGCGAGCCCGGGAGTTCGAGGTTCTCGAGCGGGATCGGCGTCCAGTCTCCGCCGCGCTTGAGGCGCTTGCGAGCGCGCGCGTGGTCCACCAGCAGGCGGCGGATCACGCTCGCCGCGGCGGCCATCACGTAGGAGCGTTCCACGAGCAACTCGCTGCGCTGGCGCGCCAAACGCAGGTAGGCCTCGTGCGCCAGCAGGGTGGGTTGCAGGCTCGCTCTCGGGGCTTCCCGCGCGAGCTGACGCGCGGCCACCCGTCGCAACTCGTCGTAGAACTCGGGGAGCGCTGCGTCGAAGGCGAGGTTTCTGTCGGTGCTGACGGTGGGGTCCTCACGCAGGTCGGCGCGTTCGACCTGCAGCGAGGCCCGGGTGCTCCGCGCTCCCGGCAACCTCACTCCCACGACGAGCCTCACAGAGGATACCGCGTGCCGACGCTGCTGGGAGCTTCGCGCTCGCTGCGGTGCTGCCCACTTGCGGTACGGTGTCGGCCCCCTTCGGAGCACGGCCATGCGCGTCCTCTTTCTTCTCGGCATCTTGTTCGCGGCGCAGTCCGCGCCCGTGTTCGCCGGCGACACCGTGCGCGTCACCTGGACGGCCGAGGTGGAGTTCAACCAGATCAACCCCGGCGCGCTCGGCATGCCGGTGGTGGGGGAGTCGGTGAGCCTGACCTGCTTGCTCGACAGCGACGACTTCGTGAACAGCGCGAGCTTCCCCACGCGCGGCTACGTGATCGACCCCGACTCCTTCGAGTTGCAGTTCGAGTCGGTGAGTGTGCCGCTCAAGTCGCCCTTCCCCGCGGGGCAGACGCCCTACTTCGTGATCCGCGACAACGACCCCGGTGTCGACGGCTTCTTCGTCGCCACCGACGTGGACGTCTCCGTGGGCGTGCCGCTCGATCAAGTCGGCGGCTTCGGTGACTTCAACTTGGTGACCGCCGTGACCTACGGCCCCGACGCCGTCCCCAGCCTCGACTTGCTCGACGCGCTCGGCAGCTACGACTTCAGCGGCCTGCAAGTGTTCTCCTACCGCATCGAAGACGGCCCCTTCGACGCCATGGGCATGGTCTTCGAGTCGCTCTCGATCGAACTCGAGTCCACGTGGACCGACGACGGCAGCGCGCTCCCAGGCGTGGCGGGCAACCCTGTGTTCGCGGGCAGCGGCAGTCTGCTCGACGGCGCGCCCAACCAGCTCTCGCTCGCGCGCGCGGCGCCCGACGCCTTCGCCGCGCTGTTCGCCTCGATCGGTTCCACGCCGACGGCCTTCAAGGGCGGCACGCTCAAGCCGCTGCCCTTCGGCCTGCTGCTCTTCACGAACACCTCGCCGACGGGGCGCGTGAACCTGTCCTTCAACTTCCCGGCGGGTGTGCCGAGCGGCACCGAGATCTACGCGCAGTGGGCCATCACCGACGCCGCCGCGATCCTCGGCGTGTCTTTGAGCAACGCGGTGAAGGGCACCGCGCACTAGTCGAGCTGCGAGGCCCTGCGTCTCGCGAGGAGTTCCTGCATGACCGACGCAGCGCCCGCAGCGAGCGGCACCGGCACGCGACGCCGCATCAAGCAACTCGAAGTGATGGTGAGTGAGGTCGTCCGCGAGACGGCAGACACGACCACGCTCAAGTTGTTCACCGGCAACGAAGCGCTCAACTACCGCCCGGGGCACTTCCTCACGATCGACCCGCACCAGTTCGCGTCGTTGGGGCGCTGGGTGCAGTACCTCGAAGACGTGAAGGGCCGCAAGGAGACCGCGCGCGCCTACTCCATCGCGTCGTCGCCGCATGAGAAGCGCCTGGCGATCACGGTGAAGGAAGAGCGCTACCGCTCAGGGCACACCGCCTTCCCGCCGCTCCTGTCGCCGCTGCTCGTGCGCCGCACACCGCCCGGCACGTCCATGGTGATCACCGGCTTCACCGGCCCCTATGCCTTGCCCGAAGACATCGAAGCGCGCAGCTCGCGGCTGCTGCACCTCTGCGCGGGCTCGGGCATCGTGCCCAACCGCTCGACCCTCAAGTACAGCCTCGAACATCACCCCGGTCTCTCGCACACGCTGATCTACGGGAACAAGACCTGGGACGACATCATCTATCGCGAAGAACTCGCCGCGCTGCAGCACGCGTTTCCCGAACGCTTGCGCGTGATCCACGCGCTGAGTCGCGAGCCCGACGCTGCGCGCCGTGGCCCTGACGTGCGAGTCGGTCGCGTGGACCGCGCGCTCATCGAAGAGTTCCTCGGCGACAGCGCCAGCGTGGACGTGTTCAGTTGCGGCCCGGCGATCTCGCGCTTCGACAAGCTGCGCGCGCAAGAGGCCGGCGAAGAACCCGCGCCGCGCTTCCAGGAAACCGTGCTCGCCGCGCTCGATGCGCTGGGCGTGCCCAAGCAGCGCGTGCACAAAGAGAGCTTCGGCTGAGCCACGCACGACGACCGCGTCCGCGCGCTCTCAGTTCCCCAAGCCGAGGTCGAGCGCGTTGCTCTGCGCAGTCTGCAAGTGCCCTCTCGCGCCGGGGTCGCCGGGGAACAAGGCCTGCACGCTCACGACCAAACCGCAGAGCGCGGCGTTCTCCATGAGCGGGGCGGCGAGCTCCAGGTTTCCCGAGGCGTCGGCGGTCACGTGCAGGAGCACGTCGGGGCGCGGGTGCAGCGTGCCTTGATCGAAGGGCGCGTCGAGGCGCGCGAGTCCTGCCACGAGCGTGCCGGTTGCGCCGGGGAGTGCGCCACTCACGCGCAGCACGAGGTTCGTCGTCGGCAAGGTGGGGACGCCGACAGCGCTGAGCAGCGGAACGCCCAGCGCGCCGGCTTTGCCCGTGCCCACGCTCGCGATCGACGCGGCTTCGGCGCACGCCCCCACGGCCGCGGGGCGCACGACCAGCGACACGACCTCCGCGGGCGAGGTCGCGCCGAGCGCATCGATGACCACCAGTTGCACGCGGACCTCGGTGTCGCGCTCGACCGTCGGCGGCACGAACTGCACCAGTGCGCTGCTGCCTTCGATGCTGCCACCGTCGAGCGGCGTCCACTCGTAGCTGAGCGCCTGGCCCGGGTTGCCATCGCTCGCGACGGCGCTGAGTTCGGCGGTTTCGTCACTGCGGATCACGCCGGGCAGTGCCGTCGGGCCGGCGTCGATCTGCGGCGCGAAGTTCTCGAAGAGCACTTGGCCGCGGTACTCGTAACGACCGTAGCGCCGCACCACGGGGTCCTGGCGTGCCACGCGCACGGTCCACGTGCCGGTCTCGGTGATCGTGAAGTCGGTGACGCGCCCGTTGCGCCCGGGGCCCGAGTCGAAGTCGAAGGCCACCGACGCGCCCGACGGATCGAACAACTCCACCGTGGTGTCGGCTTGGGTGTCGGCGTCGTTCGCGGCGTTCGGGTAGCGCGTGAGGAACTTCATCACCGAGCCGACCACGAGTTCGTGCGCGAACCAGTCCACGTCGCCGTTGCCGGGAGCGTGCGACGCGTCGTCCGTGCGGTAGAGCGTGCGCGCCTCGGTCCAGCCGCCGAGCGGGAGCGTGGGGAGCAAGGTGGCCTGCGCCTGCGTGTCGTCGGGTTCGGCGGCGTCTTCGGTGAAGTCCTGCCCGAAGTTCTGGAACACGCTGGCGAGCGCGGCGTGCTGCGGTTCCACGGTGTGCAGCTCGAACCAGCGGTCCCACACGTTGTTGAGCGTTCCGTCGAGGCCTTCGCTCGTGGGTTCGCTGAACACGCGCCAGAAGGCGGACGTGGCGGAGCCGCCGTCCACGAGCAGGCTGCCGTCGAGCGGGTCGTCGTCCACTCCTGGCATGGAGTCCAAGGCGTTCACGTCGTCGGCGAGGTCGTGCAGCGCGCAGGCCACGGCGAGCTCGTCGGCGATGCCGCGCGCGTCGTTCACGTAGGGCTGCGCCGTCTCGAGCACGGCACGCAGTTGCGCGCCGCCCGTCTGCACGCCGCCGTTGCTGTCCACGTACTGCGCCGGGCGTCCGCGACTGAGTTGCGCCTGCCCGCCGAAGAAGGTGGCGAAGCCCTCGCTCAAGGAGAGCGGTGGGTGTTGGTCGGAGTCGCCGAAGGTGTGCGTGCCGCCGCCGCCGGTGAAGTCCGACCACAAGGACTGCACCACGTGACCGATCTCGTGCAGGATCAGAGCGTCGTCGTAGCCGTCGTCGTCGCTGATGCTCGTGCCGTCCACGAAGGCGAAGCTCGACGGGCCGGCCGGCCACAGGTGTTCGATCACGCGCTCACTGAGCGGCGCCGCGCCGAAGGGCGGCGCGTGCAAGAGCTCGAAGGCCGCGGTGCTCATGTCGAACACGTTGAAGGGGTTGCCTTCCTTGCTGCCTGCCATGAGCTTGAGCGCGATCGTGTCGCCGAGGTCCACGTCGAAAGCCGGGTCGTGATCGAGCACGGGAGGCGCGAACATGGCGTAGGTCCAGCCTTCCGGTGCGACGACCTGCTGCGCTTGGAAGTCCGCCTCGTGGAAGGCCGCGGCGTCGCAGCGCACCACCAGGTCGACCGGGCCGCTCGCGTTGCACGTGAGTTCGAAGCTGCCGTCGATCTCGGTGATTCCGGACGCCAGCACGACGGCGGCGCCCGCGTCGATCACGGTCACGTCGGCGTGGCGCACCGAGCGCAGCGGGTCCTCGCCGGTCCAGCCGTTGAAGCCCCAACCCTTGTCTTCGAAGAGGAAGCGTCCGCGGACCACGAAGCTGCTGCTGGCCTCGGCGCTGGACGCTTGCCGGCGCGGCGTGGCCGGTTGCTGCGTGGGCACGGCGGCGCGCGTGATCGTGGCGCCGTCGCCGGCGCGCAAGGTCGAACGCGGTTGCGCGCCCGTGATCACCTGGCCCCAGGTGAAGCGCTGCGTGGCGACCACGCGCTCGTCGGTGCCGGGCAAGAGGCCCGACACGAAGAGCTCGGCCTCGGTGAAGCGTCCGTCGCGCGGCAGCTCGAGATGCAGCTCGCGCACGCCGCCCGCGTCGGACAAGGCGCCGTCGGCGTCCCCTCCTGTGCGACGCAGGCCGTTGCTGCTCTCGAGCCACCAGCGCAGCTCGTCGAGCACGCGCAGCGGTTTGAGTTCCACGCGCAACAGGATCGCGTCGCCCGCGCGCGCTTGCTCGAGCACGGCCACTCGGATCGGCGCCAGCGGTTTGCTCGCGCAGCGCACGTCGGCGCGCAGGACAGGGGACAGGATCGAGACAGCGAGCGCCGCGAGCGACGCGGCAAGCAGCCGGTGGGGATTCACGAGAGCCTCTTGGTTCACAGGTCGTTGCGCGTCGGGGTCCGGGTCGTCGCGTGCATGCGCAGCGCGCGTGGCGACGTCGGGGAAGTCACCGCGAGCGGCGCCGTGCGACGCGCAAGCGCGCGCGCGGTCGACAGCGTGTCGCGAATCGGTGGGCCCGGCGAACACGCTGCGCGCAAAGTGTGGGGAGCCACGTGGCGCAGCGGGGCGCGCACGTCAGAGCGCTCGCGACATGGGCGTCCCCCGGCGCCCCGCAAAGCACTTGCGATCGCGCGCGCTCCGAAGGCGTGGCGCGTCCCGCCGTCTCCCGACCCGGACCCTGCCATGTCCTCGATCATGCCGCCGCTCTTCGTGCCGCTCGTGTGCGCGCTCCTCGCAGGCAACTCCCACGCGCAGGTCGAGCCCACGCTCCCCGGTGAGGTCGAGTCCTTGCGCAAGATCGGTCAGTTCCAAGGCGGATTCTTCGGGGACATCGTGGCGGACGACGGCTTCGGCAACGCACTCGCCGCGCTCGGCGACGTGGACGGCGACGGCATCGGCGACCTCGCCGTGGGCACACCCTTCGCCGACATCGGCGGCCCCTGGCGCGGCGGCGTGTGGATCCTCTTCCTCGAAGCCGACGGCAGCGTGCGCGCGTGGCAGCGACTCTCCGCGCTCGACGGTGAGCTGCCCGTGCCGCCGCTCGACTTCGATCGTTTCGGTTGGAGCCTCGCGCCGCTGGGCGACTACGACGGCGACGGCGTGCCCGACCTCGCAGTGGGCGCCAGCGGTCGCGCCGACGGCGGCCCCGATCGCGGCGCCGTGCACCTGCTCATGCTGCGCCCCGACGGCACGGTGCACACGCAGCACACGATCAGCTCCACCAGCGGAGGCTTCGGCGGCACGCTGCTCGATGGCGACGGCTTCGGCAGCGCGCTCGCCAACCTCGGGGATCTCGATGGCGACGGCGAGCTCGACCTCGCCGTGTCCGCGCGGCTCGACGACGACGGCGGCCTCAGCGCCGGCGCCTTCTGGATGTTGTTCCTCGACGGCGCGGGCGGCGTGCTCCACGAACAGAAGGTCGGTCCGCTCGACGGCGGCTTGCAGGCCGAGATCGACCCGCTCGACTTCTTCGCATCCTCGCTCGCAGCGATCGGTGACGTGAACGGCGACGGCCTCGTCGACCTGGTGGCCGGCGCGCCGAACGACAGCGACGACGGTCTCGCACACGGCGCCGTCTACGTGCTGCTCATGGCGGCCGACGGCACGGTGCAACGCACGCAGAAGATCAATCACCTCGTGGGCGGTCTCGACACTCAACTCGACGCCATCGACACGTTCGGCACCGCGGTCGCGGGCGTGGGCGACGTGAACGCCGACGGCGTGCCCGACCTCGCAGTCAGCGCGCCCTTCGACGACGACTTCGCGCCCGGCACCGAGTTCGAAGGCAGCGCGCGCGGCGCCGTGTACCTCTTGTTCCTCGAACGCGACGGCAGCGTGGGCTCACGACACAAGATCAGCGACAGCGCAGCGCAGTTCGAGGGCCAACTCCTGGGCGTGAGCGGCTTCGGCTCGGGCCTCGCCGCGCTCGGTGATGTGGATGGTGACGGCACACCCGACCTCGCGGCAGGCATGTCGGCCGAGCCCGGTTTCGGCGGTCAGCCCAAGCCCGCGGTCTGGCGCGTCACCTTGCACGGCGCGACGTGGACCGACCTGGGCGGCGGTTTCGGCGCCGCGCCCGGCGCGCTCGCACCGACACTCACCGGGCTCGGCAGTCTCGTCCCCGGGGAGCCCTTGCAGATCGCTTGGCGAGGACGCGTGCCACACGCTCCGTTGGTGCTCGTGAGCGGCCTGAGCTTCCTGGGAGTGCCGCTCGCCGGCGGCGTGCTCGGCCCGGCGCCGCAGCAGCTCGTGTTCACGCAGAGCGACGCGTCGGGAGCCCGCGTGGTGAGTGCACGTTGGCCCGGCGACGCGACGCCCGGAGTGAGCCTCTACCTGCAAGCTTGGGAACTCGACCGCGGGGGAGTGGTCGCTGCAAGCGGCACGCTGCGGGCTGAGGCTCCCTGAGTTTTGCGAGGCCGCCGCGCGCGACGCGGCGCTGAGGCGACGATCTGCTGCGAGCCGGAACCCGGGGAACTCACCAGGCGCCGCGCGTCGCCGCCCTCAGGACGTCGGCGCGGTGCGACGCGTCTGAGTGCCCGACAAGAACTGGCTGACCACGCGCCCGGTGGTGAGCATCAGCGGAGATTCGTCGTCGACATCGTCTGGGCTTCTTCGAGGCATCGAGCACTTCGAAGGGTGCGTCTCGGCAGCGCTCAGTCGTCGAGCGCGGTGGGGCTGAGCGCCACGGTCAGGCAGTGGAAACCGTCGCGGGAGGGGTCGTCGCGCTCGGCCATGAAGGCGGCCGCCTCCTCCAGGCGACGCTCCAGCTCCGCGAGATCGGCGGGCGAGAGTCGCGCCTGCGTCTGGATCAGCAGGTTGCGGCGTCGCGGGCGACCGCGCTTCGCGGGCAAACGCTCGGCAGCCGCCGCGTAGAGCCGCGCCGCGAGGCGCAAGAGGCCGCGACCTGAGCGCGCGAGCTCTGCGCTCGCGCGACGTGACTTGCCAGCTCGGATCACGAGCTCACGACCGCGCAGCGCGAACACCGTCTCAGAGCGCTGTCCCGACCGCGCGCGCGTTTCGGACTGCAACACGCCCGCCTGGCGCAGGCGGTGCAAGTGGTAGTAGAGCGATGCAGGCGGACAGCCCAGGTGCAGCCCGAGTTCCCGTGCCGAGCTCGGCCCGAGGCGTTCGAGGGCGCCCAGCAGGCGGTGGGCCAAAGGGCTCGAGGTCGCGCGCAACTGCGCGGGCTTGTCGAGTACGTGGCGGGCGGGGGGGCGTGTTTTCATGTTTGAATAAATAGCATATCTCAAAAAGAGTCCACACGGCTCGGATTGGATTGCGTACACCGGGAGCTACCCAGTGCTTTCCTCCGCGAGGTCTTTCATGCTGCATTCGCGCTCCGCTCTCTTGTTGCTGCTCATGGCCGTGTCGCTGCGCGCGCATGTCGACCCGGTCTTCCTGCGCCACGATCGCAGCTTGACCCAGGCCGAGGATCTGGCCGCGGAGTTCCCCGCAGCCGTGCGCGTGGAGGGCGACGGCAGCGGCACGCTCATCGGGCCGCGCTGGGTGCTCACGGCGGCACACGTGCTCGACGGCATGTCGCCCTTCGCCTCGCGGGTGTACGTGAACGGTCGCGCCTATGCCGTGCAAGACGCCTACCCGCATCCCAAGGGTGTGATGTCGGTGTTCGACGAGCCGCCCGAGGTCGACCTGGCCTTGCTGTATCTCGCGGAGGCCGTGGAAGGCGTCGAGCCGATCGCGCTGCACCGTGAGGCCGACGGCGTGGGGCGTGAGGTCATCCTGGTCGGGCACGGCGACCACGCGCTCGCCGGTCAAGAGGTGTACATGCCGGATGGCGTCGCCCGGGCGGCCACGAACGTGGTCGATCGGGTCGACGCTGACGGGCGTCTACTCCTCAAACTCGACCGCGACGGCACCGAGCTCGAAGGCGTAGGCGCCCCCGGCGACTCGGGCGGCCCGTTGCTGCTGCGCGACGACGAAGGCGTGCGCTTGCTGGGCGTGAGCTCCGGCGGCTTCGGACCCATGGGCGACTACGGCATGCAGGACGTGTACGCCAGCGTTCCTGTACACCTCGCATGGATCGAGACGACTCAGCGCGCTGCGGAAGCCGGTGAACTCGAGCCGCTGCGCTGGTCGCGCTCCGACGCTCCCGGCGACACGACGGTGGGGCGCGTGGTCGCAGCCTTCTTCACGGCGCTGTCCGACGACAGCGGAGAGGCGTTGCGCGAGTTCTCCGCGAAGCGCCGCTCGGTCGACGCGCGCGAGTTCCTGCCCGACGACAGCTGGGCCGATTACATGCTGCAGCTCGGCGCCGCGATGCAGGCCCTGCGTCCGCAGCACTACGCCGAGCGCGGCGACCGCGCCGTGTTCCTCTGTCAGCTCTCGGGAGACGAGCGCTGGGTGCACTTCGATGCGCGCCTCGACGGCGACGGGAAACTGTTCCTGCTCGGCCTCAGCGACGGCGAAGCGCCTTCCGAGCCCGCGCCCGATGGTGACTGAGCGCAGCACCGCGTTCGGTAGATTTTAGGGTATCGTCCGAGGATCTCGTACTCGTCCGGGCGCCCCGCACCGATGCCGCTCACTCGCTTCCATCCCACCGTCGCGCGCTGGTTCGAGAGCGAGGTCGGCGAACCCACGGCGGCGCAGCGCGAGGGCTGGGCCGCCATCGCGCAGGGCGAGCACACGCTGATCGCCGCGCCGACCGGCACCGGTAAAACCCTGGCCGCCTTCCTCTGGGCGCTCGACGGTTTGCTGCGTCGTGGCGACGACCTCGAGCGTCGCTGCACGGTGCTCTACATCTCTCCGCTGCGCGCGCTCTCCCACGACGTGCAGAAGAACCTCGCCGGCCCGTTGGCGCGCATGCGGGAGCTCGACCCGAGTTTGCCTGAGTTGAGCGTGGCCGTGCGCACGGGCGACACGAGCCAGAGCGAGCGCGCGTCGATGTTGCGCGGCAAGCGGCCGCACGTGCTCGTCACCACGCCGGAGTCGCTTTACATCTTGCTCACGTCGGCGGGCGGGCGCGGCTTGTTGCGCGACGTGCGCACCGTGATCGTCGACGAGATCCACGCGCTCGCGCGCGACAAGCGCGGCTCGCACTTGGCGTTGTCGCTCGAACGTCTTGAAGAGTTGGTGGCGAGCGAGCCGGAAGCCGACGGTGCGAAGTCCGCGGCCAGCGGCAGTCGGCTGCAGCGTATCGGTTTGTCGGCCACGCAGAAACCGCTCGACCAGGTGGCGAAGTTGTTGGTCGGCACCGAGCGGCGTTGCGAGTTGGTCGACATCGGTCACTTGCGGCGGCTCGATCTCGGCGTGGAGACCACGTCGACTCCGTTGCAGGCGGTGTGCAGTCACGAGCACTGGGGCGAGTTGTATGCGCGCATGGCGGAGCTGATCGCCGCGCACCGCACCACGTTGATCTTCGTGAACACGCGCAAGTTGGCCGAGCGGCTGGCGGCGCGGCTCACGGAAGCGGTGAAGGGCTCAGAGGGCGACGGTGATCTGGCGGGCGGCGCTTCGCGTACGGCCGACAGCGGTGCCGAGCGCGTCGTCGCGTGTCACCACGGTTCGCTCAGCAAAGAGCTGCGTCTGCAGGCCGAGCAGGATCTGAAGGCCGGCAAGTTGCGCGCGCTCGTGGCCACGGCCTCGCTCGAACTCGGCCTCGACATCGGCGACATCGACCTCGTGATCCAGGTGGGCAGCGCGCGCTCGATCGCCACCTTGTTGCAGCGCGTCGGTCGCGCGGGGCACGGCGTCACGCGCCTGCCGAAGGGGCGCTTGTTCCCGCTCACGCTCGACGAGTTGGCCGAAGCCGCCGCCTTGCTCACGACCACTCGACGCGGCGAGCTCGATCTCACGCCGAGTCCGCCGCCCGCACTCGACATCCTCGTGCAGCAAGTGGTGGCCGCCTGCGTGGCCGAAGACCGCAGCCTCGACGGGCTGTTCGAGTTGGCGCGACGCTCGTATCCGTACCGCGACCTGTCGCGCGACGACTTCGACAACGCTGTCGACCTGCACACGAGCGGGCGCCTCGCGCTGCTGCATCGCGACGGCGTGCACGGCATGTTGCGCGCCACGCGTCGCGCGCGGCTGCCGGCGCTCACCAGCGGCGGCGCGATCCCCGACACCGCCGACTACCAAGTGCGTCTCGAACCCGAAGGCCACGTGGTCGGCACGCTCAACGAAGACTTCGCAGTCGAGGCCAACCGCGGCGACATCTTCCAGCTCGGGAACACGAGCTGGCGCATCCTGCGCGTGGAACCGGGCGTGGTGCGCGTGGCCGACGCGCAAGGCGAGCCGCCGAGCTTGCCCTTCTGGTTGGGCGAGGCGCCGTCGCGCACGCGCGAGTTGTCGGGTGAGATCGCGCGGCAACGCGAAGAGAGTCGCGGCGCGAGTTGGCTCGCGGAGGAAACCGGGCTCGGCCCCGGCGGCGCCGAGCAGCTCGCCGCCTACATCCAGGAAGGGCGTCGCGAGTTGGGTGGGGCGCCGAGCCAGAAGCGCGTCATCGCCGAACGCTTCTTCGACGAAACCGGCGGGATGCAGCTCGTGTTGCACGCGCCCTTCGGCGGGCGCATCAACCGCGCTTGGGGCCTCGCGCTGCGCAAGACCTTCTGCCGCGGTTTCGGCTTCGAGCTGCAGGCCGCCGCCAACGAGGAAGCCGTGTTGCTGTCGCTCGGTCCGCACCATTCCTTCCCGCTGGCAGACGTGTTCAAGTTCGTGCACAGCGCGTCGGCGAGCGACAAGCTCGTGCAGGCGCTCGTCACCGCGCCGGTGTTCACCACGCGTTGGCGCTGGAACGCCACGCGCAGTCTCGCGCTACCGCGCACGCGCGGCGGCAAGAAGGTGCCGCCCGTGTTGCTGCGCATGCGCGCCGACGACCTGCTCGCCGCCGCCTTCCCCGACGCCGTGGCCTGCGGCGAGAACCTGCCCGCCGGCGACCTCAACATCCCGATGGAACATCCGCTCGTGCGCCAGACGGTCGACGACTGTCTGCACGAAAACATGGATGGGATCGGCTTCCTCGAAGTGCTGCGCGGCCTCGAGTCCGGCGAGATCGAAGTGCTCGCCGTCGACCGCCCGGAGCCCTCGGTGTTCGCGCTCGGGATCCTCTCGGCGCAGCCCTACACCTTCCTCGACGACGCGCCGCTCGAAGAACGCCGCACGCAAGCCGTCGCGCGGCGTCGCGGTTTGCGCCCCGAGCTCGCCGACACGCTGGGCGAGCTCGACCCCGAAGCCGTCGCGCGCGTGAGCCAAGAAGCCTGGCCCGATCCCGCCGACGCCGAAGAGCTGCACGAAGCGCTGCTCTGGATGGGCTGCGTCTTCGACCACGAGGTCGACGCGCACAAGGGGTGGCGCGCGTGGCTCGAACAGCTCGCGGCGAGCGGGCGCGTTGTGCGCGAGGAAGGCACCTGGTTCGCAACTGAAGCGTCGCGGGATCCGCTCGATGTCTGGCGTGGGCGCCTCGAAGCGCTCGGTCCCGTCGAGTCCGACGATCCCGCGCTCGCGCAACTCGAAGCCGAGGGTGTCGTGTTGCGCACGCGGGTCGCGGGGCGCGACGTGTGGTGCAACCGTCGTCTTCTCGCGCGCATTCATCAGCTCACGTTGCGGCGTCTGCGCTCCGAGATCGAACCTGTCGACGCGGCCGACTTGTTGCGCTTCTTGTTGCGCTGGCAGCACGTGGAGCCCGGGCGTCAGCTCGCGGGGCCGCTGGGCGTGCTCGAGGTCGTGCGTCAACTCGCGGGCTACGAGCTGCCGAGCGCGAAGTGGGAGTCGTCGATCCTGAAGGCGCGCGTGCAGGGTTATCGCCCCGGTTGGCTCGACGAACTCATGCTCTCGGGGCAGCTCGCCTTCGGGCGTTTGTGGGGCGCGGGCACGGGGCCGGCGAAGGGCACGCCGGTCAGCCTCGTGCCGCGCGAAGATCTCGACGACTGGCTCGGCCTCGCGCCACCCGGCGATCCGTGGAGCGTGAAGGGCGAGGGCAGCGCCGTGCTCGAAGTGCTGCAGCAGCGCGGTGCGTGCTTCCCGCAAGAGCTGCTGCGTCACACACGTTTGCTCGCGCCGCAGCTCGACGCGGGGCTCGGCCAACTCGTCGGCCTAGGTCTCGCAACCTGTGATGGCTTTGGTGGGTTGCGCGCGCTCTACGGACGCAGGCCCGTGCGCCGACGTCGCGGCAGCGCGCCGGCACCGGCGGGGCGTTGGAGTCTGCTGCATCGCGAAGGTGGTGTGGAGCCCGAGCCGGAGTTCGTCGCGCGGCAACTGCTGCGGCGCTGGGGGGTCGTCTTCAAGCGCGTGCTCGAACGCGAGCGCATCCCGATCCCGTGGTGGAAGCTGCTGCGTTCGCTGCGCCTGCTCGAGGTGCGCGGCGAGGTGCGCGGCGGCCGCTTCGTGGGCGGTTTCTCCGGCGAACAGTTCGCGCTGCCCGAGGCCGTGGAGCAGCTCCGCGCCACGCGACGCGATCGCCGCGAAGAGCGCGGACGCGACCCGGTGAGCGTGTCGGCCGCCGACCCGCTGAATCTCGCCGGCATCCTCACGCCCGACGAGCGTGTGTCGAGCGCGTCGCGGCAGCAGGTGATCGTGGGCTGAGGTCGCGGGGCGCGCGCTTCGCTGCTTGAGCCGGAGTGACTCCGTTCACCGAGGTTGGCACCCCTGGTGCGTTGACCCCAAGGCCGTGCCCAGCGCAGCGGCCGACGCACGCCGCTTGTTAGGCTCGCGCCCGACTCCCCGCTGCGGACACCGATCATGCCGAGACTCTCCACCGTCGCAGCGCTCGCTGTGTTGTTGCTCGCCTGCACGCCCGGTCGAAGCGTGGCGCAGGACGAGGGCGCCGCGGAGCCAGCCGCAGCCGCCGCGTCCAAGAGCACGGATGCCGGCGACGCTGCGAGCACGAACGCCGCCGCCCCCGCGAGCCCGAACGCCGCTGACGCCGCGAACCCGAACGTCGCCGCCGCCGCTGCCGCCGCCGACGACGACGCTGCGTCCCAGTCCTTCGAGTTCCAACCCGGCGACACGATCGCGCTGGTCGGCGGCGCGCTCGCCGAACGCATGCAGCACCACGGCTGGCTCGAGACGCGTCTGCAAGCGCGCCTCCCCGAACTCGGCCTCACGTTCCGCAACCTCGGCTTCGCCGGCGACGAGCTCACGGTGCAGCAGCGCGTGCAGGGTTTCGGTTCGGCCGACGAACACCTCACGCGCGTCGCTGCCGACGTGATCTTCGCCTTCTGGGGCTTCAACGAATCCTTCGCGGGCGAGGCGGGGCTTCCGAAGTTCCGCGCGGATCTCGCGGCCTACATCGAGCACACGCGCGCGCAGCGCTACAACGGCGAGAGCGCGCCGCGGTTGGTGTTGTTCTCGCCGGCGAAGTTCGAGGACACCAAGGACCCGCTGCTTCCTGAGCGCGCCGCGGAGAATGCGCGCCTCGGTCACTACGCGGCCGCGATGCGTGACGTGGCTGTCGAGGCAGGCGTCCCGTTCGTCGATCTCCTCGGGCTGTCGGTCTACGACCAGACGAACCCGACGGTCTCTGTTGAGGTTAACGAGCGCTTGGTCGGCGCCTTCGCCCCACGCCCTCCGGGATCCACCCCGCGCCGCAGGACGCTCGACGGAATGCAGCGCACGTCCGATGGCAATTCTTTCCTGGCCATGGTGATTGACTCCGCGCTTTTGGATTCCGAAAGCAAGAGCACGGGTGAGGAATGGAGAAACGCACACGACCGCGTCCGCCCGCTCGTGCTCGAGAAGAACCGTCTCTGGTTCAACCGCTACCGCGCGACCGATGGCTACAACGTCTACGGCGGGCGCTCGGGGCTGACTTACGACGGCGTCACGAACTACGAAGTGTTGCAGCACGAGCTCGTGGTGATCGATGCGATGTGCGCGAACCTCGATTGCGAGATTCACGCGGCGGCGCGCGGCGAGCCGGCGCCCGAACCGCTGCCCGTGCCCGCGCTCATGACGGTGGAGACCAACCGTCCCGGCCCGAACCCCGACGGCAGCTACGGGTTCGTCTCCGGCGACGATGCGATCGCTTCGATGACCGCGGCGCCCGGCATGACCGTCGAGCTCTTCGCCGACGAGTCGATGTTCCCGTTGCTGCGCAACCCCGTGCAGATGTCGTGGGACACGCAAGGCCGACTGTGGGTCGCGACCTGGCCGACCTACCCGCACTGGACACCGGGCGAACCGATGGACGACGCGTTGCTCGTGCTCGAGGACACCGATGGCGACGGTCGCGCCGACACTTGCACACCCTTCGCGGACGACCTGCACAACCCAACTGGTTTCGAGTTCTTCGACGGCGGCGTGTTCGTCGCGAACCCGCCGGACATCCTGTACCTCAAGGACACCGATGGCGACGGTCGCGCCGACTCCCGCGAACGTGTGCTCGGCGGCCTCAGCTCCGGCGACACGCACCACTCCGCGAACAGCTTCGTGCTCGGCCCCGGCGGCGCGCTCTATTTTCAGGAAGGCATCTTTCATCAGAGCCAGGTCGAGACCGTGCACGGCCCGGTGCGCAACAACGACGGCGCCGTCTGGCGCTACGAGCCGCGCACCGCGCGCGTGCAGCGCTACGTGCCCTACGGCTTCCTGAACCCGCACGGCCACGTGTTCGATCGCTGGGGGCAGGACTTCGTCACCGATGGCACGGGCAACACGAACTACTACGTGACGCCTTTTTCGGGGCACGTGGAGCAAGGCCGCAAGCACGGCGGGTACTTCCCGTTCTTCCAGCAGCGCAGTCGCCCGGCCGCCGCCACCGAGATCTTGTCGAGCTCGCACTTCCCGGCCGAGAACCAAGGCAACTACCTGATCGCCAACGTGATCGGTTTCCAGGGCATCTTCCAATACGCCTTGCACGACGACGGCTCGGGCTTCGGCGCCACCGAAGTCGAACCGCTCGTGCACAGCAGCGACCCGAACTTTCGCCCGGTGGACATCGAGGTCGGACCCGACGGCGCCGTGTACTTCCTCGACTGGCAGAACCCGCTCATCGGCCACATGCAACACCACCTGCGCGACCCGAACCGCGATCAAGGTCACGGGCGCATCTACCGCGTGCGCATGGCGGATCGCGAGTTGCTCACGCCACCGCCGATCGCGGGTCGGCCGATTCCCGAGCTGCTCTCGCTCTTGCACAGTCCCGATGATCGCGTGCGTTACCGCGTGCGTATCGAACTCAGCGGACGCGAACGCGGTGCCGTGATCGGTGCCGTGAAGCGTTGGGTGAAGGAGCTTCCCTCGCAGGATGTCGAACAGGAACACGCGCTGCTCGAAGCGCTCTGGGTGTTGCAGTCGCAAGCAAGTGTCGACGAGCAGCTGCTGCGGCGCGTGCTCGCGTCGCCCGAAGCGCGCGCGCGTGCAGCGGCCGTGCGCGTGTTGCGCTGGATGCGTCGCGAAGTCGATGAGGCGCTCGGCAAGCTCGGCTGGATGCGTTCTCAGCGCGACGACGCCCTCGACCTGCTCGCCCGCGCCGTCGCCGACGACCACCCGCGCGTGCGGCTCGAGGCCGTCGTCGCGCTGAGTGAGTTCGAGAACCCGCGCGCGGCGGAGCTGGCTGTGCGTGTGCTCGGTCAGTCGATGGATCGCTTCCTCGATTACGCGCTCAAGGAGACCGTCGCCACCTTGGCGCCGTACTGGCGCGCGGCGCTCGTGGCGCCGACGCCCTTCGCGGCGGACGATCCCGTCGGCTTGGCCTACCTGCTCAAGGACCTCTCGCACGAAGACCTCGTGCGGGTGACGCCGCGCAGCGCCGCCGTGTCGCGCGAGCTGCTCTCGCGTCACACCACCGTGCCGACCTTGCTCGCGCCGCAGATCCGATTGCTCGGGGCGGCCAGCGGTCGCGGCGCCGCGCAGGTCTGGATCGACGCCGTGCGCGCCGCCGATGCGCGTCGCGGGGCGCACGTGGATCACCTGCTCGTGAACCTCTTCGACGCGCTCGACCACCTGCCGCGCGAGCTGCTCGCCGGGCTGCACGACGAAGTCGCCGAGCTCGCCCGCGACGGCGCGCGCGCCTCCACCCGTAGGCTCGCCACGGCCGGGCGCATGCGCGCGAGCGGCTCGGCCGAACCCGCGTGGACCGAGGCCAGCGCGTCGCTCGCCGAACTCACCGCGCTGCTCGACGCCGCGCCGATGGTGCGCAGCAAGACCGTCGCGCGCGAACTGTTCCCGAAGGTCGCGGCGCTGCTGCACGCGTTGCCGCCGGAGCTCGCCGCGCAAGCCGACGCGCAACCCGGCGTGGTCGGTCGCACGATCCGCATCGAACTCCCCGGCGCCTCGCGCACGCTCACGCTGGCCGAGGTCGAGGTCTTCTCCGGCAGCGAGAACATCGCGCCGCGCGGCACGGCCACTCAGTCGACGACCAACTGGGGCGGCGTCGCGGCGCGCGCGGTGGACGGCAACACCAGCGGTGTCTACGGCGACAACGGCCAGACGCACACGCGCGAAGATCAGCCCGACACCTGGTGGCAACTCGAGCTGCCCAGCGCCGAACCCATCGACCGCATCGTGATCTGGAACCGCACCGAGAGCGACGGCCAGTGGGTGAGTCGGCTCGACGGTTTCGTGATCACCGTGCTCGACGACGCCGGGCGCTCGGTGTTCCGCAGCGCGCCGCAACCCGCGACCGCGCGCGCCGCCACGCTGCAACTCACGCCGCCGTTGCTGCAGCTTCGACGCGCGGCAATCGGTTGCCTCGCCGCGCTCGACGTGCACCCCGACCAAGCGGTCTTCGAGTTGCTCGCCCAGTTCGACGATCCCGAGTTGCGCGACGCCGTCGTCGAAGCGCTCTCGCGCATCCCGCCGGAGCAGTGGCGCGCCGCCGATCTCGAACGCGCCGCCGCGATGTTGCACGCGCGCTTCACGAGCGAGCCCGCCGAGAGCTTCCACAGCTTCGCGGGGCGTCGCGAGCTCAACCTCGCCGATCGCCTCGCGCCGGTGTTGCGCGCCGACCTCGCCGGGCCGCTGCTGCGCACGCGTCGCAGGCTCGGCCCGCAGGTGATCGTGATCCGGCCTGTGCCCGACACGCTCACCTACGACCTGAGCGCCTTCACCGTGCAAGCCGGCCGGCCCGTCGAGCTGCTCTTCGAGAACACCGAC
The DNA here is from genome assembly GCA_021604805.1 of Planctomycetota bacterium. GTDB lineage: Bacteria > Planctomycetota > B15-G4 > B15-G4 > B15-G4 > BQJR01. The sequence goes on along the minus strand of BQJR01000001.1, from coordinate 652,801 downwards.
ATCATGCCGCACAACTTGCTGATCTCCACGCCGGGTTCGCTCGCTGACGTGGGCCAAGCCGGCGAGGCCATGGCCGCCGAAGCCGACGCCTGGGAGCGCGCCTTCGTGCCCGACCTCGACCAAGTCTTGTGGACGACTGGCTTGCTGCAACCCGGCGACCAAGAACTGCTCGCCTTCACCGCGCCGCAAGCCAACGGGGAGTACCCGTACCTGTGCACCTTCCCCGGTCACTGGATCCGCATGAACGGCGTGATGCACGTGGTCGACGAGTTGCCCGAGGGCGCGCTCGTCGTGCGCCGCGACGCCGTGGTGAATCCGCGCACACGCACGGCGCGCCCTGAGTTGCCGTCGAGCGTCGTCGCCGAGGGCGCAGTGAGCGCGGGGGCGAGCGGTGCGGCGAGTGGCGACGCAGCGGGCGGCGGCGCGGACGTGACCGGCGACGCCAACGCGCAACACGCGCCGCGCAAGTTCGTGCGCAACTGGACCGTGTCCGACTTCGACAACGTGCTCGATGAGGTCGCCGAGGCCTACCTGCCGCTCGGCCGCTGGGTCGCCGAGGAAGCCGGCTGCCTGCGCTGTCACAGCGTGGCCGACGAAGCCGGCGGCGCGCAGACCGGCCCCGCGTTCTCGCAGATCGCCTCGAGAGGTCAGCGCCGCGAACTGCTCACCGCGATCCTCGATCCCAGCGATTCGATCCTCGAGGGTTACGAAAGCGAGACGCTGTTCCTCAAGAGCGGGCGCGTCGTCTCAGGTCGCGTGTTCAGCGAGAACGGCGACGGCGTGATGGTGCTCAGCGACCCGTACAGCGACAAGCCCGAGTTCGTGCCCGCCGCGTCCATCGACGAGCGCCGCAAGTCGACGGTCTCCGTGATGCCGGAGGGGTTGCTCTCCACCTTCGAGCCCGAGGACGTGTTGGCGCTGCTCGCGTACTTGGAGAGCGTGCAGCGCTGAGGCGGAAGACGTGATGCCGCGGGACGCTCAGCCCAGCGGTTACGGGAACGCGAGCTCCTCCGGTTTCACATGCTTCACTGCGTTCCCGAAACCAAACATGGTCGGTTCGAAGTCGCCGACGGTGCGCACGTCGAGGTCGGGGGTGATCTTCGACTCCAAGCCCGCGATCCAGAAGCAGGCATTCACGAGCACGCGGCGCACGCCTTCGTCGGCGAAGTCCACCGAGGCGCCGAGGGTGGACGCGACCACGCGTTGCGTCTGGCCGTTGTCGAGCGCGCGGGCGCGCGTCCACACGATGGGCATCATCGGGGCGTTGCGCGCGTCGTTCACGGGCTCGCTGTCGCGCGTCATGCCGTCGAGCACGGCGCCGCGCACGAGCACGGTGGCGTCGGCGGGGAGCTGCCGGATCGCGTAGACGTCCGTCGGCCCCCAGAGCGTGTCGACGCCGCGCAGGATCGGATGACCCGCCGCGCTCGGCTCCACGAGGCCGCGCGTGCTCTCGCTGCCGTGGCGGCCGTGGTGCGCGACCCAGGTCTCGCCGAGCACCTGTTTGCCGAAGCCGCCGGGCCACGCGGAGTTGTTCCAGCTCCAGTGCGCGTATTCGCTCGACGAGTCGTCTTCGTAGGCGAAGGCGTGCGTGGCCGTGCGGAGGCCGAGCAACGGGCGGCCCGACTCCACGAAGTCGACGATGTGTTGCATGTCGGCGTCGGGGAGACGGCGGAAGCGCGTGAAGAGCACCAGTGCGTCGGCGTGCTCGAGCACCTCGAGACCGGGGATGTTGCCGCTCGCGTCGGGGTCGATGAACTCGTTGTCGGCGTCCATCGCGAAGAGCACGGTGCAGGTGAAGCCGTGGCGCTTAGCGAGCAGCTTGGCGAGCGTGGGCAGCGTCTCTTCGGAGCGGTACTCCTCGTCGCCGGCGAGGAACACGATGTGCGTGTCGCGACCGGGCCCGGGTGTGCCTCGGAACCGGAGGCCTTTGCCGGTTTCGGCGACGGCTTCGAAGCTGGTGGTCGTGCTGACCGGCCTCGGGCTGAGCGTGCAGATTCTCCCGCTGCACGCGGGGCCGGCGAGGCAGGCGCTGAGCAGGGCGAGCAAGGAAACGAGCGTGCGTGACATCGGGCGTCTCCGAGCGAACGTGCATAAGGGTGGGCGACGGGCGGCTCGACCATACTCTCGCCGCGCGCGCGGATGTAGGGTGCCGGGGCGTTGCGGGCGTGACGCGTCACCGAGGCCGCGGCGTGCGCTGCCTCCGAGTGGCGCGGAAGCTCGTGACACGACGACGCGCTGCGTCGCGAAGTTGCCTTCCTCACGGAGCCCCGCCTTGATCGTCCCCCGCACCACGCGCGCCGACATCCTCGCCAAGCTGCGCGCCAAGATCGACGCGCGCCAACCGCTCATGATCGCGAGCGCCGGCAGCGGCCTGGTCGCCAAGTTGCTCGAGCAAGCCGGCGTGGACTGCGTGAACACCTTCTCGGGAGCGCGGCTGCGCGCGAACGGCATGGGCACCATGTCGATGATGTGGCCGATCTTGGACAGCAACAAGCAGACGCTCGACTACACCGAGCAAGACATCTTGCCGGCCATGAGTGGCGACGCCTTCGTGTGCGCCTGCTTGAACGCCAACGACCCGCTGCGCGACATGCGCAACGTGTTGCGTCGTTGCTTGGAGAACGGCATCCCCTCGGTGTCGAACATCGGGCCGTCGATCAGTTACGTGGACAAGGACAGCAACTTCTTCAAGGTGCTGACCAGCTGCGGCATCACGCTGCACCACGAGATCGAGATGCTCGCGCTGGCCAAGCGCATGGGCCTGTTCACCGTGGGCCTGGCCTTCGACATGGACGACAGCCTGGCGATGATCGAGCACGCGCGCCCCGACCTGTTCTGCTTCCACGCGGGCACGACCAAGGGCGGCCTGCGCGGCTACGACAGCGGCGAGACGATCGAGCAGACGGCGGCGCGCACCGAGGAAGCCTACGGCCGCATCCGCGAGATCGCGCCCGACACGATCCTGGTCGCGCACGGCGCCGCGCTCGAGAACCCGGTGGACGCGCAGTTCATGCTCGACAACACGAGCGGCCACGGTTTCTGGACGGGCTCGTCGACCGAACGGCTGCCCATCGAACGCGCGGTGCTGAGCACGGCACAGGAGTTCACCGCGCTCGAGTTCCACGACTGATGACGACGACGGTTGCCGTGCTCGCGACCCTGGACACAAAAGGCCGCGAAGCGGCCTACGTGCGGGAGCGGATCGAGGCGCTCGGCGGGCGCGCGCTGCTGATCGACATGGGCGTGTTGGGTGAGCCCGGCACGCGCGCCGACATCACGCGCGAGCAGGTCGCTCAGGCGGGCGGCACGTCGCTCGCGGATCTGCTCGCCGCGCCGACGCGCCAGGCCGCGTCGCCCGTGTTCATCGCGGGCGCGACCAAGCTGTTGCTTGAGCGCATCGCTCGCGAGGAAGTCCACGCTGTGCTCGCGATGGGGGGCACGCAGGGCACGTCGAACGCCACGGCCGTCATGCAGGCGCTGCCTTACGGCTTCCCGAAGCTGATGGTGTCCACGGTCGCGTCGGGCGACACGGCGCCCTTCGTGGGCATCAAAGACATCACGATGATGAGCGCCGTCGGCGACATCCTCGGGCTCAACCCGCTCACGCGCACGATCCTCGCCAACGCTGCCGGCGCCGCGTGGGGCATGGCGCAGCAACCTGTGTCGCTGAACACCGAGCGCGGCGACAAAGCGCTCATCGGCATGACGAACCTCGGCGTGCTCACGACAGGCGCGCAGCACGCGATCGACCTGTTTCACGAGCGCGGCTACGAGGTGCTCACCTTCCACGCCGTCGGTGCGGGCGGCCTCGCCATGGAACAACTCATGCGCGACGGCGTGATCGGCGCCGTGTTCGACTACTCGCTGGGCGAGCTCGCCGACGAACTCTTCGACGGCCTGCGCGCGGCCAACGCCGAACGTCTCACCGTGGCGGGAGCGCTGGGTTTGCCGCAAGTGATCTGCCCCGGCGGCGCCGAGCACGTGGGCATCATGGTCAGCGAACCCAACGTCGTGCCCGAACGCTGGGCGGGACGTCCGCACGTGTTCCACAACCCGATCATCCTCGCGCCGCGTCTCAGCGCCGACGAGTTCGCGCAGCTCGCGCGCGTGGTCGGCGAGCGCCTGGCCGACGCGCGCGGTCCCGCTGCCGTGCTCATGCCGATGGGCGGGACGAGCCGCTACTCCGTCGAAGGCGGCCCGCTGCATGACCCCGCCGGCGACCGCGCCTTCGCCGACGCCCTGCGCGACGCCTTGCCCGAACAGGTCGCCTACGAGGAACACGAGCTCGGCGCCGAAGACCCCGCCTTCGTGCGCGCCGCCGTCGAGCGACTCGTGGCCATGATCGAAGCGTCGAGCTGATCCCGCGCTAAGATGGCGCGCAGTGCCCGCCCCAGCCAAGGCAGGGGCGCGAACCCCGAGGAGTGATCCGATCGTGAAGCGCGTCGAACGCAGCGCCAAAGAGTGGAAGGCCCGGCTGACCCCCGAGCAGTTCAAGATCACGCGCAAGAAGGGCACCGAGCGCGCCTTCACCGGCGCCACTTGGGATGAACATCGCGACGGCCTCTACCACTGCGTGTGTTGCGACAGCACCTTGTTCCACTCCAAGACGAAGTTCGACTCGGGCACGGGCTGGCCCAGCTTCTCCGCGCCCGAGGTGCCCGAGCACGTGGCCGAAGTCGAAGACCGCACGCTCTGGATGCGTCGCACCGAAGTGGTCTGCGCTGTGTGCGACGCGCACCTCGGGCACGTGTTCCCCGACGGACCCGAGCCCACCGGCCAACGCTTCTGCTTGAACTCGGGCGCGCTGCGCTTCGAGCCGTCGGCGAGCGACGCGCAGGCCTGAGCCGCTACGCACGAGTGCCCCTCAAAAGGGCACGGTGCGCGTGATAGTCTCCGCGCGGGAACCGCCTCCGGAGACACCATGGACCTCGGCTTCGAGACCATCGGCAACGCCACGCTGATCGCCTACGACGGCGGCCCCGTGCTCGCCACCGACCCTTGGCTCAAGGGCCCCGCGTACTTCGGCAGCTGGACGCGCACGCACGAGATCCCCGACGAACAGTGGGACGCCGTCACGCGCTGCCCGTACCTGTGGATCTCGCACGGCCACCCCGACCACCTCAGCCCCGAGACGCTGCAGCAGCTCCCGGGCAAGACGATCCTGCTCGCCGATCACGTGGGCGGGCGCATCGCGCGCGAGCTCACGCAGCAGGGATACAAGGTGGAGGTGCTCAAGTGCGGCGAGTGGCGTCAGCTCTCCCCGCGCCTCAAGATCTGCGCCGTGGCCGACTACGGTCAAGACGCCGTGCTGATGCTCGACCTCGGCGGACGCTTGATCGTCGACGCGAACGACGCGCCCGACAAGGGCATCGCCGGCTTCTTGCACGCCACCGTCCAGCGCTACACCGAGAGCTACCTGCTCTACCTCACCGGCTACGGCGACGCCGACATGCTCAACGTCTTCGACGAAGACGGCACGCGCTTCACGCCGCCCGCCGCCGCCAAGGAACCCGTGGGCCCGGTGATCGCGCAGCTGCTCGAGCACTTCGGTATCACGCACTTCGTGCCCTTCTCCTCGATGCACAAGTACCAGCGCACGGACAGCGCCTGGGCCAACGAGTTCGCCACGCCGCTGGCGGCCCACGCGAGCGGCTTCCAGTCCACGGTCGGCGACATGCTGCCTGCCTTCGTGCACGCCGACTTCGCACGCGATGAAGTCTTCGGGTTGGAACCTGCCGAGACCCCGAACACGCTGCACGCCCCCGAAGAGTTCGGCGACTCCTGGGACGAGCCGCTGCAAGACGGCGACCTGCAACGTCTGCGCGACTACTTCGAGCCCGTGCAACACCTCAAGACCTTCCTCGGCTTCCTGCAGTTCGAGGTCGCCGGCGACACGCACCGCATCGAGATCGCGCGCGAGCAACCGCGCGGACTCACCTTCGCCGTGCCGCGACACACGCTGATGAGTTGCGCCGAGTGGCGCATCTTCGACGACATCCTGATCGGCAACTACGCGCGCTGCACCTTGCACGGCGACTGGGGCGGGCGCACCGGCACGGCTGCGCTGTACCCCGACTTCGGCCCCTTCCTCTGCAAATACGCCGACAACGGCAACGCGCGCACGGCCTCCGAGTTGCGCGCCTACTTCAAAGCCTACGAGGCGCGCGGCTTCTTCCGTCTCGGTGGCACGCCCGCTGGCGACGCCGACGCGCGCGCCATCGCTCCCTACCTCGAGTGAGATCCGCCGCGTGAGCGAGCGTCGTGTCCCTGGGTGGATCTGGCCGCTGCTCGTGCTGGGCACGCTCGGCGCTTGGCGACCGCTGCTCGAGGATCGTGTGTGGGCCGCCGCGCAGCACTCGAGTGAGTTGTTGCAGCCCGAAGAATGGAGTGACCTCGCCGCGCACTTGCCCGAGGTGAGCGACGACGCGCCGCCGTTGTTCGTGCGCGCCGGCAACTCGGCGGCTTTCGTGTGGGCGCGCTTCCTCGCCTATCCGCAGCGCATGGCGGTCTTGCCGCGCAACCTCGACGCCGACGCCTTGCGGCGCGTCCTGCCCGCGCGGTCGGTGTGGATGCTCTTGCTGAACGCGGGCGATGCCGCCGCTGTCGTGTGGCAGCTCGGCGCGCGCACCACCCCGCGCATGCCCGTCGCGCGCGGGCAACACGCCGGTCATGTGCTCGTGGAGCTGCCGCCATGAACGCGTGGTGGGGAGGCCTGTGCGCTGTCGCGTTGAGTCAAGCCGCGGGCGCGGGCTTACTCGTGTTCGCGGCGCGACGTCCGCGCGGACTGGTGGAGTCCGCCGCCTTGGCTTGGTTGACGGGCGCGTTGTTCAGCGCCTGCGTGGTGTTCGTCGTGGGTGCGCTGCGGCTGCCTTGGCATCCGCTCGCGCTCGCCGTTCCGCACGCGCTTGTCGCCGTGGCTGGAGGGTGGTGCGCGCGGCGACGTGCGCGTGGGCGCGTGCAGAACGCTGCGGCAAAGACGGTCGCGCTCTCCCTGCGCGCCGACTCCGCACGCACCACGCTGTCCACGCGCGCGCTGCAGGCCGCGCTCGCACTCGCGATCCTGCTCGTGGCCGCTCACACCCTGCGCGAAGGCGCGCGCTTCGCCGACAGTCACGCGGTGTGGGCCTTGCGCGCCAAGGTCGTCGCGAGTGACGGCGGTTTCGAGGGCAGCTACTGGCGCGAATGGTCCGACGCGCACGACCGTCGCGCCTATCCACCCTTGCTCTCGCTCAGCGGCGCCTGGGTGCAGAGTTGGGGCGACGCTCTCGACGCGGCGCCCACCAAGCTCGTGAACTTGGGGTTCTACCTGGCCCTGCTCGGCCTGACGCACGCAGCCCTGGCTCGACGACTCGGTGCGCGCGCCGCGCTCGCCGGCACCGCGTTGCTCGCGCTCAGCCGCCCCGTGGTGCTGGGCGCCGGTTGGGGGGTGGCCGACCTACCCTTAGCGGCGTACACGCTGGCAGCTGTGTGTGAGTTCGCGCGCTCGCGCCGCGGCGACACGTGGATCGCGGCGATCAGCTTGGCGGGCGCGGTGCTCTGCAAGTACGAAGGCGTCTGGATCGCAGGCCTCGTGTTGTTGGCCGCGTCGAGTGTGCAGTCGCAGCGCAGCGGGCGTGTCGCAGTGTGGCGCGCGGCCTTGCTGCCGGCGTTGCTCGGCGCGCTCTGGGTGGCGTTGATGTTGAGTCTGCAGGTGCCTTTCGCCTTCGGTCCCCACGCGGAGCTCGCGCCCGAGACCGCGAGCTTCTTGGCACGGCTTTCTGTGGCCGCGCGCGCGCTCCTGAACCACGCCCTGCGTCCCCAGTGGTTGTTCCTGGCGCCGCTCGCCTTGGTGCTCACGTTGGCGCGCCGTCCTGCGCGGCGCACACGCTTCACGAGGTTGGGCACCCGCGTGGTGCTCGCCTTGTTGCTCGTGGACCTCAGCGTGTACGCCTTCCAGGCAGGCGACACGAACGCGCTGCTCGCCACCACGCTCGAGCGGCTGCTGCTGCAAGTCTTCCCGCTGGCCTTCGTGCTCACGCTGTGTGCGCTGTCCCGACGCCGTGCACCTCGGTGAACACATAGTTGTTACTTGATGCGTCGAAGTCATCTCGGGTGAAACGAGTGGCGCGACCTGCCAGTGGGGGGCGCTACAATCGGCGCGCTCCTCGGAAGCGCCGGGCGACGGAGCAGCAGGCGCGCTTCTCGAGGTCCGTCGACACCACCTCTTGTTGAGACCCCCCATGACTCTCTCGCTCTCTCGCGCGTTCGCCGGTCTGTTGCTCACGACAGGCATTGCCAGCGCGCAGCTCGCTCCCACGGGCATGAACGTGTACTACGAAACCGCGCCGGCGGAACATGTCGCCATCAGTGTGCAGGTGCAGGGCGCAAGCGGCCCGTTCTTCGCGGTCTACCTCGCCTTCGGTGGCGAGAGCTTCCACTTCAACAAGACCTGGCTGATGGGCTACGCCGAGCTCGACGCGCAAGGCGGAGGAACGTTCAGCTTCTCGGCACCCGAGGCGCTGATCGACTCCTTCAACCGCCCTGTGCATTTCGCCGCCGCCTACAACACCGACGCAGGCATCGTGATCGACGAGATCGCCGCCAGCGAAGTCTTCGGTGTGGGCGCGCCCGAGTGCGTCACGCTCGACTTCAACCACACCCTCGGCGACGACTCCGTGATGGTCGCCGGCCGCATCATCACCGAGCAGTGGGCCGACATCGGCTTGCACATCTCGGCCGACAACAACAACGGCGGTCACCCGAACAAGGCGATCCTGTTCGACTCGGGCAACCGCACCGGCGGTGACTTCGACCTCGCCACGCCGCAGGTCGGACCGATCGGCAACGACACCGCGCTCGGCAACCTGCTGATCCTCGCCGAGAACGACGGCGACAGTAACCCGGTCGACGGGCTCATCGACGTGCCCGACGACGAGTCCGACGGCGGTAGCCTGATCTTCGACTTCGACGAGCCGACCACGCTCTGCGCCGTCACGCTCATCGACATCGACGAAGAGCCGGGCACGGAGCTGCGCTTCTACCGCAACGGCGACCTGATGAACGCCGACGTCGTGATCCCGATGATCTCGCTCGGCGACGGCTCGGTGCAGACCGTGAACTTCTTCGAGACCGAGGTCGATCGCTTCGAGGTCTACTTCCAAGGTTCCGGCGGCGTGGGTCCGCTCGACCTGATCCCGTGCCCGCGCATCCTCAACTTCAACGAGGACAGCGTCGGTCGCCCGATCGAGTTCAGCACCGGCGAGTGGATCACGAACCAGTACGCCTTCCTGGGCGTCACGATCAGCGCCGAGAACTTCGGCAGCCGCGGCGAGCCGCAACAGAACCACCCCGACAAGGCGATCCTGTTCGACTCGGGCAACCCCACCGGCGGCGACCCCGACCTGCTCACGCCGAACCCGATGGTGCCCGGCAACGACGAGGCGCTCGGCTTCGTGCTGATCGTGGCCGAGGACGACATCGACGTGGCGCCGGCCGACGGCCTGGTCGACGATCCCGACGATGAAGCCGGCGGCGGCGAGATCGAGTTCGCCTTCGACTACGACGTCACGATCCTGTCCACGCGCGTGCTCGACGTGGACGCCGACGAGCTCGACGAGCTGTTCTTCTACGACGCGAGCGACATGCTGATCAGTTCGATCGTGGTGCCGGACATGCCCGACGGCAGCGTGCAACTCATTGACGTGAACCTGAGTGGTGTGCGTCGTGTGGTGCTCGCCCTGGGCGGCTCGGGCGCGATCACGCGTCTGCGCTTCTGCCCCGACCCGGTGGACGTGACCACCGGCGACTGAGCGCGCTTCACCCCGCGACGACGGCGCCTCGCAGCGCCCTCTGCGCCCCGGTCGACCTCGTGTCGGCCGGGGCGTCTTCATGTCCGGAGGTGAGCAGCGACTCGCGCGCGGCAGCGGCGCGCAGGCCTGATATGCTTCGTCGCCATGCTTGCCAATGAGCCTTTGATCCTCTGCTTCGGGCGACCGCGTGTGTGTCGCGGGGCGCTGTCTCTCGCGCTGCTCCTGTGCCTGCTCGCTGCCTGCGGTTCGGAGGCCGACGAGTCCTCTGGTGAGCAGGGCCCCGACGACGCCGAGCGCCGCCCGCACGTGGTGCTCATCTCGATCGACACGCTGCGCGCCGATCATCTGTCTTGCTACGGCTACGAGCGTGAGACCTCGCCCGTGCTCGATGCGCTCGCTGAAGAGGCGTACCTCTTCGAGAACGTGATCGCGGCCTCGTCGAGCACGGGGCCGTCGCACACGAGCTTGTTCACCGGCGTGTTGCCGCGCGTGCACGGCATCTACAACGAGCGGCCCGCCTTGCCCTCGCCGAACTTGCCGTACTTGCCCGAGATGATGAGCAAGGCCGGTTGGCGCACGGCGGCCTTCGCCGACGGTGGGATTCTCACGTCCGACTACGGCTTCGCGCGCGGCTACCAACACTTCGAGTCCGTCTACGAGCCCTTCGACCAGAAGCTCGACGACGTGGAGCAATGGCTGCAGAACGCGCCCGACGACCCCACCTTTCTGTTCGTGCACACCTACGGCGTGCACGCGCCGTACCTCCCGGCGCCGGGCCACGACCTGTTCACCGACCCGAACGCCTTCGGCACGCTCAAGAAGTTGGCCGAGACGCTCTCGGCGCGCCGCGATCGCGGCAAGCTGGCGGAGCTCGACGGCGCGCTGCGCTTGTTCTGGAAGCAGCTCGACCGCACCTCGTTCTCAGAGGCCGACCTCATCTACCTCAAGGCGCTCTACGACGGCGCGATCCACGGTGTCGACGCGGGCGTGGGGCGCTTGCTCGGCGCACTCGAGAACAAAGGTTGGCTCGACGACGCGTGGGTGATCGTGACTTCGGATCACGGCGAGGCCTTCGGAGAGCACGGCACCTTCAGTCACCGGCGCATCAACCAGGCCGAGCTCTGGGTGCCGCTGATCGTGCGTCCGCCGGGCGGGCACAGCGGTTCACGTGTGAGCGCGCGCGTGAGTCATCTCGACATCCTGCCCACGCTCATCGAGCTGCTCGGTCTGCGCAGCCATCCGGCCTTACAGGGCGAGAGCCTGTGGCCCTTCGAGTCCTTGGTCGACGACCGTCGCGTGCTCGCCACCGAAGGCACCTTGCGACAAGACGCCGTGTTCGACGGCGGGCACAAGTTGATCACCGGCGCGAAGCAGGAGCCGAAGCTCTACGCCATCGACGACGACCCGCACGAACTCACCGACCTCGCGGCCGACCCTGCGATGCGAGCGTCGGTGCAAGCCTTGCGCGCGTTGCTCGACGCGATGCGCAGCGACGCGGAGCTGCTGGTCGAGCGCGTGGGGGAGCCCATCGTAGATGTGGAAGGGCTCGACCCCGAACGGCTCGCTGAACTGCGCGCGCTGGGTTACCTGAAGTAACCCAGCACGCGCGCGCGGTCGCGACCGCGCGGACAACGCAGGCTCAGTGCTCTTGGCCGCCTTTGCCGTGGGCGTGGCCGTGCTCGATCTCCTCGGCGGTCGCTTCGCGCACTTCGCGCACGTCGACCTTGAAGTTGAGCGCCACGCCGGCGAGCGGGTGGTTGGCGTCCATGTGCACGGTGTCGCCTTCGACCTTCACCACGGTGAGCGTGTGCGTGCCGTCGGGCGTCTCGGCCTGGAACTGCACGCCGGGCTCCACGGGGGCGTCGGGCGGGAGCTGCGCGCGCGGCACAGCGTGGATGAGCTCCTCGCTGCGCTGGCCGTAGGCGTCCTCGGGGGCGATGCGGATGTCGAAGTTGTCACCGCCCGCCTTGCCCTCGAGTTCCTTCTCCAAGCCGGGGATCATGGCGCCGACGCCGTGGACGTAGGCCATCGGGCCGCGGCCTTCCGAGCTGTCGAGCACCTCTCCGGCGTCGTTGGTGAGGGTGTAGTCGATGGTTGCGACGGTGTTTTGCGCGATCTGCACTTGCGACTCCAAAGGTCTTGGGGGCCCCGAACCTTAGCAGGTCGGGAGGTGGCCCCGCGAACCTTGCCGGCGCGCGCAGGCTGAGGGCTGCGGCGGCAGCCGACGGGGCCAGGTGGCGACCGGCGCGCTCGTCGACTCCCGCGCCTCAGGGCCCGCCCGAGCCGAGTTCTCCACGATCCTTGCACCGCGCGAAGCACCCAGTCTGGCCACTCAGCGTGCGAGAGGGCGCGATCGCCGCGAGGTTTTCCACGAACACTGCCCGAGTCCCTGCCGCTCAGATCCTCTCGGAACCTGTGGATCAGCTTTACTAGATCCTTTTGTGTAGTGATGATGCTCCTCGGACCGTCGGCCTCTACGTGCGTAGGGGCGGCTCATCGATCCACAGGGAGCGGAACTCACCCATGAAGCACCTCAAGACTCTTGCCGCTGCGGCTCTCGCCGTCGGCGCCCTCGGAACCACCGCCAGCGCGCAGCAGGGCTTGCTGATCAGCGAGTTCGTCGTCACGCCCACCGATGGCGAGTTCGTCGAGATCTACAACTCCACCGGCGCGGCCATCGACCTCACGGACGTGTACCTCAGCGACGCGACCTTCGGCGGCGGTGGCGTCTTCTACTACAACATCGTGATCGGCAACCCCGGCGGCGGCAGCTTCGGTGACTTCACGGCGCGCTTCCCGGCCGGTGCGAGCATCGGTTCCGGTGAGTACCAGACCGTGGCGCTGAACGGCTCCGACGCCTTCTTCGCCGAGTACGGCGTGGACTGCACCTACGAGATCGCCGAAGACGGCCTCGTGGCGGATGCGATCCCCGACATGCTCGAGGCCGTGCCCGGCTCGATCAACAGCTCCGGCGATCCGGCCAACGACCTGCAAGCCGGTCTCACGAACGGCGACGAGATCGTGATCCTGTTCGCTTGGGACGGCGTCAGTGACCTCGTCACCGACCTCGACCAGGTGAACTGGGGCGGCAGCAACGAGAAGGTCGACAAGACCGGCGTGTCCATCGACGGCCCCGACGCCGACACCGACACGAGCACCTACGCCGACGAGCTGCCCTTCGCCGAGCAGGACGACGCCGCCTCCCCGGGCAGCGGTTCCTCCGCGCAGCGCATCAACCTCTCGGAAGGCCTCGAAGAGATCACCGGCGGCAACGGCGCCACCGGTGCCGACGAGACCACCGAGAACGTGAGCGCGACCTTCGCCACTGCCGCGCCCACGCCGAACGCTGCCGCGGTCGGTAGCACCACCGTGATCGTGGCTCCCGGCGTGCAGGGTGTCGCGAACACCTTCTCCTTCGGCGGCGCCAACCCCGGCGACATGCTGTTCCTGTTCTTCGGCTTCGACACGGGCGTGCAGCCCTTGCCGCAGTGCCCCGACCTGGCGCTGAACGTGGCGCTCGGCGGCAGCAGCCTGCTGATCACGCGCGTGGCCGACGGTGCCGGTGAGTACAGCTTCGGCGGCGACCTGCCCGACGTCGACATGGACCTGTTCATCCAGGTCGTCAGCGCCGGCATGGGTGGTGCGGACTGCCGCATCACCAACCTGGCCCTGGCCGCCGACGGCTGAGTCGCCCCGCGACACACCCGTTGACGGATGCGCGCCCCCGTCTCGGTTCACGCCGAGGCGGGGGCGCTGTCGTTGGTGCGCGGTTGCGAGGCCTCGAGCCTGCTCAGAACTTCGCGGACCAGGTCTCCACGCCGCGCATGATCATGTCGATCGACACGGTGCCCACGACGAGCGCTGTGATGCGTCCGGCGACCTCGATGTAGCGTTGCACGAGCGCTTCGCTGCGCGGTCGCACACGATCGTGGAGTTGTTTGAGTGCGACGAGCAGCAGCACGCAGACCAGCACCGCGAGCGCCACCACCAGGCAAGCGCTGAGCGCCGAGTGACGCTTGCCGATGAGCACGCTGGCGCTGATCGTGCCGGGCCCGATGAGCACCGGCATGGCGATGGCGCCGGCCAAGTGCTGCGCATCGCCGCGCAACATCTCGATGGCGTGCGGGCCGCGGAACACGAACTGCAGGCCGATCAGCAGGAAGACCACGCCGCCGAAGATCTGGAAGGACGCGAACTCTGCGTTCACGAGCTGCGAGAAGATCGCATCGCCGAGGAGCGCGAAGGCGCAGAACACGCCCGCAGAGATGAGGCCGGCGCGCAGCAGCACGCGACGGAACTGGGCAGCGTCGAGCTTCTCGACCACGTCCACCAGGTAGATCACCACCAGGAAGGGGTTGAGCAACACGAGCAGCAACATGAGGGAGCGCGCGATGTCATCCATGCCCGTTTCTAACAAACGAGCGCGGCCGCGACCGTCGTGCCGACGGTCACGGCCGCAGTGTCGGCTCGAGCTCAGTGCAGCGTCGTCCCTCGTTCTGCCTGCACCAAGGGGGGCGCGATGAAGCGCAGCTCCTCACGCACGGGCTCCTCGATCGGCGTGTCGGGGCGCGGGTTGCGGAAGGCCTGCCAGAGCCCCAACAACAGCGGCACCACACCGAGCCCGATGAAGATCATGTCGGGCAACATGCGCATCCAGAGCAGCGCTTGCACGTGATCCTGCTTGTAGAACTCGAGGCTGCGCGCCGACCAGAAACCGTGCTCCGCGGCGTGCTGCAGCTGGATCACGCCCACCGGTGTGAGTGTGAGCAGGATCATGCCGAGCAGGCCGATGTTGAGGCCCCAGAAGCTCACGCGGAAGAGCTTGTCGTTCCAACCCTTCTCCGTGCACACGTTGCGCACGCAGTAGAGCGCGAGCGCGATGGCGAGCATGCCGAACACGCCCATGAGCGCGCCGTGGCCGTGGTTGGCCGTGAGGAAGCTGCCGTGTTCGTAGTAGCTGACCATCGGCAGGTTGATCAGGAAGCCCAGCACTCCCGCGCCGAACAGGTTCCAGAAGGCCACGGCCACCAGGAAGCCGAACACGTGCTTGTACGCGAAGTCTTTCCCCGCCTTGCGCATCACGGCCCAGTGCTCCACGGCTTCGATGGCGAGCAGCGTGAGCGGGATGACTTCGAGTCCGCTGAAGATCGAACCCAGTGAGATCCACAGGTCGTTGCTGCCGATCCAGTAGTAGTGGTGACCGGTGCCGATCAGGCCGCTGCCGAGCAGGATGATCAGTTGGAACTGGAGCGCGCGCGTGGCCGAGCGACGCGTCACCAGGCCCATGTTCACGAAGAGCAGTCCGACCACGACCACGGCGAAGACCTCGAACATGCCTTCCACCCAGAGGTGGATGACCCACCAGCGCCAGTAGTCGGCCATGGTGATGTGCGTGCCGGGGGTGATCAGGAAGGACGCGCAGAACATCACCGGGATCGCGGCGGCGGCGATCAGGAACAGCTTCACCAGGCCTGCGCGTTCGGGGTCGCTCTTGAGCGCGCCCACGCTGGCGCGCGCCACGATGAACAACCACAGCATGAAGCCCACCGCGAGCAGACCCTTCCAGAGCAGGCCCAGCTCGATCAGCTCCCAGCCGGTGTGACCGAGCAGCCACCAGTGTTCGCCGAGCATGCCTTGCACGCCGAGCCACTCGCCTGCGAGCGAACCCACGGCCACGAGCACGACCGCGCCGAACAGGATGTCCACGAGCAGGCCTTGTCCTCTGGGTTCACGTCCGCCGATGAGCGGCGCGATGTAGAGCCCCAGGCCGAGCCACGCGGTCGCGATCCAGAAGATCGCCAGCTGCAGGTGCCAGGTCTTGGCCACCACGAAGGGCAGCAGCGCTGAGAGGTCGAAGCCGTAGAAGCCGCTGCCGTCCACGTAGTAGTGGGCCATGTAGCCGCCGAGCAGCGTCTGCACGAGGAACAGCGCGCCCGCGATGACGAAGTACTTCAGCGTCTTGCGTTGGCTCGGGTACACCGGCAACCAGCTGAGTTCTTGCTTCGGGAACTGGCCTTCGGCGTAGGCGTCCTCCATCCAGTAGCGGCCTTTGAAGTAGGCCAGGATCACGAGCGGGAGCAGCGCGAGCAGCACCGCCACCGACACGCCGCTCCAGAGCATGGCGCCTTTGCTCACCGTGTTGCCGGCGTCTTCGTCGTAGGGCCAGTTGTTGGTGTAGGTCGTGTCGTCGTTGGGGCGCTCGGCGCCGGCGAGCCAGGCCGTCCACCAGAAAAAGGCACTCACCTGGTGGATCTGGTCGCCGGCCGCGACCCACTTGCGCGTGGCGGGCAGGTGCTCTTCCTTGATCACGCCGGCGGGCAGCGCGCGGTCGGGTTCGCCTTCGGTGAAGCGTTTGCGCAGCTCCGACTCGATCACTTCGAAGGCTGCGACTTCTTCGGGGGGGAGCGTGAGCGTGTCGCTGGAGTCGTCGTAGCGGTTGCGCTTGATGACGCGTTGCGCGGCGGCGTCCACGGCGTCGCGTTCGGCGAGCGTGAGGTCGTCGTACCTGCGGGCGTAGGTGTTCTGTGCGAGTCCACTGCGCAGCAACTCCACGCGCCGGTGGAGCAGCTCCGCCGTGAAGTCGGGGCCGAAGTAGGTGCCGTGTCCGAGCACCGAGCCCCAGTCCATGAGCCCGTACTTCTGGTAGACGGCCTGCCCGCCGAGGATCTGGTCGCGACCGAAGAGCGTCTCGCCACCCTCGGTGACGACGGCGCCGGGGATGGGAGCCCGGCTGCCGTAGATCGACCAGCCGCCGAGCAACAAGATCGAGAAGCCGAGCAGCGTGGTGATGAGCAGCACGCGTCCGATGCTGAGTTTCATGACGGAACTTTCCGTGAAGTGGTGCGGTTTCGAGTTCGGGGTCGCGGCGCTCAGCAGTTGACGAGCTTGGCGTCCACGCGGCGGGCGTGCATCTCGGCGGTCATCTCGGCGAGCACGGCGGGGTCGCGCAGCAACTCACGCGCCATCGGGAAGAGGATCTCGTCCTCCTTCGAGATGTGATCGCGGTACTCGGCGACCATGTTGCGCGCGGCGCGTTGCAGCGCGAGCGGGTCCCGTGCGAGCGTGGCGCGCGCGAGGCCGGCCGCCATCTCGCGGTGCGCCACGTGATCCTCCTCCATGCAATCCATGGGGGTGACGCCGCCCTGCGAGAAGGGCGCGCACTCGCGCAGGCGCGGGAACAGCGTCTGCTCTTCGTCGGCCGAGTGCAGCGGGATGGCGATCTGCGTGATCACCAAGGTGTCACCCACGGCGGCGAGCGCGCGTTGCGTGAGCGGCTGTCCTTCGGTGAGCTCGGCGACTGCCGACTCGAGTTCGCCCAGCACCGAGAGCACGTGTTGGTGACAGGCGTTGAGGCGCGCGAAGGGGTCCTTCGAGCTGCAGCCGCTGGGGGCTTGCGGCGGCGCGTCGTGGGAAGACTCGTGGGCGTGGTGGCTGCAAGGCGTGGTGGACATCGGGTGTCTCCGTTGGGGGAACACCCGAAGCATCGGCTGCGCGACGCGTCGCTTCCTTGACGCGCGTCAAGCGGCTTGACGCAGGTCAAGCGAGGACGCGGGCGCTGCTTCGCGAGGTGCGTGGCCCGCGCCCGCTCGAGAGGCGCTGTGGGGGCGACACGCGGCGCCCGACGCTCAGCAGCGACCGAGCTCAGTCGTCGCTGTGGGTCTCGTCGGCGGCGAGGGTTTCGAGCGCGCGCACGTCGAGCAGTTCGATGCGCGCGCCGTCGGAGCTGGCCACGCCGAGCTTGCGCCAGCGCGCGAGCAGCCGGGAGAGCGTCTCCGGAGTGATCGAGAGTTCGCCGGCGAGTGTCTTCTTCGCCACGGGCAGCTGCACGCTGAGCACGCCGGCTTCGTCGTGCGCGGGCAGTTGCAACAGGTAACGAGCGAGGCGCGCGCCCGCGCTGTCGGTGAGCAGCAGGTCGATGCGGTCGACCAGGGAGTGCAGCCAACCGCACAGCGAACCGATCACGGCTGGTGCGATCTCGGGCACCTCGGCAAGCAGCGCGCGGAAGCGGCGACCGGAAACGCGCACGACTCTGGTGGGGGTGACTTCCGCTGTGGCCGTGGCCGGGTAGACGCCCAGGTGCAGGCACGCGACCTCGGCGAAACTGCGCCCCGGGCTCACGTGGTGCAAGACCTGCTCGCGTCCGTCCACCGTGGTGCGCGCCACGCGCAGTGCACCGGCGGTGAGCACGAAGAAGGCGTCGCAACGCTCGCCCTCTTGGAAGAGTGTCTCGCGTGCTTTGAGTTCCACGCTGCTGCAACACGCGGCCACGCGTTCCAGCGCCGACGGGTCGAGGCTCTTGAAGTGCCCGAGCTTCCCGAGCACGGCGGTGAGTTCAGCGGTGGTGGCTTGGGGCGTGTTCACGGTTCGCTCGAGATCTGCACGAAGTCGGTGCCGAAGGCTGCGCGCAAGTCGGCGAATCGTCGAATCATCGGTAGCAGACTCCTCCGCGTACCCGGTGAGCGCGGCCGGCGCCAGGTGCCAGCGATCGAGTGCGCGGGAGCTTCCGGGACAGTTCGTCGGCAAGTCTAAGGTGAGAGCGCGCCTCTGCGCACAACTGGCCGGTGAGCGAATCTGCGCCTACACTCACTCCACGATTCATGAATTCGGGAGAGCATCATGAGCAGTCCTCGCGGCGCGAAGCGTCGATGGATCCTTGGTTTCGCGGCGCTGAGTGTGGCCCTGAGCGGTGTGAGTCATGCTCAGCTGGCCGCTCGCGGTGTGGGCGCGGAGATCTTCCCGCAACCGGCCGAGCAGGTCCTCGCCGAGACGCGCTGGCGCTTCGCAGCTGATTCGAGTGTGCGTGGTGAGCGCCCGGGGCACGTTGCTCACGGCGAGCGTTGCCTGCGTCCGCTGCTCTCGCGGCTGCGTGATGTGGCGCCCCAGCTGGATGAGGATGCGCGCACGGAACTCTCGGCACTCTCGCCGCTCGTGGAGTTGTCGCTGCGCAACGGGTTGCGTGTGTCGGGCGACGCCGTCCTGCGAGCCCAAGCTGAAGCGTCGGCGGCAGCGGTCAGCGGCGAAGGCGGCTCGCAGCTCCCGTTGATGCCCGAGCTCGAACTGAGCATGGAGGGCAAGGAGTGCATCGTGCACTACACGCTCACCGGCGAGCACGCCTCGCCCGATGCGAGCTACGTGAAGACCATCGCGAAGTCGGTGGACAAGGCCGCCAAGAAGCTCACCAAGGCTTTCCGCCGCCCGTTCTACGAGCCCGCCGAGGACGGCATCGACAAGCTGCACGTGTTCGTGCTGAGCCTCGATCTCGATCCCGACCTGGGTGACGCGCTGGCCGCCGTGAGCGATGTGCAAGACGCCCCCGGCATGCCCGGCGGCAAAGCCCAGACCGTGTACATGAGCTTCGACACCGGCCTCCGTGAGTACGCCAGTTCCGTGGGCGACAACTGGAAGAAGGTCATCGCGGGCACTGCCATGCACGAGTACATGCACTGCGTGCAGTCGGCCTACAGCGCGTTCTTCAGCCGCTGGGCGGTGGAGGGTCAAGCCACGTGGGCGGAACTCGCCTTCGGCAAATACAAGGAGGGCGTGAAGGGTTACCTCGCAGGTCCGATGTCGATCATGAACGCGCCCGAGCTCCCGATCTGGCACGACTCGATCCACCAGTACAGCACTGCGCCGATGTTCTTCTATCTCGACTTCTTCAACGGTAAGGGCTCGAACAAGACCTTCCTGGAGCTCAGTCCCGACACGAACGACGGGCTCGACATCTTCGAGCAGGTGCTCTTCCAGACCGACTTCAACTTCTTCTCCGACTTCTATCCGCCGTACCTCGCGCGTCTCTATCAGAAGTCGATCAAGGGCATCCCGAAGAGCGCCATCCCCGACTTCGACGTGTCCGAGACCGGCATCAAGGACTACGGCTGGAAAGCCACGGGCTCGGTCTTGCCCACCGCCGTGCAAGTCTTCGAGTTCGAGGCGCCGCCCAGCCAGAAGACCGACTACTTGTTCGTGAGCGTGCGCCCTGGTTCCGGCGATGAAGGCGGCGACGCGCGCCCTGAAGGTGTGCTGCTGCACGCCAAGAACAAGCGCCTGTCCTTCGGCAGCTTCGGCTGGAGCGACATCGACAAGTTCCGCGGCAAGGCCAAGGCGGCACTCATCGTGACCGACTGGGATTACGAGTTCCCCACGGAGACGCCCACACCCTTCGAGGCCGAGGTCTTCGTGCCCTTTCTCGACATCAACAGCGTGAGCAGCAACTCTCCGGTCCCTCAAGCCGGCGATGTGGAAGTGACCTTCAACTACGACTTGCTCGGCACGCCCGCCGGCCTCGAGCAGTTCAGCGTGCTGCTCTTCCACACGATCAAGAGCCCCAAGAAACCGCTCCAGCAGCAGTTCCTCGCGCGCGTGTGGGAGGTGGGCACGAACAAGGAACACGTGGAGCAGTTCTCGCTCGCCACGCCCGGCACGCACAAGCTGCACTACACCGCGCGCACACCCAACGACAGCTACACCGGCGAACACGTGCGTGACAAGGCGAACCTCAAGGTGAAGGTCCTGAAGCCCTGAGCAGATCGAGGCGCGCGCTCAGTCTTGCAGGCTGAGTGCGTGGCCCTCCATCTCGGTACGGGCCGGATCCAGGCCGTACCGTGCGAGAATCGTGGGTCCGATGTCGAGCAGGTTGGGAGAGCGCTCAGTCGCCTGCAAGGCCCGCGAGCTGAACAACACACCACGTACATGCGAGGGGTCGACGGACACGTGCCCGCCTGACCAGTTGTTCTCATTCACGATCACCGCGCTGTTGTCGAGGCCGCCCATGGTGGCGTTCCACGCGATGCGATAGCCGGGCGCGAAGCCCACGAAGACGTCGGCGAAACCATCCCAGGGGCGGCTGCGTGTCTCGTGCGCGACGGTGTAGGCGAGGCCTGCGCTCGCGCTCACCCAGGGGCCGTGGAACAGCGACTCGCGGGCTTCCACGCTCGTGATCAGCGGCGTGCCGTCGTCGCTGAGCGCGCGCAGCATGCTGGCGCGGATCGCTTCCACGAGCGCGCCGGCTTCCGACTCGTCCACGATGCCCTGCGGTTCGCGGCCCTTCAGGTTGAGGAAGATCTTGCCGAGGCCCATCGAGTACGCGCTGGTGCGTGACCAGTCGGCGTAGTTGAGCAAGGAGCTGTTGTTCGCGACGTCGGCCAGCGTGCTCGGGCTGCCGTCGGGCTTGGGCTTCAGCGCCAGGTAGCCTTGCTCGAGCAGCAAGTTGTTCAAGTTGACGCCGTGTCGAAAGCTCTGGAAGCCGTGGTCCGAGGCCACGACGAGCAATGCGTCCGGGCCGAACTCGCCAGCCTCCACGCGCTCGAGCACCTGCCCGACGAGCCGGTCAAGCGCGGCGTAGGTCTGCGGGATCGCGTCGGCCTGAGCGAAGCTCTCACCGAAGGCCCGCACCACTTGCGCGGCGCGCTCGACATCGTGCGCGGGGTGCTGACTGTCGAACTCGCGGAAGCTCATGTGCGACACGCGGTCGACGGCACTGAACACTTGGTAGTACACGTCCCATTCCGAGGCGCGCTCGAGTCCGGCATCGAGCAGGTCCGTGCGCGCGTCGAACAATTCGCTGACTCCGCTCATGAAGGCGGCCGCGTCGAACTCGGTGTCGCGCTCATCCTTGTAGGCGTTGGTCGGCGCAGCCCAGCCGAGCGTGGGGAAGGGGCCGCCGAGGGCTTCGGCGAGCTCGCTCGCGAAGGTGGGCGGCGAACTGATGGGGAGGTGCGTTGGCGGCTGCTGCGGGTCGTGCTGGATCGGCGAGACGTAGAAGCGCACTTCGTCGTCGTCGCAGCTGATCAGGTGCAGGTAGAGGATGCCGTGCTCGCTGTGCGTCGCCGACATCTCGAAGCGCACACGCAGCGGTCCACTCCACTCACCGACACCGAGGGTGATGCGCTGGTCGGCGATCTCGAACTCGGCGCTACCGGGGGCGTCGCGCTGCACCGTCACACGGTAGGGGACGCTCATCGGCCCGTCGGTCTCGAGCCACGCGGCGTGACGCTCCTCGAGTGCCGTGAGCGTGCGCGTCAGCACGCTGCGCTGGAAGCTCGACGCGTCGGTGTCGGCGAGCAGCGCGCGCGCGTTGGCCAGTCTCGCGTCCCACTCAGCAGCGGCCACCCAGTTGCGCGGGCCGTAGAGTTCGCTGCGCGCTTGCGGGTGTCCGCTGCCGGAGCTGTTCTCGAAGTAGAGCTTGGTGATCTTGCCGCCGGAGCCGGTGCGCTTCGAGAGCGACCACACGTTGTCGGTGGCGACGCTCCAGGAACCCGGCGAACCGCCGATGTCTTTGAGGCCGAGTCCGGAGAGCAACTTCGTGTTCGGGCCTTCGTGATCCGGCGGAAAGGTGCTGGCGATCTGCACGCCCATCACGCGCACGCCTGCGGCGTCGAGATGGCTCCACCAGTTCGTGCCCTGCATCGGGTTGATCTCGTAGGGCACCGTGTTCGGCAGGCCCTCGATGGGAGTGGGCAATTCGAGTTCCGTGGCGTCGCCGAGCATCGCGCGTGGGAGTGGTGTTCCGGTGGACCTGCCGGACTCGTCGCGGAGGAAGTAGCGCGCCACGAAGCCGGCTACGCCGAACATGCCCGGGTTGGTCCCGGTGTTGAACACCGCCCAGGACACGGGCGACTGCGCGGGGTAGCTGGTGTCGAGCGCGCTGAAGCTGCCGCCTTCCGCGAGCCGCTTCAGGTTCGGCAGACGACCCTCGGCCATGAGCTGCTCCGTGAGTGCGTGGTCGAGCCCGTCGATGCCGAGCAAGATCGTCTTGGCTGGCGCACGCGACGCTTCACTCACGAGCGCCGGCTCACTCACAAGCGCCGGCTCACTCGCCAACGCGGGATCGCTCGCCAGGGCGGCGCCGCTCACGAGCGCGAGGCACAGCGCAGTGTGGAGCGCTCGCTGGGGGCGTGGACCTGCTGCCTCTCGATGGAACATGCTCAACTCTCTCAGCTGTGGAGGGTGGGAGCTGTGCCGCTCATGCGCTACCAGCGCGCTGCCTGCGCGGCCGTCTCCCCGATGGACTCAGCAGTCGACTCGGCGCCCACTCTACCGTGCGAGGGAGCATGCGGGCGCGCGCAGGCGGGAGGGGACGGGCGTCGGTGCGGCGCCTCGGCGAGGAAGGCGTGCTTGCGTCGCTGGGGCGCTTTGTACGCTAGCGCGGCATGAAGGTGCTCCCGCATGGGGGGGGGCGCACCGCGCGCAGCTTTCCGCGAGGTCCCGCATGTCCGTCTCACGATCAGCTCCTCCTCGACGCCGCGCTCGGCTGGCCTGCGCTCTGGGCGCGCTGCTGCTCGCCGCCTGCGGAGCCGAACCGCAGCGGACCGTCGTGCGCCCGTCGATCGTGTACGTGTCGCTCGACACCACGCGCGCTGACCGCCTCGGTCTCTACGGTGCCGAGCGACCCACGAGCCCGCAGCTCGACGCGCTCGCCGAGCACGCCCTCGTGTTCGACGCCATGCGCGCGCCCTCGGGCAACACGCTGTTGAGTCACGCCTCGCTCTTCACGGGGCTGTTCCCGCGTGCGCACGGCGCGCGGCCGGCGGGCAAGGTGGCCGCGCTCCCCGACGCGGCGCGCACGTTGGCCGAAGACTTCGCCGAAGCCGGCTACGACTGCGCAGCTTTCACCACACACGCCGAATGGCTGAGCCCCGCCTTCGGCATGCACCAAGGTTTCGATCACTTCGACGCCAGCCGCGACGCCGCACCGCAGGTCTTGCAACGTGTGCGCGCTTGGCTCGACGCGCGCGAGAGCGAGCGCCCGTTCTTCCTCTTCGTGCACCTCTTCGATGTGCACTCCGATCAACACGGGCGCCCTTACGCGGCGCCGGAGAGCACCGCCGGGCGCTTCACGCAACCGCCCGGTGAGGTCGCGCGCGACTGGGAGGTCGAGCCGGTCGGTGGCAGCTTGTTCCTACGCGGCGTGCATCGTGGTTACCTCGAGCTGCGCCCCGGTGAAGTCGACGAGCTGCTCGCGCAGTACGACGAAGGTCTGCTCGCACTCGATGCGGAGATCGGCGCGTTCCTCACCGAGGTACGCAACGAGCGCGCGCCGCGCGCCTGGATCTCCGTGAGCGCGGATCACGGCGAAGAGTTCTTCGAGCACGGCAGTCCCCTGCACTACAGCCTCTACGAAGAGATCTTGCGCATCCCTTGGTTGCTCGTGCCGCCGGCGCGCGCGGCGCCTGCATGGGCGACACCACGCCGACTCGCTGCGCCGGTGAGTCTGCTCGACGTCCGTCGCACGCTGGTCGCCCTGGCGGGGCTGCCGCGCGCGAGTGCCGATCACGGTCGCGACTTGTTGCCCTGGTTGCGCGGGGAGCGCGGCCCGCCCAAGCCCACGCCCTTCCCGTTGCTCACCGCCGGCTTGATCATGGAGAACTGGAAGCTCGTGCGACCGCCGGGCGGCGCCTGGGAGCTCTACGACCTCGCGCACGACCCGCACGAGTTGAACGACCTCGCCGCCACGGAACGCGGACGTGAGCCGCTGGCCAACTTGCTCGCCGAGCTCCAACGTCTCGACGAGGAGCACGTTGTCATCGCGAACGCGCTGCACTCCCAGGAAGTCCGAGCGTCGCCCGAACTCGACGCCGAGGCGCAGCAACACCTCGAGGCGCTCGGCTACACACGCTGAGGCCACTCACGATCCACCTGCAGTCCTCCTCACGACTTCAACTCTGCGAGAGAGCGTCATGACGGCTCGGCCAAGCTTCCTGAGTTCCCCGATGCGCCTGCTGACGAGCGCCGGTTTCGCTGCGCTCCTGTTCGCGGGCTGCGCCACATCGGGCGCCGACTTACCCGCCGCCGATGGCGTGATCTTCGTGGCCAGCGCCGAGGCCGAGTATCCCTTGCTGCGCTACCGCGACGGCCAACTCTCGGCCAACACGAGCTGCATGATCCAGCTCCAGAATCCGATCAGCCGACGCATCCCGCCGATGTACGTGAACGGTCGACCGCTCGGCTTCTGCTGAGTGCCCTGCCCCGACGTCTTCGTGCAAGACGTGCTCTACTCGGTGCAGCGCAAGGGCCTCCACTTCGACGGCTACCTCGACGCCACGCGCCCCGCGGTGCTGGACGCGGATCACTGCCTCACGGTCAACTACGAGACCTTCTTGTTCGCCGACGCGGCCAACCGCGAGCGCTTCCTCGCCGACGTGCGCGAACACTGTGGCCTGCTCACCGATCCCGTGAGCAAGCGCCGCTTCCGTCCGGGCCCCGACGCGCCGCGCGCAGAGCACGCCGGCCACAGCTGGTTCTTCGAGTCGCGCGCCAACCGCGACATGTTCTTGCGCGCCCCCGACGACTACCGCCTGCCCGGCTACACGATGTGAGTCGCGCTTGCGGGATTCTTCAGAGCGCGAGGACCCTCGTGAGCGCCAAGGCACTCACCACGGCAACGAGCACCGACGCGAGCGTGCCCACCAAGTAGAGCTCGGCGAAGTCGCGGTTCTCGAGCTCCTTGAAGCGCGCGATCGACTTGGCGGCGAGCACCAAGCCCACGGCGGCCCATTCGCCGGCGAGGACCGCGAACAGGATCAGCAGTCGTTCGAGGATGCCGATCAGACGGCCGGCTCCTGCGGCGCCCTCGTCGGCGCTGCGGGTGTCGGAAGCCGGGCGGAGCTGTGCCAGGGTCGCGGCCACGATGGCGGAGCCGCCGTTCACGTTGAAGGCCAGCACGCCCGCGAGCCAAGCGCATGCGGCCACGCTGTCGGCGTTGCCGAACAGGATCGGATCGGCGACCACGTCCCAGATCAAAGCCGCCAGCAGCAGCACCGCGACGTGCGCGCACTGGTCGAGCACGAACCAGGTGAGTGGGCGTGGCCAACGTCGATCGAGCGCGAGTTTGCCGGCATCGATGAAATAGTGCGTGACGGCGATGGCGAGCACGCAGACCAGGCCCACGAAGCTCGGGAAGAAGGGCAGCACGATCAGCGCCTGCACCAGCGCGATCTCGGCGGCATGGGCGCGCAAAGGGCCGCGAGCTTCGCGCTTGCCGCGCACCATCGCGTTGGTCTGGAACACGAAGTCGCCGAGCAGGTGACCGGCGACGAGCAGCGCGAGCAGGGCGAGGAAGTCGGCGTTCATGGCGCGAGCTCAGGGGAGTGGTTCGGGGGACATGAGCGCGGCGACTGCGCTCTCGCTCAACAGCGTGGCGAGCAGTTGTTCCGCGCGCAGCACGACGTCGAAGTGCGAGGCCTTGAGGCTCTCGCTGATCACCGAGGGGTTCACGGATTCGATCTCAGCGACGCGCTTCTGTGCGCCGCGACCGTCGGCGCTCAGCTCGCGGCGCACGGCGGCGGCGTAGTGTGCTTGGAGCGGCGTCCAGCCCTGGCGCAGCGTGCCGACGAGCTCGAAGTGCATCGAGAGCAGCTCGTCGAGGTGCGCGTGGAAGCCGCTGCGGGCGAAGCCTTTCACGATCGCCCAGCGGCTCGTGCGTTGCGCCTCCTCGAGCGCGGCGCGGGCGCGATGGAAGCAAGGCCCGTCGAGCAGGGCGACGTTGGGGGCGGCGCCGTCGGTGGGGAGCGGGCCGGTCGAGAGCGTGCCGAGCCCGAGCCCGAACACGACGCGTTGCTGGAAGCGGCGGCCGAAGAGCGCGTCGCTGACTTCGCGGACGAGCGTGAGCGCGTGCTCGGCGTGCAGCGGGTGGAGCAAGGCCTGCAGCTCGTCACCAGCGGTCTGCACCATCGGCGCGGCGAAGGCCTGCGCCTGCTCGAAGTTGAGCCGCTCGAGCAGCTCACCCAGGGCGTCTTGCAGCGCGGCCCGCTCGGGGCTCTGGCGAGAGGCCACGAGGTCGGCGATGAGCGCGAGCTGGATGGATTCGGTCACAGCGGTGAACTCGTAGGAAGTTCGGCAACTTGGGTGATCTTATCGACCTCTCTCGGGTTGTAAATCACCCAAATACACCATGAATACGAAAAATGGCCTTATTTGCCGAATGTAAGGCATGCGGCCCCGAGATCGGTACCGGCCCCAGGCGCTGACCTTCGGAGCGGCAGAGCGGGCGACCAACGCCGGAAGCCAGCGCGCTCCGGCGCTGACAGCCACCATGATGGCGCCCCGCTGCGGCTGCGGGACGAGCCACCACGCGCGCAGGCCGCCTCCAGCACCGCCCACCTCCACGGAGTCCTTCATGTCCATCCCCGCACTCTGCTTCAGTCTCGCGCTGATCCTCCCCGCGACCGCGCAAGAGGCGCCCGCACCCGCGCGCGCTCCGGACACCGCCGCGATCGAACGCGCGGTGCTCGACTACGCCGAGGCCTACTACGAGGTGCGCCCCGACTACGCCGAACGCAGCATCAGCAAGCAGCTCGACAAGCTCGGCTTCGACACCGCAGCCACCACCACGCGCATGGACTACGCAGGCTTCCTGGCGATGGTGAACTGGTTCCAAGGACGCGACAAGCCGGCGCCCGGCCCGAAGCAGGTCGAGATCTTGCACGCGCTCGACCGCACGGCACTCGTGAAGCTCACCGGGTCCTGGGGTGTGGACTACATGCAGCTCACGCGCAGCTCCGCCGACGCCGACGGCGTGTGGCAGACGCGGCACGTGATCTGGGAAGCGACACCACTCACCGGCCTGCCCGAGCTGAGCGACGACGAACAGCGCGCGCTGCACGTGGCCGATCGCACCGCCGTGCAGGCCGTGGTGAACGAGTACCTGCTCGCCTTCTACGACGCGCAACCCGAACGCCTCACGAGCAGCATGCACACCGACCTCGTGAAGTACGGCTTCTGGCGCGACGACGAGAGTGGCGACGTCACACCCTTCCCGATGACCCTCGAGCAGGCGCGTTCACTGGCCGCGAGCTTCAACGCCAGCGGCTGGCTCCCCGACGACGCGCCGCGCTCCATCGAGGTGCTCGACCTCCGCGACCGCATCGCCTGCGTGAAGCTCGAAGCCGTCTGGGGCTTCGACTACATGCACCTCGTGAAGCTCGACGGACGCTGGCAGATCCTCCAGGTGCTTTGGCAGAGCGCACCGCTCGTCCCCGCCGACTGAGGACACACCTGCACGCGTCCCGAGCCGCTCCCCGCTCGTGCACTCAGGGTGACTCGCCTTCCATGCGTGCCAGCAACTCGGCGAAGCGCGGCAGTTGGCGCACCGCGTCCCATTCACGGGCGTGGCGCAGGTAAGCGGCCATCCTGAAGCCGCGACCGATGCCACGTTCGAGGAAGTCGAGCGCAAGCGTGTGTTGTTCCGCCGCCTCACGGGAGGTGTCGCTCAACTCTGCGGCGCCGGCGTGCAGCTCACCCACGGCCACCGTGAGCGTGGCGTTGTCGGCGAGCGCGGCTTCGGGCATGGAGGCGCACAGCTCGAGCACGCGCCGACGCGCCCCGACCACGAGCTGGCCGTAGCCTTCGTGCAGCTGCGACCAAGCGAGCATCTCGAGGTCGGCCCCGCTTACCGAATGCGCACCCTCGATGAGCTCGCGAAACAGCTGGCCTGCGCGTGCGGCGGGCTCGATGGCCTGCGCCCGCAGCTCGAGGTCGATGTAGGCGGACGCCAAGTTCGAGAGCACGGTGCCGAGCAAGCGACGCTGACGCGTGTCCTGAGGGGCGCGCGCCACGACCTGCTCGGCCAGCGCGACGGCGTCCTCGAACCAGGAGCGAGAGTCCGCGACGCGACCTTGAGCCACGAGGCAGCTGCCCAAGCCGGCGGCGATCCGGATCGCGAGGTGTTCGGTGTCGAGCCGCCCGGGATGTGCGCGGCGCAGGTCGTTCACGAGTTCGAAGGCCTGGCGCAGGCGCGGCTCGGCCTGTGCGGGCGACAAGAAGTTCGCGGCGCTCGCCAGGACGTCTGCGCTGGCGAAGACCACGTCGCCGCGCTGCGGGAACTCCGCGAGGAGGTCGAGCAGGAGGTCGGTGGCGCGTTCGTTGGCTTCGTTCTCTGGCGAGCCCTCGTGCCCCAAGGCCAAGGAGATCGCGACGCGATCCGAACCGACGCGCGCGCGCTGCGCGAAGGCTGAGCCGAGGAGCAGGCGCGCCTGCACGCGTTCTTCGGGCGTGTGAGCGAGTTCGAGGGCGCGTTCCGCGGCATGCACGGCGCGGTCGGCCGCGGCGGACGCATCCTCGAAGTCGCCTCGGTTCCACAACGCGTGCGCGAGGTTGCTCTCGGCGGTCGAGAGGTCGCAGAGCAGGTCGGTGGTGTCGGCCGCCGCGAGGGCGTCGACGCAGCGCGTGAAGATGTCGACGGCCAGGTCCCACTCGCCGGCTGCGGAGTGCATGGCGCCCAGCCCGTTGAGCGCAGGCGTCCATTCGATCTGCGGCACGTCGCTCTCGCGCACGCCGTCGAGGGCCTCTCGGAACAGTGCCTTCGCGCCCGCCAGGTCACCGGCGGCCTCGAGCAGGTGCGCTTGAGCGCTGACCACGCGCAACCAGCGCCCGCGCACGCGACCGTTGTCGGGGTACTGCGCGACCAAGCGCACGAGCGAGGTGCGCGCCAGTTCGAGCGCGCGCGCGAGGGCCGAGTCGGGCGGCGACGTGCTGGTGAAGCTGTCGCGCGCGAGTTGCAACACGAACACGTCGATGGCACTGAGCGCGTCTTCCAGGTTGGCTTCGGCGAGCTCTCGTTGGACGCGCACGTCGTCGAGCAACGAGTTCACCCGGCGGTTGGCCACGGCTTGCTGCACTGCGAGCGCGAGCGGCAAAGCCACCGTGAGTGCGAGCGCGGCGGCGCGCGCGGGGTGGCGTTGCGTCCAGCGCAGCGTGCGCAGGAACGGGCCCGCAGCGCGCGCTTCGATGGGGCGGGTCTCGAGCAGGTTGCCGAGGTCGCGCGCCAGGGCGTCGGCGCTCTGGTAGCGATGCGCGGGGTCGTGCGCGAGCGCTGTCTCGATCAGTGTGACGAGGTCAGGTGGCAACTTCACGCGACGCAACACCGCGGGGGGCTCGCCGCGCAGCAAAGCCGAACTCACCTGCTCGGGCGTGCCCTCGTGAGGTGGGCGCAGCGTGGCCGCTTCGCAGAGCAGCGCGCCGAGTCCGTACACGTCGCTGCGTTCGTCGACAGCTCCGCCGGCTGCCTGTTCGGGCGACATGTAAGCCAGCGAACCCACGCGCGATCCCGACTGCGTGATGCGCGAGGTCTCGGCCGCGCTGGCCAGCCCGAAGTCGAAGAGCAGCGCGCGCCCATCGGTGGTGAGCATCACGTTCGACGGCTTCACGTCGCGGTGCAGCACGCCGCGCGAGTGCGCGTGCGCCAGCGCGTTCGCCACGCGTTGTGCGAGGCGCAGCACGCTCGTCAGCCCGCTGCCGGTGTAGATCTCGCCGCTGACCTCGGGGCGTCGACCTTCGCGTGCTTCGACCACCCGCGCGACGGCGTCGGCGAGTTCGCTGCCGTCGCGTGGGGGGCGGTCGAGTTGGCTGAGCGCTTCGGCGAGAGTGGCGCCGCGCAGGCGCTCCATGGCGAAGTACGGCACGCCGTCGTCTTCGCCCACGGTGTACACGGGCACGATGCCGGCGTGCGCCAAGCGCGCCACGAGCTGCACCTCGCGACGGAAACGTTCGCGCGCGCCGGGGAAGTAGAGCTGGTCGGCGCGCACGACTTTGAGCGCGACCTCGCGCTTCATGGCGTCTTGCACGGCGGCGTAGACCACGCCCATGCCGCCGCCACCGAGGCGCTGCGTGATGCGGAACTCGCCGAGGCGTTGCGGGTGTTCGTCGGGGGAGTTGAGCAGGCCTGCGTCGGCGAGGGCCGCGAGGCGCGCGCGCAGGGCGTCGGCCAGGGTGGGGTGTGCGGCACAGGCTTCGTCGATGGCCACGCGACCGCGCAGCTCGAGTGCGTCGAGACAGCTGAGCACCAATTCGTCGAGCAGAGTCTCGTGCTCACTGTCGTCGGAGCTGCTGGACACGACGTCTCCCACGGAGTCCGCGTGCTGAAGGCCGCGCTCGGGCCCGCGCCCGGTAGACTCACGGTAACTCAAGGAGAGCCCTCCCCGACGTGAACCCCCGCGACGACGCCTCCGCCGACGACGACGTGAACGCGTTGCTCGAGCAGCATCTGCCGGGCCTGCGCGCCTGGGTCCGGCTCAAGGCCGGGCCGCTCGTGCGTGCGCGCGAGGGCGAGTCCGACGTGGTGCAGTCCACCTGTCGCGAGGTGCTCACGCACGCCGATCGCTTCGTGCATCGTGGCGAGGCGCAGTTCCGGCGCTGGCTGTACACGACTGCGCTGCGCAAGATCCTCGACAAGCACGACTTCCACACCGCCGCCCGGCGCGACGCCCGACGCAACACCGGCGATGGTGACGCCGCGCTGCTCGCCGTGTACTCGCAACTCGGCACGCCCAGCGGCGTGGCCAGCGCGCGCGAACAACTCGATCGCATCGAAGCCGCCTTCGCCGAGCTCGCCGACGACGAACGCGACGTCGTGTTGCTCTCACGCATCCTCGGCTTCTCGCGCGCCGAGGTCGCTGCGGAGCTCGGTCGCAGCGAGGCGGGTGTGCGCAACTTGCTGCACCGCAGCCTGGTCAAACTCTCGAAGCGCCTCGAAGCCTGAGACGAGCACGGCCGGCGGCACGTGCCCTTCGCGCGGTGGGGGCGGCGGAGCGGTAGCGGGCGGACGAGCGGCACGCAGTCTTCATCGGGAGACGGCGCCGCGCGTCTCGCACGCACTCGACAAGCTCTCCCCCGCGCTTCCTTGCAGACTCAGCGTCTCAGCACGCCGCGCTTCGGCAGCGCCTCCAGCAGCGGCGCGGCACGCGGGTCGTCGGGGGCGAGCGCGCGCAGTTCCGCGCCGCTGTGCTCCTGTCCGGGCCTCGCCACGGCCCGCAGCGTTTCGATGATCCCGAGCGCGCGCCAAGTGGCGGGGTCACCCGGTTCCCCGACAAGGAACACGCTGCCGTCACGAGCGTCGGCGCGCGTGGAGATCTCGAACAGCCTGGGCCCAGGTGACGCGGCCGCGGGGCCCAGGTCGGCGAGCATCTGGCGCGCGAGTCGCGTGCCTTCTGCCTCGGGGCGCCAGTGCTCGAGGTCGCTGAGCAGCGTGCGCGCGGCGGCCCCTTCGCCGGCCTCGGCGAGCAGCACGGCATGGTGCGCGAGCACCCAGTCGAGGCCCACACGGTGATGGTTGAAGTCGTCTGCGAGGGGGTCGGACGTGCCCCACGACCACGCGGCGAGCGACCAGAGTTGCGCGGCGGCCGGCTGCCCGGACCGGTCGAGTTGCAACGCGCGTGCTCTGCAGAGGTCGTAGGTCAGCTGCGCCTCCACCATCCAGTGCCCAGGCCACAACCAACGCCCGCTTTCGTGGAGCAGCAAGGCCTGCGCGTCGTCGCCTCGCCCGACGAGTTCGAGCAGCAGTGAGCGCGCCGTGAGCCACGGCGGTTCCACCGCGGCGAGGCCGCTCAACGCCACGCCGCCCGCGTGCTCCGGCGACGCGCTCTCCATCCGCCGGTGCAGTTGCTCGGCGAGCGCCTGGAAGGCCTCCCAACCGAGGCTCTCACGCGGCGGCTTTCCGAAGCGACGCTCGAAGAGTGCCAGCCGCGCCGAAACGGCGGGAAGCGGGTTGCGGGCCTCGACCTCGGCGACGTCTTCGTCCGGTCCGCCGAGCGCGAGCCAGAGGTCGGCCGGCCAGTCGGGGTGTTCGAGCAGTGGGTGCAGCAGCGCGCCGAGGGCAGCCAACTCTGCGGCGCCTGCGTCGGGAGTGGGGCGCCCGGGAGCGCTCGCGGTCGAGCGGGGCGCGGGACTCGGCGGCAGCAAGTCGGGCAGCCCGTCCACGCTCTGCGCTGTTGCGGAGAGCACGAGAGCGAGCAGCAGCACGATCACCTGGGCAGCGCGAGGCATGGAAGCCATCCCGATCGAGGCGAGTTGCCGTCCACTGCGTGCGCAACCTCTCGGGCGCGGGCGGCATCTCTGAGGCACGATCCTACCGGAGTGAAAGCCATGCCAACGAAGCGAGTCCTCAGCGTTCATCGTCGTGATGCCTCCCACTGGGTCGGCGACGGCTTCCCCGTGCGCACCTTGTTCTCCTACCCGGAGCTGGGCGCGCAGCTGAGCCCGTTCCTGCTGCTCGACTACGCGGGCCCGGCGCAGTTCCCGCCCACCGAGCGGCGTCTCGGTGTGGGCGCACATCCGCACCGCGGCTTCGAGACGGTCACCCTCGTGTACGCGGGCGAGGTCGAGCACCGCGACTCCTCGGGCGCGGGCGGCAAGATCGGTCCCGGCGACGTGCAGTGGATGACGGCCGCCTCAGGTGTGGTGCACGAGGAGTTCCACGGACGCGACTTCGCCCAGCGCGGCGGCAACTTCGAGATGGTGCAGCTGTGGGTGAACCTGCCCGCGAAGGACAAACTCTCGCCGCCGCGGTACCAGGAGATCCGCGCCGCCGACATTCCCACGCTGGATCTCGGCGACGGTCGCGGCAGCCTACGTGTGATCGCGGGCGAGCACGCCGGCGCGCGCGGTCCGGCCAAGACCTTCACGCCGCTGCACGTTTGGGATCTGCGCTTGCAGAGTGATCAGCCGCTCGAGGTGCCTGTGACCGAAGGCTTCAACACAGCGGTCGTGGTGCTGCAAGGTGACGTCCGCGTGGGCGATTCCCACGATCTCAGCTCGGCCGAACTCGCGGTGTTCGCGCCCGAAGGCGACAGCGTGCAACTCAGCGGAGGCAAAGCAGCGCACTTGCTCGTGCTGGCCGGCGAAGCGATCCACGAACCGATCGTGGGCCAAGGCCCCTTCGTGATGAACACACGCGCCGAGATCCAGCAGGCCGCCGTCGACTATCAAGCAGGCCGCATGGGGCGGCTGAGCTGAGGGCGCGCGTTGAGTTGGCGCTCCCGCCAGGATTCGAACCTGGGACCGCCGGATTAGAAATCCGGTGCTCTATCCAACTGAGCTACGGGAGCACGCGCGGCCATTGAAGCCTGCAAGCGAGGGCGGCGGAAGGGTGCTGTCCATCGGCGCGGCGGTCAGCGATCCAGGGTGACGCGCAACTCTTCGATGAGCGGGCGCACGCTGTGCCAGCTCGAGAGGTGACGGAAGTGAGCGCGCAGCGCACGGCTGATCGCGCTCAGGTGCGCCTCGCGGTCGCCGTCGGTGGCGCGCACCAGGGCCTCGAGGATCATCCACGAATCGGGGTGCGCGCGCAGTGCGTCCTGCAGCAGCGTGTCGTCCATCGAGAGTCGGCGGCGACGTGCGAGTAAGCCCGCAGCCGAGCCTTCGTCCTTTACGCGGTCCCAGCCGAGCTGCTCCAGCTCCTCGAGTCGCGGGCTGCTCGACTGCGCGTGCAGGCCGACGAGCAACTCGAAAGCCACGGCGTCACCTGCGCGAGCGCGCTCCTCCAACGCGGCGCCGTGCGTTGTCAGCCACGCCGAAGTCTCGAGCGAGCCGCGACTGCTCAACTCCGTGGCGAGCGCGAAAACGACGCGACTGCTCTGCGGCAAGCGGGCGTCGGTGCCGAACAGGCCCGCCGCTTCGAGCGCTGCGCGATCCACGCCGCTCGTCCCGCTCGTCCCCGACCATCTGAATCCGTCTTCCGCCTCAGGCGTCAACTCGATCAACAGCTCGAGGTCGGCGAGCCGACTCGGTTCGTCGGCGAGCCAGGCGCGCACGCGCGGCATGTCCACGGCCAGGAGCGCAGAGTTGCGGTGAGCGTTCCACCAATCCGTGTCGAAATTCAGGTCGAGCTCGATGAGCTCCTCGATGCGCTCCGAGGCGCCTGCCTCGATCGCGGCGAGCAGCTCGGCGCGACGCAGGTGAGGGTGCGGTTGCGCGTTGAGCACGTGGAAAGCTGACTCGATCTCCGTGTGTCGGCGCGCGGGATCGAGGCTGTCCCACAGCGCCAGGGCCTCGGCGGGGCGATCCAGCGCGAGCAGTGCGTCGACTCGCCAAGCGCCGGTTTGCGGATCGGGCGCGTCGCCGACGAGCTGCGTGATCTGCGTGTTCACGAGTTCGTAGAGCGCCATGGCGCGGGTTGCATCACCACGCTGCTGCTTGCGAAGGCCAAACTCTAGCTGCGTGTACAAGCTCTCCGGATCGCTCGCGAAGGCCTTGCGGTGCAGCTCGTAGCTGAACTCGGGGGCGTAGCGGGCGAGCAGGTTGGCCAGGATGAAGTCGTGCGCCGTGCTGCGCTCTTCTGCGGGCACGGCGTCGATGATCGCCTGGTTGGCTGCCGCGAGTTCGCCTTGTTCCAACAGCGCTGCCGCGCGCCGTTTTGCTTCCGCAAAGTCGTCGCTGGCGCGGGCGAGTTCCTGCCTGAAGCGCGCGAACTGAGCACGGTCGGCGTCTTGAGGCACCAGTATCGTGGCGAGCAGCAGTGTGGCGCTGAGCAGCATGAGAGTCCCCCTTTGCCCGCTCAGCTTACTCGCTCGGGGCCTCTGCGCCGACACACCGTTGCTCGACGCGACACAGCTGGCGCCCAGCGCGTCGAACACCCAGGTATGTAAGTGCAGCTCGAGGTCCGAGGGTGCGTCGAGAGTTCAGCGCTGTGCCAGCCAGCGGCCCGTGCGTGCGAACAACTCGTCGAGGTGACGCGGCTGCACGGCGCCCATGGTTGAGAGCTGCAACCAGCCGCGTTTGCGCAGGTAGGCGCTGCGGCCGCCGAGGGTGAAACCCCAGGAATCGGCGGCGTCGAGCAGCGCTTCGGGGTCCACGCTGGACGGCGTCACGAAGGTCGTCACGGTCGGGGACGCCCGGGCTGCGGACACGAGCGGCCTGAGGCCGATCCCGGTGAGCCCCGCGCGCACGTGGCGCCCGAGCGCGGCCTGCCGCGCGAAATGTTCGGCCTGCGTGACGGTTGCGGCCGCTGCGTCGGTCGCGTCCGTCGCGTCGTGCCCGGTTTGCCCGGTGCTCCGATCGTGCGCGTCGAGATCATCGAGCGCGGCCAGGGCCGCGAGCAGCGGCGCTGACGGCATCGTGAAGCGCGGACCCGGCGCGTCCAGCGTGGCGTGCAGGTCGAGGTAGGTCGGCAGGCGCGCGGTGCCGGCGCGCGGCCGCAGCGTGCGCCCCGCGAACACGAAGGCGAGGCCCGGCGTGCCGCCCAGGGCTTTGTGCGGCACGCCGCTGGCCAAGGCCAAGGTCGGGTGCGCCGCGAGCGCCAGCGGCACGGCGCCCACGCTGCTGATCGCGTCGACACACACGCGCGCGCCGTGCTCGGCGGCGAGCGCGCACAAGCCGGCGAGATCGTTGAGTTGGCCGGTGCTCGTCTCCAGGTGCACGGCCCAGATCCAGCGCGCGCGATGACGACGCAGCGCGGCGGCGACATCGTCGAGCGCCCAGGGCTGGCCCCAAGGCCACGTCAAGACCTGCGCGCGCAGGCCCGCGCGTTCGGCTTGCCGCACGAGTCGGTCGCCGAACTCACCGTTGCTCAGCACCAGACCGGCGCCGGCCTGCGGATCGGCGGCCAGCGTGGCGGCGACGACCTCGTTGGCGAGCGTGCCGCTGCCGCAGAACACGGCCACGTTGCGCGCGCCTGTGAACGCGGCGAGCCGACGTCGCAGTTGCGCGAAGCGGGCGGCGAAAGCCTCGCTGCGATGGTCGAGCGGCGGCGCCGCCAGCGCCTCGAGCACGCGGGGCGCGAGCTGCGCGGCGCCGGGCGTGAGGCTCAACGGGCCGGCGGGACGTTCGCGCTGCGTGAGTCGGCGCGCCGTCGCGTCGACCAATTCGGGGATCTTCGCGACGTGCGCGACCATCGGCACGAAGGCGGCGTCGCCATCGAACACGGCCGGACCGAGCGGCTCGAAACCCATGCGCGTGTAGAGCCGCAGTCGGTCGCGATGCCCCGAGATGAGCAGGTGCGTGTAGCCGCGGTGTTGCGCGTGACGCAGCACCGCCAGCGCGAGCCCGCCGAGCACGGCGCTGCCGCGATGTTCGGGGCGCACCGCGAGCAGGCGCACTTCGAGTGGGTGCGCGCCGAGCGTGTCGAGCACGCGCGGGTCGGGCAGTCGTGACGCGATCGAGAACGGTGGCTCGCCGTGCACCGACACCATGCCCACGACGTGCTCATCGAGCTTGGCGACGAAGTACAGGTTCTTGCCGTGGAACTTGTCGACCAGCCGCTCGTGCCCGGGGTCGGCGTGCTGCGGCACCTCGCGCACGAAGGTCGCGTGATTGAGCCGGTGCAGCTGTTCGAGCTCGCGCGCGTGGGTGGCGACCTTGAACACGAAGCGACCGCGACGCACCGCGGCGGGCAGGCTCTCGGGCAAGCTCATCGGCACGACTCCCCGGACGTGCGCGACGGTAACCCATCCGAGGCGACTGCGCTTGCTGTCCGTTCGCGCTCAGTGCGCGATCGGGAGCAGCGCCCACGCGAGCAGGAGCAGCACGACCAGCAGGGCACCGAGCTGCGCACGCGCTGAGGCCACGCGCTCGCGCGCGTCGCAACCCGCGCGACTGATCGCTGCGAGCATCACGGCCACGGCCACGCCGGGGGTCGTCGCGTCCAGCGGCCGGGCCACGCAAGCCAGCGCGAGCGTCGCCACGAGCGCGGCGATGAGCCCGTGGAAGAGCGTGCGTCGCGCGGCATCGGCGACGAGCAAGTGCGCGCCGCGGATCGCGACCCGGCGCGTCTCCCAGATCAGTGCGAGCAGGGCGATGAGCGGGAGCAGCTCGAAGACGCCGAGCGCGGACACCGGCGCGACGAACTGGCTGCGCGCCACGATCTCCCGAGTGCCTTCGCCGAGCCCACCCAAGGCGCCCGCGACGAGCAGCGCCGCCACGCCGAGCGCCGCCAGTAGCGAGGCCTTGCCTGCCGCGCGCGCGAGGCGCCGCGTCGTGTCACTGGCTTCGGGGCGCAGGGCCCGTGCAAGCGCGAGCGAGGCGCCGACGCCCAGCGCGCCTGCGATCAGCGCGTCGAGCCCGTGGCCCGCGTGGACACTCCAGATCGCGAGCGCCAGCAGCGCCGTGAGGAACGCTCGCCACGCGCGGGCGGGCGTGGTGAGCGTGCGGATCGCCAGCAGGTAGGCCAGCCCCAATGTGAGCAAGCGCAGCGAGCCTTCGCGCGCGACAGCGGGCGGGTGAGCCAGGAGCGTGGCGAGCAGTGACAGCGCGAGCCAGGCGCCGAAGGCTTTGTCCACAGGCGTTCCGAGGCCCGGTCGCGCCACGCCTGCGCGCGCCTCTGCGAGCAGCGCTGCGCCGCCGAGCAACGCGAGCGTCAGCGCCGCGAGCTCAGCTCCCCACATGCCCCCGCGCGGCAGCCACGGAGCCGCAGCGGCAACGGCCACGAGCAGCAGCAGACACAAGGCGGCAAGACGGCCAGAGCGATCCAAGGGGCAGTCTTTGTACCGTATGATGCGAACCCGCTCGGAGTGGCAGCAATGAACGTCCTCGTGGTGGGCTCAGGTGGGCGCGAACACGCTTTCGTGGACGTGCTCTCCAAGAGCCGCGACATCGAATCCCTACACGCCGCGCCCGGCAACGCCGGCATGGCCGACTTGGCAACCTGCCACGCCGTCCCGGTCAACGACCTGGCCGGCCTCGTGGCTCTCGCCCAGCGGCTCGCCGTGGGCCTGGTGGTGGTGGGGCCCGAGGTCCCGCTCGTGGCCGGCTTGGTCGACAAGCTCGAAGCCGTCGGCATCCCGGCGCTGGGTCCGAACAAGGCCGCCGCTCAGCTCGAAGGCAGCAAGGCCTTCATGAAGGATCTGTGCCGTCGCGCGCGCATCCCCACGGCGGGGCATCGCGCCTTCAACGACGCCAGCGAAGCCCTCGCCTGGTGCGGCAACATCGAAGACTGGCCCTGCGTGATCAAGGCCGACGGTCTGGCCGCGGGCAAGGGCGTGATCATCGCGCAGAACGAGCAGGAAGCCTGCGACGCCGTGCGCGCGATCATGCTCGACGAACAGTTCGGCAAGGCCGGCGAGCGGCTGCTCATCGAAGAGTTCCTGAAGGGCGAAGAGCTCTCGGTGATCGCACTCGTCGACGGGGAAACCGTGGCCGTGCTGGAACCCAGCCGCGATCACAAGCGCGCCTTCGACGGCGACAAGGGCCCCAACACCGGCGGCATGGGCGCCTACTCGCCCACGAGCCTGCTCACGCCGCGCATCTACGAACAGATCGAAGAGCGCGTGCTGATCCCCACGGTGCACGCGCTCGCCAAGCAGGGCAAACCCTTCCGCGGTCTGCTCTACGCCGGGCTGATGCTCACCGGCGAAGGCCCGATGGTGCTCGAGTTCAACGTGCGCGGCGGCGACCCCGAGATGGAGATCCTGTTGCCGCGTCTCAAGACCGACGCGCTGCAACTCTTCCTGGCCACGGCCACCGGCACGCTGGATCAGATCGAAGAGATCGAGTGGACCAGCGATGCCTGTTGCGGCGTGGTGCTCACCGACGGCGACTACCCGTTGAGCACGACACCGGGCGCGCCGATCACCGGCATCGAGCAGGCCGAAGCCTTGCCCGGCGTGCGCGTTTACCACTCGGGCACCAAGCGTGAGGTCGACGGCAAACTGGTCACGGCGGGCGGGCGCGTGCTGTGCGTCACGGCCCTGGGCAGTGATCTCGCCGACGCGCAACGGCGGGTCTACGAGGCCGTGGAACGGATCCACTTCCGTGGCGCGCGCTTCCGTCGGGACATCGGCACGCGCGAGATCCAACGTAGCGCGTCACCGCCCGCACCGGCTGCGGGCTGAACGAGGGAACCCGATGCGAAACGTCGCACTGCTCTTCGAGAATTACCTGCGCGGCAAGGACTTGCGGCTCACCAAGCAGCGCGCGGAGATCTTGCGCGTGATCTTCGCCACGCATCGACACATCTCGGCCGACGAGCTCTACGAGATGTTGCGGCAGGGCAAGAGCAAGGAGCTGCGCATCTCGCGCGCCACCGTGTACCGCACGCTCAGCCTGCTCGAAGAGGGCGGCTTCATCCAAGGTCTCGACCTCGGTCGCGACGGCGGGCGACTCTACGAACACGTGCTGGGCCATGACCATCACGACCACATGGTGTGCCTCGACTGCGGCCGCATCATCGAGTTCCACGACGACGAACTCGAAGCCGTGCAGGCGCGCGCCGTGCAGCGTCATGGCTTCGTGGCGCGGAGTCACCGGCTCAACATCTACGGCACCTGCGAGACCTGCTTGAGCGCGTCGCAAGACCAAGACAAGGCGTCGAGCGGAAACGGAGCGGGTGCCGGAGAAGGCTGAGCACACGAGCGCGGGGGGCGCAGACCCGAGCGCCGTTCCCACGCTGCCGCTGCGCTCGCGTGGCAGCGCCTGGCTCGCGCTGCTGCCGTATACCTTGCTCTTCGTGTTCGTGGCGCAAGAGCTGCGCGCGCTCGACACCGCCGACGCGCTCACGCCAGCATGGAGTCGCGCACGCCTGGGTGTTCCCTTGCTCGTGCTCGCTTGCTGTCTCACGCGCGTGCGTTGCTTGCGCGTGGTGGCGGCGCTGCTCTTCGCGTTCCTGAGTTTCGAGCTCTTCGCCGACCGCGCCACGCTGGCGTACTTCGGGCGCGTGTTCGGTCTCGACCTGCTGGCGCTCGCGGGTCAGCTCGGCGACGTGCAAGAGAGCGCTGCGAGTCTGGTGGGGTGGCTCGACCTCGGGTTGCTCGCGCTCGCGTGGTCGGCGGCGCTCACCTTGGCCTGCACCGCAGCACCGTCTCGCGGCGCGCGCGGGAGCTGGTTCGCGTTGGCGCTCGGCGCGCTGCTCCTGTGGCCGGCGTTGCGCGAGGAGCCAGGCGAGCACGTGGGCCTGAAAGACGGCGAAGCGGAGCACGCCGCGCATCACGGGCTGCCGGCGGCGCACTTGCACGACATGCTCGCCTCGCTGCAAGCGTGGTGCTTCCCGCCGAGCTGGTCGCCCGCGTTGGCGGCCGAGGCCCGCGCCCTGCTCGCGCGCACGCAGGCTCTGAACGCGGAGCCCTCACCGCTCTTCGGCATCGCGGAAGGACGCTCGGTGTTGTTCGTCCAGCTCGAGGCCTTCCAGCAGTTCGTGCTCGACGTGCAGCTACCGGGCGGCGCGCTCACGCCGCGCTTGTCGGCGTTGGCGAGCGCCGGCTTGCGCTTCGATCGTTGCTTCGACGCCACGCGCCTGGGCCGTACCTCCGACGCCGAGCTCATGGTGCTCACGGGCTTGCCCGCGCACAGTCGTCGCTCGACGGCCTTTCATCTCGAGGCGCGCGCGAGCTGGCCGTCGATCGCCAGCGACCTCGCCGCGCGCGGCTACAGCACGCACTCGCTGCACGCCTTCGAGCCACGCTTCTGGAACCGCGCCCTCGCGCATCCGCTCTACGGCATCGACACGCTGCACTTCCGCGATCAACTCGCCAGCGAGCGGCCCGACGACGACCCGCGTCTCGGTTGGGGCCTCCCCGACGACGTGTTCTTCGAGCGCGTCACGCAGCGACTGCGCGCCGCGCCCGCGCCGTTCTTCGCGTTGGCGCTCGCGCTCAGCAGTCACCACCCGTTCCGTCGCCTCCCCGATGGCCCGCGCTTCGACACCGGCCTGGTCCCCGGCAGCATGGCCGACGGCTACCTGCGCCTGGTGCACTTCAGCGACGCCGCACTGGGTGTGCTCGCCGCGGAGCTGCAGGCGGCCGGGCTCTGGGAGCAGCTCGTGATCGTGATCTACGGCGACCACGACGCCGGGCTCGACACGTCGGCGCGGGCCGCGATCCGGGACACGCTCGGCCTCGACCCCGGCGCGCCCGCCCAGGACCGCGTGCCGCTCGTGGTGCTCGTCCCGGGGCGCGAAGCCGAGCTCGCGGTGCACGCCGAAAGCCTGCGTCCGCAGCCGCTCATGCTCTACGACCTGCCGGCCACCCTGCGCGATCTGTTGGGCCTGCCTCCCGATCCCGAGGGCCTCGGCGTGCATGCCTTCGTGCCTGCCGAGCTGCGTGGCGTGCGCGCGCTCCCACGCGGCCGCAGCTTCCTGGCCGGCGCTGAGCTGCACACGCTCGACGACGATCTCAGCGCCTTGTCCTCCGAGCAGATCGAGCAGCTCGAAGTTTTGGGGCGAGCGGCCGCGGCGCAGCTGCGCTTGAGCGACGCGCTGCTCGAACTGGGGTCGCCACCGCAAGCCTCGGGAGACGTGCTCACGGAGCCCGACACGCAGCGCCTCGATGCGGCTCCCGTGCAACTCGCCGCGCAGGTCACGGTCGGCGGCAGCAGGCCGCTCCCCGACGAGGAGCGCGTGCTCGCGCTCATGCCGCGCCACGACGCCGGACTCAGCGTCTTCCTCGAGCTGCACAACGGCGGGAGCGAGCCGCAAGCGTGGAGCCTGCGCTTCCATGACACCGACGGCCGTGACGCCGCGGCGCCGCTCACCGGTCGCTTGGCGCCGGGCGAGCGACGACGCCTGAGCCTGCCGGGCAACGCGCGCGGTGAAACGCCCGTGGCTCACGCGCGGCTGCGCGCCTCCGCGCAGGTGAACGCGCAGCAGTGGGTGCGCTTCCGCTTGCTGAGCGCGCGCTATCCGCTCGTCGAGCAGAGTGCTGAGAGCTGGGACCTGGAGCTGCCCGCCGACGGTTGGAGCCACGCTTTGCTCTTCGCGGTCTCGGCGAGCGACAGCGCGCAGCAGGTGCAGGTCACGATCCGGCAAGCGGGCGAGATCGTGCGCAGAGAGCAGAGGCGACTGCCTCCCCGCGGAGCCTGGCAGGGGCTCTCGGTCAACCCGCCAGGCGGCGCCCCGCTACGCGTGGAGTTCCGAGGCGAAGCCCTCAGCGCGGCGCTCCTGACCCAGGCTGCGAGCGACGACGGCTGAGCGTCTTGTCGGCCTCGAGGGGCCCGATTCAACGCCCTGGGCTCTGTGCCTGATGCGTCGCCGCTGCTACGATCAGGGATTGATACTCCGTCTCAACAAGCAAGGCTTCCGATGCCCGATCTGCCGTCCCTGGCCCTCGGCCAACCCGCCCGCCTGCTGCAGGTGGGCGGACCGCGCAGCTACCGCCGCCGACTGATGGAGTTGGGCTTCGTGCCCGGCACCGAGCTGCGCCTGCTGCGTCGCAACGGTCCCGGCAAGTTGCTCGAAGTGGAGTTGCGCGGCGGGCGCGTTTCGCTGCGCGCCGCCGAAGCGCGTGTGCTCGAGGTGGAGGCGCTCGCTTGAACACGCCCCTCGTTGCACTCACTGGCAACCCGAACTGCGGCAAGACCACGCTGTTCAATGCGCTCACGGGCGCGAACGCGAAGGTCGGCAACTACCCCGGCATCACGGTGGAGCGGCGTGAAGGACGCCTGCTCCTTGGTCACGACGCCGTGCGTCTGCTCGACGTGCCCGGCACGTGCAGCCTGAGCGCGCGCACCGCCGAGGAACAGATCGCCGTGTCGGCGCTGGCCGGGCTCGACGGGGGAGAACATCCCGACGCCGTGTTGCTCGTCGCCGACGCCACGCAGCTCTCGCGTCACCTCTACCTCGTGCTGCAAGTGCTCGAGCTGGGCCTGCCCGTGGTGCTGGTGCTCAACATGCTCGACGAGGTCGAGCGCGCCGACTTGGCCGTGGACCTCGACGTGCTGCGCCAAGCCTTGGGCGTGCCCGTGGTCGCCGTGAGTGCCGCGCAAGGCCGCGGCCTCGACGAAGTGCGTCGCGCGCTCGAGAAGGTGCTGCGCGATCCCGCCG
The DNA here is from genome assembly GCA_021604805.1 of Planctomycetota bacterium. Lineage (GTDB taxonomy): Bacteria > Planctomycetota > B15-G4 > B15-G4 > B15-G4 > BQJR01. Next base: position 609,559 of record BQJR01000001.1, on the reverse strand, counting down.
CCGCCACGTCCGCGCGTGTCGACGGCGCGCCGAGCGGTGCGCTCGCTGAGGTGATCGAGCACGTCGGGCAAGCCTTGCCCGGCGACTGGGTCGCGCCGCACGCCGCGCGTCGTGACGGCCTGGCGCGCTGGGCGTTGCTCAGCGTGGAACCCGACGACGAGCTCGCCGCCGTCCCCGCCGCGTTGCGCGAGGCGGCGCAAGCGGGTCGCGAACGACTCGAAGCCGCAGGTCACGACGTCGACCTCGAACTCATCGCCCCGCGCTGGGCCTGGATCGACGAGCTGCTCGCCCGCGCCATGGGCGACAAGCGCACCGTGATCCGCAAGGTCACCGACGCGCTCGACAAGCTGCTGATCCATCCCGTGATCGGTCTCGCGCTCTTCCTGCTCGTGATGACGCTGCTCTTCGAGTCGTTGTTCACCTGGGCCTCGCCCGCCATCGACCTCGTCGACGGCGTGGTGTCGAGCTTCGGCCAGCTCGTGGGCGGGTGGCTACCCGAGGGCCTCTTCCGCGACTTCCTCACCGACGGCCTGATCGCCGGCGTGGGCGCGGTGCTCGTGTTCTTGCCGCAGATCGTGCTGCTGTTCTTCTTCCTCTCGCTGCTCGAAGACAGCGGCTACATGGCGCGCGCCGCGTACTTGATGGACCGGCTGATGAAGTCGCTCGGGCTCACCGGTCGCGCCTTCGTACCGCTGCTCTCGGGCTTCGCCTGCGCGATCCCCGCGATCATGGCCACGCGCACCATGGAGCGCCGACGCGACCGCTTGCTCGTGATGATGGTCGTGCCGCTCACCACGTGTTCGGCGCGTCTGCCGGTCTACACGCTGATCATCGCGGCGCTCTTCCCCGGCCCCGACGAAGCTGGCGGACAACTCTTCGCGGGCTTGTCGCTGCAGTCGGGACTGATGGTCGCCTTCTACGTGTTCGGCACGGTGGTCGCCCTGCTCGCGGCGGGTGTGTTCGGGCGCACGATCCTGCGCGGCAGCAGTCCACCGCTCGTGCTCGAACTGCCGCCGTACCGCCTCCCGCGTTGGCGTTCGGTCTTCCGCACGATGTGGGAGCGCAGTCGCTTGTTCGTGAGCGAAGCCGGCACGGTGATCCTGGTCTGCACGGTCGTGCTCTGGGCGCTGCTCGCTTTCCCGCAGGAGGCGCCGGTCTCCCCGGAGCTGCAAGCCGAACGTGGCGCGGTGCAGAGTGAACTCGACACGCTGAGCGAGGCGCAGGTCGCGCAGGTCGGCAACACGCCGGATGCACCCGACGGCAGCGCCCGAGCGCTCCCCGGAACCGAAGTCGTGAGCGGTCTGCAGGAGCAACTCGCCGTGCTCGACGCGCGCGCCGAAGGCGAACGCCTGCGCGCCAGCTACGCCGGCCAGCTCGGTCGCGCCATCGAGCCGCTGATCCAACCGCTCGGCTTCGACTGGCGCATCGGCATCGGCCTGCTCGGGTCCTTCGCCGCGCGCGAAGTCTTCGTGAGCACGATGGGGGTCGTGTACGGCGTGGGCGACGAGGCCGACGAGACCAGCGGCTCACTCAAGAACGGCCTGCGAGAGGCGCGCTGGCCCGACGGCAGCAAGGTCTTCACGCCGCTGGTGGGGCTCTCGCTGATGGTGTTCTTCGCGCTGGCGGCCCAATGCATGTCCACGCTCGCGGTCGTCAAGCGCGAGACGGCGAGCTGGGGTTGGCCGCTCTTCCTGATGACCTACATGACGGTCTTCGCGTGGGTCGGCGCCTTCGCCGTGTATCAGGGCGGGCGCTTCCTCGGCTACGGCTGAGTGCGCTCGGTGCGTCGCGTTGTCGCGGCGACACCGAGCGCGCAGGTGCAGTCCGCGTTCAGGCCGCGCGTTGCTGCGCTTCGATCATGCGCGCGCTGACCATCTCGAGCGCCGCCAGCCAGCTGCTGGCGAGCTCGGGCGTCCACGCTTCACCCGCGGCACGGGCCAGCGCGCCCATCATGGTGTGCGTGACCGGTGCGTACATGTCGGCGCTCACGCCGTAGTCCACGTGCCGCGCGCCCATGGCTTCGAGCACGGGTTCGAGCACTTCGGGTTCGTCGGCTGCAGCCACGACGGCCGCCACCGAGGCCATCAACTTGCGGCGTTGCTCGGCCGGGTCGGCGTTCTTGAACAGCGGCTTCACTTGCGGATAGGTGCTGAAGAGCGTGGCGTAGAAGTCTTGCGCGACCGCGTCGGCGTGGGGGCGCACGAGGTTGAAGGATTCACGCAGCAAGCTGATGTTCATCGGAGCAACTCAGTGATGGGGGGGGGACGGGTCAGTTGAGCGGGAGCCGGGCGATGCCGCGGCCAGGCGTGGGGCGGGACACGAGCGACGCGAGCGTGGTGCCGCGCAGGGTGTCGTAGAAGGCGCTCTCGGCGCGCATCAGCAGGCGCCGCAGGCGACAGCCGGGTTCGAGCACGCAGGCGCTGCTGTCGTTCACGCAGTCGAGCACGCCGCTGCGACCTTCCACGGCGGCGAGCACTTCGCCCACGTCGATCGCTTCGGGGTCGGCGGCGAGTTCCACGCCACCGCCGCGCCCAGCGCGCGTCGTCACGTAGCCCAGCGCGGCCAGGCGCTGCGCGACCTTCACCAAGTGTTCGCGCGAGATGTCGAAGTCTGCGGCGATCTGCGCGAGCGTGCTGGGCGCGTCGCGACGCGCGAGGTCCATGAGCAGGCGCAGGGCGTAGTCGGTCTGCAGGCGGAGCTTCATGGTAAAAGTGGTATCATCCGTACCTCAAAACGGCAAGCGGCTTTCGGCTAGGCTCCAGCGGTCGGAGGTGCAGTCAGGGAGGGCTTTGCTTGTGACCAGCTACCGCGTCGAGGTGCTCGAGGCGACCTCACTGTTCTCGCCGCACGACGACCCGGCCGCGGCCTTCGAGCGCGTCTGGAAGCTGATCCCGAAGGACCGTCCCAAGCGTTTGTGGGGCTTCCTCGATGCCGACGGCGGGCTCTTCGTGAAGGGCTTGCGCTCGCTGCGCCGCAACGCGCTGCGCTCCTTCTCCGAGGGGCAGCGCACGCGCCGGGAACGTTGGCACTTGGCGCGCATGGCGGAGCGCGGCTTGCCGGTGCCGCGCCTGATGGCCTACGGACAGGAGAGTCGCGCGGGCTTCCCGGTGCGCTCCTTCCTCGTGGAGCAGCTCCTGAGAGACACGGTGGATCTCGACACCTGGTTGCCGGAGCACGACGAGGGGGAGGCGGAGCGCTCGCGCGTGGTGCACGAGCTGGGTCAACTCGTGCAGCGCATGCACGACGCGCAGGTGTTCCACGGCGACCTCTCCTGCCGCAACATCCTGGTCTGCGACTCGGGCGACTTGCACCTGATCGACTGCCCGCGCGCGCGCATCGACCCCTTGCCGCCACGCCGACAGATGTTCCGGCGCAGCGACTTGTTCCGACTCGTGCGCGGACTGATCCGTGCCGGGCTCAGCGACGTCGAGCTGCGCGTGATGCTCCGGGCTGCGCGCGCTGAGGGCGTGGAGTGGCGCGTGATCGAACTCGCTCACGCCCACGACCGGCAAGCCACGCGTCGCCGCAGCCTCCCGCTGACGAAGTGGTTGCTCAGCGGTCATTGAGCACGCCTGCATGAACAGCGTCGAGCAGGAGCGCGGTCCGCGCGCGCAGGTGATCGCCGCGCTGACTGCCGTGCTGCTGGTGCAGTGCTTCGCGGCGGCCCGTCGAGACCTGTTCGCCGACGAAGCCTTCTATGCGGCCTGCGCCACGCGTCCTGCCTTGGCCTACGCCGACCATCCCTTCCTCACGGCCGCCCTGGTGCGCGGCGGCGTCGAGCTCTTCGGTTGGTCGAGCTTCGGTGTGCGCAGCATGTTCCTCTTGCTCGGGCTGTGCTTGCCGGCCTTGCTCGCCGGGCTCTCGCGGGAGCTCGGTGGCAGCGCACGCGAGGCGTGCTGGGCGGCGGCGGCCGGCGTGGTGTTGCCCGGGCTGGCCTTGCTTCCCAGTCTCGCGGTTCCCGATCTGCCCTTGATCGTGCTCGGCACGGCGGGGCTGCTCGCTGGCCTGCGCGCTCTGCGCACGAACCGCTGGGTCGACTGGCTGTTCACCGGCGCGGCCTTCGGGCTCGTCTTGTGCACACACCTGCGCGGCGTGTTGTTGCTCGCAGGCTTCGTGATCGGCCTCGCGTTGACAGCGCGCGGACGCCGCGCCTTCCGCTCGGTGCGCGCCGGGTGCGCGCTCGTGCTCACGGCGGCCGGCGCCTTGCCGATGCTGCTCGACGCACTGCTCAACGCGTCGGGGTCTCTGAGTTACCAGCTGAGCGAACGTCACGCCACGTCGGCCGACTGGGGTGCCTTGCTCGAGTTCCCGCTCGTGCAGGCCGCGTTGGTGTGCACGCCGCTGCTCGCCTTCGGGCTCGCCGCAGCCGCGTGGCAACTGTGGCGCGCGCGAGCTCGCGGGAACGCAGCCGCGGGGCTCGCGCTCGGCTTCGCACTCGTGCCCGTGCTCGCCTACTTCGCCGCCAGCCCGTTCAGCGATCGCGCGCGCGCGCACCAACACTGGGCCTTGGGTGCCTACGTTCCGTTGCTCGCCGTGTTCCCCAGCGTGGCAGCGCGCTGGTGGGCGGCGGGGGGCTCGCGTCGAGCACTGGCCTGCGCGGCTCCGGCCCTCGGCGCGCTGCTCGTGCTCTTCGTGATCGTCGACCTGTTCACGGGATGGCCGGGCACGCAGGTCTTGCACCGCAAGTTCGCCGGCTGGAGCGCCACGGCGACACACACCCTGCGTGTGATCGACGAGCTGCCCGCCGCCGAGCGCCCACAGTTGCTCGTGGCCGATCACTACATGCTCGCGGCGCAGCTCGAGTTCGCGCTGCGCGCGGCGGGACGCGCAGACTTGCCCGTGTACGTACTGAGTCATCCGCGCAACCGGGAACACGGTCGGCAGCCGCAGTATCGCCGCTGGGAGCTCGACGAGCAGGCCCTGCGAACGCGCGGTGGTGCGCGCGCGCTGCTGGTGATGGAACTCGACGCCACGCGTTCGCGTGAGCGCGAGGCGTGGCGCGCGCACGCCGCATCACGCGTCGGTGAGCAGCGCCCCCTCGGCGACGCACGCTACGGTTGGGCCGACAACCCGCTCGAGCTGTCCTGGAGTCTGGGCCGTGTGAACGGCTCGCCACCCGCAGCGACGACCTCACGCGCTGACTAGGGCTCCAGCGCTGAGGCGGCCGACTCAGTTCTCAGCCAAGGTGGCCTTCGCGGCGGTGATGAGATTCACGAGCCGCGCCTGCAGCGACACGTCGCGGAGTTGCGCGGCCTGACGCAGACCGACTTCACCGAACTCTTTCACGAGCGCGGCCACGTCGGGGTCGCGCGGCGTGGCCTGCAGCGCGCGTTCGAAGAAGCTCACGGCCTGCGCGTCCACCGCTTGAGTGCGCTCGATCGCAAGAAAGGCCGAACGCAGCGAGAGCTGACTGTCGAGCCGCGGCCAAGCGAGCAGCGCCAGCGCCGCGCCGAGCACGACGAGCAGCACGCCGGTGGAGCGCTTGCCCAGCCACCACGCGCGCGACTCCTGGGGACGCGGCGACCAGATCACGCCGACCGCCGCCCAGAAGGGCAGCGCGGTGCCCACGTCGTGCAGCGCGTTCTGCAGCGTGGCGAGCACCAAGCCGCAGACGAACACCGCGCTCGCCACGCGCTGTGTGACCCCAGCTTCGTCGACGCAACGCACCCAGGCGCGCCGCGCCGTGAGCAGCACCAAGAGCAAGCCGAAGAGCGCGCCGAGCACGCCGGTCTCGGCGGCCAACACGAGCAGCTCGTTGTGCGGGTGGTGCACCTCAGTGGCGGCGCCCGCGAGCCCCGGCATGGCCGCTTCCACCGGATCGCGGAAGTCGCGGAAGTGCTTGCGGAAGCCGCCCAGGCCCCAGCCGCCGGGCGCCGCCGCGATCATGTCGCCGGTGGCGGACCACACGGCCAGGCGCACGTTGGTGGTGAGGTCTTGGCCCTCGAGGATCGGGCCCGACTGCTCGAGCTTGCGGCCCAACACGGCGTCGCGGCCGCCGAGGGCGTGCGCGGCGGCGAAGCCCAGCAGCGTGAGCGCGAGCAGCGCGGCGAGCACGCGTCCGCGCGCGGGCGGCGTGACAGCCTGCTGCGTCCGTAGTGTTTGCGGTGGATGGCGTCCGCGCCACCAAGCGGCGGCCGCGACCACGCCGAGCGCGACCAGGGTGGCGAGTCGGGCGCCGCGCGCGCGCGTGAGCAGGCAGGCGCCGATCAGCAGCACGAGCAGGGCGCAACGCGGGAGGGCGCTGCGCCAACTCGCCAGCGGGTAGTGCGCGCGACGCTGCGAGTGCGGGTCGTCGGCGCGGCCCTCAGCGCGTCCGCCCGTGAGTGCGGTGAGGCCTGCGGTCACGGCCATGGCGAGCAGCGCGCCGGCGCGCGTGGAGTTGCCCGACAAGCCGACGACTTCGTCGGGTCCGCCCGAGAGCCCGAGGTCGACGTCGAGCGCTTGCAGCACACAGGCCGCCGCGACCACGCCGCCCACGATCAGCAGCCCGCGTTCGAGCGCGCGCGCGTCGTGCTCGGCGGCGCGCAAACCGAGCACCGCCGCAACGTGCGCCAAGCCGAAGAGCAGCACGGTGTCGATGGCGCCCGAGGGCACCAGCTGGCCGCGCGAGGCGAGCGCTCCCACGCCGACCATCAGCAGCAGCAAGCGCCCCGGCAGCGACGGGAACCATGCGGCGGCCGCGTCGCGCCCGGCCACGGCCAGCAACACGCACAGCGGCAGGCCGGCGAGCAGCGCGGTGGCGGCGGGCTTGAACACGCCGGCGTCGAAGAGGTCATCGAGGATCAGCGCGCCCGCGAGGAACAGCAACCACGTCAGCGCCCAACGATGCGGGCGACCGGGGTCCACGAGCGGGTGTTGCTCGCGTTCAGCTTCGGCGTTGCCGCCGGCCGCACTCACGCAGCGCCGTCCTGCTGGAAGAGGGCTTCGAGGAAGGCAGCCGGCTCGAAGCGCTCGATGTCGTCGGCGCTCTCGCCGAGACCGAGGAAGCGCACGGGCAGCTTGAGCTCTTGGCGGATCGTGACGAGGGCGCCGCCGCGCGCCGTGCCGTCGAGCTTGGTGACCATCAGGCCCGTGACGTCGACCGCGGCGCTGAACTCCTTGGCCTGCGCGATGGCGTTCTGCCCGGTGGTGCCGTCGAGGATCAGCAACACCTCGTGCGGCGCGCCGGGGATCGCCTTGCCGAGCACGCGCCGGATCTTCTCGAGTTCGGCCATCAGGTTCTTCTGCGTGTGCAGGCGACCGGCGGTGTCCACGATGAGCACGTCGATGTCTTCGTCGCGCGCGCGCGCGGCGGCGTCGAAGGCGAGGCCGCTGGGGTCGGCGCCGGTCTCGCGCTTCACGATCGGCATGTCGAGACGATCGGCCCAGACCGTGAGTTGCTCGACGGCGGCCGCGCGGAAGGTGTCGCAAGCGGCGAGCATCACCTTGTGACCTTCGCCCTTCAGGTGCTTGGCGAGCTTGGCGATCGAGGTGGTTTTCCCGGAGCCGTTCACGCCGCACACGAGCAACACGAAGGGCTTGCCCGCGATGCGCAGCGGCTCGACCTGCGTGCCCATGATCTCGCCGAGCTTCTCGCGCAAGAAGGGCTCGACGTCTTCGCCGGTCTTCACCGTGCCGGCCTTGTTCGCGGCGCGCAGGTCGGCGGCCACACTGGCGGCGGCCGGGCCGAGGTCGGCGGTGTAGAGCAGCTCTTCCATCTCGTCGAGCGTGGAGGCGTCGAGCATGGAGCGCCCGACGAGCCGACGCATGCCGGTCACCAAGCTCTCGCGCGTCTTCTTCAGTCCACCGAACAGCTTCTTGAACATGGTGCGCTCAGTCGTTCGCGGGCGGCGTGTCGGAAGGAGTGGACGGCTTGCTGAGTGGCGGGCTTCCATCGCTCGGCGGCGCGGCGCCGGCGCCGGGCGACAGCGCGCGCGCCGAGTCGATCTCCACCGGTGCCACGCCAGGTGCCTCGCCCGCGGGCAGGCCGGCTTCCTTGCGGATGCGGTCGAGCACGCCGTTGATGAACGCGCCCGACTGCGCCGTGCTGAAGCGCTTGCCGAGCTCGATGGCTTCGTTGATCGCCACGCGCGCGGGCACGTCGCTGGTGTGCAACATCTCGTAGAGCGCGAGACGGATCACGTTGCGGTCGATGGTGGCCAGACGCGCCAGCTCCCAGTTCTCCGCGGCGCTGGCGATCGAGGCGTCGAGCGCGACCAGATGCGCCACGACGCCGTGGGTGAGTTCGCGCGCGTGATCGCGCACGGCTTCGGGCACTTCGGCGTCGGCCAAGGTGGACGCGCAAGCCAGCTCGGGATCTTGTTCCACGAGTTCGCGGGTGTAGAGCGCCTGGAGCGCGAGCTCCCGAGCGCGTGTGCGGGCGCCGATCACGGTGTGGTCTCCGGGTCGTCGAGCTGGCCGAAGAGTCGCGCCATCTGCACGGCGCCTTCGGCGCAGTGAGCGCCCTTGTTGTCGGGGCCGGGCGCGCTGCGCGCCACGGCTTGGGCTTGGGTGTCGCAGGTGAGCAGGCCGAAGAGCATCGGCACTTGGTACTCGTGGGCCAGACGGCCGCAGCCGCGCGTGGTCTCGGCGCAGACGAAGTCGTAGTGGTCGGTCTCGCCGCGGATCACGCAACCGAGCGCGATGACCGCGTGCGGGCGTTGGCTGAGCAACACGCGCTCGGCGGCTTGGGGCAGCTCGAGCGCGCCGGGCACGCGCACCACGAGCAGGTCGTCGTCGGCGACTCCCAGCGTGCGCAGCTTCTCCAGCGCCCCGCTGAGCAGGTTGTCAGTGATCGAGGTGTGAAAGCGGGAGACGACGATCGCGACCTTGAGGCCGGCACCGTTGAGCTCTCCTTCGAGCTCGCGCATGGGAGATCTCTCGATCCTGGATGGGAGATCTTTCGATCCGGGGCGAATCCGGGATCCTATCAGCCGGGCGCGCGCGCCATCCATCCCGAAGCGTCCGAAGTCTCACGCGTTGTGCGGGCCCGCGGCGCCCAGGGCACGCGGCGCCCGGGCCACGCGGGAGCGCCCGGTGCTGTGTACGATCCTGCGCATGGCCGTGCTGCTGCTGGGTTGCCGCCTTCTGTGGGTCGTCGCGCTCGCCAGCGTGTGCGCCTGCGGACCTGCGTCTGCGCAGCATTGGCACGTGGCCACGAGCGTGAGCGGGCTCGTGGAGCGCTGGTTGAGCGAACAGGAACGAGACGCGCAGCAGCGCGTTGTCGTGCATCGCGGCGCCTCGTCGACCCTGCGGCGGCAGATCCTCGCGGGTGCGCCGGCGCACGTGTTCTTGAGTGCCGACGCGCGCTCGCTCCACGACCTGCCCGTGCTCGACCGCCACGCCGTGCTCGCCACGCACCTCGTGCTGCTCGCGCACCCCGGTCAGTCGCTCGCCGATTTGGCCGCGGCGCAGAGTTTGGTGCTCGGCGCACCGGGCGTGCCGCTGGGCGAGTACGCGCGCACCTTGCTCGCCGCGCGCGGCTTGCCTGAGCCGCCCCGAGTCGTTCACGGGAAAGACGCCCACGACGTGCTCGCCAAGCTGCGCGCCGGCGCCGCCCAGGCCGCGCTCGTCTACGCCACCGACGTGGCGCTCGCACCTGAGTTGCGCGTGGTGCAACGCTTCCCCGCTCCCGACGGCCCGGCGGTGCGCTACGAGGCCGCGCTGCTCGATGAGTCGGCGCGCGCGCGCTTCGAGGCCTTGCGCGAACCCGCCTTCACGCAACTCGCCGAGCAACTCGGCTTCGACCCGGGCGCGCCCGACTGATGCCGCACGCCGTGCAGCTCTCCTTGTTCGTGGCCGCGCTCGCCACGTTGCTCTCGCTGCCTTTCGCCGTGCTCGTGGCCTGGTGGCTCGAGCGACGCAGCGGACGCCTGCGCGGGCTCGTCCAGATCCTCGTTCTGCTGCCGCTCGTGTTGCCCCCGGTGGTCACGGGCAGCTTGCTGCTGCAGCTCTTCGCGCCGCGCGGCGCGCTGGGCGGCTGGCTCGCGTCGATCGGACTGCCGGTGGCTTTCGAACTCACGGGCGCGGTGGTCGCGGCAGCGGTGGTGGGCTTCCCGCTCTTCGTGTTGCAACTCGGACAGGCCTTCGCGTCCATCGACCCGCGTCTCGAAGAGCAGGCCTGCTCGCTGGGCTTGCCGCCCTGGCGCGTGTTCTTGCGCGTGAGTCTGCCGTTGGCTTGGCCGGGGCTGCTGGCCGGCGCCACGCTCGCTTTCGCGCGCGGGCTGGGCGAGTTCGGCGCCACGATCGTGTTGGCCGGACACGTGCGCGGCGTCACCGACACCTTGCCCTTGGCGGTGCACGCCGCGCTGCAAACACCCGGTGGCGAGCGCGAAGTGCTCGTGCTCTGCGCGTGGGCGGTGGCGCTCGCCGTGCTCGCCGCCTTGGGTTTCCGCGCCTTGCTCGCGCGTCATCGCAAGCGCTTGGAGTGGGGCGCATGAACTTCGAGCTCGACGTCGACCTCGCGCGGCCGGGCGGTTTCCGCTTGCAGCTGCAGGCGCGCTGCGAGAGCCACGCGCTGGCGGTGGTGGGGCCGAGCGGTGCGGGCAAGTCCACGCTGCTCGCAGCGCTCGCGGGAGCCTTGCGTGCGCGCCGAGGCGAGCGCCTCTCGTTGCGGCTCGACGGTCGGGAGCGCGCGGGCGCGGCGCTGCACGCGCGGCGCGTGGGTTGGGTGCGTCAAGATCCGTTGCTCTTCCCGCACTTGAACGTGCGTCGCAACCTGCTCTTCGCGCGACCCGAAGCCGATCCCGCCGAAGTGATCGACGCGCTCGCACTCGCGCCCTTGCTCGAGCGTGCACCGCGACATCTTTCCGGCGGCGAACAACGTCGCGTGGCTTTGGGCCGCGCGCTGCTCGCCGATCCCGAACTGCTCTTGCTCGACGAACCCTTCTCCGGCCTCGACGCGCTCGGCCGCCGTCGCGCCCTAGGCTTGCTGCGCGAGCTGCGCGAACGCTTCGGCGTGCCGCTGGTGCTCGTGAGTCACGTGCCCGAAGACGTGGTCGGGCTCTGCGATCACGCCTTGCGTTTGGAGGCCGGCCGGCTCGTGGATCAGGGCGACGCCGTGGCCGTGTTGCGCGCGGGCGAGACCAACGTGGACAACCACTTCCGCGCGCAGGTGCTCGACGCACACACAGTCGACTACGACGGCGTGCGCTTGCACCTCGCGCTGCCTCCGGACGCGCGCGGTGAGCTGCGCGTGGCCTGTTCCGCGCACGACATCCTGCTCGCGCGCACGGCGCCGCAAGCGGTGTCGGCGCGCAACGTGTTCGCGACCACGGTGGCCGCCTTGCACAGCACCGGCGGCGGCGTGCTCGTGGAGTTGGCGCGGCCGCGGTTGCTCGTCACACTCACGCACAGTGCGGTCGACGAGTTGCAGCTGGCGCCGGGCGTGGAGCTCGTGGCGCTGCTCAAGGCCACGGCGCTGGTGGTGCTCGGGAGCGCGTCGAGCGCGGTGCGCCACGCGGACGCTGCTCCCGTCGCCGCCAAGCCCTAGGATGTCCGGCGCGCTCGCGATCGCGTGAGCGGCCCGATCACCGACACTCGGGAGTTGCCCGTGCTCGCGCGCTTCGCCGCTCGTCTCGCCGACCTGGCTCAACGCTGCGTGCCCGATCCCTTCGTGATCGCGCTCGGGCTCAGCTTCGGCGCGCTGGCCTTGGCCTGGACGGTGATGCCCGCGCCCGACCTCGGCGTGTTGGCGCAGGGTTGGTACGCGCGCTTCACGGCGGCAGGCACGCTGGCCTTCACGACGCAGATGGCGTTGATCCTGGTGATGGGGGCCGCCTTGGCGCGCGCGCCGCTGGTGGCCCGCGCGCTCTCGGCGCTGGCCGGACGCCCACGCAGCACGGCCAGCGCGGCGGCGCTCACCGCCGTGGTGGCCATGTGCGCGGGCCTGCTCAACTGGGGCTTCGGGCTCGTGGCCGGCGCCTTGTTGGCGCGCGAGATCGGCGAGCGCGCGCGCGCTGAAGGGCGCGCCATCAACTACCCGCTGATCGGCGCCGCGGGCTACACCGGCATGCTCATCTGGCACGGCGGCTTCTCCGGCAGCGCGCCGCTCAAGGTCACGGAAGGCGGTCCGGCAGGCGCGCCGCCGATCGGGCTCGACGCCACGCTCTTCTCGCCGCTCAACCTCGGCGTCACGCTGGGCCTGCTGCTCTTCGTGCCCTTCCTGTTGACGCGCATGTGTGATCCGCGACGCGACGCCGTGCCGCAGGCCTTGCCCGCTCGCGCTCCGCTCGACGAGCACGTCGAAAGCCGCCCCTGGCTCGGCGCGCTGCTCGTGCTGGGCGTGCTCGCGTTGGGCGGCGTGGCGCTCACCCAGCAAGTGGGTGGCGTCGAGAGTTGGTGGCGCGCCGTCGACCTCGGCAGCGTGATCCTGATGCTCGCCTTGTTGGGGCTGGCGTTGCACGGCTCGCCTTTGCGCTACGCGCGCGCCTTCGGTGAAGCCGCTCCCGAAGCCGGTGGCATCCTGCTGCAGTTCCCCTTCTATTTCGGGATCCTCGGCCTGCTCGAGGCCGGCGGCTTGGTGGCTTGGTTCGCTGCCCACAGCGCCGACCTCGCGCGCGGGCTGAGCGCTCTGGGTCTGCCGCTGGGTCTCGCCTTCGACGGCGTCACCTTTGTCTCGGCCGGCCTCGTGAACCTCTTCGTGCCTTCGGGCGGTGGGCAATGGGCCGTGCAGGGCAGCATCGTGGCCGAAGCCTGCCGCGAGCTCGGTCTGCCCTTGCCGCGCGCCGTGATGGCGCTGTCCTATGGCGACGAGTGGACCAACATGCTGCAACCCTTCTGGGCCTTGGCGCTGCTCGGCCTCACGGGATTGAAAGCGCGCGACATCCTCGGCTACACGCTCACGCTGATGCTCGGCGCGCTGCTCGTGTACTTCACGGCCTTCGCGTTGCTCTGAGCGCGCGTCGGCGGATCGACCGCGCGACTCACACTCGCGAAGAAGTCATCGTTCCCGCGGCTTCGAGAGCGCGCGCCACTCTTTATGCTGGTGCGCTTGTCCCTGCCTGCCGGAGGCGCCCGATGCGCACGCCCACCGTTCTGCTCACTCTGCTGACCTGCTCGCTCACGCCCACGCTGGCGCGCGCGCAGGAGCCCCTGCCGATTCAGTCTGCCCCGATCGTGGTGCCGGCCACCCAAGACCCGGGCACGCGCATCGGCGCGGCGCACCTCGAGTCGCTGGCCAAGGGGCGCGACATGGTCGTGCGCCAGCTGGGGGATCAGCAGCTGCGAGCGAGCGACGTGTTCCGCGTGCTCGACCTGGCCTACCCGGCGCTGGTCGAGGAGACGCTGGGCGAGATGCTCGTCACGCTGGGGGTGCACCTCGAGGCGCAGCGCGAAGGCATCGATGTCGACGCGGCCGTGCTCGACGCCGAAGTGCGTCGCGCCATGACCCAGCAGCAGCTCGAGTTCACCCAGAGCGTGGGCGAGGGCTTCACGCTCGAGCAGTACCTGGCCGAGCGCCACGGCATGAGCGTGCCCGACTGGGAGCGCGAGGCGCGCCGCATGGTGCTGGCTTCGATGCTGCGCGACCGCGTGGTGCGTCTGCATTCCTGGCGCAAGCCGCGCGACGAACTGCAGATCATCCTGGTCTCCGACCCGCTGGTGGCCGAGGAGATCGAGGGCAAGCTCGCCGACGGCGCCTCGTTCAGCGCGCTCGCCAAGCAACACTCGCTGCATCCCAGCAAGACCGACGGCGGGCTCATGCCGCCCCTCGCGCAAGGCCTGGAAGTGCCGCTCGTGATGGGGCGCGAGCGCCTGGAGCTGGGCGAGTGGTTGGGCCCCGCGCCGCTCACGATCCAGGAGACCGACTACCTGCGCTTCGTGCGACTGGTCGACCACATGCCCGCCGAGCTCGCGACGTGGTCGGAGCTGCGCGCGCGCATCGAGTCGTCCTTGGAAGAGCGAGCGGTCGGTCCCGACGAGTTGCTCGGCTTTGAAGGTGCACTTCGCGAGCGGTACGGTGTGGCGCAGCCCGCGGCTGCCTCGGGCGCAGAAGTTGCACCCGGCAGCACCCCCGAAGATGCCCCCGAGAACGGCTGAGGAGTCGCGCCCATGATCCGCAAGATCCCGGACAGTCCTGCCAAGTCGCGTCGCAAGACCAAGGCTTCCGCCGACGGCAGCGAGCTGGAGCGCGAGCCCTCCGCCGAGCCGGCTGAGGCCAGCGCTCGTGCCGAGCCCGAGCCCGAGCCCGAAGCAGAGGCCGCCCACGCCGAGGCGAGTTCCGAAGCCGACGCCGAAGCCATCGACCCCGCTGAAGCCGACGCCGACCTGGGCGCCTCCGAAGTCAGCGACACCGACGACTCCGAGAGCGCGCCGGTCAACCGCCTGCCCTGCGAGCGTCCGCTCACCCAGCGCATCGAAGCGCTGCTCTTCGCGGCCGGCTCCTCGATGGCGCCCGCCAAGCTGGCCCGCGCGCTCTCCGAGGATCTCGACGAGGTCAAGGCCGCCCTGACCGAGCTGGTCGAGACCTGGGCCGCCCGCGAAGGCGCCATCGACCTGGTGGAGATCAGCGGCGGCTGGCGCTTCATGACGCGCCCGTCCTTCGCCGACGATCTGGCCGGCCTGGCCAAGAAGTCCAAGGTCGAGAAGCTCTCGCCCGCCGCCCTCGAAACGCTCGCCATCGTGGCCTACCGGCAGCCCCTCGGCCGCGCCGATGTCGAGGCCATCCGCGGCGTGCAAGCAGGGCCTCTGTTGCGGGTGCTCCTCGATCGTGATTTGATCCGCATCGCCGGTCGCTCTCCCGAGCCGGGACACCCGCTGCTCTACGGGACGACCAAGCGCTTCCTCGACCATTTTGGACTGCCGTCGTTGAAGGCGCTGCCGGATATCAAGGACCTGTTGGACGTCACATGAGTTTCCAGACCTTCAAGAAGTACGAGCGCCCGCTGCTGATGTTCGCCGTGGTCTTCACGGTGGCGGTGTTCGTCTTCTTCCCGAGCTTCGGCGACATGGATTCGATCTTCGGTGGCGACACCGCGGAGGCCGATCTGGCCGGCGAGTTCGTGGTGGCCACCACCGGTGAGTCCACGCGCATCAGCCTCGACGAGTTCTACCGGGCGCGTCAGAACCTCGTGCGCATCACGGGCAACCGGAACGTCGAAGACGACGACGTGTGGGCGCAGCTGATCCTGCGTGCCGATGCCGTGGGAGCTGGCATCCAGGTCACCGACGCGGACCTCAGGAACACGGTCAAGAACATCCTCACGCGCGGCAACCCGAGCATCCAAGTGGGTCGCGCCGAGTACGAGGCCTTCTGCCGCAGCCTGGGATACTCCTCGCTGCGCGATTTCGAAGTCGCCCTCACGGAGCTCTTGCTGGCCGGTTCGTGGAGCGAGCTCATGCAGCTCGACGCGGGCACGGTGAATGCCGAGCAGGTCTACGAACAGTGGAAGGTGGAGAACGAACTCTTCGACTTCCGCGCCGCTGTGATCCCGAGCATCCCGGCCGAAGAGGTCGCGGATCCGGGCGACGCCGAACTGCAGGAGTACTTCGACGACATGTCCGAGAGCCTGCGCACCGCGCTGTTCTCCACACCGGCTGAGAAGGACATCGTCTACGCCTGGCGCGACCTCGACGCGCCGCTCGACGGCATCGACGACACGCTGCTCGCCACGCTCTCCGAGGTCACCGACGCCGAGATCGACGCGCGCTTCCGCCAAGTGAAGGACACGCGCTGGCCCGACGCCGACGACGACGCGGACGACGACGCCGAACCCGAAGACGACGAACACGCCGGCCACGATCATCCGCCCCTCGACGACGACGTCGTCGCCAACGACGAACAGCGCGAGCTGCTGCGCACCGAGCTCATGAACATCGCGGTGTTGAACACGGCCGCCACCGAGCTGCGCAACACCGCCGACGCCGACGCGGGCATCAGCAAGGACCGCTTCCTCGAAGTCGCGCAAGCCTGGGGCATGCAGGTCAACGATCCCGAAGGCCTGCTCGACCCGACCGGGCTCGAAGCGCTCGAAGCCGTGGGGGACAGCCGCCTGCAGAGCCGTCTGCGCACGCTCAAGGCCGGCGACCTGCATCAGCTGCGCCCGTTCCTGCCCGAAGAAACGATGTCCTTCATGGCGCTCGTGGAAGCGAGCAAGGAGCCCGAGCCGCGCAGCTTCGAGAACGCTCGCGAAGACATCCTCGAGCAGTGGCGTTCCACGCAGCGTGACCGCAACGCCACCGCGTTCATGGACGCCTTGGTCGACGCCGCCCGCGCCCACCCCGATGCGCAAGAGGCGCTCGCCACGGTGATGGAGTCGGTGCAAGAGCGCGTGGCCGCACGCCTGGAAGCCAACGCCACGGCCATCGCCGAGGCCGCCGCCGCCGCCCTGGAAGAGGGTGCGGGGCCGGTCACCGAGATCGAGGCGCTGGATGCCAGCGAGGTCGAAGCTCAAGAGCTGGCCGCCGCCGAGGGGCAGATCAATGCGGTGCTCTTGCCGCTGCGTCATCTCGTGTTCGACGAGGTCACGGCGGCGCAAGGTGTGGAGGTGCTGGAGTTCAGCGGCGTCTCGCGCTCCTACCACCTCGATCCCGACGAAGAGGAAGACGAAGCCAGCATCGCCGCGTACCTCAAGGCTGGCGTGGGCGAAGTCTTCCGTCTGAGCACCGACGAGATCTCCACGCGGGCGCAGTACCACCCGCAGAGCGACTCCTGGCTCGCCGTGCACGTGCAGGCCACGTCCTTCCCGGACAAGGCCGCCATGCTGGCCGACAAGGATGGCATGGAGACCGCGCGTCGTCAGGCGCAGAACACCGAGTACCAGCTCTTCTCACTCGAGCTCACGCCGGCTGCGCTGATGCAGAGTCACCAGTTGCGGCTGCCCGAAGTGCCCGACGAAAGCAGCGAAGAGCTGCCTGCCTCGGGCGGCTGACTGCGCGTTCGCGAACCGGCTGGCGGCGCAGCGCCACTCGGGAAGCCCCGTGCCGCGCGGCTGGCCCAGCACGAGCAGACACGTCGAGGCGACTCGCGAGGCTTAGCGTCACTCGCGAGGCCTTAGCGTCACTCGCGAGGCGGAGCGAAAGGCGTGTCCACTCTCCCGTCGCGGCAGGGTGGGCGACTCGGCACCACGGGGTCGTAGCCGCCCTTGCTGAAGGGTTGGCAGCGGGCCAAGCGCCACAGCGTGAGCAGGCCCCCGCGCAGCAGGCCGCGGCGCAACACCGCTTCGGCGGCGTAGTGGCTGCATGAGGGCGTGAAGCGGCAGGCGTCTGGGATCAACGCGCCCACCGTGGCGCGCCAGATCCCGAAGAACGCGGCGGCGAGTTGCCTCATGCGTCGGGTGCCGGATCGCTGGGCGCGGGACGAGCCGGCGTCGGATGCTTGCGCCCCTGATCAGCGGGCGGGCTTGCGCTCGGCGATCGCTGTGTCGGTGCGGCCGCGTGCTCGTCGGTGGGGCGGTGCGCGCCGCGTGGCCTGCGGCGTCGCGTACGTTCACCGCGCGCCCGCGGCGGTTGCGCCGCACGACGCAGCAGTTCGTCGAGCGCATCGAGGGCTTGGGCGAGGTCCTCTGGCGCCTGACCGGGGCGCGCCAGGAGCACGGCGTCCACCGTGCCGGGCAGTTCAGGACGCCGCGCGCGCCAGGCCTCGCGCAGCAGACGCTTCACACGTGTGCGACGCGGCGAGTTGCCCACGCGTTTCCCCACGCTGAGCCCGAGTCGCGCGAGCTCGGCGTCGGGGCGCGGAAGCATCCAGAGGATCAGCCGCTTGTGGACCAGCTTGCGCCCGCGTTGGAAGACCGCGTCGAAGTCGCGCTGCCGCTTGAGGCGTTGGGCGCTGCTGAGTCCCATGACACGACGCGACCGAGTGCTGACTCAGCCCTCTTGAACGCTGTCGCTGGCCACCGCGACGGGAGTGGTCTTGGAGGCCTGCTTCCGCAGGTTGTCGATGCGCGCGAAGATCCTGCGCGCGACGTCGTCGTAGTCGTCGCTGGTGGAGCGCTTGCGCAGGAAGGCTTCGAGGTCGTCCGCCGCTTCGGAGAGCAGCCCCATGCGCTCACGGATGTCCGCGCGATTGAAGTGATGGATCGCCGTGATCAGCTGACGCTCTTCGAGCATGTCGAACTGTTCGAGCGCCGCTTGCAGCGAGCCGCGGTCGTACTCGATGAAGGCGACCACCTCGCGCAGCTCACGTTCGCGCGCCAGGTTCTCTTCGATGCGCCGTTCGAGCTCCAGGCTGTGCGCCGCCGTGAGCGAGGCGTTCTTGCGCAGGTTGTTGCGCGAGAGCTTGTTCTGCTGATCCAGCTGCGCGAGGGCGTGGTGCGAGAGACGCACGGCTTCGTCTTCGTGCCCGCCGATCGTGTTCAGCACGAGCACGAGCTCCATGATCGCCCAGACGTTGTCGGCCTGGTTCTCCATGGTGAGCACGTGACGCAGGCTCTGTTCGGCCCGCGTGAGGTGCTCGGCGCGCCCGGCCTTCTCGGTTTCCAGCCAGCCCGTCTCGAGCTTGCGGCCGTCTTCGTCGAGGAAGTCGCTCGAGAGGCGACGCTGGATGGTGGCCATCTCGTCGCCGTGCATGAGCGCGCGCGAGAAGTGCGCCTGCCCGCTGCCCAGCCACGAGCGCGAGTTCTCTTCGCCGGCGCCGCGCGTGAGGCGGTCGAAGATGCGGATCGCTTCCTCGACCTCGGGGATGCTGTCGAGCGCCTTGCCCATGCGCACGAGGCAGTAGCCACGCACGAGGCGCATGCCCACGTGGTCTTCCTCGAGCTCGAGCGCCTTGTCGGCCTGCTGCAGCGCTTGCTGCAGCCGGCCTTCACGGTAGAAGCGCTGGCTCGACTGTTGGTGCAGATCGAGGCGGCTGCTCTCGGCTTCGTCCAGCCCGAAGCAACCGGGCAGCAGAGCGAAGCCGAGCGCCAGGCTCAGCCGAGATCCTCGGCGTCGTAGACCCACTTGTGACCGGCTGGTTGCCATTCGATGACCTCGTCTGCGTCGAAGAAGAGCGCGATCTCGCGCTGGGCAGCCTCGGGGCTGTCGCTGCCGTGAATCAAGTTGTAGGACCGCGACACGCCGAAGTCACCGCGGATCGTGCCGCCCTCGGCGTCGCGACCGAAGGTCTTGCCCATCATCTTGCGGCAGACCGTGATCGCCTCGACACCTTCGAGCACCATCACGAGCACCGGGCTCTCGCCCATGAAGCGCACCAAGCCCGCGTAGAACGGCTTGCCCTCGTGGTCCTTGTAGTGCTGCGCGAGCAGCGACTCGTCGAGCTTGCGGAAGCGCGCGGCGACGAGCACCAGGCCCTTGTCCTCGAAACGAGAGAGGATCCGGCCCATGAGGCCACGCTGGACGGCGTCGGGCTTGAGAATGATGAGCGTGCGTTCCATGGCGTGCGTGGTCTTCCGAGCAAGTGGTGGGGGTGGGGACAGGCGCTCGCGGGAGCCGCGGGCGAGCCCTGCATCGTAGCGACCCGTTCGGAGGGGCGAAAGCCGCGGGGCGTCGCGGTAGATTCAGGGGCATGTCGACGCCCGAACTCCCGCTCCGCCAGGCTCCTCGCGCCCGTGTCGCCGTGCGCGGCGCGTGGCTGGCCCTGATCTGTGCGCTGCCGCTGGCTTGCGGCATCACGCGCGTCCCGCAGGACCGTGGCCCGGGACCGGCCGCGCTGCCCAACCTTCGGCGTGCCAGCGAAGCGCTGCAGGCGCGCATCCAGCGCGAGCAGCAGCACGTGGACGCCTTCAACCGGCAGCTTGCCGCCCTGCAACAACAAGAGGAGCGCCTGGCCGGGCTGTTGCGTGAGGCCGAAGCCGACTACCAACGCCTGCAAGACGACTACGACTTCGCCGCCACCGACGTGGACGTGGCCCGCGACGAGCTGGCCGCGCTCCAAGCCGACCAAGCCGAGCTCGAGATCGAGCGCGCGAACCTGGATGAGGCGCTGGAGGCCAGTCAGGCGCGGCAGCTCGAGGCCGAGAGCGAGTTGGCGCGTGTGTCAGCGGCGGCGGGCTTGGCCGCCGGGCGCGTGGAGCAACTCGGTCGCGAGCGCGCGGCCTGGCGCGGGCGTTTGGAGGTCTATCGCGCGCGCTGGTCGGTGCCGAGCGCCGAGTGGGACGAGTTGCTCGTCGAGCTGGGCCTGATCGACGCGCCGCCGCCTGCCGAGCCCGGCTCCGAAAACGGGGCGGGCGCCGCGGAACCGATCGTCCCCCCGGCTGCGCCCGAGGACCCCGACGCCACGGGCGCTGAGTCGCCGAACGCTGAGCCAGCTGAGTCGGAGGGTGAGCCCGAAGGTGAATCCGAGGGTGGGGCCGAAGGCGGGGCCGAGCCCGAGCCCGAGGCCGAGAGTCCTGCCGAATCACCGGACGACGCGTCGACCTGAAGCGGCTGAAGACGGGGCGCTCCCGCCGAGTTCTGCGCCGCGACGTTTTTTGCGCCGAGTTCCTCGCTGTCGGGGTTGATCGTTTCGCGTCGGTCAGTAGGATCCACGCCTTTCCGTACCAGGGTCAGAAAAGCGCTTGCTCGGTGGCACCAGCCACTCCCCGCGCACGACCGTCCCTGCCCGGAGAAGCTGCGATGACGACCCCGCGCCGCAGACCTGAAAGCGACCTCATGCGCTTCGCGCATCTGGGAGCTCTCGGCGCAGCCGCCATCGTCGGCTTTGGCTTTCTCGGCTGGAAACTTGACGCATGGCTCGACAGCTTCCCTCTCCTCGCGATCGCCGGAGCTCTGCTCGGTGCGTTGGGTTGGATGCTGATCGTGGTGCGCGAGGCGTCCACGCTGGGGGGCTCGCAGCCGGACTACGACACGCACGACGAGTCGTCCTCGGAGTCCCCGGATCCCCCGGAGCCCTCCGATGACGACCGCTGAGCGCCAGTTCTTCGGCTGCGTGGTGATCGCGACTGCGCTCGTGCCCGGCTTGCTGATGCTCGGCCAGCCGCTGAATGAGCCGCGTCAGGTGCTCGGCTTTGCCTGTGGGTGGGGGCTCGCCCTGCTCGCTCTCGTCCCCAGCACGCTGCTCATGCTGCGTGTGAAGAACGAGGAAGGGCAGCGCTTCTACAACGCCTTCATGGGGGCCACGGCCTTTCGCTTCGCGCTGATCTTGGGCGCGGTGGCGGGCTTCTGGTTCCTCGTCGAGCAGCCGCCGTTGATCGCCTTCTTGATGTCCCTCTTCCTTGGCTACGTGATCCTCACTGCGCTCGAGTTGATCCTGCTCACGCGCCGTGATCCGAATGGGAGCCACGCATGAAGCCGGCGACTTTGCTCCTCGCCCTTCTGATTCTCGTTCCCGCGAGCCTGCTGCCTTCGGCGCACGCTGCGGATCCGATCGCGCCGCTCGCTACACTCAGCGACGACACCGAGGCCTCGCCGCAGGCCGACGCAGGCCACGCCAGCGATCACGCTGCCGACGGTGAGCACGCTGTGGTCGATCGCACCGGCGACGCCTCGCTGTTCATGGACCTCTTCGCGCACCTCACGCCGCATCCGATCACCGGCGTCTGGTTCGGTGGCGACGCCGGCTTCGCGCTGGTCAAGCCCTTCGCGGCGGATGAGCACGGCGAGCCGCTGCACGGTACGGCGGATCACCCCGTCACCTTCCACAGCTCGGCTGAGTTCAGTGAGCACTACGCCGCCGAGTTCGGTGGGGGCTTCGGCGTGCTGATCTACAACATCAACACGGTGATGTGGATCGCTGCGATCTTGCTGCTGCTGGCCTTCCTGCCCGTGGCCGCCAAGGCCAAGAAGCTCGCCGGCGGACCGCCGCGCGGCGGTGGCTACGGTCTCGCCGAGAGCCTCGTGTGCTTCGTGCGCGACGAGATGGTCTACGCCGTGATGGGCAAGCACCACGGCCGCAAGTTCGTGCCGCTCTTCCTGAGCTTCTTCTTCTTCATCCTGTTCATGAACCTGCTGGGTCTGCTGCCGCTGGGTTCCTTCGGCGGCACCGCCACGGCCAACCTGGCTGTCACGGCTGGCCTCGCGAGCGTGGCCTTCGTGATGGTGCAGTGGGCAGGCATCCGCGAGCACGGCTTCGTGTCGCACTGGAAGAACCTCGTGCCGCACGGGCTGCCGATCTTCGTGCTCCCGATCATCGTGCCGGTGGAAATCCTCGGCATGTTCGTGAAGCCCGCCGCGCTCACGATTCGACTCTTCGCGAACCTGACCGCAGGGCACCTCATCGTGCTCGGCTTGTTCGGCTTGGTGTACTTCTTCGGGAGTGCCGTCATCGCGGGGCCGGTGGTCTTGATGACCATCGCGATCTACGCGCTCGAGCTGTTCGTCTGCTTCGTGCAGGCCTACATCTTCACTTACCTTTCGATCGTCTTCCTCGGGGCGGCCGTCCACCCCGACCACTAACCGCTTGTTTCCACTGGGTGAGGCGCAGACGGCGTCCGCTCGATTCATCACGGAGAAGTATCCATGGACATTTCCCTCGGACTCGGCCTCACGGGCCTCGGTGCTGGCCTCGGCGCCGGCATCGCGATCCTCGGTGGCGGCGGCGGCATTGCACGTCTCGCCACTGCTGCGATGGAGGGCATCTCGCGCCAGCCGGAAGCGGCTGGCGACATCAAGGGTGGCATGATCATCACCGCAGCCTTCATCGAAGGCGCCACGCTCTTCGCGGTCGTGGTCTGCTTGCTGCTCGCGCTCGGTGCCCAGGGTTACCTCGGCGCTGCTGGCGCTGCCATCGGCGGCTGATTCACTCGGCCCCGTGCACCCCGTTCCCGGGTCCGGCCTCGTGTCGGGCCCGGGAGCGGCGGGGGTGGTCGCGACGGTCGCGACAGCTCCCTCTCTTCTTCTGATTCACACTGCGGATGCCGGTCATGACTTCCATGCCGACTCTCCTCGCTGCCGGTGGTGGCTTCAATCCACTGGCCTTCGACCCTGCTGCGCTCATCCTCACGATCATCGTGGTGGTGGTGCTCTTCAGTCTGCTCGCCAAGTTCGCTTGGGGGCCGATTCTCGCGGGCATCGAAGCGCGTGAGACCAAGATCGAAGGCGACATCGAAGCGGCTGCCAAGCAGCGCGCCGAAGCCGATGCGTTGCTGACCGAGTACAAGAACACGGTCAAGAACGTGGAAGCCGAGATGGCGGCTTTGCGCGAGCAAGGTCGCACCGAAGCCGAAGCGATGCGTGCCGACATCCTGGCCAAGGCCGACGCCGACGCCAAGGAGCGCAGCGAGCGTGCCGTGCGCGAGATCGAACTCGCTCACCACCAGGCGCTCGAAGACATCCGTCGCGAGGCGGTGCACATCGGCATGGCCGTGGCCGGCAAGGTCGTCGGTCGTTCGGTCGACGGTGAAGACCAACAGCGCCTCGCCGCCGAGGTCGTGAGCGGTCTCACGGACGTGCAGGGAGCCTGACACCTTGGCCTCTTCCACGCTCATCCTTCGCCGCTACGCCGTCGCGCTCCATGCCCTCGCCCAAGAGGCGGGCATCGTGGAGGCGGTCGAAGCCGAACTCGCCGATCTCGACGCGGTGTTCAGCCAGAGCGCTGACCTCCGCGATCAGATGGCCAACCCGCGACTCTCGGCCACTACCAAGAAGGCCGTGCTGCTGCAGCTGCTCGGTGCCGCCAACACCGACGTGTTGCGTCGCACGGTGCTGCTCATGGCTGACAAGGGCCGCGCCGCACTGGTGGGCGAGCTCCACGCCGCCTTCCAAACGGTGTCGATGGAGGCCTCCGGGCGCGCTGTGGCCGATGTGGTGTCCGCCGCTCCGCTCGACGACGCGGCGCGCGGCCAGCTCATCGCACGCCTTTCAGACCTCACCAAGCGCGACATCTCGCTCAGCGAGTCGGTGGACCCCGACCTGCTCGGCGGCCTGCGCGTGACCATCGGTTCCAAGATGATCGACGGCAGCCTCAAGCGGCGCCTCGAAACGATCCAAGACTCACTCCTCAACGCGCCGCTCGCCGGCTGACCGACAGGACAATCACATGAAGCTGCAGCCCTCCGAAGTCACTGCGATCCTCAAGAAGGAGATCGCGAACTACGACGACCAGCTCAAGGTCGAGAGCGTCGGCACGGTCATCCAAGTGGGTGACGGTGTGGCACGCATCCACGGCCTCGACGACTGCATGATGTCGGAGCTCCTCGAGTTCCCCGGCGGTGTGCGCGGCGTGGCGCTCAACCTCGAGCAGGACAACGTGGGTTGCGTGTTGCTCGGCTCCGACCAGGAGATCAAGGAGGGCGACACCGTGAAGTCCACCGGCGAGATCATCTCGGTGCCGGTCGGCGAAGCGCTGCTCGGCCGCGTGGTGAACGCGCTCGGCGATCCGCTCGACGGTAAGGGCCCGATCAACTCGGAGCACCGTCGCCCGATCGAGATGCCCGCGCCTTCGGTGCTCGAGCGTCAACCGGTCACCGAGCCGCTGCAGACCGGCATCAAGGCCATCGACGCCATGATCCCGATCGGTCGCGGTCAGCGTGAGTTGGTCATCGGCGACCGCCAGACCGGCAAGACCGCCATCTGTGTCGACGCGATCATCAACCAGAAGGGCAAGGGCGTCATCTGCGTCTACGTCGGCATCGGTCAGAAGCAGTCGACCGTGAAGGCGGTGGTGAAGGAGCTCGAGAACGCCGGCGCGATGGACTACACGATCGTGGTCTCGGCGCCCGCTTCCGACCAGGCATCCATGCAGTACCTCGCGCCCTTCGCGGGCTGCTCGATGGGTGAGTACTTCCGCGACCGCAGCGGTCACGTGCTCGCCGTCTACGACGACCTCTACAAGCACGCCACCGCCTGGCGCCAAGTGTCGCTGCTGCTGCGTCGCCCGCCGGGTCGTGAGGCCTTCCCCGGCGACGTGTTCAACCTGCACAGCCGCTTGCTCGAGCGCGCCGCGAAGCTGTCCGACACGGCGCACGAGTTCAACCCCGACCTCTACGTGTCCGGCGGCGGCTCGCTCACGGCGTTGCCCATCGTGGAAACCCAAGAGGCCGACGTGTCGGCCTACATCCCCACGAATGTGATCTCGATCACCGACGGCCAGATCTTCCTCGAGACCGACCTGTTCAACTCGGGCGTGCGCCCGGCCGTGAACGTGGGCATCTCGGTGTCGCGCGTGGGTGGTGCCGCGCAGATCCCCGGAATGAAGAAGACCGCCGGCGGCCTGCGCATCGACCTCGCCCAGTACCGCGAACTGGCTGCCTTCGCGCAGTTCGGCTCCGACCTCGACGAGAACACCAAGCGTCAGCTCACGCGCGGTGAGCGCTTGGTCGAGCTGCTCAAGCAAGGCCAGTACCAGCCCATGGACGTGATCGACCAGATCATCTCTGTGTTCGCCGGTACCGCCGGTCACCTCGACTCGCTCGAGGTCAACCAGGTGCGCGAGTTCGAGAGTGGCGTGGTCGCCCACGTGCACGCCGTGGCGCCGCACATCGGCGAGTCGATCCGTGCCAGCGGCAAGATCGACGACGAGACCAAGGCCGAACTCGACACGCACATCGCCAACTTCAAGGCGAACTTCGGCACGGCCAGCTGATCGCCCTTCCGGCGACCTGAGCACACAGTCAACGAGACGAGCGAGCCATGGCCAAAGGCACCAAGGAACTCAAGCAGCGGATCACGGGTGTCAAGAACATCCAGCAGATCACGAGCGCCATGGAGATGGTGGCGACGCAGAAGCTGAAGCGTCTGCAGGGGCGTGCCGAGTCGGCGCGACCCTTCGCCGAGAAGATCCAGGAGATGGTGGGGCGGCTGGCCGGTTCCGTGAGCCGCGACCTCTCGCCCTTGCTCGGCGAGCGCGACGTGGAGACCACCACGAACCTGGTGATCACGTCCGACAAGGGCATGTGCGGCGGGTACAACAGCAACCTCGTGCGCTTCGCCATGGCCACACTCAAGGCCGACGGCGCCGACGGCGCCGACGGTGCTCAGGGTTCGGAACAGAAGCTCAACGTGCTCGGCCGCAAGGGCGACATCTTGTTGCGCGCCCGCGGCTACACGCTCGACACGAAGTACGACGACGTCGTCGAGAAGCTCGACTTCACGCGCGTGCGTGGTCTGGCTCGCGAGTTGGTGGCCGACTTCCTCGAAGGCCGCACCGATCGCCTGCGCCTGATCTACACGGCCTTCCTCTCCACGGCGCGCCAGAGCCCGGTGGCGGTCACGATCTTGCCGATCGACCCCGCGGAACTGATCGCCAACGACGAAGGCGACGACGCCGTCAGCGCCGACCTCGGCTTCATCGTGGAGCCCGACGACGAATCACTGCTCAAGGAACTGCTCCCGAAGTTCCTCGAGATCAAGGTTTACTCGGCCATCTTGGAGTCGCTCGCGTCGGAGTTCACCGCGCGTCGCAACGCCATGAAGCAGGCCACCGACGCCGCCGACGACATGATCTCGGCACTTACCCGCCAGTACAACCGAGCCCGTCAGGAGTCGATCACGAGCGAGTTGCTCGAGGTGTCCTCCGGCGCCGAGGCTCTCAAGTAACGACTGCAGCTTTTCCAGGAGACAACCGTGGCTACCGGATCGGTCATCGAAATCGTCGGACCCGTGGTGGATGTTCGCTTCCCCACCAACGAGCTGCCGAACATCTACAACGCCATCAAGATCGAGGATCCTGCGCGCAAGATCGACATCACGATCGAAGTGAGCGCGCACCTCGGTGACGACACCGCGCGTTGCATCGCCATGTCGACCACCGACGGTCTGCGTCGCGGTATGGAGGCGGTCGACACGGGCGCGCCCATCGCGGTGCCGGTCGGCGAAGAGGCGCTCGGCCGCATGTTCAACATGCTCGGTCAGCCCATCGACGGGAAGGGCCCGGCCGGCAGCGACGAGCGTCGTCCGATCCACATGCCCTACCCGAGCTACGAGTCGCAGAAGCCCGTGACCGAGGTGTTCGAAACCGGCATCAAGGTCATCGACCTGCTCTGCCCCTTCGCGAAGGGCGGTAAGATCGGCCTCTTCGGCGGCGCTGGTGTGGGCAAGACGGTGCTCATCCAGGAGCTGATCTACGCCATCGCCACCGCGCACGAGGGCTTCTCGGCCTTCGCCGGCGTGGGTGAGCGCACCCGCGAGGGCAACGACCTCTACCTCGAGATGGAAGAGTCGGGCGTGCTCAAGAACACCACGCTGGTGTTCGGCCAGATGAACGAGCCGCCGGGCGCGCGTCTGCGCGTGGCGCTCACGGCGCTCACCATGTGCGAGCACATGCGCGACGTGCTCGGCAAAGACGTGCTGCTCTTCGTCGACAACATCTTCCGCTTCGTGCAGGCCGGTTCCGAGGTGTCGGCGCTGCTCGGTCGCATGCCGTCGGCTGTGGGTTACCAGCCCACGATGGCCTCGGAGATGGGCGCGCTCCAGGAGCGCATCACGTCGACCGACCGCGGCTCGATCACGTCGATGCAGGCGGTGTACGTGCCTGCCGATGACTACACCGACCCGGCGCCGGTGGCGACCTTTGCCCACCTCGACAGCACGATTCGTCTCGAGCGTAAGATCGCCGAGCTCGGCATCTACCCGGCTGTGGACCCGCTGCTCTCGACCTCGCGCATGCTCGACCCGCGCCTGATCGGTCAAGAGCACTACAACACGGCCCGCGAAGTGCAGCTCGTGCTGCAGCGCTACGAAGAGTTGCGCGACATCATCGCCATCCTCGGCATGGATGAACTCTCCGAAGAAGACAAGGCCCTCGTGTCGCGTGCTCGCAAGATGCAACGCTTCCTGAGTCAGCCCTTCGCCGTGGCCGAGCAGTTCACCGGCCGCACCGGCGAGTACGTGAAGGTGGAAGACACGGTGCGCTCCTTCCAGGAGATCGTCCGCGGCGACCACGACAACATCCCCGAGCAGGCCTTCTACATGCAGGGCTCCATCGACCAGGTGCTCGAGAAGGCTGCCGAGATGAAGAAGAAGGAAGGCTGAACTGATGGCCGCCACGCTGGGCACCACCGAGAAGCAGGCGCTCGCCGACAACAAGGCGTTGTGGGTCGAGATGCGTAGCCCCGACGGGCCGATCTTCGCGGGGCTGTGTCGCACCGTGATCGTGCCCGGTACCAAGGGCACCTTTGGTGTGTTGGTGCGTCACGCGCCGCTCATGTCCTCGCTCGAAGTCGGCCTCACGAAGGTCAGCACGAGCGACGGACAAGAGCTGCGCTTCGTGACCGGCGGCGGGTTCGTCGAGGTGCAGAACAACCGCGTGCTCTTGCTGGTCGACTTCGCCGAACCCACCGACGCCATCGACTTGGTGCGCGCGCAAGATGCTCTGAATCGTGCCAAGGCGCGCTTGCGCAATCCGAGCGAAGAGGTCGACGTGGCGCGCGCCGAAGCGGCGATGCAACGCGCCACCACGCGGCTGCGCTTCGGGGGCAAGGCCTGAGGCCCGCTGCTCGCGTCCCGCGCGCCTAAGGCTTCGGGGCAGAATCGGGCAGCTGCGGAGTGTAGAACGAGGTGAGTCCTGCGCGGTTACCGCGCGCTGAAGGAGGCTTGCCATGTCCGTCGCTCCGTGCCCTTGCTTCGTTTCGCTGCGCGCCCGCGCGCTGCTCACGGTTCTGCTCGCGCTGCTGCTGCCGCTGGCTTCTGCGCACGCGCAACTCAGCGCGGGCGAGGCGTCGAAGAACCTGAAGCCCAGGGCCAAGGCCGCCGAGAAGGCCGCGCGCATCCAGATGAAGGCGGGTGAGGCGTCCTTCCGGTTGAAGCTGCGCGCTTTCGAGCTCGACATGCTCTCGGGCGCGCTCACCGAGGATGCGCTGATCGACGAGCTGGCGATCGACTTGGCCGACCTGCAGGACGCCGTGCACAGCGCCGCCAGCACCGCCCGCGACGACGTGGTGGCCGACGCGACCGGCCTGCTCGACCAACTCGACAACGAGGAGGCGCTCCCGCACGGCTTCGCCCCCGGCGACGGCGGCGCCCTCGACGAGCTCCGCGAAGACTTGTTGCGCTTCGCCGAGAAGCAGCGCCGACGCCTGCTCAAGCGTCTGGGCAAGACGCGCAAACTGATCAACAAGAAGACCGGCCTGCGTCTGGCCTTCATCCTGCGCCCGCTCGACCAGGTCGTGGCCAAGGTGCCGGGCGTGGGCGAGGACATCGCTGTCGCGGGACCCTCGCACCGCATCCACTGGTTGATGGGGGCGAGCCGCGCGGCCGAAGGTGGACGCGTCTTGGCCGGCGGCGATCAGGACCCCGAGGCCGCAGCGCCCACCCTGTTGCTCACCGGCGACAGCGGCGACGCGAGCTTCGAACTCAGCGCGCCCGAGAGCGGCCGCTGGCTCCTCTCCGCCGGCGCCGACGAGCCGCTGCCGCGCGGCAACTTCCTGCTGCAGCTCGCGCCCGGCGAGGACACGCCCGGGGTGTCGGCGGGGATCGGCCTGCGCTGAATGATCCGCGACGGCTGGGCGTCGCAAGGCGCACCCACGCTCGCGTAGGATGGCGCCCATGTCGTCTCAAGGAATCAGAACGCACAACTGCGGAGAGCTCCGCGCCGAGCACGTCGGCAAGACCGTGCGCCTCTCAGGCTGGGTCGCCAGCCCGCGCGATCTCGGCGCGCTGGTCTTCCTCGACCTGCGCGACCGCTACGGGATCACGCAAGTCAGCTTCGACGAGTCGGTGCCAGAAGAGCTGCGCAAAGCCGCTGGCATGCTCAAGCCGGAGTCGGTGATCCAAGTGGAAGGCGTGGTGCGCGCGCGCCCCGACGGTCAGGCCAACGCCGACCGCAGCACCGGCGCCATCGAGCTGCTCGCGAGCTCGCTCGAGCTGCTCGGCCCCTGCGCCACACCGCCCTTCCCGATCGACGCCGACAAGGTCAGCGACGAGCTGCGGCTCACTTATCGCTACCTCGACCTGCGTCGCGAACGCCCGCTGGCGGCGATGAAGCTGCGTCACAAGCTGCTGCTCGCGCTGCGCCAAGGTCTCGATGCGCGTGACTTCCTCGAGATCGAAACGCCGATCCTCACCAAGGCCACGCCCGAGGGTGCGCGCGATTACCTGGTGCCCAGCCGTGTGCATCCCGGCAAGTTCTTCGCGCTGCCGCAGAGCCCGCAGATCTTCAAGCAGATCCTGATGGTGTCGGGCATGGACAAGTACTTCCAGATCGTGAAGTGCTTCCGCGACGAAGACCTGCGCGCGGACCGTCAGCCCGAGTTCACGCAGCTCGACCTCGAGCTTTCCTTCGCCGACGAACAAGTCGTGCAAGACCTGGTCAGCGAAGTCATCGCCGACGCGGTGGGGGCCGTGCGTCCCGAGCAGAAGCCGCAGTTGCCGATGCCACGCATGACCTGGGCCGAGTCGATGCAGCGCTTCGGCAACGACAAGCCCGACACGCGTTTCGCCGTGGAACTCAGCGACGTCACCGAGCTGGTGCGCGAGAGCGGTTTCGGCGTGTTCGCCAACGCGGTCAAGGCCGGCGGTCGCGTGCGCGTGCTCGCCGCGCCCGGCGGTGCCGCCTTCTCGCGCAAGGAGATCACCGGCCTGGAAGCGATCGCCAAGGACTACGGCGCCAAGGGCCTGGCCTGGACCAAGCTCGCCGAAGGCGGCGGTGTCGAGAGCGGCATCGGCAAGTTCCTGAGCGACGCCGAAGTCGCGGGCCTGATCGAAGCCACCGGCGCCAAGCCGGGCGACGCGTTCTTCTTCGGTGCCGACAGCTTCAAGGTCTCGGCCGCCGCGCTGTCCGCCGTGCGCCTGGAGATTGCGCGCAAGCTCGACCTGATCGACCACGCCGCGCTGAACTTCCTGTGGATCACCGACTTCCCGATGTTCGACGTGGACGAAGAAAGCGGGGCGCTCGCGCCGGCGCACCATCCGTTCTGTCGTCCGAAGGAAGCCTACGAAGGTGAGCTCGAGAAGGACCCCGGCGCGGTCATCGCGCGCAGCTACGACCTCGTGCTCAACGGTTGCGAGCTGGGCTCGGGCTCAGTGCGGATCCACGACACGCCCACGCAACAGAAGGTGTTCGAAGCGCTCGGTCTCAGCGCCGAAGAGATCCGCCTGCGCTTCGGCTTCGTGCTCGACTGCTTCAAGTACGGCGCGCCTCCGCACGCGGGTTTCGCCGTGGGCCTCGATCGCTTGGTGATGTTGCTCGCGGGTGAAGACTCGATCCGCGAAGTCATCGCTTTCCCCAAGACCGCGCAAGCTGCCGACCTGATGACCGGCGCGCCCACGAGCGTGGACGTCGAACAGATTCATGAGGCGGGTGTGCAGCTGCTGCCGCCGTCGAACAAGAGCGACGCGCCGAAAGACGGGGAGCGCGTCGGCGGCGCTGAGCACGAGGAGATGAAGTCGTGAGTGTGTCCATCACCTTGCCGGATGGTTCGAAACGCGAGCTCCCCGACGGTGCGAGCGGCGCCGACCTGGCGGCTGACATCGGTCCGGGTCTGGCGAAGGCCGCGCTGGCTGTCGAGATCGACGGCCAGTTGCGCGACCTCTCGCGTGAGCTGCCCAGCGGCGCCAGCGTGTCGATCATCAAGGGCGACAGCGCGCAGGGCCTCGAGATGTTGCGTCACAGCACGGCGCACGTGATGGCCCAAGCCGTGATGGACCTGTTCGGCAAGGACAACGTGCGCCTCGGCATCGGGCCCACGATCAAGAGCGGATTCTACTACGACTTCGATTTCACCGATGGACGTCGGCTCAAAGACGAAGACCTCGCGCGCATCGAGAAGCGCATGGCCGAGATCATCGCCGCCGACCAAGTGTTCGTGCGCGAAGAGGTGTCCTACGACGAAGCACTGCGCACCTGGACCGAGCGCGACGACCGCTACAAGTGCGACCTGATCAAAGGCTTCCCCGAAGGCGAGACGATCAGCTTCTATCGCAACCTGGACAGCGCCGGTGAGAGCGCCGGCCCCGAAGCGTTCGTGGACCTGTGTCGCGGGCCGCACGTGCCCCGCACCGGCTCGCTCTCGAAGGTGTTCTTCAAGCTCCTCAGTGTGGCGGGGGCCTACTGGCAGGGCGACGAGAACAACCCGATGATGCAGCGCGTCTACGCGGCCTGCTTCAGCAACAAGAAGGACCTCAAGAAGCACCTCAACAACTTGGAAGAGGCGCGCAAACGCGACCATCGCAAGCTCGGCAAAGAGCTGCAGCTCTTCCACTTCACCGACGAGGTCGGTCCGGGTCTGCCGCTGTGGTTGCCCAAGGGCACGATGATCCTCGACGTGCTGCGCGACTTCCTGCGAGCCGAACAGGCCAAGCGCGGTTACCTGCCCGTGTCCACGCCGCACATCGGGCGTCTCGAACTCTACAAGACCTCTGGGCACTGGCAGAACTACGGCGACTCGATGTTCCCGATCATGGGGGACGCCGAGGTCGGCGAGGGCTTCGCGCTCAAGCCGATGAACTGCCCGCACCACATCCAGATCTACAAGTCGGACCTGCGCAGTTACCGCGACCTTCCGCTGCGGCTCGCGGAGTTCGGCACCGTGTACCGCTACGAGAAGAGTGGCGAGCTGGGCGGGCTCAAGCGCGTGCGCGGTTTCACTGTCGACGACGCGCACTTGTTCGTCACGCCCGAGCAGTTGCAGACCGAGTTCGCCGATGTCGTGCAACTGGTTCGCTTCGCGCTCGAGACCTTCGGGCTCACGGTGAGCGCGCGGGTCGGTACGCGCGGCACCAGCAGCGACGGCAAGTTCGTCGGCAGCCCGGAGCAGTGGGAACACGCCCAGCAAGGCATCATCCAGGCCTGCGACGCCATGGGGCTCGACTACACGGTGGAGGAGGGCGAAGCCGCTTTCTACGGCCCCAAGCTCGACTTCGTCATCACCGACGCCCTCGAGCGCGAATGGCAGCTCGGCACGGCCCAGGTGGACTACAACCTGCCCGAGCGCTTCGACCTGCTCTACACAGCCAAGGACGGCAGCCGTCAGCGCCCGATCATGATCCACAGGGCGCCTTTCGGCAGTCTCGAGCGCCTGATGGGGGTGCTCATCGAGCATTACGGCGGGGCCTTCCCGCTCTGGCTGGCCCCGCTCCAGATCTCAGTGGCTCCGATCACCGATGACCAGGCCGAGGGCGCGCACGCCCTCACCGAGCGCCTGCGTGCGGCGGGCCTCCGGGTGCGCTGCGACACGGCCAACGAACCCATCGGCGCCAAAATCAAGCGCGCCCGGCTTGAAAAAGTGCCGTACGTGGCCATACTGGGCCCCCGCGAAATCGCGGAATCGACCGTTTCCGTGCGTTCCCAAGCGGAAGGTGATCTGGGCTCGATGTCGCTCGATGAGTTCTTCGAGCGGGTTTGCGCTGAGGTCAGTACCCGTAAGGCTTCATGAGCTCAGCGGCAGCACAACGCGCAGAGTTCAGGTGGCTGGCAACGCAGGGTGCGGTCGTTGATGTTCCGGGGGTGTGCCCCGGCTCATCTCGCTACCCGAGTTTCAGATAGACAACCGCGAGCGCGGCCCAGCGCCGAACTCGCAGGAGGATCAAGCCACGGCTCAGGCCAAGACGCGCCTCAACGACGAGATTCGCGGACGTCAAGTCCGCCTGATCGACGAGAACGGCGAACAAAAAGGCATCGTCGAGACGCAAGACGCTCTCGACATGGCGCGCGAACGCGGGCTCGATCTCGTTGAGGTCGCCCCCGAAGCACGTCCTCCTGTCTGCAAGATTCTGGACTACGGAAAGCAGAAGTACCTCGCCAAGAAGAAGGAGAACGAAGCACGGAAGAAGCAGCACCAGGTGGTCGTGAAGGAAGTGCGTGTGCGACCGAAGATCGACACGCACGACTTGTCGACCAAGCTGCGCAAGGCCCGCGAGTTCCTGGAGCACGGTGACAAGCTCCAAGTGAACATGCTGTTCCGCGGGCGTGAGCACGGCTTCCGTGAACGCGGACTGGGCGTGATGCACAAGATCAAGGAAGAGCTCGCCGACCTGTCGAAGGTGGAACGAGAACCTCGACTCGAAGGCAACCGCTTGGTCATGATCCTGCACCCACTCAACAGCAAATAAGCTCCTTCCGAGCTCGAACGAGAACCCCGATGCCCAAGCTCAAGACCCGCAAGTCCATCGCGAAGCGGATGAAGATCACGAAGTCCGGCAAAGTGAAGCGCGGTAAGCCCGGCTCCCGTCACTACAAGGCGGGCAAGAACGCCGACAAGCGCCGCGACCTGCGCGGTACCGAGATCTGCGTGGGCAAGGTCGCCAAGAAGATGAAGCTGGCCATCGCGCCCGGCCGCTGATCGGTCGTTAATCCGCGGCGGGCCACGCAGCGCTCGCACGCCACACCGCACATCGCCGCTCGCGCGGCAGTAGGAGATTGAGTCATGGTTCGCGTCCACTCGAGCGTTGCTCGTCACAAGCGCATCAAGAAGGTGCTCAAGCGCGCCAAGGGTTACGTCGGTCAGCGCAGCAAGAACTTGCGCTCGGCCAAGCCCACGGTGCTGCGCGCCGGTGCCTACGCCTACGCGCACCGCCGCCTGAAGCGTCGCGACCTGCGCAAGCTCTGGATCCAGCGCATCAACGCTGCGGTGCGCGCCGAAGGCATGACCTACAGCGTGTTCATGCACGGCGTGAAGAAGGCTGGCATCGAGCTGGACCGCAAGGTCATGTCCGACATCGCGGCGCGCGATCCCGAGAGCTTCAAGACGCTCGTCGGCAAGGTTCAGGAAGCGCTCGCGGCCTGAATCCGTTGGCTCGGGCCGGCTCGAGTGCTCGCCTCCCGCGCGTTTGCGTTTCGCGACTGCGCTGAGCGCACGCTCGCCGTCGCGCGGCCGTCCGAGCAGGCGAGTGTTGCAGCGCGGGCAGTCGAGTCCGCACGTCTTTCGTTCCCCGCAAGCTTGGCAGCTCCATGTCGACGACCACGCCCCGTGACGAGCTCGAACGGCTGAGTCGCGAGGCCTTGGCGGCGATCGAGGCTGCTGAAAGCGGCGAGCAACTCGAGCAGATCGAGAAGACGGCCTTGGCGCGCAAGGGCCCGCTGATGAGCCTGATGCGCGGCATCAAGGATCTCCCGGCGGAGGAGCGCGCCCCTTTCGGGCAGGCAGTCAACGCCGCGCGCCAGAGTCTCGAAGAAGCCGTGGTCTCCCGGCGCGACGCCTTCACCGCGCAGCGCTTGGCCGCTGAGGCCAGCGACACCCGCTTCGATCCCAGCGAGCCGGCGCGTCCGCTGAGTCACGGCCACTTGCACCCGATCACGCGCATTCGTCGCGAAGCGGAAGAGGTCTTCATGGGCCTGGGTTTCTCAGTGGTCGACGGACCCGAAGTCGAGACCGAGGCCTACAACTTCGACTACCTCAACATCCCGTCGCACCATCCCGCGCGCGACATGCAAGACACCATGTGGCTCGACTCGGGCCACGTGATGCGCACGCACACGTCGCCCGTTCAGCTGCGCGCGATGCAGCGCGCCGAAGGCAAGCCGCCGGTGCGCGTGATCGCGCCCGGTCGCGTGTTCCGCAACGAGCAACCCGACGCCACGCACGAGCACACCTTCCATCAAGTGGAAGGCCTGATGGTCGACGAGGGGGTGTCCGTCGCTGACATGAAAGCGGTGTTGCGCCTCGCGCTCTCGCGGCTGTTCGGCGGCAGCGTGGAGGTGCGCTTGCGTCCGCACTACTTCCCGTTCGTGGAGCCGGGCTTCGAGCTCGACATGCGCCCGGCGGGATCTCCCGACGACGCGCCGTGGCTCGAGATCTTGGGCTGCGGCATGGTGCACCCCGAAGTGCTGCGCGCCGGCGGCATGGATCCCGAGCAGGTTTCGGGTTTCGCTTTCGGCATGGGGCTCGACCGCCTGGCGATGATGCGCTTCGGCATCGAGGACGTCCGCTGGATGATGAGCGGCGACCTGCGCTTCCTGCAGCAGTTCTGAGTGCGCGCGCCGCGCGCGAGTTCGCTTCGATTCCTTTGACCGCACCGGGTCCGCTTCCATGTTCCTCTCGCTGAGCTGGCTCAAGGATCACGTCGACCTCGAGGGCCTGTCGCCCGAGACCATCGGTCACGAGCTGACCATGCGCACGGCGCTCATCGAAGGCCTCGTGGATCAGCGCGTGGGGCTCAGCGGTGTGGTCGTGGGCGACGTCGTGGAGTGCGGACCGCACCCCGGCGCCGATCGACTCAAGCTGTGCCGCGTGGACCACGGTGCGGGTGAGTTGGCCAGCGTGGTCTGCGGCGCGCCGAACGTGGAAGCCGGCCAGAAGATCCTGTACGCGCCAGTCGGCACGAGCTTGCCCAACGGCATGAAGCTCAAGAAGGCCAAGATCCGTGGCGAGGCCAGCGCCGGGATGATCTGCGCCGAAGACGAGCTCGGTCTCGGCCCGGAGCACGACGGCATCTTGGTGCTCGACGCGGCGCTCGAGCCCGGGCGTCCCATCGCCGAGCTGAATGGCTTTGCCGACGTGCTCTTCGACATCGACAACAAGAGCATCACGCATCGGCCCGATTTGTGGGGGCACTACGGATTCGCGCGCGAGCTCGCCGCGATCTTCGGTCGCGAACTCAAGCCGCTCGCCTTGCGCGACGACTTGAAGCCCGCTGCCAGCGCGCCGATCTTGCAGCTGGCGAGCGACGGCGGTTGCAGTCGCTACGCCGCCTTGTGCATCGACGACACACCTGGCCGAGCCCCCGACTGGATGCGCTTCCGCTTGGTGTCGTGCGGGATGCGCCCGATCAACCGGCTCGTCGACCTGAGCAACTACGTGATGTTGGAGCTGGGGCAGCCCACGCACCCGTTCGATCGAGATCGCGTGGCGGCGGACACCTTGGGGGTGCGCTCGGCGCGCGTCGGCGAGCAACTCACCACGCTCGACGGCGAGCTGCGCGAGCTGCACGACCAGGACATCGTGATCGTCGACGGCGAGAAGATCGTGGCCATCGGCGGGATCATGGGCGGCGCGCACGCCGAGGTCTCCGACAGCACACAACGTGTCCTGCTCGAGTCCGCCTGTTTCGACCCGGTGCGTACGCGGCGCACGTCGAGTCGGCTGGGCTTGCGCACCGATGCGCTCGCGCGCTTCGAGAAGGACCTCGATCCTGCGCTGGCCGAGCTCGCCGTGCGGCGTTACGCCTGGTGGCTCGGAGAGCTCTCGCCGGAGGCCGTGATCCACAGCGACTACGCGCTCGCCGGCGAGGGGACAGCGCCGCAGCGCCGACTCGCGCTCGACCCGGCGATGGTCAGCAGGCGTCTCGGCATGCCGGTCACGAGTCACGAAGTTCAGGACGCGCTGGGTTCGGTGGGCTTCAAGTGCGCCGAGTCCAGCGACACGCCCGGGCAGCTCGATGTCGACGTCCCGAGTTGGCGCGCCACGCGCGATGTCACGCTGCCCGAAGATCTCGTCGAGGAAGTCGGGCGTTTGATCGGCTACGACCGCGTGCCCGATCAGTCGCCGTCGGCGCGCTTGGTGTTGGGTCAACGCGACCCGCTCCCGGCGCTGGAAGACGCGTTGCGCAGTGCGCTCGCCGGCTCGGCCGGGTTCACCGAGGTCTACCACTACAGCACCGTGAGTGATCGCGCGCTCGAGTTGATGGGCTGGACTGACGACGGTCAACGCCCCGTGCTCAGCAACCCGTTGCAGAAAGACGCGTCGCGACTGCGCCCCGCGCTTGCACCTGCCATGCTCGAACAACTCGAAGCATGGCTGCGACACGGCGAGCGGGTGCGGACCTTCGAGGTCGGTCGCGGCTATCGCGTGGTCGACGGAGAGATGCGTGAGTCGCGAGAGCTCGTGGCCTTGCTCGCCTCGCGAGACGCATTGGATGCTCGTGACGTCGTGCGCGAGCTGCGTGGTGTTGCCGAGGGCTTGCTGCAGGCCGTGGGGCGTCGCGCTCCGGACCTCGAGCGGGTCGCGCCGCGCGCCGGCGAGCCGTGGTTCCACGCGCAACGCACGGCGGTGTTGCTCAGAGCTGACCGCGAGCTCGGACGCTTGGGTGCGGTGTCACCCGAAGTGCTCACGCGGCTCGACGTTCAAGGCGCGGCCGGTTTGCTCGTGCTCGACCTCGATGCGCTCGTGGCGGATGAGCCTGCGCGCTCGAACTACCGTCCGGTGACGCGGATGCCCGAGGCGCGCTACGACCTCACCTTCGTGCTCGACTACGACCTGCCTGTTTCGACTTTGCTCGCCGCAATCCGCTCTCCCAGCGAGAAGAAGTTGGCCAAGCGCCTCCGTCATCTGAAGGACGCGCAAGCTTTTGATGTGTATCGCGGGCCGCCGCAGAGCGCAGAGCAACGCGCGGTTTCCGTTCGCCTCGTGTTCCAAGCGGAAGATCGCACACTCAAGGCCGAGGAACTCGCGAAGGCTGTCGACGCGATCACCGTTGTCGCGGCAGACCTGGGCGCCACGTTGCCTGCGAACTCCAGCGCGAGTGCTTCTGAGAGCTGACCTCGCGGGCGCGTTGATCGGCTGTTGGGGCGAGGTATCATTCGCGCACCGAGTCGGTCCCGTGCCTCCAGTACGGATCGCTCCCGAGCCTTTTCCTCCGAAGAGGGAACCGCCGTCTGTTCCCCAAGGTCATGCCCGCCACGTCGCGGGACTTCCGCGGTGAGCAGTGTGTTCCCACCTGGTTTCGAACCAGGCTTCGGGAGGGACCTCCGGTTCGGGGCCGGCCCGGCACTTCGCGCGCCACGCGCACGACGCTCTGGCGTGGCGCGCGTTCCGATCAAGACGGTCAGCCGAGCGCGACAGTCACCCGAGCGAGACGGTTGCCCGAGCCAGACGGTGACTCGATCGAGACGGTTGCCCGACCCAGACGATCACCCGAACGCGACGGTGACCTGCGCGCGACGCGCGCCCGAGTGCGGCGACAGCTGAGTGGTGCCGACGCTCGAGCGCGAAGCATGCCGACGCATGACTGATGAATGGGGGAGTCGGCTGCGAGGAGCGCGTCCTCGTGATGGACGCTGAACTCAGGTGGTGCGTCGCCTGAGCCGGCTGCACCGAGCGCAAAGAGCTTTGCTTGTCGGGCGACGCGCACTGGAATGGCGCTCAGAGGTTTCTAGGATCAGCGTGGCGGTTGTTTCCAGATCTCGGAGGGGTGCCTGATGGCGCGTTGGCTTGTTGTTGTGGTGGTGGTTCTCGGCGGGGCGTTCCTGCTCAGTCAGTGGTTCGGCGAGGAGTCGACGGCAGAAGCCGGCGAGGCTCCCGGGCTGAAGGTGAGTCAGGGGGCTGTCGCTGCGCAGCGGCCCGAGTCGCCGGAGCCCCGTGCGGAGGTCGCTTCGCGCGATTCGAGCAATCTGAGCGAGGGGGCTGGAGGCGGGCGTCGATCCTCAGCGGAGCCCGCGTCGAAGAGCGAGCGGCAGGAGGGGCCGAGCGTTGCCGCGCTCCTGGATCGTGCGGAGGCGCTTCATCTCGAAGGGCGCAGGGCCGACGCCGTCGCCTTGCTTCGAGATGGGCGGGGAAAGGCGGAGTCCGCGCGCGATCAGGCCCGACTGGGTCTGAAGCTGGCCTTCCTGGGGGGCGGCCCACGTGAGCGTCGACAGCTCGTCGGAGAGGCGCTGGCGCATCGACAGGTCCTCGGCGCGGAGTACGAAGAGGTGAACGCGCTGCTGAACCAGCTCAACACTGAAGCGCGCTCCGCGCTGACGGCCGAGCTCAAGACGGCCAGCTATCGCGTCCGCCCGAATGACAGCTTGTGGAAGCTTTGTCACCGCACGCTGCCCGAAATGCACGGGGTCGAGCCGGAAGTGGGGCTGATCAAGCTGCTCAATGGGCTCAAGACTGACGGGCTCCAGGTTGACCAGGAGCTCGTGGTGCCGCTCGACGAGATCAAATTGGTGGTCGATCGCGAGCAGCGCGGCCTGACGGCCTGGTTGGGCACAGTGCCCGTTGCGGCCTTCCGAGTCGGGTTGGGCAAGGATGGAAGCACGCCGTCAGGCGAGTTCACGGTGCAGGTGAAGCAGGAGAACCCGGCCTGGACCTTCGAGAACCAGACGATCCCGTTCGGCGATTCACGCAACATCCTCGGGACCCGCTGGCTCGGCTTCGAGGATCACCCAGGAGTGACGGGATACGGGATCCACGGAACCGCCAAGCCGGAAACGATCGGCCGCGACGAGTCGATGGGGTGCGTGCGCATGCGAAACCCAGAAGTGGAGGCGCTCTTCGAGCTCGTGCCCCGCGGAACCCGCGTGGCAATCCCCTAGCAGCTGGGCGGAACAGTCGGTTGCCAGGGGGGGCGACCGTAGGTCTGACCCGCTTGCCGGGCTGGGCAATGATCGAGCCCGTCGGCGCAGGTGCGTCGGCGGGCTCGATCTGCGTTGACGGACACGGGCTCTAGACGAACACCCCGCTAGCTGCCGAACGAAGGAGGATTGTCGGCTGAGGCGATTGGGCCGCCTGTTCAGCGAACAGCTCCCACGAGCCCCAGAAGGCGGGAGAAAGGCAGGAAAGGCGCAGGGGAGCAAGGCCTACGATGCGGCGAGAATCGGGTTCCAAACAGCGCCAAGAAAAAACCTGAAAGAGGGTTGTACGGACTTTGGAGATCGGTACGATTTCCCGCTCACCCAACGGGTGAAAAAGAGCCACATCAGGCGCAGGAGGCACGCGCAAGCGACCTCCAAGAACGCACCTGAAAACGGAGGTCCTCGGCAGTTTCGAGCTCCTCAGCGGCCTGGCTAGCCAAGCGATCTTTGAAATCACGGTAGCAAGCTTGCTTAAGCGTGTGTGAGCGAGGCAGCCCATGCAAATGGGTTAAGTCGTTCCTAAGAATTACATCCGAGCGTCCGCAGCCCTACCAAGGGCGCGGGCGTTACAGGACAAAACTCATCATCATGAAGGGTTTGATCCTGGCTCAGAATGAACGCTGGCGGCGTGGATTAGGCATGCAAGTCGAACGCGAACGTATTCCTTCGGGAGTACAAGTAGAGTGGCGAAAGGGTGAGTAACGCTTGGATAACCTACCCTCGAGTTGGGGACAACAGTCTGAAAGGACTGCTAATACCCGATAGTCCATTCCGGATACGTCCGGTCTGGTAAAGGTGCTTCCGCTCGAGGAGGGGTCCAAGTCCTATCAGCTTGTTGGTGAGGTAACGGCTCACCAAGGCTATGACGGGTAGCCGGACTGAGAGGTCGGCCGGTCACACGGGAACTGAGACACTGTCCTGACTCCTACGGGAGGCTGCAGTCGAGAATCTTCTGCAATGGGCGAAAGCCTGACAGAGCGACGCCGCGTGGAGGATGAAGGCCCTCGGGTCGTAAACTCCTGTCACAAGTTAAGAAATGTACAGGTCTACCTGTGCACTGACAAAGGCTTGAGAGGAAGTCACGGCTAACTTCGTGCCAGCAGCCGCGGTAAGACGAAGGTGGCGAGCGTTATTCGGATTTACTGGGCATAAAGCGCGCGTAGGCGGCTCAGTCAGTCGGAGGTGAAAGCCCGCAGCTCAACTGCGGAACAGCCCCCGATACTGCTGAGCTTGAGTGCAGGAGGGGTGACCGGAACTCCAGGTGGAGCGGTGAAATGCGTAGATATCTGGAGGAACACCAGAGGCGAAGGCGGGTCACTGGACTGCAACTGACGCTGAGGTGCGAAAGCTAGGGGAGCGAACAGGATTAGATACCCTGGTAGTCCTAGCTGTAAACGATGGGTACTAGGCAATGGGCGTCCGATGCGCTCGTTGTCGAAGCTAATGTGATAAGTACCCCGCCTGGGGAGTACGGCCGCAAGGCTGAAACTCAAAGGAATTGACGGGGGCTCACACAAGCGGTGGAGTATGTGGTTTAATTCGAAGCAACGCGCAGAACCTTACCAGGGTTTGAAATGCACGGATTAGCCTCCTGAAAGGGAGGTGACGCCTTTTGGTGGAACGTGCACAGGTGTTGCATGGCTGTCGTCAGCTCGTGTCGTGAGATGTCGGGTTAAGTCCCTGAACGAGCGAAACCCTTGCCGTTAGTTGCCAGCATGTAATGATGGGGACTCTAACGGGACTGCCGTTGTCAAAACGGAGGAAGGTGGGGATGACGTCAAGTCATCATGGCCTTTATGTCCTGGGCTACACACGTGCCACAATGGCCGGGACAATGTGAAGCGACATCGCAAGATGAAGCAAATCACCTAAACCCGGTCCCAGTTCGGATTGGAGGCTGCAATTCGCCTCCATGAAGTCGGAATCGCTAGTAATCGCGGATCAGCTACGCCGCGGTGAATATGTTCCTGAGCCTTGTACACACCGCCCGTCAAGCCACGAAAGCTGGGAGTACCCGAAGTCGTGTACCCAACCGCAAGGAGGGAAGCGCCGACGGTAAGCTCAGTGATTGGGACTAAGTCGTAACAAGGTAGCCGTAGGGGAACCTGCGGCTGGATCACCTCCTTTCTAGGGATAAACTAGACCTGGCGCTGCCAGCAATGGCGCGCCTTGTAGAATCATCGGCACACGTCTTGAGCAAGCTTGCTACCACTTTCCGTACACCGGACGGTGATCGCCCCGTGTCTCATTCAGTACCACGGGCGTTCCCTAGGGCCTGTAGCTCAGGTGGTTAGAGCGTACGCCTGATAAGCGTAAGGTCCGTGGTTCGAGTCCACGCAGGCCCACCATCCTCCTACGGGGGCGTAGCTCAGCTGGTAGAGCTCCTGCTTTGCAAGCAGGAGGTCGCAGGTTCGAGTCCTGTCGCCTCCACCATTTGGGTGTACGAATCAAGGCTTGCTCGACTGCTTCGCGGCCTGTGTTCTCTCGAGAACGCGCGCCACGAGCCAGTTCTGCTGGCGATTCGTGCCCGAGCGCAGCCGAAAGGCCGCTCAACGACAGCACGGAAACAGTGATCTTTGACAAGTTGGATGTGGAATCACATC
This sequence comes from Planctomycetota bacterium, assembly GCA_021604805.1. Lineage (GTDB taxonomy): Bacteria > Planctomycetota > B15-G4 > B15-G4 > B15-G4 > BQJR01. Next base: position 567,013 of record BQJR01000001.1, on the reverse strand, counting down.
ACGACACATCGAACCGATAAACGATGTCTCGAGCGATTGAAGCGATTCTCGAAATGAATGTAGTCAAGTACTCAAGGGTATTTGGTGGATGTTCTGGCGCTAAGAGGCGATGAAGGACGTGGGACGGCTGCGTAAAGCTGCGGCGAGCTGCCAACCAAGCTACGACCCGCAGATGTCCGAATCCGGAAACGGGCCGGGGCAATACCCCGGCATCCATAACTGAATACATAGGTTATGGAGGCGAACGAGGTGAACTGAAACATCTCAGTAACCTCAGGAAGAGAAAGAAACCTCGATTCCCCTAGTAGCGGCGAGCGAACGGGGATGATTGCCTAAACCGACTGCTTGTAAGCCTGCAAGCGTTTTGTAGTCGGTGTTGTGGGAAGTATGCCACTGGTTTGCAGATCAGTGCAGGAGTTACAAAACCAAGTTCTAGTTGAAGGTCCTGGAAAGTTCCGCCATAGCGGGTGATAGCCCCGTAAGCGAAAGGCCTTGGACTCCTGATTACTCTCCCGAGTAGTACCAGACACGGGAAACCTGGTATGAATCTGCGGGGACCACCCCGTAAGGCTAAATACTACTTAGCGACCGGTAGCGAACAGTAGCGTGAGCGAAAAATGAAAAGCACCCCGGTGAGGGGAGTGAAATAGTACCTGAAACCAGATACCTACAAGCTGTCGGAGCCCTATGTCCTCTGGACACGGGTGACGGCGTACCTTTTGTATAATGGGCCGGCGAGTTAATCTATGTAGCGAGGTTAAGAGCCTATGGCTCGTAGCCGAAGCGAAAGCGAGTGCGAAATGTGCGACTCAAGTTGCATGGATTAGACGCGAACGCAGGTGATCTATCCATGGCCAGGCTGAAGCGAGCCTAACAGCTCGTGGAGGGCCGAACCCGTCAACGTTGAAAAGTTGTGGGATGAGCTGTGGATTGGAGCAAAAAACTAACCGAACCTGCAGATAGCTCGTTCTCCTCGAAATAGCTTTTGGGCTAGCGTCGTGTAATAGTGCACGGGGGTAGAGCACTGATCTGGAATGGGGGGCTTCCCGCCTACCCATCCTAATCAAACTCCGAATACCGTGTACCGTATCGCGGCAGTCAGTCTGCGGGGGATAAGCTCCGCAGTCGAGAGGGAAACAACCCAGACCACCGTCTAAGGTCCCCAAGGGTAACTCAGTGGTAAAAGGAAGTGGATTTGCTAAGACAGCCAGGATGTTGGCTTAGAAGCAGCCATCATTTAAAAAGTGCGTAACAGCTTACTGGTCGAGCAAGTCTGCGCCGAAAATTAACGGGACTAAGTTGCACACCGAAGACGTGGGCTCATAGATGGCGTTGCCTTCTATGAGCGGTAGAGGAGCGTTCCACACTAGGCTGAAGGTCGACCGTAAGGACGGCTGGACGACGTGGAAGTGAGAATGCCGGCATGAGTAACGATAAAATAAGTGAGAATCTTATTCGCCGAAAACCCAAGGTTTCCTGGGGAAGGTAAATCCGCCCAGGGTTAGTCGGATCCTAAGGCGAGGCCGAAAGGCGTAGTCGATGGGAAACAGGTTAATATTCCTGTACCGGCTTCTAGCGACAAAGACACGATGGGGTGACGGGGAGACGCAGGTGATCAGGCCATTAGTCGTGCCTGTCCAAGCCCGCGGACATGCTGTAGGTAAATCCGCAGCGATAATGTTCGGAGGTAATGGCGAGCGCTTATGCGCGAAGTCACAGAAGGCTCCTCCAAGAAAAACCTCTAGTGAGCTAGCGGCCGACCGTACCGTAAACTGACACAGGTGGGTGGGGTGAGTATCCTAAGGCGCTCGAGAGAACCACCGTTAAGGAACTCGGCAAAATGGCTCCGTAACTTCGGGATAAGGAGAGCCACGCACGGTGAAGCGACTTGCTCGCAGAGCTGGGTGTGGCCGCAGAGAAATGGCCCAAGCGACTGTTTACCAAAAACACAGGTCTGTGCTAAGTCAAACTGACGCTGTATACAGACTGACGCCTGCCCAATGCCGGAAGGTCAAGTGGACGAGTTAGCCCTTGTGGCGAAGCCCGGAAATGAAGCCCCGGTGAATGGCGGCCGTAACTATGACGGTCCTAAGGTAGCGAAGTTCCTTGTCGGGTAAGTTCCGACCCGCACGAAAGGCGTAACGACTTGGGCACTGTCTCAACGGTGGACTCGGTGAAATTGTAGTCGTGGTGAGAATACCACGTAACCACGCCAGGACGAAAAGACCCCGTGAACCTTTACTGTAGGCTGGTATTGGGTTCTAGTCAGTCATGTGTAGCATAGGTGGGAGGCGTTGAAGCCGGTACGCTAGTACTGGTGGAGCCATCAGTGAAATACCACTCTTGTCTTTCTGGGATCCTAACCGCGATATCCGTGAAACCGGACGCGGAACAGTGCTTGCTGGGCAGTTTGGCTGGGGCGGTCTCCTCCTAAAGAGTAACGGAGGAGCCCAAAGGCATCCTCAATGCGGTTGGCAATCGCATGTCGAGTGTAAAGGCACAAGGATGCTTGACTGCAAGACCTATAAGTCGCGCAGGTGTGAAAGCAGGGCTTAGTGATCCTGCGATCCCGTGTGGAAGGGTCGTAGCTCATCAGACAAAAGGTACTCCGGGGATAACAGGCTGATCTCCCCCAAGAGTCCGTATCGACGGGGAGGTTTGGCACCTCGATGTCGGCTCATCGCATCCTGGGGCTGGAGAAGGTCCCAAGGGTTTGGCTGTTCGCCAATGAAAGCGGTACGCGAGCTGGGTTCAGACCGTCGTGAGACAGGTCGGTCTCTATCCGGCGTGGTCGTTGGAAACTTGAGAAGATTTGCCCCTAGTACGAGAGGATTGGGGCGGACGAACCCCTGGTGTACCAGTTATCGCGCTAGCGGTACCGCTGGGTAGCTAAGTTCGGAACGGATAAACGCTGAAGGCATATAAGCGTGAAGCCTACTTCAAGATGAGGTTTCCCTATCAGGCTCCTGGTAGAACACCAGGTTGATAGGCTGGAGGTGTAAGTGCAGCAATGCATTGAGCTCACCAGTACTAATAGGCCGATTGGCTTGACTACATTTATTCGTGACTTTGCTTAGCGAAGTCACGTAGGACACGCGAGTCCTCGAGACTCGTCGGTTCAGAGTTTGCTTCGGCAAGCTCACCGTGAGTGGTTCCACATCCAACACCTTATTCATACTTCCCGGTGCTCATGCCGGTCTGGCCACACCTGTTCCCTTTCCGAACACAGTCGTTAAGCAGATCGGGCCGATGGTACTGGCTCACGCCGAGAGAGTAGGTTGGCGCCGGGTTTTTACTTCAGAGGGCCTGCAGATGCGATTGCGTCAGCAGGCCCTCGTTGTAATTCTGGGCATCTGGTTTTGGTGGCTTTGGCTCCGCTTCTGTCGGCTCCTCCCTTTGGCGCTGGCGAGTTGTTGTTCGGTCTCCTCTCGAGGGGGGGGGCTCTGGCATGCAGCATGGGCTGCAGGTCATGTCCTACTATCGCGCGCATTTGCCGCTTGGTCGGTTGCCGGTCGTTTCCCTCGTGGGCAGCAGGTAGTGGCTTGGGCGGAGTTTCACTGCTAGGTTCGTGCGTCCCGCTGTCTTTCGGACTGGGTGGGTGTGCCTCACGGATTGGATCGTCATGGGTTTCAACGCTGTTCAACGGGGTTGGTTGTTGGCCAACGGGCTGAGTGCTCGCGGCAGCGTTCGCAGTACGCCATGGGGGAAGGCGCCGTCAGCACGATCTGGGATCGCCTCTAAGGTCTTCGTTCTGCCTGCTTTGTGCCTCTTGTTGGGTCTTGTTTCAGGTTGCGGAGAACCGGAGCAGCCTGCGGAGCACGCGGCTGGTGAGCCCGCGAGGAGTGAGCCGATTGGCGATGCCGCACCTGGTGTAGGTGGCCCGAGTCACGAGGGGGTGGTTGATTCAGCAGGTGGGCAAGCAGCAGAGTCACCCTACGGTGTTGATTCTGTGCTGCTGATCAGTCTCGACACCTTGCGGGCTGATCGGCTCGAGGCGTACGGGTCTCAGCGTCCGACATCGCCGAGTCTGAATGCCTTTGCGAGCCGCAGCGTTGTCTTTGATGATGCACGTGCGCAGGCTTCTCAGACTGCGCCCTCGCACGCCTCACTGTTCAGTTCCACGTCACTCGCTGTTCACGGCGTGATTAATGTTCATGGCGACACACCGCGGGTTCACAAACTGCCCAGTGGCGTGACGACCCTGGCTGAAGTTGTGAGTGAGCGTGGCTGGGAAACCGCAGCCTTCGTGAGCGGTGGAAACCTCAGTCAGCGCATGGATCTCAACCGCGGCTTCGATACATGGGATGAGCGGTTCGAGAACGTGACGGAACGCTCGCGAGCCGCGCTCAGCTGGATGCTGAAGCCGGGTCGCGGGCCGTTCTTTACCGTTTTACACACCTACCAGGTTCATGCTCCTTACCTTCCGCCTAGAGAGCTGGCTGACCGCTTTGTTGATCCCGCTTACTCGGGTCCGTTGAGGGAGCGTCTCGATCATTATCTCGCGCTGCCCGAGAAGGCGGCGTGGGAGGCAGCTGTGGGGCCGGCTTACTGGGAGGGGCTGCTTGATTTCACCGACGAGGACGTGCGGTTTCTGTCCGACCTCTACGATGCTGAGATCGCTCACCTCGATGAGTCGCTCCGGATCGTGTTCGAGACCGTGATGCGAGGGGAGCTCGGTCACAGGCTCGCGATCGTGATTCTTTCTGATCACGGCGAGGAGTTCCGGGACCACGGGAAGTACCAGCACGACCAGATTTTCGAAGAGCACCTGCATGTCCCGTTGATGATCAAGCTTCCTCCGAAGCTCGAGCGTTCGGGTTGGACGGGGCGGGTGCAGACGCCGGTCTCATTGATCGATGTCGCCCCGACAGTGCTCGAGGTGTTGGGCCTCTCAGCAGACGGGCTTCCCTGGCAGGGACGGTCGCTGATGCCCTTACTCGGTCCTGATCGTGAGAAACACGAGGGCGGCGAGCTCTCGCGCCCCGTCTTCAGCCAGCTGGTGGTGGAGCCCGGCCCGCAGTACCACCGATCCGTCGTCTTTAACGACTGGAAGTACATTCGGGTCTGGCACGAGAACATCGATCACACGCGTGAGTGGTTGTTCAACCTCAGCAACGATCCCGGTGAGCGCCGCAACTTGATCGACGTCGATCATTCGGGTGCACCCAAGGTCTTGGCGACGCTGCGCGAGCTGCTCGAGCAGCAGGGCGCTCAAGATGCGGATCTCGCTCGCAGGGTCGGAGATGGCATCACTGAGGCGCTCGACGCCGAAGGATGCCAGCGTCTCAGGGCGTTGGGCTACGTGGGCGACTGCTGAAGCCGCTCCTTCGCCGTCGGTTCTGTGGGTTGGCGCCCTGGGCGGCGGGAGGATCCCGTCCGCCGCGGACGGGGGCAAGGATCCCGTCGGTCTCTGCCAGCAAGGCTCTCGGTGGTGTCGCGTCTGCTCTACGACCGTAGGCAGGGAGGTGCTGCCTGAGCTTTCTGCGGCCGAGCCATTTCGCGGGTCCGGTGGCGTGCTCAAGTCGCCCCTCACGGGAGACGATTCCTGAGAGCAGTGTTCGCCCCCTGCTCTGGCTCCTGAATGTCTCGATTGAATCGCCCAGTGATGGCGTCGTGCTGCTCGCGACTCGCGCTGCTGATTGGCTTCGTGCTGCTCGGCGGCGTGCCGTGCTTGCAGGCGCAGTCGTGGCCGCTCGAGCTCGACGTGTTCTCGCGTGAGACGCTCCACGCCGCGTCCCCTGCGCGCAGCGCCGGGTCGCCACTTCGAGTCACGGGAATCAGCGTTGCGGCAGCCGTAGAGCACGAGCTCACCTGGCTCCCCTCGGTGCGCAGCTCCGCTCCTGGCCGACTCCGGCGTCCTGCTCCGGAACTCTCGCAGCCGCAGCCTGTGAGTGTGTGGTTGGACGCGTCCTTGCCCGCTTCGGTCGAAGGCACAGGGGGGGCAGGTCATCCCGGGTGGGACACCGAGCGAGCTGGCTCCGGTCTTCCCTCGCGGCAAGTCTCGCGGACGGACACCAGGTCTGCAGGAGTTGCCGCCGCGCCGTACTCGACACAACGTCGCTCGAACGCAGCTGCGCTGCTCGCGCGTGACATCGTGCGCTGTGCCGAACCGGGCGCGAAGGGCCGTCGCACCATGCCGCGTGTCGGTTGGTTGGTGGCGCCGCTCGGGCCACGCGATCGTCGTTGGGACGACGTCGCCCCGCGCACCGAATCCACCGACCTCCCGAATGAGCGCGGGCTCCATCAGCGGCGTCTCTTCGACGTGCGCATCGCCGGCCAAGACATCTCCTTCCGATGGCGCGCCGGGACGTCCTCGGAAGGCGTGCGACCGTCGTCTGGATCCGGGCTCAGCCTCGCCACCGCCGGCGACAGCGAAATCATCGAGGTCAGCTGGGGCGCGGCCGAGGGCGGCTCGCTCTCGAGCTTCGTCCGCGGTCGTCGTCAACCCGAAGACGATTACGCTTCAGCCTTCGGGCGCAGTATGCAGGGAACTGCCGGCCTGCAGTTCGATCCCGGCGGCCGCTGGGATTGGCGCGTGCAAGCGCAGCAACAGTTCGTGAATCACGTGACGGACCCGATCGAGTCGATGGAGTTCAGTCTCTGGGCGCGCCTGCGCTTCTGAGCGCCGACGCCGAGACCGCCACGTGCTGGCGTGCGCTGAGCACGGCGCCGAGGACCAGCCCCGCGCCCGCCAGTTGCAGTCCGCTGAGCCGCTCGCCGAACAACCACCAACCTGCGGCTCCGACCATCACGGGTTGCGCCAGGAGCGCGAGCGACGAGTAGCTCGCGGGGAGATGAGCGAGCGCCCAAGCGATCAGGCCTTGGCCGCCCACATGGCTCACGAGCGCCAGCGCCAGCAGCCAACCCCAGCCTTCCAGACTCTGCGGACGCAGGTCTTCACCAGCCAGAAGGCACCAGCTCAGCAGCAAGACCGCGCTGCTAATGCTCGCGATCGTCATCAGGCGTGCGGCGCCGACACCGGCCGCGCGTAGCTGTCGGACGCTGAGCAAGTAGGCGCCATAGAAGAAGGCCGTCCCGACGCCGAAGAGATCACCGCGCAGGGGCGCGCGCGCCTGGTCCTCAGCGTGGTTGGCGAGCAGCACCGCGCCGAGCAAGGCCACACCGAGCGCCACCAGGAAGCGTCGCGAGAGGCGCTCACCCAGGAGCAACCAGCCGCCCAGCGCCACCACCAGCGGTGCGCCGTTGGCCAGCAAAGTCGCATGAGCCACCGTCGTGTCGCGCAGGGCTTGGTGCCACAGCCCGAGGTCGCCGGCAAAGAACACTCCCGGCAGCAACAGCTTCCAGGTCGCCACGCGGTGGGCTTGCTGAGTCGGCGCCGTCGCGCGCTCCTCGGCGCCATGGCGCGCACGCCAAGCAAGCGCAGCCAGCACGGGCGAGGCCAACGCCACGCGCCAGAAGGCCGTGGCCGTGGGCTCGAGTTCGGAGACGCGCACCAGCAGCGGCGCACACGCGATCCCCGCAGCACCGAGCAAGAGCACGACGAGCGCCGGCGGCGGTGCGGGAGCGGGTGGGGGCGTCACGCAGGCAGCCTAGCGTGGCGAGCTTGCGGCACGAACGCTTCTCTGGCTCGGAGGCGACTCCCCTGATGGTCCGCGCGCTACCATGCGGCGCCACGCCCAGCTTGGACCCGCCATGTCCGAGGATTCGCACTCACCTCTCGCACACGACGCGGACGCGTTCCAGATCGCGCCCCCAGCCCCGTCGTCGAGTGAAGCGCTCGACCCAGCGTGGGTGCCCGCCGAACTCGTGACCTATCGTGTGTTGCTCGTGTTGCTCGTGCTCGCCGGCGCGGCCTTGATGGCTTGGGCCTTGGGCTTCGACCTCATCGGCATCGCCGCCGCGCTCGGCTCGGCCGCCCTCATGTACTGGTTGCTCATGAGTCTGGTGCGCGCGCTCGTGCAGCGTCAGTTCGAGGCCACGTCGTGGAGGGTCGACGACGCGCACCTGCGCATCTGCAAAGGGGTGTGGTGGCGCCGCGAGTTGCATGTCCCGCGCTCCCGCATCCAACACACCGACGTGACGCAAGGCCCCTTGCAGCGCAGCTACGGCGTGGCCACCCTCGTGGTGCACACCGCCGGCACGGCCTACTCCACGGTGAGCCTCGACGGCCTCACCCACGCGCGCGCACAACAACTCCGCGACAAACTCGTTCTCGAGAACGGCGACGATGGAGTCTGAGCCCGAGGAGGTCCACCGCCTCCACCCGCTCTCGCTGCTGTTCCGCGTGGGATCTTCCGCACGGCAACTGTTGCTCCCTGCAGCGCTCGTGTTGTTCGCGTCGGGGCGGCTCGACAATCTCTACTGGGTGAGTGCCTTCGTCGGCGTGGGCGTGATCCACGGCGTCTTCCACTACCTCACGTATCGCTATCGTTTCGCCGGCGACGAACTGGTGGTGCGCGGCGGCGTGATCTTCCGCTTCGAACGCCACGTGCCCTACGCGCGCATCCAGAACATCGACCTGCGGCAGAGCGTGTTCCATCGACTGTTCCGTGTGGCCGACGTGCGCGTGGAGACCGGCAGCGGGGCCGCAGCCGAAGCGCGCCTGCAAGTGCTCTCGCTCGACGCCGTCGACCGCATGCGCGAACGCATCTTCGGTGAGCGCGACGCCGAGCGCAGCACGCCTCATGAGGGGCACGCCGCTCAGAACGCTGGCGAGCTCGGGAACACCGCGCCCGCTCACGCCCACGACGCGGCGACGCCCGAGCACGCACGCCCCGTTGCCTCGCCGGCTGCGCGCAGCCTGTTGCGTCTCGGCCCGCGCGAACTGATCGCCTTCGGCCTGCTTTCGCAGCGCGGCTTCGTGATCGTTGCAGCCGCAACAGGACTGGCGCTCGAGTTCGATCTCTTCAACGAGCAGTTGCTCGGCCTCGGCAAGTCACTCGAGTCGAGCGCGCTCGACCGCGGACTCGGATGGGCGCTCGGTGTCGCGCTGGTGCTCGGCGTCTTGCTGGCCGTGCGCTTGCTCTCGGTGGTCTGGGCCTTCGTCAACCTGCACGGCTTCGAGCTGGTCGCGCGCGGCAACGATCTGCAGACGAGCGCGGGCTTGCTCACGCGGCACACGGCCACCATCCCGCGACGTCGCATCCAAGTCGTGACCGTGAGCGCCGGCCTGCTGCAACGTTGGGCCGGTTTCGTGGCGGTGAAGGTCGACACGGCCGGCGGCAGCGAGCTGGAAGCGCAGAGCTCCACGCGTCGGTGGGTGGCGCCGCTGTTGCGCGCGTCGCAACTGCCCGCTCTGCTCGCCGAGTTGTTGCCCGAGTTCCAGGCCGAGGCTTTGCAGTGGCACGACCGGCACGCGCGGGCCGCGCGGCGTCTGTTCAAGCGCTGGGTCTTGCTCGCGCTCTTCGCCACAGCCGGCAGCCACGCAGTGTTCGGCACTTGGGGACTCCTGGCGCTCCCGCTCGTGCTCGTGTGGGGGCGCGTCGACGCACCGGTGCGCGCGCGCCGCGCTCAGTGGGCGCGCGGCGGCGGCTTCTTCAGCGTGCGGCATGGCGTGTGGGGGCATCGCTGGCGACTCGTCGCCGAAGACAAGCTGCAGGTCGTGAGCGTGGCGGCGTCGCCCTTCGATCGCCGCTGGAACATGGCCGGCATCCTCACCGACACGGCGGGGACGACCTTCAGCGTGCAGCTCGGTTACCTCGACGCCGACGTCGCCCGCCAACTCGCCGATGCCCTCTCGCGACGCGCCTCACTCAGCGAGTTCGCATGGTGACGCAGCGCCGCGTGACTCAGTTCACCGAGCCCTGACGCTTGAACAGGTTGCGGAAGATCGCCTTCGCGAGCTGCACGCGGTAGAGCACCTTCTCGCGGAAACGCCAGTAACCTTCGGCGCCGTGCACGAAGCCGTGCTGCATGCCGAGCCGCAAGGAACTCACGCCGAGGTTGCCCGCGAAGTACGTGCGACCCTTGCCCACGAAACGCGCGGCGTGCGCGTCGCTGGAGCCGGTCATGCCCACGCGCACGCGACGTTGCTCGAGCTGCTCCCAGGCCTCGATGTTGTACTTGCGACCGTAGCCGGGCACGGCGTTGGTGCACTCGATGGCGTCGAAGGGCAGGTCGTGCACGAGTTCACCGCACCCCAACTTCACGCGCAGCAGCTTCTCGATGAACGGGGGCGCGAAGGGATGGTGCGCCACGGCCATGCCGCCGAGCGCGTGGATCGCGTCGATCGTGTCTGCGGCCGACATGCCCGCATCGATCTTCTGGGTGACGAAGAGTCCGCCGATGTGACCGTCGCGACTCGAGACTTCGATGCCCGGCACGACCGCGATCTTGAGCCGCCGCTCGTGCACACGACGTCGCGCTTCGAGCGCGCCGTCGATCTCGTCGTGGTCGGTGATCGCGATCACGTCGAGGCGCGCGGCCATGGCCGCGTCGAGCACGTCGTCGAGCGCCTCACCGTCGGACCACTCAGTGTGCATGTGCAGGTCGGCGGTGTTCTGCAGGCACACGCCGGTCTTGTCGGCGATGCCAGCGAGGCGCAGACCCGGCAGGTAGTTCTGCTCGTAGGCGGTGGGCTGCCACTGCTCGAAACCCTCGACACGCTCCAGGTCGAGCTCGGCCGCCGCTTCGAACTCCGCCAGCGCTTCCAGATCCGCGAGATAGACGTCGAGCTCCGCCTGAGTCGGCTCGCGAACCAGGGGCGAGGCAGGTGAGCGGGCGGGGGAACTGGGGTCTGGGGCCTTCATGGGGCCCCTTTATCGGTCGAGTCGGTGGGGCGCCTTGACCCGCGCTCCCCGGAGAGCGACACCGCTCTGCGCGCGCAGAGTCTTCTGCGATCTCGATCCTTGAGAGCGCCTGCGCACTGCCCCATACTTGCTCCCGGAGTGACGCTCGCCCTGGCGGTCGGTCGCGCTCTACGCCCGCTGAGTTTTCAGCGTCCGCGCTTCGGATCGATCCTCGCAGGTCGCGCTCCGAGCCAAGGCGTCAACCGATCGATTCAGACACCAGGAGGGGCTCCCATGGCATGGGACGCGGTCATCTTCGACTTCGAGGACACGTTGGTGGACCTCAGTCGCGGGCGCCCAACGAAGGGCGCACCGATGTATTTCGCGGGCGCCAAGGGCGTGCCGCTCATCCGCGACCCGAACGGGCAACCCTTTGTGGACGTGTTGGGTCGGCTGATCGAGGCAGGCACTCCGATCGCGATCGTGACCAACAGTCCCGAGGCCGCCATGGGGCGCTGGTTCGCCGAGCAGCACCTGGCCTACCCGATCGTGGTGGTGGGCTTCCACGACACGGTGTTGCACCGACCGTCGCCGCACCCGCTGCTCGAAGCGTTGGCGCGTCTGGGTGTCGCCGCGAGTCCGCGCGTGCTCGCCGTGGGTGATTCGAGCGACGATCTCGAAGCCGCGCAACGCGCCGGTCTCACCACGGCCACGATCCGCAACCACGTGCCGCTCGCGCGCGCCCCCGATCTGTTGTTCCCGTTCGTGGAGAGCTTCTTCGACGACGAGCAGGTGTTCTCGCTCGCCGGCGACTACGAAACCGACCTGCCCGGCGTGTCACTCGAAGCGCAGTTCGAGCGTTACACCTGCCGCGTCGGCGGGCGTGCGCGCGAGAACCCGCGCAACCGTCTCGCCGAGTGGATCCAGCAAGGACGCGCGGGCAGCTGGCACACCGAAGTCGTGGAGTTGGGCGTCACGCTCGTGGCGCACGCCTTGGGCAGCGCGCGCGAGGGCGCGGTGCTCACTTGGATCCCGCCGCACACCGGCGCGTCCGACTCGATGCAGGACTACATGGGGCGACTCAAGGCCGCTACCGGCCTCACGACCACGCGCTTGTTGGAGTTCGCCGCGGACCCGGGCGAGCAATCGCGCCGCGGACGCGAGCGTCGTGAGAAGGGAATGGACGGCTCGATGACGATGCGCGGCAAAGTCGACTTGAGCGGCCGCACGGTGGTCGTGGTCGACGACACGCGGCACACCGGCGCCACGCTCGATGAAGCCGCGCGCGTTCTGCTCGACGGTGGCGCCGCGCGCGTGATCGGCATCGCGCTCGCACAAGAGGAGTTCCGTTGCGCCGCGCCGCTCGCCACCTACGGTCCGCTCGGCAGCGGACGCAGCGAGCCGCAGTTCCTCGACGACGCCGAAGCCGAAGCACTGGGCGCCTCGGCGCCGCGTCCGCCGGCGCCCGCGTCGCAGCGCGATTTGTTCGTCGAGCCCGAACCGGAACCGGAACCGGAACCTGAACCCGCGCCGGCGCCCGAACCTGCGGCACCGGCCGCGGAGCCCGCCGCGCCGATCTCCACAGCCGAAGCCGCAGCCGCTGCGCTGGCGGAGACGAAAGCTCCCGTGCCCGCGCCACCCAGCTCGCGCCCGGCGGTGCCGGCGCAGCCGCAGGCCGCCGCCCCCACGCCGACACAGCCCACGCCGCGCGCGCAAGCCACGCCCGCAGCGAAGCCGCACTCGACGCCGGTGGGGAAGCCGCGTCAGGTGGTGCGCCCGCTCGCAGGGGCTCGTCCGGTGGCGCGTCCCGCGCGCTCGCGCAGCACGCCCGAGGTCGCGAACGGTCCGGTGGTTGCGCGCCCGAACGCTGAAGCGCGCGAGCACCGCGTCGAGAGCCAGAACACGCAGACCGATCCGCTGGTCGTGACGCGCGGCAAGCGCAAGCCGCCGCCGCCGCGCACGCCGGCCGAAGTGAAGGCGCGTTACCCGCGTGCCTATCAACGCTGGACCGAGAAGGAAGACGCGCACCTCTCACGCGTGTTCGCCGAAGGGCTCTCGCTGGATGCCATGGCCGACGCGCTCGGTCGGCAACCCAAGGCCGTGGAGACGCGCATCCGCAAGCTGGACATCGACATCCGGCCCGGGGATCTGCCAGACAACGAGAGCGCGGACAGCGGCACGGCCGACAGTGACAGCGTCGACAGCGCGGTCACCGAGCCGACCGACACGTCGCCCGCGAAGGTCGCAGAACCCGTGCTCGAGAACCTGGAGCCGGGCGCGTTGGCCGCTGAGATGAAGCGCCGATACCCGCGCGCCTACCAACCCTGGACTCCCGAAGAAGACGAGACGCTGCGTCGCTTGCACCGTGAAGGCGCGAGCAAGAAGCAGATGGTCGCCGAGTTGCAGCGGCAGCCGAAAGCTGTGGAGTCGCGCGTGCGCAAGCTCGGTATCGACGTGGAGGAGCTCGGCGCCGAGGGTTGAGCACGCGTCGCCGCTGCGCTTCGCGTTCAGCGCCCGTCGAGCACACTCAAGTCGAGCGGGTACAGGTAGCCGAAGGTCATCAGCTTCACGGCGAGGGCTGAACGTCCGTCCGCGAGCGTGCCCGCGCTCAGCGTGATCGGGCCGGAGCGTCCACCAAAGTTGGGGTCGGGGAGATCGGTCACGTTCAGCAGCGTGCCGTGCTCGTCGAAGATCAAGAGTTCGAGGGCAGCGGTCGCGACCGCGATGAGTCGTTCGTCGTGTTCGGTTTCGAGCAGCGCGAGGCTCTGCACACGTTCCGGGATCTCGGCTTGCCATGCGACGCGGCCTGTGAGGTCGAGCCGAGCCAGCACGAACATGCCCTGTTCACCGCTGCCGCTCACGACCAACGCGGGCGTGCCGTCGGCGGCGGGGAACAACTCCATCGACGTCACGTAGGCGGGCGCCGAGAGCTCGCGCGGAGAGTCGCTGAGCCGGTTCTCCTCGACGTCGAAGACCTTGAGGTCGCCGAACACGGTGAGGACGAGGCCGGGGAGTCGAGCGTGGGTGGCGAGCTCGTAGGCGGGCGTGAAGGCCTCGCGGCGCCAACGCACTTGGCCCTGAAGATCGAGCCCGACGAGCTCACTGTTCGCGGCGACGACGACCCCGGCCGCGCCTGTCTCCGTGAAGACCGGCGCGGCGTCGCTGATCGAGCCGTCGTCGCTTCGCCAACGCCAGAGCAGCGCGCCGTTCGCGTCGAGCGCGAGCAGCTCCTGAGCGCTCAGCGTGGGAGCGCCGCTCGCGAGCACGAGCGTTTGCAGCGCCTGCCCTGGCCCGGGCTCGTGGCTCCGCATGCTGGTCGCGAAGCTGGGCAGACGCACGAGCGGTGTGAGCGCTCCCTGAGCATCGAGCGTGCGATATCCGGCGCCGAGGCTCACCGCTAACGCGGAGTCTCCGTTCGCGTCGCGGACGAAGGAGGCTGTGAGTGGCTGGACCACAGCGATCGGTTCGCTCGACGTGAAGTGCGCCGGTTCGTCGCGCGAGACCGAGAGCTGGATCGGCTCACCGAGCAGGCCGGCTTGCAAGCGTTCCGCCGGAACGCTGCGCTGCGCCTTCCGCGCCGTGACGGCCTCGCCGGTGAGGCGTCCGAGCGCCACCGCCGCCGCCTCGCGCAGCGCGGCGTCGGGGTCTTCGAGCATGTGTTCGAGATGCGGCTGGCTGTCGGGCCAGGCCATCGCACCCGCGACACCGCAGAAGTGACGTTGGTCGTAGGCGCTGTTGGAGGTCGCGAGTTCGAACATGAGCGACTTGAACTCGGGGCGCTCGTGGAGCAACGCGCGCACTTCGCTCGACGACGTGAGTTGGTCGAGGTGCCAGTGGAAGGAGTCGGCGTCGACCTGCGTGCGTCCTGCCAGTGCGTCGATCACCAAGTCGAGGCAACTCTCGGTGCCGCATTGGCGCAGCGCTTCGAAGAGCGCGAACTCGTTGTCGTCGGCGAAGCTGTCGGCGAGAAGCACGCGCAGTGCCGGCACGGCGTCGTCGCCCCAGTTCGCGAACCGCCTGCGCTTCCCGAGGGCACTGAAGAGTCCAGCGTCTCGGTCGAAGAGCGTCTCCACGGCCTCCACGACCTCGGCCACGCTGGGGTCGAAGTCCGCGCTTCCCGGTGGGGAGGACGCCGTGGCGCGGTCGAGTTCAGGCGGCGGGCGGTAGGCCTCCGAGAGGCGTTCCCTGAGGTCGTCGATCGCGACCCACCACTCGCCGGTGTCGGCGAGCCATTCGTGATGCATCGCGCGCGCGGTGTCGGTGGAGAGCGCTTCTTCGACGAGCGCTGTCAGCGCGATCTCGTCGTTCACGTGCTCACGCAGCACGTCGCCGATCTCCCGCGCGACGCCTTCCCGATCCCCAGCGATCGCGGCCGCGTGGAGTTGCGCCAGGCTCTCCGCCGTGCTCGAGTACGCGTAGTCGAGCAGACTCGGTTCGCGAAGTCGCGCGTACTGATCGATGCGTGTGTGCATCGACTCGAGCTGTCTTGTGGCGCGCTCCAGCAGTCGAGGCGTGGCGCGCGCGGCTGCGGCGTAGCTGCCGCTGCGGTAGAGCTGCTGGAAGACTGCGGCTTGGGCGATGGGGTGCATGGCATCGGCGCTGCCGTCTTCGAGGACCCATTCGGCATACAGCTCGAGGAGACGGTCGGGGTCATCGAGCACGCGGCCGGTGAGCACGCAGAAGTCTTCCCAGTCGGTCTCTGCCACGTCGTCGGAGCGCAGCCGTTCCTCGGTGCGGTCGAGGATGGTGTAGAAGGCTTCGCGCGCGGGCGGGTGCACCTGCACCAGCTTTGCGAGTTCGGAGGCGAGATAGGAGCGTCGCACGCCGCGATAACCCGGTTCGTAGAGCGCGCCCTCTTGCCACAGCCAGACGTAAGCCTCGAAGGCCTCCTCGACGCGACCTTCGGCGAGCAGTCGATCCGCTTCCGCGTCGCGCGCCGAGATGCCCTTGTCCTTGAACGGCTCGTTGAGTTCGTCGAATTGGAAGCGGGGGGCGTCGTCTGCCGGCTGGGTCGCGCTCGTGCTCTCCAACCACTGCAGCAGGTCGAGCGCGGACAGCATTCCCACGTGACGCCCGAGCTCACGACCGTCGCGCAGCATCAGCACGGCCGGGATCGCGCCGAGGCGCAACTGCGTGGCGCGTTGAGGGAAGCTGTCCACGTCGAGCTTCACCGCCACGGCGTGCTCCGCGATCCAGCTCGCCACGCGTCCGTGCGGCCAGCTGCGATCGGCCATCTGATGGCAGGGGGCGCACCAGGTCGCGCTGCCCACGATGACCAGCAGGCGTTCGTCGCGCGCGGCGAGCTCGGCGGCCTCGGTCAGTTCGCCCTCGAAGAACTGCGTGCCCTCGTGGATCGCGCTCGCGTGGGCGAAGGCGCTCAGTGCCAGCGCGATCGTGAGGACACTCAGTGCGTGGAACCTTCCGGCAAGGCCGTGCATGCATGCTCTCCCCGATGGCGTGAGCCGCCCAGTCTAGCGAGTGGACTGGGATGCGGGGGGGGCGGCCTCAGCTCGCGGGCATGTCGCGCAGACTCTCGAGGCAGTGTTCGAGCACGTCGGTCAGCGAGAGCAAGCCGAGGAGTGCAGCGCCGCGCACGACGGGCAGGCACGACACCTTGGCCACGGCCATGAGCCGCGCCGCCTCGGGCAGGCCGAGTTCGGGGCCGACGGTGAGCGGTTCGCGCGACATCACGGAGGCGATCGGCAGGTCGTCGGGTTGCTCGCTGCCGATGGCGGCGCGCAGGTCGCGGTCCGAGAGCAGGCCCACGAGTTGATCCTCGTCGACGACGGGCAGGTGCCGCACACGATGACGTCGCATCAGCGCGAAGGCCTCTGTGAGCGTGGTGTCGGGAGCCGCTGTGTGCACGACCTTCGCCATGAGTGCTTCGACGGGCTGTGTGGGAGGTCCGTCGGCAGGCTCGAGTTGACGCGCCGCGGCCGCGAGCATGTCCATCTCCGTGAGCATGCCCACGAGTTCGGCACCTTCGAGCACCGGCAGGCAGCCGATGCGGTTCACGAGGAACTCCACCGCGGCCGACACCACCGTGTCCTGCGGGCTCAGCGTGGCGGGCTGGCAGGCCATCACGTCGCACACCTGCGAGCTGGCTCCGGGCGACGACGTCTCGTGGCCAGGCGCGCCGAGCGACTCGAGCAGGTCCCGATCCGAGATCACACCACGCAGCGCACCGTGCTCGAGCACCGGGAGATGGCGGATGTCCTCAGAGGTCATCAGCTCGAAGGCGTCGTGCAGCGAAGTCTTGGGCGACACGAACATCGGAGCGCGCGTCATGAGGGTCGAGATGAGCATCGCGGGGTCTCGCGGGGGCACGGGCAGCGGTCTCCAGTGTTGCGCGCACTGCGCGGGTTGTCGCTACGCTGGTGGGCGTAGGCGGGGGCGAGCTGCGAGCGTTCGGCTCAACGCGAGCCCGACGCTTCGGCACGCAGCTCGCTCATGGTCGCACACAGCGTGTCGACCCACGCGGGGGCGGCGGCGAGGTGCGCTTGGTTGAACTCGAGTTCGAAACCCAAGTAGCGCGAGGCTGGATGACGTCGCCTGAGCAGGCTCACGAGCCCGTCGGTCCAGCCGCGATAGGGGCGGTTGAGGTGCACGCGGAGCTGCGGCTCGCGGGTGAGCAGCTCGGCGCGCCACGCGCGTGACAAGGCGCGTTCGCGTGGCCGGTGCGGGTCGTCGAGCAGCCCGAGTTGAGTGGGGCGCGCGCGACCGTCCCAGTGCGGCGTGAAGGAATGCACGGACAGGTGGACCACGCGTGCTGCCGTGAGCAGTGCCCCTGCGATCGCAGCCTCGACCGCTGCCCGATGTTCCCGGTGAAAGCGGTCGAGCAACGCTGCGCGCTCGTGCGCGGGGAGTGCGCGGCTACCCTCCGAGAACAGTCGTGGGTGTCGCTCCGAACGATTCAGGTCGACGAGCAGTCGCGAGCAGCGCCCTTCGATCAGGGGCGCCCGCAGCCGACGCGCGAAACGGCGGGCGAGCTGCGCGGCGCCTGCGTCCCAACCGCGGTGGCTCGTGAGCAGCTGCGGGTCGTGCGCGAAGAGCGGAGCGTACGCGGCGGGCACTCGAGCCGTGGCGTGCTCGCAACTGATCACGAACCCGGCGCCAGCGCGCCTGCGCGAGAGCGCCCCCGCGCTCATCCGAAGAGCCGACCCGCACGCAGGCAGTCGGCGAGCTCGAGGCTCACAGCGTGGAGACGGTTCCGATCGGGATCTGCGCCGAGTGCAGCCATGAGCCGACGCGCGAGCGGCCCGCGCCCCACGATGTGCGTGAGTGGCGCGCTCCAGTGACGCGCGAAGTCCGCGTCGCTGGCGCAGACCTCGGCGAGCAGCTGACGCCACACGTCTTGCAGCGTGACCTGTGTGCCCCTCAGGCCGAAGAGCGCGAGGTACTCGGAGTCGGTGATCATCGCGCGCTCGCCGTCGCGCACAGCGGCCAGGAAGTGAGTGGCGAGACGCTCGGTGTCCCACGCGACCTGTTCGGGCAGCGGTGCCCAGCGGCCGTCGATGAGGCGCCGCAGCACGGCCACGATGAGCGCGCAGAGGGCGAGGTCGGCGAGCGGGCACTCTTGCGCGTCGAGCGTGCGGATCTCCACGGCGAAGCGATCGAAGCGCGCGATGGCGCCGCGCGCGTTGACCCACTCGTGGCGCAGCACGCCGTCGGGATCATGCGGCGCGAGGTCGGCGTGGATGCCGGCCAGCAAGCGGTCTTCGTAGTCGGCGCGCGTGCTCACGGGCTCGGGTACCACGCGCCCGCTCACCGAAGGGATGCGGGCGCAGTTCTTGCGATACACCTCGAGGCGCGTGTCGAGGAAGCCGCTCAGGTGGCCGTCGGCCACGGGGCTCGCGGCCGAGAGCGCGGGCAACAGCGGCAGGAGCAAGCGCACGGCGCCGTGCAGCAGGTCGAACTCGGCGTCGTTCGCGAAGGGCAGGTTGAGGTGCGTGCTCTGCAGGTTCGACCAGCCGTGCCCGCGGCAGTCGAAGATCGCGTGGAAGCGTTCGTAGATCGTGTTCGAGTCGTGCGGCCAGAGGCGCGTCTCGGTGAACGGGTCCATCCACGGATGCATGCCGCCGGGGAGCAGACGTGCGCCCAGGCTCGCCAGCAACGCGTCGGCGCGACGCATGTCTCGCAGGAAGAGTTCGGGCAGCGGCTCGAGCGCGCGCGCCGGACCGTTGGTCTTGAACTCGATCACGTGCATCACGAGTTCGTTCGACCAGGCCAACTCACCCAGCTCGATCTCAGCTTCCAGCGTGCCGCCGTTGGCCGCGGCGAGCAGCTGGTCGCTGAGCGGGCGCAGGTCGAGGCTCGAGCGATCCACGATCATGGTTTCGATCTCGACGCCGTAGGCTTCGAACAAGTGCAGGCGTGACATGGCAGCTCCGCGACGCGTCAGTGAGTGGCCGACTTGCGCGCTTCGATGCGCTGCAAGAACACTTCCATCACGCGCTGATAGAGGCGCGCGCCGAGCACCGAGTCTTCGTAGCCGGCGTCGAGTGACGGGTTGTCGTTGACTTCGATCACGTGGCACTTGCGGCCGGTCGTCTTGAGGTCCACGCCGTAGAGACCGTCGCCGATCAGGTTGGCGGCGCGCACGGCCGTGCGCACCACGTGTCGCGGAGCTTCGTCCACGGCCAACGCCTGCACGCGCCCGTAGCTCTCGCCGCCCGCGTCGTCGCGCCGGATGATCTGCCAGTGCTTGGCCGCCATGTGATAACGCGCCACGTAGAGCGGCTTGCGGTCGAGCACACCCACGCGCCAGTCGAACTCGGTGGGCAGGAACTCTTGTGCGACGACGAGCTCCGAAGTGGCCAGGAGCTCGCGGCCCTTGCTGATCAGTTCGTCGAGCGAGTCGGCCTTCACGACGCCTTGCGAGAACGCGCTGTCGGGCTTCTTGAGCACGCAGGGTAGACCCAGCTGGTCGGCGACCTCGGCGAGGTTCTCGTGGTTCACGAGCAGGCTGCGCGGGTGTTCGATCTCGTGTCGCTCGAGCAGCTCCGCGAGGAACACCTTGTTCGTGCAGCGCAGGATCGACGTGGGGTCGTCGATGACCACCAGCCCGAGCGCCTCGGCGCGGCGCGCGAAGTCGTAGGTGTAGTGGTTCACGGCGGTCGTGACGCGGATGAAGAGCGCGTCGAACTCGGCCAGCCGACCGTAGTCCTCGCGGTGGATCACCTGTGCGCGCATGCCGAGCTGTTCGGCCGCGCGCTGGAATCGCGCCAGCGCTCGGCTGTCCGAAGGGGGCGACGCCTCCTCGGCGTCGACCAGGATCGCCAGGTCGTGGCGCGGCGCCGCCGCACGTTTGCGCGGCGGACGGTAGCGCGCGAAGTACTGCTTGGCGGCCTCGATCACGAACTCGCGATGCGCGCGGGCGATCGAGCGCGCCGGGATCGGTGTCACGGCGTGCAGCTCCCAGCGTTCGCGACGACGCTCGAAGGTGGCGCGCAGGAAGGGCACCTGGAACAGGTTGTAGAGCGCGCGCGCCAGGCGGTCGTGCGCGTGGGCCAGGTTGCGCCCGAAGTACACCGAGAGCTCGAAGTGGTCGCCGCGCAGTCGCGCCAGTGAGCGCTGCATCAGCTCGTCGAGATCATGGGATACGGTGCGCATCAGCGAGGCGCTCGCGATGTCGCGCAGGTGTGTGACGGAAGGCACCGGCCGATGCCCGCGCGCCGAAGCCAGCAGCGACACGTACCAACCCATCGACTGGTAACTCCACGACCGGCACAGATTGAAGACCGTGAGACGACGTCCGTTCCATGCTTGCTGTTGCGCGAGGTAGTCACGCGCCGCGACGGTCTCCACGCCCTCGAAGTGCAGCGGCCACTCGGTCAGGTCATCAACGACGACGAGGATCGCCATCGCGCGGCTCCACGGAGAGAAGGTTCGCGTCGTAAGTGAGGATCCCGAGGTGGATCGCGGCGAGCACGCGGCCGGTGTCCACGTCGTAGTGGTGTTGCCCGGCGAGTGGGTTCGGCAGGTAGGGGTCGGCCACGCGGATCTGGCGCGCTTCGCGGTCGTAGCCGGCGAGCACCACGAAGTGCCCCGAGGGTTCGCCGCGCACGTCGTCGTACTCGCTGTCGGGGCCGTGCTCGCGCGCGCTGCCGTAGAGCCAGGTGGCGCTCAGGCCCGCGAGCAGCGGCACGCCCGCGCTGAGTTGCGCGCGCAGCAGGTGCGCGCTGAACGTCTCCATGCGCAGCAAGCCGCCGAGCGCGAGGTAGTCGAGGTAGGCGTCGATGGCGCCGCGCAGCTTGCGCGAGTTCTTGGCCTTGCGTTGCGCACGCAACTTCTCAGCGAGGTCCACCTGCACGGCGCCGTCGCGACCGAACCATGAGGGGTCGAAGACCTGCAAGTTGAGCGTGCGGATCGTGGCGCGGTAACCGCGTCGCAAGGCATGCCGCCCGAGTTCCACGGCCAGCGTGCCGCCCTCCTCGAGCGCGTTCACGCTCGCGATGACTTCGCTCAGCGGCAGCTTGTCACCGTAGTAACCGTAGACGGCGTGCAAGCACGTGGGACCGCACGTGGTCAGCGTGGGTTGCGGCAGGATGTCGAGCGGGAGCCGAGTGTCCACTCAGTGGCCGAAGGCCGGTCTCGTTGCAACGTGCGACGACGCGTTGCGGGGTCGAAGAGCGCGCGGGTGACGGCGCGCTCGATCAGGAGCGTTGCGCTCAGGCGGGCGAAGCGGAGTAGAAGGTCTTGAGCTCGGCGAGGCTGCGGTCGGGCACACCGCCAGCGTGGCCCGCCTGCCCGAAGGAGATCATGCGCGCCTTCACCACTTCCACCATCGCGGCGCGTGCGGGCTTGAGGTAGTAGCGCAGGTCGAACTCTTCGGGCTTCTCGGCGAGCGCCTTGCGCACCGCGCCGGTCATGGCCAGCCGGTTGTCGGTGTCCACGTTGATCTTGCGCACGCCGTGCTTGATGCCCTCTTGGATGTCTTCCACCGGCACGCCGTAGGTCTCAGGGATCTCACCGCCGAAGGAGTTGATGATGTCGATCAACTCTTGCGGCACCGACGAGCTGCCGTGCATCACCATGTGACAGTTGGGCATGCGCTTGTGGATCTCGCGGATCACGTCCATGCGCAGCACTTGGCCGGTGGGCTTCTTCTTGAACTTGTAGGCGCCGTGGCTCGTGCCGATGGCCACCGCGAGCGCGTCGCAACCGGTTTGACGCACGAACTCGCCGGCCTCTTCGGGATCGGTGAGGTGGTTCTGCGCTTCCTCTTCGCTGAGACCGGCGCCTTGGCCGTCCTCGATGCCACCGAGGCAACCGAGCTCGGCTTCCACCGTGACGCCGCGCGCGTGCGCCATCTCCACGACCTGCTTCGTGACCGACACGTTGTAGTCCCAGCTCGCGGGCGTCTTGCCGTCTTCCTCGAGCGAGCCGTCCATCATCACGCTGGTGAAGCCCAGCTCGATGGCGCTCTTGCACGTGGCCGGCGAGTTGCCGTGATCCTGGTGCATCGCGATCGGGATGTTCGGGTTGAGCTCCGCTGCGGCGAGCATCAAGTGACGCAGGTAGTTGTCGTTGGAGTAACCGCGCGCGCCACGCGAGGCCTGCACGATCACGGGCGACTCGGTGTCGCTGGCGGCCGTCATGATCGCCTGGATCTGTTCCATGTTGTTCACGTTGAAGGCGGCCACGCCGTAGTCGTTCTCGGCGGCGTGATCGAGCAGCGTGCGCATGGGGATGATCGGCATGACGGGGTCCCTTGTGAATCGATGGAAGACGTGTTGGCAGGCGGGCCTGAGCGGCGCTCAGTCTATCAGCTCTGCGCCGAGGGAGAATGGGGCAGCGACGCCTCGCGAGCTCGGCCTGTGCGGCGAGCTGGACCGCGCTGCGTGCTAGGCTGCGCGCCGACTTCGTACGCCTCTCGCGCTCGACCGAAACACACATGAACTGGGTGCCCACCGTCGCCATCGGCCTCTCGGCCGCGCTGCTCCTGGGCACTCTGGCGCGACGGCTCGGGCTCTCGCCGCTGGTCGGCTACCTGTGCGCGGGGATGGCTGTCGGGCCGCACACCCCGGGCTTCGTCGGCGACATGGCGCTGGCCAGCCAGCTCGCCGACGTGGGCGTGATCCTGCTCATGTTCGGCGTCGGCCTGAACTTCTCCCTGCGCGACTTGCTGGCCGTGCGCGGCGTGGCGCTCCCCGGCGCCTTGCTCGCCTCGGCCGCCGCCATGACCTGCGGCGCCGCCATCGGCCTGGCCAACGACTGGGGCTTGGCGGCGTCGATGGTCTTCGGCCTGTGCCTGGCCACGGCCAGCACCGTGGTCATCGTGCGCGGTCTGCTCGAGCTCGACATGCTCGGCTCCGCGGCGGGGCGGATCGCCGTGGGCTGGTCCGTGGTCGAAGACCTTGTCACCGTGGTCGTGCTGGTGTTGTTACCGGCCCTCGCCGCCCAGAACGAAGCCGAGCCCCTGCTGCAGGTCTTGCTCCAGACCGCGGGCGCGATCGCGCTGTTGGCCGTGCTCGTGTTCTCGGGGGGCGCTTGGTTGGTGCCGCGCTTGCTGGGGATCGTGGCCCGCGCGCAGTCGCGCGAGTTGTTCACGTTGGCGGTGCTCGTGTTGGCCCTGGGCGTGGCTTGGTTGGCCGCGGAGGTCTTCGGCACGTCGATCGCGTTGGGCGCTTTCCTGGGCGGCATGCTCGTCGGGCAATCCGACATGAGTCACCAGGCCGCCGCCGACGCCTTGCCGCTGCGCGACGCCTTCGCCGTGCTCTTCTTCGTGGCCGTGGGCATGTTGGTGGATCCGATGCTCGTGGTCGACCAACCCGGCCTCGTGTTCGCGTCGCTGGCGGCCGTGTTGCTCGCCAAGCCGGCGGTGGCCTTGCTGGTCTTGCTCACGCGTGGCTTCCCGCTGGGGACGTCGCTGTCGGTGGCTGCCGCCATCAGTCAGGTGAGTGAGTTCTCCTTCGTGCTCGCGGGCCTCGCCGTCTCCCTCGATGTGTTGCCCGAACAAGCGCGCAGCGTGGTGCTGGCCACGGCCTTGCTCTCGATCGTGGCCAGCCCGTTGCTGTTCCGCGGCGCGCAACCGCTCGAGCGTCGCTTGCTGGGGAACCGCCGCGTGGCGCGCTTCGTGATGCACCGCGCCGGTCGTCTCGCCAAACTCCCGATCGAGACGGCCGAGTCACTCGTGGGGCATGCCGTGCTGTGCGGCTACGGTCGCGTCGGAAGTGAACTCGCGAGCTTCTTGAGTGCGCGCGGCATCACCTACGTGGTCATCGAACAAGCCCGCACCTTGGTCGACGAGCTGCGCGCGCAACGCGTGCCCGTGCTCTTCGGTGACGCCGGCAGCCCGACCCTGCTCGACCGTGCGCGTGTGGCTTCGGCGCGTTCGTTGTTGCTCAGCGTTCCCGATCCTGTGACGGCGCGGCTCGCCATCGAACATGCGCGCCGCGTGAACCCCGAGATCGAAGTCATCGTGCGCGTGCATGCCGATCGTGTGGGGGGCGAACTGGCGCGTCATCCTTCCGTGCGCTCGGTGCACGGCGAGCGCGAGTTGGCCTACGCCATGGCGCGCCTCGCGCTGCAGGGTTTCGGCGTGAGCGCCATCGAGGCCGAGGCCGCCGTGATCGACCGCCGTCACGCGCGCGGCGGCGCGTCCCAGCCCACGCGCATCGCCGAGATCCACGTGCCGGCGAGTTCGCCCGTGGTGGGGCGCAGCGTCGTGGAGCTGGGCATCCCGCGTGGCGTGCTCGTGGTGACCATCGCGCGCGACGGCGAGTTCGTCGTGCCGTCGGGCGACACCGAGGTCCGCGCCGGCGACGCGCTGCTCGTGCTGGCCGACACCGAGCGAGCGCGCGCCGTGGAACGTTTGGTGCGCGAGGGCTGAGCGCCCGCGGCGATTACGGCACGAGCAGGTTCTTCACGATCACGGCGTCGCGCAGGAGCCCGTGGCGGCTCACGGCCACATCGAGGTCGCCGTCACCGTCGAAGTCGGCCAGCGCGGCCTGCCCTCTGGCCGCCGTGTTGATCGAATCGATCGGGCGGAAGTTCACGGAGGCACTCCGGAGCGGCGCGAATCCCCCGCGGGGCAGGCGCAGGCGCACGCTCACGCCTTCGCCATGGCGGCTCACCAGATCGGGCAGCCCGTCGGCGTCCATGTCGGCGAGCGTCAGGCGCGGCCAGGTGCCGGGGGAGAGCGCGGTGCTGGGCGCAACACGCAGCGACTGCGCCGCGCCGAAGCCCGCGCCGCCGATCCCGGGGAACACGAGCGCATCCTGCGAGGCGGCGTCGGTGACGAGCGCGTCGAGCTGCGTGTCGCCGTCGAGGTCGACCACGAGCAGGCTGCGCGCATGGCGCCCGGCGGTGCGGACGACAGGCTCGCGGAAGCGAAACTCGGTGTCACCGCGCGCCACGGCCAAGCCGATGCCGTCGCCGTGCAGCGTGAGCAGCTCGAGCGTGCCGTCGCCATCGAGGTCGGCGAGTTCCACGTCCCACGCGTAGGCGGGGCGACGCAGCGTGGCGCGGCGCGTGAACAAGCCGGTGCCGTCGTTCTCGAGCAGCACCACGCCGGTCGGGCCGGGGCCCGCGGGGTTCCCCTGACCGACGGCGGCGTCGAGGTCGCCGTCGAGGTCGAGGTCGCCGAGGGCGATGGGCCCCGCTTCACCCTCGAGCGGCAGTGTGCCGCGCAGCGTGAACAGGTCGGGTCCGCCGCCCAGGAGCGTGCGCACTTCCGCGTCGCCCGCGAGGCTCAGAGCGAGGTCGGTGATCCCGTCACCGTCGAGGTCACCGGCGGCGGGCTCGATGAACAGCGGAGCGTCGGCGTTGCGCGTGATCGTCAGCTCCGATGCGGGCCCGGGGAAGGCGCCGCTCCCGTCGTTGAGCAGGCTGAGCACGCCCGTCTGCATCCCGATGGCCGCGAGGGTCAGGAGATCGGTGTCGCCGTCGCGGTCGACGTCGAGCGCCAGCATCTCCCCACCGCCAAAGTGTGTGTTGAGATCGAGGGGGTCGTTCTCGTTGGAGAACACGGCGCCGCCATCGTTGCGCGCGACCGTGAGGCTCGGCGGGCCGCCCACGGCGATCAGGTCGGGAGCGCCGTCGGCGTCGAGGTCGCCCACGGCGAGCGAGCGCGGTGCCGGCATGTCGAGCGACCGCGGCGTGGCGAATCCGCCGAAGCCGTCACCCGCGAGCAGCGTGTTGCGCGGGATGCTCGAGTCCCAGCCGCTGCACAGGATGTCGGTGTGACCGTCGCCGTCGAAGTCCGCCACGGCGAGCGGTCCCGTCGTGCCGACGCCTTCGCCCGGCGCGCAGAGCGGGAGGCTGGTCGCGGGGCCGAAGGTGCCCGCGTCCCAGCGGTGCACCGTGAGCGCGACGCAGCTCACCACGAAGTTTGAGTACGTCGGGCTCGACACCAGGTCGAGGTCGCCGTCGGCGTCGAGGTCGGCGAGGACGACGTCGAAGCCACCCCCGGGCGAAGTCACGAGCGACGGCGCGGCGAAGCTGCCGTCACCCTGGCCGAGGAAGGTCGCGACCTGGCTCGGGCCCGCGTCGGGATAGGCAATCACGTCGAGGGACCCGTCGGCGTCGACGTCGGCGGCGAACACGTGGTCCACGCGCGCTACGTTGTCGGGCCCGAGGGGCGCACCGAGCAGCGGGAGCGCGCTCGGGGTCTGGAAGCTGCCGTCACCGTTGCCGAGCGCGACGAAGAAGCGCGTGGGGCCCTGCGGCGGGAAGGCGAAGTTCGGCACTCCGCCGAGCGTGCGTGCGAGCACCAGGTCGAGTCGGCCGTCGCCATCGAAGTCGCCGACGTCGGCGGCGCGCAGGCCTTCGAGTTCCAGCGCGGTCACGCCGGCGGCGAGCCGTCCGCCGCCGCGGCCCGCGAGGAACAGCACGCGTGCGTCGGCGCTGGGTGCGCGCTGCAGCACGAGCACGTCGAGCTCGCCGTCGTGGTTCAGGTCGGCCACGATCGGCGCTGCTTCGCGCGGGCCGCTGACGGGCCAGTGCTGCGGCGCGGTCACGTTGAGCGGCACCGTGTGGCGCGCGCCGAAGGACGCATCGCCGCGTCCGAGGAGCACCGTGAGCGAGGACGGCTCCATGGTCACGGCGTCGAGATTGCCGTCACCATCGAGATCAGCGAGCGCGCACGAAAGGCCTTCGCCGCTGGGCAGAGGCTCGATCAGTCCGCGGAGCAGCTCCTCGGGCGGTGAGGGCAAGATCTGCGCGTTGAGCGCGGGCAACAACGCGGCGAACGCGAGCGGCACCAGAAGGGAAACGGGGCGAAGCATTCGAACCTCCAGTTACAGAGCGTGTCGGGGCAGGTGGAAGCCCGGGGAGACTCAGCCCACGCCGCGCGGCGTCAGCCGCCGCTCGAGCCTCTCGAGCCCCACGTCTGTGATTACCGCCAGCAGCGCTGCGGGTAACGCTCCCGCGAGCACCAGCCGCATGTCGTTGAGTTGCAAGCCGGTGAGGATCGGGTCGCCCAAGCCGCCAGCGCCCACGAAGGCCGCCAGCGTGGCGACACCGATCGAGATGATCGCCGACGTGCGCACCCCAGCCATGATCGTGGGCAGCGCGAGTGGCAGCTCCACGTGGCGCAGGATCTGTCGCCGGCTCAGGCCGAGCCCGCGCGCGGCGTCCACGAGTTCGGCGTCGACACCGCGCAGGCCCGTGACCGTGTTGCGCAGGATCGGGAGCAGCGCGTAGAGGAACAGCGCGGCGTAGGCGGCGGGCAGTCCGAGTCCGAGCACCGGGATCATGAAGGCCAGCAACGCCAGACTCGGGATCGTCTGCAACACGCCGGTGGCGTTGAGCGCGAGTTGTGAGAGGTGCGGGCGACGTGCCAACGCGATGCCGAGTGGCACCGAGAACAACACCGCGGCGAGCACCGCGCCGAAGCTGAGCTTCAGGTGTTCGCCGGTGAGTCGCAGTGTGTCGGGCAGGCGGGCGCGCGCGAACTCCCAAAGACTGCCGCGTCGCTCGCCAGGTGCCGCGGCGTCGGTGCGGAGGTCGCGTGGCAGGTCGCGCTCGAGCAGACCCTCCACCACGAGGAAGTCGCGCGCCACGTCGCGGAAGGAACGCCCGTCGATCTCCACCGCCAGGTTCAACGCCTGCATGCGACGGTTCGAAAGGCGCAAGCCGAGTCGACCGAGCAGCGGTTCCAGCTCCGGATGACGCTCGAGTGCGTCGACGCGCACGATGGGCGCGCAGTGGTAGGGCGGCCAGAACGCCTTGTCGTCGCGCAGCACGGTGATGTCGTAGCGCAGCAGTTTGCCGTCGGTGGTCCAGGCGTCGATCAGGTCGAGGTCTCCGTCGGCCAGCGCGGCGAAGGCGAGGCCGTGTTCCATGCCGCGTAGCGTGGAGGTCTCGAGCGCGTAGAGCGCGGACACGCCCGGCCAGCCGTCTTGTCGGTTCAGGAACTCGTGACTCACGCCGGCGCGCAAGCCCGCGATGTGCGGCACGAGGTCGGACACGGACTGCAGCCCGAGCTCGCGCGCCAGCTCGCCGCGCACGGCCAGCGCGTAGCTGTTGCTGAAGCCGAAGGGCGGCAGCCAGCGGATGTCGAAGCGTTCTTCGTACGCGCGCGCGACTTCGCGGTAGGTGTGCCAGGGATCGCGCGCGGGATCTTTGCGCTCGAGCACGATCGCCCAGCCGGTGCCGGTGTACTCGGGGTACAGATCGATCTCGCCTTCGCGCAGCGCGCTGAACACCACCAGCGTGCCGCCGAGACCGTCGTTGAGCTCCACCGGGATGTCGGTGTGGGCGCGGATGAGCTGCGCGAGGATCTCGGCCAGGATGCGGTTCTCGGTGAAGTTCTTGCTGCCGATCACGAGCGGGCGCGTGTCGTCCTGCGCGCGTGAGGACGGCGTGAGCGCGAGCAACGCGGCGCACAGTGCGAGCAGCGCGGCACATGCGCGACGCGTGGTCGCTCCGCGTGGAGGCTGCGTGATGGACAGCGTTCTGCGCATCACGTCGTGGCCTCGTGTTCGGCCATGAAGGCGGCGACGAAGTCGTCGGCGGGCTGCGCGCACAGTTCCTCGAAGCTGCCGACCTGATGCAGACGGCCGGCGTCGAGCAGCGCCACACGGTCGGCCAGCTCGCGCGCTTCGGCGAGATCGTGCGTGACGAGCACGACGGTCTTCTGCACGTGTCCCTCGAGCTCGGCGAACTCGCGCCGCAGCTCCGCGCGCGTGATGGGGTCGAGCGCGCCGAAGGGTTCGTCCATGAGCAACACGGGGGGATCGAGGTAGAGCGCGCGCGCCACGCCCACGCGTTGACGCTGACCGCCCGAGAGTTCGTCGGGCCAGCGCGCAGCGAACTCGTGGGGCGGCAAGTGCACCAGCTCGAGCAGCTCGCGTGTGCGCGCCTCACGACGCGCCGCGTCGTGCCCGCCGAGTTTGCCCAACAGCGCCACGTTCTCCGCCACCGTGAGGTGCGGCAGCAGCCCGCCGGCCTGGATCACGTAGCCCATGCCGCGGCGCAACTCGAGCGGATCGCGCGTGACGAGGTCGGCACCTTGCAGGAGCACCGCGCCGCTGGTCGGTGGCTGCAAGCGGTTGAGCACACGCAGCAAGGTGGTCTTGCCCGAGCCGCTGGTGCCGATGAGCGCGAGGGTTTCGCCGGCTCGGATCGAGAGCGAGATGTCGCGCAGCGCGTGCACCGCGGGGCCCTGCCCGCCGGTGAAGCGCACGTTCACATCACGC
Organism: Planctomycetota bacterium; assembly: GCA_021604805.1. Lineage (GTDB taxonomy): Bacteria > Planctomycetota > B15-G4 > B15-G4 > B15-G4 > BQJR01. Next base: position 537,681 of record BQJR01000001.1, on the reverse strand, counting down.
AGCTCCAGGAAGGCTTCGCTCATGCGGCAGGTGCGTCGTCGCGGACGAACTCCGTGAGGCAGAAGTAGTGCCGCGTGTCGAACCACATCGAACGCACGCGCAGCCCGGCCAAGCCTGCCAGCGCGCCCACGTCGTCGGGACCGAACTTGCGTGAGATGCCGACCTGCACGCAGTCGCCCACCGCCAGATCGAGTTCGCGATCGAGGGCCGGGATCGTGACGTGCTGCGCGCGCGTGTTCACCACCTTGAGGTTCACGCGCGTGGCGGAGACGCCCGAGTCGGAGCGTTCGCGATCGTAGGTCGACGCGAGCTCGAAGGCGCTCAAGTCGAAGTCGGCGCCGAGCAGCCGGTTCATGCGTCGCACCATGTGCAGGAAGAAGAGACGGTTCGACTGGCCGGCGTTGTAGGCCGCCTCGAAGACGTGCGCGTCTTTGGTGAGGTCGAAGCCGACCACGAAGCGGTCGCGCGGCGTGAGTCGTTCGCGCACAGTGCCGAGGAAGCTCACGGTGTCGTCGATGCTCGGGAAGTTGCCGATCGAACCGCCCAGGAAGAAGATCGCCTTCACCTGGTCGGCGGGCAGCGTGGCGAGCGTTTCGTCGAAGGAACCGAGGCGCGCGTCCACGCGCACGCGGTCGCCGAAGGCCTCGCGGATCTGACGCTCGTTGGTTTCGAGCGCGCCCGGTGAGAGGTCGATCGGGATGTAGTCGACGGTGGCCGTGGGGTCGCCGCCGAGCACGGCGCGGAACACGTGCTTGATCTTCTCTGCCGAGCCGCAGCCGAGCTCCACGCACAACGCGCGGTCTCCGAGGAACTCACCGGCGTTCACGCGCAGGATCTCCTCTTCGGAGTCGTTGAGGTAGTACTCGGGGCGCTGGATGTAGGCGTCGTAGAGGCGCGAGGAGGTGGCGTCCCAGATGTGGTGGTGGGCGAGCTCGTAGATCGGGCCGCCGGCATCGAGCGCGACACCCACGGCTTCAGCGAAGTCGGTCGGGACGGCTTGCCGCTTGGTGGGCAGCACCTCGTAACACCACACGCGGAAGCGCGCGTCGGGATCTTTCTTGGGGAGATAGGGCTCGGGTTCGGTGAGTTCCGCGAGCCGCCAGACGCCCGAGGCCTCGAGCTCGGTGAGCTTGGCGGCGACCTCCATCGCGTTGCTCTCGTGGAAGTCGGTGCGCATCGTGAACACCACGAAACCGCCGGGCCGCACGACGCGCACGATCTCGTCGAGCGTGTGGGCGGGGGCTTGGCCGAAGGAGAACACGCCCACGAGGATCGCGCCGTCGTAGCTGTCGTCGATGTCGTCGTCGAGCGGCACGCCCAAGTCGGCCACGGCGAGCCGCTCGTACACACCCTTGGCGCGCGCTTGTTCGAGCATGTCGGGGCTGAGGTCGTAGCCGCTCAAGTGCTGGTGCCCGAGCTTGGCGAGAGCTGCACCCGCGAGCCCTGTGCCCGCGCCGGCGTCGAGGAGGCGTGGCGCTCGGCTCGCGGGGAGATGACGCTCGAGCACTTCGCTGGCCAGCTCGTGCCCGCGGTAGCCGATCGCGGCGTGGTCGGCCTCGTACTGCGCGGCCCAGTCGGCGTAGAGCGCGAGCAGGTCGTCGGGAGTGCGGGCGGCGTAGGCTCGCTTCCACGTGGCGGCGCGACGCGTGTCGTCGGCGCCTGCTGTGTCGGTGTCACGTTGGGCGGCGGACTCGGAACCGATCGGGGGCGTGGTGGTGGACATGGTCCTCCGGGGGTGGGACAGCGTCGCCGTGTGGAGTGGCGGTCGGTTGGACGGGTGAGAAAGTGGGGGCTTCAGTGAGCGTCGGAGCGCGGCGGCTTGTTGCGCGGAGAACTGCGCGGGCGGCGTCGCGTGGAAGCGCTCTTAGCTGCGTGTGTGTCGACGTCGCCGTCGACCTGCGGCGCGAGCTGTGTGCCCGTGGCGAGGTGCGGCGCTGCGTCCAGCGCTTCGGCGCCCATGAGCGAGGCCACGCGTTGCAGCACGGCGAGCGTCATCTCGCGTTCCCAGCTGGCGAGCCGCTCGAGCTCCTCGCGGAAGTGGTCTTGCAGCAGAGACGGCGCCGACGCGAGCACCTTGCGTCCCGCGGCCGTGATCTCCACCAGGATCATGCGCCGGTCGCTCTCGCCCCGGCGACGCGCGAGCAGGCCGCGGCTCTCCAGCCGGTTGAGGATGCCGCTGAGCGTTGCCGGGCTGAGGTGCACGGCGCGCGCCAGGGCGCCACCGGGAAGCGGGCCCAAGCGTTCCGCCTCGCGCAAGGTGGCGAGCTGCGGGCCCGTGAGTCCGCAGCTTTCCGTGAGTTGCCGCGAATGCAGGTCGACGGCGCGCATGATCTGGCGCAACGCCGCCACGATCTGATCTTCGAGATCGAGCCTGCTGTCCACTCGGACGGACACCTTGGGGGGTCTTGGGAGCGCTTCGCGACGCGGCTGCCAGCCCTCGCTGGGCCGTCGGTCACCAAGTGCTTTGAGTGCGAAGCATACGAATTCGGCGTGTGGGGCTCAAATGGCCGCTCGTCTCCACGATCTCACGGGAGCGCCACACGCCGAGCAACTTGATGCTTTGCACCCAAATGAAGAGGTCGCGAGTGCGACGCCCCGTGGCGCAGCGCTGAGGCTGCGTGCAGGCAGGCTCGCTGGAGCGGTGGGTGTTCGCGGAGCGCTGCCGGCTCAGGTCACGGCACGAGGCGGTTCTCAAGGATCACCGCATCGGTCAGACCGCGGAATCGGCTGACGGCCACGTCGAGGTCGCCGTCGCCATCGAAGTCGGCGATGGCCGGGCGGCCTGCCTTTAAGTTGAAGGGCGCTTCGATCGATCGGTGGTTCACAAAGGCCGTGCGGATCGGCTCGAAGCCGCCACCCGGGAGGCGCAGCCGCACCGACACTCCCTCCGTGTTGCGGCTCATGAGATCGGGCAGCCCGTCGGCGTTGAGATCGGCGAGCGCGAGCGAGGGTGACTGCCCGAGCAACTCGGGGAGACCAGCCGAGACCTGCAGCGGCGGCGAGGCGGCGAAGTCTGTTCCTTGAGTCCCGAGCAGGACCGACGCGAAGAGCGAGTCGGTGTTGGTGACGAGCGCGTCGAGCTGCGTGTCGGCATCGATGTCGACGAGCAACAGCGAGCGCGCGTCCCTCCCGGCGGCGAAGAAGACTGGCTCGGCGAACTGGAACGGAGCCGCGCCCTGCGCGACGCCCAGGCCGACGCCCTCGCCATGCACCGTGAGCAGCTCGAGCGCGCCGTCGTCGTCGAGGTCGGCGAGCTCGACGTCCTGCACCTTGTTCGGGCGACGCAGTGTGTCGCGCCGCATCAACAGTCCCGTTCCGTCGCCTTCGAGCAGCGTGACTGCGTCGAGGGAACCCTCACCGACCACCAGGTCCAGGTCGCCGTCGAGATCGAGGTCCCCGAGTGCGATCGGACCCGAGTCGGAGGCGACGGCCGTCACGCTTCGCAGCGTGAACAGATCCGTTCCGCCACCTAGGAGCGTGGCGATCCCGTAGTCCGTTCCGTCGCTCACGATCACGTCGACAACGCCGTCGCCGTTGAGATCGCCGGCCGCGAGGTCGGTCGGGCTGGGGACGAAGAACTGCCGCTTGTACTGCACGGCTTCCGCGGCATCGGGGAAGTCGCCGCGCCCGTCGTTGAGCAAAGTGATGACAGAGGTCGAACCGAAAGCTCCTCCGACGCTCACCAGGTCGGTGTCGCCATCGCGGTCGGCGTCGAGCGCGAGCAGCGTGGAACCGAAGGTCGACGAGCCAAGGCTGAGCGGTGTCGCCTCAGTCGAGAAGTGCGCGCCGCCCTCGTTGCGCGAGACGACGAGGTTCGGGTGACCGCCTGCGGAGATCAGGTCGAGATCACCGTCGGCCTCGAGATCGCCCACGGCCATCGAGCGCATCGCAGGCATGTCGAGTGACAACGGTGGGGCGAACCCACCAGCGCCATCGCCGAGGAGCAGCGTGTTGCGGGGGATCTGACTGTCCCAGCCGCTGCACAGGATGTCGAGGTTGCCATCGGTGTCGAAGTCGGCGAGGGCCACGGGGCCTGTCGAACCGATGAGGGTGCCCTCCGGGCACATGGGCAGGAGGACCTCGGAATCAAAGCCTCCAGCGTTCCAGCGGAACACCATGAGCTCACCGCACGAGAAGGCGAGGTTGGCGAAGCTCGGGCTCGCGACGAGGTCCAGGTCACCGTCGCCTTCGAGATCTGCGAGGGCGACGTCGAAGGTCGCTTGGCTCGCCGGCACGGTCTCTGGGGTGGAGAAAGTTCCGTCACCCAGGCCGCGGTAACTGATGACGCGCCCCACTCCGTGGGTGACCACATCGAGGTGTCCATCGGCGTCGAGGTCGGCCGCGAACACGTGATCCATGCTGCCTGTCGGAGCGGGGCCGCTCGGTGAACCCAGCTGCGGGAGTTGGCTTGGGATCTTGAAGCTGCCGTCCCCGTTGCCGAGTGCGATGAAGAAGGCCGGTGCACCGAGCGGAGGCAGAGCGAAGCTGGGGAAGCCTCCGATCGTGCGCGCCAGCACGAGGTCGAGCCGACCGTCGCCGTCGAAGTCGCCGACGTCGGCAGCGCGCAGCCCCTCGAGTTCCAGCGCGTCCACGCCGGCAGTGAGGCGACCTCCGCCGCGCCCCTCGAGGAACAACACGCGCCCTTGCGCGGCGGGTGCACGCTGGAGCACGAGAACGTCGAGCTCGCCATCGTGGTTCACGTCGGCAACGATCGGCGGCGTGTCCCGTGGGCCGCTGTCGGGCCAGTGCTGCGGAGTGGTCACGTTGAGCGGCACGGTGTGGCGCGTACCGAAGGAGCCGTCGTCGCGACCGAACAGCACTGTGAGGGTGGTGGGTTCAACGGTGACGGCATCGAGGTGCCCGTCACCATCGAGGTCGGCGAGCGCGCACGAGAGCCCTTCCATGCTGGGGAGTCGCTCGACGAGGCCGGTGAGGAGCTCTTCGGGCTGGGTGGGCCCGATTTGCGCCAGCACTGGTGTGCTGAGCGCAAGCACCGCGAGTGGGATCAGTCGGTTCACGAAACGGATCATGCGAGTCTCCAGGCGAAACGCGTCGGGGCGCGTTGCGCTGTGTCTGGCGCCTGGGAGGAGGCGCCTGGTTCGGGGTCGAAGGAGGAGACCTCGCGCTACGGAGCGTGAGCCGTTCGTGCGAGACCTAGAGCAGCACCTGCATGATTCCTGACACCTGTGTTCGCGGCCTCGCGGAGCACGCCGCTCGCAGGCGGACGCCCTAGGCGGGGCGCCGGTTCGGGGGCGACGAGGAAGCCCAACTCACGCCGTGCAACCTCAGAAGTCGGTCGCTGCCGAGGGCACGCCGGGGCCGGCGACCACGCCGTCGCCGAAGGTGTTGCCGCCCTCGTCGATGAGCTCGTTGCCGTCGAAGGCGTCGGTCAGCGGGCTGCCGCTCGTTTTGATGACCGTGTTGTTGCGCAGCCTGCAGGCCTCGGCAAAGTTCTGGATCCCCTCGCCGAGCACCTTGAGCACTTTGTTGCCGTCGAGGAGCGCGCCTTGTCCGTCGATGCGGATGCCGTTGCCGGAGCCCTTCCGAATCAAGTTGCCAGAGAGCACGGAGCCGACGCCGGTGATGCGCAGGCCGAGGTCTCGCGCGTTCGTGATCCGGTTCTCCTGAAGAACAGGGCCAGCAGCCGCCGCGAAGTCGATCCCGGTGGCGCAACCGTCGATCACGTTGAAGCGGAACGCGAAGAATCCAGCGTCGTCCACCCCGCCATGGATTCCCGCCAGCGACACATCTTTGATCCGGTTGTCGGCGATGAGGAGCTGCCCCATGGGTTGAGAGACACGGATCCCATGCTGTCCGGCGTCGCGGATGCGGCAGTCGCGCACAGTGGGGAAGAAGTCCTCAATGGTCAAGACGCCGTGTTCCCGCGCGCTGCGGACATCCAGCTTCTCGAACACCGGCAAGGTGTTCTTTCGCGAGAGGATCCCGAGTTCGCAGTGCTCGATCAGCGCCTTCTCCACATGCAGGTCCGTGACACTTTCGGCTTGCACTCCGATCACGGTGCGCTTCAGCTTGAGGTTCCGCATCACGACGTCCTCACTGAAGACCACGAACACGCCTGTGATGGCGTCGCTCGCGGTCAGCTTCTCGATCACGAGCTCGTTGCCGATGAGGGACACGTTCGCTTCGGTCGCACCCTCGACGCGGCAGCGGGTGATCGTGGCGCCGTCTGCAATCACACTGATGCCCGAGCCGTTCGTGGCCCGCACGTCGACGCGATCGAGCTTGGCATCGTTGCCCTCGATGCGCACGCCGTTCGTGCGCAGGATCTTGAGCTTCTCGCCACGGAAACCGTCCGCGGAGACGAAGAGGGCGAAGCCATCGGTCGACCCCCCGTTCGGGTTCTCGCCGTCGTCGGCGTGAAGGATCGTGAGCCCGGAGATCGTGACGTCGGCGGCGTCAACGGTGATCGCCGCGCCCGACGGTCCGCCGTTGGGCAGCGCCTCGAGCACCGCGCCTTGACCCTGAATCGTGAGGCCCGCGAGCTCCGCTGGGATGCGGATCACTTCGACATACTTTCCCTTGCCGAGTTTGAGCGTGTCGCCGGCCTGGAGCTCGCCGCTCTCGAGCACGGCCTGGATCGACTCGCCGGCTTGCACCTTCACGGTGTCGGCTGCTGCGGCTGCAGTCAGGGAAAGGACAGCGAGCAAGGCGCCCAGGAGCGGGCGGGTCGGGACGGACATGGACTCTCTCCGGGCGTGCGCTGGCGGCGCGACGTGAGCGCGCTGCAATCGGTCGGGAGAGGGAGTCTACCCGCCGCTCAACCGCTGGGTGCTGCAACCTGGTCCTCAAGCGGTCGCCTGACCGAGCCCTGCGGGTGTGGAGGGCGCTGGTCGCGAGCCGCGAGTCAGGCCGACGCGTCGTTCTCACGGGTGTCGGCCTTGCGCGGCGCGGGCACGACCGCCGGGCTCTCCGTGCCGAACTGCCGATCCCCGGCATCGCCGAGCCCGGGCCAGATGTATCCGGCGGGCACGCCGTCGGACTCGGTCGTGAGGCGCTCGTCGATGCCGGCCACGTGGATCGCCACGTCGGGGTGCGCGCTGTGATACGCGGCCAGCCCTTCGGGCGACGCGAGAATGCCGAGGAACGCGACACGCGCGACGCCCCAGTCTTTGAGCACGTCAGTGGCGGCGATGGCGGAGTTGCCCGTGGCCAACATCGGGTCGAGCAGCAAGCACAGGTCGACGGTCGGGTCGGCGGGCAGCTTGTTGTAGTACTGCACCGGCTGCAGCGTGCGCTCGTCGCGATACAGACCGAGGTGCCAGACTTGTGCTTGCGGCAGCACGCGCTCCACGCCGTCGACCATGCCGAGCCCGGCGCGCAGGATCGGCACGAGCCCGATGCGTTGATCGATGTCGCAGCCGCGCGTGGTCGTGAGCGGCGTCTGCACCTCGATGTCTTCCACCGGCAGGTCGCGCGTGGCCTCGTAGGCGAGCAGCGTGGCGATCTCGCTCACCAGCGCGCGGAAGCTGCGCGAGTCGGTGCGCGTGCTGCGCAGCCGCGTGAGCTTGTGGCGGACGAGCGGGTGCGTCGAGGCGCTGACCTTGGGCTGGGGCACGGCGCGGCTCCGAAGGGGGACCGTGATTGTAGGTCGAAGTCGCGGCGCGGGCGGTTCTGATTCGAGACGACTCGCGCGCGGAGTCCTTCACTCACCCATGGGGCGCGATCTGTGGCGGTTGTCCTGCGTGAGGTGCCGCGCAGGGCGCAGTCCCATGAACGACAGCTGGCGTCCTGCGGGGGCTAGGTAGGAGCGCATCGCGGCGCGCGTCTCCCAGCCCGGCGATCCGAAATCACCGTCGCGGAGCACTCGGTACTGCGCATCCCACGCACCGCCGTCGAGGCAGACCGGGTCGCGCACGGGGCCTCGGCTGTAGAAACCCACGTCGTACATGTCGAGGCAGAACTCGCGCACGTTGCCGCAGACTTCGTGCAGGCCGAAGGGGTTGGGCGGCAGGCTGCCGAGGGGCGCGGTGACGAACCAACCGTCGTCCCAAGCTTCGTGCGCCCAGGTCGTGGGGGAGCCCTGGCGCGTGGCGGTCAGGTCGCCCACGTTGGCGTACTGCGCGAGGTCTTCCACGCGCCTGCCGAACCACCACGGCGCCTCGCTGCCCGCGCGCGCGGCGCATTCCCACTGCGCTTCGCTCGGGAGCGTGAGTCCGTAGCGACGCATGGCTTGGTAGCCCTCGACCCAGTCGATGGTCTCGACCGGGTAGGCCTCGGCCCGCGACGCGTGGTTCGTCTCGTAGAACGATGGGTTCTCGCCGGCGATGCGCGCGTACTGCGCCTGTGAGAGTTCGTACTTGGAGATGAAGTAGGGCGACAGTTCCACCGGGTGCGGCGGGTTGTCACTCACGGCGGCGTTGTCGTGGGCGCTCGCCTCAGGGAGCGTCGACAGTGAGCCCATGGTGAAACGTTGCTCCGGGATCAGCGCGAGCACGATGCCGTGTTCCTTGAGCATCGTGAACTGACCCGTGGCGGCGTTGCGCTCCGGACGTGCGCCGCTCTCCACGTGCCAGAACTCGAGCAGTCCGGTGACGGGGTCGGCGCCCAGCGGCACCAAGCCGAGTTGCGGCGTGAGTGTCAGGCCGGCGTAGGGGCCGTCGGCTTCGGCTGCGTAGGCGCTGGCTGCCACCCAAGCCGCCGCGTGATCTTGCAAGGAGCGGCGCGCGAGTGTGGTGCTCGACGCGAGGCGTTGGCGCATCGAGACCAAGCTCCCGCCCTCGCCCTGAAGCGCCGTGAGCTCCTGGGTGAGGGTGCTGAGTGCCTGCGTCCACCAGGCGCGTTCGACCTCGTCGAGGCCCGCGGTGAGTTGCGGTGTGTCGCTGACGAGATCGGCGAGTGTCTGCTCGTGATCGTCGAGACGCGCCGCGACTTCGTCCGCGCGAAGCAGCCAGGCTTCCATGCCGGCGATCAACTCGGGGTGCGCGGGCCAGAGCGTGGCGGCTTCCGCTTCGAGGTCGCGCACGCGCTGCAGGTCGGCGAGGCGCAAGAGCGCGGCGCGTTCGTCGGCGAGCTCTTCACCGCGTGACTCGGCGAGTTGTTGCGCGCTGCGTGCTTCCTCGGCGCGCGTGTCGGCGAGCAGCGAACTCTGCTCGGCATCCGCGCGCGCGTTCAGCGCTTGCAGCAACAGCACGCTCAACAGCACGAGTGCCGTCGCGCCCACGAGCGTGGCGGCACTGAGTGCGGGATGACGCACGGCCCAGCGCCGCAGTCGCCGCGGGAGTCCCGGTGCGCGCGCCATCACGACGCGCCCGCGAGCCGCCGCGCGCAGGTCGGCGGCGAACTGCTCCGCGCTCGCATAACGTCGCGCGGGATCCTTCTCGAGCGCCTGACTCACGACGTGATCCACGGAGCCGGCGAGCCCCGGCACGAGCGACGCGAGCCGCGAAGCGTCGTCCATCTGGATGATGCGCGCGCCTTCGGCCAACGAGCGGCCGCGCACGGGATAGGGCAGCTGACCGCTGAGCAACTCGAAGAGCATCACGCCGAGGCTGTACACGTCGGAGCGCGCATCGAGTTCGTGGTGACGCCCGCTGACTTGCTCGGGACTCATGTAAGGCAGCGTGCCCATGAGCGCGCCCGCCTGTGTCTGCGTCATCGACGCGACCTCGGCCTCGGTGGCGCGCGCGAGCCCGAAGTCGAGCACCTTGGGTTGGCCGATGGCGTCGCCTGGTTTGGGCACCACGAGCACGTTGGCGGGTTTCAAGTCGCGGTGCACGACACCGACCTCGTGCGCGTGATGCACCGCGTCGCACACGCGCGCCATGAGTTCGAGGCGCTGCGTGGCGTCGAGCGCCTGCGTGTCTGCGTGACGACCGAGCGGCGCGCCGCGCACCGCTTCCATGGCGAGGAAGGGAAGTTGCAGCGATGCGCCCGAGGACGTGATCACCGACGCCTCGCCCGCATCGAAGAAAGCCGCGATGCCCGGATGCCGCAGCTGACGCAGCACGTCGATCTCGCGCTGGAAGCGCTTGGCGATCTCGGGCGACCCGAGCTCGGGGCGCATCACTTTCACCGCGGCGAGCTGATCGGAGTCTTCTCGTTGCGCTTCGTAGACGACGCCCATGCCGCCCTCACCCAAGCGGCGCAGCACGCGGTAGGAACCGATGCGTTCGGGGTCGCTCGGCAGCGCCTCGCGTTCCGAAGGGATCTCGACCGCGTCGTGCAGCACTTGCGCGCCGAGCTCGCCCAGCCGTGACTCAGCCAGCTCACCGACCTCGGGCGCGTTGAGCAGTTTGCGCACGCCGGCTTCGATCTCGGCGCTGGGCGCGCGTTCGGTCAGCAGCGCTTCGCGCGCTGCGGCGTCGAGCGGTTCGAGTTCGTGGAACAGCTCGCGCAGTGCTTGATAGTCGGAAGCCTTCAAGAGACGTCGAGGTTTCCGAGCCGGAGCGCGAGGAAGCTCTTGGCCATCTTCCAGTCGAGCGCCACGGTGCGCGCGGACACGCCGAGTGTCTCGGCGGTCTCGTCCACGCTGAGCCCGGCGAGGAAGCGCAGCTCCACGATGCGGCACTGGCGCGCGTCGAGCTCCGCGAGTTCGGTGAGCGCTTCGTCGAGCACGAGCAGGTCGAGACCCGAGGCCTCGTCGGCTTGTTCGGCTTCGGCTTGCTCGAGCATCACGCGTTGCTGTCCTCCGCCCCGTTTGCGCGCGAGTCGCGCCTTGGCCTGGTCGGTGATCAGCTGGCGCATGGCGAGTGCGGCCACGCTCAGGAAGTGACGCCGATCGTTGTAGGTCTGCTTGGTGTTGCCCACGAGCCGCAGGTAGGCCTCGTGCACCAGCGCCGTGGGTTGCAGCGTCTGGTTCTTCTGTTGGTTGGCGAAGAGGCGCTGCGCGAGCGCTCGCAGGTCGCTGTAGATGTGCTCGAAGAGCTTGTCGCGCGCCATCGTGTCTCCGGCCTGCATCTGCGCGAGGCAGAGCGTGACGTCGTCGGAGGAGGGCGTGGACATGGCCGCTGCCAACTCGAAAAGGGGCCGTGGAGTCCTCCCAGGAACTCCACGACCCCGAGCTTAGCTGCGTCCAGCCTTACCCACCAGATTCAAGGATCCTGGGTGATGCCTCTTACGGCGTTGCTCAGTGCGAAGCCTGCCGGCGCGCCGGAGTCGGGCACGAAGGCTTGCAGGTAGATCTCGGTGCCCACGGGGATGCCGGCGGGCCACACGACCGAGAGCGACCACTCGGCGTCGGAGTCCGTGTTGAGCGACTTGATCAAGTCGATGCTCGGCACGAACACGCCCTGACGGAACGGAGCGTTGAGCGCGTTGAGACCGAGCACGAGGAAGCTCGTGCCCGAGTCGAGTCCGTCCTTGAGTTGCACGGTGACGGTCTCGCCTTCAGCGAGGAAGCCGCGCGTGTGGAGCACCGGGTTCGTGTCGCCACCGAGCGAGGCGCCGAGGTGCTTCCAAGGTGACGACAGCGACGCGGGCGAGATGAAGATGTCGGCTGTCGAGTTCGTGTCCCCCGACACGAGATCGTCGGCGTAGGAGGAGAACACGACCGAGGATCCCTTGCTCGTGATGTCGGGCCTGGAGGAGGGACCGAGGCCCGCGACACCGGGAGCCGTGCGGTCGATGAGCGTGGTCGTGCCGGCGCCGATGTTCCGCACGTAGGTGTGGGCCAGGTTGTCGTCCGCCGCGTTCCACCAGTTCACCTTGCTCGTGGTCATCACCACGCGGTTGCCGAACACCGACATACGTGGTGAGCCGCTGCCGCTCCAGTAGGGCGTGACGCGTCCACCGGTGCCTTGCGAGACGAGCACGTTCTCGCCCGTGTCGCGGTCGTAGCGGTAGAGCAGGTTGGCCTCGTAGGGGGGCGGGCCGATGCCCTCGTCGCCACCAACGGAGCAGCCGCTCGTGCAGGCGCCCGCAGCGGTGACCACGACCGGCGGGTTCGTGAGTTCGGTCGACGTCGCGAAGTGCAGCACGTAGTCGCCGAAGTAACTCAAGCTGCCGGCCATGCCGCCGTGCTCGAGCTGTTGCCCTTGGGTGTCGACCGAGAGGCGCGTGAAGTCTCCGGTTGCGCGCTCGTAGAGGAACGCGTCGACGGCGTCGTTGGTGTCACCCGTGACGAAGCTCGCGTCGATCGAACTGAAACTGATCCACTCTCCGTCGCCCGAGATGAAGGGTCTGGTGCCGCTGCCTCCGCCCGAGGTCGTGGTCGTGATCAAGGTGGTGGTGCCGGCGACGCGATCGCGCAGGTACACGTCGCTGTCGTCCAACGTGTCGGCTGGCACGAGCTGCTCGAAGGTGCTCCACACCACGTAGCGGCCGTCGTCGGAGGCGCTGAAGCTCGCTTCGGTGCCGAAGATGCTGGAGCTGGTCTGGTGGTCGCCCGCGTTGTCGACGCTCACCGATCCCGTGCTGCCGGCCGCGAGGTCGCGCACGAAGAGGTCGCTGTCTTCCGTGCTGTCCCCGGAGACGACGTTCGTGGCGCGGCTCTGGAAGAGCACCGAGCCGTCGTCGAGCGGCAACGAGAACGAGGAGTCTTCGTCGAGCCCGGCGCCGGTTTCGCTCAGCGAGACGAGCACCGTTTCTCCGGTGAGCCTGTCGTACCGCCAGATGTCGGCCTCCGTGCCGTCGAGCATCGACCAAGCGGCGGACTCGTCGGAGAAGCTCAGGTAGCGATCGTTGGACGAGAGGCGCGGGTACCTGCTGGCGGCGGTGCTCGCTTCGCCCGCCGAACCAATCGACACGATCTGGATGTCCTGGCCTACGGACGCAGGACTCAGCGCCGCCAGGGCGCTCGCAGCCAGCAGGCTTCGGAAGAGAGGGCTGGGGATGAACGGGGACATGGCTCTGCTCCTGGTTGGTGGGTGGCTGGCGCACGCTCGAGTGCCAGCCGTGCCGGGAGAACGAGCTGCGGCCCCGCGGACTGCAAAGAAAGCTGAGCCGAGCCCGCGAGGCCCTCGAAACCAGCCGCAGCCCGCGAGCGCCGAAGCGCTCGCGGGCTGCGAGATCCCTCGTGCGCCGCGTCGCTCACTCCACCCGGACCCTCAGTCCGTTGCTCAGCGCCTTGCCCGTGGGACCGTTGGGGTCGGCGAAGACAGTCTGCAGGTAGACCGTGAGACCCTGCGCCCAGGTCATGTCGAGACCCATCGGGAGCGTGAGCGAACCCGCGCCCGGCACGCCCACGGGACCGCTGGCCTGGATCCCGAAGATCTTCATCGTCGACGGGCTCACGAGCAGCGCGCCACCGAGCCCGGGCAGGTTGGCCTGACCGAAGCTCAGGAACAGCAGCCCAGGTGCGCCGCCGAGCACGAGGTCGATCTCGACCTTCGGCGTGTACCCGAGGCACACCGACGAGTAGAGATTGAGTCGCGGCGGCAGGCCGCCGGTGCCCTGCGTACCGGAGCCGTAGCTCGCGCCGAGCACGGCGCAGGGCGTCTCGCACACAACTTCGTGGTCGGGCGTGGACGACTGGGAGAAGCTCGCCACGTCTTGCCAGAGGCCGTCGTAGTTCGCGTAGGTCGACGTCGTGTCGGCGGCGAACATCGCGCTCACGGGCAGCGGGTAGCTGGTGAAGCCCGCGAGCGGGCAGCCGATGGCTTGACCGTTCTTGTCGAGGCGCACCACGCGCAGTGCGTCGTTCGGGGCGCCGAGTGCGCTGACGAAGCCGCCGTCGGGAGTGACGACGACGCCCAGCGGGAGCTCGTCGAGGCCCTCCTCGCCGAAGGTGTGGAACCACTGCACGTCGCCCGTGCCGGAGAGGCGCAGCAGCGCTCCGTCGCGCGTGCCGTTGCCCGGCATCGGTTGCGTGAGCGCCGCGACGACGCCGCCGTCAGCCGTGGCGCGGAGGTCGATCACGTCCACGGTCTTGCCGGCGGTGGTCCCCGGGTAGGTCGCGTACGAGCGGTACCACAGGAGCTGGCCCGCTGCGTCGGTCTTGAGCGCGAACAGGTCGTAGACCGAGGCGCTCGTCTCGCGCACGCCGACGACGATCAGGTCGCCCGACGTCGTCTCCACGAGCCGCGGGTGGTACAGCTGCTCGGCGGTGCTGAGTGTGCGCTGCCAGAGCGCCTGACCCCACTCACTGCTGCGCGTGATGGTCACTGCGCCCGCGGCGTTCGCCGACAGCAGATCGCCGTTCTGCGCGCACGCGAGCGAGCTGCGCAGCGGGCCTTCGAGCACGCGGCGGTAGTGAAGGCTGCCCGTGCTGGCGTTGACGGCGGCGGTGAAGGCGCTGAGCTCGAGCTGCGCGTCGAACAACTGACCGGTGACCACGGCGTGACCGAGAGCGTTGATCACGATCTTGTCCAACGAGCCGTACTGCGGTGCGCGGGTGAGCGTGCGCGACCAGTTGAACCCGCCACTGACCAGGTCGACGCTGGCGACCCATGGGCGCTCGCCGAGCGAGCCGACAACCAACAGGGTCACCTCATCGAGGAATGTGCTCGCGATCGGCCGCGCGATCTCACCGTTCGCGGCGAGCTGCGTGCGGTGGGAGAACAACTTGCCGGCGGGGGTGAAGAGCGTGTAGCCACCGCCGTCGATGCCGCTGCGGACGACCGCCACGCGACCCTCCGCGGAGACAGCCACGTGATGCGGGGTGGCGTCGGCGCTGAGGTCGTGCATCCAGGTCTGCGCGTGGAGGCCGCCGGTCAACACGGCGAGCAGTCCCGCGAGCTGTAGGCACGAGAGGATCCAGCGGGAGCGGCGCGGCGGGGCAGTGTGAGAGGCAGACATGGTCGGTTCCTGGTCGAGTGCGGCTCGGTGAGGTGGGGGCCGGCCGCGGGGGGATGCGTCGAGGAGCCGGGCGGCTCCACCACACCCCGTGGCGCAGACGCGCGCTGACGGCTGCCACGCCCGAGCACTCTTTTTCGGGGACGGTCCCGGGCGAGTGCCCCGGCCACGCAGCGGCTTCAGCGTGCGTGCCAGGCTGCGAGCCGCTGCGCCCGCCGCAGACCCCTCGCGCTCGCCGCGCGATGTCCGCTCCCCGGACGGAGGAGCGCGACGTATGCTGGCCGCATCCTCGTCCGGGAGAGAACGAGCATGATGGTCTCACGCGCTGTGCTGTGTCTGGGGGTCTTGATGACGGGCCTGCTTCCCGCGTTGCGCGCCGACGTGTTGCGTGTCGACGCGGGCGGGGGCGGCGACTTCCGCGACTTGCCGGCCGCCGTCGCGGCCGCCGCCGACGGCGACATCCTGTTGCTCGCGTCCGGCAACTACTCCGGCGCCACGCTCGACGACCTCGGTGTGAGCCTCATCGGCGACGGCCCGAACGTGAAGCTCAACGGGCATCTCGTCATCCAGAACCTCGCCGCCGGCAAGCGCGTGGCGCTGAGCCGAGTGCGGGTCGAGGCGCCTGTCGATCCCGACATCTTCGAGACCACGCCGCCTTCATTGCACGTGATCGATTGCGACGGCGCGGTGCGCATCGAGCGCAGCCAAATCTTCGGCGCTTCGCACGCACCCAACAGCGGCGACTGCATCGGCTTCTCCGGCTGGCCCTCGGGCGCGGTCGGGCTGTGGGTCGAGTCGAGCGCCGATGTGGTGCTCGAGGGATGCAGCGTCACCGGCGGTCTCGGTGTGGAGGACGGCGGCTTCAGCGGCTGCCTCGACCACGGAAGCTGGGGTGGCACCGGCGTGTACGTGCACGACAGCCGCGTCGACCTGCACGAAGTCATCGCCACCGGCGCCGACGGTGGGCCGCAGGGCTATGGCGGTGTGGGCGGCGCGGGCCTGTGGGTCGCGGGCAGCTCCGACGTGTTGGCCTCAGGCGTCGTGGCGCAAGGCGGTCAGGGCGGTGACAGCGACGACTTCCTGTTCAGCTTCATGGCGAGCTACGGCGGCGACGGCCTGCGCAGCGAAGCCGGCAGCCTGGTCCGTTTCGTGGGTGGCAGCTTCTTCGCCGGCGACCCCGGTTTCGCTTGCTGCTGGACGCCCGACCCCGGCGTCGCGCAAGACCTGCAAGGCGCCAGCGTGATCTACCCCGGCTCGCCGCACCGCTTCCTCACCACGAGCCCTGCGCGCGAAGGCGAGTCGCTCACGCTCAGCATTACGGGCAGCGTGGGCGACACCGCCCTTCTGTTCGCTGGCTTCGGCACGCTCGCGTTGCACAAACCGGGCTTGGGTGGCGCGATCTACGTGGCCGCACCCTTCGTGTTCGGGCCCGCGCCGATTCTGCCTCTGGGCAACGGCATCACGAACTTCGAGCTGCCCGTTCCCGAGCTCGGGCCGAGCTTCGACGCCGTGCTCCTCGACATGCAGCTCTTCGTGCAGGAAGGCGGCGGCGCCAAGCACCTCACCGGCCCGGCGCAGGTCGTGCTGCTCGACGCCAGTTTCTGAGTCCGCGTGCATCAGCGCGCAGCGCCCGGCGGCTTCAGCGTGCGTGCCAGGCCGCGAGCAGTTGCGCCTCACGCTCGAGCGTGAGTCCCGCGCGGATCTCGGTGTCGGCGGGGCGCGTGAGATCCCAGCGCAGCGTGTCGGCGATGGTTTCGACGAGTGGGCGGTAGGCGATGCCCACGCTCAGGGCGGCGGTGAGATCCACGTCGAGGAAGCCGCGGTCGCTGGCGGGCACCCAGAGCGGCAGTTCGGTGAAGGGCTTCACCTCGTGAGCGAGGAGGAACTCGTCGCTCAGATGAGTGAACTCGGCGGTGGGGGTGTTGAGCGTGCGGCAGGCTTCGAGCACGTCGGCCATCGACGTGGAGTGTCGTGGGCCCACGCCGAAGTAGGTGCCTCCCACGCGCGCCTCGAGCACGCGCAGGATCCAGTCGGCCAGGTCGCGCGCGTCGATGAACTGCACGCGTTGTTCGGCGGGTGGCGCGAGCACCTCGCCGCCCTGCGCCACGCGGCGCGGCCAGTAGGTGAAGCGGTCTGTGGGGTCGTGGGGCCCGACGATCAGTCCCGGTCGCACGATGAGCGCGGCCTCACCGTAGATCGCGCGCACTTCCGCTTCGCAGAGCGCCTTGAGCGCGCCGTAGTGCGGCAGTGTGAACTCATCGGGCGCGGCGCCGTCGGGGAGCTGCGCGAGCGGTGCGGCTTCGGTTTGCTTCGGAGTGGACGTGTCGGCGAGCACCGAGATCGAGGACACGAACGCGTAGGCTGGTGCGGCGTCGGCGAGCGCGCGCGCTGAGCTGGCCACCACGCCCGGCAAGTAGCCGCAGGTGTCGATGACCGCGTCCCACTGACGGCCTTGCAGCGCGGCCAGCCCGTCGGCGCCGGCCTCGCGATCACCGTGCAAGGTCTCCACCTCGGGAAACAGATCCGCGTTGCTCCGTCCGCGATTGAAGAGCGTGAGTTCGTGCCCGCGACGCTGCGCCGCCTCCACGAGGTGACGGCCGAGGAACACAGTGCCGCCGAGGATCAACACGCGCATGAGGCAACTCGCAGGTGGTGGGGAATCTCGCGGCGGATCACGTTCGACGCTCGGGTCGTCCGCCGCCACTCTTCAGGCCGGGCTTCCGCCGCGCGCTCGGTCCGCCGCTCGAGGTGCGCGCTGCGCCGCTCGACTGGCGTGTCGCGCCCGACGCGGCGTTCGATTTGCGTGCCGCGCTCGAGGAGCTGCGCGCCCTGTCCTTGCTCGACGCCGACCGCGCCGCGTCGCTCGGTCGTCCGACGAAGATGAGTTGTCGCGCGCGTCCGCCGCGCTTCTTCACCAAGTGCTCGCTGACCTCGAAGCCGCCGCGCTTCATGCGGCCGTGGAACGAGCGATCGCCCGAGAGCGACCAGATGCCGAGCACGCCGCGCGGGCGCAGCGCCTCGCGCGCGGCCGCGAGCCCCGCCTTGCTGTAGAGCTTGTCGTTGCCCTTGCGCGACAGGCCTTCGGGTCCGTTGTCGACATCGAGCAGGATCGCGTCCCAGCTCGCGGGTTCGGCGCGGATGAGTTCGGCCACGTCGCGCTGCACGATCTTCGTGCGTGGATCCCGCAGCGGGTGGTGCGCCAGGTCGCCGAGCAACTCTTCGTTCCAGCGCACCACGGCGGGCACGAGTTCAGCGACGACGACCTCGCACTTCGGTCCGAGCTTCGCGAGCGTGCGCGCCAAGGTGAAACCCATGCCGAGCCCGCCGATGAGCACGCGCGCCGTGTCGCGCTGGGACAAGGCCGCGCAACCGTGATCGGCGAGACCGCAGTCGATGCCGTAGATCCAGTTGTTCATCAGCTCGACGGCGCCCACGCGGATCGAGAACACGTCGCCGCGGCGATGCAGACTCATCTCGGTGGTGGTGCCGGGCACCGTGGTGCTGTCGAGTTGTTCCCAGGGCTGCATCGCCCCAGCGTAGACGATCGGAGGTGTCGTCGCGCCCGGGCGCTGCCGCGCGCAGGTCGTCGGCGGGCGAGGGTTGCATCACGCCGGACGGCCCCGATCCGGGGCGCGTGCCCTATGCTGGCGCGCTCAGCGCCCCCCGGGAAAGGAGCCGCGCCGATGACGTCTCTCGTCATGCTCGTTGCAGGTCTCACGACCAGCTTGTGCCTCGCTGCGCCGCTGTGCGCCGACCTGATCCAGGTGGACGCCGCCGGAGGTGCCGACTTCACGGATCTCCCCGCGGCTGTCGCCGCCGCGCAAGAGGGTGACGTGTTGCTCATCGCGCCGGGTGTCTACAGCGGCGTCAGCATCGACGGGGTCTCGATGCAGCTCGTCGCCGATGGCGTGGGCGTGAGCATCGCGGGGCACGTGCGCATCCTGAACCTGGAGCAGGGGCAGCGCGTGGGCTTGGCGGGTCTGGAGATCGCGCCACCGTTCCCGACTTTCTTCGATGCCTTCAGCATGTCGCTGATCCCTCCGGCGCTCTCGGTGCTCCACTGCCTCGGCGCCGTGCGCATCGAGCGTTCCACGATCTTGGCCGCCACCCTGCAACCCGGCGACGGCGGCTGCTCGAGTGACTTCGGCTTCTGGCCGGCCGGCCGCGATGCGCTGGTCGTTCGCTCCAGCGCCGACGTCGTGCTCGAGAGCGTGCTCGCCGAGGGCGGCTTCGGTTGGGACGGCGCCGGCCAGTTCCTGTGCCTGGAGCAAGGCAGTGACGGCGGCCGCGCGGTCGTGGTGCAAGACAGTCACGTCGACCTGCACGAGGTCATCGCGCGCGGCGCAGACGGCGCGGATCAAGGCTACGCCGGCTTCGGCGGCAACGGCGTGGACGTGAGCGGCTCCTCCGACGTGCTGCTCTCGGGCGTCATCGCCTCGGGCGGCAACGGCGGCGACTCCTACGACTTCATCGGTGGCCCGCCGCTCGGCAACGGTGGCGATGGCGTGCGCACCGAGCTCGGAACCTTCGTGCGCTTCGTCGGCGGCGTGTACTCGGGCGGCGTCAAAGGCAACGCCTGCTGCTGGACGAACTTCGACGGGCAAGGCAAGGTCGTCGACGGCGCCGAGACCACTTATGCGGGCGGCCCGCACCGTTTCCTCACCGACTCTCCCGCGCGCGAGGGCGAGCTGCTCGAGCTGAGCATCACGGGCGCGGCGGGTGACAGCGCCTTCCTGATCGTGGGTCTCGACACGCTCAACGTGCCGAAGCCCGGATTCGCCGGCGCGATCTACGTGGCGACGCCCTTCCTGCTCGGTCCCGTGGGGTTGGCGCCGATGGGCAACGGCATCACGACCTACAACTTGCCCGTGCCCGAACTCGGCCCGAGCCTCGACGTGTTCACGCTCGAGATGCAGCTCTTCGTGCTCGAGTCCGGCGGCGCCAAGCACCTCACAGGGCCGGCGCAGGTGGTCTTGCTCGACGGCGGCGTCTAGTTCGCGTCGGCGTCGTCGACAGGCACGTCGGTGAGTCGTCTCGAGAAGGCGTGCTTGTCGGATTTCTCAGCCTGCGCGATGAACTCGCGCATGGCGTCGAGCACGGGCACCTCGGTGCGGTCGAAGACCTCGCCTTGCAACAAGCGCAAGACCTGCAAGCGATGCTTCTTCGACTGGATGAAGTACGTGAACAGCGGCAGCAGCTTGTAGTAGAGCCGGATGAACTCGTACCAGATCTCCACGCCGGCGCGCAGGCGCTTCTCGTAGGGCTGGAAGGCGGCTTCGGAGACGTCGCCGGTCTTGAGCGCGGCCACGATCGACTCGCTCGCGAACTTGGCCGAGTAGAGCGCCACGCTCACGCCCGAAGAAAAGATCGGGTCGACGAAGCGCGCCGCGTCGCCCACGAGCACGAAACCGTCGCCGGCGAACTTCGTCATCGAGTAGCTGTAGTCGCCCTCGGTCTTGAAGTCGTTCACGCGCTTGGCGGGCGCCATCGCGTCGCGCAGGTTGTCGTTGCTCTGCACGAGCTTGGCGAACATGCCCGCGTGATCGCCCTTGGCTTCGCGGAAGTTCGACTTCTCGGCCACCACGCCCATCGAGGTGATCGTGTCGGTGATCGGGATCTGCCAAGCCCAGCCGCGTTCGACCTCGAGGAAGTAGATGTGGATGTGCTCGGCGGTCGCGTCGCCGCCGCGCGCCACGTCCTCGAACCACGCGTGCACGGCGTACTGGTCGAAGAGCGGGTCCTTCTTCTTGAGCCCGAGTTGACTGCCGAGCAGGGTGCGACGACCGCTCGCGTCGACCACGAGTTTGGAGCGCAGCTCCTCGCGCCTGCCGTTGCGCGTGACGGCCACGCCGTTGGTGAAGCCGCGCTCGTCGAGCAGCACTTCGTCGACCGCCAGGCCTTGGTGGACCGTGCTGCCGAGTGACTCGGCGTGTTGCAGCAACGCGTGGTCGAACTGAGCGCGATCCACGTGATAGGTGTAGCTCTGGTGGATGTCGTCCTGCGGGAACTCACCGAACTCGATCGAGAAGGTGCCGCGGCCGGCGGGCGCGTGCCAGGTGGCGCCGTACTTGTGCACGAAACCCTTGCGCTCCATGGTCGGCAGGAAACCCAGCTCGTCGAAGACGCGCGTGGAGGCCGTGACCATCGACTCGCCGACGTGTTCGCGCGGATGCACCGCCGACTCCACGATCATGTTCGAGATGCCGGCTTTGGAGAGGTACGCGCCGGTGGCCGAGCCCGCGGGGCCGCCGCCGATGATGATCACGTCGCAGTCGAGGGTCATGTTCGTTTCCAACCGAGCAGCACGCTGTTCACATTCCAGGGCGAGAGCCGCTGGTGTTCGATGTCGCTGAAGCCGGCCTCGGCCAACCACGCGCTGGTCTCGTCCACGCTGTGGTTGCGCCCGCCTTCGGTGGTGGCCTGCATGATCAGGTTGAGCAGCGTGGGCCAGCGCGGGCTGCGACGATCGGCGTGCAGGAACTCGGCTTGCAGCACGAGGCGCCCGCCGGGTTGCAACATCTCGAAGCAACGCGCGAGCAGCGCGCGCGAACGCTCGGGGCCGAGCATGTGCAGGATGTTCGACACCAGGATCATGTCGACGGGTCGTTCGGGGGTGTACTGCAACGCGTCGGCAGCGGCGAAACTCACGCGCGCTTGCAGCCCGCGTTCGGCCACGTAACCGCGCGCGATTTCGATCGGGCCGGGCAGGTCGAGCAGCGTGGCGTGCAGCTGCGGGTTGGCGTCGAGGAAGGCCATGGCATAGCTGCCGGGGCCGCAACCCACGTCGAGCAGATGACGCACGCCGTCGAGTGGCAGGCGCTGCGCGATCTCCACGCCGCGGGTGCGCGCGTAGGCGTCCATGGCGCGGGTCATGGCGCGCGCGGGGCGGTTGTCGCGTTCGCTGCCGTCGACCATCGAGCCGGCCGGGATGCCCGTGCGAACCGCCTCGGCCACCTGCGAGATCGGCGAGACGAGCGCGCCGAGAAAGCTCATCCACTCGCCGAGATAGGTGGGCGACTCGGGATCACCGAGGCAGGCCAGCAGCGCGGGCGACGCGGCGTAGCGCAGCGGCTCGGCCTCGGGTTCGGGGAGCTGCAGCAGGTCGACCGCGACGGCCGCGTCCAGCACCGCCCGTAGGGTTTCCGCGTGGCCGCCGGTTGCGGTCGCGAGCTCATCGAGCGTGCGCGGGCCGTGGGCCAGCGCGGCGAACACGCCCAGGTCGGCGAGGTTGAAGAGCAGCAGCGAGTCGAAGAAGCGCTCGGCGATCTGGAGCGTGTCGATCTGCTTGCGGATGTCGGAGAAGGCGAGCGTCATGCGGCTGTCCGTCAGAGTCCCAACCAGCGCGCGATGATGTCGCGCTGGATGTCGGAGGTGCCCGAGTAGATCACGCCACCCACGGCGTCGCGCAGGGCACGCGCGGCGTCGCACTCTTCCATGAAGCCGGTGCCACCCAGCACGCGCACCGTGTCGAGCGCCGAGTCGAGCAGGGCTTCGCTGGCGTAGAGCTTGGTGATCGAGGCGTCGAGCGCGATGTCGCGCGCGCGGTCGAGCCGCCACGCGGCCTTGTAGGTGAGCAGGCGCGCGGCTTCGAGGCGCACCTTCATGTCGGCGATGCGGTGTGACACGGCCTGTTGCTTGCCGATGGGTTTGCCGAAGGCCTGTCGTGTGCGCGCGTGTTCGACGGCTTGCTCGAGCAGTCGCTGCATGTGTCCGACGTGCGCGGCCACGAGGCAGATGCGCTCCCAGGCCATCGACTCGGAGAACACGGTCTCGCCCGCGCCGACGCCGCCGAGCAAGGCGCTTTGCGGCAGCGCGCAGTCTTCGAAGAGCAGCTCGCCGATCGAACTCGTGCGCAGGCCGAGCTTCTCGAACTGTTGCGCGGCGCGGAAGCCCGGCGTGCCCTTCTCGACCAGGAAGCACGAGATCCCGCCCACGCGCTTCTCCGGCGCCGTGGCCGCGTAGACCACCGCGACATCCGCCACCGGCCCGTTCGACGAGAAGGTCTTGGCGCCGTTCAGCACGAAGTCGTCGCCGCGCGGCACGGCGCGCGTGCGCATGGCGAAGGCGTCGGAACCCGAGCCGGGTTCGGTCATGCCGTTCACCGCGATCCACTCCCCGCTGCTCAGCTTCGGCAGGTAGCGACGCTTCTGTTCCTCGCTGCCGTGCTTCCAGATCGGCACCACGCACGCGAGCAGGTGCGCGCAGATCGAGAACACGAGGCCGGCGTCGCGGCAACCGTAGCCCAGGCTCTCGAGCACCAGCGCGGTGCCGAGCGGGTCGAGCCCCACGCCGCCGTACTCTTCGGGCACCATCAGGCCTTGCAGGCGCATGTCGCCGCACTTGTCCCAGAGTTCGCGCGGGAAGCGTGAGGCACGGTCGCGCTCTTCGATGCCGTCGTTGAGTTCGGCGCGGGCGAAGCGCAGCACTTCGGCGCAGAGTTCCTTGTGCTCGGCAGACGGGGCGAAGTCCATCAGGCGAGACCCTTCAGGGATTCGTAGTCGATCTTGTCGGTGGACGTGCGCGGCAGCGCGGGCAGCGCCGTGAAGGTGTCGGGCACCATGGCCGCGGGCAGGTGCTCTGCGCAGAAGCGCTTGAGCGCGAGCAACGTGGGAGCGGGCTCGGCGCGCCAGGCGATGAAGGCCTGCAGGCGCAGACCGTCGGCGTGCGGCAGCGCGAGCACCGCGACTTCGCGCGCTT
This sequence comes from Planctomycetota bacterium, assembly GCA_021604805.1. GTDB lineage: Bacteria > Planctomycetota > B15-G4 > B15-G4 > B15-G4 > BQJR01. The sequence goes on along the minus strand of BQJR01000001.1, from coordinate 514,293 downwards.
CGGGATGACGGTGCAGGCGCGCCTCGACCTCGCCGAGCTCCACGCGGTTGCCGCGGCGCTTCACCATGCGGTCGCGTCGCCCGAGGAACACGTAGCCTTGCTGTTCCTCGCGCACGATGTCGCCGGTGCGGTACCAGTTGCCGTCGTCGGCCTCATGGAAGGCCTGCTCGTTGAGTTCCGGACGCTGCCAGTAACCGCTCGTGACGGGCGCCCCGCGCGCACAGAGTTCGCCCTCGGAGCCGTCGGGAAGCGAGGCGCCGCGATCGTCGAGCACGGCGGTCTGCACGTGGTCGCAGGCCTTGCCGATGGGAAAGGGGTCGCTGCGCGCCGCGGGGATCGGCGTGGGCACCTCGAACCAGGTGCACACGTTGGTCTCGGTGGGACCATAGAGGTTGAGGTAACGCGCGTCGGGCCACAGCTCGGTGAGTGCACGGAGCGCGGCCACGGGGAAGACCTCGCCGGCGAAGAACACGAGCCGCGGCGCGTGTTCCGTGTGGCGTTCGAGGCGGCCGTGCTCCACGAGCAGGGAGAGGATCGAAGGCGTGGAGTACCAAACCGTGAGGCGCTTCTCGGCGATCAGCGGCGCCAGCGCGCGCGGCTGCTTGCCGGTGGCTTCGTCGATCAACACGAGCGTGCCGCCGCAGAGCATCGGCACGTAGAGGTCGAAGATCGAGAGGTCGAAGTGGAAGGGCGCGTGCGAGGAGAAGCGATCCTCGGGACCGACGGGGAAGGTGTCGGCGACCCAGCGCACGAAGCTGAGCGCGTTGGCGTGTGTGATGGTCACGCCTTTGGGTCGGCCGGTGCTGCCAGAGGTCGACAGGATGTAGGCGAGATCTGCGGGGCCTGCGGACTGTGTCTCGCTGCGCACGAGCAGCGTGAGTTCGTCGTCGAGCTCGCTGTGGAGTGTGAGTTGCTGCGCGCCGAAGTCTTCGAGCAAGGCCTCGGCGCGGACGGAGTCGGCGAGCACCGCGCGCACACCGCAATCGCTGAAGATCTCCACAGCACGCGCGCGCGGCCCGCTCGCGTCGACCGGCACGTAGGCGGCGCCGGACGCGAGCACCCCGAACTGCGCGACGACCGCCGCGATGGACTTGGGCACCTGAACGCCGACACGATCACCGGGCGAGACACCCAAGCCGGCGAGCGCCTCCGCGACACGCTGAGCGCGCGCGTCGAGCTGCGCGTAACTCAGCGACTCACCCGCCAGCGTCTCCACGGCGGTGTGCTCGGGCGTGCGGGCCGCGCTGCGATGCAGGAGCTCGTGAAGTGTCACGCAGAGCCGAGCTTCGCCGTGACCAGCGCCGTGAGTCGGTCGAGCGTGTCGAGGTGGTCTTCGCTGATCTCGTGCGCCGCGAACTCGATGCCGTAGGTGTCTTCGAGGAAGCCCACGAGCTTCACGGTGGAGATGGAGTCGAGCACGCCGCCCGAGAGCAGGGGCGTGCCGTTCGTGAGCTCGCTCGGGTCTTCGCCGGGCAGGAACTCCTGCAGGATGAAGGCCTTCGTGGCGGCGTGGATCTCGGCGGAGCGGTCCGGCATGAGTCGTCTCGGGTCGGAGGTGAAACGGGATGGGGGGATGTCGTCAGCGTTCGGTGGTGGACGCAGCGGCCGCGAGCAGCTGCGGGTGCTCACGCAACTGACGCAGCAACTCGTCGGCGATGCGTTGGTGGCCTTCCACGTTCGGGTGGTTGTCCCAGGGGCGCAGCGTGAGCGAGGCCCAGCGGTCAGCGGGATACACGCGCTCGCCGTCGAGCATGAGCGTGGTGAAGCCGGCCTTGAGCGCGAGGTCGTGCAACTTCTCACCACGCAGCACCTGCGCGGGGCTCGGGTTCGGCGGGTGCTGCAAGAAGACCCACACCGGTTCGATCTGCTGTGCGTGGCAGATCGAGGCCACGCTGTTGTAGACCCAAGTCAGCAAGCGCCGCTGGTCGCGCCAGATGTCGTGCTTGGTCTCGGGACCCGCCTCCAAGTAAGGATCGATCGCTTCCTTCTCGACGATCTGCTGGAGCTGCGGGTTGAGTCGCAACTTGTCGCGTTCCATGAGCCGCGCCAGGTGTGGCATCACGAGTTGCGGGTCGATCGTGTGCGCCACGAGCATCACGATGTCGGGTTCGAAGGCGCGGGCGCGCGCATTGAGCACGTCGAGTTGGGCGAGCGGTGAATAGCCGGCGACGGCGAAGTTGAGGATCTCCACCTGCGGAGCGTCGGCGGCGCGTTCCTCGTTGAGCTGACGCTCCAGGCGCGCCTCGAAGGTCTGGTGATTCTCCACGCCCGTGCCCATCTCGATCGACGCGCCGAGCAGCGCGATCCGCACCGTGTTGGGTGGCTTCTCGAGGCTGTAGTCCTTGTCGCGCAGGCCCCAGCGGTTGGTCGTCAGGCTCGCCTCGCAGAACATGAGTTCGTGATTGGGGATGAACTCTGCGTCGTAGAGGCGGTCGCTCACGGCCATGAGGGCATCCGTCTGACTCAGGCGCAGCCAGTGTGCGGGTTTGCCTTGTGCGAGCTGACCCAGCACGCCGAGGTCGTGGCGCTCGTCGAGGATCTCTTCGTAGTAGCCGCGGAGCCTGCGCGCTTCGTCGTGGGCGTTGAGGCGCTCTTTGCGCAAGGAGGCCACGTAGGTGTTGTCTTCGAAGCCCGACGCCTGGGGCGAGCCGATCCAGAGCAAGCCGAGCAGCAAGGCCATGCTGCTGCACCACGCGCCGCGGAAGCTCGGTCGGTCCACGAGCGCGGTCCAGGGGCGCTGTGCGACGAGCTGCCAGATCGTGCCCACCGCCAGCGCGCCGGCGACACCCGCGAACAACCACATGAAGTCGCTGGGTGGCGAGTTGCCCGCCGCGCTCACCAGCTTCAACCAGCCGTCGATGCTGCCGCCGGTCCAGAAGGACCAGAGTGCGCACATGAAGCTGAACATGCCCACGACCTTGAGTGCGTGCACCAGAGCGGAGCGTGGCGTGACGCGCTTTCCGCGCAGGCTGCGCGCAGCGCCGGCGCGCGCTTGCAGCAGCGAGTTCGCCAGCACGGTCACGGCGAAGAGCGACCAGAAGATCGCGTCGACGGCGGTCATGGGGAAGCTTCCGCGGATCCAGAACCACTGGTACGAGTGCAGCCACCAACTGATCATGAACACCGAGAGCGTGGCCACGACCATGGCGCGCGTGGGACTGCGTCGACGCAGGCGCAGGAAGATCGGGTAGTACACGATCTTCATCATGAAGTCGGTCCAGTAGATGTTGATGCGCCGCCACAAGTCGTTGAAGCCGGAGGCCAGGAAGTAGTGGTGGTGCGTCTCCGGCAAGTTGAAGCCGAACAGACCGAGCATTCCGATCACCAGGTGGAACACGCCCGACACGCGCAGGTAGAGCGCGTAGCTCGACACCATGGAGAGCAGCACACCGCCGAGGTCGCTGACCGCCTCCACGTTGGGCGTGAAGTGCTGGTAGATGATCCGGTAGATGAGCAGGTGCGTGACGCCGCGTCCCATCCAGCGCACGCCCTTGGTGTAGATCTCGAGCGCGTCGCGGTCGTAGTAGGTGCGGCGGAAGGTCTTGCTGTCGATGATCGGGAACAGCGCGAAGAGCGCGTTCGGCAGCATGAAGAAGTAGGCCAAGCGCTGCGACGCTGTGAGGTCGGGGTTCTCGGTGCGCAACTCGTACACGTAGAGCACGAGCCGGAACATGAAGATCGACCCGAGCACCGGGAGGATCGTGTTGATCTCCAGCGACCAGTCGGTGAACACCCACTCGGCGCGCGCGGCGGTGAGCAGCGTGCCCATGACGCCGAGCAAGCTGAGTCGCAGCCACCAAGGCACGGGGAGGTGGCAGATCACCAGGAGCGTGAGCCCCAACGCGACCATGCAAGCAGCGAGCGCAGGCCCGAACACGACGGCGAAACCCGCGAGCGAGAGCGCGAGGAAGGCGCGCAGGCGCCAGCGCGCGGGGAGGGCGGCGTGCAGCAGGAAGCCGCCGAAGACCCAGGGCGTGAGCTCGAGCAGTCCGCTGCTGGCCTCGAGCTCGAACACATGCGTGAGGCCCAGCACCAGCGCCAGCTCCACGCACAACGCCAGGAAGCGCAGCGCGGGGCTGAACTCACGGGGCGCGCTACTGCCCTGGGAAGTCGCTCCGGAGTCGATTGAGGCTTCGGCCAACGAAGGTGTGCCCAGGAAATGTCGAGTGCGTGCGTTCAGCGACCCAGGGAGGGTATCAGCCACTGCGCAACTGGCTAGGCGAGACTCGGCGAACGAGCGCGAGTGGAGCTTTCGATCGGGCCTCCCGCCGGGCACCATGTCTCACCATGACAGCGCACCCCGCAGGCCCCGGTCAGATTCACTTCGATCCCAAGGACCGCCCGCTGCGCGCTGAGGTCGGGCGACTCGGCACACAGCTCGGCCAACTGTTGCGGGAGCTCGCTCCGAGCGGGGTGTACGAGACCGTGGAACGCGCGCGCCTGGCCGCGCGCCGCCGCCGCAAGCATGAACCCGGTGCCGACGAAGAACTCACGGCGCCGCTGCTCGCCTTGCCACCTGAGATCGCGCTCGACGTGGCGCGCGCCTTCAGCGCTTACTTCGGCGTGGTCAACATGGCCGAGCAGGTGCACCGATTGCGGCGTCGTGTCGACTACCGCCGGGCGGGGGAGGCCCAGCCGGGGAGTCTGAGTGCCGTCGCGCGCGCACTCGCTGCGGACGGAGTGCCTGCCGAGCGCGTGCTCGCGTCGCTCGACAGCTTGCTCGTGGAACCGGTGTTCACGGCGCATCCCACCGAGGCCGTGCGACGCACCCTGCTCAAGAAGGAGCAGCGCCTCGCGCGCCTGTTGGTGCAGCGCTTCGGCGCCGCCTTGCTCGACACGAGCGACCTGGCGCGGCTGGATGAGCGCGTGCTGCTCGAGATGGCCTCGGCGTGGCAGACCGACGAGCAGCTGCCCACCCGTCCCACCGTTGCGGATGAAGTGGAGCACGTGTTGTTCTTCTTGTCCGACGTGCTCTATCGCGTGGTGCCCGCGCTGCATGAAGAGTTGGCGCGCAGCTTGGCCGAGGCCTACGGTCGGCCCTTCCCCTTGCGCCAGCCGGTGTTGCGTTTCGCGTCATGGGTCGGCGGCGACATGGACGGCAATCCGAACGTGGGTGCCGACACGATCCGCGCCACGCTCGCACGACACCTCGAGCTCGCGTTGCGGCGTTACGGCGAGGAGTTGCGCGGCCTGCACGAACACCTCTCGCAATGTGTCGCGCGCGTGGGCGTCGACCGGGCGTTGCTCGATCGCGTGGCGGACTACGACTCCCGTTTCCCCGGCGAAGCGGCGCAGGTGCCGAACAGTTTCCGCGACATGCCCTATCGCTTGCTGCTCTGGCACATGGAGGCGCGCCTGGTCGCGAAGGGCTGCGGCGAGTCGAGCGGCTACGGCCCACCCGACGAGTTCCGCGAAGACCTGCAGCTGATCGCAGACAGCCTCACCCGGCACGGCGGAGCGCGCGCGGGGCTGTCGCTGGTGCAGCGTGCCTTGTGGCGTCTCGACACCTTCGGCTTCCATCTCGCCGCGCTCGACGTGCGTCAAGATGCCGCCGTTCATCGTCGCGTGGTGGGTGTGTTGCTCGGGGATGCGCAGTTCAGTGAACGACCGGGAGCGGAGCGCGTGGCGCGTGTGGCGCGGGCCTTGTCGGAGCCGCCCCGCGCATTGCCCGCTTCGTTGGACGACGAAACACGCCGCGTGCTCGACGTGTTCGCGGCGCTCACGGAAGCTCGCGCGCGATACGGCGCCCGAGCGCTCGGCCCCTACATCGTGTCCATGGCCGAGGGACCCGACGACGCCCTCGCCGTGTTGCTGCTCGCGCGCGCCGGCGGTTGCGTCGACCCCGACGGCGGCGTGCCGCTCGACGTGGCGCCGCTCTTCGAAACCGTGGCCGACCTGCGTACCGGCCCCGATGTTCTCGCGCAGCTCGCCGGTGACCCGAGCTACGCGCGGCACCTGCAGGCGCGCGGCGCGCGGCAGGTCGTGATGCTCGGCTACTCCGACAGCAACAAGGATGGGGGCCTCGTGTCCTCGCGCGTGGCTCTGGAGCGCGCGCAAGAGCGCCTGGTCGAAGTGGCCACGCGCGCCGGGCTCACGCTGAGCTTGTTCCACGGGCGCGGCGGTTCGATCAGTCGCGGCGGGAGCAAGCCGCGCGACGCGATCTTGGCCGCGCCGCCCGGCGCCGTGCGCGGTCATGTGCGCGCCACCGAACAAGGCGAGGCCATCGGCGGTAAGTTCGGCTTGCGTGGCGTGGCGCTGCGCACGCTCGAGGTCTCGCTCGGCGCGCTGCTCGAACGCAGCCTCGGCGCGGCGTCACCGCGCGCGGCGAGCGACTCCCAGCGCGCGCTCGCTGCGACCTTCAGCGACGCGAGCGGTGCCTGCTACCGCGCCCTGGTGCACGATGAAGCCGACTTCCCCGCGCTGTTCCAAGGCATGACTCCGCTCGACGTGATCGAGCGCCTGGAGATCGGTTCGCGCCCGGCGCGGCGGCGCGAGATGCGCGGCGTGTCCGACCTGCGCGCGATCCCGTGGGTCTTCGCGTGGACGCAGTGCCGCGCGGTCCTGCCCGGCTGGTTCGGCGTGGGCAGTGGGCTCGCTGCCGTGATCTCAGAGCACGGACTCGACGCGCTGCGCAAGGCCGTCTCCGACTGGCCCTTCCTCGCCGTGCTCATGGCCGATGTCGAGATGGTGCTCGCCAAATCGGACCTCGACATCGCGGAGCGCTACGCAGAGCTGGCCGGTGAGGTCGGCGCGCGATTGTTTCCGCGTCTGCGCGAGGAGCACGCGCGTTCGGTGGAGGCCGTGCTCGAAGTCCGTGAGGCCCGTGAGCTGCTCGATCACGATCCCGGCTTGCAGCGCTCGATCCGCTTGCGCAACCCCTATGTGGATCCGCTCAGTGTGCTGCAGGTCGACTTGTTGAAACGCTGGCGCGCGACCGATCGCGAAGACGCGCAACTGGAACGCGCGCTGGTGCAAACCGTGCGCGGCATCGCGCGCGGACTACGCAACACAGGCTGAGTCGCGCGCGGCCTCCAGGCACGACGGAAGGCCACGAGCTCGACCCGTCGCGAACGAAACGCAAGCTGCATGCGCGCTGCAACGGCTCACCCGAAGGTTCCGCGGCCTGGCTCGAGCCCGTGCGCTGCTTGCACCCCGAGCGTCGCGAGGCGGAGCCGGGGATTCAGGCGTCGTTGCTCGAAGCGGCGATCTTCTTGAGCAAGAGGTTCGAGCGTCCCACGTAGCCGTAGTCGCCGCTGGGGCTCTCGCTGGCGAGCTGGCGCGCGCGTTCGCCGCCTTGCTTGGCGCGCTCCATGTCACCCATGTCATAGGCGAGCTCTGCGCGGGCGAGCACCATCCAGAATGCTTGCGGTTGCATGGCGATCGCGTTGTCCATCCAGCCGGCGGCCAGCCCCAGGTCGCGACCCGTCTCGTGATAGAAAGCCGCGGCGCTGAAGTAGTCGCTGGCCGACACAGGGCCCGTGGCGTTCACGACCTTGGCATCGATCTCAGCGAGGATGGCGGGGTCACCGTCTATGAGCAGCGGCACCGCCACCTGCACGTCGGCCCAGCGGATCACGAGTTCGGCGCCGTTGCGGTGGAAGTTCTGGAGGTCGATCGTGAACGACTCGGCCGGCGTGGCGAGGCGCGTGACCGGGATCTCGACGCGCAGCAGGTCGTCGTCGGCGTTGTAGCCGCCGGCACCCCAGAGTTGGGTGTTCTTGTGCAGGATCACCGTGAACTGCTTGGCGTTCGGGATCAGGTAGAGCGCGTAGGTCCCGGCGGGCACCGCGTTTCCTGCGAAGTCCACATCCTGGTCGAAGCTGATCTTCGTCGACGCGTTGGCTCCCGCGCGCCAGATCTGGCCGTAGCTGATGAGTCCACCGAAGATCTCGCGGCCCTTCATGCTCGGGCGGGAGTAGTCGAGCGTGACCGTCGCCATGCCGACCTGCTGCGTGAGTTGTGCGTGCGGGCTGGCGGGGGGGGTGGCGATCTGCGCGTTGCTGGCGTTGGCGAGCACCGCGATGGCGGCGGAAGCCACGAGTGTGGACAGGACGTTCATGCTGGAGGCCTCCTCAAAGGCTGCGATTCGGTGGGCGCGCGCGGGGCGCCGCGCCGCAAGCGGGGGAGTCTAGCGAAAGGCCTTGTCCGCGGGGAGAGCGCGGCGTGCTCGTGGAGCGGAACGGCTGTCTCGTTGCGCGTGACACAGAGCCGTTCATGCACATGAAGTTTATGCGCAGAACATGCGTTCGTTCTCCGCTCCTCGGTCGTTCCCCGCCGCCGTGCGACGCATCCCGAGCGCCGCCAACGGGCGGGCAGGAACGAGAGAGACAGTCGAATGAGGGGAGATCCCAACGGGCGTGTGTCCTGCCTTGGGAAGGGTCCGTCTTCAGGTCGCTCCGAGCTTGCCTGCGTCTTTACGCAATTCTTCGGAGTCGTGCTCGTGTTCCGCAACCTGATGTCGTCTCACCTCGTGCTCGTTCTGATGGCCGCTGTGCTCTGCAGCGCCACGTCGTCTGCCCAGGAGCTCCCGAAGTCCGGCTCGTTCGGCTGGAGCTTCGTTTATGCAAGCGACGCGACGGGCAGCACCTCGCAGCTGTTCCAGCTCGACGTTCAGAACTCCGCGACCCCGATTCCCATCGGTGATCCCGTTGCCAGCGTGCCTTCGCGATGGTCGCATCGGCGGCGCACGCTGGGCGCGCTCGAGACGCAGATCGCCTACGGTGCGCCGCTCGTGTTGATGACCCCGATGGGCGCTGACGTGGGCGAAGGCGCGGTGCACCTCGTCGACTACCGCACCTCGCCCGTGACCTCGACGCTGGTGCCCACCCAGAACCCCCCGGGCTACGACCTCGCCGTGCTGCCGAACTACCGCTGGGTCTTCTCGGCGGAAGACACGGGTTCCGGCACGACTTTGCTGCGCGGTTGGAGTTGGGCCAGCAGAGGGCAGTTGATCCCGCTCAGTCCGGCCACGTTGGAGCTGCCCGGCGCCCCGTCGGCCTACACCCAGCGTTTGGCTGTGGACGAGGCCGGCGGACGCGTGTGGGTTCCCACGTCCACGGGGATCCAAGAGGTCACGCTCTCCGGCGGTCTCACGAACATCGCCCTCGGTGACTTCCTCGACACGACGCCCTATGCGCCGACCACGAACCCTGTGTCTTTCGACCGCGACGGAACGCTCACCTGGATCGTGGGCACGTCGAGTTTCGCGAGCGGGACTCAGCTCGAGGAAGGCGGCTTCTTCGCGTGGGACGCGAGCGGCGCGTCGGAGTCGGGCGTCTTCGGTGAAGTGCCCGGCGTTCCCGGCAAGAACTGGATCCCGTCGGCCGGAGCTGAAGAGCTCGGCGTGATCGGCGACGGCACGGACACCTACGTGTACGCGCTGCTGCGCGAGCCGCCGCCCGGCACCTTCTTCATCAAGGGATCCGCAGTCGGCTGCGTGCGCTTCCTCGACAGCCAACCGGCCGAAGTGGGCACGCTGCCGCTGAGCGATCTCGCTGGTGAACCCTTCGCGAACCCGTCGGTCTCGGGCACGCGCATGGCCTTCGAGACGAGCTTCGGCCCGCCCTTCGTGTCCGAGCCCGCCGACGGTGGTGAGCGCGTGGTGATCTTGTACTCGCCGCTCGACACACTCGGCGCGTCCAGCGACTGGGGTGAGATCGGCGTGGCCGGCGCGCTCGGTGGCCGCATCAGCACCAAGGGCATGGACCGCCCGATCTGGAGCCACGACGGCACGCGCGTGTTCGCGGCCACGAGTTGGTTCCCCGGCGCACCGAACCCGGGTGTGCCCGGCCTCGAGGTGCTCAGCGTGCCCGACGACGTGCCGGTGAGCGTGTACACGCCGCCGCACACCGTGGTGTCGACGCCGGAGTTCCCCGACCAGTCGATCATCTTCCCCGCGCTCTTCGACCCGCGCTTCCCGACACCCGAGACCGGCGTGTTCACCGGGTTGAGCTTCGTCGGTCATGCGTCGCACCACGGTTTGGGTGCACTCGCCGCCTCAGACTTCGGCGAGCTCGGTCAGCAGGACGTCGAGTCTCCCAAGTTGCTGCAGAGTTCGGCGATCCCCAACTTCCGGGCCATCCTGCCGGCCGCCTTCGAGGACGCGGTGAGTTCACTCTTCCCGATCCCCGAGACCTTCGGTGCTCGCCGCGCGAGCTTCGGTTTCCATCCGGCCTTCGGACCGCGCGGGCTCGGCATGTTCGTGGCCGACGGCGATCGCTTGCTGTTGCAGGCGACCTCGAACAACACCTTCGCGTCGCTGGGCTTGCTGATGCCTCTGCCGCGCGCCGAGATCTTGCTGCCTGCCGGTTGGACGACCACCACTGAGATCTTCTCGTTCTGAAAACACTTCGAAGCGTGAGCGCGCTTCGACCCACCCTGGAGGGGACCCATGTTCAAGACCCTGATCGCGCTGTCCGTGTCACTCGCCGCAGCGTCGCCGACCTTCGCGGACGACATCCTGGTCGACGCGAGTGGCCTGCAGAGCGCGCACACCAACGTGGCGAGCGCCATGGCGGTGGCGCGTCCCGGAGATCGACTGCTGCTCTTGCCCGGGCACTACCCTCCGTTCCTCTTCGAGGTGGGCGTGTCGGTGATCGGGCTCGGTGAAGATGCGGCGAGCGTGGTCGTAGATCGCGTCGACCTGCACGTGAGTGAGCCCAGCATCGGCTACACCGCCGTGCTCTCGAACCTCACGGCGGGGGACGGGAGCGCGCTCAACGCCGTGCCGATCAGCGGCAACGAGCAGTCGCCCGGCGTGGTCGTGATCGACGGCGTCTTCGTGGACGGCGGCGTGTTCATCGGGGGGGGCGCCGACGGTTTCCACCTCCACATGAGCGGCAGCGCGGTGGAGCCCGGCCCCGGCGACGGCTTCCTCGGTGCCGGTGTGCATCTCGGGGGCAGCGCCGGGTTCAGCTTCGAGATCATCGACTCGCGCCTGGCAGGCTGGGATGCCGACGACGACCTCGGCGTGCCCGCTGGCGATGCGCTGCATCTCTCCGGTCCCGTGCGCGGCCGACTCGTGCGCACCGAAGTGCTCGGTGGCGACGGCTCCTCGATGCAGCCCTCGGGTGGTGATGCCGTGCGACGGTTCGTCTCCGGTGCCGCAGTGCATCTCCGCGTGGACGGTGGCACGCTCGTGCGTGGCGGCGACGCGCAGCTCGGCGGACTCGCGGGCGCCGCACTCGACGTGGGCGGTGTGCTCGAGTTCGGTGACGCCAGCGTGCAAGGCGGCTCGGGCGCGGTGTCCGGGCTTGCCTTCGCCGGCGACTTGGCACTCGAGTCGCTCCCGGGGTCGCTGCACCTCTCCGTGGAGCCGGCGCAGATCGCCGGAATCGGTGCGCCGGCGATCCAGAGCGGAGCGCAACTCACGCTCAGCGTGGATGTCCCCGCGGACAGCGCCGCGCTGTTCCTCGCGCTCGACCTCGGTCTGCCTGCGCCCTCACCGGCAACGCTGATCAGCGTGCACTCGCCGGCGATGTTGATCCTGAACAGTTCGGCCAGCTTCGTCGTGCCCGACATCGGCGTCGACATGCCGGGCGTGATGCTCTACGCCAACGCATGGGTGCGTGCCACCCCGGGATCCAAGCTGCAAGTGAGCAACACCGTGTCGCGTCGCCTGGATCTCGTCGCCGACATCCCGCAAGGTTGAGGCTCACAACGCCTCGGTGGAGAGCCGACACGATGAAGAGCACGAGAAGCTCGCTCGCGCGCGCAGCCGCGCTGTTGGTCTGCGCATCGTTCAGCGCGTGTGCGAGCGGGCCGCCGGTGGCGCTGGCCAGCCCTGGAGTCCCGGAGCAGGCGGCGCAAGATCCCACCAAGGCGGAGGTGCCGCTGCCGGCGGGTGAAGGTTGGGAAGCGAGTCTGGTGCTCGACAACGGCGACGTCGGCGTGTGGACCGTCGGCACGCTCAAGGCCTTCCCGCTCTTCGCCTTGCCGGAGATCTTCGGTCTCGACGACAAGGGGCATTGCTGGCTGCTCGCCGGTTACAGCGGCAAGTGGACGCCCAACTTCACGGTGGAGGACGGCGCCTGGCTCGGCGCGCTGCAGCAAGCCGACGTGGATCCGCGCGTCGACGGAGCGGAGATCTACACGGGCGGGAAGAAGGGCAATCTCTATCAGGTCGTTCCGCTGCGTGACGGCGGTTTCGACACGCGCATCATCGCGCGCTTCCCGTCGCAAGAGATCCACACGCTGGTGGCGCACGACTTGATGCCCGAGCGCGAGGGCGTGGAGTTGCTCGTGTTCACCTTGCGCGGCGAGGTCTACGTCGTGTCGCCTTCGGGGGCACGTGACTTCGACGCCACGCCGCTCGCCAACCTCGAAGCGCGCGTGCGGCAAGCGCTCGTGCTCGACGCCGACAGCGAGCGCCCGATGATCTTGGCCGCCTGTCGCACCGGTGAAGTGGAGTTGCTGCAGTGGAAGCCCGGCGGACTCGAACGCCACCTGATCTCACGCGAGCCCGTTGGCACCGGGCGGATCGCCGTCGCACCCGGGAGCGGAGAAGCGGGCGCAGCATGGGTGCTCTACGTCACGCGGGACGACGGCCTCGTGTTGCGTTTCGAAGGCGCGCTCGACTCCAGCACCTGGAAGCGCGAGGTGATCTACGCCGGGCCGCAAGGTCCTCGTGGTCTGGCGGCGGGCCGTTTCGATGCCGACCCCACGGTGGAGACTGTGGCGGTCTTCGGATACTCGAAGAAGGTGCAGTTGCTTTCACGGCCCGCGGGCGGTGACTGGTCTGCGCGCACGATCTTCGTGGACCGCGACAAGGGGCACTGGCTCGCGAGCGCCGAACTCGATGGTCGCAATGCCACCACGGAGCTCATCGCCTCCGGGTACGGCGGGCGCATCGTGTTGCTCGCGCGCGAGCCCGGCACCGGTTTGGATGGCGTGCCCACGGATCCTGATCCGCCTGAGCGCCCCGAGTTCGGCGCGTCGCCTGGGGTTGAACACTGAAGCTGCGCGCAGGCTGCGTCTGGGTTTTCGTCGCGGTCTGGTTGTGCGCCTGCACGAGCACGTCGACAGCACGTGAAGGGCGCGCGCTCCGCATCGGCGTGCGTGCCGCGCTCGGTGGGGGAGCCGTGCTCTCTCCGTTTTCCTACGGCGGCGGTTTCGAGACCAAGACACTGGTCTTCGAGACGCTCGTGAAGCGCGACGGCGCCGGTCGTCTCGCACCTGCTCTGGCCAGAGCCTGGCATTTCGAAGACGACGACCGTGCGCTCGTGTTGCAGTTGCGCGAAGGCGCGCGTTTCCACGACGGCACCCCCGTGACGGCCAGCGCCGTGGCGCTTCACCTGCGGCGTTGGGTGGGTTTGCCCGAACACGCGTGGTTGCGCGCCGCGACACACATCACGCGTTGGGAGGTGCGCGGGCCACACACCTTGGTGCTGCACACCGACGAGCCGGTGGCCTTGCTGCCTGAGTTGTGCGCGATCAACCCCACCGCCGTCACGGCGCCTGGCTGTGTCGACGGGCAAGGGGTGCGCGTCGCGTCGTTCGGGAGCGGCGACTACCGCCTGGTGGGTGAGAGTGAGGCCGGCAGCGTGTTGCATTACGCGCGTTGGGAGCACGGCCCCGGAGACGTCTCCGGCCCGGAGACGCTGGAGTTGCGCCGTCTCGGCGACCTCGATGGTCACGCGGCGCTCGACCTCCTCGAGCAAGGCCAACTCGATGTCTTGATGGATTCGTGGGCGGGCAATCTCCCGCGCGAGCGGCTCGCAGCGCTGGCTCGAGACCGCCGCTTCGTGTTGCGCGAGGCTCCCGGATCCGGGCTGCTGTACCTGAGCTTTCGAAGTGGGGAGGGCGCGCCGTCGCGTGAGCTTCGTCGTGCTGTGGCAGCGACTGTCGACCGCGAGCAACTGGTGCGTGACGTGGAGCGAGGACGAGCGGCAGCGGCTTGGAATCTGGCGGCCCCGAGCGTGACGGCGTGGCCCAGCGCTCGGCCTCATGACGTGGCTGCGACCGTCGCAAGCGAGTTTCCGTCGAGCGAGACACTGCGCCTGATCTTGCGCGCCGAAGAAGCTCGCGACCTGCTCCTCGGCGCCAGCCTGCAAGCGCAAGCGCGGCGCCACGGGTGCACGCTCACGCTGCTTCCGCTCCAACCCGATGACTACGACGACGCCTTGAACCGCGGCGCTTACGAGTTGCGTCTCGAGCAGACATGGGGCGTCCCCTACGACCCGTGGATCTCACTCGTGGCACGCTTCCTGCCACCGCTCGAGGCGCCCACTGCGACCAGCACGCGCGCTTGGGACACGCACGACCGGCTCACCGAGTTGGTGCGCGCAGCGGCCGCTGAACCACGTGAAGCCCCGCGCCAGGAACGCCTGCGCGCGTTGCAGGCCGAGCTGCACGAAGAGGCCTACGTGATTCCGCTCTACGCACCCAGCCGCTTGGCGATCCAGCGCCGTGACACGCCGCCGCTCGCACTCAGTCACGATCTGTACCGGCTGCGCTTCGCGGAGCCGGCGACTCCCTGAGTGGCGGGCCCACTGCGGCGCGTCTCAGCCAGTGGACGGTGTGTCCTGGGCGGCCGTGACGTCGGGTTCGAGCGATTGCTGCGGGAAGTACTTGCGCTGGAGCCTGAGCGCCACGCCCACGAGCGCGATGAGCACCGGGACCTCCACGAGCGGTCCGATCACCGCCACGAACGCGGCGCCGTGGTCGATCCCGAAGGTCGCGATCGCCACGGCGATGGCGAGCTCGAAGTTGTTCGAGGCCGCGGTGAAGGACAGCGTGGCGGTCTGCTCGTACTTCGAACCGACAGCGCGGCTCATGAAGAAGGACACCAGGAACATCACGCAGAAGTAGATCAGCAAGGGCAGCGCGATGCGCAGCACGTCGAGCGGGAGCTGCACGATCGCCTCGCCCTTCAGCGAGAACATCACGATGATCGTGAACAGCAGCGCCACCAGCGTGAGCGGGCTGAGCCGCGGGATGAAGGTGCCGTCGTACCACTCGCGACCTCTGGCTCGTACGAGCAGCAGGCGCGTGAGCAAGCCGGCGAGGAAGGGCACGCCGAGATAGATGCCGACGCTCTGCGCGATCTCGCCCATCGACACGTCGATCTCGACACCCGTGAGGCCGAACCATCCCGGCGCGAGCGTGAGGAACACGTACGCGTAGAGCGGATAGAAGAGCACCTGGAAGATCGAGTTGAAGGCGACGAGCCCGGCGCAATACTCGCGGTCACCCTTGGCCAAGTCGTTCCACACGATCACCATCGCGATGCAGCGCGCGATGCCGATCAGGATGAGACCGATCATGTACTCGGGTTCGTCGCGCAGGAACAGCACCGCAAGTCCGAACATCAGCACCGGACCGATGATCCAGTTCTGGACCAGCGACAACATCAGCACGCGGCCGTCGCGGAACACGCGGCCCATCTCCTCGTAGCGCACCTTCGCGAGCGGCGGGTACATCATCAGGATCAACCCGATCGCGATGGGCACCGAGGTCGTGCCCACACTGAGCTTGTCGAGCAGGGGCACCACGCCGGGGAAGAGTGACCCCATGGTCACGCCCACCGCCATCGCGAGGAAGATCCACAGCGTGAGGTACCGATCCAAGAGGGAGAGGCGTCCGCCGACGCTGCACTCGGGTGCGCTCATGGTTCGTCAGGCCGTGGTGTCGGGGCAGCAGGGCGACGACTCGGACGTCGTCGGGCAGCAAGCGGACGGCTCGGTGTTGGACGGGCAGCACACCTCGGCTTGGTCGTCACTCTGTTCGCCTTGGGTGTTCCCGTGCTGCTCGATGTTCGCGTGTTTCAGGAAGAACTCGATCTCGCGGCCTTCGGGGTCCTGGACCCAGAACTTGGTCTGGTTCGCGTAGCAGCAGTCGACATCGGGTTCTTCGCGGACGCTCATGCCAGCCGATTGCACGCGCTGGCGGGCCTGGCCGAGTTCGCTCTCGGAGAACAGCTGGATGCCGAGATGGTCGAGCTCCCCGAGAGCGGCGCGGTCGGTGGGGGTCAGCGTGAGGTTGAGCGCCGGAGTCTCGAGATCGAACTGCACGTGGTCCGCGTGCTGCTTGGCAGGGGAGGCACCGAAGACGGCGGAATAGAAGTCCACGAGAGCGGGGACGTTCTTGGGCTGCACACGCAGCGAGAGGTGGAAGCGGGGCGAGCGGTCGGTCACGGGAGGGCTCCATTCGGGCGCTGGACTAGATTCACATTTCCGAATATAGTCTCGGCATGAGCACCGAGCAAGCACCTCATCTCACGAGCCTGTTGAGCGCTTTCGCGCACCCCATCCGGCTGCGCATCTTGAACCTGCTGCATCAGGGCGACCTGTGTGTCGGTGACTTGGTCACGCTGCTCGAGGTGCCGCAGCCCACGGTGTCTCGACACCTTTCATTGCTGCGTGAGGCGGAGCTGGTCGTCACCCGCAAAGACGGGTTGTGGGTCTACTGCTCGCTCGCCGAAGCTTCGAGCCCGTTCCACGCCAAGCTCATCGACTGCCTGGCTTGCTGCATGCAGGAGGCTCCCGAGCTCGAGCAAGACCTCCAACGCGCTCACGAACTCGCGCAAGCAGGCGGCTGCTGCCCGCTCCACTCTGAGGAGGATGGGGGCAGAGGGTGCTCCTCGTCATCGATGAGCCGCGCCTCGAAATGCTGTGACTGAGCGGGGCGTCGACGTTCGCAAGCCAGCTCTTCAGGTCGGCGATCCTCTGAGGGCGGGCTCGCGCCATGCCGCTCGGTCGGTGGAAGTTCCCAAGTAATCTTTATCGATGGGGACGCTTGACCGGCTCTCACGATCGCTCTTGAATGAACTCATGGTTGCCGCTCTTTCGTTTCTAAGCGCGCCTCACCGCCTACGCGCCGGGGCATGGATCGCACTCGTTGCGTTCCTCGCGGGATGGTTTGCGCCGCAGTGGCACCACATGGAGTCGCACTCGTGGTGCGCCACGCATGGTGTGCTCGAACATGCGGACGCTGCGGGCCCGGAGGAGCACGGGGCAGCCCCACGAGAAGCTGCGAACACTGTTCCGGCAGCCGTTGTGGGTGTGCCCGGACTGCGTGCTGAGTCTTCCAGTGACGCCGAGGCGCACTCGACTGCGTGCGCACTGGCTTTTGCCAGCCGGCCCAAGGGAAGCTCCGCTCCCGACGAAGCCTCCAGCTTCGTCGTCAGGCCTCGTGGTGCGCAGCTTGTCCTGCGTGCCTCCACAGCGCCCGCACGACGGATCGCTGTGTTGCGCCAGTCTCCCAAGACCTCTCCGCCTCGCGTGAGTTGAGTCGCGGAGCTCAGTCGCCGTCGAGTGTTCACTCGACCTGCTGACGGGCTCCGCACCTTCGCGTCCGGCTTGGCTTTCGTGCCTGGTCGAGTTGCCGTCCGAGCTTCGGGCTCGGTTTGCGAGCACTCAAGAGGTCCCCCGATGTCGTCTTATCCGCAGCAGCCGGTTTCCCCACCCAGGGTCTCCCCGGCCGTTTTCGAATCATCCGTCCGTCCCCACCTGCGCAGCATGACGAGTGCTGCAGCGAACGTTCTGGGGTGCTCCGACTCCGCGAGCGACGCCGTGCAGGACACCCTCATGCGTATCTGGTCGAAGGGCTGGCTGCCTTCCGACCCGCGCGGCGCGCTTTGCTACCTCGCTCGCAAGTCGTCGCTGCAGCAACTGCGCGCCGCGCGCCGTCGCTGTCACCACGAAGAGTGTGCAGCGAGCGACAGCGAGCGTTGCCTCCATGCCGAGGAACCCAGCGCGATCCTCGCCCGTCGAGAAGAGGCCCGAGAGGTCCGCCGCGCCGTGGCCGAGCTCTCGCCGGCCCATCGCGAGGTGCTCGAACTCCAGGCCTTCGAAGGGCTCGAGTATGCGGAGCTCGCGGAGCGCCTCGCGCTCCCCGTGGGGACCGTGCGTTCGCGCCTGAATCGCGCGCGTTCTGCGCTCCGAGAACGGCTGGAGCGTCCGGCCGCAGCGTCAGGTGCCACGCGGCGTTGCGCATCATGATCTCTTGCTCTCCACGGCTCCTCTGCCACGTCGTCTTCGTCTGCTTCGCGTGCCTCAGCGCGCTCAGCGCGCAAACGTCGCCTGAGAGCGTTCGCTGGTTCAGTCTGGTGGAAGGGGCGCACCGGCGTGTGTTGTTCGAGCGCCCGGTGGCGCGCGTGGCGGTCGGAGATCCCGACCGGCTCGGGTGGAACCTGCTCGACGATCGCGAAGTGCTGCTGCTCGGAAAGGAAACGGGCCGGACCTCGGTGCACGTCTGGTTCGTCGATGGGTCGGTGCAGAGTCTCGACATCTCTGTCCAGCCCGACCTGAGCTTGCTCGAGCGCGCGTTGTCGGATCTGCATCTCTCGATCACCGCTGAGGTGGCGCCGGATCGCGAGGCGCTCGTGTTGCGCGGCGTCGTCCCTGACCTCGCGACCTCGCGGGCCGCAGAGGGCGCGGCGGCTGCGTGGCTCGGCGCGACCCGGGTGAGCCTGCCGGTCTTCGGGGCGCCGTCGATCGACTCGCCGCTCGGGGCGGTCCAGGTCGACCCCACGCGGCCAAGCGCACGAACTGGCGTCATCAATCTGATCCGCGTGACAGAGCTCCCGCTCCGTGTCGACGGTCGAGTCCGCGCCGCGCTCTCGAGCGAAGCCGCGTTCAGTGAGGTGCACATCGAGCGCGTGATGGCCGGGGAGCTCCCCGACGACGCGCGCGATCTGTTCTTGTTGCGCGGAGAGGTGCGCAACCAGGTGCAACTCAGCCGACTCATCCACCTCACGGCGCGCATCGTCACCGACGAACGCGGGGACCTCGATGTGAACGTGGTCTCGGACGAGTCGGGCGCCCTCGTGAACCGCAACGGTGCGACCCAGGCAGATCGGGGTTTCGCGCAGAGCGGCGGAGCCGGCTCGAGTTCACTCCTCGGTTCGTCGGGGAACACGAGCCTGCGCAACCGTCTCGAATCCAACATCGCGCGCGCCACCGTGTTGAGCGCCGCGGGCGGACGGCTGCTCTCCTTCGTGGAAGTCTCGGAGTTGCCTCAGGTTCGAGTGGACGTGCAGCTCTACGAGGTGAACGTCAGCGATTTGCGCAGTCGCGAGAGCGAACTGGCCTTGCTCTGGGGCGACATCCCTCAGGGATCCCTCCAACCCGCCGCCGCTGCAGGGACTGTCCAAGGCGCTGCCGCAGGCCGTGTCGGAGCCACGTCACCTGCCGACATCCAGAACGCGGTCTCCTTCCTCGAAGACGGCTTCCGCAACCAGCTGCAGATCGTGGGTGACAACGCAGCCCTCGACGCGACCTTCCAAATCCTCGAGACAGAGGGCATCGCGCGCAGCATGGCGCGTCCGTCGCTCACGGTGCTCTCGGGTGAACGCGCGCTCTTCCAGGTCGGTGGTGAAGTGCCGATCCCGCAGTCCTTCGCCACGAACGACGTGGCCCAAGGCGTGTTCAACTCCGTGGTGTTCCGCGAGTTCGGCATCCAGCTCGACGTGCGTCCGCTCGTGGGGGAAGACGGTCGGTTGACGCTCGACCTCGCGCCGCGCGTGGCAACGCCCAGCCCCGAGTTGACGACGCTCGTGCGCGAGACCACGGGAACGGATCAGCTTACGACGGGATTCGAAACCCGCTCACTCCGCACCAGCGCACGTCTGCGAGACGGGCAGGTGCTCGTCGTCGGCGGGCTCTTGAGTCGTGACAGCGAGTGGTCGGAGTCGCGCACGCCGTGGCTGGCAGACATCCCCGTGCTCGGCGAGTTCTTCCGACGCCGCTCCGACTCACGTGACGAGCTGGAACTCGTGCTCGTCGTGCATCCCACCGTGCTCCACGAACCACGCACCGACGCGCTCCTCTGGGATTTCGGAGACCCCTCCGAGCTCCTGCGAGGCCTGCTCGACGACTTGCGCGGTGATCAACACCACGAACAGGAAGACCGACCGCAATCAAACGGAACCCGCGACTAAGCCGCGGCATGAACAAGGTGAGCGGGCGCTGCATCGCTCGATCGAACTCTTAGTGACTCAACCTCCTGAAAGGGAAACTCCTATGCTGAAGCTCCTCCGTAATCGTAAGGGCGCCGCGCTCATCGAGTACGCGCTCCTCACCGCCGGCGTCGCCCTCGTCGCCGCGGGTGCCGTGTCCATCTTCGGACACAAGACCAGCGACATGATGGCCGCTACGGCGTCGATCATGCCCGGCGCCCACGCCGACGACAACGCACCCATCGTGAGCGGCAAGCTCATCGAAACCGCCGCCAACGCCGACGGCAACTTGACGCTCGACGTGGCCGGCATCGCCGCCAACCCGGACGCCCCGCGTCTCGGTGACAACCTCCTCGGTGTCGGTAACGGCGACCAGCTCGAGGCGCTCGTCGTCGAAGCGGGTGGTGAGGATCCGTAAGCGCGGGCACTTCGCGGTGCCGCGCTGCGAGGCGATGTGCGCCGCGACCTGATCGCTCTTCTCGGCCCGGAGGCCCCCTCCATGCGAGGGGGGCTCCGGGCTGCTCTCGGAATCCCCCAGCTCGTGAGTTCATGATCGTTCTCGTCCCCTTGGCGCTCCTCGGTGTGGCCGTGTGGGCCGATGTGCGCACTCGCGAGATTCCCGACACGGTGTCGGTGTTGATGCTGGTGTGTGCGCTCGGCTGTCGCGCGTTCGGCTGGGACTCCGTGAGTTGGGGAGCCACCGCACTCGGTGCGGCGGTCGCCTTCGCGCTGCCTGCGGTGCTGTTCTATGCGGGCGGCCTGGGCGGAGGTGACGTGAAGCTGCTCGGTGCGATCGGCGCCTTGCTGGGTTGGCCGGCCGCGCTTCAACTCCTGCTCGGCACTGCCGTCGCGGGAGGCGCTTTGGCGCTCGTCACGCTCTATGGAAGTTCGCGCTCACGCGCGTCGGCGGGCCCGGAAGCCGGTGATGTGAGCGATGAGGATTTCGCCGATCGCGAAGCGGGCGCGCCGGAACTGCCCTACGCCATCGCCATCGCCGCGGGCTTCTGCTTCGCTTGTCTTCAGGGGCCTTGGCCTCAGATGCAGGGGGCCGGATTATGAACGACTCGCGCGCTGCAGCCGTCGCCCCGCAGCTTCGATCCCAGCGCGGTGGCGTGATCCTCGAGTTCGCGCTCATCGCGCTCGTGCTCTTCTTCCTCGTGGCGGCTGTGCTCGACTTGGGAAGAGGAGTGTTCCTCGCTCAGACGGCGCAGACCGTGGCGCGAACGGCGGCGCGTGAGTTGGCGCTCGTTCCGCTGCCAGCTTCGACGAGCTTCGAAGGCGCGCTCGCCTCCGCCGAAGTGCGCGAACGCATCTTCGACGACCGCTGGCTCGTGATCGATCTCGACGACCTCGACAACCCCGAAACCGCGGCGGTCGAGTCGACTCTCGACGAGCTCTTCGCTTCGCTCCCGCCAGTGAACCAGTCCCTCAGGCCGCTGATGATGGTGGATCATCCGGTGCTCGACGGGAGCGCGCGACGCCTCCTCCGTGTGCCCGGAACCTTGCTGTCCTCCGCGGCGCCAGACGTGGAGTTCACCGTGCAGGTGCCGATCGTCCTCGATCGCGACGCGGCAACCGGAAACGAAACCGATGTGGTCTGGGCGCGCGTGATCGAAGAAGTGCGCCCCGATCGCAGCGACCCTTCCACCGGCGTGTTCTCGATGGTCGCGCCGGGTGGTGGGGTGCTCGCGCCGGATGGCGGGCTCGTCAGCTTGCGCGTGAATGTGGCGTTGCAGGCGGCGTCGCTCACCGCCCACGTTCCGAACGCTGCGGGCCCCTTCGAACCGAACATCGTGAATGTCATCGAGGCCGACGACACGGCCGTGCTCGTCGACGCCGACGTCCCGCTCGATGGCGCCCAACTCCTCGGTGAGTTGAGCGGCCAGCAAGGCGCGTACGGCGGCGCCAGCGGACTCGGCCAGCTGCTTGCGCAGAGCAAGACTGTGCGGCCCTTCCGGCGCGTGCTCAGCGCGCAGGCCGTCTTCCGCCGCGAACTCGCCCTTCCCTGAACAGGACTCGTCCCCGCATGGCTGTCTCTCCCACTCGACGCTCACGGGCTTTCCCTTGGTGGACCGTGTTGTTGTGCGTGGTCGTGCTGGGTGTCGGTGCGGCCTTCCTGCTCCTGGCACTCGGAAACACGCTCACGATTCCGTGGTTCAACGGTCCGCTCGTGCTCGCGCTCGGCGAGCGCACCGAGGAGGGGCCGCCGCCCGGACGCGTGGGGGTGCCGATCAGCGCGCGCGGCTTGCCCGCCTATCATCAGCTCACGCGCGACGATCTCTGGAACCCACAGGCGCAACGCTTGGCGGTGGCTTATCTCACGCCGGAGCAGGTGGAGCGCACGGGAGCGCTGACCGAGTTGCGCGACGTCATCGGTCGGGTGCTCGATCACGACAAGCCGGCGGGTTACGCCTTCACCGAGCGCGACTTCCTGCCCAAGGGCACACGACCCGGACTGACCGCAGGTATCCCGCCGGGGAAGCGCGCCTTGCGCATCGACGTGAGCCGCATCGACGGCCTCGTGGGTCTCAACCCGGGCGACCACTTCGACATGCTCAGCTCGGTGCCCATCGAGTTGGACACGAACATGACTCGCGACATGGGCGGAGTGTTCGGTCGCCAACTCCAGATCCAAGCGGCGCTCGGCACCTTGCGCGAACAGGCGCGTGTCAGTCCGTTGGTCAGCAACGGTGTGGTCGTCACGCCGATGCAGACACGCAGCGTTCCGCTCGCCGTGAACACGCTCACGCAGGGGCTCGTCACGCGAACCCGCCCGGTCCAAGAGATCGTCGTGGCGGTGGACTCGCACGAAGTCGCGCCACTCGCCGAGGCGCTGGCGCTCGAGATGCGCGTGCTCTGCGTGCCGCGGTCAGGCCAACCGGGCGCCCACGACGAGGATCCCGCACCGAGCCCTCGCGCTCCGAACTGGCCGCTCTGGGGTGGTGTCGGCGAGGGCAGCGAGTCGAGCGAAGGCGGGATGAGTCTGGTCGAGACGATCGACGGAAGTGATCGCGTGCTGACGCCCGTGCCGCGGGGGCGTGACCGATGACCAGCGCCTCGTACCGCGCCGGCCTGAGAGGTCCGCGCGCATCGACCGCACCGGCACCGAGAGACCGCCGCGAGCAGGGCGCCGTGCTCTTGATCTTCGTGCTTTTCGTGGTCGGACTCCTCGGCCTCGCTGGCTTGATCTTGGATCTCGGGCTCGCGCGCGTGGTGCAGGGCCGGATGGAGGGCGCCGTCGAGGGGGCTGCCCTCGAAGGGCTCGGCTGGCGTGACGTCCCGCTCACGGAGGCTCCCGCCGCGCGTGAGTTGTCGCGGCGTGAGCGCGCTCGGGCGCTGCTGCTGCGCGCCTTCGATGAAGACGGACTCGACCTGGATGGGCTCGCCACCGGCAGCGCTCCGAACTCCTCGATCCAACTCGGCATCGGACCGGACTACGCGGCGTCGTCCACAGGCGGCCTCGCTGGTGGCGTCATCACAGTCGGTCAGGCGGCGGTCGTCCCCAACGTGCAGCTGAACGTCGAGAACCTGGCCGTTGGTGATCTCGTGGCGGGCGACTACCAGCTCGGCGTCGACCCTGCAGACTGCGCGGCGATGCTCGGCGTCCCGCCCGGCTTTCTCGAGAACCAGGCTTACGAGCGCTGCGACTTCGTGTCCACAGAGGCCGTCGGCAACCCGGAACTCGCGCAGCAGCATGCAGCCTTCCTCGCGCGCCTGCGTCGCACCTCAAATCCGCTCGGTCTCGACGACGTGGCGGATGCCAGTTCCAGCGCTCCCCCTTTGCGCTACTTGCTCGGTCGCGGGGCTCTCGTCCATGGCGCCGGCGGTGGCGACATCGACGCGGGCATCACTTTGCGCGGCACGGCCATCGCCGATGCTCGGCCAGCACTCGTGGCCTGCGTGACCGATGCGGGCAGCGGTGCCTTGGCGTCCGTTTCCGTAGAAGTCGATGACGATGGCGATGGCGTTGGTGACGCCGTCATCCAAGGCGTGCTCGCGCTCTCGCAAGCAGCATGGACAGCGTGCTTCGACGCCAGCGGGCCCGTCGACCTGCGCTTTGAACCCGGCGGCCAAGTCGTGATCGACACAGGCTGCGCAGCGGGGCCCGTGGTGGGGCGCGTGGTGGTGCCAGGCCTCGTCACCCCTGGGATGCTCGCACTGGGCGAACCCGCCCTCGTCGATCCCGTTCTCGGCGCAGGAGGCGATGTGACATATGTGACAGTCGACATCGCAGAGTTGGTGGCCTTGGTCGCTGTGTACGCCGACGTGCTCCCTGGTTCCGGCCTCGGCGAGCGCATCATCGGCTTCGGTGCCGTGGAGCTCAGCGCTCCCACAGCAGCCGGCGACATCGCGCTGAGTCGTTTGGAGGGGCCCACAGGAGAGGGGCTCGTGCTGCCGCGAGGAGTGACGGCGAGCTTCGTTCCACGGCGTCATCTCCCCTTCGCGCCGACAACACTGAGCGCACTGCTCAACGCCTCAGCGAACTTGCCCTTCGCAGTGCGCGCTCCGGTTTTGGTGCGCTGATGAGTTCCCACGTGCAATCCATCCAAGTGCTGGTGATCTCCCCCGATGACACCCTCAGTGCTGAAGTGAGGGACGCACTCGAACGGGTCCGCGACGTGAGCGGTCACGTGCACGCCGAGCGCGAACTCCGGCGCGGGCTCGAGTGGGCGCGTGACCACCGTCCCGACCTCGTCGTCGTCAGCGCAGAGGGCGGAGCCGCGAGCTTGCGCGCGGCGGGTGAGGGCGTGTTCGAGGCGAGCCGCGAATCGCTGGTCGTGGCAGCCTACCGCTCCCACGAGATCGACGAGCCCGGCGCCTTGATCCCCGCGGTTCGAGCGAGCGTGCGCGACTTCCTCCAGCGCCCCGTGTCCTCACTCGAGCTCGGCCAAGTGCTCGAGCGGCTGCTCGAGAGCGGAGCGAACGCCACGGCCGGTGGTCGCGTGGTGTCCTTCGTGAGCAACAAGGGCGGTGCGGGGAAGTCGACGCTCGCGGTGAACACCGCCACGCTGCTCGCGACACGCCATCCCGGTCGGGTGCTGCTCATCGACGCCTCGCTGCAACTCGGTGTGTGCGCCTCGTTGCTCGATCTCGCGTGCGAGACCACGCTCGCAGACGCAGCCAGGCAGACAGAACGCCTCGACGACGCGCTGCTGCGCACGCTCAGCGTCGAGCACGAGTGCGGCCTGAGAGTGCTCGCCGCGCCGCGCGATGCGCTCGACGCCGCCGACGTCGACGAGCAAGCGATCAGCCGCATCATCACCGTGGCGCGGCGCAGCTTCGACGTGGTGATCGTGGACACGTTCCCGATGGTCGACTCGGTGGCGCTCGCGATCCTCG
This sequence comes from Planctomycetota bacterium, assembly GCA_021604805.1. Classification (GTDB taxonomy): domain Bacteria; phylum Planctomycetota; class B15-G4; order B15-G4; family B15-G4; genus BQJR01. The sequence goes on along the minus strand of BQJR01000001.1, from coordinate 489,056 downwards.
ACCTCTCCGACCTGGTCGAGATCGTGATCAGCGGGCTCGTACCGAACGTGTTGGGAGCCGAAGCCTTCGTGAGGGTGCTGGGGCAGCTGGGTCTGCCCGAAGAGCGCCAACGACTGGTGCTCAACGCAACACACCCGTCCTTCAGCGGGAGTCTCCGGCCGCGCGATGTCGCTTCACGTCTCGACCGCACGCTGCACCACGTGATTCCCTACAGCCGCCGTGCGCTCGCCGCCGTGAACAGCGGTCGCCCAGCGGTTCTGCGCCTGGGTCGCTTCGGGCGCTTCGGACGTTTCGGGCGCGGCGTGGCGGGCGTGGTCGATGAGATCGAAGCGCTGCCGCAGCGCGCCGGGAGTCGTGGCCTGCTCTCGCCAGACCGGAACCACCACGACGACAGCGTGAGCGCCGAACACGTGGATCGACTCGCCACCGAAGCCGAGTCGTTGGGGCCGAGGGGCCTGAGGAGCGCGCCCGATGACTGACGGCAGTCGGGACCTCTTCCAGCGCAACCTGTCACGCGACGCAGCCGGGCGCATTCAGCGCGACGCCGTTCCGCGCTCGCGGGAGACGCGTGACACGAACACCTCCCGCTCGCCTCGCGCCTCGAGTCGTGCGGATGCCGTTTCGGTTCGCGCAGCACTACAGGAGCGCTTCTTCGAAGAGCTCGGCGAACGTGAGGTGCTCGAAGAAGGCGAAGAGGCAGTCCGCGACGCGGTCTCTGAGTTCGTCCGTCGCGTGGAGCAAGAGGGCGACCTCCCGCTCAACGCCACCGAACGGGATCGACTCGCCGAAGACCTCGTGGAGGAAGCTCTCGGGGTGGGGCCGCTCGCGCCGCTCATGGGGGATCCCGCTGTCACCGACATCCTGGTCAACGGTCCCGATCAGGTCTTCGTGGAACGCTTCGGCCGTCTCGAGCGCGCCGCGGTGCGCTTCCGCGACGCAGAGCACGTGCAGCGTCTCATCGAACGGCTCGCGCTGCGTGTCGGACGTCGCATCGACCAGTCGTGGCCGATGGTCGACCTGCGTCTCCCGGACGGCAGCCGCGTGAACGCCACGCTTCCTCCCGCTTCGATCGACGGCCCCACGCTCTCGGTTCGACGCTTCGGTCGCCGGCGGCTGACGCAACAGGATCTGCTCACGCACCGTTCGGCGAGCGAGCCGATGCTCGCCTTCCTGCGCCTCGCCGTGCGCGGCCGACTCAACATCTTGATCTCAGGCGGCACGGGCGCAGGTAAGTCCACGCTGCTCGGCGCGCTGTGTGAATCGATCCCGCCCGACGAACGCATCGTCACCATCGAGGACACGGCGGAGCTCATCCTCGAGCAGGAGCATGTGGTCCGGCTCGAGACGCGTCCGGCGAACGTGGAGGGGCGCGGGCTGATCACGGCGCGCGACCTGGTGATCAACGCTCTGCGCATGCGCCCCACGCGACTCATCGTCGGTGAGGTGCGCGCAGGCGAGGCGCTCGACATGCTCCAGGCCATGAACACCGGCCACGAGGGCAGCCTCACGACGCTTCACGCCAACGCCCCGCGCGACGCACTCTCGCGTCTCGAGACGCTGTGTCTGATGTCGGGCACGGAGCTCCCTTCGCGCGCGATTCGCGAACAGATCGTGTCGGCCATTCAACTCGTAGTGCACGTGAGTCGCGGACGCGACGGCGTGCGTCGCGTGGAGTCCGTGGCCGAGGTCGTGGGGCTCGAAGGCACGACCTTGCAGCTCCAGGAGATCTTCCGATTCGAGCGAGCAGGCTTCGCTTCCGGACGTGTGCAAGGCGCCTTCACCAGCACCGGGATCGTGCCGCGTGCGGTGGAGGAACTCGCTCGGCGCGGGGAAGACGTGGACGTCGCGCTGTTCCGCCCCGAGGGCCCTCGCCCCGAGGGAAGGACGCGATGACGGAGTGGCTCGTCTTCGCGACGCTCCTGGTGGTGGGGGGCGTCGTCGCCGTCTCGCGCTTGCGCCATCACGGAGCGCTCGCGCGGCTCGCGCCGGAGGAACCCGAGGCGGAGCGCGCTCCAGCAGCGATGGTCTCCACGCGTGCTGATGCGCGCCGCCGTGCGCGCGACCTCGTGCTCGCCATGCTCTTCGGGCTGGCCGTCGCGCTGTCGGTGATCGTGTTGGCGCCCTTCACGCCGGCGATCGGTCTCGCGCTCGGCGTCCTGGTGTTCCAGATCGCGTGGATGCTGCTCGACTTGCTCGCGCGGCGGTACCGGATCCGCCTGGAAGTCCAGCTCGCTGAGGCCTTGGACATGACGGTCGCAGGCTTGCGCGCGGGATCCTCTCCCGCCGACGCGCTCGACCGCGCCTTCCGCGAGGCGCCGCGTCCACTGGGTGCCTTCGTGGGTGATCTCGTCGAGCGCCTGCGCCTCGGTGAGCGGCCGTTGGAAGTCTTCGCGCTGCTCGAGCGCAGGCTCCCGCTCGAGGGCGTGCGCTTGTTCCGATTCGCGTTGGCCGCGCACTGGGAAGGCGGCGGCTCGCTGTCGCCCACGCTCGCTGCCGTGGCGCGCTCCACGCGCGATCGCGTCACGGTCGAGCGGCGTGTGCTGGCCCAGTCGAGTGAGGCGCAGTGGTCGGTCTTCGGTGTGCTCGCGATCACCTACGGCTTGGCGGTGTTGCTCAGTCGCTCGGACGAACAGCGGGTGCTCACCTTCCTCGGCACCGCGCTCGCAGGCTGGCTCGTGCCGGCGGCGATCCTGTTGCAGGTCGCAGGCATCGCCTGGATGGCGCGCATCACGCGCCTGGAGGTCTGAGGTGGAACCGTTCCTGCGCGTCATCTTGGGTGGGGTGGGCTTGATCGCTGTGTTGCTCGGAATGCGACATGCAGCGCGGCTGCTCACGCGAGAGCGCCTCGCTCAACCCGGCGACTTCCAAGAGGCGCCGCGGCGCGCGGACGAGCAGAGTGGCTTGAGCGCTTGGCTGTTGCGGGCGGGCCTGCGAGGTCCGAACGCGATCCGCCGCTTCCTGATCGCGCTGGGCCTCTGCGTGGTCCTCGGTGCGTGTGTCGGCCTGCTCCTCAGTCACCTGGATGCCGGCCAGATGCTCGCTCTCTGGACCGCCGATGTGCCTGGCGGATTCGGCGATGTGTTCGTCCCGATGCTGATGGCCTCGCCGTGGCTCGCGTTCGTCTTCGTGGCGTGCATGCCGTGGTTGTGGGTTCGCCGCGCGCGGCGGCGCCGTGTGGAGTCGATCGAACGCGATCTGCCTGTCGTGCTCGAGTTGCTCGCCACGCTCGGCGAGGCTGGCTTCGGCCTCGATGCAGGTTTGCGCAGAGTGCTCGAGGTCCAAGACGCGCGCCGCCCGCTGGCTCAAGAGCTGCGTCACTTCCAGCAGGACGCGCTCGCAGGAATCCCACGAACGACCGCGCTGCGTCGCCTCTCGTCGCGTATCGAGCTGACCTCTGTCTCGATCCTGGTGTCCGCGTTGCTGCAAGCCGAACAGGTGGGCGCGGCTCTCGCGGAGACCTTGCGCTCACAAGCCCAGGACCTCTGGAGCCGGCGGCGTGAAGACGCGCTGACTCGTGCCCAAGCCCTCCCCGCCAAACTCGCTTTCCCGCTTGTCCTCTGCTTCCTCCCGGCCTTGTTCGTGATCACGCTCGGGCCGATCCTCGTCGAGTTCGTACAGCTTGCCGAGAGCGTGAGTGGACGTGCGACCTGAGAGCCGGAGATCCATGATGCCTCGCCCCTCAACTGTTGTCGGTCTCAGCCCTTGGCCGCTCTTCCTCGTGATCGCTCTCGGTCTCAGTGCGTGTTCGAGTCCGCAGGTGGGGCCACCGCCGAATTGGCCTGTCGAGGAGCAGCTCGTCTGGTGGCTCGAGCGTCATGAAGGAGTGCGTGCGCTGCCCGCGGGGAAGTCGGACGAGTCCACGGACGCGCAGGAGTCCACGGCGCCGCGCGATGCAGCGGCTGCGCCTGAGTCGTCGGCCGCGCAGGCTTCCCCGGCGAGCGGGGAGGATCCCGAAACCGAGTCCAAGAAGAAGCGCAAGGAATCGAAGCCGCCCTTGCGGCTCGACGTGATTCGTCGGGGGCTGGGCGACCTGGCTCTGCGCAGTCCGCGCGACACCGGTGTGCTCGTGATGAACGGACTGCTCGCGTTGCAGGCCGGCGATCGCGCGGCGGCCGTGCGCTGGCTCGACGACGCCCTCGATCTCGAGCCGGCCCACGTGACCGCGGTGGTCACACGCGCCGGCCTCTCAGTGCGCGATGGCAACCTCGACCATGCGCGTCGCCTGCTGGAGGAAGCCGCCACGCTCCGCCCGGACGAACCCGCGCTCTTCGATGGGCTGGCGGGGGTGGCGTTCTTCGGCGGCGAGCTCGAGGAAGCCGAGAGCCATCTCGCCCGTGCCGCAGCGTTGGATGAAAGCCCCGACGCCGTGCGGGCGTACCACCGCGGTTTGCTGGCGGAACGGCGCGGTGGAGACGCTGTGGCTCGCGCGCACTTCGAACGCGCGCTCCAGCTTCAGCCCGGGCACGCGAACGCGGCGCGGCACTTGCGCGCGCTCGCTGCAGGCCTTCAGCCCTGACGCGCGGTCAGTTGCTCGTCGCTTCGAGGCGGCGAGCGAGGTGACGCGCCGTGAGCCAGCCTCCCACGAGCAGCGCAGCCAGCACGCCGACCGCGATCCAGCTGTGGGCGTCGTGTTGAGAGCGTCGCGAGAGGAGCAGCAGCGGCGTGTCGTAGGCGGTGTGCAGGGCCATGGCGGCGAGCCAGGCGGCGAGCCATGAGCGCAGCCCGCCGCGTCCTGCCAGGGCTCCCATGAACACACCGAACAAGGCGTGCGCGGGCAGGCTCGTGAGGCTGCGAAGGAGCACGAGCGGCACGGCGTCGGGGCGCAGCGCCGTGTGGAGCAAGTTCTCGAAGGCGGCGTAACCCAGACCCGTGACCGCACCCGCGCGCATCCAGCCAGCGCGAGAAGGTCTGAGTGGAATCGCGACCGCCAGCAGCACGAGCAGCTTGCAGGTCTCTTCGGGGAGCGCCGCCTGCGACCACGAGATCTGCACGGCTTGAAGCCACTCACTCACGGCGGTGATCCGGACTCGCGCGAGCCAGCTCGGCAACAACTCGAGCACGAGCACTCCGGCCAGGAAACCGGCGACCGAAGCTGCAGCGAGACAGATTCGTTCCGCGGGACGCCGAGCGCCGATCGCCACGAGCAGAATGAGGGAAGGGCCCAGCGCGAGGACGAGGGGCAGCATTCGGGGTGTTTGCGCTCCGCGGTCCTACTTGAATGGGCTGCCGGCGCCCCGATGGAGTTCCCTTGAGCTTAACGCTCCTCGTCGTGACGCCGGCTCACCCAGGCGGCTGCTTGGCGACCGCCTGGCGAGTTCATGCCGCCCGAGCGGCAACAGTTCCCCCGGAGTGGCGTCGATCCCCGGCGTGTCTTTGATCCGAGGTGCGACGTCGATCCGAGCCGCGACGATTCGCAGCTTTCCACACTGTGAAGCACGCCTCCATCGGTTGGTCGGGGTGACTGGATTCGAACCAGCGACCTTCTGCTCCCAAAGCTGCTGGGGGTGTTGGGGCGCGTGGCGCGTAGCCGCATCGGATCTCTGAAAACGCCTACTGTGGGGAAAGATCTGCGCTTTGCAAGTGTGTGAAAGCGCGCGCGATGGGGGGCGTTGTTCTTCCGTACGGGCGCATTTTCCGTAGGGCTACGGAGGGCCCTGCGTTCCTGGGTCACAACTTGAAGTGCGAGATTCGGACGGCGCGTGTCGAACCGCAGCGCAATCAAATCTGCCAACGTTGTGGCGAGCCGCCGTGTGGTTCTAGACCTTCCAGCGATCGTCGAAGTTGTCGAGGTGCATCGGGAGCGTGAGGCCCTTCTCGGCGCCGCTTGCTGGCTTGCGCCGACTCTCCTCAACTCGGATCGCCAGCACGAGGTGGAGTAAGCCTGCACGCGCTAGCTTCAGCATCCGAAGCGCCTTCCGCTCCAAGTCATCTCGGCGGATGGAGTAGGCCAGTCGGTCGGTGAAACTACTCTCGTCATCTGGGCCCGCCCACTCAGAATCGTGCACCTTCAGGTAGCGATGTTCGATGTGGTTGCGTACCAGCTGCAGGTGCCGGGCATCGGGTTCTGCCGCAGTGTTGAGTCCCGAGCCAGCGTCAAAGAGGTCGCGGCTGATCCAGTAGAGCCCTCGGAGCGGCAGGTTTGGGCGAGCAGCGAGATCGTCGCGCAGCCCCTGCTTCGGATTCTGGTTTGTGAACCAAAGGAGCCGGAAGGACACGTCCTTCGGCTTGATCTCCAGGCTGAAGTACTCGTTTACGATGAATCCGATTTTGTCGAGGATCGAGTACGCCATCCGAAACGCGACCTTCACCTGCTCTCGCCCGAGGCCATAGCTGGGGTAGTCCAGCGTGTTGATCAGTCGCACACCGCGGTCTGAGAAGTGCGGCCTCTCCTGCGTCAGCCCTTCGAAGAGCATCAGCCGTGCCGTCGCGTACTCCTGTTTCAGGTTGTTGAACGCGCCAACGATTGTGGGCATGCCAGGCCCCGGTGGAGTCGAGAGCGGCGGAAGGAAAGTGACGTCGTGCGCCACAAGGGGGCGCTGCCACACGTCGTTGAGAGGGTTGATGAAGAGGCGTTGGCGAAGGCACCAACTGCGATAGGTTTGCTCGCGCTTCGAGCGCCCCAGAGAAGGGCGGTCCCAGTCGACATCGACGCCGAGATCTGCATTCTCGAGGAAGGCTTGAAGAGAGTGAAGGTGGGACGCGAACCCAGCTTCAGCCGAGGCTTCGATCTCGCTTGGGTCAATCGCAGCGAGCGAGTCGCGTGCTTCCCGAAGGATGAGCAGTTGATGCCCGTCATCGTGAGTAAACCGGGCGTAGGTGATGAGGCCTATGCCCCGATTGCCGAGTGCCATGGCGAAGGTCGCATCGATCGAGAGAGCGCGCGCCCAGTGCTCGAAGGCTTCAACTGTTCGTCCGAGCCAGTTGAGAGCATTCGCAAGGTTCGTGTGGACTTGGCATTGGCGAACCTCGCTAAGTTCGCGGAATCCAACGCTTCGTGCTGCGCGCCGCAGGCTTAGTAGCTGCTTCAGGATCTCGGGTTGGTCCCACTTCCAATGGTCGCTGGCGCTGGACCATGACAGCCGGGCCGAAGCTGACCACGCGTTCGATTCGAAGTAGTGAACGAGCGCACGTTGCTGGCTGCTCAGCCGGCTTGACCACTTTCGGCTTCGGAGCTGGGCACAGAATCTGGCTGCACGGTGTATCGCCTCGGCATCGCTGCGGTCTTCTGCACCGTCAATGAGAACCGCAAGTGCGTCAAACGCCTGTCGAGGAGCCAGGCCTCGAAGGGTTTTGAGTGCGTGTACAGCCGAGTAGGTGGGCAGGACTGCCACAGCGACTCCCGGTCGAGTTGGGTGTTGGGCAGCGACTTGAGCCAAGCAGCAAGGGTCGTCGCCAAACCCGGTCATCGGTGCTGCGGGCATAAGGTCGGATCAGTCTTCGAACACGTGGGAGCTTGATTCACCTTCGACAGCCGTGAGGGGAGAGCGACCGAGAGTGAGAACTGCGCGATTCACGCGCAGCCGCCCGTTTACTCCTCGAGGTCCGGAAACAGCGGCAACTCAGTGCGCTTAGGCAGCGCCTTGTCCACGAGCTCGCGGAACTGCGCCTTAGTGTCTGACACGTCTTGAAGTGCCATGAGAGCGGTGATGTGAGCCTTCAGGGCAGGGTGTCCCATGTCGCGCGTGAGATACTGGTGGTGCTTGCGCGCTCGCCGACCTGTCTCTTTTCGCACGGGGTTCAGCCGCTGCAGCTCTCGCCTGACTCCCGGGGCAAGGCGGTCGTAAACGAGATCATTGGTTAGTACGCCGAAGAACTGCGGTCGCCTGAGGCTTGGGTTCTTGGGATCGAACGGGATTTTCCAGAGGCGAAACAGACCGCGATAGAACTTGGCAGGGAACGTGGGAACCCACTTCTGAAGCTCGTCAGCGATGAACGCCTCAAGGATCTCGGCGAGTGCGTTTTGGGTCCGGTGCTCTTGGTATCCCGTCGCCTCGTCGACGAGGGCGATGATGCCAACGTTCGCGAGTCCCCGCACGAGCACCTCGCACCGGTCTGCAAAGTGAGCCTGCCGCTTGAGGAGCTTCCCGCTGCGCCGCGCTTCGAGGATGACGTTGCACAGCTCGGGAAGAACCGTTGCTTCGTAGCCGAAGGCTGTGGCGCCTCCGGCTCCCGTCGCCACAAATCGAAACGGGCGGTTGATGCTCGCCGCTAGGCCTTTGGTATCGACGCCCTTTGCCTCGATTGAGGCCACGAATCGCGCCATTCGGTGCGCGCCGGTGGAGCCGCCGCTCCCCGACATACCAATGCTCGTCTTGATGCCACGCTGAGAGAGCACCCGTCGTCCGTCCTCAAGCACGTAGCAGGGGATTTCGATCTCGCCGATCCTGAGTGGACGGTCTTCGGACCCAAGGATCGCGTGTGGGAGCCCCTCCCTCCTGTGCCCTGCCCAGCGCGCCTTCGACGCCTGACTTGCGGATTTCGAGCGCTCGGCTGCCGTCATCTTCTTCGCGCGAGCCTCGCCGCCCCGTGACTGCTTGGACTTCTTCTGCCGATCTTCGCTGGCCATTCATGCCTCCTGCCGGTTAAGCACGGATTCTAGCACGCATCATGCACGCATTAGAAGCGCATGGCCTCGGATGCGTGCTTTCGACCCGTGGTTGGGCGCAGGTGCTCCCTGGGGCTGCTGTTCGGGACTCCCGTTGTCGCCCGCCCGCTTGATTTAGGCCTTTCGCGGGTGTGGGGGAAAGCACGTCGGCACGACATCCTTGGACGAGCTGGGCCGGAGATCACACCACCGTCGCTCTGGCCGATAAGTGTGTGTGTCGATGATCGGGATCGGGACAGCGCGCGAGTGCGTGGGTAGGGCTCTCCTGCCGGTGCACGTGGCTGTGTCGCTGCGTCGCCGGCTGTCACCGGTGCAGGTGGTCGTGATGCTCGTCGTCGTGCGAGTGAGCGTGCTCGTGGTCCAGCGCCTCGTGCCAATGCTCGTGGGCGCTATGCCCGAGTCGTAAGAGCGCGATCGCACCTGCGAAGTGCGCAGCGGCGAGGATCTGAAGCGCGCGCAAGGCATTCTCGAGCCAGAGCGCTGAGGCCAGCACGCCGAAGACCGGGGCCGTCGCGAAGACCATCTATGAGCGCGCGGCCCGGAGGTGCTGGGAGGGTGCAACGAAGAGCACGATGCTAACGCCGTAAGAAAGTGCGCCGACAGTGAGCACAGGCAGTCGCGTCTCGTTCGGCACTTAGTCCGACGTGAAGAGCCAGGCGAAGCCGAGATTCGTCGAGTTGGTCAGTGAGCCCTTCCACAATGTGCTCGCGGTGGGCGTGATGCCGTCGATGAGCGCGGTGACGGTGTTGGCGATGCCCCGGCAGGCTGGGGCGGCTGCGACGAGCGAGCCGCTTCGGTGGTCTCAAAGTTGAGCAAGAGTGCGACGGAGCTGGCGCGCACCAGGCGCTGCCCGGGCGGCATGAGGAGCGGGCCGAGGATGCCCCCGAACACGACCGTGGCGAGCAGTCGTAATCGAGGGCGTCAGTCGGGGGCCGAGCACGCCGTGGCGTCGGCTGAGCGAGCAGTAGGACGCGGCTGCCGGTGCTGTATCAGATCGTTGAAAACGCACACTTTGGGGAAAGATCCTCGCATCGCGAACGGGTGAGGACGTGCGCGCCGAGCGGCGTTGGTCCAGCGCTCGACTGAGTGACCCGTAGGTCTGCGGAGGCCAAACAGCCCGTGGCAGAGACAACGTCGGTTTCAGTTCACGCTGCCGCCGGCCGACGAAAGAGGGGCTTGTAAGCCCGAGATGTTTGGGACTAGTCTGGAATCGCGATGACCGATTGCTTCCGCTCTGCCCTCGTTGCCATGGTGCTGCTCTCCCAGTTGCTGGGTGGGGCGGTCGTGCTGTGCGTGGAGGGAGACGGGAGCCTTCTGGTCGAGCTCCAACTCGGCTCGTGCTGCGATGGTGCGGAGACCGGTGGTGGAGTCGAGGCGCTTTCCGTCGATTCCGCGGACGCCTGCGGTGCTTGCAATGACCTGGTTCTCATCGTGCCTGACAGAGACCACGGAGCTGCGCACTTCGACGCCGTGATCGACTCGGTGTCGAGTCCACCCGCCCTCCACGCGCCGATGGCGCCTGTGGTTGAGCTCGAGCGCCCCGATGAGTTTGCGACGGGATTGGATGAGTTCGCGCCGACCACCGCCACGGTGGCCGTGGTTGCTGCGACCATTGTCCTGACCTGCTGATCCGCCTGCGCGATCAGTGAGCCTTCTCCGGTAAGCCGGAGCGGGCAGGTCCGTGGGCCGACTCGGTCCACCGAGCTTCGTTGCGCAGGAGTACCTCCATGTACCGATCTACCCTGCGTCTGCAATTCGCAGATGCCAGATTCTCGAAGCAGCCGTTCGTAAGTCGATCAGTTTGCGTGCTGGCTCTCATCCTGAGTGCATCGGCGTGCGCGACCTACGAACCGGCGCCGCTCGATCCCTCGGTGATCCTGAAGGGCCTTCGCGCCCTCTCCGTTCCGGACAGCCTCCCCGAACCAGAGCCGAGGCCAGCTGAGGAGTCTGCAAGCAAGGTCGAGCGCGAAGCGGCGCGGGCCTTCGACGCCTCGAACGGTCTCTCGGTTGTGGAACTGATCGCACTCGGCGTCACCTACAACCCCGAGCTCGCGGCGTCGCGCGCTGCGGTCGACGTCGCCGGTGCCCAGCTCGTGCAAGCGGGGTTGCTGCCCGACCCTACGGTGGGCTGGGACCTCAACGAGGGGAACCTCCAGGTGGCGCTGCCGCTCTTGCGCCCCGATGAGCGTGATTCCAGGGAAGCGGTGGCCGAAAGCCGCATCGCGCAGGTGAGGTGGGAGCTGCTGCGCGACGAATGGCAGCTGGCTCGCGACGTGAACCTTGCCACGCTTGAGCTGCTGGGAGTCCGCGATCGGGCCGTGCTGAATGCGGAGCTCGAGCGCATCGCCGAGCAGACGCAGGAGTTCTTCGACCGCGCTCAGTCGCTGGGAGCTGCGACCGGCCTTGAGCGTGAACTGGCCGCGATCCAGGCAGCCGACACGCGACTTCGGACTGTTCGGCTCCGGGTCGATGAGCGCCGCGCGGAACAGGCGCTGAACGCACTCATCGGTCTTCCCCCCGAGAAGCGCTTGGTCCTGGAGAACACCGTGGCGCTGCCGACCAGTCTTCCCGAAGCAACGACGTCGGCACCGGAGATGACGGAGCGCGCGCTACGGGAGCGCCCGGATCTGCAGATTCTCTTAGCGGCGTATCAACAGACCGAGAGCGAACTCCGGCTCGCCGTCGCGCAGCAGTGGCCGCTGCTGTCCATCGGCACGACCGTTCAACTCACGCCCGGCATCTTCAGCGACTTCAACGACCCTGCCATTAGATCGGCGCGGCTCGAACGCGAGCGGATGGCACGCCGGGTCGAAGCTGCCGTTCACGAGATCCGCGCGGAGGTGCACGACGCGGTCGCCGCACTGGAGCAATCCCGGCTCTCGATGGAGCTGCTGGAGCGGGAACTCGCTCCGCGCCTCTCGGAAGCACTTCGGCTTGTCGAGCTGTCTGTGCAGGCCGGCCACGTCACAGCGAGTGATGTTCTGCTCGCGCAGGGCCAGGTGCTGGATGCACAGGTGCGAATGCTCGACGCGCGGATCGAGGCCGCGAAGCGCGACGCCGTCGCGCGCTGGGTGGCAGCGAACACTTTGGAAGGGAGACCATGATGAGAGATCGAATGCTGCTGTCCGTGCTCGTGACGCTGGCTGTCGCGTGCTCGCCATCCCCCGACGACGAGCACGTCGGTGCTCCCGCACAAGCCGCTGCTCACGCCGAGAGTGAGGAGGCCGACGATCACGAGGATGAGCTGATCGAGCTGACCGCTAGGCAAGTGGCTTCGGCCGGGGTGCGGACACTCATTGCCGGTCCCGGCACCGTCGAGTCGACGCTCAGGCTCGCCGCCACGGCGACGGCGGATCTGGACGCTCGGTCGCATGTGACGCCGCGAGTCATGGGGCTCGCCCGGTCCATCCAGGTAGGTCTCGGTGACACGGTTGAGACGGGTGATGTTCTGTGTGAGATCGACAGCCCTGAGTTCGGGCGTCTCGTCAGCGCGTACATCACGGCTGCCGCCACTCTCGCGATGGACGAACAGACCTTGTCGGGCGAGCGTGCGCTTCTCGAGCGAAACGTCGAGCTCGCGCAGGAGGTGTTCGACCGCGAAGAGGACTTGGCCAAGAAAGGGATCGCGACCCTGGCCGGGAGATATGAGGCGGAGACGCGACTCCAGGATGCGCGCCTGCGTCGGGATTCGCGCCTCCTTGAACTGGAGTCCCGCCTCGCGAAGGCGCGTATCAATCTCGTTGCGGCCGAGCGCGAACTCGAGATTCTTGGTGTGCCTCACGACGACCTTGCCGGCATGGCGTCGGCTGCGAGTGAGCCACACGCCACGCTCGGCACCTACACCATTCGCGCACCCCGGGGAGGCGTTGTCCTGAGCCGAGAGGTCTCCGATGCCGAGTTCGTTGACACGGCGACGACTCTCTTCACGATCCAGGACCTCTCCACGGTTTGGGTGCAGGGTTCCATCTACGAGCAGGATCTGCCGAGGGTTCGGCGAGGCGCGAAGGCCATCGTGCGGTTGGACGCGTTCCCGGACGAAGCGTTCGCGGGCGTGGTGGCAGTTATCGACTCCGCCATCTCACCGACGACGCGGGCGGCCGGCGTGCGCGTCGTGCTGGAGAACGAGCCGATTCCGTCCTGGTCCGAACCACTCCCGATTCGCCCGGGGATGTTCGGCTCCATCGAAGTCACGACGGGAGAGATCGAGGCTGCGGTGGTCGTCCCTGAGTCAGCCCTCGTGCATGAGGCCGATGGGGACTTCGTGTTCGTGGAAGTACGAGAGCGTCTCTTTGAACTCCACCCAGTCGTGACGGGTGCGGCGGCCAGTGAGCAGGTTGAGATCCTCGAAGGACTCGCCGCAGGTGATCGCGTCGTTTCGGCAGGAACGTTCCTGTTGAAGGCGGCTGCAAGGGACGGCGAACTCGGCGAAGGCCACGGGCACTAGGAGGGCTGCTGATGATTGCGCGCGTGATCGACTTCGCGTTGAACAACCGCCTGTTGGTGATCGTGCTCTGGCTGCTCGTTGCGGTGCTCGGCATCCGCTCGATGGGAGAGCTTCCCATCGACGCGGTTCCGGATGTCACGAACGTCCAGGTCCAGGTTCTGACCAACTCGCCCGGACTCGCACCCCAGGAGGTGGAGTCGTTCATCACGTTCCCCGTCGAGGCCGCGATGAGCGGCCTCCCGAACGTCGAGGAGATCCGCTCGGTCTCCAAGTTCGGACTGTCGGCGGTGACCGTGGTGTTCGAGGAGGGCACGGACATCTACTGGGCGCGCCAGCTCGTCGGCGAGCGGCTCGTCGAAGCCCGCGGGTCGATCCCCGACGGTTATGGCGAGCCCGAGATGGGACCCATCTCCACGGGCCTGGGCGAGATCTACCAGTTCGAGGTCAGGGGCGACGGCCACTCGCCCATGGAGCTCCGCACGATCCTGGACTGGATCGTCAACTACCAGCTCCGCTCGGTGCCGGGCGTCGTCGAGGTGAATGCCTTTGGCGGTGAGCTCAAGACCTATCAGGTCACGCTCGACCCGCAGCGCCTGGTCTCACTCGGCATCCCGCTGAGCACCGTCTTCGAGGCCATCGAGGCCAACAACCGGAGTGTGGGTGGCGGCTACATCGTCCACGCGGATGAGCAGTACCTCGTGCGCGGGCAGGCGCTGGTCGAGAACGTGGACGACCTTGCCAGTGTCGTCGTGGCGCGAGATGCAGCGGGGACTCCCGTGCTGCTCGAGCACCTGGGTGACGTTGAGCCGCAACCGATGCTGCGTCAGGGTGCGGTGACGCGGGACGGCCGCGGCGAGGCCGTTGTCGGCGTCGTGATGATGCTCATGGGGGCGAACGCGCGGACGGTGGCGGAGGACGTTCACGCGAGGGTCGGTGAGATCGCCAAAGGGCTTCCCGAAGGCGTGGAGATCGACACCTTCTACAACCGGACCGAGCTCGTGGATCGGACCATCGGGACGGTGACTCGGAACCTCGTGGAAGGGGGATTGCTCGTTGTCTTCGTGTTGCTGCTGCTGCTCGGCGACTTGCGCGCTGGACTGCTCGTGGCCGCATCGATCCCCATCTCGATGCTCGTTGCGCTTCTCGCCATGGAGCGCTTCGGTGTGTCGGGCAACCTGATGTCGTTGGGTGCGGTCGACTTCGGGATCATTGTCGACGGGTCAATCGTCATCGTCGAGAACATCGTGCGGCGCCTGCGAACCGATGGCTCTGACGTGAGCGTGCCCCACTTGGAGAAGATCAGGCAGGCATGTCACGAGGTGGCGCGCCCCGTCGTGTTCGCCGTCGGGATCATCACGGTCGTCTACCTGCCGGTCCTGGCGCTGCGCGGGATCGAAGGCAAGATGTTCCGCCCGATGGCGCTGACGGTTGTCTTCGCTATGGGCGGTTCGCTCATCTGCGCCCTCACGCTGATGCCCGTGCTCGCGTCGATCTTCCTGAAGAGAGTCCGTGACAAGGACCCGCTCCTGTTCCGGCTCGCCAAGCGGCTCTACGAGCCGGCACTCAAGCGCACTGTCGCTCGACCTGGCCGCACCCTGACCGTAGCGGTGGTCGCGTTCCTGGCCTGCCTGTCACTCGTGCCGGGACTCGGCGCGGAGTTCATGCCTCGCCTCGACGAGGGCACCCTCGCGATGCAGATCTGGCGACTGCCGAGCATCTCGCTCGAGTCGTCGAACAAGATCAGCACGGACGTCGAGGCCGTTGTCATGGAGTTCCCCGAGGTCGACTCCGTCGTGTCACGCACCGGGCGTCCGGAGATCGCTACCGATCCGATGGGCGTCGAGATCAGCGACACTTACATTCTTCTGCAACCACGCGAGACGTGGCGGTTCGCAACGACAGAGCAGCTCGTCGAGGCGCTGAAGGATGAGCTCGACGCACAGTTCCGCGGGGTCGTGTTCAGCTTCTCCCAACCCATCGAACTCCGAGTCGCCGAGCTGATCAGCGGCGTGCGTTCCGACGTGGGCATCCAAATCTACGCGGGTGGGGGCACTCTCGACGACATGAACCGCGTTGCCGAGCAGGTGGCCGCGGCGGTCCGAGAAGTCGAAGGCATGGAGGAAGTGAAGGCGGAGCAGACGCTCGGCCTCCCCACGGTCACCATCGACGTGGATCGTGCGGCCATCGCGAGGCTCGGTGTCGATGCCGAGGACGTGCTCGACGTGGTTGAGACCCTGGGAGGGCGACCGGTCGGAACGGTGATCGAAGGCCAGCGCCGATTCGCGATCCAGGTGCGCTTCGATTCCTCCGTGCGCCAGGACCTGAGCGCACTCGGTGATCTCCCGGTGGCGCTCGAGGTCGACGCTGCTGGACAACGTGCTGACTGGGTTCCGCTGAAGCAGGTCGCGAACGTGAGCATCTCAACCGGGCCCGCGCAGATCAGTCGCGAGAAGATCCAACGGAAGATCACTGTCGAAGCCAACGTGCGTGGCCGTGACCTGGCGTCGGCGGTCGAGGAAGCTCGGTTGGCGGTCGAGGCGAAAGTAGAACTTCCCGCGGGTTGGTTTCTCGAATGGGGAGGGCAGTTCGAGAACCTCCGAGCGGCCTCGTCTCGGCTGAGCTTGCTGCTCCCGCTGGCGTTGCTGATGATCTTCGTTCTGCTGTACACGGCGTTCGGGTCCAGCCGAATGGCGGCGCTGATCTTCCTGAACCTGCCGCTCGCCGCCGCTGGAGGAATCCTGGCGCTGTCCCTACGCGACTACCCGTTCTCGATCTCCGCCGGCGTTGGCTTCATCGCTCTGTTCGGTGTGGCGGTGATGAACGGTGTGGTGCTGGTCGAAGCGATCTTGAAGGGGCGACGAGATGGCGTTCCCGCGAAGGAGGCTGCCCTGGCGGCGGGCCGAACTCGCCTGCGCCCGGTGCTGATGACCGCCCTAACGGATGTCATCGGTTTCCTCCCCATGGCGACGGCCATGACCGCAGGTGCGGAGGTTCAGCGTCCGCTTGCGACTGTGGTCATCGGCGGACTCGTCGGATCGTTCTTCCTCACGCTCATGGTCCTGCCGAGCCTGTCGCAGTGGTTTGCGAGTCCCGATGACGCACAGGGATCTGCCGCATGATGACGAAATCATCGCGTGAGAGCTGGCTCCGTCGCGGACGAGCGCTCGCTCTGATCACGATCGTCTACAACGCCGTCGAGGGCGTCCTCGCCGTCGCGTTCGGGATCCAGGCCGAGTCGGTTGCCCTGACTGGTTTCGGCGCCGACTCGTTCATCGAGGTCACGAGCGCTGCCGTGCTCGCGTGGCGGCTCCACCGGGAGTTGACGCTGCGGGCCGACGCCGATTCGACCCAGGTTGAGCGGATCGAGCTGCGAGCCTCCAGGATCGCAGGATCGTTGCTGCTGGCGCTCGGCGCCTTGCTCCTCGTCGAGTCGGTGAGGCGACTGATGGGCATGGGAGAGACACCCGACACCAGCCGCCTTGGAATGATCCTGACCTCAGTCTCGATCCTGCTGATGCCGCTTCTCGCGCGGGCCAAGCTGGTCGCCGCAGCGCGGCTCAACAGCCCGGCTCTCCGCGCCGACGCCATGGAGACCGTGGCCTGCATTTGGCTTTCGGTCACGACCCTCGTCGGCTTGGGCCTGAACGCTTGGCAGGGGTGGTGGTGGGCCGATCCTGTGGCTGCGCTTGTGCTTGTGCCGCTG
This sequence comes from Planctomycetota bacterium, assembly GCA_021604805.1. GTDB lineage: Bacteria > Planctomycetota > B15-G4 > B15-G4 > B15-G4 > BQJR01. The sequence continues at coordinate 472,304 of BQJR01000001.1, read as the reverse complement.
ATTGCCAAGGAGGGTCTTGAGGCGGTCCGTGGTGGGTGCTGCGCATGCGGCGAGGAGGAACCGAGCAAGACTTCGCCCGCGCCTCCAATCAGTTGAAAACCACTCCCATGGCGTCCCGCCATCGAGGTCATCGACCGTGAGTGAATGGTCGGGGACAGGCGTGCCTCGTTCCGTGCGAACGGAGTGATCGGCGTGTTCAAAAACGCGGTCTCGAGGTCGGACTTCTTTGACCTTTTTGGCTCGAGTGAGATGCATGCGAAACGGCCACGTCGCTACACCTACGGCGCGGATTTCGAGGCGAAGCTCATCCTCGCGAAGGGCCTGACAACCGCGGTGCTCAGTTAGCACTTTTTGCTTACCGATTGCGATGCAACCAGAGACGCGCTTCCTCCTCGAACTCCGCCGGCACGGAGGCCGCTGCGCGTTCAAGCGACCCGTCGTGCTGTTGCAGCACTCGGCGCAGGTATCCACCCGCTTTCGAGGCGGTGAGAGCTCGTCGACGAGCGCAGTGCGCGAGTGTTGTCCACGCGATGAGCTTTGCCTCGGAGGTCGGCGCGCTGTCGAGCAGACCGTGGGTGCTCGCCTCTCTGAGTGCAGTCGTCATCGCATCGCGCGACGAGAATGCTGACGGAGGGAGTGCGTCGTAGCGACCGGACACGCGGGTCCTCATGGGCAGTGCGACCCTCGCGGGCTCTTCGTGTGCACCGTACCCGCCGAGCAGTGAGGCGAGCGGCACCGGGTCCTCCGTGACTGGGGAGGCGGCGGGTGCTCTGGTGCTGTTCTGTGGCTGTGTTCCGAGTGGCTCGGTTTCTGTCTCTGTTTGGGTGACACCTGGTGTCAGGGGCAGGCTGTCATCAGGTGACGGGGGGGCCTGCCGCACGGTGTCAGGCTGGGCCGACTCGAGGAGCTGTGGGATGACGAGACATCGCCGGCGCCCGCCGCTGTGGCCAGGCGAGAGGCTCTTGACCACGCCTGCCTTCTCGAGCTCGCGGAGGGCGCGCGACACCTGGCGCCCGGAGCGATCGACGAGCCCCGACAGACTTGCAACCGTCGGCCACACGACACCGTCGAGGCGCGTGAAATTCGCGTGGCTCAGCAGCGCGAGCAGCACGCGGAGCGCCGTGGCACTCAGGGAGCTCACGCCCGGCGCGGCAAGAACCATGCGCAGCAGGTCCCAGGGCGGCGGCAGCGTGCGCGGGTTCGGAGGTGTTGGCTCCGTGCCCGGCACGCTCAGCCGATCCCGTCTTCGTCGAGTTCGCGCGCGGCACGCAGGTCGTGGCGAGAAGGTGCATGCGACGTGGTTGTCTGTGTCTCACCCGAGAGATTCGCGATGAAGCGCGCGAGCGCCTCCTGGCTCGTGTAGGCGACGCCGCCGACCTTGAGCGTCTCCAGCTTGGTGCCCCCGACGCCGCGGTCGGTCCAGCGGTACACCGTCGACAGGTGCACCTTGCGTCCGCGTCGACGCGGGAGGAGGTCGGGCACCTCGCGCAGGTGCACGAGTGTGTCTGCTTGCATGTCGATCATCGTGAGTCCTCGTGAAGGCCCGCGTTTCGGGCCGACTGCGAGGACCATCGACGTGCTGTGCTGCCATGTGAACTGTGAGTGCGCGTGCCTCACGCAAGTTCACGCATCCTCACGCAGATTCCGCGAGCGGCGTTCCATGGACCTCACGAGGCGCGGACGAGCCAGACCTCAGGCGATCTCTTGGAAGTCGTGGGGCCAATGAAGGCGAACGTCCTGCACGCAGTACCGCGTGGCGCGCCCCTCGCCGATTTTCCGGACTCGCTGGGTCTTTCTGGTAGCCGTTGCAGCTTGGCGCAACCTGTCCGCAGGGATCCCGTGCTCGACGAACCATCGCGCCGGTTGGTAGGTGAGTTCGGACCGTTCGCTTTCGAGGCGCCTTCTCACCTCGGAGCTGGATCGGAACTGCTCGACGCACTGGGGCAGGCTGCATACGAACTCGATCAAGCCGCTCGGCCCGTCACGTTTCGCGAGGAACGGGTCGCCTTGGATTGATGGCGTCAGCGCAGCGAGCGCCGCTTCTGCCTCACGGCTTAGATCCTCCTCAGTCGCACCATCCAGTGCACGCTCAAGAAGCGCGTAGCCAGCTTGGTGCCCGAGACCAAAGCCCTCACGGTCGATGAGGAGCCGAAGGTCGAGATCCGGCCCCATTTCCCATGCGCGCACGAACCGAGCAAGACGTGGTCCGATTAGCCACGGATCCGGTTTCGGAAGATTCGCGAGCAGGTGAGACGCGCGCCTAGCTGCTTCGCTGATCGGGCGCTCCATCGCTCGGCGGGCCATGCGGGCACCCCGTCGCTCAAGCGCGACGCGTTCCGCAGCCAAGCGGGCCCAGTGGCCTTTCTGAAGCTGCGCGGGCCGGCGATCCAGCGAGTGTCCGACCGTGATGTTGGTGGCGCCCATGTCGCACATGCCTACAGATGATAGCGAGTGCAAACACGGGATGGCAGCGTCTCGATTCGCGATGCCCTGCTTGTTGGCCTACCCCATCCGCGCCATCAGCCGGCGCGCCTTGAGCCGGTCGACCTCGGCGTAGTGCTGCTCGGTGACCACGGGGCTGGAGTGCCCCAGGAGCACACGCGCTGCCTCGAGGTTGCCTTCCCTGCGAAAGCGTGTCGCCGCAGCGTGACGGAGCTGGTGCGGGCTCCAATGCGGGATCTTGGCGTCGGCGCAGGCGCGAGTGATCGCGCGCCGCACCGAGTCGGGCGTGTAGCGGTCGCCGGGGGCGCGTCGACGGTTGCTCGATCGGCGGCGGGCCAACCGCTCCTCTCCCAGCGGTGCCTCCGCCGCGAGGTGCCGCTCCGCGTGTCGTCGGACTTCTGCCTGCGCCGGGACGAACAGAAACGCCGCCGGGTCGGCCTTCAGGAACGGCGCGAGAACCTGGCGTGCCTTGGGGCCGAGCGGGACCACGCGCTCGCGACCGATGTGCTGCGTCTTGTGGTGGGCCGGGCGGTACTCCCAGTGCTCACCGCGGTGGATGTCCGCGAGGCGCATCTGCACGACCTCACCGACGCGCATCCCGGTCAGCCACATCAGCTCGATCATGGCGCCGACCTCCGGGGACACGCGTCGAACGACCTTGTCGACGTGCTTGCGCTCCACCGGGTGGACGGGCGGCGTCTCGCGGGCCGCCGAGCGCCCTCGACGTAGGCCGTCGACCGTCGCCAGCCCATGGTGCACCGAGGGCGGCACGAGCTCGCGAGCCACCGCCCACTTGAACACCGCCTTGATGCGCCGCACGTAGCCGTTGACCGTGCTGCGGCTGGGCGGCTTGCCGAAGCGCGTCGGCTCTGCGCAGACGGCGTCTCGCAGCTCCACGAGCGCCCGTGGGCCGAAGTCGGCCGCGGGCCAGTCGCCGTAGAACCGGCGCAGAGGCGAGATCGCGAGGCGGATGCAGGCCAGCTCCGAGGACGGGCTGCCGTCGGTCGTGCGGTAGACCGTCTTCGCGTGGCGCCAGTAGGCCGCGATCACGCGCTCCACGGTCGGCGCTTCGTCGGCCGCGGTGCCGGGCAGTGCGCGACCGTTGGCGAGCCACACGCCGATCAGACGGTCTTACTCGCGCTGCGCGCGCGGACTCCCGAAGCGGCCGCAGTAGTGGTCCTTCCCGTCGAGCCGGACGACGGCCTGGCCGGTTGCCTTGTGGTGGCAGAGTCGGGGGACGCGAGTCTTGTTTGCGCGCTGCATGGTGGGGCTCCGAAGATTGGATTCCGTAGGACTACGGAGATCCAACTGGCTTCGGGCCGCGCCACCGTGAACCGGTAGGTACGCGCAATCGAGCGTTCAGCCCAGGGTTGCTACGCAATGTCGGTTGGTCGGGGTGACTGGATTCGAACCAGCGACCTTCTGCTCCCAAAGCAGACGCGCTACCAAGCTGCGCCACACCCCGTGGGTTCCGCTTTGCAGCGCGCAAGTCTAGCGAATCACGTCGCGCGGGGAACCGTGGTCCGGGGCTCGTCACACCGCCATCAGCGTGACGAGCCCCAAGGACAACACTGCCGAGAAGAGGGGTCGTCTTCTCGGCAGCCCACCGGCTTGCGTGCCTTTCTTGGCGGTTGATCAGTGGAGGGTGCGCAACCGGGGGGAGTTCCTGGTCAGAGGTCCCGGCCGCTCACTGGTGTCTCGGAACGACGAACGTCGATTCAGAGACGGGCACGCACGACACCCACGACGCGACCTTGGATCTCACAGGTCGGAACGCGGATGGGCTCGAGGGTGTCGTTTGCGGGTTGGAGTCGAATGTGATCGGACTCCTGGAAGAAGCGTTTGATGGTGGCCTTGCGACTGCCGGTCTCTTCGTCGGGCACAACGGCCACGACGATCTGGTTGTTGCGCGCGGTGTCAGCAGGCTCGACGACCACCAAGTCGCCGTTGCAAATGTGATCGTTGATCATCGAATCCCCCTCGACGCGCAGCATGTAGCAGCGGTCCATGTCGACGGAGAGATCGGAGAGCGTGAAGCTCTGGTCGTCTTCCACGGCTTCGATGAAGTCGCCCGCCGCGATGCGACCGCGAATACGCAGCTCGCTGATCGGGGCTGGCTGAGCCTTGCGCGGCGCCTCTTCCTCGACGATCTGGATGGAGCGCTTGCGGTTGGCTTCCTTCTTGAGCGCGCCCTTCTCGATGAGCGCCTTCACGTGCTCATAGATCGTGACTTTGGAGACGCCGAAGTACTGCGACATCTCTTCGAGCGTGGGCGAGATGCCTTTGTCTTCGATGAACTCGCGCACGAAGGCGAGCACGGCCTGCTGCTTCTCGGTCAAGAACAAGAGTCAGACCATCACAGCAGCGAGGAAGATCAGCGCCATGGCAGCGACCGACCCGAACAGGCTCAGGCTGTCTTCGGGGATCATGTGCCGTATCATGCTGAGCGATTCCGACTGAATGGCGAGCTTCATGAACAACCTCCGGCGGGCCGACAAAGAGAGGTGAGTTGGCAGGACGGCCAAGCCATCGCGCTTCCGTTAGGCCTTCTTTACCCTAACATCGGCTGAACACCGCCGAACTTTCGGGCTGTGTTAGGAAAAACTTTCGGCTCCTGTTTGGGTGGAGCCGTCGGAGACCGCACTCGTGACTGACCTAGCGCCGCCTCTCGAACTGGCGGGGCCCGCTCGCCCGCGATTCCTGGTCCACATGAGCCCGCTGCATTTGCCCAGCGAGCAGGTGGACGTGCTCGTCGTGGGAGGCGGGGTCGCCGGCCTCTCGGCCGCCATCGCTTCCGCAGAGCATTGCTCCACGCTGGCCCTGCTCAAGGGCTCGCGCACCAAGACCGCCACCGACTGGGCTCAGGGCGGCATGGCCGCGGTGCTCTCCGAGGCCGACAGCGTCGATCTGCACGTGAAGGACACCACGGCGGTCGCTGCCGGTCTCGCGCACGACGATGTCGTCGCGGAGATCGTGGGAGACGGCCCGCGCGTCGTCCAACGCTGGCTCGAGTGGGGCGGCCAGTTCGACAAGGGCGACGACGGCAAGCTGCTGCTCGCCATGGAAGGTGGTCACTCCAAGGAGCGCATCATCCACGCCAACGGCGACCAGACCGGCGCCGAGATCCAACGCCTGCTCATCGCCCGCGCCGCCGCCATGCCGCGGCTCGCCGTGCGCGAAGAGACCTTCGTGCTCGACCTCGTCACCCAGGGCGACAGCGTGCGCGGCGTGATCGCCTGGTCGCACGAGCTCGGCTACCACGTGGTCTGGGCCGGCTCCACGATCCTGTGTACGGGCGGGATCGGACGCGTCTACCGCGAGTCGAGCAATCCCAAGGTGGCCACGGGCGACGGCATCGCCATGGCCTACCGCGCCGGCGCCACGCTGCGCGGCATGGAGTTCGTCCAGTTCCATCCCACCGTGCTCTACGTGGCGGGCATGGCGCGCTTCCTGGTGAGTGAGACGGCGCGCGGCGAAGGCGGCAAACTCGTGGACCGCACCGGCGAGCGCTTCATGCCCGACTATCACCCCGACGCCGAGCTGGCGCCTCGCGACGTGGTCTCGCGCGCGATCATCACGCAGCTCGCCAAAGTGCGCGACACGCACGTGTATCTCGACATGCGACATCTCTCCACCGGCCACCTGCAGCACCGCTTCCCGGTGATCTTCCGCGCCTGCGCCGACTTCGGCATCGACATGGCCAACGAGCTCATCCCCGTGCATCCCGCGGCGCATTACATGGTGGGGGGCGTGGCCAGCGACTCCACCGGGCGCACGAACCTCGTGGGTCTCTACGTGGCGGGCGAAGTCGGCTCCACGGGCTTCCACGGCGCCAACCGCATGGGCAGCAACTCGCTGCTCGAAGGGGCGGTGGTGGGTGACCGCGCCGGGCGCGACGCCGCGCTGTGCCAACGCAAGCCACGCATGGGCACCGACGCCGAGCCGCACCCCGCACGCGCCTCGCACGCCGGCTCGCTCGACCCCAACGATCTCGACGATGCTCTCCGATCCCTCATGTGGCGCATGGTCTCGATCGAACGTGACGGTGCGAAACTCGAGGCCGCCGCGCGCCGTCTGGCGGCTTGGAACGGTATCGTCACCCAGCGCGTGTTGGGCGACCCCTTCGGTTGGAGCCTGGTGAACAAGTTGACCGTGTCCGAACTCATCACACAGGCCGCCAGGGCGCGCACCGAGAGCCGCGGCACGCACTACCGTCGCGACTTCATCGAGCGCGACGACGCCGAGTGGCAACGCGACATCCACATCCGCCGTGAGTCCGCTACGTGAAGTCGGAGTTGATCGAGTCTGCACACCGACCCGAAGTCGCTGTGCTCTTCGGCGCCCATCACGATGCGATCGCGCTCGACGCGACGCTCGACGAACTCGCCGGCCTGGCCGAGGCCGCCGACCTGGGTGTGGCGGGGCGTCTCACCCAGCGTCAAGACCGGCCCTCGCCCGGCACCTTCCTGGGTTCGGGCAAGGTCGACGAGCTCAAAGAGCTGGTGAAGAGTCAGCACGCCGACATGGCCATCGCGGGCATGGACCTCTCGCCGGCTCAGGTGCGCAACCTCACGAAGTCGTTGGGTGTGCGCGTGATCGACCGCTCTGAGTTGATCATGGACATCTTCGCGCGACGCGCGCGCACGGCGCAGGCCAAGTTGCAAGTCGAGCTCGCGCAGCTGCAGTACGCCTTGCCGCGACTGCGCGGGCAGTGGGCGCACCTCGACCGCTACAAAGGCGGCGGCGTGGGCACGCGCGGACCGGGTGAGAAGCAGCTCGAGACCGACCGCCGCTTGGTGAACCGTCGCATCCGCGATCTCAAGAGCCGACTCGAGGTCTACGAACGTCGCACGAGTCTCAACATCTCGGGCCGCAGCGGCGCACGCAAGGTTGCGTTGGCCGGCTACACGAACACAGGCAAGTCCACGCTCTTCAATGCGCTCACCGACGCAGGCGTGCTGGCCGCCAACCGACTCTTCGCCACGCTCGACACGCGCACGCGCAAGTGGCAGATCCCCAAGTGCGAAGAGGTGCTGCTCTCCGACACCGTGGGCTTCGTGCGCGACCTGCCGCACCACCTGGTGGCGTCCTTCCACGCCACGCTCGAGGAAGTCATCGAGGCCGACCTCGTGTTGCATGTGGTCGACGCCAGCGACCCGCACGCCTTCGACGCGATCGCCGCGGTGAACGACACGCTGAAAGCCATCGAGGCCGACCGCGTGCCGACGATCTTGGTGTTCAACAAGCTCGACCGCGTGAGCGACGGCATGGACCTGCGCGCCCTGCTCAACACGGACCCCAAAGCCGTGGCGCTCTCAGCGCGCACCGGCGAAGGCCTCGACGAGCTGGCCGACGTCGTGCGCGAACACTTCCTCGGCTCGTCGCACCTGTTCGACCTCCACGTGCCGATCGCGCGCGGACGCACGCTCGCGCGCGTGGGCGAGCTCGCTGAAGTGCTCTCACGCGATGCCGACGAACACTTCGTGCGACTCAAGTTGCGCGTCGCCGATCCACGGTTGTCGCGGCTGCGCGCGTGGGTGCAGAGCGAGGGCCTCGAGCTGCTGCCGTCGGCGTAGGGGTCGCAAGATCGTGCGGGATCGGGGCGCGGAGTTTGGGAGCGGACGTTCCGGGGAAGGTTCGCTGCGCTCAAACATCCCCGGAACGTCCGCTCCCAAACTCCTCCGCATCACGGGACGGGCTTGCGACGCGACCTGACGGCTCTTGGAAAGGACTGCGGGCGAGCGGGTCACGGCGGGGCGGGTGTTCGGAAAGACAGCGACCGCGCGCGCCGTGACGCGCGCGCGAGTTAGGGCAGCTTGAGGCGCTGGCCGACCGTGATCTTGTCGGGATCCGTGAGGCCGTTCAGGGCTGCGAGATCGACGTCGCGGTTGGGGTCGCCGAAGAGCGCGCGGGCGATGCCGCGCAGGGTTTCACCCTCGCGCACGGTGTGGAAGTCCACGCCCTCGATGCCTTCGCTGAGCGAGGGCAGCTGCTCGGCGGAGAGGCCGAACTCGATCACCAGTTCGTCGCCACTGTCGATCGGGGTCACGCCACCCGCCCGTGCTTCGGGCTCCCCGCGGGAAAGGCTGTCGACGAACAGCACCGCGAGGGCCACGAAGCCCAGGAACAGGATCAGGCCGAGTGCCTTGGAACGAGTCAGGCGGGCACTCCTTGCTTGCTGCCCGAGGACTTGGCGCTGGGCGCTTGGTTGTTGCCCTGCACCATGCCCTTACCCGCCATCAAGGTGAGCACCGGGCTGGCCACGAAGATCGACGAGTAGGTACCGACCAACACGCCGAGGATCATCGCGAAGGAGAAACCCTCGAGCACGTTCTGCTCGCCGTAGTTCACGATGAAGATGATCACCAGCGCGGTGAGCGTCGTCATCGAGGTGAGCAAGGTACGACTGAGCGTCTGGTTGATCGAGATGTCGAGCACCTCGGGGAAGGTCTTGCCGGTGAGTCGCGGCAGGTTCTCGCGCACGCGGTCGAAGAGCACGATCGTGTCGTTGAGCGAGTAACCGATGATCGTGAGGAAGGCGGCGATCATCGACAGGTCGATCTCCACGTCGACGAGGCCCGAGAAGTGCATCAGGGCCACGACGCCGAGCGTGATCGACACGTCGTGCGCCAAGGCCACGATGGCCGCGATGCCGTAGCGGTACTCGCGGAAGCGCACGCGGATGTAGAGCACGATCGCGATGAAGGACAGGATGATCGCGCGCCAGGCCGAGTCGCGCAGCTCGGTACCGACCCGCGCGCCGATGGTGCCCGACTCGAGGAAGGGCTTGCTGGGCACATAGTCGGTGTCGGACAGCGCGGTGAGCACGCGCTGCACCACGAGGCTCTCGTCGAGGCCCATCAGCGGCAAGCGACCGCTCAGCGCGATGCTGCCGTCGGCGCGGTCGCCCAACTCGAGATCAGCGAAGGATGCGAGGTGCGGACGCAGGTCGTCGGCCGTCACGCCCGACTCGAAGTGCAGCGTGGCCGCCACCTGCGAGGCCTGCGCCGTGAGGTCTTCGTCGATCGCCACTTCGGTGGCGAAGTCGGGCAGGATGATCCCGTCGAGCGCTTCCTTGAGCGGCTCTTCGTAGCTCCTCTGCAAGTCGTCGGTCTCGATCTCGGCCACGCCTTCGCTGCGCTTGATCTTGATCACGAACTCGCTCGAGCTGCCGCCCTCGCCGCCCACGGAGATCACTTGAGCGTCGGGGTAGACCGTGCGCACCTTGTCGAGCATGTCGCCCTGGGTGACGCTCTCACTGAGTCGCACGCGTGCCTTGTAGCCGCCGGTGAAGTCGAGGCCGTACTTGTCGCGGTCGGCCAGCGAGAAGGCGATCAAGGAACACACCACGAGCACCGCAGAGAAGGTGAGCGCGCCGCGCGCCTTGCTCATGAACGGGATCGCGGTCTCCTTCTCGACCAAGCGGCGCATGGCGAGGTTGGTCTTCTCGCGCTGCACGAGCCAGTCGTAGATCACGCGACCGAAGACGAGCACGCTGAACACCGAGGTCAGGATGCCGAGCATCAAGATCACGGCGAAGCCGCGCACCGGACCCGAACCCACGTTGTAGAGGATCATCGCGGTCACGAAGCTCGTGATGTTGGCGTCGAGGATGGTCGACGTGGCTTTCTCGAAGCCGAGCTTCACGGCCTGGCCGGGGCTCTTGGCGCGATCCGATTCTTCGCGGATGCGCTCGAAGATCAGGATGTTCGCGTCCACCGCCATACCGAGCGTGAGCACGAGGCCGGCGATACCGGGCAGCGTGATCGTGGCGCCCAGGAACATGAGCACGCCCGCGAGCAGCGTCATGTTGACGAGCAGGCAGAGCCCGGCGATCAGACCGTTGAAGCGGTAGTACACGATCATGAACACCAGCACGGCGAGGAAGCCGAACAGCGAGGCCTTCATGCCGGCGTTGATCGACGACTCACCCAAGCTCGGCCCGATGGTGCCCTGTGAGAGCAGCTTCGGCTTCATCTTGAGGCTGCCCGACTTGACCACCGTGATGTAGGCGTTGAGCTGGTTCTGGCTGAAGCCGGCGGCGGTGCCGGCCTGGATGATGAAGCGCTGACCAAGCTGTTCGTTGATCGTGGCCGGCGGCTGCGGCAAGCGGCCGTCGAGCAGCAGGCCCATGCTCCGGCCTTCGTTGGGGCCGGTCCAGTTGGCGAAGGCGCCCGCGCGGTCGGCGCGCATCTCGATGCCCACGGCGGCGCCGCCACCGGAGTCGGTCTCGGCGCGCACGTTGGCGATGTCGGCGCCGGTGAAGCGCTTCTCGGGGTCGCTCTCCAAACGCGTGTAGACGTAGTCGTTCGCCGTCAGCGTGGAGGTGCGCGCGAGCACGTCGGCGAGGGTCTCGTCGTCTTCGAACTCGAAGTCGGGGCCCAGGCGGTCCTGCGCGATCCACTCGTCGGTGTGCGGGTACCAGCGGTAGGTGATGCCGTCTTCCGCCACGTGGATGTCGAGCGACGAGGTGTCGATCTCTTCAGGCGGGCGACCTTGGTTCTCCTCGGCGGCGAGCAGCTCCACCAGCTTCGCGCGCTCCTCGGACACCACGATGCTGTTGCGCGTGTCGTCGTCGCTGCCATCAGGGCGCAACACGATCACGAAGAGCAAGTTGCCCACGCGCGAGATGACCGACTTGACGGTCTCGGCCTCGTCCTTCGAGGAGCCCGGCAGCTCCACGACGATCTCGTTGCCGCCTTGCTGCGTGACCGTGGATTCGCGCATGCCGGTGGAGTCGATGCGAGTGCGCAGTGTTTCCACTGTGGACTTCACGTCGGCGTCGATCTCGGCTTCGGTGCGGTTCCCGGAGTCGTCGGGCTGCTCCAGCGCGAAGCGCAAGCTGGCGCCGCCGGCGAGGTCCAGTCCGAGCACCACGTCCTTGCCCAGGATGCCGAAGAGGGCGAGCCCAAGGAGGATGATGATCCAAGTCAGCCTGCTGGCCACGATGGTTCTCCGATCAGGAGCAATGCGAGTGGGGAGGTGCGACCGCGCACGCAGGCGCGACGTCGACAGATGATGCGAAGCGTTCCCGCGCAGAGCCCGACCGCGGCGTGTGCCACGCGCGGCGGGCTCTGGCGGAAGCGCTCATCAGGCCTTGCTGCCGTCCTTGTGGACGCGGCGTTCCTTGATGCGGGCGGCCTTGCCGCTCTTCTCGCGCAGGTCGTAGAGCTTGGCGCGGCGCACGTCGCCACGACGCTCGACCTTCACGGCCGTGACCAACGGCGAGTGGAACGGGAACACGCGCTCCACGCCCTCGCCCTGCACCACGCGGCGCACGGTGAAGGAGCGACCGAGGCCGCGCCCACCGATGGCGATCACGTCGCCGATGAAGTTCTGGATGCGTTGGCGATCCTCTTGCTTCTTCGCGCCCTTGGGCGCGGCTTCGCGGATCAGCACGGCCACCGACACGTGGTCGCCCACGTTGAACTCGGGGACTTCGCTCTTGCCGTTGGCCTTCTCGACGTCGTCGACTCTGCTGCTCATTGCTTCTCTCGTTGGGCCGCCCGCATCGTGTGATGGGGACGGTCCGAGTTGGGTTGAATCAGGTCTGAGGTTGTTGAATGCGGTGGGGCGAGGCGGCGCCGCGCGACGCGCGCCAGCCTTCGGTGGCTTGATCGGCGCGCTCGCGGCGCCAGGCGGCGATGGCCGCGTGATCTCCGCTGAGCAGCACCTCGGGAACCTGCTGGTCCCGGAAGCTCGGCGGACGTGTGTAGTGCGGGTGATCGAGACCGCCGTTCGCGCCGTCGGCGAAGGAGTCCTCGCGCGCGCTGTCGGCGTGACCGAGCACGCCGGGCAGCAAACGCGTGCAGGCTTCGATCATCGCCATCGCGGGCAGCTCGCCGCCGGACAACACGAAGTCGCCCAGCGAGACCTCGCGCCACGGGAAGCCGTCGTGGATGCGCTGGTCGAAACCTTCGTAGCGACCGCAGAGCACCATCCACTCGGGTGCGGCGGCTAGCTCTTCGGCCAGCGGCTGCTCGAAGCGTTCGCCCTGCGGTGTGAGCAGGATCATCGGCAGGGCCGACGGCTCGCGCTCGCCGAGCACTTCTTCCACCGCGCTGAACACGGGCTCGGGTTTGATCACCATGCCCGGGCCGCCGCCGTAGGGCCGGTCGTCGACCGAGTTGTGCTTGTCGGTCGTGAAGCGGCGGTAGTCGCTCAGCTCCACCTCGAGGGCGCCCTGCTCACGCGCGATCCCAACGATCGACTCGTCGAGGAAAGCCTCGAAGAGATTCGGGAAGAGCGTGAGGACGTGAACCTTCACGAGGCTGGGACTCGATCGCGGAGAGGGGGCCGGTTGACGCGCGCCCGTGGCCAGCACAGAGTGCGCCGCCGCGGTGCCGCCAAGTGGGCAGGTTGCCGGCGGGAAGACGTCGTCTTCTACCCTGCGACCAAACCGGCTAGTTTAGGTGTGCCCAAGGCCGCGTCAAGGCGCGCGTTCGCGCAGCACGAGGCCTTTTCCACTCGCTGAGATCTCGCGTGTTCACTGGCCTCGTCGAAGCATCCTGCCCGGTCCGGGCCGTGAACCCCGGTAGCGGCCGCGTGCGCCTCGAGCTCGACCTCACGCCGCTCCCCGGGGAGGCCCCGCGCGCCGGTCTGGGCGATTCGCTGGCCCTCAACGGGGTCTGCCTCACGGTGGCAGAGCTGCTCCCACAAGGGTTTGCGGCCTTCGACGTGATCCCCGAGAGCCTCGAGCGCACCAATCTCGGCGAGCTGCAGCCCGGCTCCAAGGTGCACGTGGAGCGCGCCCTGCGCCTGGGAGATCGGCTCGACGGCCACATGGTGCAAGGTCACGTGGAGGGCACCGGGCGCCTCGCCGCGCGCCGGCAAGACCAGGGCCAGCTGTGGCTCGAGGTCGAAGCGGCGCCCGAGTTCTTGGCGCGCTGCCTGCCCAAGGGCTCGGTCACGCTCGACGGCGTCTCGCTCACCATCGCCGAACTCAGCGACGCGCATCTGGCCGTGGCGCTCGTGCCGCACACGCTGGAGGTCACGCTGCTGGGCGAGCGCGCCATCGGCGACCGCCTGAACCTCGAGGCCGACCTGATCGGTCAGTGGGTGCAGCGCTTGATGGAGTCGCGCGGCGCCTGAGTGGGGGCACGCCGCGTGCGGAGAGCGTGTCGGGCTCGGAGCGTTGCGCACGCTCCGCGAGAGGGTCAGCGAAGCGGATCGAACGTCAGCGCGAGGCCGTCGCTGAGTGCGCGCGGCTGGTAGTCGAGGTCGCGTTGCGCCGCGTGGATGTCGACGGCGTGCTGCCGTCGATGAAAGGCCACCACGCCGGCGGGCCCGTGTTTGCCAGCGAGCTTGAGCAGCGGCGCGACGAGGGCCAGCGCGAAGAGCGGCAGCGTGCGCAAGCGAGCGTTCCCACCCGAGGCATCGCGCACGGCGGCGCGGAAGTCGTGCACGGAGATCGGCGTCGGCCCACCGAGGCGATAGGTGCGACCCTCGATGCCCCCGCGACGCGCACACTCGACCAACGCCGCGGCCACGTCGCCCACGAACACGGGTTGGATCTGCACGCGACCGCCGTCGGGGATCCAGTGGTTGCCGTCGGCGACACGCGCCACCAGATCGGGCGTGTTCGTGGAATCGCCAGGGCCGTAGATCAGCGCTGGGCGCGCGATCACGAAGGGCAGCCCGCTCTCGCGCACCACCTCTTCGGCGGCCAGCTTGCTCTCGGAGTACTCGGTGGGCGGCGGGTCTTCCACGGAGAAGGTCGACACGTGCACGAGTCGTGGTGGCGGATCGAGCGTGGTGAGCTGCTCGACGAGCCGTCGCGCGCCGCCCACGTTCACGCCCACCAACGAGGGGCTGTCGTTCACGACCACGGCCGCGCAGTGGATCACGGCTTCGGGCCGCTCGGCGGCCAGGATCGGCACGAGTGCGTCGGGTTGGGTGAGATCGCCGGCCACGCAGCGCACGGCGGGCGGCAGGCTCTCGGCGGCGCGGGCGGGGTCGCGGCTGAGCACGAGCGGCTCGTCGCCCAGTTCGATGAGTCGCGCGACGACGTGTCGCCCGAGGAATCCAGCGCCGCCGGTCACGAGGATCTTCACGGTTGCCTTGGATGCTCCACGGGTGCTGGTTAGCCTGCGAACGAGCGCAGCAGCTTAGCAGCCCGAGTCCCGCCCGAGCCCCCTCAGAGTCCGTCGCATCGTGCGCGTCCTGCTCATCATGGAGTGCACCATCGGCGGCACCCGCCGGCACCTGCGCGACCTCGCGTTGGGGCTGTCGACGCGCGGACATCAGGTGCACGTGATCGCGGCCACGCTGCGCGACCCCGGCATGCTGCGTGACCTCGACAGCTTCCGCGCCGCCGGCCTCGGTGTGACGCAGCTCGACATGGTGCGCGCGATCACGCCGTTGCGCGACGGCGTGCACGCCTTGTCGCTCGCGCGTCGCTTGCCCTTCCGCGGCTACGACGTGATCCACACACACTCGAGTAAGGCCGGTGCGCTCGGGCGTTGCGTGGCGCCGTTGTTCAGTCGCGCCGCGCGCGTGCACACGCCGCACACCTACGCGGCCTCCTTCGACGGCGGCAAAGGCCAAGGTGGCGACGCGCCCGGCCCGCCCGGTTTGATCCTCGCCACCGAACGCGTGCTCGGGCGCGTGACCGATCGCTTGATCCACGTGAGCGAAGCCGAGCGCGACGAAGGCCAAGCCTTGCGCGTGATCCCCGCGGCGCGCGCGTGCGTGGTGCCCAATGGCATCGACCCGGACGCCTTTGCGAACCCCAGCGGCGGCGACGCCTTGCGCGTCGAGTTCGACATCCCGGCCAGCGCGCCGCTGGTCGGCACCGTGGGCTTGCTCAACGATGCCAAGGGTCACGACTTGCTTGTGGAGGCCTTGGCGCAGTTGCCCGACAACGCGCACGCGTTGATCGTCGGGCACGGTGAGCTCGAAGCGGAACTGCGCGCGCAGGCGGCGTCGCTCGGGCTCGGCGAACGCTTGCACATCACCGGTTGGCGCGACGACGTGCTCGCCTGCCTGGATGCCATGGACGTGTTCTGCCTGCCCTCGCGCTGGGAAGGCATGTCCTACGCGTTGCTCGAAGCCATGTCGGCGGGCAAGGCCTGCGTGTCCTCGCAGGTGAACGGCAGCCCCGAAGCACTCACGCCGCACGACGCCGAGGCCGCCGGTCGCGTCGTGCCGCGCGGCGACGCGACCGCGCTCGCCGCCGTCCTGCGCGAGCTGCTCGACGACGCCGCGCTGCGCACGCGTTTCGGGCAAGTGGCCGCCGCGCGCGTGCGCGAACGCTTCAGCCTGAACGCCATGCTCACGAACACACTCGCCGTCTACGAAGAGGCTCGCGCGCGATGAAGATCCTGCACCTGATCACCACGCTCGGCGTGGGCGGCGCCGAGAAGCACTTGCTCTGGTTGGGCGGCGGACAAGTGCAGCGCGGCCACGATGTGTCGGTGCTGTATCTCAAGGGCGAGGGCGAGTTGCGCGCCGACTTCGAAGCCGCGGGCATGTCGGTGCACAGCGCGCCGCTGGGGTCGTTGCTCGCCGCGCCGCTGGCCGTGGGCAAACTCACGCGCGCGATCCGCGAACGCGCGCCCGACGTGCTGCACACGCACCTGCTCAAGGCCGACGCGCTCGGCGCGCTGGCCGGCGCGCGTGCCGGAGTGCCCGCGCGCGTGTCGAGCAAACACAACGACGAGCGCGCCTTGCTCAAGCGCAGTGTGGGTCTCGTGCACGGCCGACTCATGCGTCGGGTGCACCGGCTGATTGCGCTCTCCGAACACGTGCGTCACTTCGTGGCGGAGCACGGCGGCGTGCCGCTCGAACGTCTGCAGCGCATCTACTACGGCGTGGATCCCGACGGCCTGCAAGCGAGTCGTTCGCGCGCTGAGGTACGCGCCGAACTGGGCTTGGATCCCGACACGCCCGTGCTGGTCTGCGTGGGTCGTCTCGCGCCGCAGAAGGACCACCCCACGCTGCTCGCCGCGCTCGCGCAGCTGCCGCCCGAGGTCACGCTGCTGATCGTGGGCGACGACCCCTTCGGTGGGGGACGCGCGCGCCTCGAAGCGGAGGCGCACCGCCTGGGCCTCGGTGAACGCGCGCGCTTCCTCGGCATCCGTCACGACGTGCCCGACCTGCTCGTGGCCAGCGACCTGTTCGTGTTGCCGTCGCTGTGGGAGGGCTTGGGGCTCGTGTTCCTCGAAGCCATGGCGGTGGGTCTGCCCGTCGTCGCCACTCAGGTGTCGGCGATCCCTGAAGTGGTGGAGCACGGTCGCACGGGGTGGTTGGTGCCGCCTTCCGATCCCGGCGCGCTGGCGGCAACGCTGGCCGAGGCCTTGAGCGCCCCTGCCGAACGCGCGGCGCGCGGCGAAGCCAGTCGCGCGCTGCTCGCCGAACGCTTCGGTCTGCCGCGCATGATCGAGGAGACCCTCGCGCTCTACACCGAGATCTTGGAGGCGGGCCGATGACCGAGTTGCGCGTGGTGAACGTGATCTGCACCGGCAACATCTGTCGCTCGCCGATGGGCAAGGCCTTGCTCGAGAAGTCGCTCGCCGAACTCGGCGTGGTCGATGTCGACGTGCGCTCGTCGGGCACGCACGCCACCACCGGCTCGCCGGCCATGCGCGCTGCGGTCGAGGCCGCTGAACGTCGCGGCGCGCGTGTGGGTGATCACCGCGCCACCTTCCTCGACCGCGCCGTGATCATGGACGCGCACTTGTTGCTCTGCGCCACGCAAGATCACCGCGATCACATCCTGCTCGGCTGGCCCGACGTCGACCCGCGCCGCGTGCGCCTGTTCAACGAAGCGCTCGACCTCGACGACCAAGACGTGGCCGACCCCTACGGCTGGGACGACGGCGTCTACGAACTCGCCTCGAAAGTGATCGCTTCGGCGATGGCCGCCTGGGCGCAACGTCTCGCCGACGGCACCGAGCTCGACGACATCGAGTTCAGCGACTGAGGCCCGCGAAGGCCGCGAGTTTGTCGGGGTTGCGGTGCGCGAAGAGCGCGCGGATGCGCCCGTCGTGCACATCGAAGGCCAGTGCCGTGACGAGCCGCTCGCCCTCGAAGACCAGCCAGCCCGGCGCGCCGTTGAAGCGCCGCAGCTCGGTGCGCCGCGCGCTGTCGTCGTGCCTGCCGAGCACGCCCACCCTGAGGACGAAGCGCGCGATCGCCCGCGCGCCGCGGACCGGAATCGCCGCCGCCCGCGCTTTGCCGCCGGCGTCGGCGTGCAGCACGGCGTCGGGGCTGAGCAGTGCGCGCAACGCGGCTTCATCGCCCTCGCGGCTGGCGGCGTGGAAGGCGCTCAGCAAGCGCGCGTGTTCGTCCTGACGCGGGGTGAAGCGGGGGCGTTCCTGTTCGAGGAAGCTGCGCGCACGCGAGGCTGCCTTGCGACAGCTCGTCGCGGACGTGTCGAGCATGCGTGCGACCTCGTCGAACTCGTGCCCGAAGACATCGTGCAGCAGGAAAGCTGCGCGTTGTGTCGGCGTGAGACGCTCGAGCAAGAGCAACAGCGCCACCGAGACCGACTCGTCGAGTTCTGCGGGTGTGGAGGCGTCGACGGGGTCGTCGATCAGAGGCTCGGGGAGCCAGGTGCCGGGGTACTCCTCGCGACGCCGGCGCAGCTGCCGCAGCCGGTCGAGCGCCACGCGGCTGCACACGCGCGTCAACCAAGCCACTGGCTCGAGCACGTCTTGGGGTGCGCTGCGCTGCCAGCGGATCCAGGTCTCTTGCACGGCGTCTTCGGCGTCGGCGCTGGAGCCGAGCATCGCGTAGGCCAGGCGCGCGAGTCGGTCGCGGTGCGTCTCGAAGGTCGTGGGGTCGGACATGCGCGCCCTCCTCAAACTCGGAGCGGAGTGTGCGCACAGCTCTGGCCGAATCCCAGTCCGCGCTTGAGCGCCGGGAAGACGCGCGCTGCCGCCACGAGCACGCACAGCTCCGCACGCGCCGCCGCTCCGTAGTGCTCTTCCACGCGCGCACCCAGTTCGGGGCTGAAGTCGCTGCCCGCGTTCATCGCCAACGCGAAGCGACGGACCTCGGCGAGCGCAGCGGGCAGCCCCACTCCGCGCTCGAGCACCGCGCTGAGCAGCTCGCCGTCCACCTGGGCTTCGCGCGCCATCGCCAAGCAGAGCTGCGCGCAGGGACCGCAGTCTTCTTCCAGCAGCACGCTCAGCTTGGCCACGAAGAAGGCTTCGAGCGGGAGCGTTCGCTCGGCGGTGTCGAGCGGCGAAGCCATGGGCAGGAAGGCTTCGTAGCGAGCGTAGGCGGGAGCGCTGCGCTCGAGCAGGTCGAGCATGTAGCTGATGTCGTAGTCGTAGCGCTCGCCGAAGGCTCGGGCGGCTGCGGCGGAATCCTGGGGCGCTGGGCGGGTCATCGCGTCTCTCGAGAAGGTGTGTGTGAGTGTTCTCGGTGAGGACGCCGGCGCGCGCGCGTGTGTGACCACGCGTTCGAGGGCGTCACCCGGCGCCGCGATGTGGCATCGTCTGACGCCCGTTCACCCACCGGCCCACGCACTTGGACAGCTCCACCCGCAATCTGCTCATCGCCGTGCAGTTCTGTTTCGGCGTGTTCCCCGTGCTCGGCAAGCAGGCCATGGAGGTCTTCGAGCCGCGCGCCGTGCTCGTGTGGCGGCTGCTCGTGGGCTCGGCGGTGTTGGCCTTCGTGGCTTGGCGCATGCACCCGCGGCGTTTCTGGTTGCCGCGTCGCGATCTGACGGTGGTGTTCGCGCTGAGCCTGCTCGGCATCACGATCAACCAGCTGCTCTTCCTCGAAGGTCTCACACGCTCCACCGCCACCAACGCCGGCTTGCTGATGACGGTGATCCCCGTGGCCACCGTGGCGCTCGGCCTGATGTTCCGCCAAGAGCGCGCCACCTGGCGGCGGCTCGCGGGCATCGCGCTCTCGGTCGGCGGCGTGGCCTGGTTGTTCCTCGGACGCGGCGCTGAGCTCTCGTCGGCCACACGCACCGGCGACCTCCTCATGACCGCCAACGCGATCAGCTACAGCGGCTACCTCGTGGCGGCGCGCTCGGTGCTCAAGCGCTTGCCGCAGATCGTGGTGCTGGCCTGGATGTTCCTGTTCGGCGCGCTGATCGTGCCGTGGTTCTCACTCTCGATCGACTGGGCTCCGAGCGCCGCCGAGCCGATCCACTGGTGGGCGCTCGTGGGCATCCTGTTGTTCCCCACGGTGCTCGCTTACATCGGCAACATCGTCGTGCTGGCGCGCGCGGGAGCGGCCGTCACTGCGGCTTACGTGATGCTGCAACCCTTCCTCGCGGCAGGGCTCGGCATCGGCTTGCTCGGCGAACCGGCAGAGGCTGCCTTGATCCCCGCGGCGATCGGCGTGCTCGGCGGGCTGTGGTTGGTGAGCGGTGCCAAGCGTCGCAAGGAGACGCCGGCTGCGCCGTGAGTGCGGGGGGCGTGAGCGCGCCTAGCCCTTCGGTCCCAGCATCAACGCGGGGTCGACCCAGCGATCGAAGTCGTCTTCGCTGAGGTAACCGAGTTCGAGCGCGGCGGCCTTGAGCGTGCTGCCGTTCGTCCACGCGGTCTTGGCGATCTTGGCGGCCTTGTCGTAGCCGATGTGCGTGTTGAGCGCGGTGACGAGCATGAGTGAATTGTCGAGGTGTTGCTTGATCTCGGCCTCGCGCGGCTCGATGCCGGCGGCGCAGTTCTTCGCGAAGCTGCGGCAACCGTCGGCGAGCAAGCGCAGACTGCGCAACACGTTGTGGATCATCACCGGCTTGTACACGTTGAGTTCGAAGTTGCCTTGGCTGCCGGCAAAGGCCACGGCGGCGTCGTTGCCGAAGACCTCCACGGCCACCATCGTGAGCGACTCGCTCTGCGTGGGGTTCACCTTGCCCGGCATGATCGACGAGCCCGGTTCGTTGGCCGGGATGGCGATCTCGCCGATGCCACAGCGCGGCCCGCTCGCGAGCCAGCGCACGTCGTTGGCGATCTTCATGAGCGCCATGGCGAGCCCGCGCAGCGCGGCCGAGAGCGCCACTTGCCCGTCGTGCGCGGCGAGCGCTTCGAACTTGTTGGGCGCGCTCGTGAAGGCGAGACCCGTCGTGTCAGCGAGCTTCTTTGCGACGCGCTCGGCGTACTCGGGATGCGTGTTGAGCCCGGTGCCCACAGCCGTGCCGCCGATGGCCAACTCGCGCACGTGCGGCAACGCGTTCGTGATGTGTTGCGTGGCGTGATCGAGCTGACTCACCCAACCCGAGATCTCCTGGCCCAGCGTGAGCGGCGTGGCATCCATCAGGTGAGTGCGGCCGATCTTGACCACCTTTGCGAAGGACTCGGCCTTGGCGTGCAGCAGATCGCGCAGCTCGCGGATCGCGGGCAACAGGTTGTTCTCAGTCTGCTCCGCAGCCGCGATCGACATCGCCGTGGGGAAGGTGTCGTTGCTCGACTGACTCTTGTTCACGTCGTCGTTCGGGTGGACGGGGTCCTTGCTACCGAGGCGTCCGCCGGCCAGTTCGATGGCACGGTTCGCGATGACCTCGTTGCTGTTCATGTTCGTCTGCGTTCCCGAGCCGGTCTGGAACACGACCAACGGGAAGTGCGCGTCGAGATCACCGTCGATGACCTCTTGCGCGGCGTCGGCGATCAGCTGGGTCTTGTCGGCGTCGAGCAGACCGAGCTCACCGTTCACCTGCGCGGCGGCTTGCTTGAGCAGCCCGAGCGCGCGAATCATCGGACGCGGGAAGATGTCGGCGCCGACTTCGAAGTTCTGCAGCGAGCGTTGGGTCTGCGCGCCCCAGTAGCGATCGGCGGCGACCTCGATCGGGCCGATGGAATCGGTTTCGGTGCGCGTGGCGCGCGTGGTGTCAGTGCTCATGCGCGCCAGTGTCCCACGCGCGCGGGCGGCGCGTCCACGCGCAGCTGGCGGTGACCGCCGGGGTGCCAGCATGATCCCGGCCATGCGCGCAGCCTTGCGAGGCGATCACGCGAGGGCTGCGTGGCGGACGACGCTCAGTCGTCCTCACCGAGGTAACCGAGTTCACGCAGGCGCTCCACGGCGGCGGCGTCGCTGAGGTCACGGGCGCCGCGAGTGACCGTGGTGCGCTCCAGCCAGTCGTCGAGGAAGCGGCGCAGCAGTGCCACACGCTCGGGATGTTCGGCGGCGAGATCGTGCAGCTCACCCGGGTCGGCCAGCAGGTCGTAGAGCTCCACGCGCTCGGTGCTCGGCGTGTGGATCAGTTTCGCGCCGGCGTGCAGCACCGCGCGCTTCTCCACGCGCTCTTGCACGCCCGGCTCGATGCCGTGCAGGGTTTGCGCGAAGGCCGGTTCGGGGCGTTGCGCCTTCGGGCGCAGGGGGAGACGGCGCTGGTCGCCGGGGAGCAGCGGCAGGCCGGCGAGCTCGAGCAGCGTGTTCGGGAGGGCGCGCGTCTCGAGCACGTCGTGGATCACGGCGGGGGGCTGGCGCAGCGCGCCGCGGCCCACGAGCAACAGCGGCGCGGCGAGGGTCTCGTCGAAGAGCTGCGGGCCGTGCGACACCTGTCCGTGGTCGAGGAACTCTTCGCCGTGATCAGAGGTGAGTGCGAGCACCCAGTCGTCGCCCAGCTCGGCCTCGAGCATCGCGAGCAGCGCGCTCACGTTCGTGTCCACGTCGACCATCTCACTGGCGTAACGCGCGGCTTGGTTGGAGGCCCAGGTTTCGGCGAGTGCCATGTCGACGTCGCCGGCTTGGGATCGTTCCCAGAGATCGGCGAGCAGTTGCTTGTCGGCAGCGGCGGCCTCCACCGCGGCGAAGTCGCCGAGCGGGAGGTAGGGCGCGTGCGGGTCGTAGTAGTGAAGGTAGAGGAAGCGCGCGCTGCCCTGCGTGTTCCTGAGCCAGTTGCGCACGCTCTCGTTGAGCAGTGCGCCGCGGGCGTTGGGGAGGTGGACGTAGGCTTCGAAGCCTTGGTCGAAGTTGTCGGCCGTGCCCACGATCGGGTTGCCCACGAAAGCGCCAGTGCTGTAGCCGGCCTCGGCGAAGCGCTCGGCAAGAGTGAGCATGCCGTCCGCCAGGTGACTGCTGTGCGCGCCCACGACGCGGTGCGTGGTGGGCGGCAAGCCGGTGAGCAGCGAGGCCGTGGCCGGCCAGGTCCACGACGAGCTGCTGCGCGCGCCGGTGTAGCGCAGGCCTTCGTCGGCGAAGGCTGACGTGCGCGGCAACAACTCCGGCGTGACGTGGTCCGCGCGCAGGGTGTCCACGCACACGAGCACCACGCTGGGAGCTGCGTCGAGGGCGAGGCGCGGCACCTGCTCGGCGCTGATCACGCGGGCGTCGGCGAAGGCGGCGATGTCGTTGGCGGCGTCGTCGCCGGATTCACTGAGCAAGGCCAGCTCGACGCGCTCCCCGGCCCACGCGTCCAGTGCGATGCGCGCGGGTTTCCAGCCGCGGTCGCGACGCAGGTTGTGCGCATTCAAGAACGTGGACCACACGCGTTCGCCGTTGACCTCCACGGCGAAGGTCGTGCCGTCACCGGGGAGCTGCCAGCCGGTCTGCGTGTCGAGCCCGAAGTCGAACACGAGCTCGCTCTCGGCGGGCAACTCGATCTCCCAGGCCACGCGCGCGGGGGCCGGCAGTCGCAAGCACGCCCGACGCCCGCCCACGCCGGCGACACCTTCGGCCGCGTCGAGCGTGGTGCGCGCGATGTCGTCGGGCTGGGCTTCACGGAGCGAGCTGGCGCTCTGCAGCGCATCGAGCAGGTCGAGGTGTAGCGTTTCGAGTCGCACCGGGCGCGCGTGGCTCTCTCCGTTCCAGGTGGATTCCAGGCGCGGGCCGAAGAGGCCCAGCCAGGTGCCGCCGGGGTCTCGCGAGCCGTCGCTCGGGCTGGAGAAGTGCAGCGTCCAGAAGGCCACGCCTTCGCCGGGAAGCGCGAGCTCGAGCGGCTCGCCGAGTTGCTGCGCGTCGAAGTCCGCCGGGTCGACGACGTCGTCGAACAAGAGGTGTTCACTGACTGCGTCGGCGGCTGCGGCCCGGCGCGTGCCGTGAACTCGCAGTCGCACGGCGCCCTTCGGTGCGGCGTCCTGCGCGGTGAGCAGCCCTGGTCGGAAGCTCAACCGCGGCGCGCGTTCAGTGCGCAAGTCGAGGAAGCGCAGCTCTGCGTCGACACGTAAGCGCAGCGCGGGCGGCAGCGAACGTGGGTCTGCTTCTGGTTGCATGGCCTGTCGTTGCACGCGGTAGATGCTGCTGCCCAGCGCTTCGGCTTCGGGAAGCAAGGCCACGAGATCGTGCACGAGTTCGGGCGCGAAACGCGCTGGCTTCGCGGGCGGCGTGGTGTCGGCTCCGCACGCGCCCAAGCAGAGCGTCGCGGCGGTCAGGATCGCGAGAGCGTGCATGCGCGCGGACACCTGCACGTCAGCCGAGGGTGAGTTGACGCGCGGCGTCGACTTCGCTGCGGTTGAGCAGGTCGCGTGCGCGGTCGAGCGTCTTGACCAGCGGTGCGTCGCGCGGCAGGCCGTTGCGCAACTGGCGCAGCAGCTGCACCGTGAGGCGCATCACCCGCACCATGTCGCCGGGTGGCGCGGTGGCGTCGTCGCGCATGCCTTTGAAGTCCTTGCCCAGGCACCAACCGTGCACGATCACGCCCACCTTGAAGTTGGGGGCGCGCACGTTGGCGGGGATGCCGTGCCGCTTCTCGGCGGCGATCAGTTTGTCGACGCAACGCTCGACGTCGCGCCGGTGATCGCCCATCACCTTCTTGGGCAGGTTGCGGAACAGGTCGTTCTTGCGCGCCTCGAAGGTGATCGCGGCGAACACGATGGCGATCTGTGTCTCGTCGAGCCACTCGAGCAGGCCTGAATCGACGAGCTCCACGACCTGCAACTCGTAGCCGTTGATCGTGGCCGCCAGGCGCCCCTTGTCGGTGACGCCGGTGTCGTCGATGTAGCCGAACTCGCGCAACAGGTCCATGCGCTGCTGGATCGCGAGGCGCTGCTTGGCTTCGTTCTTCTCGCGCTTCTTGCGGCTCATCGACGACCACTGGAAGTTGTTGAACGAGCGCTCCCAAGCCTCGTGCAACTTGTCGCCCAGCGAGCCGTGCAGGTTGATCAGCGTGGAGTACGAGAGGTTGAAGCGCGACGTGATCGGCTCCACGTCGTTCGACACGAGGCGTTCGATGTCACGCGGTTGCACGCGATGGTCGTCCACGATGGAGATCACGAGGCCGTGTTCGTCGATGCCCTGGCGACCGGCGCGTCCGGCCATCTGCTGGTACTCGCGCACCTTCATGGTCGAGAAGCCGGTGCCGTCGAACTTGCGCAAGCTCGCGAAGACGACGGCGCGCGCGGGCATGTTGATGCCGAGCGAGAACGTCTCGGTGGCGAAGAGCAGGCGCAGCAGGCCCGACGTGAACAAGCGCTCGACGAGTTCCTTGTGCAGCGGCAACATGCCCGCGTGGTGGTAGGCGATGCCTTTGCGGATCAGGCCGTGCAGTTCCTTGAGGTCGGCGTCCGGCTCCATCTCGAAGATGTCGCAGACCTCGCGGAAGAGCGCGTCCATCTTGTCGCGGTCGGCGTCGTTCAGCAGGTCGCGCTTGAGCGAGGCCGCGTTCGCGCGCCGTTCGCAATCCTTGCGCGAGAAGCAGAAGTACAAGATCGGCAGATCGTTCTGACGCTTGAGCGTGTCGATGATCGTGTTGGGATCGTGCTTCGGTCCGCGCGGCGGCGAGGGGCGACGCCCGCGCCCGCCGCGCCGGCGACCGTCGGCCAGCGACTGCTCGAAGCCCTTGGGAAAGCGCACGCGGCCGTCGATCTTGGTGATGCCGTGACCGGGCAACCAGAGGTAGTGCGCCAGTGGCACCGGGCGTTCGGTGTGACGGATCACCGCCACCTCGGACCCGCGCACCTGACTGATCCACTCGCCGTACTGGTTCAGGTTGCTGACCGTGGCCGACAAGCACACGAAGCGGATGTGCGCTGGCGCGAAGATGATCGACTCTTCCCAGACCGTGCCGCGGTCGGGGTCGTCCATGTAATGGATCTCGTCGAAGACCACCGTGTCGACGTCGCTCAAGCTCGCCGGGTTCTCGAAGATCGTGTTGCGCAAGATCTCCGTGGTCATGATCAGCACCGGGGCCGACGGGTTGATCGTGACGTCGCCCGTCATCAAGCCGACCATCTCGGTGTCGATGGCGCGGAAGTCGCGGAACTTCTGGTTGCTGAGCGCCTTGATCGGCGCGGTGTAGATCGCGCGCTTGCCCGCCTTCAGGCTCATGTCGATGGCCAGTTCGGCCACCAGCGTCTTGCCCGCGCCGGTGGGGGCGGCGAGCAACACCGGTCGCCCTTCACGCAGCGGACCGAGCGCCGCCATCTGGAAGTCGTTGAGCATCAGGCCGCGGAACTCTTCGCGCGGCAAGCTGGGCTCAGCTTTGGACGTGTTGCCCTTGCCCGGCTTCGCGCGCTTGCCCTTGGCCGCAGCAGAGCCGCCCTTCGGCGCGCCGCGCTTGCCGGACCCAGATCCGCGAGCACTCGATTTCGTGGAGGCGGCGGGGGGCTCGCCGGGCGTGCCGCCCGCTGGGCGCCGACGCGAGGCTGGGGAAGACGGCTTTCTGGCTTTGGCCACGGTGCGTTCCCAGCGTCGAGGTGATGCGCCCGAAAATAGCGACTCGGTCCCGCGCCTCCTGCGCTTATTTTTGAAGGCATGGCTCCGAAGACTCCAGAACCCGCTCCCTCCCGCGGCCCACTCGTGCTCGGCGCGCTCGTGTTCGTGGGCGTGATCGTGCTCGCAGTGCGGGCCCACAAGGAGGCGCTCCAGAGCCCTCGCTTCCAGGTCGACCCAGCGCAGGCACGCGTGAGCGCTCGGCCCAGCTGGCTGCCGGAAGAGCTGGCTCACTCGCTCGCCGCGCACCTCTCTGAGCGCCTCGGAGAGCCGCTCAGCTTGGTGGATTCCGATGAGCTGCGCGCCTGGGCGCCGCTGCTGGCCGAGGAGGCTTGGGTTCGAGAGGTGAGCTCGCTCGAGCCCGTGTTTCCGGGGCGAGCCCGGGTGCGGCTGAGTTTGCGTCGCCCGGTCCTGAAGTTGGACGACGGCTATCTGGCCGCCGACAACGGGCAGATCCTGGGCAGTGGCCAGGTCGAGATCGAGCCTGAACCGCTGCGCCTGGTGGGTGCGGCGCAGGAGGCCGATCGCCGGGCCTGCGCCCAGGCAGCCGCTGAACTGCTGCCTTTCCGCGATCAGCTGAGCGATTGGGGCGTCCTGATCCAGGAGGTGGAATCCTGGGGAGGAGGACGCGTGGCCTTCCGAGACGCCCGCGGCGTGGTCTTCGACTGGGGCCGGCCCCGCAGCGCCAACGCCTACGCCGAAGTCGACCTGGAACCCGAGCTCAAGATCGAGAACCTGCTCCGGGCGCTCGAGGCCAAACCGGGCCTGGTGGGGGTCGGCCGGGTGGAGCTCTGGCGGGCCGAACCCACACTGCTCCCAGCGGGCGGTTGATCGCGCAGCCCGCTTAGATAACATGTGCGGTTCCTCGACGGTCGGAGCGTGATGCTTCCCCGTCGGGCTCAACTGTTTTCTCACCCCGTGCCCGCGTCGGATCCGCGATCCATGCCGACCCTCAAGACCTTCCAAGCCCGTAACGGCGACCGCACCGCCGAGTGGCTTCACTTCGATGCCGATGGCGTCGTGCTCGGCCGCATGGCAGCGCGCATCGCGCAGGTGCTTCAAGGTAAGCACCACGCGCAGTACACGCCGCACGTCGACACGGGTGACTTCGTGGTCGTGACCAACGCCAGCAAGGTGGTGCTCACGCGCAACAAAGCCGAGCAGCGCATGCATCGCTGGCACACCGGCTACATCGGCGGACTCAAGGAGATGTCCGCGGGTGAGATGCGCGAGCGTCATCCCGAGCGGATGATCGAGTTGGCCGTGCGTCGCATGATGCCGAAGACCAAGTTGGGCCGAGCGATGTTCAAGAAGCTCAAGGTCTACTCGAACACTGATCACCGTCATCAAGCACAGCAGCCGGCGTCCGTCGACATGACGCCCTTCAAGAGCAAGGAAGCTTCCGCATGAGCGAGTCCACCACGCCGCTGACCGCTGCTGGCACGCAGCCCGCTCCCGGGAGCGACTACGTGTGGGGCACCGGCCGCCGCAAGACCTCCGTGGCGCGCGTGCGCCTGCGCCCCGGCACCGGCGCGTGTCAGGTGAACGGCCGCCCGATCGACGACTACTTCCCCGTGCTGCAGCACCGCACGATCATTGATGGTCCGCTCGCCGACAGCGCCTGCTTGGGTCGCTACGACGTGTTCGCGAACATCAACGGTGGCGGCCCCACGGGGCAAGCCGGCGCGCTGCGCCTCGGCATCGCCCGTGCGCTGCTCAAGGCCGAGCCCGAGCGCGAAGAAGCGCTGCGCGACGGTGGCCACCTGACCCGCGACGGCCGCATGGTCGAGCGCAAGAAGTACGGTCAGCGCAAGGCGCGTCGCAAGTACCAGTTCAGCAAGCGCTGATTGGTTCCCGCACGGCTCGGCGGCTCGTCCGTCGGGCTGTGCGGCGCAAGTTCACTCGCGCGCAGCGAGCGCGACCCGCGACTCTGGTCGCCGCAGTCGGTCGCAAACACAGGCTTCCGCAGCGCGCAAGGAGCGCCCGGTCATGGCCGGCCATTCCAAGTTCAAGAACATCATGCACCGCAAGAAGGCGGTGGACGCCAAGCGTTCGCGGGCCTTCAGCAAGCACGGTCGCCTGATCATGAACGCCGCGCGGGTCGGCGGTGGCGACTTGGCCATGAACCTCTCGTTGCGCTACGCCGTGGACCGCGCGCGCAGCGACAACATGCCGAAGGATGCCATCGAGCGCGCCATCGCCAAGGGCACCGGCGAAGGCAGCGACACCGTGATGGAAGAGGTCACCTACGAGGGCTACGGCCCGGGTGGCGTCGCGATCCTGGTGGACACGCTCACCGACAACCGCAACCGCACGGTTGGCGAGGTGCGCAACATCCTCGAGAAGAACGGCGGTAACATGGGCGAGAGCGGTTGCGTCGCCTGGAACTTCGAGCGCAAGGCGATGTTCTTCGTCGCCGCCGAAGCCTCGAAGGAAGAAGAGCTGCTGCTCGTGGCGATGGAAGCCGAGGCCGACGACTGCTCGCTGGGCGACGGTGGTTTCGAGATCACCGCCGACCACACGCTCTTCGGTTCCGTGTCGGAAGCGCTCAGCGCGGCGGGCTTCGCCCCCGAGAAGAGCGAGATCGCCCCGCTGCCCAAGACCACGGTCACGCTCGACGACCCGAATCAGGTGCGCACCCTGCTGCGTCTTCTCGACCTGCTCGAAGACATCGACGACGTGCAGAGTTGCGCCACCAACATCGAGTGGACCGACGAAGCCCTGGCCGCTGCCGAAGCCGACTGACTGAGCACCGGGTTCACTGAGAGCCGGGGTGGTGAGGGCGCAGTCGCTGGATCACGACGCTGCGTGATGACCTGCTCGCAGCCCGCGCTCAACTGAAGGCGAGCACACTCACGTAGATCAGCAGCATCACGCTCGAGAGCGTGGCGAGGAACGAACGCTTCGCCCCGCTGCTGCGCGCGCGCACGAGCCACAGGGCCAGCACTGTGAGCGCCAAGCTCGCACCGAGGTTCGCCGCCATGCGCGGATCGCTGGCGGCCACGATGAGCGGCGGGCGGTCCGCGCCAGCGTTCACGTAGAGCAGTTCGCAAACGCCCAAGATCCCGAGGTTGAACACGTTGCTACCGAGGATCGAGCCCACCGCGAGCGAGATCAAGCCGAGCCTCACCGCCGCGAGTCCGGTGACGAGTTCGGGCAGCGAGCTGACGCCGCCCAGGAAGAGCGTGCCGATCAGCCCCTCGTCGAGCTGATAGGCCTCGGCGACGGCGTCTCCGAGGTGGCTCAACCAGATGCCAGCACCCAGGATCACGCCACCCGCGACGAGACAGCGCCAAGCGGCCGCGCCGGCCTCTCCGCGTTCCACGGCTTCCCCGCTCTCGGACTCGCCGCGTTGCGACCACCAAGCGTGAACGGTCGCCGCCAAGTAGCCGCCCAGGAGGAAGCACCCCGCTGTCAAAGGCGACAGCGCTTCCCGCAAGCCGCTCGACAGCAGCAGCGCCAACAAGCCCGTCATCAACACGAGGTTGAAGATGGCCAAGGGGGCGAGGCCTTGCGCGCCCGAGCGATCGCGCCCCGCCATGGGGTCGGCCAGCAGGTCGAGCAGCGCCAGGATCGCGAGGTTGAAGATCACGCTGCCCGTGATGTTTCCCGCGGCGAGCGCAGGGCTGTCCAGCGAGGTCACGGCTGAGACCGAGATCGTGACTTCGGGCAGCGACGTGGCCCAGCCGAGCACCACGAAGCCGGCGAAGGCGTGTCCCCATCCCATGGCGACTGCCAAACGCTCGGCGTTTTTGGTCAAGCTCAACCCCGCTCCGATGACGATAGCGGAGGCGGTGGCAAACTTGAGCCAGAGCCCTAAGTGCTCCATAGTCGACCAGCTCGAACGTGGCGCAGCGGAGAGAGAAAACGTGGAAAGCATACCGATGGACGCACAGCGCCTTCTCGACTTTCTGACCGACACGGAGACGAGTCTCCTGTCGCGCGGCTACTTCACGCTGCGACTCGAAGAGGAGTTCAAGAAGTCGTGGCGCTACGGTTTCGAGTTGAGCCTCGTGGTCTTCGAGATCGAAGGCTTCGACGCGCTCGCGAGCAAGGAAGGCGACGCCGCTGTGCGCTCCGCCGTGCTCGACATCTCGAGTGAGATCTTGGCCGCCTCGCGCGACACCGACCTGTCGACGCGGCTCTCGAACAACCGTTTCGCGATCGCGCTCACGGGCACGGGCGAAGACGGCTGTCGCGCCTTCGGCGAGCGAGTGCTCGGCAACCTCGTCGACGGGGCCTTCGGGCGCTACGGCCTGCGCGCGGGCGCCACCGTGTCGCCCGCCGACGGCCTCGGCAGCGTCGAGGAGTTCATCGGTCGCGCCGAGACGGCGCTCTCCGCGTCGAGCGCTGAAGCCAAGGGCATGGTCATCTGGAACGCTGCGGCTCGCTGAGAGCACGCAGGTCTCGATCAGCTCGCGCTGCACGTCCCGGAAAGCGGCCACTCCATGCGGGAGTGGTGCGCTCTTCACGCTCGTGACACGGGCCAGTCATGCGCTGCTCCCAACGCTCAGCGCACGCTGGGCGTCGTGGTCGAACAGACCGACGTTCTGGGAGGAGAGTCGTGATGAGAACTGTGTGGGATCGGGTGCGTACGTGGTGCGGGAAGCGAGCGAGCGACACGTCAGCGAGCGCCACGTGCGCCCTGCTCGCCTGCGCGCTCCTGTTCGTGTCGACGGCGCGCGCCGCCGAGGAAACTGTGGGCGCGGGCGACGACGACCGTTCGGCCGCGGCAGCCCAGCTCACCGAGTCGGCGCCGTTGGAGGTGCGTTGGAGCGTGGACGCCGACTCAGCGTGGAACGGCTTCGCTCACCGGGTGGTGGCCGTGCCCGACTTGGATGGCGACGGTTCGCCTGAGCTCGCGTTGAGCGTGTTGGCGGAGCGTGCTGTCGAGATCCGCTCCGGCCGCGACGGCGCCTTGCTCAGTCGCTTCACCGGCCCGGAGAGCTTCGGCTTCGAACTCTGTGTCGTGCCTGGCGGTGCGCAAGGCGCGGTGGCCCTGCTCGTGGCGGCGCCGATGGCCGAGAGCGGTGGCTTGGTCGGAGGCCGCGTGTCGCTGCATGCCCTGCCCGGCGGCGAGCGACTGTGGTCACGTTCCGGCGACGCACCGGGTGATCGACTCGGAAGCAGCCTGGCACTCGCAAGCGACGACGGCTTCGTGCGCGTCTCTTCAGCGGGCGCCGCGCGACTCATCGAGTTGGCCACGGGCACCGACGTCGAGAGCGACCTGCCGCTGCTGCCCTGGTGGCGCGACGCGCTGCCGATCGGTGATGTCGATGGCGACGGCCGCGCCGACTTCGCGCGCAGCGCCAGCCCTGCGAGTGGGGACACGTGGACGCGCGTTTGGTCCGGGCAGGCTGCGGAGGCCTCGCAAGCCGGCGCACTCCTGCACCAGTTCACGGGCGAGGGGGACGACAGCTTCGGCTGGAGCGTCGCGCCTGTCGGTGACCTCGACGGCGACGGCGCTGACGACCTCATCGTGGGCGCCCCCGGCGACGACCACCACGCCCTCGACGCGGGCGCCGTCCACGTGCTGAGCGGGCGCAGCGGACAACCGCTGCATGTCTTGCGCGGCTCGCTCGCGGAAGAACATCTCGGAGCCACCGTGGGTTTGCTAGGCGACATCAATGCCGACGGGCGCGCGGAGATCTTCGTCACCTCTTACCTGCACGACAACACAGGTTCCTTGCGCACGCGCTTGTCGGTGGTGACGCTGCCGGAGTCACGCGGCACGGAGCGCGCGGTCACTCAGGACCACGCGCCCTCACGGCTGTGAGCGTGTGGGTCTGCGTTGCTCAGCGTCCTGCGTCGGCTTCCGCTTGCATGAAGGCCTGCGCCGCTGCGAGCCTCGCGATCGGAACGCGGAAGGGTGAGCACGACACGTAGGCGAGTTCACAGCGCTCGAAGAACTGAATCGAGCGCGGGTCGCCCCCGTGCTCCCCGCACACGCCGATCTTGAGTTCCGGACGGGCGGCGCGCCCTTCGCGGCAAGCGATGTCGACCAGCCGGCCGACGCCTGCTTGGTCGAGGCTGGCGAAGGGATCGCGTTCGTAGAGCCCGGCCGCGATGTAGCTCGCGATGATCGGGCCGGTGTCGTCGCGTGAGAGGCCGAGGCCCATCTGCGTGAGGTCGTTCGTCCCGAAGGAGAAGAAGTCGGCGACTTCAGCGATCTCGCCGGCCGTGAGCGCAGCGCGTGGCACTTCGATCATGGTGCCGATGAGGACGTCGCCCTGGAATCCGGAGCTCTCGCGGAGGGCGGGTTCGTCGGCCAAGATGCGTTCGCGCAGGGCGGCGAGTTCGGTGCGCGCGCCCACCAACGGGATCATGATCTCAGGCTTCACTTCGATGCCGGCGGACGCGCAACGCCCCGCGGCTTCGAAGATCGCGCGCACCTGCATGTCGTAGATCTCGGGGAAGGTCAGGCCGAGACGACAGCCGCGCTTGCCGAGCATCGGGTTCAGTTCCGAGAGCTCCGCGACGCGCGCCTTGACCGCTGACGTCTCCCACCCGAGTGAGCGCGCGAGTTCCGCCTGCAGCGCCTCCTCGTGCGGCAGGAACTCGTGCAGCGGTGGGTCGAGCAAGCGCACGGTGACGGGCAAGCCGGCCATGGCGCTGAAGATGCCTTCGAAGTCGCTGCGCTGCAGCGGGAGCAGCTCGTCGAGCGCGGCTTGGCGCTGACGCGGCGAGTCGGCGAGGATCATGCGACGCACGGCAGCGATGCGGTCTTCGCCGAAGAACATGTGTTCGGTGCGGCACAAGCCGATGCCCTCGGCGCCGAACTCGCGCGCGCGTTGGGCGTCTTGCGGGGTGTCGGCGTTCGTGCGCACGCGCATGCGGCGGACCTCGTCGGACCAGTGCATCACTTGCGCGAAGTCGCCCGAGAGTTCTGGCTCGACCGTGGGCACGCGCCCGAGCATCACTTCGCCGGTGCTGCCGTCGAGGCTGAGCCAGTCGCCGATCTCGAGACGGCTGTCGCCGAGGCGCGCGCCGCCACCGTCGGCGTCGATGATGAGTTCGTTGCAACCCGCGACGCAGCAGGTGCCCATCCCGCGCGCCACGACCGCCGCGTGCGAGGTCATGCCGCCGCGCGCCGTGAGGATGCCCCGCGATGCGTGCATGCCGCCGATGTCTTCGGGCGAGGTCTCGTTGCGAACCAGGATCACGGCTTCGTTCCGGGCCGCGTGTTCCTCGGCGGCAGCTGCTGAGAAGACCACGCGCCCCGTGGCCGCCCCGGGCGAGGCCGGCAGCCCGCGCGCCGCCACGTTGCGCGGCGCGCTGGGGTCGAAGGTGGGGTGCAAGAGCTGGTCGAGTGCGCTGGGTTGGATGCGCCAGAGCGCCTCGCGTTCGTCGAGCAGACCTTCCTTCACCATGTCGACCGCGATGCGCACGGCGGCCGCGCCGGTGCGCTTGCCCGCGCGCGTCTGGAGCATGTAGAGCTCGCCGTTCTCCACGGTGAACTCGATGTCTTGCATGTCCTTGTAATGATTCTCGAGACGCTCCTTCACCGAGAGCAGCTGCGCGAGCATGCCCGGCAGGATCTCGTCGATGCCTTCGATGGGGAGCGGCGTGCGGATGCCGGCCACCACGTCTTCGCCCTGCGCGTTCTGCAGGAACTCACCGTAGAAAGCGTTCTCACCGGTGGACGGGTCGCGCGTGAAGCAGACGCCGGTCGCGGAGTTCTCGCCGCGGTTGCCGAACACCATGGCTTGCACGTTCACGGCGGTGCCCGCCAGCCCGTGGATGTCGTTGAGCTGGCGGTACTTCACGGCGCGCGTCGTGTTCCACGAATCGAACACGGCGGAGATCGCGAGGCTCAGTTGTTCGATCGGGTCTTCGGGGAACGGCTTGCCCGTCTCTTGCAGCACGATCGCTTTGTAGCGACGCACCAAGCGTTGCAGATCCGCTTCACTCAACTCCGTGTCGAGTTTGGCGCCGACGTCGGCCTTGACCTGCGTGAGCTCCCGTTCGAAGAGCGCGTGGTCGATCTCGAGGACCACGTCGCCGAGCATCTGCACCAGACGTCGGTAGCTGTCGGCGGCGAAGCGACCGTGCTCTGCGCCGGCCAGGCCCGCGAGGGTGGCGTCGCTCAAACCAAGGTTGAGGATCGTGTCCATCATGCCGGGCATGGACACGGCGGCGCCCGAACGCACGGACACGAGCAGCGGATGCTCGGGGTCACCGAAGCGGCGCCCGGTGGCTGCCTCGATGTGACGCAAGCCCGCCCGGATCTCGTCGGCAAGCCCTTCGGGCCAGCGCCCTTTGTTGGCGAGCACTTCGGCGCAGGCGGCGGTGGACACGGTGAAGCCGGGCGGCACCGGGATGCCGAGGCGCGTCATCTCAGCGAGGTTGGCGCCCTTGCCGCCGAGCAGTTCCTTGTCGGCAGCGCCACCATCGGCCTTGCCGTCCCCGAAGACGTGGATCCAGCGGCTCACAGCTGAGGCTCCGAAGTGTTCGCGCCCGTGTCGAGCAGGCCATCGACGCTGCCGATCTTCCAGCGATGCTCGAGTCGGAGCGTGGCGAGGTGCGCGCGTTGATCGTCGTTGAGGAAGTCGCTGGGCAGGTCGAGCCACTGACGCGGCCCGCTCACGCCAGCGAGCTCGCGCAGCGGGCGTGTGAGACGGCGCTGCATCTCGGCGCGACCGTCGTCGAACTGAGCCACGATCCAAGCCTCGCGCTGGAAGCCCAGCGCGAAGGACTGCCCCGAGGACACGTACTCGAAACGCACATGATCTGCCCCCAACTCGACGCGCTCGTGGTCACGCTCCACGAGGTCCCCGTATTTGAGGTAGGCGGCGGCGAAGGCGTGGTCTGCGAGCAGCCGGTGCCGCGCGCCGACATAAGTGGGGAAGCCGCCCATGGCCAGCTTGAGGTCGTGCGCCAGGCACACGTACTCGGCCTCGATCTCATCGTGGCAGAGCTGACTCTGCCAGCTCGCGAGCGCTTCTTCGGGCGAGTCGAAGCGAAGCTGGCGCGTGGGACAGCAGGCGCTCATCGTCCACGCCAACACGAGCAGCGGGAGGGCTCGGCGAAGGCCGGTGGGGAGGGTCATGTGAGACACAGGGGCCCTGACTGGCCGTGACGGGGAGAGATGCCCGGCTCGGCGAACGCGTGGGCGCGCTGGGGGCGCGTGGCGTCCGAGCCGACGAAGACTAGGCCAGGGCTCACGGACTGTCAACGCGGGTCGTGGTGCGCCTTGGGCTTGCTACACTTGGCGCCTTGAGCCCGCGCCGTCAACGGAGGTGTCGCGCCCCGTGATCTTCCTGTTGCCGGCGCTGCTGCTGCTCTCCGCGCTCGTGTCTGGCTCTGAGACGGCCGTGTTCTCGATGCGTCCCGCGGAGCGGCGCCGCTTGGCAGCGACGCGACCGCGCCTCGCCTTGCTCATGGCGCGACCGGGGCAGCTGCTCGTCACGCTGCTCTTCGCGAACTTGGTGCTGAATGTCGCGTACTTCAGCATGGTCGCGAGCGTGAGCTTGCGTTGGCAGCGGGCGGGCCACCCCGTGCAGGCCGCTGCGCTCGGGTTGGGCGCGCTGCTCGCGCTGATCGTCTGCAGCGAGATCCTCCCGAAGACGCTCGCGCTCGTGGATCCGCGTGCGCTCGTCACGCGGCTCTCGGGCTTCCTGATCCTGCTGGCTCGGGTGCTGGCGCCAGCCGTGGCCCTGAGCTCCTTGGCGACGCAGTTCCTCGAAGCGCTCTTGTTGCGCTCCCCGGTGCGCCACGCGCTGAGGCCGGATGACTTCAAGTCGGCGCTCTCCGGTGGGGCTGCGCTGGGTCGCTATCACGCTGTGGAGCTCGCGCTCCTGCACGACGTGGTCGACTTCGGTGTGCGTCGCGCGCGCACTTTGATGGTGCCCCGCGTGGAGGTCGCTTTCCTCGATCTCGAGGCCTCGCCGGAGCAATGGCGCGCCGCCATGGCCGAGCGTCCGTTCACTGATTATCCCGTGATTCGTGGTGGCGCCGACGATCTCGTCGGCACCGTCAACACCGCGCGCTTCCTGAGTGAGCCCGACACGCCACGCACCCAGTTGCTCGAGCCGGCCCTGCTCGCGCCGCAGAGTCTGGAGGCCGAGCGCCTGGTTTTACGCATGCAAGACGAAGGCCGGCGTCTGGCGATCCTGCTCGACGAACACGGCGGCGTCGCGGGCGTGCTCGGCATGGCGCAACTGATGAGCTCGATCCTCGGTGAGGTCGTCCCCGACGACGCCTCGGGCGCGCGTCGGCGAGCGAGCGGCGGTCTGATCTTGAGCGGCGCGACAGCGTTGCACGTGCTCGAGGAGCAGCACGGCTTGCAGCTCCCTCGACGGCGCAGCGAGACGCTCGCAGGCGCGTTCGTGGAGGCGCTCGGGCGGGTGCCGGTGCGCGGCGACGAGTGGCGTGTGAACGGCTGGCGCTTGCGTGTGCTGAGCTTGCGCGGTCAGCGAGCCGACGTGTTGATCGCCCGCCCCTGCTCGCTCGACACCGAGAACGAGCTGAACGAGGAGCCGTGTTGATGGACGGACTCCTCCTGGGCCTCGGCTTCCTGATCGCGGTGATCTTGTCGGCGCTGTTCTCCGGGCTCGAGACAGGGCTCTACACGACCAGCCGATTGCGCTTGTTCCTCGACGCGCACGCAGGTGTCGTCCCAGCGCAGCGCGCGCGTGCTTTGCTCGCCGACATGCCGACCTTGTTGAGTGTGCTGTTGGTCTCGAACAACGCTGCGAACAGCTTGGCGAGCACCTTGGCGCAGGCGCTCTTGATCGCTTGGGGTGTCGCCTCGCCTGAGCTCGTCGGCACGCTGGGCGTGAGCGTGGTTCTGTTCCTGCTCGCGGAGTCGGTCCCGAAAAGCGCGTTCCGTCGCGCTCACGAGCGTCTGCTCTACCCCGCTCTGGCGCCGCTCTGGGTCACCCACGGCCTGCTGCGTTGGCCGGTGCGGCCTCTGGCCTGGCTGGTTCGGCGACTCACCGGCGCCGTGCAACTCAGGCTGCGGACGCAGGCGGGGCGCTCGAACGAGCCGCGCGAAGCGATGCTCAGAGAGGGGGCCGCTGAGGGTTTCCTCAGCCCTTTCCAGGAGCGGGTGGCGCGCGGCGTGCTCACGATGCGCTCTCGGCAGGCGCTCGACGAAGCCCAGCCGGTCGAGCACTTCGCCACCGCCCGCATGGGGGTGCGCGGCGTGCTCTTGCCGACTGGCTGCCGCGATCAGCGCGTGCTCGTGCTCGACGCCACAGGCTCGCAGCTCGTGGGGTGGATCCCGCTGGCCCGGCTCGTCGACGGCAACGGTTTCCGCGCGCCGCGCCGCGATGAGCTCCACGGCTTCCAGCTGGTCGACCCGCAAACCGGACTGGACCGGGTCTACCTGACCTTGCAGCGCGAAAGTCAGCCCTTCGCGGCGCTGCGCGGCACCAGCCGCCTGAGCGTGATCGATGCCGCGCGCCTCCGGCAGCGCGTCATGGGGACCTTTGGCCAGCCCTCGGGAGCCGTCCTCTGAGGCTGGAAAAACCGGGCTCTCTCGCGATTCAGCTTGGTTGCAAGTCGCCAGGAGGCCACCTAAGATCCACTCCCGAGGCGTCGTGGCCGACGCGTTGTCTCTCGATCGCCTCGGGCTCGCGATTCCTCCGCGATGTCCCTCGAACCTGCCGTGAGCAGTAGGAGCCTCAAGCCGTGTCCGACAAAGACTACTACTCCTTCGATGAAGTCATCTCCGACCTGCGCATGGAAGAAGACGAGCTGAAGCGGCTCGTTTCGGCCGGTGAGATCCGCGCCTTCCGTGATCAGGACACGATGCGCTTCAAGGCCGAGGACATCGAGCGCCTGCGGGGCGGGGACGAGGGCGGCGACGACCTCGATCTCGACATGGACCTCGACATGGCCGACGACGACGCCCTCGTCCTCGAAGACGACGGTCCCACGGAAGTCGACTTGGCCGCGCCGGCCAAGCCCGCGCGTGGAGCTCGCAAGTCGGCAGCGGCAGCAACGGGCGCCGGTGCGCCGCAGCGTCGCACGCCGCGCAGTGCCGCTGCCGCTGAGCCGGAAGGCTCTGAGGGCCCCGGCACCTTGTTTGCACTGGTGCTCGGTGTGATCGTGCTGCTCTTCGCGAACTTCGCGGCTTTCGGTGCCGTGTCCGGCCGCACCAACCAACTCACTGATTTCCTGGCTGGTTTCTTCAGGAACAACTAGACGCTCACAACAAGATACTCGCTGCTGTGGCGGCGGCGAGATGGCAACGGGAGGGTAAGACCTTGAACATCCGATTCACTTGGTTCGGCATCGCGGCTGCAGCGGCCTTTTTCATCACTCCGAGCTGCGTCAGCTACGCGAAGTACGCGCAGGTCGCCGATGCTCTGGCCTCGGCGAATGAGCAACTCGCTTACGCCGATGATCGAGTCGGCGAGCTCGAGTTGATCCTGGCTGAGAGCACGCTCGATGGTGTCGACCCGTCGATCTACGACGCGGCGCTCGCGGATCTGCAGGCTGCGCAGGCCGAACGCGCGCGCCTCGAGGCGCAGGTCGCTGAGATGGCGTCGAGTGGTGGCGATCTCGGCTCAGCCCTCTCGGTCGTCTACAACGAGAAGGAAGGCATGGTGGGCTACAGCGCCAAGGGCGACGTGCTCTTCGCGTCCGGCAGCACCGAGCTCACCAAGGCCGGGCGAGAAGCGCTCGACATCGTCTACGAGAAGATGGCGGGCCTGGATGCGCCTGTGCGTGTCGACGGTCACACCGACTCCGACCCGATCAACAAGACCAAGGATCGCTTCCCGCTGGGGAACATTCAGCTTGGTGCGGAACGTGCGATCGCAGTGCGCGCCTATCTGGTCAAGAAGGGCATGGCCGAGAGCAGCGTCTACATCGCTTCTTACGGCCCGCATCACCCGGTCGCCAATGGCACCGACTCGGAATCCAAGAAGCGCAACCGCCGGGTGGAGATCATGGTGCCGGTGAGTTCGCTGCCGAAGGGCTGAGTCGCCCCGCGCGCCTGCCCACAAAGTCTCCGCGCTCTGCTCGCTCAGCGAGCGGATCACAGCGATCGAGCCCCAGTCTCGATTGACGAGTTGGCAACCTGTGCGTGCGTGGCAACGGTTCGAGCTTGGGGCGTCCGCTCGGGAGAGTGGGCGCCCCAAGTCCGTTGAGGGCGCTCGTTGATCACGACTGCAGCGACCTCACGACGACGGCGGGCTGGCCACGGGCCCTCGAAGCTGCTTCTGCGAGAACTCCGACGTGAGCGCTGATCGACCACCACGACTCGGGAAGGAGCAGCTGCGGGCCTTGCTCTCTGCGGAGGGGATCTCACCTCGTCGTCGGCACGGTCAGAACTTCCTGCTCGACGAGAACCTCCTGGCCAGCATCGTGCGTGATGCGGAGCTCTCGCCGGGGAGTTCAGTGCTCGAAATCGGTCCGGGCCCCGGGCTGCTGACGCGTCACTTGCTCAGCGCGGGACATCGCGTGATCGCGGTCGAGATCGACGCAGGCATGAGCCGGGTGGCCCAGCGTGTCTTGGCGCCTGTCGCGGAGCAGCTCACCTGGATTGAGGCTGATGCGCTCGTGGGGCGCCGGCTCGGAGCTGAGCTCGACGCTCAGCTGGGCAGCGTCAGCGCGCTGGTCGCGAACCTGCCCTACAACATCTCAGGACCGTTGCTCGCGGCGCTCTTCACACACCGTGATCTCCCCGAACGGATGGTCGTGCTGGTACAGAAGGAGATGGCTGAGCGCCTCTTGGCTGAGCCTGGTGGTCGCCAATGGGGCAGCTTGAGTGTGTTGCGGGCAGTGACCATGAAGGGACGCACCCTCCGGAGAGTGCCGCCCGGAGCCTTTTGGCCCGCGCCGAAGGTCGACTCGGCCGTGATTCGCCTGGATCGGCTCTCGGATCTTCCTTCGCCGGAGGCCCTCGACGGGCTCCAGCGCTTCCTCGCTCTGGCCTTCCACAACCGCCGGAAAACGTTGCTGAACTCGGTCAGCGAAGCCAGCGGCGAGCGGCCCGGACGTGTCCTCGAGCGTCTTGGAGCATCAAACTTTCAACAAAAAATTCGCGCGGAAGCTGCAAACGCAGTACAATTGTGCGCACTCGCCCACTCGTGGGCAGTCAGCGCCCCGGGCGAGCGGGATCGCCCCTGAGCCGGCAAAGCCGGTTGGTCCTTCAAGGACCTCGAGTTGAACCTCCAAGCCGCCTTCGGTTTCTCTTTCCTAAGAGAGCTGCAAGCGGCGGTTCCATTTCTGGCGCAGATCCAAGAGTTCAGAGTGCGTGTTCGCACCCTCGGATTCCCGCAGCACGGAGTGTCTTGGATCGAGTGCGTCGCACCTGTTGCGAGAAGAAACACGAAGGTGCGTGCCGCACGTGACAACGATGGAAGCCAAGCGCCGCGCGCGTTCGTGCGGATGTTGATCGAGAGGAAAGCGGGCGCGTTTCGGCGCGCACCAGGAGAGTGGCTTCGGTGATCGTTCGTTCTTCGCACTTCGTGACTCCCATCACCGTCAGCGCTCGGGCGCTTGCGGTGTGTAGGGCCCTTTCGGGCTCGGAGGGCTCGCGTCTGCCAGGGCATCGAGCGCGCTGTCGCGCGGCGGACGTTTGTGCTGACGGCACGGGGCGGTGCGCGTGACCGACGATCGCCAAGTGGAAAAGGAGCTCGTGAAGTCGCGCAGCCGTCTCGACGAGCTCACGCGTGAACTCACTGGCGCCGAGCTGCAACAGCGCGGCCCTGACGACTATTGGGCGCCGTGCCCGTTCCACACCGAAGACACGCCCTCGTTCCACGTGCGCCCGCGGCTCGGCATGTTCAAGTGTTTCGGCTGCGGTGAGAGCGGCGACGTGTTCAGCTTCGTCCAGAAGTTGCGTGGGATCGGGTTCCGTGAGGCGCTCGAGTTCCTCGCCGAGCGCGCCGGCGTCACGCTCGGCAGCCTTTCGCCCGAGGAGCGCCGTCGCCAGGTGGAGCGCAAGCGCACGCGAGAGGGGCTCGACGCCGCCAGCGCGATCCTGGCTCGCGCATTGACCTCGAGCGCCACTCCCGCCCTGCGATACATGCAGGAGCGCGGCTTCGAGCGCGAAGTACTGGAGCGCTTCGACATCGGCTTCGTCCCCGGAGACTTGATCCAACAGCTAGGACGCGGTGGCCTGCGTCCCGCCGAGATCGAAGGCATGGGGTTCACGCGCGCCTTCGTGGGGCGGGTCAGCTTTGGGATCCGCGATCCGCAGGGCGGCTTGGTGGGTTTCGGCGCGCGCACGCTGGAACCCGAGGGCAAGCCCAAGTACGTGAACACCCGCGACACGGCGGCCTTCAATAAGAGCCGCCTGCTCTACGGGCTCGACAAGGCCGCACGTCGCATGTCCCGCAGCCGCCGCGCCATCGTGATGGAGGGTTACACCGATGTGATGATGGCGCACCAGTGCGGGCTCGAGGACGCCGTCGCGACCATGGGCACCAGCCTCACGATCGATCACGTGAAGCTGCTCCGCGAGCGCGCCACGAACGTGGTGTTCGTGTTCGACGGCGACAAGGCAGGGCTCGGAGCTGCCGAACGCGCGGTTCGTCAATGCCTCCAGCAAGGCCTCGAGTGTCGTGTGCTGGTCCTGCCCGACGGCGCCGATCCCTGCGATTGGTTGGTGCGCCACCGAGGTGACGGATTCGAAGAGCTCCTCGAGCGCAGCGCACGTTCCAGTGTGGCCTTCCTCGCAGAGCGGATGCTCGCCTTGCGTGATGCGCGTCAGCCAGGCGTGCGTGAGCAGACCGCCGCCGAAGTGCTTGAAACGACCGCGACGATCGTCGATCCGATCCGCCGCGCCGGCCTGATCGCCGACGTCGCCCGCGCCTGCGGTGTCGACCGGAACCTGCTGGGGCGCGGCGCAGGACGGGAGCTTTCGGTCTCCTCGATGCACTCGGACCGACGTCCGCAACGCCCGGCCCACACACCGTCCGCCGGTCTGCGCGCCCAGTTCGTGGCCGTGGCGGGCTTGGCCACCGAGCTCGACCCAACCGCCGCGGCAGCAGCCAGCGAGGAGATCGAGTTGCTCATCCGCGACGGCGTTCTCGTTCATGAGGGTGCCTTGCGTCTCGCCGAACTCGGGCGTGCGCTCGGCCCGGCGCCCGTCGACCCGAGTGAGTGGATCGCCGCTGTCGCCGAGCACGCCGCCGAGTTGCGTCCCTGGCTCGAACGCGTGTTGCTTCCGCCGCCCACCGCGGCCCCGTTGCCTGCATTCCACGAGGCCGTGAGCTATCTGCGTGGCTCCGCCGACCGTGCGCGCGAGCAGCAGGCGCGTCGCGACGCTCTCTCCAGACCTGACATCGCCCATGACTCAGCGGCCCTCGCCGCTCTCGACGCGAGCCTGCGGGCTCGGTCGGAGGCAGCCGCTGGAACCGATCACTCTTCCACAGCCACCCCGGGAGCGCCCTAGTTCGGTCTTTGAGTTCGCCAACTAGTTCGACGGGTTCAAGCGCCACTTGCGCCCGTCACCAAGCGTTCCACCATCACCAGAAGGAGTCCTTGTGACCTCCATTGCAGCACTCGACAAGATGGATCCCACCGTGCGCGTCCTCCTCGAAAACGGACGTTCGCGTGGTTTCGTCACCTACGAAGAGATGAACGAGGTCCTGCCTCGCGACATCGAGAACATCGACGAGATCCTCACTCTGCTCGAAGGGCAGGGCGTGAAGATCCTCGATGAAGCCGACGTCGTCGAAGAGCAGGACGGCAGCGGTGCGAAGATCGCGCCTGCCGCCTCCACTTCCGAGGAAGAGACCAAGGAGAAGTCCTCGCCGGCCGAGCGCATCGAAGACCCGGTGCGCATGTACCTCACGCAGATGGGTGAGATCCCGCTGCTCACGCGCGCGCAGGAGATCAACCTCGCGCGCCAGATCGAGGTCACGCGTCGGCACTTCCGTCGTCTGATCATGGCCACGGGTTTCGCCATGCGCGAAAGCCTGCAGATCATCGAAGACGTGGAAGGTCAGCGGCTCGCCTTCGACCGCACGCTCAAGGTGTCCACGAGCGGCTTCGAGCCGGGCAAGCTGGAAGTCTCGGCGCGCCTCAAGGGCTCGATCGTCACGCTGCGCGCGCTCATCACGCGTCTCACCGACGATTACCGACGTTTCCTCGCGGGCAAGGGCACGGCGCAACAGCGCAAGCTGCTGCTGCAGCGCATCGGGTGGGGGCGTCGCAAGGTCGCTGATCTCGTGGAAGAGCTGCAGATCCAGCTCAAGAAGGTGCGCCCGATGATCGAGCTGGTGCGCGAGAAGCATCAGGAGATGGCCACGCTCGAGCGTCGTCTGCGTCACTTCCCGGAAGAGCGTTTGAACTCGCGTGAGTACAAGGAACTGCGCGCCGACTTCGAGTCGTTGCAGATCCAGGCGCTCGAGTCGCCGCGTCGACTGGCCGCGCGCCTCGCGCTCATCGACGAGCGTTACGCGCAGTACGAGGAAGCCAAGCGCGACCTCTCCAGCGGTAACTTGCGCCTCGTGGTGTCGATCGCCAAGAAGTACCGCAACCGCGGGCTCTCCTTCCTCGATCTCATCCAGGAAGGCAATACCGGCCTGATGAAGGCGGTCGAAAAGTACGAGTACCGTCGCGGCTACAAGTTCAGCACCTACGCCACGTGGTGGATCCGTCAGGCCATCACACGCTCGATCGCCGACCAAGCGCGCACCATTCGTATCCCGGTGCACATGATCGAGACGATGAGCAAGCTGCGCAACGTCACCAAGAAGCTCGTGCAGCAGTTGGGGCGTGAGCCGACCATCGAGGAGATCGCTCAGAACAGCGAGATCTCGATAGAGGAAGCGAAGCGGGTGATGAAGATCAGCAAGCACCCGATCAGCCTCGACCGCCCGATCGGTGAAGGCGACGACAGCTACTTCGGCGACTTCATCGAGGACGACAGCGCCGTGTCCCCGGTGAGCGCGGCCGCGCAAGAGATGCTCAAGGACAAGATCATGTCCGTGCTCAACACGCTCTCGTTCCGCGAGCGCGAGATCATCAAGCTGCGCTACGGCATCGGCGACGGCTACACCTACACGCTCGAAGAAGTCGGTCGCATCTTCAAGGTCACGCGCGAACGCGTGCGCCAGATCGAAGCCAAGGCCGTGCGCAAGCTGCAACACCCCGTGCGCAGCCGCATGCTCGAAGGCTTCCTGGAGAGTCAAGCGCCGGCCTGACGGTCGGGACTCTCGAGCGCAGCAAGCAGTGCGCTCGCGACATCGAGGCAGTTCGCACGCGGGCCCGGGCCGCGCCGATCACGGCGAGGCTCGGGCCCGCGCTGCATGTTCCGACCGGGTCCCGAACTCTCGCTGCTGCGTCCCCGCGCTGCTGCGGGAGTGAGTGCCAGGCGCGAGCGTTCGTGCTCGGAAGGGGAGCGTGCGCACTCACCAAAGCTGCGCGAATCAGAGTGACGCTGGGGGCTTTTTCCGCGGCACGAGCTCTGGTAGTCTTCGGGGCTTCCTCCAGGCCCCAAGGTTCCGGTTCCTGTGCCAGAGACCGACACCCGTCAACAGACCTTCCAGCTTGTCGCGCTGGGGAATGTGGACAAGAAACGCGCCGACGCTCAGCTGCTGATCGACGCCGTTCCCCGCATGCTCGCCTCGCGCTCGCGCGATTCTCGAGAGGCTCAGGCCAATCTCGATGCCGCCAAGGCCAAGCATCAGGGCTTCCAAGCGCATCTGAAGAGCCTCGAGCTCGACCTGGGCGCCAAGGAAGACGAGCTCACCAAGGCCAACGGCAACCTGATGTCCG
Organism: Planctomycetota bacterium; assembly: GCA_021604805.1. Classification (GTDB taxonomy): domain Bacteria; phylum Planctomycetota; class B15-G4; order B15-G4; family B15-G4; genus BQJR01. Next base: position 427,628 of record BQJR01000001.1, on the reverse strand, counting down.
CCACCTCGAATGAGCAGTACACGCTCATGATGGCGGAGATCTCGCGCCGCAAGGAAGAGAAGGGCGCCGTCGAGGAAGCCATCCTCGAACAGTTCGACGTGATCAAGCAGGGCGAACGCATGGTCGCGGAGGCCTCGGCTCGCTTGGCCGAGGCGCAGCAGGAATATGCGGGTTTCGAAGAGAAGGCGCGCCTCGAGATCGCGGATCACCAGAAGGAACTCGCTGAGTTCGACGAGCGCCGCGAGCAGGTGCGCAAGGCCATCGCGCCCGAAGTCCTCGTGATCTACGACCGCGCGTACAAGGCTCACGGCGACGCGATCGTTCCCTGCGAAGGCAACACCTGTCACGGGTGCTTCTCCACGCTCACGCCGAACGACCAGAACCGTCTTCTCGGCGGCAAGCGCCTGATGACCTGCAAGGTCTGCCAGCGCATCCTCTACAAGCCCGACGCGCTCCACGCCTCACCCGGCTGAGAGGCGGCGCTGAGTCGCGTCACGCGAGACCCGAGCGATGAGTGAGATCCGTCCGCTCATCGTGGGCACGGCCGGTCACATCGATCACGGCAAGTCGTCGTTGGTGACGGCGCTCACGGGAGTCGAGCCAGACCGTCTCGCCGAAGAACGCGAACGCGGCATGACGATCGATCTGGGTTTCGCGCCCTACACCCACGCCAGCGGAACCACCGTGGGGATCATCGATGTTCCCGGGCACGAGCGCTTCCTGCGCAACATGGTCGCCGGGGCGACCTCGGTGGATGTCGTGCTGTTGGTCGTGGCCGCCGACGACGGCGTGATGCCGCAGACTCGCGAACACCTCGCCGTGCTCGAGTTGCTCGGGGTGCGTCGCGGTGTGGTGGCGCTCAGCAAGGTCGACCTCGTCGACGCGGAACTCGCCGAGCTGGCCGAGGCCGACGTGCGCGGTTTCCTCGCCGACGGCTGCTTCGCCGAAGCACCCGTCGTGCGCGTCTCGACACAAACCGGCGAAGGTCTCGACAGCCTGCGCACCACGCTCGACCGCCTGCTCGACGAAGCCACTCCGCGCACGGACGAAGGCCCCTTCCGCCTGCCCGTGCAACGCGTCTTCTCCGCCAAGGGCCATGGACTGGTCGCGGCCGGCGTGCCGCTCTCGGGCCGCGTCGCGCCAGGCGACACGCTCGAGATCGTGGGCTCCGGTCAGCCTCTGCGCGTGCGCGCCGTGCAGGCCTACGGCGAGGTGCGTGACGCGGGACGCGCCGGTCACAGCACAGCGCTCAACCTCGCGGGCGGCGAGCTGGACGACCTGAGTCGAGGCGACGTGCTGGCGAGCCCGGATGTCTTTCGCAGCTCGCGTTTCCTGGCGCTGCAGTTCCGCGCGCTCGACAGCTTCGCCGGGCTGCGCGCGCGTCACGCCGTGCGCCTCCATGTGGGCACGAGTGAGGTGCTCGGTCACGCCGTGCGCCTCGCCGACGCTTCCGACGACGGCCACTGGCCGGTGCAGTTGCGTCTCGACCGGCCGGTATGCGCCGCGCCCGGTGATCGTTGCGTCTTGCGCGACGCCAGCACGCTGCAGCTCCTCGGCGGCGGGCCGATCTTGGGCCTGGGCGAAGGGCGCCTCAAGGCTTTCAAGCCGCGGGTGCTCGCCGACCTCGCCGCGCGCGAACAGGCGCTCGGCGATCCGTTGGCGCTGGCGCTCACCGAGCTGCGCGCTGCAGGCCGGCGCGGTCGGGACGTCGCTGAGCTGGCGCGCGACCTCGGCTGCCCCGCCGGTGACCTCCTCCCGCTGCTCGAACGCGCGCTCGCCGAGGGCGAGTTGCAGCGCGAAGCCGAGCGTCTCTTCGCCGCCGAGGCGCTCGAGGAATTGGGCGACGAACTCGTCGCGTGGTTGAAGGCGGAGCACCGTCGTCAACCGCTGCTCGAGTGGCTCGATCTCTCCGCGCTGCGTTCGGGCGTGAGCGTTGAGGAGTCGGCGCTGCGTGCAGCGATGCGACACGACAAGCGCCTCGAGCAGAGTGCGGGCGGACGCGTGCGTCGCCGCGGACACCGAGTGAATCTGCCGCCCGCCGTGCGCGAGGCGCGCGATCGTCTGCTCGCCGAGTTGCGCAGCGCGGGCTCGCGTCCGCGGAGCTTGGCGCGCGAACTCCCCGGCCTCGATGAGCGCACCACCCGCGAGCTGCTCGACACGATGCGACGCGCTGGCGAGGTCGTGTTGGTGGGGGGCTTGCTGTTCCACGCGGAGAGCCTGGAGCTGTTGCGCGCCGCGCTGATCCGTCATGGCCGCGCGCGCGAAGGTGCGATCGACATCCCCGTGCTGCGCGACGAGCTCGACACCTCGCGCAAGTTCCTGATCCCGCTGCTCGAACACTGGGACGCCGAGGGGCTCACCGTTCGCCATGGCGACAGCCGACGGCTGCGTGCCAGCGCGCTCCACGACGAGCCGTCTGCCGACTAACCGTCCAGTTCGGCCAGCAAGGCTTTCTGATTGCTGTCGAGAGAGGCCAGGTCTTTCACCACCGACTTGGCGAAGATCTCACCTTGTTGCGGATCTTGCGTCATGAGCACCGTGGCTTGACGCGCGCGCGCCTCGAGCTCCGCGAAGAGCGCTGCGAGCACCTCGCGTGATCGGGCCTGACCCTCGCTGAGCGTCACCTGTTCAGCCAGCAAGTCACGCTGACTCTCCACCGTGTTGAGCAGCGCATCGGAGTCCTCGAAGAAATCGAGCCGCGCGCGCACGGACTGGCGCAGGCCGAGCACGCGTACGCGCGCGTCCTTGGCGCGCTGCGCGAGCTCGCGGTAGGCGGGCAGGCGCTTGCCTTCGGGGACACTGGCGTCGTCGCGCAGCTCGAGACGCTCACTTCGCAAGCGCGCCAGTGACTCGCGCAGCCCTTGGGTGGTCGCCTTGAGGTCGAGCATCAGACCTTGCGTGGAGAGCTTGGCGTAGAGCGGGTCGAAGTCGTTGAGTTCCTCGGCCAGCGCCACGAAGGCGCGCTCGGATTCTTCCCAACCGCGGTCGTCTTCAGCATGACTCGGGCCCACCAGCGCCGCCCAGATCAAGCCGACGAGGACGAGGCCGAGCAAGAGCAGGATGCGCGCGCCGTTCACTCCGGACACTCCACGGTTTGGTGCGGACCGAGCAGCACGTCGTGCAGCTCGCGACCCGCCTCGACGTGCGTGCCGGGCAGCAGCAGACACCCGTGCAGGCGTGCCCCAGCGCCGATGACGCAACCCTCGGCAACCGTCGTGCCATCGAGCAGCTGAGCGTCGGGTGCGACCTGTGCCTGCGGATGCACCAAGGCGCTCGCGCCACGACGCACACCGCCTTCTGCGAGCAAGCTCGGGTCGACGGGAAGCGCGCCCGACAGCGCATCGCGCTGCGCAGCGAGCAGTGCGGCGGCGTTGCCCGTTTCCGCCCAGGCGCCTTCGTGGAGCACCCCGCGACAGTTCAGGCCGTCGCGCATCCAGGGCAGGTAGCCCTGGCGCACCAGGCAGCACGGGCCGCGCGGGAAGCGCTCGATCACGCGCCGCTCGAGCAGGTGATAGGAAGCGTTGACGAGCGCGCGCTCGCCGGGGCGGCCGAGGGTGCGCACGATGTCAGTGAGCCGGCCGTCGGTGTCGATCTCCACAGGACCGAACTGCTCGGGGTCGGCGCGTGTGGTGAGCAACATGCTGGCGTCGGCACCGCTCTCCACGTGGGCTTGCGCGAAGGCGCCCAGCTTCGCGTCGCTCAAGATGTCGGCGGCCGCGACCAACAGCGGGCCTTCGTGAAGCTGTGGCGCCAGGTTCGCGATGGCGCCGCCGGTGCCGAGCAGTTCGGGTTCGCGCAGCACGCGCAGCTCGAGCCCCGGTTCGGGATCACTCGCCGCGAAGGCTTCGATCGCGTCGGCGAGGTGCCAAGCGTTGAGCCACACGCGCTGCACTCCTGCGCGCTGCAGGCATCGCAAGCTGTGCCGCAGCATGGGCAAGTTCAGGAAGGGCGCGAGCGGTTTCGGCACGCGCTGCGTGAGCGGCCGCAAACGACGCCCTTCGCCCGCGCACAACACCAGAGCCTGTCGCAGCGCCGCCTGCGCGGCGGGGCCCACTGTTGCGCGCGCCGAAGCCCGCGGCGAGTCGGTCACGCGCTGGCCTCACGGAAACCGAGGCTCTGCAAGGCGATGTCGAGCATGGGCAGCCCGAGCGCGTCGCGCTTGATGAGGCGACGCGCTTGTGCGGCGGCCGGTGTGAGGTACTTCGTCCAACCCTCGCCCTTCTCGCCGAAGGTGCCGCAGGCTTTCACCAGACGTTGCACGGCCACGGCGCCCGTGCCCTCGGCGCCACCGGCGATGCGATCGCGCACGGCATCGGGCAGCTCCACGTAGGGATCGTAGGCCAGCGAAACGCGGTCGTAGGGCGCAGGACCGAGCATCGCGTCTTGGTGATCGATCACGCGCACACGGCCGGCGTGCAGCATGAGGTTGCGGCTGTGATAGTCGCGATGACACAGCACCAGCGGCAGCGCGGTGCAGCGCGTCACGAGCGCATCGAAGTCGGCGGCCAGCCCCGCGCCAGGGCCTTCGGGCAAGCCCATCGTGTGTCGCGCGAAGTGATCGAGCTCCTTGCGCAGACGGCGCGCGTCGAGCGGCGGTTGCGGCGAACTGTGCAGCGGTCGGTCGCCGAGCTGCGCGAGCAGCGCCACGGCTTCGGAGTAGAGCTCGGCCAGCGGGCGCGCCTGTTGACGCGCGAGGGCGAGGCTCACATCGCCTAGATCTTCTTGCAGGATCCAGCGCTCGCCGGGCGTGGCGGCGTAGCACTCCGGAACCGGGATCCCCAGATCGGCCAGCGCGCGCGTCGCTTCCTGCACGCGCTGCACTTCCTCGGGCGGTGTGCCGCGCGGGAAGGTCATCAGCACGGCGCTGTCGAGTGCGTGATGCTTGGGTGCAGTGAGACGCGCGAAGCGTCGACCGGAAGCCTCGGTGGGCAACCAGGCGACGTTCTCGCAGGCAAGGGCTTCGGGCCAGTTCGCGGGCATGTCGGCAGTCTAGCGGCGCGGCTGCTAGGATCGAGGCTTCGTCACGAACTCGGAGAAGTCTGCGCATGCTCATCACGCTCCTGCTCGCGCTGTTGCTGCCCGTGGGTCAAACCACCGAGGCGATTTCCGACGACGCGCTTTTCCTGGTCGAGGAGTTCGAGCGTTACTACCCGCGCCAGGAGCACCCGGCCCAGCGTCGCGAGGCGATCCTCACCCTGCGCGACGCCAGCTCGCTGCGAGCGACCGTCGCCCTGATGCCAGCCCTCGAAGACGAGGAATACCTCGTGCGCCGCGCCGCCATCGACGTGCTCTGCGGCTACACGGACCCGGCTGCCGGCCAGTTCCTCGTGGAAGGCGTGCTCGAGGATCGCAAGCTCAAGAAGAACGATCGGCTCGTGGCGGCGGTGGCCGAGGTGCTCGGCGGCATGCGCTACGAAGCCGCCCTCGGCAGGCTGCAAGCGCTGCTCGAGCACGACGAGCTGAGCGTGCGCTTGGGCGCCACCAACGGACTGGGCCGCATGGGGCGCGTGGAGGCGGTGAGCTCGCTCGCCTGGCTGATCGACCCCGACAACGGCGCCGAGGAAGCGCTGCAGGTCGCCGCCGTGCGCGCGCTCGAACAGATCGGCAACGTAGATGCCGCGCGCCCGGCCTTGCTCGTGGCGCTCGCACGCGGCAGCAAGCCCGTACAGATCGCGGCGGTCGCTGCGGCGCACGCGCTGCCGCACAAGGACCTCATCGCACCACTGATCGAGCTGCTCGACGAGTCCCGCGATCCGCGCGTGGCCGAGGACGCGCACGGCGTGCTCGTCGACATCACGCTGCGCACTTTTCCCGACACCAAGTCCGACTGGCAGACGTGGTGGCTCCGCGCGGTCGCCACCTGGGTGCTGCCCGACGCCGAGTTGGTGAAGGCCGCGCGCGCGCGCCTCGCCACGCAGGGCAGCAAGTACGCCACGGGGAAGAGCTTCCAAGGCATCGAGACGAAGTCGGACAACATCCTCTTCGTGATCGACGTCAGCGAGAGCATGAACCAACCCTTCGGCGACCCCGAGCGTCTCGAGCAATCAGGGCGCACCTACAAGTCGAATCAACGCCTCGACATCGTGAAGGAAGAGTTGATCGGCACGATCGAAGCGCTGCCCGAGACCACCGCCTTCAACATCGTGTCCTTTGCCACGGCCGTGGAGCACTGGAAGAAGCGCCCGGCCACGGCGAACGTGCTGAACAAGTCGAACGCGCAGTCTTGGGTCGACGACCTGGAGCCGCTGGGCGGTGCTGCCACGACCTTCCGCGCGCGGGCGGGCCTCGCCGGCGGGGGCGGCGAGGCGGTCGGGCAGACCAACACGCACTTGGCGTTGATGACCGCCTTCGGCGAAGAGGTCGAGAAGAAGAAGAAGCGCAAGCGCGCCAAGCCGCGTGAGTTGGTCACGGAGCTGAGCGACCCGATCGACACGATCTACTTCCTCACCGACGGCGAGCCCACGGTCGGCGTCACCACGGACATGAACGAGATCCGCGATGAGGTGCGCCGACTCAACGGCTTCCGCGGGGTGCAACTGCACGTGATCTACGTGGGCACGCACGGCGGAGGTCAGTTCAAGTTGCTCGCCGAGGAGAACGGCGGCGTGTTCGTCAGCGTGGGCAGCTGAGGAACGAACGCTCGGCGCGACTCGCGATCTGCGAGCCGCACCGAGCGCGAGGAAAGACTCAGCCTTCCTTGATGGCCACTGCGCGGTACGTGGTGTGCACGCGCGCGTAGAGCCAGCCGAGGACGCTCAGCCATTCCGAGCTCTGCGTGATGTCTTTGAGTCCGGTGACTTCGTCGCCGTACTGCTCACGGGCTTGCTCCCAGAGCAGGCCCACGCCGTCGACGCCTTCTCCGAAGAAGCCGATCACAGTCATGCCTTCACCTTCGGCTTCCACCGGGCCGAGGATCGTGTAGTTGGTCGACACGTACTGCGTCTCGGTCCAGCCGTTCACGTTGTACTGCGCGCTGCGTGTCGCGTACTCCACGCCCGAGCAGGCGCTGAGCAGCGAGAACAGGGCGAGCAGCCCGACAACTGCGGTGCGGTTGATGGTCATTGCTGACTCCAGTACGAAAAGGGATGCGGGTGTTCGCACGCATCGTACTGCCGCCCGGCGGCGATTCGAGGGCCCCCGCATCGGATCAGGCCGGACGAACCGGCAGCGCGGTTCGAGTTCCGGCGTGGGGGACGAGCGCAGGCAGGCGCCTCAGGCGCGAGACCCTCGCCGACCGCGCACGATCAGCTCGCGAAGTCAGCCCGCTCGGAAGAGAACGAGCAGGGCAAGAGTGGTCGGGGTGAGAGGATTTGAACCTCCGACCTCTTCGTCCCGAACGAAGCGCTCTACCAAGCTGAGCCACACCCCGACGCGGGGGCGAGCCACCATCTCGGGAATCCCGGCGGCTCACGAAGGAGGAGATTCTGCCCGCGCGCCGACGCAGGTGCAAGAGCGGGGCTGCTCAGCTCGATCGGCTCGAACTCTCGGCCGTCGCGCTCAGGCGGGGGGCGGCCACGCTGCGCGCCGAGAGCATCAGGTCGGCGTCACCCTCCGTGGACGATCGGGCGCTCGTCTCCACGCTCTGAAGGCGCTGTGCCCGGCCCGTGCCGCGCAGCGCGTATCCCAGCGCCCCCAGCACCGCGAGGAAGACCAAGTTGCAGAGGTGCGCGACGATTCCCGAGATCAGCGCTGCGTTCTGCTCGAGCCCGGCAAGCAAGGTGTAGCCCGCTACCCAGGCACCCTCCCAGACACCGGCGCCGCCCACCGTGTTCACCGGCAGCACCGAGGTCATGTGCAGGCCGGTGGTCCCGACCAGACTGCGCGCGAAGTCCACGCCCGCCAGTTCCTGCGCGATCGCGTCGCCGCCGGGGTCGGCCAGGGTTCCGATCAGCAACCAGTAGACGGCGTAGGTCGCGCACCACGTGAGCAGACTCACGAACAGCGCGCCTGCGAGGCGCCCCGGCGAGAGCCCCGCGACGAGCTCCGCCACGTTGCGCACGAATCCGATCCAGGAGGCGCGCCCGGTGAGTCGGCCAGCGGCCCAGCTCGCCACGGGACGCATCACGAGCAAGCCGAGCACGAGCGTGAGCAGGACTCCGCGCGCCGCACTCTGCACCTGCTCGCCGGGACCGCTGCCGAGGCCGTACCAGGCGAGCCCCACGCAGGCCCAGAACGCGAGCCCGGTCATGTCGAGCACGCGCGCCAGCACCAAGGCCGCCGCACCTTGCGCCCAGGGCACGCCGGCTTCGCGTCGCAGCATCCAGGGCAGGGAGGCCTCGCCGCTGCGCATGGGCAGCACGAGGTTCAGGAGGTTGTGTCGCGCCGCGACCGCAGTCAGGTGCACGAGCCGCTGACGCCCCGGCAGCAGCAAGCCGAGTCGGAAGCCGCGCGCCACATAAGTGCTCGCGTAGATCAGGAAGGCGCCGAGCAGCGGGAGCAGCCGCAGGTTCTGCATCCGGGCCGTGACCTCATCCCTGACCTCGGCAAACGGCACGTCGACCACCCGCAAGAGCAGGTAGCAAAGACCGATGGTCACGACGAGGGCCAGAATGAGGCGTTTCACGAAAGACAGTCTCCCCAACTCCTTTCGGTGCTTCGAGCCTCGAACTTGTCTCTGCGTGGTGGTACCCGAGGCGACGGACTCCCAGAATAGAGATTCATGTCCGCCCTGACCCCCAGCTTCGCTCGCCACCTCTGCGTGGCCCTCGTGCTGCTCGTGCCGCTGGTCGTGGACCCTGTGGGCGACGACACCCTGGCGCTGAAGCGTCTGGCGCTGGCGCTCTGCGGTCTTGTGGCCCTGGCCTTCGAAGCCATCGAGCTGCTCGGCGGCCGTCGTCTGCCCGCTCCGTTGAGAGGCGTCGACAAGGTCTTCCTGGCGCTGGCGACTTGGGGCGCGCTGGGGCTGTTCTGGGCTCCCAACACGCAGCTGGGCTTGCTGGAGCTCGCCGCCTTGCTCGGCATGCTCGGCTTGGTGCGGGCGCAGCGCGCCGTGACCCGCGACGTGTGGGACCTGCGGCGTTGGCTCGGGTGGATTCTCGTGGCGGGCTTGATCGCGATCGCGCTCGACTCATTCCTGCTGCTCACGCGGCCGTCGCAACTCACCCTCGCGCAGTCCAAGTTCGCCAGCGTGCTCTTCGGGCACAACAACATCGCGGGCGGTTACGCCGTGCTCTTACCGCCACTCGGTCTCGCGCTGATCGTCGGCGCGCGTGCGTGGGGGCCGCGACTCCTGGGTCTCGCACCCTTGATCGCTGTGCCGGCCTACGTGTGGCAGCTGCGTAACCGCGCGGGCATGCTGGCGCTGCTCGTGGGCGTGGGGATCAGCGGCGCCGTGTTGTTGTTGCGCGCTGCGCTCGAGCGTGGTGCGCGACCGAGCCCGCGACTGTTGCGCTGGATGGCGGTGCTGGCGTTGTTGATCGGGCTGGCGCCGCTCTCGTCGAGCGCGCGCGCCTGGAGCAAGGCGCGCTTCTACAACGTGATCAATGTCATGGAGGCGCACGGGCTCGGCAATCTCGACGACTCCGGGTTCCGTCCCAACGTGTACCGCAAGACGCTCGAGATGGTGCGCGACACGAGCTGGCGCGGTGTGGGCCCCGGCAACTTCGCCGTGGAGTTCCCGCGCTACGAGGCGCAGCACACACCCAAGCCGCACGCGCACAACGACGCGCTGCACATGCTCGGTGACTACGGGCTCCCTGGTCTGTTCCTCTTCCTCGGGCTGATCGGCGCGATCCTCTGGGATCTCGTGCGCGCGCTGGTGGCGGGGCGTGAAGTGGGGGCCTTCGTGTGCGCAGCGGGCTTGCTCGGATCGGTGGGGGCCTTCGTGGTGGGAGGCCTCTTCGAGGCGTCGTTCCTGTTCGGTGCGCAGGTGTCGCTCCTGGTGATCTTCGCAGGCCTCTCCGGACGCCTCGGTGAGGTCGACCTACCGCGCTCGCGTCGCGTGCTCGGTCGGCCGGCGCGCGCGTGGTTGGCGCTCGTGCTGGCGATCGCCGGCATCGCGCTCGTGCTGCGCAGGATCCCGGCTTCGTGGATGATGGAACGCGGTGTCGCTGCCGAAGCGCGCGGGGACCTCGACGCGGCGCGGGCGTCCTACGGCTGGGCGTCGCGGATGGGCACCGGCTACTCCTTGCCCGCGCGCGAGTTGGCGCGTCTCGCGATGCAGGAGAGCGATCCGCAGCGCGCGCTCGACCACCTGGCCGACGCCGAGGCCTTGTCGCCCAACCTCGATCTCATCTGGCGCGCCCAAGCCAACGCCTACTTGAAGCTGAGTCGCGCCGCCGACGCCGTGGAGCGCTTGGAGCGCGCGCGTGCGGCGAGCCCCGGGGAGCGCGTGCTGTTGCACGAGCACGTGCGCGCCTTGGCCGCGGCAGGGCGCTTCCAGTCCGCCATCGACCAGCTCGAGTACCGACTGCACGCCGATCGTCTGAGCCGTATGGACGCGGTGGTGCTCGTGGCGAAACTCTACCGGGAGTCCACCGAGGGCACCGAAGTGGGGAGCGAGAACTGGCTGCACGGTTGGGTCGGCTCGCGTCACTTCGAAGCGGTGTTGCTCGAGTACGGCCCGCCAGAACAGGCGGCGCGCGCCGCGGCGGGCTTCAAGCACGCCACGCACCAGTTGCAGAGTCTCGACGGCGCGCCCGGGAGCTGGTGGCCCAGCTACGAGCGCTTCCTCGCCGACGGCGGCTGGGAGATGCCCGCGCTGGCCCTGTGGACCTCCGTGGATGCCGACGGCGTGAAACTGTTCCCCGGTTGGGCCGAGGCCGCCGGACCGCCGCTACCGCTTGAGCGCCGCTGAAGCCCCGGTTGCGGCGCCCCGTCGACACAGTTGGGAAAGTTCTCACTCGGTGGGTCAAGTCACCCACCCCTTTCCTCGATAGCTAGTGTCACTCTCCTCCTTCTTCTCGCGGCTCGGGCCTCCAAGGGATTCGTCCCCTGGGGGCCCGAGCTCTTTTGCGCGAGGTTCCAACGGCGCTCGGCTTGTGGTCCAATCGCCCGATGGAAACGGTCACGGCTGGCAACGCCTCCTCTTCTGGCGGCGCCCAAAAAGCTTCTCCCGGCGGCAGCTCGCAGGCTTCAAGCGGCTCGCCGACGTCTCCCTCCCTCAGTGAGCAGGTGCTCGGAGAAGGTCTCACCTTCGACGATGTGCTGCTCGTGCCGCGTCGCTCGGACATCTTGCCGAGCGCGGTCTCCACGCGAACTCGCTTGAGTCGACGCGTGGAGCTGAACATCCCGCTGCTGTCAGCGGCGATGGACACGGTCACCGAGTCGGAGCTGGCCATCGCGCTGGCGCGCTCGGGCGGCATGGGCATCATCCACAAGAACCTGCCACCGGCCGAGCAAGTGGCCGAGGTGCGCAAGGTGAAACGCAGCGCGCACGGCGTCATCGCCGACCCGGTCACGCTGCCGCCCAACGCCACCATCGGCGAGGCGCGCGCGATCATGGACGCGCAACGCATCTCCGGCCTCCCGATCATCGGCGACGACGGCAAGGTCGTGGGCATCCTCACGAACCGCGACCTGCGCTTCCACCGCAGCGACGACGTGCGCATCGCCGAGATCATGACCACGAGCTTGGTCACCGGCATGCCCGGCACGTCGCTCGACGAAGCCAAAGACACGCTGCACGCGAACAAGATCGAGAAGCTCTTGTTGGTGAGCGAAACCGGTGAGCTCGCCGGGCTGATCACCATCCGCGACATCAACGAGGCCGCCAAGTGGCCGCAAGCCTGTCGCGACGCCGAAGGCCGACTGCGCGTCGGCGCAGCGGTGGGGGTGCACGAACTCGACCGCGTGGCCGCGCTCGTGGAAGCTGATGTCGACGTGGTCGTCGTCGACACGGCGCACGGTCACAGCGCCAACGTGGTCGAGACCGTGCGCGCCATCAAGCAGCGCTTCGACATCGACGTCGTGGCCGGCAACATCGCCACGGCCGAAGCCGCCGCCGACCTCATCGAAGCCGGCGCCGACGGCCTCAAGGTCGGCATCGGCCCCGGCTCGATCTGCACCACGCGCGTCGTCGCGGGTGTCGGCGTGCCGCAGCTCACGGCGGTCGGCAACGTGGTCTCGGTCGCAGGCCCGGCCGGCGTGCCGGTGATCGCCGACGGTGGCATCCAGCACAGTGGCGACGTGGTCAAGGCGCTCGCCGTCGGCGCCGAGTCGGTGATGATCGGCTCGCTCTTCGCCGGCCTCGACGAGAGCCCCGGCGAGTCGGTGCTCTACAAGGGCCGCAGCTACAAGACCGTGCGCGGCATGGGCTCGATCGGCGCCATGATGGAAGGCAGCAAAGATCGCTACGCCCAGAGCGACGTAGCCACCACCGACAAGCTCGTCCCCGAAGGTGTCGAGGGCTTGGTGCCTTACAAGGGCCCGCTCGGACCCTTTGTGTATCAGCTCGTGGGCGGGTTGCGCTCCGGCATGGGTTACCTCGGCGTCGCCACGCTGCCCGAGCTGCGCACGCACGCGCGCTTCGTGCGCGTGTCGCCCGCCGCGCTGCGCGAGAACCATCCGCACGACATCGAGATCACCAAGGAAGCGCCCAACTACCACACCCATTCCTGAGCGCGTCCTGGCGCAGCACGCCGCGCCCACGCGCGGCACCGGTTGCGACGACGCCTGCGAGACACCCGGCTTATGAGCACTTCCCTCGGTGAGCGACACGACACCGTCGCCATCGTCGACTACGGCAGCCAGTTCACGCAGTTGATCGCGCGTCGCGTGCGCGAAGCCGGTGTGTTCTGCCGCATCTTCAACTACGACACGCCGCTCGACACGATCGTGGGCGACCGCGAACACCTCAAAGGCGTGATCTTGAGTGGCGGCCCGAACTCGGTCTACGACGAGGGCGCACCGCAGGTCGACATGGCGCTGCTCGATCAGGGCGTGCCCGTGCTCGGCATCTGTTACGGCTTGCAGGCCACGATGCACGCGCTCGGCGGCACGGTGGAACGCGGCACGGGTGGCGGTGAATACGGTCGCACCGAGTTGCGAGCCGACGGCCTTCCGGGTGCGCCCGCCAAGTCGGTCGTGTGGATGAGTCATGGCGACAAGGTCACGAAGTTGCCCGACGGCTTCGCGGCACTCGGTCACTCCGACACCTGCCCCTTCGCCGTGGTCGAAGGTCGCAACGGCAACTTCCTCGGCCTGCAGTTCCACCCCGAGGTCACGCACAGCGAACACGGCCGCGAGATCCTGGCCGACTTCCTGCTGAAGCGCTGCGGCGCCGAACCGAGCTGGGAGATGGGCTCCTTCCTGGAGCAGGCCAGCGCGGCGATCCGCGAACAGGTCGGCAGCGGTCACGTGCTGTGCGGGCTCTCGGGCGGCGTCGACAGCAGCAGCCTGGCGCTGCTCTTGCATCACGCGCTCGGCGAGCAACTCACCTGCGTGTTCGTCGACAACGGTTTGCTCCGGAAGGACGAGGCCCAGCAAGTCGTGGACACGTTCGGCAGCGGCTTCGGCATCAAGCTGCGCCACGTCGACGCGACCGAGCGCTTCATGAGCGAACTCGAAGGTGAGAGCGACCCCGAAGCCAAGCGTCGCGCCATCGGCAAGGTGTTCATCGACGTCTTCGCCGACGCCGCGCGCGCCGAGAGCGACGCCGCCTTCCTCGCGCAAGGCACGCTCTACCCGGATGTCATCGAGTCGGTGGCCGCGCACGGCGGCCCGAGCCACACGATCAAGACGCACCACAACGTGGGTGGCCTCCCCGACGACCTGAAGTTCGAGCTCATCGAACCCTTCCGCGACTTGTTCAAAGACGAAGTCCGCGAGCTCGGCCGGCGTCTCGGCTTGCCCGAGAAGCTCGTGCAGCGACATCCCTTCCCGGGTCCGGGTCTCGCCGTACGTTGCCCTGGCGCGCTCACGACCGAACGTCTCGACATCCTGCGCGAAGCCGACGCGATCTTCCGCTTCGAACTCGAAGACAGCGGCTGGATGGCCAAGACGAGCCAGGCCTTCTGCGTGCTGCTGCCCGTGAAGTCCGTGGGCGTGATGGGCGACGCGCGCACCTACGAGAACGTGCTCGCGCTGCGCTGTGTCGACACGCACGACTTCATGACTGCCGACTGGTCGCGCCTGCCCTACGAGCTGCTCGGCAAGGTGAGCAACCGCATCATCAACGAGGTCGCCGGGATCAACCGCGTGGTCTACGACGTGTCGAGCAAGCCGCCCGCCACGATCGAGTGGGAGTGAGCGAGGCGCGGCCCGCGTCAGCGGTGCGCGCGCTTCAGCCGTCCTCGCCGAGGTAGCCGAGCGCTTTGAGTTGCTCCACGACCGCGGGGTCCACCGCTTCGGCGGCGGCCTCGGTGTCGAAGCGCGGTGGGTGGGTGGAGTGGAAGGCGTCGATCTGGTCTTGCAGGCCTCGCGCGACGTCGTCGTGTTCCGTGAGCACGTCGTGCGCATCCATCGGATCGCTGCTCGAGCGGAACAGGCTCTGGCCGTCGTGCTTCCAGCCGTAGGAGTTCGAGCGCCCCGAGAACAGCTTCCAACCGTCGAGCTGCCCGGCCGTGAGCTGGTCGTCTTCGGCGATGAGCAAGCGGCGTTGGGGGAGCGTGCCGAGCAGTGAACGCCCTGCGAGGTGTTCGTCGACGGGGAGGCCGGCGAGCTCCAGCACGGTGGGCACGAGGTCGAGGCTGCTCACGGGGGCGCGTTCACGACCCGTGCGTCCGTCGGGGAACTGAAGCACGAAGGGCACGGCGAGCTGCTCGCGGAAGAGCGTGTGTCCGTGACCGAAGAGGCCGTGATCGGCGAGCTCTTCGCCGTGGTCGGAGGTGAAGATCACCACGTACGGTTCGTCGCCGAAGACGTCGGCAGCGCCGTCGAGGAAGTCCATGACCACGTCGTCCATGCGTCGCACGCCAGCGTCGTAGAGCGCGCGCAGGTACTCCCAATCGTCGGCGGTCATCTCGGGCGCCGTGCCTTGCAGCACTTGCTTGTGGTACTGCTGCGTGATGCGCGTCTCGGTGAAGGGGCCGGTGTAGCGCGGCTCTTCGTCGGCGAAGCGCCGGTCTTGCATGTACGGCGCGTGCACCATGTAGGTCTGCAGGAAGTAGAACGCCGGCCGTTCGCTGCGGCGCGAACGCAGGTGTTCGAGTTCGGCCTTCCATCCGCGTTGGAAGTGCTCCGCGTGCGGGTAGGCGTTGAAGTCGAAGACGTCGAAGCCCAGGTGGAAGCCGAACGCGGCGTTCACGAAGCCGCCGTCGGTGCGCGCGTAGGTCTCGTAACCGGCGCGCTTGAGACGCAGGGCGAGCGGTTCGGCGTCTTCGGTGAGCACACGCGGGAACTCTCGCACACCGTGTTGCGTGACGCTCAGGCCCGTGAGCATCGACACGGTGGAGGGCAGAGTCCAATTCGCGGCGGTGCTGCCGTTCTCGTAGATCACGGCCTTCGATTCGGCCCAGGCGTCGAGTCGCGGTGAGGTCGGGCGTTCGGCGCCGTACATGCCCAGGCTGTCGGCGCGCAGAGTGTCGGCGTCGATGAACAGCACGTGCGGGCGTTGCGGTGCACGGCGCGGCTTGCCGGCAAGCCGCAGCTCGGACCACACGGCGTAGTCGGCAGTGGCGTCGCCCTGGGGGCCGGGCTCGGTGACGAGTCGCAACTCGATGAGTTCGTCGCTGAAGTCGGAGAGGTCGACCTCTTCGGTGACGAAGCCTTCGCTCGGCACCACGTGTCGGCTCCAGACGCGACGCGTGGCGCCCTCCGCGTTGACCACGTCGACCGCGAAGGTCGTGCCGTCGCTGCGGGTGTCGTCGCGCACGAGCTGTCCGTTGCGATCGGCGAAACCCAAGGGGAGCGCGCCGACCGCCACGCGCAGCGCGTCGCCGAGCGGGCGGACGCTGGCGCTCAGTACGCTCGGCGCCGGGGCCAGCACGGCGGGCCGGTCGACCTCCTGGAGCGTGACCCTGCGCACGAGGTCGGCTGCGTCGGCGGGGGCCGGCTGCGAAGTCTCGACGTAGGCCATCAGGCTGTCGCGCGTGGAGTGGTAGCCGTACTCGACGAGCTCGGGCAGCTGCTGAGCCAGGGCGTGCAGCTCGCCGGCTTCGGCGTCCCAGCGGAAGTGGATGCGGTTGTCGGCGCCGGTCCAATCGCCGATGCGCGTCATGTCTTGGCCGCGGCGGCGTGGCGGGACGTGCGGGCTGGCCGGCTCCCCGGCGTGCTGCAGCCACTGGTCCCCGAGCGCGAGGTCGAGGCGCAGCGCAGGGCGCGTGATGTAGCGCTGGTAGTCGCCGGCAGGTCCCGCATGGCGCGGGAGGTCGGAATCCTCCACCGGCTGCTCACTCAGCGACCACTGCGTGGGCGGCACCAAGAAGGTGCGCGTGATGAGCACCCCGGCCGCCGCTTCCGGGAGCCCCGCGGGCAGGCTGCTCAGGGCCAGTTGCTCGACGCGCAGCCGCGCTGGCTCGTCGAGCAGGCTGTCACCGGGCCGCAGATCGTGCTCCTGGTCGACGCGGCTGGGCTCTGAGCCACAGCTGAAAAGCGCGAGGATCACCGTGAAGACGGCCAACTGGGGGAAGCGAGGGGTCATGTCTCAATGCGCTCGGGCGGCGTGGGAGCGGGATTGTAGCGACTGAACGGCGTCGCTCGGCCCTCATCGAGTCTTCACGGAGTTCGCACGTGCCGCACACCCCCAGTGAGTCTTCTGTTCACGCCTAGAGGAACGCTCCGAGGCGTCTCCCGACCTCCTTTCAAGGAACCAACGTGAAGCTGCTCAGCAACTCCCTCCGTGTGCTCGCGCCCGCCGTGCTGATGGCGGCCGGCGTCTCCGCTCAGGCTGTTCCGCTCGATGAGAAACTGCCGGATTACGAGCAAATCAGCGGCGTGTCGGGCAGCATCAAGAGTGTCGGCTCGGACACGATGAACAACCTCATGACCCTCTGGGGCGAGGGGTTCAAGCGTATGTACCCGAGCGTGCAGATCGAGATCGAGGGCAAGGGCAGCTCCACGGCGCCGCCGTCCTTGATCGCCGGAACCTCGAACTTCGGTCCCATGAGCCGTGAGATGAAGGCCAAGGAGATCGACTCCTTCGAAGACGCCTACGGCCACCAGCCCACGCCGCTGCCCACGAGCATCGACATGCTGGCGGTCTACGTGCACAAGGACAACCCGGTCGAGGGTCTGAGCCTGCGCCAGGTCGACGCCATGTTCTCCAAGACCCGCAAGGGTGGCGCCGCTGAAAACGTGCGCACCTGGGGCGAGCTCGGCCTCAGCGGCGAGTGGGCCACGCGCCCGATCAGCCTGTATGGTCGCAACTCGGCCAGCGGCACCTACGGCTTCTTCAAGGGCAACGCGCTCTTCAAGGGTGACTTCAAGGACAACGTGAAGGAGCAACCCGGCAGCTCCGCTGTGATCCAAGGTGTGGCCACCGACAAGGCGGGCGTGGGTTACAGCGGCATCGGCTACAAGACCGCCGACGTGCGCGCCGTGCCGCTCTCCATCGACGACGACTACGACCCGGTGCCCGCCGAACCGCAGCACGCCTACACCGGCGAGTACCCGCTCTCGCGCTTCCTGTTGCTCTACGTGAACAAAGCGCCGAACGAGGAGCTCGATCCGCTGCGTCGCGAGTTCATCATGTACATCTTCAGCAAGCAGGGTCAGGCCGACGTGATCAAGGCCGGCTACTACCCCGTCACCTCGGAGATCGCGCTCAACACGCTGCATTCCTTGGGCATCGAAACGCCCGACGCGCCACACGGCTGAATCGCTTCCCGGCCCACTGAGCGTCGCATTGAGCGTGTGCCTCTTGGCACACTCGGTGCGCGATTCAGCGCCTGAGGACCCGCATGTCTGAGAAGACTTTCACCGGTCGCAAGCGTCACGGCACACGTCTGAGCGTGCGCCTCGCCGAGTGGGCCAGCAGCGCGATGATCACGGTGGGAGGTCTGGGCACGATCCTGGCCGTCGCGCTCATCTTCGTGTTCCTGGTCTGGGTCGTGCTGCCGCTCTTCGGAGCCGCGGAGGTCGGCGACGCGCAGCAGACGGCCATCGCGAGCGCGAACGACGGCGCCACGTGGCACGCTCACGTGGATCCGTCACGCCAGATGCTGGTCGTGATCGACGCGCGTGGTCATGCCCGTGTGCATCACTTGGCCACCGGCGATTTGCTGGAGGAGCGTGCGCTGGTCACGCAAGCGCCCACGGCTTTCAACGTCACGCCGGGTGGTGAGCAGCTCGTGTTCGGTTTCGGCGACGGCTCGGTCACGACCGCCGAGCTGGCTTTCGACACCACCTTCCTCAGCGCCGACGCCCCGCTCGACGACGCGATCGTGGCGCTGCAACCCGGCGAGTCGATCGCGGTGGGGGCCTCGGTCGTCGAACGCACGCGTGAAGGCGTGCTGCGCCAGTTGCGCTTCGAGCCCTGGGTGGAAGACCCCTTCGACACGGGCGCCGGCGTGCCGATCCGCCTCGCCGACCGCGTGGACAGTGGTTCGCGCACCGTGTGGGTGACCTTCGACGACTCGGAACGCCTGCGTCATCTCGAAGTGCGCAGCTCGAAGAACTTGCTCACGGGCAAGATCACGCGGCGTGCCAAGGAGCGCGCACTGAGCTACGCCACCGGCCTGCGCGCCGCGCCGACACGCCTGCTGCTGAGCGGCCAGGGAGACAACCTCTACCTTGGTTGGGCCGACGGTCGTCTCGAGCGGCACGACCTGAGTGACGCCGACGACCCGCGCGTGGCCGAAGTGCTCGATGTCGCCGAGGGCGAGGCGAGCGTGACCGCGCTCGGTTTCCTCTTGGGGCGCTCCACCCTGCTGGTCGGCGACAGCGACGGTCGCCTGAGCGCCTGGTTCCGCATCAAACCAGACGACGCCGGCACACCCGACGGCGCGCTGCTCGTCGAGGCCCACACGCTGCTCGAGAGCGGCCCGGCGATCACCTCGCTGGCGCCCTCACCCCGCACGCGCTTGCTGGCTCTCGGCGATGCCGACGGGGGCGTGCGTCTGCTGCACGTCACGAGTCAACAAGAGCTGGCCTACCTGCCGCCCACGCCCGATTCGCAAGGCGACGCGCATCTGCGTGCGGTCGTCATGGCGCCCAAGGAAGACGCCCTCGTGTTGCTCGGCACGCGCCAGATCACGCAGCGTCTCCTCGACCCGAAGCATCCTGAGGCTGCGCTCGGGTCGCTGTTCGGAACCGTCTGGTACGAGGGCTACACCGACCCGCAACACGTGTGGCAGTCGTCGTCGGGGAGCGATGACTTCGAAGAGAAGCTCGGTCTCATGCCGCTCATCTTCGGCACGCTCAAGGCCACCTTCTACTCGATGCTCTTCGGCGCGCCGCTCGCGTTGCTGGCCGCGATCTTCACCAGCGAGTTCCTCTCACGACGCGTGCGCACGCCGATCAAGTCGGCCATCGAGATGATGGCGAGCTTGCCCAGCGTGGTGCTCGGCTTCCTCGCCGCGCTGGTCATCGCGCCCTTCGTGGAGAACGTGCTGCCGATCATCTTGGCGTCGTTCTTGTGCGTGCCCATGTGCCTCTGGCTGGGTGCGCAACTCTGGCAGTTGTTGCCGGCCGCCAGCGCGGTGCGTTTGGCGGGCATGCCGCGCTTGCTCGGCATCACAGCTGCGTTGTTGGTCGGCGCGTCGCTCTCGGTGCTCGTCGGCCCCGCACTCGAGGCGCTTTGTTTCGGCGGTGACCTGATCCTCTGGCTCGACGGTCAAGGCGGCGGCGGTGCCGGGGGCTGGTTCTTCTTGCTGCTCCCGCTGGCGCTGCTCGCCACGGCGATGATCGAGGGGCGCACCGTGCAACTGCGCCGACGCGGTGCGCGCCGCAACGCGACCCGCCAGGGGATGGCGCGTCTCGACCTGCTGCGCGCCGCGCTGATCGTGGTCGGGGGCGGCGTGCTGGCCTTCCTCGTGAGCCAGGCGCTGTCGGGTGTCGGTCTCGACCCGCGCGGCGGTGTGGTCGACACCTATGTGCAGCGCAACGCGCTCATCGTGGGTTTCGTGATGGGCTTCGCCGTCATCCCGATCATCTACACCCTGGCTGAAGACGCACTCAACTCCGTGCCCGAGCATCTGCGCCTGGCCTCACTGGGCGCCGGCGCCACGCAATGGCAGACGGCCACGCGCGTGATCGTCCCCGCGGCCATGAGCGGCTTGTTCTCGGCGCTCATGATCGGCCTCGGACGCGCTGTGGGCGAGACGATGATCGTGCTCATGGCCACCGGCAACACCGCCGTCATGGAGTGGAACGTGTTCAACGGCTTCCGCACCCTCTCGGCGAACATCGCGGTGGAGCTGCCCGAAGCCGTGCGCGGGAGCACGCACTACCGCACCTTGTTCCTCGCGGCCCTCGTGCTCTTCGCGATGACCTTCGTGCTGAACACGCTCGCCGAGGTCGTGCGCGCGCGCTTCCGCAAACGGGCGGTGCAACTGTGAGCAACGCCCTGCCGCCCACAGGCACGAAGGACCCACTGATCGCGGCGCCCAGCGCTCCGCGCGCGCGCCGCTCGCGCCGCGGTACGAGTCTCTTCGCGCACGGCGAGCCGATGATCTGGTTCACCGGCGGGTCGCTCGTGCTCGCCTTGCTGATGATCATCGGCCTGCTCGGCTGGGTGCTCGCGCAGGGGATGGGCACCTTCTGGCCCGAGCGCGTTCCGCAGCTGGAGTTGCTCGGCGGCGAACGTTTGATGGGCGAGCTGGGCGACGTGGAACGCTACACGCCCGAGGCCAGCATGCTCGACGCGCTGAGCCCCGAGCTGCGCGCGCGTGCCGATCTGGAACTCGCCGCGCTCGACGGGCAACTCGAACGCGTGCTGTTGCGCTCCGGCAACTTCGACATCAGCAACACGCACTACCGCTGGGTCGACCGCTATGCCATCGCCCACGCCTCGCGCGAGCTCGACGACAGCGAGGCCGGCCGTCAGTGGGAGCTCGACCCGGCGCGTTTCCGCATGGAAGCCAGCGCCTCCGACACCGATTGGAGCTTGGTCGTCGAGCGGCTTTCTTGGGGGCGACTCTACGCCAAGCCGGTGGCTTTCCAGGTTGCCGGGCAAGCGCTGAGCGACGACCCCGCCGAAGCCTGGGAACAGTTCGAAGCGCATCACAGCGAGGCTCGCGAGCGTTGGCAGCAACGTCGCGACCTCGAGACGCACGACATCGGTGACGTGAACCACGCGCTCGAGGAAGCGCGTCTCGCGGCACGCGCCGCGCAGATGGATCTCGACGCCGCCCTCGCCGCCTCCGCCGGTGCTCCCAGGCTCACCAAGTTGCGCGCCGCGAACGAAGCCGCGCAAGCCTCGTTGCTCGACACCGAGGAACTCGGCGAGCAACGCTTCGCCGAACTGCAGTCACAGATCCGCGAGCTCGACGAGCAGAACGCGCGCCAGACCCTGCTCGTGCAAACCGCCGACGGCACGCTCGTGGACCTGCAGCTCGCCGACGTCGTGCGCGCCTATCCCGCGAATCAACTCGGTCTCTTCGGGCGCCTCGGCGTCTACGCCTCACGCTGGCGAGAGTTCCTGTTCGACGACCCGCGCGAAGCGAACAGTGAGGGCGGCGTGTTCCCCGCGATCTTCGGCACCGTGGTCATGACGCTGATCATGTCGCTGCTGGTCGTGCCGCTCGGTGTGCTCGCCGCGCTCTACCTGCGCGAGTACGCCAAGCAAGGGCCGATCGTCTCGGCCGTGCGCATCGCCGTGAACAACCTGGCCGGCGTGCCTTCGATCGTGTTCGGCGTGTTCGGCCTGGGCTTCTTCTGTTACATCGTCGGCGTGTCGATCGACGAGCTGTTCTACTCGGCCAAGCTGCCCAGCCCGACCTTCGGCACGGGCGGCTTGTTGTGGGCTTCGTTCACGCTCGCGCTGCTCACGCTGCCGGTGGTGATCGTCGCCACCGAGGAGGCGCTCTCCGCCGTGCCCAACTCGATGCGCGAAGGCAGCTACGCCTGTGGTGCCACCAAGTGGCAGACGATCCAGCGCATCGTGCTGCCGCGCGCAGCGCCCGGGATCATGACCGGCATGGTGCTGGCCATCGCGCGCGGCGCCGGCGAGGTCGCGCCGCTGATGCTCGTGGGCGCTGTGAAGCTCGCGCCCGATCTGCCCATCGACGTGAACAACTGGTCCGGCTCGCTGGGTCCGATCTGGACCGGCGCCGCGCACCTCGAGCGCAGTTTCATGCACTTGGGCTTCCACATCTACGACCTCGGGTTCCAGAGCCAGAACAGCGAAGCCGCGAAGCCGATGGTCTACACCACGACACTGCTCCTGATCGGTATCGTGGTCACGCTCAACCTGCTCGCCGTGGGCGTCCGCTCACGCTTGCGCCGACGCTTCGCGGGCACTCATGTCTGAACCGGAACGAGATCCGATGACTACGAGCAGCGAGACGCTTCGTTCCCGCGCGGGAGCCACCTCCCCTCAGACCAAGCCCTCCTCCGCGGAGGGGCCGTCGGGGCCTCCCGCGCGTGAGGCGCCGCAGAGCGTCGAGCCGCAGAACAGTCGCGCGCCCTCGGGTGGCCTGTTCGCCTCCGTCGACGCGAAGCAACCCTTCAAGACGGTCGTGCACGAAGCGTCAGTGCACACCGACTCCGTGCTCGAGATCAACGACTTCAATCTCTGGTACGGCGAGAGCCGCGCGCTCTGGGACATCTCGATGAGCTGCGCGCGCGGCAAGGTCACGGCGCTGATCGGGCCGTCGGGTTGCGGCAAGTCCACGCTGCTGCGTTCGGTGAACCGCATGAACGACCTGATCGACACGGTGAAGGTCGGCGGCGAGATGCAGCTGAATGGCGACGCGATCTACGGCTCCGGTGTCGACGTGATCGACCTGCGCAAGCGCATCGGCATGGTGTTCCAGAAGCCGAACCCGTTCCCGATGAGCATCTTCGAGAACGTGGTGTACTCGTTGCGCATCGACGGCGAGCGTGACCGCACGGTGCTCGAAGAAGTCTGCGAAGCGAGCTTGCGCGGCGCCGGTCTCTGGGAAGAGGCCAAAGACCGTTTGAACGACAGCGCCTTGGCCATGTCAGGTGGTCAACAGCAGCGCCTCTGCATCGCGCGCGCCATCGCCGCCGAACCCGAGGTGCTCTTGCTCGACGAACCTTGCTCGGCGCTCGACCCGATCGCCACCGGGCGCATCGAGGAACTCATCGACGAACTCAAGGGCAGCTACTCGGTCCTGATCGTCACGCACAACATGCAGCAGGCCTCGCGCACCAGCGACGACACCGCGTTCATGTACCTCGGGCGCCTCGTGGAGTTCGGCCCGACCAGCGAGATCTTCGTTCAGCCGCGCCTGAAGGAAACCGAGGACTACGTGACCGGGCGCTTCGGCTGAGTCGCGCTCTCGCCGGTGCCGCGCGGCGACAGGGGCACGCGTAACAGCGAGCGCGAGGCGAGCAGAGCGTCGCCTCGGAGGTCCCGACATGCGGCGCGCAACTCGTGTCGTCAGGCCTTTCAGCTCAGGACTGTGCCACCTCGCTCGGGTGTTCGGGCTGCGCTTCTTGCTCCGCCGTGTTCTCACTCCAGCCGCCACCCAGTGCTCGGTACAGGCTCACCGTGGCGCTGAGTCGCTCTTGCTTGGTCTCGATCAACTCCATCTGGGCGTCGAGAGCCTCGCGGCGCGTGAGCAGCACCTCCATGTAGTCGGCGCGCGCCGAAGTGAACAGGCCTGCTGAGGTCTCGATCGAGTCGTTGAGCCGTTCCACTTGCCGCTCTCGCAGCGCAAAGCTCTGATCCAGGTTCTCGATCATCGCGAGTTGCGTGGCGACCTCGTTGTAAGCACCGAGGATCGTGCGCTCGTAGGCGTACACGGCTTGCATCTGCATCGCACCCGCGGAGAAATAGTGCGCCTCGATGCTGTTGCGATTGAGCAGCGGCGTGAAGAGCTCTGCAGACACGCCGTAGAACAACGACTCCGGTGACTCCTTGAGGTGGCCCAGAGTGTAGGCCTGGTACCCGACACCTGCGCCGATCTCCAGCGACGGGTAGAAGTGCGCACGGGCCACGTCGACATCGAGCTCCGCGGCGGCCAGCTCGAACTCTGCCTCGCGGACGTCGGGTCGGTTCTCGAGCAGCTCGGTGGGCAGGCCGTTGCGCACCTCGCGTGGCCTGATCTGGAGGAAGCCATCGGACGCCCGTTCGATGTGTTGCGGGAAGCGCCCGAGCAGCAAGTTGATCCGGTTCTCGGTCTCGAGGATCTGTTGCTGGATACTGAAGCGCTTGCTCTGGTTCTTGAGCACTTCGGCTTCGAAGCGTTGCACAGCGAGTTCGGTCACCCGCGCCGCTTGCTTCTGCAGTCGCACGACTTCGAGCGCGTCGTTCTGGATGCGGATGTTCTCGACGAGCACCTCGAGTTGCCCGTCGAGCGCGAGCAACTCGTAGTACGCGTGCGCGATCTCAGCCACCAGTCGAGTGGTGGCGAAGCGGCGACCCTCGATGCTCGCCAAGTAGCGAAAGGTGGCTGCTTTCGTCGCGTTGCGAAGTTTGTTCCAGATGTCGACTTCCCAAGTGGCTAAGAAGCCAGCCATGTAGTCCTTGAGATGCTCGGGCACGTCGTTGGCTTCGTCGGCAGCACCCTGACTGGTGTGCTCACCGACCTTCTCGATGCCCGCGCCCACGCCCACGCCGAGCTGCGGCAGCACCTCGCCCCGTCGCGCGCGCACTTCGTTCTCCGAGATGCCGACCTCGAGCGCGAGCATGTTGAGCTCTTGGTTGTTCTGCAGCGCGGTTTCGATCAGCGCTCGCAACGGTGCGTCGAAGAACTCAGTCCAGTCGATGTCGGCGCTGTTCTCTGTAGTTGTCGAGGCCGCATTCGAGCCGGCGTAGACCTCAGGCACGCGTCTGTCGGGTGCTCGCGCCTCGACGGGTTGCGGCGGGACAGCGCAGGCCGGGAGCAAGAGCGCCAGCAGCAAGGTGGGGAGCGTGACGCGGCGGATCTGTCGTGCGAGCTCAGACATCGTGGGTGACCTCCTCGGTCAGGGGCGTGTCGTACTCATCGCGGATGAGCGACTTGCCCTCCACGAGCTTGGCGAACATGAAGTACAGACCGGGCACGACGAGCACGCCGAACAGCGTGCCGTAGAACATGCCACCGAGTGCTGAAGCGCCGATGGTGCGGTTGCCGACCGCGCCCGGTCCTGTAGCGAGCACGAGTGGCACGAGCCCGGCGATGAACGCGAACGAGGTCATCAGGATCGGGCGGAAGCGCACTTGCGCACCTTCGATCGCTGCATCGAGGAGTGGCGCGCCTTGGCGGTGCTTCTGAACCGCGAACTCCACGATGAGTACCGCATTCTTCCCGAGCAGCCCAACGAGCATCACCAACCCGACCTGGGCGTAGATGTCATTCGCGAGACCCATCCACTTGAGCAACTGAAAAGACCCGAACACGCCTGCCGGGAGCGAGAGCACCACCGCGAGTGGGATCAGGAAACTCTCGTACTGCGCAGCGAGCACCATGTAGACGAACACGAGCACGATCAGGAACGTGTAGAGGCCTTCGTTGCCACGACGCGCTTCGTCGAAAGAGAGGCCTTCCCAAGCGATGTCGTAGCCGCGTGGCAACGTGGCTTCGGCGACTTCGCGCACTGCTTGGATCGCGTCGTTGCTGGTGAAGCCGGGTGCTGGCGCGCCGCGGATCGCCGCCGAGGTGTAGAGGTTGTAGCGGGTGATCTCGTTGGGACCCTGCGTCTTGCGCATGGTCATGAAAGCCGAGTAGGGCACCATCTCGCCTTCCTCGTTCTTCACGTAGAGCTGCAGGATGTCCGACGGCAGGCGTCGGTACTCGGGAGCCGACTGGGTGTAGACCTTGAAGAAGCGCCCGAAGCGGATGAAGCCTTGCTCGTAGGTGCTGCCGATGAGCACGTCGAGGTTGTCGAGCGCCTTGCCGATCGACACGCCCTTCTGCATCGCCAGCTCGTTGTCGATCACGAGTTCGTACTGCGGGTAGTCGGCGGCGAAGAAGGTGAAGAGGCCGGTGATCTCTTCGCGCTCTTCCAGTGCGGCCATGAACTCCTTGTTCACGCGGTCGAGTTCCGCCCAATCGTCGGAGTTGGTCTTCTCGAGCAGGCGCAACGCTATGCCACCGGCGGCGCCATAGCCGGGCACTGCCGGCGGCTCGAAGAACTCGATCGTCGCACCGAGATCCCTGGAGCGTTCTTCGAGCTCTTCGACGATCTCCGAGACTGAGTGTTCGCGCTCTGACCAGTTCTTGAGGTTGATCAGGCAGGTGCCCGCGTTCGAACCGCGTCCTTCGGTGAGGATCTCGTAGCCTGCGAGCGAGGATACCGAGGCGATCCCTTCCACCTCCTCCGCGATCGCTTGGAGTCGCTTCGACACGGCGTTCGTGCGCTCGAGCGTGGAGCCAGGTGGCGTCTGGATGATCGCGTAGACCATGCCCTGGTCTTCGGCGGGGATGAAGCCCGACGGCAGGATCAGCGTCATCGCGTAGATGCCGAAGCAGAAAGCCACGAGCATGCCGATCGTGACGAGCCGACGCCCGGCGATGCGCTTCAGCAGTGCGACGTAGCGGTTCGTCAGTTTGCCGAACATGCGATCGAAAGCGTCGAGCAGCACGCGGACCGGTGTGTGGCGTGGCGTGCGACCGTGCGGGCTCTTGAGGATCATTGCGCACAGCACGGGCGTGAGCGTGAGCGCGACCACGCCCGAGATCACGATCGACGTGGCCATCGTGATCGCGAACTGTCGGTAGAAGATGCCGACGGGTCCGCTCATGAAGGCAACCGGCACGAACACGGCCGTCATCATCAGCGTGATCGCGATGATCGCGCCGCTGATCTCGCCGAGCACCTGCTTCACGGCGTTGTACGGCGACACGTGCTCCGCCTCCATCTTGGCGTGCACGGCTTCCACGACCACGATGGCGTTGTCGACCACGATGCCGATGGCGAGCACGAGCGCGAACAAGGTGATCAGGTTGATCGACAGCCCGAACATGTTCATGAAGATGAACGCGCCGATCAGTGACACGGGCACGGCGAGCGTCGGGATCAATGTGGAGCGCCAGTCGCCCAGGAACACGAACACCACTAGCGCCACGAGCAAGAAGGCCTCGACGAGTGTGTGCAACACCTGTTCGATCGACGCGCCGAGGAAGTCGGACACGTCGTAGCTGATCTTGTAGTCCATGCCTGGGGGGAAGCCGTCGCGCAGCTCCGCGAGCTTGGCCTTCACGTCGGCGATCACGTCGGTGGCATTGCTGCCCAGGTTCTGTTTGAGCACGATGGCGGCCGACGGGTGACCGTCGAGATTGGAGTAGATGTCGAAGAACTCACTCCCGAGTTCCACCTCGGCGATGTCCTTCAAGCGCAGGAAGCCGCCCTCGGCGGAAGCGCGGATGATGATCTCGCCGTATTGCTCGGGCTTGTTGTAGCGACCCTGGTAAGTGAGCACGTACTCCAGCGACTGCGAGGTCTTGCCCGAGCTCCGGCCGGTGCGACCGGGCCGCCCGATCACGCTTTGTTCGTCGATCGCCTCGAGCACTTCTTCTGCCGAGATGTTGTACGCGCGCATCCTGTCGGGCTTGAGCCAGACGCGCATGGCGTACTGTCGACTGCCGAGCAGCTGTGCGCTGCCGATCCCGTTGATGCGCTTCAGCTCGGGCAGCAAGTAGACGTTCGCGTAGTTGTAGGTGAACTTCTCGTCGGCCTTGTCGTCGATGCTGAACAAGTTCACGTACATCAACATGCTCGGCTGCACGCGCGACACGACCACGCCTTCGAGCTGCACCAAGGGCGGCAGTCGGTTGAGCACCTGGTCCACTCGGTTCTTCACGTTGACCACAGCGCGGTCGGGGTCGGCGCCCAACTCGAAGATCACTTGGATCGTGGCTTCGCCGGCGCTCGTCGCATCGGAGATGATGTACTTCATGTCCGGCACGCCGTTGATCGAACGCTCCAGTGGGATCAACGTGGAGCGCACGAGCACATCGGCACTCGCGCCGGGATACGCGATGGTCACGAGCACGCGCGGAGGAGAGATCTCGGGGAACTGTGAGATCGGTTGCGACTGGATCGCGAGCAACCCGAGAAACACGAGCGCCAGCGAAACGATGATCGCCAAGACGGGGCGGTGGATGAACGTACTGAACATGAGTGCTCTCCGAAGGGACGCCGTGCGTGAGGCGTGCGACCTTGCAGGTGGAGGGAGCCGGCGCGGCGCGCGCGGCCGGGGCCGCGTTTACTCTGCGGGGACCTCGAGTTCGGCGATGAGCGCTGCGGGGGCGAGCTGCTCGACCATGATCTGGTCGCCGTCCTTGACCTGGCGCAGGCCCTCGAACAGGAACCGTTCGTCGGCGTCGAGCCCACTCCCGATCACGTAGAGGTGTGGCAACTCGTGCGCGATCTCGATCTCGCGTGCGCGCACCACGTTCTCGTCGTCGATCACGAACACGTACTTCCGGTCGAGCACCTCGAAGGTCGCCTTCTGCGGGATCAGCAGCGCGTCGGGCACGGCAGTCGTCATCAGCACTTTGCCGGTCTGACCGTGGCGCAGCAGGCCTTCGGGATTCGGGAAGGTGGCTCGGAACGCGATGGTGCCGGTTTCGTTGTCGAAGTCGGCTTCGATGGCGGAGACCGTGCCGGCGTGAGGGAAGCGTTTGCCGTTGGCCATCACGAGCTGCACGACCTCGGCGCCGTCGTGTCCGACGCGTTCTTGGTGGTCGAGGTACTCGGCCTCGGTCACGTTGAAGTAGACCCACATCTCGCTGTTGTCGGAGAGCGTGGTGAGCAACTCGCCTTCCTCGACGAGGCTGCCGGGCCGGACTTCCAAGCGGTCCATGATGCCTGCGAAGGGAGCTTTGATCCCGGTGAGTTCGCGGTGCAGCGTGCTCAGTGCGAGTTCCGCTTCGGCCTTCTGGAGTTCGGCTCGTGCGAGCGCCAGCTCGTTGTCCGACACCACGTCGCGGTCGGCGAGCAGGCGCGTGTTGTCGTACTCGATACGCGCGAAGGAGGTGTTGGCGCGGGCCATGTCGAGCTCGGCTTCGTAGAGCATCGGCATGATCTGGAACATCGGCTGGCCGAGCGTCACGTGGCGCCCTTCGTCGACGAAGACATCTTGCAGGTAGCCGCGCTCGAGTGCGCGCAGCTCGATGTGCCGGATCGCGTGGATCTGGCACACGTAGTCGCGTGTGAGCGCCGTGTCGGAGGTCAACGGAGTCGTCACGCGGAACTCGCGCGGCTTCGACTCATGGTGGGCCTCGTGCTGGCAGCCCGTCGCGCCCAGCAGGGCGAGCGAACTCACGATCGCGAACGAGGTGATGTGCGAACGGATTCTCTTCATGGTGGATCTTGGACCTGCAGTGGTCCCTGGCACACGCGCTGGCGGTACTCAGGCGACCGGCTGTCGCGAACGACGTGAAGGGGCCCTGGGCTCGCCGGACGTCGGCGGGTCGTCCTCGCGTGGCGCTTGCGGTCACACCGCAAGTCCGCAAGAGGGGGCACGGAACTCGGCTGTCAGCCGCGCTCGGGAGGTCCGCGCGGGAGCCCGCTGAGCGGGTTCGTCGAGTTCGCTGCTGGCACGCCGTCGTGGCGCACGCAAGAGGTCGGACGTGGCGCCGGTACCGCGATGCTCTTCGTGGAGGGCAGGCTGCCGTGCAACTCCTCGGGGTCGTCGTCGAGCAACTCAGAGCCGAAATGGCTCAGGAGCGCGACCTCGGTGCCCAGCCGGCACATGCTGTGCGCTGCTCTCGTGCGACCGTGCGACCCCAGTTCGGAAGGCGTGCTCCCCCCGAACTCTGAGTGCGCTGAAGGCTGCGCGAGACCCGGTGCGTTGACGTCCAGCGAGGACGCTGAGGCGCCCAGGAGCATCAAGGCGAACGCGAAGAGGAGGGGGCGGCAGGACATGAGAGCGGCGGATCCTCTCCCGGCAATTGGGGGAAGTCAAGGCTACGGCGTGCGCTTCCGTTCCATCAGGCGACGCGACGCGGCCTCGTACGCGCGGTGCCTGGGCGATGGTGGTTGCAGCGCAGGGGGTGACTGCCCGCGTGTGATCGAAACCGCGAGGGCGCGCCTTCGGCCCCTCTTGACCGCGCTGGATGTTCGGTAGATGTTAGGTACATGGCTTCCACCAAGAAACGCACTGACGAGGCGCTCGCAGCGCGCTTCAAACACCTCTCGCTTGGAGCCTCGGAGTCTGCGTACGTAGAGCCATCGCTCCCGACAGGCTGGCTCTCACTCGACGCATGCTTAGCTGGTGGTTGGCCCTTTGGCGGGCTTGTCGAGCTGCGCGGGCGAGGGCGTAGCAGTCTGGCCCTGGGCGCCGTGCGGCAGGCCCAAGCCGCAGGGGTTGCAGCCGCCTGGGTCGACGGCGGTGGCGGTTTCTGTCCGGCCACAGCGCGGCTCGCACTCGAGCGCCTCGACTTGCTGCGCGTGCCGGCATCGCGTTCCCCAGCGCGTTCGACCCAGGCGCTGCGCAGCGCCGACTTGTTGTTGCGCGCGCGGGCCCATGCGCTCGTCGTGCTCGACATGCCCCCGGGGCCCGCGCCCCCAGCATCTTTCTTCCGGCTCGAACGCTTGGCGCGGCGCGCACGCTGCGCCGTGCTCCTGCTTCAGGATCATCGGCGCTGCCTCGCGGGCTCGGCCTCGCCGTGCCTGCTCGAGGTGAACCTGCAGATCACGCCGCGTGCCGGCATCTGGGACCTAGGGCTCGACGCACCCGATCTCAAGCTGCGTCTGTTGCGTCATCGTGCGGCATCAGGGGCTCGTGGAAATGCAGAGTTGCTCCTGCGGGCGGAGGACTTCGAGTGTGTTCCTCAGGCTGCGCCACGCACGCACGCGGGGTCTTGATCTGTGACCCGTTTCCCACGTTTCGCTGCCGTGTGCTTGCCGCGCGCCGACGCCGAGCTCGCGCGTCGGTTGCTCGTCGCGGCACCATGGATCGAGATTCACGGCGACCTCGTGCTGCTCGACCCGCGTGGCACCGAGCGGATCCACGGTGAGCCGGCGGGGCTCTTCGCGGCTCTGCGTGCAGCGCTGGCTCCCGAGCGTGCGCGTGGCATGGCCTTGGCCTCGCGTCGGCTCACGGCGGAGTTGGCTGCTCGACACGGCGTCCGCTTGGGGAGGCGGCGGGGCGGTGGAGCGTCTCGAAGCGAGGCCTCTGGGAGTCCCGAGAACCCTGAGAGCCCGAGGCACGACGAGGCAGCATACGACACCGCGCTGCTGATCCCCCCAGGCGACGAAGCGCTGTTCCTCTCGCGGCTGCCGCTGCAAGTGCTCGAGATCCCGCCGCGGCTGGCCAAGCGCTGGGCCCCGCTCGGCCTGGAGACGCTCGGCGACCTGGCCGCGCTGCCCGCCGCCTCGGTGGAGACGCGTTACGGCGCCGAAGGTCTCGCGCTGCATCGTCTCGCGCGCGGCCTCGACGAGCGCAGCCTGTGCCCCGAAGCCCCCCGCGACGCGCTGTGCGTGGAGCACGCCTGCGCGCACCCGGTGGACCGGCTGCCGCAACTCGAACCCTTGCTCGCCGAGGCTTGCGCGCGGCTCGCGTCGGCGCTCACGCAACTCGGCGAAGGGGCGCTGAAGCTCGTCTTGCGCTTGCAGCTCGACGCTCCCGAAGGCGCGCCGTCCGAACAACGCGTGCAGAGTTTCGAGTTGCGCCTGCCCGAAGCGGAAACGCGCGCGGCGCTGCTGCTCGACCTGTTGTGTCAGCAACTCACGCAGCAAGCGCCGCCGCGCGCCGTGCTCGGCTTCGCCTTGCGCGTGGCGCAGAGCGGCGCACAAGCGGTGCACCAGAACGCCCTCTTCAGCGAGGTCTCGCGCGATGCTTCTCGGCGGCGTGAAGCGCTCGCGCGCGCGGGCGAGCTGCTCGGTGCGCAAGCGGTGCAACCTTTGACGTCGCGTGCGGAGCACTTGCCCGAACGGCGCTGGGCGCACGCCGAACGCGTGAAGGCCTCGCGAGGCCCGGCGCAAGGCGGCACGCGCGGGGGCGGGCGCGCGGGGGAGCGCGGCAGTACGCGCGCGGCGTCGGGCGCGCGCGTACCCGAGTCGGCAGCGAGCACACGCGTGCGCCCAGCCGACGCGCACTCACCGCTCGTGCTGCGTCAACACGAGCCGCCGGAGAACCTGGTGCCGCTGCTCGCCGGTGGGCAGCTCGTGGGCTTTCGTTGGGGCGCGCGTCAACTCGACATCGAAAGGCTCTCGCCGCCGCGTCGTCTCGAAGGTGGGTGGTGGAGCGAGCATCCTTGGGCGCGCGACGAGTACGAACTGCTCACCTGCGACGGCGCGCTCTACCGCGTGGGCCGTGACCTGCGCGCGCGGCGCTGGCTGTTGCTCGGTGAACTCGACTGATGGGGCGGCGACCTGTCGAGCGGGGCGCGCGTTCCTCACGCGAAGTGCGTGAGCCGCGTGAGTCGAGTGCGAGCGCGCTGACTGCGTCGGCGCCGGCTGTCCACGTGCGCACGCCGCGCCAGGACGCGCTCTACGCCGAGCTCTCGTGTCAGTCGGCGTTCAGCTTTCAGCGCGGGGCCAGCGAGCCCGAGAGCTTGGTGGAGCGCGCCGCCGAGTTGGGTTACGCCGCGCTGGCGCTCACCGATCGCGACGCTCTTTACGGCAGTCCGCGTCTGCACGTCGCCGGTCGCGCCGCCAGCTTGCCGGTGGTCCACGGCACCACACTCACGCTCGAGCGCAGTCTCGTGCGCAACGACAACGGGCGCCCGGCCCACGCCGACGACCGCCTCGTGTTGCTCGCCGAGAACGACCTCGGTTGGCGCAGCTTGTGTCGCCTCGTGTCGGCTGCGCGCGGGCGTGATCGCAAGTTGCCATGCACCGCGCCGAGCGCACTGCTCGCGGAACACGCGGGTCTGCTCGCGTTGCCCGGCCCGCATCTCCCCGAGCACGTTGTCGAGCAACTGGTCGACGGTTTCGGCGCCGGCCAGCTCGCGCTCGCCGTCCACGACCGGCTGCTCAAGCGCGACCGTCGCGGGCAACAAGTGCAGCGTGCACGCGCGGCGCGTTTCGGGTTGCCGCTGGTCGTCACCGGGGGCGTGCGCTTCACGCATCGCGGCGACAAGGTGCTGCACGACGTGTTGGCCTGTGTGCGCCACGGCGTCACGCTCGAAGAAGCCGGCACGCGCTTGCTGCCCAACGCCGAGTTCTGCCTGCGTCCGATCGCGCGCATCCAGCACCTGTTCCGCGATCACCCCGAGGCGCTCGCGCAGAGCGTGGAGCTCGCGCACCGTTGTCGCTTCGATCTCGGCTCCTTCTCCTACCGCTTCCCGCGTGTCGACGTGCCGCCAGGGGAGACGGCCTTCTCCGTGCTGCACGCCGCGGTGCAAGCCGGCGCCGCCGAACGCTACCGCCCGATGACGGCCGCCGCCGCGAAACAACTCGCGCACGAACTCGACGTGATCGAGCGGCTCGGCATGGCCGGCTACTTCCTGCTCGTGCACGACATCGTGCGCTTCTGCGAGCGCGAGCAGATCCTCTGCCAAGGGCGCGGCTCGGCGGCCAACTCGGCGGTCTGCTACGTGCTCGGCATCACCTCGGTGGATCCCGTGAGCGGGCAACTGCTCTTCGAACGCTTCCTCTCCGAAGAGCGCGGCGAGTGGCCCGACATCGACATCGACATCGCGCACCAAGACCGCGAGCGCGTGTTGCAGTACGTCTATGCGCGTTATGGCCGCGACCACGCCGCGCTGGCCGCCGAGGTGATCACCTACCGCGCGCGCTCCGCCGTACGCGACGCCGCCAAGGCCTTCGGCTTCGACACGGCCGAGGTCGACCGTCTCGCCAAGAGTGTCGGGCGACGCTTCGACGCCGACCGCGACGGGCTGCCCGAAGGTTGGGAAGCGTCGGACCCGCGCCTGCCGCTGCTGCTCTCGGTGGTGAAGCGCATGTGCGGCCTGCCGCGTCATCTTTCGATCCACGTGGGCGGCATGATCATCACCGGCGAACCGCTCACCGACTCCATGCCCGTGGAGCCGGCCGCGATGCCCGGCCGCACCGTGATCCCTTGGGACAAGGACGACCTCGGCGGCCTCGGCGTGCTCAAGATCGACCTGCTCGGCCTCGGCATGCTCACCGTGCTCGACCGTTGCTTGCGCTCACTCGAAACGCTGCGCGCGCAGCCCGGTGGTCTCGCCCCGCCATCGCGCGCCTCGCCACAGACCGCTGCGGGCGGAGTGGTGCGTGAATGCGGCGCGACGCGTGGCGAGTGCGCTGACGCGACGCGCGCGAGCGACGCAGCCTCGGCCGCACGCCCCGCGCTGCCCGTCGGCGGGCAGCCCTTCGCGCTGCACACGATCCCCACTCACGACGAAGCCACCTGGGACCTGCTCTGCGCCGCCGACACCGTGGGCGTGTTCCAGGTGGAGTCGCGCGCGCAGATGAACTGCCTGCCGCGGCTGCGTCCGCGCAAGCTCTACGACCTGGTGGTCGAAGTCGCGCTCATCCGCCCGGGCCCGATCCAGGGCGACATGGTGCATCCCTATCTGCGTCGTCGTGCCGGGCGTGAACCGTCGAGCTGTGCGCACCCGCTGCTCGAACCGATCCTGGGGCGAACGCTCGGCGTGCCGCTGTTCCAGGAGCAAGGCATGCGCATCGCGGTCGAGGTCGCCGGTTTCTCGCCCGGTGAGGCCGACGAGCTGCGTCGCGCCATGGGACACAAGCGCAGTCACGCGCGCATGGCGGCGCTCTCGGAACGACTGCTCGCGGGACTCGCGGCGCGCGGCATCCCGAAGGCCGCCGCCGAACAGATCCACGCGCAGATGATCTCCTTCGCGGACTTCGGTTTCCCCGAGTCGCACGCGGCTTCTTTTGCGCGGCTGGCGTGGGTGTCGGCTTGGCTCAAGTGTCACTGGCCGGCGCCGTTCTTGTGCGCGCTGTTGAACGCGCAGCCGATGGGTTTCTACGCGCCCGCCGTGTTGGTCAGCGACGCCGAGCGTCACGGCGTGATCGTGCTTCCGGTGGACGTCACGCAGAGCGCGTGGGACAGCAGCTTGCAGTGGCACGAGCCTGAGCGAGGCGACGCGCAACTCGCCGTGCGTCTCGGCTTCCACATGGTGCGCGGTTTCGGTCCTGCGCAAGAAGACGCTGTGCGCCGCGGACTCACCTCCCAAGAACGCCTCGGACCGTTCACCGATCCCGCCGACGTGGCGCGCCGACTCGGCCTCGACACGCGTCAGATGGAAGCGCTCGCGCGGCTCGGCGCGCTGCGCGCCTTCGACACGCGACGTCGCCAAGCGCTCTGGGAGGTCGCCAAGCTCGGTCATGCCGACGGCGGCCCGCTCGCCACGGTGTTCCCGGACGAAGGCGATGTCGCGCTCCGAGATCTGCGTGCCTTCGAACGCGTTTGCGAGAACTACCGCCAGGGAGGCGCGAGCCCCACGCGACACTTGATGAGGGAGCTGCGCCCGAAGCTCACCGAGCTCGACGTGTGGACCGCGCGCGAGATCGTGGCCGGGCGACGCAGCAAAGCCGCCGTGGCGCGCGGCGCTCGCGATGTCGGCGCGCGCGCCGCCAAGACGCGTGCGGCCGCACAACGTTCCCCGAGCGCGACACGCAGCACCGGTGTGCGCGCCGCCGGCCTCGCGATCTGTCGCCAGATGCCGCCCACGGCGGGCGGGCTGTGCTTCGTCACGCTCGAGGATGAAACCGGTTTCGTGAACTTGATCGTCACTCCGGAGGTCGGCGAACGCTGCCGCGACGGTCTGCGCGCCCCGATGATCCTGGCCGAAGGTCCGCTCGAACGCGCCGACGGCGTGGTGAACCTACGCGCGAAGAGGCTCTGGCCGCTGTGGGGTGAACAACTCGAGGGCCTGGCGTCGCACGACTATCACTGAGGAGGTCAGAGCATGCGTGAGCCCTGATCGACCCAGGTGAGCAACTGACCTTGGAGCCGCAGTGGTGCTCCATGTTCGGTCTAGGGGCGAATCGCCTCTACAATGGTGAGAGCCCCATTCTCATCGCGAAGCGTTACGCGCACGGTGTCGCCAGAATCGAGTTGGCCCGAACTGCTTCCGAACTCAATAGGACTGCACCCACCTGCGGTGGATCCAGTGGAAGTGATCGTGCAGACGGCTGTTCCATCTGCGAGTTCCGAGTATTGAGTTGACCAAACAGGGGTCTCGCTCGGATACATCCCCCAGACGCACTCATCATTCCAACTCGCAATTGTAGAGCCGCCGCGGATGAACTCGATGCGGAATCCACCATCGGGGTTGTCCATGATATCGAGATCAGAAAAACCGTCTTTGTCCGAAACCTCGATCACCACCTTGGGGACCCCAGTGAACTGAACGCTCACTTTTGGGCGAGCATAAAGATGTGAATAAGTAATCTCGTTTGAATCTGCGCTGCCATTTGAGAGTCGCATTTGAAGGTTCCCCAACGGTGCTGTAGAGGGCATTCGTAGCCTGACCTTGTTGGCGCTCGCCGAGACGATCACGCCGCTCCCTGAGTAACTCGCGTCGTTGAAAACCTCGAGGGAATTCACTCCCGAGAGGCCTGCACCCCGCAACGTGATAATGCGTCCGCTGATCGCGCCGCCGGGAGGATCAATGCCTGAGATCCACGGTCCGCCAGGAGTCTCGCTGGATGAGAGAAATAGGTCACTCTGAGCACCCTGCTCATAGTTGGTCACGATCGCATCATGAACGCCGTCACCGTCGAAATCGCCGACGGCTGCGGGACCGCTCCAGCCTTCAACCCAGGTGATGCCGTCTTCCTCGGCATCGCCCCAGCCATCGGGGTCTCCGTCCGCGTTGTTCGAATCCTTCGCAGTTCTGTCTTCAAAGGAGAGCGTCGTAATCTCGCCATCCATGTCGACGGACGATGTGTTGACGAGCAGTCGGTGGACTGCTGCCTCATTACCGACCAGGAGCACATCGAGGAGTCCGTCCGCGTTGAAGTCGCCAGGCACACCCGTACCAAAGAAATGAGTCTCACCAGAGACCGGCGTTGTTCCGTCGGTGGTGGACGTGTTGATAAACTGATCAAGCGCGGTCCCTGCGAAGTCCGATGTCACGTACTGCATGGGAGAGGTTGAGTCGCCGGGTTCGGCGAGTAGTAGGTAGGTTCCCCAACTGTAGGTCGCTCCCATGAGCGAGCTCGCAACGGCGTCAGAGTCGAACTCATTGAGGGCCGCACTCAGGATGAAGTCGATGTCGCCGTCGCCATCGATGTCGGTAGGCTCGACCCATCCTCCGTAGCGTGGAAGCGGCGCCATGCCCGACGAGAGATCCCAGTCTTCGAGCGCCCCTCCCTCCAGGCCGGCAATCTGAAACTGCCCTGTGTGCCAGTTGTATGCCCCGCCGATGTCTTTCTGGGCACCGCCCATGTTAATGAACCAACGGTTCTCACCTGATCCGCCAGCATTCGAATGGCCACCCATGACGAGGTCAAGATCCCCGTCACCCTCTACATCTACGATCGCGATCCCCTCATAACGGTCTTCGCGAACCTGATTCCAAAGGTCATCGGGATCCGGCGGAGATGTGTCGTTCCACGCACCAAGTGCGTCGATTGTGCGATCAACGAGGTGGCCGAGCCCGTCATTGAACCAGAGTCCGATTGCAAGCTGCCAGTCAGCGGGGTCGATCTCTTCGATGTCGAAGGTGCTTCCAGCGAACATATGTGGATAGAGAATCTCGTCGACGAGTCGGTAGCCAACGACGACATCCTCGTGTCCATCGTTGTCCAGGTCGCCTGCCCGAAGGCGGTCCGGAATCGTATTGTGAATCCGATCGCCCAGGTCGAGCCATGGAGTGCCACCGTCATCATCCAAGGTGACGTCGGAAAACTCCCCAGACATACCCTGGATCAAATAGTGATGTGTTTGCGGTGCGACTGAGCTTCCACTTCCGACCGGAGCGTCGAGTGGGGAGTAATAATCGTCGTTGGGGTAATACCAGTGGAGCGCTTCATTCTTGGAGTGGTGGGGGATCCCGTTGTCCGCATAAGCTGGATAGCCGCCGATGATCATGTCCTGATCGCCGTCTCCGTCCGCATCAAAGAGGACAACGGATTCAGTCAGGAGCGGCGCAAAGAGTGAATTTTGACTCGTAAACGGCAGCAGACCAGACCGTTCAGTGAAGGTGGCTTCTTCAAACACTGGTCCGTCACCCACCTGGCCAATGCGCTGGTTCTGGTAAATGAGCGCTGTTGGGACACCAGCCAAGACAACATCGAGATCACCGTCACCTTCAAGATCTCCGGTGCTGATTCCGTAGGCAAGCACTGAGTTTCGAAAAGGAAGCAGTGCCCCCTCATCTGAAGGCCCTGACCAGCGGAAGCCGGCGGTGTGCCCGCGATAGAGATAAAGGCTGTTGACCTCGCCGCGGCGTGAGTCACCGTCAGCAGTGAAGAGATCAAGGCGCCCATCGCCGTCCAGATCGGCCCAATCGATGTCGTGTGTATAGAGAGTGACGTTCCGGTTGAAGCCCAGTGGGCCGCTCGTACTGAGTTCATCACTCACATTTGGGAGAGGTGGGTCGAAAGCACTCGGGAAAGGGCCGGCAGAGGAATCGATCCTCCATTCGCCACGGTAGAACCGTCCCTTGGTAAGGGCACCCAGACCGGAGGACACCATCTGCCAATCGGCGTTATTGACGAGCACGCTGTTGCGCGCCATAGGGCCTGCAGCGACTGCAAGGTCGGGGTAATCGTCGGGGGTGGGGTCAGAGCGTGAAGGAGAAGCTTCGTAGTACTCATCGATATCTGCTGCAGAGGCCCCCGCAGGTGTGAATTCGAGGTCGAGGAGTGCACGCCAGCGCAGGAACAGTGCAGCCGGCCCTGCATGTAACCCATAGGGAATTGCATAGGAAACATCGAGGTACTCGTTCAAGCCGTAGCCGGTAGCCGCCCCGCTCCCACCGTTGTAGTGCGTTTGGAGGTTGCCCATATTGAGTAGCAACTGAGAAGCCTGGCCGGGAAGTTCGCTGCGCGGATGGATCCGAAAATCGGGTCGTGACTCTGCCCACCCGTTGTTAGCGAACGCAATGTCGAGATCTCCATCCAGATCAATGTCGGACAACGAAACAGATCGGGTGTCGTTCCAGAATCCATGATCGTTGTATGGTGGGTCTAGGGAGACTGACGGTTGACCGGGTGGATCAGGGAGGTCCGCTACTGGCAACAGCGTCCAACCGAACACGGGGGGGGTCTCACCGAGGCGTGAGACCCAAACTTCATTTCGATGAGGGGCTGCAAGCGCATCCACTAGAGAGTAGCCCGAGTCTACGACGTGATGCCTGTAGGGGTTAGCGTTGGCCACTACGATGTCCAAGTGGGTGTCGCCGTCAATATCGCCGATCTCTACATCAGCAGATGCACCTCCATTCGGCTTGGCGCTAAAAGGGTTCGACATCACGCTAAAGTGACCGGTGCCGTCATTGAGCAGTACGGTGTTGACAGCCGCCGTGAACTCGGGGCCGTAGTTCCCTACGACGATGTCGAGATCTCCGTCGTTGTCAAGATCGTGCATCGCGACGCCGCAAGAGTTCACGCTTGAGAGCGGAAGGCGATCCGCGTTGCTCGCGGTTCCACCAAGGGCTTGGTCCGCGCCAAAAGAATCGTCCGTCCAAGTTCGCGATTCACCGCATGAGAGTGAAGTTACATTGCCCATGAGGATTCGGTTCTGAGTGAGTGCGGATTCGTCAGAAGTCCAGACATCCTCGATGTCATCGGGGTCGACTCCGATGCCTGCCGAGACATAGATGTCGACCACGCCATCATCGTCGACGTCCCCAACTTCTGTGTCGCGAACGGACGGGGCCTCGTTATTGATCCAGCTGATCGTGCCTGCCTCTGCTTCGAAGAAGGTTGCGGGTGCCAGCTCATAAAGAGCTGGTGATGGGGCTGCACACGGATCGCACAACGTCCCTGGCTCGCAGATGGAGTCGTCAGTGCGATTCCAGAGGAGCTGCAGCCCCTGGGACCCCTCTATCAGGGAGTAGGCCCAGCCCCCGGAACCATCTGCCAGGATCGCCATATTGCCCCATAGCAGGTCACTGTCGCCGTCGGCATCCAAGTCAGCTGCATCAGCCTCGTAAGTGAAACGCGTGGCGACGTCCAGATTGGAATCAGCGATGTCAGTCACCCCAGAGCCCACTGTAGCTAGCTCAAGAATTGGACTGCTTTGTGCGACGATCTTCGATGGCGCGATAGTGAACGCGGCCAGCAATACGATGTAACTAAGCTTGGTAGAACGCATTCGATGTCCCTCGATGCGGTGGATTCGGTGAGCGCGCAGTGGCCTAGTCGGCCAGCCACAGGTAGGCGGTTCCCAATCCGCTACGCTCCTGAATCAATTGTGTATCAAACTTTCACTCCCTGACGAGCGGTTATCAGAGATGGATCCTCGGGATGGCCTGAACGGCGCGTTAAATGAACATGCATTCCACATGGTGAGACTCGCCGTCGCGCTCTGGCGTTTCACATGAGGCAGGAACACAGCGAGGGCGCGGACGAGTCGTGCTCGCCGCGCCCTCGCGTGTGTGCCGTTGTTCAGCGGTGTGTGCCGTTCATCCGCGGCGCCTAACTCGGCGGGCCTCTACGGCGTGATCGACATCACCGCGTTCGAGGCGGAGACGCCCAGGATGGCCGCCGGGTCGGGGATCCAGACCTGCCAGAACAACTCGAGGCCTGAGGGTAGGCCACCGGGCCAGGGTGCGGCCAGGCTCCAGCCGCCCGAGGCGTTGGACTTCAGGTTCATGAAGAAGAAGTCGATCGACGGCACGATCACGCCGCCCTTGTGCGGCAGGTAGATCGACGACAGACCGAGGAACACGAAAGTCGACGACATCGGCAGCGTGTCGCTGAGCACCAGCGGGTTGAGCGAGCCTTCGGTGAGCGGACCGCTGCCCGAGAGGTTGGGGATGCCGAAGCTGCCGGCGAGCCCGTTGCCGAGGTCAGTCCAGCTGCCGGCATCAGTGGTGCAGGCGCGGATCACGAAGTTGCCGCCGAAGTACTGCGGGCAGATCGGTGAGCCGAACTGGAACTGCCAGGTGGCGGGATCGATCCAGCCGGCGAACTTCTCGTCGAACACGTTGAGCTCGGGCGTGCACGAGTTGTTGCTGTCGGTCATGAAGTTCGCGGGCGTGCCCGGGATCGCGTCGGGGCAGCCGGGGAAGCTGATGTTCTCGAGCATGCGGAAGGCCACGACGAAGTCGCCGTCGAGGACCAAGTTGTACTGCCGCACGTCGAAGGTGTTGATGCCCGTGGAGGTGACGACGAACTCGTCGCCCGTGTCGGCCTTCTGATCGAAGACCTTCGTGCCCATGCTCTGGATCGGGCCCGCGGTCTGGCTCCACGTGATCGTGCCGGAGTAGATCTCCATGCTCAGGCGCGCGGCGAAGTTGGTCTGGTCGGCGGTGTGTGCGAAGCCCACCGAGACCTGCTTGAGGTACTGCGGCGGGGCGCCGGGCGTCGCGCGGAAGGACGTCCCCACGGCTTCGGTGTTGCAGATCGCGATGGCCACGCTCGACGGGCTCTGCGTCCCGACGAAGTCCTGCGTGAGCACGTCGTTCTTCCAGAAGGTGTCGTTGGTGTCCTGGCAGGCTTGCGCTGCACTGCTGGGGGCGAGCCATGCGCTCGCGGCGATCAAGCCGGCGAACAGTCGAAGGGGGCGGGGGGAAATCATGGTGGAGGTTGCTCCGCGCGAAGGGAGGGGGTGATCGGGCAGCGAGCCGAACCGAGCCGACACTGAACCTACAGCGTCACACAGCCTCGAGAGCTCGGCGAGCTTCGATCTCTCGCGCAGAAGCGGCCGAAGCAGCGCAAAAGGGAGAGGATGGGGCGGGACGCGCGCCCTGCGTGTCCTCCCGCGACAGAGCCATTGAACCGGGCCATCCGCGAGAGTGCCCACGATTGCTCGCCCTCAGTCGGGAGCGGGGGGCTCGTCGGCGGGGGCGCTCTCCGACCGGTCGCGCAGGGAGCCCGGCCGGCGGAACTCACCCCAGTCGCGCTGCATCTCCAGGAAGCCGAAGGAGGCCGACCAGGTGATCAAGCTGAGGCCCACCAACGCTTCGCAGCCCGTGAGGATGCGCACCGCCCCCGTGGGCACGATGTCGCCGAAGCCCAAGGTCGTGAAGCACGTGACCGAGTAGTAGACGAAGTCGAGCGCACCCTCGTGGAAGGTGCCCGGCAGGTGTCCGAGCTCGGGCCAGCGGTCGAGCCACCAGAAGGTGAGCCCGAAGAACCAGACCTCGACGACGTGCGCCATCATCATCACCACGAGGAGCACGACGATGCGCAGGCGACGCGGCAACGGGAGTCGCAAAGCCACCAACGACGACCAGTTCATGGCCTCGTAGTGGAACAGCACACAAGCGATCGCGACGGCCGCGGAGACGGCCAGCACGATGAGTTGCGGAGCCGTGACCACGAAGTCGCGGCGCGAGATCTCGTCGGCGAGTGCCAAGCAGGTCCACACGAGTTCGACGCTAGCAAGCGCAGGGCGACGGACCAAGCGTCCCGCGCTCGGCGCTCGCGGGGAGCGTGATAGGCTGCGCTCGCCAACACCTGCGGGCGTCGCCCACGAGGCGCGCTCCCTAGGAGGAGGAGTTCGTGAGCGCGTCGCATCCGTACCCAGCGGGCTGGTACCGCTTCCGCTACAGCCACGAGTTGGCGCGTGGGCGCCTCGTGGCCGGCCGCTTCTTCGGCAAGCCTTTGGTGGGCTTCCGCACCGAACGCGGCAGCGCGCACGTGTTCGACGCGCACTGTCGTCATCTCGGTGCGCACTTCGCCGACGGCCGAGTGGTCGGCGACGAACTGCGCTGCGGCTTCCACGGCTGGCGCTACGACACGGAGGGGCAGTGCACGCAGATCCCGTTCACCGACACGATCCCGAACGATGCGCGCGTGAAGGCTTATCCGGTGCGCGAACGCAACGGCACGGTCTGGTTCTGGCACGACAGCACGGGCGCCGCGCCCGGCTTCGAGATCCCCGACGTGCCCGAGATGAACAGCGCCGACTGGAAACGCGGGCCGATCCATCGCGAAGTCGTGCGCGCGCACATCCGCGAACCGCGCGAGAACGCCGTGGATGTCGCGCACGGCCCGATCCTGCACGGCAAGTCCTTCCCGCTCACGCCCGGCACCATGGCCGAAGTGCGCGGTTGGGAGGAGGACGCCGAGCGCAAGCAGTTGCGCTTCGAGCTGGTCAACTCGATCGGCCCGGCGTCACGCGCGCGCGAAGTGGTCCTGCGTTTCGAACTCGTGGGACCGGGTCACCTCGTGATGCGCAGCGACTTGCCGATCGAGATGCTCTACTTCGTCCCCAACACCCCGGTCGACGACGAACGCATCGTGTTCACCGTGGCCACGTGGGTGAAGCGCAGCAAGCTCCCCTTCGTGGACAGCGCGCTCGTGCGTCTCGCGATGTTCAACTTCCTGCGCGGGCTGCGCGAGGACTACGTGATCTTCGACAAGAAGCGCTACCTG
Source organism: Planctomycetota bacterium (assembly GCA_021604805.1). GTDB lineage: Bacteria > Planctomycetota > B15-G4 > B15-G4 > B15-G4 > BQJR01. The sequence goes on along the minus strand of BQJR01000001.1, from coordinate 384,299 downwards.
AACGACCCGCTGCTCTCTGATGCCGACGGACCGATCGCGCGCATGCGTCGCTGGTTGAGTCAGTTCGACCCGCGTCCGTTGCCGTGACACGCGATGTACAGGAACAGGAAGCAGTAGAGCACCGCGAGCTCACCGCCGTTGGCGGCCGGGAAGAAGTTCGCATCGAACTGGAACTTCCAATGGAACTGGAAGTAGGCCACGGCCATCGTGCCGCTGGCGAGGAAGGCCGCGAGTCGCGTGCCGATGCCGAGCGCGATCATCAAGCCGCCGGCGAGTTCGATCACACCGCCGACCCACATCTGTGTGCCCACTTCCTGAGTCGTGCCGCCGAAGACACCGAACACTTTCTGCGCGCCGTGGTAGGCGAAGAGCAGTCCGGACACGATGCGCAGCGCCATGTAGGCGCGACCGGTTTGGGGCGCGAGCAGTTTGTCGAACATGGGGATCTCCCGGGGCGATGGCTGAGCGACTCTCGCCCGACATGCTGCCACAGCCCCAGCGTGCAACACAGTGAGACGGGCTGCGCTGACTCCACTCGCAGCGTGTAGGCCCGACGCGACAACGTGCGTGCCGCGCACAAGAGGGCGCTCGCTCAGGGCGTCCAGCGCTCCACGACCGTGGACTGCGAGCCGCCGGCCTGGGTGCCGCCGCCGGGAACCAGGATCGAGTCGTCATTCATGCGCACGGGATGGATGCCGTGACGCGGCGTGAGCATGGGGGCCGCGCTGCGCCAGATGCCGAGCTCGGGGTCGTACACGTCGACATGGCCGTAGACCTTGAGCGGCGTGGCGCCGGGGCCGCTGAGCGTCTCGCCACCCATGACCCAGAACTCGCCCTGGCGGTAGATGGCTTTGCCGAGTCCGCCGCGGAACTGCGGCAGCGGGCGTAGGCGTGAGCCGGACGACGCGCTCGTCTGCCAGCTGTTCGTGACCGGGTCGTAGACCTGCACGTCGTCGTAGCCGTTCGCGACGACGTCGGTGTCGCCGCTGCCGGGGCCGCGTCCGCCGAAGATCCAGAAGCGCTCACCGTCGGTGGCGGCGGCGGTGTGGTTGCGTCCCGCGGGCATGGGCGCGAGTTCGGTCCACGTGTCGAGCAGCGGGTCGTAGACCGCGCAACGATCCGTGGTGAACAGGTTGTCGACGATGCCGCCGGCCGCGTAGATCTTGCCGTCGATGAGCGCCGTCGACACCGAGCCACCGCTCCACGGCAGGTCCGCGCCGAGCGACCAACCGTTCGTGACCGGGTTGTAGATCTGGACCTTGCCCTCGGAGTTCGTCTGGCGCCCGCCGATCAGATACATCTTCCCGTCGAACACTTCGACGGCGTGGTGATGCCCGCGGAAGGGCCGCCACGTGAGCGACTCGATCCACGTGTTCGTGCTCGGGTCGTAGCGCAGCGTTTGCGGATGCCCGCGCCCGACCACGTAGACTCTGTTGTCGATCAGCGCGGCCGAGACTTCGCCGAGGTCGCGCGTCATCGGCGCGAGCGCGGACCAGTTGCCATCGCCGGGAAGCGGGATCAGCGTGCGCAAGTCGGCGAGCGTCCACGGTGCGCCGGTGGGGGCGCTGGGTCCGAGCGACGGTGACGCCGTGAGTGGCGCGGCGGTGCTGCAGCACGCGAGCGGGGGGGCAGGTCGCGTGACGCGCTCACGGCTCGACACCCCGCGCGACGACTGAGCGCTGGCGGTGGCGCTCAACAGGACTAAGAGCGAGACGGCGAGGCGGAGGTTCAACACGACGGGCTCCCATTGCGTTGGTCGTGACGATTGACTGGCGACGAAGGCGTCATGGCGCGGACTCGAAGCATATCTCGGCGAGCACTCCAGGCTCGCCTTTCGGGTGACCGGGAAGTCCCGACGCCAGCACACGGCGCGTGCGTCGCGTCACTCCCTCAGCGTCGCGTGCTTCGATCGCGACAGCATTGAGGAAGCTGTCGGGCGCGCGCCAGTCGATGAATGCAAGCGTCGATGGATCGCGCGCGGTGGCGGACTCTTCGTCCCAATCAAGACCGAGCAGCCGGTGACCGTACTCACGCGGACCCGGATCAGGGAAGAGGCCGCCGTAGAGACCGGGAGGGAACCGACTTGGTCCAAGTGGCCACCAGTCCGGGATCAGGTGCAGTCGGCCACCACCCTCGAGCGCGGCCAGGGAGGTCTCGAGGAACTGAAAGCTCGCGAACACATCGTCGCCGCCGCCCATCAGAGCGCCGAGATCTTCGGCGATCGTGACCGGCTCGCTCAGCGTGCCATCGAGCTCAAGTTCGAAGGCGACGAGTGAACGCGGGCCGGTCGCTCCGTAGTTGGGATCGGCGGGCAGTTTGGGGACGATCACTGCAAGGAAGCGCAGCCGCCCTGTCGCGGCGTCGTGGGCGACGGGTTGCAGCGCGTCGATTTCGTAGTTGTGAAAGCCGTCGGGGAGTTCGAGCACTGTCACCACCGCTGCGTCAGAGTCGGACCCCGGAAGGACGAGACTCCAATGGCGAATGCGCTCACCAGTTTCAGACGTGAACGGAATCTCGTCGATCACTTCGGGGATCCCGTTGCCGTTCCGATCGGGAATCACGGCAGGAGAGAGCAGCCGCCAGTTCTCGAGACGCAGTTCGGGATGCTCGCAGACCACCTGCTGCGCGACGACATTCAGCAACTCACCGCGCTCGTTGATGTGCACGAAGAGCAAGCGGCCTTGAGCATCTACGCCAACGAGCTGACCGAGCTCTGGGGTCGCTGTGGCCTCGAAGCTTCGGAAGGTGACTCTCCCTGCATCGCGCAGCTCGAAGTGAGCGCCGCGCCCCTCGGCCGCTTTCTCGATGACGCGCACCGACTTGATCGGCGCGTCGGGATCGTCACTGAGTAGTAACAGCCAGTGCGGCAGCTCAGGGCGGGCGGGTGCCTTGAGGGAGAACGGCACGAGGTCACCGCCCAGGGCGACATCGCCCACACCATTGCCGTCGAGGTCGCCCACCTGCGTGAGAGAGAGCCCGAGTTCGTGCAGCTCTGGCGTGACAGCCAGCACAGCCTGCGTCAACTCGACGACGCGCGCGCGTTCTTCGCGCGGCGTGCCGCTGAACTCACCGCAGCCAGTGCAAACCGTCACCACCGCTGCGATGAGTTTCAGTCGGCTCACTGCCGCGTGAACATCTCCGCCACGGTGCTGTGTGCGTGGCCGGCCATGAGGCCGCCGGTGAGCACGTAGATCTTGCTCTCGAAGAGCACCGGGAAGTGGCCGTGACGACCCGTGGGCATCGAGGTCTCGGTGCGCCAGGTGTGTGTCTCGGGGTTGTAGACATCCACGCGGTCGTACACGTTGCCGGCGATGGCGCCGGGGCCGGTGAGCGTCTCGCCACCGAAGATGTAGAACTCACCCTGGTAGTAGATCGCCTTGCCCATGCCGCCGCGACCGATGGGCAGTGGTTGCAGCTCGGAGCCCATCAGGTTGCTGCTGTCCCAGGTGTCGGTGACGGGGTCGTAGCACTGGATGTCGGCGAAGCCGTTGGCCACCACGTTGGCGTCGCCGCTGCCGGCACCGCGCCCACCGAAGACCCACAGCTTCTCGCCGTCGGTGGCGGAGGCCGCGTGGTTGCGACCGTCGGTCATCGGGGAGAGTGCGGCCGACCAGGTGTCCATCACCGGGTCGTAGGCGTGCACCGTGTCCACCGTGGTCACGCCGTTGTCGAAGCCGCCGGCCACGTAGACCAAGCCGTCGATGTAGGCCGAGCTGCTGCTGCCCGCGAGCCAGGGCATGTCGGTGCCCATGGTCCAGGTGTCGAGCACGGGGTCGTAGATCTGCACGCGACCCTCGGCGTTGCCGCTCAGCCCACCGAAGAGGTAGAGCTTGCCGTCGATGACTTCGGCGGCGCTGTGGTGACCTTGCTTGGCGCGCGAGGCGCCCGTGGTCCACGTGTCGCTGGCGATGTCGTAGGCGAGGGTCGACGGGCTGTCGTCGCCGACCACGTAGATCACGCCGTTGATCTCACCGGCACCGACCTCGCCCATGCTGGCGAAGCCGGGGGCGCTCGTGAGCGTGCTCCACTGTCCGGGCTCGTTGCCCGCGGGCATGAACAAGTAGCGGAAGGCTTCGCTGATCGTGGCTTGCTCGGGACCCACAGTGACGACCACGTCGAGCAGGTCGGTGGTGGGCGAGGCCTGCACGGGCGTGGTGCCGTGGATGCGGCGCGAGCTCACCGACGTGAGTGTGGCGGGCAGTCCACCGATGGTCACGCTCGTGTCCATCAAGCTGCCGAAGTTCTCGCCGCCGATCACGAAGGGCGTGCCGCCCGTGGCGACGCCGCGCCAGGGGAAGATGTCGTAGGCGGTGAGGCCCACGGCGGCCACGTCGTCGGGGACCATCACGTTCACGTCGTCGTGGGTGTAGTCCACGCCGAGGATGGCGCCGCCCGGGCCCGCGCGCACGTCGATGGCGTCGAGACCTTGAACGGGCTCTTCCGGCGGGATCAGCTGCATGCTGTTCACGACATCACGGCCGTCGTCTTGCAGCTGCACCGCACGCACGTGTGAGTTCCAGCGCTGCAACAAGAGGTTGCCGCGCAGCTGGCTGCCGAAGGTCGTCGCGCGGTACTCGTCGAGCCCGACAGCCGCTGAGCTGTAGGTGCCCATGGTCTGGCGGAACTCGTCGGGGATGCCGGGGTCAGTCGGGCTGTGATAGATGTTCTGACGCGCGTCGAAACGCCCGCGAGCACGGTTCGGATGACCGTAGTAGACGCCCGACTCCACGCGCACGAGCTCGTCGGGCGCGGCGGCTTGACCGCCTTGGGTGTCCGGGCCCGTGGACTTCAAGCCGAAGCCACCGTTCGGACCGTTGTCCGAGGCGTACAAGCGACCATTGGCGGTGAGCGAGAGGTCGTAGGCGTTGCGCAAACCGGGCGCGTGCACCGTGACGTGACCGTTGGTGATGCTGCTCACCTCACCCAGCACTTGGTCGTTGTTGGGCACGAGCAGCGTGTCGGTGTCGGCGTAGGTGATCGCGCCGTCGAAGTCCGGACGCGAGGTGTGCGCCTTGATGATCGCCGCCGAAAGGGGCGACTCCGGGATGTCGCCGATCGGCGCGGAGATCACGCCCGCGTTGGTGTTGCCGCCGACCGCGATGAGCAGGTCACCGTTGTTGTCGAAGACCATGCCGTTCACACCGTGGTCGTGGTTCGACGAGGGCAAGCCGCTGATCAACGTGACCGGCGTGTCGAAGTTCGGTCCTTCCACGTAACTCACGAAACCCGGGTACGGCGACTCACCCACGAACGAGCCGCCGCCTTGCGCGAACAGCTCGGAGTGCGCGAGGTACACGCGCACGGGGCTGGGCGGGTCGTAGGGGTTGAAGGCGATGCCCAGCGTTTCGCGGTGGGGGTCGGTGCTCACCACGCCGTCGTAGAGCGCCTGACTCAGGACGTTGTAGTCCTCGTCGAACTCGAAGGCGGCCAAGCGACCGGTGCGCGTGGCGATGTAGAGCCGGCCGTCGGGGCCCCACGCGATGGCGGTGGGGTTCCACACGTAGCCGACATCCTTGAACAGGTTGAAGGCGATCGGCGGCGGACCTTCAGCGCTGTACTCGAACATGAGCGAGTTGCTCGTGCCGTTCGGTGTGTCCACGCTGACCGCGATCATGCCGGCCGAGTGCGGCGGCGAGAGGAAGGTGATCTCGGTGGGGGTGATCGACATGAAGTCGGCGTCGGTGAGCACCTGTGCGCCCCAGTTCACGTCGACTTCATCGAAGGGGAAGAAGCCGAAGCCCTGGAGCACGATCAGGTTGCCGCCGAGCGTGGAACCCTCAGGCGTGAGCGAGCTCATCACCGGCAGCACGTTGGTCTCGTCGTGCGTGAGGTCGCTCTCGGAGATCGGCGCGGGCGGCATCATGGTCACGGCCATCGTGACCTCGAGCGGCAGGTCGAGCACCGAGTCCACGGCGAAGCGCGCTTCGATGCTGTGACTGCCGACGCCCAACGCGACCGGGCCGGTGTAGGCCACAGCGTCGATGAAGAGGCGCGTGTCGATGCCGCCTGAGAGCGCGAACTCGTAGGTGTCGGCGGTGTCGATGTCGAGGTCGGCGAGGAGCTGCACGAGCACGTTCGTCGTCAGACCCGAATCGCCGACACCTTGGTTGTTCTCCACGCGCAAGACAGTGAGCGCCTGGGTGTCGTCGGGGACGCTCGGCAGCGTGTCGATCAGGGTGGCGGGCGGTGTGGCGCCCGTGTCGAAGTAGTTCGCGAGCACGCCGGGCACGGCCGTGATCGGGGACACCGTGAAGGTCACGCTGCCCGGCAAGGTCTCGCCGGGAACGTTGTCGTCCTCGATGGTGAGAGTGACCGTGTGGTCACCGGTGGTGAACGTGGGCGTGATCTGCTCACCGCTGCCGAGTGGCGTGGGGCCCTCGGTCCAGGTCCAGGCCGTGAGCACCTTGTCGGGCTCGTGGGTGTGCGAGAAACTGCCGTCGAGGAACACGTCTTCGCTGCCGTCGTTGTTGTAGTCGACGATGCTGCCGAGCTCTTCGATGACCACGTGCAGGAAGGGGTGACCCACCGAGCCGCCGGTGCCGATCACGTCGATCAGCACGGGGGCGTCACCGTTGCCGTCGAACTCGAGGCCGATGTCGTTGTCCTGGTGCGCCATGGGCGCGAAGGTCACGGTGACGGGCAGCGAGCCGCCCGCAGGCACGCTGGCCACCAGCGCGTGGGCGATCGACTTGGTGTCACCGAAGTAAGTGTTGCCGTCGATGGTCACGGAGAAGTCGCTGCCGTCGCCTTGATCCACGGACATGGTCAAGGTGCTGAGCTGCAGGTCGTCGGTGCCGGGGTTGTCGATGCTGAGCATCAGGGTCGGCGCGCTGCCTTGACCGACGGCGCCGAAGTCGAGCGCCGCCGGCGTGACTTCCAGTTGCGCGAACTGCCGCCGGATCTCGATGCCCGCCAGCATGGCTTCGTGCACGCTGGCGTCGAACTCGAGGTCGAGCACGCCGTCGGCGATGTTCACCACGAAACTCTCGGAGTGCGCCACGTCGTGTCCGGCGGCGGCATGCAGGTCGAGGTCGTCGACCACCAACACGCCTTCTGCCGTGACATCGAACACGCGCAGGCCGTTTGCTTCGTGCACGGTCTCGGCGAAGTGCAGCGTGACTTCGAAGTCACCGTCGGGCAGCGGCAGCGCGTAGCTGAAGTTCGTCGCTCGGCGGTGTGTCGACACCACCGCTTGGTCGAAGGCGCCCGCGATGGGGTCGCTCCCGAAGCGTTCGATGCCACCGGTGAAGTGCGTGTCGTCGATCCAGAACTGGCCCATGCCGTCGACCACGAAGGTGCTGCCCGCGTTCACGAACAGGTCTTCGCCGCGGTTGCCGAGACCGAAGCCGCTGACCTCGATCAGCGGATTGTCGATGCCCACCGGCAAGGCCGCGTGTTGCAGCTCGAGCGTGGTGCTGCGCGGACCGGGGAAGGTCGGCGCGAAGCTGAGGTCGACGTTCACGCTCTCCGCGCCGAGCAGCTCGTGCGGCAGGGTCTCGCCAGAGAGCAGCGCGCCGAAGTCCACGGCGTCACCATCGAAGAGCACGAGGTCGTCGAGCGTGAGCGCTTGCGTGCCGTTGTTGTCGAGCTGCAAGGAACCGGTGACGGGCGGCAGGTCGGCGTTGGCCGGGCCGAGGTCCACCGCGAGCGGCGTGGGGGCAGCGGTGATCGGCAGGTGCAGGTGCATCGCGGGTGTGACCGAGGCCGACACGGGGTCGTCGTCCTCGAGGACACCGAACTGGAAGAACAGGTCGGCCCCGAGCGCGGTCTTCACGGTGAAGCTGAAGTGCACCTCGCCGTTGCCGTCGGTGAGCACGACGGCCTTCATCGCGTTCGGGAGGATGTTGAGTTCGCAACCCGGCCCGACGCCATCGATCGACGACAGCGACACCGCGATGGGATCACCCTGCGCGTTCGTGGCGGTGGTGCCCGCCCAGAACACGGCGATGCTGTTCGGAGGCGCGCCGCTCAACGAGATCGTGCTGCTCAGACCGGGCTCGAGCGAGCCGGAGTGACTGATCGTGGGCGTAGGGTTGACACCCGAGCATCCCGAGCTGATCAGCGTGACTTGGCTGCTCAACGTGGGCGTGAGGACGAGGGCCGCGAACAGCAGCCTGCACAACGACACGAGCTTCATGGTGACAAACACATCGGGGGAAGAGTGGGTTCGGGGCCCGCTCCCAGGCCGGGATCTGCGTCTGGGATTCTAACCCCAGACGGCGGATTCCGGCGCAAGGCAGTGGGCCTCACCTCTGTTCTTCCTTCGGCCACGTCCGGCGTCGAGCTTTTGGCGGCCCGGGGCCGCGGCTAGACTGGCGCGCTCCTGCCCTCCTGACGGTTCGCCTCCATGCTCACCAGCCTGCTCTTCTTCGGTGCCCTCCTGGGACCGGCCTGCACTCTCCAGGATGCGGAAATCGCGCCCGGACAGCGTGATTTAACCCCGATGACGCTCGAGCTCGGCGCCGACGGTGAATCGCAGATGGACCCCGAGGTGATCGTGGAGCTCGCCTCCGAAGCACGCAGAGCGCTGGCCGAGGGAGCGGGCATCAAACTTCCGGACGGCATCCCGCTGGTGCTCCTCACGATGGAGGAAGCCACCCAGCGCAGGCGCGCCTACACCGCGGATCTCGAGGATGAGACGGGTCTCACCGTGGCCGTCGACATGCTGGCCGACCTCATGTTCTCCGACAACATGCTGGGTCGTTACCTGCCCGACGAACAAGTCGTGTACCTCATCGAAGACGTGATCATGAAGCAGGGCGGCGACAGCGACGGCCCCGGACAAGACCTGCTCTTCGGTGTGTTGGCGCACGAACTCGTGCACGCCTACGACGACTTCATGTACGACGGCGTGCCCGACCCGCGCAACTTGGCTGTGATGCTCGAAGACCCGTCGCGCATGGGCGAAGTGCAAACGCACATGGCGCTCGTGGAAGGCCGCGCGACCTGGGCCGCCGAGTTGGCCAGCATCGCGGCCGGCCGCGAACCGCTGAGCGCACCCACGCTCGAGAGCACGCGCAGCGCACGCTACTTCGAAGGCGACCAAGGCGCTGGCTCCGAGGTCGTGGCGGGCGCGGGCAACGCCATGGTGCGCCTGAAACTCGCGCAGTACGCCTACGGACGACTCTTCGCCAAAGCGGCGTGGGAGTTCGGGCGCGAACCCTTCTTCGCCGAGGTCTTCGAACACGGTCCGCTGAGTTACGCCGAGCTCGAAGACTTCAACGAGTTCAAGATGCGCTGGGCCGAAGAGCAGTCCGAAGAGCTCGACGCCGCCGACGACGTGGACGCCTGAGCCCCGCGCTCAGTCGCGTTGCTCGAGGCGTGCCCGGAACAGCTCGCGCAGACGCTGCGGGTTGGCCTTCCCGCCGCTGGCCTGCATCGCACTGCCCACGAGCGCATTGAGCAGACTCGCGTCGCCCTGGGTGTAGCGCTGCGCGACGGAGGCTTCGGCGGCGATCACTTCGTCGACCAAGTGCTGCAGCTCTGCGGCGTCGCTCACTTGGTGCAGGTCGAGTTGCTCCACGAGCTCCTGCGCGCTGAGATCGGGCTGCGCCTCGAGCGCGGTCACGACACGTCGCCCCGCTTGCTGCGACAAGCGGCCCGCGCTCACGAGTCGGATGAGTTCAGCGAGCCGCTCAGGTGTGGTTGCCAGCTCGGCCAGCTCGCGCTTGCCCTCGTGACACAAGCGCAACGCTTCACGGAGCACCCAGTGGGCTGTCTCGCGCGGTTGTTCGGTGAGCGCCACGGTGCGCTCGTAGTAGTCCGCGAGCTTCGGGTCTGCGGTCAGCGCGTCGGCGTCGCGTGTGCTCAGCGCTCCCTCGTGCAGGAAGCGTGCTCGCCGCGCGGCGGGCAGCTCGGGCAGTGCGTCGCGCAACGCTTGCACGTCGTCGACACTCACCACGTAGGCGGGGAGGTCGACCTCGGGAGCGTAGCGGTAGTCGTGCGCGCTCTCCTTGTGGCGGAGCAAGTGCGTGCGACCGCTGTCGGGGTCGTAGCCGCGCGTTTCCTGAGCCACCGGTTCGCCCGCATCGAGCAACGCGCCTTGCCGCGCGATCTCGGCGCGCAGCGCGCCTGCCACGAAGCGGAAGGAGTTCAGGTTCTTGGTCTCGGTGCGCGTGCCCAGCACGTCGCTCCCCAAGGCACGCAAGGAGACGTTGGCGTCGCAGCGGAAGGACCCTTTCTCCATGTCTGCGTCGGACACACCCACGTAGCGCAGCAGTCGGCGCAGCGTCTTGAGGAAGGCAACAGCTTGCTCGGGAGTGCGGAGGTCAGGCCCGGAGACGATCTCGAGCAAGGGCGTGCCCGCGCGGTTGAGATCGATCAGCGAGAGCGCCTGGCGATGCACGACCTTGCCAGCGTCTTCTTCCAGGTGCGCGCGCGTGATGCTCACGGCGAAGGCCTCGATCCCCTCGGACTCCACCGCCAATGAGCCGGCGCTGCCGAGGGGACGCTCGAACTGCGTGATCTGATACCCCTTGGGGAGGTCCGGCGCGAAGTAGCTCTTTCGCTCGAAGAGCAAGCGCGTGTCGATCTCGCAGCCGAGCGCGAGCGCAGCGCGGATCCCGAGCCGCACGGCTTCGGCGTTCAGCACGGGCAAGGTGCCCGGCTGCGCCGTACACACCGGACAGATCAAAGTGTTCGGAGGTTGACCGAAGCGCGCGGGGCAGCGACAGAACAGCTTGCTCTGCGTGGCGAGTTGCACGTGCACCTCGAGCCCGATCACGGGCTCCCAGTTCACGGGGGCGTTCTCGCTCGCGGGCGCGCTCACGCCTCGAGCTCCCACAACGGACTGCGCTCGGGTTCGCCGCGCGCCACTTCGAAGGCGCGTGCGGCGGCGAGCACGCGCGGGTCGTCCCCCTGAGCGCCGGTGAGACACAGGCCCACGGGCAAGCCCTTGAAGCTGCCCTTGCGCACCAAGCCGCACGGCACGGACACGCTCGGCAGTCCCGCCAGGCAAGCCGGCGCCGTGAGCAGGTCGCAGAGCGACATCGCCACGGGGTCGTCCAACTTCTCGCCGAGCGGGAAGGCGCCGAAAGGAGAGGTCGGGCCGGCGAGCAGGTCGTAGTCGTCGAAGAGTTGCTGGAACTCGCGACGGATCAAGGCGCGCACGCTGAGTGCGCGTCGGTACCACGCGTCGGCATGGCCGGCGGAGAGCGCGAAGGTGCCCAGCACGATGCGGCGCCGGACCTCGGGGCCGAAGAGCGTGCCGCGCGTGTCTTCGTAGAGCGGCCAGAGTGCGTGGCCGTCGGAGACACGCGGGCCGAAGCGCACGCCGTCGAAACGCGCCAGGTTCGTGGACGCCTCGCTGCAGGCCACGAGGTGGTAGACCGCGATCGAGTGCTGCATGTGCGCCAGGCGTCCGCGCGGGATGCGCTTGGTGATCGCGCCTGCGTCGCCGAGCACTTGCACGGCCTTCTCGATCTGTTGCAACACGCGCTTGTCGACGCGCTCGTCGAGGAACTCTTCGGGGATGCCGATGCGCAAGCCCTCGAGATCCGCGCGCACGCTCAATGCCGACGCGCGCTCGCCCGGTGCGCTGGTGCTGTCGAGCGGATCGTGGCCGGCGATCACGTCGTAGAGCAGGGCCGCGTCTTCGGCGTGCGCCGCGATCGGCCCGACTTGATCGAGAGATGATCCGAAGGCCACCACGCCGCGCCGCGACACAGCGCCGTAGCTCGGCTTGAAACCCGTGACGCCACAGAGCGCCGCGGGTTGGCGGATGCTGCCGCCGGTTTCGGTGCCGAGCGCCAGTGGCACGATGCCCGCAGCGACCGCGGCCGCGCTGCCGCCACTGCTGCCGCCGGGCACGCGCTCGCGGTCCCAAGGATTGAGTGTGGCGTGGAAGCCGGAGCTCTCCGTGGACGCGCCCATCCCGAACTCGTCGAGGTTCGTGCGCCCGAGCAACACGGCGCCTTCGGCGATGAGTCGTTCGGCCACGCAACTGTCGTGCGGCGCGCGGTAACCCTCGAGCGCGCGCGAACCCGCGGTCAGGCTGCGCCCGGCCACGGCGATGTTGTCCTTGAGCGAGACCGGCACGCCGGCGAGGCGCCCCGGATCCTCGCCTCGGTTGAGCCGCTCGACGACCACGTCGGCCATGCGCCGCGCGAACTCCACGTCGGGGTCGAGGTAGGCGCGCACGTGTTCCTCGCGCACCGCGAGACGCTGCAGGGCTTGCTCGAGCACGTCGATCGGATCGAGGTCACCCGCGCGCACTTGGTCGGCGATGCGTCGCGCGGTGAGCATCTAAGCTTGCGGCTCGTCGTCGTCGCGGGCGGCTCCGCTGGCTGGCGGGGCGCGCTCGATCTCGGTGCGCTCGCGCTGAGTGGGGACCGCGTAGAAGCCGTCCTGCGTGTGGGCGCTCAGCGACAACAGCGTGTCTTGCGGCTGCGGCCAGAGGGTCGCCTCGTCGACGGCGGGGGAGCCCGCGTTCGCGGGCGTGTCGGAGCTCTCGGGCGCGTCGTCGATCTCCACCGAGGCGATCGATTCGAAGTGCGCGAGCAGCGCGGCCACATCCTCCGCGAGCGCTTCGGCCTCGTCGGGCGAAACACCCAGCCGTGCGAGGCGCGTGAGCTGACGCAGCAACTCGATGTCGATCAGGTCGGGCACGGTGAGCGTCCGGTGGACACGGTGTCGGGAGCGACGTCCAAGTCGCGAATGCTAGCAGACCTCGAGGCGTGCGAGGCAAGCTGTGGCGTGGCAGAGCAGGGTGTTACGCGGCTCGGAACGGGCCGTCAACTGGGGCATGTTTCGGAACCCTTGTGCAAGCTCGCGCCTATGCCATCATGGCGCGTCTTCCCCGGGAGGGAATCGGGGCTTCGCCGGCGACTCAGTGTTCCCTCTGAGTCGACATCAGGATCGTCAACATGACACTCGGCAGCGTTGCCCTGGCACTCGAGATCGTGGGAGTGATCTTCCTCGCCAACTCGATGGGGATCCGCAACCCGCGGCGCTTCATCAGCGAGCACTTCGGCATCGAGCCGCGCCAGCCCTTGCGCGCCGTGCACCAACAGCTGCGTGTGAAGGCACAGATCTTCACAGGCTTCTTGTTCCTCTTGATGGGCTTCGCGCTGGAACTCGTGTCCGAGGTCGACGGCACGCCCGAGCCCTTGGCCAGCGCGGGCGCCGACGCGGCACCGCTCACCAAGCTGGTCGGTCTGGTGGCGGGCATCTTGGTGCTCTCGGTGCTGCTGCGCGTGGCGCAGAACGCGTGGAGCCTGGCGGTGTTCCGTCGCTTGCTCAACGAGTTCTTCCAAGACCATCCCGACTGGAACTTCGAGAAGCATCCCGTCGAGACGCGCGAGATCGGTTCGATCCTGGGCGTGCCCGCCGAAGACGAAGACTCCATCGGCGACTACGCCGAGCGCCTGCGCGTGGCACTCAAGCTCGGTGGCGGACCGCGTCGCAGCAGCAACGATGACGCCTTCGCGCCGATCCGCAAGCTGGGCGCCGAACGCCGGCACTGAATGGCGCGCCGCGCTGCGTGGCGCGGCGATGTTGCTGAGCCCCGACCGCTGCGGCGCATGTTCACGCGCCACTCGGGGGCTGTTCTGTGAGGGCTGCTCGGAGCGCTGCCGGGCGCCGCGCGGGCCTGCATGCTCGTTTTGTGGCGCCGACTGGTCGCGCTCGGCCTGCGGTCGTTGCTCGCGCTTCGGGCGTCCCTTCGCCTTCGAGCGCGCCGCGGCGCTGTGGCGCTACGGTGGGGCGCCGCAGCGCCTCGTGCGGAACGCGAAGCTCGGCGGTCGGATCGGCTTGCTGCCACCGGCGGGGCGGGTCATGGCGCGTTGCGCACGGCTCGCTGCGCTGGCATGCGCGCGGGGCCGGGAGCCTCGGCTGGTCATCGCGGTGCCTGCTCGACCTGGAGGCACGCCGCACGCTGAACAACTCGCCGTGGGTTTCGCTGCTGAACTCGGGCTCAGGCGCAGCGCAGGCTTGCGCCGTCGGCGCAAGGTGTCGGGCACGCAGGCGCGTCGCTCAGGTGCGGCGCGGCGGCAGTCCTTGCGCGGCGCCTTCGCGGCACGGCCGAGCCTCGTGGCGCAACGTCACGTGCTGCTCGTCGATGACGTGCTGAGCACGGGCGGCACCGCCGACGCCGCCGCGCGTGCGCTGCGTGTCGCCGGCGCGCTCAGCGTGAACTTGGTGAGCCTGGCGAGCTGACGCCGCGGCGCCGTCGGGTTCAGTTGCCGCCGCGCGCCGCGTCGCGCAGTTCGCGCATGTCGTCGACGAAGCTCTCGATGGCTTCCCGGTCGGCGTCGGAGGCTTCGGTGATGTGCAGCGTGACCACGGCTTGGCCGCCCTCGGACTCGCAACGCTCCACGCGTCCCGCCACCTCGAAGTACTCCTTGCGATACAGCGGCAAGCGGAACTTGAGACGCAGCTCACGGCCGCGCACGAGGTCGGGAGCGCCGGCCGGCATGCGGCACTCGATGCTGTCAGCCTCGAGCTTGCGCAAGCGCGCCACGATCGGACGCGTGGCTTCGGGCACGTGGATCATCACGGTGCTCTCGGCGTCTTCGTCGAGCTCCACGGCGCCCGACTTGTCGAGCTCGGCGAGCGCGGCGTCGTCGTCGTCGAAGATCGAGAACAGACGGTCGAGGCCGAGCGACTCCATGGCCTCGCGCACCGACGGGCTCGGCTGGCTCACCACGAGATCGCCGCCTGCCGCGCGGCAGCCCTTGCGCGCTTTGATCATCGCGCCGAGCGCCGTGCTGTTGACGAACTTCACGAGGCGCATGTTGAGCACGATCTTGTGCACGCCTTCGTCTTGGACCTTCCCGATCTCGGTGCTGAACGGGTTCGTCACGAAGGAATCGAATTCGCCCTTGAGGGTCAGGACGACGATGCCGGACAGGTTCTCTTTGAGGACCTTCATCCTGCGCTCTCCATGGAAGTCGAGGGGAGCTCGCCGCACTCGACGCGGCGTCCTCCGGGGCCCGGCAATCTTCACCGCGCGTGGGGGCGAGGTCAAGCGAGCCGACGCCCCACTCCTGGTTGATTTGGGTCGTCGGCCTGAGCCCTGAGCGCTGGTACACTCCGCCGGATGTCCGCCCTGTTCCGACGCAAGAAGACGCCGCCCGCAGAACCCGCTTCCCAGAAGCCCTCCGCGTCAGGGATGTCGGGCGCCCCGGGTGCTGGTGACCCCGAGAGTTCGCAGGGTCACACCACCTATATTTCAGGCGACGCGCAGCGCGACACCGACCGCGTGCGCATGTTGATCGACAGCCTGCGCGCGGTCAGCTCCGAGACCGACAGCGACGACCTGCTGGTCGAGATGGTCGACCGCGCCGTGAAGACCGTGCGCGCCGAGCGCGGCCTGCTGTTCACACGCGGCGCCGACGGCAAACCGCGCCTGCGCGTGGCGCGCGCCGCCAACGAGAGCGACCTCTCGCACGACACCACCTGGTCTTCGCAAGTGGTCGAGAGCGTGCTCGAAGGCGGCGCCTCGGTCTGCAAGAGCGAAGACAACGACACCGACTTCGACCCCAGCCAGTCGATGATCAGCCTCGACATCCGCGCCGTGATGTGTGTGCCGCTGATCTTCAAGGACCGTCGCCAGGGTGTGATCTATGTGGACGCACGCGCCAGCGAACGCCCCTTCGCGCACAGCGACCTGCGCTTCTTCGAGGCCTTCGCCGACATGCTCTCGATCGTCTGGACCAACCGCCAGGCCATCGAGGAACAGCTGCGCAACGAACGCATCCGCGCCGACCTCGAGCTCGCGCGCGAGCTGCAAGGCAACCTGCTGCCGCTGCACCCGCTCACCGAGAAGGGCTTCTCGATGTGCGGCATCTGCGTGCCAGCCGACGAAGCCGGCGGCGACTACTTCGACTTCTTCCGCACGAAGAACGATCGCATCGCCATGGCGGTCGGCGACGTGTCGGGCCACGGCGTCGGCCCGGCGCTCTTCATGTCGGGCGCACGCGCGTACCTCCGCGCTTACTGCCAGCAGTCCGACTCGCCGCGCCGCATCTTGCGTCGCCTGAACCAGCACCTCGTGGGCGACATGGGCGACGACATGTTCATGTCCATGTTCCTGTGTGTGCTCGACCCGGCCACGCGCGAGTTCCACTACGCGAACGCCGGACATCCGCCGCCGATCCTGATCCATGGCGCAGGCGCCGACCCCAACGGCGCGGGCAACGTGGAAGACTACAAACTCACCGGCATGGCGCTCGGCGTGGAAGCGGAGATGGACTGGGACGAACGCGGTCCCTACCAACTCCAAGCCGGCGACACGGTCGTGATGTTCAGCGACGGCATCCTCGAGCTGCGCAAGGGCGACGAGCAGTACGGTCGCAAGCGCCTGCGCGCCTCGGTCGAGCGGCACAACGGCGGCAGCGCCGAAGAGTTGCTCGCGGGCATCGTGGCTGACGCCAATGCCTTCGTGGGTGAAGGCAGCCCCGCGCAAGACGACCTCACCGTGGCCGTGTTGCGGGCCGACGCGTGAAGGTCACGCTGTTCACGGGGGCGGTGCTCCCGACGCGGCATGCGAGCGAGCGCTGGGACGTGCTCGTGGAAGGGCACGAGATCGTGGCCGTGGAGCTCGAGGGCAAGCTCGCCAAGCCCGAGGCCGCCACGCGCATCGAGGCGGCCGGCCGCTGGCTGCTCCCCGGTTTCATCGACGACCACGTGCACCTGCGCGAGCCGGGCCTCGAACACAAGGAAGGCTACGCCAGCGGCACGCGCGCCGCGGCGGCGGGCGGCATCACCACGCTGCTTGAGATCCAGAACAACCAGCCGCTGATGACGAGCCGCAGCGCGGTGCAAGCCAAGCTCGACCAGGTGCGCCCGAAGTCGGTGGTCAACGTGGCGGTCTACGGCAGCCTCGTGCCCACCGCGCGCGGAAACCTCGCCGAGATGGCTGACCTCGTGGCCGGCTACAAGATCTTCCTCGGCCCGAGCACCGGCGGCATCGATGTCCAGGGCGCCGAGCGCGTGCGCGCGCTCTTCGAGGAAGCCGCCGCCACCGGTCACTGGGTCTTCGTGCACGCTGAAGACGGCCCGCTCATCGCCGAGGGCCTGGCCAAGCACGGCGGCGGCAGTGCCGACACCTGGCACCTCGCGCGCCCTGCGGCCGCAGAGGTCGTCGCCACGGAGAACTCGATCGCACTGGGGCGCGAAACGGGCGCGCGCGTGCACATCTTCCACATGTCCACCGGCGGCGCCGTCGACCTCGTGGAGCGTGCGCGCAACGCGGGGCAAGCCGTCACGGGCGGCACCTGCCCGCACTACCTCTACTTCACGCACGAGGACACGGCGCGGCTCGGCGCGCTGCTGCGCGTGAACCCGTCGATCAAGACACGCGCGGACAGCGAGCGACTCGCCGAAGGCCTGCGCAGCGGGGCTGTCGACTGCCTGTCGTCGGATCACGCGCCGCACACGGCCGAAGAGAAGGCGCGGCCCTTCGCGGAGGCACCATCCGGCATCCCTTGCCTCGACATCTTCATGCCGCTCTGCCTCTCGCTGGTGGAGCGCGGCCTGCTCGACCTCGCCACCGTGATCGATCGCGCGGCCGCGCGCCCCGCGGAGCTGCACGGCTTCACGAGCAAGGGACGCATCGAAGTCGGTTGCGACGCCGACCTGGTGCTCGTCGACCCGAGCGAGCGGCGCGTCGTGCGCGCGGCCGAACACTTCAGCAAGGCCAAACAGTCGCCCTACGAAGGCCTCGAACTCATGGGCTGGCCGCAGCTCACGATGGTGATGGGCGAGGTCGTGCACCGCCGCGAGGCGTGAGCGTGCGGCGGCAGCTGCGCGCAGACAGACGCGGTTGCGCGTGATGTCAGGCGGCGACGTCGTCAACGAGAACATGTTGCTGGCTCGGTCGATCCCTGGCTTGGCGATCACAGTCGTGCGCGCGGGGAGGCCGCCCTCGTGCGAGGTCGTGGGGCTCGCTGACCTGCGCACCCGCGAAGCGCTCACCCACGACAGCCTGCTGCGCTGGTACTCGCTCACCAAACCCGTCGTGGCGGCTGCGGTGTTGCGCGCTGCCGAGCAGGGCCGCGTCGCGCTCGATGCGCCGCTCGCCGCGCAGCTCCGCGCGTGGGACGGCGCGCTCTCAACCCGGCACGCCACCGTGACGCCGCGCGAGCTGCTCGCGCACGCAGGCGGCCTGCGTGACCGGCAACTGCACGCCGCCGCGTGGTTCCGCGAACCCGAGGTGCCGCGCCCCGAGGCGGCGCCAGCCTTGACCGGTCTGCTGCGACGCCACCGACGCCTCGCGCGCCGCGGCACGCGCTACAGCAACCTCGGCTACGTGGCGCTCGGCGCGCTGCTCGAACAGGTGCACGCCGCGCCGCTCGAGACGCTGCTACGCACGGAGTTGCTCGAGCCCTGGGGCGCCACGCGAACCACGCTCGGCGCTGCTGCGGAGGCGCCCCTCGCGCGCGGCCACCTGCGTCGCCGCGGGAGCATGGCGGTGCTGCTGCGACTGCTCACCGGCCGACGCTTCGTCGACGGTCGCGTCGGGAAGCACCTGCTCATGCGCCGCCGCGAACTCATGCATCCCGCCCACGGTGGACTCGTCGGACCGATCGGCGATCTGGGTCGCGTGTTGCACGGTCTGCTCACCGGCGCCGGCACGCCGGGCGACACCGAGGCCTTGTCGAGCAGCGCGCGAGCGCAGCAAGCCACGCCCTTCGACGACCCTTCCGCGCGGCGCAGTGAGAAGCGCACGCTCGGCTTCCAGTTCCGATCCTCGGCGCCAGAGTCAGCGGGCGACCCCGTGCTCTTCCACGGCGGACGCGGCCCCGGTTTCACCGCCGAGATGCGCGTGCTCCCGGAGCGCGGTGTGGCGATCGGTGTGGTCGGCAACGCCGACTTCGACGCACGCGCCGCGGCCATCGAGCTGTTGCGCGCACAGCTCGACGGCTGAACAGCTGCGCAGCGCTCGAGCCGGTGCAGCGCTTGCCAGTGCGGGAGCGCGGCGCCGCCTCCGCGCTCAGCCCTCGCCCGCGCGCAGCACGACTCACGCACCGTCGGCGCCGGGCGACCAGCGCGCGCTGTCCTCGTCGCGACCCATGAGTTCGTAGAGCGTGGCGATCTCGGAGCGCACCCACTGCACCTGTCCGTGTTCAAGCCCGAGTTGGGCTTCCAACACTGCGTAGCCGCCGAGCAGCGCGCTCTCGGCTTCGTCGTAGCGCTCCAAGTTGCGCAGCGCGATGCCGTGGTTCACGCGCATCTCGGCCACGGGCCAGGCGTCGGCGCCCATGCGTGCTTCGTAGATGCGCAGCGTCTCGCGCACCTCGAGCTCGGCCTCCTCGTTGCGCCCCTGGAAGTTGAGCGCCTGCGCGAGCGACAAGCGCGCGAGCGCGACCGAGCGCGCGTCGTCGCCGTCGAGGGCGAGGTAAATGGAGAGCACGGTGCGCGCTTCGGCTTCGGCCGCTTCGGCGTCGCCCAAGAAACTGAGCACTTGCGAGAGGCTCATCCGGGTGACGGCGGCCGAGCGGCTCGCGCTGCCGTACAAGGCCATGTCGATCGCGAGGGTAGCGCGGATCAAACGCTCGGCGGGTTCCCAGAGCTGCGGCTCGTCGCGCTGGGCGCGGTGCAGCATGAGCGCGTAGAGGTCTTGCGCGCGATTGCTGAGGTCGTCGAGCTCGAGGTCGGCGTCGCGCTGCAGGGTGAAGGTTGCCAGCGCGCGCTCGAGTGCTTCCGCGATCTGTTCGGCGGCGTCGCCGAGGTCGGCGGGCGGCGCCCCGTCCAACCCGTGCTGACGCACGAGTTGCGCGGCGAGGTCGATGAAGGCGCGTTCGGCGAGTGCGTGTTCGTCGAGGTCGAGGTAGGTGCGCGCCAGCTCGCCGAGCGTGCGACTGCGCAGCGACATGCTCCGACGATCGACATCGAGCCCCTTTGCTTCGCGCTCGTCGAGTCGCTCGAGCGCTTGGATCAGATCGGCGCGAGAGGCGTCGAGCCGCCCCAGATCACGAAGCGTCCGCCCGCGTCGGTGGAGGCAGGAGATGGCCGTGTCGGAGAGACGCTCGCCGTAGGTGTCGATCCAGTCGAGCAGAGTGTTCTCGATCTCGAGTTGTTCTTCACCCTCGAGCGTGATCGCCAGGCGCGTGAGCGTGGTGAAACTCTCGGGCGCGCCGGGTGGCAGGTGTTCGCGTTGCAGCGCGAGGGCGGCGCTGAGATGTTTCGAGGCCTGCGCGTGACGCCCCAACCAGCCCAGCGCGCTGCCGATCTCGTGATGCAGCTCGGCCTGCACGAGCGGCTCGTTGTTGCCGAGCTCCGCGAGCCGGCTCGAGGCGTCGTCGAGGATCTCCACCACGCGCACCGACTCGGGGTCGCGTCGCCCGCGCACGGATTCGAACATCGAGGTGAGGAAGTCCCGCGACGCACGCAGGCGCCCCTGTTCGGCTTGCAAGTCCAGCAGGCGTTCATCGGCGAGCGCGCGCGCCGCCTCAGCGTCCGCGCGACGCTCTTCGGCCAACTCCCCGGCCCGCAGTGCCTGTTCGGCACGCAGTTGCGCGAGCTCACCTTGGCGCTGCGCTTCGGCGCGCTGCTCTTGCTCCCCGAAGTAACTCAGCAAGGTGCCGACGAGTCCGCCCAGCAGACTCAGCAGCACGAGCGCGCTCAACACCACGCTCAGCCGATGCCGACGCACGAACTTGCGCACCCGATAACTGCGCGTGGGTGGGCTGGCGAGCACGGGTTCGTGCGCTTGCAGTCGGCGCAGATCGGCGGCCAACTCCGACACGCTGGCGTAGCGGTCGCGCTTGTCCTTCTCGAGCGCGCGTCCCAGGATCCATTCGAGGTCTTCGGGCAGCGCGGGCGCCACGCTGCTCAAGCTGGCGGGGGCACGCGTGGCGATCACACGCGCGGCCTCTGGCAGGTTGAGTCCGTCGAGGTCGTAGGCCTTGGTGCCGCTGAGCAACTCGCGTAGCAGCAAGCCGAGGCTGTACACATCGCTGCGCGTGTCGACGGCGTCAGGGTCACCGGCCACCTGTTCGGGGCTCATGTACGGCAGCGTGCCGAGCAGCTGACCGGCCGTGGTGTGACGCGCGCCCGCCGGGCCGCTCGCGCGGGCCACGCCGAAGTCGATCACGCGCACCCGCCCCGCGCCATCCACGAGCACGTTCGACGGTTTCAGGTCGCGGTGCACCACGCCTTGTTCGTGACCGTGCTGCACGGCGTCGCAGAGCTGCAGGAAGAGTGCGATGCGCGCGTTCGCGTCGAGCGACCTCAGGTGCGCGTGCTCCATGAGGTCGTGCGCTTGCGGCACGTGTTGCATCGCGAACCACGGTAGCGCCACACCGTCGATGTCAGCGGTGCCGGCCTCGAGGATCTGCGCGATGCCTGGGTGCGTGAGGCGCGCCAGGATCTCGGCCTCGTAGAGGAAGCGCGCACGGGCGTCGGGTGAGGCCAGGCCCAGATCGAGGACCTTGAGCGCCACGCGTCGCTGCGGCTCTTCCTGCTGCGCTTCGTACACGGCACCCATGCCCCCGCGACCGAGCAACTCGAGCACGTGGTAGCGACCCAGCCTGCGGCCGGAGAGTTGCTCGACGAGGCGCGCGCCGCGCCCGAGCGAGGCCAACGCCGGCTCCAGCACTTCGGTGAAGGGGTCGGGTCTGCCGTCCTCGAGGAGCAGACGGTCGACCTCGTGACGCAGCTGCTCGTCGTTCACGCACTCGTCGTCGAGCAGCGTCTCACGCTCGGCGGGCGTGAGGTCGAGGCAACGTTCGGTGAGGCTGCGTAGGCGTGTCCAGCGCTCGGGGTTCATGGGCGCGTCTCCGAGAGCAGCAACGTCATGAGGCGGGTGGGGCCGCCACATCGCCGGAGGCATCGCTGCCGCCGAGCTCCTGCAACAACCAGGCGCGCGCCACGCGCCAGCCGCGTTCGACCGTGCGCGCCGAGACCCCGCTGAGGCTCGCGGTCTCGGGCACGGTGAGGCCGCCGAAGAAGCGCGCCTCGACGATCTCGGCGAGCTGCTTGTCCATGTCGCCGAGGCGTTCGAGCGCGGCATCGAGGTCGAGCAGGTCGGGCAGGCGGTCGTCGTCGCCGGTGGTGACGAGAGGGTCGTCGAGCGTGACGCGTAGCCGATCGCCGCCGCGCTTCACGCGTTGCCGAGCGCGCGCGTGGTCCACGAGGATCGAGCGCATCGCCGAGGCTGCCAACCGAAAGAAGTGCGCCCCGTCGCTGAGCCGCGCCGGGTCCACGTGGATCAGCTTCACGTAGGCTTCGTGCACGAGCGCCGTGGGCTGCAAGGTGTGCGCGTTGTTCTGCCGGCTCATGTAGCGCTCGGCGAGGCGGTGCAGCTCTTCGTAGACCAGCGGGAAGAGTTGCTCGCCCGCCTGGCCGTCGCCAGCCTGGAGGCGCTGCAGCAGGAGCGTGGCGGCGTTCGCGGTCATGCGCAACCCGAGGGAGGAGCGAGGTCTGATGTTAATCGCCGGACGTCGGCTCTCCTACCCCGGCGGCAAGGCGTCGTTGGGCGACGGGAGCTGCAGGGATCCTTCTGCGAAGGGCCCGCCTGTGTGGCCGATCGTGTTGCGGCTGCCGTCGAGGTCGCGCGAGTCGGGGTCGTCGATGCCGGCGTCGATGGCGCGACCCTTGCGTTGATCGCAGACCTGCAAGTCGAAGCAGTCGACAGCTTCGAGCTGCTTCGGCGCGCCGCCGCGGAAGCCCGGGTTGCCGTCGACATTGTCGAACACGCGCTCGTGATCGGGGTTCTGCTTCTGGAACTTCCCGAGACGCTTCCAGTCCTTGCCCCCGCGCAGCAGCGCCGAGCGACGGTTGCGATGGAAGTCGTTGTTGATGATCCAGGAGCCGATCGAGAAGTCGCAGATGCCGCGGCCGCGAACCGTGCCGCCGACCACGGCGCCGTTCCAGGCGATCACGTTCTGTTGGATCAGCGCCTCGGAGCTGCCCGAGATGAGGATGCCGTTGCTGTCGTGCCGCACGATCGTGTTGTTGATCACGGCGGGGGACGCGCTCACGATCTGGATGCCGTGCGGGTCAGCGTTCTGCACGCGCGTGTTGTAGGCGATCAGGTTGTTGAACAGCAGCGCGTTGCTGCCGCCGCCGATCCACACGCCGCTTCCCTGACTGCTCGATTGGTTGCCGACGATGCGACAGCGCACCAGAGTCGGCGAGCTGCCGTCGATGAACACGCCGCCGCCGCGCAGGGCCACGCCGCCCGTGATCGTGAGCGAGTCGAGCACGGTGAGCGGCGTCTCGCTCTCATCGATGGTCACCACGGGGCCGCCGCCCGTGCCACGCAGCACGCTGTGTCCGCCCGAGCCCACGATGCGGATCTGCTTGCCACCCAAAGTGATGTCGCCGAGGTACTCGCCGGGCAGCAGGTGCAGCTCGTCGTCGGGTTGCGCGGCGTCGATGGCGGCTTGCAGGTCGTCGCCCGGGAGCAGCACCACGGTCTCGGCCTCGAGGCGCGCTGTCAGCAGCAAGGACGTGAGGGTCAAGGCGATGACGACGCTTCGTCGGAACATGTCATGGCTCGCGAGAGAGGATGGTTGCGTGGCCTGATGCGCCGCCCGGCGCGAGGTTGCAGCGACTAGTGCGCCTGGACCCAGTTCGTGCCCGTGCCCGTGTCCACGACCAGCGGCACGTCGAGCTGCATGGCACCGCTCATCTGTTCGACGGCCAGCGCGCGCAGCTCTTCGACCTGCCCTTCGGCGACCTCGAACACGAGCTCATCGTGCACTTGCAGGATCACGCGGGCGTCGAGCTCGCTGTCGTGGAGCGCGCGCTGCACGCGCAGCATGGCGAGCTTGATCAGGTCGGCGGCCGTGCCTTGGATCGGCGTGTTGACGGCCATGTTCATGGCGGCCGCGAAGCCGCGCGGGTCGCGGCCGTCGAGGTTCTCGAGCTTGCGGCGACGGCCAGCCAGCGTGGACACGTAGCCGTCTTCCTTGGCGCGGTCGCGTTGGCCGTCGAGCCAGTCTTTGACCGCGGGCAGGCTCGCGAAGTACTGCTCGATGAAGGCGGCGGCTTCCTTCACCGACACGCCCGTCTCGCGCGCGAGTCGCGGCGCGCCCATGCCGTAGAGGATGCCGAAGTTGATCGCCTTGCTGCGGCTGCGCATGTCCGCGTCGACATCGGCCTCTTCCACACCGAACACCAGCGAAGCGGTGCGCGCATGAATGTCGACGCCGTCGTTGAAGGCCGCAATCATCGCTTCGTCGCCCGACAAGTGCGCGAGCAGACGCAGCTCGACCTGGCTGTAGTCGGCGGCGAGCAACAGCTGGCCCTCGGGCGCGATGAAAGCTTCGCGGATGCGGCGACCTTCGTGCGTGCGCACGGGGATGTTCTGCAGGTTCGGGTCGGCGGAACTCAGGCGTCCCGTGGCGGCTACGGCCTGGTTGAAGCTGCTGTGGATGCGGCCGCTCTCGGGATGCACGAGTTCGGGCAGCGCGTCGACATAGGTGCTCTTGAGCTTGGTGAGCTGACGGTAGTCGAGGATCTTGCTCGGCAGCGGGTGCGCGGAGAGCAGTTCGAGCACGGACGCGTCGGTGCTGTAACCGGTCTTGGTCTTCTTGATGCGCTTGATGCCGAGCTCGTCGTGGATCGCGAGCTTGTCGAACAGGATCGCGCCGAGCTGCTTCGGGCTGTTGATCGTGAACTCTTCGCCGGCCAGCTCGTGGATCTCGGTGGTGAGCGCGTCGATGCGTTCGTCCATCTCGGTGGAGAGTCGGCGCAGGTGCGCACTGTCGATGAGCACGCCGTTGGCTTCCATCTCGAGCAACACCGAGAGCACGGGCATCTCGATGTCGCGGAACACGTGCTCCGTCTCGTCGCCATCGAGGCGCGCCTCGAAGAGCTGCATCAACTGGAAGGTCGTCTCGGCGTCTTCGCAGGCGTACTCGCCGCACTTGTCGACGGGCACGTCCCACATCGAGATCTGCTTCTTGCCCGTGCCGATGAGTTCCTTGGTGGGGATCTTGGTGATGCCGAGGTGCTTGAGCGACAGGAAGTCGAGGCCGTGCTGACTCTGGTGTGCGTCGAGGCAGTAGCTCGCGAGCATCGTGTCGAAGCCGACCTTGGCGGGGCGCAGGCCGTAGCGGCTGAGCACGTGCAGGTCGTACTTGAGGTTCTGACCGGCGACCTCGAACTTGCCGCTCTCGAAGCGCGGTTTGAGGTCTTGGAGGAACTGCGCGAGGTCACTGCCTGCGGGCGGCACGAGCGGGTCACCCGGCAAACCGCGGCCGGTGGTGGGGAGCTCGTCGCTGGAGGCGGCGAACATGTCGTCGCCGGCTTCGGCACCGGCGGCGCGTTCGCGTGCGGTGCGTCCGCGATCACCCGGGCCGAAGATGGGCTCGCTCAGGTTGGCGGGCAAGTACCACGCTTCGCCTTGCTCCCAGCAGAACGCCAGCCCGACGATCTCGGCTTCGAGCGCCACGATGTTCGTCGTCTCGAGATCGAAGACCACGCGTGACTGCTTGTCGAGCGCCTTGAGGAAGGCCTTGTACTCGGCCTCTGTCTTCACGATGTGGTCTTCGCGTGCGGCGACTTCGGTGCTGCTCTTGGCCGCGTCGCTGCCGAGCCGGTTGATCAAGGACGGGAAGTCGAGCTCGACGAACAACTCGCGCGCCGCTTCGGTGTCGGGGCCGTGGTACTGCAGGTCTTCGAGCGCGACCTTGATGGGGGCTTCGGTGCGGATCGTCACCAAGTCGAGCGAGAGGTAGGCCTGTTCCTTGCCAGCCTCGAGCTTCGCGCGCAGCCCCTTCGGTTCCACGGTGTCGAGTCGCGCGTAGATGTCGTCGAGACCTTCGTATTTGCCGATGAGTTTGAGCGCGGTCTTCTCGCCGACACCGGCCACGCCGGGCACGTTGTCGGAGCTGTCGCCCATGAGCGCGAGCACTTGCGTGACCTGGTCGGGACGACAGTTGAACTTCTCGCGCACGGCCTCTTCGCCTTGGATCACGGCTTCGCCGGCGGGGCCCAGACTCGGGTTCCACATCACGACCTTCTCGCCGACGACCTGCATGAAGTCCTTGTCGCCGGTGACCATGAAGACCTCGTGCCCGGCCGCTCCGGCTTGCAGCGCGAGCGTGCCGATCACGTCGTCGGCCTCCCAGCCTTCGAGCGCATACACATCGAAGCCGAGCGAGCGCGCGATGCGCTCGAAATTCGGGAGCTGGGCGATGAGCTCGGGCGGCGTCTTCTGGCGCGTGGCTTTGTACTCGGGGTAGGCCTCGTGCCGGAAGGTCGGCTTGGGTGTGTCCATGCACACCAAGGCGTAATCGGGCTCGCCGCGTTCGATCAGCGAGAGCAGCGAGGCGGCGTAGCTGTACGCCGGCCCGGGACCGCGAGCGAAGAAGGAACGGTAGGCGAGTGCGGAGCCGTCAACCAGGAAAGTGCGCGTCATGCGGAGCATCCTAGCGAGCGCCGCCGGGCGCGGACAGACGGCCCTGGCGGTGGACATCCACGCGCGCGGCCCCCAAGCTGATGCCCCCCGCAGATGGAGCGCCGTTCATGGCCCGACGTTGTTCGCTGTTCGTGTGGAGCGCCGTGTGCGCTCTTGTGTTCGCTTGCGGCTCCGAGGAAGCGAGCGGCCCGTCGCGCACTGATCTGCTGGCGCAGAGTCGCGCGGCCCTCGAAGCCGACGACTGGAGCGCCACGCTGAGCCACGCTCGTCGCGCGCTCACGCTCCACGGCGAAGACGCCGAGGCGCTCTATCTCGCCGCGCGTGCCGCCGTGCAGCTCAACAAGCTGAAAGACACCTTCGAGTTCCTCACGAGAGCCGAAGCGACGCACCCCAAAGGCGCCCTGCTCGCACAGCTGTCCACGATTCGCGGGCAGGCGTTGTTCAAGCGCTACGGCGAGTTGGGTGCCGAAGGCGACCGGGCGCTCGCCAGCGCCGCGCTGCAACAAGGCACGCAAGCCGGCGAGTTGCGCGCCGACGCCGCGTACCTCTTGGCCGTGCTGCAGGACATGAAGGGCCACAAGAACGACGCGCAGCAGCGCAAGTTCGGCAAGCTCTTCCTGAGCCTCGAGCCCGACAGTGAGCGCGCCACCAAGCTGCGCGCCTACCTCACGCAGAAGGGCTTGCTGCCTTGAGCGGCGCCACCTTCAGCTCGCGCTGGGCGTTGCTCTTCGCCACGCTCGGCATGGCCATCGGCACGGGCAACATCTGGCGCTTCCCGCGCATCCTGTCGCAGAACGGCGGCGGCACGTTCCTGATCCCGTGGTTGCTGTTCCTGTTCACGTGGTCGATCCCGCTGTTGATGGCGGAGTTCGCGCTCGGGCGCGCCACGCGACGCGGACCGATCGGCGCCTTCACCAAAGTGTTCGGCGCGCACAGCGCGTGGCGCGGCGGCTTCGTGGCCATCTGCTCGATCGCGATCCTCTGCTACTACTCGGTGGTGACGGGCTGGACCTTCCACTACCTGAGTCTCGCGGCCACCGGCGCGCTCGACAACTTCACGGCGGACAACGCCACCGAACGCTTCACGAGCTTCGCCGAGTCGAGCACACCGCTGATCACGCACGGGCTCGCCATCGGCTTGGCCTGCTTCGTCGTCGCGCGCGGAGTGAGCGGTGGCATCGAGCGCGCCAGCAAGATCCTGATCCCGGCGCTCTTCGGCGTGCTGTTGCTGTCGATGCTGCGCGGGCTCACGCTGCCCGGCGCGTCCGACGGCCTGGGCTTCCTCACGCAGGTGGACTGGGAGTTGCTCTCCCATCCGGAGATCTGGCTCGACGCGCTCTCGCAGTCCGCATGGTCCACCGGCGCAGGCTGGGGACTCATGCTCTGCTACGCCACCTATGCGGGCAGCAACACACGCGCCGGGCGCGAGAGCGTGTCCACGGGCATGGGCAACAACAGCGCGTCGCTGCTCGCGGCCTTGGCCATCTTGCCGGCGGTCTTCGCGCTCGCACCGCTCGCCGGGCAAGACGCCCAGGCGATCGTCCAGCAGTCGGGGCCAGCGTCCACGGGGCTCACCTTCATCTGGGTGCCGGTGCTCTACCAGCACGTGAGCTGGGGCGGCACGGTGCTGGGCGTGATCTTCTTCGCCGGGCTCGCGTTCGCGGCGCTCTCGTCGCTCATCGCGCTGGTGGAACTCGCAGTGCGCAGCTTGAGCGACATCGGCATCGAGCGACGCAAAGGCACGCTGCTTGTGCTGCTGCTCGGCTTCTTGCTCGGTGTGCCGTCGGCACTCAGCCTGAACGTGTTCGCGAACCAAGACTGGGTCTGGGGCGTGGGACTGATCGTGTCGGGCGGGCTGCTCGGCTACAGCGTGTTGCGTCACGGCGTGGCGCGCTTCCAACGCGAACACATCGAAGCGCTCGAAGGCGGCGAGGTCGCTCCCTTCAGCACGAAGCTCTTCGGCGTGGCGCTGCGCTGGCTCGTGCTCCCGCAAGCCATCGGCCTACTCGTGTGGTGGTTCGTGAAGGCATGGGACTGGACGGAAGGCGACGGCACGCTCGGCACCGGTGAGCGCTTGGCCGCCTGGTTGAACCCCTTCGCGGCGGCGTCGGTGGGCACGTGCCTCGCGCAGTGGGCGCTGGTGATCGGGTTGCTGCTCGTGTGGCGCAAACAACTCGCGGCGCGCAGCTCGGCGGTCAACGACTGACACTTCGCGTCGCGCGCGGCAGAGTCAGCGGGCTCAGCTCTCGGCGACCACGGTGGGCGGCGTCTCCTTGCCGAGGTCGCGCCAGTGCCAGCAGAGCTTGAGCTCCAGGCCGATCGCGAGCAGATAGGCCGCGGTGGTGATCAGCATCGGCAGCACGTAGCCGTCGGCGCTGGCGTACACCCAGCCCTCGCTGTGCTCGATGATCCAGCCGCCGAGACGATTGCTCGCCGCCCAGCCGCCGTTCCAGGCCAGCATCGAGATGCCGTTCACGCCGGCGCGCCACTGTCGCGGCGTCACGTCCATCATCAGGTTGCGCCACATCGGGTGCGCGAGGTTCATCAGCGCGGCGCGGAACACGAAGGCCACGATCGCCAGCGTGAAGTGATGCGTGACGGCCAGGATCAGGAAGAACGGGAGCGACAAGCACTCGGTGAGGATCGTGCCGCGCAACATGCCGTAGCGCGCCACGATGCGCGGCATGCCCAGGATGCCCACGGTCATCGTGACTTGGCTGGCGGCCATCACGAAGCCCATGGCGTCGGTGTCGAGGCCGAAGCGATCCGTGAAGTAGAGGTTGATGAAGGGGATCGTCAGCCCGGCACCCAGACCGACCAACACGTGGGGCACGCAGAAGCGCCACCACATGTGCCAGTGCTTCGGCTTCAGCACGAGCAGCGCCGCGAAGGGGTTGGCGACCTCGTCGAGCGAGCGACCGGGCAACTTGCGATAGAAGATCGTGCTCGCGCCGCCCAGCGCCGCCGCCACGAAGAGCGTGCTGCGCAGCGCCTCGGTTTCGGGCAAGCCGCCGGCCGCGAACCAACGCGCGATCAAGCCCGCCACCGAGAGCCCGAGCACCGAGGCCACTGTGTGCGTGGCGAACTCCGCGCTGAACAACTGGGTGCGTTGACGCGCCTCGCTCACCGAGGAGAGGAAGGGGGCCGCGATCACCCGATGCAACATGAACGACGCGCCCAAGGCGCCCGACCACAGGCACAACATCGGCAGCGTGGTGGCGGTCACGAGCCCCACAGTGGTGACGGTGACGGCGAAGCCCGCGATGAGCAGCGTGCGTCGCGGGCCGAGCCGGTCGTAGGCCCAAGCCGACGGCACCGTGGCGAGCACGATGCCCACGCCCGAAGACATCAAGACCTCGCCGACCTCTTCTTCGCCGAAGCCCAGGCTGCGGACGTAGAGATTCTGCAGCGCCCACAGGAACGCGTGACCCAGCTCGAGCAACACGCCGCCCCACAGGAAGCGGCGCGCGGCGACCGGGAAGCCGCCCCAAACCGAACTCCACATGTCAGGAGCTCGTGGCGGGCACGCCGCTGGGCGACGGCTCGGAGTCAGCGGCGAGGACGTGTTCCGGGGCGTCGGCGGTGCGCTTGCCGATCAACAAGAGCACGAGCAACATCAGGCAGAAGCCGGTGCCGAGCGCGAGGGGCCACGTCCACCAATCGAAGGCCACGGTGGGGATGTACCCGATGAAGACGGCGAGGCCCGCGGTCGTGAGCGCGTAGGGCGCCTGGGTGCGCACGTGGTCGATGTGATCACTGGCCGACGCCACCGACGAGAGCACCGTGGTGTCGGAGATCGGCGAGCAGTGGTCGCCGAAGATCGAGCCTTCGAGCACGGCGCCGATGCAGAGCACGACCATGGGCAGCGCACCCATGCCTTCGCTCACGCCCACGGCCGCAGCCAAGGCCACCACGTTCGGGAGCAAGATTGCCATCGTCGACCACGAGGACCCGGTGGAGAAGGCCACCAAGCAGGCAGCGCCGAAGAGCAACACCGGCAGGAACACGGCCGACACGTTGCCGGAGAGCAGCGCGACCAGGTAATCGGCGGTGCCGATGTCGCCGCAGACCGCGCCGATCATCCACGCCTGGAACAGGATCAGGATCGCGAAGAACAGCGCGCGCAAACTCGACACGCTGGCCTGACGGATGTCGCCGAGAGGCAACGACGGTCGCGTGGTGCGCGGGAACTTCGTGAGCGACGCGCTGATCACGACCATCGCCAAAGCACCGCCCGCGAAACACAGGATCCAGGCAGCGTACGGCAGCAGCCCGCTGTCGGGTGTCCCCCCGAGCGCTTCGGTGACGCGGTCACTCAGGTTGAGCGCCGCGCCGAGACCCGCCGCCACTCCGAGTCGCACGCGCAACGAGCCCGCCAAGAACACCGCCGCGAGGAAGCCCGCCGTGGCGCCGTAGAAGATCGGCTTGCCGCCGCTGCCGTCGAAGAGCACCTGCGCGACGCCGGGGCCGGTAAAGATCGAGCCGTCGGCCCAGGCGGCGCGACCGCCGCCTTCCTCGAAGATCGTCCACAAGGTCCAGACGAGCACCAGCGCGATGGGGACCGCGGCGTGGTACCAGACGTTGTTCATGCCTTCGCGCGGCGTGATGCGCGTGGCCTCGCTGCTGACCATCGGCGTGCCGCCCTCGCGCACGAGCTTGCCGGTGCTGCGCGCGCGTTCCTCGGCGCGGCGCATCGGCCCGAAATCGCGGCGCGTGAAGATCGTGAGGAACACGAACATCAGCGTGAACAGGCAGTAATAGCGGTACGGGATCGTGCGCAAGAAGATCGCGTAGGCCGACTCGCTGATGCCGGCCGCAGGCAGGTGCGCTTCGTAGGTGGAGACTTCGTAGGCGATCCAGGTGCTCAGCACCGACACGCCGGCGATGGGGGCCGCCGTGCTGTCCACGATGTAAGCCAGCTTCTCGCGACTGATGCGCAGCCGGTCGGTGAGCGGTCGCATCGTGTTGCCGACGAGCAGGCAGTTCGCGTAGTCGTCGAAGAAGATCAGCAGGCCCATGCCCCAGGTGACGAACAGCGTGGAGCGCACCGTCTTCGCGAAGCCCACGAGCAGGTTGATCAGCCCGCGCACGCCGCCGGCGCGACTCATCACGCCGACCATCGCCACGAGCGCGATGACGAAGCCGATGATCTCCACGCGGAAGGTGTCGACGAGTTCGGTCTTGAAGTACTTGGCGAACACGTCGACGAAGCCGGCGAAGAGCGCGGCGATCCAGCCCGCGCCGCCGAGGTGTTGCAGCAGCACGGCGCCGGTGAGGATGCCGAGGAACAAGGCCAGCAGCGTCTTGCGGAAGAGCAGCGCGACCATGATCGCGATCAGCGGCGGGATCAACGCCTCGCGGCCGGGCAGGCGGAAGGCGAGCAGGACGTCGTCGCCACCGAAGTGCGTGGCGGCGGGGGTGATCGCTGCGGCTTCGGGATCGCGGGTTGTGGCGAAGCGGACCTGTTGCAACTCGTCGCCCGCGCGATTGAGCGTGGCGGTCACGAGGATCGAAGACGAGAGGGCGGCGAGTTCCTCCGCGCTGACTTGCTCCGTGGACACGAAGCTCGGCAAGCGATCGGGCAAGCCCGCCGCGTTGCGTGCGTGCCGCGCTTCGGAGAGCCGCGTGGCGAAGGCGCGCTCGAAGGCTTGGATCCGGAGCTCGGTGGTCTCCCAGAAGGTCGTCCCACCTTCGGAGAGCCAGACGCGCAGCGAGACCGTGTCGCCGGGTTCTGACAGCTCGGCCAGCCGCGTGAAGATCGACCAGCGCTGCTCGGGCGTGACCTGGGGCGGCAACTCGCTGGCGGCGGACAGCGCGTCGGCGAGGGCCAGGTCCGCTCCCACGATCTCGGCGTCGGCCTTGGTGTGTTCGGCGAGCAGGCGGCTCAGGCCCTGACCGAGCAGCGTGGCTTCGTCGGCCTCAGGCGTGAGCAGGGCCGCGGCGAGCACCAAGCCCACCAGTGCGCCGAGCAAGGTGGTGAGCTTGCCGTTCATGCTGCCTGTGCCCGGGGGGAGACCGAACCCCGGAGCGGCCCGGGGAGCGGGGGATTGTAGCGGCCCACGCCGTCAGCTCGCAGACCCGCTTTGAGGCCATGTGCGGCGGCGCGCCCCTTGAAGCCCTCGGCGGCCGCGCCCATCCTGGGGGGATGGACAACACGCTCCTCTTCTTTGCCATCGCTGGGCTGGGCCTGCTCGGGCTCTTCGGCTTCTTCCAGATCGGCCGACGCTTGGGCCGCGTGGAGGAAGGTCTCGCGCGCCTGGATCAGCTCGACGCGCTCACCGAACGCGTGCAGCAACTCGCGCACGAGCTCGACCGTCGCCAGTTGAACGCGCCGCTGCAGGCCAAGCTCACCGAGTTGGCCGAGACGGGTGAGCGCAGTCGCGTGGCCTTCATGGAGGTGCAAGAGCGCGTGGCCGAGCTCGGCCGTCTCGTCGACGCGCGCCTCGAAGCCGTGACCGACACCCCCGCGGCCGGTCCTGCCGACCTCGCCGAGCGCGTGCGCGAACACTTGCGCGCGCAAGGCTTCGAGCGCGTGCAGATCCTGAGTGACCTCACCAAGCTCGACGGCCACGACGGCCGCGTGGTGTTCGAAGCGCGCCGCAACGGCGTGATGCACAAGGGACACGTCGGCCTGCGCGATGGCGCCGTGGTTGACGAGTCGGTGCGCGCCGCCTATTCCGCCTTCCCCTGAACAGCAACCTCCCACCCGGAACTGTCATGTCTACCGTCGAATCGTCTTCCGCTCGAGATCTGCCGCCGGCGGCGCGTGTGCGTCGCCTCGCCGAACACGTGGGCGCCACCGTGCGCGTGCAAGGCTGGCTGGCCAATCGTCGTTCGGCGGGCAAGTTGCAGTTCCTGCAAGTGCGCGACGGCAGCGGCACGGTGCAATGCGTCGGCCGCAAGAACGTGCTCGGTGACGAGCTCTTCGAGCAACTCGACGGCCTGTCGCAGGAGTCGAGCCTCGAAGTCTGGGGCGAAGTCAAAGCCGATGAGCGCAGCCCCGGCGGCGTGGAACTGCAGATGGCTGGCGCGCGTGTGGTGCGCGCCGCCGCCGAGTACCCGATCACGAACAAGGAACACAGCACCGGCTTCCTGATGGCGCACCGTCACCTGTGGTTGCGCAGCAGCAAGCAGGCGGCCACCTTGCGCGTGCGCTCGCGCATCATCAAAGCCATCCGCGACTTCTTCGACAGCCGCGACTTCGTCAACTTCGACGCGCCGATGTTCACGCCGAGCGCTTGCGAAGGCACGAGCACGCTCTTCGAGGTCGACTACTTCGGCGAGCCGGCGTACCTCACGCAGAGCGGTCAGCTCTACGGCGAAGCGGGCGCCATGGCGCTCGGCAAGATCTACACCTTCGGGCCGACCTTCCGCGCCGAGAAGAGCAAGACGCGTCGTCACCTCACCGAGTTCTGGATGATCGAACCCGAGGTCGCCTTCGCCACGCTCGACGACGTGATGGATCTCGCCGAAGACTTCCTGTGCTCGGTCGTGCAAGACGTGCTCAAGGACTGCCGCCCGGAACTCGAGCTGCTCGGTCGTGACCTCAGCAAGCTCGAAGCGATCCAGAAACCCTTCCCGCGGCTGTCCTACGACGAAGCCATCGAGAAGCTGAAGGAGCTCGGACACGAGGTGCCCTGGGGCGAAGACTTCGGCGCGCCCGACGAAGAAGCGCTCGTGGCGGCCTACGACAAGCCGCTGCTCGTGCACCGCTACCCGCACCCGGTGAAAGCCTTCTACATGAAGCGCGATCCGAACGACGACCGCGTCGCGCTGTGTGTCGACGTGCTCGCGCCCGAAGGCTACGGCGAGATCATCGGCGGTAGCGAACGCGCCGACGACCTCGACTACCTGCTCGACCAGATCCAGAAGCACGAGCTGCCGATGGAAGCTTTCGAGTGGTACCTCGACCTGCGTCGCTTCGGTTCCGTGCCGCACGGCGGTTTCGGTCTGGGTCTCGAGCGCACGGTGGCGTGGATCACGGGCACGCGTCACATCCGCGAGTGCATTCCCTTCCCGCGCATGCTCCACAAGATCTATCCGTGAGCGACGGCGGCGGCGAAGCCGAAGCCTGCGGTGACGGCGGCGAAACTCGCGCTGACGACGGCGAGGCCTGCGGCGAGCTGGACCTGACGCCGCTCGAGAAGACCGCGGAGCGCGCCGGGTTGGGTTCGTTGCGCGCCGTGGTCGTCGAGCCGAATCCGCGGCGTGACGCTTGGTTCCGGTGGGACGCGAACGAACTCTCGGTGTCGCGTCGTGTCATCGAACGGCTGCGCCCCGACGACGCCTGCGTGTTGCTGCTCAACGAGGTGCTCACTCGGCGTCGCCGTCGCGCGTTGCGGCCGCTCGCGATCCTGGCGCTGCTGCTCAGTCTCGGCGTGGCCGTGATGTTGATGCTCTTTCTGCTGCGCGAGGACATCGAGCTCTGGATGGTCTTGGCCACGGTCGCGCTCGACGTGTTCGTGGTGGGGGTCACCGCCATCACGGTGGCGGCCGCGCAGCAAGGTGGCGACGACGACACCGTGGCCTGGCTCGGTGAAGCCGACACGCTCTGTCGCGCCTTCAACACGATGGACCAAGACCGCCTGGAGCTCGCCGGCAAGCGCGTGAAGACACGTCCCGACTTGCACCGTCGCGCTGAACGCCTCGCGGAGAAACACCAGCTGCGGCTCTCGCCCGAGCTGCGCACGGTGTCGCCGCCCGAACGCCGCGGCCCCGACGTGCTCCAGTGAGCGAAACGCGTCTCGAGTTGCGCACCCACCCGCGTGCGGCGGACGTGGTGGCGCGCCGCGCGCGCGTGCTCGCCGCCTTGCGCTCGGTGATGGACGAGCTGCGTTGCGTGGAGGTCGACCCGCCGAGCCTGCTGCCGTTCGCGGGGCAAGAGCCGCACCTGCATCCGCCGCGCGTCGAGCTGCCGGGCTTGCCCGGTCCGTTGTGGTTGCAGACCTCGCCCGAACTCACGCTCAAGCGTTTGCTCGCGGCGGGCGTTCCCGCGCTCTACGCGCTCGGCCCGGCCTGGCGCGGCGGACGCGAAGAACTCAGCGAGCACCATCAACCCAGCTTCACGATGCTCGAGTGGTATCGACCCGGCGCGAGTCTGGCGCTGCTCCAGGCCGACGTCGCGCGGCTCGCCTCGGTGGTGGCCGAGGCGCTCGGCGCCGATCGTCCCGCTGGCTCGCGCGTGCTCGACGTGAGCGAAGCGCTGCGACGCTGGGCGGGCGTCGACCCTGAGCCTCTGTTCGACGGTGACCTCGAGCGCTTCGCCGCTGAGCTGCGCGCCGCGGGCCTCGAGCGCGCGCGCGCCGAACACGGTGCCGAGGGTCTGCTCGGGCGTGCGCTCGTGGAGCGTGTGGAGCCGGCGCTGGCTCGGGAACCGGGCTTGAGCTTCCTGCAGGCTTACCCGGCCGCCTGCGCGGCGCTGGCCGAACTCGACCCCGCCGATGAACGCCTGTCCCTGCGGACGGAGGCCTATCTGTCCGGTCTCGAACTCGCGAACGGCTACGTGGAGTTGCGCGAGGGGCAGGCCCTGGCCCGTCGCTGGGAAGAGGAAGCGCGGGCGCGCGAGGGCGCCGCCCCCGCACAGGACGGCGCCTTGCTGGCCAGCCTGCGCGCCAAGCCGCTGCCGGTTTGCGTGGGCATGGCGCTGGGCGTCGACCGCCTGGTGCTCGCGCTGCTCGGCGGCACGCACCTCGGCCAAGTGCTCCCTCTGCACCTCGCTCTGGTCGACGACTCGGCCGAGCGCGACCGGCCACGGCGCTCTCCCAGCGAAGGCGAGCAGGCTGACGCCGACGACTCCGAGGAACGCGCGTAACGCCGCGAGCCCGCGCCCGACGTGGGGGCTGAGCCGCAAGACAGGCCGCGAACGCTTCGCGGTGTCTGGCAGCTCCATCCCCAACGCGGAGTCCGCCCATGTCTCGTTCGTTGTTGCTTCCTGCTCTGGCCCTGGCGATCGCGCCCAACCTGTGCACGTCGGTGTCGGCGCAAGTCGGCGATGAGTTCGCCGTGTTGTTCTCCACGAGCGCCGCCGCGGAGCTCGCTGAGCATCCGGTGAGTGACCAGGAGTTGCTCAGTCACGCGCCCAGCGAAGGCACGCGCATCGCGTACCCTCTCGCCACGCTGCTGCCGTTCTTCGGCGAGAACACCAGCCAAGTGCACACGCTGCCCGGTGATCTCGATGCGGTCCACGATCCGGGTCACTTCGCGAGCGACGGTGAGTTGCTGCTGTCTTTCGCGAGCGACGCGCAAGGCTTCAAGGATGGCGACGCGGTGCGCCTGAGTAGCTCTGGTGCGGAGATCGCCTTCCCTGAGCAGCTCTTCGTGCTCATCACCGGCGCCAGCGACGACAACGTGGACCTCGACGCGCTCCAAGTCGACGCCGACGGCGCGCTCATCTTCTCCTTCAACGAGAACGAAGACTCCACGCTGCTCTCCGGCGACGAAGCCGGGGTGATCGCCGACGGCGACGTGCTGCGCTGGGAGACCGGTGCCGGGCAGGCCGAGCTGCTCTTCACCGAGAGCGAGATCGATGCCATGGTCAGCGCCGCGCTGGGCGTGGCCGTGAGCACCGGCGACACCAAGTCGCTCGCACGTCACCCGCAGAGCGGCGCGCTGCTCTTCTCCGTGCAGAGCCCTTCGGCGCACGACGCCTCCGTGTTCAGCAGCGCGGAAGGAGGCAGCTTGCTCGTGGGCTACAGCGAAGAGCAGCTCGGCTTCCTCGACTCGGAGGAACTCGACGCGCTGAGCGTGCGCGGCCCGGCCTACCCCGTGCTGCGTGCCGACGAGCTGCGCCCGGCGGCGGGCAGCGAGGTCAGCGTGGATCTGCAGGGCGCCGAGCCGGGCAGCTTGCAGCTGCTGCTCATGTCGCTCGGCAACGCGGCGCCTTGGGTTTCCACATCGGGGTGGGGCGGCGTGGTCCTCGTCGACGATCCGATGTTTCAGCACTCGGTGATGGTCAGCGGTGTGTTGTTCCGCGTGGCCGACGCGAGCGGCCGCGCCCAGTGGCAGCTGAACATCCCCCTGGGCTTCCCCGCGCTCGATGTGATCGCGCAAAGCTTCGAGCTGGGTTCCGAGCTGCGCGCGAGCAACCCGATTCTGGTCGAGGGCGGTCAGTAAGTCTGCACACCCGTGGTGCTGGTGAGCTCCCCGGGGTGACTGCTAGACTGGCGGGTCGGGCCTTGGGGTCCGACCCGTCTTCCGCCCCTCATTGGGTCCGCTGGCCATGACCTCGAGCAAGCTCGTCCACTGCACCTTCGCCAAGGATCTGATCCGCGAACCCCTGCTCTACAACCTGGGCCGCGACTTCAAGATCATCCCCAACATCCGCGGCGCGAGCATCAGCGACGACCTGGGGCTCGTGTACCTGGAACTCGAGGGGCCCGATGCCGAGATCCAGAAGGCGATCGACTTCCTGAAGAGCAAGGGCGTCACCGTGGATCCCGTCACCGGCGACGCGCCGCTGCCCTGAGCCTGTACTCCGCAGTGTCTCAGCCGTCGGCGTCGTTGATCAGGCGTGAGTCGGCGATGTCCTGGCGGTAGTCCTCGAGCAAGGTCGGGTCCTGGCCTGAACCACGGGTGTTCACCCAGTAGTTGTAGAGGTTGGTGAGCACCGTCACGCGCTTGTTGTTGTCGAGGATGCTGCGCGCACCCGCTGTGCCGTTGAAGCCGAAGGTGGGCTTCCCGGCGGTCTTGTCCTTCCACTCGATGAGCATCGAGCCCAGCGACACCACGGCTTGGGAGTCGTCGACGTCGAGACCTTCCAGCGCGGCGAACATGGCGGGGATCATGTCCACGCCATCGAGCTCGTCGATCTTGGGGCGCAGGCGCTTGCGGTCGCGCTGACCGAGCAGCGGGTTGAAGTAGTACTCCTTGATCGTTTCCGTCCACTCGTCGACTTGTTCTTGCGTGCTGCCGAGCACGGGGGGGAGCGCTTCGAAGCTGAGCACGGTGGGCAGCGGCTCGCTGTCGGAGAGGGCTCCTGCGTCGGCGGCTGGCGCGGGCGCTTGCTCAGTGGACCCGGCGTCGGCGTCAGCAGCGGCGGGAGCTTGAGCGGCGGGGGCCTGGGCCGCAGGCGCTTGGGCCTTGTCGTCGACCAGCGCCACGGCGTCGTCTGCGGAGTCGGTGGAGTTCGCGGAATCGGCGGAGTCGGTCGCGGACTCGTTGTCGCTACCTTCAGCGGTCGCGTCTTCCGCGGCGGCTTCGCTCGAGCTTGCAGTGGTGGAGTCGGTGGACGCGTTCTCCTCGGGCTGCGTCAGCCACCACCAGGCGCCGCCGCCACCGAGCAACAGCACCACGATCACGATCCAGAGCATCATCGAGGACGAGCCGCCCCCCGACTTGCTGCTCGCGCCGCCACGCGAACGCCCCTTGCTTCCACGCGCGCCGCTCTTCGCACCCGAGCGAGCCCGGCCAGACTTAGCAGCAGCGGACTTGCCGCCTGCCGCCTTGCCGCCCGACGCTCTCGTGACGGCGGGCTTGCCGCCGGCCTTCTTCACGGCGGGTGCGGCGGCGGTACGTGCGGGCTTCGCAGCGCGAGCCGGGGCCACGCTCGGCTTGCGCGCGGCCGCCGGACGAGCCGCGCGCGGAGGCTTGGCGGCTGGTGCTGCCGCCGCGCTGGGGGCGTCGCTCGTGCCACCGACCGGCGGGATCTCGACCACACCGCCACACTTGGAGCACTTGCTCTTCTTCGCGGTGACGCTGTCGGGAACCTTGAAGCGGGCTCCACAATCTTGGCAGGTGGCGACGCGGGTCATGGCGGGGAAGTCCGTACGAAGGAGCGCGGGCGGGGGAGTACGAGCGCTGCGAGGCTAGGTGGGGGCCGCGAGGCGGTCAAGGCTGGCGGCGCGCAATGCCGCCCGCGTGAACACTCGAGGGACGCCGCAAGACGCCCTCAGTGTGTGTCGATGTGCCGCGCGACCGCGCTCGCCTTGAGTTCGGCCAGCTGCGCCTCGAGCAGGTCGAGGGTGGCCGCTTTGTCCGGCAGCCAGGTCGTCGCCACGCCGTAGGAATCCTTTTCGGCTTGCAGGCCGGCCAGCAGCTCGAGCAGCGTGATCCAGTCTTCGGGGCGTTCGTGGCAGTAGTAGTCCACGAGCGACCAGACGAGCACGCTGTTCTCGAGCAGCGGGTTGTCGCGTCCCGCGTCGAAGATCAGTTCGGGGAAGGAGAAGCCGCGCTTCTTGCCGCGCTTGTCGAGCCAGCGATCGGCCTTGCGCTCCCAGTCGAAGTGATCATCGGTGGACACGAAGCCCGTGCGGTTGAACTGGTACACGGTGCCCTGCAGCGCCACCTCGGCGAAGTGTGCCAGCGCCCAGCGCAAACCCGGCGGCAGCTGACCCGCGCGGTTGCTCAACATGCAGACCGTGAGTTTGTGGGCGAGCTCGTTGGCGAGACGGAACTCGTCGTCGCCGGCGGCGGCGTTGCCGGCCATGTCCCAAGTGGGTTGGATCACGAAGGGGAACGAGCGCAGCGTGAGACCGCCGGGTTCGCGACGCAGCTGGTTGGCGCTGCCTTCGAAGAGCACGCGACGTTTCACGAGCGTGTCGAGGATGCGACCCCACTGGTGGTCGTCGCGGGCGGTCTGGCTGTCGAACAACAACACGAGGGTGGTCTTGAGCGGGCCGGGCGCTACGTCCGGGATCAGCGGCTCCATGAGCTCGGCGGTGATGTCGAGTTGCTCCGCGGAGGAGAGCAGCAGGGCATCGCTGACCTCACCGAGCACGATGTGTTCGGTGCGTTCGCCGAGCGCCACGCGCAGCCCGAGGCGATCGATGTCGGCGGCCCACACGCGCAACACGTCGCGGCGCGCGCTGTCGAGTTCTTCGTGGAGCTCGGGATAGAGCACGAGTTCGCCGTCGAACAAGACTTCGAGGGCGTTCAACTCGGGGGGCAGCGCCGCGTGTGCTGGCGACGCGCCCGCAGTCGGTTTCGCAGGCGCGCCTGCTGAGCTCGGGACGGCTGGCGTCGCGCGGGGAGCGGGGATCGGCAAGGCCGGAGCGCGGCCGGGGACCGGAACGGGCGGGGTGGGCGTGCCGCCGCTCGCGGGTTCGGGCGCGGACTCCGGCTCCGCGGGCGCGACCGCGGGCGGACCACCGGCGGCTTCGGCTTGCTGCGCCGCGAGCAAGGCTTCCCAGCGCGAGAGGGCGTCGGTGTCGTCCCCGCCATCGCGGGCATCGAGCGCGGCGAGGAGGTCGTCGGGCAGGTCCAGCGGCTCGAAGTCCTCGGCGTGCTTGCGGTGCCAAGCCATCCAGGCGGCGAGGCTCGTTTCGCTGCGCGCGAGGTCGCTGCTGAGCGCGAGCGGACGCCCGGTGAGCTGCTCGAGCGTGAGCGCGACGAGTTGCACGTTGCGCGGCGCCGCGTCGCTGCCTTCGAGCCACGCGTGAGCGGCTTCGAGCAGCGCGGGCACTGCGGCGTGCGGCCAGCTGAAGAGTTCGTCTTGTGCGTCGAGGCGCGTTGCGGCGTCGTCGAGTTGGGCGACCCACGCGCGGGCGTCACGGCGGTCGGCATTGTCGACATCGTCGGGCCAGGTGAGGCTGTCGCTCGTGAGGCGCGGCAAGGGCGTGGGGAGCAGTTGCGCTTCGCCGGCGGGCGTCGCCGCGTCGCCGAACTCGGGGCCGAGCGTGAGCTGCACCACGCCGCCGTCGTCGCCGAGCATCACGAGCACTTCGCGGAAGCGGCTGCGCCCCGGCTGACTCGCCAGCACGTTCAGGTAACGACGCTGTGGGTTGGGCCCGCGCCCCGCATCCGGGTCGGGCAGCTCGCGCACGTCGGCGAGGGTGGCGTGCCAGAAGTACTGCGCGCCGTCGCGGATCCAGTCGCCCACGGCGTGACGCAGGGCCTGCTCGCGCTGCTCCTCCGTGGCTGCGTCCCAGGTGTGGACCAAGTCGCCGCGCGCCTCGCCTTCCGCGTGGAAGCCAGGGCCGTCGAGCAGCTCGACCAAGCCGTCGGCATCACGCGTCTTGAGCAGCTCGAGGATCTGCCTGCCCAGTTGCAAGTCGGCGCTGCTGGTGCTTGCGCCGTCCTGCGCCAAGAGCGCGAGGCTCAGACACAGGCATGCGAAGACGGTCTTCATAAGTGCCTCTCCTGCTTCGTTGGCGCGGCATCGCGTGGCCGCGGCGCCGATGTCGCGGTTCCCCCACGCGTATGATGATGAGACGATCGACGCTTCGCTACCAGCCCCGAGCCTGAACCGTGTCGCCCAGCGCCCCCAGCACGAGCCCTTTCAAGCTCCGCACACCGCTCGAGCCGGCCGGCGATCAACCCGCCGCCATCGACGCGCTCGTGACGGGCTTCCGCGCCGGAGCCAAGCGTCAAGTGCTGCGCGGCGTGACCGGCTCGGGCAAGACCTTCACGATGGCTCACGTGGTCGAACAACTCGGCCGCCCCGCGCTGGTGCTGGCCCACAACAAGACCCTGGCCGCCCAGCTCTACGACGAGTTCCGCACGCTGTTCCCGGACAACGCCGTGGAGTACTTCGTCAGCTACTACGACTACTACCAACCCGAAGCCTACGTGGCGCGCACCGACACCTTCATCGAGAAGGAAGCCTTCATCAACGAGCAGATCGAGCGGCTGCGCAACAGCGCCACGCGCTCTCTGTTGGATCGCAGCGACGTGCTCATCGTGGCCAGCGTGTCGTGTATCTATGGTCTGGGTTCGCCCGAGTTCTATGCCGGCCTGCGCGTGAAGCTCGCTCGCGGTCAGCGTGTGGATCGCGACGAGCTGCTGCGCGAACTCGCCAATGTTCAGTACCAGCGAGCGGGCCTCGAGTTTCGCAACGGCACCTTCCGAGTGCGCGGCGACGTGGTGGAGATCTTCCCGATCTATGAAGAGAAGCGCGTGATCAGGGTCGAATTCTTCGATGACGAGATCGAGAGCCTGTGCGTGGTGGACCCACTTCGTGGCGAAGTTCTGGAAGAGCGTGAGTCCATTGCCGTGTATCCGGCGAGCCACTACATCACGCCGCGCGAGCGCATGGCGAGCGCCATCGAGAGCATCCGCAAGGAGCTCGAGGAGCAGCTGCAGCGCCTGCGCGGTCAGGGCAAGTTGCTCGAAGCACAACGACTGGAACAGCGCGCGCGCTTCGACCTCGAGGTGCTCGAAGAGTCGGGCTTCTGCTCGGGCATCGAGAACTACAGCCGTCACTTGGATGGTCGTTCTCCGGGGGATCCGCCCGCCAGCCTGCTCAACTACTTCCCCGACGACTTCGTGATGATCATCGACGAGAGTCACCAGTCGTTGCCGCAGGTGGGGGCCATGCGCAAGGGCGACTACGCACGTAAGAGCTCGCTGGTGGACCACGGCTTCCGGCTGCCGTCCGCGCTCGACAACCGACCGCTCGACGCCACCGAGTTCGACGCGCTGCTCGACAAGGTGCTCTACGTGTCGGCCACGCCAGCAGACCGCGAGATCGAAGCCTCGGAGCAGCGCGTGATCGAGCAGGTGATCCGTCCCACCGGCCTCGTGGATCCGGTGGTCGACGTGCGCCCCGCACGCG
The DNA here is from genome assembly GCA_021604805.1 of Planctomycetota bacterium. Classification (GTDB taxonomy): domain Bacteria; phylum Planctomycetota; class B15-G4; order B15-G4; family B15-G4; genus BQJR01. The sequence continues at coordinate 341,496 of BQJR01000001.1, read as the reverse complement.
GTCAGGTCGACGACCTGCTCTCCGAGATCCGCACCGTGAACGAAGGCGGTGAGCGCGTGCTCGTGACCACGCTCACCAAACGCATGGCCGAAGAACTCACCGACCACTACGCCGAGCTGGGCGTGAAGGTGAAGTACATGCACAGCGACATCGACTCCATCGAGCGCGTGGAGATCATCCGCGGTCTGCGCCTGGGCGAGTTCGACGTGCTGGTGGGCATCAACTTGTTGCGCGAAGGTCTCGACCTCCCCGAGGTCGCGCTCGTGGCCGTGCTCGACGCCGACAAGACCGGCTTCCTGCGCTCCGCCACGAGCCTGATCCAGACCATGGGGCGCGCCGCGCGCAACGTGCACGGTCGCGTGATCATGTACGCCGAAGAGACCACCGACGCCATGCAACAGGCGCTCGACGAGTGCGAACGTCGGCGCACGATCCAGCTCGCCCACAACGCCGAGCACGGCATCACCCCACGCAGCACCACGCGCGCCGTCGACCGCTCGCTGTCCGAGGAAGAAGAACAGATCGCCGAAGACGCCGGCGTGGGGCTCGAGAAGATCAACCCCGGCAACGTGCGCAAGCACATCGACGCCGCGCGCAAAGCGATGCTCGCCGCCGCCGAAGCGCTCGAGTTCGAGAAGGCCGCCAAACTGCGCGACGAACTCACGGCGCTCGAACGCCTCGAGCTGCGCTACCGCTGAGCGATGAGCGCCTCCGAGGATCGCCGCGCGCGCTTGCTCGAGAAGGTGGAGCGTCTGCCCGAAGGCCCCGGTGTGTACTTGTTCCGCGACGTGGGTGGCAGCGTGGCCTACGTGGGCAAGGCGCGTCGTCTGCGCGAGCGCGTGCGCAGCTACTTCCGCAGCAGCGGCGACGGCCGACGCGCCGTGCGCTTCGTCGACCGCTACGTGCACGACATCGACTTCCTGAGCACCGACAGCGAGCACGAAGCCTTCCTGCTGGAGAACCAGCAGATCAAGCGGCACAAGCCGCCGTACAACGTGAAGCTCCGCGACGACAAGGACTTCCTCTACGTGCGCGTGGACCGGCGTCACGACTTCCCCGCGCTCGGGCTCGCGCGTCGTCCGAAGAAGGTGAAAGGGCCGGTGAGTTACCACGGCCCCTTCGCCAGCGCCAAAGCGTTGCGCCGCACGCTGCGCATGCTCGGCGGCATCATCCCGCTGCGCGACTGCAGCGACCGCGAGTTCGCGTCGCGCACGCGACCTTGCCTCAAGCACGACATGGGACGCTGCTGCGCGCCCTGCGTGGACCTCGTGGGCAAGGACGACTACGCCGCCATGATCGACCAGGCCGTGGACGTGCTCGAAGGGCGCGTCGGCTCCACGCTGCGAGTGCTCGAGCAGCGCATGGAATCCTCAGCGGCGCAGATGCACTACGAGGAAGCCGCGCGTCACCGCGACGCGATCGCTTACCTGCGCGCCACGACCGCGCACCAGCAAGTGGAGAACACGGGCTTGCGCGAGGGCGACGTGCTCGGCCTGCACCGCGCGGGCGAACTCGCCGAGATCGTGGTGCTGGCCTTCCGACGCGGCGCGCTCATCACGAGCAGTCATCACACGCTGGAGAGCGAGCTGCCCGACGACGAGCTGCTCGCCGGCTTCTTGCGCGAGTACTACGGCGACGCGCGACCCGTCCCCGACCGCATCCTCGTGCCGCTCGCGATCCCCGATGCCGACGGCCTGGCCGCGTTCCTCGGCGAGCGCCGCGAACGTGACCCGCGCCTCAACGTGCCCAAGCGCGGTCCGCGCGCCGCGCTGCTCACGCTCGCCGCGCGCAACGCCAAAGACGCGCTCGTGCTGGCCATCGAGCAACGCGGTCACCAACGTCGTCTGCTCGAAGCGCTCGGCGATCGACTCGGCTTGCCGCGCGTTCCCGAGACCATCGAGTGCTACGACATCTCGAACACGGGGCGCACGGCGGTGGTCGCGTCGCGCGTGGTGTTTCAGCACGGCGAGCCCGACCGCGCACGCTACCGTCACTACCGCATGAAGACGCTCGACGGCCAGGACGACTACGGCGCCATGCGCGAAGTGCTGCGCCGGCGTTTCGCGCGCGCACCGAGCGACCCGCTGCCCGACCTCTTGATGGTGGATGGTGGACGCGGGCAACTCGCCGTCGCCATCGACGTCGCCGCCGAGTGTGGCTTCGCCGACTTGCCGCTGGCCGCCCTGGCCAAAGGCAGTCGTCGCGGGCGCTCACTGAACTTGCCCGCCGGCGAACGCGAGCGCGTGTTCCTGCCCGGTCGCGCCGAACCCGTGGAGCTCGCCGGGCGTTCCCCCGAGGAGTACATCTTGCAGCGCTTGCGCGACGAGGCGCACCGCTTCGCCATCGGGCATCACCGCAAGGCGCGCAGCAAGGAGAGTTTCGCCTCACGTCTCGACGACGTGCCCGGCGTGGGCCCCGTGCTCAAGAAGCGCTTGCTCGCAGCCTTCGGCGGCACGCGCGCGCTGGCTCGCGCCCAGGTCGACGAGGTCGCGAGCGTGGAAGGCGTGGGCCCGCAACTCGCCGAAGCGATCCTCGAGCACCTGCAGCGCACCGGGCCGTAGCTCCGAGTGCGCGCTGCTAACCGCGCGGGTGATGGCGCTCGTGCACGCCGGCGAGTCGGCGTCGATCCACGTGCGTGTAGATCTCGGTGGTGCCGATGTCGGCGTGACCGAGCAGCTCTTGGACAGCGCGGAGGTCGGCGCCGTTCTCGAGCATGTGCGTCGCGAAGGAGTGACGCAGCACGTGCGGCGTGATGGGCGGCAAGCCGCTGGCGAGTGCGTAGTCGCGCACGATCTGCAACACGCGGTCGCGCCCCAGACGCTTGCCGCGGTTCGAGAGGAACACCCAGCGCAGACCGACGGCGGCCTCGCCTGCGCGCGCTTCGAGCACCGGGCGCACGTCGCGGAGGTAACGGTCCAGGCTGCTGCGCGCGCGACGACCGAGCGGCACGAGGCGCTGCTTGTTGCGCTTGCCGTCGAGGCGCAGCACGTCGCGGTGTTCCTTGAGCGCGTCGAGCGGCAAGCCCGCGACCTCGCTCACGCGCGCGCCCGTGGCGTAGAGCAGCTCCAGCAAGGCGCGGTCGCGGAGGCCCAGCTGCGTGTCGGTGGGGGGCGCGTCGAGCAGAGCCTCCACCTGCTCGGGGTCGAGCAACTTGGGCAGCGGCCGCGGTCGCGACGGCCCCGTGAGCTCCGCGCAGGGGTCCACGCGCAAGCCTTCCTCGCGGGCGCACCAGCGCAGGAAGCCGCGCAAGGCCGAGAGGCGTCGGGCGAGGGTGGAGGGCGCGCGCCCCGCGGATTGCTCGGCAGCCAGGAAGCCGACCACCTCCGTGCTGCCGAGCGCGTCGGTGTCGACCTGCTCCACAGCGCACCACTTGGCGAAGCGCGAGAGGTCGCGCCGGTAGGCGTCGAGCGTGTGCGACGAGAGCGCAGCCTCGGCGCGCAGCCCCGCGAGCCAGGATCTGATCTTGCGAGAGAGGCCCGTGTCTGGGGGCTTTGCGGTTGATTCTCGACTTTGGAGAGCTATGGTGCGGCCCAATCCAGGGGGGGCTGAGTCTCGGCTCGACGCCTCCCCAGCCTAAACCAGGCTAGCCCAGCCTAGGCAATCTAGGCGATCTAGGTCACCCGCTTCGGTCACCCGCTCTGCGGGCGCCCTCCGACGCCGCGAGCTGTCGCCCATGCCCGCCAAGAAGACCAGCAAGACAGCGCGCAAGAGCGCGAGCCGCTCGACCGGCCGCAAGAAGGCTGTCGCTCGCCCCAAAACGGCCAGGAAGTCCACCAAGAAGACGGCCACCAAGAAGTCGGCGACGAAGACCACGAAGAAGGTCTCGCGCAAGGCCAGCAAGACCAAGCCGAAGGCCAAGGCTTCCGGGCGCAAGTCGAGCACCACGTCGTCCCGCAAGAAGACGACCAAGAAGACGACCTCGCGTGCTCGCACCAAGACGGCGGCCGCTCGCAGCAGCGCGAAGAAGAAGACCGTGACCAAGAAGACGACCACGGCGCGCAAGTCCACCGCGAAGAAGACCTCACGCAGCAAGACGGCCCCCAAGCGCGCGGCGAAGGCGGCTCCCAAGAAGACCGCCAAGCGCGCGACCAAGGCCACTCGCAGCCCCAAGAAGGCTGCGCCGAAGAAGACCGCTCCCAAGAAGAAGGTCACGAGCAAGACCGCCAGCAAGGCCAAGACCAAAGCCGCTCCCAAGTCCGCGAAGGCCGCCAAGTCCAAGGCGAGCTCCAAAACCAAAGCCGCGAGCAAGACCAAGGCCAGCAGCAAGAAAGCCAGCACCAAGAAGGCCGCAGGCAAGGGAAAGAAGAAGGTCGCCGACGCGGGCAGCGTCGCCGCGCGCGCCAAAGCCGCGCAGGCCAAGAAGCAGACCGTCCAAGCCGAGCAGCGCGCGGTGCCCAAGGGCGTGAAGCCGGTGGTGAACATCGCGGCGCGCCCTGCGCGCGTGAAGCGTCCGTGGCTCGAAGCCAAGGCCAAGCACGAGCGCGAGGTCTCCGACAAGCCGGTCAAATCGCCGTACACCAAGACGCAGCTGCGTCCGATGCGCAAGCAGCTCATCGAGAAGCGCGAACGTCTGCTGGCCGACATGAACATGATGGGCGACGAAGCCCTGCGAGCACCCGACCCTGATGTCGACGCCGAGTCGGGCGCCGAGCACGGCACCGATGTCTACGAGCGCAACCTCACGTTGGGCTTGATGGAACAAGAGGCGCGCATCCTGCGCCAGATCGAGCGGGCGCTGCAGGCCATGGAGTCGGGGACCTACGGCGTGTGCGAAGAGTGCCACGACTCGATCCCGCTGCCGCGCCTCGAGGCGCTGCCCTTCGCGTCGACCTGCGTGCCTTGCCAGGAACAGCAGGAAGGCCTCTACTGAGCGTTCGCGGTAGGCGTGCAGAGGGCGCCTGACCGGCAGCGTCCCACGCGGAAGCGGAGCAGACTTGTGCAGCGTGCACGACCGAGGAACGAGGCGACATGAGCGGCAAGTTGCGCTGGTTCCTGCTGGCTGTGCTCGTGCTCGCCGCTGACCTGCTGAGCAAGCACTTCGTGTACGAGCCCCTCGTGCAAGGTCGCCATGAGTGGCTGCTCGGCGAGTGGTTCGGTCTCACGAAGGTGCAGAACTCCGGGATGATGTGGGGCTTGTTCCCCGACTTCCCGCAGGCGCTCGTGTGGGGGCGCGTCGTGGCCTCGCTGGCTGTGGTCTGGATGATCCTGACCACGCCGCGGCAGTCGCGGATGCTGCTCTTCTCCCTGGCTCTGGTGCTCGGTGGCGCGCTCGGCAACATCTACGACGGCTTCGCCCTGGGCCACGTGCGCGACTTCCTGATGGTCGATCTCGACCTGCCCGCCTTCGACCCGTTCCCGATCTTCAACGTGGCCGACAGCGGCATCAGCGTGGGGGTGGTGCTGCTGGCGCTCGGCATGCTCCTGGAGGGGCGCAACGCCGCCGCGCAGAAGCGCGCCGAGGAAGCCTCCGACGAGCAGGGCGCGAACGGCAAGCCGCGCGGGATATGATGGCCGCCAGCTTGAGGCGCGCGCCCGACCGTCGCCCGAAACCGCGGCCCTACCTGAGCGGCCCCACATGAGCAGCCATTCCGCCGAGTCCGTCACGCAACAAGAGGTGCGGCCTGAAGAGGTCGACTTGCGTGTGAAGATCGGGCCGCTCGAGCTGGCCAACCCGCTCATGACAGCCTCCGGCACGGCGGGCCTGGGCCTCGAGATGGAGCCGTTCTGGGGTTCGCTCAGCGTGGCCGGCGCGGTCGTCGTGAAGACGATCACCAAGAAAGCTCGCCGCGGCAATCCGATGCCGCGCTTGGCGGAGACGCCGTCGGGTCTGCTCAACAGCATCGGCCTCCCGAACAAGGGCATCGACCACTTCATCGCGCAGGTCTTGCCGCAGCTCTCCGGGCGCGCGCAGTGCCTGATCGTGAACTTGGCGGGCGGCAGCGCCGACGAGTTCGCCGAGCTCGCCGCTCAACTCGATCGTTGCGAAGGCATCGACGCGCTCGAGCTGAACGTGTCCTGTCCCAACGTGGAGGGCGGCAACCTCCCCTTCGCACGTGACCCCGACGTCGTGCACAAACTCGTGCGCGACGTGCGCAACGTCACCGACCTGCCGGTGATCACCAAGCTCTCACCGAACGTCACCGACGTGGCCGTGATCGCCGAAGCCGCCAAAGCCGGCGGCACGCACGCGGTGTCCTTGATCAACACGATCCTCGGCATGAGCGTGAACTGGCGCACCGGCGCCCCGGGTCTCGGCACGACCGTCGGCGGCTTGTCGGGCCCCGCGATCAAACCCATCGCTCTGCGCATGGTGCACGAGGTCGTGCGCGCGCACCCCGACCTGCCCGTGATCGGCATCGGCGGCATCCTCGATCTCGACGACGCGCTCGAGTTCCTCACCGTGGGGGCCAGCGCCGTGCAGATCGGCACCGCGCACTACCGCGAACCCGGCGTGCTCCCGCGCCTGCTCGCCGAGTTGCCGCAGCACCTCGCGTCCGCTGGGCGTCGCAGCGTGCAGGCGCAAATCGGAACGCTGGGAGCCACCTGACGGTGCGACTCGGGGCCATTCGCGTTCGCGATCTGCGACAGGCGCTGGAGCTCTACCAGTCGGTGGCCTTCGCGGGCAAGGAGCAGGCCGACGCCGTGCCCGTCAAGCTCGAGGGCAACGACGACGCCCCCGTCGCCGACGTGCTCCAAGTGTTCACCGACGAAGCGCAGCAAGCCGGCGGCGCCGTGGTGCATCGCTACGTGATCCGTCTGGGCAACGCGCGTTATCCCTTCATGAAGCTCGTGCTCCAGGAACACCTCGTGGAGGGCGAGTTCTTCTTCGAGGTCGACACGCACGACCAGATGTTCGAACTCGAGGGCGGCGAGGAACAGGCCTTCCTGGAACTCAAGCACTACAACCTCTCGGTGAAGGAGCGCGTGGAGACGGCCTGGGCCGAGGCGCGCCTGCCGACCGCGAGTCACCTCAAGGGGCTGGTCGAGACGCGCCCCGCCTCGCGCGTGGAGCCCAACGGCCGCACGGTCTTGGTGGTCGACGACGACGAGTGCATCGCGTCCACCCTGGCGCTCTTGCTGGAGGGCCGCGGCTATTCCGTGACCTGCCTCTGCGACGGCTTGGATGTCGTGGAGCTCGCCGATCCGCAGCTCCACGACCTCATCCTGATGGACAATGAGATGAAGCACCTGAACGGCTTCGAGGCCTGTCGGGTGCTCAAGTCACGCCCTGAGACGGCGAAGATCCCGGTGCTCATCGCCACCGCCGGCGCGCTCACGCTGCAGCAGCTCGACGCCGCCGATGGATTCCTGGTGAAGCCCTTCCGCGCCGAGTTGCTCTTCTCGATGCTGGAACACTTGCTGCCCGATCCGCCCGCGCTTTGACTCGCCCCCTTCAACGCGCTCCAATGGGTGGCTCGTCGTTTCGCCTTTCGAACACCACGTAGGCCCGCAACCATGGCTCTCGCCAAGCTTCTCAAGGCCGTCTTCGGAGACCGCAACGAGCGCGTCCTGAAAGACCTCTGGCCCCTCGTCGAGAAGGTCAACGCCCTCGAAGAGTCCACCAAGGCGCTCAGCGCCGAGGAACTCAAGGCGAAGACGGCCGAGTTCCGTGAGCGCCATGCCCAGGGCGAATCCGTCGACGACCTGCTGCCCGAGGCCTTCGCGGTCGTGCGCGAGACCTCCTGGCGCACGCTCGGTCAGCGCCCCTACGACGTGCAGATGCTCGGCGGCATCGTGCTGCATCAAGGCAACATCGCCGAGATGGCCACCGGTGAAGGCAAGACGCTCACCGCTGTGGCGCCGGCCTACCTGAACGCCATCGCCGGCCCCGTGTTCCTCGTCACGGTCAACGACTACCTCGCGCAGCGCGACTGCGAGTGGATGCGCCCGGTCTACGAGAGCCTGGGCATGACCTCGGGCTTCATCCGTTCGCAGATGGACGGCGCCGAGCGCAAGGCCGCCTACGACTGCGACATCACCTTCGGCACGAACAACGAGTTCGGCTTCGACTACCTGCGCGACAACATGAAGAGTCGCGCCGAAGAGCAAGTGCAGGCGCGCTTGCACTTCGCGATCATCGACGAGGTCGACTCGATCCTGGTCGACGAGGCGCGCACGCCGCTGATCATCTCGGGCTTCCCTGAGGGCTCCAACCAGATCACGGGCGCCGCCGACAAAGTCGCGCGTCAACTCAAGGAAGGCTCCGACTTCGAGATCAAGGAGAAGGAGCGCGCCTGTGTGTTGAGCGAAGAGGGCATCGACCGCGCGCAGGTGATGGCGGGCGTCGACTCCTTCTACGACGCCGAGCACATGGAGTGGCCGCACGCACTCGAGCAAGCGCTGCGCGCGCACAACCTCTATCGGCGCGACAAAGAGTACGTGGTGCACCAGGGCGAGCAGGGCCCGGAGATCGTCATCGTCGACGAGTTCACGGGACGCCTCATGCCGGGTCGCCGCTGGTCGGATGGTTTGCACCAAGCCGTGGAGGCCAAGGAAGGCCTGCGCGTGCGCGAAGAGCTGCAGACGCTCGCCACGATCACCTTCCAGAACTACTTCCGGCTCTACGACAAGATCGCGGGCATGACCGGCACGGCGCTCACCGAAGCCGCCGAGTTCTCCAAGATCTACGACCTCGACGTGGTCTCGGTGCCGACCAACAAGCCGATCGTGCGCGACGACGCCAACGACGTCGTCTACCGCACGGTGAACGAGAAGTGGAACGCCATCGCCGACGAGTGCGAGGAGGTGACCAAGAGCGGCCAGCCGATGCTCGTGGGCACGACCAGCATCGAGAGCAGCGAGCTGCTCGCCGGCATCCTCAAGCGTCGCGGCGTGAAGCACGAGGTGCTCAACGCCAAGCATCACGCGCGCGAGGCCGACATCGTGGTGCAAGCCGGTCGCAAGGGATCGGTGACCGTGGCCACGAACATGGCCGGACGCGGCACCGACATCATGCTCGGCGGCAACCCCGAGGGCTTGCTACGCGCCCACATGGCCTTGCATCCCGACGACGACGCCGAAGCGGTGTTGGCGCGCTTCCAAGAGCAGTGCGAGGCCGAGAAGAATGACGTGATGGCCGCGGGCGGGCTCTACGTGCTCGGCACCGAGCGGCACGAGTCGCGCCGTATCGACAACCAGCTGCGCGGCCGTTCCGGTCGCCAGGGTGACCCCGGCGTGTCGCGCTTCTTCCTCTCCCTCGAAGACGACCTCATGCGCATCTTCGCGCGCGAGTGGGTCTCGGGCTTGCTCGAGAAGTTGGGCATGAAGGAAGGCCAGGAGATCGAGTCGCGCCTGGTCACGCGCCAGATCGAGCGCGCCCAGAAGCGCGTGGAAGCGCGCAACTTCGAGATTCGTAAGAACCTCCTCGAGTACGACGAGGTGATGGACACGCAGCGCCGCACGATCTACGGCAAGCGCCAAGAGGTGCTGCTCGGCGAAGACCTGCGCTCCGTGATCATCGACATGTGCTCGGCCATCGCGGCGGAGCAGGTGCACTCGCGTTGGCCCGCCAAGGGCGAACCCGAAGCGGCCGAGTTGGAAGCGCTCGCGAGCGAGTTGTCCACGCGCTTCGCCACGCCCTTCGAGGTCGGCGAGTTCCCGGTGAGCGCTTCGCCGGAAGCCGCCGACGAGGTGGTGGAGTTCGTGATGCAGCGGCTCGAGGAGCGCTACGACGCGCGCCGCGAGGAGCTGGGCGTCGAGCGCCTGCACATGCTCGAACGCTTCCTCCTCTTGAACACCCTCGACACGCGCTGGAAGGATCACTTGCGCGCCATGGACGCGCTCAAGCAAGGCATCGGCCTGCGCGGCTACGGCCAGGTCGACCCCAAGACCGAGTACAAGCGCGAGGGCTACGACAAGTTCCAGTTGCTGCTCAGCGCGGTCGCCGAAGAGGTCACGAACCTGTTCTTCCGGCTCGAGGTGAAGACCGAGGAAGAAGAGCGCTTGGAAGCCCGACTCGCCGCGCGCTCCGAGCAAGTGGCTGCGCAGCCTGCGCCGAGCGCGGCCCAGCGTCCGCTTCCGCAGGCCGCCGTCGCGATGCAACGCGGTCGTGCACGCGCCGCCGACGCAGCGAGCACGCAAGGCCCGCCGGCTCCGATCCAACGCGCCGCCCAACGGGTGGGGCGGAACGATCCGTGCCCGTGCGGCAGCGGCAAGAAGTACAAGCGCTGTTGCTACCCGAAGTACGAGCAATGACGACAGCTCGGGGACCCCTCAGGGTCGCCGCCTCGCACCTCGCCTACGCCCTCGCGGTGCACGTGGTGCTGGTGCTCGCCACGCTCCCTTGGTTGGTCCGTTGCCTGCGCGACCCGCGCCAAGCGCGCTGGATGTTGCGACGCTTCCGCCCGCTGCGGGAGGCCGTCGAGGGGCCGGCACCGATCTGGATCCACGCCGTGTCCGTGGGGGAGGTGAAGGCGGCGCGCGGACTCGTGGCTGCCTTGGCGGCGTCGGTCCCGGACATCCCGATCGTGCTCAGCACGGGCACGGCCACGGGCTTCGAGACCGCCAGCAAGCAGTTCCCCGATCGACTCGTGTTCCCCGCGGCGCTCGACCTGCCCTGGGTGGTGCGCGCGCTCGTGCGACGCCTGCGTCCGCGCATGCAGATCTTGATGGAGCTCGAAGTCTGGCCCGCGCTGATGCGCGCCCTCGACGAAGCACAGGTGCCGCAGGTGATCCTGAACGGGCGTGTCTCCGAAGGCAGCTTCCGCACCTACCGGCGCATGGCGTGGTGGTTGCCCGAGTGGGACCGACTCGACCTCGTCGCCACACAGAACGAGGTCTATCGCGACCGCCTGCTGGCGCTCGGTGTGCCTGCGGATCGTGTGAGCGTGACCGGCAACCTCAAGCACGACCTCACGGATGGACCCGAGCGGCAAGCCGTGGACGCCCTCGCCGCCGAACTCGGCGTGAACGGTGAGCTGCCTGTCTTCGTGGCCGGCTCCACCCATGAAGGCGAAGACCTGCCCGTGGTGCGCGCATGGCTGGCGGCCGGCGGTGGGGAGGTCAGCAGGTTGCTGCTCGTGCCGCGTCATCTCGAGCGCATGCGCGAGATCGAACGCGGGTTGCGCAAGCTCGGCGTGCCCGCGCAGCGGCGCTCGGAGCTGCACGCGGGAGCCGCGTCCGTGGATCCGGGCAGCGTGTTGCTGGTGGATTCGATGGGGGAACTGGAGACGCTCTTCGGCTTGGCCGATCTCGTGTTCCTGGGGGGCTCGCTCGTGCCCGTCGGCGGACACAACGTGCTCGAACCCGCCGCATCGGGCTGCCCTCAGCTGGTGGGCCCACACCTCGAATCCTGCCGCAAGGACGCCGAGTGCCTCGCACAAGAAGGCGCCCTGCGCGTGGTCGCCGACGAGGCAGCGCTCGGCCGCGAGCTGCTCGCCTTGCTGCACGACCCGGAGGAGCGCTCACGGATGGGCAAGGCCGCCGCTCAGGCGCTGTCCAAACTGCGCGGCGCCACCCGGCAGAACTTGGAGCTCATGCGGCAGGCCGGGCTGCTCACTTGAGCGGGCTGCGGTCAGCGCTGGATTGCTGCGGGGAATCGGATAGTCTCTACGCCCTTCTTCAATAGACTTTTTGCCAAGGCATGGAGCTGCACCCGATGACCAGGAAGGTCCTCTTCACATCCGAGTCCGTTTCGATGGGCCACCCCGACAAGGTGGCTGATCAGGTCTCCGACGCGATCCTCGATGCCTGTCTCAAGGGCGACCCCAACTCCCGAGTGGCCTGCGAGACCATGGTCACCACCGGTCTCTGCGTTGTCGCCGGAGAGATCACGACCAAGGCGCGCGTGGACTACGCGAAGATCGCTCGCGAGACGATCAACCGCATCGGCTACACCGACGACGCCTACGGCATCAGTGGTGACACCTGCGCCGTGATGGTCACGCTCGACACGCAGTCGCCCGACATCTCGCAAGGTGTCACGGCGGGCGCGGGCATGCACAAGGAACAGGGCGCCGGCGACCAGGGCATGATGTTCGGTTACGCCTGCCGCGAGACGCCCGCGCTCATGCCGCTGGCCATCGACCTCTCGCACCGTTTGGTCGCCAAGCACGCGCAGCTGCGCAAGACCGGCAAGGTCAAGTACCTGCGTCCCGACGCCAAGAGCCAGGTGACCGTGGAGTACCACGACAACAAGCCAGTGCGCGTCGACGCGGTGGTGATCTCCACGCAGCACGACGATGGCGTGCCGCACAAGCGCATCGAGAAGGACATGATCGCGATGATCAAGTCGATCGTCCCGGCCAAGTTCCTCGACGCCAAGACCAAGTACCACATCAACCCCACGGGGCGTTTCGTGGTGGGTGGTCCGCACGGTGACTGCGGCCTCACCGGTCGCAAGATCATCGTGGACACCTACGGCGGCATGGGGCGCCACGGTGGCGGCGCCTTCTCCGGCAAGGACCCGAGCAAGGTGGACCGCTCGGCGGCCTACGCTGCGCGCTGGGTGGCCAAGAACATCGTGGCCGCGAAGCTCGCCGAGCGTTGCGAAGTGCAGGTGGCCTACGCCATCGGCGTCGCGAAGCCGGTGTCGGTGAACGTGCAGACCTTCGGCACGGGCAAGCTGCCCGAGTCCGATCTCGAGGCGCTGGTGAACAAGCACTTCGACCTGCGTCCGGCCGGCATCCTCAAGGCGCTCGACCTGCGCAAGCCGCGCTACTTCGAGACCGCGCGTCACGGCCACTTCGGTCGCAAGGGCGCCGCGTTCACCTGGGAGCAGACCACCAAGGCTGCCGCTCTGGCCAAGGACGCCGCGAAGCTGAGCGCGCCCAAGCCCGCGCGTAAGAAGGCTGCCGCCAAGCGCTGATCCCCGTTGTTCCGACTCCGAGCCCTGCGTCGGCCTTCGCGACATGCATCGCGCGGGCGCAGGGCTCGGGGTGCATCTGGGCGGAACGCGTTCGGCCCCGATGAGCGCTGACCATCTCGCTCCGAGGGAGCTGTGGGTGATCCGTCCCAGCGAGCGCCTCGACCACTGCAGCGAGAGATCCGCTCTTGTGGGTTCTCATTGATGTGGAATACTGAGTGACCACTGCACCTCGCTCCCGATGCTTCTCACTCAGGAGCTTGCGAGGCTGCAACCTCCCTTCGCTGGCGACCGTGGCTCTGCAGGCCGCGGTCTCTCTCCCTCCGAACGAGCCCCGCATCATGCGCCACCTCTTCGTGCTTCCTCTCGCCTCCGCTTTCCTGGCACTGCCGCTCGCTGCGCAGCAGTTCACGATCGACGGTTCGGCGCTTCCCGCCCAGAGCTTGTGGACCGACGGCGTCGAGCTCGTCGATGTCGACAACGACGGCGACGTCGACATCCTGTTCGCCAACGGTTCCGTCTACGGCGGCAACGGCACCCAGGGCTCGCTCCCGCAGCACCTGTTCTTGAACGACGGCGCCGGCAACTTCAGCGCCGCTCACGGCAATCTGAACGTGAGCAACTTCAACGCCAAGATGGTCATCGCCGAGGACTTCGACAACGACGGCGACATGGACCTCTACTACTGCTCCGGCTCGGCCGGCAGCCGCCCGCGCCTCCTGATCAACCAGGGCGGCACGCAGGGCGGCACGACCGGCATCTTCGCCGACATGACCGTGGCCAACACGCCCTCGCTGAGCCTGCGCTCCTTCGGCATCGCCGCCGGTGACATCGACGACGACGGCGACATGGACGTGGCCATCTCCGACGGCGGCACCTTCGGTGGTCAGGTCTCGCAGCTGCGTCTGCTCGAGAACGACGGCAACGCCGTGTTCACCGAGATCACGAACCAGCTGCCCGTCGACCTCTACAACTGCCAAGACATCACGATGTTCGACTACGACGGCGACTTCGACATCGACATCGCGCTGGCCGGTAAGGGCAGCAATGGCAAGCGCGGCCGCCTGTACCTCAACGACGGCACGGGCAACTTCTCGATCAGCAACGCGATGAACGGGCTGGGCTCGGGCGCGACCTATGAGATCGAGTGGGGCGACCTCGACGGCGACGGCGACTTCGACGCCGCCGTGCAGTCGATCAGCGGCACGAACGAAGGCTGGGCGCGCAACGACGGCCCGACCACGACGCTCCCCGAGTTCACCTTCCCCACGCCCAACGGCAGCGACGACAACGAACTCGCCATGCTCGACTACGACAACGATGGCGACCTCGATGTCTTCGTCGGTTCGCTCGGCTCCACCGAGAAGATCTACCGCAACGACGGCGGCGGCACCTACGTGAACCAGCAGGGGCAGATCGCCAACGCGAACGACCCCACGCTCGACATGGGCTTCGCTGACCTCGATGGCGATGGCGACTACGACATGGTCACGGCGCAAGGCGAAGGCGGTGTGCGCACGAACCTCGTCTACGTGAACGGCGGTGGGGCGGACACGCTCGCTCCCACGCTGCTCGGCTCCGAAGCTGTCACGCGCCTCGGCGCCACCGACACGGTGCTGCACGTGCGCGTCGCTGACGCCATCTCCGAAGACGGCCACATCAACGCGACGGTCTCCGCCGCGTGGTCCACCGACCTCGGCTCCGGCAGCGTCGACGCCACGCACATGGGCGGCTCGCTCTTCCGCGCCGCGATCCCCACGGCGGGCGCCAGCGAACTGAGCGTCACCTGGACGGCCACCGACGTGCAAGGCAACTCGGCCGACTTCGACGTGGCTTCGGCCTACGCCTTCGTCGGCCCCGGTACCGCCGGGATCGCCGGCGTGCCGAAGCTCACCATGAGCGGCAGCTTCGAGGTCGGCGAACCCGTGGCGCTGAACCTCGTGAACGGTGCTCCGAGTGCGATCGCCGCGATGTTCGTGGCCACCTCGAGCACGCCGGTGTCCTTCAAGGGCGGCACGCTCTACCCGTTCCCGATCGACGTCTCGCTGGCCTTCCTCACCCTGCCTGGCAGCGGCAACCTCGCGCTGACGACCGCGTGGCCGTCCGGCCTGCCCAGCGGCTTCGAGCTGTTCTTCCAGTTCGCCATGGCCGACGCCAGCGTGCCGGTGGCGGGTGCGTCGCTCTCGAACGCGATCATGGTGACCCAACCCTGATCTGAGCGACTCCCACGCGGTCCCCGCAGCAGCACGCGGGCCGCTTGGAACTCGAGCGCCCCGGTCGTCACCACCGACGGCCGGGGCGCTTTCCTTTCAGCCGAAGCCTGCACAGGCGGGCGCGGCGAGGCATACTGCCGGTGCATATTCCCAGGATATGCTCGCCGCTCGAATCCTCCCGGACACCCACGATGAGCGCCTCGCGACCCCCGATCGGCCCGCAAGACCGCCGCCTCGTGTTCGTGGTGCCGCCGGTCACGGCCGAGGATCGCTACGGTCCGATGGCTTCGGCGGGGAACTCGCTGCCGCCGCACGCCTTCCTCTACCTGGGCGCCGTGGCGCGCGCGGCCGGCTGGCAGGTCGAGATCGTGGACGGCCCGGCCGAGGAGATCCCGCTCGAAGATTGCGCGGCCGCCGTGCTCGCGCACAAGCCCACCGTCGTGGGCTTCACGACCACGACCATGAGCGTGGCCAAGGCCGCCACCGTGGCCGAGGACCTGCGTCGCGCGGCGCCCGAGTTGCTGTTGATGGTCGGCGGCCCGCACGTCACGGCGCTCGGCAAGGAAACCATCGAGCGGCTCTCGGTCTTCGACCTGGGCTGCGTGGGTGAAGGAGAAGACGCGCTGCTCGCTGTGCTGCGTCACCTGGAAGCGGGCACCGATCCGCGCAGCGTGCCCGGCATCGTGTCGCGCGCCGACGACGGTAGCGTGATCGAGAACCCGCCCTCCTGCGATGAAGTCGCGCTGGCCGAGCTGCCCGACCTCGCCTGGGACATGCTCACCGACTTCCCCGAGAAGTACCACGCCGCCGCCACCTACCTGAACAAGACACCCTTCACCGACCTGATCGTCTCGCGCGGCTGCCGCTACCGCTGCACCTTCTGCGACAACCAGACCTTCGGTCGTTCGATCCGCGCGCTGCCCGTCGACAAGATCCTCGCCAACATCGACCGGTTGGTGAACGAGTACGGCATCAAGAGTTTGTTCTTCACCGACGATTCCCTGATGACGCTGCGCAGCGACTTCGAAGCCGTGTGCCGCGGGCTCATCGAGCGCAACTACGACCTCGAGTGGTCGATCAACGCGCGCACCAGCGAGATCGACGAAGAGATCCTGGCGCTCATGAAGCGCGCCGGTTGCTGGCAGATCTCCTACGGCGTGGAGAGCGGCAGCTGGGAGATCCTCAAGCGCATCAAGAAGGGTGCGTCGCCGCGCATGCAGAAGCGCGCACTCGAACTCACCGCAGCCGCGGGCATCAAGAGCAACGCGTACATCATCATCGGCTTCCCAGGCGAAACCAAAGAGACGCTCGCCGAGACCGAAGAGTTCCTGCGCAGCGTGCCCATCGACACCTTGCGCCTGACCTACTTCACGCCCTTCCCGAACACCGACATCACGCACGACATGGAAGGCGAAGGCGAGATCGTGGCCGACTGGACGCGACTCAACTTCTACAACATCGCCTACATCCCCAACGGCCTCACGCGCAAGGACCTCGAGCGCACCTACCGCAAGATCATGATGCGCTTCTACTTGAAGCCGCGCGTGTTGGCGTCGTTCCTGCCGCACTTGATCGTGCCGCGCAAGGCGGCGGCGTTGCTGCGCGGCACCTTCGGCTTGGGCAAGTTGCTCGTGCAAGGCACGGGCACCGGGCCCGCCGGAGGCGCGTCCGGAACGGGCGGCGAGTGTCACTCCTGAGTCGCAGCCGCCGGCCTGAGGCACAGCGCTCATGAGAACCCGCGCGCTGATCCACCTCGACGCCTTGATCGGGCTGCCGCTCTGCGGGATGGCCTACGCGCTCAGTCTCCCGGGGCGCGCGCTGCGTCGGCTGAACCGGGGGCGCCGTGCGCCTGCGTCGCGAACGACGGTCGTCCCGCACGCCCAGCAGCGCATCCTGATCGTGAAGTTCCTCGGCATGGGGTCGATGTTGCTCGCGACTCCGCTGCTGCGTCGCTTGCGGCGCGCGTACCCGCAGGCGCACGTCACCTTCCTCACCTTCGAGGCCAACGCCTCGCTCGTGCGCAGACTCCCCGGTGTCGACGACGTACTCGCCGTGCCCACCGGCAGCTTGCCGCGACTGCTCGCGCACGTACCCGCGCTGCTGTGGCGCCTGCGTCGGCAACGCTTCGACCTGGCCTTCGACCTCGAGTTCTACTCGCGCCTGAGCAACCTGGTCTCCTGGGGCAGCGGCGCACGACGCAGGGTGGGCTTCTTCGTGCGCGCGCGCTGGCGTGGCTCGCTGCTGACCGACCCGGTGTACTTCAACTCCACGCTGCCCTACGGCGAGGCTGTCGTGGCACTGCTGCGCCCGCTCGGACTGAACGATGCGGGGCCGCTGGGTCCACTCGACGCGCCGCAACTCAGCGAACAAGAGCAGGCCGACGCGCGCGCGCAGCTGCTCACGCACGGCGTTCCCGAAGAGGGCACCTTGGTCGCGATCAACGTGAACGCCTCCGATCTCTGCGAGGAGCGGCGCTGGCCGCCTGAGCGTTTCGCGAAGCTCGTGGAGCGCTTCGGGCGCGAGGTCGCCAACGTGGACCGCTTCGTGTTCTTGGGCGCGGCTTCTGAAACCGATGTCGTGCGCGACGTGTTGAACCGCGTGAGCGCAGAGGTGTTGCCGCGCTGCCTCGACCTCTCGGGGCGCACGTCGCTCGTGGAACTCAGCGCGCTGTTGAGCCGCGCCGCACTCTTGATCAGCAACGACAGCGGCCCGCTGCACCTCGCTGCCGCACTGCGCGTGCCCACGATCAGCTTCTACGGTCCCGAGACGCCGCAGCTCTACGGCCCAGTGGGGGACCGTCACCTCGTGTTCTACTCGGGCCATTGGTGCTCGCCCTGCTTGAGCGTCTACAACGCCAAGATCGCCATGTGTGACGGCGAGAACGAGTGCATGCGTCGCATCCAACTCGACGACGTCGTGCAGCAGTCGGCGCGCTTCTGTCGCGAGGTCGTGGGGCTCGCGCCGGTGCACCCGCGCGCGTCACTCGCTGACGAGAGCGCCGACGGCGGCACGGCCGACGAAGACGCCGCGCGCGAGGCCGAACGATGAGCCGCCGCGTGCTCCTGCTCGTGCCGCCCGCCGACGGCGTGGTGATCCGCGATTACTACTGCAGCAAGACCAGTCAAGCCAACTACCTGCATCCGCCCATCGACCTCGCGGTGCAAGGCGGCTGGTTGCGTGAGCGCGGCTTCGAGCCGGTGTTGCTCGACGCCACCGTGCAACGCCTGAGCCCTGACGACGCCTTGCGTCGCGCGCGCGAGTCCGCCCCCGACGCGATCTTCGCGCTCGCCGGCGCCGTGAGCTGGGACGGCGACGAAGCCTTCCTGCGTCGCGTGAGCGAGGAACTCGGCGTGCCGCTCTACGCCAGCGGCGACCTGTTCATGGAAGCGCCCGCAGAGTGCCTCGTGCGCTGGGACTTCCTGGCCGGCGTGCTCACCGACTTCACCAGCGACGAACTCGCGCGTCACCTCGCGGGCGAACAGTTCGACCACGACAGCCTCGTGCTGCGCGACGAAACCACGCACGACTTCAAGCGCACCCGCGGCGCGCGCCCGATCCCGGTACCTGCGCACGACCTCTTCGTGGACCTGCCGTATCGCTACGCCTTCGCGCGCCGCTACCCGATGGCGGGCGTGTACGCCGGCTACGGCTGCCCGTACACCTGCTCGTTCTGCATCACGGGCGAGCTCGGCTCCTCGGTGCGCCCGGCCGAGAACGTGATCGACGAGCTGCGTCGCCTGAAGGAACTCGGCGTGCGCGAACTCTTCTTCCAAGATCAGTGCTTCGGTCAGCCGCGCGCGCCCTTCGATGCGCTGCTCGACGAGATGATCGCCGCCGACCTCGGCTTCGGCTGGTGGACCTTCACGCGCGTGGACGTGCTCGACCGCGAACTCGCGCGCAAGATGAAGGCGGCCGGCTGCCACACCGTGATCCTGGGCGTGGAGTCGGCCTCCGAGGAGATCCTCAAGAACCATCGCAAGGGCTACGGCACCGAGCTCGTGCGCGCCGGCTTCGCGCTCGCCGAAGAGGAAGGCCTGCGCACCGCCGCCACCTTCATCCTGGGCTTGCCCGAGGAAACACCCGAGTCGATCCGCCGCACGATCGACTTCGCCTGCTCGCTGCCCGCCGACTACGCGTCGTTCAATGTGGCCGTGCCGCGCGCGGGCACGCGCCTACGGACGGAGGCGGTCGACGCCGGTCTGGTCGACCAGGAGCGCGTCGTGATGGATCAGTCGGGCTTCGAACCCACGCTGCCCACGGCGGGGCTCACGGTGGAGGAGCTGCGCGCCTGGCGTCGTCGCGCCGTGATCTCCTTCTACTTGCGACCGAGCTACCTGTTCCGCAGGCTGCGTCATCTGCGCACCCCCACGGAGTTCCTGAGCCAGATGCGCGACGCCTACAAGCTGCTCCGTCACCTCGCCCTGCCTTGACGCGTTCCGCGCTGCTCGGACTGGTGGTCGTGCTCGGCGTGGCGCTCGGCCTGCGCCTCGTGCTGCATCCGCAGATGGCCGCGGCCACGGACAGCTTCGCGCCCTTGGTCGACTCCGAGGCCTACCTGCTGCAAGCGCTGCGCGTCGCCGACGGCGCGCCCATGGTCGACGGCGTCAGCTTCCAAGCGCCGCTCTATCCATGGCTGCTGGGTTGGACGCTGCGCCTGAGTGGCGTTCCCGGCGATGCCGACGCTGAGCGCGTGGACGAGTTGGCGCCGGGGCTGCTCGAGCGCGCGCTCGCCGTGGGTCGTCGACTTCAACTCGCCTTCGGTGTGCTCATGGCCGGGCTCGTGTTCCTGCTCGGACGCGCGCTCTTCTCCACGGCCGCGGGTGTCGCCGCAGGCTTGCTCGCCGCGACCTACGCGCCGACGCTCGCCTACGAAGGTCACCTGCTCAAGGTCGGCCTCTCCACGCTGCCGATGTTGTGCGCGTTGCTCACCGCCGCATGGGCCTGGCGTGGCGACCGCGCGTGGCGCTGGTTGATCGTGGGATCGTGTCTCGGGCTCGGCGGACTCGTGCGCGGCAACCTGCACTTGGTCGCGCAGCTCGGCGCGCTGTGTCTGCTGATCGCCACCTGGCGCGGGCTCGGCGCGCGACCGGCCGCCTTGCGCGCGGGCGCGGTGCTGCTCGGCGCCACGCTCGCGCTCGTGCCCATGATCGTGCGCAACAGCGTGGTGGCCGGGGAGCCCGTGTTGTCCACCGCGGCAGGCGGCACGGCCTTCTGGCTGTGCAACCACGCGGGCAACAACACCGGGCTCATCCAGCACGTGCCCGGCAACCGTCAAGTGCCACGCTACGAGCTCGACGACTGGCGTCGACTCAGCGAAGCCGAGACGGGTCGCGAGATGTCGCCCGGCGAAGTCAGCCGACACTGGATGAACAAGGCGCTGGCCGACATCGCCGCCGATCCGCTGCGCTGGTTGCACGTGGAGCTGCGCAAACTCGGCCTGCTCTTCTCGCGCTACGAAGCGCCGGACAACGTGTCGGTGCGCATGGCGGAAGACGCCGTCCCCGTGCTCGCCAAGTTGCCCAGCCGCTGGTCGCTGGTCATGCCCTTGGCGCTCGGCGGTCTGCTGCTCGCGTGGTGCCGTCGACGCGCGCTGCCGAACCCGCGACTGTTCGGCGCGCTGCTCGTGCTGGGGGGCGCTTACGCGGCGAGCTTGTTGCTGTTCATCATCACGTCGCGCTTCCGGATGCCGCTTCCGATCTTGGCGCTGCTGCCTGCGGGCTACCTGCTCGTGGAGTTGCCCGGGCTGCTGCGCGGTGGGGCGAACGCACCGCGCTGGCGCGTGCTGGCCGTGATCGCGCTCAGCGTGGCGGCGTCCTTCGCGTCAGAAGGTCCGCTGGGTCCGCTCAGCGAACGCGAGCTCGGGACGCATCACATCGTGCGTCTCCACAACCGTGCGCGCGTGGCGCTCCGCCGCGGCGACGAACTCGCGGCGCGCAAAGACCTCGAGGCCGCGCTGCTCGAAGGACACGCACTGGGAGTCGGGGCGCCGTCGGTCTTCGCTGATCTCGGACAGCTCGATCGCAGTGCGGCGCAACGTGCACGAGCCGCCGGCGACCTGGCCCGAGCCGACGCGCTCCAGCGTTCCGCGCAGCAAGCCGCAGCGCTCGCGCTCAAAGCCAACCCGCAGCACCTCGGTGGACTCGAGTTGAGCATCTTGTTGGCTCTCGACGCCGCCGAGATGGCGCACGCGCGCGCCGCGCTCGCCGACTACGATGCGCTGCGGGCCGAGCTCGGTGAGAGTTCGCCCGGCGACGAACCCGCCGAGTTCGCCGCGCTCCGCGCCGCTCCCGAGACACCCTGACCGTATGCTCCGCCCGTCGCTCTGCGCTCTCACTCTGCTGCTCGCCGCCGGCGCCTGCGCTCCGCCCGCCGACGAACCCGACGCCTGGCTCGCGCGCGTCGACGGGCTGCCCTTCGCCGCGCTGCAGACCGGCCGCGACACCGCCGACACGATCCTCGAAGTGAACGGCGGCGGCCTCGCGCTCTTCGATGGCGATGGCGACGGTGACCTCGACGTCCTGTTCGTGAACCCCGGGCCGTACCCCGCCGGCGCCGCGGCCGACACACGCAGCAACAAGCTCTACCGCAACGATGGCGATTGGAACTTCGTCGACGTGACGGCGGAGAGCGGCGTCGACCTGCCCGGCTTCTTCAACGGCGTGGCGGTCGGCGACGTGAACAGCGACGGCCTGCGCGACCTCTACCTCACGCGACTCGGCGCCAACGCGCTGCTGCTCAACGGCGGCGACCTGCGCTTCGAGCTGCAGACCGACGCGCTCGGCGCCGCCGGCAACTCATGGAGCACCTCGGCCGTGCTGCGCGACATGGACCTGGACGGCGACCCCGACCTCTACGTGGTGAACTACCTCGAGTTCGATCCCGACGCGCCGCCGCTGCACGGCGAGGGCGGTCGCCACTGCATGTGGAAGGGTCACGTGGTCATGTGCGGCCCGCAGAACTTGCCCGTGCAGGCTGATCGTTTCTACCTGAACGAAGGCGGGCACTTCGTCGACGCGAGCGAAGCGTGGGGCTTCGAACCCGCCGCGCACGGCTACGGCCTCGGCGTGATCGACGGCGACTTCGACACCGACGGCCGCCCCGACCTGTATGTCACGAACGACTCCACGCCGAACTTCCTGTTCTTGCAGCGAGAAGCGGGGCGCGTGGAGGAACGCGGCCTGCTGCACGGCGCCGCGCTGAGTTCGCAAGGTCGCGAGCAAGCGGGCATGGGACTCACCGCAGGCGATGTCGAAGGCGATGGCGACGACGATCTCTTCGTGACCAACTTCTCGATGGAGTCGAACGCGCTCTACACGAACGACGGCGCCGCGCGCTTCCGTGAACGCGCCGACGCGCTCGGCGTGGGTGGGCCGAGCAAGCGCCTGCTCGGATGGGGGGCCGCCATGTTCGATCTCGATCTCGACGGCGACCTCGACCTCGTGCACGCGAACGGACACGTGTACCGCCAAGCGAGCGAGCCCGGCACCGACACGTCTTACGCGCAAGCCGACACGCTCTGGCTCAACGACGGTCACGGCAAGTTCAGTGAAGCCGCGTGGCCAGGCGACGTCGCCGAAGTGAGCCGCGCGCTCGCTGCCGGTGATCTCGACGACGACGGCGTGCTCGACCTCGTGGTGCTGCAACGCGCAGGCGCTCCGCGCGTGTACCGCGGCACCACGAACGCACGCTCGCTGCAGGTGCGCGTCGTGGGGCCGCCCGGGAATCCCGATGGCGTCGGTACGCGCGTGTTGTGGCGCGACGCCGAGGGTGAACGTTCGATCCAAGTGCGCGCGTCGGCGGGCTACCAAGCCGTGGGCGACCCTCGTCCCGTGTTCGCCTGGCGCGGGCCCGGCACGCTGGAATGGATCGCGCCCGACGGCAGCCGACACTCACGACGCGTCGACGATCCGGGCGCACTGAGCCTGCCGCTGGAGGGCGAGTGATGCTCGGGCGAGTTCAGTCCGACGCCCGCACAACGTGGGCCGCGTGCGAGTCGCGTGTGCGGAGTGTGGCGCGGCTCACGGTGCTCTTGCTGGTCGCGATCTCGTTGCCGCTCGCTGCCTGCGGCGACGCGTCGAAACCCACGCCGTCACCGCCTCGGCAACTCAGCGACTCCTCGCAGGCGCGCCTCGCGGAAGCCGAACGCTTGATGCTCAACGGTCGCAACGAACTCGTGGAGACGTTGCTCACTCCGCTGCTCGAGGCTTCACCGCCCGTGCCGCAAGCGCAAGTGCTGGCCGGCTGGGCCGCGTACCAACTCGATGACTACGGTCGCTGCGTCGAGCTGATGAGCGCGGGCATCGAACGCATGCCCAGCGATTGGTGGCGCGGCTGGGCCGGACGTCGAGTGCATGCCTTCGCGCTCTACAAGCGTGGGGAGTACGAGCGCGCGGCGGCGGCTTTCCGCGTGGCGCTCGCGTCGCCGGTGGAGCCAGCGATCGACCCGAGCCGCGGAGAGTCCGAGAGCCAGGTGGCGTCATGGCGCGCGCAGCAACAAGCCGCCGTCGACAAAGAACTCAGCCGCATGCACTACGGGCTCGGGCTGTGTGAACTCACGCTGGAACGTCTCGCCCCTGCGCGCGCCCACCTCAGTGCCGCGTTGGAACTCGACGCCGACTACCTCAAGGCGCAGCACGCTTGGTCGGAGCTGCTCGCCGCCGAAGATCAGGTGGAGGAAGCGCTCGCTGCCAACGCCAAGCTGCTGGCGGCTTGGCCCACGCACGAAGAGGCGCTCAATCTACGGGCGCAGCTGCTCGCGCGCGCAGGCCGCGAAGCAGACGCCGAAGTGGCCTACGCCCGCTGGCGCGAGGTCTACGACGGCCGCGCCGCCATCGGCACGCTTCAACGCAGCGTGAAAGAGGGCACTGACACGCCCGAGACCTGGCTGCAGATCGCCGAGCTGTATCTGCAGCTCCTCGACCACCGCGAGTTCCATCGAGCTCTCGAGCTGGGCAAGTTGCGACATCCCGACAGCCCCCTGTTCGACGAGCGCCTCGAGGCCTTCCTGCGCGACAACGGACTCTTCGGGTCCACGGGTCCCGAGCAAGGCTGAGGCCAGCGGTCCGCGGCCCGCCCGCTCGTGAGCATTCCCAGCAGTTATTGATCCCGACCACCCTGCACGCTCAGAATGGGGGGCTCGGCACGTCGCTCAGCGACCCGGGCCGACGCGACCCGCGCGTCGCCCGTCGACCACCCTCCACGGAGCAGCTCCATGACGACCCACAACGTGACCCTCATTCGCGGTGACGGCATCGGCCCTGAGATCGCAGAGGTCACGCGCGAATGCCTCGAAGCCACGGGGGTCGCCTTCAACTGGGACGTGCAGGAAGCTGGCATCGACGTGATGGAAGCGCAGGGCACGCCGCTGCCCGAGAGCGTGCTCGAGTCGCTGCGCACCAACAAGGTCGGCATCAAGGCGCCGATCACCACGCCAGTGGGCAAGGGCTTCCGCTCGGTGAACGTGCAGCTGCGCAAGGAGCTCGACCTCTACGCCTGCGTGCGTCCGTGCAAGACCTACGAAGGTGTGTCGTCGCGCTACAAGGACATCGACCTCGTGGTCGTGCGCGAGAACACCGAAGACCTCTACGCCGGCATCGAGTTCGAACGCGACGCCGACGACACCGGCAAGCTGCTCGAGTTCATCCAGGAGTTCCGTCCCGATTCCAAGATCGGCACGCACCCCGGCATCTCGATCAAGCCGATCAGCGTGTCGGGCACCGAGCGTGTGGTGCAGTACGCCTTCGACTACGCGCGCGCCAACGGCCGCAAGAAGGTCACGGCGGTGCACAAAGCCAACATCATGAAGTTCAGTGACGGCCTGTTCCTCGACGTCGCGCGCGAGGTCGCCGCGAAGAACTCCGACATCGAGTTCGACGACCGCATCGTGGACAACATGGCGATGCAGCTCGTGCAGACGCCCGAGAACTACGACGTGCTCGTGCTGCCGAACCTCTACGGCGACATCATGAGCGACCTGTGCGCCGCGCTGGTGGGCGGGCTGGGCGTGGCGCCGGGCGCGAACATCGGCGAGGGCGGCGCGCTCTTCGAGCCGGTGCACGGCAGCGCGCCGAAGTACGCGGGCCAAGACAAGGTCAACCCGATGGCGATGATCCTCTCGGGTGTGCTGATGCTGCGTCACCTCGGTGAGGTCAGCGCAGGGGATCGCCTCGAACGCGCCGTGGCCAAGGTCGTGGCCGAGGGCACGCACGTGACCTACGACCTGCGCCCCGGTCGCAGTCACCAAGGCGCCGCCGGCACCAAGGAGATGGGCCGCGCGATCATTCGCGCGCTCGAGGCCTGATGAAACACAGAACGCGCAAGACGCGCATCGTGGCAACGGTGGGCCCGGCGACCTCGTCGGCGACCATGTTGCGCAAGCTGGTGCGCGCCGGTGTGGATGTCTTCCGGCTCAACTTCAGTCACGGCGACGAAGAGTTCTTCCGGGCAGTGGTCGCCGACATCCGGCGCGTGGCGGCGGAGCTCGACGAACACGTGGCGATCTTGCAGGACTTGTCGGGCCCGAAGATGCGTGTCGGCCGCATGCAGGACGACGCCGTGCGGCTGCGCAACGGCAAGTCGGTGGAGGTCGTGGAGGGCCACGGCGTCGGCACGGAGGCGTGCCTCTACGTGGAAGCGGCGGGCGCGATCAAGCGGCTCAAGAAGGGCAGCGTGATCCGCTTGGCCGACGGCTTGCTCGAGCTGCGCGTGACCGCACGCCGAGGCGCGGGCGTGATCGCGCAGGTCGTCACCGGAGGGGTGCTGCGTTCGCGCCAGGGCGTCAACATCCCCGGCTCCGACCTCGGCGTGAAAGCGCTCACGCGCAAGGACAAGCGCGACATGAAGCTGGGCGTGGAGCTCGGTGTCGACGCCGTGGCGCTCTCCTTCGTGCAAGACGCCAGCGACGTGATGAGCCTGCGCAGGCTGCTCGAGAAGCACGGCAGCTCGGCCTTCGTGATCGCCAAGATCGAACGCGCCGAAGCGCTGCAGAACCTCGACGCGATCATGGACGTGGCCAGCGGCGTGATGGTCGCGCGCGGCGACCTCGGCGTGGAGATCGGCGTGGAGCGCGTGCCGCTCGCGCAGAAGCGCATCATCCGTCGCGCGCTCGAACGACGCGTGCCCGTGATCACCGCCACGCAGATGCTCGAGTCGATGATCGAACGCCCGACGCCCACGCGCGCCGAGGTCTCCGACATCGCCAACGCCGTGCTCGAAGGCACCGACGCGCTGATGCTCTCGGGCGAGACCGCCGTGGGCCTGCACCCGGTGAAGGCCGTGGGCGTGCTGCACGACGTGGCCTCCGAGACCGAGCGCGAACCGGCCTTCTACCCCGAGTGGGAGGGCAACGCCTTCCTCGTGGAAGACCCTGCGCAGGCTGTCACGCGCGCGGCGCGTGTGGCGGCGCGATCTTCCGGTGCGCGCGCGGTCTTGGCCTTCACGAACTCGGGCCGCACGGCGCGCCTCGTGTCGAGTCAGCGCACGGCGCGCGACTGCTACGGCTTCTCGCCCAACGACACGTCACTGCGTCGCATGAAGTTCTTCTGGGGCGTGCACCCGTTGGAGATCGGCAAGGCGCGCAGCGTCGACGCGATGATCCACGAAGCCGAGACCTTGCTGCGCAAGCGTCGCCTGGTGAAGAAGGGCGATCGCATGGTCATCATCTGCGGTGAACAGGTGTCCACCGGCGCGACGAACTCGCTGCACATCCACACGGTCGGCGAGGCCTGACGGACCGGCGGGCTGCTCGCGTTCAACCGCGCGCACTGCAGCCCCGTGCGCGAGCTTCGAGAACCCGCACAGCGCGCCACGTGCTGCGCGCTGTGATCAGGGCTGCGCGAAGTAGCGCGCCAGCTGCAGGCCTTGGTTCTGGTAGGCCGAGCCGCCTTCGCCGTAGAGCTGCGCGGCAGGCTCCACGGTGCGCGAGAACTG
The DNA here is from genome assembly GCA_021604805.1 of Planctomycetota bacterium. Taxonomy (GTDB): domain Bacteria; phylum Planctomycetota; class B15-G4; order B15-G4; family B15-G4; genus BQJR01. Next base: position 314,553 of record BQJR01000001.1, on the reverse strand, counting down.
CAGGCGGAAGATCGCCTGCCCGTGCTCCACGTGGAAGGGCACGTCGTGCGGGCGCACCTCGAGCACGGCGGCGGCACCGCTGGGCGCCGCGGGCCCCCAACCGAAACCGGGGTCGAAGAAGCCCGCGTAGTTCGTGCGCAGCTCGCCCATGCCGACGTCCCAGGGCAACATCTCGGCGGCCAGGTCGGGAGGCACGCGCACCCGCTCCGACGAGGCCAAGATGTAGAAAGCCTCCGGCTGCAGGATCAAACCGTCGCGCTGATCGGGGAAGACGGGCTCGAAGAAAGCGTGCGGATCGTGCGGCCGCGCGCTCGTGAGATCGAGCACGGGAGTCTCGTGGCGGGCGCGCCAACCGATCGGCGCACCGGGTGACTCGGCGCGCACCGACAGACCGAGCAGCAGGCTGGCGTTGTGGATGGGGGGCGCTTCGCTGCCCGGGAGCAGGTCGTCGCTGAGCACACGTTGGGCGAGCTCGTCGTCGCGCAACAGCGGGTCGCCGCGCAGGAAGCGGAGCTGGTTCAAGCGCAGGCCGGTGCGCACGCGCACGTCGAAGGAACGCGGCAACACTTCGACCCAGAGAGGGCCCGTGTAGCCCGCGGGCACGTCGTCGAAGCGATCACCGCCGTCTACGAGCAGTCGGGTGAACACGTCGATGCGCCCCGTGGACGAACGCGGGTTCGCGCGCGCGCGCAGCCCCTCGGGGAGCGCGAGCGATTCGAGCAGCGGCACCAGATAAACTTGACCGCGCTTGAGCACCGCGCCCTCGCGCAGATCCAGACGTTCGCGCGCAAGACTCGCGGCACGATTCTTCACGGAACCACCACGCGGCAAGAAGCCGGCTTCGATGGCGAGCGCGTGCTCACCCAAGCGCAAGTCGAGCGTGGTCGGCTGGCACTGGGTGGGATCGAGGTCGCTTGCGAGGCGGATGGCACCCTGCGCGCGCAGGGCGTCGATCTGGCGTCGTGTGAGCAAGCCGTTCACGGGAAGCGCGGGTCGATCCGGGAGTGGTGAGCGTGCGCAGAGTCCAGTGGAAAACATCGCGCGTCAAGAAGCTCGGCGTGTGTGCGTGACGCGGCTTGACCGAGAGCGTGGCCGACCGTTACACCGTCGCGGATGAAGATCCACGAATTTCAGGCCAAGGCGCTCTTCGCTGCCGCAGGCATTCCCGTCCCGCAAGGGATCGTGGCCCGTTCGCCCGACGAGGCGGCTGCGGCCTTCACCTCTCTCGGAGGTGAGTTGGCCGTCGTCAAGGCCCAGATCCACGCGGGTGGCCGCGGCAAGGGTGGCGGCGTCAAGCTCGTGCGCTCGGCAGACGAAGCGAAGGAAGCCGCCACGGCGATCCTGAGCGCGCCGCTGATCACGCATCAGACCGGCCCCGAAGGTCAGCCCGTAAAGACGCTGCTCGTGGAAGCGGGCAGCGACATCGCGCACGAGTACTACGTGGGCCTCACGCTCGACCGCGCGCTCGGCATGCCCGTGCTCATGGCGAGCACCGAGGGCGGCGTGGAGATCGAGACGGTCGCGGCCAACACGCCCGAGAAGATCCTCAAGCAACCGGTCGATCCCGAAGCCGGCCTGCGCCCGTGGCAAGCGCGTCAACTCGCGTACGGCCTGGGCCTGCCCGCCAGCGCCATCCGCGGCGCGCAGAAGATCTTCACCGCGCTGTCCACGCTGTTCCTCGAGAAGGACGCGTCCCTCGTGGAGGTCAACCCGCTGGTGCTCACCGGCGCGGGCGACGTGATCGCGCTCGACGGCAAAGTCACCTTCGACAGCAACGCGCTCTACCGTCAACCGGCGATCGTGGAGCTGCGCGACATCGATGAAGAAGACGCGCGCGAAGCCGACGCCCAAGAAGCCGGCCTCGCCTACATCGCGCTCGACGGCAACATCGGCTGCCTCGTGAACGGCGCCGGCCTGGCCATGGGCACCATGGACACGATCAAGTTGGCCGGCGGTGAGCCCGCCAACTTCCTCGACGTGGGTGGCGGCGCGACCGCCGAACAAGTCACCACGGCGTTCAAGATCATCCTGAGCGACCCGAAGGTCGAGGCCATCCTGGTCAACATCTTCGGCGGCATCATGAAGTGCGACGTGATCGCCGAGGGCATCCTCGCTGCGGCCAGCGAGATCGGCATCTCGGTGCCGCTCGTCGTGCGCCTCGAAGGCACGAACGTGGAGCGCGGCCGCGAGCTGCTCGAAGGCTCCGACCTCGACATCATCACCGCCTCCGACTTGGCGGACGCGGCGGCCAAGGCCGTCGAATCGCTGGGAGCCAAGGCATGAGCATCTTCGTCGACAAAGACACGCGCGTCCTCACGCAGGGACTCACCGGCAAGACCGGCATGTTCCACAGCAAGCAGGCCATCGAGTACGGCACGCGCATGGTGGCTGGCGTCACGCCCGGTAAGGGCGGCGGCACCGAGCTCGGCGTGCCGCTCTTCGACAGCGTGGCCGAAGCGGTTGCAGAAACGGGTGCGAACGCGAGCGCGATCTACGTCCCGCCGCCCTTCGCCGCCGACGCGATCCTCGAAGCTGCCGGCGCGGGCGTGGAACTCGTGGTCTGCATCACCGAGGGCATCCCGGTGGTCGACATGATGCGCGTGAAGCAAGCGCTCAAGGGCAGCGGCACGCGTCTCGTGGGCCCCAACTGCCCCGGCGTGATCACGCCCGGCGAGTGCAAGATCGGGATCATGCCCGGCTACATCCACCGGCCCGGTCGCATCGGCGTGCTCTCGCGCAGCGGCACGCTCACTTACGAAGCCGTCTGGCAGCTCACCACGCTCGGTCTCGGCCAGAGCACGTGTGTGGGTATCGGCGGCGACCCGGTGAACGGCACCGACTTCATCGACGTGCTCTCGGCCTTCCAAGCCGACAGCGGCACCGACGCGGTCGTGATGATCGGCGAGATCGGTGGCACGGCAGAGGAAGCCGCCGCCGAGTACATCCGCGAGCACATGACCAAGCCCGTCGCGGGCTTCATCGCTGGCGCCACGGCGCCGCCCGGCAAGCGCATGGGTCACGCCGGCGCGATCATCTCGGGCGGTTCGGGGACGGCGGCGGAGAAGATCGCGGCGCTCGAAGCTGTGGGCGTCACCATGGCGGACACGCCGGCGGGCATCGGCGACGCGATGGTCGCGGCGCTCGAGAAGGCCGGCATGTCCACGCGCAGCGCGTCCTGATCGGGAAGGCGCACGAGGCCGGCAGAGCTCACGAGGCCGGGAAAGCTCCGGCTTCGCGACCTTTCGCTGACGATCCGGTGCGCTCGTCGACCTATACTCGGGAGCTGTCGCGCCGCTGGGCCCGCTGGAGATCGCTGTGACCACAACGCCTGCTTCGCTCGCTTTCCTGGGCATGCCCGGTGGCATGGAGCTGGTCATCATCCTGGTGATCGTGCTGCTGCTCTTCGGACGCAAGATCCCGGGGCTCGCACGCTCGCTGGGCTCGGGCATCACCGAGTTCAAGAAGGGCCTCAAAGACGGCGAGGCTGACGCGCGCCGGCTCAACGACGAAGCCAGCAAGCCTGCCGACGACGAGCCCAGCAACAAGGGCTGAGCGCGTGAGTCGCGAGCCGAGCTCGTCGCCGGGGGCCGCGCTGCCGCTCGCCGATCTGTCGGTGCTCGTGCTGGCAGGCGGCGCCGGACGCCGCATGGGGGGCGACAAACCCACGCGTGAGCTGCACGGCGCGCGACTCGTCGACCCGAGCCTGGAACTCGCGCTGCGCCTCAGCGACGACGTGCTGCTCGCCGACGGCGAGGCCGCGCTGCCGCTCCCGCCGAGCGCTCGCCGCGTCCGCGACGACCCCGAACTCGCCGGTCCGCTCGCCGGCCTGCTCCCCGGCCTCGCCGCCGCACGCCACGCCTGGGTGCTCGTGCTGCCCTGCGACCTGCTGCGTCCCAGTGAAGCCGTCGTGCGCGCGCTGCTGGCTCGCGCGCGAGCCCGCGCGGCGCAGGCGGTGGTGGTGCGCGACGAGGCCGGTCGTCAGCCCTTTCACGCACTCTGGGCGCGCGCGAGCCTGCCCGCGCTCCAGGCGCGGCTCGCATCCGGGGGGCGTTCCATGCTAAGTCTGCTGGATGCGCTGACGGTCTGCGAGGTGCCTGCCGTGGAACTCCACGACCTCGATCCCCAGCGCGGCTACCTCTGCGACCTCGACACCCAAGACGACCTACGCGCCGCACGGCGAGGAGACCTCCCTTGAGCCTGCTCAAGCACGACATCATGGAACCCGTGTCCGTCGGCATGGCCGAGACCGACCGCCTCATGCGCGAAGAGCTGCTGCGCGACGACACCGCGTCGGTGCACGAGCTCATGGAGCACATCGGTCAGTACTCCGGCAAGCGCCTGCGCCCCGCGCTGGTGCACCTCTGCGGCGGGCTCGTGGGCGGCTCCGACAAGCTCGCTGAGCTGGCGTCCATCGGCGCCATGCTCGAAGCGCTGCACATGGCCACCTTGCTCCACGACGACGTGCTCGACGGCGCCGACGTGCGCCGCCAAGTGCCCACGCTCAACGCCACCTACGGCAACCAGGTGCCGATCCTGCTCGGCGACCTGATCTACGCGCGCACCTTCGACATGTCGCTGCGCTTGCCCGACCTGGTGGCCGCCGTGGAGATCTCGCGCATGACGCAAGATGTCTGCCGCGGTGAGATCGACCAGAGCTTCTTCAAGTTCGACGGCAGCCGCCCCGACGAGGCGCGCTACTTCCGCGTGATCCAGGGCAAGACCGGCGCGATGTTCCGCACGGCCTGTCACCTCGGCGTGATCTACGGCGGCGGCAGCCCGGAGCACGCGGCGGCCATGGCCAGCTTCGGTCTCGAACTCGGCACCGCCTTCCAGATCATCGACGACTGCCTCGATGTCGTCGGCGACGAAGAGGTCGCTGGCAAGTCGCTCGGCACCGACCTCGAAACCGGCAAGGTCACGCTGCCCTTGATCCGTCTCGCCGAAACGCTCGATGACGCGCGCCTCGAACAGCTGCGCGCTGTGTGCGCCGGCGAACTCGGCGTAAGCCGTCGCGACAAGTTGCGCGAGGACTTCGCCATCGAGAAGGCCGTGACCGTCTGCCACGAAGAAGCGAACGTGTACCTGCGCAGCTGCCTCGAACGCCTCGATCAGTTCGCGCCCGGCGACGAACGTCAGAGCCTGCAAGACATGTGCACTTTCGTGCTCGAGCGCACCTACTAGCGGCCGCGATTCTCTAGGCGCTACCACCTGCGCCGCGACGCGTCGTCTCGCCCACATCCGCCTGAGGAACCCCGCCCGCCTTGGCTTACCGACCGCAGTGGTACGACAACTCGTCGAAGGGCTCGCGCGCCGGCAACTGGTTCAGCGACAAGCCCGCGTGGCTGCTGATCCTGATCACGACCTTCGCGATCTATCTGGTGCAGCGCTACATGGCCAGTTCGGGCAGCGACGCGCTCTCGCAAGTGCTGGGCATCCGCGCCTGGTGGCCGGGCGAGGGCGCCGTGCCACCGAGCCTCGTGGAAGACGCCGCCGGCCGACGCATGATCGTGCCCGGCACCCCCGGCGACGCGAGCTTCAACTGGTTCTTCCCGGTGCAAGCCTTCACGTACCTGCTCGTGCACAGCGCGCGCGACTTCTGGCACGTGTTCGGCAACATGCTGTTCCTGTTCTTCCTCGGGCGCGAGCTCGAGCAAGCGCTCGGTCGCTCGGGTTTCCTGCGGCTCTACATCACGGGTGGTGTGGTCGGCGGCTTGGCGTGCTGGCTCTCCGCGCTCTTGCAGGGTTCGGTGGTGCCGACGATCGGCGCGTCGGGCGCGGTCTACGCGGTGATGGTGCTCTACGCCTTCCGTTGGCCGCGTCGCACGATCTTCATCTACTTCATGCCGGTGCCGATCTGGTTGCTGGTGGCCTTCAAGGTCTTCAACGACCTGAGCGGCTTCCTCTCCGGCGCAGGCGAGGCTTCCGGCACGGCGGTGCTCGCCCACCTCGGGGGTGCGACCATCGGCTTCCTGTGGTTCAAGCGCGGTGATCTCGTGGCCCAGGCCGACATGACGCGGCGGCGCGTTGTCTCCGAGAGACAGGCCAAGCAATCCGCCGACGGCCGCCGTGAGATGGACCGCATCCTGGGCAAGATCCAAGCCGAGGGGCTCGGTGCGCTGAGCACGAAAGAGCGTGAGTTCCTGAACCGTCGCAGCAAGGAACTCCGCGAGCGCGGATCCTGAGCCCGCCGGGGTGGGGCGAAGGCCCCGCCAGACGTGACCCGGCTGCGCCACGCTGGTACAAAACGAGGCCCGCCCAGCCGACTCGGGCGCGCCGCGACTGCGGAGGAAACCCATGAAGATGCGCCTGTTCACGCTGTTCGTCCTGCTCACGCTCGGAGGCTTGCGCCTCGCGGCTCAGGTCGCGCCGGGCGAGCTGCCCGTCGAGATCCCCGAGTCCTACCAGGACTTCTGGGAACGCTACTCGAAGGCCAGCGCGGAAGACGACGAAGACGACATGGACGCCGCCGTGCGCGCCGAGCAGCAAGACGCCATCGAGGTACTCGAGCTGTTCCTCGACGCGACCGCGCGCTTCGAGAACCCCACGCTCACCGGCGAGGCGCGTTCGCTGGCCTGGAGCCTCGACCGCGTCACGCGCGGCGAGCGCTACATCGAACGGGTGCGCTTCGTGCTCGACCTGGAGCGTCGCGATCGCGGGGCTCGTCGCATCGCCTCCTTCGAGTTCATCAAGGCCATTCGTGAGAGCGACGCCGCCATCGAGAGCGGCTCCACCGCAGCCTTCGAAGCGGTGCTCAAACGCCTCGACGAGGTCGCGGAACTCTACGGCGCGATCGGTGACTACGAATCGATGCTGCAGGTGTTCCGTCAAGGCGCTTGGGTCACGCAGCGGCGCGGCCTCGCCTTCCGCTGGGAGCGCGCTGGTTGGTACGAGAAGGCCGTCAAGGTGGGGGAGTTGCTGCCCTACCGGGATGCCGACCTGATCGACTCGCGCGACGCGCTCGAAGCGCTCGTGGCTGCGGGCTTCGATCCCTCACAACCCAAGTCGGCGGCACCTTCAGCGAACGAGGGCGAAGACGTCGGCACCGTGGGGCGTCCCAGCGCCCGCGGGACCGGCTCCGGTGACAGCAGCGACGGCGGTGGCGACACGGGCGTTGCGGGCGGCCGCTCCCTCGACGCCTTCGCCGACGGCTCGAAGGAGGAGGTCGAGGAGCTCGAACCGAAGGTCTCGAAGAAGGGCCTCGACATGGCGTCGATGCCGAACTTCTATCCCGACGGACAGTTCCTCGTGTGGCCGTACACCGGCGTGGAGCTCGAAGGCCCCGCGGACTTCGACTCGCAGCGCGGCGCCGTGACCTACAAGCCCTTCGGTCAACACTGGCAGCTCTCGCGCGACGGCCAGAGCAAGTTCCTGATCGACACGGACCGTGATGGTGAGACCGACATCGAGTTCACCGGCACGAGCACTCCCACCTTGCTGGAAGTTCCCGGTCCCGAGAAGGGCCAGAGCACGCCGCTGTTGGTCTGCGTGCCATCCGACCGCGACCAAGTGCTCGGTTTCGGCGTGAACTATGCACCGACCGAGCAGTACGCACGTCTGCGCTTCCAGCCCGCCGGCTACCTCGAAGCCAAGGTGCGCGGTGAGAAACTCAAGCTGGCTGATCTCAACATGGACGGCGAGTGGGGCGCGCCGCGCGAGTTCTTCGGCGATGTGACCACCGAGGACGACGACGAGTTGTTCGTCTCCTGGTGGGAACCCGACGGCGTGCAAGTGGGCAAGGCCAAGGTCGCCGACCCGCTCTCGCCGGTGATGAAGATCAAGGGCAAGTGGTACCGCACCACGGTCGACAGTACGGCGCTCACCATCGCCACGCGCCAACTGGATCTGCTCACGGGCGAAGTCAAACTCGACTACGAGATCGAAACGCTCCCCACGCACTTGGTCGCCATGGAGGTCGGCGAAAAGCTCGGCGGCGCCGTGTTCAACCTGATGCCCGCCAAGAAGAACGGCAAGGTCGAGCTGCCCGTCGGCACGTACAAGATCGTGATGGGGCAGGTGAGCACCGGCCGCAAGACCAGCACCGACCTCGTGCGCATCTACACCGGCAGCTCTCCCACCTTCGAGGTGAAGGCCGGCGAGACGACCACGCTCGAGATGGGCGCGCCCTTCAAACTGATCTTCTCGCACCGCCAGGAAGGCAAGGAGCGCGTCGTGAAAGCCGACAGCTTCCGCGTCTTCGGACGCTTCGGCGAGGAGTACGCCAAGTTCTTCGACGAGCCGCTCAAGCCTGAGATCAGCGCGCGCAAGATCGGCGGCGTCGACCTCGTGGAGGAGCGGCCGATGCGCTTCCCCGGCATCGAGGACTGGCAGTCTTCAAGCGACGGTGAGCGCGCACTGCACTTCCCCGTCGACTTCCGTTTCGACAATCCCGACCGGAGCGATGTGGAGGTCAAGGCCTTCCAAGAGGAGCACGGACTCCTCGGCGGCCCGATCGAGAGCGACTGGATTCCGTAGAGGCCCCATGCTCGACATCAAACTCCTCCGCGAGCGCCTCGATGAGGTGCGCGACGGAGCCCGCAAGAAGAACATCGCCGTCGACCTCGATCAGCTGGTGCGCGTCGACGACGAACGCCGCCGCCTGATCCGCAAGGTCGAGGACGCCGTCGCCGAGCAGCGCAAACGCAGCAAAGCGCTGGGCAAGATGAGCCAAGAGGAGCGCGAAGCCGAGCTCGCTGCGCTGGGCGAACTCAAGACCGCGATCAAGGCCGACGAGCAAGAGCTCGAAGCCACCAAGGCCGAGTTCGACGCGCTCATGCTGCAAGTGCCGAACATCCCGTCGCCCGAGGTGCCCGAAGGCGCCACCGACGCCGACAACGTGGAGCTGCGTCGCGTGGGCGAGCCGCCCGCGCCCGAGAGCACACCGCTCGACCACATGGAGCTCGGCGAACGACTGAAGCTGTTCGACATCGAGCGCGGCGTGCGCCTCTCGGGCACGCGCTTCTACGTGCTGCGCGGCGCCGGGGCGCGACTGCACCGTGCCGTGCTCAACTTCGCCTACGACCACATGGTCGCCAAGGGCTTCGAACCCTTCGAAGTGCCCGTGCTCGTGCGCGACCCGGCCATGGTCGGCACCGCTTACTTCCCGGGTGGCGAAGAGCAGGCCTACCGCTTGGAGAAGGATCAGCTGAATCTGGTCGGCACCGCGGAAGTGCCGCTCACCTCGTTCAGGGCGGGTGAGATCCTGGAGCTCGACGAGCTGCCCGTGCGCATGGTCGCGCGCTCGATCTGCTTCCGGCGCGAGGCCGGCGCGGCGGGCAAAGACACGCGCGGGCTCTACCGCATCCACCAGTTCGAGAAGGTGGAGCAAGTGGTGTTGATGCCCGCCGACGAGGCCGCGTCGCTCGCGGAACACCAAGCCATCTTGAACAACTCCGAAGAGTTGCTGCAGGCGCTCGAGTTGCCCTACCGCGTGGTGAATGTGTGCGGCGGCGACCTGGGACAACCGCAGGTCCAGAAGTTCGACATCGAAACCTGGATGCCGAGCCGCGGCGCCTACGGCGAGACGCACAGCGCCTCGCGTTTCCACGACTTCCAGTCACGTCGACTCGAGCTGCGCTACCGCGACGCCAACGGCAAGATCCACTACTGCTACACGCTCAACAACACGGTGGCCGCCAGCCCGCGCCTGCTGATCCCCTTGCTCGAGAACCATCAGCGTCCCGACGGCTCGGTGAACGTGCCCGACGTCTTGCGGCCCTACATGGGCGGCCAGGAACGCATCGTCGCGCCGGAGTGACGTGACCCGAGCCACCGCGGCCCGCGAACGCTCTCGCGCCGAGTCGTCCACTCAGGCAGCACCTGCTGGTTGAGGTGCGCCACGCCGCGCGTCGGTGCAGCGTGGCGGGACAGATCGGCTGCGCTGCGACTCAGCCGAAGATGCCGTCGAGCAGGTCGCCGAGGTCGATGTCTTCGCCGCCGTTGTTGCCGACGTCACCACCGCCGTTCCCGTTGCCCCCGCCCGTCTGTCCGGCGCCGCCGCCGCCGCCGCCGCCGCCGCCGCCAGTACCGGGAGTGCCTCCACCGTTGCCCGAGCCGGGGTCGATGTTGCTGTTGCCAACGCTGTTCCCGTCGGCGACGCCTTGCAGACCCGCGCCGGCAGCGTCGGCATCGCCTCCGCCTCCGGCTCCGCCCTGGCCGCCGGGTCCACCCTGACCGCCCTGGCCGCCCGCCGCAGCGCCAGCTTGGTTCGCAGCCTCCGCGAACACGGGAGGCAAGGCGTGCACACGGAAGGTGAGGTCACTGTCGCGCGCCAGCGGCAGGATGCGGTCGTAGCGCAAGTTCCGCAGGCCGACGCCTTCCTCGCGCGTGGCACCGGGGATGCGTTCGCCGACTTCGATCTCCAAGCGCAACGAGACGAGCTTCGGCAACTCGCGACGCTCTTCACTGTCCCAGTCGCGCGTGGGTTCGGCGTCGCGCGCGGTGCTGTCGAAGTAGCGCAGCTGGAAGGCGATCACGCGGTCGTAGACCAACTCGTAGCTGCCACCCTCGAAGGGCTTCTCGTCGATGAAGAAGGTCTGCCTGCGCCAGAGCTGTAGCAGGTCGGGGATCTCAGGATGCGTGCGCAGCTTGTAGCCGGTCTCGCAGAGATCTGCGGCCACTTCACGGTCGTCGACCCGATGCGTGATCGTGCTGTCGACGGTCGTCAGCAAGGTGAGCGAGTCGGCCGACTCACCCAACATCGTGCGCGAGTCGCCCTTGAACACCAGGTCACCTTCGATGTCGAGCAAGTACGCGCCGTGCAGGTCGCGCTGGAGCAACTCGATGATGCGCGGGCCCTGCTTCATCTCCTGGACCTCGTGGTCGATCAGCTTCTGCGTGCGCAGCGTGGCTTCGATCGACATGTACAGGCTCGTCATGACGAAGCCCATGATCGCCATCGCGATCATGACCTCGAGCAGCGTGAAGCCGCGCAGCTTGCGGAGCGAGGGGTGCTGGGTGTTCATGGTGTCTCTCATCGGCGGGCGCGCGGCTAGCGGTTGAACACCGCGCCGCGCTCCTCAGCGACGCGCGGGAGGAAGCCGTCCAGGCGGATCGAGTCTTCCACATCTGGGCGCTCGAAGTCGGGCCAGAAGATCTCGATCTGGAAACGACGCACCTTGTGGGGGTCGGTCTCTTCCTCTTCGCCCGTGGGGGGGATGCCGGCGTCGAGCGGGGAGTTGTCGTCGAAGAGCCCGCTCTCGGCTTCGTCGTCCTCCGTGTCGGCGAAGCTCGTGGACGTGTCCCAGTCTTCGAGCGTGAACTCGTAGCGATACCACTCGTCGCCATCCACGCGCCCCTCGGCTTCGAGGTGTTCCTTGGGGTCACGTCGCGCGAGGCTGAGCATGTCCTCGGCGTGCCCGAGCGCGACGAGTCGCGCGTGCGCGCGCTCAACTCGACTCGTGGCGCGCTCCTTGATCGTGAGCAACGGGAGCAACAGCACGCCGAGCATGAACACGGCGGCCATGATCTCCATGAGGGTGAAGCCTTGCTCCGCCGTCGGGGGCGCAGCAGAGCACCGGCTTCCCTGCACCTCAGCGGAAGTCAGCATCGTCCAGGTACTCGCGGGGCGTGCGGCCTTCCACGTGCAGGACGCGGTCTTGGATGCCGTAGAGCTGCAGCGTGTGCACCTCGGTGTCGGGGAAGTCGACGTTGTGCAGCATGATGTCCACGTCGGGGAGTTGGCCGCCGGCGCCGATGGACAAGCTCACGATCTCGTCCTGCTCTTCGCGCACTTGTCCGTCGGCCAGGATCACCTTCTCGAAGGCGATCCGCTCACGCAGCGGGACGAACTCCTCGGCGAGCGTCTTGCCTGGGCCGAGCACCTTGCCGTCGACATCGAGCTCCACGGGAAAGTGCGCTGAGAAGCCGCGGTTCTCGAAGTCGAGCTCGACGACGATCTCTTGCTGGCTCAGCAAGGCCTGCGTGCGCAGCAGCTCGAGGCTGCCGGCGAGCCGCGCCGCCGAAGCGCCGAGGCGACTGCTCACCAGGCGGTTCTCTGCCTGGTTGGTGAACACGAGCGCCATCATCCCGCCGATGATCGCGATCACGACCATCATCTCGAGCAGCGTGAAGCCGCTGCTGCCGTCGCTGCGACGCGTGCGGGACGTGGTGCTCATGACAGCAGACCTATTGCTGCTGGAAGCTGCCGTCCAACGAAGAGATGTCGGCGTCCACGCCCTCGCCGCCTTCCATCCCGTCGACACCGTAGGAGATCAACTCGTAGTTGCGGCTGTCCTTGCGCACGTACACGAAGGGCTGGTCCCAGGAGTCGCTGATGTCGGAGATCGACTCCACGTAGGGCTCGTTGAAGTTCTTCTCCGAGGGTTGCGTGAGGTCGTCGAGGCTGTCGGGCACCTTCTTGAAGTGACGCATGTAGTTGCTGATCGCGCCCTTGAGGTTCTGCATCTTCACCTTGGTGCTGGTGACTTCGGCCTCGGCCATCCGGTTCATGATGCCCGGGCCGACGAAGGTGGCGATCAGGCCGATGATCGCGATCACGACCATGATCTCCATGAGCGTGAAACCGCGCTGGCGGGCGTGCGGACGACGGATGCGAGTGTTCATTGAAAGACTCCGGTGTGCGCGGGGGCTCGGGGCTCAGCGCGCGGTACTGCTGAGTGACAGCATGGGGAGGACGATGGCGAAAACGATGAAGGTCACGATGCCCGCGAGCAGAACGATCATGATCGGCTCGAGCGCAGCGGTCATGCGCTCGGTGGACACCTCGACTTCCGTGTCGTAGGCGTCGGCCAGTGTATCGAGGATTTCCTCGAGCTCGCCGGACTGCTCACCGACCGCGATCATGTAGCCCACAGACGGCGGGAAGATGCCGCTGCGCTTGAGCGGGCCGGCGATGTCGGCGCCCTGCAGGATGGCGGCGTGCAGGTCGTCGAGCACCTTGGCGAGCACGGCGTTGGCGACCACTTCGCGCACGATCTTGATCGCTTCGAGGATCGGCACGCCCGTCTTGAGCAGCGTGGACAGCGTGACCGCGAAGCGCGAGATGGCCTGCTTCTTGAACAGGTCGCCGAAGATCGGGAGTGAGAGCATCAGCTTGTCGATGGCGTAGCGGCCCTTGGGCCGCGAATGGATCGCCATGACCACCATCACGAGCAACACAGCGCCCACGCCGAGCGGGATCCAGTAACCGGTGAAGAAGTCGGTGACGGCCTTGAGGGCCGCGGTGGGGCCGGGCAGCTCGCCACCCTTCGCCTCCACCAGCTCGATGAGCTGCGGCACGACCTTGACCATCAGGAAGCCGACGACGATCGCGCCGACGGACAACATGATGAGCGGGTACATGAGTGCCGACAGCACCTTGTTGCGCGTGCGCGCCGACTTGAGCATGAAGTCGGCCAGGCGCTGCAACACCACGTCGTTGTTACCGGAGGCCTCGCCCGCGCGCACCATGCTCACGTAGAGCTTGGGGAACACGCCGGGATGTTGCTCGAGCCCTTCGGCGAACGAAGCACCCGCATTGATGCGCTCGCGCAGATCACGGAACACGATCTCGAGACGGCGCGTCTCGATCTGCTCGACGAGCGCCTTCATGGCTTCGTTGAGCGGGATGCCCGAACGCAGCAGCGTGGCCAACTGTCGCGTGATCGAAGGCAGCTCACGCTTGGTGGCGCGACGGTCCATGGCGCGCGAGAAGGCGCTCTTGCCGCGGTCGCTCTTGGTGGCCAGCTCGTCGATGTCGGTGACGTGCAGGCCTTGCCGACGCAAGCGTACGCGCGCATCGCGCGCCGAGTCGGCGTCCTCGATGCCCGACTTCACCTGACCTGCGGCGTTGTAGGCCTTGTAGGTGAAGACCGGCACTAGACTTCGTCCTTCTGAGTCACGCGCAGGGCTTCATCGAGCGTCGTCGTGCCGGAGAGCACTTTGTTGAGCGCATCCATGCGCAGCGTGCGCAGGTTGCCGCTCTGGATCGCCTCGCGCTTGATGACACTGGCGCCGGCTCGTTCCATCACTCGGATGCGCACGCCTTCAGTGATCGGCAGCATCTCGTAGATGGCCGTCCGGTCGACGTAGCCACTGTCGAAGCAGTAGTCGCAACCACGACCCTGAGCGACCTTGAGGTCGGGGAACTGGTCGAGCTCGAGATCCACCGACTTGATCTTGGCCAACAGCTCGGCGTCGGGGTCGATGAACTCGCGACACTTCGGACAGATCTGTCGCACCAAGCGCTGGGCCACGCAGAGCAACACCGACGAGGCCACGAGATACGGCTCGACACCGATGTCGAGCATACGCGTGACAGCACTCGCGGCATCGTTCGTGTGCAGCGTGGAGTACACGAGGTGACCGGTGAGCGCGGCGCGGATGGCGATGTCGGCGGTTTCGGTGTCGCGCACCTCACCGATCATCATGATGTCGGGGTCTTGGCGCAGGAAGCTGCGCAGACCGGCCGCGAAGGTGAGCCCCTTCTTGGCGTTCACCTGCACCTGGCTGATGCCGCCGAGGTTGTATTCGACCGGGTCCTCGATGGTGAGGATGTTCTTCTCTTGCGTGTTCTGCTCGGAGAGCGCCGCGTAGAGCGTGGTCGTCTTACCCGAACCGGTGGGGCCCGTGACGAAGATGACGCCGTGCGTGTGGTTCACGTACTTGCGCAGGATGCCTTCGTTGTAGGCGTCGAGGCCGATCTCGCTGAGCTTGTAGCTGCGCGCGCTCTTGTCGAGCAGACGCATGACGATGCGCTCGCCGTAGGTGCTCGGCACCGACGAGATACGCACGTCGACGTCGCTCTCACCGAGGCGCAGCGTGGCGCGGCCGTCTTGCGGCAAGCGGCGTTCGGCGATGTCCATCTTGCCCATCACCTTGATGCGGCTGACGACCGCGTCTTGGTACTTCTTGGGCAGCGTCTCCATGTCGTAGAGCACGCCGTCGATGCGGTAGCGAACCTGCAGTCGATCCGGGAAGGGCTGCACGTGCACGTCGCTCGTGCGCATCTTCAGCGCCTGGAACAGGATCATGTTGACGAGCTTGATCAGCGGCGCCTTGCTCGACACGTCGAGCAGGTCTTCGTTGTTCTCGTCGCCGTCGTCGAGACGGATCAGGTCTTCGTCGTCTTCGAGGCCGCCGAGTGCGTCGTCGACCACATCCGCGCGCGTCTTGTAGGCGCGGTTGATCAGCGACGTGATCTCGGCCTTCGGCGCCAACACGATGTCGACCTCTTGACCCATGAAGGTCGCGAGGTCGTCCATCGGATGCAGGTCGAAGGGCGCACAGGTCGCCACCAAGACCGTGCCGTTCACCTGCTCGACACCCACCAGGTTGAAGCTGCGCGCGAAGTGCACCGGCACCTTGTCGACGAAGAGCGCGGGCACTTCCACATTGCGCAAGTCTTGGCGGTAGGGGTACGCCAAGTACTCGGACATCAACTTCAACATCGCGGGCTCTTGCAGGAAGCCCTTGCCGACCAGCAGGCGATCGAGACTCTGCTCGCTGTCCTGACTGATCGCCGCGCAGTCCTTCACCTCTTCAGGTGTGAGACCACCCTGTTCGACGAGCAGATCGCGGAGTGCAGCATCCATTCAGCGGCCTCCACCTTCGTGCCCGAAGAGCGGCTCGTAATCGTCGACGATCTCGATGGGGGTGGCGTCGCCGGGGCCGCTGTCCGCCGCACTGCCTCGCGTGTTGCGTGCGACGGGCCGTTCACCTGTGGCGGGCATGGCCGCCACGGGGAGATCGAAGAGCGCCTCCACTCCCGCCAGCGCGGGCAGGTCCTCGCTCTCGGCACCTTCGGGAACGAGCGAGCCGACGAGCTCAGAGATGTCGCCACCCAGCCGCTCGACGTCTCCCTTGCGCGCCTCAGAGATCTCGGTGAGCAAGGCGAAGTCGGTGTCGATGATGTGTGCGGTGATGAACACGTAGAGGTAGCGGTCGGCGGTGCCTCCCGACGTGGCCTTGAACAACCAGCCCAAGCCAGGCAAGTCACCGAGCCACGGAATCTTGCTCTCCGATTCATTCTCACTCTTCGAGACCAAGCCGCCCAAGATCACCGTGTGTCCGTCGGGCACGGTGATCGGCGTGTCGATCTCCCGCGTGCGGATGTCCGGCGGCGCCCCCGGCAGACCCGAACGCGAGTCGGCGAAGTCGCTGACCTCCAAGCGCACCAGCAAGCGCAGGTAGTTGCCGGCTGAGATCGTGGGCGAGATCCCGAGCCGGATTCCCGCGGTGACGGTGTCGAAGCTCTCGGTCGTGATCGAGTTCTGCCCGGTGGTCGTCACGCGGTAAGCCGTCTCTTCCTCACTGGCGAGTTCGGCTTCCTCGTTGTCGTTGGTGAGCAACGAAGGGCGGCTCAGCACGCGGTTCTCACTGGTGGACTCGAGCCACTGCAGGAACACGGGGATCGGCAGGTCGGAGCCGGAAAGGATCGCGACGGAGCCACCAGGAGAGAGACTGTTGATCGTGCCACCGATGTCGAGTGCGCCCATGTCGTCGAGGCCGGTGGGGGCGCCGAAGGTCGTGGCGAAGGCCGCGTCGGAGCTCGCGGCGCTGATGCCCGTGGTGAACACGTCGTTGAGCGACTTGGTCGTCTCCACGATGGCGGCTTCCACGAGCACTTGGCGACGACGCACGTCGAGCTGCCGCAGCACCTCCACGATCTCCGCGTACTTGCGATCCGACGCGGTGACCACCAGCGAGTTGCTCGTGGTGTCGGCCACCACGGACGCGGGGATCTCCAAGTTGCTCGACCCCGCGGCGCTGGCTTGGCTGCGTTGCTGTTGCTGCTGCGCGGCCTGCGCGTCGTCGAGAACTGAGTTGAGCGTCTCGGCCATCACCGTGGCGTCGGTGTTCTGCAGGCGGATCACGTGAGTGAAGCCACTGGGCGGGACTTCCACGTCGAGCACGTCGATCCAGGTCTGCATGCGCGCCACGACGTCGGCCTCACCGATCAGGATCAGCGCGTTGGCGCCGCCGTCCACGATGATGCGCGGTTCGACCTCGCGCAGACCCGCAGCGCCCGCCTGTTGCGCACCTGCCTGCTGCCCTTGACGCAGACCCTGACTCGCGTTGAGCAACTCGGTGAGCACCGGCTCGACCTCGTCGACCGCGCGGAACTGCAACAGCCGCTTCTCAAAGGTGGGCTCGGGCTTGAACGGTGGCACGTCGACCAACTGCACGAGCTCCCACGCGGCCCACACGTTCGTGCCGAAGCCGGTGATCACCAAACTGTTGCTGTTCTCCACCGCGCGAATCGCTTCGGTCGTCTGACTGAAGAAGGACTGAAAGGTGGAGACGGCCGAGCGCGCGTCGATGTAGCGCAGCGGGATGCTGGTGGTGATCAGCGTGGCCGGGTTGTTGCGGAAGGCCTCGATGACTTCGAGCTGCACCGTGGGCGCTTGACTGCGCACGTCGACACCACCGGGGTTGCCGCGACCACCGGCCTGCAACTTGACGATCTCGAGGAACTCACCGGAACCGTCTGAGCCGTAGCCCACGACCAGGTAGCCGTAGGACTTCAGGATCGCCTGGAAGAAGTTCTCGAAGCGGTCGTGCTTCACCGTGACCGGCCCCAGGATCTGGATCCGGTCACCGCTCATGTCGCCGAGGTTGTACTTGAGCGGCTTGCCGAGGATGTGCTTCGCGAGATCGAGGAAGTCTTCCATCGCCTCGCCCTCGGTCTCATCGAACTGGAGGACATAGGTGTCCTCGAAGGTCTCGATGTCTTGCGCGGCGGCGCCGGGTGCCAACGCCAGCAGGCAGGCGAGCAACGCGGGCAGCCCGCCGAGCAGCGCAGCCGCAGAACGGCTCGGGCCGCTCGAGCCGGTAGAAACCGGGCGCGAGGGGGTCGGCACCGAGGAGGCAACGGAGGCGGGAAGGGCGGGCGAGGCGGTCAGGGATCGCATGGGCGCACAGAGACGGGGAGTCGGACAGGCGAACCGGAGAATGATCGGCGCTTGGACGGGGGCGATCAACGAGGACTTCCCATCAGAGATCGGCCTTCCGCGCCAGGATCTGAGCCACGATGGGCGCTTGAAGTTCGACGGGCCCGTCACTAACCTTGTCCGATTCCCGTGGACTGGCAGAGTGTCGGCCTCGGGAGTGCGACCGGTGTCGCGTTTCCCGTCCCCAGTAGGTCAGCGTCTTGAAGCTCTCCGAGGTTCTCCCCGAGTCGGCCATCCGCCTGGATGTGGACGGTCTCGACAAGTGGGCGCTCATCGAACAGTTGGCTGATTCGCTGGTGGAGTCCGGGCAGATCGCCCCCGAGGCGCGCGAAGGTGTGCACGCCGCGCTGGTGGCTCGTGAGACCTCGATGTCTACAGGCATGGAGTCGGGCCTGGCGATCCCGCACAGCTCGATCGAGCTCGTGGATCGCACGGTCGTGGCCCTCGGGATCGCCCGCGAGGGCCTGGATTTCGACGCCATCGACGGCAAACCCACGCACCTCATCATGCTGTTGGTGAACCCCGCCGACCGCACCAAGACCCACATCCGAACCCTCGCAGAGATCGCCCGCCTGCTCTCAAGTGACGAGCTGCGCGCCGATCTCCGCTCCGCTGAGACCCCGCACGATGCCTTGATGCGCATCCGCGCGGCCGAAGCAGCTGTTACCTGAGCCGGCACAGATCCGATACAATGAGGACTCGGCCATCGCCGAGCACTCCTGGAGAACACATTGGTCATTCGCGTTCAAACCCGTGACAACGAGCCCGTCGAGAAGGCTCTGCGTCGCCTCCGCAAGCTTTGCAACAACGAGGGCGTGACCCGCACGTCCAAGTCCAAGTCGTACTTCGAGAAGCCCAGCGAGCGACGCCGTCGCGAGCAGCGCGAACGCAAGAAGGCGATCCGCCTCTCGATGCGCGCCAAGCGCCAAGACGTGGCCAAGCTTCTCCAGCGTCGTCGCAAGGCTCGCAAGAACGCGCGCGCTGCTCAGCGTGCCGAGGCCAACTCTGCCGCGAATGCAGGTACCGAGAACGCAGCGCCCACCACGGCGCCCGCGACTCCCGCCGCCAGCACCACCACGCCGGCGCCCGAGACAGCCACCAGCTGACTCAGCGCTGAGTTCGTCCTGCGGAGCGCTCGCAGAAAGCACTCTGGCTCGACGTCCCCGTCGCGAGCTGCTCGTTCACGAGCGTTCGCACGGGGACGTCGTCAATTCAGGCGACGCGTGTGTCGGGCTCAGTTCGCCTCAAGCTCGGAGCGCCCGCAGCTCAGCAGTGGCGCCAGTGGCTGCGCAGCCACACGCCGCCGCGGGGCTTCAGCTCTCGGTCGAGCTACCCGGCGTGCTCGCGTCGAGCGCGTTCATCTTGTTCACGCGGCGCTCGTGACGTCCGCCTTCGAAGGGTTCGGCGAGGAACACGTCGACCAGTTCGTCGAGCACGGCAGCATCGAGCACGCGCTCACCGAGACACAACACGTTGGCGTTGTTGTGCGCCCGGCACATGCGCGCCTCGAAGGCGTCGTTGCACTTGGCGGCGCGCACGCCCGGAACCTTGTTCGCCGTGATGCACATGCCGATGCCCGTGCCGCAGATCAGCAGCCCGAAGTCGGCAGCTCCCGACGAAACAGCTCGCCCGACAGCTTCGGCGTAGTCGGGATAGTCCACGGACTCGGGGCCGTTCGTCCCCAGATCACGCACCTCGTGGTGCGCTTCCGTGAGGCGCTTCACCAAGCGAGTCTTCGACTCGGTGCCCGCGTGATCCGACCCGATGGCGATTTTCATGCAGACGACTCCGTGGATGCGCAGAGCTGAGCCACGCGCTGCGCGGCCATGCGCGCGAGCTCACGCGCCACCGAAGCATAAACGCTCAGCGGCGCGCCGAAAGGATCCTCCACGGACTCACCGCTCGGATCGAAGAGTTCCAGCTCGCAACCCAGCGCAGCCGCGTGGGGGGCCAGCGCGGCAAGATGTCCGCTCGTCATGCAGAGCACGAGGTCGGCGCTCTCGAGCAACTCGAGTTCAACCGGTTGACTGACGTGCGCCTCGAGCGACAGGCCGCGCTGAGCCAACGCTCCCGCAGCGCCCGGGCTCGCGGGCTGACCGGGCCCGGCCATCGTTCCCGCCGAGATCACATGGGGCGGCAGGAAGTCGGGATCGGCCTGCGCACGTTGCTCGAGCGCCTCGCGCAACAACTCGGCGCCCATGGGGCTGCGGCAAGTGTTCCCGCTGCAGACCACGAGCACGACTCCGCGCGCGTGCGCTTGCAGGTCAGCGCGACTCAACACGCCGGCGCGCAGGACGCGAGCGCTGGCCGTGTCGACCTGCAGCACGGTGGACGCCTCACCGAGCGCACACGGTCCGGCGTCGACCATGAGCGCCACCTGCTCGGCGAGTTGCGGCTCGAGTTCGTTCAGCTCGCGGGGAGCGGGCGCGCCTGAGCTGTTCGCCGAAGGCAGCAACAACGGCACCCCCACGCGTTCGCAGAGCGCGCGCGTCCACGCGTGGCCAGGCACGCGCAGGCCGAGCCAAGCGCCGTCGGCGGCGCGCAACACTTGGGTTACCGGACCGGGCCACCAACGCTCAGCGACGCGCTGCGCAATGCGCGGCACGTGAAGCAGTCGCGGGCCGAGCGCGTCGAAGCCTGACACGGCGCGGCTGTACGGCGTTCGCCGAGCACCTTTGAGACGCTCGAGCGCCGCGAGCGCCTCGGGCCGGTCCTCGCGCGCGGCCACGCCGTAGACCGTTTCCGTCGGCACCACGACCAACTGGCCCGCATCGAGCGCGGAGCTCGCGACCTCGAGCGCGTGCTCGTCGGCGTCGGTGATCAACTCGAGGCGCGTCGTCATGGAGCCGGATTCTAGTACCTACCCCGCGCGCATTCCCAGCGGTCGACGCCTTCTTTGCGGCCGTCCAGGCAGGCATACTGCCGCTCTGGCAGCCCTCCTCGCACCCGATCACACCTCTTCTCATGGCCAGCCGACGTCAACGCACCCAGCGCCTCCAGACCATGGGCGTGCTCGCTGCCGGGCTCGCACACGAGGTCAAGAATCCGCTCTCCACCATGTCGGTGAACCTGCAGCTGCTCGCCGAAGAGTACGCCGACGCGAAGTCACCGCTCGAGCAGCGCACCCTCAAGCGCGCACGTCTGCTGCTCGGTGAGGTCGACCGGCTCGATCGCATCGTGAACGACTTCCTGGCCCTGGCACGCGGCTACGAGATCAGCGCCGAACGCGTGGACGTGGAGCTGCTGCTCACCGATCTGCTGCGTTTCATCGAGCCCGAGAACGAGCAGCTCGAGATCGCCGCGCGCTCCAACTTCGATGCCGCCGCACGCGACGTCTTTGCGGACCCCAAGTTCTTGCGTCTCGCGCTCAACAACCTCGTCGTGAATGCACAGCAAGCCATGGCGGAGACGGGCGGCGAGCTGTTCGTGGAGACGGTCGGGCACGAATCGATGGTCGAGATCCGCGTCACCGACACAGGGCCGGGCATCGAGCCGGACAAGCTCGAGAAGATCTGGCAACCGTTCTTCTCCACCAAGGGTGGCGGCACCGGCCTCGGCTTGCCGACCACGCGCCGCATCGTGGAAGAGCTCGGTGGCGAGATCGGCGTCGTCTCGGAACCCGGGCGCGGCACGCGCTTCACGATGGTGCTGCCACGACCTCCCCGCGAGCTCGGCGGCGACACGCTGGACCCCACGGAAACCTCCCGATGAGCACTCCCGCCAACGTGTTGGTGATCGACGACGACGCCGCGCATGCCGACTCGCTCGGCGAAGCGCTGCAGGCCTTCGGCCACGAAGCCCGCGTGGTGCATTCCGGTCAAGCAGGCCTCGACGCGCTCGCCGACGAACGCGCCGACGTGATCCTCACCGACCTGCGCATGAACGACGTGGACGGCATGGACATCCTCGCCGCCGCACGCAAGGCCGGCGACACCGACGTGATCCTGATCACCGGCCATGGTTCGGTGCAGAGCGCCGTGAAAGCCATGGCCGCTGGCGCCGCGCACTACCTCACCAAGCCCGTGAACATCGCCGAGTTGCGCACCGTGCTCGAGCGCGTGCTCGAGTCGCGCGCGCTGGCGCGTCGCAACACGGAACTCGAGGCGCAGCTCGACGAGCGCTTCGGCTTCGACGCCATCATCGGCGCCAGCGCGCCGCTCAAAGCGCTCTTCCGCACCATGCGTCAGGTGGCACCCACCGACGTGACCGTGTTGATCACGGGTGAGAGCGGCACCGGCAAGGAGCTCGTGGCGCGGGCGCTGCACCAGAACAGTCGTCGCAGCAAGTCGCCCTTGGTCACGCTCAACTGCGCGGCGCTCCCCGAGAGCCTGCTCGAGAGCGAACTCTTCGGTCACGAGAAGGGTGCCTTCACGGGTGCGGCGGGGCGCAAGATCGGCTTCATCGAGTACGCCGAGGGCGGCACGCTCTTCCTCGACGAAGTCGGCGACATGCCGCTCACCACGCAGGTCAAGATGCTGCGCGTGCTCGAGCAGCGCGAGATCGTGCGCCTCGGAAGCAACCAGCCGATCCCTGTCGACGTTCGCGTGATCGCGGCCACGAACAAGAACCTGCTCCAAGAGGTCTCCGAGGGGCGCTTTCGTGAAGACCTCTACTTCCGACTGAAAGTCGTCAGCCTGCAGCTGCCGCCGCTGCGCGAACGCCAGGTGGACATCCCGCGGCTCACGGAAGCCTTCCTCGCCGAGCTGAGTGAGCGCCACCGCAGCCAAGTGCGCGGCGTGTCGCCCGAGGTCATGCGCGTGTTGCAGGCTCAAGCGTGGCCGGGCAACGTGCGCGAGCTGCGCAACGTGGTCGAGAACATGGTGGTCACAGGCACGCATGAGATCTTGCAACCCAGCGACCTGCCACCCGGTCTGGCCGGCGGACCCGAGGCGCCGGTGGTGAGCGGCGATCCCGCCGGCCTCCCGCTCGCAGGCCTGACCGCCAAGGAACTCGAGAAGGAACACATCCGGCAGACGCTCGAGAAGGTGGGCGGACACCGCAAGCGTGCCGCCCAGCTCATGGGCATCGGCGAGCGCACCTTGTTCCGCAAGATCAAGGAGTACGACCTCACCTGAGGAGCTCCGGGGCCCCGGAGCCCAGCGCACTTGCTGGTGGGGCGGCCGTCAAAGCTGCCATCGAGGCAGCAACGCAGCCCCGGGGCGCCAGGGAGGCAGGGCTCAGCGCCTCTTCGACGCCTTCGCACGCGACTTTGCGCTTTGGCACATCATTTGAAAGGGACTCAGCACCGCAGCGTCCGCGCCGCGGGATCAACACCCGCATCCCAGGAGCTCCCATGTCTGAGTCCATCATCGGCATCGACCTCGGCACCACGAACTCGGTCGTGGCTGTCCTCGAGGGCGGTCAGTCCAAGGTCATCCCGAACGCCGAAGGGCACCGCACCACGCCTTCCGTCGTGGCCTTCACTCCCGATGGCGAGCGCCTCGTGGGTCATCCTGCGCGCCGCCAAGCGGTGACGAACGCACGCCAGACCGTGTACTCGATCAAGCGCTTCATGGGTCGCAATCACGCTGAGGTGAGCGACGAAGAGCGTCAAGTCAGCTACGAAGTCGTGGGCGACGCCGACAAGCCGGTGAGCGTGAAGGTCACCGTGAAGGAGAACGGCAAGGACGTCGTGAAGACCTTCACGCCGCAAGAGATCTCCGCGATGATCCTCGCGAACCTCAAGGACACGGCCGAGAGCTACCTCGGTCACTCCGTGAGCAAGGCCGTGATCACCGTGCCGGCCTACTTCAACGACAGCCAGCGCCAGGCCACCAAGGATGCGGGCGAGATCGCCGGCCTCAAGGTCGAGCGCATCGTCAACGAGCCCACGGCGGCCTGCCTCGCCTACGGCATGGAGAAGAAGAAGGAAGGCAAGATCGCCGTGTTCGACCTCGGCGGCGGCACCTTCGATGTCTCGATCCTCGACATCGGCGACGGTGTCTTCGAGGTCGCGTCCACCAACGGTGACACGCACCTCGGTGGCGACGACTTCGACGAGGCGCTGATCGCCTACGTGGCCGACAGCTTCAAGGCCGAGCAGGGCATCGACCTGCGCAGCGACGTGATGGCGCTGCAACGCCTGCGCGAAGCCTGCGAGAAGGCCAAGTGCGAACTCTCGAGCGCCACCCAAACGAACATCAACCTGCCCTTCGTGACCGCCGATGCGAGCGGCCCGAAGCACCTCAACGTGAACCTCACCCGCGCCAAGTTCGACGAGCTCACCGCGAGCCTCGTCGAGCGCTGCCGCAAGCCCTGTCAGCAAGCGCTGGCCGACGCCGGCTGCAGCCCGAGCGACATCGACGAAGTGCTGCTGGTGGGTGGTTCCACGCGCATTCCGGCCGTGCAGGAAGTCGTGAAGGCCGTGTTCCAGCGCGAGCCGAGCAAGAACGTGAACCCCGACGAGGTCGTGGCGCTGGGCGCCGCGGTCCAAGGCGGCGTGCTCTCCGGCGACGTCGAAGACGTGGTCCTGCTCGACGTGTCCCCGCTCTCGCTGGGCATCGAAACCCTGGGCGGCGTGACCACCAAGCTCATCGAGCGCAACACCACGATCCCGACCTCGAAGAAGGAGGTCTTCTCCACCGCGGCCGACAACCAGCCCGGCGTGGAGATCCACGTGCTGCAAGGTGAGCGCGAGTTCGCCCGCGACAACCGCACGCTCGGCAAGTTCAAGCTCGAAGGCATCCCGCCCGCCGCACGCGGCACGCCGCAGATCGAAGTCACGTTCGACATCGACGCCAACGGCATCCTGAATGTCTCGGCCAAGGACCTCGGCACCGGCAAGGAGCAGAAGATCACCATCGAGGCCAGCTCCGGGCTCGACGACTCCGAGATCGAGCGCATGAAGTCCGAAGCCGAAGCGCACGCCGGCGAAGACAAGGCGCAACGCGAGCTGATCGACCTGCGCAACCAGGCCGACCAGACCGTCTACCAGACCGAGAAGACGCTCGAGGAGCACAAGGACAAGCTCGACGCCGACGCCGCCGCTTCCATCGAGCAAGCCAAGACGCGCCTCGAGCAAGTGAAGGATGGCGACGACTCCGACGCGATCCGCAGCGCCCTGGATGCGTACACTCAGGCCGCCCAGGCGCTCGCGCAAAAGCTCTACGGCCAAGGTGAAGGCGGGCCGGAAGGCGCTGCCGGATCCGCAGACGACGCGTCGTCGAGCGGGAACTCTTCTGGATCCGAGTCGGGGCAGGACGACATCATCGATGCCGACTTCGAGGTCAAGAGCTGAACACACGACGGGTGCTCCCCTTGGCACTCTGAGAGCGCCATCCGGGAGCACCCGACGTTGATCCGCATCGAACATCTCACTCGCCGCTTCCACGAGTTGGTTGCGGTGGACGACGTGAGCCTCCACATCCAGGAGGGTGAGTTGCTCGGGTTCCTGGGGCCGAACGGCGCCGGCAAGAGCACCACGATCAAGATCCTCACCGGCTTCCTGCCGGCCACCTCGGGTAAGGCCACCGTGGCCGGGCACGACGTCGCGCAGGACAGCCTCGCCGTGCGCCGCAAGATCGGCTACCTGCCCGAACAGATCGCGGTGCCGAGCGACACGCGCGTCAACGAGTACCTCGACTATCGCGGGCGCCTCAAAGGTCTCACGGCACGCGAGCGCAAGACCCGCCAAGACACGGTGCTCGCGCAGTGCGGGCTCGAGCCCATGCGCCGACGCCTGCTCGGGCAGCTCTCCCGCGGCTACCGCCAGCGCGTGGGTCTGGCCGACGCACTGCTCGGCGATCCGCCCGTGCTGATCCTCGACGAAGCCACCGGCGGGCTCGACCCAGGCCAGCGCAAAGAGGTGCTCGACCTGATCGCGTCTTTCCGCGGCGACAAGACCGTGCTCATCTCGAGCCACGTGCTGGCCGAGATCGAACCGCTGGCCTCGCGGGTGGCGATCATCGCCAAGGGTCGCGTTCTGGCCTGCGGGACGCGCGCCGAGTTGCACGACACAGCGGGGCGTCGCGGCGAGTTCCTGGTGGGGAGCGCCGGTCCAGCCGACGTCCTGACGCGCGCACTCAGCGCCGAAGGCCTCACGCCCGCTCCCGCCGACGACGCTGACGGCGACGACCTCCAACTCGTCAGCCTGCCCTCCTCGATGGCTCCCGAACAGCTGCTCGCCAGCTTGGTCGCCGCAGGGATTCCCGTGCGTCACTTCGAGCCGCGCGAGCGCAGCTTGCAGGAGATCTTCTTGGAGCTCGTGGCCGCGTGAAGACCGCTTTGCCGTCGCTGCTCTGGCGAGAGGTCGAGAGCCTCTTCTTCGCGCCGCTCGCCTACATCGTGCTCACGATCTTCCTGTTCCTCTCGGGCTTCAGCTTCGTGAAGGCACTGGGCGAAGGCGCCGGCGAAGTCGGACGCACCGTGGAGATCTTCCTCGGCGGGGGACACTGGTTCTGGCTCTGCATGCTGTTGCTGCCGCCGCTCATCACCATGCGTCTGGTCGCCGAAGAACGCCGCTCGGGACAGCTCGAAGTGCTGCTCACGGCGCCCGTCCGCGACGGAGAAGTGGTGCTCGCCAAGTTCCTCGGCGCACTCATCTTCCAGTGTTTCCTGTGGGCGCCCACGCTGCTGCACATCCTGCTCTTGCGCAACTACGGCGCCTTGCCCGCCGTGGGGCAGCTGGTCACTTCCTACGTGGGGCTCACCTGCGTGCTCGCGCTGCTCACCTCGGTGGGACTCGTGTTCTCGATCCTCACCAGCAACCAGATCGTGGCTGCCGCCGCGTCGACCACCTTCAACTTGGTGTTCTTCGCGCTGCCCATCGCCATCGATGAGATCGGGATCGACTGGCTCGTGAGCCCGCTGCGCAGCGTGTCGATGTTCGAGCACTTCACGAGCGGCTTCAGCAAGGGTGTGCTCGACAGTTCGGTGCTCGTGTTCTACGCCTCCGCCACGCTAGCCATGTTGGTCGTGGCCACGCGCAGTCTGGAGGCCCGCAAGTGGCGCTGAGTGGAGGAGGATTCGGACGGGGGCGTCGTTTCGCCGGCGTGCTCGAGGGGCTGGCCACCTGCGCGGTCGTGTTCGTGTTCGTGGGCGCGCTCTTGTATGCGACCTCGCGTCCCAGCGTGCGCACGCTCGTGGACCTCACGCCCGAGGCGCTCTACACGCTCACGCCGCAGACCAAGCAAGTGCTCGCGCAACTGCCGCAGACCGTCGAGGTCACGGCGGTGCTCGGCCCCGAGAGCGAAGCCTTCGCGAACGGCTTGGTGGCCGCACAGTCGGAGGCCATCGACTACTTGGTCACGCTGCTGCGCGAGTACGAGCTCGCGTCCGGCGGCCGACTCAAACTGCGCCTGCTCGATCGCTTCGCCGACCTCGGCGCCGTGGAGACCATGCGGCTCGAAGAAGGCATCACGCGCAGCAACGTGGTGATGCTCAAGGCGGGCACGCGCAAGCGTCACGTGTTCCTCGAAGAGCTGGTCACGATCAACCGCGGCTTCGGTGACGCAGGCGGGTTGCAACCCGCTGAACTCGTGTCGGTGCACGGCGAAGGCCCGCTCACGTCCGCCGTGCTCAGCGTGATGGACGAGAAGCAACCGGTGCTCGGTGTGCTGAGCGGCTTCGGCGCCGGCGAGATCACCGACTACGATCCCTGGGACTGGGGCTACGGCACGCTCGCCGAAGCCGCGCGCGGACAGGGTTTCGAAGTGCGCGCACTCGATCTCGTGGGTGGACAGGGCGTGCCCGAGGATGTCGACGTGGTGCTCGTGGCCGGACCGCGTGCTCCGCTCGGCGCCGACGTCGTCGCCAGCTTGCAAGCGCATCACGACGCGGGGCGTGGCCTCTTCCTCGCGCCCGACCCGCGCGTGTCCGATCCCGACCTCGACAGCCTGCTCGCACGTCTCGGTGTGGTACGCGAACGCAGCCTGCTGATGACCGACCCGCAACTCGCGCAGGGTTTCAGCAGCGCGCAAGAGCGCATGCACCACTACATCCGCCGCTTCGATGCGCAGCACCCGATCAGCGCGCCCATCTCGCGCCAAGGTGTGCTCGCGCGCTTCGCTTTCTGCAGCGGCCTCACGCGTCACAGCGGCGCGCCCCCCGAACTCGTGCTGCACCCGCTGGTCGAGTCGCGCGTGGAAGTCTTCGGCGACAGGCTCGGCACGCAGGGCCAACTCGGCGACGGCCGCCGCGACGCCACCGAACAAACTTATGCGCGCGTGATCATGGTGGCCATCGACTCGCCCACGCGCAGCGTGATCGCGAGCGGCGCGTCCTTCCTGGGGAACCCGCTGCTGGGCTTCGCCGAGGGCGGCCCCGCGAACATGGACCTGGCCTTGGGCTCGATCAACTGGCTCGCCGAGCGCGACGCCGCGCTCGAAGTGCGCCCGCGTGAACTCTTCGAGTCGCGCGTCGAGCTCACGGAGTTCGAAGCCGGCACGCTCACGCTCTATGTCTTGCTCGCGATGCCGCTCGCGGGCGCGCTGCTGGGTCTGATCGTGTGGTGGAGTCGTCGGCGATGAAGACCACGCCGCGTCCTTCCCGAACCTCAACCTCTCGCGCGAGTTCCTGAGATGCGCAGCCGCCTGATCACTCTGCTGCTCTTGGCCGTCGTGGCCTTCTTCCTGTGGCGTTTCGCTCAGAAAGAAGACGCGCTGTTGCCGCCGCCCGCCGATGGCGGCTACGTGTTCCCGGGCCTCGAGATGGATGCCGTCACAGGTGTGGGGGTGGAGACGCGCGGCGGCCTCGAAGGCGGCGACTGGATCGAGATCAAGCGCGAGCCACAGGGCGACTGGGAGATCGTGTTCCCCGCGCCGGAGTACGCCGAGCAGGAGATCGTCGACGAGCTGTTGCGCACGCTCGCGGCGATCAAGGTCATCCCGATCGAACGCCAAGGCGTGAAGCTCGACCCCGCCGACGTCGGTCTCACTGAACCCGACGTGCGTCGCCTCCGCGTGATGATGGGGGACCGCGAAGTCGAGCTGCTGCTCGGCAAGGAAGACCCGCTCGGCAAAGGAGACTTCGCGCGCCGCGGCGACAGTGACGAAGTGCTGCTCATCTCGCTCGGCCTGCGCACCTTCAGCGAATACCTGCGGCCCTACGACTACGTCGACAAGAGCATCTTTCGCAAATACAAGGCGGGCGTGCACGGCATCCGCATCGCGACCGCCGAGCGCGTGTGGCTCGACGCAGACCGCGACGCGCGCGGCTGGCGCGTGAACGAACCGATGCCCGGCCGCGGCAACGCCTCGCACCTCGACGCGCTCGTGCTCTCGCTGCAGTACCTCGATCAGCGTTCCGTGTCAGAGACCAACCCGCGCCTCGAGAACCTGCGCAATCTCGGTCTGCCCACACCCGACGAACGTGCACGCGACGACCTCTCGCGCTCCACCATGATCGAGCTGCGCCCGCAAGGCGAAGCGCCGCTGCGCGTGTTTCTCATGGACGGATGGCGTGACAGCGACCCCGTGTGGGCCATCCGCGACGACGGCCACAAGATCCTGGCCCTCGAACCGCAGGGTCTCTCCGGCATCTGGACCGCCGACACGCGCTCCTTCCTCGACCCGGTGCTGCTGCCACCGCTCGCCGATCGCGCACGTCACGTGAGCGTGCAACGCGGAGACGAACTGCTGCTCGACATCCGTCGTGGTCCGCGCGGCGACTGGACCTTCCGCGCCCCCGAACGCCTCGCCGGCGTGAGCGTCGACAGCGTGCCGCGCGACGGACGCTCCAGCCTCAGCGACTTCCTGCTCGGGCTCGACAGCCTGCGCGCCGAGGAGTTCGTGCCTGAGCCGAAAGCCGACGCGCGCCTCGAGCTGCGCGTGGGCTGGGACGCGGGCGGCCGCACCGTCAGCGAACACCTGGAGTTGCTCACCGGACCCGACGGCGCAGAGCTCGCCCGACTCAGCTCACGCCCCGGCGAAGGCATCGTGCTCGCCCCACACGAACTCGATCTCGAAGATCCCTTCCTGCCCGACCGCCTGCGCAGCCTGATCCCCGTGGAGCTCTCCAAGAACAGCTGGAGCACGCAACAGATCCAGCTCCCGGAGCTCGACGCGCCGCTCGAGTTGCAACGCGTCGTGGATCACAACGGACATGCCACGGTCACGGGTGACGACTCCCTCGGTCGTCGCCTCGGGCTCGGCCTCGACGTGCTCGAAGGCTTGCGCGGCCTGGCCTGGGAACCGCTCCCCGACGACGCTCCGCAGTACCCGTGGAGCCTGCGTTGGCTCGACGCCGACGGCGAGGAACTCGGCCTGCTGCGCCTGCGCCGTCCTGCGCTGAACGAGACACAGAAGGTCTTGGGTTACCGCGTCGTGCGCGCACACTGGAGCGGGGTGCCGAACGCGGAGTTGGTCGTGGCGGATCAGCTGTTGCAGCGCTTCGAAGAGCTGCTCAACGGTGGCTGAGCGCGGCGTTCAGTCGGCCGCTTCCGCGGGCAGCAAACCCAGTGCGCGGGCGTGCTTCAGGATGGCTCGCGGATAGGTCTCGCACTCAGCCTCGAACACGCGCGCGGCCAAACTGTCCACGTCGTCACCGGGGTGCACGGGGACGCGCGTGGCAGCGAGCACTGGACCGCTGTCGTACTCGTCGTCGACCACATGCACCGTGCAACCCGACTCGCGATCGCCTGCGGCCAACACGGCCGCGTGCACGCGATCACCGAACATGCCTTGCCCACCATGGCGCGGCAGCAACGAGGGGTGGATGTTCAGGATGCGACCGCGCCAACGCTCGGGCACGGGGAAGTGCACCAAGTAGCCGGCCATGATCACGAGCTGCACGTCGAGCGTGTCGAGGTGCTCGGCTTGCGCGGTAGCGAACTCGGCCTGCGACGCGAAGTCGCGAGGACGCAACACCTTCACTCGCAAGCCGAGCGCGCGTGCGCGCTCCACGCCGCGCGCGCTGCGCAAGCTGCTCACCACGCCCGCCACGCGCACGGGCAAGCTGCCGTCGGCGATGCGCTCGCAGAGGTTGAGCAGCGTGCGGCCGCCACCCGAGAGCAGCACCGCGATGCGCAGCGGAGCGCTGTGTGCTGAAGACGCGGGGTCGGCGGGGGGGCTCACGGCGGCGACGTCTCACGGGTGAGGGTGCAGCCCGGACACGCGAGCGCGCTGCTCAGGGCACGGTGAATCCCGTGACCTCGCTGAACAGCCCGAACACGCCGGGCTCGTAGACACTCGCACTCTGCAGGTAGATCCTCAAGCCGCTTGCCGAGGGCGGAAAGGGCGGCAGCAAGACCACCGCGATCCCCGCGCCCGGAGCCGTGCCTGAAAGCACGGTGACCATCGTGTCGAGATCCAAGCCGAGTTCGCCGTAGGCGGGGAGCTGAAAGCTGCCCGTGCCCAGCGCCGCCAGGATCAACATGTGGGTGGACGGCAGCGTCCATTGAGTGATCACGGTCTCGAGGCTCAGATCGGCGGGCGCTTCCACCTCGGTGACGGGGCCGCCGGCAAGCCCTGCGTTGCCGTCCACGAGGGTCAGGCCGTCGGAGCTGGCGAGCAGCAGTTCCTTGCGCCCGTCACCCGTTTGATCCGGGAGAGCGATCACCACGCGACAGCGCGAGCGCGTTGTGAAGCGCGAGAGGAACTGGCCCACGAAGCCTTCGACGAACCAGAGCTGGTGATCCATCGCGGCGCCCACCACGTCGGTGGTGCCGTTGCCGTCGAGGTCGCCGGCATCCACGATCGAGAACACGTGACCACCGTTGTTCGAGCTCGTCTCGCGGCGCCACTGTGCGATGCCGTTGAGCGCGAGCACGCCGGAGAAGGCGTTGTCGAAGGAGCCCACGCCGATGTCGGTGAGGCCGGTGCCGACCAAGTCGGGCAAGGCGAGCAGCGTGGTCACGCCGCCCGTTTCCAGCTCGAGCGACTCCCAGATGCGCGTGCCCTGCGCGCCGTCGATGAGCAACAGGCACTTGGACGGGGCGTTGAACTGGCCGACCGCCAGCTCGGGCACGCCGTCGTCGGTTTGGTCACTGAGGGTGACGAGAGCGGAGCCCGGGCCGTCGAGCGCTTCGGACCAGATGGGCGCGCCGCTGACGCCGTCGACCAGGGTGAGGAAGGGGCTGTCGTCCCCGCCGCAGAGCGTGATCTCGGGGCGACCATCGGCGTTCAAGTCGGCGAGCACGCTGATGTCGTACACGACGTCGCCCGCTTCGTGCGCCCAGAGGGTTGTGCCGTCGGCGCCCGAGAGCAGGAAGCCCGCGTCGCGCCCTTCGCCGGCAGCAACGAGCAGGTCGGGCACGCTGTCGGCGTTCATGTCGTCGATCCAGCGCACCGTGTGCAGCGTGACGTTGCCCAGTGCGGCGGGCGCCAGATCGCGTTCCCAGAGCACGGCGCCGGTGGCCGCGGCGTGCACCGCCACGCGTCCACGCGGCGAGGTCGCGGCGGCCGCGAGCCGACCGTCGCGCTGCGCCAAGGCGCGCAAGCTGCGGAAGCCGACACCCGCGGGCGCACGCCAGATCACCGAGCCGTCGGCGCCGTCACGCACCTCGAGCGGGCGCGCGACCGAGACTTCGGGGCCGCGCCCCACGGCGAAGTCGGCATGACCGTCGCCGCTCACGTCGGGCAGCGATTCCAGGCAGCGCACGCCTTGCAGGTCGGGCACCTGCCAGAGCGCGTCGGGCTGCAGCAGGATCTTGAGCCCCGCGAAGACCGGGTCGGTCGGCTCTGCGTGCACCGCTTCGATGAGGCTCGGCACGAGGTCGTCGGCACGCGGAGCGCTCGCGAGAGCACCGAGCACAAGAACAGGAAACAGGCAGGCGGCACGCATCACTGGAGTCTACGCCAAGCTCGAGGGTTCGGTGAGATGACGGCCGATGCGCACGAGGGTGGCGCCCTCCTGCACGGCCACGAGGTGGTCCTGACTCATGCCCATCGAGAGCTCGGACAGCTCCACGGCGGCGCCAGGTGGTCCGAGCCGACGCGCGAGCGCGGCCAGCGCGGCGAAGTGGGGACGCGCGAGCTCGGGGTCATCGCTGCGCGGCGCCATCGTCATCAATCCGCGCACGCGAGCGTGTTGCAGCACGGCGGCGGCCTCGAGAGCGGCAGGCAAGCTCTCGGGCGCGAGCCCGTGCTTGCTCGCTTCGCCCGACACGTTGACTTGCAGGAAGAGTTCGGGCGCGACGCCCAGCTCGCCCGCCACGCGATCGATGCGCTGCATCAGCTCGATCGAGTCGACGCCATGGAACACGTCGAAGAGCGGCAAGGCCTTGCGCACCTTGTTGGCTTGCAGGCTGCCGATGAAATGCCAGCGGAACGCGGTGCGCCAACCGGCCAAGCGCTCGGCAGCCCCCTGCACGCGGTTCTCACCGAGGTCGGCCACGCCCAACTCGGCGAGCTCGGCGAACACGCTCGGCGGCGCCGACTTCGTGACCACCACGAGCCGCACGCTCTCTGCGGCCCGGTCGCTGGCTCGAGCGGCGCGGTCCAGCGCGTGGCGCGTCGCGGCGAGGCGGTCGGCGAGGCGGTTCATGAGGGCTCCGAAACGAGTCGGGCAGTGTAGCGCCCGAAGTGATCCTGCTTTCATCGACCGTTCGGCGCGGCAGGTCCAGCCCGGACTTTCGCATCGCGCAAAGCTCCGCTACCGTCGGCGGCATGATTCGAACCGTCTTGCCGGTCCTGCGTCTGTTCACGCCCGTTCTGGTGGTGCTGCTGCTCAGCCCGCTGACTCGCGCCACGCCCGCCCTCGCGGCGCCGGCCGAGCTCCCCGAGGTCTGGAGCGTGGCTGCCCCCGGCCCCGCCCCGTGGCGCTTGCATCCGCTCACGAGCGCGCTGCTCATCGAAGACTCGGCCGGCAGCGTCACAGCCATCGACGTGGCCAACGGCCAAGCGCTGTGGTCGCAACAGATGGGCGCGCCCTTGAGCGTGCGCCCGCGTGAACACAACGGCAGCACCGTGCTCACCGCCGGCCTGAAGTGCGTGGCCGTCGACGTGGCCACCGGCGGCGTGCTCGACACGCGCCGCTTGCCTTCGCCCGCCGCCGCGCCCGCCGTGCTCCACGGCGACAAACTCTTCGTGCTCACACTCGCCGGCGCGCTGCACACCTTCTCGCGTGGCGGAGCGCAGCTCTGGATGTACCGCGGCGTGGAGGGGCTCGGTGAGAACCTGGTGTTCGTCCCCACGCCTGATCGCCCGCTCGTGCTGGTCACGGATGGTGCAGGTCGAGTGCTCGCGCTTCCGGCATCGAGCGGGGTCCCCACGTCCACCGCGTGGGAGCGCTCGCTCGGCGCCGAGCCCGCCGGAGCCATGCAGCTCGGGGTGGACGGCACGTTGCACGCCGCCTTGCGTGACGGCCAACTCGTTGCGCTGGCTGCCAACTCAGGACGCATCCTGTGGCGTCACGCACTGCCTGGCATGCCCGGCGCTGCTGCCTCGCGCGCCGGCGAGGTGATCGTGGCCGGCGGCGGGTGGGGGCTGCACGCCTGCCGCGCCGACACGGGCAAGTTGCTCTGGGAACTCAGCGACCCGGCGCTTCCGCGCGCGTCGAACAGCAGCAGCACGCTGCTACGCACCGGCAAGGATCGCAGCTCGTGGGCGCGCACCCGCGACGGCATGCAGCTCACGCTGCCGACGCACATGCCGGAGCTCCTGATCGGGGACCTGCTCATCGCCTGGCACAACGACCGCGTGCGCGCCTACTCCGCCGCGCACGCCAAGCTCGCGAGCAGCACGAACTCCTCGGGCGCGCTCAACTAACGCGACTCCCACGGCAGGCCTCCCAACGCGCTGAGCACGCGCGCCGCCGGCTCAGCCGTGATCAGTGCGTGGTGCGGGAAGTGCAAGCCGTCGCGACGCAGCAAGTAGGGAAGCGGATGCGGCGTGGCCGGCAGACTGCCGCTCTGGTCGCGCTCGTCGTCGACCTCACGCAAGAGGCGTTGAAGCACGCCGCGTGACAGGTGCGGCTGATGGGCTTCCTCGAGCGCGGCGCCAAGCAGCCGCAACAACTCCGCCAGCCAGCTCATCGGCGCATGGCTTGGCGGTGCGCGCAACGCCGTGCGCGCAACCCGACACCCCTTGCCGCAAGGCTGAAGGCCGTCGTGAAGCGCCTCGACCAAATGCTCGCGCAGACGCCCCAAACCCGAGCGGGCGCGCGCGGACAACGCGGCGAGTCGCCCCTCGAAGGGGGCCCCCGAGGAACTCGCCAACCACGCGCGGACGGCGTTGCGCGGGATGCTCAGCGAGGCGTTGCTGGGATCCTCGAGATGCGGGGAGCCGGCGCAAGCCGCGGCCTCGGCGAGTCGTTGCGGCTCGAGCGCGGGCGACTCCGCGAGGAAGGGGCGCAGCAACATCACGCGCGCGTTGAGCGGCCGCACGCAAGCTGGACCAGCGAGCGCACGCAGACCGCGATGCCCGCGCATCAGGTGCAGCGCCACGCTCTCGCGGAGATCGGCGGCGTGGTGGGCGAGCAGCACCCAACTCAGGCCGCGCTGCTCCGCGAGTTCGGTCAGGGCCGCCATGCGTGCTGCCCGCCAGCGGGTCTCGGATCGCGCACTGCCCGGTGAGTCTCGAGGCAAGCGTGCCACCGCGTAGTCCCAACTCAGCCGCTGTGCGTAGTCGCCGACCAAGTCCGCGGCCTGATCGGCGAAGACGCCGCTGCCGTGGTGCACATGCAGCAGCTCGCAGCGCGGCGCCAGGCCGGCCTCCTGGACCGCGGCCGCGAGGCCCATCGAATCCCGTCCGCCGGAAACCGCGAGGCCGAGTCGCGCGTCGGCGGGGCAAAACGCGGCAACAACGCGGCGCACACGCGTGGCGGCGGCCCCCCTCGTGTCGCTACAATCGCCGACCTTTTCGCCGTCACCCTTCAACTCAGCTCTCCGGGAACCCAGCCGGGAGCTTCGCAGGAGATCTCTTCCATGGCCATCAGGATCGGTATCAACGGCTTCGGCCGCATCGGACGCACCGTGTTCCGGATCATGGAAGCGCGCGACGATTTCGAAGTCGTGTTGATCAACGACCTGTCGGACCCGAAGGCGCTGGCGCACCTGCTCAAGTACGACACGGTGATGGGGGGCTTCGACGGCAGCGTCGAGGTCACCGACGGCGGGCTCAACGTGTCGGGCCGCACGGTGAAGGTCACGGCCGAACGCGACCCCGCGTCGCTCCCGTGGAAGGACAACAACGTCGACTTCGTGATCGAGTCCACGGGCATCTTCCGCGCGCGCGCACAGATCGAAAAGCACATGGAAGCCGGCGCGCCCAAGGTGCTGCTCACCGTGCCGCCCAAGGATGAGATCGACGCCATGGTCGTGCTCGGTGTGAACGACGCCGTGCTCAAGGCGGAGCACAAGATCATCAGCAACGCGTCGTGCACCACGAACTGCCTGGCACCGGTCGCCAAGGTGCTCGTCGACAGCTTCGGCGTGAAGCACGGCTTGATGACGACCACGCACGCGTACACCAACGACCAGCGCATCGCCGACATGATCCACTCGGATCTGCGTCGCGCGCGCGCCGCCGCGCAGAACATCATCCCGACCACCACCGGCGCCGCGAAGGCTGTGGGCAAGATCATCCCGAGTCTGGCCGGCAAGATGGACGGCATGGCCATGCGCGTGCCCGTGGTCAACGGCTCGGTTGTCGACTTGGTCGTCACGCTCGAGAAGGACGTCACCGCAGACGAAGTGAACGGCGCCATGAAGGCGGCCGCCAACGGCGCGCTCAAGGGCATCCTCGAGTACACCGAAGACCCGATCGTCTCGAGCGACATCATCGGCAACCCGCACAGCTCGATCTTCGACGCCGGCTGCACCATGGTCATGGGCAGCAACACCGCCAAGATCGTGAGCTGGTACGACAACGAGTGGGGCTACAGCAACCGCGTGGTCGACCTCGTGGCCAAGTCGCACGCGCTGGGATGAGCTGGCAACGCGTCGACCAACTGGAGGTGAGTGGACGCACCGTGCTGGTGCGTCTCGACCTCAACGTGCCGCTGGAAAGCGGGAGCATCACCGACGACCTGCGCATCCGCGCTGCGCTGCCCACCTTGCAGAGCCTCGTGGAGCGCGGGGCGCGCGTGGTCGCCATGTCGCACCTCGGTCGGCCCAAGGGTGTCAGCGACGAGCTGCGCCTGGCGCCGGTGGCGGCGCGCATGTCGGAGCTGCTCGGTCGGCCGGTGACGGCGCTGCCGGAGACCATCGGCGACACGGTGCAAGCGCACGTGTCGGCGATGGTCGACGGCGACGTCGCGCTGCTCGAGAACCTGCGCTTCGATCCCGGTGAGAAGGCCAACGATGCCGCCTTCGCCGACGCGCTCGCGTCGCTCGGTGAGCTCTACGTGAACGACGCCTTCGGCACGGCGCACCGCGCACACGCCTCGGTGGTCGGCATCCCGGAGCGTCTTGGTCGCGCAAACTGCGCCGCGGGCTTCTTGCTCGGCAAGGAACTCGAGGCCTTCGGCAAGGTGCTCAACGAGCCGGCGCGTCCGCTCGTGGCCGTGCTCGGCGGCGCCAAGGTGTCCGACAAGCTCGGCGTCGTGAGCCATCTGCTCGACAAGGTCGACGCGCTCGTGATCGGCGGCGCCATGGCCTACACGTTCTTGCAAGCCAAGGGCGGCGGCGTGGGCGACAGCCGCGTGGAGACCGAGATGCTCGACGAAGCGCGCTCGGTGATCGACGCGGCCGCCAAGCGCGGCGTCGACCTGTTGCTGCCCGAAGATCACGTGTGCGCCGCGAGCTTCGACTCCGACGACGCGCAGGCCGTCGTCGGCGACATCCCCGCAGGCCTGATGGGCCTCGACATCGGCCCGGCCAGCGCCGCGCGCTACGTGGACTGCGTGGCCAAGGCGGGCACGGTCGTGTGGAACGGTCCGATGGGCGTCTTCGAGCGCGAGGCCTACGCAGCGGGCACGCTCGCCGTGGCGCGCGCCGTGGCGAACTCGTCGGCCTACACGGTGGTGGGTGGCGGCGACAGCGCGGCGGCCGTGGCCAAGTTCGGCCTCGCCAGCGAAGTCGACCACGTGTCCACAGGCGGCGGCGCTTCGCTCGAGCTGCTCGAGGGCAAGCAACTGCCGGGCCTCGCGGCCTTGGGCCACAGCTAGAACGGAGCTGTTGTGGGCTGTCGTGGGCGCGCCGCTGCCGAGCCAAGGGCTGGGCAGCGCGAGTCCACGGCGGCTGCCCGCGCACGATGGAGCAGGCCGAGCACCGCAAGCGCCCCGAGCCCGCTGGCATCCAGCCCGGTCCAGTGAGAGGATGAGCACATGACGCCCCCGGTGAAGATCGCTCCCTCTCTGTTGTCCGCCGACTTCGTGAACCTCGCCCGCGATGTTGCGGCCGTGGAACGCGCCGGCGCCGATTGGTTGCACGTGGATGTGATGGACGGTCACTTCGTGCCCAACCTCACCCTCGGCCCCCCGATCGTGAAGGCGCTGCACAAGGTCGCGACCAAGCCGCTCGACGTGCACATCATGGTCAGCAACCCGGTCGAGTTCGCCGAACGCTACGTGAAAGCCGGCGCGCACGTGCTCACCTGTCATCTCGAAACCGAACCCGAAGCGCTCGGCGTGATCCGCAAGGCCGGCGCGCGCGCAGGGCTCGCCGTGAACCCCGAGACCGACATCGCGCCCGTGCGCGACCTCATCGACGAGCTCGATATGCTGCTGGTCATGTCGGTGCACCCGGGCTTCGGCGGCCAGAGCTTCATGCCCGAAGTGCTCAGCAAGATCGAAACCGTGCGCTCCTGGGGCTTCGAGGGCGACATCGAGATCGACGGCGGCATCGCGCCCGCCACCGTGGGCGACGCAGCAGCAGCCGGCGCCAACGTGTTCGTGGCCGGCTCCGCCGTCTTCGGCAGCGACGATTGGGCGGCGACCATCGCCACCCTGCGCGAGACCGCCGAAGCCAAACTCGCCGTGAGATCCTGAGATGGCCTCCCTGCCCTGGCGTCGTCACCGCAAGAAGGACATCCCCGGTGACCTGTGGGTGCGCTGCCCCGACTGCGGCAGCACCGTGTTCGGCAAAGACCTCGACGACATGCTCAAGGTGTGTCCCGAGTGCGGGCACCACTTCCCGATCTCCTCGCACACGCGCATCGCCTACACGCTCGACCCGGCCTCCTGGCAGGAGCTCGACGCGGGCATGGAGGCGATCGACGCGCTGGGCTTCGTCGACAGCAAGCCGTACCCCGAGAAGCTCGCCGAGGCCGCGACCAAGACCGGCCTGAAGGAAGCCATGCGCTACGGCCTGGGCAGCATCGAAGGTCGCGCGGTGGTCTTCGGCGTGCTCGAGTTCAAGTTCATGGGCGGCAGCATGGGCGTGGTGGTGGGCGAGAAGGTCACGCGCGCCGCCGAGCTGGCCAAGGAGCGCGGCGAGCCGCTGATCCTGGTGGCGGCGTCCGGTGGGGCGCGCATGCACGAGGGCATCCTCTCGCTGATGCAGATGGCCAAGACCTGCTCGGCGCTCGCGGAGTTGCGCGAGGCGGGTGGCTTCTTCATCTCGATCTGCACGCATCCGACCACGGGCGGCGTCACGGCCTCGTGGGCGATGGCGGCCGACTTCGTGATCGCCGAACCCGAAGCGCTGGTAGGCTTCGCCGGTCCGCGTGTGATCGAGGGCACCATCAAGAAGAAGCTGCCGGCCGGTTTCCAGCGCGCCGAGTTCCTGCTCGAGAAGGGTCAGCTCGACCTGATCGTGCCGCGCACAGAGCTGCGCGCCACGCTGTCTCGATTGCTGCGCTACATCCCGCAGCCCGCTCTTGCGCCGACCGAGAGCAGCTCCTAGACTTCGGCGCTTCGGATCCCCGGTAGCTCAGTTGGTTAGAGCATCTGACTGTTAATCAGAGGGTCGCTGGTTCGAGTCCAGCCCGGGGAGCCACTTTCTCGCGCGGCCCGCTGAGTGGCAGCTCCCTGCCACGCGGCGAGTTCTCGGCGCGAGGAGCACGGCTCCAGTCTCGGTGTTCACTGTGTGGGCGCTCCGAGTGAGTGCTCGAGCAAGTCTCGCCCTGACCCTGGACGATCGTCTCGTCGGGCTCGATCGGCTCAGACAGCGGGCGACTTCCAGGTGCTCAGTCGAGCGCCGTCTCATCCCACTGTGCGGCGTCCGCAGGCTGGAACTTCACTCACGCAGCCTACGTGCGCAGAGTTCTGGGGAAGACGGCTCGGCCGTTTCACATCGGGTTCTCGATTCGGCTCTTGAGTCGGCACTCATTCGGGTCAACTTGACTTGACGAGTCAACTCTCACTTTGATTGACTTGACGCCCTGTCACAGCACGCCAGTGATTGCGGAATCACGGCACCCGCCCGCGCTCCTTCGGAGGGAGTTCGCGTGGTCATCCCGTCACCTGCCCGAGGTCCCCATGAAGCTCAACAACATCAGCACCGCAGAACTCAACGCCGAGATCGCGCGCCGCGAGAAGGCCCGCCCGAAGCTCGAGGCACGTCGTAAGGCGCTGCTGGCCGAGCTGGATGAGATCGACGCCGAGCTGGGTGGCAGCGCGCCGCGCCGCAGCGGCAACAAGCCGGGCCCGAAGCCGGGCAGCACCGGTCGTCGCCGCGCCAAGAACGAGATCTCACTGGGTGACGCGCTGGCGCAGGCCATGGAAGTGCGCGCCGTGGTGTCGCCTTCCGAAGCCGCCGACTACGTGAAGAAGAACGGCTACAAGACGACCTCGAAGAACTTCAACATGATGGTCAGCAACGCGCTCGCCAAGGACCCGCGCTTCAAGCGCCTGTCCCGCGGACAGTACGAACGCATCGCCTGATCCGCATCGCGCGAAGTCGCGCGAAGAGTAGACTCGCGAGCGGGCCGTCCAGCGGCGTGGGGCCATGCACCCCGCGACGGACTGGTCGGCCCGCGTTCGTTGTCCGGTGCGCTCGTTGAGGGTGCTGAGCCTGCGAGCGCGAATCGGCGACGTCAGCGAGAGCACGCAGGAACACCATGGTCCGACTCGACAAGATCTACACGCGCGGCGGCGACGCCGGCCTCACCTCCCTGGGCGACGGCACCCGCGTGCCCAAACACCACGCCCGCATCGAGACCTACGGCACTGTCGACGAGCTGGGCGCCGTGCTCGGCGTCTGTCTCGCGAACGAGAGCGACCCCGCCAATGCCGCGCGCCTCACCGCGCTGCAGCACGACCTCTTCGACCTGGGCGCCGACCTGTGCGTACCCGGTCGCCCGGAACGAGAAGAGCCCGGCGCGCGCCTGCGCATCGCCGCGTCGAACACCGCCGCCCTCGAAGCCTGGATCGACGAACTCAACGCGGAGCTCGGCGAGCTCAAGAGCTTCGTGCTCTGCGGCGGCACGTTGCTCAGCGCGAACCTGCACTTGGCGCGCACGGTCTGTCGGCGCGCGGAGCGTTGCCTGCTGCAGCTGCTCGAGGCGGACGAAGACAACACGAACCCCGAAGGCCTGCGCTACTTGAATCGACTCTCTGATTTGCTGTTCGTCCTCGCGCGTCGCGCAGCGGGAGAGCACGAGATCCTCTGGAAACCCGGCGGCGGTACGAGTTCATGAACCCTGGAATGATCGGCGCCGTGCTCGGAGGGCTGGCGGTGGTGGCGGGCGCCTTCGGTGCGCATGGCTTGCGTGAGCGTCTCGACCCCGAGCAGCTCGGTTGGTGGCAGACCGCCGCGCAGTATCAACTGGTGCACGCGCTCGCGCTGCTCGCCGTCGCCGCGCTGATCCCGCAGCGCGCTGCGAGCGCGAGCTGGTGCTTCAGCCTGGGAACCCTCGTGTTCTGCGGCACCCTCTACGGGATGGCGCTCGGCGCGCCTCGCTGGTGGGGAGCGATCACTCCGATCGGCGGCGCCCTGATGATCGCCGGCTGGTTCCTGCTCGCCTGGTCCCTGCGCGGACGCTGACTCGACATGGCCCCGAAAATCCGCTTCGAGTTGATCCGCACCGATCCCACGGGGGCGCGTCGAACTCGCTTCCAGACCACACACGGCACGGTGGAAACGCCCACCTTCATGCCCGTCGGCACGCAAGGCGCAGTGAAAGCCGTGCTGCCGCGCGACCTGGCCGAGATCGGTTCGCGCGTGGTGCTCGCCAACACCTATCACCTGAGTCTGCACGGGCGCACCGAACTGGTGGAGCGCGCCGGTGGCCTGCACGATTTCATGGCGTGGGACCGCACGATCCTCACCGACTCGGGCGGCTTCCAAGTGTTCTCGCTGCCTGACAAAGAGATCACCAACGAGGGCGTGCGCTTCCGACTCGAGAAGGGCAAGCCGCCCTTCCTGCTCGACCCCGCCGGCTCGATGGACATCCAGCGACGCCTCGGTGCCGACATCGTGATGGCTTTCGACGAGTGCTGCCCGCACGACGCGCCCTCGGAGTACGTCAACACGAGCGTCACGCGTACCACGCGCTGGGCGCGCGCGTGTCGCAGCCAGAAGCTCGCCGGGCACCAGCTGCTCTTCGGCATCGTGCAGGGCGGCGTGTACCGCGAGCACCGTGAACGCTCGGCCGCCGAGATCACCGCGATCCCCTTCGACGGCTTCGCGATCGGCGGCGTGAGCGTAGGCGAAGGTCACGAACTCATGTGCGAAGTCACGGGCTGGACGGCGCCCTTGCTGCCCGACGACAAACCGCGCTACCTGATGGGCGTCGGTCTCCCCGAGGACATCCTCGAAGCCGTCGAACGCGGCATGGACATGTTCGACTGCGTGATCCCCACGCGCTATGCCCGCGGCGGCACGCTGTTCACGCGCAAGGGCAAGCTGCGCATCGGCGACAAGATCCACACACACGCGATCGAACCCGTCGACTCGAAGTGCGGCTGCTACACCTGCCGTCACTACTCGCGCATGGTCTTGCGACATCTCAACTACGCGCGCGAACCGCTGTTCGAGACCTTGGCCAGCATCCACAACCTGCAGTTCTACGAGGACCTGCTGGCCAGCTGCCGACACGAGATCGAGCGCGGCCGCTTCGGCCCGTGGAAGACGGCCTTCCTCAAGCGCTACGGAGCGAACTGAGCGCCGCGCCCTGAGGCGCGGGCTTTCGGCTCAAGAACGAGGGCTGAGCTGTCGATGGGGAGGCCGCAGACCCCGGTTCGGGGTCGCTCCGTCTCACGCAGCCTCACGAGGTCGATGCCATGCTTCGCGCCCCCTTGCTCCTCGGCGCTCTCGCCGCTCTGATCATCGCCTGCGGTTCGCCGCTTCGCATGGATGGCGCTCACGTGCAGGAGCAGTACGGTCGCCTCGTCGTCGACGACATCGTGCTCGAGTTCTCACGCGAAGTCCCGGTTCAAGGTGAGCTGAGTGCGGACGCGATCTCGCAGGGGCTCACGCTCGGCGCCCACACCGGGGACATCGAGTTGGTGGGCGGCCCCGCCTCCAAGTTCGAGTTCGTGGTCACGCTGCAGACGGAGATCGAAGGCGACGGCGTCGTCGAACTCAAAGACGGCATGCTGCGCGCGCGCTCGCTCGAAGGCGGCAAGTGCGTGATCAACGGCATGCGCGGACGCGTCCCCCAAGGCATCAACCTCGACCTGCTGGCCGGCAGCGGCCGCGTGATCCTCTCGCGCTTCCAGGGTGTGCAGACGCTCAACGTGGAGTCCGGCGTGGGCGCTGTGCAGCTCGAGGACGTGAAAGCCGAAACGCTCACGCTGCGCTCGGGAACCGGCAACGTGCAGCTCGTGAGCGTGAAGGGCAACGAGGCGAACGTCGACCTGGGCGTGGGCTCCTTGCTCACGCAGGGCTGCGAGCTGGCCGAGTTGCGCGCCCGCTCGAGCACCGGCGCCTTCGTGCTGCGTGAGTCGCGCGTCCATCACGGCAGCTTCCACTCCGGCACGGGCAACCTGCAGCTCGTCGACTCGCACGTGGGCAACCTCGAGCGCAGCCTGGGCACCGGCGAAGTGATCGACGGCAGCCTCGACTGAGGCCTCCCGCGCCGCTGCGCCCGCGCAGCCGGATCGTCGGACGCCCTCGAAGGGCGCTGTTCCGTGCAGAAAACGGAACTTGATCAACCGCATCACGGTGTTATGATCCCGTGATGCCCGTTGCCCAAGAGTCCGTGACCGCGCTGCTGCGAGTGCTCGCCGACGAAACCCGTCTGCGCATCCTCGCCCTGCTCAACCAGGCCGAACTGGCCGTGGGCGAGCTGGCACGCAGCCTGGCGATGGGGCAGAGCCGCGTCAGCAATCACCTCAAGATCCTGCGTGAGGTGGGGCTCATCGCTGAGCGCCACCAAGGCAACTTCACCTTCTGCCGACTCGAGGTCCCCGGTGGTCACCTGGGCGAACTCTGGCGCGCGCTCGCGCCTGGGATCGACGAGCTCGAAACGCGCTCAGCAGACCAGGCACGTTTGGCGGTGGTGCTCGCGGAACGCAGCGACAGTCGCGCCTTCTTCGATCGCATCGCCGGCGACTGGGACGTGCTCGGCGCCGACTTCGCCGAGGGCACGGGCCGCCTCGAGTTGCTCTCGGCGCTGATCCAGCCCGAGCTGGTCGTGGCCGACGTGGGTTGCGGCACCGGCTACCTGAGCACCGCCCTGGCGCGGCGCGCGTCGCGTGTGATCTGCGTGGACGCCAGCCCCGCGATGCTCGCCAAGGCCAGCGAGAAACTGGGCGACTCGCCCGCCGAAGTCGAAACACGCTTGGGCACGCTCGAGGACCTGCCGCTCGCCGACGCCGAGGTCGATGCCGCCTGCGCGCACATGGTCTTGCACCACCTCGCCGACACGCGCACCGGCCTCTCGGAGATGGCGCGCGCCGTGAAGCCCGGCGGCGTCGTGGCCGCGGTCGAGTTGCTGCCGCACCACGAAACCTGGATGCACGACGCCATGGCCGACACGCGCCTGGGCCTCGACCCCGCCAGCCTCCAAGACGACCTGCGCGCCGCGGGCTTCGTGGATGTTCAACACGAGATCCTCAGCGATCGCTACGTCGTCGAAACACCTTCCAAGCGCACCGTGCAACTCCCGCTCTTCCTGCTGCGCGGCCGACGTCCGAGCTAGCGCGCACACCATTTTCAAAGGGCGAAGCCTCGCCCGCTCTACTCACACACTTCCACTGTCCATCGATTCAGGAGATTGACCCGTGACTCAAGCGACGACCACCGCCGACTACAAGGTCGCCGACATCAATCTGGCCGATTGGGGCCGCAAAGAGATTGAGATCGCCGAGAAGGAGATG
Source organism: Planctomycetota bacterium (assembly GCA_021604805.1). GTDB lineage: Bacteria > Planctomycetota > B15-G4 > B15-G4 > B15-G4 > BQJR01. Next base: position 269,644 of record BQJR01000001.1, on the reverse strand, counting down.
CCGGGCCTCATGTACTTCCGCGAGAAGTACAAGGCCGAGCAGCCCCTCAAGGGCGCGCGCATCGCCGGCTGCCTGCACATGACCATCCAGACCGCCGTGCTGATGGAGACGCTCATCGAACTCGGCGGCGAAGTCCGCTGGAGCTCCTGCAACATCTTCAGCACGCAGGACCACGCCGCCGCCGCCATGGCCGCCGCCGGCATCCCCGTGTTCGCCTGGAAGGGCGAAACCGTGGAAGAGGCCGACTGGTGCATCGAGCAGACCATCGTGTGGCCCGACGGCAAGGGCCCGAACATGGTGCTCGACGATGGCGGTGACCTCACCGCCATGCTGCACGAGGAGCGCTTCGCCGAGCACATGAAGGAAGTGCGCGGCATCACCGAAGAGACCACCACGGGCGTGCACGCGCTCATGAAGATGTGGCGCGCGGGCAAGCTGCTGAAGCCCTCGATCAACGTCAACGACTCGGTCACCAAGAGCAAGTTCGACAACCTCTACGGTTGCCGTGAGTCGCTGGCCGACGGCATCAAGCGCGCCACCGACGTGATGGTGGCCGGCAAGGTCGTCGTGGTCGCCGGTTACGGCGACGTGGGCAAGGGTTGCGCCGCCGCCATGCGCGGCCTCGGCGCGCGCGTCATCATCACCGAGATCGACCCGATCTGCGCGCTGCAAGCCGCCATGGAAGGCTACGAAGTCACGACCATGGAAGACGCGGTCAACGAAGGTCAGATCTTCGTGACGACCACCGGTTGCCGTGACATCGTCACCGCCACGCACATGTCGAACATGAAGGACGACGCCATCGTGTGCAACATCGGCCACTTCGACATCGAGATCGACGTCGCCGGCCTGGAGTCCTTCAAGGGCATCAAGAAGACCGAGATCAAGCCGCAGGTCGATCTCTACACCTTCCCCGACGGCCACAGCATCATCCTGCTCGCCGAGGGTCGCTTGGTGAACCTCGGTTGCGCCACGGGACACCCCTCGTTCGTGATGAGCAACAGCTTCAGCAACCAGGTGCTCGCGCAGATCGAGCTCTGGCGTGACACCGACAAGTACGAGATCGGTGTCTACACGCTGCCGAAGAAGCTCGACGAAGAAGTCGCGCGCGCGCACCTCGAGCAGCTCGGCGTGAACCTCACGGTGCTGAGCGACGCGCAGTCCGAGTACCTCGGGCTCGAGAAGGAAGGCCCGTACAAGCCCGAGCACTACCGCTACTGAGCGGAGACGTTCGGCGGGGCGCCCCGCGCGCCCAACCTGTTCGCGAGGGTCGGTCCCGGATCGGGGCCGGCCCTCGCGGCACATCCGACGTGAGCGCGCACGGCTCGGTGGAGGCGAGCGCGGGCAGGACGCTGCTCGTCCGTCGCGAAGCGCTGTGCTCCACGCGGTGCGCGCTCGGAGGGGTGCGCTTCTGCGGCGCTGTTCCCGTCGCGGCGAGCGCTGGCCTTTCGTATCCTTGGACGCTTCACCCAGGAGGCCCTCGTGCCCAGCATTCAGGAGGTCTACGGCGCCCTCAAAGCCGTCAAACTGCCCCAGATCGACAAGGATGTCGTGAGCGCGGGAGCGGTGCGCAAGTTGGTCGTGTCCGGTGGGGCGGTGTCCTTCGACCTCGCCGTGAGCCTGCCCGAAGCCGCCCCCGAGGGTTGGCTCGACGCGCGCAAGAACGAAGCCGAAGCCGCCGTGAAGGCGCTCGACGGCGTGAGCAGCGTGCACATCGACGCCAGCGTGAGTGTGCGCGCGGCGCCCGAGAAGCGCGCCGTCATGCCCGACGTGAAGCACGTGATCGCCGTGGCCTCCGGCAAGGGCGGCGTGGGTAAGTCCACGACCGCCGCGAACCTCGCGCTGGCGCTCGCGCGTGCAGGCGCGCGCGTGGGTCTGCTCGACGCCGACATCTACGGCCCGTCGATGCCCACCATGTTCGGCGCCAGCGGTCGGCCCGAACCGGTGAGCGACAAGCTCGTCAAGCCGCTCGACGCGCACGGCATCAAGCTCATGTCGATCGGCTTCCTGGTCGACCCCGACACGCCCATGGTGTGGCGTGGCCCGATGGTGCACGGCGCGCTCAACCAGTTCCTCGAGCAGGTCGTGTGGGGCGAGCTCGACTACGTGATCGTCGACATGCCGCCCGGCACCGGCGACGCCCAACTCACGCTCACGCAGAAGGCGCCGCTCTCCGGCGCCGTGATCGTGACCACGCCGCAGCAAGTGTCGCTGGTCGACGCGCGCAAGGGACTCAAGATGTTCGAGCAGGTGAAGGTGCCCGTGCTCGGCATCATCGAGAACATGTCCGTGTTCATCTGCGACGGTTGCGACAAGGAACACGAGATCTTCCTGCGCGGCGGTGGGGCGCGCACGGCCAAGGAACTCGGCGTGCCCTTCCTCGGCGAGGTCCCGCTGCAAGCCGGTTTGGCCGCCAGCGGCGACGAAGGCGAACCCATCGTGGTGCGCGCACCCGACAGCCCCGCCGGCAAGGCCTTCGCATCGCTCGCCAAGAGCGTGATGCAGGCGCTGCCTGCGGCGAGCAACGGGCCCACGGGTTCGGACCTCAACCTCTCGTGGCAGTCATGAGCACAGAGGTCGCGGCGCCCGGCCCCGCGGACCGCCCGAGCAGGCTCGAGCAGGATGGTCCCGATCACCTCGTGATCCATTGGAGCCATGGGCCCCGCACGCGCTACCCCGTGCGCGCGATTCGGCTGGCCTGCAAGTGCGCGCAGTGCGTGGACGAATGGTCGAACGACCCGCTGCTCGACCCCGCCAGCGTGCCGCAGGATGTGCGTCCGCTGCGCATCGAACCGGTGGGCAACTACGGTCTGCAGTTCGAGTGGAGCGACGGGCACGGCACGGGCATCTTCACCTTCGACACGCTCTGGGAGCTGGCCCGTTCGGTCGGCGAGATCCACGCGTGACCGCACCGGGCGTCACGACACCAGGCGTCGCGGCGCCGGCCGCCGACCCGACGACCGCGAGCCACATCCCTCACACCAACTCGCCGCGAGGCGAGCACACCGAGAGCACACGATGAGCGAGATCGAACAGGTCGACCCCGAGATCTTCGCCGCGATCCAAGCGGAGACGCGTCGCCAACACGACGACCTCGAGCTGATCGCGTCGGAGAACATCACGAGCACGGCGGTGCGACAAGCCGTCGGCTCGGTGCTCACGAACAAGTACGCCGAGGGTTACCCCGGGCGACGCTACTACGGCGGCTGCGAACACGTGGACGACGTGGAGCGCCTGGCCATCGCGCGCGCCAAGGAACTCTTCGGCGCCGACACCGCGAACGTGCAACCGCACTCGGGCAGCCAAGCGAACATGGGCGTGCTCATGTCGCTGCTCGAGCCGGGCGACCGCTTCCTGGCCATGGACCTCGCGCACGGCGGGCACCTCACGCACGGTCACCCGATGAACTTCTCGGGGCGCCTCTACGAACCGATCTTCTACGGCGTGAACCGTGAGACCGAGCAGGTCGACATGGACGAAGTCGAAGCGCTCGCCAAGCAGCACAAGCCGCGCTTGATCCTGGCCGGCGCGAGCGCGTACTCGCGTCACCTCGACTTCGAACGCTTCGCGGCCATCGCCGAGTCGATCGACGCCGCGTTCATGGTCGACATGGCGCACATCGCCGGGCTGGTGGCAGCCGACATGCACCCGAGCCCCGTGCCGCACGCGCACGTCGTCACGCTCACCACGCACAAGAGCTTGCGCGGCCCGCGCGGCGGCATGGTGCTGGCCAAGAAGGGCTGGATGAAGGCGATCAACTCGCGCGTGTTCCCCGGCATCCAGGGCGGCCCGCTCATGCACGTGATCGCGGGCAAGGCCGTGGCGCTCAAGGAAGCCAGCGAGCCCGGTTTCCGTGAGTACCAACAGCGCGTGGTGGCCTCGGCCGCCGCGCTGGCCGAACGCTTGAGCGAACGCGGCGTGCGCATCGTGTCCGGCGGCACCGACAACCACCTCGTGTTGGTCGACGTCGGCAGCCGCGGCCTCACCGGCGCCGAAGCCGAAGAGGCGCTCGGCATGGCGCGCATCACGGTCAACAAGAACATGATCCCCTACGACACGCAGCCGCCCATGAAGGCCTCGGGCGTGCGTCTCGGAACGCCCGCGCTGTGCACGCGCGGCATGGGGCCCGACGAGCTCCGCACCGTGGCCGACTGCATCGCCGACGTGCTCGAAGCGCCCACCGACGGCACGCTCAGTGAACGCGTGCGCGGCCGCGTGCAGCAACTCGTGGAAGCTTTCCCGCTGGTGCAACCGCTGTGATCCGCGACCAGCTCAGCGCGCAGCTCGATGCGGGCAGCGTGGTGCGCGTCGCGCAGCGCGAGGTCGCGCGCTGATGGCACGCGGCGGCGACACCTACGTCGTCGACATCGAAACGGTCGGCGTCCCCTGGGACTCGATCGACGACAAGACGCGTGAGTACCTGCAAGGCCGCGCGCAGTCCGACGGCGAGCGCGAAGCCGTGCCGCATCGCCTGGGCCTCTCGCCCGGCACCGGCCGCATCATCGTGATCGGCATGCTCAACATCAGCAACGAGCGCGCCGGCGGCGTGTTCGTCGAGGGCAAGAGCCGCGGCTGGACCGAAGACGGCCCGGTGGGATTCCGCCGCTTCGATGGCGACGAACGCGAGATGCTCGAAGAGTTCTGGCGCATGCTCGGCAGCGGCAAGGTCGGCCGCATCGTGACCTTCAACGGCCGGCAGTTCGACGGACCCTATCTGATGATCCGCTCGGCGCTGCTGGGCGTGAAACCCACGCTCAACCTGGTGGGCTACCGCTACAGCTTCGACACGCACTGCGACCTCGCCGAGGTGCTCAACTTCCGCGGTGCGCTGCGAGCCAACTTCAATCTCGACTACTGGTGCCGACGCTTCGGTGTCACGTCACCCAAAGAAGAGGGGCTCGACGGCAGCCGGGTGCAGGAGTTCTACGAAGACGGTCGCATCGACGAGATCGCAGCCTACTGCGCCCGCGACGTGGTCGCCACCGGCGCGCTCTACGAGAAGCTCGAAGACACCCTCGTGCCGATCCTCGACGCGCGCAGCTGACGCGCGACACATGCGCGTCTCGCGCACGACGAAGGCAGCGCCCTGAGCTGCGAGTCGACGGCCCGCGACCTCAACGGCCACGAGTCGCTCAGCGCGTAGCCGCGATCACTTGGCCTGGTTCATCACGTCGCGCAGACGCGACGGGCTCACCCAACCGATGTCACGCAGCACGCTGAGCACTTCCGTCCACGACGGGAAGGTCTTGCCCGTCTGGCGCTTGTACTTGTCCATCGCGCGCAGGAATTGGGTGCGCTCGTACTCCAACAGCTCAGCGTCTTCGGGCGGCGCCTTGGGACTGCGACGCTTGGCGGAGCGACTCGAGGTGCGCGTGGACGCCGCCTTCTTCTTGGAGGCAGCCTTCGTCGGCTTCTTGGCGGTCGCCTTCTTGCTGGTCGCCTTGGGGCGCTTGCTGGTGGTGGCCATCGGAACTCCCCTGGGTGACTCGTGTGGGCACGTCCTAACTAGGAGTTCATTGATCGGCCAGCAGGCCGTTCTGCCTGAAGTGTTCTCGCACGCGTTCCGTGGTGGGATTCTCGATCACGCCGAATTCGGTGACGATCCCGGCGATGTGCTCGTGCGGCGTCACGTCGAAGGCGGGGTTGTAGACCTTCACGTCGGCGGGGGCGTTGAGGCCGCCGGAGTAGCCGCGGCGGATCTCGTCGGGGTCGCGCTGCTCGATCGGGATGTCTTTGCCGTGCGCCGTGTCCATGTCGAAGGTGGACGTGGGCGCGACGACATAGAAGGGCACGCCGTGGTGCTTCGCGAGCACCGACACCGAGTAGGTGCCGATCTTGTTGGCGGCGTCGCCGTTGGCAGCGATGCGGTCGCTGCCCACGAAGATCTTCTGGATGCGACCTTCCTTCATAACCTGACCGGCCATGTTGTCGCAGATCAGGGTCACGTCGATGCCGGCGTTGTGCAGCTCCCAACTCGTGAGTCGGCTGCCCTGGTTGAGCGGGCGCGTCTCGTCGGCGAAGACCTGGATCTTCTTGCCGGCTTCGTGCGCGGCGAAGAACACGGCCAGCGCCGTGCCGTAGTCGGCCGTGGCCAGGCCGCCCGCGTTGCAGTGCGTGAGCGCCGTCTCGCCTTCCGCCAACAACTCATGCCCGTGCTGACCCAGGCGACGGCAGATGTCGCGGTCTTGTTCCCAGATGCGCTGCGACTCTTCGAGCAGGTGCTGCTTGATCTCGGGGACGGTCTTGTCCTTCACCGAGTGGGCCGCAGCCGTCATGCGGTCGACGCCCCAGAAGAGGTTCACTGCGGTGGGGCGCGAGCTGGCCAAGTACTCGGTGGTGGCCTTGAGGTCGCGCTCGAACTCGTCCCAGTTGCTCGCCTTGCTGTCGCGGATGCCGAGCACCACGCCGAAGCCCGCGGCCACGCCGATGGCCGGCGCACCGCGCACGGCGAGCCGCTTGATCGCGTCCCACATCTGCTCCTGCGTGGAGACCTCGATCTCCTTGTACTCAGCGGGGAGCAGCGTCTGCTCGATCATCTGGCAATGACCGTTGAGGTCGCCGACCCAGCAGATCGTGTTCGGGTAACTGGCCATGCTTAGTTGCTCGCGTACTTGGATCGGACTTTCTTGTCTTTGGCGAGCACGGCTTCGGCCATGCCCTGTTTGTGCTCATCGAGACGAGCCGCCACCGCGCCGTCGCTCACACTCATGATGCGCGCGGCCAAGAGCGCGGCGTTCTTCCCGCCGGCCTTGTTCGCCGCCACCGTGGCGACGGGGATGCCGCTCGGCATCTGAACCATCGACAACAAGGAGTCGAGACCTCCGGCGAATTCCGTGGGGATCGGCACGGCGATCACGGGCAAGGTCGTCATCGACGCGAGCACGCCGGCGAGGTGGGCCGCGCCGCCGGCCACGCCGATCAGCACCTTGGTGCCCGCCTCGCGCGCACCCGACGCCACCTGCCCGACCTGATCGGGCGTGCGGTGGGCCGACAAGATGCGCACCTCGAAGGAGATGCCGAGGTCGCGCAGCTGCTTGAAGCCGCCTTCCACGTGGGGGAGGTCGGAGTCGCTGCCGAGGAACCAAATCACATCAGGTGCAGTCATCGAGGCTGTCCGGTAATCAGGGAATGGATCTCTTCGTAGCGCGCGAGCGCCTTGCTCATGATCTCTGCGGACAGCTCGGGGCCGGGCGCCTGCTTGTTCCAGTCGGTGGCTTCGAGCGCGTCGCGGATGATCTGTTTGTCGTAGCTGTCCTGGTTGCGGCCGGGTTCGTAGTCTGCCGCGCTCCAGTAGCGCGAGCTGTCGGGCGTGAAGACTTCGTCGATCAGCGTGAGCTTGTCTTCGATGAGGCCGAACTCGAACTTGGTGTCGGCGAGCAGGATGCCGCGTGCCGCGCAGTGCGCTTGCGCGTGTTCGAAGAGCGCCAACGCGATGGCGCCCGCTTGGCTCGCGAGACCGGGGCCGATCAGGTGCGCGAGCTGCGCCACGCTGATGTTCTCGTCGTGCTCACCCACGGGTGCTTTGGTGGACGGAGTGAGGATCGGCTCGGGGAGCTTGTCGCACTCCTTCAACCCGGCGGGCATCTGGTGACCGCAGATCGCGCCGGTCTTCTGGTAGTCCTTCCAACCGGAACCGGCCACGTAGCCGCGCACGATGAACTCGGCCTTGAGCGGCGTGGCCTTGCGCACCAGCATCGAGCGGCCTTCGAGCAGCGCCGCGTGTTGCTTGATCGCGTCGGGCATCTTGTGCACGTCGGTTTCGAGCACGTGGTTGTCGATGATCGCGCTGGTCTGGTCGAACCAGAACTCGCTCAGGCTGGTGAGCCACTTGCCCTTGCCTTCCAGGCGCTGCGGCAACACCACGTCGAAGGCGCTCACGCGATCGGTGGCGACCAACAACATCTGGGTGCGATCCACCGCGAAGATGTCGCGGACTTTGCCTCGATGCAGGCGGTGCAGGCCCTCGAGGTGTTGCTCCAGTGGCGGCGTCGACTCGGTCTCGGTGGACACGATGCTCCTCCCAGGGGACGTGGTGCGGGGCATCATAACGAGCCAGCAGCGCCGACGCTCACCACGAGCCCGAGTGAACCCCGCGTTCGCGTGAGCACGCGATCAGACTCGAGGCAGGACTCGATCGCGGGACCTGCGGTGGTGGCTGCGAGGCAGCCGACAGCTTGGGTGCAGCCGCACGCCTCGCTAAGATGCGCCGCTCGCACGCGACCCGCCCAGGACACCACGGAGAGCCTCATGCTGCTGGTCACCGGTGGTGCCGGATACATCGGAAGTCACGCTGTCCGCGCTTTGCGCGCCGCGGGTCACGGCGTCGTGGTCTACGACGACCTCTCCGAAGGTCACGCCGACGCCGTGCTGGGCGCGCCGCTCGTGCAAGCCGACATCCTGGACACCGAGCGCCTCGAGCAGACGCTGCGCGAACACCAGGTGCAAGCCGTCCTGCACTTCGCCGCGCGCTGCTACGTGGGTGAGTCGATGGAGCGCCCCGAGCTCTACTGGCGCATCAATCGCGACGGCACGCGCAGCCTGATCCGCGCGATGCAATCCGCGGGCGTGGACAAGCTCGTGTTCTCGAGCACCTGCGCGGTCTATGGCTTGCCGCCCGCCGTGCCCATCGTGGAGTCCACGCCGCGCGCGCCGGTGAACGTGTACGGCGAAACCAAAGCTGCCATGGAGGACGAGATCGCCGCGTCCGACCTGCGGGCGGTGGTCTTCCGCTACTTCAACGCCGCGGGCGCCAGCGCCGACGGTGTGCTCGGCGAGCGCCACGACCCCGAGACGCATCTGCTGCCACTCGCGCTGCGCGCCGCCGAAACAGGCGCGCCGCTCACACTCAACGGCGACGACTACCCCACGCCCGACGGCACCTGCCTGCGTGACTACGTGCACGTGGAAGACCTCGCCGACGCCCACGTGCTCGGCGTGCAACACCTGCTCGACGGCGGCGCGAGCCTCACGGCCAACCTCGGCTACGGCGCGCCGCAGTCCGTGCGCCAAGTGATCGCCAGCGTGGAGCGCGTCACCGGGCGCGCGGTGCCGGTCAAGATCGGCCCGCGACGTCCCGGAGACCCACCCGAGTTGTGGGCCGCCGCCGACCGCGCGCGCGAGCAACTCGGCTGGACGCCGCGCCACACCGACCTCGACACGCTCGTGGAGCATGCATGGCGAGCCCCGCGCGCCTGATCGTGCTCGGCTCGGGCAGCGCGGTGCCGCGCGCCGAGCGGGGCACCTCCTGTTACCTCGTCGACGACGGCGCGGGGGACGTGCTGCTCGTCGACCTGGGGCCGGGTGCGCTGCAACGCGCGGCGTCGGCCGGCTACCCGCTCGAACGCATCAGCGGCGTGCTGCTCACGCACGTGCATCCCGACCACTGCGCCGACCTCGTGCACCTCTTGTTCGCGTTGCGCAGCCCGTCGGTCCCGCAGCGTGTGCCGAGCTTGCGCGTGGTGGGGCACCCCGAGGTCGCGCTGCTGATGAGCCGACTGCGCAACGCGTGGCGCGGCTGGTTGGCCTCGCCCGGAGAAGGCCATCGAGTCCACGTTGCGGGGCCCGGCGCGAGTTTCGAATTCGGCTCCACGCGCGCGCGAGCCTTCGACGTGGAGCACCACAGCAGCTCGCTGGGTTGGCGTCTCACACTCCCCGATGGTTTCGAGCTGGCGTTCTCCGGCGACGCGATCGAGGGCGCGCAGCTCGCCGACTTGGGCGCGCACGCGGATCTCTTCGTGCTCGAAGGCGCCGTGCCCGAAGCGCGCCCCTTCGGACGCCACCTCACGCCGCGACGCGCCGCGCGTCTGGCCCGCGACTGCGCCGCACGCGCGCTGCTGCTCACGCACTTCTATCCCGAGACCGACCGCGAAGACGTGGCCGCCGCCGTGAGCGACACGTTCAGCGCGGCGTGGGCGCTCGCCGCCGACGGTCAGCAGATCAGCTTGCGCGCGCCCCTGCCCCGCGACTTCGCCGCGCCACTCAGCCCTCGCTGACCTCGTCGAGCCAGTCGGCGAAATCGAGCCGTCGCCACTCCGGATGTCGCTCGACGGGATCGCGCAGCTCGCCCGCGCGCGCGGGGCGCTGCAGGTCTTGCAACACCTGACGCACCTCACCCGACGCGTCCACGCGCCGCCACTCGAGCGCGACCTCGAGCTCCGCGTTCCACCAGACTTCACGCAGGGCTTCGTGTTCTCCCACGGCGCGCAGCTCGCGGAACTCCACGCCGAAGGCTTCGCGCGTGGCCTCGGTGGGGCGCAGGGCCGTCAGCTCCTGAACCGTGAAGCCGCCCAGCGAGCAGTCGGCCCAACTGGCGGCGCTGGGGTCGCTGGCTGCGTCGCCGAGGGCGAGGTCGAGCACGACGCCTTCGTCGCGCACACTCAACTGGCTCAGCACGCGCCGCGGGTCGAGCCCATGTTGCTCGAAGTCGACACGCCGACCGCTGTCGGGAGACTGCCAACTCACGCGCGCGGCGTCGCGGTGCAACACGAACACCTCGTCGACGGCGCCTCGAACGCTGCGCAGGTAAGTGGCGCTCAGCGAGGGACGACTCGCCGCGCCGGGCCACGCCGGCGAGCTGAACGCCTGCGTCTCGCTCAAGCGCGGCGTGGCGCGCGGCTCGAGCGTCTCCAAGGCCGTGAGCCCGTCGGTGCGCTGTAAGGCCGAGGCGGCGTCGCCGGGGACCTCGAGCGCGCGCCAGATCACGACCGTGATCACCACGGTGAGCACGACCGCCGCCGCGCCACGTCGGGGCGGGCCTTCGGGCTGCGACTCAGAGTCCGAGCGCACGCCGCATCACCTGGAAGATCTCGGTGTTCGAGAGCGTGCCGCGCACGCGATGTGAGCCCGCCCCCACGCCGTAGAGCGAGACGTCTTCGCCGCCGTGCGTCTCCGAGGAGAGCGGCACGTGCGCTTCTTGGCGATAGTTCGGGTCGCGCGGCCCGGTCGGCTCGGCGCCGAACCAACCGTTGGCTTTGTCCTCGCGGGGATCCACGCGCGCCGCCGTGCGCGACCCCGGGCCGCTCGCGTAGAGCAGCGCGGTGTAGGGCACGCCGTTGGCGTCGCGGGCCGCGCGCACTTCGCCCGTGCGCGCGTTGAGGTGGTAGGCCACGTCGAGCAGGCGATCGCGCGCGCTCCCCGTGGCGAAGCCCTCGTCCCAGTCTCGCGGCTTGTAGGGCAGCTCTTCGAGCGGACGCAACGGGTAGCCCGCGAGCACGAACCCATGACTGTGGTCGGCGGTCACGAGCACCAAGGTCTCTTCCAGGTTCACCGCGGCGCTCGCGGCTTCCACGGCGCGGTCGAGTTGTTCGGTTTCACGCAAGGCGCGGAAGGCGTTGCCACCGTGATGCGCGTGATCGATACGCCCGGCCTCCACCAGCAGCAACCAACCGTTGTCGTCGGCCGAGGCTTCGAGCAACTCGACCGCCTTGAGCGTGAGCTCCACCAGGCTCGGTTCGCCGCCCAGGTCGAGCGCGCGATCGTGCTCGTACTCCATGTGCGAGCTGTTGAACAGCGCGAGCACGGGCAGCTGCTCCACGCCGAGCGCCGACCACTGCTCCGCGTTCCACACGTACTCGTAGTTCGCGGCTTGGAACTCGGCGCGCAGATCGCGGCCGTCGCTGCGGCGACCGGCCTCGCCTTCTTCATCGGTCATCGACGCGTCGAGGAACTGACGTCGCCCGCCACCGGCGAGCAGGTCGAGGCCGCCCAGCAACGCAGGGTTGTAGGACGCGTCCGTAGGGAGCGCCTGCAGCGCGAAGTCGTTCTCGGCGTCGCGGTGATTGCCGTGCGCGTAGCAGGCGGCGGGCGTGGCGTGCGTCACGCGGGTGGTCGTCACCACGCCGATGCGCTTGCCCGCGGCCTTGGCGAGTTCGAAGAGTGTGGTGGCGGGGGGGCCGTCGCCATCCATGTTGAAGTCAGCCGGTTCGCTCTCGGCGCCCATCGAGATCACACCGTTGTTGGTGCTCACGCCGGTGATCATGGCGCTCATCGTGGCGGCGCTGTCGGCGGTGATGGAATCGCTGCTGGCGGTCCGCGAGAGCGCGTGGAAGGGCATCGTGTCGAGCGCGAGCTGCCCATCGACACCCACGGAGAACACGCGTGCGGCGGTGACCGTGGAGATGCCCATGCCGTCACCCACGAAGAAGATCGCGTTGCGCGCTTCGGGGCGCGTGGCTTCCTGGGCGAACGAGCCGCAGGGCAGCGCGCAGGCGAGCCAGGCCGTCAGACCCAGCCGGCCTGGGATCGAGAAGCGGGGGGACTTCGGAGCGGGGTGCAGCGAGCGTGCGAGCATGGCGAAGCGAGCCGGGGGGTGACGAGGGCGCCGGGCAGGAAGCTCGACCCGAGTCCCCGCGGGGAGCTGGGGTCGGGAGGGAACACTGCCCGTAGGAGGCTGCCCAGCATGGCGCGCGATGGCCGCGCCGTCGACCCACGGACTGGACGGACCTGTCGCGGCCTTGAAGTCGGCGTCCAGACCCTGAAGATGGCGCGATGGCTCCGCTGAGTCCCACGGCCTCTCGCGCTCCCCGACCGGGCGCCCTGCTCTGCCTCGTCGCGGCGCTGACGATGTGCGCCAGCCTGCGCCCGCAGGGGATCGAGGGCGTGCTCGCCAGGCCGTCGCTGCGTGGGCTGACCGTGGCCGTGGCGGTGGCCGACGCCGAGACCGGCGAGCGCCTCTTCGGTCGCAACATCGATCGCCCGATGGTCCCGGCCAGCAATCTCAAGCTGCTCACGACCGCGGGCGCGATCGCCGAGCTGGGCGCCGACTGGCGCTTCACCACGCGCCTGCTCGGCACGGCCCCGCTCGACGCCGACGGCATCCTGCACGGCGACCTCGTGCTCTGGGGCAGCGGCGACCCGAGCATGCGGCGCGACGTGTTCGACGCCGTCGGTCTGCCCGACCCCGCCGTGCACCTCGCCAGGCTCGCCCAGCGCGCCGGCCTCAGGCGTGTCGACGGCGCGCTGCTGCTCGACGAGGCCTACCTCGATCGCGAAGTGCTGCACCCCGACTGGGAACCCAGCGACCTCACGAACGACTACGCCGCGCCGATCTCCGCGCTCTCGATCCACGCCAACTGCCTCGACTTGCTGGTGGACGGCAACCGCGGCAGCACCTCGCCCGCGCTGCGCATCGAGACCCTCGTCGACGGCTACCAGTTGCGCAACGAAGTCGACTTCGCGCCGCGACCCAACGTGCTCTCGGTGGGTGCCTTGCGCCCCGACGCCGGTTCGCGCGTGACCGTCCGCGGGCGCATCAGTCGTGGCGAACGCTTCCCTTTCCGCGTGCCGGTGGTGGACCCGCCGCTCTTCTTCGGTCGCTGCCTGAGCGCCGCGCTGCGCCAAGCGGACATCCCCGTGGAAGGCGGCGTGCAACGCGAGTCGGGCGCGGCCTCGCTGCATCCCGGCGCCGAGGTGCTCGCCGAACACCTTGCCTCGCTCGAGTGGCCCGTCACGCTGGCCAACAAACAGAGCGACAACTCGATGGCCGACCACCTGTTCAAGGTGCTCGGCGCCGAGCGCGGCGACCGCGGCAGCTTCGCCGGTGGGGAGCGCGCCATGCTCAGCTTCCTGCGCGACCGCGTGGGCACCTCCACCGACGGCATCGTGCTGCGCGACGGGTCCGGCCTCTCGGCGAAGAACCGCATCACCACGCGCGTGATGGTCGACACCTTGGTCGCCATGCAACTTACGAACGAAGCCGAGCGCGGCATGTTCCTGCGCAGCCTGCCCGTGTCGGGTGTGGACGGCTCGCTCGAGCAACGCCTCTCCGAAGCGCCGTACCGCGGCGCGGTGCGCGCCAAGACCGGTTGGATCACCGGGGCCTCGGCGCTGTCCGGCTTCGTGCACACAGCCACCGGTCGCGTGCTGGCCTTCTCGGTGCTGATCAACGGTCTCAGGCCGGGTCAGAACAAGGCCATGAAGGCGGTGCAGGACGACCTGTGCCGCGCGCTCTACGACAACTGGTGATGTCGTGAGCCTCGACCTCCGCGAACTCCTCGCCTTCGCCGAGGAGACGGCCCGCGCGGCGGGCGACGTGATCCTCACGCACGATCGCGTCTCGCCCGGCGACGCCCCGCAACTCAAAGGTGTGCGCGATCCCGTGACCGCCGCCGACCTCGCCTCCGAGCGCTTGATCGTGGAACGCCTGCGCGCGCGCTCCCCCGAGATGGCGATCTTCGCCGAGGAGGAAACGCGCGAAGGCGGTGTCGACGGGCTCACCTGGTTCGTGGACCCACTCGACGGCACCGTGAACTTCAGCCAGGCGCACCCGTTTTTCGCGGTCTCGATCGCGCTCTACGACGGGCCCGAACCGCTGGTCGGCGTGGTGCACGCACCACGTCTGCGCGAAACGTTCTGCGCCGCGCGCGGCCTCGGCGCCACGCTCAACGGCGCGCCGATCGCGGTCTCGTCCAAGACCCGCTTCGTGGAGTCGCTGCTCGCCACGGGCTTCGCTTACAAGCGCCACGAGCTGGCCGACAACAACGTCGCGCACTTCGCAGACTTCGTGCTCGGTGTGCGCGGCATGCGACGCGCCGGTTCCGCCGCACTCGACCTGGCCTACCTCGCCGCCGGTCGTCTCGACGGGTACTGGGAAGCCGAACTGCAACCCTTCGACGTGGCAGCGGGCGCGCTGCTGGTGCGTGAAGCCGGCGGCGTGGTCAGCGACTGGCAAGCGGGCGAAACCTGGCTGCACAGCGGGCGCATCGTCGCGAGCTGCCCCGCGCTGCACGCCGGCATGCGCGCGGTGCTGGCCGGCGCGCCCATCGACCAAGTGCCCGGCGGAGGCCTCGCATGAGCCTCTCAGACATCGTGGTGCGCGGCGCGCGTGAGCACAACCTGAAGGGTGTCGACGTGACGCTGCCGCGCTTGGCGCTGAGCACGATCACGGGCGTGTCGGGCTCGGGCAAGAGCTCGCTGGCCTTCGACACGATCTACCAAGAGGGGCAGCGCCGCTACGTCGAGAGCCTCTCGGCTTACGCGCGACAGTTCCTGGGGCGCATGGAGAAGCCCGCCGTCGACGCGGTGGAAGGTCTCTCGCCCACGCTGCTCATCGACCAGAAAACCGTGAACCGCAACCCGCGCTCCACGGTCGGCACGGTCACCGAAGTGCTCGACTACCTGCGCCTGTTGTTCGCGCGTGTCGGCGTGCCGCACTGCGTGGAGTGCGACGAGGTCGTGCGCGCGCAAACCGTGGATGGCTTGGTCGCCACGCTGCTCGAGCGCTACGCCGGGCGTCGGCTCGTGCTGCTCGCGTCGGTGGTGCGCGATCGCAAGGGCGAGTACCGCAAGGACCTCGAAGGCTGGCGCCTCAAGGGCTACACACGCGCTTGGATCGACGGCGAAGAGCGTCGCCTCGACGAGGACATCAAGCTCACGCGCAACAAGCGGCACACGATCGAACTCGTGATCGACCGCTTGAAGCCCGCGCCCGACAAAGCCGCGCGTCTCGCCGAAGCTGTGGAAGCCGCCGCCAAGCTCGGCGAAGGCTTCGTGCAAGTGCGCTGCGAGAGCGACGAACCGGTGAGCTTCTCCACGCGACGTAGCTGCCCCAACGGACACGGCGACTTCCCCGAGATGGAGCCGCGGCTGTTCTCGTTCAACAGCCCGCACGGCGCCTGCCCCGCCTGCGACGGCCTCGGCGTGCGCCGCCGCCCCGACGCTTCGAAGCTGATTGCCGACCCGAGCAAGTCGATCCGCGAGGGCGCACTGCGCGTCAGCAACAAGAGCGGGTACATGAGCTACGTGCGGCTCGGGCCCAAGAGCCTGGAGCGCGTGGCCGAAGCCTTCGACATCGACCTCGACAGCCCTTGGGCGAAGCTGCCCGAACGCGCGCGCAAGTTGATGCTCAACGGTTCGGGGTCGCGCGAAGTCACGCTCGAGTGGGACTGGACCTCGCCCGACGGCGGCAAGCAGGTGCGTGGTGTCGACACGAAACCCTTCGAAGGCTTGCTGCCCGCCATCGAGCGGCACGTGGGGCTGCCCGGCTTCAAGCAAGTGGAACGTTTCCTGGCCGTTCGCGACTGCCCCGAGTGCGCAGGCACGCGCCTGGGCGAGTCGGCGCGCGCGGTGCGCTTCGAAGGCCGGCGTCTCGACGAGCTCTGCGAACTCTCCATCGAAGACGCGCGCGCCTTCTTCGCCAGCGTGCAACTCAGCGGGCGCGACGCGCAACTCGGCACGCCGATCCTGCGCGAGATCGACCACCGGCTCGGCTTCCTCGACGACGTGGGCCTCAGCTACCTCACGCTCGACCGCGGTTCGCGCAGCCTCTCGGGCGGCGAATCGCAGCGTGTGCGGCTGGCGAGCCAAGTCGGTTCGGGTCTGCAAGGCGTGCTCTACGTGCTCGACGAACCGTCGATCGGCTTGCACGCGCGCGACAACCAGCGGCTCATCGAAACGCTCGGCGCGCTGCGCGACCGAGGCAACACGGTGCTCGTGGTCGAGCACGACGAAGACACGATCTTGGCCAGCGACCACGTGGTCGACATCGGGCCGGGCGCGGGCAGTCACGGCGGGGAAGTGCTTGCCTCGGGGCCGGCGTCGCAAGTGCTGCGCGGCCCGGAGACGCTGACCACCGACTACCTGCGCGGGCGCCGTCGCATCGAGCTGCCCGAGCAACGCCGCAAGGGAAACGGCGAGAAGCTCGTGGTGCGCGGGGCGCGTCAACACAACCTGCGCAACCTCAACGTGACCTTTCCGCTGGGCAGCTTCATCGCCGTCACGGGCGTGTCGGGTTCGGGCAAGTCCACGCTGGTGGACAACGTGCTCAAGCGCGCGCTCGCCGCGCACTTCCACGGCGCCGAACAGCTGCCCGGCGAACACAAGCGCATCGAAGGTCTCGAGCACCTCGACAAGGTCATCGAGATCGACCAGTTGCCCATCGGTCGCACGCCGCGCAGCAACCCGGCCACCTACACCGGCCTGATGAACCACATCCGCGACGTGTTCGCGGGCACGCCCGAAGCCAAGGTGCGCGGCTACGCCAAGGGTCGCTTCTCCTTCAATGTGAAGGGCGGACGCTGCGAGGCCTGCGAAGGCGCCGGCGTGAACGTGATCGAGATGCAGTTCCTGCCCGACGTGCAGGTGCCTTGCGAGGTCTGCGCGGGCCGTCGCTACAACAGCGAGACGCTCGAGATCCTGTACCGCGGTCTGGCCGTGGACCAAGTGCTCGCGATGACGATCGAAGAGGCGCTCGAGTTCTTCAAGCACCACAAGCGCAGCGCCGTGATCCTGCAGACGCTCGTGGACGTGGGGCTCGGCTACGTGCAGCTCGGTCAACCGTCGACCACCTTGTCGGGCGGCGAAGCTCAGCGCATGAAGCTGGCCAGCGAGCTGTGTCGACCGGCCACCGGACGCACGCTCTACATCCTCGACGAGCCCACCACGGGCCTGCACTTCGAAGACGTGCGCGTGTTGCTCGTCGCGCTGCAACGCCTGGTCGACGCGGGCAACACGCTCGTGGTCGTCGAACACAATCTCGACGTGATCAAGGTGGCCGACTGGGTGCTCGACCTCGGGCCCGAAGGCGGCACCGGTGGGGGCGAGCTGGTCGCGTCGGGGCCGCCGGAGCGCATCGCGAAGGCCAAGCGCTCGCACACGGGCGCCGCGCTCGCGCCGAAGCTGGTGAGCTCCACGCGCGCGCCGCCGTTGCCGCGCAAGCGCGCGCTGCCCAAAGTCGCGGGTCGCGACCTGGTCGTGAAGGGCGCCACGCTGCACAACCTGCAGAGCGTCGACGTCACGGTGCCGCACGGCAAGCTCACCGTCGTCACCGGGCCGTCGGGTTCGGGCAAGACGAGCTTGGCCTTCGACACGATCTTCGCCGAGGGGCAGCGCCGCTTCGTGGAGAGTCTGTCGACTTACGCGCGACGCTTCCTCGAGCGCATGGAGCGTCCGCCGCTGGAGTCGGTGACGGGCCTCGCGCCGGCTGTGGCCATCGACCAGAAGACCGCCACGCGCAACCCGCGCTCCACGGTGTCGACCAGCACCGAGATCCACGATTACTTGCGCATCTTGTTCGCGCGCGCGGGCACGCCGCATTGTTGGGAGTGCGGCAAGGCTTTGGTGGCGTGGTCGCCCACGTTGGCGGCGCAGGACCTGCTCGCGCGTCACAAGGGTCGCCGCGTGATGATCAGCGCGTCGCTCGTGAGCGCCGACCACAAGCACCCGACCGCGTTGAGTTCCGCGAGTGAAGTCATGGAACTCGCCGCCGAGTTGCGTGGCGACGGCTTCGCGCGCGTGCTGGTCGACGGCGAGCTGCGCCGCCTCGAAGAACTCGGCGACACGAGCAAGGCGCGCAGCGTGGAGCTCGTCATCGATCGGCTGCGGGTCGACGGACGCAAGCGCTCGCGCCTCGCCGAAGCGCTCGCCGTCGCGCAACAACGCGGCCTCGGCCTCGCGCACGTGCACCTCGTGCACGACGACGCCGAGGCCACACCCTCGGGACGTCAGCGCCAACGCAGTGAGGAAGCGCGTCTCGACTACGAAGCGCGCGCCGGCTGCGCCAAGTGCGGCACGCAGCTCCCGCCCGAAGGCCTCTCGCCGCGCTTGTTCTCCTTCAACAGTCACGTGGGTGCCTGCCCGCGCTGCGAAGGCATGGGACGGCTGCTCACGGCGCGCGAAGAGCGTCTCGTGGATCATCCCGAGAAGCCGCTCTTCGACGGCGCGATGACCTCGAAGGTCGGTCGTCACATGATCCGCAAGGGCGGCTGGCATCGACAGCTGCTCGAACAACTCGCCGAACACTTCGAGGCCGACCTGAAGCAGCCGTGGTCGAAGCTGAGCAAGCGCTTCCGCGCCGCCGTGCTCGAAGGCACGGGCGTGCAAGACTTCGAGCTCGCCGTGCACTTCAAGAGCAAGCGCAGCAACCGCGAGCGCGAGGTCGAGCTGTCCGCGAGCTGGAAGGGCATGTTGCCGCTGGTGGAAGGTTGGTGGCGCGGCACCGAGAAGGACGGCTGGTGGCGCAAGGCGCTCGAGGCGCTGCTCGAATCCGCCGAGTGCCCCACGTGCGACGGCGCGCGCCTGCGTCCCGAAGCGCTCGCGACCACGGTGGGCGCGCTGCGCATCCACGAGTTCTCGGGCTTCACCGTCGAGCAAGCGCTGGACGCGATCTCGGGGCTCACGCTCGCGGGCCAAGCCGAACAAGTCGCCGCCGACGTGCTGCGCGAAGTGCGCAACCGACTCGAGTTCCTGCGCGCCGTGGGCCTGTCCTACCTCGCGCTCGACCGACGCAGCTCCACGCTCTCGGGCGGCGAAGCACAACGCATCCGACTCGCGAGCCAACTCGGCAACCGCCTCGTGGGCGTGCTCTACGTGCTCGACGAACCGTCGATCGGCCTGCACCCGCGCGACCAGGGCCGCCTGCTCGCCACGCTCGACGAGCTGCGCGACCTAGGCAACACGATCCTGGTGGTGGAGCACGACGAGCAGACCATCCGCGCCGCCGACCACGTGATCGACATCGGGCCCGGCGCCGGGCGTCACGGCGGACGCGTGGTGGCGGCGGGCACGCCGCGCGAACTGGAGCGCTCGAAGTCCTCGCTCACGGGCGCTTACCTCTCCGGCCGCAAGGCGGTCGACGTGCCAGAGGAACGTCGCGAAGGTCGCGGCGAGATCCGACTCGAAGGCTGCACGCTGCACAACTTGCAGGGCTTCGACGTGGGCTTCGCCGAGGGGCAACTGCACGTGGTGAGCGGCGTGTCGGGCTCCGGCAAGTCGAGCCTCGTCACCGGCCTGCTCGTGCCCGCCCTGCAGCGCCGACTCGAGGGCGAGAAGGGCGTGCCCGCCGGCCTCGAGGCGCTCAAGGGTGCGCAGAACATCGAGAAGTTGTTGGTCATCGATCAGTCGCCGCTCGGCCGCTCGCCGCACAGCAATGCGGCCACGGCCAGCGGAGCCTTCGGCGACATCCGTGGGCTCTTCGCGAGCACACCCGAGGCGCGCATGCGCGGCTTCGGACCCGGGCGCTTCTCGAGCAACGTGCCCGGCGGACGCTGCGAGGCCTGCGGCGGACGCGGCGTGGAAGTCGTGGAGATGCACTTCCTCTCGGATGTGCAAGTGATCTGCGAAGCGTGCAACGGTCGGCGCTTCGAACGCAGCACGCTCGAGGTGCGCTGGAAGGGCCACTCGATCGCCGACGTGCTCGCCATGGAGGTCGACGAAGCGCTCGAGGTCTTCGGCTCGCACCGACGCATCGCGCGGAAACTTTCCTTCCTCTCGGAGGTCGGTCTCGGGTATCTCAAGCTCGGACAACCCGCGACAACGCTCTCAGGTGGCGAAGCTCAGCGCGTCAAACTGGCGAGCGAACTCTCGCGCCCGGGCTCGGGTCGTTCACTGATCGTGCTCGACGAGCCCACCACGGGCCTGCACGCCGACGACGTCGCGCGCCTCGTGCGCGTGCTGCACACCATGGTCGACAAAGGCAACACACTAGTGGTCATCGAACACAACCTCGACGTGATCAAGAGCGCCGATCGGCTCGTGGACCTGGGGCCCGAGGGCGGCACCGGTGGGGGACAGATCCTCGCGCAAGGCACGCCCGAAGACGTGCTGCTCGTGAAGGCTTCGCACACGGGGCAAGCGCTGCGCTCGGTGCTCGCCACGCCGCGCAAGCCGCGCGCGAAGAGCGCGACTCAGCGCGCCGTGAGCGCGAAGCGAACGGGTAGCGCCAAGCGCTCGGCGACCGCGAAGCGCGCGGGACCCTCGAAGCGCTCCGGAAGGGGCAACGCGTGAGCACGTCGCAACGCCCGCTCACCGTGCAGGGCGACCGCACGATCCTCGCCGAGGTGCACGCCGAGGGCTACACCGAAGCGCGCGACGTGCTGCCGCTCTTCGCCGAGCTCGAGAAGAGCCCGGAGCACGTGCACACCTACCGACTCACGCCGCTCTCGATCTGGAACGCCGCCGCCGCGGGCCTCACAGCCGAGCGCATCCTGAAGTTCCTCGACGAGCAGTCGCGCTACCCGGTACCGCCCAACGTGCGCCGCGAGATCGAAGAGAACATCCGGCGCTTCGGTCTGCTGCGGCTCGAGCGCGACGACGGCAAGCTGCTGCTGCGCTCCTCCGAAGACGGCCTGCTCGAACGCATCGCCAAGACCAGCGACCTCAAGCAGTACTTCGAGAAGCCGGAGAAGAAACCCACCGAGCTGATCGTGCTCGAAGAGCTGCGCGGCGAGGTCAAGCAGGCGCTGATCCGCATCGGCTACCCGGTGGAAGACCTCGCCGGTTACACGGCCGGCGCCGAGATGCGCTTCGACTTCCGCAGCGAGATGCTCGGCAACGGCGCGCCCTTCGCCTTGCGCCCGTACCAGCTCGAGGCTGGTGAGATCTTCTACGCAGGCGGCACCGAGCGCGGCGGCAGCGGCGTGGTCGTGTTGCCCTGCGGCGCCGGCAAAACCATCGTGGGCATGGCCTGCCTGCACCAGCTGCAGACCCAGTGCCTGATCCTCACCACGAACACCATCGCCGTGCGTCAGTGGCGCAACGAGCTGCTCGACAAGACCGACCTGCGCCCCGAGGACGTGGGCGAGTACACCGGCGACAGCAAGACCATCGCGCCCGTCACGATCAGCACGTATCAGATGATCACGTACCGGCGGCGGAAGACGGGCGAGTTCACGCACTTCGCGCTCTTCGGTGCGCGCGACTGGGGCCTCGTCATCTACGACGAAGTGCACTTGTTGCCGGCGCCCGTGTTCCGCGTGACGGCCGAGATCCAAGCGCGGCGTCGGCTCGGGCTCACTGCCACGCTCGTCCGCGAAGACGGCCGCGAAGACGAGGTCTTCTCGCTCATCGGCCCCAAGAAGTACGACGTGCCATGGAAGATCCTCGAGCGCCAAGGCTGGATCGCCGACGCGCACTGCGTGGAGGTGCGCCTGCCGCTCGAGCAAGGCCTCGGCTTCGACTACATGAGCGCGGGCAGTCGGGATCGCTTCCGCATCGCGTCGGAGAACCCCGAGAAGCTCGACGTCGTGCGTCGGCTCGTGGCCTCACACGCCGGCGACCGCGTGCTGATCATCGGCCAGTACCTCGACCAGCTCGAAGCCCTGGCCGAGGACCTCGGCGCGCCCGTGATCACCGGTCGCACGCCGAACAAAGAGCGCGAGGTGCTCTACAAGCAGTTCCGCGAGGGCGATCTGAACCTGCTGATCGTGTCGAAGGTGGGCAACTTCGCCGTGGACCTGCCCGACGCCAACGTGGCCATCCAGGTCTCGGGCACCTTCGGCTCGCGCCAGGAAGAGGCCCAGCGTCTGGGGCGCATCTTGCGGCCCAAGAGCGACAAGCGGCCGGCCGTCTTCTACTCGGTGGTCACCCGGGACAGCCGCGAGGAGCACTTCGCCAACAACCGGCAGCTGTTCCTCACCGAGCAGGGCTACACCTACGAGATCAAGGACGTGACCGAGATCTGAGGCCCAAAAGGGGCTCAGCAGGTGCCCTTCGGAGGGCCTCGCATGGGGCACGACCCATGCGGTACAGTGGTCGACTTCCATCCTGGGTGAGAAAACGTGGTCTCACGGAAGTCCTCCAGCACTGGCCCCTCCACAGGCAACCACGCCCCGCGTGGGGTGGCTCTCGAGGTCGCTCTCGAGCACAAGGAGCTACGGGAGCTGCGTGAATTGCTGTCCTTCTGGGACGGCCACGGCGAGCCGCCCGAGAACCAGGTCAAGCTGATCTCGGAGCTGCGGCGCCGCATGAGCGGCGAGAAGACCGTCCGCAAGCGGGTCAAATTCCTCAGCAAGAAGCTCGTCGACCTGCTGAAGTTCTTCCTGCGCGGCGAGGGCTACCGGGCTGAGCTGGGGCATGTGACCGGCAGCAAGACCTTCGCCTACCTGTCGCCTTTCGAGCTCAAAGCGGCCGTGAACGCGCTGATCAAGCGCGGCTTCCTGTTCGAGGCCAACGGGCAGGACAACGGCCGCGCCAAGAACAAGCTCGACACCTTCCTGGTGCCCTGCGAGCTCGGCGACGTGCTGCAGGCCTTCATCTGGGATGACGACCGCTCGGTGGAGGAGATCTTCTCGCTGCGCGGTCAGCTCGCGCGGCTCGTGGATCGCGGCGACCTCGACGCGCTGGTGGGGCGGCTGCTCAAGCGCGAGCTGCACGTGGCCGACCACGCCGAAGCCACCGAGCTGCTCGCCCAGAAGGTCACGGTGGCCGAGCGCCTGGCCGGCGTGCCCGAGAGCTACCACCCCTTGCTCGCCGTGGTCGTGCAGTCCTACGGCGGCATCGGCTCGCGCACCGAGTTGCGCAAGAACGAGAAGGGCCACGGCCGCTGGAACCGCAAGGAGCTCCAGACCGCACTCGAGGGCAACCTGCTCGGCACCGTGCGTCACGTCAGCCTCGGTGAGTTCGGCATCCACCAGTTCGACGAGATGATCGTGCTCTACGCCGAGGTCGTGGAGCCGCTGCGCGAGTTGCTCGGCGTGAAGGAACCCGAGATCTCGATGCAGCGCAGTCTCGGCGTCGATCTGATCTCCGACATCTCGGCTTTCCTGAGTCACGTGGAACACAACCCGATCAAGCTCACGCTGTCGGGCAAGATCTACCGCACGGCCGTGCGCAAGCTCGAGGACCAGTTCATCCTCACGCGCACCAGCGGCTTCAGCGGCGAGTGGTTGTTCCAGTACCTCTACGACTTCTGCCACACGCAGTCGATGATCGCGCGCACCGACGAACGTTCGGTGGAGCTCACGATCAAGGGCCGCAGCTGGGACCGCACGCCGCTCGACACCAAGCTCACGCGCTTGCTCAAGTTCTCGGTGATGAACTGGACCGCCAGCACGGAACCCTTCCACGGCGAACAGCTGCTCGAGCTCTACCTCGACCGACTGCGTGAGCTGCCGCCCGGTAAGTGGGTGCACATCGACGAGCCCGCCTTCGACGCGCGCAACCGCTACCTCGCCGCGCTCGACAACCTGGGCGTGCGCGACCGCTTCCAGAGTCGCTACCAATTCGCGCAACAGTCGGGCATGCGCGATCCGCAACAGCTCGCCAAGGCGCTGTCCACCTGGGGGCGCGAACGTCTGTTCCTGTTCGGCTTGCTCGACGTAGGCCTGCTCGACAACCGCCCGTCGGCGATGCGTCTCACCCCGTTGGGCGCCAAGGCGCTGGGCGTGGAGATGCCCGAGGGCGAGGCCACCGACGACGCGCCGCTCGTGGTGAACCCCGACTTCGAAGTGATCCTGTTCCCGAACGCCGACAGCTACGATCTGATCACCGAGCTCGACCACTTCGCCGAACGCGTCAGCTCCGACTCGGCCTATCGCTACAAGCTTACCGAGGCGTCGATCGAGAAGGCTGTCGCCGACGGCATGCAGGCCGCCGACATCCTGCGCACGCTCAGCGAACACAGCCGCGTGGAGATCCCGCAGAACGTGATCTACTCGATCGGTCAGTGGGCCGAGAAGGTCAAGTTCGTGTCGCACGCACAGGTCACGTTGTTGCGCGGACGCAGCAAGGAAGTCGTCGACCGGATGTTGCACGACGAAGAGCTGCGCCGGCACGTCGTCGAACGCCTGTCACCCACGGCCCTGATCGTGTCGAGCGCGTTGCCCCGCGACGAGCTCGCCGCGCTGCTGGAACCGCTCGGCGTGTTCCTCGACGAAAGCGATGGCTGAGTCACTCGCGCGTCGGCTGCGCTTGGTGCTCGTCACACCGGGCGATCGGGCGCCGGGAGACACGCAACGCCTGATCGCGGAGTGCGTGGAGGGCGGCGTCACGGCGGTCTGGTTGCGCGAACCGCAACTGGAACAGACCGCGCGTCGAGAACTCTACGCGCGCGTGCTGCCCGCGTTGCGCGAGGCCGGGGTGTTCAGCCTGCTGAGTCACGAGCCCGCGCTGGCCGCCGAACTCGGCGCCGACGCGGTGCAGCTCGGGCACGCCTCGCCCACGCTGTCCGACGCGCGCGCCGCCTTCCCCCGCGGGCTCGTCGGTCGCTCGGCACACTGGCCCCTCTGCGAGCAGGATCGCGACGCCGACCTGCTCACGCTGAGCCCCTTCGCCGCCACGCCGCACTCGCACCCGCGCGCGCTGCTCAGCGTGGAACAGATCCGCGCCGCGCTCGACGAACTCGCGCCGCGCCCCGTGATCGCCTTGGGCGGACAAGACCTCAACAGTGTCTCGCGACTGCCGTCCGGCGTCGCCGGCATGGCCGTGAAGCGCGCGCTCGGCGACGCCCCCGACCCGCGTGGTCGCGCCGCCCAGCTGCGCTCGTTGCTCGACGCGCACTTCGACTTCGGCGGCGCCCAGGAGTTCGGCACGTGAGTTCCGGGGAGCAACGCTTCTTGCACGCGCTGTTCCCCCGCGGAACGCCCAGCACGCTCCCGATCGGCCCCGGCGACGACGCCGCCCAGCTGCCCGGCGGGCAGCTCGCGGCGCTCGACACCGTGGTGGAAGGGGTGCACTTCAAGAGCGCCGCCCCGCGCGCGGACGTGGCCTACAAAGCGCTCGCCGCCTGCGCCTCCGACTTCGCCGCCATGGGTGCCCACGCCCGCTGGGCGCTGCTCTCGGCGCAAATCCCGCCCGGCGAAGACCTGGTGGCGCTGGCGCAGGCCTTGCGCGAGGGCTGCGCGCGGCTCGGGCTCGAGCTCGTGGGCGGCGACACCGTGGCCGCCCCGCGCGGCGCCCTCGCGCTGGCGGTCACGCTGCTGGGCCCGGCTCCGGCGGGGCCCGTGTGGACCCGTTCCGGCGGTCAGCCCGGCGACCGGCTCTTCGTGAGCGGAGCGCTCGGGGGCTCGTCGAGCGGACGTCACCTGCGCCCGCAACCTCGCGGCGACCTCGTGGATTCACTACGGGCGGAGGCCTTTGAGGTTCACGCAGCCATGGATCTCTCCGACGGCCTGGGCGTCGACCTCGCCCGACTCTGCGCTGCTTCGGGTTGCGGCGCCGTGGTGCGGGCCGAGCAGCTGCCCGTGCACGCAGACGTGTCCTCCGAGCGCGACGGCCCGCTCGCCGCGCTCTCCGACGGCGAAGACTTCGAGCTGCTGCTCGCCCTCCCGGCGAGCGCCCGGCCGCCCGTCTCACTGGGCTTGATCGAGATCGGCACCCTGCAGGCCGCCCCCGAGTTGCTGCTCGAACGCCACGGGCGACGCGAAGCCTGGCCCGTGTCAGGATTCGAGCATGAGCTCTGAGCGCTTCGCCCACGCCACGCCCTTCGCGCTGCCCGACGTGGCCGCCACGCATGCGCTCGCCGCGCGCCTCGCGCAGCGCCTGCCGCCCGGCGGCGTGCTCGCGCTCGTGGGTGAGCTCGGCGCCGGCAAGACCGAGTTCACACGCGGCTTCGCGCGCGCGCTGGGCGTGCCCGCGGAACAACCCGTCAGCTCGCCGTCCTTCGTGCTGCTGCAGATCTATGAAGGCACTCGAGGTACGCTCGCGCACTTCGACGCCTACTTCGCCGAGGGCGAGTTCGACCTCGAGCAGGCCGGCTTCCACGACCTGCGCAAACAAGGCGCACGCGTGATCATCGAGTGGGCCGAACGCGTGGCCGAGCTGATTCCCGAGGACAGCATCTGGCTGCAACTCGAGCACGACGCGCCAGGTCGCATCGCGCGCCTCGTGGGCGCGCCGCGAGAGGAGCGCGCATGCTGAGCGCGCTCTTGATCGCCGTGGCCTTGCTCCAGGACGCGACGCCCGCGCCAACCGCCACCTCAGCGCCAGCGCGCGCCGACTCTGAGCCCTCACTCGCACCGCCACCGATGCAGCTGGCCCAATGGCTGCACGCCACCCAGCCGCTCGTGGTGGTCGCTCATGTGAGCCACGTGAGCACGGTGGGGCTGGGCACGGATGTCGTCCAGCTGAGCCTCGAGTCGCGGGTGTTCCTACCCGGGGCGGCCCCGCGCGAACCGCTCATCCTGCTGGCGCACGGCGGGCACTCGCGCAAAGGGCAGCGCGGGATCTACTGCCTGAAACCGTTCAAGCGCGGCTCGCGCTGGGAACTCGTGGAGCGGGTGCTCAGCGACGACGCCGACTTCGACGCCAAGCTGGACGTGCTGCGCAGCGCTGTCGGGTTGCTGCGCTTGCCGAGCCGGGAACTGCGTCAAGCGGGCGCCTTCGAACTGCTCGTGCAGAACTTGGCGCGACGTGACCCCTGGCGTCAGCGCTGGGCGACCGACGAACTGGAGTGGCTGGCGCTCGCACACCAAGACGTCCTCGTGCCCGCCCGTCGCCAACGCCTCGCTGTGCTCGCGGCTCGGATCCAGGACCCGGAGCTGCGCGCGCGTGTCGAGACCGTGGCTGCCCAGGCAGCGAATCCTCGCAACCCTTGAGCCGCACGCGCCGAACGGGAATCCTCTTGGGCATGACGCACTCCTTCCTGACTCTCGCCTGCCTGCTCGCGCTGTGCGCCAGTGGCGCAGCCCAGATCCCCGACGTGGCACCCGCCCAGGTCGACGTCCTCGACCTCAGCCTCGAAGACGCGGTGGCCGCCTTCTTCGCGAACAACCTGTCGGTCGCTGGGGCCGAGCTCGACGCCGAAGCCAGCTTCGCGCGCTACGGCGTGAGTTGGGGCGCCTTCGACACCGTGTTCTTCGTGAACACCCTTCGCAACGAGCGCATCTCGGCGCCGTCGCCGGCCAACATCGTGGGCGGCACCGACCTCGGTCGTCAGCCAGCCACCGAGAACGACTTCTGGAACTTCAACACGGGCCTCACCGGGCAGTTCACCAGCGGCACGACCTGGAGCTTGACCGCGGGGCCGCAGTGGTCGCGCGTGCAAGGTGGCTCGATCGGGCCCGACTTCAACGACGTCGACAACGACGGTGACACCACCGAGCTGATCGAGACGAGCTTCGAGTCCACGGTCAACACGGGCTCGGCCACGCTCAGCGTCACGCACCCGTTCCTGCGCGGCGGCGCCAACGGCTTCGCGCGCTCCGCCCTCGAGCTGGCCGCCAAAGACGTGCGTCTCGCCGAGGTGGAACTCGACACCGTGGCCTACACCACACTGCTCGAGGTCATCACGCAGTACTGGAACCTCGTGTTCGCGCTCGACGACCGCGCCACGAAGGAGCTGTCGGTCACGCTCGCCGAAGAGCTGCTCGGGATCACGCAACGCAAGTTCGACCAGGGCTTGCAGAACCGCATCGACGTGATCGAGGTCGAGGCCGAGGTCGCACGCCGCGAAGAGGAGCTGCTCACCGCGGACAACAGCGTGCTCGACGCCGTCGACACGTTGCGCAAACTGGTCTTCGCGCCGGAGGAGCTCGAAGACTGGCAGCAACCGATCCAACCGGTCAGCGACTACGAGACCGTGGAGCAGGCCTCCCTCGACGAAGCGGCCGCCTTGGCCGTCGCGCTGCAGGAACGCCCCGACCTGAAGAGCGCGCGCCTGGCCTTGCAGCGCGCCGAGATCGAGCTGCGTCGCGCCAAGACGGGCGCGCTCCCGCGCCTCGACGCCACCGCCAGCTACGGCATCAACAGCAACGAAGACACGGTGGGCCTCGCGCTCGGGCGCCTCGACGACACCACGTACCACGACGCCAGCTTGCGACTCGACTTCGAGGTCCCGCTGGTGAATCGCAGCGGCGGCTTCACCGAACGTCAGCGCCGCATCGAGCGCGACCGCGCCGGCGTGAACCTGCGCCAGACCGAGGTCGACGCCATCGCCGATCTGCGTTCCGCCGTGCGCGCCGTGAAGTTGCAGCGCGCGCGCGTGGAGGCCACGGCCGAGGAAGCACGGCTCCGCGGCGAGGCCTACGAAGGCGAGCAACGCCGGCTCGAGAACGACCTGTCCACGCCCTTCGCCGTGCGCGAGAGTCAGCGCGACTACCTGCTCGCGCTCGACACACAGACGCGCGCGAAGCTCGACCTCGCCGTGGCGCGCACGCGCTTGCTCGCGGCGCAAGGCACCCTGCTCAGCAGCTTCGGTTACCAGTCGCGCCGCACCGAGCTCGACCTCTACAGCGCGCCCGACCTGTAGAGCCCGCGCCGGCGGATCTCGTCGAACACGCCGGGGGGCAGATGTTCGGCGTGCTCACCTGCGAGCAAGGCCTCGCGGATCGCGGTGGAACTCGCGGGATGGGGCGGCAGCTCGAGCAGGTGGTCGCGCGCGGCTTGCGCGGCGGCGTCGCCCGCCACCGAGGCGAGCGCTGAGGTGTCGAGCGGCGTGCCTTCACGCGCCACGCTGGCGAAGGTGACCAGACGCGCGAGGTCTTGGATGCGGTACCAGCTCGCGAGGTCGGCGAGTGTGTCGGCGCCGATCACGTAGAAGAGCTGCGCGTCGGCGCCGAGCTCGTCGTGCAGGGCGAGCGCCGTGTCGATGGAGTAACTCGGGCCGTCGCGGCGCAGCTCGAGGTCGTGGACCTGGAAGCGCGCTTCGTCGGCGCAGGCGAGACGCAGCAGCGCGAGACGGTCGTCGCCCGGAGCCTGACGCTTGTCGAGCTTGTGCGGCGGACGCGCGGCTGGCACGAAGAGCACGCGGTCGAGGTCGAGGTGCTCGAGCGCCGCACGCGCCACGTAGAGATGGCCGGCGTGCACCGGGTCGAAGCTGCCGCCGAGCCACCCGACGCGCGCTTCTCTGTTGGGTTCGGCGGGCGACGTCATCGGGGTCTCGTGGGGGGGCGCGAGCAGGCGAGGGCGTGCGGCTCAGCGTAGCGGCATCGTGCCGCGCAGCGCGCGCCCCGCGCGGAACAGGTGCAGCTCCACGGGGCCCGACCCACGTTCGCGCAGCAGGCGGTGCAGGTGCGCCACGTCGTCCACGTCCACGCCGTCGAGACCGTCGATGTGGTCACCGCTGCGGATCGGCAGACGCGCGGCGGGCCCGGTGGGGTCGACGTCTTCCACGAAGACGCCGTAGAACTTGGGGTGGTCGTGCAGGCGCATCCCCGTGCGTCGCAACAGGAACTGCATGGGCGACTCTTGCGACTCGAGCTTGAGTGCGAGCGGCACGCGCTCGCCTTCGCGCTCGACGACGAGTTCCAGCACCTCACCGACGTCGGCCTCGTAGACCGCCTTGTTGAAGTCGAACTCCCAGTCGACCTCACGATCCCCGACGCGCAACAGCTCGTCGCCCGCGCGCAGACCGGCGCGTTCCGCCGGGCTGCCCGGTTGTGCCGCCGCCACGCGCACGTGGCCGTAGGTGGGCACGCCGTCGATCGTGATCCCGGTCACGACGTCGCGCAGCACCAGCGGGTTGAAGAGCGTGTCGCTGAGGCTGCTGCGCACGCGGTCGATGGGGATCGCGAAGCCGATGCCCTCGGCTTCGGTGGCGATGGCCCAGTTGATGCCGATCACCTCGCCCTTGATGTTGAGCAGCGGGCCGCCTGAGTTGCCGGGGTTGATCGGCGCGTCGATCTGGATGAAGTCGCGGAAGCGTTCGCCGCGGCCGCCGCCGGGCAGGCGCACGTCGCGGAAGCGCGAGCTCACGATGCCCGTGGTGACGGTGTTCGCGTTGCCCAGCGGGTTGCCGATGGCGATCACGCTCTCGCCGACCATCACGTCGCGGCTGGTGCCGAGCGTGGCGGCCTGCAGCGCTTGCTGCGCGTCGACCTTGAGCAGCGCGACGTCGTTGGCGGGATCGATGTTGATCACGCGCGCCGAGTGTCGCGCGCCGTCGGGGAACTCCACCTGGATGTCACCGCGCGGCTGGATGACGTGCTGGTTCGTGAGGATGTAGCCCTCGGGGTCGATCACCACGCCGGAGCCGAGGCTCGTGCTGCGCGTGCGCTGCGAAGGCACCAGCTGGTTGTAGGGCCAGGGCAACTCGGTCTCGCGCACGACCTCTTGGTAGATGTTCACCACGGCGGGGCCGACGTCGGCGACCACACGCACGATCGAGTTCACGCGTGGGAGTTGCGCGGCGCTGAAACCCACGTCGCTCGGCGTGGCGAAGGCTGCGTGAGCGGTTTGCGCCGCGAGCGACACCGCGCCCGACGTGGAGCCGAACACAGCGCACAGCGCGAAGGAGCGGAGCAGCGAGCAAGTGAGGCGGCGAGTTTTCATGATGGACGACTCCTCGAGATCACCGGACCTGAATCGCTCAGCATACTGAGCGCGACGCTCGGCCGTTGGCGTCGGCCGTGGGCCGCTATCATGGGAGCATGACTTCCGCGCGCCTCATCCTCCACGCCGACATGGACGCCTTCTACGCGTCCATCGAGCAGCGCGACGAGCCCAGCTTGCGCGGGCTGCCGGTGGTGATCGGTGGCTTGGGGAAGCGCGGCGTCGTGAGCACCTGCAGCTACGAGGCGCGGGTCTTCGGCGTGCACTCGGCGCTGCCCACCGCGATCGCGCGACAACGCTGTCCGCAAGCCGTGTACCTCCCCGGGCGCATCGCGCACTACGCGGCGGTCTCGGCGCAGCTGCGCGCGATCTTCGAGGAGTTCACCGACCTCGTGGAGCCGCTCTCGCTCGACGAAGCCTTCCTGGATGTCACCGGCTCGGCGCGCCTCTTTGGCAGCGGCGAGCACATGGCGCGCAGGCTGCAGGATCGGGTGGCCGAGGAGCTGCGCCTGGGCGTGTCGGTGGGGGTGGCGAGCAACAAGTTCGTGGCCAAGGTCGCGTCGGATCGGGAGAAGCCGCGCGGCATCACGGTCGTGCCGCGCGGGGGCGAGGCGGCCTTTCTGGCGCCACTCCCGGTGCGCAGCTTGTGGGGCGTCGGGCCGGCCACGGCGGAACGTCTCACGGCGCTCGGCGTGCACACGGTGGGTCAGCTCGCCGACTTCGAGCACGCCCGCTTGTGCGCGGCCTTGGGCGACGGCCTCGCCGCGCACGTGAGCGCCTTGGCGCGCGGCCGCGACGACCGCCCCGTGATCGTGGACCGCGAAGCCAAGAGCATCGGCCGCGAGACCACGTTCGAAGACGACCTGGTCGAGCGCGCGTCCTGTCACGAGATCTTGCTACGGCTCGCCGAAGATGTCGGTCGTCGCTTGCGCGCCGCCGGGCTGCGTGCGCACACCGTGCGTCTCAAGCTGCGTCATCCACCCTTCGTGACGCTCTCGCGACAGGTGCGCCTCGACCAAGCGAGCGACGACGAGTTGCAGATCTACCGCGAAGCGCAAGCACTCTTCGACGCCGCGCGCCCGAGCCGACGCCCGGTGCGGTTGCTCGGCGTCACTGCCGCCGATCTGCGCCCCGCGAGCGAAGGTCGCCAAGCTGAGCTCTTCGGCGCGGCCGCCGACACACGCGGCGCCGCCGTGCGCGAAGCCCTCGACGCTGTCCGCGTGCGCTTCGGCGCCAGCTCCGTACGTCGAGCCGGCACCGGCGCCGACACGGACCCCGAAGCGCCCGGCGCCTCCTAGCCAACAGCGCATCAAAGCCGACAGCGCGCCAACTCTCAGGCCTTTCGCGCTCGACGATCCCGTGGGCCACTCGCCCCGTGGGCCACTGCCCCTGATCTCGCAGCACCCGCCCTCCCCGCAAGCCGTTGCCGTCTGTTCGGGGGGTGGGGGAAACAAATGGTGGGCGCAGTAGGATTCGAACCTACGACCCCCAGCTTGTCGAGCTGGTGCTCTAACCAACTGAGCTATGCGCCCACGAAGTCTCTGCGGCGAGGCCGCGCTGCACTTCGCAGGGGCATGGTCATACGGATTCGGGCACTCGCGATCAACCTGGCGTCGCTGCGGATTGATCCAAGCCGGCGGCGTGCAGGGCATGAACTCCGTCAGCAGACGCTTGTGGCCCCTGAGACCGCTGCCTAGACTTCGTGCCCCCCGAGGCGAGGCGAACGCGAGTTCGTCGGCCCACACAGCCCACCCCCAGTTCCAGAGCCAGCCATGAAGATCGGCGTTCCCACCGAGATCAAGCCCAGCGAGAACCGCGTCGCGATGGTGCCTGCAGGTGTCGACATCCTCACGGGTGACGGTCACCAGGTCAGCGTGCAACAGGGCGCGGGCTTGGGCAGCGGCATCAGCGACGCCGAGTACGTGGCCGCGGGCGCGAAGATCCTGCCCGACGCCGACGCCGTCTTCGCCGAAGCCGACATGATCGTGAAGGTGAAGGAACCGATCGCCGAGGAGTACGGCCGCATCCGCAAGGGTCAGCTGCTCTTCACCTACTTCCACTTCGCCGCGAGCCAAGTGCTCACCGACGCGATGATCGACTCGGGCGCCGACTGCGTGGCCTACGAAACGGTGGAGTGGAACCGCACGCTGCCGCTGCTCACTCCGATGTCCGAAGTGGCTGGCCGCATGTCCGTGCAAGAA
Source organism: Planctomycetota bacterium (assembly GCA_021604805.1). Classification (GTDB taxonomy): domain Bacteria; phylum Planctomycetota; class B15-G4; order B15-G4; family B15-G4; genus BQJR01. The sequence goes on along the minus strand of BQJR01000001.1, from coordinate 236,525 downwards.
GGCGCCAAGTACCTCGAGAAGCCCATGGGCGGACGCGGCATCCTGCTCGGCGGCGTGCCCGGCGTGCCGCCCGCGCGCGTGCTCGTGTTGGGCGGCGGCATCGTGGGCATCAATGCCGCCAAGATGGCCTGCGGCTTGGGCGCCGACACGATCATCATGGACATCGACATGGATCGTCTGCGCTACCTCGACGACGTCATGCCGAAGAACGTCACGACACGCTTCTCCAACCGTCTCGCGATCAAGGAGGAGTTGCCACGGGCAGACCTGGTCATCGGCGCGGTGTTGGTCACGGGCGAGAAGGCTCCGAACCTCGTCACGCGCGACGACCTCAAGATCATGGCGAACGGTGCGGTGATCGTGGACGTCGCCGTCGACCAAGGCGGCTGCGTGGAGACGATCAAACCGACCACGCACCTGGATCCGACCTACGAGATCGACGGCGTGGTGCACTACGCGGTGGCGAACATGCCGGGCGCGGTGCCGCGCACGAGCACCTTCGCGCTCACGAACGTCACGCTGCCCTACGCGCGCCGTCTGGCGGGCATGGGCCTCGCCGACGCGCTGGCCGCGGACAAGGGTCTCGAGCTGGGCGCCAACGTGCTGCGCGGCAAGATCACGCACCCGGGTGTGGCCAAGGCCTTCGATCGCGAGCTCGTTTCGGTCGGCGCCGCGCTGGGCTGAGTCGCACGCAACGGCTCGCGCAACGTCGAGTCGGTCACAGGCTCGCGCGGCCCGCGCGCTGGTGGGGCACGCCGTGGGGGCGAGCGCTGGCGCTCGTGATGCTGTGTCTCGGGCTGCAGCTCGGTGGCCAACGAGCCGACACGCTCGCGGCGCAGACCGCACAGCGCGAAGCTGATGCGCACCCCTCCACGGACTCTCGCTCCAGCGACGGCTGGCCCGGCTCCGCGTTGCACGTCTTCGATGGCGACACGCTGCAGCTCCCCGACGGCTCGCGCCTGCGCCTCGACGGCATCGACACCCCGGAAACCGGCCGCCCCTTCGCCGACGCCGCCACCGAGGCCGTGCGCGAGCTCCTCGCGAGCGGCCGCTGGTTCCTGCACCCCGAGCAGCCCCCGCGCGATGTCTACGGTCGACTCCTCGGAGGGCTGCGCAACGCGCGCGGCCTGGATCTCGGTGAGACCCTGCTCGCGCGCGGCCTGGCCTGGATTTATCGCGAGAAAGATCCGCGGCTGCTCGCCCTGCAAGCCGCTGCCGTGGACGCGCGCCGAGGCGTCCACAGCGGCCTCGATGCACTCCCAGGGCCCTTCGTCGTGACCGCCCAGAGCTTTCACCGCCCCGACTGCAGCCTGGTTCGACGGCGCGGCCGGCAGCTGCCCTGGTCTGCGAGCGCGGCGCCGCTGCTCAAGGCCGGGCGGGCCGCCTGCCGACGGTGCATGCGGTGGCCCCCTCGACGGATGGTTGCCCACTGAGCGACCCTGAGCTCTCACTCACGAGGATCCATCGAGCATGAGCCGTCCCAAGGACGTGCTGACCACTGGCGACGTGGCACGCATCTGCCGTGTCACGATCCGCACGGTGATCAAGTGGTTCGAGAAGGGACGCCTCGAGGGCTACCGGCTCCCGGGCTCCCGCGATCGCCGCTTCACGCGCGTGGCTGTGGAGCGCTTCCTGCGCGAGAACGGGATGCCGCTCGACCTGCTCGGCGCGGACTTCGTCACGCCGGCAGCCGCGCCGAGCGCTCCGCCCGCAGAACCGTCCCCTCCTGAACCCACGCCGCCCGAACTCCCCCTGGTGCTCGTGGTCGACGACGACGAACCCGTGCGACGCATGATCCGTCGCTACCTCGAAACGCTCGGCAGCTTGCGCGTGGAGACGGCCGCCTCGGGTTGGGAAGCCGGCCTCAAGACCGCCACCCTGCGCCCGGCGCTGCTGCTGCTCGACTTCCGCCTCGGCGACACCACCGGCGACGAGGTCGTGCGCACGATCCGCGCCATGCCCGAACTGCCACAGCCCGCCATCGTGCTGATGTCCGCGCACCTGCAAGACGACGACGTGCAACGCGTGCTCGAGCTCGGCGCCAACGCCTTCGTGCCCAAACCCTTCGACCTCGAACTGCTGCGTGCGACGCTGTTCGCCCACTTGGAGAGCGCGTCGTGAACGTCGCCATCATCCTGGCCGTGATCAGCGGTCACCTCTTGCTGCTCGGCGCCATCCAAGGCGCGACTGAGTTCCTGCCGGTCTCGAGCAGCGGCCACCTCGTGCTCTTCCGCGAGTGGCTCGGGCTCGAATCCAGCGGTGACTTGTCGCGCGAGATCGCGCTGCACTTCGGCACCGTCGTGGCCGTGGTCGTGTTCTGCTTCAAAGACCTGCTCGCCATGTTGCGCGGCGGCTCGGCCGGCCTCTGGAAGCTCGCCATCGGCGCCAGCCTGGTCACCGGCGTGCTCGGCCTGAGCTTCGAAGAGACGATCGAACAGGAACTCAACTCGCTGGGCAGCGTGGGCATCGGCTTGCTCATCACGAGCCTGCTGTTGATCGTCATCGCGCCCAAGAACGACGAGCGTCAGACCCGCGAAGTCGCTGACGGCACCTGGACGCACGGCCTGCTGCTCGGCGCCTTCCAGAGCATGGCGCTGATGCCGGGCGTGTCGCGCGCGGGCTCCACCATCGTGGGCGCGCTCGTGCTCGGCTACCTGCGCCGCGACGCCGTGCGCGTGGCCTTCTTGATCTCGATCCCTGCAGTGGGCGGGGCGGTGCTCAAGAAAGCCACGGAGGGCGACAACCTGAATCAAGCGCTGGCACCCGACATGCTCGCCGCGATGGGCGTGGCCTGCGCCGTCGGGCTGCTCGCGCTGCGCTTCATCTCGGTGAACGTGGGCCCGCGCTCGCTGCGTCTCTTCGGCGCCTACACCGCCTTGATGGGGCTCGCCGCGCTGCTCACGGCCTGACCTGAGCCGTCCCGATGAAGTAGGATCTGCGACTCGGCCGACCGCGGCTGAACGCGACTCCAAGGGAAGCTCGGGCATGACGAAACGCGCGCTGATCACCGGTATCACCGGCCAGGACGGCTCCTACCTCGCAGAGCTGCTGCTCGACAAGGGCTACGAGGTCTATGGGCTGGTGCGCCGCGCCTCGTCCGATCGCTTCGAACGCATCGAGCACCTGCAGGACAAGATCACGCTGCTCGAAGGCGACCTGCTCGACCCGAGTTCGCTGGTGGCCGCGCTCGAGGAGAGCCAGGCGGAAGAGGTCTTCAACCTGGCCGCGCAGAGCTTCGTCCCGACGAGTTTCCAGCAGCCGGTGCTCACGGCGGAGTTCACGGCGGTGGGGGTCGCGCGCCTGCTCGAGGCCGTGCGCCAGGTGAACCCGAAGGCGCGCTTCTACCAGGCCAGCAGCTCGGAGATGTTCGGCAAGGTGGTGGAGTCGCCGCAAACCGAGCTCACGCGCTTCCACCCGCGCAGCCCGTACGGCGTGGCCAAGGTGTACGGCCACTGGCTCACGGTGAACTACCGCGAGAGCTACGACATGCACGCCAGCTCCGGGATCCTGTTCAACCACGAGTCACCGCGACGCGGCTTGCAGTTCGTCACGCGCAAGATCACGCACGCCGTGGCGCGCATCCATCACGGTCAGCAGAAGAAGCTCGGTCTGGGCAACCTCGACGCGCGCCGCGACTGGGGCTTCGCCGGCGACTACGTGGAAGCCATGTGGCTCATGCTGCAGCAAGACCAACCCGACGACTACGTGATCTCCACCGGTGAAACCCACTCGGTGCGCGAGTTCTGCGAGATCGCTTTCGGACACGTGGGCCTCGACTACAAGGACCACGTGGAAGTCGACCCGCGCTTCTTCCGTCCGGCCGAAGTCGACCTGCTGCTCGGCGACGCCGACAAGGCGCGCACGCAACTGAACTGGGAGCCCAAGGTCGACTTCAAGGGGCTCGTCACCATGATGACTGCCGCCGACGTGGAACTCGTCGGGTTGGAGAAGGCGCGCGCCGAAGCCGGACTCGCTCGGTGAAGGCGCTCGTCACGGGCGCGGCGGGATTCGCCGGCAGTCATCTCGTCGACAGCTTGCTCGAGCAGGGGCACGAGGTCGCCGCGTGCGGACTCGCGCCCCAAGGCGGCGCCGCGCTGCCGCCGAACGTGACCTGGGTCGAGCTCGACGTCACCGACGCGCAAGCGTGCTGGAACGTGCTCGCCGACCAACGCCCCGACGCCGTGTACCACCTCGCTGGCGTGGCGCACGTCTCCCAGGCCGAGGCCGACCCCGAGCGCGCGCTGGCCGTGAACTTCGGCGGCACGCGCAACATGCTCGAGTCCTGCCTCGACGGCTTCGTGAACACGCGCTTCTTGTTGGCGTCGTCCGCAGAGGTCTACGGGCGCGTGCCGACCGAGCAGCAACCCGTGCGCGAAGACCATCCGCTCGCACCCGGCACCGCCTATGCGCTGAGCAAGGCCGCCGCCGAGATGGCGGTGCACCACGCCGTGGCGCGCGGACTGCACGCGGTCGTCGCGCGACCGTTCAACCACATCGGGCCGCGCCAGTCCGACGACTTCGTGGCCTCGGCCTTCGCGCACCAAGTCGCGCGTATCGAAGCGGGCGAACAAGATCCGGTGCTCGAGGTGGGCAACTTGGAAGCCGTCCGCGACCTCAGCGACGTGCGTGACATCGTGCGCGGCTACCAAGAGGTGCTGCGCGTCGGTCAGCCGGGCGAGGTCTTCAACCTCACCAGCGGCGGCGCCGTGCGCATCGCCGATCTGCTCGACACCTTGCTCGAGCTGAGCAGCGCCACGATCGAAGTGCGCACCGACCCGGCGCGCATGCGTCCGCTCGACGTGCCGGTGTTCCACGGCAGCGGCACACGCCTCGAGGAGCGCTGCGGCTTCGTGGCCCCGCTCGACCTCAAGCGCACGCTCGGCGACGTGCTCGACTACTGGCGCGCGAGCGTCTCGCGCAATCTCGCGCGGTAGACCGTGACCACGTTCTGCAAGTAGCGACCGGGGCACTCGGTGGCCTTCAGTTCGCGGTGCGTGTAGATCGAGTCGGGGCCCAAACCGTAGTGCGTGCGCAGTCGGTCGAGCACGCTCACGAGCGCGGCCTGTTGAGCCGCAGCGACACCGGCGTTCGAGAAGTCGCCGAGCAGGCAGATGCCCAGGTTGCCGATGTTGTTCGCCCCGCTCGCGTGCGCGCCTTGCAGACCCCACTCGCGGCCTTCCCACACGCCGCCCTGCGGATCGATGAGCACGTGGTAGCCGATGTCGGCCCAGTGCTGCGAGTCCTTGTGATAGTTCTGGATGTCGCGCAGCGCGCCGGCGGCTTGACCACGCGCGGGCGAGCGCTCTGCGCTGTGGTGCACGGTCACGCGGTACACCGTGGACATGGGCAGCACGTTGCTGCTGGGCGCGCGGGCACCCCACTCGGAGCGCCGGTGCAGTTCGGGCAGCACAGCGCGCGGGTCTGCAGGCGAGCGTCGCGCGGACTTCGGCACGGTGTAGGTGGTGGGCCGCGGCTTCACCGCCGCAGAGAGTTCCAGGCGCGCGCGCGCCGAGTCGAGCTCGCTGCGGTAGGCCACGCCGAGGCGGTGCTCCCAAAGGCGTGCCGACGAGGCGTCGCCGGCTTCGGCGTGCGCCACGGACAGGCTCGCCATCAAGCGACGTTCGTCGTCGCGCGCGAGACCGCGGCAGCGCAACGCGGTGCGGTAGTGCTCCACGGCGTCGTCGGGTGAACCGGCGCGCAGACGGGCGTCGGCCCAACCTTCATGGATCTCGGCAGCCAGAGGATCCAGGCGCGGCTCCACGTGTTTCCAGGCCGCGAGGAAAGCGAGGTCGGCGTGGTTGAGTTGCCGTTGACGCGCGAGTGCGCGCGCGCGCGCCAACTCGAAGCGCGCGCGCTGACTCGGTTCGTGCACCTCGCGACGCACCTTCTCGACCCAGGCGACGACCTCCGCGGGGTCACCGCGTTGCTCGAGATCACGCAACTTCGATTCGAGCGCCTGGGCGCCGCTGTGCAACGGACGGCGCGTGTCCGACGTGACGCAGGCGGCCTGCAAACTCAGCAGGAGCAGAGCGAGACACAGTTTTCCGACCCCGGTTTTCATGCCCTCACGCTGTCAGGGCGCGGACTCGGAATCAAGCGTCCTGCGCCGCCAGACACCCATCAGCACGAGCAACACGAGGCAGCTGACGGCGAGTCCGAGGTAGAGGTCGGGGAGCGCCGCGGCGTCGAGGCGTCGCAGACCTGAGGCTGCTGCCGGGCCACCCAGCAGGAACAAAGCCCCCGCGAAGGCCAGCCGCGCCAGGAGGCTCTGGAGTGAGAGCAAGGTGGCGCGATGGCTCGATGCGACGCGCTTGTTGAGCGCCGTGCGTCCCACCGGCTGGAGGAACCCGAAGCTCACTTGTTGAAGGATGAAGAGCGGCAACAGGCCCAGCGTGGGCAGCCCCGCAAGCCCGGCGAAGGACACGCCCAGCAGCACCAAGACACCCAGACTCGAGGCGCCTTCCCCCAAGCGACGATGCGTTCCCGCGATCAGCAGCGTGGCCAGCCCGGCCACCAGGTTCAGCGCCGCGAGCAAGCCCCCGTGCAGCCGCAGGTCCGTCTGGCCGACCGCGATCAGGGTGGGTTGATAGAGCTGGAAGCCGAGCCGCAGCAGCACGAACACGATCACGTACCACGACAGCACCCACAGCACGCCCGGCTTGCTCAGGCCCTGCCGCAGCCCAGTGATCAGCTTGGGACGATCCGCCGCGTGCGCCACCCGGATCACCGGCAGACGCGCCGCCAGCAGCACCGCGCCGAACATCACGAGCGCGCTCAGGTCGAAGGCCGCCGAAGTGCCCCAGGCATGCGCGACGAGTCCGCCGGCGAGGTCGGCGAAGGACACGCCCAGCAGCCGCCACAAGTGCGTGCGCGATTCCTCGTGCAACGCGTCGACCTCGCGGCCACGAAGTCGCAAGAGTTCATAGAGGTAGGCGCTGTCGGCGCCGGAGATCATCGCGTGGGCCGCACCCGTGAGCGCCATGCCGAGCAGGCAGGTCTCGAAGAGCGTGGCGTGACCGAGCACCACGAAGCTGCCGGCGAGCACGGCCGGCCCGGCCAGCAACAGCGGGCGCGGTCCCCAGCGGTCGGCGGCCCACCCCCAAGGCACCTCGGCCAGCACCATGCTCAGGTAGTAGGTCGACCAGAGCAGGAAGTACTGCGCGTCGCTGAAGCCGCGGTCGAGGGTGAAGGCCGTGTACATCACGGGCACCCAGGCGAAGCAGAAAGCCAGCGCGGCGTAGGCGCGGAAGGTGCGCAGCGGGGCGTTCATCTCGGTGGGGGCAGACACGCCGCGATTGTGCCCGCGCGAGACGGCGAGGCGAGGGTTCGTTGATCGAATCGCGGCGCGCCGTAGACTGTCCCGCCATGAACCTCGCCTCCCGCATGAGTCGGCTCGGTACCGAGACCGCCTTCGAAATTCTCGCCCGCGCCCGCGCCCTCGAGGCCAAGGGTCGCTCCGTCGTCCACCTGGAGATCGGCGAGCCCGATTTCGACACGCCGGCGAACATCGTCGCGGCCGGGCAGAAAGCGCTGGGCGACGGCTTCACGCACTACGGTCCGAGCCCGGGCCTGCCGCAGTTGCGCGAAGCGATCGCCGACGACTTCAACACGCGACGGGGCGTCACGAACGTCAGCGCCGACAACGTGGTCGTCTTCCCCGGTGGCAAGCCGGTGATGTTCTTCATGATGCTCGCGCTGCTCGAAGAGGGTGACGAAGCGATCTACCCGAACCCCGGGTTCCCGATCTACGAGAGCATGATCAACTACTGCGGCGCCAAGGCGGTGCCGCTGCCGCTGCGCGAAGAGAACGCCTTCGCCGCCGACATCGCCGAACTCGAAGGCTTGATCACCGAGCGCACCAAGCTCGTGATCATGAACTCGCCGCAGAATCCCACGGGCGGCATGCTCAGCAGCGCCGACCTCAAGGCGCTCGGCGAGTTGTGCGCGAGCAAGGGCGTGTGGTTGCTCACCGACGAGATCTACTCGCGCATGATCTACGAAGGCGTGCACGACACGCCTTGGAAGTACGGCGACACCGATCGCATGGTCGTGCTCGACGGCTTCAGCAAGACCTACGCCATGACCGGCTGGCGCCTCGGCTACGGCATCATGTCCGAAGAGTTCGCGGCCAGCATGGCGCGCTTGCAGACCAACGCCACGAGCTGCACCGCAGCGATGACGCAGATGGCCGGCGTGGAAGCGCTCACCGGACCGCAGACCGATGTCGACACGATGTTGGTGGAGTTCCAGAAGCGCCGCGACGTGATCGTCGACGGGCTCAACGCGCTCCCCGGTGTCACCTGCCTCAAGCCGCGCGGCGCTTTCTACGTGTTCCCGAACATCCGCGACACCGGGCTCAGCAGCAAGGAACTCGAGACGCGTCTGCTCGACGAAGCTGGTGTGGCCTGTCTCTCGGGCACGAGCTTCGGCCAGCACGGCGACGGCTACCTGCGCTTCAGCTACGCCAACTCGGTGGCCAACATCGAAGAGGCGCTCAAGCGCTTCGGCGAGTTCCTGAGCACCGCCAAGGTCTGAGCAGCGCGGGTCAGTAGACCTGGTTGAGTTCGAACAGGAAGCCCACCTTGTGGTGCGGCTCCACGAGCCGCGACAAGCGCACGGGGAAGCTGCGCTCGGCGGGTTCGCAGATCTGGCCCAGCGCGCCGAGGGCGTAGCGCCGCAGGTAGCTGGGGTGTTCTTCGTCGCTGGCCAGCTCGATCAACGCTGCGAGGCTGCGACGGTCACCGAACTGTCCGTGCGCGAACACGAGCGCGGCGCGGTCGGAGGTGGCCAGCGACACGGGCATCTCGTCGAGCTCTTCACGCAGCTGCGCGCCGCGCCCGACGAGCGCCAACGCGGTGGTCAGCAAGCGCAGGGTCTCGGGATCGTGCGTGCGCGCGCGCACATGCTCGACGCGCTCCAAGAACTCCTCGGAGTCGGTACCGAGCAGCCCCAACGCGAGTGCCAACCACGCTTGCGCGGCGGGCTCGGACTCGTCGAGGAAGAGTTCGAGCAGCGGCCCGATCGCGCGGCCGTCAGCAGCGAGACCCAAGCCCATCGCGAGCGCACCGCGGAAGGAACGCTCCGAGTTGCGGTCCAGCTCGTGGATCAAGGCGTCCACGCTGTCGGGGTGCCCGTCGAGGCCCAGACCGAGCGCGGCGTAGGGGCGCTCCAGGCCAGCGGATCGACGCGCGAGCACAGCGAGCAGACGCGCGCGTGCGGCCGGCGCGCGGGCGCGTCCCAGCACGTGCAACAAGTGCAGGCGCGTGGCGACGTCTTTCTCTTTCCCGTGACGCGTCAACACGCGCGCGAGATCCGTGGGGGACAGCTGGTCGGCGAGCCCGTTGAGCGCCGCAGCCGCCGAACGACGCACTTGGCTGTCGGCGTCGGCGAGCAGCTGCAGCAAGGCAGCAAGATTCGCGGCGCGGCCTGAGCGCCCCAGCGCCACGGCCACGAGCGCGCGCACGTCGCCATCGTGGGTCCAGATCCAACGCTCGCGTAAGCCCAGCAACTGCGCGTCGAGTTGGGCGCTGCCGACCAATCCGGCGGCGTTGATCAGGGCAGCGCGTTGCTGCTGCGGCGTCTTCTCGAGCACGCTGGGGCGCAGCCGCGGGCCGAGCAAGAGTTCGGCGTCGGGGCCGCCCATGAGCCCGAGTGCGGCGGCGGCGTAGGTGAAGAGTTCGGCGGGCTGCTTGCGCGTGTCGAGCAGCCGATCGAGACGCGCGAGAACGCTCGCATCGGCCACGCCCGCCGGCACCGTCGACGCGCTGCTCCCGGCGGCACGCTGCGCCTCGATCCGCGCGTCGCGCTCGATGCGCTGGCGTTCAGCGCACACACCCAGCGCGAGGATCGCTTGGGCGCGCACGAAGAGATCGCGGTCTTCGGTGAGTTCGAGCAGCGTGGGCACGCCGGCCGGTTCGGCGAGACGCCCGAGTGCGAGCGCGGCCGTGGCGCGCAAGTCGCGTTGGGAGCGGCGGGCCGCCTCTTGGAGCACCGGCAACACGCGCTCCACCCGGTCGCTCTCGGTGCTGGGTCGCCAGGCGGCGCCGTCGGCCTCCGCGGGCAAGCGCGCCAAGCGCACGCGCAGATCGAGCAGCTCCTCTTCCTGGAAGTCGAACCACCATTCCCAGCGATCGGGCTCGTACGGCAGGGTGGGGCCCGTGCCCGGCTGAGTGAGCACGGCGGGGGGCGCCTCCGCGTCGTCGCGAAGAGGCGGCAGATACTGCCCGCCGTGGGGCATCAGGAAGCTGAAGAGCGCGCAAGCGAGGAGCATGAGGAGCACACTGGGACGGGCGCCGGGAGAGCGTAAGATCGTACGCCATGATCACCATGCTCCTGTCGCTGCTCCTGTTCGTCCCTGCGGACGAGGATCTCCCAGGCACCGCCTTCGCGCACGCTCGCGAGGAAACCGTGCTCCACGCTGGCCCCGGCGGCCAGCACGCCGGTGTGCTCACGCTGCCCAGCGGCGCGCTCGTGCGCATCGAGGACATCGACGCCGCCTACGACCGCGTGTTCGTGCCGCAAGGTTTCCCGGTCTACGTGCATGCCGACTTCGCGCAAGTGGACCAAGCCACCCAGACCGCGCGCATCACGGGCGAGAACATCAACGTGCGCGTGCTGCCGGCGGTCTCAGGTGTGCGCGCCGTGGCCTCTCTCTCAGCGAGCGACGGCGCGCTGCAGCTGCTCGACGTCGAGGGCGGTTGGGTGCGCGTGATGGCGCCCGCCGCGGTGCCGCTCTACGCGCCGTCCGACGCCTTCACCCCCGTGAGCGACGCCACGGCTCGCAGCGCGTGGAAGCTCGCCTTCGGGAAGCGCGCGGCGAAACAGTCCCAACGACTGGCCTTCTATCGCGCCACCGATCCCACGTGGTTGCGGCGTCAACAGAACCAAGAACGCGTGGCGGCCCTCGAGGCCAAGCCTGTGGCCACGCTGAGTGAAGCCGAACTCACGGCGCTCGGACGCAGCGCCACGGAACTGGCCGCGGAGCTCGAAGACGCCGCGCTGCGGGCGCGCGCCGAGAGCGTGCAACGCGCGGTCGACGACGCCTTCGTGGGACGCAGCGCAGCGCTGCAAGCGCGTGAAGCCTTGGCGCGCGAACAAGCGCGCGAGATGGCGGCCGTGGCGCGCGAGGCGCGCTACCTCGACTTCGGCCTGCGCTTCCTCGGGAAGGGCGAAGCGCATCGCGTGGAAGGTGAGATCACGCGCCGCACCAGCGACTCCGCCGACGTGGCCGTGTACAGCCTGCAAGATCGCGTCACGGGTGAGCGCTTCAAGCTCTCGCTCTCGAAGGAGATCGGCAAGCTGCCGCCGTTGCTCGGCAAACGCGTCGTGCTCGAGGGGCGCCAAGTGCCGATCGTGAACGTGAGCGGTCCGGTGCTGGTGATCGACAAGGTCGTGCGCGTCATCGAGTAAGCGCGCTTGACCGCAGCCCTCGTCGTCGCAGCCAGCCTGGCGGTGTATGCCGCCGGTTACCTGTTCTACTCGCGTTGGTTGGCGACGCGCCTCTTCGAGCTCGACGAGCACGCCGTCACGCCTGCGCACGCCCAGCGCGACGACGTGGACTACCTGCCCACGCGACCGGGCGTGCTCTTCGGGCACCACTACGCTTCGATCACCGGACTGGCGCCGATGCTGGGCCCAGCGGTCGCGGTGATCTGGGGTTGGCTGCCCGCGCTGCTGTGGGTGGTTCTGGGCGCGATCTTCGTGGGCTGCGTGCACGACTTCGCGGCGCTCGTGCTCTCCGCGCGCCACCGCGGGTTGTCGATCGGCGCCATCGCCGAGGACCTGCTCGGGCGTCGCGCCAAGCGCTTGTTCCACGCAGTGATCTTCTTCGGCGTGGCGCTCGCGATGGGCGTGTTCGTGTTGTTCATCGCGGGGCTCTTCGCGCACGAGCGTTACCCTCAAGCGATCCTGCCGAGTGGGGGACTCATGCTCGTGGCCGCGCTCATCGGCGTGCTGTTGCACTCCGGTCGCGCCAAGTTGCTGCCCGCCACCTTGCTCGGTTTCGCGGCGCTGATCGCGCTGATCCTGCTCGCCGTGAAGCTCGACACCTTCGGGCTCAGCGCCGAGCGCTGGCCCAGCGCGCGGAGCTTCAAGCTGAGCTTGCTGGGCTACGGACTGCTCGCGTCGGTGTTGCCCGTGTGGTCGCTGTTGCAGCCGCGCGACTTCATCAACTCGCTGCTGCTCTACCTTGGCTTGCTCGCGATGTTCACGGGCTTCTTCCTCACGGGCAACGACTTCGTCGCGCCGGCCTTGGTGCTCGCGCCGGAGGGCGCGCCGTCGCTGTTCCCGTTCGTGTTCATCACCATCGCTTGCGGCGCGGCGAGCGGCTTCCACGCGCTGGTGTCGTCGGGCACGACGGCGAAGCAGCTCGACAACGAGCGTCACGCACGACCGATCGGTTACGGCGCGATGATCGCCGAGTCCCTGCTCGGCTTGCTCGCTGTCGTGGCGTGCACCGCGGGTGTGCTCGCCCCCGAAGCGTGGACAGGTGTCGGCGGCCTCTACCACGAGTGGGGCACCGTGCGCGGACCGGTCGCGCTGAGCAACTTCATCGAGGGCGGCGCGAGCTTCCTCACGCCCTTCGGTCTGTCGGCGGAACTGGGCGCCTCTTTCGTGGCCGTGGTGGTCGTGTCCTTCGCGCTCACCACGCTCGACTCGGCCACTCGCCTGCTGCGCTACAACATCGAGGAGATCAGCCAGTCCCTCGGTTGGAAGCGCGTCGGCACGCGCTGGCCTGCGTCGTTCCTGGCAGTCGCTGCGATCGGCTTCTTCGCTTTCTACACGGTGAGTGAAGCACGCGATGTCACCGAAGCAGTGCTCGGCCCCGACGGACAGACGCTCAGCACCGTCACGCGCAGCATCGTGGTGGAACGCGAAGCGGGGCTCGTGCTCTGGGCGCTCTTCGGCACCACCAACCAACTGCTCGCCGCGATGACGCTGCTGCTCGCCACGCGTTATCTCTCGCGACGCGGCAAACCCACCTGGGCCACGGGCGTGCCGATGCTGATCATGTTCGCGAGCACGCTGCTCGCCATGCTCGGCAACCTGCGTGACTTCTGGCGTGCCGGCGACGTGCCCCTGATCGTGGTCGGCGGCGTGTTGCTCACGCTCGCGCTGTGGCTCTGCGTGGAGGGCGTGCTCGCGCTGCGCGCCGACCGTCGCGAACGCACTCAGCCTTTGGTGTAGACGGCCCGCTCGTCGGCGAGGAAGGCGTCGAAGCGTTGCGCCACCACAGCCTCGCGCGCGCGCGCAACGAGCCGATGCAAGAAGCGCAAGTTGTGCGCCGTGCACAGGCGACGTCCCAACGGTTCGCCCGCCTTGATCAAGTGGCGCAGCACGCCGCGGCTCCAACCGCCCGCGCACGCCGGGCAATCGCAGCCCGCTTCGATCGGTTCACGGTCCGCACGGAAGCGACTGTTCTTGAGATGGATGTTGCCGCCGGGCACGAACAGCGTGCCGTGACGACCGTTGCGACTGGGCAACACGCAGTCGAACACGTCGAAGCCGGCGGCGATGGCGGCGAGCAGGTCGGCCGGCCCGCCGATGCCCATCACGTAGCGCAACTTGTGCTCGGGCAGCAGCGGCGCGTAGCGCGTCATGGCGAGCGCGAGTTCGGCGCGGCTCTCACCGACCGAGAGCCCACCGACCGCGTAGCCGGGGAAGTCGAGCTCGATGAGTTCGGCGGCCGAGCGCGCGCGCAGTTCGTCGTCGAGACCGCCTTGTACGATGGCGAACTGAGCTTGCCCGCGGGGGTTGTGGCGCGCGTGATGCGCTTGCGCGCGACGCGCCCAGTCGGTGGTGCGCCGCACGGAGAGCTCGAGCAAGTCTCGCGAGGCGGGCAGCGGGGGGCAGTGGTCGAAGACCATCGCGATGTCGCTGTCGAGCGCGAGCTGGATGTCGGCGGCTTCCACCGGCCCGAGCCGCAACTTGCGTCCGTCGAGCGGTGAGCGGAAGGACACGCCTTGGTCGTCGAGCTCAGCGATGTCGAGCATCGAGAAGACTTGGAAGCCGCCGCTGTCGGTGAGCAGGGCACCGTCCCAACCCATGAAGCGATGCAGGCCGCCCAGTTCCGCGACGGTGTGTTCGCCCGGACGGTCGTGCAGGTGACAGGCGTTCGCGAGCAACATCCCGGCGCCGAGCTCGGACAGCTCGTGCGGCGCCATACCTTTCACACTGCCGTAGGTGCCCACGGGCAAGAAGGCCGGCGTGAGCAACTCGCGCCCGCGCACGCGCAAGCGTCCGGCGCGCGCCGCGCCGCACTGCGCTTCGCCGGTGTACTCGAGGTCAGTGCCTGAACACGAAGTCATTGCAAGCGCACCAGCTGGGCACCGGGATAGTAGCGACGCAAGATCGCGCGCGCGTCGAGACCACGTGCGGCAGCACCCGCGGCACCGTACTGACACAGGCCGACACCATGCCCCCAGCCGCCGCCGCGCACCACCAGCTTGCCGTTCTCGATCGCAGGCGGCGCGATCCAATAAGTGGAGAGCAGGCTCGACGCGCGGCGTTGATCACGCGAGACGCGGACGCGGAAGGTCTCGGCGTCGAGTTCAGATTCACCCGCGGGCGTGCGCAGGCGCACACGTTCGGCATAGGCCGGCCAGACATGCGGGTCACTGCTCACGGACACCAGCTGGGGTTGTTCCAAACCGAAGGCCTCGGCGGCACGCTCGGCAGGCACGCTGCGTGTCCAGCGCCAGAAGGGTGAGTCGCGGCAGTCGTCGCAGGACACCGAGTCTTCGAACACGCCGGGTGGCGGAAAGGGATAGACCTCGCGCGCCGGACGTGTGCTGCCTCCGCAAGTGGAGTGGAACCAGGCGGGCAGCACTTTGCCGTCGTGGACCAGCAGCAAGCCGTGCGTGTCTTGAACAGCTTGGTCGGTGAGGCGCGATTCGTCGTCGATGCCCGCGTAGACCTGACTGCGCTGATCCGGCCACAACCAGCCGCGCTCCTGCATCTCGTTGAGGGCGTAGCTGCGTGCGGCGACGGCCTGAGCGCTGAGCGCCGTGAGCCCGAAGGTGCCGGGCATCTCGCCAGGCACGACCGAGCGCAAGTACGCGTCCACAGGCAGCAAGTTCGTGACGCGCACGCGCGCGGCCTGACCCGGCAAGCCGGGCAGGCGTTCGATGCGCATCACACCGCGGTATGCGCGACCGTTCACGCGCAGGTCTCCGTCGCGGGCCGGACGCAACTCGACGGTGGGGGTGTCGAGCGTCAGTGGCCCCAAGCGCACCCCGCGTTCGCTCGCGACCAGCGGCGTGGCGCGCGGCAACGAAGCATCGCTGCCGAGTTCACTGCCGAGAAGATCGAGCGCCGCCCAACGGCCGTCGCAGCCGAGCTCCACCTGCTCACTCTCTGCGAGACGAACGCGCACCCAGCCGCGCGGGATGCGACCGCCTTCGGGGACAGCAGGCGCAGCTCGGTCGTCTGCGCAGGCGGCGGAGAGCGCCAGGAGCCCGGCGACGAGGAGCGCGCGCACGATGGCTCAGCCGGCGGGGGAGGTGTCGTGCGAGGCGCCGTCGCTGAGGTGAGCGAGGCCCGCATCGGTGAGCATGCGACCGCGCGGTGTGCGCTGCAGGAAGCCGAGACGAATGAGATGCGGCTCGTAGACCAACTCGAGCGTGTCCGCCTCTTCGCCCACGGCGACGGCAAGCGTTCCGAGACCCGCGGGGCCACCGCCCAGGCGCCGCAGCGCTTCGAGCAACCGGCGATCCATGTCCTCGAGACCCAGAGCGTCGATGCCCAGCATCGTGAGACCGCGCAGGACCACGGCGTTGTCGATGCCGGCTTGGGCGTCCTCGGAGAGTTGAGCCACGTCGCGCAGACGGCGCAACAAGCGGTTCGCCACGCGCGGAATCCCACGCGCGCGCACGGCCAGAGCACCCGCGGCAGAGCGTTCGAGCGGCACGCCGAGGCGCGCGGACGATTGGGTGAGGATCGCCTCGATCTCCTCGGAGCTGTAGGGCGCGAGCTTCTCGACGATCCCGAAGCGATGCCGCAGCGGCTGACTCAGCAAGCCCTCGCGCGTGGTCGCGCCCACCAAAGTGAACGGCTCCACGTTCAGGCGCACCGAGCGCGCCGACGGCCCTTGGTCGATGACCACGTCGACCGCGAGATCCTCCATGGCGGCATAGAGGTACTCCTCGACCGCACGCGGTAAGCGGTGGATCTCGTCCACAAAGAGCACGTCGCCGTGCTCGAGCCCGGTCAACAAGCCCACCAGATCGCCGGCGCGCTCCAGAGCTGGTCCGGAGGTGATGCGCAGAGGAGAGCCCAGCGCTTGGGCCAAAAGGTGCGCAAGGGTCGTTTTACCCAGCCCGGGTGGTCCCGAGAGAAGCACGTGATCCAGCGCTGCCTCTCGCCGCTTGGCGGCCTCGACCCAGGTGAGCAGGTTGTCGACGACGCGCTGCTGGCCCACGAACTCGGTGAAAGACCTTGGCCGAAGCGCTCCTTCTGCTGCGTCCACGCTGTCTTCTGCCCGCCCGCTGAGAGTTTGGAACACGCCACGTGGGCTCGGCGGGGTGGGTGGGGAAGTCATGCGAGCATGATACGGGCGCGCTTCGCCGGTTCGAGAGCGTGTCAGGCACATCTTCGGCTTCCCGTCTCGGCTTGACTGTGTGGTTCCAGCTCCCGAGAATCGGGACTCGGCCCCGCGCTCGTTCGTCGCTGCTTGAAACGGGCACCCCGCCCGACAACCGTGACCCCGACGGTTCTCGATCTCTGGATCACCCCATGCCCCAGCCTTTGACCTCCTCGAGCTTCACACCCCGCTCGACGATCCTGTCCGTAGCTCTGTTCTCCCTGCTGGCTGGTTGCGGCGGCGGAGGCGGTGGCGGCGGTGGCACGCAGAACTCGAACAACACCGCCCAGATCAAGACGACGGCGACCACCGCAACGGACGGCACGGCACGACGTGTCGACCTGGTCGGCGGTCCCATCGAGACCAGCGACCCTGCCTTCGAGGCGGTGAACGTCGCGCTCACGACCTTCCTGTCGCGGCTCATGTCCACGAAGGGCGTCGACCTCGACCGCGACTTGGTGGACACGAACGCCGATGGGGTGCCGGACACGGGCTTCGACACCTACTCCACGGGCATGGCTCCGAAACAGGGCGCCGCAGCGCGCATCTTCGGCGCCAACAACCTCTACGACCTGTTCCAGACCAGCACCAACCAAACGCCTTCGCAGCGTCCGCTGCTGGTCCAGCCGCTCGCTCTCGGCGGCTCGCCGGCGGGACCTCCCTTCAACGGTGGTGACGCGAGCGGCGACGGCCTGACCGAGGGTGGCCCGGGGCTCTTCTCGAACATCAACACGGCCACGGCGGCGGGGTCGCCGACGTCGCCGATGCCGAGCATGCCCACGCTGCCCAACGCCATGGGCGATCGCGATCCGATCACGGGCTCTGCACGCGGTCCGTCTCCGACAGACCAGCACCAGTTCATCCAGATCGAGTTCCCCTACGCAGTCAAGATCGACAGCCTGCGCGATCCCTTCGCGCCAGGTAACTCCTTCCTCGGTGACAGCCTGCCCGGCACGCCCAACGTGCTCGTGGAGCGCCGCTGGGTCACGCGCACACCGGAAGGCGACAACAACCAGTTCAGCATCATCGACCACACCTTCGAACACGCGCACGTGCCGGGGATCGCGATCCTCGGCGGCGAAGCCTTCGTCCCCGGTGTCGGTGGCAGCACCACGAGCATCTCGGTGGCGCTGAGCAACCTGCCCGAAGCGGCCAAGGCCAAGGTGATGGACCCACGGGTGCTCACTTACATCGCGCACGAGAACCCCGCGGGCATCAGCACCGTGGCTGGCTCGCCGCTCGGCTTCGTGAACCCCGAAGGCGTTTTGATCCTGCCCGATCCGACCGACCCGGCCGGCCTCGGTGGACGCGTGTTCGGTGGCTCGCTCGCCGTCCCGAGCTCGGTCAACGACTTCATGTCCGATGGGGGCGCGGGCACGACCAGCGACGCCAACCGCATCGGCTTCTTCTCCTTCCACATCACGCGCCTGCGCAGTGGCGGCAAGACGATCAACTCGCCTTACTTCCACAGCTTCCCGGTCAGCCAGGCCTTCGTGGGTGATGACGCGGCGTCGGTAGGCGCCATCCCGGGCACGTTCAACGGAACCTTCAACCGCGGACCTGCCATCGAGGTCGACTCGGTCACTCAGATCCCCGCCATCGACGTCGCCGATCCGAACTCGCATTACCTCGGTTCGTTCACCCTCACCCCCGGTTCCGACGACGAGAACATCATCTCGACGAAGGCGCGCTTCCGCGTGAACTTCGACAAGGAGATGGTGCCGAACTCAGTCGGTTTCTCGCGTCGCCACACCATTCATTCGGTGCCCGGTGAAGGCGTTGTGTTCCCGTTCAACGGCAACACGCGCCCGATCACGAGCCCGGCCGCCGACTTCGTGTCCGCGGTCCAGGGCGCACCGCTGGCGCCGAGCATCTTCCTGGCGGTCAACCAGCCGGTGCAGGTCGGCGTCAACAACCCGCAAGCCAAGAACGTCAACCCGGACGCCACGCTCACCGACGCCCAGGCCAGCGGCGCCGGTGTGTTCGTCGGTGGACCGACGGTGAACGGTTTGTTCCCCACGCAGCACAACACGCTCGCCACGCTCCCGCGTGGTGTCGTGCCCTGCGACATCTACCCGCTGAACCAGAACAACTTGCAGGCTTACATCATCGAGCCGCTGGTCGAGCTGCCGCCCTTCTCGGTGGTGACCGTCGGTGTGGCGATGCCCGGCCTGGGTACGTCGAACAACACGCTGCCCACGACCGTGCCCACGATTCCCACGAACTACGGCAACTTCACGCGCTCGGGAACCGTCACCACGCCGTGGCAGGGTCTCACCGCGCTCGGCCTGGGTAACCCCGACGTGAGTCAGAACGTCGTCCAGATCGGTAACGCCACGGTCGTGAAGGTCAACGCCGGCCCGATGGACCTGGAAGGCAAGCTGTTCTTCGGCGGCACGGGCACGGCCATCGACACGCTGATCAATGGCGTCGAGGCCGACGACATGTCCGACGGTGGCTGGAACGTGTGCCGCAGTTTCCGAGTGGGTTCCGACCTCACCGACGCTTACGTGAACGCTCCGGTGGCGCCACAAGCAGTCGTGGTGGGCTTCGGCCCGAAGGGTCTCGGCGTCGTGGACCTGTCGGGCTCGGGTCTCACCACCAACGTTCCGGGCGGCAGCGCCTTGAACACCGGCTCTGAGAACACGCTTGTCACCAGTCGTTTCCTGCCGCCGCCCGTTTCTGGCCAAGCAGGTCTCGGTAACTGGTCGGCCATCGGTTCGATCGCAGCGGGCAGCCACTCACGTGCCTTCGGCACCATCGGTCGCTACACCGCAGGCAACTGCTTGAACTGCATGCCGGCCTCGATCGAGTCCGAGTTCGCCGTGGGCGCCGCGATCCAGATGGGAACGGTCACCGAGCCTGGCGTCGGTGCTGTGCCTGGCGTCAACGAGGGATCCTCTGGTTTCGAGACCATGGTGCGCGACTCTTCGGGCTCGATCTTCCTCACGGACCCCGAGCTCGCGCTGGTCAACGACGTCGTCGTGGGCGACTTCCTCGACACGCTCTACTTCGACGACAGCAACGTGTTCGCCGTGCCGCAGAGCCGCCGGACCTACAACACGCCCACGGCCACCGCGGTGCCCAACAACACGATCGCCGATCCGCCCGTGCCGAACCCTCCGCCGATGCGCTTCCCCGTGGGCCTGCCGCACACAGGTGTGATCTTCGACCAAAGCGATCTGAGTCGCGACCCGGTGCTCATCGAAGGATCCGAAGTCTTCCCGCGTGACGCCGTGATGCAGTTCGATGACGGTTCCGGTCAGGGCCCGATCTACCCGATCAACGGCTTCATCCACTTGAGCCCGACCAGCAACGAGGACAACGAGAACACCTTCGACGTGCCCTACCTTCCGAGCGCGGGTTTCTCGAGTCCCTTCATCGGCGACCCGGGCTCCAACCCGCCGGCGAAGTTCCTGCACATGGGTCCGGTGCCGCGCACCAACACCGCAGGCGCCGTGCTCCTCGTGGGCATCAACGCAGCGGCCCCCGGAGCCGCCGAGCCGGGCGGACTGCAAATCCCCTTCTTCCAGGCTCGTCAGCAAATCGGAAACTTCCTGTTCGTGACCGATGGCATCAACAAGAAGCTGCACGCCGTCAACTCGAACAACATGGAAGTCCTCGCGTCGCTCACGCTACCTGACCCCACGGGTCTCGGCATGACGTCGGACTTGCGCCTGCTCTACGTGAGCAACCAGGGTGCGAACTCGGTTTCGGTCGTCGACTCGGATCCCGACTCCCCGAACTTCATGACCGTGCTCAACACCATCGCGGTGGGCGAAGGTCCGCGCGGTGTCGCCGTGGCGCCTGACAACGAGGACGTGTTCGTCCTCAACCGCTTGGGCAACTCGGTGAGCATCATCGACGTGGGTTCCAGCGCGGTGCGTCGCACGCTCGAGCAGTCGGGTATCAACCGCCCGAACGACGTGGCGCTCGGCATGCGTGAAACTGGTGGCGGCCCCGCCTTCCAGAGCGGCACCTACCACGGCTTCATCTCGAACGGCGGCAACGACAGCGTTGTGGTGTTCGAGAGTGGTCCTTCGGGTGTCGCGGGCATCGGTTTCGACAACATCCTCGGCGCCATCGCCCAGGGTGACGACGACGGCCAGGTGTCCTTCATCGACATGGACGACCCGCGCGGAATGGCCTTCGACCCGTCGGCTCCGCTCGACCCGTTCTCACGCACCATCGGCGCCTACGTGGCACACCGCAGCGCCGAGACGGGCCAGGCCATGATCAGCCGCATCGCCTACAGCAAGGACAGCTCGCCCGGCCAGAGCACCTTCAACATCAACGCGTTGGCGCCGAACTTTGGCGACAAGGTCTTCGAGATCAAGCAGCAGTACCAGTCGACGGCCAGCGGCATCGCCTACGACGTCGCAATCAGCGACCACAACCGTCGGCGCGTCGAAGACAGCAACTACGGCAGCAACAACAACCTGTTCAACGCGGGCGCCATCGAGATCGACATCGGTGGTGTGACGCTGCCGCGTAACTCGAAGTACCCGCTCGCGTCCTGGAACAACCCGTTGACCACGCTGGGTGCTCGTTGGGACCCGGACCGCGTCTACCTGTCGGTGTCGGGCGGCATCATCGAGGTCTTCGACATCTCGCAAGGCACCCACCAGCGCACCATCCTGACCCCAGGCGGCGAGCCCACCAAGCTGGCCACGTTCTTCGGTCAGTGATCGGATCGCGTCGACTCGCTGTGACTTCTTGCGCGTCTCATCGGATTGAGAGCCTGAGCCCCCGACCATGACACGCACGAGCCCGGACCCCGCGGCTCCCGACAAGGGCCGCGAGGTCCGGGGAATGTTCGCCTCGATTGCACCTCGCTACGACCTGCTCAACCGGGTCTTGTCGATGGGGCTCGACCAGCGCTGGCGCCGAGAGATGCTCGCGCGTCTCCCCGAACTCCAGCCGGGCGAACGCGTGTTCGACTTCTGCACCGGCACAGGCGACGTGGCGCTCGCCATGGCCCCGCTGCTCGGTGAGGGGCACGCTGTCCACGCCTCCGACTTCTGCGAAGCCATGGTGGCGCGCGCGCCTGAGAAGTGTCGCCCCGAACGTGGGGCCCCGCCTCACTTCTTGGTCAGTGACGCGCTCGCACAGCCCTACCCCGATCGGTCCTTCGCGGCTGCCACCGTGGCCTTCGGTTTGCGCAACGTTCAGGATCCTCCCGCCGCCTTGCGCGAGGCTGCTCGCATCCTGCGCCCCAAGGGACGCCTGCTGATCCTGGAGTTCAGCAAGCCGCCGCGTTCCTGGTTCTCAGCCTTCTATCGCTTCTACTTCTTTCGCATCCTGCCCCTCGTGGGACGGATGCTCTCCGGAAGCGAGATCGACGCGTACCGCTACCTGCCTGAGTCGGTGTGGGCCTTCCCCACACCAGAAGAGCTCGCCAGGGAGCTGGAGTCGGCTGGTCTCTCAGTTCTCGAGCAACGCCCGTTCCTCGGAGGAGCAGTGGTGTTGCACGTGGCTGAGCGACCGGATACTTGACGGCAAAGAAGCCTTCACGACTCTCTCTGTACCTGACGGAATCGCGCGACATCGGGCGATCCCTCGTGCTCGTCGTGCCGCTGCTGGTGGCCTACGAAGTCGGCATGCCGCTGCTCGCCCCCAACCTGCGCAACAGCGCCGAGTGGAGCGTCTCGCAGCTGCTCGCGCCGCTCCCCGACGCAACGCTGCTCTACCTGCGTCGCGCCACTCTCAGCGCGCTGGTGATCGCCTCGCTGCTCTGGACGCTGTCGAGCCGACGCAACCGCGCTCAGGTCGCGCGGCCCTACCTGATCTTGGCGGAGTCGGCAGGGTTGGCGCTCCTGCTCGGCCCGGCCTTGGGCGCGCTCGTGCATCGCCTGGGCCTGCCGCTGTCCGCCTCGCCGACGCTCGTGGAGCCGAGCGGGGCCTGGGTGCCCTTCGCCCTCAGCGTCGGCGCAGGGCTCTGGGAGGAGCTCGTGTTCCGGCTCGGATTGATGGGAGGGCTCGTGCTGCTGGGCACGCAAGTGCTGCGCTGGCGCCGCGGCGTGGCCTTGGGGGGCGCCGTCCTCGTTTCGGCTGCGATCTTCGCGCTCTACCACCACATGGGCGAGACGGGCGAACCACTGGAACCCGCGCGGTTCGTGTTCCGCGCGCTCGCCGGTACAATCCTGGGCCTGCTCTTCGCCTGGCGTGGCCTGGCGGTGGTGGTCTACATGCACGTGTTCTACGACGTGCTGTGCGACCTGCGGGTACTCGCAACGACCTGAGACCGCCCTTCCCATGAATCCTCCCCTCGTGGCGATCACTGGAGCCTCGGGGGTGATCTATGGCGTGCGTTGCGTCCAGCGACTGGCCGAGCAAGGTCACGATGTGCACGTGCTCGTGTCACCTGCCGGAGAGAAGGTACTCGGCATCGAACACGGGCTCAGTGCCGACCCGCTGAGTTGGTTCGACGAGCCACCACGCTCACACGTCGAACGCCTCTCGATCGACGACATCGCCGCGCGCCCCGCGAGCGGCAGCCAGGTTCCGCGCGCCATGATCGTGGTGCCCTGTTCGATGGGCACGGTGGGGCGCATCGCCGCCGGCCTCTCCAGCAACCTGCTCGAGCGCGCCGCCGACGTGGTGATGAAGGAACGCCGCCCGCTCATCCTCGTCCCGCGCGAGACACCACTCTCCGCGTTGCACCTGCGTCACCTCAGCACGCTCGCCGAGCTGGGCGTGCGCATCGTGCCTGCGATGCCCGCTTTCTACACACAACCCGCCAGCATCGACGACATGATCGCTTTCGTCGTCGATCGTGCGCTCGATGCCGCCGACCTCAACGTGCCCTTACGACGCACCTGGCGCCCCGACGAGGGCGAGGCATGAGCACCGTCGCCGGGAACCTGCGCGTGATCCTCGCCGACATCAAGCTCGCGCACTCGATCTTCGCGTTGCCCTTCGCCGTGATCGGGCTGCTGCTCGGCACGCGTGGGCAGCCGCCGACTCTCGAGCTCGCCTTCAAGATCTTGCTCGCGATGATCTTCGCGCGCTCGGCTGCGATGGCCTTCAACCGTCTTGCTGATCAAGGCTTCGACGCCAGCAACCCACGCACGCAAGGCCGCTCGCTCCCTTCGGGGCGCGTGAGCACGCGCGCCATGGTCACCTTTCTGGTCGCGAACTTGGTCGGCTTCCTGATCGTGGCCGCGAGTCTCTCGCGCCTGTGCCTGCTGCTCGCGCCGCTGGTGCTCGCCGTGCTGTGCAGCTACAGCCTGGCCAAGCGCTTCACGGCATGGGCGCACCTCGTGCTCGGCTTCGCCTTGGCGCTCGCACCTCCCGCGGCCTACCTCGCCGCGCGCGGTTCGGTGGACACCGACGTCGGGGGCGTGCTGCTGTTCGCACTCGCCGTGCTGCTCTGGGTCGCCGGCTTCGACATCATCTACGCCTGCCAGGACATCGATCATGATCGTCGTGAGGGGCTCAACGCCTTGCCCGCTCGCCTGGGCCTGATCAAGGCTCTGCGCATCGCGCGCTGGTTGCACGTCTGCATGATCGCCGCGCTGCTCGCCGCGATCTTCGTGGCAGGGCTGGGAACGCTCTCGTTGGTGGGCGTGGCGCTCGTGATCGGCCTGCTGGTCGTGGAGCACCGGCTCGTGGCAGGCGGTGACCTCTCGAACGTGGGCGCGGCGTTCTTCACGGTGAACGGCGTGGTGTCCGTGCTCTTCGCGGGCTTCGTCAGCGCGGACCTGCTCGCGCGATGAGCAAGGGCAAGAGCTTCGTCGACGTTTGGAGCGAGGGGCTGCGTCGCCTGCAGAGCGAAGCGCTCGCGCCGCTCACGGTGATCAGCGGCGAAGCGCCCGCCGTGAAAGAGCGATTGATCGACGCCGTCATCACGCGCGCGCGCGGAGAGGTCGAGGTCTTCGCGCCACGCGCCGGTGAGAGCGACAAGCTCGCGCAGCAACGCCTCATCGACTTGTGGACCACGCCGACGCTCTTCGGCGGCCGACAGCTCGTGCTCGCCCGCGACGTGGGCAAGCTGTTCTCAGGCGCGCGCGCCGCGAACATCGCACAGGCGCTCGAGCGCGACGAACCGCCGCACCGATTGCTCGTCACCATCGAGCATCTCGACGGACGCACCAAGCTCGGGAAACGCCTGAACAAACTCGGCGGTCACATCAACCTGCCCGTGCTGCGCGACGGCCCGCCGCCGTGGCACCAAGGCGGCCCGTACCTGCAAACCGACCTCAACGAGTGGCTCGTCGCCGAGTCGAGTTTGCTCGGACGCCCGCTCGACTTGCGCAGCGCTCAGTCGCTTGCTGAACGCATCGGCAACGAACCCGGGCGCCTGCTGCGCACCCTCGACGGACTGCACGCCCTGCTCGACGACGGCGCCGCGCTGACACCAGAGTTCATCGCACAACACGTGCGCCACAGCAGCGTGCGCCTGCTCGGGCTCTGGGAAGACGCGCTCGCCGAAGGTCGCCTCTCCGACGCGCTGCAACTCACCGACCGCATGCAACGCGAGGGCGTGCACGATCCCTTCGGGCGCCTCGTGGTCGGCGCGCTCGTCACCGACACGGTGTTGCGCGGACTGCTCTCCAAGCTCGGGCGCGTGGTCGAAGCCCACGAACGACTCGACGCCGGCCTGCGCGCCGCGCTCACGGCCAAACCCTGGGAGCGGCGCAGCGAACAGAGCGCCGAACTCGATCGCATCCTCGGTCGTGGCGGCCCGCGCGTGTTCCTCGAACGCGACTTGCGCCGGCTCAGCCCACACGGGAGTCGGCGCGCTTTCCGCGTCGGCCTGATCGCGCTGCGTCGCTTGCGCGATGGTGAAGGCGCGAGCCTGCACGCCATGACCGTGCGGCTCGTACGCGCACTGCACTCGAAAGACACGTCCACCCAGCGAGCACAACGAGCCGGATGATCCGCGCACTCCCGCAAGCCGTCATCGATCGCATCGCGGCCGGTGAGGTCGTCGACCGACCTTCCTCCGTGATCAAGGAGCTCATCGAGAACGCGCTCGACGCACGCGCCACGCGCATCGACGTGAGCATCGATGACGGCGGCCTGGGTCTGTTGCGCGTGGCCGACGACGGCGTGGGCATCGGCGACGACGACCTCGGCCTGGCCTTCGCCTCGCACGCCACCTCCAAGCTCGTGGATGTCGACGACCTGTTCCACATCGGTTCCTTCGGCTTCCGCGGGGAGGCCTTGTCGAGCATCGCTGCGGTCTCCCACGCCCGCCTGGTCACCGCCACGGGAAATGCTGGCGAAGGGTGGGAAGTGGTGTGTCGCGCCGGCGTGCTGAGCGAGCCGCGCCCGACCGCGGCGCCGCGCGGCACCACGCTCGAGATCCGCGACCTGTTCTTCAACACGCCCGCGCGCCGCCGCTTCCTGGGCGCCAAGAGCACCGAAGCCGCGCGCTGTCGCGAGGTGTGTTCCACGCTCTCGCTGGTGCACCCCGGCGTGCGCTGGCGCGTGGAGGTCGACGGCCGTGTGCGCTTCCAGAGCGAAGGCCCCGACGACCTCGTCGCGCGGGTGGAGCGTGTCTACGGCGCTGAGCTCGCCGAGAACATGATCCCCCTCAGCGGCGAACGTGAAGGCTTGCGCGTGGAAGGCCTGCTGAGCCTGCCCGGCGCGGCGCGCGCGCGCCCGCGCTGCCAGCAAGTGTTCGTCAACGAGCGCGCCATCCAAGACCGCCAGTTGCTCTCCGCCGTGCACGTGGCCTGCAAGGACTTCCTGCCGCCGAGCCTGCGCGCGTCCTTCGTGCTGATGCTGCACATGGATCCCGAACGTGTCGACGTGAACGTGCACCCGACCAAGGCCGAGGTGCGCTTCCGTGATCGAGAAGCGCTCTTCGGACTCGTGCGGCGTGCCTGCCGCGATGCGCTGCTCGCGGCCGACCTGGCGCCGCGTGTCCGCGCCGAGCACATCGCGGCGCCCTGGCCGAGCGCCACGCCCGCAGCTCGAAGCGAACTGCAGAGTGGCAGTGGCGACGCGAGTCAGCAAGCGACGGGCGGCCCCGCGAGCTTCCCGCCAGCGAGCTTCCCGAGCTCAGCCGCCAGCGGCACACCCGCAGCACACGAGGCTGCCAAGGTCCACGAAGGCACGAGCTTCGTGTCGGGCATCCGCGCGGCACGACGCTTCATCCAGGTGCTCGACACCTACTTGGTTCACGACAGCCCCGACGGCTTCGTGCTCATCGATCAACACGCACTCCACGAGCGCATCCTCTACGCACGCTTGCAGAACGATCTCGCCGCGGGTCGCATCGAGAGTCAACGTCTGCTCGTTCCTGAAACCGTGAGCCTCCAGCCGCTGGAGTGTGCGCGCGCCGAAGAGATGGCTCCCGAGCTCGCCAAGATGGGGCTCGAGATCGAACCCTTCGGTCCCGACACCTTGGCGGTGCGCGCGGTGCCCGCTGTGCTGCGCAACGAGAGCCTCACGGAGTTGGTGCGCGCGCTCATCGATCCGCCGGAGGTCCACGGCGGCATCCCCAACGGACTCGACCGCCGCCTGTTCACCATGGCCTGTCACGCGGCTGTGAAAGCGGGCGACCCGCTCGGCGAAGATCAGATCGCCGCGCTGCTCGAACAAGGCGAGCTGCTCGAACACGACAGCAGTTGCCCGCACGGTCGCCCCACACGACTCGTCATCGGACGCGCCGAGCTCGAGAAGCTCTTCAAGCGCGACGGGTTCTGAACTCAGCGCGCGTCGTCGGTGGGCTGGTCGGCGTCGGTGGGGGGCGCGCCCGCCGAGCTGTCGGGCACGTCGAAGCGCGTGAGGTCGAGTTCGGGATCGATCTCGAACACGACGTCGTCGGAATCGCTCGCCGGAACGACGCCGAGGCGCAAACTCAGCTCACCATCCTCGTAGAGGTCGAGCATCGCCGGCACCTGAAGCCCCTGCGTGTTGCGCGCGTGTTCCTTCACGTGCAGCTCCATCGAGCGCACCTCGGAGCGATCCATCGTGGCCAAGCGAACGCGACGGATCGCGCCCGTGTCGTCGTCGACGGCGAGCTGCACGCGCAGGCGCGGTGCGCTGGCGCCCGCGCTCGGCGGGGGGGCGCTGGGGTCGGGACCGTAGATTTCGTCGTCCATCACCGCGCTGATCACGGTGACGGGATGCGGGTCGTCGTAGGAGTCGAGCAGCGTTTCGCGACGCAGCACGCGCACGTCGCGCAACCTCGGCGCCAGCGAATCGATGAGCGCCGACTCGAGCAACATCTCGGTGAGGCGCAGATCCTGACGCAGCAAGGCGAGGTCGGCCTCGAAAGCCACCGGGTCGGCGCTGTAGAGCAGGACGTCGCCCGTGCGATGGTCTTGGAACCAGGCGGTGCTGCCGTCGTAGCCGACCGAGGTGTCGCTCTCGAGCACGCCGTCCTGGCGGCGGGTGAGCACACGCTCGGGGTGGCGCGTCCAGAAACGTTCGATCCCGAGTGTGACCGTCCCACCCTCAGGCTTGTGGATCGTGACGTAGAAGCGACCATGGAATCGCTCGGGGCGCGCTTCGAGCGGCGTGTCACCGCGCTGGAAACGAGCGGCATTGGCCAGCACTTCGGCCGGTGTGCGTTCGGCGGTCAGCGCGGGGTCGTCGCTCGGCGCGGCGCCGAGCAGCATGGCGAAGATGGTCAGCAAGCAAGTGATCATGGAACTCCCTCGTGAGCGCGAGCCTAGACACACCTAGCGTCCGTCGCAACGACAGCGCACGAGCCGATGTGCCTGTGGCGCCGCGCCGTGCGGCCGCCATGTGGTGGATCGTGCTGATCGCCGCGTTGCTGCCGTTCGCCCAGGTGCGTGACTTCGATCATGTCTGGGACGACCACGTCTTCCGCGGTCCGGGCAGCAGCGCGCTCTCGCCCGACGTGTCCTGGACGCAGCTGTTGGGCGCCGACCTCTTCGCGCAACCCCACTCGTCCGACGAAGCCAGCGGGCTCTGGCGACCGCTCGTGCTGGCCAGCTATCGGATCGAGGCGCAACTCGCGGGGGCGTCTCAGGCGGGCTTCCTCTGGCTCGGTCACGTGGGAACGCTGCTGCTCCACGCCCTCGCCAGCTTGGCCTTCTTCGCACTCATGCTGCGGCTCGGGCTGAAGCGCGGCGCGGCCTTGCTCGGCGCCACACTCTTCGCGCTGCACCCAGTGCACGCCGAGCCCGTGAGTTGGCTCTCGGGTCGGATGGATGTCGGCGCCACCGCTGCGGGCCTGCTCGGCTTGCTCGCGCTGCTCAGCGCGTCGCGGCACTCTGCGGCCGGCGCTCCATCCGGCGTTCGTCCGCAACTCGTGGACGTGGGCGCGGCGGCGCTCTTCGTCGCGGCGCTGCTGTGCAAGGAAACGGGCGTCGTGTTCCTGCCCTTGGCCGTGCTCCTGGCCCACAGCGCAGGACTCTCGTGGCGTCGCAGCCTGTTCGCTCCCGTGCTCGCCGGTGTGACCTACGCAGCCTTGCGAGCGGGGCTCTATTCGGGCGCGTGGTTGCCCGAGGCCGCTGCAGCCGAGCCCAGCGCTTGGTGGACGACGCTCGCCGCCATCCCCGCGCAGCTCCGATTGATGTTGTGGCCAGGCGAACCGACACCCGTGCACCCGCTCGCCGAACACCACGGTCTCGACCGAAGCGTCGTCGGCGGGATCATCGCGCTGCTGTTGCTTGGCGCGCTGACGCTGCGGGCGTGGCGACAACGCGAACAACTGGGCGTGCTCGGCTTCGGCGTGCTGACGCTGGGCTTGCTCGCGCTGCTGCCCTGGCTGAGCCCGGGCCCGCGCGCCGACCTCGCAGGTCCACTCAACGAACGCTACCTCTATGCACTCTCACTCGCCCCCTGCCTCGGCTTCGCGTGGTTGGCAGCGCGTTGCAGCCTGGCGCAACCGGTCGCCTCCTCGGTCGCCGCATTGGCTCTGGTGATCGTGCTGGCCCCGGTGACCGCTCGTCGCAGCGAGGTGTGGCGCGACGACGCCGCCTTCGTGGAAGCCGGCTTGCGACGCCTGCCCGAACATCCCGACCTCTGGGTTCAGCGCGGAGACGCCGCGCTCCAGGCCTACGCCCGCGACGAGAATCCCGCACACTTGCAGCGAGCCCTCGTGAGCTTCGAGAACGCTCTCGTGCACGAACCGCAACACCGCGTGGCGGCGGTCAACCGCTTCATCGCGATGGTGGGGCTCGGCCGCGACGAGGAAGAGCTCGTCTTCTATGCCGAGTCACTGCTCGAGCGTTGGCCGGACGATCCGCTGGTGCTTTTCAACGTGGCCGCCTGGCACGCCGAGGCCGGTCACCCCGTGGATGCGCGCCGCCTGCTCAGCAAGGACCTCAGCGCCGCCCCCTGGCACCCAAAATCCCGAGCCCTACTCAACGAACTGCGCTGAACGCCCCCGAGCCGCAGCCGCCCCCGCACGAATCAGCCCGAGGTCCGCCTCGCCCAGCGCAGCCCATGATCCCCCCGCGCCGCGCCCCAAACCCGCCTTCGCCCCCGCGCAGCCCGCAAACCCGAAACCCGCCACGCCCCACGAAGCCCGCAAACCCGAGACCCGCCACGCTCCGCGCCAGCCCGCAAACCGAAGACCCGCCACTCCCCACGCAGCCCGCAAACCTGAGACCCACCACGCCCCGCGCAGCCCAACATCCGACGCATGGAGGATGCAGTTAAAAAATGGTGCCGAAGGGGGGACTCGAACCCCCACTGGGTTAACCCCAACTAGACCCTGAATCTAGCGCGTCTACCAATTCCGCCACTTCGGCACGAAGGGCAAGCGGGGGATTGTAGGATCCGTCCTCGGCGGTGCAAGGCTGAGACACCGCGTCGTTCTCGTTGGGATCCGTCATGGCCGCTCGCGGCAACTCGAACAAGACCGTCTGTGTGAACCGCAAGGCACGCTTCGACTACGAGATCGTGGATCACGTGGAGGCTGGCATCGTGTTGCTGGGCACCGAGGTGAAGGCCTTGCGCGAGGGCAAGGGCAACTTGGTCGACGCCTTCGTCGACTTCAAAGCAGGCAAGCCGATGCTGCTGAAGTTCGAGATCTCGCCGTACAGCAACGATCAGACGGGCAGCTGCGAGCCCCGTCGGCCGCGCCCGCTGCTGCTGAAGAAGGTCGAGGCCGCGCGCCTCAAGGCGCGCGTGAACGAGAAGGGGCTCGCGCTCATCCCGCTCTCGGTCTACTTCAAGGGCCCTTGGGCCAAGGTCGAGATCGGACTCGGTCGCGGTAAGGCGAAGGCCGACAAACGCCAGACTCTGCGCAAGCGCGAGGCCCAGCGCGAGATCGACCGCGCCGAACGCCGTCGGCGCTGATAGACTGGGCCTTCCGAAATTCGGGGGCGATCTGGTTTCGACCGGGTTGTTTACCTCTTCGGGTGGCGTGCCGAGGTGCCCACGAGGCCTCGTTAAACCCGTGGGAAACACGTAACTGGCAACAACAGCTACGCAATGGCTGCCTGAGAAGGCATCCCGTTGCCCCACTCTCAGCCTGCCGGAGTGGGGCAGCGACACTGGCAGGCTGGTCGGAAGTCTCCCGCCTGTGGGGCCCCGACGAGATCCAACGGGCTGGCGCCCCTCGCAGCCTGTCGGCCGGCGACGAGGGGGGCGAGATCCAAACGACCGACTACGCACGTAGAGGCCTGTTGAGGGGCGCTCTGGGACGCGGGTTCGATTCCCGCCGCCTCCACCATTCTTGAAGCAGGGCCGGGCAGACCTATCATCCGCCCTGACCCCAGGACACCGGCAGCCCGCGCAACGATGCTCGACGACAGAACCTGCCCGAGCACTCTGTTCCGAGCCCTGTGCTCCGCGCTGTGCCTCGTGCTGAGCGTGGCCTGCACGTCGCCGCGAGAACTGCGCGCGAGCGTGGACGAGATCGAGCGTCAGTGGAACGACGAGACCATCGCCGAGGATTCGCTCGAGGAGCTCGTCGAGCACCTGCGAGAACTGGGGAGCAGCGGTGCGCAGGAGCCCACGGCGCTGGCGTCGATCGTGCGGCTCTCGCAGGTCGTCGCGCGCAACCCGGCGTACTACGTGCGTGCCGAAGCTCTGAGCGCCGCGTGGCAACTGGCCGCCGAACGTCCCGCGCTCCCACTGCGAGAAGACGACATCGACGTGGCCGCCTTCAACGCCGACACACTGCGCTTCGATGAGCTCATGCAAGACCCGAGCCGACTCGAGAGCGAGGAAGCGTTCGCGTTGATCGACACCATCGGCTCGGCACGCTTCCCGGTCAGCCGCTTGGGTCCGGGGCTCGACCTCGCCGAGGTGGTCGTCACGCAATCCTTGTGGGGCGCCACACCCGCACTGCGCAGCGCCTTCGCAGAGCACGCCGAGGCCATTGCCATGCACGCGCTCACCTGCACCACGCTCAGCGCAGCGACGGCCAATTCGCCGGTGGAGAGCGTGGCGTTCTTGCGCCAGGCGGCCGTCGAGAACGCTTCGCATCTGCACATCGACCTGGCACTCAACCTGGTGGGCACCGCGCTCGATCGCGACCCCGAAAGTCTGGTGGCCCTGGCCGCGATGGAGCAGCTGGCGCTCATCGCCGAGCAGGCCACCGACGAGCAACTCAAGGTGATGTTCGCGCTCGCGCGACGCCGCGACGAACCCGCGCTCAGCGCGCGCGCCGACGTCCTGGAAGCGCGCCTCGTCGCCGAAGGCCGGCAGCTCAGAACGACGGACGCCCCATGAAGATCGTCGCACTCGACCATCAGCAGGAGTACGACGGCACGCAGCTCTGCAGCGCCTTCGTGCAATCCCACGCCGCGGACGTCGCAGACACGAGCGATGTCGTGCTGCTCTTCGAAGGCGCGGCCGACGTGCCCGTCGAGCACCTGGTCGACACCGAAGATGCCGACGCCGACCGCCCGATCTACTCGCCGCACATGGCGCACGTGATCATCGCGCACCCGAGCATGGAACTCGCGCGCGCCGTGCTCGCCCAACGCCTACTGGGACGCCTCGCCGCCGACTGGATCGGCGCGCACTCCGGGCAGCACGTGAGCGTGCGTGGCGACGATCTCTACCTCGACCGCGCCAAGTTGTCCGTGTCGGTGGCCACGCGCTGCGCACGGGGTAGCCTGATCCACTTCGCGGTGAACGTCGACACCGAAGGCACGCCGCTCCCGACCGCCGGTCTGCGCGAATTGCGCTTGCCGGCGGGTGAATTCCTGCGCGCCCTGGCGCGTCTGTATGCCGATGAGATGGCCTCTGTCGCGCACGCCGAGAGCAAAGTGAGACCTGTGACATGAGCCGCAAGGCCATCTTCAACCTGCTCAAGATCGCGTTCGCGTTCGCGCTCGTCTGGTACGTGATCGACCAGGCCGGCTGGGATCAGATCCGCGACCGACTCAGCGAGATCGACCGCCAAGGCTGGCTGCTCGGGCTCGGGCTGCTGCTCGCCTCGCACGTGGTCGCGCTGCTGCGCTGGCACGTGCTGATGCACAGCGTCGGGCTCAACTCCACGCCATGGATCGCGTTGCGACTTGGCTTCATCGGCACCTTCTTCAACAACGTCGTGCCGGGTCTCACGGGCGGCGACCTGATCAAGGCGCTCTACGTCACGCGCGAGAACCCCAAGCAACGCACGAGTGCGGTGGTGTCGGTGATCGTGGATCGCGTCGTCGGCATCGTGGCACTGGCGATCATCGCGGGTGTGGTGATCCCGCTCGACTTCAGCCGTTACCAGGAAGCCGCGCTCGGGATCTACGGCTTCCTGCTCGCCGCAGGATTGGGTGGCACGCTGGTGCTTTCGCGACGCATGAAGGCGCGCCTCCGCGGGCTCTTCGGGCGCAAGGAAGGCGAAGGCGGCAACTCGCTCCTCAGCAAGCTCGACGCCGCCGTGTCGCTCTACCGCCCTCGGCTCGGCGTCCTCGCGCAAGCGATGCTGCTCTCCTTCGTGTCGCACTTGCTGATCATCGTGGCGATCTCGATCTTCGGCGACGCGCTCGCTGAGGGGCAGCGCAGCATGCTCGCCGAGAACCCGCCCGTGCTCGCCGCCGAACAAGTCGCGGAGCTGCACGCCGAGCTCGGCCACGCGCCGAGCGAAACCGACTTGGCGAACGCGCGCGCGCTC
Organism: Planctomycetota bacterium; assembly: GCA_021604805.1. Lineage (GTDB taxonomy): Bacteria > Planctomycetota > B15-G4 > B15-G4 > B15-G4 > BQJR01. The sequence continues at coordinate 202,950 of BQJR01000001.1, read as the reverse complement.
GACCTCGTCGACCGCAAGGCGCAGCTCGAGAGCCTCGCGTCGGTGAGCCTGCTCGAGTACTGCTCGATCCTCCCGATCATCAACATCATCTCGGCGTTGCCCGTCGCGCCCGCAGGCTGGGGCGTGGGGGAGACCGCCTTCAAGTACTTCTTCGGCACCATCGATGTCGACGAAGCCGACTCGGTCTCGCTCTCTTTCACGTACCGCATCACGGCCTTGCTGATCTCGCTCGTGGGGGGCGTGTTCTTGCTGCTCGACCGCAAGCGCGTGCTCGAAGTGGCGTCAGGCGATGGCGACTCCGACGCCCGCACCAACGCGTGACGCCCGCCCACTCAGCGAGACCCCAAGCATGACGCTGCTCGTGGTCGGCACCGTGGCCTTCGACACGATCGACACGCCCTTCGGTCGTCGCGAACGCATCCTCGGTGGCTCAGCGACGTTCTTCGGCTTCGCTGCCTCCTACTTCGGCGAGCTGCGCCTGATGAGCGCGGTGGGGGGCGACTTCCCCTCCGAGCATGTCGATGCCCTGCGCGCACGCGGCATCGACCTCACGGGCCTGCAAGTGCTGCCCGAGAGCAAGACCATGCACTGGGCCGGTAACTACGTCGGCGACATGAACGAAGCCGACACGCTCGACTTCGAACCCAACGTGCTCGACAACTACACGCTCGAAGTGCCGCAGCGTTACCGCGACAGCAACTACCTCTTCCTCGCCACCGATCATCCCGACACACAGCTGCAAGTGCTCGAGGCGATGACCCACGACCCCTTCACCGTGCTCGACACGCGCGACGTGTGGATCGACAACGAGCTCGACGGCCTCAAGCGCGTGCTGCGCAAGGTGCACGGTCTGGTGCTCAACGACGACGAAGCGCGGCGCCTCTCCGGCGAACGCAACCTCGTGCGCGCCGGCCCCGAGCTACGCGCCCTGGGCCCCAGCTGGGTCGTGATCAAGAAGGGCGAGCACGGCTCGATCCTGTTCAGCGAGCAGGGCGTGACGGCGCTGCCCGCCTGCCCACTCGAAGTCGTGAAGGATCCCACCGGTGCCGGCGACAGCTTCGCGGGCGGCTTGATGGGCTACCTCGCGTCCACCGGAAAGCGCTCGATCGAGGCCGTGAAGCGCGGCATGACCTACGGCACCGTCACCGCCTCCATCGCAGTCGACGACTTCTCCGTGGATCCGTTTCACAAGGTCAGCAAGCAAGAGTTCCAAGCTCGCCACGACGCTTTTTTGAAGCAAATCCGAATCTGAGCCAGCCCGGCCTGTCACGCCCGTGGGGGGCAGCCGACACAGCTTCCGGAGATTTCCTTCCTGGAACTCACCGAGGCGTATGTTAGCTAGGTGTTAGGTACAGCGGACGGGCGCCTCGGGCTTCTCGAAGGCGCGGCTGAGCCGCCTTTTCATGGAGATGGCTTGATGGCATTTGCAAAGAAGAATGGCCGCGCAACGAGCAAGACGGCGAGCAGCAGCAAGACGGAAGCTCAGGCCGCATTGTCCAAAGCGGGTGACGACGGCGCCGAGGTCGACACCACGCTCGCGCAGATCGAGAAGCAGTTCGGTAAGGGCGCCATCATGCGCCTGGGAGACCGTCCGACCGAGATCATCGAGGGCGTGGGCACGGGATCGCTCTCGCTCAACATGGCGCTCGGTGGGGCAGGGCTGCCCAAGGGCCGCATCGTCGAGATCTTCGGCCCGGAATCCTCGGGTAAGACCACGCTCACGCTGCACGTGATCGCACAGGCTCAGAAGGCGGGGGGCGCCTGCGCCTTCATCGATGCGGAGCACGCACTCGACCCCACCTACGCTGCGAAGCTCGGCGTCGACACGCAGAATCTGGTCGTCTCGCAGCCTGACAGCGGCGAGCAGGCGCTCGAGATCTGCGAGATGCTCGTGCGCAGCAACGCGTTCTCCGTGGTCGTGGTCGACTCAGTGGCAGCGCTCGTGCCGCGTGCCGAGCTCGAGGGCGAGATGGGTGACAGTCACGTGGGCTTGCAGGCACGGCTCATGTCGCAGGCCATGCGCAAGCTCACCGGCGCGATCTCGCGCGGTGGGGGGCTCGTGATCTTCATCAACCAGATCCGCGAGAAGGTCGGCGTGTTCTTCGGCAGCCCGGAAACCACCACGGGTGGTCGCGCGCTGAAGTTCTACGCCTCGGTGCGCATGGACATCCGGCGCATCGGCTCGCTCAAGTCGGGTGAAGAGGTCGTGGGCAATCGCACCCGCGTCACCGTCGTGAAGAACAAGATGGCGCCGCCGTTCCGCAAGGCGGAGTTCGACATCATGTTCAACCAGGGCATCAGCTATGAGTGCGACGTGCTCGACCTGGCTGTCGCCAAGGACATCGTCGACAAGGCGGGCGTGTGGCTCTCCTACGGGGACACGCGCTTGGGCCAGGGCCGCGAAAAAGCCCGGGAATTCCTGAAGGAAAACACGGATATTCTCGCGGAGATCGAAGCCAAGGTGCGAGCGGCCTACGCGCCACCTGCCCCCAAGGCTGAGACGCCCGCAGCTGAGGCTGCGTCCTCCACGCCCGCGGCCAACAAGGCAGCAGGTGCTAAGGCTGCGGGTGCCACCAAGAAAAACGCGCAGGCTTCGTCACCGGCTCCGGCCAAGGGGCGCATCGCCAGCAAAGCCTGAGCCTTTCGAACGCTCCTCATGCGGAGCTGCTTGAAAGACTCAGCGCCGCGCTGAGCGAGGTGTTCTCAGAACTCCGGGCGGTGCAGTCAGCCGCCCGGAGTTCAACACATGACGGCCGACAGTTTTCGCGAGAGTTTCCTGAGCTTCTTCGAGGAGCGTGGACACACGCGCCACCCCTCCGACGGCTTGGTTCCGCAGAACGACCCCACGCTGCTGTTCACGGGCGCGGGCATGAACCAGTTCAAGGCTGAGTTCATGGGCAAGGGCAACCTGCCCTTCACGCGCGCCACCACGTCGCAGAAGTGCTTGCGCATGCCCGACCTCGAGAACGTGGGGCGCACGGCGTCGCACCACACCTTCTTCGAGATGCTGGGCAACTTCTCCTTCGGCGACTACTTCAAGGAAGACGCGATCCGCTGGGCCTGGGAGTTCCTGGGCAAGATCGGCCTGCCCGCCGATCGCCTCTCCGTCACGGTCTACAAAGACGACGACGACGCCGCCGCGCTCTGGCACGACGGCTTGGGCGTCCCGCTCGAGCGCATCTTCCGCTGCGACGAAGACGAGAACTTCTGGCCGGCCTCCGCTCCCAGCAAGGGTCCCAACGGGATCTGCGGTCCCTGCTCCGAGATCTACTTCGACTACCAGCCCGAGCTCGGTGCCTACCCGGCCGAGGGTCCCGGCGAAGACGGCGCGCGCTTCGTCGAGATCTGGAACTTGGTCTTCACGCAGTTCGAGCGCAAAGACGGCGGCCAGCTCGACCCGCTCCCGAACAAGAACATCGACACCGGCATGGGCTTCGAGCGCGTGCTGCGCGTGATCGAGAGTCTCGAGCAGGGCAAGAACCTGACGAGCAACTTCGAGACCTCGCTCTTCGCGCCGCTGATGGACGCGATCCACGCGCACGTGGGGCGCTCCACGGAACACGGCACCCCTGAAGGCGAGCGCACGCGGCGCATCGCCGACCACGTGCGGGCTGCGGCCTTCTGCATCGCCGACGGCGTGCGCCCTTCGAATGAGAAGCAAGGCTACGTGGTGCGCAAGGTGCTGCGCCGCGCGATGCTCGACCGTCACATGCTCGGCGGCGACCTCCGCACTCCCTGGCTCTCCGAGCTGGCCGGTGTGGTGATCCAGTCGATGCAGGGCGCCTACCCCGACCTGCACGAGGCGCGCACACTCATCCAGAGCACCGTGGCCGCAGAGGAAGAGAAGTTCGCGGGCGCCTTCCTCTCGGGCAGCCAGAAGCTCGCCGTGCTCTCGCAGCGCGCGCGCAAGGCGGGCCAGTCGCAGCTCTCAGGCAGCGAAGCCTTCCTGCTCTACGACACCTTCGGCTTGCCGCTCGACATGCAGAAAGCGCTCGTCGCCGACGAACAGTTGAGCATCGACGAAGAAGGCTACGCCGAGGCGATGGCCGAGCAGCGTCGGCGCTCACGCGAAGGCAGCAAGATCTCCGACTCGATCTTCGACGAAGGCCCGCTGGCCTCGGTGTCGGAGCAGCTTCCGGCCACGGAGTTCGTGCGCGACAGCCTGCAGCTCGACGACGTGAAGCTGCTCGCGCTGGTCGACGACGAACTGGACAACGAGAGCGACCCCGACAGCAGCACCAGCGACGGCCGCGCGGTGATCGCCGTGCTCGACCGCACCCCGTTCTACACCGAGGGCGGCGGGCAGGTCGGCGACCGCGGCCTCCTCATCGGCGACGGTTTCCGCATCGAGATCGACGACGTCATCGGACTGCGCGGAATCAGTCTGCATCGCGGCGTGGTGGTGGAAGGTGAGGCACGCACAGGACCCGTGCGTGCCGAGGTGGACGCGTCGCAACGCGCCGCCACCCAACGTCACCACACCGGCACGCACTTGCTGCACGCTGCGCTCCGCGAAGTGCTCGGCGAGGAGGTCACGCAGGCCGGCTCGCTCGTGTCCCCCGACCGCCTGCGCTTCGACTTCCGCTTCCCGCGCGGCCTCACCACCGAAGAGCTCGAGGCCGTGGAAGACCGCGTGAACTCATGGGTGCTGTCCAACGACCCGGTCAGCGACAGTGAGATGTCCCGCGACGCGGCGCGCGAGCAAGGCGCGATGGCGCTCTTCGGCGAGAAGTACGGCGACAGCGTGCGCGTGGTGCGCGTGGCCGATCGCGGCACGGGACACGACAGTGTCGAGCTGTGTGGCGGCACCCATGTGCAGCGCTCCGGCGACATCGGCATGTTGCGCATCCTCTCGGAGACCTCCATCGCCGCGGGCGTGCGACGTCTCGAAGCGCGTGCTGGCAGCAGCTTGCTCGGCGTGCTGCGCGAAGAGAACCAGCGACTCACGCGCGCAGCGGCGCTCTACAAGACTTCCCCCGAGCGCCTCGAAGAGCGCATCAGCGCCACACAAGAGGAACTCAAGGCCACGCGCAAGCAGCTCGACGAGCTGCGCGGCGAGATGGTCGGTCAACAAGTGCTTGCCGCCGTGCGCGAGCGTGAGGGCCTGCGAGTGGCCGTCACCACCGTAAGCGGCGTGCCCGGTAAGGCCCTGCGCGAGCTTGCCGGCGGCCTGATCAAGAACGACGCGGACCTGCTCCTGCTGGCCCTCGAGGAGAGCGACTCCACGAGCTTCCTGGCGGCGGTGGGGCCCGCGGCCCAGAAGCACGGCTGGTCGGCCAAGGAGCTCGTTTCGGTGATCGGCAAGGCGCTCGGAGGCAAAGGCGGCGGCAACGCAGCCTTCGCTCAGGGGCGCGGGGGGCCTGCAGACAACCTGCCCGACGTCCTCGAAGGCGCCCTCGAAGCGGGTCGAGCCGCCCCCGGCTGAGCCCTCACGCCACCACCCCGACAAGCGCTTCGTGATGGGGCACTTGACGGGTCTTTTCCCGGCCAGAGTGGGTCGGTACAGTAGGACGTTTCCCCTGCCCGGTTTCTCGGGTCACGACGGGTAGACCCCGGAAGACGCTGGAGTGCGATCCCCATGGCAGTCCCGAAGCACAGAACCTCGAAAGCACGTAAGCGCAAGCGCCGTTCGCATCTCGCGTTGAAGGAGCCGGCCTCGTCTTCGTGCGAGCGCTGCGGCGCCAACAAGGTGCCCCACGCGGTTTGTGAGAGCTGTGGCTACTACCGTGGCCGCAACGTCCTCGCCCTCGACGCCTGAGCGCCTCTCGCGCCTTGAAGATCGTCGTTGACGCCATGGGCGGGGACCACGCTCCCCGAGCCGTCGTGGAAGGTGCCAGCCTCGCTGTCTCCCGCCGCAACGTGCCTGCCGATCGCTTGATCCTCGCCGGTCGCCCCGACGAGCTCGCGCCTTTGCAGGCGGAGTTCGGCATCGAGGCGGTCGAGGTCGAGCCGTGCAGCGAAGTCGTCGCGATGGACGAGTCGCCGGCTTCGGCGATCCGCACCAAGCCCGACTCCTCGATCGCCCGCGGCATGCGCGTGGTGGCCGAGGGTCGCGCGGGCGCCTTCGTGTCCGCCGGCAACACGGGCGCCGTGGTCGCGTCGTCCGCAATGATCCTCGGACGCCTGCCCGGCGTGTCTCGCCCCGGCATCGCCGTGCCGGTGCCCACGCACCAGGGCGGCCCCTGCGTCGTCATCGACGTGGGCGCGAACATCTACTGCAAAGCCGAGCACATGCTGCAGTACGCCGTGATGGCGGGCGAGTACTGCCGGGCGGTGTTCGACCGACCCGATCCGCGTGTCGGCCTGCTCAACATCGGCGAGGAAGCCGGCAAGGGCAACCCGCTGATCCAAGAGGTCGACGAGTTGCTGCGCGCCTCCGACGTGACCTACCGCGGCTTCATCGAAGGCCAAGACATCATGTCCGGCAACGTAGACGTGGTCGTCTGCGAGGGTTTCGTCGGCAACGTGATCTTGAAGGTCACCGAGGGCCTCGTGTCCTTCGTGAGCAAGCAGGTGCACGCCGCCTTCGAAGAGCACCCGCCGCGCCCCGAGGTGAAGAGTTCTTTGGGGAAAGCGTTCCAACAACTCGACTACGCCGAATACGGTGGCGCGCCACTTTTGGGTGTCGGCGCCCCGGTCCTCATCGGGCACGGACGCTCCAGCGCCCACGCACTGATGAACATGATCCACGCCGCGGCCACAGCGCTGGAGCACGACGTGACACGTCACATCACCGACCGTCTCGCGCAACAGCCCCAGAACCCAGGGAGATCCCTGTCATGACGCGCGTGCCCTTCGGGATTCGCGGCACCGGTTCGAGCGTGCCCGAGAAGATCCTCAGCAACGATGACCTCAGTCAGCTCGTCGAGACCTCCGACGAGTGGATCACGCAGCGCACCGGCATCAAGGAGCGCCGCATCCTCGAAGAAGGTCGCACCACGTCCGACCTGTGCATCGACGCGGCGCGCAAAGCCCTCGACGCCGCGCAGATGAACGCCAGCGAGCTCGACCTGATCATCCTGGGCACGGTCACGCCCGACCGGCACGTGTCGGCCACGGCCTGCAAGATCCAGAAGGAACTCGGCTGCGGCACGATCCCCGCCTTCGACATGGCGGCTGGCTGCACGGGCTTCATCTACGCGAGCTCGGTGGCCTCGCAGTTCCTCGGCAACGGCACCTACAAGAACGTGCTCGTGATCGGCGCCGAGGCACTCTCGCGCATCACGAACTACCGCGATCGCACCTCCTGCATCCTGTTCGGCGACGGCGCCGGCGCGGTGATCTACAGCACCGAGTTCGAGCACGGCGAAATGCTCGGCAGCGAGATCTTCGGCGACGGCAACGGCTACGACGTCATGTACCAACTCGCGGGCGCCTCCGAGATGGCGATCACGCCCGAGGTGCTCGACGCGAACGACCACAAGCTCGTCATCCGCGGACGCGAGGTCTACAAGTTCGCCGTCGGCCGCATGGTCGAGTTGATCCGCGGCCAACGCGACGCGCATCCCGAGCTCGAACTCGGCGCCGTCGTGCCGCACCAAGTGAACATGCGCATCATCGAGTCGGCCTGCCAGAAGCTCGACCTGCCGATCGACCGCCTGTTCCTGAACATCGAAAAGTACGGCAACACCTCCGCCGGTTCGGTGCCGATCGCGCTCGACGAGGCGATCCGCTCCGGCTTCCTGGACGACAAGTCGGGCAAGCTGCTCGTGATGTGCGCCTTCGGTGCGGGGCTGACCTGGGGCTCGCTGGGGATCCGCTGGTGACGACCCCGCTCGCGCAGGGCGCCATCTTGTTCCCGGGCCAAGGCGCGCAAGCGCTCGGCATGGGGCTCGACCTGGCCGCCGCCGAACCCGCCGCTGCAGCCTGCCTCGAGCTGGCCGAGCAGACGCTCGACATTCCACTGCGCGCGCTCCTCGCCGGCGACGAGCGCGCGGAGCTCGACCGCACCGACGTGTGCCAGCCGGCGATCCTGGCAACCTCACTCGCCGCCATGGCGGCGCTCGAGGCGCGTGGTCTGTTGCGCGCCAGCGATGTCACGGCCTGCGCCGGGCTGAGCCTCGGCGAGTACACCGCGCTCACTTGGGCTGGCGCCCTGCAACCCGCCGACGCGCTGCGCCTCGTGCGTCGCCGTGGTGAGGCCATGCAGCGCGCGTCGGAAGAGCACCCCAGCGGCATGTTGTCGTTGGTGGGGGCCACGCCCGACAGCGCCGCCGCGCTCTGCGACGCCGCCCGTGGCGACGACGTGCTCGTGCTCGCCAACCTGCTCGCACCCGGCCAGATCGCCATCGCCGGCAGCAGCGCCGCCATCGAGCGCGCGGCTGGCCTCGCGCGCGAGCACGGCATCCGCAAAGCCGTGCCGCTGGCCGTCGCCGGAGCCTTCCACTCGCCGTGCATGGAGTCGGCTGCCGCGAGCTTGAGCGAAGCGCTCGAGAACACGGAGATCAGCGAGCCGCGCGTGCCCGTGGTGCTGAACACGAGCGCGCAAGCCACGCGCGATCCGGCCGTGATCGCGGAACAACTGCGGCGTCAGATCACCTCGCCGGTGCTCTGGCAGGCCTCGATGGAGGCGCTGCTCGACATGGGCGTGCGCCAGTTCCTCGAGCCGGCGCCGGGCAAGCAGCTCACGAACATGCTGCGCCGCTACGACCACGAAACCAGCAGCGCGAGTTGCGCCGACACGGCAGCGCTCGACGCGTTCACCACCTGGCCCGCAGCGGGCGGAGACGAAGCATGAGCAACCTCGACGGCCTGCAAGGCAAGGTCGCCATCGTGACCGGCGGCTCGCGCGGCATCGGTCGCGCCATCGTGGCGCGTCTCGCGGGACAAGGTGCCAAGGTCGCCGTGGTCGCCACGAGCGAACAGAGCGCCGGGCTCGGCGTCGAAGCGGCGCAAGCGGCGGGCGGCGAAGCTTGCGCCTACGCCGCCGACGTGCGCGACAGCGCGCGCGCCAAAGAAGTCGTCGGGCAAGTCGTCGAGGCTTGGGGCGGCGTGAACATCCTCGTGAACAACGCGGGCGTCACGCGCGATCAGCTGCTCATGCGCATGAGCGACGAAGACATCGACACGGTCATCGACACGAACCTCAAGGCCGCACTCAGCTGGACCCGGGCGGTCGCCAAGCCGATGATGAAGGCGCGCAACGGATCGGTGATCAACATCTCGTCGATCGTCGGACTGGTGGGCAGCCCCGGGCAGAGCAACTACGCCGCGGCCAAGGCCGGCCTCTTCGGCGTCACGCGCTCACTGGCCGCTGAGCTCGGCGCGCGCGGCGTGCGCGTGAATGCGATCGCGCCCGGATTCATCCAAACCGACATGACCAAAGAACTCGGCGAGGACTTGGTCAAGGCCAGCCTCGAGAAGATCCCGCTGAATCGGCTCGGCGATCCAGATGACATCGCGCGCGGCGTGGCCTTCCTGGCCTCCGACGAAGCCGCGTATGTCACCGGCACCACACTGGTTATCGACGGGGGCATGTCGCTCTGAAGCCCCCGCTTCACTCTCGTTCGAAGGCTCGTCGCACTCAGCTTGACTTGGGCACGGGCCTCGTCACACTATCCGGAATCCCAGACACGGCAGCTCACGACCGTGCGCGGGCAACACCCCACTTTCTAGGAGAACACCGTGCCTTCCACTGAGGAGATCGAGGAGAAGGTCGTCGCCATCGTCTGCGAGCAGATGGGCGCCAGTAAGGAAAAGGTCAGCGGCAGCACGTCGTTCATCCAAGACCTCGGTGCAGACTCGCTCGACACCGTCGAGTTGGTCATGGAGTTCGAGGATCACTTCAACATCAGCATCCCTGATGAAGAGGCTGAGAAGATCCAGACCGTCGGTGACGCGGTGTCCTACATCGCCAACCACGCGAACGCCTGATTGGTGCACGCGGCGCGCGTACCAACCAAGAGACCGAACGTATGAATCGCCGTCGCGTGGTCATCACGGGCCTGGGCGCCGTCACGGGCCTGGGGTTGAGCTTCGAAGAGACGTGGCAAGGTCTCATCAGCGGGAAGAGTGGGGTCGGTCCGATCACCCGCTTCGACCCGGAGGGCTACCGGACTGTGTTCGCCGCCCAGGTCCCCGACCTGGGTGACACCACAGCTCGGTTCGGCCCGCAAGCCGACAAGAAGCTCGACTACTTCACGCAGTATTCGCTGATCTCTGCCGAGGCGGCGCTCGCCGACTCGCAGCTCGACCTCGAGGCCATCGACCTCGATCGCGCGGGCTGCATCATGGGCACGGGAATCGGCGGGATCATGGCCATAGAGGCACATCACATCAACATGCTGGAGCGCGGCCCGAGGCGTGCCTCACCGTTCTTCATCCCGAAGATGATGCCCAACGCCATGAGCGGTCAGATCTCGATCAGGTACGGGCTGCGCGGCACGAACTTCGCCACCAGCTCGGCCTGCGCCTCGGCGGGTCACGCGCTCGGCATGGCCTTGCGCACGATCCAGTACGGCGAGGCCGACGTCGTGCTCTCGGGTGGCGCCGAGGCCGCGGTGTCCACGCAGTCGGTGGCGGCCTTCGGTGCGATGAAGGCGCTGTCCACGCGCAACGACGATCCGCAGGGCGCTTCGCGTCCCTTCGACGTGGATCGTGACGGCTTCGTGATGGGTGAGGGCGCCGCAGTCTTGGTGCTCGAGGAGCGCGAACACGCCTTGGCGCGCGGCGCTCCGATCTACGCCGAGTTCGAGGGCTACGGTTCGACCGCCGACGCCTTCCACATCACGCAGCCCAAGGAAGACGCCGACGGCCCCACGCGCGCCATCCACGCGGCGCTGCGTGACGGCGGCGTGGAGACCCACGACGTCGACTACGTGAACGCGCACGGCACGTCCACCTACTACAACGACATGGTCGAGACCACGGCGCTGCACAACGTGTTCGGCGACCATGCCAGCAAGTTGGCCGTGTCGAGCACCAAGTCGATGGTGGGGCACCTGCTCGGAGGCTCTGCTGCCATCGAGGCGGCCGCCACCGCGCGCGGCATCCGCGATGGGTTGATCCATCCGACCATGAACCACATCACGCCGGGCGAGGGCTGCGACCTCGACTACGTGCCCGGCGAAGCGCGCGCGCTCAAGGTGCGTCACGCGATCAGCAACTCGCTGGGCTTCGGCGGGCACAACGTGTGCCTGGCCTTCGGCTCACACGAAGCGTGAAGCACGCGGCGTGACTGACATCCCGTCGGCCGAACGCGTGGCCCAGCTGCGCGCGGCACTCAGCGAACACGGTCAAGAGCACGTGCTGCGCTTCGCAGACGAACTCTCACCCGACGCACTCGACGCGTTGCTCAGCGAACTCGAAGCCCTCGACCTGCCGCGCCTCGACCTGCGCTTGAAGAGCGTGCTCGGCGAGTCCCACGAAGACACCAGCGGTGAACTTGAGCCGCCTCGCGTGGTGGAGCTCGACAACAGCGAAGCCGGGCGCGCACGCGACACCGCCGCGCGCGAAGCCGGCGAAGAGCTGCTGCGCACCGGCAAGGTGGCGGCCTTCCTCGTGGCCGGCGGTCAGGGCACGCGCCTCGGTTACGCCGGGCCGAAGGGACGCTTCCCCGTGGGGCCGCTCACCAACCGCAGCCTCTTCGCATACCACGCGCAGCGCGTGTTGGCTGCGTCACGCCGCTACGGGAACGCGCTGCCGTACTACGTGATGACGAGTCGCGCGAACCACGCCGACACCGTCGCCGCCTTCGAGGAAGCCAGCTACTGGGGCCTCGATCGCGAGCAAGTGTTCTTCCTCACGCAAGGCATGCTGCCCGCGGTCGACGATCAAGGCCGCATGCTGCTCGCCGAGAAGGGCGCGTTGGCGCTCAGCCCTGACGGTCACGGCGGCTGCTTCGAAGCGCTGCAGCGCAGCGGCGCGCTCCACGACATGGCGCGTCGCGGTGTGGAACAGATCTTCTACTTCCAGGTCGACAACCCGCTCGCACCCGTGTTCGATCCCGTGTTCATCGGTCACCACGCGCAGGCCGGCGCCGAGATGAGCACCAAGGTTGTGGAGAAGCTCGACCCGGATGAAAAGGTCGGCGTGCTCGGTCGTCGTGGCGGCGTGGACTGCTTGCTCGAATACAGCGACCTCGACCCCGCCATCGCCTCCGCGCGCGACGACAACGGCAAGTTGCGTTACCGCGCGGGCAACATCGCGATCCACATGCTGCAGCGCGCCTTCGCCGAACGCCTGGTGAATGGTGAGCTCGAGCTGCCCGTGCACCGCGCCAACAAGAAGGTGCCGCACGTCGACAGCGCCGGCGCGCGCGTGGAGCCGAGCGAACCCAACGCGATCAAGCTCGAGATGTTCGTCTTCGATGCGCTGGGTTTCGCGGCGACCACGCTGGTGCAAGAGGTGCGCCGCGAAGACGAGTTCGCCCCGGTGAAGAATGCCGAGGGCAACGACAGCCCGGCCACGTCGCGCGCCGCGCTGAGCGCGCAGGCCAAGCGCTGGATGACCCAGGCCGGGCTGCATGTCCGCGACGGCGATGTCGAGGTCGGCCCGCTCTTCGCCCTCGATGTCGAGGCCTTCTGCGCTACGCTGACCGGCGCGGACTTCGGCCCCGTCTTCGACCGCTCCTGAGAGCTCCCAGCGGGGGCTGAGCGCCGAGCCGGGCCGCGGTGGGGCGCTGGGCTCCATGTTGCGCCGCATCGCCCACTCATGAGCCTGGAGACGGCACCGTGAAGCTAGCGGTCCTCGGCGGCGGTCCTTCCTCGGAGCACGCGGTCTCGCTGCAGACCTCGGCCTTCGTGCTGCAGTGCCTGCGCGCACGCGGCCACAGCGCCCACGCGCTGCTCCTGAGCCGCGACGTCGACAGCGATCAACGCTGCCGATGGTCTCTCGGCGACGCGCAACAAGGCTTCGACGAGCTCGCCGCCGCACCTTCACGCAGCGAGGAAGACTCCCTCTCCATACTACGGGAGGAGGGGTTCACGATCTTCATCGGCTTGCATGGCCCCTTCGGCGAGGACGGTCAAGTGCAGCGACGTCTCGAAGCGGCGGGCGTGCCGTACAGCGGCTCCGGCCCGGCCGCGTCCGAACTCGGCATGGACAAGGAGCTCTCGAAGATCGCCGCCACCAAGCTCCACGCGCGCACCGCGAGTCATGAACTGATCCAGCCCGAGCAGACCACGCCGCGCAACGCGCTCGGCAAGCGGCTCGGCTACCCGCTCGTGATCAAACCCGTGAGCGCCGGCTCGAGCATGGGCGTGAGCCTGGTGCGCGACGCCGACTCGCTCGACGCCGCGCTCCAAGCCGCGCGCGCCGAAGACACACGCGGCCGCGTGCTCGCCGAAGAGTACATGCCCGGCGTGGAGGTGGCCTGCAGCGTGTTCCGCCGCGCTGGCGAGCTGGTCGTGTTGCCGCTCGTCTCCGTGCATCCGGCCGCCGAGTTCTACGACTACGAGGCCAAGTACAGCTCGGAAGCCACGCGCTACTGCTGTCCGGCCGAGACCAGCGCCGAGCAGCGCCACGAGATCGAGCGCCTGGCGCGCGGGCTCTACGACGCGCTGCAGCTGCGCGGTGTCGTGCGCGTGGACTTCATCTTGCCCGAGAGTGGGGGGCGCCCCGTGTTCCTCGAGCTGAACACCCTGCCCGGTTTCACGAGCCACAGCCTCGTCCCCATGGCGGCGCGCGAGGCTGGCATCGATCCCGGCGAGTTGCTCGAAGCCGTGCTCGACGACTTGGACCACGTGTGAACGCCGTCGACCGCACGGCTCCCGACGTCACACGAGTGATCGTGGCCGGCGCGGCAGGACGCATGGGGCGCTTGGCCTGCGAGTGGATCCGCGCCAGCTCCCACGACGCCGCCACGCCGTCCACGGAACGCGTCGAGCTCGAACTGGTCGCCGAGTTGCGTCGAGGCGACCCGGTCGACACCCTGCTCGCGCAGCACCCGGGCGCCGTGCTGCTCGACCTCACGCTGGCGGCGGCGAGCGTGCCGTTGAGCACGCGCGCCGTCGAACTCGGGCTGCACCCCGTGATCGGCACGAGCGGTTGGGACCCCGCGCAGCTCGATGCGCTCGAGCGCCGTTGCGCCGCCGCCCGGCTCGGCGCGCTGTGGGTGCCGAATTTCTCGATCGGCGCGCTGCTGCAGATGCGTGCCGCGGAAGAAGCCGCGCGTTGGTTCGCACACGCCGAGATCTCGGAGCTGCATCACCCGACCAAGCGCGACACGCCCTCGGGCACAGCGCGGGCCACGGCCGAGCGCATGCGGGCGGTTCGCGCAGGCGAAGAGCGCGTGCCGATCCACTCGGAGCGGCGCGAGGGTGCTCTCGCGGAGCAGCGCGTCCGGCTCGCCAACGAGCACGAGGTGCTCGAGCTGGGGCACGTGGTGAGCGACCGTCGCGCCTACGCGCCCGGCCTGCTCCTGGCGCTGCGACGAGTTCGTGGGCTGAGCACACTCGTCCGCGGCCTCGACTCGTTGCTATGATCCGCGCCGCCCAGCCAGAGTGGCGGAATCGGTAGACGCGGCGGATTCAAAATCCGCTTCCCGCAAGGGATTGGGGGTTCGAGTCCCCCCTCTGGCACCATTTTCTCTCTTCGCGTCGAGCAGGGCAGCCGCACGCGACAGCGCTCTGGTCAGCCGCGCCAGGCGCGCCACTCGGGGTCGTTCTCATCGGCCGGTGCGTCGTCGCCCTCACGACGCGCTTGATCCGCGGCACTCTTGAGACCCAGGCTGCGGAACACGAGCAGCTGCAGCCCGAGGAAGATCACCAAGGCGAACGCGCCCAGCACGGCCCAGCCACCGAGCGGTAGACCGACCGTGGCTCCCAGCAGCGCGAGCCCGACCACGAGCGCCACGAGCAGCACCGCAAGCAGTCCGGTGGGGAGTCCGAGGGAGCGAGCCATCGCGGGATCCTAGCATTCGCGTCGGGGGTCGCTGGACGCGCGGCGTCGTGGGCACCGCAGCGATCGGCAGCGTGACTCCGAGGCGCGACGAGCCCACCACTCTGCTGTGCGCCGTGCGAGGCGGCCAACGACCGGCGTGACCGCGGGGTAGGATGAGCACCCCGAAGATGGAGAGCTGAGTTGACGCTGCAAACCGTGGTGATCGAGAGCGTGTGCGTGTTGGCAGCCGGCGCGCTGCTCGGCTGGGGTGTGAACAGCGCGCGCGCGCGCGGCCTCGACCTCGAGCGTGACTACTTCCCGAGCGCGGCGCCCGCGCAGCAGTCGGCGCCCCTCGCTACGGACGACTCGGTGTCGAGCCAAGCACCCGGCTCCGCGATGTCGAAGAGGGGCCCCGAGCACAGCGGCGTCGACGCGCCGAACGAGCAGGCCACACCTCCGAACGCGGGCGACGCGTCGCCCACCGAGCCGAGCGTGAACGCCACGCTGTCGGTGCACCAAGCACAGCTCGTCCCGCACACCGACGATCCCGCTGCACACGCCCACGCCGAGGACAGCGGCACGCTCGGTGACCCGCTGGTGATCGTAGGCGCCGACCACATCGACCCCGGCGTGCATCAACGCGCCGTGGCGCGTCTGCAGAGCAAGGGCCTGCGCGCCATCGAGCTCGACGAACTGCAAGCCTTCCTGGCCGACGACATGTTCGGTTACGGCTTGTTCATGCTGCTCGACGCGCGTCGCCCCGACGACTTCGCGCGCAGCCACCTGCCCGGCGCGCGTCACTACGACCCGTACTACCCCGATGAGCTCGACGAAGTGTTGCTCTCGGAACTGCAGGCCGCGTCGCGCGTGGTGGTCTACTGCAACGGCGGCGATTGCGAAGACAGCGAGAGCGCGGCCCTGCAGCTGCTCGGTGCTGGCGTGTCGCCGCAGGCTCTGCAGGTCTTCGTCGGTGGCTTCGAGCAGTGGACGCTGCAAGAGTTGCCGCTCGAGTCCCCCAACAGCGAGCACACCGACGGATGAACGCGCTGCTGCTGATCACACGGCTCGTGCTGGGCGGCCTGTTCTTGTGGATGGGTGCGCAGAAAATCAGCGACCCGGTGGTGTTCCTCAAACTCATCCGCGAGTACGAGATGTTGCCGGAGCGCCCACCGCTCGCGCTGAACAGCGTGGCCGTGATGCTGCCCTGGCTCGAGGTCTTGTGCGGCGGCTTGCTGGTGCTCGGCGTGGCGGTGCGCGGCGCGGCGCTGGTCGTCTTCGGCATGCTCGCCGTGTTCAGCACGGCGATCCTCTTGCGCGCGCTGCAGATCCAGTCGGCCGAGGAGATCGCCTTCTGCGCCGTGGCCTTCGACTGCGGCTGCGGCGCCGGTCCTCAGCCCGTGTGCAACAAGTTGCTGCAGAACGCGGGGCTGTTGCTCGCCAGCCTCCTGATCACGCTGCGCGGCGGGGGGCTCGGCTGCCTGCGCGCGAGCCTCTTCGGCTCCGCGCCCGGCCCGACTCCCGCGAAATGAAAATGGTGGGCGAGAAGGGATTCGAACCCCTGACCCCCTGGTTGTGATCCAGGTGCGCTACCAGCTGCGCCACTCGCCCACGCGGGATCGCAGAGTATGCGGATGCCAGGGGCCGCAAGCAACGCCCTGATTTGGAGGACGGGTGGGGAGGCGAGGCGGCCTGGCTTCGGAGCCGTACGGGTCGGGGCTGGTTGGCTCGGGGAGCTCGTCGGCTCGCCGGGTGCGGGGGATCAGGTGCGCAGCAGCACCGACTCGCGCTTGAACATCGTGGCCGCGAAGAACAGGGCCGCGATCGTCAGCAGCAAGGTGCTCACGATCGTGATCACGTAGAACTCCCAGAGGTAGTTCCCCTTGAGCAACTCCTTGATCAGCAGGGAGATGTTCACGAAGGGGATCCACGCGAGATAGGACTCGGTCTCGAGGTCGGGGATCAGCGAGATCATCGACGGCAGCACGCACAGGAACTGCAGCGGCATCGCGTAGCTCTGCGCTTCCTTGAAGGAGCGCGCGAAGAGGCCGACGGCGAGCAACATGGCGGCGTAGAGCGCGGCCACGGGCAGGATCATCGAGGCCGTGAGCGCCAGGGCGAGCGGCTCGAAGGTCAGGTCGAGCTTGGCCGCGACGTCCGCCGGCAGGATGCCTTGGGTGAAGGTCACGGCCATCGACGCCGTGGCCAAGAGCGCCGCCACGATGGCCGCCACGAACACCACCGAGAACTTGCCCAGCGCGATCTCGAAACGCGAGGCCGGCGCGAGCAGCAAGGTCTCGAGCGTGAAGCGCTCCTTCTCACCGGCGGTCACGTCGAGCGCGGGATAGAAGGCGCCGCCGAAGCAGAACGCGAGCAACATGTAAGGCAACAAGCCGCCGAGGAAAGCTTGGACCTTGCGCGAGGGCGTGGCGACGTCGGCGACTTCCACGTAGATGGGTTCGGTGAAGTGCGCCGGCAGTTGCGCCTCGCGCACGCGCACCTCGAGGCGCCCGCGACCGACTGCGCGGATGAAGTCATCCATGCGGTCTGCCGTCTCGCCCGACATCGTGATGCTCGAGTCGTGCAGCAACCAGGCGGCGACCGCGCCGTCGGTGTTCTCCATCGACGTGAGCGCGTCGGGCGGCATGTAGAAGGCGGCGTCGATCTCTTTGTCTTGGATGGCCACGGCGAGACGCGGATCGTTGAGCGCCGCCGGAACGCTCTCGGGGATCTCGATCCCCGAGGTCAGCGCGCCGCTGCCCTCCACATCAGCGAGCCGCACGAACTCCACGAGCTCCAGGATGCGGTCGACAGCGCGAGCGTCCGCCACGCCAGCCAGCATGTGACGGTCGAACTCGGGCAGCTTCTCGAGCGCCTGTTGTTCCTCAGCGGCGGCAGCTGCGGACTCCGCTTCCCCTGCCTCGGCGTCCGTGTCGCGCAGCGAATCGCCCACGGCACCGAGAGCGCTGGCGACTTCCTCCTGCTCCAGCACTTTCTTGGCCTTGTACGCAGCCCAGGAGTCACGGTTCTCGGCGACCCATTCGCGTCCCAGTGCGATCAGCGCGTTGCGCGTGGACGGGTCCATGGCGATCGTCACGCTGCGCTCGTCTTTGGAGCGTTGCTGAGCGGTCATGAACTTCGTGAGCCCGATCATCAGCAGCGGCATGACCGCGATGGGCAGCAGCATCATGAAGATCAGCGTGCGCCGATCGCGGAGCACGTCGCGGAAGTCTTTCATCGCGATGATGCGGACGTTGCGCAGGCTCATCGGGATTGCTCCAACACGGCCACGAAGGCCTCTTCGAGGTCGTCGCCATGAGCCGCGCGCAGCTCAGCGAGGGTTCCCAGGAACTGCACGCGCCCCTTGTGGATGATCGCGAGTCGATCGCAGAGCCGCGACACCTCGCCCATGATGTGCGTGGAGAAGATGACGCAGCGGCCGCGCTCGCGACAGTCGCGCACGAACTCCACGATGGTGCGCGAGGCGAGCACGTCGAGACCCACGGTGGGTTCGTCGAGGATCAGCACCTCGGGATCGTGGATCGCGGTGCGCGCCACGTTCACCTTTTGCTTCATGCCGCTCGACAGCTTGTCGCAGCGACGGTCGAGGAAGCCCTCCATGTCGAACAGCTTGGCCAGCTCTTCGATGCGCGCCACGATGTCGCGCCGCGGGAGCGCATAGAGGTTGCCGAAATAGGTCAGCACTTCGCGCGGCGTGAGGCGCGGCGCGAGGCCGGTGTTGCCCGACAGAAAGCCGATCGCGCTGCGCACGCCATCGGGATCGGCCACCACGTCGCGGCCGGCGATCTGCGCGCTGCCGGCGCTGGGCGCGAGCACGGTGGAGAGCATGCGCAAGGTGGTCGTCTTGCCGGCGCCGTTCGGTCCGAGCAGGCCGAAGACTTCGCCGGGCCGGCAATCGAGCGTGACGTCCTTGACGGCTTCCGTGCGGTTCTTGCCGCGCCCATAGGTCTTCGCGAGACCACGCGCTTCGACAGCGAGGGGGGACGTCATGCGCGGCGGGCTCCGGCGTTCGGGGCGTTCGGAAACGAGCGCGGCATTGTGGCGTACACCCGGGGCGCTTCCCAGCCTGCCACCGGCCCGCCATTCCGCCCCGAGCCGCGAGCTTCGGTTGCATCGCGCCCGTGTGCGAGATTTGATGGGCGCCTATCGCTGTCCGCGCATCGCCCGTAGGGGGAGCCATCGTGCCCCGAATCTTGCTCATCTTCGTCTCGCTGGCCCTCGTGCTCTCCGGCTGTTCCGGTGGCGACGACGACAAGGCGCCCGATTCCACCGCCCAACAAGCGGGCATCAACAGCACCTTCCACCTGCTGAGCTTCTCGCGCCTGCAGGGCTTCGCCGAGGGCGTGCCCTGCAACCCCGACGAGATCCAGCCGCTTCCCGCGGCCCTCGAGTACGCGGAGCAACTCCGAACCGAGGGTGATCGCGTGATCCTCGCCTGCGTCGGCGACGCGGTGTTCTGGAGCCCTTCGATGACGCAGCACAAGGCGTCGCAGCTCGGAGCCCGCGGACGCTCAGAGCCCTTGCTGCACGCACTCAAGGCTGCCGGCGTGGAGGTCTACGTGCCGGGCCACGGCGACTTCGCCATGGGCTACGCCTCGCTGCTCTCACGCGCTCGCGACGCCGGCCTCGAGCCCCTCATCTCCAACCTCGAGGTCGAAGGCTTCGAAGACATCCTCCGAGACCGCCTGGTGGTGGAGCACGACGGCCTGCGCATCGGCTTCCTCGGCCTGATCCCGCCCGCGCGCACGGGCAGCGACATCGAAGTGCACGACGCCGAGCTCGGCACGCTGCGTCCACCGATCGCCGTGGCCGAAGAGAAGGTGCGTGTGCTGCGCGAAGAGGACCAAGTCGACATCGTGCTGATCTACAGCAACTTGAGTCAGCAGACGAATGGCGAGCTGGCCCAGATCGAGGGCGTGCGCTTCGTGCTCGGCACCGCCGACCCGGGCGTGGCTGCCGACCGCATGACACTCATCGACGGCGTGGGCCTGATGACGATGCGCACGCAAGGCCGCGAGCTCGCGCTCACCACGCTCAACGTCCGCGACGGCAACCTCACTTTCGCGAACCAGTCGCCGCTCGACCCGATGCGTCGCGACATCGCCAAGAACCAACGCTCGCTCGACGAGAGCATCGAGGAGTACGGCACCAGCGACCCCGAAGAACTCGCGCAGTACATCTCGCCGCACAACCCGCAGGTGTTCCTCGACTTCATGGGCCGCTTCGAAGAAGACATAGCCTGGCTCGCGCAGGCCGAACAGTTCGACGGCACCTACATCGAGCACCACCGCGCCGAGCTGTCGCCGACCTCCGAGGACAACCCCGTGCTGCCGTACCTCGCCCAGCAAGGGCCGGCCACCAACGCCGCGCTCGAGTTGGTCACGCGCGTGCCGCTCGAGGAGATGATCTGGCAGAGCAAGATCCCCAAGACCGAGACCTGCGTGAGTTGTCACGCGGACCAGGTCAGCTTCTGGCAGGGCACCGACCACGCCGCCGCCGTGGACAACCTGCGCACCATCGAACGCTCGCGCGACGGCAGCTGCCTGATCTGCCACGCCACCGGCTACCGCGAAGACGGCGGCTTCAACGACGTGCGGCTCGAGGATCCGCTGGGCGCCGTGACCTGCTGGAACTGTCACCAGGCCAATCAGGTGCACGTGATCTCGCCGCGCGGTCACACGAACCCGCGACACTTCGACGGTGAGCGCAAGACCATCGGCGAACGCTGCTCTCGCTGTCACACGAACCGGCGCGACCCGGACTTCGAGCTCGAACACGATCTCGACGCCATCGCCTGTCCGCCCATGCGTGTCGACGACCCCGCGCTCGTGCAGGCGCGTCAAGCCACGCTCACTCGTATCGCGGAGCTGCGCGAGGCCGGCACCGGCAACGAGTTCGACCATTACCTCGAGGCGCGCGCCTTGCTCGGCCTGGGTCAGCGTGACCAGGCGATCGACGGCTTCGTGCGCTACGCCACCGTGGCGCAGAGCACCGAGGTCTTGCCGATCATCGACGCCGCGAGCCTGCTCGACCGCGCCGGTTACTCGAGCGGCGCGATCCGCGTGCTCGAAGCCGCGCTGGTCTCACGCGCGGGCGAACCGCAACTCAACATGCAGGTCGTGCGCTTGCTGCTCGACGCCACCGACCCTTCGGTGCGCAACGCCGAACGCGCCGTCGCCACGATGGAACAGTTCTTGCCGCCCGAGGTCGAGATCGACTACCGCACCGTGGACATGCGCAAGATGCAGGTGCGCGCCTACTTCGCCGCCGGCTACGTGGAGAAGGGTTCCGACCTGTTGATCACGCTGCGCAACAAGTACCCGGCCGACGACGACGTCGCGGAGATGATGCGCACGCACAACGTGCGCTGACTCCCGAGCTCCGTGGGCGGCGTTCAGTCCTCGGTGGGGAGGTCGAGCGTGGCGTCGAGGAAGTCGCGGATCTTTCCGGAGGACGCGAAGCCGCGCGTCACGAGCACGAGCTCGCGCGTGCCCCGCAAGGCCTGACTGTCTTCGAGTTCGGCGTCGAGGCTCGGGACAGCGAGCGCCTTGGCGCCCACGACCAGCAAGCTGACCCACAGCGCACCTTGCGCGAAACCGAGCAGCAACCCGATCAGTCGGTCCATGCCTCCGAGGTTGGAGTCTTCGACGGCCTTGCGGACGAACTTGGCGAGCAGCGCGCCGAGCACGATCGCGACCACGAACACGAGCGCGCAGCCCACCAAGCCACCTACGCGCTGCGGGTCGTCGAAGCCGGTGATCACGGGCCAGCTCTCGGCGTTGAGTTCCCCGCCGAAACGTCCTGCGAGCACCACGCCCACGCTCAGTGACACCAGACCGATCACGATGCGCACGGCGCCCTTGATCGCACCCAACACGCCCAGCGAGAGCAACACGATCAGCGCGCCCATGTCGACGAAAGCGAGAGTCTCCGCAGCGTCCATCACTTGGTCCTCATTCATCATGCGCGCGGCACGTCCACTCGGAAGCTGGCGCCAGGTTCTCGCTCCGACGGCGGGTCGAGTGTGATGTCGCCTTGGTAGCGCTGCAGGATGTCACGGCAGAGCGCCAAGCCCAAGCCCGTGCCGCCGCCCTCGGGTCGCGTGGTGACGAAGGGCGTGAAGATGCGCTCGGCGAGCTCCGCGTGGATGGGGGGGCCGTTGTTCGCGACCACGATCTGCACGCGGCCGGTCGTGCCGTCCTGGATGCGCAGGGTGAGGTGGGGGTGCAAGGTGCCGGCCTCGCGCATCGCGTGCAGCGCGTTGGCGATCAGGTTCATCAACACCTGCACGTAGACGCCGTGTTGTCCGCGCGCCAGGCTCGGCACGTCGCCCAAGTTGGCGACCACGTTCACGCGCGCTTGGCGCAGTGCGTGTTGCATCAGGTTGAGCGCGCTCTCCGCCACGCGGTTGAGGTCCACGGTTTCCGCGCCGTCCTGTCCGCGGCGCACGAAGCCCAGCATGTCTTCCACCAGCGTGCCGAGCCGACGTGACTCGTCGAGCAGGCGTTCGAGGTCTTCGCGGTCGTCGGGATCCGAGATGCGTTCGCGCAGCAACTGCGCGTAACCCTGGATCACCGCCAGCGGATTCTTGATCTCGTGGACGATGCCACCGAGCAGCCGACCGGCTTGCGACAGTCGCGCTTCGTGCGCGCGCTCGAGCAACTCGTCGACACGCTCGGGGGATCCCGAGTCGTCGACCTGCGTTCCTTCCACCGGCTCAGCATCCATGCAAAGCACCTCCCGCGTCCGCGAATTCTGCGCGACGCAGAGGCCCGATCCAAGAAAAAGAGCTCTCAGCGGACGGCGGGGGCCCGGTTCTTGCGCATCTCGTCTTGCACCCAGTGCAGCAACACCATCAACCGCTTCGAGAAACGACCTGTGGCTTCGTAGGCGTCTAATGCCATGCCTGCGGCCTCTTTGTAGTCACCGTGGGCCGCCATGGCGCGCACGAGCAAGGAGATCGTGAGCTCCGACTCGGGGTCGAGATGGGTGGCCTCGACGGCGTGCGCTTTGGCCAACTCGGGTTGCCGCAAGAAGGGCGTGCTGTCCTCGAGATACAGCGAACCGATCCAGAGTTCGTCGTCGAGCGAGGACTCGCCGGGTTGTTCGAGCAGCGCGAGCAGGCGCGGGCCTTGGTCGAATCGTTCGCCGCGGTGCCACAGCTCGTCGTTGCTGGACGCATCTTCGAGGCCACACACGTAACAGAAACTCAGCAACAAGAGTCCGCCCAGCACGAACGCGATGCGACGCGTCCAGCCGCCGTTCTCTTGGGCCCCCGCGAAGCCTGCGCCAGCTGTGGCGATGAGCAGCACGTCGAAGGGGAGCAACGCGAGTGGGGAGCTGGCGAGTGCCGCGCAGACGAGCGCGAGTGAGCAGACCGCCACCGCCATCGCCACGCGCGGCCAGGCCGAGCTCTCACCGACACCACGGAACAGGCCGAGCACCGTGCACGCGAAGAGCAGACAGCCGCCCCGCCAGAGCACGTCGAGCACGCCAAGGCTTCGGCGAATCGGCGTGACCAGCTCGGGCTCCGTGAGCGCCGCCGCCTGTTGCGCGAGCACCTGCAGGCGCGCCGGAGAGAAGCCCAAGCGCAGCACGCGCCCAGGCAACTCGCCGAGCCAGCTCAGCGTGCCGCGGGTCTGTGCCGCTTCGAGCGCGAGATGACGCACCTCAGCGTGGCGCTTCTCGAGCGCCCAGGGCATGTCCTGGAAGCGTGCGTGATCGGGTGCGAGCCAATCGAGCGCGACGTAGCCCCAGGCCGCGTCGGGTCCGAGGCCGACGCGTTCTCCGTCGACGCCTTCACTGGCCGCCCACACGCCCCCCGCGACGAAGGCCACGAGCAGCACACGCAGCGCGCTGGCGGGGCGCGGAATCGGCAGCAAGAAGGCGAGGCCCCCGGCAGCGACGGCAGCGCCCCAGAGCATGCCTCCCAGCGCCAACACGACCCCGAGGCAGAGCCCCAAGACCAAGGCCCCGAGCCATGGCCGACGGCTCGCTGCAGCCGCGCAACCCAGCAGAGCGAGCGGCGCCGCGGCCGCCATCCAAGCCTCGGCACTGGGAGCTCTGGCCGCCAGCAAGCTCGACGGATGCAAGGCCCAGAGCAGCGTGACGCCACCGACCAGCGGGAGCAGTCGACGCCGCGTGAAGCCCAGCCGCGCCGACAGGAACCAAGCCCCGAACACCATCGAGACCAAGCTCAGCAGCGACAGCCCGAAGCCCAGCATGCGGGCCTCGTCTCGCGATCCGATGCTCGACAACTCCGCCACCCGGTCGTGCAAACCCAACAGGCCAGCCGGGCGCATGCCGTTCATGGCCGGCCAGTCCGGCGCCTCGAGACTCAGCAGCAAGCTCTCGGTTTCCCAAGCGGGCGCGGCGGGCATCGCGGGGTCGTCGGCGGTCGTGGCCAGGAGGACGCGCAGCCCGACGCCCAGCGCGAGCACGATCACGAAGCCCAGCCACGGTCCGCCGCGCGCAGCGGCTGGCGGCGCGGCGACCGGCGTGGGGCTCTGCATGGCGGGGAGTTCGGGCTCGGGTGTGGTCATCGGGCAGGGATCCTAACCAAGTTGCTCGAAAGGCTCGAAAGCTGGGGCAGGGCCCCCCAAAACACGATCCATAAGGTCTGATAATCCATATTATGCAGAACCAAGAGTTGATGGGGAGCGCGCGCCAGCCTTACGGGGACTCGGAGTCACCGCTTGCCTCGCTATCCTCCCGGCGTGACTCGAGTGACCGAATCCCTGCTTCGCCCCGCCGTGTGCGCCGACACGCTCGACGCCGACCCCGATCTCGCGCGCTGGGCCGCGCTGGCCGACTGGCCCGTCCTCCCTCACGACGCCTTCGAGCGCGCCGCGGTCGTGCTCGAGCGAGACACCCAGGGCCTCTGGCTCGTCGGGCGCGAAGGCAGCTTGCGCGGTCGTGCCCAGGTGAATCTCGTAGACGGCGCACTCGGCGACCGGCTGCGCCGCGGCGTCAGCACCAAGGAAGCCTTGGCGCGCGCTGTCGGCGCACGCGACGGCAAGCGCCCAGCCGTGGTGGATCTCACGCTGGGCTGGGCGCGCGACACGGCGCTCTTGAGCACGCTGGGCTGTCGCGTCCACGCGCGCGAACGTTCGCCGGTGATGGCGGCGCTGCTCGAAGACGGCTTGGCCCGCGCGCACCGTGAACCACGGCTGCGCGCGGTCTGCGAACGCATCAGCTGGGAGTTCGTGCAGGACGACTCGGCACTCGGCTTCGACGCCCCGAACCCGACCATGGGGGCCGCGCCCGTGTTGCTCATGGACCCGATGTTCCCGGGGCGCGAGAGCAGCGCCTTGGTCCGGTTGCCCTTGCGACTGGCGGCTGCGGTGGTGGGCGCGGATCTCGACGCCACGGAGCTGCTCGCCGCGGCGCTCGCGGCCCCCGCCGCACGTGTCGTCGTGCGGCGGCCGCGTGGCTCGCCAGCACTTCAAGCCTCGCGAGCGCCCGACCTCACGGTGGACGGCGGCCGCACGACACGCTTCGACGTGTACCTGGGCCGCGGTGGCCGCGGTGCGGTGGGTGACGCGCCCCCCACCGCCTGATGCAACGCGCGCGTCCGTGCCGCACGGTGCGTCACGACCGCGAAGCTCCCGGCTGCATTCAGCCTTCGCTGGGCGCGCCGTCGTTCGCCGGCGTGGCCGCCGAGGCCGAAGCCTCGTCGCTCAAACGCGCATGCCAGCTTTCCAGCATGCCGAGCAGGTCTTTGCGCACTCCACCGATCCGACGCATCTCAGCCAGCCCTGCTTCTGCGCGCGCGAGCTGCGCCAAGTTCAACGCGATGATCGTGTCGTAGTAGTGGTAGAGCGCTTGCTCTTGCATCGACGCCATGCGCTCGCCCAGCGCTTCGAGCGCACGCTGCGGCACGGACCAATCGGCGGGCGCGCTGTTGAGATGTTCGCGCGCGAAGGCCTCGAGCATGCGCGGCGCGATCACGCCGCGACTGTCCTCGGGGTCGAGCTCGCGGATCGTGTCGTACACAGCATCCACGTGCGCTGCGACCACGCGTCCCAACATGCTGTAGGCCGCTTCGAGACGCGCCGCATCGCTCGCGTCGTCACTCAGGAAGACTTCGACTTGCTTGGCCACCACGCTGCGCGCTTCGCCTTCGCGCAGGCGCGCGAGATGACGCAGATAGGACTTCGCACCACCTTGGCGGTAGCCGGTCCTGGCGTAGGCCACGCCGTCGGCCGTCATCAGGAAAACGCTGGGGAAGCTGTTCACGCCGAAGGCCTGCTGCTCGGCCGCGTTCTTCGCGTGCAGCGCCTGCGGCATGCTCTTGTAGGTGGGGCCGCCCGGTTCGGGGAAGTCGAGTTCGACCAGCACGAAGTCCTCTTGCACAGGCTCCAGGAACTCAGACCGACTGAAAACTTCCTTGTGGAGCTGGACACAGGCGCTGCACCAATCGGACCCGGTGAAGTCGACGAGCAGGTCTTTGCCTTCCTCGCGCGCCTGGGCGCGGGCCGCGTTCATGTCGGTGACCCAGGCATCGCCGCCGGGCACGTGAAGCGCCTGGGCGGGCAGCGCCGCGAGCGAGAAAACGAGTGCGGAGATCAGCGAAGTGAGCATGGGGAAACCGTCAGCGTTGAGGGAATCGGGCAGGCCTTGTGAGCAGGGCCATGTGTGCGTCCCGGTGCTTCTGTCGACAAAAATGACGCGCAACCGAAGCGGGCGCCGGTTCTAGCCAGCCTGCTCCGCGTGTCGAGCGAGCACCCCCGCGACGCAAGCCGTGAGGCGTTCACCCGTGGCGAGATGCAGGAACTCGTTCGGGCCGTGAGCGTTGGATCCAGGCCCCAAGACTCCGGTGATCAGGAACTGCGCCTCGGGGTACCGCTCCCCCAGCATACCCATGAACGGGATCGTGCCGCCCTCCCCCATCAAGCAGGCCGGACGACCGAAGTGCTGCTCGCTGACCTCCTGCAGCGTAGCTTCCAGCCACGCGGCCATCGGCGGCGAATTCCAGCCATCGGCGCTCTCGCCGGCCTCGAAACGCACGCGCGCGCCGGGCAACGGCTGCTCTTCGAGCACGCGCTTGACGGCCTCCAGCGCGCTCGCCGCATCGCTACTCGGCGGGAGCCGCAGAGAGAGCTTGAGCGCCGTGCGCGGGCGCATCACGTTGCCCGCCTTGGCCAGCGCGGGCAAGCCGTCTTGGCCGGTGATCGCCAAGGCTGGGCGCCAGGTGCGCGCCAGCACGGCGTCGGCGCCACGGATCTCGGGCAAGTTCACGCCGTCGGCGAAAGGAAAGCGTTCCACCAAGGTGTCGCCGAGTTGTTCCGCGGCGCCAGCGGCCTGCACGCGACGGTCTTCGGGGATCGGCACGTGCAACTCGGGCAGCAACAACTCGCCGGTCTGCGCGTCTTCCAGGCGAGACAAACGCTCACGCAAGATGCGGAAGGTCTCGGGCACGATGCCGCCCGCGTCGCCGGAGTGCACGCCCTCGCGCAGGCCTTCGACCACGAGCTCCCCCACGGCCATGCCGCGCAGAGATGTCGTCGCCCAGAGTTGATCGTAGTTGCCGCAACCGGAATCGAGACAGACGACCAAGCTGGGTGTGCCGATGCGGTCGGAGAGCGCGTCCATGTACGCGGGCAGGTCGCCGGAGCCGCTCTCTTCGCAGCACTCGATGAGCACCACGCAGCGCGCGTGTTCGCGACCTTGTTCGCGCAAGATCTCGAGCGCCGTGAGGGAGGCGAAGACTGCGTAGCCGTCGTCGGCGCCACCGCGACCGTAGAGCTTGCCGTCGCGCAGCACGGGCTTCCACGGGCCGAGGCCGGGCTCCCAACCGGTCATGGGCGGCTGCTTGTCGAGGTGCCCGTAGAGCAGCACCGTGTCGTCGACAGCGCCGGGCAGTTCGAGCAACAGCACCGGCGTGCGGCCTTCGAGCTCGATGACGTCGACACGCAGCCCTTCTAGCGGTCGCTCCCGACACCAAGCGGCGGCCAGCTCGACCGCGCGATGCATGTGCCCGTTGGCCGCCCAGTCCGGATCGAAGAGCGGCGATTCATTGGGAATCGCCACGTAGTCGACGAGCTGCGGAAGGATGCTGTCCTTCCAGACGCGGCGGGCGGTTTGCAGGGCTTGGGGGGCGTCCATCGACGGCTCCTTGGGGAGCTGCACATTTTGTCGAATTGGCCTGTCCGGTTCATGTGGCGCTCCACGCTCGGGAAGTGACCCAGCCCCCGGTGCGCTCTCCCATGACGACCTCCGACTCCAACGACAGCCTGCTGCCCGGTGCCCTCGAGTTGTTCTGGCGCCACGGATTCCAGGCCTCCAGCGTGACCCGCCTCGTTCATCGCACGGAGCTCAATCGACACAGCCTCTATGCGCTCTTCGGGAGCAAATGGGG
Source organism: Planctomycetota bacterium (assembly GCA_021604805.1). Classification (GTDB taxonomy): domain Bacteria; phylum Planctomycetota; class B15-G4; order B15-G4; family B15-G4; genus BQJR01. The sequence continues at coordinate 174,752 of BQJR01000001.1, read as the reverse complement.
CCTGGCCGAGGCCGCCCTGGAGCACTACTTCCAGGTCCTCAGCGATGAACTCACGGCGGTGTTCCGGGCGAGCGCCTGTGAACCCGAGCGGCTGGCCGAAGCCTGGACACGGCCGCGCGAAGGCAGCGTGCTGGCGCGCGTGCGCGAGCGCGGATGCTTCGCCGAATCGCTCCTGGCAGAAGCTCGTACGCTCCGCCCGGCGCTCCTGACACGCCGCGGCGAACCGCACCTGCGCCTGCGTCGCGCGCTCGGGGAGGCGCTCCCGAGCGCTCAACCTGCGCGGCTGGACTTGCTCGGCGCCTTGCTTCAGCAAGCGCTCGTGCCCGGAACGGTGCACGACCTCCAGGCTGCATTGAGTGAAGCGATGCCCAGCGGCGCCCCCCTGAGGCGACTCAGCACCGCGCTCTGATCCACGCCGTCCACTCGCCGCGCGAGCGCGTGCTCGGCGCGTGAACCCGTGCGCGTCGGCTCGGATCCGAGCTGCGGCTGTGCGAGGCTGTGAAGCCCGTACCCGTTGAGTTCCGGAGCCGTCGCCCTCGTGTCGACCGAAGCCACGCAAGCCACTGCGCCGCGTCTCGGCGTGCTGCTGATCAACCTCGGCTCGCCCGACGCCCCCACGGCCGAAGCGCTCCGTCGTTACCTCGCCGAGTTCCTGGGTGACCCTTGCGTGGTCGACTGGCCGCGCTGGCTCTGGGCGCCGATCTTGCACGGCATCATCCTGCGCACGCGCCCGGCGCGCTCGGCGGCGCTCTACGAACGCGTCTGGACACCCGAGGGCGCCCCGCTGCTCGCCACCAGCCTGGCGCAAGCGCGCCTGCTCGAGACTGCCTTGGGCCCCGGCACGCTGGTGCGCGCGGGCATGCGCTATGGGAGCCCCTCGCTGGGCGAGGCTTGGGACGCGCTGATCGCGGCGGGCGCCGAGCGCGTGGTGGCGCTGCCCATGTTCCCGCAGCACTCACTGGCCACCACAGAGACCGCGCGCCGTGAGCTGCAACGTGTGCGCGACGAGCGCGCGTCGCCCCAAGCTTGCAACTGGATCGAGGCCTACCCCGAGCATCCCGCGTATCTCTCGGCGCTCGCCGCCGGGGTCCGCGAGCACGCGCAACGCGCGCCCCCCGAGCACTACGTGTTCTCCTTCCACGGACTGCCCGCGCGCTGGGTTCGACGCGGTTCCCCCTACCGCGCGCACTGCGAAGCCACGGCGCGTGGTCTGGCGGCCGAGTTGCAGCTGCAGGCGTCGCAATGGAGCCTCGTGTTCCAGTCGCGCTTCGGTCCCGAACGTTGGTTGGAACCCTATGCCGACGAGTTCGTCCCGGCCTTGGCCAAGCGTGTGCGCAAGGTGTTGGTCGCGTGCCCCGGCTTCCCCGCCGACTGCCTCGAGACCACCGACGAGATCGGTCGCGAGCTCGCCGAGCAGTTCCTCGCAGCCGGCGGCGAAGAGTTCACGCTCGTGCCTTGCCTCAACGAGCACCCCGCTTGGATCCAGGCGCTCGCGCAGCTCGTGCGTGAGAACTCGCCATGACTGCCGCGCCAGAACACCCGAGCGCCGCCGCACTGCGCCGCTTGCGCGCGAGTGATCCCGCGCTGGCCGCAGCGATGAAACGCTGCGGCGCCTTCCCGGGTTTTCCCGAGCCGGCGCGTGCGCGCGGCGAGAGTCACTTCGGCGCGCTGGGTCGCGCGATCCTCTTCCAACAACTCGCGGGCAAGGCGGCGGCCACGATCCACAAACGCGTGTGCGCGCTCACACCTGGACCGCGCTTCCCGCGCCCGCAAGACCTGCTCGCGCTGCCCGAGGGACAGCTGCGCGCGGCAGGTGCGTCGGGGGCGAAGCAGGCCGCGTTGATCGACCTCGCCGAACACGTGCTCGACGGCCGACTGCGGCTCGCGCAGCTCGCGCGTCGCAGCGATGAGGAGATCATCGACGGCATCATCCAGGTGCGCGGGCTCGGCGTGTGGAGCGCGCAGATGTTCCTGATGTTCCGGCTCGGGCGGCTCGACGTGCTGCCCGGCAACGACCTCGGCATCCAAGAAGGCCTGCGTCGCCTCGATGGGCTGGACGAACGTCCGCGCCCCGCCGACGTGCTCGCGCGCGGTGAACGTTGGGCGCCGCTGCGCAGCGTGGCCGCGTGGACGCTGTGGCGACTCACCGAGCTCTCCGACTAGAGCTGCGCCCGCAACCAGGCGAGGTAGGGCGCGTGTCCGGCCTCCACGCTCTGCACCAACACGCAGGGCACGTCGTCGCTGTGGCGCTCGATCAACGCGGCTTCGAGCGCGGCCAGTCGAGCGCGCGTGGTCTTGATCAGCAAGAGGTGCTCGGCAGCTTGCTCGACAGCAGCCTGCCAGCGGTACACGGAGCGCACACCCGGCAGCACGTTCACGCAGGCAGCCAGGCGCAACTCCACGAGCTGCTGCGCGAGCGCGTCGGCGTCGGCTTCCGCAGGCAGCGTGACGTGCACCGAGACGACATCGGAACAGTTCTCAAGCATGGCGATCTCCCGCGACGCGCGCTCGGCAGGCCGCGCTCACTCCACGAAGAACGGGCTGCACCACGCGGTGTGCCCGTCGGTCTGGCGTACGCGCGCGTACACGAACTCGCCCGCGTTCAGCGGCGGCAGCTCGAAGCTCTCGAGCGCGTCGAGACGCATCTCGCTGTACTCACGGCGCTCGACGACCTGCGCGCCGCGCACCAACTCCACACTCGCGAGCGGCGCCGTGCCGTAGGCCACCACGACCAGTTGCGAGGCCTCGGACTTGGCCGCGAGCACGCTGCCCATGCGCGCGCCGTCGAGCGCAGCGCGCAACAGGATGCGCGCGCCGCTCGTGGCGTAGCAGCGCCGTGCGTCGAGCGCGTCGCGCACCGACTCGCGCGTGAGGTCGGCGCCCAACAAGGCCGCCACGCCGCCACGCCCCGCGCTCAGGTGCGCGAGCCCTGGGTGACCGTCGTGACTGTCGCCGCTGCCCACGAAGCCGTAGCGGTAGCCGCGCAACAGGGCATCGCGCACGAAGCTGCCGTCGCGTGAACCCGACACAGGCGCCGGGCCGTCGGCGGCTTCGGAACTGCCGTGCACCGACGCGACCTCCACCACCGGCTCCAACACCGGGTCCGGTGCGATGTCCCAGTTGGTGCGCACGGGATGCCCCGAGGTGTGGTGCGCGAAGGTGCGCGCGGACAGTCCACGCAAGCGTTCCCAGAGCTGGCGTGGGTCTTCGAAGTCAGGATCGATCGACGAGATCCAGGGCAGCTCCTCGGGTTCGCCGAAACCCAGCACGTGACGATGACCGTGGATCCAGCTCGTCCACTCGAAGCCGAAGAGCGCCACGAAGTTCCCGGGGGCGTGCGCGTCGCGGACGGCGCTGCGCAGATCGTCCACGAGGTCGGGGCGCTCGTCGAGGAAAGGCAGACCCCAATGGTCGTGATCGGTGATCGCGATCACGTCGAGGGCGGCGACGTCGCGCGCGTAGGCCAAGTAGGCTTGCGGCGTGCCGCTGCCGTCGCTCAAAGCGCTGTGACCGTGCAGGTCGGCCCAGCGCACGGGCTCGGCGTTGTCCACCACCAACATCGGGTTGCTCAGCGCGAGCAGGTCGTGGGGGCCTTGCACGAACACGCGGTACAACCCCGTGACCGTGGGTGTGATCTCGAGCGCGACGTGCGCGCCGTCCCCCACGCTCAGGGTCACCGACGCGGGCAAGCCCAACTCGGGTGGCGCGTCGGGGAAGTGCAGCTCACCTTCGAAGTCGGGCGACGCGTTGCCGAGCGCGTCGAGCACGGCCAAGCGAAGTCGCACGGTCTCGCCCGGCGACACAGAGCTCGGCAGGTGCGCGACGAGCTGCGCCGCGGGTCCTGGTGCGATGTCCACCTGCGGGATGTCATCCACGAGTTTGGCGACGTCGTCACCGTCGCCATCCACGCGCACGTAGAGCGCCGGTGTCCGTTCCGCGAAACGATCCACGCGCGCGCCGGCCGGGCCTGCGCCGAAGGTCACGCGGAGGGTTTCGCCGGGGGCCAAGTCGCGCCCGCCGAGACGCAGTGCGCAACGACCGTCCCCCGTGGGCAGCGCCGTCCAACGCACACCCTCAGGGCTCTCCACCTCGACGCGCCCGGCTGGCTCGCCGAGCTCGGGGGCGCGCTCCGAGAACCACGCCGGACTCCAGCCCCAGGACACCGGCGCGAGGAACTCGAGTCGACCACCTTCGGCGACGCCGTGCTCCCCCACCTCGAACTCGAACTCGAAGCGCGCGCGACCGCCCACGCTCAACGCGGGCGGGCTCTCGACGAAGCGCAGGCTGCCGCCGCCGTCGCTGGGGTGTGCGCGTGCGGCACGCTCGGCGCGCAGGTCGTCGACCACTTGCCAGTTGGCGCCCGGGGGACCGTCGCGCGGGGGCGACGCCTGTGCGTCGGTGTCGGCGCTGTTGTCGGGCGACGCACTCGCCGGCCGCTCCGCGCCCGCGCGCGTCGCGTTCTGCTGCAACGACTCTTCGCCGCAGGTCAGGCCGAGCAGCGAGCTCCCTGCGAGGCACGCGAACAACAGGCAGCGAGTCGCGCGAGCAGCGGTCATTCGCGATGCACCTTCTGCGCAGAGGCTTGGTCGGTGGGTTGCAACCAGAGCTCCTCGATGTTCGTGTGCGGCGGTTGCGTGAGCACCCACATGCAGGCGCGCGCCACGTCGTCGCCGGTGAGCGGTGTCATGCCCTGGTACACGGCCTTGGCCGCTTCGGTGTCGCCGAAACGCACCTCGGAGAACTCCGTCTCGACCATGCCGGGGTTGATGCAACACACGCGTAGGCCGCTGCCGATCAACTCGAGACGCAACGCTCTGCTGATCACGCGCACGGCCGACTTGCTGGCGCAGTAGATCGCGCCGCCTTCGTAGGTCTCGATGCCTGCCAGCGAGCCCATGTTGAGCACGTGCCCCACGCCGCGCTGACGCATGCCGGGTAGGAAGCGCCGCGTGACGCGCAGCAGGCCGAGCACGTTGATGTCGAAGACCTCTTCCCACTCGGCTTCGTCGGCGGCGGTGGCGTCGGGCAAGCGCCCTGCGCCGCGCGCGAGGCCGGCGCTGTTCACCAGCGCGGTGACGCCGCGCGAGCCCGCGAAGGCTTCGGCTTGCAAGGCGAAGGCGTCGAGCGAGGCCCCGTCGCGCACGTCGAGCGGCACGGCGAGCACGCGTCGACCGTGCGCCGCATGCAACTCGGCGGCCAAGCTTTCGAGTCGATCGAGACGTCGCGCGCCGAGCACGAGATCCCATCCACCCTCCGCCAACTGACGCGCCAAGGCCGCGCCGATGCCAGCCGACGCGCCCGTGATCACGGCCGTTCCTGCGTGCTCTACCATCCTGTTCACCTCAGCTCCGGGCGCCTCATCCTGGCCATCGCAGCGCGCACTGTCGAGCGGCGGACTGGATCAGCGCGCGCTCGCCGGGGATGCTGCGGCGATCCACTCGGAGCCCGATCATGTTGCGCTGCCTCGCCCTGCCGCTCGTGTTGCTCAGCTTGGCCTGCGCCACAACACCCAGCTCGCGCTGGCCCGCTGCGGCCGGCACGGTGGAGAACCCTGCGCTCGCCACGCTGAGCGTGTCACTCTGGGACACGCTGATCGAGTTCCAGCCGCTCCGAGCTGGTTACTGGGGTGACGCCGACAGCCTCGCGCTGCTCCCCGACCTCTCGCCGGAAGCGCGCGCCACGCAGCAGCAGCGCTGGGAAAACCTGCGGACGCAGGCAGACGCCATCAAGGTCGCGCAGCTCAGCGAGGCCGACGCGACCACGCTGCAGATGGCGCGGCGCTTGATCCACGAGCAACTCACCTGGCTCGAGCTCGCGCTCGGCGACTGGCTGCTGAGCCCGGGCGGCGACCTCCACACCAGGCTCTGGAACCTCGCCGAAGACCAACCGCTCGTCAGCGCCGCCGACGTCCGCGCGCTGCAGACGCGCTGGGCCGCCATGCCGGCACTCGTGAACCAACGTCGTCTCAACCTGCTCAGCGGACTCGAGGCGGGTCGCGTGGCGAATCATCGCTCCGTGAGCGTGGTCGTGGAGCAGCTCGCCGCCTTGCTCGCGCAACCCACCGAGCAGTGGGCCCTCGCGCAGGTCGGCGACGAACTCCCCCGAGCGCGCCGCGAAGGTCTGCGCGCCGCGCTGCTCCCCGGCCTGGAGGGCGAGCTGCGTCCCGCGTTGCGCGCGCTGCGCGACACGCTCACCGATGAGGTGCTCCCGCGCGCGCGCCCCGACAGCATGCCCGGCCTCGTGCACCTCCCCGGCGGCGCACGCGACTACGCCCGTCTCGCCGAGCTGCACACCGGCTTGCCGCTCACGCCACAGAAGATCCACGCCATCGGCCGGAACGAGATCGCGCGCATCCGCGACGAGATGCTCGCGCTCGGACGCGAGGTTTTCCACGACGAGGAGCTGCTCGAGATGGCGCAGCTGCAGGCGCGCATCCGCAACGACCCGTCGTTGTTCTTCGACACGCGCGAGCAGGTGGAAGCGCTCGCGGTCGACGCCCTGGCGCGCGCCAGTGTGGCCCTCGAGGGTTGGTTCGGACGCCGCCCCGTCGCCGGCTGCGACGTCGTGCGCATCGCGCCCCACGAGGAGGCGCACAGCACGATCGCGTACTACCGCGGCCCCCCCGCCGACGGCTCCGGCCCCGGGCGCTACTTCATCAACACGTCGGAACCCAGCACGCGCCCGCGCTACGACGCCGAAGTGCTCGCCTTCCACGAAGCCATCCCCGGGCACCACTTGCAGATCGCCATCGCACAAGAGCTGCCCGGCGCGCCGCTGTTCCAGCGCAACACGGGCACGACCGCCTTCGTGGAAGGCTGGGCGCTCTACACCGAGCGCTTGTGCGACGAGATGGGTCTGTACAGCGGCGACCTCGACCGACTCGGGATGTTGTCCTTCGACGCGTGGCGCGCGTCACGCTTGGTGGTCGACACCGGCTTGCACGCCATGGGTTGGTCGCGCGACGAAGCGATCACGTACCTGGGCGAGAACACTTTGCTCAGCGCGAACAACGTGATCGTGGAAGTGGATCGCTACATCGCCAACCCCGGGCAAGCGCTGGGCTACAAGCTCGGCCAACTCGAGATCTTGCGCTTGCGCAGCGAGGCGCGCGCGGCGCTCGGCGAGCGCTTCGCCATCGAACGCTTCCACGACGTGGTGCTCTCTGCGGGCGCCGTGACCTTGCAGCGCTTGCAAGAACGTGTGCGCGGCTGGATCGCCGCGGAACAAGCCGAGCTCAGTCGGCCCACACCAAGCGGAACTTGGTGAAGCACCACGCGTCGTGGGCCGAGGTGCGACGCCGCAAGCCGGGTCGCACGAGCGCTGCGTCGCTGGCCCAGGACGCCCCGAGCAACACGCCTTCGTTGGGTTCGGGGTCGCTGGCCGGACGCTGCGGGTCGTCGACCCACTCCCATCCGTTGCCGACCAACTCCTGCACGCCGAAGGCTGACGCGCCCGCGGGATGACTGCCCACCGGCGACGGCCCGAGCCGCGGTTGTCCCCAACGTGCGCGGCCCGGATCGAGCGGCGCCGCGCCCCACGGAAAGCGTCGCCAGGTGTTGCCGGGTCCGGCGTGCGCGGCGCGTTGCCACTCGGCCTCGTTCAGCAAGCGCGCGCCCTTGAAGTGTGCGAAGGCGCGCGCCTCGGCGAGGCTCACCGACACCGGCCAGTCGAACACGCGCGTGAGCGGATGCTCTTGGAACGGGCCACGCCAGGTCCACGCGCCGCCGCTGCGCTGCCAGGTGCTCGGATGACGCAAGCCCAGCTGCGCACGCCAAGACCAGTCGGCTCGCTGCCAGTGCTCGGCTCGCTCGTAGCCGCCGCTCTCGACGAACTCCAAGAACTCGCCGTTCACCACCGGCAGGGCCTCGACCGTGAAGCCGCGCACGGACACACGCCGCTCGGGATGTTCGTGCGCGTCGGCCCAAGGGCACTCCTCGAGGGAGACGCCGAGCCGCGCTTCTCCCGCGGGCACGCGCACGCGCCGCGCCACGCCACTCGTGCTGAGGCTCGCGGCGCGCGGATCGGAAACGTGCTGACAGAAGGCCGGATCGAGGTGCTGCACCATGGCGAGCACGCGCTCTTGGGCGAGCAACTCGTGTTCGAGGCAGCGTCGCGCCGCATCTCCCAGAGCCGAGTTGTCACCGGGACGGTTGGCGAGCAAGGTGCGCACCGCACGCCGCACTTCGTCGCGCCAGACGAGCACTTCTTCGGCGCGCGGCCAACGTGCCGCCGAGGCGCGCTCGGGATGCGCGCCGGGATCGGTGTCGTCGAGGCCTTCGAGCCCGCGCCCGAAGAGGTCTTCGAACTCCGGGCGCGAGGAGCTGTGCTCCACGGCCGGCCGCACCAACGCCGACCAACACTGCGCGGCGCTGTGCCCGAGGAAGTAGATCAGTGGCGCCACGCCGGGCAGCGGTCGCGCGAGCAAGGCCTCGTGTCGGATCGCGGCGAAGCTCTCGTCGGCCCGCGACCACGCGCGCTCCCAGAGCTGCACCAGCGCAGGCTCCCTCGCGGACTGCGAGGTCTGCGCGAGCGAGTTCGGCGCAGGACTCGCGCGCGAAGGAGTCGGCGAAGCGGGTTCGGGAGCGTGCATGACGCGGCCGAGCGTAGCGCGCTCGTGGGGTCAAACCCAGCCAAGGAACAGCGCGTCTCAGGCGGTGAAATCAGCATCGGCGACGCCTACGATGCAGGCGTGAGCGCCCCCGCCTCCCCCACGCCCGACGAGTCGCTGCCCCCCAGCCGCGTGGACTACGAGAGCAACGACCTCGATCGCGGCGAGTACGTCACGGCCGTGGTGCACCTCTACCGAGGCGAAGTCGCCCGCGCGAACACCTGGCGCATGCGGCTCGACCACTCCACGCACTGGGCGATCTTCAGCACAGCGAGCGCGCTGGGTTTCGCGTTCGGCGACGTGGAAGCCAGCCACTTCAGCCTGCAGTTCGCCAACGCCCTGCTCGTGGTGTTGCTCTCGCTCGAGGCGCGTCGCTTCCGCTTCTTCGACGTGTGGCGCGCGCGCGTGCGCAAGATCGAGACGAACTTCTTCGCGCCGATCCTGGAGCGCGACCTGCGCTCGCCCGAAGCCTCCTGGGCGCAGCTCGTCGCCGACGACTTGGTCACCCCGCACTTCCACGTCACCCGCATGCAAGCGCTGCGCCTCCGCATGGCGCGCAACTATCTCGCGATCTTCGCGATCATCTTCGCCGCCTGGGTGATCAAGCTCTACATCCACCCCACGCCGGCTGCGAGCCTGCGCGAGATCGTGGAGCGCTGCGCGGTGGGCGGACTCCCCGGTGAGTTCGCGCTCTCCGCGATCGCGATCTTCTACTGCGGCTTGCTCGCGATCCTGGTCATCGGACGCACGCACTCACGCCGCTCGCGCGACAACTGGGACATCGGCGACGTGGTCGACGAAGAAGCCCCGCAGCGCCGCTGAGTCCCGCCGTTGATCCGAGGTTGATCCGAGGTTGATCCGAGGTTGACCCGGCGTTCAGCGCAGCGCGCTCAGACCTGTGGCTGACGCGCTTGGTTGTTCTGCGGCGCGCCTTCACCCAGCAACTGACTCGGGTCGTTGGCGTACTGCACACCGATCTCCTTGGTGATGATGCCCTTGGAGATCAGCCATGCGATGTGCTTCTCCATGGTCACCATGCGTTCCTTGGCCGACAGCTGCATGGTCGCGTAGATCTGGTGCCAGTTGCCCACGCGGATCAGGTTGCTGATGGCGGGCACGTTCTTGAGGATCTCGAAGGTCGCGACGCGCCCGGCCTTGTCGGCGCGCGGCACGAGCTTCTGCGCGATCACGTAGGACAGGCTGAAGGACATCTGCGACATGATCTCGCGACCGCGCTCGGGCGGGAACAGGTCGACCAAGCGCGTGATCACGCCCTTGGCGTCGCGCGTGTGCAAGGTGGTGAACACGAGGTGACCGGTCTCGGCAGCGGAGAGCGCGAGGCTGGCCGTCTCCGTGTCGCGGATCTCACCGAGGAAGATCACGTCGGGGTCCTCGCGCAACGCCGAGCGCAAGCCGCCCGAGAAGGTGCGCACATGACGTCCGACTTCGCGCTGGGAGATCAGGCACTTGTCGGGGCTCATCACGTACTCGACCGGATCCTCGAGCGTGATCACGCGCAGCCGCGCCTTGCGGTTGAGCTCGGCCATGATCGCCGCGATCGTCGTGGACTTACCCGAGCCCGTGATGCCGGTCACGATCACGAGACCTTGGCGCAGGTTGAGGATGTCTTGGATCACGCTGTGGTCGGGGAAGCCGAGCGCGCGCGTCTCGGGCACGTCGCGGGCGAGCGCGCGGATCACGCAGGCGATGCCGTCGCGGTCGTGGAAGACGTTGATACGGAAGTCCATGCCTTCGTCTTCGAAGTGGTAACCGCTGTCGACGTCCTCGGGCACTTCCTGTTCGAGGCGCGCGATCTGGTTACGACGCAGCAACGGGTACACGAGCTTGCGTGCCACCTCGGCCGTGAGGTTGGCGCCGCCTTGGAGCGGCACGAGACGACCGTCGTGACGGAAGCGCACCGGACCGCCGACCTTGAGGTGCAAGTCGGCAAGGCGCGAGAGGCCGCCGGCTTGCTGGTCGCCGTCGCTGAAGCGGCGCAGCAGGTCGAAGATCGAGACCATGCGTCCCGAGACCTCGTACACGGCGTGCTGGTCTTCCGTGGACGCGCGCGGCGCGGCAGGGGACGTGCCCGGTGAGGGCTTGGCCGCCCGTTTGGCTGCGGGGCGCGTCGCGGGGACCGAGACGTCGGTCACACCATCACGGAAGTTCGGGTCGTTGTTCAGCTTGGCGGACACGCGGGCGCTCCAGCTCAGGAGAGGGACAGCGCCTTCATCGGCAGACCGGCGCCCCCAACTTGGGGTGCGAATGCGCGCCAAAGCGCTATCGTGGGGCGCCACGACGCGTCCCCCCCGCTGCCCTCCGGTGCCCTCTGGCGCCTCCCCGGGCCCCTGCGCCGACGCCACCCCACCGGAGTCCGCGCCATGGAGCGCTGGTCGATCATCCTTCAGAAGGAAGCCTTCAAGTTCTCGGCGGCGCACTTCCTGATCTTTCCCGACGGCAGCGCCGAGCGCCTCCACGGGCACAACTACCGCGTGTTCGTCGCGCTGGAAGGGAGCCTCTCGAAGCACGGTTTGGTGATCGACTTCAAGGCGGCCAAGCCGGTGATCAAGGAGCTGGTCGACGAGCTCGACGAGCACTGGCTGGTGCCCGGCGAACACCACGAGCTCGTGGCCACCCGCCGCGACGACGGCCGCACCGAAGTGCGCTATCGCGAGAGGCTCTACGTGGCACCCGACGAGGACGTCATCATCCTGCCGATGAACAACCTGAGCGCTGAGAACCTGGCCACCTGGGTGGGCCGCGAACTGCGGCGTCGTCTCGGAGAGCGCTTCCCGGAGCTGCACGTGCAACGCTTGGAGCTGGCCGTCGAGGAGACCAGCAACCAGCGCGGCGTCTACCACTACGAGGCCGACTCATGAGCGCCGTGATGCGAGTGTTGCTCACCGGCTTCGAACCCTTCGAAGACGATCCGCAGAACCCGTCGGCGGAACTCGTGACGCGCTGGCGAGCGGCGCCGCCCGAGATCGCCGGGCTCGAGCTCTGCTTCGAGGTCTTGCCCGTGGACCGCAAGCGCCTGCGCGGGCGCATGGACGAGTTGCTCGAAGCCCTACGTCCGCAGATATGGCTGGGCATGGGACAACACGCGCGCAGCGGCTTGGTGGAGATCGAGTGCCGCGCGCACAACCGGCTGCACTACCGCGGTCGCCTCGACAACGGCGGACACGGCGCCGAGAACGAGCTGATCGAGGAGCGCGGCGAGGCCGTGCGCGAGGCCACGCTGCCGGTGCCCGAGTTGGCCCAGGTGCTGCGCGCCGAGGGCCTGCCTGTCACGCACTCCGACGACGCCGGCACGCACCTCTGCAACGCCACGCTCTACCACGTGCTCGGTCAGCGTTACGCGCCGCGGGCGAGCTTCGTGCACCTGCCGTTGCTCCCCGAGCAAGCCACGCGCCGCGACAAACAAGAGGAGTCCCTGGCGCTCGACGAGCAAGAGCGCTGCGTGCGCGGCCTGCTCGAGAAGCTCGCGCTGGCGCTGCGTCCGACTCAATCGCGCTGAGCGCTGCGCCGCGCGTTTCGCCGTCCTCCGCACTCACTCCCGGAAGCCCACGATGGTTCGCATCGACCTGACCTACGAAGGCGAGCTGCACTGCTCGGCCACGCACACGCCCTCGGGCACCACGCTGAGCACCGACGCGCCGGTGGACAACCAGGGGCGCGGCGAGTCGTTCTCGCCGACCGACCTGCTGGCCACCTCACTGGCTGCCTGCATGGCCACGATCATGGGCATCACCGCGAACAAGCACGACGTCGACCTCGCGGGCATGCGCGTGACCGTGGTGAAGAGCATGGTCGCCGACCCCGAACGACGCGTCGGCAAGCTACAGGTCGTGTTCCACGTGCCCAACGATCCGGGCGACCGTCTGCAAACCACGCTCGAGCGCGCCGCGGCTCACTGCCCCGTGCACAAGAGCCTCAACCCCGACATCGAGATCGCCACGCTGTTCCGCTGGGGCCATGCCTGAGCGCTGCTGCGCCCCTCGCGTTTACTGCGAGATGAGCTCCAGACCGTTGCTCGCGCTGTAGCCGTAGGGAGCAGCCGCGTCGACGACCCAGTGCTGCAAGTAGAGCGCCACTCCCGCCGGGACGCCGTGGGGCCAGTGGAACCCGAGCGCGCGTTCGCCGGCCGCGTTCACGGGCAGCGCCAGCAACGAGTTCACGAGCAGGTTGGGCAGCGGGACGAGCACACCCCCCTTGAACGGCTGGTAGGCCGCCGCAGTGCCGCTGAGCAACGCGGTTGTGCTGGACGGCAAGGCGTCGGTGAGCGTGATCGTGGTCGCGCTCCCTCCCGCGAGAGAGCCCGTACCGCGCAGCTCAGGAGTGACTCCGGCAGTGCCCGCAAGTTGTCCCCCCTCGATCACACCGAAGGGCGAGGTGCGCCACACGAAGGCAGCGCCGTCGCCAGTGGTCCCAGGATCGAAGGCGCGACTCGCAGCGACGAAGTGTCCGGCCTGTCCGGCCACGGACCAGTCGGGCACGGCGCTGGTGGGCCCGCCGAGGCTGAAGGGTGCCTCCACGTTGGGGTCGAGCAGCGCGGACTGTTCCAGGCTCCAACCAGCGCCCGAGTTGCGGAACAGGGCGAAGGCCGCCAGTGGTTCGCTCACGGCGTCGCGCCCGACGGCGACCACGTCGTCGCCGGCGAAGGCGGCCGAGGGTCGCGTGACCGGCGATGCGGGGAGGTGCTCGTCGAGCGCCCACGCGCCACCCGTGCGGGTGAACAGGGACACACGGTACGCACTCACACCGGGCGCGGGCGGGAAGAGCTGCGTGGTGGTCGAGAAGCCCGAGGCCACGGCGCGGTCGCCATCGATCTCGACGGCGTCGCCCAGACGCGTCTGCGTGAAACCGCCGCCGTCGAAGGGCACCTGGACCCAAGCATCGAGCTGCCGTTCGTAAACCGTGAGCACCGACTGCTGCGTGGACTCGTTGCCGAGCACCGCGGAGAACTCACGCCCGATGAACAACGCGTCGGCGCTCACGGCGACACCGAGAGCGTCGTCCCCGAAGCCACCGCTGAGCGTGTCTTCGAAGCTCCACCCGCCGTTGTCGCGGAACACGAGCACACGGTGATCCGCGGCGGGTTCCGCGATTACCGCGAAGCCACCTCCGAGATCCAAGCCGCGCGCGTGAGCCAGTGGTGCGGTCGCCAACTCGGCTTGCTGCTGCCAGCTGCCACCGGTGAGTTCGAAGATCACGAGTGAGCCCGACGACGTGGCCGCGAGACGGTCCCCGTCGAGCGCCACGGCGCGCCCCAAGCTTGCGTTCGCCGCCGACGGGAGCGACACGCCGAGCGCCTGGTCGAACACCCAGTCGACACCCTCGCGCGTGTAGAGGTAGAGACGGCCTTCACCGCTGGCGGCTTCGGGTGCTCCGACCACGAGCAAGTCGTCGCTGAGATCGACGGAGTAGCCGAAGTCCACGTCGGCTCCGGGGGGCGCGGGCAGCGCTCCGGGGAGCAGCAGCTCCTCGAGCACCGTCTGTGCTGAGGCCGGAAGGGCGAACGAGGCAATGAGAAGGATGGTGGCGACACAGCGCATGGCAATCTCCAGAGTGTTGATCAGTATCGCGCATCCAGGACAGCGCGAGCGCAATTCCCGACAGGATTCATCCGGCTACTGCGTCACGAGCTCCAAGCCGTTGCTCGCGCTGAACCCAAACGGGCCAGCCGGATCTGCGACCCAGTGCTGCAGGTAGAGCTTGGTGCCGGTGGGCACGTCGGCGGGCCACGCAAAGGAAAGGGCCTGCTCACCTTGCGCGTTCACCGGCAGTGCGAGCAGCGCGTTGAGGAGCAGGTCGGGAGTGGGCACGAGCACGCCGCCCTTGAACGGGAGCTGCTCGAGGCCGAGCCCGGAGAGCAGCGCCGTCGTGGTGAGCGGCAGCGCGTCGCTGAGCGTGAGCGAGTTGTCGCTGCCGGGTGTGAGCGTGCCGCTGCCCGAGAGCTGCGGGACCGCGCCGCCGGTGCCGGCAAATTCGCCGGACTCGATCCGACCGAAAGGCGTGCCGCGGAACACGAAGGCCCCGCCGTCCGGGGGGAAGCCGTTGCCGAACGAGGCGTCGGCGAGCACGGCGCGGTCACCGTCGGTGACGAGTTCCCACTGGTAGAACTGGAAGAGGGCGGGCAGGCCGATGAGCGGGCTGATCAGCTCCGACTCCTGCTCGATCCACTCGTCCGACTCGTCGAGCGCGTAGGTTTTCAAACGCGCCACGGTGTTCGAACCCTCGCCGCCGTTCCGCCCGACGACCATCATCAGGTCGCCCACCATCGCAGCCTTGAAGAGGAAGACCTCGTCGTCGAGATCCGGGGCGGATCGCGGCACCCATTCTCCGTCGCGGAGTGCGTACGCGCGAAGCTCGATGGAGAGCGAGTGGCCGCCGGGAAACCCGAACTGGAACACCTCGTGGTAGGACTTGGTCAGCAGCAGGTCGCCGCTCACGTGAAGCGTTTGGCCGCCGTCGAGGACCGGGCCCGGCGACCAGACGCCGCCGGAGTGCTCGTAGATACTTAGCTCGGCATCGAGGAACTCGAAGCCCCCGCCCCCCGAGGCGATCATCGCTCCGAGCATCAAGAAGCCCTGCTCGAGTTGCATGCCGAGGCTCGTGGTCGTGCCCGACGGGAGCGGGATGAACTGTTCGAGCTGCCACCCGCCGGTGAGTTCGCGGAACACGGACACACCGCCGTCGTCACCAGAAAACAAGCGGACGTGGTGCACGGCCAGGACGTCGTCCTCGAGCTCCAGTTCGAGCCACCCCGACGCACCGACGCCTTGGTTCAGCGGGATCTCGGCGTCCTGCTGCCAGGCGCCGCCGACCCTGCGGAAGACGATCACTTCATCGACGCAGCCCACCGCGAGCACGTCGTCTTCGGCGGCGAGGGCGGTGCCGAAGCGGAGGTTGTCCTCGTCGGGTGACGCGGCGACCAACTCCTGGGCGAAGAGCCAGTCGACCCCGTCGCGCTCGTAGACGTACACGCGGCCCTCCTTGTCGGAAAAGCTGCCCGCGCCGGCCTTGGGCGCGCCCACGAAGAGCGTGTCGCCGTCGATCGCGATGCCGTAGCCGAAGTCGATGTCGTCGCCGGCCGCGACCGTGAGGTCCATCGGGAGCAGCAGCGCTTCCATCACCGACTGCGCGGCCACGGTCGTGGGAGCGACGAACAGCGCGAGCGCTACGACGAGCGGCGCCAAGCGCCGAAGGACCGTGAAAGTGGGACGAGGCATCAGGGAGCTCCGGCGATCGTGGCGGGAACCGCGTGCCGGTCCCCTGCCTACCTCCGCGTCACCAGCGAGCCGACAGCGCAACCTTTCTGTGCGTCCACCTGCGAACACACCGCCTGCGCGAGCCGCCGTCACCCCGTGTCGACGACCACACCTTCGGTGACCAGTGGCCGCTCGCCTTCGCTCGACGCCACCACTGCCGCGCCGCACGAGTCGCTCCACACGTTCACCACCGTGCGCAGCATGTCGAGCGGGCGGTCGACGGCGAGCAGCAGCGCGGCACCTTCCACCGGCAAGCCGAGCGCGCCGAGGATCGTGAGCATCATCACGAGCCCCGCCGACGGGATGCCCGCCGCGCCGATCGACGCGAGCAGCGCCATCATCACCACGAGCACCTGCTTGCCGAGCGTGAGGTCGAAGCCCGACACGTCGGCGTAGTACTGCGCGAGGAAGATCACGCCGGCGCACTCGTAGAGCGCCGTGCCGTCCATGTTGATCGTGGCGCCGAGCGGCAGCACGAACGATGTGGTTTTGTTCGAGACGCGGCCGCGATGTTCGACCGTCTCCATGCTCACCGGCAGTGTCATCGACGAGGACGACGTGGAGAAGGCCGTCATCAACGCAGGCCCCATCGCCTTGAGCCAACCGAGCGGATTCACCTTACCCAGGAAGCGCAGCACGAGCGGCAGCGTGATCACCGCGTGGATCAACAGGCCGCCCGCCACCGTGACCATGTAGAGGCCGAGCGCCTTGAAGACCTCGAAGCCGGTCTCGCCCACGACCTTCACCAGCAAGCAGAACACGCCGTAAGGAATCAGCATGAGGACGAAGCTGGCGAGCTTCATCATCACTTCCATCGCCGACTCGAAGAACCCTTTCATGCGCGACTGATGCGGCTCGTCGGTGCGCAGGATGAAGTAGCCGAAGAGCAACGAGAAGAAGATCACCTGCAGCATCTGGCCGTTGTCGGTGACGGCGCTGAACACGTTCTCGGGGACCATGCGGCGCAGCACGTCCCAGAAACTCTGGCCGGCCACCTCTTCGAACTTGTCCGTGGGCGACAAGCCGAGTGGCGCGCCGCTGCCGGGCTTGAGCAGGTTCACGAGCAACAGGCCGGTGCAGGCCGCGAGCAAGCTCGTGAGGATGTAGTAGCCGAAGGTCTTGCCGCCGAGCCGGCGCAGGTCGCGGCCGCTGCCCACACCCGCCACACCTGTGATGATCGAAGTGAGGATGATCGGCACGATGAGCATCTTCAGCAGGCGCAGGAAGATGTCGGCGAAGAAGGCGAAGGGCGCGATCCAGCGCGCGCGTTCGCTGTCGGGCGACATCTTCACCATCACGCCCTGGACTTCGGCGCCTTCGGCGGCGTGGAACCAGATCAGGTCGCCGATGGCGGTGTCGTCGAGAGCGAGTTGCAGGTCGTCGGGGGTGGAGAGCGGCACGACGCGTTCACGCTCGGAGCCGCGCCGCAGCACCACGTCCACCAGTTCGGTGCCGGCAGTGAGACGCCCCTTGGCGGCTGGCCCGCCCGACTCGACTTCGCTGAGCCGCAGCGCTCCCGACGACCCGGCCTCGGCGCGCACGCCGATCCAGGGGTCGGCGTCCAGGTCCCATCCGAACCAGCCACCGACGGCGACGCCCGCGACCAGCGCGATGAGAATCTTCCAGTGGATCTTCATGGGCGCCCAGCCTACTCGGCGCCCGCGCTCCACCGAAGGGTCGGCTCTCAGCTGCGCGAGCGGACGCGCGGCGAGAACAGCGGGCCCATCACCTTCTTGCCGAGCGCCGAGGTGACCAAGTCGCAGACCAGGCTGCCGGTGGCGTTGGCGTTGTCGAGGATCGGGTTGAGCTCCGCGATCTCGAGCGAGGTCATCAGGCCCGAGTCGGCCATGGCCTCGAGGATGAAGTGTGTCTCACGCATCGAGAGTCCACCGGGCACGGGCGTGCCGACGCCTGGCGCGAACTCGGGGTCGATGCCGTCGACATCGAGCGAGACGTGCACACCGGCGGTGCCGTCGCTCACGCGGTCGAGCGCGAGCTTCACGACTTCGCCGATGCCGAGCGCGTCGATCTTCATCATCTCGAAGTAGGTCACGCCCGAAGACATCACCAAGCGACGCTCGGCCTCGTCGACCGAACGGATGCCGATCAGCACCGTGTTCTCAGGCGCGATCTTGGGTGAGAAGCCGCCGATGTTCACGAGCTCGGGCGCACCGTGACCCAACAGCGCCGAGAGCGGCATGCCGTGGATGTTGCCCGAGGGCGAACTCGAGGCGGTGTTCATGTCGGCGTGGGCGTCGATCCAGAGCAGGCCGATCTTTTCCTCGCGCTTGCGGTGGTGTGCAGCCACTCCGGTGACGGTGCCCATGGCCATCGAGTGGTCGCCGCCGATCACGACCGGGAACTGCCCGGCGTCGAGCACGTGTTCGACGCGCGGCGCGAGACGCTCGCAGGCGCGCACGATCTCGCGCAGGTACTTCGGGCCGCTGCCGGCCTCGCGGCGCTCGGCGAGCGGTACCGCGATGTCGCCCATGTCTTCGAAGCTGTGGCCGAGGCTGCGCACCTCACTGGCCAGTCCGGCGTAGCGCACCGCGGAAGGCCCCATGTCCACGCCGCGCCGTCCGGCGCCGAGGTCCATGGGAACTCCGATCATGCGCACATCGCGCACGGGAGCAGTGTCGTCGACAGGTGGGACCTCGGTTGGAACGCTCATGATCTCACTGTATCCAGCGAGCGCAGTCGCCCCAAGAGCCCGGAGTGGATCAGCTCGTGGGGACCGCGCTTGACGGGATCAGAGCTCCCTCACGTTGTGCGTGGTGCCTTCCACGTTCACGCCCGAGGCGCGCGCGGCGAGCTTGGGTGCCGACTTCTTGAGGCCCAGCGACTGCATCAGCTTCTTGCCGATGTCGTAGAGCTTGAACTCCACCGTGTACGCGTACTTCTGGTTGCGCAGGCGGTAGCCGGCCATCCACTTGAGGAAGCGGTGGTACGGCGAGCGGCCCTTCACGAGGCCGTCGAACCACGGCACCAGGTAGGTGTAGCGGTGGTAGTCGCGCTTGATCGTGTCGGGCAGCGACTCGTAGGTTTTGTTCTCGAACTTGTACTCGACCATGCCGCCCCACGTGTCGAAGCTCAGCGGCATCTCGTAGCCGTTGCGCTCGGCGTGCTCGCCCGACACCGTGCCGGGCAGCGGACGGTAGAGCAGCACTTCGCTGGTGCAGTTCGGGTAGCGGGTCTTCATCTCGGCGGCCAGCGTGAGCGTGGCGCGCATCGACTCTTCGGACTCGTCGGGGTAACCGATGATCCAGAACAGCCCGATCTTGATGTTGCGCTCCCACATGCGGCGCATCGAGATGTCGACGTTGCCGTCCTTGATGCCCTTGCGGATGTAGGCCTGCGTCTCCTCGGAGCCGGCCTCGGCACCCACCCACATCATGTGGCAACCGCTGTCGCGCAGCAGGTCGAGGGTTTCATCGCTGTAGCGCACGATGGTCTCGACCTCGATGGTCGCGTTCCACCAGATGTTCGCCTTGCGCTCGATGAGCTGACGGCAGAACTCGGCGACGCGCTTCTCGTTCACGCCGAAGTTGGCGTCTTGGAAGCGCACCACGTCGAAGTGGTGTTCCTTCTTGAGCTTCAGGATGTTGTCGACGAGACGCACGGCTTCCATCGCCTTCCATCGCCGGTCGGTGACCAGCGGTGAGCAGCAGAAGGTGCAGGGCTCGGGGCAACCGTAGCTGCTGAAGTAGGACACGGCGCGGTAGGGCCGGTCCATCGAGAAGCCGGGCGGATCGGGGAAGCGGTAACGCACCTTGGCGGTGCGCGCCTGGGCGTCTTGCACCTCGAGGTAGCTCTCGACATCCACGTGTTGGTAGGCGGCTTCGGGCAGGTCGTCGAGCGAAGCGATCTCGCGCTTCGGCGTGTGGAAGAGCTTGCCGTCCCGCCAGAGTGCGAGGCCGGGGACTTCTTCCACGTTCGTGTTGTCGCGGACCGCCACGAGCCAGTCGCGGAAGGTGAGCTCGCCTTGGCCGATGCACACGGCGTCCGCCAAGCGCGGCTCGAGGTAGAGCTGCGGCGCCACCGACGGGAACCAGCCACCCCAGATGATCGGCATGTCGGGGAACTTCTCGCGCACCTGCGCGGCCACCTGCGCGCCGTCGGCGACTTGGTATCCCACGATGCACGTGGACGCGAAGGCGAAGGCGCCGTCGAGCGCCTCCCACAACTTGCCCATCGGATCGGGCTCGACCATCGAGTCGATCACTTCGAACTCGAAACCCTCCTGCTCGGCGAGCGGAATGATCCGCAGGAATTCGAGCGGCATCAGGTCGGCGCTGTAAGGCTGTCCCAACTTGGGATCGCCGCGCTCGGGGTAGTACATGACCACGCGCTGAGTCATGGGTGTGCGTCCTGGGTTTCGGCTGAGATGGCTGTTGGTCGATGCGAGACGAGCGGCATCCGTTCGCCCACGGCGAGACACATGACGCACTCGGGCGACAAGCCCCGGGAGTCTATCATCCGAGGCGCATGCTGCCCGCTCGTCAGACTTGATCGGTCGCGAGCGGCCTGCGGCTGGAACCGACCTGCTTGTCACCTGAGGACGAACGCTGAGCGCGCCGCGCCCCCGTCACCCACTTCCCGAGGAGCGCTGGCCGAGCGCCGAGGAGGCCGCCGCGAGCCGCTTCTTCTCGCCCTTGCGACTGGCCTCGGGCTTGCAACTCGAACATCGCGGCTGGGTGCCGGCGATGGTGCCCTGGCGCGCCACGCCCGAGGGCTTCGTGTCGGAGGACGTGCTCGCCTGGTACGAGCGCTTCGCCGCTGGCCGTCCCGCCGCGCTCGTGGTCGAGGCCACGGGCATCCGCGATGTCCCCAGCGGACCGCTGCTACGCATCGGCCATCCGCGCTTCCTGCCCGGCCTGCGCCGGTTGGTCGAGGTCGTGCGCGCGGCCAGCGGAGGTCACACGCGGCTCTTCATCCAGATCATCGACTTCCTCGGGATCCGTCGACGCCCCACACGTGAACGCTACCTCGGCGAGTTCCTGAAGCTGCGCGACGAACACGTGGCCGCCCTGCGCGAGCTCGTGCCGCTCAGCGCGGCGCCGCCGGTCGAGGAGCTGCGCGCCCAGCTGCTCGCCCTCGACGACACGCAGCTCGAGCACGTGCTCGATCCGCGCGAACTCGAAGCGCTCGCGTTCGGCGCGCGCGAACGCGTCACCGACACGCAGCACGCACACATCGCCGAGCTGCCCGCCGTGTTGCCCACGCTCTTCGCCGACGCGGCGGCGCTCGCGCGCGACGCCGGCTTCGACGGCGTCGAGCTGCACTACGCACACGCCTACACGATGGCGTCGTTCCTGTCGGCCAAGAACGATCGCGGCGACGGCTATGGCGGCGACCTCGCAGGGCGCCTGCGCTTGCCGCTCGAAGTGCTCGCCGCCGTGCGCGACCGCGTGGGTCACGACTTCAGCGTGGGCTGCCGCATGCTCTCCGAGGAAGTCATCGCGGGCGGCTCGAGCCTCGCCGACGCGCAGCACTTCGCGCGCGCCTTCGCCGCTGCAGGCATGGACTTCCTGTCGATCTCACGCGGCGGCAAGTTCGAAGACGCCAAGCAACCGAGCGTGGGCGCTGCCGCCTATCCTTACACGGGCCCCTCGGGACACGCCTGCATGCCGAGCGTGTTCGGCAAGCGCCCCCCCTTCGGACTGAACCTCCCGCAAGTGGCCGCGATCCGTGAGGCCCTGCGACGTGACGGCTTCGACACGCCGGTCGTGGGTGCCGGCGGACTCTGCGCCTTCGAGCTCGCCGAGCACGCGCTGCAAACCGGTCAGCTCGATCTCATCGGCGCGGCGCGACAGAGCTTGGCCGACCCCGACTGGTTCACGAAGTTGCGTCGCGGGCGGGGCGCGCAGATCCGTCGCTGCCTGTTCACGAACTACTGCGAGGCGCTCGACCAGCAACACAAGCAAGTCACCTG
Source organism: Planctomycetota bacterium (assembly GCA_021604805.1). Classification (GTDB taxonomy): domain Bacteria; phylum Planctomycetota; class B15-G4; order B15-G4; family B15-G4; genus BQJR01. The sequence continues at coordinate 152,941 of BQJR01000001.1, read as the reverse complement.
CCAGCTGTGGGACCGGGAGAACCGCGAGGCGCCCGGCGTGGCGCTCTCCTCTGATGGGCGACGTCGACTCGTGGCCCCCTAGCCCGACGGCGCTCGTGACTGCGGGCTCAGTTCTGCTCGGAGCCGCCGTCTTGCAGGGCGATCCAGGCGTAGTGCCCGCCCAGCTCGAGCAGCACTTGCCGCCAGAGCCGCTCGGGAGGAACGTCGAGCACGTGGGCAGCGCGCGCGGGCGCCACGATCCACGCGCCCTCAGCGATCTCGTCGTGCAACTGACCGCCCGTCCAACCGGCGTAACCGGCGTAGGCGCGCACCGCGCTGGCACGCTCGCCGAGCTGTTTGAGATGCGGCAAGGAACCGCCCAGGTCGAGGCCCGGTAACACGGCGCGCGGGCCTGCCTCGGGGCCGAGGAGCTGGACGCGTTCGGTCTGCACCGGCCCCCCTTCGTGCAGCGGGATGGCGGCGACCGCGCCCTCCAGACCGTCGACCACACTGCCCAGGGTGCCGCCGACCGGACGGTTCAGCAGCAGCCCGAAGCTGCCCTCGACCTCGTGCTCGATCATCAACACCACGCTGTGCACGAAGTGAGGGTCGCGAAGTGCTGGGCTCGCGACGATCAGGAATCCGCTGGCGCTGGGCGTCTCCACAGGCAACATGATAGGGCTCACAACGCGCGGCGCGTCCCCCGATCTCGCGGACCCGCGCTTCCCCACCGAGGACCCCGAATCATGTACGACCCGATGATGACTGCCCCCATGCGCGAAGAACTCACCCGCATCGGCGTGACCTCCCTCGAATCCGCGGACGCCGTGGACACCGCTCTCGGGCAGGCGGACAAGACCGCCCTCGTGGTGGTCAACTCCGTGTGCGGCTGCGCCGCGGCCAACGCGCGTCCCGGCGTGGCGCTCGCCATCAAGCACAGCACCACCCCCGACCAGATCCTCACGGTGTTCGCGGGTGTCGATCGCGAAGCCGCCGACCGCGCGCGCTCCTACTTCAAGGGCTTCATGCCCAGCTCGCCGTCGATCGCCGTGATGAAGGAAGGCAAGGTCGCGTTCATGCTGCAGCGTCACGAGATCGAAGGACGCAGCCCGCAAGAGATCGCGCAACGCCTGACTTCGGCCTTCGACGAGCACTGCGCGAGCTGAGCACGTGCAGGGCGTGACGGCTCAGCCGTCTGCGGCTTCCTCTGCGAGCAACAGCACGCTGCGCTCCACGCCCTGCAGCACCGCCACCAAGAACTCGAGGTCGAGCGTCTCGACGCGATCGCTGCTGCGGTGGTAGTGCGGGTTTCGGAAGTTGGCGGTGTCGGTGAGCATCACGGCCGGCACGTCGATGTCCCAGAAACTCGCGTGATCGCTACGGCGCGTGTCGGGCACCAACCAGCCGTTGCCCGGCACGCCGCTGTAGGCCACGGTGCGCAGCCGCTCCGGCGGCAAGCTGGTCAAGCCGAGCGCCACGGCGTCGGCGAGGTCTTGCGACGCCATGTTGCCGACCACCGCGAGGAAGTCGCCGACGTCGCCGGGATCCAGCAGCAGCTCGAATCCGGGCGGGAGTTCTTGGCTGCCTGGACGTGTGTCGCGGTACGCGATGGTCTCGAGGTTGATCACGCCGATCAGCCGTTCGCGCTCGCGATCCGGGAGCGCCTGGGCGTACCGCCGCGAGCCGAGCAGGCCGAGCTCTTCGCCGTCGAAGAACACCAAGCCGATTTCCACCGGCAGGTTGCGTGGCGCCAAGCGTCGCGCGAGGGCCAGCAGCCCCACCGTGCCGCTGCCGTTGTCGTCGGCGCCGGGGCTCGCCGGCACTGAGTCGTAGTGACAGACGAGCAACAGCAAGGGTTTGCTCGGCGACGCGTTCAGGCGCAGCTCGAGGTTGGCCAGTGCAGGACCGTCCCAAGCCGGCGGAGACGCGGGCGACCATTCCCCTGCCAAACCGAGCGCGCTGACTTCCTCGTCGAGCCAAGTGCGCGCGGCGCGATGGCCCGGCAAGCCCGGCGCGCGGTGCAGCGGGAGGCCACGGTAGAGCCGTTGCATCTCGGACACCGAGATCGGCGCGAGCGGCGCAGCCGAGGGCGTCTCGCGCGACACGCTGCAACTCGCGAGCGACAAGCTCACGCAAAGAGACCAACACAGCGCGCGCGCACCGTGCAGCGAGCTGCTGCGCTCAGTGAGCATGAACGCTGCCCGGATCGTTCAGCCGGCCGCGATACTCGTGATAGAGCTGAGTGTGACGCGACTCCAAGCCCACGTCGCGGCCACCGATGATCACGCGCGACACCCGACTCGTGATCTGCAGCGGTGAGCCGTCGTTCACCAACACGTCGGCACGCAGACCGGGCGCGAGCTGTCCGACCTCCTCGCTGAGGCCCAGGATCTCAGCGGTCGACGACGTGAGCGCCTGCATCGCGACGTCTTCCGGGAGTCCGAAGGCCACGGCCATCGCCGCGTGGAACGGCAAGTCGCGCGCCGAGTGCGAGTCGTTGGTGCGCAGGCCGAAGCGCACGCCCACGCGATGCAACACGCTGGCGTTGGCATAAGCCGCGTCGTAGGGATCGTGCCGCGACGAAGGCAGCGCGAGCACCGGGCCGAGCAACACCGGCACGTCGGCGAGCGCGAGGCGGTCCGCGACCTTCCACGCATCGCGTCCCCCACCGATCACGGCGCGCAACTCGTGCCGCGCGGCGAAGTCGAGCGCGTCGGCGATCTGGTCGGCGGCGTTGGCCTCGAAGATCACCGGCGACTGTCCGGTGACGTAGGGCAACATCGCCTCGAGACGCGGATCGTAGCTGGGCTCGAGCTGCCCCCGCGCCAGCGCCGCCGAAGCCACGCGCGCGTACTCGCGTGCGTCGTCGAAGAGTTGCTCGAGCGATTCCCAGCGACCTTCGAGACGCTCGGCCAGCGGCTCACCTGCGCGCGCGTCGGCCCAAGCGAGTTCGGCGTCGATCTCGTGCTGCGTGTCGACGCCCCCACCATGCAACAAGCCGTGCGCCACGTGCGCTTGGTCCACGTGATGCTCGAGCGCACTGGGATTGCGCGGCGTGCGCGGGACGTTCACGTGCAGCGCCGCGGCGTCGCGCACGACAGCCTCGCTCGCGGTCCAACCTTCGAGCGCCATGAACGACGACTGCCCCTTGGCGCCCGAGCCACCGGGAACAGCCAAGGCGCTGGTGACGCCTTCCACGCGCGCAACCGGGATCAACGCGGAGTCGGCGTGCCACGCCGTCGACGCGCGCAGGTCGGGTTGATGGCCGCCGATCTCGCCCGTGTCCATCGACTGCCTCACCATTGAGATCTCACCGAGACCGAGGCCGCCACCGCCTTCGAGCAAGCCCGGCCAGACATGCTCGCCGGACACGTCGATCACTTGGTAGCCGGAAGCGCGCAGAGCGGCGGCGTCCCCGGCGCTGGAGCGCACCTCTTCGATGCGCCCTCCGGCGAGCAGCACGCTGCCTCGTTCGTGCGTGATGAGTTCGCCCGACGAGCCCGGCACCATGGTGTGCACCGTGCCGCCCACGAGCGCGAGCTTGGCGGGCGCAGGGCGCACGGGAGTGGACGCAGCGCGCGTGGCTGCGCGCGGACGACCGAGTTGCGCCGCTCCCTGCGCGTCCAACTCATGCGCACGTTGCACGGCCTCACTCGGTGCGGCCGGCTCGAAGGCTGCCGCTGCGGCCGAACCGACCTCCACGCGCCGCGCGAGCTCGTCGGTCCACGCGTCGTACGTGCCTTCGCGCCGTTCGAAGTAGACCTCGCCGTCCACGAAGGTGAGTTCACAGCGCGCGGTGCTGTCGAGCGGGTGGCCGTTGAACACGGCGAGGTCGGCGTCCTTGCCGACCTCGAGCGAACCGACGCGATCGTCGATGCCGAGTTGGATCGCGGGCACGCGCGTGACCATGCCGAGCGCTTCCTCGGCCGGCACGCGGCCGTAGCGCACGGCCTTGGCGGCCTCGAGGTTGAGGCGCCGGATGTGATCGGCGCTGTCGCTGTTGATCGACATGAGCACGCCGGCTTCGTGCACCAGCGCGGGGTTGTAGGGGATCGCGTCCTTCGCTTCGAACTTGAAGCCCCACCAGTCGATGAAGGTGGAGCAGCCGAGGCCGCCGTGCGCGCCGATCTCGCCCGCGACCTTGTAGCCCTCGAGCACGTGCTGGAAGGTCTGCACCTTGAATCCGAAGTCTTCGGCGATGCGGATCAGCATCAGGATCTCGTCGGCGCGGTAGCAGTGACTGTGCACGCCGATGTCGCCGTCGAGGATGCCGACGAGCGCTTCGAGGCGCAGGTCGCGACGCGGCGGCGCGGGATCGTTGCCCGCAGCGACGTCGTCGTCGAAACGCTGCCAGCTGTCGCGGTAGCGACGCGCGGCCTCGAAAGAACGACGCAACGACACCTCCACGCCCATGCGCGTCTTGGGGAAGCGCGACCCGCTGCCCCAGTTGGCCTGACGCGGGTTTTCGCCGAGGGCGAACTTCACCCCGCGCGGCGCGCCTTCGAAGACCATTTCGGGAGCGCTCTTGCCCCAGCGCAGCTTGATGATCTCGTGACGGCCGCCGATGGCGTTGGCGCTGCCGTGCAACAGGCGCGCGGTGGTCGTGCCGCCGGCGAGCGCGCGGTAGATGCCGATGTCATCGGGGTCGACTTCGTCTTCGATCGTGACTTCGGGGGTGATGTTGCGCGTCCACTCGTTGATGCCGCCGCGGATCGCGATGTGTGCGTGGGCATCGAGGATGCCGGGCGTGACGTGCTGACCGCTCGCGTCGACCACGTGCACGCCGTCGGGGGCGGCGAGATCGGCGCCGATCGCTTCGATGCGACCGTCGCGCACGAGCAGGTCGGTGTTCTCGAGGACGCCCTCGGGGCCCTGCGTGTGCAGCGTGGCGCCGCGCAGGAGGACATCACCGCCGGTGCGGAAGCTGGGTTCGCGATGTGCGTCGAGTTCCACCGGGCGCTCGACATCGGGAGCATCGGTGAGCGCGGCGAGTAAGGCAGCCTGATAGGCGTTCGCCGGGGGGCTGGTGGGTTCGCCGGTGTCGGTGTTGTCGTCGTCGGCATCGGCATCGGCGACGCTGTCGGCATCAGCGTCGGCGTCGGCGTCGGCGTCGGCGACAGGATCGTCGTCGCTCTGCTTGTCGCCTTGCTCTTTGTTGGCGACGTGATCGGTTTCGTCGCTGTCGTCGTCCGTGGCTTCGGCGTTGTCCTCGTCGCGGCCGCGGAGGTCGAAGAGCTGGCCGCCGATCACGAGCACGCGAGCGCGGGCGTCGTCGGTGAGCGGCGCACCCTTCCAGGCCACGACATCGACCGTCGCGCCGACTTCCAGAGCGCCGCCTGGCGCGCTCTCGCCGAACACGTCGTGGGCTCCCTTGGAGAGCAGACCGCGGGCGGCGACTTCCGAGAGCCCGCCGTGTTCGACCGCCACCTGGACGCTTTCGAGCAGTGCCTCCGGGGAGCGCCCGAGGCTCGCGAACGCGATCGGCACGCCGGCTTCAAGCAGGCGCGCGGGGCCGCTCACACGCTCGACCCAACGGCGGCGCAAGTCGCGACGCAGTTCGAGCGGACGCGCGACGTCGTAGAGCGTGCTGGTCGGTGCCTCGCCGGACTTCGACGTGTCCTTTGCCTCGTCGTCTTCGCCGTCGGGATCGTCGACCTCGTCACCGAAGTCGAGGTCGAGCAACACGCCGACGCCGTGCTCAGCGAGCGCGTCGGTGAGTTCATGCGCCTCACGTCCACCGGCGATCACGAGCGACAAGCCGGGGAAGTCGTCGAGCAAACCCAACGCCAAGCGGATGTCTTCTTCTTCGTCGGCGCGCAGCACGAGCGGGAGCTCACCGCGCAACACGGGCGCGAGCGCATCGAGAGTCGCATCGCGCACCACACCGTCGTGAGCCAACCCTGCGGCTTGACGCTCGGCGAGTTGCATCTGACGCGAAGCGTCGTGCAAGACCTGGCGCAGGTGCGCCATCACCCCCATCAAAGTGGCCGGGTAGTCGGTGCCTTCGTAGGTCTCGGGGCCGGAGCGCCAGGAGAGCGAACCGAAGGCAGCGACATCGCTGGACATCACGGCTTCGCGCGGAGGCAGGCCATCGGCACGCATCCACACGCCGGTGCCCGCGAGCAACATGCCGCTGGGTGCGACGAGCAGACTTCCGAAGCCCGACTCGCGGTGCGTGTCGCGCGCTGCGGCGTCGCTTGCGAGCACGCGCCATGCGGCGCGTTCGGGGGCGAGTCCGCGTCGGTTGGCGTCGAGCATGCCGGTGAAGACATCCCGGCCGTCGTCGGCGGCGCGACCTTGCTGACCGTTGTGCTTCGGGAAGCTCAGCGCGAGTTCGTGCGCCGCGTCGACGAAGGCAGCGCTCAACACGAGCCCGCTCACGTCGACCGCGCGCGCATCCCAGGGCAACTCGAGGTCTGTACCCAGCGCCTCGATGCGACCGTTGCGGAGCAGCACGTCCACGCGTTCACCTGCTTGCTCACCTTCGGCGCTCTGCCGACGCGCACCGAGCAGCGCCAGCGCGGCGTCTTCGCTCGGGCTGAGCGCGGACAGCGGACAAGCGAGGGCCACGAGGCAGATCGAAGCGAGCAAGCTGCAGGTCAAGCGGGACATGGGCACGAACTCCGTGAGCGACAGATAAGCGTCGCAGCGTAGCGCCCCGTCGCCAAGGCGGGAAGCCGCGTCCGGCGCGGCATTCTCGCGTTCAGGCTTGATCCAGGCGACGCGCGCGTTTGGCCAAGCGGTCGCCGAGCAACTTCTGCGCGCGCTGCACCACCTCCGGAGACAGACCGCGGCCGGCTGCGCGTTCGAATCCTCGCAGCACACGCAGGCGATCGCTGCGCGTGACACTCGCGGGCACGTCCATGAGCTGTCCGAGCATGCGCGCCAGTGCGCTCGCGTCGTAGGGTTCCACGAGGCGCGCGCCGTCGAGGTCGATCAGTTGGAGTTCGGGCCAGCTCGCGGGTGGTGTGGTGCGACGATCGGGAGTCGGCTGACTGGGCGCTGGCGTGACGAGCAAGTTCTTGGTCGACATGTCGGAGTGACGCAGGCCGAAACGCCACAGTCGACCGACGAGATGGCCGAGACTGCGCGCCACGCCCTGCCGACGGGTGTGATCGGTGTCGCTGTGCAGCTGCTCGAGGTACGCGTCGAGCGGGACGGCGTCGGGAGCGAGTGCGGTGATGAGGAAGGCCGAACCGTCTCGACACTCGAGCAGGGCGAGTGCGCGCGGAGTCGGCACGCCGATCACATCGCAGCGACGCGCGGCCCACCACGCGCCGCGCGCGCGCCCTAGACCCAGGCTCGCACGCAGAGCCGAGTAGATGCCGCCGTCGTGGTAGTGCTTGACGACCCGCTCGCCCACCCGCGTCACGTGGTTGCGACGCTGCTGTCCGAGCAAGCGATCGCCGCCGTCAGCCACGATCGACGCGTGTCGGGCGAGGTCCTCGCGCATGGAGTCGAGCTCGTACTCACGGCGCCGGTGCAAGCGGCCACCGGGTTGCCCGGGTTCAGCCACGAGACGCTGACCTTCGAACTCGGTGGAGTCGCGCAGGCAGCGCGCGGTGCGACCGCGCTCGTAGTCGTCGGCGAAACGGCGGTAGCCACGTCGGAAGTTGGCGAGCACGGACTCCACGCGCTCGTCGCGTTGTGCGGCGTAGCTCGCGAGCAACTGCGGTGCATCGTCGAGCGAAAGGAAGGCGCGCAACGAGTGCAGCAAGCGCGCGAGGTTTGCGTGTCTCATGCGAACCGTGAGACGCGGCACGCGCCACACCGAATGCAGATCGATGATCAGCAGGCGGCCCTCGACATCGAGCAACACGTTGCCGGCGTGGAGATCGCGATGATAGAGCGGGTGCTCGTGCAGCTTCGCCACGACATCGAGCGCTTGTCGGCCGAGTTCGCGTCGACCGTGGTCATCTGCCGCGGCCACGGCCTCGCCGAGTGTCCGCGCCTCGGGCACCAGCTCGCACAGGAACCACGATTCCGTGAGGCGCCGGCCGTCGCGTCGATCCGCGTAGGCCACCGGACGGATCGTGGGAACCCCGAGCTGCACGAAGGCCTCCATCGAGCGGTACTCGCTCTCGGCACGTCCGGGGAGCCAGCGCGCCTTGGCAGCATCGCGACCGCGAACGGTGTAGCGCTTGAGCACGAGACCGAGCTCCGGCAACAACCACACGGCGCGCGCGCGGCTCTGCTTCACGAGCACGCGCGGCTCCGGAAAGTCGCCGCGCTCGAGTGCCGATCCGAGCTCACGCAAGGCAGCGTCCGGGGGCGAGGCCCACACCCATTCGAGGGAGCTGCTGCTCATGCCGGGGAACCAAGTGGGCGATGCACGACGGAGCATCATAGGCCTTCGGCGCGAGTGGAGAAACGCGCATCGAAGCGCTTCCTCCGGGTGCTAGCGTGGAGGTCATGCGCGTCTGCCTCGTCTTCAAGCGATTCTCCGAGAACGGGGGATCCGAACGCCAGATGAGCCTGCTGGCGCGCGAGCTCGTTCATGCCGGTCATCAGGTCGACGTGTTCTGCCGCAGCGTGCAGACCGAACCGGAACCCGGTGTGCGACTGCACCGCATGCCGCGCGTGCCTCTGGGATCCTTCAGCGAACTCGTCGTGTTCTCGGCCTGGGTGCGACGCGCTGTCGAGCGAGTCGAGCGCCGTGACGGAAGCTTCGACGTGACGCACGCCTTCGGGCGCACGCGCGGGCAGAGCGTCTACCGGGTCGGTGGTGGCTGCCACCCCACCTATCTTGCGCATGCGCATGCCCTCGACCGCCCCACTTGGCTGCGACGCTGGTTGCGGCGCACCCCGTTCCAGCGCTGGAAGGCGCGGCTCGAACAGCGCACGCTCACGGGCTCACAGAGCCCGCACGTCATCACGAACTCTGAGATGGTCCGCGACGATCTCAGCTTTCGGTACGGCGTCTCGGGCGATCGCCTGCACGTCGTGCGCAATGGCGTCGACCTGAAACGGTTCCGGCCAGCCACGGAGCTCGAGCGACAGCGATCTCGTGAGAGCTTGGGACTCGACCCAGAGCATCACGCTGTGTTGTTCCTTGGATCGGGCTACGCGCGCAAGGGCCTTGAAGCGACGCTACGAGCGGCGGCCTTGCTTGCAACGCGCGATCCGCAACTGCGACTACTGGTGGGCGGGCGCGACAAGCGATCTGATCAATGGCGCGCGCTCGCCAGGAAGCTTGGCGTCGCAGACCGGATGCACTGGCTGGGCTCCGTCGCTCGGCCCGAGGAGCTGTATTGGGCGGCAGACTGCTACACACTCCCGACGACCTACGACCCGTCTGCGAACAGCACTCTGGAAGCGCTCGCAAGCGGAGTGCCGGTCGTCACCACAACGATGAACGGAGCCTCCGAGATCCTCGTCGAGGGCGAACACGGCTCGGTGATCACCACGCCCGTGAGTCCGCACGAACTCGCGAAAGCGTGGGAGCGCTGGCTGCAACGCATGCCGGATGCAGCGCTCGCACAGAGCTTGAGCGCGCACGCAGGCGGCTATCCCGCGCACGCCTCCGCGCATGCCATGATTGACGTCTACGAACGCGTTCGGCGGGACCGCGCCGAGAGAACCCAGAGCACGACATGAACAACTACACGCCGTACCAGCAGGGCATCATCAAGCGCTTCTATGAGAACCGCGACACCATCGCGATTCAGAAGCTGGCCGAGGTGGTTTCCGACCTCTATGTCGCGACCACGGAGAAGAAGATCGACGCCGGTTGGAAGCGCGTGTACTCCAACTTGATCACCGCCGGTGTTCACAAGCACCACGCGCAAAGCATCGTGGATGACCGCGATCTTGGCGCCCTGGCACGCATGGTGTCCGAGCTCACCTGAACGACACGGCGCCACCGTTCTTCACCACTCGATCGGTGAACGGGCGCGCAGACGGCCTCGTCCTGCCTGCCGAACCGCACGTCGGCGCGCCTGTCAGTCGACGCTCATGCCGCGTTCACGAAGGTACGTCGCGAGTGCGTCGTACTGCCGGTGGAGGTCTTGCTCCGTGCCGCTCAGCGGTGACTTGAAGTAGGGCGCCAAGTGCCTCATCGCGCCGCTTTCGCCTCGACGCAGCGAGAGTTCGGCGAGCCGGCACATGTCGAGGACGAGCGGGGCTGCGAGGATTGCGTCGCAGCCGTGCCAGGTGAACTCCATCGACATCTTGTGGTCGAGGAATCCCTTGAAGTGGATGAAGTCCCAAGCTGTCTTTCGATCATCCAACGAACGAACGAAGTCGATGCCAACGTGCGTGTGCAGCTCGTACCCGAGGATGCTGCTGAGAACTGAATCCTTGGAGCGCACCTTGCTCGCTAGGTTCTCCTGGTGCGCGAGGACTTCGCCGTCTCGATCCCCCAGGATGTTGTAGCCCTGCCACGAGAGCACCTTGAGGTGGCGATACTTGAACATCGGTGCGAGCGCGCTCTTCACGAGCGTTTCACCGGTCTTGCCGTCGCTCCCCATGTAGGGGACGCCGCGCTCCTTCCCTAGCTCCTGCAGGGCGCCGCAGAGCGCTGCGGAAGAGGGAGTGAAGTTGAGGAACGCGCAACCCTCCAGCAAGGCGGCGTACGCATAAAGGAGGCTGGGACGAACTGTGTCCGTGTCTTCGGCGTCGAGAAGCGCCTCCAGCTCCGCAGGTGTCTTCGGCATCCGCTCGAGCTCGAGATCGGGCTCGGTCGACGCGAGATTCACCACGACGACGTGATCCAGTTCGTGCTCGGCACGAAACTCTGCGAGATCCCGGCGCAGCCGAGCAGCCGTCTCTCGCAGACCACCCTTGCTGGCGGCACTCTCCGACCCGACAAGTCGTGAGATCGCCGTTCCGCAGTTCAGCGCAGTGCCGACTTTCACGTTCGAGCTGATTCGGTCGAGCTCGGGGCGCACAGCCGCTAGCACCTCCAAGTCGATGGAATGGCTCGCCTTGGCGATGTGGTAGGCCGACTCACCGAAAGTCGATGGGCGTACATCGTGCCCACCAAAAACGATCTCTCCGAGCGGCACGAGATCGAGGGGAGCAAAGCTCGGTTGGTTCGTCGCTACGCCTGTGTCGGACACCAGCCCCGCAGCGATCGCGCGGGCCCCCACGACCATGGTCGTGCCCACACCACCGAAGGCGCCTACGGTCCAAACTCCAAGGCGTTGACTCACGAACAAGGCTCCTTTTAGGGCTCAGGCGAAACCGTTGATTCTAGGAGCTGCGGGCGCAAAAGTCGTGGGGAGATGCATCGACCTTGGCGAGGAAAAGCGCGTGAAGTATCCACCCCAACCCTTTGACGCCCTCGAGCTCGGAGCTTCGTTCGAACACGGGCCGCGGGAGGTCAGCCGTGCCGACATCGCTGAGTTTGCGCGCCTCTCGGGTGACATGACCGCACTCCACACCGACGAACAGTACGCCGCCGGGACCCCGCTCAAGGGCCTCGTCGCCCATGGGGCGCTGAGTCTCGCAGTCGCAACAGGGCTGGCCTATGAGATGGGAATCTTCGAGGAGGTCGTGCTCGCGTTCCGCGGCCTCAGTGCGAGCTACCAGAACCCTGTGAGGCCGGGAGATCAGCTCTCGCTTGCGCTGACCGTCGCAGCGCTTGATGAAAGGCCTCGACCCGGGCGAGGCCGCGTGGAACTCGCCGCGGACCTCAGGAACCAAGAGGGTCGTCAGGTGCTCTCAGGTACCTGGAAGCTCCTGATTCGGCGTCAACTGCTCGATTCGGCTTCCGAGCCCCAGCAGCGACTTTAAACGTCTTCCAGTAAGTCACTTACGGCACCCCACCGCACCAAACCGCAAGATCTTGGGTTGTGCGAGATCGCCAAGCGTCATATGTTGCGCCCTTGGTGGTGAGAAGTGCTAGCGGTTGGCAACACCTCGTGGCGAGGTGGGAGGGTAAATCGATGGTCAGGAAAGAAAAATCCGCAGCTGTTGCATTCGTGGAATCGGCCGAACGGGTGGAATGGGTCGAACTGGTTCTGCGCGACGGTCGCACTCTTGAGGGCAACGTCATCCGGAATCCGATTCGGCGAACGGGCACCGTCGTGAATGCGATCCAAGAGACCCGGATCGACTTCAAGATCGACGATGTTCAAGCCGTCCGGCCCGTCGATGACCCACGTTTGACCGGCCTTAGCTGAGGTTCTCCTCGCGGCTTCCTGGCCCCGATCGTGTTCGGACCAGGAGCCTGCAACGAGCCTTCACCTAAACCGGTCGGCATCGGATACCGAGTCGCCCCAAGCCCCTCTCGATTCGATGGGGTCTCGGGGTATGGTGGCGCACTTCTGCGGTCCCACTCGATAGCCATACTGGCCGTCGTCCCCCGATCCTTCACGCACGTTCGTCGCAGTCGCAAGGGAGTTCCCATGGCACGCGTTCTCACGGCCGTTCTGGCACTCACCCTCATCGCGGGGCCTGTTCTCGCGCATGGCGGTCAGTACAAGGGCCCTTCTGATGCCGGGTCGCCTGGCTCAAACAGCGGCGGCACCGTTGCGCCCCCGACCAACCCTGCTGGAGCCGCTGGCGCAGGCCCGGGAGCTCCCGCAGCAGCGGGCCCCACCAGCGCCCCCCGAGGCACTGGCTCGCGTAGCGCGCGCGGCGGTGGTGATCGAGAGGGCGGGCCGACGTCCGGCGGCACCCTCACGCCCGTGGCGTCCTTCGACATTTGGGAGTTCTGGTGGGAGAACAACAAGGACCGCTTCCTGAACTTGAAGGGTCGACTGATCAATGATCGTGGCGTGTCAGGCGGAACCGGATTCCTCACCGGTCGTGGCAGGCGGAACACCGCTAGCACGTCGCGCCGCCCGAACCGCACCGAGATCAACCAGAACGTGATCCCCGCGCTCGTCTCGCTCGTTCAAAACGAAACGGACGGCGACATTCTCGATTCCGCGATCCTGGCTCTCGGGCGCACCACCGAGGCAGACCTCGCAGATCAAGTGGCGGATGAAGCTGTCAAGCTGCTGGCTCACAACGAACTCTCGGTTCAGTCCTCATCAGCCCTCGCGCTCGGCGTGCTCGGCTCGGCGAAGGCGAACCAGATGTTGATCGACATCCTGGCCGAGAACTCTGCGGGTAAGCGCGCTGTCGGCGGTGGGTCACCCCACTTTCTCGTGCGTGCGTTCGCCGCCCTCTCGCTCGGCTTGATCGGCGAATCCGATGGCGTCGACGCCCTCATGAGCACGATCGACGGTCTGGGCGATTCGGACTTCGAGATCAAGGTCGGCGCCATCGTCGGTCTCGGACTGATCGGATCTGATCACCCTCGCACGCACGATGTGCGTGAGTTCCTCGAGAAGACGCTCAAGGACAGGAAGCTTGATCAACTGATCAAGAGCTACGTGCCGACTTCCATCGGCAAGCTCGGTCATGCGAGTTCCGCTCCCGCGCTGCTCGCCAACTTCTTGGACCGCGACACCGACAACGTCGTGCGTCAATCCTCCGCGATCGGCCTCGGACAAGTGGCAACGATGGCGGACACGGAGACCATCGAGGCCCTCCTCGACTACGTGAAGGAAGGCCGTGACATCCAGACTCGTCACTTCGCGATCATCGCGCTAGGCGAGATTGGAGCCCGAGACGAAGCAGCTTCCGAACGTCAGGAATTGCACGATTCTGTGCGCGACCAGCTGCTGAAGGAGATCCAGAAGAAGGGCAAGAGCCAGGCGCACCGTTCCTGGGCAGGCCTCTCCGCTGCGATCTATGCTCGTGGACAGAAGGAAGCTCAGCCGCGTGTCATCGAGACGCTGAAGTCGGCCTACAAGAAGGAAAGCGACATGTCCTTCCGTGGGGCTTTCGCCGTTGCGCTCGGCCTGATCGGTGATCAAAGTCCAGAAACCAGCGAGATGATCTACGAAGATCTGCGCGAGAAGAGTGAGCAGGACTTCCGAGGTTACGCTGGTGTTGCACTTGGCTTCCTTCAGTACCAAGAAGCTGCAGAGGACCTGCGCAGCTTGGTGCAGAACAAAGCGATCACCCCCACTCTCCGCTTGCAGGCGGCGACAGCTCTTGGCCTGATGAGTGACACCCAGGCCGTCGGGGTTTTGATCGAGACCCTCGATAGCGCTCGCACCTTGGGTGTGAGTTCTGCGGTCGCCAAGGCCCTCGGACTCATCGGTGACAAGGAGTCTATTGCGCCGCTGAACAAGATCGCGGCCGACGACAGTCGCCAGAAGATCACGCGGGCATTCGCCTGTGTGGCCTTGGGCATCGTCGGCGAGAAGACGGACTTGCCGTGGAACGCTGCGATCAGCGCGAACAACAACTATCGCGCTAAGGTTTCGTCAATCGAAGAGGTGCTCGACATCCTCTGAGGCATCGAGGCCTGATCGCTGATGCTTGATGCATCGGCTCACTCTGCGGGAGGTCGACCGTTGGTCGACCTCCCGCAGCTCGTTTACGCGCAGGTGCCAAGCTCATCGCGCACGAAGTGAGAGCGCCAGACACCACACTCGCCGACACTCACTACTGAGTTCGCGGGGGAACCAAGGTTACTTGCTCGCGAGTCAAGTTGCGGCTCGGCGCCACATTCCCACCCAAGCCAAGAGCGTAAGCGTCGCGACTGCACCTAGAATCCAAGTGAGTCGTGCTGCCTCACGCTTCCGCTGCCCCGCCAGGCGTTCCGAATCCGTGACGTACTGAAGGTTCTGACGCGCTGCAGACTCAACAGCGCCATCGCCCGTCGCGTGAGCGAGCACTGCTGAATAGGCAGCGTGCGCTTCGCGCCACTCACTGCGCTCGAACGCGATGTTCCCCAGCAACAGGTCTCGCTGGGCGAGCTCACTCGGGGTCATCATCGAGCTCGCCGGAGCCTCGAGAATCGACGCCGCCAAAGTCCATTCCGTTCTGCGCAACGCGGCGCGAGCCATCTCGAGCTGACGTGTCGGCGACACTCTCACCGTACGCGCCGGCGAATTCGGGCTGGCTTGCGCGACCCACTCACCGACCCACGAGCGATGCGCAAGCTCTTCCAACGGCGCGAGCCCGTCGCGGAGCACTCCGGTTGGCGAAAGTTGGGGTGCAGCTGCCCAGGCACCGGGATCCAAGAGCCACGAGAGAGCAGGCAAGAGGCCTGCACCCGAGAGGGTCAAGGTCGCGGCAGCAGGGGGCCGCTCGCTCAGGCCCCCTCGACGTCCCAAGACGAAAAGGTTCCGGGTTCCCGGGACGCGAAGGAAGCCAGCTCCGGGGAACACCCGCGCAAAGCTCCCGATGACTGCATGAGCAACAGGATCCTCGATCCCTCGGGCTGAGAGATTGAGGGCGACCCAGCCCCCGGGAACGAGGCGCTGCCGGAGCGCCTCAAAGGCCTCAACACTCGCAAGCTGGGGCGGAACATAGATCTGACTCGAAAACGCGTCGACGAGGATGCTTCCCCACTGACGCCGACTCTGCTCCAACACCACGCGGCCATCGACACCACCGAGCGTTTCCACGTTCTCGGGGAGACCGAACCAACGCTCACCGATCTCAATCAGCGAAGGATCGAGCTCGACACCCGTGATGGCTGCTTCGGGATCCAGAGCCTGCAGCTGCCTCGCCATGGTGCCGGCCGCAAGCCCGATGACGAGCACCTCGCGGGGCCGCTCGGACACGCTCCCTGAGTTGCCCGATGAGGTGCTTGCAGCGAGCAGCGCAGGGAGCAGAAACGCGTCGTAGTAGTCACCAGTCAGCAACTCACCAGGCGTCCACACGGAGTGAAAGCTGTCGAGGCCCTCGTTGAGTGCGAGCCAGCGCCGTCCCTCGGCGTTCTCAAGCACGCGAACGTACTGGTAGGAGGTGTCCCGTGCTTCGAGAACGGTCACATCACCGATGAGCTCTGGCGCTGGCAGCACGACCGCCAAAAGCGGGAGCAAGCAGAGTGCAGCGGCGCGACGCCGAGCGCGCAGGCCAGCGCCCCAGAGCACACACGCTGCAACGATCAGAAGTCCCGCCCCCGTCCGCATCGCAGCCGCGCTCCCGATCGAAGGAAGCAGGACGTGCGTTGCGCCGAACGTGCCGACAAGGCTTCCGAGCGTCCCCAGGCCGAGCAGGCGACCGGTCACGGCTCCAGGATGCGCTTCGACACCGCGCGAGAGCCGCACCAAGCAAGGCGTCACCACCCCCAGCGCGAAGAGTGGCAGGCCGAGTGCGAGCAACGCGACCAACAGTGAACCGCGCGTCACGAACGGGGCCGCTTCGTCGAGACGAAGATCGCCGGGCATGCTGAGCGACGCCATCCACGGGATCAGCTCGGGCAACACTGCCGCAAACACCCCCGCGAGCAGCAACGCGATCACGACGCGCCCGGCGGCACCTGACTCTGCGAGCCGTCCACCCCACCACTGCCCCAAAGCCATCGACGCCAGGACCACGCCGATCACATTCGTCCAGACGATCTGACTCTGTCCGAAGTGCGGCCCCATGAGCCGCACCCCCATCAGCTCCAACACCATCACGCCTGCACCGGACAGCGCCGCGACACACCAGAGTGCGACGGGCGAAACCGTCGCGGCAGCTCGATCCTTCGCGCGCTGAGGAGCCTTGGTACTCAGGGCAGGTTGGCGTCGATGTCCTCGATCAGGACGCTCGCCGTGTAGGCCCCGTACTCCGCCGACTCCATGTAGTAGCGGTTCTCCAACAGGAACGACAGGCTGCGCTTGAGGACGCCGCTGAACTTCTCTTCACCGTTCACCTTCACGGTGAGCGCCTTGTCGAGATCGACCAGGTCATCGTTGAGGAAAACTTTCAGCTCGAGGATGTTCACGGTCTCGATGTCGATCGTGTTCGAAGCCGCATCGATCGTAGCGCTGATGCGGGGGAAGTCCTTGTCCGAGGGTGAGGCCGTGACGCGCCGGTTCAGCACTTTGATGTTGCACCAGTTGTCGGCGCCCCACGCCAAGTCGGCAGCCAGGAACTCGATCGAGCTGGGCGCCAAGTCGCGCTGCTGCGCCGCCGCCCACTCGACGAACTTCGCGGACGCTTCGTCGGTGGGTGCCTCCCAGCTGCCGGCGTCCGGGACGATCTCGACATCGAGCCCCTCGAAGGCGTCACCAGGATCGGAGCTGCCGTCGCCCTGGAGAAGCAAGACACCCATCGAGGCGAGGTTCGAGAGCGGCGCATCTTCGCCCGGCAACTCGCCGCCACGGCTCACGACACCCGCGAACCAGCTGGGTGCGAAGGACGCGAACTGGATGGCTTCAGCGCCCGCGGATCCCCATCCGTCGAGCACGATACGACTGCGGTCGAAGCGCAGCTGCTCCAACAAGACGCGCAATCCCGTGAAGAAAACCTGCTTGGGGTCGGGGGCCAACCACGAGTCTTTGGTTTCCACGGTTTCGGCGCGGCGTCCCTCGCCCGCAACGGTTCCCATCGGAATCAAAACGATA
Source organism: Planctomycetota bacterium (assembly GCA_021604805.1). Classification (GTDB taxonomy): domain Bacteria; phylum Planctomycetota; class B15-G4; order B15-G4; family B15-G4; genus BQJR01. The sequence goes on along the minus strand of BQJR01000001.1, from coordinate 135,614 downwards.
TGGGTCTCGAGGAGATCACCGTAGAGCAGCGTCGCCTTCTCGATCACGGCGCTGTCGAGTTCATTGCCCTCGAGCCCGAGCGTCTCCTTGAGCACCACGATGACCGGCGGCCGTGAGTCTTTCTCTTTGCCGTAGGACGCCGGGATCGAGAGCGCCGTGGAGACGGGCGGCGTGCCGTACTGATCCTCGAAGACGTGCTTGAAGAAGCCTTTGCCGATGTCCGACTTGAGCGAGCGGTCGACGGGTTTCGACAGCTCCAGCACGTAGTCCCAGTCGCCGGTGTAGGCCATCGGGTCGCGATCGATCTTGGCGCGCTTCCCCGACTTGGCAAAGGCGCTCAGCAGGCTCTCCTCGAGCTCCAGCTTCGTGGCGCGGTCGTCGGCATCGATCGCGAGGAAGAACTCGCTGACGTCGTCCGCGAGCTTGCCGAGGTCCTTGTCACTGATCCCCGAACGCGTCAGCTCGCCGGTGTCCTGCGGGAGGGCACGAATCGTGGGCAGCACGAGGGAGCTCAGCAGCGCGAGTGCGATGTACATCGCTGGGGTCCTCCAAGAAGATCGAAGATGCTCGAGCCGGCGAGTGTAGCTGTCCGTCGGCGCGGGGGAAACGCGCTCATGGGTCGCTTCGAGCGCGAGAACGTAGCACCAGCGCGCGCGAACGCTGGGGTTCCGCGTCGAGCACTCTGTTGAGGAGGCCGAAGAGCTCAGCGCGGGGCAGGTCGTCGACGGCTAGACCCAGAGCGGCGCGATTTTCTTGCGCATCGACGCTCTGGGGCAGCTCGGCAGCCAACTCGAAGAGCCGAGCGGCGCGAGCTGTGTTGCCGGCGCCGAGGGCGGCGAGGCCCCCGTCATTGAGCAGATCGGACCGCGCGGGCCAGCGCTCGAAGAGCTCGTCGAAAGCGGCCTCGGCATCGCTCTCGCGCCCCGCGCGCCAAAGGGTGAGGGCGCGATGGTGTTGAGCGCGCTCGTGACGCTGCTCGATCGCGAGCGCGCTCTCGTACAACTCGAGCGAGAACTCGAAGTCGCGCCTCAACGCGCTCGCGTCAGCAAGGCTGACGAGCTCCTCGTACGCGTCCCAATCCGAGTCGTTCGCCAGTGGGATCAAGAGCTGGGCGGCTTCGCGCTCGCGTCCAAGCGACTGCAGCAAGGCAGCGTGCGCGCGCTGCACGGCCGCTGGCGCCCCCACCTGCGACGCCTCGAACACTTGAAGCGCCTCCTCCTGCTTCCCCTGCTGCGCGAGTGCGTGAGCTCGATACCAGCCGAGCCAGGCGTCCCCCGAGAGGTCGCGCAGTTCGACGAGCCAGCCGAGCGCCTCCGCGCGAGCCCCAGCCTGCTCGCTCCCTCCCCAGAGCTCACCACACCATGCCGCCAAGGTGTCGACGTTTGCACCTCGCTCTGCAGCAGCTCGCCACGTGTTGCGCGCCGCGTCCATGCGGCCCAGGGCGACCCGTCGCGCGAGGGCCGCGAGCAGGTAGTCGCTGCGTTCCGGGCGAAGGGCGAGCGCCGCTGCGAGTGCGTCCAACGCGGCTTCGCTCTCCGCCGCGGGCTGCGCGCGTGCCCACAAGAATCCGGCGTGGGGGTCGCCAGCCTGCGCGAGTTCCGCGAGGGCTCGGTCGAGGCCGTCTTCAGGTCGCGGATGCTCGGCGCGCGCTTCCAACCAGAGGTCGTGAACGCCCTCGAGTTCGCGCGCCGCAGCCAAGTGCGCCACAGCCTGATTCGCCGCACTGACTGCCAGCTCGGTGGCTAGCCCCGGGCGCCCCGCGAGCCCGCGCATGCGCTCCAGCAGCGCGCGACCGAGCCCGGCGTGAGCTTGGAGGTCCTCCGAGTTGACGGCCAAACGTTCGCGCGCCAGCGCTTCCACCTCACCCCAATCGTTGGCGAGCAGGGCTTTGGCGAACTCATCGGGCTCCGGCGAGTTCGACGCGAGAGTCAGCAGCGCCGCCGCGAGCCAGCCCCCCACCGCGCTGCTGAACGTGGCCTTGATCAAAGCTCGGCGCTGCCCTCGTAGCGCACACCCTCACCCGACACGATCCGCCCACAACGCACCGGGTCTTCACCGCTCGCGCGGAGCTGCGTGCTGATGCGTTCGGCATCTCCTGCTGCCACGACCAAGATCATCCCGAGCCCCATGTTGAAGGTGCGATCCATCTCGTCACGCTCGACGGGACCGTGTTGAGCGATGGCGCGGAACACGGCGGGAACCTGCCAGCTGTCGCGATCGATGATCGCGCCGAGCCCTTCGGGGAGCACACGCGGCAGGTTGTCGGTGAACCCTCCGCCCGTGATGTGCGAGAGGCCGTGCAACGCCGGGTCACGCAGCAACGGTCGCAGACAGGCCAGGTAGCAGCGGTGCACGGCGAGCAAGGCCTCGGCGACGCTCACCTCACCACCGGGCAGGGTGTCGTCGACGCTCAAGCCCGCGCGTTCGAAGAGCACCTTCTGTGCGAGCGAGTAGCCGTTGGTGTGCAGACCCGAGCTGCGCAGGCCGATCAACACGTCGCCCTCTCGGACGCGCTCGGGAAGCAACAGACGCGCCCGGTCCACCACGCCCACGATGAAGCCCGCGAGGTCGAAGTCCTCCTTCGCGTAGAGCCCCGGCATCTCGGCCGACTCACCTCCGATGAGCGGGACACCCTGTTCGCGACACGCACTGGCGAAACCTTCGACGATGCCCTCGAGCAGCCCCGGAGCGAAGTGCCCGGCCGCCACGTAGTCCATGAAGAAGAGCGGTTCGGCGCCCATCACGAGGATGTCGTTGATGCAGTGATTCACCAGACAGGAGCCGACCGTGTCGTAGCGCTCCGCCTTGCGCGCCACGAGAAGCTTCGTGCCGACACCATCGGTGCTCGACACGAGCACGGGTTCCTGCATGTCGCTGAAGTCGGGCTTGAAGAGCGCGCCGAAACTCCCGAGCCCCGTGAGCACACGGTTGTCGTGAGTGGCGGCGGCGAGCTTGCCCACCTTGGAGAGCGACGCCGTGACGGCGTCGATGTCCACGCCGGCATCTTTGTAGGTCAGCGGTTCGGAACCCTTCACCATCGACGCACCTCTCCCTTTCGGAGTCGTTCAAGCAACAAGCGGTTGTTGTGGAAAGCGAGCTCCCTCGGGAGCTCGTTGAGTGAGTACCACGCGACCTCGTCGACATCGCTGCCGGGTTCGAGTTCGCCGTCGACAGCCTCGCCCGAGTAGACCACCAAGATCGAGGCCTTTCGCGGATCGTCGGGGGTGGTCAGGACATCGAGCAGGCCGGTGAGTCGCACGATCAGGCCCGTCTCCTCGCGCACTTCGCGAACGGCGGCGTTCTCGCAGGTCTCGTCGACCTCTTGGTAGCCAGCCGGCAAGCCCCACTGGCCGCGGTAGGGCTGGATCGCACGCCGGACGAGCAAGACCTGTGGGCCATCCAGAATCGCGACGGCCGCAGCGGGCGCCGGATTCTCGTAGTGCACGCGGCGGCAGGCGCGGCAGATCGCGCGCTCGCGCCCTTCGATCGGCGCCTGCAGGAGCGCACTCCCGCAGCCCATGCAGAATCGAGGCTCGAGGCGCGGCAACATGCGGCGGAATGATACCAGAGGGCCCACCTGCTAGACTCGCTGGCCATGGTCAAACGGGTGCTCGTTCTCGGATCTACAGGCTCGGTCGGGCGCCAGACCCTCGAGGTCATGGAGCAGCTCGGCGGCACGCATCAGGTCGTCGGTCTGAGCGCGTGGAGTTCGGCGGAGCTGCTGTTCGAGCAGGCGCGCCAGTTCGGCCCCGAGGCCGTCGCGCTGGGCACCGCCCCCGTCGACACGAGCGGGCTGCCGCAGGGCTGCGAGCTACTCACCGGCGCCGAGGGAGTGGTGGAGCTCGTCGCACGCACCCGGCCGGACGTCGTGCTGTGCGCGATCACCGGCGCGGCGGGTTTGCGCTCCACACTCGCGGCCGCTGAAACCGGCGCCGACGTGGCGCTCGCGAACAAGGAAAGCATGGTTCTCGCGGGTCACCTCGTGCGCGCCGCTTGCGCGCGCTCGGGCAGCACGCTCTTGCCGGTCGACTCGGAACACTCGGCGATCGCGCAGTGCTTGCACGGCGAGGATCCCGCAGGTGTTCGGCGCGTGATCCTCACGGCCTCGGGCGGCCCTTTTCGCGGTCGCACGCGCGACGAGCTCGCCCACGTCACGATCGAGGAAGCGCTCAAGCACCCGTCGTGGGACATGGGCCCGCGCATCACGATCGACAGCGCCACACTGATGAACAAGGCGCTCGAAGTCATCGAAGCGGTGCACTTGTTCGACGTGTGCGCCGAGCAAGTCCACGTCGTCATGCATCGGCAGAGCGTGATCCACTCCATGGTCGAGTACTGCGACGGCGCCATCCTCGCGCAACTCAGTCCGCCCGACATGCGCCTTCCCATCCGCTGGGCCTTGGGCTATCCGGCGCGCGTGAAAGCCCCCGGCCCGCCGATCGACTTGCTCGCGCTCTCCGGGCTCACCTTCGAAGAGCCCGACCGCGACACCTTCCCTTGCCTCGCGCTGGGCGAGCACGCCGCGCGCCAAGGCGGTCTCTCGGGCACGATCATGAACGCCGCCAACGAGATCGCAGTGAGCGCCTTCCTCAACGGTCAGATTCCCTTCCTGGCCATCGGCGAACTCGTGGGCGACGCACTCAACGAGTTCGAAGCGGGTGCCGACCCAGACCTCGACACGATCCTCGCCACCGACAGCGACGTGCGCCGACACACCACGAACAAACTCACCGAGTTCAGCCACCCTGCTGGCAGCCCGCACTCATGATCGAGACCTTCTTCGAGAGCTTCGCCAACGCCGCGCTCGCGGTGATGGGCATCAGCTTTCTGATCTTCATCCACGAGGCCGGGCACTTCGTCGCGGCGCGTCTGTTCGACGTGCGCGTCGAGACCTTCTCGATCGGCTTCGGCCCGCGCTTGTTCGGCTGGACACGTCGCGGCACGGAGTACCGCGTCTCGATCATCCCGCTCGGCGGCTACGTGAAGATGGCCGGTGAGTACGGTGACCTCCCCGACGACGAAGAGCCCGACCCCGGCGACCTGATGGCGAAGCCCATCTGGCAGCGCGTCGTGATCTTCAGCGCGGGCGTGGTCGTGAACATCGCCTTCGCCTTCGTCCTCTTCCCGATCGCCTTCGGCACGGGCGTGCCCTTCCTCGCGCCCGTCGTGGGTGACACGGTCGTGGGCGGTGCAGCGTGGCAAGCAGGGCTGCGCACCGGCGACGAGATCCTGTCGGTGAACGGACAGAAAGTCTGGGGCTTCGAAGACCTCACGCTCGAGATCGCGCTCGGTGATCCCGACAACATGACGCTCGACGTGCTGCGCGACGGTCAGCGCTTCCAACAGAAGCTCACGCCGAGTCACGCCGACGGACACTACAGCGCGCAGATCCTCCCGCCACGGCTCAACATCATCGAGCTCGACGAGAACGACGAGACGCCCACCGGCTTGCGCAACGGCGACGTCCTGCTCGCAGTCAACGGTCGGCGCATCGGTTCGCTGTACCGCGGCGAGCCGCTCAGCGCCTGGCGCGCGCTGTCCCTGGAGAGCGGCGCCTTCGAACCCGCGAGCCTCTCGCTCACGGTGGAGCGCGACGGCAACGAACTCCAGGTCGAACACAGCTTCACTCGGCTCGACGCGCCCGAGGAAGGCCGCCGGATGCTCGGCGCCGCCCCCGTGGAGAACCTCGTGCGGGCCGTGCGCGGCAACGACACGCCGCCCGACTCAGGCCTGCTGCCCGGCGACGTGGTCTTGGGCGCCGCTGGTCATCCCGTGTATCGATCGAGCGATCTCGCCAGCCTCGCCGAGTTGGGCGCACCCCTCGAGCTGCGCGTGCAGCGCGACGGCACCGACATGAACTTGGTGCTCGACCGACAAGCCGTCGAACGCCTGGCGGGCGGCGACGTGGCGCTCGAGCGCAACCCGGCCAGCACGCGCATGCTCGTCAGCGAGGGCGGCGCACTGTCCCGCGCAGGGCTGCTCGACGGCGACGAACCCGTCGCGGCGGATGGCGAAGAGCTCGTGAGTTTCCAAGCGTTGCTCGATCACCTGAAAGCCCAACCCGACGTGGTGGATCACGAGATCACCTATCGTCGCAACGGCGAGGAACGCAGCGTGTCCGTGCGCGCCGTCCTCCCGCCCCAGTTCGCCGTGGGCTTCGGCCTGCAGCGCCACGACGTGGTGCACGACCTCGGCTTCGGCGAGTCACTCAGCGCCGGCTTCGACGCCTGCATGAACGCGCTGCGCACCACGGGCATGACGCTCGGCAAACTCTTCACCGGCGAAGTCGGCGCCGACAACCTGGGCGGCCCCGCGGCGATCGCGATGATCACCTACGAGTCGGCCAAGATGGACTTCTCGAAGCTGCTCTACTTCCTGGCGCTGCTCTCGGTGAACCTCGGCGTGATCAACATCCTGCCGATCCCCGTGCTCGACGGCGGCCAGATCATGTTCCTGCTCTTCGAGAAGGTGAAGGGCGGGCGCCTGTCGGATCGTTTCCTGCAGAACGCACAGCTCACGGGCTTGGTCGCGATCTTGGGCTTGATGGTCTACGTGACCTTCAACGACCTCTCGCGCCTCGTGGGGTGACGCGGCAACCGTCGACAGCGCGCGCGCACTCGGACACGCCCGTGGGCACAACGAGCCGCGTCCGCGCCCATCTCGAGCTGCTGCGCGCGCCGCTGCTGCTGACTCCCACCAGCGACGTCCTCGGCGGCGCCGCGTGGTCGGCCACCCTCGCCGGCGTGACGCTCGCGCCGGGCCCCACTGCGCTCGCGGCGTTGTGCGGCAGCGCCTTGCTCGTGTCGGGCATGGCGCACAACGCCTGGGTCGATCGGCACGAAGACGCGCAACACAAGCCCGACCGGCCGCTCGCGCGCGGGGCCGTGTCGCCGAGCGTGGTGCACGCGTACTGGCTGGGCGGCGCGGCGCTCGCGCTCGGCCTCACGTGGGCGCGTCCCGCGTTGCTGCTCCCCGCGCTGGGTGTGCTCGCCGCGAGCCACGCCTACCACTGGGGGCTCAAGCGCAGCACGCTCGGCGGGTGCGTCGCGCTGGGTGCCGCCCGCACTTGCGACATGGCACTGGGACTCGCACTCTTCGCGCCGCGTTGGAGCTGGACGCTCGCCGCGCCCGCGCTGCTGCACGGGAGCTTCGTCGCGCTCGCCTCTTGGCACGCTGCCCACGACGACGAAGCCCGCGAGGCCCGAGCACCGGCCCTGCCCGCCTGGCGTCTCGCCGCCGGTCTGCTCGCACTGGTCGCCATCGCACTCCCCTTCAACCTGCCGCTCGCGACAGCGCTCCCTGCGGGCGCCGTCTTGCTCGGTTGCGCGCTCCGCATCGCACGCGCCGCTCCGAAGCTCCCACCGCCCGCGCTCACCGGCGTGCTGCTCTCGAGCATGCCGTGGCTGGCGGCCAGCGTGGCGCTCGCAGCGGGGCAGCATGTCGCCGCGGTGCTGGCCGCCTCGCTGTTCTTCGCGGCGGGGCGATTGCGACGCCGCTTCCCGCCGAGCTGAACGCGCCTCAGCCTTGCGTGAGCTGCGCCTGCAACCACGCGAGCGCGGACGACTTGTCGGTGAACTCACCCTCGAGCTGCAAGTCGTAGGCCGCGCGCAACAATTGCCCCACACGAGCGCCCGGGGCGACACCCGCTGCCAACACGTCGCCACCGTTGAGCAAGGCCTCGGGCAAGGCCGCCTGCTCGGCGAGCTCCTGCTGCATGGCGCGGATCCGTGGCAGCGCCGCGGTGTCGCCGTGACACCCTGCGCAGTCGGCTTGGTAGAGCGTGAGCAACTCGTCGAAATGATCTTCGGCGAGCAGGCGACGCAGGCGCGACGGACGCATCTCGTTCACGTTCATGAACAACAGGTGATCACGCACCAACGCCACCACGCGGCGTGTCTCGGCGCGCGAGAGGCGCAGTCGTTTCGCGATCGCCTCGGACATCTCTGCGCCCAGCTCCACGTGACCGTCGAAGCGGATGCGGTCGGGCGCGCGCACGAAGGTCGGAGGCTTGCCCACGTCGTGCAACACGGCGCCGAGCGCGAGTTCGAAGGACACACTCTCAGGCAGCGCTTCCACGACGAGCAGCGTGTGGATCCACACGTCGCCTTCGGGATGGAACTCGGGCGGCTGCTCCACGCCGTGCATGGCGGCGACCTCGGGCAGGATCACTTCGAGCATCCCCGAGCGGTCGAGCAACTCGAGCGCGCGACGCCGCTTCGGCGCCAACAGCATCTTGCGCAACTCGTCGCGCACGCGTTCGCCGGAGAGCGTGGCGAGGCTCGACGCGGCCTCGCACATGGCGCTCCAGGTGACGGCTTCGATCTCGAAGTCGAGCGTGACGGCGAAGCGCACGCCGCGCAGCAAGCGCAAGGCATCTTCGCGGAAGCGCTCGGACGGGTCACCGATGGCACGCACCTGCCGCGCGCGCAGATCGTCGAGCCCGCCGACCATGTCGCGGATCTCGTGCGTGAACGGGTCCTGCACGAGGCCGTTGATCGTGAAGTCGCGGCGCTGCACGTCGTCCTGCAGCGTGGCCGGCAGCACGCGCTCGGGATGACGACCGTCGGCGACGCCCTCGTCGCGGCGGAAGCGTGCGACATCGAAGATGTCGTCCCCCTCCAGCACCTTGATCACGCCGAAGGCGGCGCCGACCTCCACGCAGCGCGGGAAGAGCGCGACCACTTGCTCAGGGCTGGCTGAGCTCGCCAGGTCGATGTCGCCCATGGGCCGCCCGAGCTGACGATCGCGCACCCACCCACCTGCGATCACCACCTCGTGGCCCGCGTCGATGAGCACCTGCGCCACGCGCTGCGCCGCGCGCAATCGCCGCGCTTCCTCGGGCTGCAACGGAGCGGGCGCGGGCGCTACCATGACCGCACTCGCTCTCGCCCCGGAACTCGCGCATGTCTCGCCGTCTCGGCCTGCTGTTGCCGCTGCTCATGCTCGGCTTGCTCGTGCTGCTGCGCGAGGTCCAGTCCGACGGCGCCGCGCGCATCGCCCGCGGCGAAGAACGCGCGCTCCACGTGCTCGACCGCTTCGTGAGCGCAACCGACGACATCCCCGCCGCCGACGTCGAAGCGCTGCGCGCGCAACTCACCGGCATCGAAGGGCTGCACGCCTTCACTCCCGAGAACGCGCAAGCGGGCACCGCTGCCTACGCGCAAGACCGCTCGTACATGTACGGGCTGGCTCAACTCGCCGAGCGCGACGCCCAGTCGGGCACGCTGCGTCAGCTGTGGGTGTTGCGCGCTTGGCCGCTCGACTTCGGAGTGACCGGCGACGCCGAGTTCCAGCTCGGCACCGACGGCGTGCTCTGGGAGGGTCAGAACCTGCGCGGCCGCAGCGGCACGGACACCGGCTTTCCGCCGCCCTTCCCCGAACCCGACGTGACGACGCGGCCAGGCGGCTGGTGGACGCGGCCGCGTCCCGCTCACAGGTAGTTCCAGAACAGCAGCATCACGCGATCGCTCACGGCCGAGCGCGGCGACGCTTCAGCGATGCGACGTAGCGCTCCTTCGCGCTCCCCGCCCGAGAGCCGCACGATGCCGTCGATCGCGTAGCGGCGCAGCGCCGTCGCACGCTCGGGATCGGTGGCGATGCGCTCGAGCACGGGCAAAGCCGAGGGCGCGCGCACGTGCGAGGCGGCCAGCACGTAGAGCCCGGCACCGCGGTCGTCGCCCACTTCTGTGGACAGACGTTCCAGGCCGACCTCGCCGAGCGCGACCAACGCCGGCAAGACGTTCTCGCGCGAGAGCGGTTCCCCCGCCATCAGCGGCGCGATCACAGGCTCGACCGCGCTCTGCGGCTTCAGCTGCGCGAGCATGTTCAGCAAGATGACCTGCTCGACCTTCCCGAGTTCTGCGTCGGCGAAACGTTGCTCTGCCACGTCGGCCAGCTCGATCGCCTGCGCACGCGGGCCGCGCATGATGCGGTCGACGGTCTGGTTCAAGAAGCCGCCCTGCTCGCGCTGCAGCTCGTCGCGGGTGCGTTCGAGCGCCCACGGATCGCCGAGCCGGTAGAGCACGTCGAGCGCAGTGACCTGACTGCTGTGACCGGGGTTGTTGGCGATGTCTTCGAGCAGCTCGAAGGCCAGCGGCGCGTCGGCGTCACCCAGCTGGATGCTGCGCGTGAGCACCGACATCAGGAAGCTGGTCTCTTGCTGCAAGCCGCGTCGCACGATGTCGCGCCAGCTGTCCTGCGCGATCGGACGCCCCGCCATGGCCACCACGAAGAGCGCGTTGAAGCGCTGCATGTGGTCGGCGCCGGCGATGATCTCTTCGAGCTGCGCGATGGCACGTTCGTCGCCGTGACGCACGAGCGCGCCCAGCGTGGCGAAGCGTTCGGTGATCGGCGCGCGCTCGAGCACGAGCTGCAACACGTCCATCGTTTCGGCGTCGTAGGGCGCGTCGCCCAGAGCAGCGATGTCGATCTGATTGGGGGTCGACGGACGCTCGCGGAGATCCTGGAGTAAGTAGGCGCGCGCCTCGGGGTCGCCGCGCCGGACCGCTTCGGCCAACACCGCGCGCGCGAGTTCACGGATCGGCTCCTCCGCGTCGTGCCGACGAGCCAAGGCCCCGCCCAGCGCCTCGGGATACGGCACCCGCGCCAGCTTGCGCAGCGCCGCTTTGGTCACCAAGCCACTCGGTGAGAGGCAGCGCCGGTTGAGCTCCTCGAGCACGCGCGGGTCGGCGGCGTCTTCGTCTCTGATGGTCGCGATCAGCTTGGATACGAGGATCGGATCGCTGTCGCCGAGGGCCGTGAGTCGCGCCAGGATCTCGTCGACCAGGGAACCCTGGTGCGCCTCGAGTTGATCTCGGGACGCCAAGAGCGCCGCGTGCGGGCCCCAAGACAAGCGGTCGAGGCTGCGCTTCACGGCGTCGCGCCCCCCCTGCTGACGGGCCCAGTCTGGAGGGCGGTAGAGCTCGAGCGGGCTCAACTCGAGCAGCGCCTCGGCGACATCCTCGCCAGCGGTCTCGGCCGCTGGCAGCGCGTCGAGGGGCGCATCGACCGTCTCGGGCTCCGGAATCAGGACCACGAGCGCCAGGAGCACGAGAACGGCGAGGGTCGGAAGCAAACTGTTACGCATAGTTGGTGGCAGTGTATCGAGTGGGTCGCCGGTTCCGGCGATGAGCTCGCCACATCAGCGTGCGGCTGGGCAGATCGATGCCAGGAGACACTCCGTCGAGCGTGTCTTTGACAGTCTCGGGGCGCATTGCTAGCTTGGCGCCTCATCCCCCGAAGGAATCCCGCAGATGACGCGCAAGACCCTCCTCGCCGCCCTCCTGCTGGTCGTTGTCTCCACCGGCTGCGTGACCCCTTTCTCGGATCACGGCAAGGACATCCGTTCGGCCTGGGCCAAGAAGGCGAACAACGCGCACCGTCGCTGGGACAAGTACGTGCTCGGCCTCGACTGGGACGATCCCACGCACGAGTGGCACGATCCGAGTTACGCCACGGGCACGATGCATCGTCACTGATCCGCTCCGCGCGGATCTGAGTGAATGAATGCCTTCGTCTTGCGACCTCGTGTCGCGCGCCGCCTCGTCTGCTGGACTCTGGTACTGGCGCTGACAGGCGTCGCCACGAGCTGTCGGCAATTCGACCGCACGCAGCTGGCCTATGGCGAGCTCGTTCGGCTTCCCGATGAGCGCAAGACGCTCGCCGAGTTCGAACGCCTCGCCGGCGCCAATCCCCAGCTCAGCATGCTGTGGATGCAGACGATCTACGTGAACCCCGCGCGCGAGCTGCTGCCGCCCGAGGAGGCCACCCAGCACGCCCAACGGGCACGAGGCTTTCTCCCTGGCGCCATCGACCTCGCTCTGGCCGAAGCCGACTGGGCCGCACGCGCCTCAGGCATCGAGGCCGCTCGCGAACCGCTGGAGCAGGCGCTCGCGGCGGGCCCCAACAGCAACGCTCAGGTCGTGCTGCGCTCTCGCCTCGTGGAGACCCTGCTCGAACTGGGATTGCCCGAGGACGCTCAGCTCGAAGCCGAGCGCCTGTCGGGTTCGGCGCAGAGTTCGCCTCAGCAACGTGCCGTCGCCTGGGCGGGCGTGGCGCTGGGCTTCGAGGTGCTCGGTGAGCGCGCCGCCGCCGACCGCGCGCTGGGACGCAGCGTCGAGCAGCATCCGGCTGGACTCGAGCGCCTGGCCGAGGCCATGTTGCGCCGCCCCGAACAGGGAGCCGGCGCGCGGGCCCTGCGCGCGCGCGCGGCCGATCAGTTCCCGTGGCATCCCGACGTGCAGCTGCAACGCGTGGGCGACCAACTCGCTGCAGGTGAACTCGAGGCCGCGGCGGAACGTCTCGCGCAACTTCCCGAGGTCTTGCCGAAGCGGCTCAACGGTCCGCGTGTGGTGTTGCAGGCGCGCGTGCTCAGCCTCGACGGGCAAGCCGCCGCAGCGGGTCAACTGCTGCTCGACCACCTTGATCGTCAGCCCGACGAGCTCATCGCGATCCAAGCGCTGCTGCTGCTGTTTCAAGAGCACCAGCAGCCTGAGCGTCGCGCCGTCCTGCTGCGCGTGTACGACTTCCTCGACTACGACCACCGCGCGCCGCTGCCGCCCGATCTACGTCGCGGTCTGATCCAGATCTACGAGCAGATCCGCACGGCCGAAGACACCGACGCTGCTGCAAGCTCTGAAAACGACGGCTCGGAGAGCAGCTCGGACGCCGGCGAGAGCACCGAGGGCTAGACCCCGCAGCGCGCGCTTCAGCTCGCCGCGCCCGCGCCGGGCAGCTCCAACGCCGCTTCCACCTCAGGCAAGACGCTCTCGAGCGACGCGTCGGCAGGCACGTCCACCCATCGCAGCTCCGGGAAGGTGCTCAGGAACATGCGCTGCTTGCGCACGAGTTGTCGCGTGCGCACGACGGTGCGCTCCACGGCGGCGTCGAGGCTGAGCTTGCCGTCGAGATGCTCGAGCGCTTCGAGATACCCGATCGAGCGCGCAGGCTCTTCAGCGAACGGGGCCAGGGCAGCCAGCGCGGCGACCTCGGGAAGCAGCCCCTCGCGGAACATGGCAGCGGCGCGCTCCGCGCAACGCGCGAGGTGCGACGTCGGCTCGTGACGCAAGGCGCAGACCACGAAGCGGCCGGCGATGGGAGGCGTGGTGTCTTGCGCCTGCCAGACCGACAAGGGACGGCCGCTCTGCTCCCAGACTTCGAGTCCGCGCAGCACGCGCTTGGCGTCGCCGGGGAACAGGCGCGCTTCGAGGTCGGGGTCCACGCGCGCGAGTTCGTCGCGCAACACGGTCTCGCCTTCCGTCTCCCAGCGTGCTTGCAGGCGCGCACGGATCGCAGGGTCGCTGCGCGGACCGGGGAACACGCCGCGCAAGAGCAGGCGCAAGTAGAGCGGTGTGCCGCCCGCGAAGAGCACGGGCGCGCTGCCGGACGCCACGGCCTGGACCGCCGCGTCGATCCAGTGGCCTGACGAGAAGCGCTCGTGATGCGCGACCAAGTCGATCAAGCCGTAGTCGGTTTCCTCGCGCAGCGCCGTGCTCGGCTTGTCGGTGCCGACGTCCATGCCGCGGTAGACCTTCATCGAGTCCATCGACAACGGTCGCAGCCCGTGCCGACGGAACAACTCGGCCGCGACCCGCTTCTTGCCGCTGGCCGTGCCGCCCACGAGCACGCGCTGGATCACGGCTCTTCGGGGCGCAACACGCAGACGCTGAGCGCCTCGGGGTCGAGGTGCTCGGCGAGCCGCGCGCGCAACTCGTCGGCACTGAGTTGCTGGATCCAGTCGAGCGCGGAGAAGGGCGCCACGCCGCGGAAGTGCGCCGAGAGCAAGCCGTAGCTCACGCTCTCGGCGGAGTCGCTGGCGCGCAACAAGCCGCCCGTGAGACGCGCGCGTGTGCGCTTCAGACCGTCGGTGTCGAAGTCGCCGGTGCGCGCACGCTCGAGCACCTCGCGCACGCGCGCTTCGAGGCGCTCGGGTTCGTCCGTCTCGCCGCCGATCATGCTGAAGCCGAAGCTGTGTTCGGAGGAGTACGAGGCCGAGAAGCTCTCGTCGATCAGACCGTCTTCGTAGAGCGCGCGGTAGGTGTCGGTGGAGCGGCCGAAGAGTAGGTCGATCGCGACCTGCGTGGCGAGCCGACGACGGCCGAGTTCCTGAGGGCTGCCGCCCAACACGGTTTCCTTCACGCCGAGCAGCAGGCGCGGGCGCGCCACGGGCAGCCGCAGTTCGCTGCGTTCGCGCACGCGAGCGCGCGGTTCGTCTTCGAGCAGACGTTCGTGCGCGGGCAGCGCGTCGGTGCCGCGCGCGGATTGGTCGGCATCCACGAGCGCGGCGATGCGCTCGGGTTGCACGTCGCCCGAGACCACCAGCGCCATGTTGCTCGGGTGGTAGAAGAGGTCGTAGCAGCGGCGCAGGGTGGCCGCGTCGATCTCCGCGATCGACGCCACGCTGCCTGCGATGTTGTCGCGCACGGGATGCTTGGCGTAGAGCGAGGTGAGCAGCTCGAAGAAGACCCGCCAGTCGGGGTCGTCGTCGTACATGCCGATCTCTTGGGCGATGATGCCCTGCTCCTTGGCCACGAGCTCGTCGGTGAAGTACGGGTCTTGCACGAAGTCGAGCAGCAGGTCGACGCTGGCCTCGGGTTGCTCCACCGTGGACGCGATGTAGGTCGTGCCGCAGAAGCCGGTCATGGCGTTGGTCGACGCGCCGAGTGCCGCGAAGCGATCCGTGACATCTCCAGCGGCATCTTCGAAGAGCTTGTGTTCGAGGAAGTGCGCGAGCCCTTCCGGCACCGGCTCACCGTTGGCGCCGCTCACGCGGTCGATCGACCCGAAGTTCGTGCCGAAGGCCGCGAAGACCGAGCGTCGCCCGGGGATCGGATGCACGAGCACACTGAGCCCGCTCGCGGCGCGCCCCGCGAAGACCGCGGCGTCGAGTGGATTGGCGACGGGTTGCAACTTCACGAGGCACGACCCTCCAACAAGAAGACGCTGTCGAGCGCGCAGCCGCGCGCCAACTCGGTGACGTCGCTCGCGGTCACGGCGGCGAGTTGTTCGAGCGCGGCGTCGATGGTGGTGGCGCGACCGGTGAGCAGTCCGCGCAGACGGAAGTGCAAGCGCTCGCCGGGCCGGTCCTGACTGGCCAGCAAGCGTCGCCGCAATGCCGTGCGCGCCAGCTCGAGCTCGGCGTCGCGCACACCGTCGCGCGCCAAGCGCTCACGCTCTTCACCCACGAGTTGCTCCACCCGCTCTGCCGTGCCCGGTTCGAGCCCGGCTTGCACGAGCAAGGTGCCGCTGTCGGGCAGCGCCACCGAGCCGCAGCCGTAGGCCAGGCTTTCCTGTTCGCGCACGCGCTTGAACAAGCGACTGCTCGCGCTGCCCCCGAAGATCTCGGCGAACATGCCGGCGGCCGCGCCGGGCAACAACTCGCTCGGCAGACGCCACCCCATGGCGAGCTTGCTCTGCGCCAAGTCTTGGTCCTCGCGCTGACGCTGCACCTCGCTGCTGGTGCGCTGCGGCACGGGCTCCGGCGCACTCGGAGCTTCACGCGTGGCGCCCGCCGCGAGCCGCTCCGCCACGTCGGCGACTTGCGCCTCGCTCACATCGCCGGCGATGAACAGCCGCGCAGGGAAGGCCGTGCGCAGGCCCGTCCAGGCGTCGCGCACGCTGACTTCGTCGAGCTGTTGCGCGGCCTCGAGCGTGCCCCAGGCGTGATGCGCCCAGGGCGTGTCCGCGTGCATGGTGGCCAGCAGCGAGCGCACGGCGTAGGAGCCCTTGTCGTCGTCGAGGCCACGCAGCGCGCGCACGAGATTCACGCGTTCCTGCTCCACGTGCTCGGGCACGAACCGCCCGTCGACCAGCGGTGGTGCGTGCACGAGTTCGGCCAGCAACTCTGCGGCCTGAGCCACGAGCGGCACGTCGCCCACCCAGCGATCGGCTACGGTCTCCACGCCCAGCTTGAGCAGCTGACGCCCGCCCGCCGCCGAACACGTGGCCAGCAACTCGGTGTCGAAGAGCTCCTCGCAGCGCGCGCCGAGGCTCGCCAAGTCGGGAAAACTCGCGGTGCCGCGACTGAGCAGATCGGGCACGAGCGCGCGAGCGGAACGCTGCTCGTCGAGCGGGGCCTCGACCACGAGCGCGAGAATCACTGTCTTGAAGGCTCGCGTGGGCAGGAGCTGGATCTCCAGCCCTCCTGGACCAGCGAGCGTTTGGAACTCTTCGGGCGGCATGGGCGCAAACCCTAGCAGCTCCGAGGGGCGCACGGTTGTCCGAGGCCGCTGCGCCCGTATCATTCGCGGTCGTGAACGGTGTTCGACCAGTTTCCACGGCCGGCGCTTCGCTCACTGCCTGCGCTCGACCCTGGCTCGTGGCCGTGCTTCATCTGCCCGCTTTGCCAGGGGCGCCCGGACTCAACTCCGGAGCCCACCTGTCTGTGGCCGAGATCGCCCGGGCAGCGGCCGAAGACGCACGCCTGATTGAAGAGTGCGGCTTCACCGCCGTGCTCGTGGAGAATTTCCACGACGCCCCGTTCCTTCCCGGAGCGGTGGAACCCGAGACCGTGGCCGCTCTGGCCGTGGTCACGCGGGCCGTCGTGGAGGCCGTGGACCTTCCTGTTGGTGTGAACGTGCTGCGCAACGACGCCCTCGCGGCGCTCGGCGTGGCCGTAGCTGCCGGTGCCAGTTTCCTGCGCGTCAACGTGCTCTGCGGAGCCGCAGTGACCGACCAGGGATTGATCCAAGGCAGCGCTCACGACCTGCTGCGCCGTCGACGAGCTCTGGGGGCCGACGTGGCCATCCTCGCCGACGTGGACGTCAAACACGCCACCTCTCTCGACACGCGCCCGGTGGAACATCGCGCGCGTGACCTCGTTTCTCGCGGCGGCGCCGACGCCGTGCTCGTCACCGGGCACGGAACGGGTCAGCCGATCGACGAAGCGACCTTGCGCACCGTGCGCGAGGCGGTCGCACCCTGCGCCACGCTCGTGGCCAGCGGCACGACAGCAGAGAGTTTGCCCGCGCTCCTGCGCGCGAGTGACGGCGTGATCGTCGGCAGCTGCCTCAAGAACCCCGACACGGGCCGCGTGGACCCCAAGCGCGCCGCCGACCTCGTGCAAAGAGCTCGTCCATGACCGCCGAACCCGAGCGTCACGGCAACACACGCATCTTCCCCGCAGCCCTCGACCCCAAGGCCGTCGGCATCGTGCAGCGCCTCAACGAGAACGGCTACGAGTCCTACCTCGTGGGCGGCTGCGTGCGCGACCTGCTGCTGGGACACCTGCCCAAAGACTTCGACGTGTCGACGGCGGCGCGCCCGCGCCAGATCCGGCGCGTGTTCCGCAACTGCCGCATCATCGGTCGACGCTTCAAGCTGGCCCACGTGCATTTCGGCGACTTGATCATCGAGGTCGCCACCTTCCGTCGACCGCCAGGGAGCAGCGACGAATCGGGCGGCAACGACGACGAGGTCGAAGAGAACGAGACCGACGACGATCTGCTCATCAAGCGCGACAACGACTACGGCACCGCCGAGCAAGACGCACGCCGACGCGACTTCACGATCAACGCGCTGCTCTACGACGTGCAGAGCGATGAAGTCATCGACTACGTCGGCGGCGTGCAGGACATCGAGAAGAAGCTGCTGCGCGTGATCGGTGAGCCACGCGTGCGCCTGGCCGAAGACCCGGTGCGCATGCTGCGCGCCGTGAAGTTCGCCAGTCGCCTGAGCCTGAACCTCGACGACGACCTGCAGAGCGCGATGAAGGAGTGCGCGTCGCTCATCGAACAGTCGGCGCCGCCCCGCGTGCTCGAAGAGATCTTCAAGCTGCTCACCTGCGGACACGCCGCGCGCGCACTGGAACTGCTCACCGAGTTCGGCCTCTTCGGGCACCTGTTGCCCGAGCTCGCCGAGTACTGGGAGGGCCGCGAGACGCAACTGATCGAGATCGGCCGCGCGCTCGACCACCTCGACGCAGCGCGCCGCCGGTTGCCGAACGGCTTCCTGCTCGCGGCGCTGTGTCACGACCCCTGGCGCGATCGTCTCGAAGGTGACGGCGCGCAAGAGGCCCAGATCGAAGCGCGCGAGATGCTCACGCCGCTCGCCTTGCGCATGAGCGTGCCGCGTCGCGACATCGCGGTGGCCAAGCAGCTGCTCACCTTGCAGTCGCGCTTCGAGCGCAAGCGCAGCGGTCGCCGTCCGCGGCAGGGTGAGTTCCTCGGCAAGCCGGCCACGCAGCAAGGGCTCGAGTTCCTGTTCCTGCGTTCACTCGTGGAGCCCGAGCTGGCCGAGCTGCACGCCGACTGGACCCAGCGACTCACAGCGCTGCACCCGGAGGCCGGGCGCGACGTGGCTGCGGCCGACGCGCGCGCGGCGGAGAGCGAGGGGCCGCCGCGCAAGCGTCGGCGCAGGCGGCGCGGCGGACGCGGTCGTCGTCGTGGCGGGCGCGGCGAAGGCGCGCGCGAGGACAGCTCGGAAGACACGTCGGCCGCAGACGACGAGGGAGCGTCGGCCGACTCGGAAGCGTCCGCCAAGTCCGCCGACGAGGCCGCGCACATCGCTCCCGTGCCGGAGGACGGCACCGCGGCGAACACGTCGCGCGACGCTCGCTCCGACAACGCGAGCGAGTCCGGCAGCGACGCCGGCGGCAACGCCAGCAGCAACGCCAGCAGCAACGCCAGCAGCAACGCCGCGCCTGACAGCGCAGACGACGCCACCTCAGTCCCAGGCGACTCCGCGCAACGTGGGCTCGGCGGGCGACTGAAGAAGTGGGTGCGCAAGGTGCTCGGCACCCCCGCCGACGACGCCACGGCGCCGTCGCCGCTCGACCCGGCCAGCAAGGACCTCGCCGCGCGGGACGACGAGGCCGAAGCACGACCCGCGACCGACGCCGCCCCCACCGACGCCGCCCCCACCGACACGCCTGCCGACAGCACCGCCGGCAGCGCGACGAGCGCCGACGACACCTCGAACGCCCCCGCCGACGGCGAGACCACCGCGGCCGATGACGAGAACAAGCCGCGCCGCCGGCGCCGCCGCTCACGGGGCGGGCGCGGACGCCGCGGCAAGCGCAACACGAACGGCGACGCGTCGAGCGAGACATCGACCGAAGCGAAGGAAGCAGACGGCGAAACCCAGAACAGCGACGAGGCGGGCGAGAACACCACGGGCAGCTCCAAGAGCCGTTCGCGCCGCGGTGGACGTCGCCGTCGCGGGGGGCGCGGCCGCAACCGCGGCGACAAGAGCGCGAACTCCGAGAGCGGAAGCGACGACGCGAACAAGGGCGACTCCAAGTCGAAGCCTGCGTCGAAGCGCTCGTCGTCCTCCAAGAAATCGGCGTCCAAGACGTCCTCGTCGAAACGCTCCGAGGGCAAGCGCCGCTCCAGCCGTCGCGGTGACACGCCGCGCAAGGGTCGCGACAGCAACGCGCCGCGCGACGAGTTCGACCCGGGCGGCCACCTCGGCACCGACAAGGTCGACGAGCTGCCCAGCGACCGTCATCCCGAAGACGTGGAAGACGTGTTCGACTGGTGAGCCGCGCTCAGTGCGGGTTGAAGGCCTGCCCGCCGGAGCGCCGGCAGCGCTGACACGCGAGCGCGTCGAGGCCGATCACTTCGGCGTGCTGAGCCGCGCTGCGCACTTCGAAGCGATGGCCTTCGCGCAACAGGATCGGACGCGCGTCGTTGTCGTAGACCAACACGGCGGGACCGCGCGCGAGCTGCACTTCGATGTGCGCTTCCGAGGAGAGCAGGCGCGGGGCTTCGTCGTGCGTGGAGTTGTTGAAGGCCAAGCCGATGCCGCGCTCGATCTGCTGCCCGCTCACGCTGCGGAAGTAGCCGGAGGAACCGAAAGGCGTGGCGATCACCAAGCCGTCGCCGCTGAACTCGGCGCTCGCTTTGCCGTCCACGATCACGCGGAAGCGCACCGCGGTGGCCGGCTCGGCGTTGCGGAGCACCACGTCGTTGAGCGCCACGAAGCGCGCGCGGCCCACGCGCAACTCCAACATGCTCAGCGAGTCGCTGTTCAACTCCCCCGCCATGTGTCGACGCCAAACGGCTTCGAGAGTGTGCGCCTCGCAGAGCTCCACGCCGGGTCGATCCTGCCGGCAGACGAGCTTCGGCACGCCGGGGTGCCAGCGCTCGGCGCGCAAGAGCGTGCCGTCGCCGCCATGGCAGAACACGAGCTCGGGGTCGCGTCGCACGATCTCTGCACCCAAAGCCGCGAGGCGCTCTTCCGTGCTGCGACGGACATCGCTCACGACCAGCACGCGCGGGCTCATCGCGGTGAGTCCGACAGCGCGTCGTGCACCAGGTCGTGCACGATCGAGAGCGGCGGGCAGGCTTCGTCCGGCGGCGCGAGGCCGGGGCTCCCGATGGCGACAGGCCACAGCGCGCCCTGCTTCGGGCGGTGACCGTGACTGCCGCGCACGAGCGAGGCGTCGAGTGGGGTGACGTCGAGCAGGTTGCGGAAACCGAGTTTGCGCGCGAGCAGGCGTCGCGCGATGCGCAGCTTGGGTGACGCGAGCGCCGGGTCGAGCAGCAACTCGGCGGGGTCGTAGCCGGGCTTGCGGTGGATGTCGACGGTGCGCGCGTAGTCGGGGGCGCGCGCGTCGTCGAGCCAGAAGGGATAGGCGAACCAGGCGTCGGCTTCGCTCTCGAGCACGAGTTCGCCGGAGCGCGGATGGTCGAGACCAAGCTCCGCGAGCGCCGCGCCTTCGTGCACGTGGGCCACGCCGGGCAGCGCTTCGAGCACGCGACGTGCGGCGGCGCGATCAGCGGGGTCGGCCACGTACACGTGCGCGGCTTGGTGATCGCACACGGCGAAGGCGCGGCTGGCGCCGGCGTCGAGCGTCTCACCCACGGCGTCTTGCCAGAGCACGCGCAGCAGGCCGGCCTCGCGCAGCGCGCGGTTGGGGTGCACGGCGCGCGTGACCTCACCGATGCCGTACTCCGAGACGACGAGCACTTCCATGTCGGCCTCGTCGGCGGCGTCGAGCAGGCGCCCCACTTCCGTGTCGACGGCGGCCACGTCGGCGGCCACGTTCGGGCCGCGCGGGCCCTCGCGCTGCAACACGTAGTCGAGGTGCGGGAGGTAGGCGAGCAGCAGGTCGGGGCGCTCGTCGCGCAGCACCTGCAGGCTCGCGTCCACGATCCAACTGGTGGACGAGAGGTCGGTCGCGGGCCCCCAGAAGCGGAACAGCGGGAACACACCGAGGCGCGCTTCGAGCGCGGCACGCAACTCGGGGGGCTGGGTGTAGACGCCCGGGATCTTGCGACCGTCGGCCGGGTACTCGGGGCGCGGCGTCACCGAGAACTCGGCGCTCGAGTACATGTTGAACCACCAGAACATCTGGGCGACGCGCAGGTCTTTGCGCTGCGCGCGCAGGCTGTCCCAGACCATCGGGGCCTGGAGCAACGCGTGACTCTGGCGCCAGAACCAGACCTCGGAGAGCTCCCGGAAGTACCAGCCGTTGGCCACGATGCCGTGCTCGCGCGGCGGCGCGCCGCTGAGCATCGTGGCTTGCGCCGTGCAGGTCACGGCCGGGAACACCGGCGACAGACTGCGCTGCCAACCACGCGCGGCCAGGGCCCGCAGTCGGGGTCCCATGAGCTCGGGCACGAGCCCCACCACATTGATCAACATGAGCCGCTTCGCCATCGGCGGGAGCATAGCGTAGAGCGGCCGGGCAGTGAGGTCGGCGTCAGGACGCGGCTCGGTAGACTGTCTGGGCAAGCCCTCGAACCGACCGCCCCGCTCCTCCGTCCTGCACCTCTTCTCGCGAGCCCATGCCGCAGCCATCGCGCCTCCTCGCCTCGCTCGCCCAGCGCTACCTCGGTAAGCCCGACTTGGCGGAGTTCCTCGCGATCCGCTTCCCCGACGCCGCCAGCTGGCTGGCCGGCGCGCGCAACGAGGCGGCCTTCCGGCTCGGGCTGCACGGCCTCCCGAAACTCACCACGCTCAACGTGGAGTTGACCAGCCGCTGCAACGTGGCCTGCAGCTACTGCACGGTGAATCGCGGACTGCAGCGCGCCGAGCGCGACCTCGACATCGGCCTGCTCGAACGCCTGCTCGACGAGACCCCCACGCTGCAGACCCTGCTGCCCTTCCAATGGGGCGAGCCGCTGCTCTACGAGCCGCTCGACGAAGCGCTGCGCATGGCCTCGGCGCGCGGCTTGCGCAGCTACCTCACGACCAACGGCACGCTGCTCGACGCGCCCCGCATGCGCGCGCTCAGCCAAGCCGGGTTGACGCGTCTCACGGTGTCTCTCGATGGCGACGAAACGCTGCACGCCGAGCGCCGCGGCTACCCACAAGCTCCGATCTTGGAGCGCTTGGCCGAAGCGCGCGCCGTGCAGCAACGCGAGCAGCTCGCCACCCGCCTCGACGTGTCGATGGTGGTCGACGCGGACGTCGCGCACGCGGTCGAGACCACGCGCGCGCGTCTCGCGCCGCTCTGCGATCGCGTGCAGTTCATCCCGCGCATGACGCCCAGCGACACGCCGCGCACGCAAGCCTGCCGCGAACCTTCACGCGGCCTGCTCGTGGTGCTCAGCGACGGGCGCATCACGACCTGCTGCGCTGACGTCGAAGGCGAACTCGCGCTCGGCCACGTGAACGACGGCACGCTGCCCGAGCAGTACGCAGGCCGCGCCTTCCGCGAGTTGCGCGCGGCGCATCACAGACTCACGCGCAGCGCGACCTCGTTGCCGGAAGTCTGCGCGCGCTGCGGCGAGTGCAGCGTGCCTGGTGTGAGCGCGCGTTTCGCATGAGCCTCGCGAGCCGCTTCATCGACGCGCTCAAGCAGCTCGACGCGGGCGTCGCGCCGCTGCTCGCACGCGGAGCCGGTGCGTCGCGTGAAGTGCCCGATCACCCGCGCGACGCGCTCGTCGTGCGCCTCTGGGGGCTGGGCAACCTGGCGCTGCTCACACCTTCCTTGGCGCGCTTCGACGGACGCTTGCGCGTCTTCACGCTCGAGCGCCACCGTGCCTTCCTACGCACTCAGCTCCCGCACGCCGAGCTGCTCACGCTGCCCGAACCGCACGACCCGCGCTGGCTGCCGCGCTTGGTCTCGCACTTGCGCGCGCTGCGTGCCGACCCGCCCGAGGTTGTGGTCGAACTCGAGACCTTCTTGCACGCTCCCTTGGCTCTGCTGCGACGCGCCAGTCGCGCGCCATGCGTAGGGCTCGACACGCCGGGACAACGTCGTAGCGCCTTGCTCGACCGAGGCGTGCGCTTCGACGCCACCGAGCACGTGGCGCTGCGCTTCGCGCGCGTGCTCGCCGCTGCCGGCCTGCCGACCTCCGCCACGCCGGGACCGCTGCACGTGCCGCGAACGGCGCGCCGTCGCCTCGACGCGCTGCTCGGTGGACGCGGTGCCGAACGCATCGTGCTGCATCCCGGCAGCGGCGACCACTTCCCCGGTCGCCGTTGGCCGCCCGAACGCTTCGCCGAACTGGCACGCGCGCTCGCCGCGCAGGGGCACCAGGTGTTGCTCACGGGGACGCGCGGCGAAGCGGCCTTGTTGCGTCGCGTCGAACGCCTCTCGGGCGGCGCCGCACGTTCACTCGCCGGCGCCTTGCAGATCGACACGCTCCTCGCGCTGCTCGACGACGCGGCCCTGCTCGTGAGCAATGACACCGGACCGCTGCACCTCGCCGACGCGCTGCACACAGCTTGCGTGGCGCTCTACGGGCCCAACACGCCGCACCGCTACGGACCCCGCGGCGCCCACACGCGCGCGCTCTTCGCCGACTTGCCCTGCAGCCCCTGCCTCGACGACCGCGGGCGCAAGCGTTCGAGTTGTGCGCACTTCGCGTGCATGCAAGCGCTCCCCGTGAGCGCGGTGCTGCACGCCTGTCACGCCTTGCTCCGGGCGCCCGCCACGAACCCCACCTCCACACCGGACACCGAGCTCCATGAGCTGGCCTGAATCGCTGCGTCGGCACGCGGCGCTGGGTGCGGCTCTGCTGCGCGCGCGCGGGCGTCGCTTCGATCCCTTCAAGCTCACGTGGATCCTCACCGAGCGCTGCAGCCAGCGTTGTCGCAGCTGTCACCTCTGGGCGCGCGAGGCACCGTCCGGGCCGACCTTGGAGCGCATCGAACACGTGCTCGCAGCGAACCCGCAGCTCACGTGGTTGAACCTCTCGGGTGGTGACTTCGTGGAGCGCGACGACGCTCCGGAGATCCTCCGTCGCGCCGTGGAGCACCTCCCTGATCTGTGCTTGCTCGACTTCCCCACCGCGGGTCAGGACACGGAAGCCACCTTGGCCGCGCTGCAACCCGTGCTCGACAGCGCCGTTCCGCACGTGGTCGTGACCGTGAGCCTCGATGGCCCCGACGACGTGCACGACCGCGTGCGCGGGAGCACCGGCAGCGCACGCCGCGCGCGCGCGACCTACGCAGCGCTCAAGGCCGTACGACGACGCGGCTTCCGCGTGGCCTTGGGCACCACGCTCTCCGCTCACAACTTGCCCGAGGTGCCGCCCGCCGATCCGCTCACGCTGCTGCCGCCCGGCGTGCCGCTGCGCGATCTGCACCTCAACCTCGCGCACCATTCGGCGCACGCCTATCGCAACCAGGACACGGTGCTGCCGCCGGTACGCACCGCGCTCAGCGTCGTCGACGCGCTCGCCCGCGCGCGCAGCTGGCGCGTGGATCCACTCGAGTTCCTGGAGCGACGCTACTGGCGCTACGCGCGCCCTTACCTGCTCTCCGGGCGCTTGCCGCCGCGATGTGGTGCGCTGCGCGCGAGCGTGTTCCTGGGCGCCGATATGCAGATCTATCCGTGCAGCATCTGGGAGCGCCCCTTGGGCGACTTCGCTGAGGTCGGCGACAGCTTGCGTCGCTTGGGTGAGTTCGACGCCGCCCACGAGCTGCGCGCCGGCGCGGGTCGCGCTTGCCCCGGATGCTGGTCGCCCTGCGAAGCCCTGCCCTCGCTCGTGGCCGGCGGGGGACGCCCGCTGTGAGCACGCGCGCGCGCAGGACAACACTCGGTGCGCTCGTGGCGCTGGCCCTGCTGTCACACGCGGGCAGCTTGGCCAACGGCTTCGTCTACGACGACCATCGCTTCGTGGCCGAGAACCCCGCGCTCGTCGACCTGAGTTGGCGCGACGCGCTGCTCGACCCCGCCACCCACACCGCCGACGACGACCGCGACGTGTACCGCCCGCTGCGTGCGCTGAGTCACGCGGCGGATCGCGAAGCCTGGGGACTGGATCCCTTCGGCTTCCACCTGCACAGCGTGTTGCTGCATGCGCTCAGCGTGGCGCTCGTCGCGCTCTGCTTGCGACGACTCTTACCGACGCGCTACGCCCCCGCGGCGCTCTTCGGCGCCGCGGTGTTGGCCGTGCACCCGGTCGGGGCCGAAGCTGTGGACTGGATCTCGAGCCGCGGCGACCAACTCGCGCTCGGCTTCACGGCACTCGCGTTGCTCGTGGCGACCTGGCCCCGCCGCGCGCTGAGCTTGCCGCTGCTGGGACTGCTCGCGTGCGCTGCCACACTCGGCAAGGAGTCGGCGGCCGTGTTGCCTGCGGTGATCGCCTTGCACGGCTTCGTCTTGCGTCGCAGCGACGCGCCGGGAGCCGCAGCGTTGGTCCGCGGCAGCGTTGTCGCTGCATCGCTCGGCGTGGCGCTCGCGCTGGGGCTGCGTCAGCTGGCACTGCACGGCGTCAGCCCGATGCAGACCGTCCCCCATGGTGGCGACGCCTTCAGCCAGGTGGGCTGGGCGCTCTTCGGGATCGGCACGAGCGTGACGCACCTGCTCTGGCCCAGCGCCCTCGCCGTCAGCTATCCGCAATCGACATGGGCCGCGGCGGGCACGCCGTGGTGGCAACTCCCGAGCCTGCTCGGTGCGGGCTTGCTCGGCGCGCTCTCGGTCGCGCTCTGGCGCGCGCGGTCACGCGCCCGCGTCTCGGCGCCGTTCGCGTGGTTCGTGTTCCTCGGGGCTTGGGGCGTGCTGGCCTACTTGCCCAGCAGCAGCTTGCTCGTCACCTTACGTGAGCTGGTCAACGACCGCGGCTTGCTGCCCTGTCTCGCACCTCTGGGGGCGGCCTGCGCGCTCCCGTTCTGTCATCTGCAGCGTGCTGCGGCGCGCGTGGTGCCGGCCTTGCTCGTCGTGGCGCTCTTGCTGCCGATCACCTGGCAGCGCGTCGAGGACTTCCGCAGCGACGCGCACCTCTGGCAAGCCACCCTGCGCGTCGACCCTGAGTCACCCGGCGCGCATCTGGGCCTCGCGCGCGAACTGTTGACTGTCGGACAGGCCGAAGCGGCGCTGGAGCTCATGCAACGCGGCGCCGACGTCGCGCCCGCCGGCAGCAAGCAACGCGCTGAGTTGCTCGCGCACTGGGGCGACGCCTTGCTGCGTCACGGCCACGACGACCACGCCACGCTCGCCGTGCTCAGCCAAGCGCTGGCGGCCGTGCGGCACTGGGACGCGCTCGAACACCCCTCCATCGTGGGCGACGCCACCGCAGCCTCGCTGGCCGAAGCGCTCGTGCGCGACCAGCGCCCCGACCAAGCCTTCGCGCTCCTGGACACTGAGAGAGCGCGTGCCGCGCGCCCCGAGCAGCTCGACCTCAAGCGCGCGATCTTGCTGCGCGAACTGATGGGCACCGAAGGCCGAACGAGCCCGTGGCTCGGCGACTTCGATGAAACCTTCGAGCGGGTGACCCGGGCGCTCCCGGACCACCCGCTCGTGAACGGACTCAGCAGATGGCGCGCGGGACTCTAGCCGCCATTGCCCGTTGAGCTGGAAGCCTTGCTCGGACCGTCCTTGCCGTTCGCGGTCTTGTGGCCTTCCATCGCGCCCTCCGGCAGCGAACCCGCCAAAGAGGCCGCACCCTCAGCTGTGGGACGCGGCGCAAAAGCGTTGCCCATGATGCGCTCCTGCTGCTTGGGCGTCGCGCGATGGGCGTTCTCGTAGGTCACGCCCTTGCGCGGCACCAAGGGCACCAGCGGACGCGGCTTGTACTTCGCGATGGCGTAGATGGGTTCGCCGTAGCGCCCCACGCCTTCCACGATCTTGTTCTTCACGAAGTAGTGCTTCCCGTCGACGTCGGGCACCTTGATCACGCCGTGCTCGGTGAGCTCACCGATCTCGCGGTAATGCGCCAAGTCTTCCTTGGCCTTCTCGAGCTTCTCCGCCCGGCGGATCTCCATCGGGGTGGAGGGCACGATGGTGTCGACGCTCTCAGGCACGTTGAGCGGTTCCACCGGACCATCGGAGCCGGAGCCGTCGAGCCAATAGGCGATGCCGAAGACGACACCCCCGAGAACGAGCAGCACGACAGCGGGCAGGGCGGGATTCTTCACGGGAGACCTCGAGACGGAGGGGTCGTGTGGGGCGAGGAACAAGGAGGAGTGGACGCCGGGAGATTCGGGGGTGGCGTCGGCAACAGTATAGGCCGCAGTTCGGGGAGTGGGAACCGGAGCTGAACACGCGAGCCGGCCTCGCACGTTGGTAGGATCTCTCGTATCGAACCGCTCGCGCTTCAAGCTTGACCGAAGGCCAGCCGACGAAGGCCTTCACGACCGACCGACGACGGAACCCGAACCATGATTCTCGCCACGCTCTTCACTGCTTTCAGCCTCCTGGCGCCAGTTCAGGACGCTTCCCCCGCCATGGGCCTCAGCGCCGAGCCAGCTCAGATCGAGTTCGGCGACGCCTTCCAAGGTGAGGTGCTGCACCAGCCGGTCACGGTCACGAACCACGGTTCCACCGCCTTTCCGGTCCAGCGCATCCTGACCAGCTGCGGCTGCACGGTGCCCACTTTGAAGGGCGCCGACGGTGAGCAGATCGCCGTCTCGGGGCACGCCGACACCACGGCGATCTACACGCTCGAGCCCGGCGCGAGCATGATCATCGACGTGGAGTTCAAGACCGCGGGCAAGTTCGGCTTGGTGCAACAAAAGGTGTCGGTCGTGCACCAGGATGCCAACGTCCCGCCGCTGCTCATCCCGCTCAGCGTGCGTGTCAGCACGCCGATCTCGGCGAACCCGCCGTGGTTGAACTTCGGGAGCATCACCAAGGGCTCCACCACCTCCAAGATCGTGAAGCTCAACGCGTTGGCGATCGGCGACTGGAACGTCACGGGCTTCGAGCCGCGCGTCGCCGGTCGCAGCTTGCCGGAGTGGCTCAAGCTCAAGATGCTCGACGACGAGGGCGGCGAGCGTCGCCTCGAGGTCAGCATCGACAAGCCCACCGCTGTGGGGCCCTTCAACGAGCAGGTGTCGATCCAGCTCGATCATGAGCGCGTCACGAGCGTGGACCTGAGCCTCACGGGCATCGTGGAGTCGAGCGTGACCTTCGTGGCGGGCAACACCGAGGGCTCGCGTGTCCCGGCTTCGGCGCTGGTCTTCGACCAGGTCACGCCCACGTCGACGGCCACGCGCACGATCCACATCGAGAACCACGACCCGGCCACGCCCTACGTGCTCACTGATGTGGAGGTCGTGGTCGGCAAGGACAAGCTCGACTACTTCGTCACCGAGTTGCGCGAGATCGAGGCGGGCGTGTCCTACGAAGTCGACCTCACGGTCAAGGGCGACATCGGCGGCGGCGTCGACGACAACGGCAACGTGAAGGCCCCCTTCTTCCGTGGCAGCCTGCGCCTGCTGGCTGAAGATCACCCCGACGTGCAACGTAAGCTGATGCAGTTCCACGGCTGGGTGAAGACCGACGAGCGTGGCTGAGTCGAGCAGCGCAGACGCTTCCAACTCGTCGGACAGTTCGGCCGCAGAAGGCAGCTCAGGCTCGCCGGCGGCCACCCTGCTCGCGATCCTGATCGCGGTGAGCATCCTCGGCGGCGCGTGGTGGTTCACGCGCTCCGAGAAGCTCAACGTGCTGGTGATCTCGCTCGACACCACACGGCCTGATCACCTCGGTGCCTACGGTGCCGAGCGCGCGCCGACCCCGAACCTGGATCGCCTCGCGCGTGAAGGCACCGTGTTCGAGAACGCGCGCACCACCGCGCCGTGGACACTGCCCTCGCACATGTCGCTGTTCACCGGGCTGCCACCGGAACTGCACGGCGTGCGCTACGACTGGCACCGCCTGCCACCCGACCGGCGCGCGATGGGGCAGATGTTCCGCGAAGGCGGCTTCCGCACCGTGGGCCTGTACACGGCCCCGTACGTGCACCAGAACTTCGGCTTCGCGCGCGGCATGCAGTTCTACGAAGCCGCCACCGAAGGCGCGATGCTCTACGACCGCATGGGCCCCGGCATGGACGCCGAGGCGCAGCAGCTCCTGGTGGCTGAGACCGAAGCCCAGAGTCACGCCGAGGTGACCAGCGCGCGCGTCGCGGCGCGCATGAACTTCTTCACCAAGCACAACCCCGTCGACCGCAACTTCTTCTTCCTGCACTTCTTCGACCCGCACTACGACTACCTGCCGCCGCCTTCACACCGCGCGGTCTTCGTGGATCCCGAGTACGCGGGGCCGATCAGCGGCCGCCAAGTGATGGCGCGCAGCGACATCATCCACGCCGACATGCCGCCCGCGGACCTGCAGCAACTCAAAGATCTCTACGACGCCGAGCTGCGCTTCACCGACGCGCAGATCGGCAAGATCCTCGATCAGCTCGAGGCGTCCGGGGATCTCGAGAACACGCTCATCGTGATCGTGGCCGACCACGGCGAGGCCTTCTTCGAGAAGGACCTCTTCGGTCACCGTCAGAACTTGGGCGAGGAAGTGCTGCGCATCCCGATGATCTTCTGGTGGCCGGGACGCATCGCCGCGGGGCAGCGTATCGACACCCCCGTGTCGCTGATCGACGTGCTGCCCACCTTGCTCGACCTCACCGACCTGCCCGAGGAACCGGGCATCTACGGCAAGAGCCTGCGACCGCTCATGGAAGGCGGCAGCGCGCCCGATGTCCCCGTGACTTCGCTGCTCGACTTCATCTCACCGAACAGCACCGACAGCTACGCGCGCTTCCAATCGCTGGTCTACCGCGACCTCAAGTACCTGCGCATGGACCGCGTGATGTGGTCGCCCGAAACGCGTACCGACTTCGGCGGCGCAGTCGACCCCGCGGCGCGACTCGAGTTCGTCTACGACCTCAGCGCGGCGGAGCCCGAGCGCGAGAACCTGCTCACGACGCGCCCCGACGACCCCGCGGTCGCGGGCATGCGTGAACGCTTCGAGGCGGAACGTGCGCGGCGCAACGCTTTCGCGGTGGAACGTCACTGGCAAGCTGCCGTGGTCGGCAACGTCGAGCTGGGCGACCTCTCGGCGCTCGGCTACCTCGGCGAAGACGTCAACGCGGGCGCGGAGCCCGCAGCTGGTTCCGCGACCTCCGCTGGTTCCGCGACCTCCACGGGAACCGAGAGCGGCCCCGACACCGACGAGGATCCATGACCCCGGCGCGCAAGCGACGCGCACGGCGCAGTCGTCTGCTCGGTGTCGTGCTGCTGGTGTTGGTCCTCGAGGGCGCGTGGCAGATCACTGCGCTGATCTACGCGGCTCTCGCGGCGAGCCCTTTGCCCCCCACCGACCCCGACGCCGAACTGGTCGTGCTGTGCGTCGGTGACAGCAACACCTTCGGGCTGGGCGTGCACGCGCAGTCCTACCCGAGTCAGTTGCGCGCGCGGCTGGCCGAGCGCTACCGCGCCCCGGTGCAAGTCGTGAACCGCGGCATCCCCGGTTCGAACAGTGCGCAAGTGCTCGACGGACTGCGGGCCGACCTCACGCCGCTCGAGCCCGACGTCGAAGCGATCGTCCCCGACCTCGTGCTGATCCTGGCGGGCATCAACGACGCCTGGAACTCCGCCGACCCGGGCGGCAAGCGATCACGCGCATGGTGGCGCCATCTCAAGTTGGTGGACTTCACGGCGAACCTGCTCGCCGGCGACACGACCGCGGGCCATCACGAGCCGCGCTTCGAAACCGACGACAAGGGCGAGCTCATCGTCCACCGCGGCTCCGAGAGCTTCGAGGTGAACCCGGGCACGGGCAACCTCCTGCGCGCCGGCTCCGAGCTCTCGGCCTTCGTGCAGCGCCAACTGGGTGAGGTGGTTCAGGCCAGTCGAGACGCAGGCGCGCGCGCCGTGTTGATGACCTACGCCGAGAACCGCGGCAACTTCGCCACGGTGAACCAAGCCACGCGTGAGCTGGCGCGAGAACTCGAGGTCTTGCTCGTCGACCACGCCGCCGTGTTCGAGCGAGCCTTCGCCGAGGGTCGCTACGAGCAACTGATGCGCACCGATCAGCACCCCAACGCGGCGGGCTACGCGCTCATGACCGACACGCTGATCACCAGGCTCGACGAAGCCGGCTGGCTCCCTGCCGCCGGCGAGAACCACGCGCCCCCGCTCGCGCGCCCTGCCCCGGCGCCTCCCGAACTGCGCGCGCTCCCCGACGGCCAGCTCGAGCTCCGCGGCGAAGCAGGCTGGTCGTGGCAGCTGCTCGTAGGCGACGCCGCAGCCGCCGGCACGCCAGGCTTGTCGCTCGGCGCGCTCTCCGTCCCGCTACGCCACGGCCCGAGCCTGGACTTCAGCTACGCCCAACCGGCCTTCGTGGGGCGCTTCGGACACGAGGCGGTCCAGCTGCGCCTGCCGCGGGCGCTCTTCGCGGATGCCCAGGGGCCGCTCACTGCCGTGCTGGTGCTGCTGCGCGATCCGGGAGACCCACAGATCCTGTCCGAGCCAGTGGCCGGCCAGTCGGCTCCGCTTCCGCTGGACGCACCCTGAGCCGCTCGATCACGGCGTGCTCGGTCACGGTGCGCCCCGTTCACGTCAGGGTGCGCGCCATCACGAAGCGCTCGCTCAGGTCGCGAGTTCCACGGAGTCGCCGCCGCGCGCCAGCACGTCGCCGAGGGCCGCTTCGGCGCGCTTGAGCACCGTGTCGAAGAAGATCGACTCGTCGCCCTCTTGGGTGGACACGCCGATGCTGGCCGAGACCCGCAACGGGCGACCATCCACGCGCACGTCGAGCTCGCCGATCCGATCGTGGATGCGCTGGGCCAGGAGCCGCGCGCCCTTGGCGTCGGTGTGCGGCAGCACGATCACGAAGCGCTCGCCCAGCCGCCCGACGAAGTCGCAGCTGCGTGAGTAGCGGTTGAGCAGGTCGGCCGCGGCGCCCTCGATCTGGTCGCGGGCGTCGCTGCCATGCAGATCACCCAGAGCGCCCAGTCGATCGATCTCGACGAGCACGCAAGAGAGCTGGTACTGGTAGCGGCGCGCTCGACTGAACTCGATCTTCAGCAGATGCAGGATCTGCGTGTACGAGAAGAGTCCGGAATCGGTCCGCCCTGCACTGCGATCATCCATGCCTTCGCCGCCCTGTGTCACTTCGTGCCGTTCGAGCGCCGAAGGTATCCGCCGCGCCCCCTCGATTCACCCCGCAGCAAAAGTCGAGGGCATCAAAAAAGTTGGCCCTGCCCGTTTCGGGGCAGGGCCAACAGGATCAGTTCGGTGGCCACGAGGCTAGAGATGGCGGTTGGGGAGGGAAAACGGCTCGAACCCCGCGGGCCACCGAAGAGGTGGATCTCGACACCAACCGAAGCTGGCGTCGAGGGAGAGTCTGGTCCGCCGAAAGCTCCATGTCAACTCCTGCGCACACTCTTTCCACACCATTCCCACAGTCGGAATCCTGCGGACGGAGTGCTTAAGTGCTGCTGAGAAGCGAACTTGGCCTCAGC
Organism: Planctomycetota bacterium; assembly: GCA_021604805.1. GTDB lineage: Bacteria > Planctomycetota > B15-G4 > B15-G4 > B15-G4 > BQJR01. Next base: position 103,032 of record BQJR01000001.1, on the reverse strand, counting down.
GCACCGCATCGGGGGCTGGGGAACTCTCCACGCTCTCGGTGTTCGAAATCGGGAGACCACCCAGCTCGACCCGGAGCTCCTGGAACTCGGCGCGGCCGCGCAGGGAAGCGAGGTCGCCGTCCTCGTCCATCCATTTCAGGTCGCTGAACCCATCCTCGATGGCGCCGCGCAGCTCGACCAGCGCTTCTTCGGGACGACCCTGGAGCGCGGCGATGCAGGCGAGGTTGTAGTGCGCCCAGCGCGAGTCGGTGCCGCGCAGGTGCTCCGTGAGCGCGCGGAACCAGATCGTGGCGTTCTCGTAGTCGTCGAACTGCTGGTAGTGGTAGGCGATGGAGAACCACTGGGAGCGACCGAAGAAGATGCGGAAGTCGGTGGGCTCGGATTGGGGGTCCAGGAGCACGTCGCGCAGATGCTGCACGCTCAGCTCCAGCAACTCGATGCGCTCGAGCACGGCAGCCGGCTGCCCGCCTTTGGCGAGTGCGAAGCGCACGTGCTTCGAGAGATCGGCCAGCAGCTCTTGGCGCACCTGCTGCTCGGCCCCGATGCCCGCAGGCGTGTTGCCGGCGAAGAAACGCAGCGCCACGCGCTGATCGACGTACTGCTCGAACTGCACCGACACGAGCAAGGGCTCGAGCGCCTCACGCAGCTGCTCACCCTCGGCGGCTTCTTGCAGCGCCATCACGGCCATGACGCGGATCACGTGGTGCATGTCTTCGTCGTGGGCGATCTCGCGCAGCTCTTCGAAGCGGTCGGCGGTGGCGGCGAACTGGCCGTCGTAGAAGCCTGGGACGTAGCCGTCGCGCAACAGAGCCTCCAACTCGGCCACCACCGGCGGCACGCCGAGCGGGATCCGAGCCTCCCCGAAGTCCGAGCTCGCCGCGCGCTCCAGGTACCAGGGCGACGGCGCCTCATTGTCAGGATTCCCCTGCGCCCGCAGACCGATAGCCATCGAGACAACGGCGACGAGCGCAGTCAGCAGAGGAACAGGGCGACGACTCACGCCGGCACCTCCACCCGATGGAAGCGACGTTTGCCCACGCGCAGCAGGTAGCTGCCTCCGGCGCTGAGGCGGGCCTGCTCGTCGCTGACCTTCTCGTCGTCGGCACGCACGCCGCCGGAACGAATCAGGCGTCGCGCCTCGCCGGACGACGCGGCCAAGCCCACGCTGGTGAGCGCCTTCACGATCCACACGCTGCCGTCCTCCACGAGCTCGGCTTGCAGACGCGTGCTCGGGATGTCGTCGGGCAGGCCCTTGTCGCGGAAGATGCGATCGAACTCTTCGGAGGCTTCGCGTGCGGCGGCCTCACCGTGGTAGGTCGCCACGATCTCGGCAGCCAGCGCGCCCTTGGCCTCGCGCGGCGAACCGGCCAGCAGCTCGGCCACGCGCGCCTCGCTCAGGCTCGTGGTGAGCTGGAACCAGGAGGGCATCAGGGCGTCGGGCAGGCTCATGGCGCGACCGAACATCTCGCGCGGCTCGTCGGTGAGGCCGATGGCGTTGCCCAGCGACTTCGACATCTTCTGTTCGCCGTCGAGCCCGACCAACAGCGGCAGCGTGATGCAGATCTGCGGCTCCATGCCCGCGTCGCGCATCTGGTCGCGACCGGCGAGCAGGTTGAAGGTCTGGTCGGAGCCGCCGATCTCCACGTCGGCACGCACTTCCACCGAGTCGCGCGCTTGCATGAGCGGGTACAGGAACTCGTGGAGGCTGATGGGCACGCCGGCCTTGTAGCGCGTTTCGAAAGTGTCGCGCTCGAGCATGCGCGCCACGGTGGTCGTGGCGCCCAGCTTGATCGCGTCCATGAAGTTCATCTGGTCGAACCAGTCGCTGTTGCGCACGACCTCGGTGCGCTCAGGGTCGAGCACGTGGAAGGCTTGCTCGAGATAGGTCGCTGCGTGCGCTTCCACCTGCTCGCGGGTGAGCTGCGGACGCGTGGCGTTCTTGCCCGTGGGGTCGCCCACCATCGCCGTGGCGTCGCCGAGCAACAGCACGGCGAGGTGACCCGCGTCTTGCCAGCGACGCAGGTAGCGCAGCGGCACGGCGTGTCCCAGGTGCAGATCGGGCGACGAGGGGTCCACGCCGAACTTCACGCGCAGCGGCGTGCCGCGCTTCAGCTTGGCGCTCAGCTCGGCGCTCGAATGGCACGCGACGGTGCCTGCGAGGAGGGCTTCGGTCGTGTTCCCGCTGCTCACCACTGTCTCCATGGGATCGCGCTCCAAGATATCGGCCGACGGCACCGTCGCCGCCGATTTTCGAGACCTGTCGACCTGCGAGGGATCGAGTTCAACGCCCGACCGTCGGTGCGCTACGGGCTGGCGCCGACTTCCAACGCACCTTGCCGCGTCTCCCACCAGGCCTGCCAGCGCGTGACCGAGCGCCCTTGGGTGGCGTCGGTGAGGAAGTGCAGCGCGCCGAAGAGCGCCTCGCGCTGCATCCCCGACGCCCCCGGGAGCGCCTCGACCAGCCGCCCCACGCGCGCGTGCGGATCCGCGTGCGCCTCGTGCACCGCGGCCAGGAACAACTCGTCGGGTTCCACCGCAGCGGGGTCCGACAGGCAGGCTTCGAGGTCCTGCGCCGGCACCCGTCGCAAGCTGTAGCTCTGCTGCTTGGGGAAGTCGACGCGCGCCCCACCGGTGCGGCGCTCGGCCGCGGCCGCCACCAGATCGAGCGGGTGCAGCCGCGCCGTGATCGTGAGCCGGCGCGCCAGCACGCGCGCTTCGGGCTCCTCAAGCTCGAAGCGGAACACGCGTGAGAGCCGCTCGGCCTGACTGAAGACCTGGTCGTCGCCGAAGGGTCGGAAGGTCTTGATGCTGCGTCCGAAGGACGTGGGCGCGAGCCCCAGGAAGTCGACCCAGCGCAGGCTCACCTCGAGCAGCGCACCCTGATCAGCGCCCGTCATCGGCGCGGAGATCAGCTCCAGCTCCACGGGATCCTTCGGCCAGACCTGCAGCTCCAACGCGACCTCGCGCGCCAGGTCGTTCTCGACGACTTCGCCGTCGACGCTCTGCGGCGCACCAGGGTGCACGGCCACGCTGAGCGAACTGTTGAGCTCGAGTTCACCGACGTCGAAGGTGGTGAACTCCCTGGGAGGCGCGACGCAAGCCGCGCCTCCCAGGGCTGCCATCAGCAGCAGAGCGAGAACGAAGCGCGACTCAGTCAGGCTTCTCGTCCTCGTTGTCACTGCTCTCCTCGGTGGCCGACGCTTCAGCCTCAGCGGGAGCTGCATCGGACGCAGCAGCGTCGTCGGCAGGCGCGTCACCCTCGGCGCTGTCACCGGCATCACCCGCGGCCTCAGCAGCGGCAGCCTGTTCCTCTTCTTCGGTGAGGTGGCTGTGCTGCGGCACGCCGATCATCGAGAGGCCGATCTTGCGCTCCTCGATGTCGACCTTGAGCACGCGGATGTCGACCAGCTGACCCATGCGCACGACTTCCTCGGGCGACTCGACCTTCTTGTCGGTGAGCTCCGAGATGTGCAGCAGACCTTCGAGACCATCTTCGAGCGAGACGAACACGCCGAAGTTGGTGACCTTGGTGACGCGGCCGGCCACGATGTCGCCCGGGCCGTAACGGCGCGGGATGTCGTCCTGCCACGGGTCTTGCTCGAGCTGCTTCATGCCGAGTGCGACACGACGCTTCTCGGTGTCGACCGAGAGCACCACGGCGCGCACGGTGTCGCCCTTCTCGAGCGTCTCGCTGGGATGCGTGACCTTCTTGGTCCAGCTCATGTCGGACACGTGCAGCAGACCGTCGATGCCTTCTTCGATCTCGATGAAGGCGCCGTAGTTGGTCAGGTTGCGCACGACACCCTCGATGATCGTGCCGATCGGGTAGCGCTCTTCGACTTCGGTCCACGGGTTGACCTCGGTCTGCTTCATGCCGAGCGAGATCTCTTGCTTGTCCTTGTCGATGTCGAGCACGACCACGTCGACCTCTTCGCCGGTGTTGACCATCTCCGACGGGTGGTTCACGCGACGCGTCCAGGACATCTCGGAGATGTGCACCAGACCTTCGATGCCGTCCTCGAGCTTCACGAAAGCACCGTAGGGCATGATGTTGACGACTTCGCCAGCGACACGGCTGCCCACCGGGTACTTCTTCTCGATCTCTTCCCACGGCGAGGTCTCGAGCTGCTTGAGACCCAGCGCGATGCGGTTGCGTTCGCGGTCGAAGCGCAGCACCTTGACCTCGAGCTGTTGCTCGAGTTGAACGACTTCGCTCGGGTGGTTCACACGGCCCCAGCTCATGTCGGTGATGTGCAGCAGACCGTCCACGCCGCCGATGTCGAGGAACGCGCCGAAGTCGGCGATGTTCTTGACCGTGCCCGTGCGGACCTGGCCTTCCTCGAGGTTCGTGAGCAACTCGTCGCGCAGCATCGTGCGGCGCTCTTCGAGCAGCTTGCGACGACTCACCACGATGTTCATGCGCTCGCGGTCGATCTTGATGATCTTGCACTCGAGCGGACGACCGATGAAGGTCGCCACGTCGGGCACGCGACGGATGTCGATCTGGCTGGCCGGCAGGAAGACCGCCACGCCGCCCACGTCGAGCAGCAGACCACCCTTGATCTTGCGCGTGGCCTCGCCGTTGAGGATGTCGCCCTCGCCGTGCGTGGAGACGATGCGTTCCCAACCGCGCAGGCGTTCGGCGCGCCGCTTGCTCAGCAGCAGCAGACCGGTGGCGCTGTCCATGCCCTCCATGAGCACTTCGAGTTCGGTGCCAGGCGGCGGCGGCTCGAGATCTTCGAACTCGTAGAGCGGGACGACGCCTTCGCTCTTGTAGCCGATGTCGACCATGACGTCCTCGGCGACCTGCCGCAGGACCTTGCCCTTGATCAGCGCGTTCGGCGCGAAGTCATGGACGGATTCCTCGTAGAGCTCATCGACCTGCGAGCTGCCGAGGGCACCCATGGCATCGGCCACGGCGCGCTCGAGATCTTCCTCCTCGACGTCGAAGCGACGGAGGAGCGACTTGTTGTCGTTCATAAAAAGGGTCCAACCGCACGCGGAGGCTGAAGGTCGGGCCTATTCCCGACCGAATCTTTCCGCTGCGGAAAAGCGCGTCATCATAGGTACCGGGCGCAACGCGAACCAGCCCCGGGGGGCCGGGCGAACCCCGATCAGCTGCCCGCGCGCACGCGCTCCAAGATGCGCTCCACCACCTGGTCGATGCTCAGGCCGCTCGTGTCGAGCCGCCAAGCGCTCTCGGATTGGCGCAGCGGGGCCGTGGCGCGGTTGCTGTCGCGTTCGTCACGGGCGGTGATGGCGGCGGTCACGGCGGCCAGATCGCTGCCTTCGCCGGGGTTCTGGGCCAGACGCCGGGCGGCACGCACCTCGGGCGAGGCCTCCAGATAGATCTGATGCGCCGCGCGCGGAAAGACCACGGTGGACATGTCGCGGCCCTCGGCCACGAGACCGGCGCGGCCGAGCAAGGCGTCGCGCTGAGTGCCCATCAGGGCGGCGCGCACCTCGGGGATCGCGGCCAGCGCGGACACGTGCGCGGCGACTTCGGGTTCACGCAGACGCGCGTCGGGCACGCGGTCGCCCTCCACGAGCACGCCGCCGTCGTCGGCCACTTCCACGCGGAGACCTTCGGCGAGCGCAGCCAGGGCGGCGGGGTCGTCGACCACGCCCTCACGCAGGGCACGCTCGGTGATGGCGCGGTAGAGCGAGCCCGAGTCGAGCCGCAACCAACCCAAGCGCTCGGCGAGCAGCTTGCCCACTGTGCTCTTGCCGCTGCCCGCGGGGCCGTCGATGGCGATCACCGGCGGCGTGGGCGGCGCGAAGCGCGCGTGCTCGCTGAGCAACTCGAAGCGTCCGTGTTCCCAGCGCAACTGACTGCCCGAGCGCTCGAAGTCGGCCATCACGAACAGCTCGCCCGTGCTTCCCCCCGGCACGGGCAGACGCGCCTGACGCGCCCGATGCACGTGCCCGCACACGACCACGTGCGCGCCGGTTTCGAAGCGTCGCACCACCGCCTCGTCGACGATGTCCATCATCGACTGGGGCTTGGCGCCCGTGGTGCGGTGCGCCGTGCCGATCAGCTTGCGCGCGCAGGCTTCCAAAGCGCGCTCGGGCAACACTCCGAACAGGGCGCGCAGCGGGCGGCTGCGCAACACGCGGTGCAAGCGGTGGTAGCTGTGGTCGCGCGTGCAGAATGCGTCGCCGTGTTCGAGCCGCACGCGCTGACCGCCGAGCACGACTTGTGTGCCCGCGGCGTAGACCTCGGCGCCGGTGGCCGCGCTGAACTCGGGGCCGAGGAAGAAGTCGTGGTTGCCGTGCACGAAGAGCACTCGCGTGCCGCGCGCTGTGAGGCGTCGCACTTCGTGCAGGAAGGGCCTCAGCGCCGGGTCGCGCAAGGAGCAGGGCCCCAGCCAGGCCAGGAAGAGGTCGCCCAGCAGGCCGAGGAGCTGGACCCGCTCGCGCCCAGCCTCACGCAGAAAGGCGCAGGCGCGCTCGATGGCGTCGGGGTCGCGCCGGTGCAGATGGAAGTCCGACGCGAACCAGGCGCGCTCCAGCGGCGGCTGCCCGCGCAGGGCGTCGGCGTCGGGCTCTGCCATGGGTGGACGACTCAGGTGGCGGCGGCGGCGCGCGCAAGACACGGATTTCGGATCCGAGGCGCGGCGTGGGAGGCGTGAACCCGATCCAGTAGACTGCGCCGATCATGCCCGAACAAGACGACACCGCCTTCCACTCTCTCGTGACCTCCACCTTCGAGGATCACCGCGCCCTGCTCGAAGCCTGCCGGGACGACCTCGAAGCCGCCGTCGGTGCCGCGGCGGCGCTGCTCGTGAAGGCCTACCTGAAGGGTGGCAAGCTGATCCTGTTCGGCAACGGCGGCTCGATGAGCGACGCGTTGCACATCGAGGGCGAGCTCGTGAACCGTTTCTCGATCGACCGACCCGGCGTGGCCGCCGTGGCGCTGGCCGCGCCCGCGAGCTTCACCGCCACCGCCAACGACTACTCCTACGACGACGCCTTCGCGCGCATGCTGCAGGCGCACTACCGCCCAGGTGATGTCGCGCTCGGCCTGAGCACCAGCGGCAACTCGGAGAACGTCGTGCGCGCACTGGCCAAGGCGCGCGAGCTGGGCGCAGGCACCGTCGCACTCACGGGCAAGGGCGGCGGACGCTGCGCCGAGCTCGCCGACGTGTTGCTCGCCGTGCCGTCCAGTTGCACACCGCGTATCCAAGAAGTGCACATCCTCGCCGGGCACATCCTGTGCGACGCCGTGGAGCGCGCGCTCGTGGAGTCGGGCGCGCTGGCCACATGAAGGCGCGCCCGGCGGTCTTCCTCGATCGCGACGGAACACTGATCGAGGAGCGCAGCTACCCGCGCCGCCGCGAAGACATCGTGCCCTTCGCGGGCGTCGGTGCCGCGCTGCACCGTCTCAACGAAGCCGGCTTCCTGTGCATCGTGCTGAGCAATCAGTCGGCGGTGGCGCGCGGCATGCTCGACGAAGAAGAACTGGGCGCGCTGCACGACGACTTGCGCGAGCGCCTGGCCTCCGAGGGCGGGGAACTCGACGCGATCTACTACTGCCCCCACCACCCCGAGGGCAGCTCACCCGCCTACGCGCAGCGCTGCGGTTGTCGCAAGCCGGCGCACGGTCTCTTCGAGCTGGCCTGCTTCGAGCACGAGATCGACCTCTCGCGTTCGGCCTTCGTGGGCGACGCGGTCCGCGACATGTTCCACGGCGTCGCACCCGAGGCGCTGCGCGTGCTCGTGCGCAGCGGTCACGGTCTGCCCCCCGACGCCGAAGCACACTGCGATGTCATCGTGGACGACGTGCTGCAAGCCGTCGACCTGATCTTGCAGCGCTTCCCGCCCGAGACGGACACTCCCGACGACCACGCGCACAGCTGACGCGTTCCCTCGCCCGGCAGACGCCGCTCGTTCGCAACGCTCAGCGCACGCGCGCAACGCGTCAGGGCACGTGACGCATCAGGCTCGGCCCGACCAGCGGTCCCATCCAGGCCGGCAGGTTCGAGAGCACCAACTGCGGCAGCTTCATCGCCGGGTTGCCCGGTGAGAGCGTGGGCGGCTTGCCGCCGTAAGGGAAGTGGAACTGGTAGTCGAGCGGCGTGGGATCGAAGCCCATGTGCTGTTTGAAAGAGGCCGGTCCCGAACCGATGCGACTGCGTCCGAAGTCGAAGCGCTTCATGCCCAGGCGCACCGCCTCTTCCATGAGCGCGGCGTACATCAAGTTGCTCGCGCCGAGGCGTCCGGCTTCAGGCAACGCGCCCGAGTAGTACGGGTAGAGCGTGTCGCCTCCGCGCAGACTCAGCACGGCGGCGAGCAGCTTGCCGTCTTTCTCCACGCCGTGCAGGAACCCGCGCGGACCGTAGAGGTCGAGCGCGCGCCGGAAGAACGACTTACGGAACACCGGCGAGCCGAGCTGACGCTTGTTGATGCAGTAGAGCTCGTAGAAGCCATCCAGCAACCCGGGGTGACTCGTGAACACGAGGCCGTGCTTGTTGCGCCCCTTGCGCACTTCGGCGCGCGCCTTGCGCGGGATCGTGGCGAGCACTTCCTCGGGGGTCTCGGGGAGGTCCTTGCGGTAGGTCTCGTGGATCGTGGCCGACGCGTGCTTGGTGACGCCGGCGCCGAGGTAGCGCATCTCGAGGTAGCGCACGTGCAACTCGTGCGAGAGTTCCACCGCTGCGCGGTCGAGCGCCTCGGCGGCCTCGGTGTCGGAGGCGAGCACGCCGCCGTACACGCCGTAGGGCACGGACACCAAGCGACGGCCGGTGATCGGCGCGGCCACGAGCCCCAGCGGGAGCACGCCGCGGATGCACTCGCGGTCGGCGGCCACGAGAGTCTTCGTGGCGAAACCGAAGGTGGCGCGCACGAGGTCGAGCCAGCGCGTCTCGTGAAAGGGTGTGCCGTCGGGATGGGTGGCCACGTAGCGGTCGACGGCGCGCGCGTAGCGCACGTCGAGCAACTCCACGTCGACGGGTCCTGCGCCTGGCTTCATCGTTCGCTCATCGGGTCGGGAGTCGTCCCCTGTTGAAGGCCGGACGTGGGCGTGCGGAACTTGCTCGGCGGCAGTCGGCGCGTGCGCCGATAGATCACGTACTGATTGTCGTGACGCACGAGCGGCCACGGCGGGCGTCCCACCCGAGCCACTTCCGTGTAGACCTGATCGACCCATGCGTGCCATGCCTCCTCTTCGGGACGCTGCCGGTGGCTGGCCTTGAGCGCCAACCAACTCTCGCGGAGCTGACGCGCCAGGTCGTGCTGTCGCCTGGGCGCCACCGGAGCTTCGCTCGTGAAGCTATCGGCAAAGCGGGGCATCTCGTGAAGATAGAGTTCGATCATGGCGTGCTGTTCAAGGACCAACGCGTCGTCGGGGTCGGCATTCTGGGCCAGGAACTGCGCCACAGCGCGCGTGTCGTGGCGCGAACCGTCGTTCAGGTGAGCGAGCAGACGCGGCGCCGGGATCAACACGAGCCCCGCCAAGACCACGCCGCGCAGAGCCCGGGAGGGCAAGCCGCGAAAACCGTGCGTCGCCAGGAGCAGCAGGCCGGGGACGGCCACCAGAGCATAACGCTGGTGCACCGAGAGCCCCGCCAGCGAGGCCAGCAGCAACACGGCGGGCGGCACCAAGCCGGCCAGTAGCAACACGCGCCGCTCAGGCAGCGACGAACGCAGCAGCCCCCACGAGCCGGCCAGCGCCAGCAAGCCCAGCAGCGGGCCGAAGTTGTAAGCCAAGCCGAGCAGGAAGTGCGCCAGGTCGTAGCGGCCCGGGTCGGCGCCCGACATCAAGCGGTCCAGCACCTGATGCGGCGAACTGCCTTCGCTGAAGACGAGCGCGGCCGCGAGCCCCAGGGTGGCGAGGGCCAGCAAGCCGACGCGTCGCAGCAGCGCAGGGCGACCGGCGTTGCCCAACGCGAGCGCGGGCACCAACAAGGCTGCGCTGGGATGACACAGCGTGGCCAGGAGCAGCGCCCCCCACGCGCGTCGCGGACGCCGGCCACTGCCAGGCAAGCTCCACAACAAGGCCACGGTGACGAGTCCGACGAGCAAGCCATAGAAGCGCGCCGACTGAGCGTGGAACAACATCCACGGCGAGAGCGCGGCCACGCCCGCCGCCAACCAACGGTCGCCGCGGCAACCCACGTCGCGACGCATCAGCAGCAGCGCGGCCACCGAGCCCCACGAGAACAAGGCCGGCAAGAGACGCAAGCTCCACTCGCTCGCGCCGAGCAGCCACGCGCTGCCCGCCATGAGCAGGTAGCCGAGCGGGAAACTCTGCGTGCCGCTGCGCCATTCGTCGCCGGTGAGCAGTCGCTGCACGCTGAACCAGCTGTAGAGCTCGTCGCCATCGAAACTCCAACGACCCAGGCCCCAGAGGCGCAGCGCCAGGGCGACCAGCAGGATCAGCGCCGTGAGCGCGCGCGCACGCGTCACGCGGGGCGCTCCCCCCTCGAGTCTTGAGTGGAGGCCTGCGGAGTGTCCTCGTGCGCGATCGCGGTGGGATCGGCTTCGTCGAGCTGCGCTTCGTTGCCGGCTGACGCTGCACTCGAGTCACCGGCGCGCGCCGGGAAGGCCCGGTCGACGGTGTAGTCGCGCACGTTCTGGGCGCTGGTGAAGATGATGATCTCCCCCACCAAGCCGAGCGCGAAGATCTGCACGCCGAGCACCAGCAACGACATACCGATCACGAGCGAGGCGCGGTTGCGCAACTCCTGCTGCACGGTGTCGGGGTCCATCAAGTAGTCGATCAGCAACCACGCGCACACGGACAAACCCGCGGCGATGAACAAGCCGCCCGCCATGCCGAAGAAGCGCAGCGGCTTGCGCGTGAAGCGCGTGATGAACAAGAGCGCGACCACGTCGAGCACGCGGCGCACGTAGACGCCCAGCCCGAAGAAACCTTGGCGCCCCTTCTCGCGCAAGTGACGCACGCGCACTTCGCCGACCTTGAAACCCTGGCGATGCGCGAGCACCGGCAAGAAGCGCGACACGTTGCCTTCCACGAGCACTTCGTCGACCAGTGAACGACGCAGGCCGGTGAGCCCACAGTTCAGGTCGTGCAAGCGCACGCCCGTGAGCGCGCTCATGGCGCGGTTGTAGAGCCAACTCTGCAAGCGGTTGAGCACGGGGTCCACGCGCGGCACACGCCAACCGGCGACCAGGTCGTAGCCCGACTCGAGCGCGTCGATCACGTGGTGGATGTCGCCGGGATCGAGCTGCATGTACGAGGGCAGCGAGACGATCATGCGACCGCGCGCATTGCGGTAACCCACCGCCAGCGCGCGCTCTTCACCGAAGGGTTGGTTGAAGTGCGCCAGGCGTACGGGCGCACCTTCGGGGATCTGTTCGCGCACGCGGTCGGTGAGTTCTTCGCCCAGGCCGTCGAGCACGAGGATGAACTCGTAGGCCAGACCGCGGTCGCTGAACTCGGCGCCGTACTGCCGGATGATCTCGCCGAGATCAGGCGCTTCGTCGAGCAGCGCGATGACCGCGGACACGTCGAGCGAAGTCATCCGAATTCCTCAAGGCGGAACAGAGGTGCGTAGGCGGTCTCGCGCGCCGAACGACTGCGCAAGGCGAGCTCACAGAGCAAGCCCATCATCACGAACGAGATCGAGAGACAGAATCCGAGCACGGCCACCGCTGGCATCACCACCGTGGAATAGTTCACGAGCGTGAGGTCGGTGGTGTCCACGAACGCCACGAAGGCCACCGCCGACGACAGCACAAAGGTAGCGATGCCGAGCAGCCCAAAATAGTGCAGCGGTTGGCCCGAGAAGCGCACGAGCATGCGCAGCACGACCATGTCGGTGAGCAGCATGAAGGTGCGCCCGATGCCGTACTTGCTCACGCCGCGCTGGCGGGGGTGGTGCGCCACCACGCGTTCCCCCACGCGCGCGCCCACGGCGGCGCCCAGGCCCGGGATGAAGCGGTGCATGTCGCCGTAGAGGTGCACGCGGCGGATGAAGTCGGCGCGGTAGGCCTTCAGCGTGCAGCCGAAGTCGTGCAGGTTCACGCCGGTGATCTTGGCCAGGATGCGGTTGGCGACCATCGAGGGCAGGATGCGGGAGAGGAAGCTGTCGCGACGGTCGCGGCGCCAGCCGCTCACGATGTCGTGGCCGGCGTCGATGTCGGCGAGCAGGCCGGGGATGTCGGTGGGGTCGTTCTGACGGTCGCCGTCCATCGTGATCAGCACGTCGCCACGGGCGGCGTCGAAACCTGCGGCCATGGCGGCGGTTTGCCCGAAGTTCGTGCGCAGGCGCAGCACGCGCAGGCGGCGACTCATCTGGCGCCGCTCCTCGAGCACCTCGGCGGTGCCGTCGCGGCTGCCGTCGTCGACCACAACGATCTCGGAGGAGCGCTCGACGTGATCCAGCACCGCTTCGAGGTCGGCGAGCAGCGGCCCGATGGACCCCACTTCGTCGTAGACAGGGATGATGACGGACAGGCTGACCAACTCAGGCGTTCCGTGTCCCGGGGAGTGCGAGAAGCCGCACTCATCGTACCCGGCGGATCGCTAACATGAACCCATGTCCGTGGTCGTCCTTGCCGCCTCGGGACGCGCTGAGAGCGTGGCCCTGACCTCGGCCCTCGAAGCAGGGCTGGGGAGCGTGCACGCCACCACGGAAGCCGCCGAAGCCGCGCGCCTGCTGGCCGACGACGGCCGCGCGCTGCTCGTGGCCGACCTGCGCGACGGCCAAGCGCTCGGCCGCGCCGACGCGCAACGCCTGCGCCAGCAGTGTCCAGGCCTGCGCATGGCCGCACTGGTCGCGAGCAGCCAGGCCGTGCCGCCCGACTGCGACGCCGTCTTCGTGGAGCCCTTCTTCCTCGAAGACGTGGTCCGTTGGTGCGCCCGCACCAGCGTGGCGCCGCTCGCCGAGGGCATCCTCGAAGACCTGGGAGCCGGCCTGAGCCACGAGATCGGCAACCCGCTGACCTCGCTTTTTCTCCAGCTGGAGCTGCTCAAGGTCGAAATTCAGGAGGAGTCCGCACGCTCTCACTTGGCCCAGATCGAGGAGGCCGCAAGGCGCATCCAAACTGTGGTGCACGACGTCGTCCAGTCCTCGCGCCGGCCCCCTGTGGCCGCCACGCCGTGCTCCTCGAGCGCGCTGCTCGAGCGCGTGAACGAGTTGCTCGCCGCGCGCGACGCCGCGCTCGCCGGTCGCGTGGAGTTCAACGTGCCCGAGCGTCCGCTCAGCCTCGACATCGACGTGCTCGCGCAAGCCCTCGCCGACGTGTGGGAGTACTTGCTGCGCGCCGGCAACGAGGACAGCACGCTGCAGGTCAGCGGCGCCGACCGTGCGCCGGCCGCTTTCGTGCTGAGTCACCAAGCGCGCACGCCGCGACTGCCGCCCGACGCGGCGAGTCGCCTGTTCATCCCCTTGTGGGCGCGCATGGCGCTGGGTCTGCCCGGCGCGATCAGCCTCACGTCGGCGCGCGGCGCGTTGCTGCGTCATCAAGGTGATCTGCGCGCGCGCTTGCTGCCCGACGGCCAACTGCTCGTGGAAGCGCAGCTGCCCACCGAAGCCCAGGGCCAGCTGCCCTTTCTCGGAGCGCCGCCTTGAGCCGACGCCGCCGTCGTCGTCGTATCGGGTTCTGGCTGCCTTGGATCGTGGCCGCGTTGCTCGTCGGCAGCGTCACGCTGCTCGTACGTCGGGCCAGCTTGGCCACCGCCGACGACCTCGTCGCGCGCGCCATCGAAGTACGACGCGGCGATCCGCTCAACGGCTTGCCCACGGACCCGCGCAGCAGTCTCGAGATCCTGCGCGCCGTGCTCGACCAACACCCCGACCACTTCGAAGCGCTGATGCAGTCGGCGCAGGCCTACGCGGACCTCACGGATCACGCTTCGGCCGTGGCAGCACTCGACCACGCTTCGCGCGTGGCCAGCACCGACATGCAAGGGATCCGCGCGCGACGCGCCGCCGTGGGTTACCTCACGACTGCGGGCCGGCACGATGAAGCCGTGGCCAAGTCGGCGGAGATCGTCGAGCTCCAACCGAACAACCTAGCCCACCAACTGTCACTCGGGCTCGCTCAGTACAACGGGTCGACGGCGACCCAAGCCGCGCTGTTGCGGCGCTTCGTGGGCGGCGAGAAGACCGACGCCGACCTCGAAATCGAACAGCTCGTCGAGAGCTACGTGACCGACCTCTGGGGCGAACCCGATCCCGATGCGCTGCTGGATGAGCTGGCGCCCGATGCGGATCCCACGCTGCGCCTCACCCTGCGCGAAGAGCTCACCGCAGCGCGTCGCCGCTTCCTCGAAGCCTCGCAGACGCTCGCCGGCTATCGCGACTACGCCGCCTTCGACCAGCGCCTCGCCGAAGGCTACTGCGAGATCCTGCTGCGCTCGGGACGACTCTTCGAGGCCCACCTCGAAGCCTCGATGGCGCTGCGTCACCCCAAGATGCCGAAGGCCGCCGAGCGCCACTTCCTGGAAGTGCTCGCCGCGGTCGAAGACGCCGTCGGCGAACACGGCCTGGCCGCCGACCGCTACGAAGACATCGCGCTTCAGTTCCTCAAGACGCGTCCCGTCGCGCCGCCGCGCTACATCGACTGGATGCTCGAGCAGCGCGTGAAGGGTGAGCAGTGGGAGCTCTTGCTCGAGGAGCTGCCGCGCTACCGCACATGGACGCGCGCGACCGAGATGCTCGACTGGGCCGAAGCCGCGTCGCTGGCAGCCTTGGGCGATCACGACGGCGCGCGCGACGCCATCCGCGATCCCGCGACCATCGTGAGCCTCGGCGCACGACTGCCTCCCTCGTTGCGCGCCTTCCCCGAACGTCGCCGCGCAATCCTGTTGTTGGCGCACGAACTCTACGCCGAGGTCGGCGACAACCGCGGGCTCGTCGCGCTCGACGCCCTGCTCGCCGAACGTCCCGACGACCTCCCCGCGCGTCGTCTGCGAATCGAACAACTGCTCGCCGCCGGCCTCGTGGACGCCGCGCGCGACGACGCCTACGCGCTGCTCACCGTCAACTCGCGCGACATCGACGACTTCGCGCTCTGGCTCGACATCTCGAACCGCCTCAACCAAGCGCACTACGGCAACGACCTGCAAGAGCGCGCCAAGCGCATCGTGGCCGGCGACCTCGCCACCCGCGCCGCGTACCTAGAAGCCCAGTTCAAGCGCTCGCAGGTGGATCGCCAACTCGGACGCAGCGAGGTCAGCGCTCCCGTCGGCGTGACCGGGCTGCAGAACAACCCGGCGCTGGCCTACGAAGTCATCCAGGCCCGCTTGGCCGAGGGCGACCTGGTGCAAGCACGCGTCGAGTGCCGCCAGCTGAGCGAGTCCCATCCGCAGGTGCAGATGTTCCGCTTCCTGCTCGCGCGTCTGCTCGTGCGCGAAGGTCAGTTCGAGCCGGCCTCCGTGGAGTTCCGCGAGCTGCTGAAAGCGGTGCCCAGCGACGGCGAAGCGCTCGAGTTGGCCATGCGCGTGGAACTCGCCCTGGGTCGCCACGAGGCCGCGGGCACGCTCGTCAACGAGATGATCCTGGCTGACCCGCGCGGCGTGGGCGCCGTGCGCTACGGACTTCGACTGCTCGACGAAGGGCGTCCCGAAGCGGCGTCACGACTCGTGGAGCGACTGCTCTCGGAACACGATCACCGCCCGGGTCTCGACGTCTGGTTGCTGGCGGCGCGCGCCTTCCTCGCGCGCGGCGACATCGAAGCGGCCACGAACATCCTCGTGCCGCTGGCCACCACGCACCCCGACTCCGACGACGTCGCGCTGCTGGGTCTCGAGCTCGGTCTCGCCGCCGACATCGAGGGTCTCGTGGAGGCCGCCGCGGATCGCCTTGTCTTCCTCACGCCGGGACTGTTCCCGAACCAACTCGAGCGCCTCACGAGCAGCTTGCTCGAGGCCGAGCGTCCCGAACTGCTGCTGCAACTCTTCGACGAGACCACGCGCGCGCAACCGTCCGTGCGCAGCGCGCTGCGTCCCCTCGCCGCCGCGGCCAAGGCCTTGGGTCATGTGGACGAAGCCTCGGACTTGCTCGCGCGCGTCGAAGACGAAGCCTCCGTGCGCGACCGTTTCCTGCTGCTGAGCCTCGACGGCCGCGGCGACGAAGCCAGCCATCGCTTGCGCCTCTCGGTGCATCAGACCGAGCGCCGCAACGAACTCGAACTCTGCGACATGGTCGGTCAAGCCCTGCGCGGACAACGCGCGCTCGGCGACGCCGTGCCGATCGCACGTCTGCGTGATCTGGGTGTGGACGTGGAGTTCGGCGCGCGTCGCATGGAACTCTTCGACGCGCTGCTGCGCCTGCTCCCGGTGATCGACAACCTCGAAGACGTGCTGCCGCGCAAGGTGCTCGGCGCCCCCGAAGAGACCTACCCCACCGCTGGTGAAGACATCGCCGCGTGGATCAAGCTCGCGCGCAAGCAACCCGCGCGCGCCAAGCAGCTCGGGCACTCCTTGTTGCTCATGGTGCTCGCGGCCGACCGCCCGTTCTGGGCAACGGAGTCGCGCTTCCTCGCGCGCTACGCGCTCGAAACACTGCCCAGCCTGATCACGCCCACGATCACGCTCGCGCGTCGCACACTGGATGCTGGCGCGCCGGACGAAGCGCTGGCCGTGCTCGTGCCGCTCCTCGATGCACGCCCCGACGACGTGGAGCTGCTCGAGCTCGCGCTGCGCGCCGGCCAGGCGCTCGACCGCGACGCCTGGGGCCTCGCACTCGTGGCGCACGCCGAGCCGACACCAGCCGTGCGACGCCTGCTCGCTGACGCCCTGCGTGAACGCGGCCTCTACGACAGCGCCGACGAGATCTACGTCGAGCTGCTCGCCAAAGACCCCGCCGACAAGCAAGCCCTCTCCGGTCGTCTCGATCTGCTGTCCCGCACGCGACACCAAGCCGAAGTCGGCAGGCTCGTGCGCACCATCCTCGAAGAGCATCCGCTCGACGACGCCCTGCGCGGCGAGTGCCTCGACGCGCTCGCGCACCTCACCCAACTCGTGGGCGACACGCTCGAGCTCGCCGACGAACTCGCGGCCGCGCACCCCGAACACCTGCCACTGCAAGCCACCGTGGCGCGCGCCGCCAGCGACGACCCCGAGCGTCTCGCCGCCCTGCTCGACGGCCTGCTCGAACAGCTCGAAGCCAACCCCATCTCTCCGGTGGATCCGCGCGCTCGGGAGCGCTCGCTCGTGTTGCGCCAAGCCGCGATCATCGCGCAACGCGCCGGCTTCAACGAA
This sequence comes from Planctomycetota bacterium, assembly GCA_021604805.1. Taxonomy (GTDB): domain Bacteria; phylum Planctomycetota; class B15-G4; order B15-G4; family B15-G4; genus BQJR01. The sequence goes on along the minus strand of BQJR01000001.1, from coordinate 85,859 downwards.
GCCTTCGACCGCACGCGCCGCCTCTACGAACATGCTTTGCTCCTGCAGCCCGGCGCCATCGAACACTTCCGCGAGCTGGCCTACCTCGACCTCGAACAGGGCAACCTGATCTCCGCGCGACGCTTCCTCGAAGTGCTCACGTTCGTGGAGCCCAGCGAGAAGAAGGCCGTGCTGAGCCTCGCGCGCTTGCTGTTCGAACAGATCGGCCAGCCACACCAAGCCGCCGCCTTCGTGCAGGGCGCCTACCAGAACAACATGCCGCCCGAGGCCGTGGAGGTGCTCGCCGCCGACGCTTACCTGAGCGGCCGAGGCGAAGACGCGCTCACCTACTTCCAACGCGTCGCGAAGTCACCGCTGCTCACCGAAGACACGTACCTCACGGTGGGTCGCATCGCCTACGCCGCCGGGCTCGACGAGTCGGCCGCGAAGGTCTTCGACCTGTTCCTGCTGCGCGCTCCCGACGACCATCCTGCGCGCGCGCGCGTGGAGGCCATGCGCGACCTCTGCGCGCCGCCGGACGAGGCCGAGCAGACCTAGGCGGCCGTCATCCCACCGGGCAGCGCGCTGGGATCCAGCCGCGCGTGCTGAGGCACGGGGATCTCGCCGATCGGTCCGAAGCGGTGGCGCTCGAGCAGGCGCGTCAACTTGCCTTCCACGCGCCGCAAACCGAAGTAGTGACGGAAGGTGCGCAAGCCGCCGAGTGCGTGACGCGGCTGGCCCGGGTCGAGCTCCCACGGATGCAAGTAGACGACGCCGGGTTGCTGCTCACGCGCACTCCGACGCAAAGCGCCCTCCACGAGCGCGAGCGGCAGCAAGCGCAGGTAGCCGCCGCCAGCAGCGGGCCAACGCTTGCCGAAAGCCGGGCGCGTGAGCAACGGGTACTCACGCAACGCGCGGCCGCTGGGCAGGTCGAGGTGCACGGGCGTGTGCGGGAAGTCGGCGTCGCCGTAGCGATCGTGCACCACCGGGAACACGCTGCTGTCCCAGCTGTGGCCTGCGGCGGCCACGGCCTCGAGACCCCAACGCGTGCCGCGTCCGATCGAGAAGGTCGACGCGCGGAAGCCTTCGACAGGCTGCCCGCTGAGGTCTTGGAGTTGCGCGCGCGCGTCGGCGATGTCGGCTGCGAAGCCTTCAGGACCGAGGTCGCCCGCCATGCGGTGGCTACTGCCGTGCGAGGCCAACTCGTGACCGGCCTTCACGATGGCGTGCACCACTTCGGGTGAGCGTCGCGCGACTTGGCCGAGCACGAAGAAGGTGGCGCGTTGATCGTGCTCGGCGAGCAGCGCGAGGAGGCGATCGGTGACGGCTTCCACGCGCGTGGGTTGCTCGTCCCACGTTTCGGGCGGTGTCACGGACCACATGTTGAGCGCGTGGTGCGCCTCTTCGATGTCGAAGGAGAGGCCGTGAGTGAGAGCGGCGGCTGGGGTCATCGGGCCTCGTCCACGAGTCGGGTGTAGAGCGCGTGCAGGCCATCGCTGGTGGCGTCCCAAGTGTAGCGTTCGGCCCAGGGGCGCGCGGCGCGGGCGTCGAGTCGCTCCGACGCGGCCAAGCCACTCGCGAGACCGTCGACACCGGGTTCCACGAGGGCCGCGGCCGCGCAACCGTCGAGGATCTCGGGCGTGCCCCACACGCGCGTGGCGACCACGGGTGTGCCGCAGGCCAGCGCTTCGAGCACGACGTTCGGCCAACCCTCGCGCAGCGAAGCGAGCACGAAACAGTCGGCGGCGCGGTACCAGTCGGCCAGCTCGGCGTGCGGCACGGCCCCCACCATGCGCAGCATGTGGTCCACGCCGAGTTCACGCGCGCGCTCGACGAGTGCGGCGGCGAGTTCACCGTCGCCTACGTAGATCAACTGCACGGGCTCCACGCATCCATGGTGCACGCGTGCGAAAGCCTCGAGGAGTTCGAGCACGCCCTTGCGCGGGATCAGGTGCCCCACGGCGAGGAAGCAGCGTGCTTCGGTCGGCAGGCCGAGGCGATCTCGCGCGGCGCTGCGCGCACCCGGTGTGAAGTGCTCGATGTCCACACCGTTGCGGAAGGTCGTCACGCGTTCGGGCGCGAGGCCCAACTCGAGCGCCACGCTGCGCAAGGCTTCCGCCACCGTGACGACGTGATCGGCGCGTTGCAGTGCGCGCCGCACTTGTCCAGCGAGGCGCGGGATCTGCGGCACCAGGTTGAGGTCGGTGCCGCGGCAGGTGAGCACCATGGGCAAGCGTCGGCCGAGGGCGTCGCTGAGGTCCTCGGCGAGCGTGGCGGCGGCCACGCCGTCGGGGAAGGCGTAGTGCACGTCGAGCAGATCGGGCTGGAAGGCCAACGCTTGCTCGACGAGCGCCTTGCGGCATCCACGCGCCATGAAGCCTGCGCGGAAGCGGTCGCCGAAGCCGGGCGGCGCGAAGAAGCGCGGGTGCGACACGGGCAGTCCGGCGAGCTCCTCGCGCGCGGGGATCTGGCGGAAGCGCGTCCAGCGGGCCGGACCGACGGGCGGCGCGGCGGGCACGGGCGCGACCACGCTGGCCGAACCGGGATGACGCGCGAGGTACTGCCTAAGACGTGTCTGGACGAACACGCCGTGCTGAGGCTGCGCGCTGTTCGGGTAGAGCGAGGTGAAGACCAACAGCTTCACCGTTCGCTGCCTCCGGGCCCGCTGCGCAGGAACGCGTCGGTGGCGATCAGGAACCACAGCTCGGTGCTGCGATCACGCTTGCCGGAAGCGTGTTGCTGCGCGAAGCGCGCCAGCGGTTCGGGGTCGAGCAACTCGAACACTTCTGCGTTGCCGTCGGCGAGGATCTCGTTGAGGCGCCCGGCCAACGGGCCGCGCAACCACTCGTTGACCGGCAAGTGGAAGCCCTGCTTCGGACGGTCGAGCACCGAGTCGGGCACGCGCCCGCGGCAGGCACGCTTGAGCAAGTGCTTGCCCTCGCCACCGCGCAACTTCGACTCACTGGGCAGGCCCGCCGCGTAGTCCACGAAGTCGGTGTCGAGCAGCGGCACGCGCACCTCGAGGCTGTGCGCCATCGACATGCGGTCGACCTTCACGAGGATGTCGTCGGAGAGCCAGGTGCTGAGGTCCATGCCGAGCACGCGACTGAGCGGGTCGAGGTCTTGCAGCGGTGCGGCGCGTTCTTCGACATCGGCGCGCAAGGGTTCGGACGTCTGCCACTCGGGGCGCAACAGTTCGCGCGCGGCGCTCTCGGGGATGCGCGTGAGCGAGTGCAACCAACCGTCGAGCCAATCGCCGCCGAGGTTGCGCAGCATGGTTCCCGCGCGCAAGGGACGCGGCACCCACTCGCCACGCGGCCAGGCGCGACCCAGCGGACCGAGCAAGCCGCGACGCAATCCGCCGGGGAGGCGACCGCGCCAGAGTTCTTCGAGCAGGTCGTAGCGGGTGCGGCGGTAGCCGGCGAAGTTCTCGTCGCCACCATCGCCGGAGAGCGCCACGGTCACGTGCCGACGCGCGGCTTCGCAGACCAACCACGTGGGCGCGGCCGAGGTGTCGGTGTAGGGCGCTTCGAGGTGCCAAGCGAGGTCGGGCAGCAGCTCGGCGATGCCGGGTTCGGCGGTTTCTTCGTGCAGGCGCACGCCGAGTCCTTCGGCGACTTCGCGCGCGAAGGGGCGCTCGTCGAGGCCGGCGGAGGTGACGCCCACCGAGATCGCGTCCACACTGTCGACACGCTCGCGCATCGAGGTCACGACCGCCGAGGAATCGATGCCGCCCGAGAGGAAGGCGCCCAGTGGGACCTCGCTCATCAAGTGACTCTGCACCGAGTCGCCCAAGCGCGACCAGCACTCCTCGGGGTCGTCGGGCGAACGCCCCGGCTCGAACACGACCTCGTGATGACGATGCACGCGACGCTTGCCCTCGTGCCAGCTCAGGCAGGTGCCCGGCATGAGGCTCTCGACGCCGAGGTAGGGCGTGCGCGGCGCGAGGCAGTAACCCAGCGTGGCGCATTGGAACAGCGCGCGCGGATCGAGTTGCGGCCGACCGGCGAAGGCCTCGAGCACGGCCTTCATCTCGGAGCCGAAGTACATCACGCCGTGTTGCTCGGAGACGAACAGCGGCTTGATGCCGAGCGGGTCGCGCGCCAGGTGCAGGCTGCCGTTGCGCCGGTCGAGCAGCGCGAAGGCGAACATGCCGCGCAACTTGCGCAACATGCCACGCAGTCCCCAGTGCAGGTAACCGTGCAGGATGACTTCGCCGTCGCTCTGGGTGCGAGGCTTGCGGCCGGCTGCCACGAGCTCGCTGCGCAACAGCTCGTGGTTGTAGATCTCGCCGTTGAACACGAGGGCCACGTGGCCGTCGCTGTCTTCGAGGGGATTGCGACCGCCGGACACGTCGATGATCGCGAGGCGCCGGTGGCCGAGGCCGCAAGCGTCGTCGAGATGGAAGTCCATGGCGTCGGGACCGCGGTGCGCGATCACGGAGGTCATGCGTTCGAGCAGCGCTTGCTCAGGACGTTGGCGCCCCGGCGCCGCTGCGAATCCGGCGATGCCACACATCAGACGCGCGCCCCCAAGAGTTGACGGTAGTGCTCCACGTAGTCCGCGACCATGGCCGCATGCGTGAAGTGTTCGGTGAAGCGTTCGCGCGCGGCGGCGCCCATGCGCGTGGCCAGGTCGGCGTCTCGGAGCAGCTCGAGCAGACGCGCGGCGTAGGCCTCTTCGTCGCCGTAGTCGATGAGGAAGCCGGTGCTGTTCGCGACGGTGACTTCGCCGTTGCCGCCCACGTCCCAGCACACTGACGGGCGCTCCATGGCGTGCGCTTCCACGAGGCTCAGCGGCAGGCCTTCGCGGTGGCTCGGCAGCACGAACACGTTTGCGGCGGCGAGCAGGCGTGCGACGTCGTCGCGGCGGCCGAGCAGCTCGACGTCACCGGCGGGCAGCGCGTCGGCGGCGGCGCGGATCCCGTCGTGCAGCGGACCGCTGCCGGCGAGCACGAAACGCACCTCGCCGTTCAACGCCTGCGCCACACGATCGAACACCTTGAGGAAACCGAGGTGGTTCTTCACCGGCGTGAGGTTGCCGACGGCAAGGATCACGGGCCGCTCGTCCCAACCCAGCTCGGCGCGCGCGGCCGCGCGGTCGGGGAGCGCCCGCAGTTGCGGGTCGGGGATCCCGTTCACGCGGCTCGAGGTGCGAGCCGCGGGGAAGCCTTCGAAACGCGTGAGGTCGCGCGCGAGCCCAGCGGAGACCGCCACGGTGCGGGTGACGCGTCGCGCGAGCCAGCGATGCAGGATGCGGTGCTTCCAAGGCGCGGGCATCTCGCGGTCGTGCTCGGTGAACAACACCGGCACGCGGCCGGCGCGCCACGCCGCACGCGCGCCGTGGAACAGGGCGGTCACGTTGTGGCAGTGCACGAGCTGGATGCCGTCGGCGGAGAAGCGTTCGCCCAACTCGCGCGCGTAGCCCGGCGCCACGCCGTGAGCACGCGGCATGTGCACATGGGGCACCTCGAGCTCGGCGAGACGCTCTTCGAGCGGGCCGCCTGCGTCGAAGCTGTACACGTGCGGCGCGAACTCGTCGGGATCGAGCGCGGCGATCAGGTCGACCGCCATACCCTGCAGCCCCCCCACGCTGAGGTCCGGCACCACCACGGCGAGCGGCGTGGCGCTGCTCATCGCGCCCCCACGTTCACGAAGGGATTCGGGTGACGCACCGTCACGCCCTGCGCGATGCGCGGGCCGGAGCGCAACGCGCCGAAGTGCGTGCGTTCGTGCTCCATCACGCGCGGCAGACACGAGCCGATGATCACCAACTGATAGATGAAGTCGAAGTGCGCGCGATTGAGGAAGGTCGCGCCGACCAAGTAGCAGATGGTCGACACCTGGATGGCGGACGCATAGTTCGCCGCCCAGTCCATGCCCTCCTTCCTGGCGCGTCGAGCGAGATGCATCATCGAGAGCACCGTGCCCACCACCATGCCCATGAAGAGCATGTAGGCCGGCGTTCCCGACTCGGCCCAGATCTGCAAGTAGGAGTTGTGCGCGACGCGCGCGAAGTGCTCCTCGGTGCCTTCCTCGTTTTTGATGCCGGTGGTGTAGTTGTTGTACTCCTTCACCATCCGGTTGAAGCCGATGCCGGTGCCCGGGTTGGCCACGATCATGTTGCCGGCCACCTTCCACGACGTGAAGCGGCCTTGCACCGAGCCGTCTTGCTCCTCGGCCTTGTCGAAGATGGTCATGATGCGCGCCTTGTACTCGGCGGGCGCGAAGGTGAACCCGAGCATGCCGATCAGCACGATGCCCACCAGCGCGGGCACCTTCCACTTGGTGTTCCAGGCCACGGCCAGCGCCCCCACCGACGTGGACAGGAACGCGCCGCGCGAACCTGTGGACACGATGGTGAGCGGCGTGAAGATCAGCGCGCCGCGCAACATCACGCGCAGGAACATGTGCGTGTAGTGACCCGCGCGCATACGCAGCACGTCGGTGCCGAGGTACCACAGCAGCGGAAGGTTCATGACCATCGCGAGCGCGAAGTCGTTGTTGTCGCGCAGCATGCCGCCCGGCCCGATGATGCTGCGGCTGCCGAGCAGGAACATCACGCCGTTCTTGAAGCCGAAGAAGCCGAGCCCGACCGCCATCACGGCCGTGATCTGGCGCAGGCGTTCGCGCGTGGTGAGCAGCGCGCCGGTGAGCAGCGACACCAAGATCACCTTCACGAGGTCGGTGTAGCGCGTGCCTTGCAGCTCCCAACTGAAGTTGTTGAGCAGCATCGAGAAGGTGACGAAAGCCAGCAAGCCCACCATCGCGAGCACACGCTTGTTGCGCAGCGGTAGCGGTTTGAACTCGATGAACAACCAGCCCAGCAACATCGCGATGGCGATGAACTGCGAGAGCGGCAGCGTGCGCGCGAAGCCCCAGGTGAGATCCTGCGTGCGGTTGTAGGCCAGGAAGGTGAAAGCGCACACGCCCACCCACGGCCGCATGAAGCTGATCGGCAACACCATCACGAAGAGGAAGAAGACCACGAGGTCACGCACCGCTCGTCACCTCCTCGACCAGGTGTTGCACGCGATCCAGCACCACGTTCCAGTCGTGATGGGTGCGCACGTAGGCACGCCCGGCGGCACCCAGCTCATCGCAGCGCGTGGGGTCGGCGAGCAACTCGGCGAGCAGCTCGGCGCGCCCTTCGGCGCCGTCGGCCACGAGGTAGTCACGGCCGGGCACACCTTGCAGCGCCTTCGCCGACCACGACGACACCAAAGTGGGACGCCCCGCCGCCATCGACTCGAGGATCTTGTTCGGGATGCCGCGCCCGCGATCGAGCGGCGCGCAGAAAGCACGCAGGCCACCGAGCGCCGCGGGGACCGAATCGACCTCGCCCGTGACGTCGATCACTCCCGGACTCGCCAAGGCTCGCAGCTCGGCCGTGGGCTGTCGGCCGAGGATCGCGAGCTGCGCGTCGGGCACGCGTTCCCGCACGCGCGGCAGCACCTGCAAAGCGAGCTCGCGCGCGGCGGCCACGTTCGGCGGGTAGTCCATCTGTCCGAGGAAGCCGATCACGGGCGGCGCCTCACTGGGCGCTGGCAGCTCGCTGCTCTGCTCCCAAGGCACGCCGTTCGTGAGCACTTCGATGCGGCGCGGCGTGGTGCGCTCGCACAGGTCACTCACCTCTTGTTGCGTGCTGAGCAAACTCAACTCGCAGCGTTCCGAGAGTCCCAGCTCGAGCGGCAGCAGGCGCCGCGCTTCGAGGCCGTAGACCCAACCGCGCGGGCCGGCTTGGTCGTGGGCCAGCGCGCTCCACTTGAGCGCGTCGAGATCGCAGAGGTCCATGATGCGACGCGGCACGCGCGCGCGCTCGATCCACGGCCCCGTGCCCGACGAGAAGGCCCAACCGAGGTCGTAGTCGTGGCGTGCGCCGAGCTCGCGGAGCGAACGCTCCACGCGCGCGTCGCGCAACCAGGCCACGGTGAGCGAAGCGCCCGAGACCAGCGCCCACCCCACCTGACCCAGCGCGGGCAGACGCCGCCGCGTGTGCACGTGCACTTCGCGGCAGATCTTGGCCAGGCCCTCGCGCGCGACTCGCGCCGAGGCTTCGTCGTCGGCCTGGGCCACGATGTCCACCGGGCCCAGTTCGCTGAGTCGCGTGAGATGACGCCACGCGCGCAGGCGATCCCCCTTGTCGGGAGGAAAGGGAGCACGGTGCGCTACGAAGAGCACCTGCACGAGAGCGCCCTCAGGTCAGTGCGAGTTGGAGATCACGCACCGCACGACCGACACCCGACGGCAACACGCCAGGGTTGGTGGAGTACAGGTACAGGAACGTGCCGAGCGCGAGCAGCACGAGCACCATGGCGGTGATCGTGAGCCACGATTGAACCGTGCGCGCGCGCACGTCGCGTGAGGTGAGGATCAGGTCGACGGCGCCGAGCACCGGCACGCCGAGCGAACGCGAGACTTCCTTCACGCTGCCGAAGGAGCTGCGCGTCATCTCCTTGAGCACAGGACCGGTGAGGCCCAACGCGATGCCGAGCAACAGGCTGACCGCCATGATGATCGCGCCGATGGGCAGCACGGCCGTTTCCGGCTCGATGCCTTCTTCGAGGATCTCGAAGGTGCGACCACCCAGCACGGAGCCCGTGGCGGAGTTGCTCGCGGCGTTGCGCAGCGTCTTCACGCGGTCGCGCAGCGGTTGGATGCCGATGCGAGCCAGCGCCAGGATCTCGCGCGCCGACTCTTCTTCGGCGCTGAGACGCGCCATGTCGGCCGTGACCCGCGGCAAGCGACGCAAGTTGCTCTCGATGCGCGTGAGTTCGCTCTGGAACCTGTCGGCGGCCGTGGTGTATTCGAGCAACAAGGCGCGCTTGCTCTCGAGTTCGCCGAGCAGGGTCACGTAGGGCGGGTTGGGCACCTGCTCGTACTCGATCTCGGGCGTGCCACCCGCGGCTTCGAGCTTCGACTTGGCGTCTTCGAGTTTGCGCTCGGCGCTCAGGTACTTGTAGTGCTGCGAGGTGTAGGTCCCGGCGATCTCGTCGAAGGCGGCTTGCGCGGTCTGCAGCTCGAGCAGCGCCGTGGCTTGCGCTTCGTTGTCGGGCGGCACGATCTCGAGACGCGTGCGCGGGATCGTCGCCAGCTCGGCTTCGAGCAGCCCCACTTCTGTGACCGCCGAGATGCGCTTTGCCGAGACTTCACTCAGGCGCACGATCAAGTCGGTCTTGAGCGAGTTGTTCGCCGGTGAGTCGAGCAGTGAGGCGACGTCGTTCTCTTGCTCGTAGGTGCGAATCGCCTCGAGCGCAGCGCGGTGTTCGTCTTCGAGGTCGAGCAGGTTGCGCTGCTCGCGGTCGAGCTTGCTCTCCGCCACCTGACGCGAGTTGTCCTGCACGAGCTTGATGAAGTGGTCGCGCGCCCGGTTCACGAAGGCTGCGGCTTGGCGCGGCGTGGTCCACTGGAAGGAGAAGGTGGCCGTGATCATGCTCGACTGGTCGGGGTCGAGCTGGATGTCGAAGTTGTCCTTCACCTTGCGGTGCAGCGCGCGACGGCGCGACGGGTTGCGCCCGGTCTCGAGCCACTCTTCCCACTGCAACTCGTCCATCACGGCGGTGATGCGCTTGAGCGACTGCATCTGCGCCTGGAGCGCGCCCATCTTGCGCGACAACGGGACGTCGGCCAGGTCGTCGGAGAGCGTGGCGTCGAGCACCAGCTTCGACTCGTTCATGTTGAAGCTGGTCTGCGACTCGTACTTCTCGGGCCAGATCATCACCACGGCCGCGCCCAGCATCACGAACAACAAGGTGGTGAAGACGACGCGAACCAGGTTGCGGCGGATCGCGCCGACCACCTTCTGGATCAATTCGCGGGCGTCGGGGCCCTGCTGCATCGCGGTGTCGTTGGGCGTTGCCATCGCGTCAGAAGCCGTTGTTGTTGTTGAACTTGTTGTTGTTGCCGGCGCCGATCGTGCCTTCGCCGAAGCTGTTCGTCGCAGAGATCGAGTTGTTGGCGCCGAAGATCAGCTGCGTGAACGGCTGCACGGGCGCCAGCAAGATGTTCACGCCGTACACGAACCAACCCGTGATCGACGGCGTGAGGTACACGATGTCGTTCTCGCGGATCGTGATGTTGTCGCGCGTGAGACCTTCGGTGACGATCGCGTCGTAGTCGCAGGCGATCACGAAGGGGTGTTCGGGGTCGCCGCGGATCACCAAGATCTCGTCCGTGTCGACCAGGATCTCGTCGACCGCCGACTTGACCATCGCGTCGATCAGCGTGGTGTCGCCGGTGAACGGGATCGCCACGGCTTTGCGCGGCGGCAAGCCGGCCACGTAGAACTTCTTGCTGTTGATCGCGTTGACTTCCACGTTCATGCCCGTGGTGTCGAGCACGAAGGAGTCGAAGCGCTGGCGCACGACCTGCGTGGCCTCGGCGGGCGTGAGCCCGTTCACGTAGACCTCACCCACGTCGGGCAGCGTAATCGTGCCGTCCATGCGCACGGGCTCGCTCACACCGTTGTATTCGGGGTGACCGGTGTCGCGCAGCACAAGGATGTCGCCGATGCCCAGGTAGTAGCGACGGTTCGCGTCGAGCGTCGGTCGTCCGAAGCCGCGCTGATTGAGCACCTGGAGCACACGTGCGTCGTCGGTCTGGCGGCAGGCTGCCGTCAGCGCGATGAGCGCCACACACACCAGGAAGGGCCGCCAACGGGTGGCCATCGCTGCTCTCCTCTTGCTCGCTAGTCTCGCTCAGCTCCTGAGACCCGACAGCTGCTGCCGGGCCCTCCATCACCAACCGTTTCTCGGGAAACGGGTTCCGCGAGGGAACCCATGATTCTCAAGGAACGCTGGAGGTGATATCGACCGCTGGCCGGGAAAAATCCAGCCAAAGTGAGGAAGCGCCCAAGAAGGGACTCAACTCACCCCGCGGCCTGTCGCCCGACGACTCAGGCTTCGGGCGCGCTCACCCTGCCGCCGTACTGCGTGGCGTAGTACTCGCGGTAGGCGCCGGAGCGCACGCGCTCCCACCAGTCGCGGTGCTCGAGATACCACTTCACGGTTTCGGGAAGCGCTTCCTCGAAGGTGCGCGCGGGCTGCCAGCCGAGGTCGTCGCGGATCTTGCTGGCATCGATGGCATAGCGACGATCGTGACCCGCCCGGTCGGTGACGTACTCGATCAAGCTCTCGGGTTGCCCCACGATCTCCAGCAGCAACTTGACGACATCAATGTTCGCCCATTCGTTGTTGCCGCCCACGTTGTAGACCGAGCCGGGCGCCGCCTCGCTGTAAACGGTCCAGATGGCCTCGCAGTGATCGCTCACGTGGAGCCAGTCGCGGATCTGCATGCCGTCGCCATACACGGGCAACTTCTTGCCCTCGTAGGCGTTGGCGATCATCAGCGGGATGAGCTTCTCGGGGAACTGCAGCGGGCCGTAGTTGTTGCTGCAGCGCGTGATCACCGCGTTGAAGCCGTGGGTCTTGTGGGCGGCGCGCACGAGCATGTCGGCGGCGGCCTTGCTGGCGGCGTAGGGCGAGTTGGGGGCCAGCGGGGTGCTCTCGGTGAACAGGCCCGTCTTGCCGAGCGCGCCGTAGACCTCGTCGGTGCTCACTTGGAGGTAGCGATCCACGCCAGCGGCGCGCGCCACGTCGAGCAGAACCTGGGTGCCGAGGATGTTGTTCCGCACGAAGGGCGAGGCGTCGAGGATCGAGCGGTCCACGTGGCTCTCGGCGGCGAAGTGGATCACACCATCGGGCTTGTGCTCGGTGAACACGGCCTCCATGGCGGCGCGATCAGAGACGTCGGCCTTCACGAACACGTGGCCGGCGTCGCCCTCGAGCGGAGTGAGGTTCTCGAGGTTGCCAGCGTAGGTGAGCAAGTCCACGTTGACCAGCTCGACCTCCGGGCGACGCTTGCGCATCTCGAGCACGAAGTGCGAGCCGATGAATCCGGCGCCGCCGGTCACGAGGATCTTCATGAGGTCGCTCCGGGAGCAGTGCGACGCGCGAGGTAGCGCGACAGGGCGTCGCGCCAGTGCGGGATCTCGCGACCCAGCGCGGCTTGCAGTTTGGCGGTGTTGAGCACCGAGCGCGCAGGGCGCGGCGCGGGGCGGTTCAGCTGACTGGAATCCATCGGCGCCACGCGCACCTCGGCCTGAGCCTGGCTGAAGATCTCGCAGGCGAAGTCGAACCAGGAACAGTCGCCCGAGTTCACCGCGTGATACACGCCCGGCGCGGGTTGCTCCTGGAGCAGCGCCCAGAGCAGCGGTGCGAGGTCGTGCGTGGAGGTCGGGCTGCCGACCTGATCGTTGACCACTGTGAGCTCGTCGCGCTCACCGGCCAGGCGCAGCATGGTCTCGACGAAGTTGCCGCCGTGCAGACCGTAGAGCCATTGGGTGCGCGCGATCCAGGCGCGTCCGCCCGCGGCGAGCACCTGTTCTTCGCCGGCCAACTTGGTGCGGCCGTAGCCCGAGAGCGGGCCGACGGTGTCGCCTTCGGCGTAGCAGCCGGGGGCCGGGATCTTGCCGTCGAACACGTAGTCGGTGCTGACGTGGATCAGCGGCAAGTTGCGTTCAGCGCAAGCGCGCGCGAGGTTGCCCGCGCCCTGACCGTTGACAGCCAGCGCGTCGGCCTCGTGCTCTTCGCAGCCGTCGACATTGGTGTAGGCCGCGGCATTGACCACGGCCTCGATGCCTTCGGCGTCGAGCAGCGCAGCGACGGCGGCCGCGTCGGTGATGTCGAGCGCGTGCCGCGCGCGCGGCGAGTCGGCGGCCACGTCGCTGCCCACCCACTCGATGTCGCTCGGACACGAGTCGTGCAGGGCGAAGCCCAACATGCCGGCGGCGCCAGTGACCAACACGCGCATGTCAGGAAGCCCGGTTGGCCCCGCCGTCGGCCACCATCTGGCTCGCGCGCAACAGGCTCTCGAAGGTGCCTGCGTCGGTCCACCAGCCGTCGAGCGTGCCGTAGAACATGTCGCCCGATTCGATGTAGGCGTTGTTCACGTCGGTGATCTCGAGCTCGCCGCGGCCCGAAGGCTTGAGCGTCTCGATGATCTCGAAGACCTTGGCGTCGTACATGTAGACGCCGATCACCGCGAGGTTCGTGGGCGGGTTCTTGGGCTTCTCGAGGATCGTCTTGATCTTGTCGCCGTCGAGCTCGGCCACGCCGAAGCGCTCGGGGTCGTGCACTTCCTTGAGCAGGATCTGCGCGCCGTGCCCGCGCGCTTCGTACTGGTCGACCACGTGCTTGATGTCGCGCTCGATGATGTTGTCGCCGAGGATCACGCAGATCGACTCGTCGCCCGCGAACCGCGAGGCCAGACGCAAGGCCGCGGCGATGCCGCCCTCGCCGCGCTGGTAGGCGTAGCTGAGCGTGACACCGAGCTCGTCGCCGTTCTCGAGCAAGCGCAGGAAGTCGCCCGCGCTGTTGCCGCCCGTCACGATCAGGATGTCGGTGATGCCGGCGTTGCGCAGGCACTCGATCGGGTAGTAGATCATCGGCCGGTCAAACACCGGGAGCAGGTGCTTGTTCGTGATCTTCGTGAGTGGCATCAGGCGTGAGCCCAATCCACCGGCGAGGATGACGCCCTTCATGATGTCGGATCGCAGCGTGGGAGAGAGACGGGTTTGGCTTCGACCGGCAGCGTGTCAGGTCGCGCGGTGCCTCCGCGCGAAGATCGCGTGAAGGCTTCGGGACGGCGCGACGGGCCCTTCAGGCTCGGGTCGAAAGGCTGGAACGATACCACGCGACGGTGGCGGCGAGCCCGTCCTCGAGCGAGACCCCGGCGCGGACGCCCAGCACTTCGGCCAGCTTCGAGGCATCCGCCCGGCTGTGACGGATGTCCCCGGCGCGCGCCGGGCCGTGCTCGGCCTGCAGATCAGGCACCCCGCACGCGGTTCTCACCGCGTCCCAGAGCTGGTTGAGCGAGATCGAGTCGCCGCGGCCCACGTTGAGCACCGCCCCGCCGCCGCGTTCGCAGTCGAGCGCGGCGAGATTGGCGGCGACCACGTCGCCCACGTAGGTGAAGTCGCGGCTCTGTTCGCCGTCGCCATGGATCGTGGGCGCTTCGCCGAGCAGCGCCTTGCTCACCAGGATCGAGATCACGCCGGAGTACGGCGAGCTGGGGTCCTGGCGCGGGCCGAACACGTTGAAGTAGCGCAGGCACACGGTGTCCACGCTGTAGAGTTCGGGTGCCATGCGGAACAGCTGCTCGGCCGCCAACTTGTTCATGCCGTAGGGCGACATGGGCGCCTCGCGCAGCGACTCGACCGCGGCGCCTTCCACCGTGCCGCCGTAGGCCGCCGAGCTGCTCGAGTACACCATGCGACGCACGCCCGCGTCGCGCGCGGCCAGGATCAGGCGCGCGCTGCCTTGCAAGTTCGCTTCGTTGCTCGCGATGGGATCTTCCACCGAGCGCGTGACCGAGGCCGACGCCGCGCAGTGCACGACCTTCTCGCAACCTTCCATCGCGCGCGTGGCGACGCCGTCGTGCGCGAGGTCGCCTTCGACGAAGCGCACACCGTCGCGCAAGTTCTCGCGCTTGCCCGTGCTGAGGTTGTCGACGACCGTGACCTCGTCGCCACGCGCGAGCAGCTGCTCGGACACGTGGCTGCCGATGAAGCCCGCCCCGCCGGTGACCAGCACACGCGTCATGACGCGCTCCCGCCGCCGGGGCCTTCGGGTCCGCGGTACCAGGCCACGAAGCGCTCGAGGCCTTCGTGGATGTTCACGCGCGGGTCGTAGCCGAGTTCTTGCTTCGCGCGCGTGACGTCGGCGTAGGTGCGCGGCACGTCGCCCGGCTGCATGTCTTGCCAGTCGACCTGCGGCTCGATGCCGGTGGCCTTGCCGATCGCAGCGACCAGGTCGCGCAGGCTGATCGTGTCCGACTCACCGAGGTTGTAGATGCGGTAGCCCTGGGTCTTGTCGTGGGCCTTCACGATGCCGTCGAGGATGTCGTGCACGTAGGTGTAGTCGCGCTCGCTGCTGCCGTCGCCGAAGCAAGGCAACGGCTCGCCTTCGTGCAGCATGCGCACGAACTTGTGGATCGCCATCTCGGGGCGCTGCCGCGGGCCGTACACCGTGAAGAAGCGCAGGCAGGCGATGTCCATCTTGTAGAGGTGATGGAAGGTGAAGCAGGTGAGTTCGTTGCCGCGCTTGGTGGCGGCGTAGGGCGACACCGGGCCCGACACGTCGTCGTCTTCGCGGAAGGGCACGCGCTCGTTGCCGCCGTACACCGACGAGCTGCTGCCGAAGATGAAGCGCGTGACGCCCGCCACGCGCGCGGCTTCGAGCAGGCGCGTGGTGCCGGTGCAGTTTACGTCGTGGTAGTGCGCCGGTTGCTCGAGGCTCGGACGCACGCCAGCCATGGCGGCCAGGTGGATCACGGAGTCGAAGCTCTCGGCGGCGAACAGCTTCGCGAGCAGGGTCTCGTCGCGGATGTCGCCCTCGACCATGCGGAAGCCGCTGTGCTTCTCGAGCAGCGCCGCGTGACCGCGCTTGATCGACGGGTCGTAGAAGTCGTTGAAGTTGTCGAGCCCGACGAGCGTGTCGCCGCGTTCGAGCAGGCGCTCGCAGAGGTGCGAGCCGATGAAGCCCGCTGCGCCAGTGACCAGGATGTGATTCGACATGGTGGCTCCGGTCACTCCACCGTGACGCTCTTGGCCAAGTTGCGCGGCTGGTCGATGTCGCAGCCACGGCGCTCGGCCACGTGGTACGCCAGCAACTGCAGCGGGACCACGTTCACGAGCGGCGAGAGATCTTCGTCGACTTCGGGGACTTCGAGCACTTCGTCGGCCAAGGCCGCCACGCGCTCGTCGCCCTCGGCGCACACGGCGATCACCTTGCCGTCGCGCGACTTCACTTCTTGGATGTTGCTGAGCACCTTTTCATAGACCTTGCCGGGCGTGGCGATGACCACCACCGGCATGTGCTCGTCGATGAGCGCGATCGGACCGTGCTTCATCTCGCCCGCGGGGTAACCCTCGGCGTGGATGTAGCTGATCTCCTTGAGCTTGAGCGCGCCCTCGAGTGCCACCGGGTAGTTCACGCCGCGTCCGAGGAACAGGAAGTCGCGCGCGTTGTGGTACTTGTGCGCGACCTCGGCGACTTTCTCGGCGCCGCGCAACGCACCTTCCATCGCGTAGCGCAAGCGACGCAGCGGCACGATGCGCGCGGCGGCTTCGTCGTGCGACATCTTCCCGCGACGCACGGCGATGTCGAGCGCGAGCATGTAGAGCGCCACGAGCTGCGTGGTGAAGGCCTTGGTGCTGGCCACGCCGATCTCGGGGCCGGCCAGCGTGAGGATCGTGGCGTCGGACTCGCGCGTGGCCGAGCTCTCGGGAACGTTCACCACCGAGATGATCGGCGCGCCGTTGGCCTTGGCGTCGCGCAGCGCGGAGAGCGTGTCGAGCGTCTCGCCCGACTGCGTGATGGGCACGATCAGGTGCTGCGCGTCGGGACGCATCGAGCGGTAGCGGAACTCACTCGCGTAGTCGACGTCGACCGGCATGCCGACCAGGTTCTCGATGTAGAACTTGCCGGCGAGGCCCGCGTGCCAGCTCGTGCCGCAAGCGATGAAGGTGAGCCGCGAGACCTCCGCGAGGCGCGGGCCGATCTCGTCGAGCGCGTCCATGTGGATCGAGCCGGTGGCGTCGTCGAGGCGCGAGACCATGGTGGCCGACACGGCGGCGGGTTGCTCGTCGATCTCCTTGAGCATGAAGTGACGGTAGCCGCCCTTCTGCACCGTGACCGGGTCCCAGTCGATGCGCCGCTCGGCACGCTCGACAGCGTTGCCGTCGAGGTCGGTGATCGTGATGCCTTGCGGCGTGAGCACGGCCACGTCGCCGTCGTCCATCGGGATCATGCGACGAGTGTGCGCGAGCAAGGCCGGGATGTCGGAGGCCAGGTAACTCGCGCCCTCGCCGATGCCCAGCACCAGCGGCGACTGACAGCGCAGCGCGACCAGGGTGTCGGGATGATCAGCCGAGAGCACACCCAGCGCGAAGGCACCTTCGAGACGCTTCGCCGTGGCACGCACGGCGCCTGCGAGATCGGCGCCGCCCGTGAGTTCACGCGCCACGAGGTGCGCGATGATCTCGGTGTCGGTGTCGGAGCGGAACTCCACGCCGGCCACGAGCAACTCGTTCCGCAAGCTCTCGTGGTTCTCCACGATGCCGTTGTGCACCACCGCCACGCGTTCCGCGCCGTCGACCAACGGATGCGCGTTGCGCTCCACCGGCGGCCCGTGCGTGGCCCAGCGCGTGTGACCGAGCCCGGTGACGCCGAACGCCTCGCGCTCAGCCAGCGCCGACTCGAGGTTCGCCAACTTGCCCGAGCGACGCATCACGAAGAGCTCGTCGCTCTCCTGCACGGCCACGCCCGCGGAATCGTAGCCGCGGTACTCGAGGGTCTTCAGACCCTCGAGCAACAGGCGACTCGCGCCTTGCACCCCGGTGACTCCCATGATGCCGCACACGTCAGGCGCTCACCTTGCCTCGGAAGTACTCGAGCGTCTTGGCGAGCCCGTCAGCGAGCTTCACCTTGGGCTCCCAACCGAGCACGGCCTTGGCCTTGGTGATGTCGGGACGGCGCTGCTTCGGGTCGTCCTGCGGCAACGGGTGGTAGGAGATCTTGCTCTTGCTGCCGGTGAGCTCGACGATCGCCTCGGCGAACTCCTTGATCGTCATCTCGGTGGGGTTGCCGATGTTGGTCGGGTAGACCTCGTCGCTCTCGGAGAGCTTCCAGATGCCGTCGATCAGATCGTCGACGTAGCAGAAGGAGCGCGTCTGCGAGCCGTCGCCGAACACGGTGATGTCTTCACCGCGCAGCGCCTGGCTCATGAAGGCGGGCAGCGCGCGGCCGTCGTTGAGGCGCATGCGCGGGCCATAGGTGTTGAAGATGCGCACGATGCGCGTCTCCAAACCGTGGAAGCGGTGGTAGGCCATCACCATGGCCTCGCTGAAGCGCTTGGCTTCGTCGTAGACACCGCGCGGGCCGACCGGGTTCACGTGACCCCAGTAGTCTTCGGTCTGCGGATGCACTTCGGGGTCGCCGTAGCACTCGCTGGTGCTGGCCATGATGAAGCGCGCGCCCTTGGCGTGCGCAAGACCCAGCGCCTTGTGCGTGCCGAGTGAACCCACCTTGAGCGTGGGGATCGGCATCTCGAGGTAGTCGATGGGCGAGGCGGGCGACGCGAAGTGGAACAACTTGTGCACGTCGCCGGGGACATGCAGGTACTCGGTCACGTCGACCTTCACGAACTTGAAGTGGTCGTTGCCGATCAGGTGCTCGATGTTCGCCAAGTCGCCGGTGATCAGGTTGTCCATCACGACGACGTCCCAGCCCTCGGCCAAGAGTCGTTCGCTCAGGTGGGATCCAAGGAAGCCCGCGCCTCCGGTGACAACGGCTCTCATCCGTCCTGCTCCAGTGGGGTTTCGGCAGGATTCGCGGCCTGCGTGGTGTCGTTCTCTGCGCTCATCAGCCGTTCGGCTTCGTCGATCACCGCGCGCGACACGATGAAGCCGCGCAGTCGGATCTCGTCGAGGCTGAAGCCTGCGTCGAGGGCGTCGAGATAGGTTTGAACTGTGATCGTTTTCGTGCCGGCCTTCTCGGCGGCGGTGGCGCCCAGCGGTTGCTGGCGCTCGTCGTGCAGCGGCGGGAGCACCGGCGCGCGATGACTGCGCACGAGCAACATGCGCTGACCCGCGAGGCTCGTGTGCACGCCGCCCACGCTGATGTCGTCGCGCACGGGGCCGCCTTCGGGCGACGGGCGCAACACGAGGCTGCCTGATCCGGGCTCGAGCAAGAAACCGCCGTCGTGGCGCAGTTGGAGCTCCGACCAGCGATCGGCCAGACGACCGGGCAAGGGCGGCGTCTCGCGGAACAAAGGCAGCTCGGCTTCCTGCCCGCGCTCGAGCAGCAGCAGGCCTTCGCCGTTCTCCGCGGGCGGCTCGCGATCCACCGCAAGGAAACCCAACAAGCGCACGGGTGTTTCGCCGCGATTGCGCACGCGCAACATGCCAGGCTCGAGACGCACGTCCACGCGGGTGCCCTGGAACTCGGCGCGCACACCGCCCGGCAGCACGATCACCATCGGGCGCGAAGCCGAAACCAAGGTGCTCGACGTGACCTCGGTGAAGCGCAACACGTCGCCGCCACGATCCAGTCGGTCCAGGACCAAGTGCGTGGACGCCCACATCTCGACCAGCCCGCCCTCGGGCAACGCCACCGAAGAGTGCGCCGCCCCACCTTGCTCGAGTTCGTCGCCCTGACCGAGGTTGGCCGTGGGACTGAAGTAGTAGAGCACGCGCTCAGCGCGGTCGGCTCCCAAGCGCACGGTGACCGCCGGCGCGAGCTGACGCACGAGCACTTGCTCGCCCGCGCCCTGCTCGATGCCCGACGATTGTCCGTACGCCACAGAGGTCGCAGCAGTCAGCAGCGACACAAGCAGGGCGAATCGAATCACGGCTCCTCCGGTTCCGGCTCCATGGTGGCGATGAAGGAGGTGTCGTAACCGCCGGCCAGGAAGCGCGGGTCGCGCAGAATCTTTTTGTGGAAGGGCACCGTGGTGTGGATGCCCTCGATCCTGCACTCATCGAGCGCTGCTTCCATTTCCTTGATGGCCTGTTGGCGGTTCGCCGCGTGAACTACCAATTTGCCGATCATGGAGTCGTAGTGCGGGCTGATCACAGCGCCGCTGAAGACGTGGGTGTCGAAGCGCACTCCGGGGCCGCCGGGGAAGCGCATTCGGCGGATCTTGCCGCAGGAGGGCCGGAAATTGTGGTCGGTGTCCTCGGCGTTGATGCGGCACTCGATGGCGTGGCCTTTCAGCTCCACCTGATCTTGAGTGATCGAGAGCGGTTCGCCGGCCGCCACGCGGATCTGCTCGCGGACGATGTCGAAGCCCGTGACCATCTCGGTGACCGGATGCTCCACCTGCACGCGCGCGTTGAGCTCCATGAAGTAGAACTCGCGGTGCTTGTCGACCAGGAACTCCACCGTGCCGGCGTTCACGTAGCCAGCTTGCTTGCAGAGCGCGACGGCCGCGGCGCCCATGCGTTCGCGCAGCTCACCGGTGACCGCCTGGCTGGGGCTCTCCTCGAGCAACTTCTGGTGTCGACGCTGGATCGAGCACTCGCGCTCGCCGAGGTGGATCAGGTTGCCGTGGTGATCGCCGATCACCTGGATCTCCACGTGGCGCGGCTCTTCGACGATGCGCTCCATGTAGCAGTCGCCATTGCCGAAGGCGCCCAGGGCCTCCGAGCTCGCGGAGTTGAACGCGACCGAGAGTTCGCCCGCCGCGAACACGGGGCGCATGCCGCGCCCACCGCCGCCAGCCGTGGCCTTGATCATCACCGGGTAGCCGATCTCGCTCGCCGCGGCGAAGGCGTCGTCTTCGGTGGCGACGATGCCGTCGCTGCCGGGCACGATCGGCACGTCGGCGGCGCGGGCCATGGCGCGCGCGGTGTTCTTGTCGCCCATGCTCGCGATGACTTCGCTGGGCGGACCGATGAACGTGAAGCCGCAAGCTTGCACCACGTCGACGAACTTGGAGTTCTCCGACAAGAAGCCGTAGCCCGGATGGATTGCATCCGACTCGGTGATCTCAGCCGCGGAGATCACGCGGTTGATGTCGAGGTAGCTCTCGGTGGCGCGCGCGGGACCGATGCACACGGCCTCGTCGGCGAGCTGCACGTAGCTGGCGTCTTTGTCGGCCTCGGAATACACCGCGACGACTTCGACACCCAAGGAGCGGCAGGCGCGCAGCACTCGCAGCGCGATCTCACCGCGGTTGGCGATCAGGACCCGGCGGAACAAGGCGCGCTCCTCAGCGGGGACGGAGCAGCATGAGCGTCTGGCCGAACTCCACAGCCTCACCGTTCTCCACCTCGATGGAGACGATCTCGCCGGCAGCGTCGGGGTTGATCTCGTTCATCACCTTCATGGCTTCGATGATGCACACCACCGAGCTGGGATCGACGCTGTCACCGGTGGTCGAGAAGGGGGCGGCCTCGGGGCTCGGCGCCCGGTAGAAGGTGCCGACCATGGGCGACTTGAAGGCGTGCAGTGTTTCGTCCGGCGCAGCAGGCGTCGCCTCGGACGCCGCTTCCGCGGGCGCCCCCGCAGGGGCGGGCGCCGCAGCAACAGGTGCGGCCGGCGCAGGCGCGACAGCGGGCACCATCGCGGCGCCGCCCTTCGACACGTGCAGGCTCGTGCTGCCGTCGGCCTCACGCGCGTAGCTCACCTCGTGCAAGCCGTGCTTCTCCATGAGCTCGGCGAGCGCCTCGATCTCGGGGAAGGCGGCGGCGTCGGCCACCGGCGCGGCGCCGCGCTTGCGACGAACGCTCGCGGTGCGCGCGCTCGACTTGGCAGCGCTCTTGGTCTTGGCGGCGCTCTTGGTCTTGCTCGCTGCCTTGCGCTTCGCCGGCGCCTTCTTGGCGGGCTTCGCCGCAGCCTTGACGGGCTTCGTCACGGCCTTGCGCGCAGCCTTCTTGGCGGTGGCCGAAGCGGCTCCCGTCTTCTTGGCAGCGGCTTTCTTGCGAGCGGCCTTTTGAGCCGTCTTCTTACGTGCGGTCTTCTTACGTGCAGCCACGGACTTCGTCTCCGGAAAGTCGGGGAACGCTTACTGGGGAGCTGCCACGCGCTCGACGAAACTCGAGGTTCGCGTGTCCACCTTCACGTACTCGTCTTGATTCAAGTAGACGGGCACCTGGATGACCGCGCCCGAATCGAGGGTCGCCGGCTTGTTGCCACCTTGAGCCGTGCTGCCCTTGACCCAAGGCGTGGTCTCCACGACCTGGAAGATCAAATGGTCGGGCAGCGCCACCGAGATGATCTCGCCCTCCACCATCTTGAACTTGCAGGTCGTGTTCTCTTTGAGCAGCGGAAGCAGTTCGGCGACGACGTGCTCGTCGACCGGCACTTGGTCGAAGGTCTCGGGGTCCATGAACACGAAGCTGTTGGCGTCGCGGTACAGGTACTCCATGTCGACCTTGTCGACCATCACCTGCTCGACTTTGTCTTTGCTGTCGAAGGTGACTTCCTTCACCGCCCCGGTGGAAAGGTTCTTCAGGCGCGTGCGCACGAAGGCGCCGCCCTTGCCCGGCTTGACGAACTGGAAGCTCACCATGTCGAAGAGCTTGCCGTCCATGCGCAGGGTGATCCCGTTGCTGAACTGGTTCGTGGAGATCGTGACCATCGGGGGGAGACCAAGAGGGCTGAGGAAGACCGGTCATTGAACCGGCACCCCCTCGCTGAATCAACCCGAGCGCGAAGCTCGCAGTGGACTCACGAGCAGACTCACGCAGATCGCGAGCGGCGCGAGGTGCAGCAGCAGGCGTCCCAGGGTGAGGTTCAGCAAGAAAGCAAGAGGATCGCCCCCCGGGCCGACGAGCGCCCGAGCGTTGGGTGACTCCCAGGCCGTGACCATGTAGGCGCCCACATAAGCCGCCAGCTGCACGGCCAGCAGCAGCAGCAACGCCCGCGGCACGCGCGAGAGACTGCGCTTCCCGCCGAGGAGCAGGAGCACGGCGATCAGCGGCCAGGTGAGGTTCCAGGAGCGAAAGGACACGAGCTCCGGCAGCAGACCCGGCATGCGGAAGCCTTGGAGCTCGGTGCCCATGAGGATCAGGCCGAGACGCTCGACGCCGGCCTGCAGCGGCTCGAGGCCGACCTGGGCGTAGTAGTTCTCGTCGTAGGCCGGGATGCCCGGGATGCGGTGCCCCCACAGCGCGACGAACACGAGCACGGCGACGCCCACGACCTGCGCGCACAGCTTCAGCCGCGCCCCGGGCGAAGCGCTGCGCTGACCCAGGAAGAGCGCCACGCTCGCGCCTGCGAGGAGCGGCAAGCCCTCGTTCTTGGTGAGCGCCGCGAGCGCGAGACAGGCAGCCACGCCCCACGCCGCGCGCCCACGGGGCGACCTGAACAGATCGATCAGCGACAGGCCTGCGGCGCACACGAAGAGTGCCAGCGGGATGTCGGCCATGGCCGACCACGAGCCCGAGCCCGGCGGCGGGTTGTCCACGAAAGCGATCAGCGGCAGGTTCGCGATCCAGGCTGCGACCAGCGCGCCGCTCAACAGTCCCGCGTGACGCGCCAGCGCGCCGCCCGCCAAGCACACGAGCGCCAGCGCAAAGAACGGGAACATGGCCGACGCGATGTAGTCGTCGAAGTGGCCCGAGAGGAGCGCGGGCAAGTTCGCGATGTGCGCCACGAGCGGAGGGTAGCGCTGGTGCGTGAAGCCGAAGGCTTCCTCGTAGCTGAACGCGCCGAACAGGGTGTGGTCGGTGGCCAAGACCTTGGCCTTGAACATCCAGCGCACGAGCGCGTCGAACTGATAGGTGGGACGGATCAAACCGCTGCGCACCTGGAGGAACAACGCGATGCCTGCGAGGGCGAAGAGGCCGATCGCGGCCGCGCGTGCCTGCGGCGACAGCGCTCGCCATCCCGCGTGCGACGCGCCGTCCTGAAGTTGGCGCGGCGCGGGCTCGCTGTCGTCGGCTCCCGCACGACGCCGCCAGGCCAGCAAGCCGACCGCAGCCGCCAGCGTGAGCCCCCCCACGCTGAGACGGTTCACGCCGAGGCCCAACACGTCGGCGAGCATGCTGAGCATGCCGAGGCCACCGAGACCGAAGGTCAGCGCGCGCCCGACGCGCTCCAAGGGGTGGACGTCGCGCGCGCTGCGCAAACAGCTCTCGAACAACGCGCCGAAGGCGAGGGCCAACGCGAGACTGAGCAGCAGGGCAAGCATCTCAGCGCGCCGCGAAGTCGAAGGCGAACACGCTGGCGCCGGGTTCGGTGGGATCGCTCACGCGACCGCCGTCCTCGAGCAACTTGCCGTGCACCGGGATCGGATACAGGTCGTAGATCAGCAACCACTGATCGTTGCGCGACATGCCTTTGGTCTGCACGAAGGTCTCGTCGGTGGCACGTGCGCGCAACTCCTCGGCCTGACCGAGCCAACGGCGCCACAGACGTTGGGCACGCGCAGCGCCCTTGCCTTGCACCGGGCGCAAGAAGGCGCGATCGGCGTGCGGGCCGAAGTCACCCGCGGCGTCGCGCTGCAACTCTTGGAGCGCCGCGTCCTTGTCGAGATGAGCCACGGGCCAGCCGCGACCGAGCGGGTCGGTGCCGCGCTGAGCGGGGTCCACCGGAATCCAACGCACGAGGATCGCGAGCACCACGAGCACGGCGACGGCTTGCACGAGCGAGCGAGAGTCCATGACGTGTCGGGCGCGGCTCCGGGAATGAGCGAAGTGCGACGCGGACGGCGCTGCTCTCCGCGTGAGTGCGCGGGATCGTATCATCGTCGCCCCGCACCCGAAGAGCTTCCGCATGCTGCCGCGCTCCAGCGAGTCCGCCCCCGCCGTCAACGGTGTGTTGCTCTGTCCGCCCACGCACTTCGAGGTGCTCGACACCAAGAACGAGTTCATGCGCGGGCAACACGGGCGCGTGGACCGCGAGCTGGCCGCGCGCCAGTGGCAGCAACTCGCCGCGCACTACGCCGACGCAGGCCTGCGCGTGCACGAGCTGCCCGCCTTGCCCGGCGCTGAAGACATGGTCTTCACCGCGAACCCGAGCGCGCTGCTCCCCGGCCCTGACGGCGAAGCGCTGGCCGTGCTCTCGCGCATGCGACACCCGTCGCGGCAGGAGGAGGTCGCGGCGCACGCTGCCTTCTGGGAGCAGCGAGGTGTGACCACTCACGCGCTGCCCACGGAAGCCGGACACTTCGAGGGACACGGCGACCTGCTCTGCGTCCCCGGTCGACGTTTCGCCCTGCTCGGCGTGGGCGGTCGGACCGAGGCGCGCGCGCTGCCGCACCTGCGCGCCGCAGCCTCGCTCCAGATCGAGGCCTTGCCCTTGCTCGGGCGCCCCTTCTATCACCTCGACACCGCGCTCACCGTGCTCGACGAAGACAGCGTGTTGTTGCACGCGCCGGCCTTCCATCCCGAAGCCCTCGCCACACTCGAACGTTGCTTCGCGCGCTGCCTGCACGCCGACCCCGACGAGAGCTTGGCGGGCTTCGCGTGCAACAGTCACGCCTTACCGGGCGGCGTGGTGCTGGTGCCCAGCCAAGCACCGCGCACCGCGGAGCAGCTCGAGGTGGCCGGCTACACCGTGCGCGCCGTCGACGTGTCCGAGTTCCATCGCTCCGGCGGCTCGGTGTTCTGCATGAAGCTCGAGCTGAGCTCAGCCGTGGGTTGAGGGCGGCGGCTCGAGGCCGAGTTCGTCGGCGCAGTCACGCACCTGGCCGGCGAGCAGCCGCAAGGCGTGCAGGCTCGCGGGTAAGACGGCCGCGAGACACTCGGCCGCACCGCGCGGGCTGCCCGGCAAGTTGACCACGAGGCCGTCACCGACGCTGCCCGCCAGCGCGCGCGAGATGTCGGCGGTGGGCAGCTTGGCGCGTGACACGGCGCGCATGGCCTCGCCGAAGCCGGGGAGTTCGCGCTCGAGCACGTCGCGGGTGGCTTCGGGCGTGACGTCGCGCGGGCCGAGCCCCGTGCCGCCGCTGGTGAGCACGAAGCGCGCGCGAGTGAGCGCCTCGCGCAGAGCGGCGGCGAGGGTGGCGCGTTCGTCGGGGACGGCGAGCACTTCGGAGAGCTCGAGGCCGGCGTCGGCCAGCAGCGGTTCGAGGCCGGCCGCCGTCGCATCCTCACGTTCGCCCGCGGCCACCCGGTCGGAGGCCAAGAGCAGGATCACGCGCGCGGACGCCTCGTTCGTGCTCACGTTTCGGGGGACGCTGCGCTGGCGCGCGTCCACGTTCCCGAGCGACCGCCCGACTTGCTCTCCAGCTGGATCGCGCCCAGGACCATGTCTTTCTGCACGGCCTTGAGCATGTCGATCAGCGTGAGCCCGGCCACGCTCACGGCGGTGAGCGCCTCCATCTCGACACCCGTGCGCCAGGTCGTAAAGGCCTCAGCCCGCAGGCACAGCGCGTTCCCCGCCGAATCAGCTCGGATCTCGACATCCACGCCGTCGAGCGGCAACTGGTGGCACAGCGGGATCAGTTCGGCGGTGCGCTTGGCAGCTTGGATCCCGGCCAGCCGGGCGATCTCGAGCACCGGCCCTTTGGGACCCCCACCCTCGAGCGCCAACTGCAGCGTGCGCGCGCTCATCGAGAGACGCGCGCTGGCAGCGGCGCGGCGCGCGGTGAGCGGCTTGTCGCCTACGTGAACCATGCGCGCGGCGCCCGCGTCGTCGATGTGGCTGAGCCCGTCCGTCATCCGCGCATGATACCGCGCCGGACTGCGGCTAGGAGCTACGTCTGGATCCGGAACACGGGTCACGCTCGCGTCCCGGAATGCGGCCCCTCAGTCGGCGGGCGCCGCCGTACGATAAGGCCACATCCTCCGACTCGCCCTCCCGAGGCTCTGCCCATGTCCCTTTCGCTGCTGCTCGGCCTGGCCCTTTTCGCTTCGCCGGTCGACGACCTCACTGCTCGTCTCGACGAAGTGCTCTTCCGCATGGCCGACGCCGAACCGGCGCGCACCTGGGAGCTGGCGCGGCAGCTGCGCGAAGCCGCGCGGCGCGACACGATCGCCTCGGTGCCCCACCTGATCACGGCCGCAGAGAACGCCAGCCCCGACGTGAAGCTCGTGCTCGGCAGCACGCTGCTCGACCTGGAAGCGGAGCACGAAGCCGCGGCCCTGCTGCTGCCGCTCATCGAGGGCGAGCACGGCCTGCGCGTGCTCGAGATCCTGGCCGATCGCTCGTTCCGCGACGTGCCTGAGGTCGGCGCGCGCCTCGAAGAACTGATGCAGGCCCCGATCGCGCCGCTGCGCCGCATCGCTGTGGCCCGCACCGCCTTCCGCGCCCTGCGCGGCAACACCACCCGCTTCGAAGCGCTCGACCTGCTGGTCGGCGCGCTGGAATCCGACAACGCCGAGGTGCGCGCCGAAGCCGCCCTGGCGCTCGGTGAGCTCGGGCACTTCGAGCAAGCAGGCAGCGTGCTGCGCGATCTCTCTGCGGAGCCCGGACCACGCGGCAAGCTCGCCAGCGCCTACCTCGACCTCGACCTGGCCAACGCCTACCACCAGCGGCAACTGGAGCGCCTGCGCTCGCAAGCGCCGGCTCGCAGCGGCAACAGCGCGGGTGGTCAGTCGTGGAGCAAGGAGGCCTTCAACAGCGGGCCCGGCAGCCTCGACATCCTCGAGGAACTCATCGACCTGGCGCAGCGTCATCACCTGCTCGGCGAGGAGCTCGGCGGCGCCGAAGGGCGCGAACACCTGATCGCCGCCGCCGCCAAAGGCATGCTCGCCACGCTCGACGAACACTCCACTTACTTCTCGTCTTCCGAGTTCGAGAACTGGCTGCTCAGCTTGCGTCGCAACTATGCGGGCATCGGCGCCTACGTCGACACGATCAACAGCGTGTTCACGATCACGCGCCCGATCTACTCGGGACCGGCCTACCAAGCGGGCCTGCTCTCCGGCGACCAGATCCACAAGGTGGATGGCTGGGACACGTACAACGAACCCAACGACGAGATCATCCGCCGCTTGAAGGGTGAGCCCGGCACCGAGGTCACCATCCAGGTGTATCGCCGCGGCTGGCAGAAGGCGCGCGACTTCGTCATCGAACGCGACGCGATCCACATCGACTCCGTGAACTGGGCCATGCTGCCCGGCAACATCGGCCACATCGAAGTGCTGACCTTCGGCGAGAACACGAGCCGCGAGCTGGCCACCGCGATCAATGAGATGCGCGACCAGAACGTGGAAGGCATCCTGCTCGACCTGCGCAACAACTCGGGCGGCTACCTGCAAGAGGCGGTGCGCATCTGCTCACTGTTCCTCGATCCCGGCGAGCTGCTGGTCTACACGGAGGGACGCGCTTCACCGCGTGAGGAGTTCCGCAGTCGGCGCCTCGACACGCTTCCCGACGGCCCCTACGAAGGCCCGCTCGTGGTGCTCGTGAACAGCCGCAGCGCGAGCGCGAGTGAGATCGTGTCCGGCGCGTTGCAGAAAGCAGGTCGCGCGCGCGTCGTCGGCACGAAGACCTTCGGCAAGGGTTCGGTGCAGCAACCGATGCCGGTGACGACGCGGCCCGGCGAGCGCTTCGTCGACAGCAACGGCAACCAGAACTACGACCCCGGTGAGCAGTACCAGGACGACGACGGCAACGGCAAGTTCAGCTTCCCGGTGCAGGTCAAGCTCACGACCGCGCGTTACTTCCTGGCCGACGGCACCTCGCTCCACACCGAGCGCGACATCGACGGCCGCGTGGTGTCGGTGGGCGGCGTGGAGCCCGACATCGAAGTCGAGTTCGAAGGCTTGGAGAGCTGGGAGAACAACGAGCTGGCCGAGCTCTTCGACAGCCTCGAGGGCAAGAACCCTTTCGAGGACTACGTCGCTGAGCACTGGGACGCCGACCCCGAGCTGTTCCGCCAGCTCGCCATGGGCGACGACCACGACACCTCACGCTACCCCGACTTCGACGAGTTCCGCGGCAAGCTCGACACCGCCCTCTCCGACGACACGCTGCGCTTGCTGATCCGCGCCGAGGTGCGCGACCGCGTCGCCGACGAGCGCGGCCAGGCCTATCCCGGCGGCGTGCTCTACGGCGACTGGCAAGAAGACGCACAACTGCAACGCGCCATCGCCGCCGTGGCCAATGAGATGTCGCTCGACCTCATGGCCTACGAGGCCTACGACGACTTCGCGCCGGACGCGCGCTGATCCTGCGGCGCTGCGGCGGGCTCGGCTGAGCTCGCCGCGGCGCCGGCCAGCGCCGCGTTCTCAGCGGCGTCGTCCTCTGCCCAGGCGCGGTACCAGGGCAGCCCCAGCTCGCGCCACAGCACCTTGCAGATGAGTGCCAAGGGGATCGCCACGAGCACGCCCAGCGTGCCCATCAAGGCGCCGCCCATGAGCAACACCACCACCAAGGTGACGGGGTGCAGTCCGGTCTCGCGACCGAGCAACAGCGGGAAGAGCACCGCGCCTTCCAAGAGTTCGCCCGCAGCGAAGACGCCGATCACCCAGAAGAGCGTGTCCGTGCCACCGCCAGGCATCGTGAGCGCGAACACCGACGCAGGCAGCACCCCCACCAGGAAGCCCAGGAACGGCACCGGCGCGAGCAGGCCCGCGATGAGCGCCACAGGCAACGCGAAGGGCAGGCCGAGCACGAACATGCCACCCCACAGGAAGGCCGCCTTCACCATGCCGCAGGCGAGTCGCCCACGCAGGAAGGCGGCGAGTTCCTTGCCGATGTCGCGCGTGATGCGGTGCACCTGGCCGCGATGTCGCGGCGGCACGAGACCGTTCAAGGCCTGGCTCATGCCGCGGTACTCGACCAAGAAGAAGAACAAGTAGAACGGGATCAGCACGAGCAGAGTGAGCAAGGCGACGAAGCCGCCGGCCCACTCGGCGAGTCGTTCGAGGCCGCTGGCGACCATGCCGGTGGCGGGCACGGCGAGGCCTTCCAGCACGTCGAGCAGACCGTCGCCGGACTCGTGCGCCAGCTCACCCCACACGCTGCCGTGTAAGCGCGAACGTTCGGCGTCGACCCAAGCGCGCAAGCGTACGAGCGCGCCGCCGTCCCACTTGCCGTCGCCGTCGAGGTCGCTGAACTCGTTCTGCGCGCCGGCACCGCCGGCCAAGTTGATCAACCCGTTGCCGTCGAGGTCACCGTGGAAGGGCTCGCCTTCGAGCGCTTGGATCAAGTCGCCGAACTGACGATTCAGCATGCTCGCGAAGAACACGAACAGCACGATCAGCCCCACGTACATCAGGCTCACGCTGAGCACGCGCGGCAGCTGAATGCGCTCGGCGGCGTTGACCACCGGGTTCAGGATCACGGCGAGCAACACCGCGAACAACACGGGGCTGAGCACCTCGGACACCGTGGACGCCAGCAGCAGCACTGCGGCGAGGGCGAGGACCGGAAACACGACCCGCCGAACGCGGACGTTCATCAGCCGCTCAGGCGGGCGGTCGCGGCGCGGTCGAAGGCTTCGCGGAAGTTGAAGCCGTTGCGGAAGTCGGCCTTGCGATCCGTCTCCTGCTTGTTGAGCAGACGACCTTCTACGAGACCGAACACGATCTCGCCGAAGTCTTCGGTGCGACGCACGCCCCAGCGTTCGAGCACGAGCCGCGCGAGCGGGCCGTAGAGGTCGAGCGCGTACTCGCGCAGGCCATCGAGCAAGGCCAGCGCCGAGATGTGCTGGTCGGTCGAGAGCGGGCGCCCGCCCGTGTCCGCCTGCTGGTCGACCACGAAGTCGAGCGCGCGGAACACGAAGTGATACGCCTCTTCCTGGTAGCGACGATCCGACGCCGCCAAGCAGGAGATGGCGCTGTCGAGCGGTGAGTTGGTGGTGGCGGTCGTCATCAGTCTGGCCCCGAGGGTAACCGCTCTATCGGCCGCCTCTCAGCCCCCCTTGACGCCACCCAAGATCTAGGGGGTCGGAGCTCAGCCGCCCACCATCCCTACGGCGACGAATTCTTGCGCGAGGCCCAGCCACGCGACCCTCGCCGGGAGGTGCCGGTGCAGGTCGCCGAGCGCCTCGTGCAGCGCGGCCGCCGCCTGAGGAAGTGCGCCTGGATGAGGCAATTCGCTCGCGTTCGAGCGCAAAGCGCCCAATCGAGGGCGTCCGTCTGCGCCCTCGGCCGCCCAGGCCAGATCGACCACTCGCGCCAGCATGACATCGAGCACCGCCCTACGGACGGAGTCTGAATCATCGTCGGGGCAGGCTTCGGCCAGGGCCTCGAGCTGGACCTGGAGAGTCTCAGTGAAGTCGGCCATGTTGCGCTCGCCGGCCAGCGTGGCGTCCACGAGTTCGAGCAGGGCGTCGACCTGGATGGCGCGCAGCAGGGCCACCCGTCCGGGTCGGCCGCCAGCGAGCTCACGACGCAACTCGTCGAGGTCGGGGAACAGCGCCGCCATCTCGTCGGCCCCAAGCGGAGACACGCGCAGCTCCTGGCAGCGCGAGCGCACGGTGTCGAGCAAGCCTTCCTGCTGATGCGAGACGAGCACCAAGCGACTGTGACCCGGCGGCTCCTCGAGCAGCTTCAGCAGCGCGTTTTGGGCGTCTTCGTTGAGCTGCTCGGCGCCGCGCACGATGGCCAGACGGCTCTCGGCCTCGGCCGGCGCACGCGCGAGCACGCCGCCGAGCGCGCGCACCGCCGCCACATTGATCTCCTTCGAGTCGCTGGCGCTGGCGCTGGCGTCGTCGTCGGCGCCGCGCTGCAGCCACTCGAGATCGGGATGATTGCCGCTGAGCACCTTGCGGCAGGGCGGGCAGCTTCCGCAGGGTGCCGACTCCGCCTGGCACCACAAGCGCTGCGCCAACCAGCGCGCCAGCTCGGCCTTGCCCAGGCCTTCGGGCCCGCTCAGGAGCAGGGCGCGAGAGAGGCGTCCGCTCTGGACCGCGCTCTCCAGCGCGGCACGTGTGGAGGCGTGCAACTCCGGTTGCTGATGCAGCCAGCTCGCGAGCGCGTCAACCATGCTCCCCGAGCCCTTCCAGTACGCGGGCGTGCACGCTCTGGGGATCGAGCGAGCCGTTCACCAGCACGAAGCGCTGCGGCTCAGCGCGGGCGAAGTCGCGGTAGGCGCTGGCCACGGCCTCGAAGTACGCCAAGCCGCGTGACTCGATGCGGTCCTGTCCGGCGGTGCCGCGCCTCGCGGCGGCTTCGGTGGGACTCACGTCGAGCAAGACCACGCGTTCGGGTTCGTGCACCCCGAGCACACGTCGCGCGAGCTGCGCGATGTAGTCGGCGTCGACACCGGAGCCGCCACCTTGATACGCGACCGTGGAGTACCAGCTGCGATCGAGCAACACGTGCCGCCCTTCGGCACGCAGAGGCGCGACGCGTTGCCGCACGAGCTCAGCGCGGCTCGCCATGAGCAGCAAGACCTCGCTGTCGGGGCACAACTCGTCGGCGTCGGTGTGCAAGAGCAGCTCGCGCAGTCGCTCCCCCACAGGCGTGCCACCGGGTTCGCGCAGGATCAGCGGACGACTCTCCGGTCGCGTGCGCTCGAGATGCTCGCGCAACAACTCCAGCTGCGTGCTCTTGCCGCAACCGTCGATGCCTTCGAAGGCCCACAGCGCACCCGGCTTCACCACCTGAGGTCGCGCTGCGCACCGGCGAGTTGTTCGGGCAGACGCTTGGCCAGCGCGTCGAACTCAGCGTCGAGCGAGCGGCGACGCTCCACCGCGCGGCGCGCATAAGCCACGACCGAGGGCGAGCGCAAGCCGAGTGAACGACAGATCTGTCGCGCCGAGAGCCCCAGGTTGCGATGTGCGAGGTGCACGCACAGGTGGCGCAAGGCGGCCACGTCGCGTGACTTCTCGGCCGAGCGCAGGCGACTCGCTTCCACGCCCGTCTGCTCCTCGATGAGCACGATCAAGCGATCGAGTTGATCCTCGGCAGGTGAGCTACGCGCCAAGGCCAAGGGCAGATCCCGCGGCTCGAGCGAGCGCTCCTCGGCGCTGGCACGCCCGGCGGCTTCGCACAGCGCCGTGACGGCCACACCGAGCGAGGGCGGGCCACGACGAGCCAGGCCCGCCACCACCCGCGACTCGATCAGCACCGGCTGCTGCGCGCTCACCGAAGCGAGCACGGCTTCGCGCTCCGGCACCGTGGGAACGGCCAGCGAGATGTCGAGCGCGTTGGCCAGGTGCGAGCGCAACCCCTCGCCCAGGTCGTGGATCGCCGTGGGCGCGTGACGCGAGAGCAAGAGCACACGACCGCCGCGCTCGAGACAGGGCGCGATCAAGCTCGTGGCGACGGCCTGCGTGGTGCGCTGACCGCGCAGGCGATGCGCCTCGTCGAAGACCAGCAAGTCGTGGTTGCCCCAGCGCGCTTGCAGTTCGCCGAAGGTCTTGGTGCGCGCGGCCTGTTGGACGTCGAGCGAGAGCGCGCGCGCGGAGAGCACCAGCGGCGCATGCACGCGTTGTTGCTGCTCGAGACGGCGCAGCGCGTGTGTCGCGAGCGCGGTCTTGCCCGAACCTTCAGGACCGTGCACCACCAGGAACCGGAAGCCGTCCTGCCCCGCGACGAACGCGTCGAGCGCACGCCGCGCGAAGTTCTGTGACTCGAGCTCGAGCAGCTCGCCTTGCAAGCCGGACTCCACGCGCTCGCTGGCGCGCTTGCTCGGCTCGACCGGGAGTGCGTTGCCTGCATCAGGCGTGGCGAGTGGCGTGTCGAGATCGGCAGCACGCGTGCGCAGTCGCACGGGACTGCCGGTGATCTCCTGGAAGATCGACTCGATCTCGTCGCGGTAGCGCGCGTCGACTGCGGCCTTGGCGGACGCGTCGTCGAAGTCGAGCGTGAACAAGCCGCGATGGAACGAGTGCGGCTGCGCTGTGGCGAGCCACAGTTCGCGTGCCGAGCGTCCGCAACGCCGCTCGAAGACGTCGGCGACTTCGCGCCAGATGTCGTGACCCGGTCCTTCCATCGAGGCGGCGACCCTAGCACCGCGCAGAGCGCAGTAGCAACCGCGGAACCCAACTGAGTTCACGCGGGGCGCAAGCGCCGGTCAACCGCCCGTCGAGCGACCCTCGGGCGACGCTGCGGGAGCAGTTTCAACGGGCGCATCGGGAGCGCTCTCCACCTCGCTCGCGGTTTCCTGGAGGCGCTTCCGCGCGACGCTGTGCCAGTGAGGTTCGGTCACGGGCGGCGCTTCACTCGACGCTTCACCGCCCACTTCGGGTGACGTGGGTTGCGGGAAGCCGGGGAGCATCTCGGGGCTCGCTTCTTGAGGCGCGCGACGCGCTTGCGTGGGGCGCAGTGCGAGCAACACCTTCCAGTGCTCGCGCGCTGCGGCGACCTCGCCCGCGTCGAACAACGCTTCGGCGAGGCGCATGCGCTCGCCCGGCGCGTAGGGATCCAGCGCGACGAGTTCGGCGAGCAACTGTCGTTCGGTTTCGGTGTCGCCGGCCGCGCGCGCGATGTCGATCAAGTCGTGGCGCGGGCTGGCGGCGGTCTCGTCGTAGCGGCAGATGTCTTCGAGCACCGAACGACGTTCCGCTGCGTGCGTCGCATCGTCGGGGTCGAGCAGACCGAGCAAGGCGAAGAGCACACCGCCCTGCGCGATGTCGGCCGGGTGCAGCATGCGCGCGCGACGCAAGACCGACAGCGCGGCGTCGCGATCACCGGCGTCGAGCAACAGGCCTGCGAACCACAGCAGGCCGTCGGCGTCCACGTCGTCGTCGGATCCGAAGGACCAGATGCGCAGGATCTCGAGCGCTTCCGAACGGTGTCCCGCGGCCATGGCACGCATCGCGCGGACGCGCATCAGCAGCGGCGTCACGCCCAACTCGCGTTCGGCGCGCGTCAGAGCAGCGTCGCGATCCGCGGTGCGCCCCAAGGCTTGGTAGGCAGCGGCCAGGTCGTCGAGCGCCTGCATGTCGCCCGACTGGACGCGCGCACGCAGCCGCTCTTTTCCGTGTTCGTCGTAGCGCGGGAAGAGCTTGGCCTTCGAGGCGATCGTGTCCTCGATGTGCTTGGCCAGACGCCGGTCGAGTTCCTCGGGCGCCACGCCGAGCGCGCGCTGGGTGGCCTCACGCGTGCTCAGGTCATCGGCGTAGGCGGCCACGAGCGCGCGCAGTCCGTCGAAGCCGAAATCACGCTCCACGATCTCGGCCACCAGGCTGCCGAGGTAGTAGCCGAGCATCACGGTGCGGCCGTCTTGGAAGGCCTCGTCGAGACGCTCCACCGGGAACACGCGACCGTTCGCGCGCGCGTCGAGCACGTCGCGCGCCAGCGGGCGCGCCCAACGATCACTGTGCCGACGCTCTTCGAGGACCGAGATCCCCTCGCTCAACCAACGCGGCATGCGTTGCTGCGAGATACCCAGCGTGACCACGTGCGCGTACTCGTGCAGCGCGGTCTGCTGCCAGTGCAACTGCCCGCGCATCTGACTCAGCGGCGAGAGGATCGTGACGACGTCACCGAAGCACACGCCGAAAGCGAGGAAGCCTTCGAAGCCCACGGTGCGCACCGAGAAGTCGGCGATGTCGTCGTAGACCTCCACGAGCACTTCGCCTTCGGGGTGGTAACCCCAGCGCGCGCCCATCTCGGCGCGCACGTCCTCGAGCCACGCGCCGAGCTCTGCTCCGTAGATCTCGCGCTCCGAGGGATCGAGGACGAAGCGGAAGTGTTCG
The DNA here is from genome assembly GCA_021604805.1 of Planctomycetota bacterium. Lineage (GTDB taxonomy): Bacteria > Planctomycetota > B15-G4 > B15-G4 > B15-G4 > BQJR01. The sequence continues at coordinate 50,832 of BQJR01000001.1, read as the reverse complement.
TCCTCGCTGAGCATCTCGGGCAAGTTCTCGCGCGCGCTCAACAGGTCGATCATGTTGCTGCGCCACGGATACGGGAACGGGCTGCGACGTTCGTGTTCCTGCAGCGCGTCGGCGGCCTCGGCGAAGCGCCCCAGGTTCGCCAGGCTCTGAGCGAGCACGGGCAGCGGCGCCTCGTTGTCGGTCTCGAGCGCAAGCGCTTCCTGCAGCGGCGCCACCGACTCCTCGAAGCGGTAGTGCGACTGCAACACTTCGCCCAGCAAGCTCGCGGCCTCTGCGCTCTCGGGATGTTGTTGCTCGAAGGCGCCGCGCGCGTCTCGCGCAGCTGCGGGATCTGATCCCAGGCCGAGCGCCGCCGAGCGCAAGGCCAGGGCGCCGCGGTCGCGCGGGTTGTTCGCGAGCACACGATCCGCTGCTTCGAGCGCCGCGTCCACACGACGTGCCAGCAAGCGCGTGCGGCCGCGCAACACGAGCGCTTCGGGGTGCTCGGGGTCGCGATTCAAGGCTCGGTCGAGCGCGCGTTCAGCGAGCTGACCGTTCATGCCGTAGAGATAGGTGGCGGCTTGCACCACGAGGGCGTCGGCCGAACCGGAGTCGACGTCCAGCACGACATCGAGCGCTTCGAGCGTGCGGTCGCGACCGCCGGTGCCGGTCTGCCGCGCGGCGCCGTACACCCGACCGAGCAGCACGAGCACTTCGGGGTGTCGCAACTCGTAGTCGGGCCCGGCGAGCCCGTTGAGCTCACGATCGGCGAAGACCAGCGCTTGGTTGGCGAGCTCGAAGCGACGCTGGTGGAAGGCCAACCAGCCGTAGTCGAGCAAGCCGAGCCCGTCGAGTTCACGATCGTCGACGGCATCCGTGAGCTCGCGCGCGCGCGTCAAGGAGGCGTTGTGCTGCCCCATCGCGTCGAGCGCCGCCACTTGCAAGCGACCGGCCCACAGTGGCGACGCAGCCGGACGCTGGGCGAGCTGTTCAGCGAGCTCGAGCACGGCTTCGTAGTCGCCAGCGCGCAACAACAGGGAACCGAGCAAGCGCGGGTCGGGCTCGTCCAGCCGCGCGAGGTGCTCGCGTGCCTGCTGCACGCGGCCGCGTTGCAGGGCGGCGCGGGCGGCCAACTCGCGCGCGGGCACCGACTCGGGGAAGTCGAGCAAGTACTCGTCGAGCTCGCGTTGTGCCGACCAGCTGCCGCCACGCCGGTAGTCGCGCGCCAACTCGCTCAGGAAGGCCAGGTCGTCGGGCGTTTCCTGCTGCGCCGCGAGCGACACGGCGCAGAGCGTGGACAGCACGAGCAGCGCGCGCGCGATCACCATGCGGCCAGCCTCGCGGCGGCTTCTTCGCAGCGCGTGAGCGAAGGCACGAGAGCGAAGCGCACGCGACCGTCGCCGGGTTGAGCGAGCTGGTCCGACACAGGGTCGGCGAGCCATTCGCCGGGCAGGGCCGCGAGCCCCGGTGACTCGGCCAGCAAGCGTTTGGCGAAGTCGACGCCGCTGCCCTCGGGCGCTGCAGCCCACACGTAGAAGCCAGCGGCCGGCACCTCGGCGGCGCAACCCGCCGCGCGCAAGCCCGGCACCAGAGCGTCGGCGCGGGCGGCGTAGGCGGCGCGCGCGGCGGCGGGCGCCGTCTCATCGGAGAGCGCGGCGATGGCGGCGTCTTGGATGAAGTGCGGCGTGCCCGAGTCGATGTTCGTCTTGAGGCGACCGAGCGCGTCGATGGCGCGTGCGTCGCCGGCCACGAAGCCCACGCGATACCCCGTCATGGCGGCGCGCTTGCTGAGCGAGTGGAACACGAGCACGTTGTCGCACCCCGCGCGCAAGGCGGAGGGCGGCGGCTGCTCGCGCCAGAGATCGATGTAGGCCTCGTCGGAACAGAGCAGCGCACCACGCTCACGACATTGTTCCGCGAGGCGACGCAGCTCCTCCACGGTGGCCGCGCGCCCGGTGGGCACATGCGGTTGCGTGATCCAGACCAGCGCGAGGCGTTGATCGACGGGCAACTCGAGCGCGTCGAGGTCGGGCAAGGGCGAGCCTTCCATGTTCACCGAGTAGGCCTGCACACGACCGCCTGCGAGCGCGGCGCCACGCGCATAGGGCGGATACCCCGGCGACGGCAACAACACCGTGTCTCCCGGCTGCACGAAGGCCAACGGCAGGTGCATGATCGCTTCCTTGGATCCGAGCGACGCGAGCAGCTGCGTGTCGGGATCGAGCGTGCAGGCTTCGCGACGCGCGATCCATGCGGCCGCCGCGGCGCGGAACTCAGGGCCGCCGCGATAACTCGGATACCCCGAGCGCCGGTGACGCTCCAAGCCGTCGCGCGCGGCGTTCACGATCACGTCGGGGGTGGGGTCGGTGGGGTCACCGACACCGAAGTCGATCACGTCGACCCCGTCGGCGCGTCGCTCGGCGCACAGGCGGTCGAGCTCGGCGAAGGCGTAGGCTCCGGCGAGAGCATCGAGGCGTTGAGCGTGGCGCATGGTGAGCCTCCTGATGAGCGAGACGCCCTAGCGTGCATCGCGCAGGTCGTCGGGAAAAGCACCGGGCCGGGACGCAGGGCGCGGCGGCCTCCAGCACGTGGCGTCGCTCAGGGTGTTGGCGAGACCCAGTGCGCGCCGTCGTCGAACCATTCCTTCTTCCAGATCGGCACACGTTGCTTGAGCGTGTCGATCAGCCAACGGCAGGCCTCGAAGGCGGCGGGACGATGTGCGGCGGCCACGGCCACAGCCACCGCGATCGCTCCCAGCTCGAGCCGCCCCGTGCGGTGCACCAAGGCCACGCGCTCGGCGCCCAGCCGCTCACGCGCTTCGACCTCGAGCGCCTGCATCTCGCTGAGCGCCATGGGCAGGTAGGCGTCGTAGTCCAGGTGCGTGACGCGCTTGCCTTGGCTGTGATCGCGCACGCGCCCCAGGAACAACACCACGCCGCCCTGTTGCTCGCCCTCGACCTCGGCCAGCACCGCAGCGACATCGATCGGTGTGTCGACGAGCGCGATCATCAGCCGCCGGACACGGGTGGGATGAGCGCGATCTCGTCGCCCTCGGTGAGCGCGTCGTCTTCCTGAGCGTAGGCGTGGTTCACGGACACGCGGTAGACCGCGCCCGCGAGCTCCGGCTGCTGCTCGGCCAGGTGCTCACGCAGCTCACTCACACGCGCCGGCAGAGGCGCTCGCAACTCCAGCTCACGCGCACCGAGGCGTTCAGCGAGACCAGCGAAGAGCAACACGTGCACGCTCAAGACTCCGAGAACCGAGGACGCTCAGCACGCCACCGGCTCGCCGTCCACGCAGAGTGGAACGACGAGCCGGTGCGCGCGCTGCGAGCGAGACTCAGAAGGGGACTTCGTCGAAGCCTTCCATCGAGTCGCCACCGCCGCCGCTGGGCATCTCGAAGCCACCACCACCGCCGCCGCCGCCGCGTTGCTGTCCACCCCCACCACCGCCGCCTTGGCCGCCACCACCGCCGCCGCTGCGGCTGTTGATGAACTCGAAGTTGTCACCGGTGACAGTGAGCTTGCTGCGCTTGCCGCCGCCGTTCTTGTCTTCCCACTGGCGGTAGGTGAGACGACCTTCGAGGAAGATCGGATCGCCCTTGTGGAAGTACTGCGCGATGACTTCGCCGCGCCGGCCCCAGAAGGTCACGTCGACGAAAGTGACCTCTTCCTTCTTCTCGCCGCCTTGCCCGCCCTGGCCGCCGGCCATGTACGTGCGGTTGCTGGCGAGGCCGAACTCACAGACGGTTTGTCCGCCGGCCAGCGAGCGCACCTCCGGCTCGCGAGTGAGATTGCCCATCAGGAAGACCTTGTTGAAGCTCGGCATGTGTGCGGATTCCCGTGCTGCGCGTCGATGAAGGAGAGCCTGGCAAACCCACCCCTCGGGCGGCTGCGGCTCTCTGGAACTGCTGCGATTCTAACGGTCGTGCGCTAGAAAAGCGCGCTCCCCGTCTGGCAGGGTGTCGGAGCGGTCGACGCCGCGTAACAGCCCATTCCCCTCCTCTCTCCCAGACTCTGCCATGACTGACAACAACCCACCCAAGGAACGCCGGCTGCACGCACGCTACCGGGTGGACACTCCGCTCGCTCTGGGACCCGGCGCGAACGACAGCGCGCAGCTCGTGGACCTCAGCATGTCGGGCTTGGCTTGCGTCTCTCCGCGCGCTTTCGACGAGATGGCGATCCTCGAGATCTCGATGAAGCTGCCGCACCCCGACGGTCCGATGGACTTCAAGGCGGGTGGCGCGGTCGTGCGCAGCGAACCCAGCGAAGAGCACGAAGGCCAGCACTCGGTGGCGCTCTTCTTCACGCACATGGACGACGCCAACCGGCAGACGCTGGCCGAGTTCATCAAGGTGCACGCCGAACCCACGGGCTGAACGCTCGGCGTGCCGCGTGACTCAGCGCTGGCGAGCGCGCACCACGCGTTCGTGCCCGGCGAGATCGCGGTGCGTGCCGAGCGCTTCGAGACCTGCGTCGCGCAGGCTGTCGAGCGCGAGGGGCGCGTCGCCGGCGCCGACCTCCATGAGCAGCACACCGTGGCGCGTCAAGGCGTGACGCGCTTCGGCGCCCACGCGGCGGAACTCGGCGGCCACGTCCTCGTCGTCGGGAACCAGCGCGACGCGCGGTTCGTGTTCGCGCACTTCGCGCCTGAGCTGCGCGTACTCCGTCGCCCGCACGTAAGGTGGATTCGCGAGCACAGCCGCGACGCTCCCGGCGCGCAGCATGCCCAAGCCGCTGCCGTGCACGAGCAGCACCCTCGACGCGCGGGCGCGCGCCGCTCCGGGCGACGCGCTCAGTAGGCCGCGGCCCGCGGCGAGCTCGGCGAGGTTCGCGCGCGCCACTTCGCAGGCCTCGCCCGAACGCTCCACGGCGATCACCGCGCGACGTGCGGCGGCCGCCAGCGCCAACGCACCGCTGCCCGTGCCGCGATCAGCGAAGGGGCCGTCGGGGAGCGCACCCGCGGCGTCGAGCTCGAAGCAGACCTCGAGCAACAGTTCGGTCTCGGGGCGCGGCACGAGCACGCGCTCGTCGACACGCAGCTCGAGATCCCAGAAGCCGCGCACGCCGAGCAGCTGCGCCACGGGACGCGCATCGTGCACGCGCGCGTTCAGGAGCGACTCGAACCGTGCCCGCGCCGCTTCGTCGAAGGCGACGTCGCCGAGCAGAGCCGTGCGCGCCACGCCGAGGGCGTGCGCGAGCAACAGCTCGGCTTCGAGACGGGCGTCGGAACCCGCGCGCTCGCGCAGCCGCTCGGCGGCCGCGCGGAGCAGCGCGTCAGCTCGAAGCACCGGCCGCGGTCGCGCCGGCCTCGCCATCTCCGCTCTTCTCCGGCGCGTCGGCGGGCTTGGCCTTGTCGTCGCCCTTGCCCTTGCTCTTCGAGCGGCCCTTACCGGCCTTGCCCGACTTGGCGTCGGCCTTGCCCTTGCCGCCCTTGGCGTCCTTGCTGCGACGCGCGGGGGCCTTGTCGTCCTTCTTGGCGAAGACCTTGCCAAGCAGGAAGATGAACTGCAGCGCCATGAGCGCCGAGCCCACGAAGGTGAGCAGCACCCCGGTTCCGGCCAGGTCGAGCGCGCGCAGGAAGCCCTCATCACCAGCGGCGGTCATCGCGTCGCCCAGCAAACCGAGCGTGACGAGCGCGGGCTCGATCATCAGCACCACCGGCAAGATGCGGTGACGGCCCGAGTACGCGCCAGCCATCGACGCGTAGAGCAACCAGATACCGAGCATCAGCGAGAGCGCACCCAGCGGCAGGTCGACGCCGCGGATCGTGGGCGGCACGACGTAGCTGGTGTCGGCGGCGTCCGTGAGCGCGGCCCCGGCGTCGCCGGCCAGCTCGCCCGTGAGCTCGACGGCCTGCGGGCCCCAAGGCAACAGACACCCGATCACCACGAGCAGCGCGCAGAAAGCGAAGCGCAGGAACTCGGGCGAGGCGTTCCCGGCGAACAGACGCGCGCCAAAGGAGGGCGGGGGTGGCGGCGCGCCGTACTGCCAGACCCAACGACCGTCGCCAGCGTTGGCGGGATCGTTGCTGGCGTCGGGGGCGGTGTTGGACGCCTCCGCGGGGGTCGGCTGCGCGCTGCTGTTGCTGTCGTCGGGGGGGGTCACGAGGGCTCTGCTCCGTCTGAGAGGGCCGCCAGCTTCAATTCCAGATCACGATCGCGCAAGTCTTGAACGATCTGATCCAGCTGACCTAGCAGCACCTTGTCGAGGCTGTAGTTGTTCTTGAGGCGATGGTCAGTGACCCGATTCTGGGGCCAGTTGTAGGTTCGGATGCGCTCGCTGCGGTCGCCAGAGCCGATCTGCACACGGCGTTCGGCGTCTTCGGCTTGCTTGCGAGCCTGGGCCTGAGCGTCGGCGATGCGGGCGCGCAACATGCGCAGGGCACGCGCCTTGTTCTTGTGCTGACTCGACTCGTCCTGGCATTGAACCACGGTGTTCGTGGGCAGGTGAGTGATGCGCACGGCGCTGGAGGTCTTGTTCACGTTCTGCCCCCCTGGTCCGCTGGCGCGATAGGTGTCGATGCGCAGGTCGCCGTCGTCGATGTCGATCTCGAGCTCCTCGGCTTCGGCCAGCACGGCCACCGTGACCGCTGAAGTGTGGATGCGCCCCGCCGACTCGGTCTCGGGCACGCGCTGCACGCGATGCCCGCCCGATTCGAAGCGGAACAGATCCCAAGCCTCCGGACCCGCGAGCCCGAAGCTGAGCTCCTTGTAGCCGCCGACTTCCGTGGGGTGACTGCTCAACAGCTCGAGCTTGAGGCCGCGGCTCTCGGCGAAGCGCGTGTAGATCTTCACCAGGTCGCCGACGAACAGGCTGGCTTCGTCGCCACCGGTGCCGGCGCGCACCTCCACGATGACCGCGCGGCCGCGATTCGGGTCGATGTCGACCATGGCCAAGCGCAAGGCCTCGGCCATGCGCTCTTGCTCGCTGTCGAGCGCGGCGAGCTCCTCACGCGCCATTGCGCGCATCTCGGCGTCGGACTCGGCCAGCAGGGCTTCGGCCGACGCGCGCTGAGCCTGGAGCGCTTCCCAGCGATCCCAAGACTCGGCCTTGTCACGCAAGGCCCCCATCTCGCGCACGACGGCTGCGAGCTGGGCGGGCTTGGCGTGCAGCTCCGGATCTTCGAGCTGATCCTGGAGCTCGCGGAAGCGCAACGCGTGCTGACGAAGGCGATCGAACACGTCGCCTCCTAGAGCGCGGGATGCACGGAGTTCGCGGACACGCGAGTGTGGGCGAGCTCGCTGCGGGGCGGACGCGCGTCAACGAGATCGGCCGTTGCCGAACTCGACGCGCGGCGGCCGCTCAGGACTCGCTGGTCGCGCCGTCGCGCTTGGCGAAGCGACGACGGAACTTCTCGATGCGACCGGCGGTGTCCACGAACTTCTGCTGACCCGTGTAGAACGGATGGCAGGCGCTGCAGATTTCCACCGTGATCTTGGGCGTGGTGGAGCGGGTCGTGAACGTGTTGCCGCAACCGCAGTTCACGGTGCACTCGACGTACTCGGGATGAATGTCGGCTTTCATGACGTTCGATCGTGCCGGTCCGCTGAGGACCCGGTTCTCTTGAGAAGACCACGAGGCGCCACGGGGGGGACCGCAGCGCGTGGCCTGCCGTGCGCAGGCGAATCACACATCTTAGGCCTGAGCCGCTGGCGATCAAGGCCCCAGGGCTCGGACACCTCGGCCCTTCAGCCCCCCCGGCCCGGGGGGCCCCGAGAGCGCCTAAGGGAACAGCCCGAGCGCCGCGACCTCGTCGGCGATCTGGATCTGCGCGCCCGGTTGCAGTCCGTGCCGCTCGGCCCAGCCCCCCGCCAGCTCCAGCACGTAACGCGCGGGGCGCTCGCTGCGCAGCTTGGGCTCCCGCTGCTGCGGCTCGCCGCGCACGATGTTGATCACGCGGCCCGCCGTGTCGAGGAAGCACAGGTCGAGCGGGATCGGCACGTTCTTCATGTAGAAGCTGCGGTCGCTCTCGCCCGTGAACACGAACAGCATGCCTTGGTCGTCGGGGAGTTCGCGGCGATACATGAGCCCCACGCTGATCTCTTCGCGACTCAGCGCCAGCTCGCAGTCCACCGGCTCGCCGGCCACGGTCAAGGTGGTGCGCGCATCGAGACGCTTGGCCACCATCACGGGCGGCTCGTCGCCACAGGCTGTGCAAGCTCCGAGCACGCCCGCGCACAACAGCACGCTCAGGAAGAGGCTTTGAATCGGGCGGTGGCTCACGACGCGTGCTCTCCGGTTCCCAGGCGTTCGAACAGTTGTCGCACGAGCTTCACGGGCAGTCCAATCACGGTGTCGAGCTCGCCGTGTTGCAGGTGCATGAACGCGCCCGCGTCGCCTTGGATGGCGTAGGCGCCGGCCTTGCCGCGCCACTCGTCGCCGGCGAGGTAGTCGGCCAAGGTCTCGGGGGAGACGAGGTCCATGGCCACGCGGCTGCGCGCGAGGCCGTGCACGTCGAGGCCCGTGGCGGCGTCGATCAAGGCCACGCCGGAGAGCACTTCGTGCTCGCGCCCCGCCAGGGAGCGCAGCATCTCGCCCGCCGCCGCGCTGTCGTTCGGCTTGCCGAGGATCTCGCCGTCGCGCACGACCACGGTGTCGCCGCCCAGCACGTGTCCGCTCGTGTGCAACGCCGCCACGGCAGACGCCTTGGCGCGCGCCAAGCGCACCACGAGCTCGTCGGCGCGCTCTCCGGGCTGCGGCGTCTCGTCGACATCCGCGACGTGCACTTCGAAGCGATAGCCCGCCGCCAACAGCAGCTCTCTGCGCCGCGGCGAGGCCGAGGCCAGCAACAGATCGGCAGCGCTGCTCAGTCGAGCAACTCCTTCACGGAGCCCGGCCACTCGTTCTTCTCGAGCTCGCCCAGCTGGTTCAAGTGCGCCTGGATCGAGACCAGCTCGCGCATGCCGTCGAGCAGGGCGCTGAGTTCCTTCTTGGCTTTGGTGACGGCCGCCGAGCTCGTGAGCCCGAGGTCGTGCGCCGCCTGCGCCGCCTCGGACGACATGAGGATCAGCTTCTTCTCGTCGCCCGACATCCATTGCACCATCGCGTTGGCGTTGTGCACGCCCAGATCGTCGACGTCTTCGAGGTACTCGAAGCGCGCCTTGGTCTTTTCTTCGCGCAGGAACTCGAGGCAAGGCTCGTTGCGATCGTTGTAGATCTGGTCGATCATCTCGCGCACGCGTTGCGCGCGCTCGTGCCAGCGCTTGATCGTGGAGACCTTGTTCGTGCCCGTCATCAGGCGCGCCAACTCGCTGGGGCGCGAGAGTCGCACTTCGTTCCAGTCGACGAAGTCCTCACGCAGCGACTTGAGCGCGCGCTCGGTGGTGAGCTCGGTGCCCCCCTCGCGCACGACGAGCGCCGAAGCCATCTCGAGCAACGAGTCGGTCTCGGGGAGCACGAGCGGACCGAACGCACGGTCGAGCTTCTCGAAGAGCAGCTTGAGCCGGGCCTTGGGTGCACGCGGCGCCTTCTTAGCGCTGGATGCAGCCGCGGCCTTCTTCGGCGTGCTCTTCTTGCTGGTGGCCTTCTTGGTGGTCGCCATGGACGAACGGTCTTCCGGTGGTGCGGGGCGCGTGGGTCAGTCGTCGGTGCTGGCGGCTTCGGCGGGTGCAGCTTCGGCGGGCGCGGCGGCGGTCTCGGCGGCTTGCGGCTCGTCTTCCACCGGCACGGGACCATCCTTGCGGACACCAGCCTTGCGCAGGATCGAGGCGACGGTTTCGGTGGGCAGAGCACCGACGCCGAGCCAGTGGTGCGCGCGCACCTTCTTGAGCTGCACCTTGTCGGCGAAGGTCGCGCCGCGCGGGTCGTAGCTGCCGAGCTCTTCGATCGGCGCGCCGTCACGACGGGTGCGACCGTCGAAGACACAGATGCGGTAGAAGGGGCGGTTACGGCGGCCCGTGCGCTTGAGGCGAATCCTCACGGCCATGATCTTTCTCCTGAAGGCGGGCCGATCGTGGCCCGCGTTGCGTGTGCGATGGCGACGACGCCTCAGCGGCGGCGTCGTCCCTGTTTCTTGCGTTGGCGTTCGGCCTTACGGTTCTTGCGGCGCGCGCCGGCATCACCCTTCGCGCCGGGGCGCGCGGGTTCACCGCCCAAGCCGGGCGGCATTCCCGGCATCCCAGGCATACCGGGCATGCCTGGCATCCCGCCCTCTCCCAGCGCCGCCATGTCGGGCATGCCGCCGCCGAGTCCTCCACCCATCATTCCCTTGAGCTTCCCGAAGAGGCCGCCCTTCTTCATCTGCTTCATCATGCCGCGCATCTGATCGAACTGCTTGAGCAGACGTGAGACGACATCCACGTTGAGCCCGCAGCCGCGCGCGATGCGGCGCTTGCGGGCGGCATTCACTTTCTCGGGGCGCAGGCGTTCGTCGGGCGTCATGGAGAGCACGACGGCTTCGCTGTGCACGAGCATCTTGTCGTCGACACCTGCCAGCGCGTCGCCCGAAGGCATACCCGGCAAGTGCTCGAGCAAACCCTTGAGGTTGCCCATCTTCTTGATCGAACGCAGCTGGCTCAGGAAGTCTTCCAAGGTGAAGCGGTCTTCCATCATCCGCTTCATCTGGTCTTCGGCTTCCTTCTCGTCGACGACCGCTTGGGCCTTCTCCACGAGCGAGACCACGTCGCCCATGCCGAGCACGCGCGACACCAGGCGGTCGGCGTGGAAGGGCTGCAGGTCTTCGACCTTCTCGCCCCAACCCGCGTAGCGCACCGGCGCGCCGGTGACGTGCCGCACGGAGAGCGCCGCGCCGCCGCGCGAATCACCGTCGAGCTTGGTGAGGATCACGCCGTCGAGCGGGAGCGTCTCCACGAAGGCCTGCGCGGAACGCACCGCGTCTTGGCCGGTCATGGCGTCGCAGACAAGGAAGGTGGTGTCGGGGTTCACCGCCGACTTCACGCGACCCAGCTCGGCCATCAAGCCTTCGTCGATGTGCAGGCGGCCAGCCGTGTCGATGATCACCGTGTCGCGGCCGGTGCGCTTGGCTTCCGCCACCGCGAGCGACGCGAGTCGTTCGGGCGCTTCGCCCGCCACGTGGAACACCGGGATGTCGATCTGCTTGCCGAGCTGTTGCAGCTGGTCGACAGCCGCCGGGCGCTGGATGTCAGCGGCCACGAGCAGCGGCTTGCGCTTCTTGTCGTTGCGCAAGTGCACCGCGAGCTTGGCGGACGTGGTTGTCTTGCCAGCGCCCTGCAGTCCGGCCATCAGCAGAACTGTGGGACGCCCCTTGGCGAAGGCGATGGGCTCGTCGTCGGGCGCTTGCATGAGCGCCACGAGCTCGTCGTGGAAGATCTTGACGAGCTGCTCGCCCGCGCTGACCGACTCCAGGATCTTGGCGCCGATCGCGGCCTGCTCGACCCGCTCGACCAAATCCTTGGCGACGCGAAAATGTACGTCGGCCTCCAGGAGGGCCGCGCGGATCTCGGCGAGCCCGTCCTGCATGTTCGACTCGCTGAGCTTGCCGCGACCGGCGAGCCCCGAGACGACCTTGCGGAGGCGTTGGGAAAGTGAGTCGAACATGGGTTTAGAGCAAGCCGGTCTCTGTACCCAATCCGGCCCCCGAAAGCAAGAGGATCAGCTTGAAGGCTGGGTTTCTCTGCGGATTTGCGCCCCGAGCGAAGCCAGCCGGGCGTCGATGCGCTCGTAGCCCCGGTCGATGTGATAGACACGCCGGATCTCGGTGCTGCCCTCGGCCACGAGGCCCGCCAGCACCAACGCGGCCGAGGCGCGCAGATCGCTGGCCATCACAGTGGCGCCGGAGAGCTGCTCGGTGCCGACCACCAGCGCCTGGCTGCCCTCCTTGCGGATGCTCGCACCGAGACGCAACAGCTCGGCCACGTGCATGAAGCGGTCGGGGAAGATGCGCTCAGTGACCACGCTGATGCCGGCGGCGCGGGTCATGGCGGTCATGATCTGGGCTTGCAGGTCGGTCGGGAAGCCCGGGTGCGGGAGCGTGGTGACGTCGGCGGCGCGCAGGCGATCGCTGGCGTGCACGCGCACACTGTCCTGGTCGCGCTCCACGCCGGCGCCCATCACCTTGAGCGTCTCGAGCAGCGCCGAGAGGTCTTCGGGCACCACGCCCTCCACTGTGACGTCGCCGCCGGTCATGGCGGCCCCCACCAGGAACGTGCCGGCTTCGATGCGGTCGCCGCCCACAGTCCACTCGGTTCCGTTGAGGCGCTCGACGCCATCAATGGTGAGGCGATGGTTCCCAGCGCCCTCGATGCGCGCCCCCATCGCCACCAACAAGCGCGTGAGCTCGACGATCTCCGGCTCCATGGCCGCGTTCTCGATCACCGTGCGGCCCTCAGCGAGGCAGGCCGCCGTGAGCACCTGCGCCGTGGCCAGCACCGAGCTGCCGTGCGCCGAACCCAGGAACAACGGGGCGCCGTGCAGGCGCTTGCCGACTTCGCTCTCGAGGTAGCCGCCCTCGATGCGCAGCTCGGCGCCCAGTGCGTTGAGCCCCTTCACATGCAGGTCGACGGGTCGCACGCCGAACACGCAGCCGCCGGGCAGCGACACGCGGGCGCGGCCGCGGCGAGCGATCAGCGGCCCGAGCACGCAAACGCTGGCGCGCATGGTGGACACGAGGTCGTAGCCCGCCTCAACGGGCCCGTCGGCCGCGGCGTGGAGCACGAGGCGGTCCTCGCCGTGGTCCACGCTCACGCCCAGCTCCTCGAGGATGCGGCAGAGCGTGGTCACGTCGCGGAGACGCGGCACGTTGCGCAGCACGAGCGGGCCGTCGGCCACCAGGCAGGCGGCCATGATGGGCAGCACGGCGTTCTTGCTGCCTCGCGCCCGCAAGCGCCCTGAGAGGCGCGCGCCGCCCTGAACGATCAGGCGATCCATGCGACGCCCCGGGTGAGGGCTGGGGGCGCCGGATGCGGCGCGCTTGACTCGCGGGTGGCAGCTCTTACCATCGTCGGATTCGACGCACTCCCTAAAGGGACGCGGCCACGGATGCGGCCGGACCGACGCGAGCCTAGGTCCTCACAGGCAGGCGATCAACGCGCGGCCTCCGCAGCCCCCGCCAGTTCCCGCACACCCCCACTGCATCGGACCCTAGCCGCATGACGACCGAGATGAGCGACGCACCTGCAAGTCAGCCCGCACCGGAGACTCGCTGGTACGAACAGGCTCCTAAGGATTGGACGGGTTGGTCGGATCTTCGCGAGCGCGTGAACGCGTCGCGTGAAGAGCGCGAGAACTTCCGCAACTGGTTGGCCAAGACGGAGCCCGAAGGTTCCGTCGCCGCCGCTGCGGGACTGCTCGCCGCGGGTGATCCCGAACGCGCGCTGCCCGCGCTCAACGACGCGACCGACGCGCTCGGCCGTCAGCTGCGCGCCGAAGCCTTCCTCGAACTCGGTCGCAAGCGCGAAGCCTGCGATCTGCTCGACGAGCTCTACGACGGTTCGCCTGCCGGTGTGCACGCCGCGCGCACGCGCATCGAGTTGTGCCTCGCCATGCGCGACGTCGACGGTGCGAAGGCAGCGCTCGCCGCGCTCAACAAGGCGGGCGGCGCCGACGCCGACTTCGCCAAGGGCGCCGAAGCCGAACTCGCCGGCAACTACCAAGAAGCGCTCGACGCTTACGCCGTCGCCGTCGAAGCCGACATGGGCAACGCCGAAGCCACCTTCGCGCTGGCGCGTCTGCTGGATCGTTTCGGCGCCGACGAAGACGCCATCGCCTACTACTCGCGCTTCGCCGACGGCAGCCTGCCGCCGCACGTGGGCGCGCTGCTCAACCTCGGTGTGCTCTACGAAGACGCCGAGAACCACCGCGCCGCGCGCCGTTGCTTCCTGCTCGTGGTGCGCGCCGACCCGACCAACGATCGCGCACGCTGCTACCTGCGCGACGCCGAAGCCAGCATGGTTCAGTTCTACGACGAATCGCGCGAACGCAACGCCGACAAGCAGAACGCCGTGATGCGCATCCCGGTCACCGACTTCGAGCTCTCCGTGCGCGCGCGCAACTGCCTGCAGCGCATGAACATCCACTCGCTCGGCGACCTCGTGCAGCGCAGCGAGAGCGAGCTGCTCTCGTTCAAGAACTTCGGCGAGACGTCGCTCCAAGAGGTGAAGGACATCCTCGACATGAAGGGCCTGCGCCTCGGCATGAGCCCCACCGCCACGATCGAGAGCGAAGCCGAAACGCCCGCCGGCCCGGAACACGACGGCGACGTGCGTTCGATCAAGGTATCGGAGCTCGACCTCTCGGTGCGCTCGCGCGCCGCGCTGGCCATGCTCGGCATCGGTACGCTGGGTGACCTCGAGAGCACCACCGAGACCACGCTGCTGTCGTGCAAGAACTTCGGTCAGACTTCGCTCGACGAGATCCGCAGCAAGCTGCGCCAGTACAACCTCGACCTGCCCGGCTGATGTTCGACTTCCTCACCGGAGTCGTCGTCGAGAACGGCCCGGGCGAGGTCGTGTTGCAGGTGAACGGTGCGGGCTACCGACTCGCCGTGTCTGCGCACACGGCCGGCCGGCTGCCGGCACTGGGCAACGAAGCCACGCTGCACGTCTACCACTTGCTGCGTGACGACCGGCTGCAGTTCTACGGCTTCCTCGGGCGCGCCGAGCGTGCGCTCTTCGAACGGCTGCTGGCCGTGAGCAAGGTCGGACCCACGCTCGCGCTGGCGCTGCTCTCGGCGCTCGAGCCGGGCGCGTTGGCGAGCGCCGTCGACAACGGCGACGTGAGCGCGCTCTCCAAGGTGAAGGGCGTCGGGAAGCGCACCGCGGAACGCTTGTGCGTGGAACTCAAGGATCGCCTCGGGCCGACCGTGGCCGAGCTGCCGCGCAGCGAGTTGCGCGACCGAGGCGCCGCCGTGGCCGCCGCGCTCGTGTCGCTGGGTTACCCGCGTTCGCGCGCCGCCGACGTCGCGCAAGCCGTGGTCGACGAGAGCGAGAAGGACGCGAGCCTCGAAGTGCTCGTCAAGCGCGCGCTGGGCCACGCCGGCTCAGCATGAGCAGCGCCAGGTCGGCCTGCGTCACGCCGGCCAACCGACTCGCCTGGGCGAGATCCACGGGGCGCACGCGCGCGAGCACTTCGCGTGCTTCGGTCTTGAGCCCGCTGATCGCGGCGTAGTCGAGGTCTTCGGGGAGACGCTCGGCGGCCAGTTCGTCGCGGCGGGCCACGGTGCGGGCTTGGCGCGCGATGTAGCCCGCGTAGGAGACGTCGAGCTGGAGTTGGAAGCGCTCGTCGGCATCGCGCAGCAACTCGTGCAGCCCGGCGCGGCGCGCGAAGTCTTCGTCGAGCTCGGCCCCGCGACGCAACTCGCGACGCAGCGGCGCGTCGTCGTGACCGAGGGCGCGTTGCGCGCTGGCGAGACGCGCCTCCTTATCCGCCACCGACGCGGCGAAGCTCTCGTGGATCAGCCCCCACTCGGCGGCGCGCGGCGCGAGTCGGCGGTCGGCGTTGTCCTGTCGCAACGAGAGTCGGAACTCCGCGCGGGACGTGAACATGCGGTAGGGCTCGCGCGGGCTGCTCGTGACGAGGTCGTCGATCAACACACCCACGTAGGCTTCGTGACGCCCGAGCACCGCGGCCGCTTCGCCGCGACACGCGCGCACCGCGTTGAGCCCGGCCATGAGCCCTTGCGCGGCGGCTTCCTCGTAGCCGCTCGTGCCGTTGATCTGTCCCGCGAGGAACAAGCCGTTCACCGCGCGACACTCCAAGCTCGGGCGCAACTGCCACGCGGGAAGCGCGTCGTACTCGACCGCGTAGCCGGGACGCAGCAAGCGCGCGTCGGCGAAGCCTTCGAGTCCGCGCACGAGCTCGCGCTGCACGTCGAGCGGCAAGCAAGTGCTCAGCCCGTTGAGGTACAGGCTGTGGCCGTCACGCGTCTCGCGCTCCACGAACAAGCGGTGCGAGAGTTTGTCGGGGAAGCGCGCCACCTTGTCTTCGAGCGACGGGCAGTAGCGCGGTCCCGTGCCTTCGAGCGCGCCGCGACCGTAGGGCGAGAGATGCAGGTTGACGCGCACGAGTTCGTGCAACGCTTCGTGCGTGTGCGTCACGTGGCTCGCCACCGACGCGCGCTCGGCGGGCACCGGCACGCGGAACGAAAAGCCCTGATCGCCCGGCGGCGCGTCGACGGCTTCGAGCCCGCTCAGGTCGACGCTGCGCGCGTCGACACGCGGCGGTGTGCCCGTCTTCAAGCGCAACAGTTCGAGCCCCAGCGCCGAGAGCGAGGCCGACAGTTCTTGCGCCGGCGCTTCCCCCACGCGACCGCCGGCCGAGACCTTGTCACCCACGTGCATCAAGCCGCGCAGGAAGGTGCCGGTGGTGAGCACGGCGGCGTCAGGATGCAGCTGCGAACCGTCGGTGAGTTCGAGCGCGGTGAGTCGTCCGGCACGCTCGCGCACCGCGCGCACTTGTCCTTCGAGCAGCTCGACGCCCGGCGTGTGCGCCACGCGCTCGCGCACGAAGGCGGCGTAGCGTTCCTTGTCGACCTGCGCGCGCGGGCTCTGCACCGCGGGCCCCTTGCGCGTGTTGAGCATGCGGTACTGCTGCGCGGCGTGATCGGCGGCCTCGCCCATCAAGCCACCGAGCGCGTCGATCTCGCGCGCGAGCTGTCCCTTGGCCAAGCCACCGATCGCCGGGTTGCAACTCATGCGGCCGACGGCGCGCGCGTCGAGCGTGACCAAGGTGACGCGCGCACCGAGACGCGCCGCGGCCAACGCCGCTTCCACGCCAGCGTGCCCGCCCCCCACCACGACGATCCAAGGACTCCGGGCCACGCGCCCTCTCCGTTGTTCGCGGCGCGCGCTCGCGACCTGGTTGGCAGCTGGCAACGCGCACCGATGAGTGCCATGGTAGCGATCCCATGCCTGACGCCGAGCCTGCTCCCGAACCCGTCTTGCGCGTCGAGCGCCTCGGCCTGCGCGCTGGCTCGCGGCGCCTCGTCCACGACCTGAGCTTCGAGCTCGCTGCGGGCGAGCGGCTGGTGCTCGTGGGGAGCAACGGCTCGGGCAAGTCCACCTTGCTGGCAGCGCTCGCGGGCTTGGCGGAACCGCAGACCGGGCATGTGAAGCGTCCCGCGCGCCCGCCCGGCGTGCTCTTCCAAGACGGCGCCCTGTGGCCGCACATGAGCGTGGCCGAGCACCTCGCCTTCGCCGACGCCGGCGGCAACCGCGCTTGGCAGAGCCACTTGCTCGACGTCCATCGCCTCACCTCGCTCCGGGATCACCGCCCCGAACAACTCTCCGGCGGCGAACGCCTGCGCCTCGGGCTGGCGCGCGCGCTGGCCAACCGCCCGAGCTGGGTGCTGCTCGACGAACCGCTCGCGCACCTCGACCCCGAAAGCGTGCACGTGGTGCGCGACCGCCTCCCGCTGCTGCTCGACGAGCTCGGCGCCGCCTCGATCACGGTGCTGCACGACCCCGACGACGTGCTGCTCTTCGGTCAACGCATGCTCGCGCTCGAGGGCAACGGTCACTGGTGGCTGGGGCCGGCGCGCTTCGCGGTGGAGTCGCCGCCGACCGCGTCACTGGCGGCCTTCTCGGATCGCGGCACGCTGCTCGAAGCCAAGGTCGACGACGACGGCGTCGCCGATTTCGGCTGCGGACTCATCGTGCGTGAGCAACCCGTCGGCCAGCGTCGTCGCGCCTTCCTCGACGCCGCCGCCGTGCACCTCGCCAGCGACGCCGACGACGCGCACGACGCGGTCTTCGTGGCGCCCGACCGTCGCGGCGGCAGCTGGGTGCGCGTCGACGGACGGCTGCTGCGTTGCGCGGCGCAACGCGGCCCGCTCCACGCAGGCGATCCCGTGCGCGTGGTCGTGCGCGGTCAGGTGCGCGTGCTCGACGACGGAGCGCCGACATGAACACGCGCGTCGTCGTCGCACTGCTGATCGTGCTCGCGGGTGCCGCCGCCTTGTTCATGATCCCCGAGCCGCCGTCGCCCGAAGACCTCAGTGCGGGCGCACCCGCCACGCGCGTGCTGCAACCGCTGCCGAGCGCGCTGCAAGGCGGCCCCAACGCCTGCCTGCCCTGTCATGCACAAGTGGTCGACGAATGGCGTCGCTCGATGCACAGCCAAGCCTTCACCGACCCGCAAGTGCGCGCGCCCGAGCAGTCGGACAACTTCCGCAAGACGGAGTGCTTGCCCTGTCACGCGCCGCGCCCCGTGTTCGCTTTCGGCATCGAGGAAGGCACGCGCGTGCTCGCGCGCGGCACGCGTCAACACGACGGCATCGACTGCCTGAGTTGTCACGACCTCGGCAACGGACACATCGCCGGCACGATGTCCTTCCCCGACGCCGCGTGCGTCCCGCAAGCCGAGCCGCGCCTGTCGACACCCGCGTTGTGCGCGCCCTGTCACGACCAGCACAACTTGCACCAAGAGTGGTTGGTGTCCCCCGCCGCCGAACGCGGACAAGACTGCAACAGCTGTCACATGCCGCACGTGCAGCGCCCGGCCGCGAACGGTTTGCCCGCACGCGAGGGTCGCAGTCACGACTTTCCTGGCGGACGCGACCGCGAGTTCGCCGTGGCCGGCTTGGAGCTGAGCGCGGAGCTCGACGCCGAGCAGCGCGAGTTGATCGTGCAACTCACGAACACCTTCGCGGCGCACAACCTCCCCAGCGACTCACGCAACCGCGCGCTCGACCTGGTCGTCACGCTGCGCGATCTCAGTGGGCGCGCGCTGCCGGCGATCCCGGACCTCGGCGACCGTCACCCCGGAGGCGAAACCGGCACGGCGCGGCAACGCTTCCGCAATCCCTACCGCAGCTCGGGCAACCCCAGCACGCAGCTGCCCGCCGGCGAGACGGCCGAGTTGCGCGTGCCGGTGGAGGGCGCCGTCTCCGCTGAGGTCGAGGTCTACTACAAGTTGCAACCGTGGATCCCCGACAGCGAAGCCGCCTGGAAGTTGCGGCAAGTGCTCGATCTGCCCTGAGGCGCCGGGCCTGCGGGCCGAATCAGACGCGTCGCCAGGTGCCGCGCAGCAGCAGATCGTCGCCCAGGGCTTCGGCCTCCCAGGACGCGAGTCCGAGACGCTCAGCCAGCGCCGCGGGTTCCGAGGGCAGGCGCTCGCCGGGCAGGGCTGGCAACCCATCGGCGCCGAGGTGCTTCGGGCTCAGGATCACGGCGACGGCGTCGGCTAGGCTCTCGGCGAGCAAGCGCGCGTGCGTGCGCGGGCCGCCCTCGACCATCACGCGGCCGAGGCCCTGGGTGTGCAGGCAAGCCAGCGCGTCGGGCAGCAGATCGTCGCGGCCGGGAGCGAGCGGCAGCCGGAAGACGGAAACACCCTGCGCCCGTAGGGAATCCTCGCGCGACTCTGAAGCCTCGGGCGTGCACATCAGCCAGCAGGGATGCTCGCCCGCGCTGCTCGCGAGCACACTCCCCGGCGGTGTTCGCAGGCTGGGATCCAACACGACGCGACGCAGCGGGCGCACCGGCGAGCGGCCACGCACGGTGAGCTGAGGGTCGTCGGCGAGCACCGTGCCGACGCCCACGATCAGGCCGTCGAGATGGGCTCGCCAATCGTGCAGGCGGGCGTGGGCTTCGGGGCCCGAGAGCTGCACGGGTTGCGGCAGGCCGTCGCGCGGCGCCAGGGCCACGCAGCCATCGGCGCTCTGAGCCCACTTGGCGATCACCCACGGGCGCGGCCTGGGGAGCAGTTGCTTGAAGAGCTCGAGGAGCGCCTCAGCCGCGAGAGAGACTTGGACATCGACCTCAATCCCCTGCGCCCGTAGGGCCGGAAAGGCTGCGCCTGCGTGTGCGGGGTTGGGGTCGACCGCACCGACCACGACCCGGCGGATCCCGGCCGCCACGAGCGCTTCGGTGCAGGCGCCGGTCTTGCCGCGCGTGGAACAGGGCTCGAGCGTGACCACGGCGGTGGCGCCGGCCGCGCGCTCGCCGGCCACGCGCAGGGCCTCGACCTCAGCATGCGGGCCGCCGTAGGCGCGGTGCCAACCCTCGGCGATCAGCTCGCCATCGCGCAGCAGCACGCAACCCACCATCGGGTTCGGCTCGACCTCGTGACGGCCGCGCCGGGCGACCTCACAGGCGCGCAGCAAGGCGGCGGCTTCGTCCACCTAGTCGGCGCTCGACGTGCTTGTGGCGGAGGCCGCGCGAGACGCACTGCCAGAGGCGGCCGCGGCGAGCTGCCGCCCCACCAGAGTGAGCGGCGTGCTGTCGACGATTTCGAGCTCGACGAGTTCGTCGACCAGGCTGGGATCGCCTTCGAACACGATGCGGTCGGAGGCCAGGTTGCGACCGAAGAGTCGGCGCTCGTCGCGGCGGCTGCGGCCTTCCACGAGCACCTGATGACGCGTGCCGTGCATGGCGGTGTGACGCGCTTCCTGGATCGAGCTCTGCAGCGCCATGAGCGTGGCGAGACGTTCGCGCTTCAACGCGTCGGGGACATCGTCTTCGAGACGACCCCACGCGGGCGTGCCCGGCCGCGGCGAGTAACGGAACAAGAACGCTTGGCTGAAGCGCACGTCGCGCATGAGCTGCGCCGTGAGTTCGAAGTCTTCGTCGGTTTCACCGGGGAAGCCCACGATGATGTCGCCGGCGAGTTCCACGCCGGGGATGCGCGCGCGCAGCTGCTGCACGATCTCGCGGTAACGTTCGGCGGTGTAACCGCGCGCCATGCGGCGCAGCATGCGACTGCTGCCCGACTGCGGCGGCAGGTGCAAGAACATGCCGGCCTTGGGGCAGTCGGCCATGGCGTCGATGAGCGGCTCGTCCATCTCCTCGGGATGGCTCGTGGTGAAGCGCACGCGGTCGAGACCCGACAGGTCTTGCAGCGCGTAGAGCAACTCGCCGAGCGAGCTGCCTTCGTGCCGACCCCACGCGTTCACGGTCTGGCCCAGCAGCGTGATCTCGCGCACGCCGTCGTCGACCAACGCACGCGCTTCCTCGAGGATGTCGCGCTTGCTGCGGCTGACTTCTTCGCCGCGCGTGCGAGGCACCACGCAGTAAGTGCACGGCTTGTCGCAACCGCGCGCCACCGTGATGAAGGCGCGTGCCTTGTGCGGGCGCACCGCGAGGTCGCGCGTTTCGCTCACGCGCGGGTCGCCGTCCACCGCCACGATGCGCGTGCGGTCGGCGCGCACTTCGTCGACCAGGCGCGACACGCTGGGGAAGTCGCGTGTGCCGGCCACGAAGTCGAGCGCGGGCCAACGCTTGAGCAGGTCGCCGCCTTCGCGCGAGGCCATGCAACCGAGCACGCCGAGCACCATGTCGGGGCGCGAGGCCTTGAGCTTGGCGAGCTCGCCGAGGTGACTGTGCACGCGGTGCTCGGCCTGGTCGCGGATCGAGCAGGTGACCATGAGCACCACGTCGGCTTGCTCGTCGGCATCGGTGAAGTCGTAGCCGCCCTTGCGCAGTGCACCGGCCACGAGCTCGCCGTCGAGCTTGTTCATCTGGCAGCCGAAGACCTCGAGCAGGACACGGGGTCCTCCTTCGGTTCCGGGCGGCGGCGGTGAGACGACGGCATCGTTCATGAAGGGCGCACTGACATGGGCGGCGCATTGTACGGATGTACGGCGCCCGAGGCGCGCAGGGCTTCAGACTCTCGGGGCCGCGCGGCTAGGATGTGCGCCCGCCTCTCGGTCCGCGCCTGTGCTCCCCATCGCTCGCTCCCTGCTCTCCGCCTGCCTGCTGACGGCGGCCCTGGTGGCCTGCGGTCCGCCCGCGAGCGAGGCCGAGGCCGGGGAGAGCAGCCGCGACGACGCGCCGTTGTTCCAGCAGGCGCGGCGCGCAGCGCTCGACCTCGACGAACGCGAGGCGCTGCCCGGACAGCGGGTCGCGGCCTGGCGCGAAGCCCAGGAGCTGCGCGCACGCTCGCCCTTCGTGCTCCAGAAGCTCGCGCGCGCGCTGCTCGACGCGCAACTCCAAGGCGAGGCCGTCGAGGTGCTCGCTCGCACGCTCGAACTGAAACCCGAAGACACCGACACGCGCCGTCAACTCGTGCGCGTGCTGCTCGACCTGGGTCGCGACGCCGAGGCCCTGCCCCTGCTCGTGGCCGCGCGCGACACGGGCGACGTCGACGCCGACACGCTCACCCAGCTCGCCCAACTGCGCGACCGTGCCGGCGACCGCGACGAGGCCCGTGCGCTGCTCGACGAAGCCGTCGCGCGTTGGCCCGACGACGCCGCCCGCGCGCTGGCCTTGCGCGCCCGCTTCCAGCTCGAGACGGGCGCCCTCGACGACGCCGCCCGCGACTTCCACGCCGCACTCGCCCTGCGTCCCGACAACACCACCGCCCTCAAAGGTCTCGCCGACGTGGCGCGCCGCCAAGGTGACGACGCGCGCGCCGATCACTGGGACGAAGTCCTCGGCCTGATGGTCGACCTCACTGACAACGTGGTGTTGCGCGACGACGCCAGCTTCCGCAAACCGCGCCTGCGCCGCCTGGCCGAGTTGCACCCCGCGTGGATCGCGGGCTGGCACGAGCTCGCCGGTCGCATGCAAGCCGCAGGGCGCGTGCCCGAAGCGTGCGAGTTCGTGCGCGGACAGTTCGAGCGCCTGCCCGAGTTGCGCGCCGAATCACGCGCCGAGTTGCGAGCGCGCTTTTGCCCGGAGGACTCATGACGCGCACCGCGTGCACGCTCGCCCTGTTCACGTCGCTGCTCGCTTGCGGTGCTGAGCTCGAGGAGGATCCCGCAACCGACGAGACCGCAGCGCGCCGCACCTCGAGTGCGGGCACGCAGCACACACTCGACGACGCGGCCTTCCACGATGTCGCGCACGCGGCTGGCGTGCACTTCGAACACGAGCACGGCGGACGCGGCCGCAAGTTCCTGTTCGAGACCATGGGATCGGGCGTGGCCGTCGACGACTTCGACGGTGACGGCCTGCCCGAGATCTTCCTGCTGCAGAGCGGCACGCTGCCCGTCGAAGCCTTCAGCGCCGACGAGCTGAGCAGCGCGCGTCACACGAGTTTCGAGAGCTCGCGCCTGTTCGCGAACCGCGGCGGGCTGCGCTTCGACGACGTCACGAGCACGAGCGGCTTGGGCGAACCGCACTTCGCCATGGGCGTGGCCGCTGGTGACATCGACGCCGACGGCGACCGCGACCTCTACGTGGCGGCCTACGGTCCCGACCGTCTGCATCGCAACGACGGCGACCTCGTGTTCAGCGAAGTCAGCGCGCTCGCCGGCGTGGTCGACCCGCGCTGGACCGTGGGCGGCGCCTTCTTCGACGCGGACCTCGACGGCGACCTCGACCTCTACTCCGTCGCGTACCTCGACATGCCGATCTCCAGTCACACTTTCTGCGGGCCGTCGCCCGAGCAACGCATCTACTGTCACGTGGATCGCTGGCCCGGGATCCACGACCGACTCTGGCTCAACGACGGCAGCGGCTTCTTCACGGATGGCAGCGCCCACGCAGGTCTCACCGAGTTGGCCGGCAAGGGCCTCGCCGCCGTGACCTCCGACTTCGACCTGGACGGCGACGTCGACGTGTTCGTGGCCAACGACGGCATGGCGAATCACTTGCTCATCAACGCGAGCGACGGCGGCGCACCGCGCTTCGTCGAACAAGCGCGCCGCGCGGGCCTCGACCTCAACGCTGACGGCCGCACCGAAGCCTGCATGGGCGTGGCGCTCGGCGACTTCGACGCCGACGGCGACAGCGATCTCTACGTCGCCAACTTCGAACTCGAGACGAACACGCTCTACCGCAACGAAGGTCGCGGCTTCTTCACCGACATCAGCGTGGCCAGCGGCGCGGGCGCGCCCACGCGCGCGCAACTCGGCTTCGGCGCGCTCTCGCTCGACGCCGACAACGACGGCGACCTCGACCTCTACGTGACCAACGGGCACATCCTCGACAACGCCGAAGACCTCGAGGCGCACCGGCGTTGGGCGCAACCCGATCAACTCTTCCTGAACGCAGGCGACGGTCGCTTCACGCACGCCCCCGAGAGCACCGGCGCCTCGCTCACCGAAGCACGTGTCGGGCGCGGCCTGGCGCGCGGCGACCTCGATGGCGACGGCGACGACGACCTCGTGGTGAACAACAACAGCGGCGCACCGTGGGTGCTGGAGAACCGCTTCGCCCGCGGCCACAGCCTGCAGCTCGAGCTGCTCGGCCCGCACGGTCGCGCCGACGCCGAGGGCGCACGCGTCAGCTTCGAGTTCGCCGACCGCGAGTTGGTGCGCGAGTTCAGCCGCGGCGAGAGCTACGCCAGCCACAGCACGAGCGTGATCCAACTGGGACTCGCCGCCTCCGAGAGCGTGCGCGTGCGCGTGCGCTGGCCCGGCGGCGCCGTCTCCGAACATGGCCCGTGGACGACCGGCGCGCGCTACCGGATCGGCTTCGAGGGCGCCTCCGAGGAACGCCGGGCGCTGCCCCCCGCGCCTCGCTGACTCCCCGCAGGTCCAACGCGTCGACGAGCGCCCCGTTGCAAAGCCCGCGCCCGCGCTCGACCATGCAGGGCCCCGCTCTCCCACCCCCCTCCCGATCCTTGGAGTCCCGCGAATGAACATCCTGCTGCTCAGCGCAGTCTTGTGCTTGATGCCTGCCGACGACGAAGTCATCGGTCGCATCGACGGCCAGGACTTCGGCGCGGAGAAATTCGGAGCTTGGCTCGTGGATCGCATCGGCCTCACGCACGTGCACGACTACCTGCGCGAAGAGATGTTCCTGCTCGCAGGTGAACGCGAAGACGCGCTCCCCACCGACGAAGAGGTCGAAGCAGCCTGGCAGGCGGAGCGCGCCACGGTGATCAACAACGTGCACCACGGCAGCGCGCAAGACTGGGTGGCGAGCCTGCGCGAACGCGGCACCACGCCGGCGCGCGAAGCCGAGCGCCGCCGCGCGGGACTGCGTGCCGACTTGGTGTTGCTCGAGCTCACGCAACGCTCGCGTCAGTTCACCGAAGAGGACTTGCGCCAGCGCTACCGCGACATCTACGGATCGCTCAACGAGCGCATCTCGCTGCGCGTGCTCAAGTTCGACATGTGGGCGAAGGCACAAACCGGCGACGGCGAACTGCCCGACCAGGTGAAGCTGCGCGCGGACGCACTCGAGCGCGCGGAAGCGGCCTCAGCAGCATGGAAGGCAGGCGCGGACTTCGAGCAACTCGTGAAGCAAGCCGACGACCCCGCGTCGGACTTCGTGCACGCCGGTGAGCTTGAGGTCTACCGCAAGTTGTTGCTCGGACAGCAGGTCGAGAACGCGGTGCGCCAGCTCGATGACGTCGGTGAAGTGAGCCTGCCGATCGAAGTCTGGGACGGCTACTTCGTGATCCAGCTCGTGAACCGCACCACAGCGAGCTTCGAGGAGGCCCGCGACGAGATGGAGACGCTGCTGCGCGAGTCGCCGCCGACGGCCGAAGAACTCGGCGTCACGGAACTCGCCCTGCGCGAACGCTTCGGCCCCGAAGTCACGCTGCGCTGAGACAAGACAGCAGCGCGACCTCAGCGCTCGCTGGCCCACTTGCGCCAGGCTTCCACGGAGCGCTTGCGGTCCGCGGGTGAGCCGCGGTAGTCGTAGCCCGGGTCGTAGCCGAGCAAGCGCACGAGCGCCTCGGCGGCGGAGCGACGGATGGTGGCGTTGCCGTCGTCGAGCGCTGCGAAGAGCGGGTCGACGGCGTCTTCGGCACCGAAGTCGGCGAGCACTTCCATGGCGTACATGCGCACGAACATGTCGGGGTCGCTGGTGCGCTGGATGAGCTCGGGCGTGAGCTCGGTGAAGCGCCCCAGCGAGGCGCGCTCGATGGCGTCGTAGCGCAGGTCGGGAGCTTCGTCGAGCAGCAGGCGGCGCACGCTCTCGATCTCGGCCACGCGCACGGGGTCGGGCGCGTCGGCCTTCTTGGGCGCGGGCGCGTCGGTGCTGGGCGCTCCTTGCGTGCTCGCTGTGAGGCCCATGGCCAGCGCGGTCTCGTGCGCGGCCACGGCGTCGCTCAGGGCGGCCAAGCGTTGCTGCACCGACTCGCTGCGGCTGTCGATCAGGTGCACACGTTCCACGATGGAGCCGGCCTCGACTTGCAGCTCCACGAGGCGCGCGATCTCCTCACCGAGGCGCGTGGCGGCGCGGTCGTGGTCGGCGTCGGCGGCGCGCAGGGCCTCGAGGTCGGCGCGCACGGAGGTCACTTCGCGGGTCTGGCGCGCGACGTCGGCGTCGAGCTGCAGCATCTGGGCGCTCAAGCGGTCCACGTCGTCGACCAAAGCAGCCCGGCCTCCTTCGCTCCGGCCGGCGGAGCTGCCCGGATCTCCCTCGGCGTCGAAGAGCAGGCCGCGGTCCTGCCAGAGCACGAGAGCCAGCAGCAGGAGCACCACGAGCCAGGGGAAGGCCCGGCTGCCCCAGCCCGAGCTGGTGGGCGCGGAGAGGCTGACATTCGGCCGTGCGGGCTCCAAAACGCCCGGAGGCAGGCAGGCAGAGCAGAACAGCTTGCCCTTGATCGTGGTCACGCGCCCGCTCTGGATGTCGCTCAGCGGGACGCTCTCGTTGCAGCCGTCGCAGAAGTAGATCTTCATGCTCATCGTCTCGTCTTGTCGGGGGCAGCGGGGCGGACCTAAGATGGTCCCCCCGCAGCGAGCTGCCCGGCTTCACGTCAGCGCAGGAGGCACGACTCTATCGCAGCCGGCGCGGGCCTTCACCGATCCGACGCAAGCCATCGCCGTCCCATGACGTTCCTTACATGAGTGACTCCCCCGCTCCCTCGCCGGACTCCGCGACGCCGAAACCCGGCGACGGCACCGCTGCACGCACACTCGACGAGCGCCTGGAGCGCAACGGGATGCGCTTCGAGGCGGGCGTCTTGGAGCAGCTCGTGGCGCGCTCGCCTGAGGACCCCGAGCTGCTCGCGGCGCTGGCGCAGAGCTACGCCGTGTTGGGCGAACACGGGCGCGGCCTGGAGCTCGACCAACAGCTCGTGACCCTGCGGCCGGAGGACGACACGTTCCGCTACAACCTGGCCTGCTCGCTCTGCCTGGTGGGTGAGCTCGACGGCGCCTGCGGTGAGTTGCTCGCGGCCCTCGATCGCGGCTACCGCGACTTCGCGCACCTGCTCGCCGACGACGACCTCGCCGCGCTCCGCGCCGACGCGCGCTTCGGGCTGGTGCGCGACCGCATGGCCAGCCTGACCCGCGAGCACTAACCCGCAGCCGCGCTCTCGCCGCTGGGCACGGACTCGGGCGCCTCGATGCGCCCGCCGCCGAGCACGAGGTCACCGCGATAGAGCACCGCGTACTGCCCCGGGCTCACGTCTTCGCTGGGCTGCTCGAACTCCAGTTCCACCCGCTCCGCGCCCAAGCGGATCACGCGCACGGGCTCGGGCCGATGGTGGTGACGCAGCTGCACGAGCACGGGCTCGCTGTCGCTGGCCGCGCCGAGGTCTTCGTGCCACTGGATGCCGCGCACGCGACAACTCGAGCGACGCAGCGCCTCCCGCGGCCCGACCTGCACGCGTCCGCTCTCGGCTTGCACCTCGGTCACGAAGCGCGGCGCGCCCAAGGCCACCCCCAGACCGCGACGCTGACCGACCGTGAAGCCGCCCACGCCTGCGTGTTGCGCGCGCACGGCGCCGGTCTCGTCGACCAGTTCACCGGGCGAGCCCTCGTTGCCGAGCCGCTCGCGCAAGACGGCGCGGTAGTCGCCGCCGGGCACGAAGCAGATGTCGGTGGAGTCTTTCTTGTCGGCCACGGGCAGCCCCAAGCGACGAGCGTGCTCGCGCACCTCGCTCTTGGGCATCTCGCCGAGCGGGAAGCGCGCGCGGGCGCGCTGCTCGGCGCTCAGGCCGTGCAGCAAGTAACTCTGGTCCTTGCTGCGGTCCACGCCGCGCAACAGGCGGCCGTTCTCGATTCGCGCGTAATGTCCGGTGACGACGCCGTCACACCCAAGGTCGCGGGCCAGGTCGTCGAGCTCGCCGAACTTCAGGTCGTTGTTGCAGACCACGCAAGGATTGGGGGTCAGGCCCTTGGAATAGTCGCGCGCGAAGGCGTCGATCAGCTCGGAGAACGAGCGTGCCAGGTCGTGCACGTAGAAGCGCACGCCCAGACGGCGGGCCACGCCGCGCGCGTCGCGGGCGTCGGACAAGGAGCAGCAGGAGCGCTCGCCACCCTTTCCCTCCACGCCATTCCGCATGAAGACACCCACGAGTTCGTGCCCCTGCTCGGCCAGCAGGCCCGCGGCCACCGAAGAATCCACGCCGCCGCTCATGGCCACGAGCAATCGGGAGCGATCTGGGAGATGTGGAGACACGGCCATGGGTCGAAGCTCGGGACGCGGTGTTTCGAGGGGAAGGGGATCTCTATCATGCCGCATTCGACACTTCCCTCGCTGCCCCGCTCCGCCATGATCACGCTTCCCGACCTGCTCGCCGCGCTCCCGCTCCAGGAGGGTTCGCCCTCCCCCGCACCCGGCGGAGGCGGTTTCGACATGCTGATCATGATGGGCGGCGTGCTGCTCATCATGTGGTTCATGATGTTCTTGCCCGAGCGCAAGGCGCGGAAGAAAAAGCAGGCGCAGCTCGACGCGCTCCAGAAGAACGACAAGGTGCTCACCTCGGCTGGCATGTACGCCACCGTGGCCGCCGTGCACGAGAGTGATGTCGTGCTCAAGTTCGACGACGGCGCCACGCGCATCCGCGTGCTCAAGTCGGCGATCGCCACGGTGCTCAACGCCGACGACGCGGACGGCTGAGCCGTCATGGGGCGCCCCTCGCACGACCGCGGCCGCGCTGCTGAAGAGGCAGCCCGTGAGGCGTTGTCGGCGGCGGGCTTCACGGTCATCGAGAGCAACTACCGCGTCACGGGCGCAGAGCTCGACGTGATCTGCCGCGACGACGAAGGCCTCGTGTTCGCCGAGGTGCGCGGACGCAGTCCCGGCGCGCAGGAAGCCGGCGCCAGCATCGACGGGCGCAAGTTCCGTCACCTGATGCGCGGCGCGCGCGCGTGGCTCGTGCGTCATCAGCAGCAACACGCGGCGTGGCGCTTCGTGGTCGTGGCCGTGGGCCTCGACGACGCGGGCGCCCCCGTCGCCACCGAGATCATCGAAGACCCCTTTGCCCACCTGCCGGAGTATCACCGTGGCGATTCCTAAGCTCGCGCCCTGCGTGGCGTTGTTGATCGGCGTCTCGTGCGCGCACCCGTCGTATCACGACGGCAGCGAACTGCGCGGCGCGCCCGGCCTGTGGGAGTGGCGACCGCGCGCGGTGGCGCCCGAGCTGCCTGAGCCGCCGAGCACGCTCGTGGCCGAGTGTCGCGAACGCCGCGAACGCCTCGCCGCAGCAGTCGGCGGACCCAGCGCCGTGTGGCTGGAAGCGGCCGGCACCGACGGCGAAGGCCAGTTCTTCCAGTCGGACGACTTCTACTACTTCACCGGCACCGAAGACGCCGACATCGGCCTGTTGTTGCAGGTCGACGCTGCCGGTCGCCTCGTGAAAGAGACGCTCTTCTTGCCGCCCCACGACCCCAACTGGGAAGCCTGGAACGGACCGCGCCTCTCACCCGGCGACGCCGCCGAAGCCGCCACCGGCATCCGCGACAGCGCGGAACTCGGCGAGCTCGGCGCACATCTCGAAGCGCTCGACGTGCCGGTGATCCACACCCTCGACGGCCTCGACGAGTCCCCGGAACACCTCGAGGTCAAAGCCCGCGAACGCGGCGCCCCCTTGCGCGGCGCGATCAACCGCCTGCGCCTCGTGAAGTCGGCCTACGAGATCCAGTGCCTGCGCAACTCGATCAACATCACCACGGCCGCCATGCGCACCGCCGCGGTGGAGATCCAAGACGGCGGCACCGAGTTCGCGTTGCAAGGCGCCATCGAAGGCAGCTACCTGCGCTTCGGCAGCGAGCGCCGCGGCTTCGCCTCGATCTGCGCGGCGGGCGGCAACGCCGTCACGCTGCACTACAGCGACAACGTCGACACGCTCGACGACGGCGAACTCGTGCTCATGGACATCGGCTCCAAGTACCGTTACTACTGCGCCGACGTCACGCGCACGCTGCCGGTGAACGGTCGCTTCAGCCCGCGTCAACGTGAGCTCTACGAGCTCGTGCTGGCCGCGCAGAAGCACGCCGAGGAGCGCGTGCAAGCGGGCATGACGCTGCAAGAGATGCATCAACTGGCCGTCGAGTACTTCGAAGACGCCGGCTACCGCAAGTACTTCACGCACGGCCTCGGTCACTGGATCGGGCTCGACGTGCACGACGTCGGGCGCGGCCTGCCCATCGAAGTCGGCAGCCTGTTCACCATCGAACCGGGGCTCTACATCGAGGCCGAGGGCATCGGCATCCGCATCGAAGACGACTACCTCATGACCGAGGACGGCCCAGTGCGCCTGAGCACCGGCTTCCCGCGCGAGGTCGCCGAGATCGAAGCGTTCTTGGAGGCCTTGCACTGACGTGAAGCCGCGCACCTCGAGCACGCTCTTCGCACTGGCGGAGACCCTGGCCTTGCTGCTGGTGGTGCTCCCGGGGGCGCACTTGCGCTCACTGCTCGAGTCGTTCTTGGCGCCCGGCGCCGAGCTGGAAGCCTGGGCGCCCGACGAACCCTGGTTCATCCTGGCGCGCTCGCTGCTGGTGGTGATCGCGATCCAGGCGGGCTTCGCGCTGCGCGACCTCTACCGTTGGTCGGTGCTCGTGCGTCCGCAGTTGGTGGTGGTGCGGCTGCTCGAGGCGCTCTCAGGCGTGTTCGTCACGCTGCTGCTGCTCAACGGTGTGTTGGGCGCGGCCACGCGCGAGTTCTCGTCGCTCGCGGTGCTCGCACGTCTGCAGACGCACCCGCTCTTGCTCGCGGGCTGCTTGGGCGTGTCCTTCCTGCTCGCCTACGGATTGCGCATGCGCTGGCCGCGTTGGTTGCGTGGCGCGGGCTTGAGTGAGCGCGTGGTGCTCGCTGGGCGCGGCCCGTCGATCGACCTCGTGGAAGAGGAGTTGCGACGTCGGCACGACCCTTCGATCCGCTTCATGGGGCACATCGACAAGGCCGAAGGCGCGCCGCGCGAGCGCACGCTGCTCGGCGCCCCCACCGACGCACCGCGGCTCGCGTTGGAGTTGCAGCTCGCGCGCGCCGTGGTGAGCGATCGCAGCACTTTCGACAACGACACGCTGCTGCGGCTGCGCATGGCCGACGTGCGCATCAGCGACGCCAACTCGTTCTACGAGCGCCTCACAGGCCGGCTCTCACCCGAGAGCCTGTCGGACCCCGACCTGTTCCTGTCGAGCAGTGGGCCGTCCATCGGCGGGCGCGTGTTCGGCCGCTTGCTCGACGTGCTCTTCGCCGCCGTGGGGCTCGCGCTGGCCTCACCGCTGCTGCTGCTCGTGGCGGTGCTCGTGAAGCTCGAGTCCCCCGGGCCGATCTTCTACACCCAGGAACGCGTGGGCCTGAACGGGCGCCCGTTCAAGATCGCCAAGTTCCGCTCGATGCGCAACGACGCCGAGGCCAAGAGCGGCCCGGTGTGGGCCTCGTCGAACGACGCGCGCGTGACCCGCGTGGGGAAGTGGCTGCGCAAGCTGCGCATCGACGAGATCCCGCAGCTCTGGTGCGTGCTCAGCAACGACATGACCTTGGTGGGCCCGCGCCCGGAGCGCCCGCACTTCGTGGAAGAACTCGAAGACGAAATCCCGCACTACGGGCGGCGTCACCTGGTGAAGCCCGGAGTCACCGGCTGGGCGCAGATCAACTACAGCTACGGCAACACCATCGACGACGCGTTCATCAAGCTGCAGTACGACCTCTACTACATCAAGCACCGCACCGTGGCGCTCGACATGGCGATCTTGCTGCGCACCGTGAAGGTGGTGGTGCTGCAAGAGGGCGCCGTCTGACGCGCGCTTCGCCGCGCGCTCACTCGAGCGCGAACGCCAGCTCGCGCACGACCTCCGGCGGCAACAGGTGCAGCTGTTGCACGAGCACGCGATCGCGACGCAAGCCCAGGGCCGCCCACTCGTGCGCTTCGAGCACGCCGCCGCGATCGATCAAGGTGACGAGCTGCGCCACGAGCGCGGCGTAACCGCGCGCGTGTTCACTGGCACGTCGCGCACCTTCGAGCGGCAACACGGCGAGCGCCTCGGCCAGCGGGATGCGTGGGTCGTCGGCGAGCCGCAGCGCTTCGAGTTGGGCGCGCCGTTCGAGCTCCGCACGCACCGACGAGGGCAGCAGGCCGGCGCCGATCAAGCTGCCGAGCTTGCCGAGCACTCCGCGATCGAGGAAGGCGCGTGTGTCGACGATGTGCTGGCGTTCGTGCTCGGCGAGCGCCTGCAATCGACGCTCGAACCATGCGTCGCCGGCGTCGGCGTGTGCGGCGGCGGCGACGCGCGCGGCCACGTCGAGCGGCTCGTCGAGCGCGCGACGCTGCTCGAAGCCGGCAGCGGGCCACGCCGGCACGTCGCCCTCGGGTGCCACTCCGGACACGAGCAGGCTGTCGCGCAGCGCGTCGTGATCCAAGAAGACGTAGCGCTCCAAGCCGGCACCCGCGAAGCGCGCGCCGCGCCAGCCGAGGTAGCTCGGCACGCGCAACTGATGCACATGACACTCGAGGTAACTGCCGCCGTCGGGCAGGTCGCGCTGCGCGGCGGAGTTCAGGTCGTACACCGCGAGCATCGGCGGCAGGCCGAGGCCCTTGCCGCCCACCAGCAACCAACCGGGGAAGCGCTCCGTGGCGGCTTCCACATCGAGCGCCTCGCCCATCCAACCGTAATCGCGCATGGCCAGACCCGCGAGACGCGGCGCACCGGGAAGGTGAGCGGCCGCCGCGTCGAGCGCTGCGCTGAATCCGGGCCAGTCGCCGGCCGACGCCCGCGCACCGAGCTGCGCGTACTGCAAGCGCGCGGCGAGTGACCACTCGTGAGCCAGGCGTCGTCGCGCCAAAGCCTCGCTCTCGGGACGGTCGACCTGCGCATCGAGCGCGACCTCAACGCTCGCTGACGACGACCTCGCCTCGCCGCCCGACACCCGCGCGCGCAAGCGCTCGGCGCGCACCCGCTGCGAGGAATCCACCGACGCCAAGGCCTCGCGCGCCCGCCGTTCGGCATCGAGATCACCGGCGCGTTGGGCGAGCAGAGCCGCGAGATGCAAGCGACCGCGAACGCCGCGCGATGCTGCGTTGCCGAGCGGCGCGCCCCGCTGCGAAACCTCGGGCAACTCAGCCAGTGCCGCGCGGGCTCGCTCTTCGCGCGCGCGGTCGGGGCGCGAGCTGAGCAGGCTGTTCAGGAGTTCGAGGCTCGCGGGCACGGCGCGACCGGCCTCGAGGTCCGCCAGCAGATCGTCGAGCGCTTGCAGGTTGCGCCCGGTGCTGAAGAGCTGGCGGCGACGCGCAAGATCGAGCCGACGTGAGCTCGGCGCCTCGTCCAGCAGCTGCTCCACGCGCTCCCAAGCACCCACCGCCTGCCACGCCTCGATCGTGAGCGCGAGGCCTTCGGCACTCCCAGCATCCGGCAAGCGCGCCAACACCCCCTCACGACGCGCCGCGCTGCCGCTCAGGCGCAGGTCCTCGAGCCACAGCGCCGGAGTCCGGAGTTCAGTGGCTGCCACGAGCTCGCCCGCCGCCCGCCTGCTGGCGAGGAAGCGCGCCGCCAGAGGTGACGCCTCGGCGCGCGCCGCAGTGAGCGCAGCGACTCGCCCCGAGCCCGCCGCGAGCAGATCCCATTGCGCCCGGACACGCAGGCTGGGCTCCGTGATCTCGGCAGCCAGCGCCTCTGCGGCCGAGAGATCGCCCCATTGCATCGCGGCCCAGAGCTCGTCGGCACGCTGCTCCTCTGGCCCCCAGGCAGCGCGGGGAAGCCCGCTACATGCGACTGACATGCCCCACAGGGCCAGCAAGAGCCAACATGACCATGACCTACAGGGCACATTCATAAGCACCACCTGAGACTGGCTTTATAAATGTTCGCACTTTGTTAGCTGGCCCTTGGGGCCAGATCCGAGCCGCTTCCACTTCTCAGCCCAGAAGCGACTCAAGGCTCAGAGCTAAGCACAAAGCACTGCAAAACAACAGTTTGGCGTTTCACCTGAGCCGTTCGGCGACTTTGGCACAGCGCTTGCTCTAGATTCGTCGCCGAGGATTTTTCGGATGCTCAATCCTGCGGACACCTGGGATCGGGCCCAGGACCCGCACAAAGAGGATTGAAGGGAGGAGGATAGGGCCGGCTCCCATCGGGAGTCGGCCCTATCGCTTTTTGGGGTGCTTCTTCGGGCGCCCTCGGGCCCCTCGGGTCGAGCTCCACGAACGACGAGCGACAGCGCCCCCTTGCACCAGCAACGCAGGCGTCGCAGCAGAGCGCCGCAGAGCGCGCATTTTTGGACCGCTCAGCGAGGAACTGAACCGAGGCGGAAGGTAGCCTCCTCCTCTCATGCTCCTGTCCGGCCTCGCAAAGACTCTCAGCCTGTGGATCGCGGTGGCCGTTCTCGGTCGTTACGCCTACCACAGCGCGTCCCTGGCGTCGGCGCTCGACCTACGGCGCCCCGACGGCGCGCTCTGGATCGCGGTCGCCTGCCTGCTGGGATTGCTCAGCGCCAAGTCGCTCGCCCGCTGGCGGCCCACCCGCTTCGCCCCGCTCGACGCCGACCGACTGGGGCTCGCCCTGCTCATGGCCGCGGTCGCGCTGCAAGCCTTTGCGAACGTGGAGGGCTACACCTCGGTGCGCGTTCTGCGTGAGCAGATCCCTCCAGAGTTCGCGCCGCTGTACCCGCTGTGGGCGGCGCTGATCCCGCTCTGGCTGACCTTCACCGGCCAGCGCCTGAGCGCAGCCGACCAAGCGTTGCGCCTGTTCCTCGTGGTGTTCTCGGCGGGCAGCGCGCTGTTCCTGCTCCCCGGCGCCGCGATCCTCACGCTCGCGCTGCCCGTGGTCTTCCTGCAGTGGCACGACGGTCCCCCGCGCCTGCGCGGCTCGGCGTGGCTGCCCGTTCTCAGCGTCGGACTGCTGCTGCTCGCCACGCTCTGGGCTTACACCCCCATCCTTGCGTCCCCCACACTGCCTTGGGTGCTCGCGGGACTGTGCCTCACGCTGGCGGTCGCCGCGCGCCCGCGCCCGCGCAGCGAACTCGTGGCCTTGATCGCTGCGGCGATCGCGGCGCCGCTCCTCGTGACCGCCGCCGATGTCGTCATGAGCGTGGAGCTCGCGCAGCAAGTGAGCTGGAAGGCTGCGCTCGACACGCGCCCCACGCTGTTCCGTCAACATCCCAACTTCCTCGCGCCGCTGTTCGCCGTGGGAAGCTTGCTCGCAGCAAGTCTGGCGTGGTGTTCCGCGCGCGGGCGCCTCCTCGCCGTGTTCTGCGCAGCGCTGCTCGCCGCCGCCACGTGGCACACCGATTCGAACGCGGGCAAGGGCGCGCTGTTGATCGGGCTCCTCTTGTTGCCCGGGTTGCGCCTGGCGCTCCCCGTCGCGCGCCGACTCCCGATGACGCGCCTGGTGCTCGCACTCGTGCTGCTCGTCGCCGTGCTCGGCGCGGGCTTGTGGGCCTTCGGGGATCACGCGTCCCTGGCGCCGCTCACGGCCGGCTTGGATCGTTTCGAGAAGTCGCTCGACTATCGCCTCGACGCGTGGCGCAACAGCTTGCGAGTGATCGAAGCGAACCCGCTGCTCGGCATCGGGCCCGGCACCTTCATCACCCTCGAGCGCTTCTCGCCGGAGAGTCGCTTCTTCTCCGAAGTCACGTCGCCGCATCCGCACAACGTGTTCCTCTACATCGCGCAAGCGGGCGGCATCCCCTGCTTGCTGGTCGTGCTCGCCTGGCTGATCGGCCTGGCCTTCGCGCTCGGTCGCGCCGCTTCTGAGGATCGCGACGACGGCCTCGGTCGTCCGCTCGCACTCGGGCTGCTCGCCACCCTGCTCGCACTCCTCGGCGCCAACCTGCTCGACCTCGGACTCGCGCTCGAGACCGTCATCCCTGGACCGGTGTTCCTGATCACCGGCTTGGTGCTCGCGCAACAGGCCTCGCAACCCGCGGAGCCGCTGCGGCTGCGCTTCCTCGGCGCACTGCTCGTCTGCGTCACGGCGCTGCTGCCGTGGTGGCACTTCGGCGTGCGACCGTTGCGCGCACAGACACTCTTCGACCGCGCTCAGCATCGCGGCTACCTGGCCACGCGCGCGAGCGACGGCGAGGCGCTCAAGCTCGCCGCGCGACGAGACCTCTCGTCGGCCATCGAACTCGACCCCGACAACTTCGATGCGCACGACTTGCTCGCGCGCTGGCACGAGCAGCAACCCGACGGCCACTCGCGCGCACACGCCGTGCTCAAACAACTCGTGGCACGCGCTCCCTTCTACGGCCCGGCGCACAGCTTGCTCGCCGCCTTCTACCTGCGCCTCGGCGACGACGTGCAGGCCGCCGAGACCCTGCGCCACGCCATCCAAGACCGCCACGGCTGGGAGCACCGTCGCCGCGACCGCGCGCGCTTGGTCGAAGCGCTCGCGCGCATGGGGCAACGCGACCAAGCCTTCGACCTGCTCGTGGAGTCACTGCAGCTCGACGCCGCGATCATCCACGACATCCACTGGCGCGGCACTCCCGGCAGCGACGAGCTGTCGCTGCTCGTGGAGCGCGGCGCGCAAACGCCGATCCTCCTGGTGAACGCCGTGGGCACGCTGTACTCGCGTCAGAAGGAAGCTCAGCTCAGCGGGCAGACGATCGGCCGTCGCTACTGGATGGACACGCCGAACGCCTTCCGCCTCGCTGGCCGCGACGACCTCGCGCTCGATGTCTACGCCTGGTTGGAGGCGCACATCGACAGCATCGACTTCGTGCGCCACAACCTGCACGTGCTGGCCGTGGAACGCGGCGCGATCGCGCTCGAGGCCGGTGACCTCCCCGAAGCTCTGGCGCAGTTCGAACGCGCGGTGAGCATCTCGAACAACCCGTTCTTCGTGACGCAGGTCGAGCACGTGCGCCGGCTCATGTCGGGTCAATCGCTCGACGAAGGCGCCGTCGCCACGCCCACCGACGAAGCCGAAGCCGCCGCCGCCTTCGCGAACACCGGTGAGATCCTCGATCAGCCCACCGCCTTGCGCGACAACCTCAACTCGCGCGCGTCCATTCGCCAAGCAGAGAACGACCCCGCCGGCGCGGCCGCGCTGCTCGAGAAGTCGCTGCTCTATCACGACGAACTCATGTCGCGCGCGGAACTCTGGGAACGCATCGGCACGCTCTACCTCGCAGGCGACGAACCGCACGCGGCCGAGCGCGCCCTGCTCGCCACCCTGCATGAGTTCGACGCCAAGCCGCTGCCCGTGAGCAGCTTGATCGTGGGCCTCGCCGACACGCTCGCGGCGCGCGTCGCACGGAAGCTGTGCGCGGCCTGGCGCGCGCAAGGCCTGCGTCCCGAGCAATTGCTCGAGGCCGCGTGGTCGCGCATCCCGCACTTCACGCGCGCGCGCCCCGCCATGGCGCTGGTGCGCATGGAGATCGCGCGCGAAGCCGGCCGCGCCGACCAACTCGATCGCGAAGCCGACCTCGCCCTGCTCGACGACCGCACTTCGATGCCCGCGCTCTGGGCGCGACTCGAAGCCTCCGAAGCGCTCGGACAACACCACCGACTGCACGCGCTCATGGCGCCGCTCGCTGAGCAGTTCGCAGGCGGGCGCGATCCCGAGGAGCGCGTGGCACAACTGGTGAAAGCGCTGCGCCCGCGCGAAGAGGACCCCGCCACGTGGCGCGAGATCGGCATCGCGCGCTTGCTGCAGGGGCGCTACCGCGAGGCGGCGGGGCTCTTCGCCTCGGCGCAGGAACGCGTGCCGGAGAACGACACGCGTCAACTGAGTGAGTTGATCGCTTGGGAGGCGCGCGCGCTGTTGCTCTCGAACCAAGTGGACAGCGCGCGGCGGCGTCTGCACGAAGCCGTGCGCTTGGCCCCAGAACGCGGGCTGCTCGCGCTGCGCCTGGCCACGCTCGGACCGGCGGGCGGTCAGGCGGAGGCACCGCGATGAACACGCGCACCGTGCTCGCCGGCTTGCTGGTCTTCGTCGTGGCGCTGGCCTTGCGACTGGGTTACGTGGAGCAACAGCATCGCGTGCTCGACCTCGATGTCAGTCGTCTCACCCAGACCGACAACCACGTGTTCGCGGCCTGGGCACGACTCATCGCCGACGGCGACCTGCTCTGTTCCGAGCAACCGCACGCCTATCACCACTGGACCAAGCTCGTCGCGCCCGAGGGCCGTTGGCTGGAGTGGTACGGCGGCGCGACGACCTACCATCAGTCGCCGCTCTACCCGTACATGATCGCGTCCGTCTACAAACTCTTCGGCGACGAACGGCTCTTCGTGGCGCGCGCGCAAGCGCTGCTGTCGAGTCTCACGTGCTTGCTCACGTTCTTGCTCGGCCTGCGCTTGCTGGGACTCCGCGGCGGCTTGATCGCGGGCCTGCTCTTGGCGCTCACGGGCGGCTACGTGTTCTACGACGCCTTCCTCTTGCGCGACGGCCCGATGGCCTTCTTCGTGGCGCTGCTCGCGCTGGGCCTCGAACATGCCGTGCGCAAGCGCACCGTCGCGAGCTGGTTCGTGGCGGGCTCGTGCTTGGGACTGTTCACGCTGGTGAAGGAAACCGGACCGCCGCTCGCCCTGCTCACCCTGATCGGCCTCGCCTGGGTGAACCGTCGCGCGCCGAGCACGCTCGCTCTGCACGGTGGCGCCCTGCTGCTCGGCGTGGGCCTGTTCGTGGCGCCTGCAGTCTTGCGCAACGTGGAGGTCGGCGCGCCGCCGTTCAAGCTGAGCACGCGCGGGCCCGAGGTGCTCGTGGCCGGCAACGCGCGCGGCCAAGACGGCGTGGGCTGGGACCCACCCTCAGAAACGCTGCGCGACATCCTCACCGAGAGCAACTTCTCGCTGCCACGCTCGATGCTGCTCACGCTGCAGACG
This sequence comes from Planctomycetota bacterium, assembly GCA_021604805.1. GTDB lineage: Bacteria > Planctomycetota > B15-G4 > B15-G4 > B15-G4 > BQJR01. The sequence continues at coordinate 12,097 of BQJR01000001.1, read as the reverse complement.
CATCGCACCGAGCCGCTCGGTTACCTCCGGCTGCTCGCCCACAAGACCAGCGCGCTGTTCAACGCCTACGAAGTGCCGAACAACGTGAACTACTACCTCTTCCGCGCGCATCTTCCGGTGCTCGAGCTGGGCGTGGTCGGTTGGGGCTTCCTCACGCCCGCCGCGATCCTGGGGCTGCTCTTGGGTTTCACTCGGCGACGACGCCTCGCCGTGCCCTACCTGCTGTTCGGCGCACTCACGGCGTCGATCGTGGCGCTCTACATCCTCGCGCGCTTCCGGTTGCAGCTGCTCCCGCTGATGGCGCTCTTCGCGGCGCTGGCCGTGGACTGGTGCTGGAGCGCGTGGCGCGCGCGTCGCCACGCCCCACTGGCGCTCGCCTTGATCGCCTTCGCGATCGCCGCGGCCTGGGCTGCACCGTCGGAGGGCCAGCGCGACCCGTACACCGAGAAGAACAAGAACACGAGCGTGATGTTGCAGCTCGCCAAGGTCGGCAACATCGAGAAGGCCTTCGGGTTCTATCAAGCGCAGCTCGCGGTGCTGGCGCCTGAGGATCGCGTCGAAGGTGCCGAGAAGTTGGCTTCGGTCGACGAGGCCTTCGAGGCCTTCCAGCAGGCGCAAGCGTCGCCCTCGGGGAGCGCGCAACGCGACCTGCATCTCGCACGCGGCTACACGGCGCTCGTCCCGATCACGAAGCGTGGCGAGCTCGAAGACTTCACCACGCTCGCGCGCAACCACTACCAGAGCGCCCTGCGCGCCCAACCCGACATCGCCGGCGCGCACCACGGGCTCGCGCGCCTGGAGATGTTGCTCGCCACGCACGCCATGCGCGGCGCGCAGGTGATCTCCTTCGGCCCCGCGCTCTCGCAGCTGCTCGCCGAACTCAAACTGCATCCCGAACACCCCGAGGCGCATCGCGACCTCGGGCTGATCTACGTGAACCGCGCACCCAACGCCGACGCCTGGCGCATCGCGCTCGATCACTTCTTGCGCGCGCAAGCCAGCGGCCTGATCGACGGCGAGGTCGACGCGCAGATCGCGCTCATCTCGCGCTGGCCCGAGTTCAGCAACGAACCCGCTCTCACGGTGCTCGGCGAGTCGGTGGCCTTCCACGATCCGGAGCGCGCCGTGCGTCACGCGGAGCTCGCGCTGGAACGTGCGCCCGAGAACCCGCGCGCGCTCAAGGCCGTGTCGGACGTGTTCTATCTCGAGGACCGCTTCACCGAAGCGATCGTGCTGCTCGAACGCATCGTGACGATGCAACCTTGGCGCGCGACGGAACTGGGCGCACGCATCGAAGGCTTCCGACACCGCGCCGCGTCGCAGCCCGGCACGAGCGGCGCCCAGCAAGACACGAGCGCAGACGCTGAAGGCGACACAGCGGACACCGACGCCGAAGCCGAAGCCGACACCGAGGCCGACACTGCGGACACCGACTCGGCCACCGACCCCGCCGAGGCTGCCGAAGAGAGCGAGACGCCATGACGAGTCCACTGCGCGTCGTCACCCTCGCGCTGCTGCTCACGCTGACCGCGTGCAACGACGCCCCTCCCCACGAGCCCGCCTCCGACACCGCCGGCGCGCGCCCCGACCTGCTGCTCGTGGTCGTCGACACCTTGCGCGCCGACCACCTCTCGACCTACGGCTACCCGCGCCCGACCTCGCCGCACATCGACGCGCTGGCCGAGCGAGGCGTGCTCTTCACCGACGTGACCGCGCAGTCCTCGTGGACGCAACCGTCGATGGCCTCCATGCTCTCCGGGCGCCAGCTCTACGTGAACGCGCACCGCTTGCCCGAGCGCGTCGAGAGCCTGGCCGAGCGACTCTCGGCCGCGGGTTACGAGACGGCGGCCTTCGTGGCCAACCCGAACCTGAGCGGCGAAGGCGGCTACGACCGTGGCTTCGATCACTTCATCGGACGTGACGACACCGGCGGCACGACCTGGAACGCGCCCGACCTCGAGGGCGCCGTGAAAGCCTGGCTGGAGCTGAACCCGCCGGGCGAGGCGCCGCGCTTCCTCTACCTGCACTACCTCGACCCACACTGGCCCTACGCCCCGGTGGAAGACACGCCGCTCGCCGGCGCACCGCACGTGCGCGCCGACACCGAAGCGGCGTGGACGGCGGACCGCAACACGCCCGAGGTCGAGGCCAGCTTCGACACCGCGCGCCAAAGCATGATCGCCGACATCGACGCCTACGACCGCGAGATCGCCGTCACGGATCGCAGCCTGGCACGCCTGCTCGACGCGACCGCGCGCGATCGCGAGCGACTCGTGGTGCTGGCTTCCGACCACGGCGAGGGCCTCTGGGATCATCACGAGCACGCGCGCAACGTGAAGCCGCCGGGCGATCTGCGCGAGCGCTTCTTCCGCGACCACAGCTACCACATGTGGCAGGAACTGATCTTCACACCGCTGATCGTGCAAGGCGTGGGCTTCGAAGCCGGACTGCGACTCGACACGCCGGTGCAGAACGTGGACATCATGCCCACCTTGCTGCGCGCTGCCGGCCTGCCCCTGGATGCCGAGGGCGACGGCGTCGCGCTGCAAGACGTCGTCGCGCAGCAGGCGCTGCCCGAGGAGCGCTTGCTCGTGTCACACAGCAACGAAGGCACCATGCTCCGTCGCCCTGGGGATGCGCTGAAGTTCGTGTTCCCCACGGCCACGGGCTTCGCCTTCGGCATGCCGATCCAGGCTTATGCGCTCGACGTCGATCCAGGTGAGCGCCACAACTTGCACGACGCGATCACGCAAGATCGCCAGCACAGCTTGCGCGACGACTTGCAGTGGCTCTACCGCGCGCGTGAACAGCGCAGCAAAGCCTTCGCGCTCTACCCCGACGGCTCGCACTCCGCCACCGACGACCAACAGCGCGTGCTCGAGGAACTGGGCTACGCCGGCGGCGACAGCCCCGCGCCGCCTGACTCCGACAGCGACGGCTGACCGCGCCGCGCGCGAGAGATGGCGGGAGAGGATGGGAATCGAACCCACCCGGGGACTGTTTGGGCCCCCAATCCGGTTTTGAAGACCGGTAGGCACACCAGCGCCTTGCCACTCCCAGCGGCGCCGAGTGTAGAGAGGCCCCCTCGCGCCGTCCACCGCCACTCTCGGCGCGCGACAACCCACGCGGTAGGATGCCAACTTCGCTGACCGCAGGCCTTCACCCCGAGACATCCCGGTGCCCAACGCTCCCGACATGCGCTTCATGGCTGCGCTCAAGTCCCGCCGCCAGGGCAACAAAGCCGCCGCGCTCGAGCAGCTCGAAGCGATCCTCGCCGCTGAACCCGATCACGCCGATGCGCTCGAAGTGCTCGGCATGATGATCAGCGAAGAAGGCGAGCTCGACCGCGCCATCGAGCTCACCGAACGCCTCGTGAAGCTCGCGCCGCAGTCGATCATGGCGCACGCCAACCTGTCGCGCTTCCACATGCTGAAGGGCGACAAAGAAACCGCCGAAGAGTGGCAGGCCAAGGCGCGCGTGCTGGGCTGGAAGGAAGAGGTCGGACGCAAGGCTGCGAACTCGCCCGGCGGGCTGCACGACGGCGTGGATCCCGACGCGCTCGAGAAACAGGAACAGGCGGTGGAGAAGGATCCCGATTCGGTGATCGCGCGGCTCACGCTGGGTCGCAGCTACCTCAAGCTCGGGATGCCGGCCAAGGCCATCGGACATCTGCGTCACGCGCAGAAGCGTGACCCGGACATGAGCGTGCTCTATCTCGAACTGGGCAAGGCGCTCGAAGCCGCGAACATGAAGAGCGAGGCGCTGCAGACCTACGACGAAGGCGTGAGCGTCGCCGATCGCAAGGGCGACTTGATGCCGCGCAACCAGATGGCGTCACGTCGCGTGGCGCTCAAGAAGGAGACGTCCAGCTCGTGATCGCCGAAGCCGAAATCATCCGTGGCGCGCCCATCGCCGGTGCGCTGCGTCGCCAGTGTGTCGAAGCCATCGAGCAAGCGCAGCTCACGCCGCATCTGTTGAACATCGTCGCGGGCGACCTCGGAGCGAGCGGAAGCTACCTCGACGCGCTCGACCGCGCGGCGGAACGACGCGGCATCCAGAGCAGCCGCGTGCACCTGCCCGACACCGCCAGCGAAGACGAGGTCTGCGAGGCCGTGCGCAAGGCCGGCGCCGACCCGAAGGTGCACGGGCTGATGATCCAGTTCCCGCTGCCCAAGAACGTGGATCGACGCGCGGTCTGTGAGTTGATCCCGCCGCACAAAGACGTCGACGGCTTGACCAGCGCGAGCCTCGGTCACGTGCTCGGCGGCGACCGTCGACACACCGGGCCGGCCACGGCGGCGGCAGTGATCGAGATCTTGGGCCTCGATGAACGCCTCAAGCCCGAAGGCAAACACGTGGTCGTGATCGGTCGCAGCCTCACGGTCGGTCGCCCGCTGGCCGCCATGCTGGCCGCGCCCGGCTGGGGTGGCAACGCCACCGTGAGCCTGCTCAACCGGCACACGGCCGACCTGCCCAAGCACACGCGCGCCGCCGACATCGTGGTCGTCGCCACGGGCGCCAAGCACTTGCTGCGCGCCGACATGTTGCGTCCGGGTGCGATCGTGGTCGACGTGGGCACACACGTGGTCACCGACGAGCAAGGCCGCGAGACACTCACCGGCGACGTGCATCCCGACGTGGCCCAGGTGGCCGGCTTCCTCACGCCCGTGCCCGGCGGCGTGGGCGTGGTCACGACCGCGATCCTGATGCGCCACGTGACGGCCGCCGCACTGCCCGGGCAGCTGATGCCCGCTTGGTGATGCGCGGGCCGCGCGCACTCGCAGCTCCGGCGCGGCCTCGCGTGCTGCTGTCGTGCAGCACGCGCGTTGGATTCGAGCGCTCGCGCGCGTCGGATGTGCGCCTCGCTCGGAGCCAGCCGCTGAGAACCCGCCTCCTGTTCGTCGTGCTCGTGGGTTTGCTCGCGACTCCCGGCCTGCGGGCCGCACCCGACAACACGCTCGCGGGTTTCCGGGCCGTGGCGGCGGCCGTCGTCCTGCCCGGCGTCGCGACACGACCGGCGCCCGGCGACCCGCTCGCGGAAGCTGCCGAACGCGCGCTCGAGAGCTGGCGCTGGGCCTTGCGCGAGCAGAGCCTCGTGATGCAAGACCGCACCTTGCGCGATCTCGGTGCGCACGACCACCCGCTCATCGTGGAAGAGTTGCTGGCGTACCTGCCCGACAGCGAGATCGCGTTGCGGCCCACCTTGCGGCGACTGCTCGGCCGCCTGGTCCACCCCGAGTGCCAAGAGGTGCTGCGCAACAAGGGCCTGCGCAGCCGCAACGCCTTGGTGCGCGAACAGATCGCGCTGGCCATCGGTGAAGCACTCCCCGCGGGCGACAACTGGGGCGAGCTGCTCCTGCCATTGCTGAACGATCGACGCGGCGAAGTGCGCGCGGCCGCGATCTTCGCGCTGGGACGACTGCGCTACGGAGCCGCGCAAGCGGAACTGCTCGAGGCCACCGCCGACCGATCGCCCGCCGTGCGACGACAGTCCGCCGACGCCTTGGTGCGCGCCGTGGGCAGTCGCGCCGTAGGCGCCGTGATCCCGCTACTCGACGACGAGAACTGGCGCGTGCGTTCCGCCGCCGCGCGTGCGCTCGGCAACGTGCGCAGCTCGGCGGCGGCGCGAGCCCTGATCGAACGCCTCGACATCGAGGCCGGTCGCGTGCGCGAAGAGATCCTCGCCAGTCTCAGCCAGCTCACGGGTCAGTCGCTGGGACTCAACCTCGCCGCCTGGGAACGCTGGCTCGAACTCTCCGGCGACGAACTCATCGCCCCGCTCCAGAGCGAAGCGAAACGCAAACCCACGAACGCCTCCCCGAGCGTGGCGCGCTACTACGGCGTGCCCACGCTGAGCACGCGCTTCCTGATCATCACCGACCTGTCGGGCAGCATGAACACGATCGACCACGGCGGGTACCGCAACACGAGCGCGAGCGGCCTGAGCAAGCTGCAGGTCACCAAAGACGAACTCAACGGTCTCGTGCGCAGCTTGCCGAGTGACGTGTTGTTCAACTTGATCACCTTCTCCGACGAGGTGAGCAGCTGGGTGAGACAGCTGGCCCCCGCCGACGACCGCCACCGCATCCGCGCGCAAGAGACCGTGGCGAACTGGACGGCGAGCGGCGGCACGAATCTCTTCGCGGCGCTGAAGACGGCGCTGGATCTCGCCGAGGCCGAGTGGCGTGGCGACCGTGCGGCGCAGGACCGCTCACCCGACACCGTGTACGTGCTCACCGACGGCGCGCCGCACGGCGGCGTCATCGACGACATGCCGCTGCTGCTCGCTTACGTGAACGAGCGCAACCGCGATCTCGACCTGCGCTTCCACGTCATCGCCCTCACTTCGGTGCGCGATCAACGTGACTTCCTCACGCTGCTCGCCAAGAGCAACGGCGGCACCGCGCTCACGCCGCTCGACTGAGCGCGACGGCGCACACGCGCTGTGCAGGACGGTCTCCGGAAGCGGCGCGGCGCGACGCGTCGTGGTGCTTCAGCTGGGCTGCGGGAGCGCGGACAAGGCGGCGAGCAGACGCGCGCCGTCGTCGCTGGCGGGATCGCCGAGCTGCATCGCGAGCAGGTCGAGCCCGAAACGACCGGCGCGCACGCGACCGAAGACCGGCGGCGTGCCAGTGCGCAACGCGCGCGCCAGACCGTCGGCATCGAGCGCGGGCCACTCGAACTCCACCGCCGCCGACGCGGCCACACGCGCAGGCGCCGACCCCGAACCGGCCTGCGCCTCGCTCGGCGTGGCCCGGAAGTCCACCGCCGGGAAGCCACGCCCCAAACGCGCCGCCAAGCCGCGCGCGCGCTCGAGCTGTTCGCCCGCCGAACGCCCGAGCGCGGCCAACACGGGCACTTGCTCCGGCGCGCTCGCGTGCAGTTGCAAGGTGGCCGACAGCGCAGCCAAGGCGAGACGGTCGGGACGCAGCGCGCGGAACAGCGGGTGTCGCCGGCAGCGTTCCACGAGTTCTTTGCGTCCGAGCAACACGCCGGCCTGCGGACCACCGAGCAGCTTGTCGCCCGAGAAACACACGAGGTCGGTGCCTGCAGCGAGCGCGCTCGACGCGTCGGGTTCCTCGGCGAGCAACGGGCTGCTGGAAGGCTTGAGCAGACCCGAACCGATGTCCTCGAAGAACGGCACGCCCGCGTTGCTGCAGAGCTCCACGAGCTCGGCGCGCTGCGGACTCTCGGTGAAGCCCACCACGCGGTAGTTGCTCGTGTGCATCGAGAGCACGAGGCCGGTGTCCCACTTGAGCAGCTCGGCCACGTCGGCGAGACGCGTGCGGTTCGTGGTGCCGACCTCGCGCAGGCGCGCGCCCGAGAGTTCGAGGATCGTGGGCAGTCGGAAGCCGCCGCCGATCTCCACCAGCTCGCCGCGCGACACGATCACGTCGCGGTCGCGCGCGAGCGTGGTGAGCGCCAGCAGCAACGCGCCCGCGTTGTTGTTGACGACCGTGGCGGCCTCGGCCCCCGTGAGCGCGCAGAGCCGCTCGGCCACCGCCGATTCACGATGACGCCGTTCGCCGTCCGCCGGGTCGACCTCGAGCACGCTGGCGCCCTCGGCGATCTCGGCCAGTGCCAGCGCCGCGCCGTGCGCCAGCGGCGCGCGCCCCAGCCCGGTGTGCAACAGGATGCCGCTGCCGTTCACCACGCGCGGGTGGTCGGCGCTCGCTTCGGCACGCAGTCGCTCGGCGGCGTGTTGCGCCACGTGTGCCGCGCTGGGGGCTTCGTCCGTAGGTGGCGCGCGGCGCAGGGCGTCGAGGCTGGCGCGCACGGCCTGCGCGGCGCCGGGCCAGTCGGGCAGCTCGCGCAACACGGCGTCGACAGCGGGCAGGCGACGGCGGGCGTCACCAGAGGAGGAGGGCGTGGTCGTCATTCCGGTCATCCTACAAGCCCCGCTCGCGTGAGGCGCCGCGGTGCCTAGAATGAGCGCCCCTCTCGAATGGTTGCTCGTGTGACGCCACCCAGGCCCGCCCCACCTCGCCCGACACCGCGCTCCGGCGCCTCCGCTGCCCCGCCCGCGCGCCCTTGGCGTGCACGCGAGGTCGACGAGAACGCAGCCCGCCGACTCGCCCGCGACATGGAGATCGACCCGCTCATGGCGCGTTGCCTCGTGCTGCGCGGCGTGCGCGACGCGGCCAGCGCACGCGACTTCCTGCAACCCTCGATCGACGAGCTGCTCGACCCCTTCGAGCTGCCCGACATGGACACCGCGGCGCAACGCTTCGCGCAGGCGCTGCTGAACCACGAGACCGTGCTGATCCACGGCGACGCCGACGTCGACGGTCTCTCGGGCACCGCCTTGCTCGCCGGCTTCCTGCGCTCCATGAGCTGCGAGCCCGTGGTGCACGTGCCCAACCGCGCCTTCGAGGACTACTCCTTCAACGCGCGCAGCCTGCAGCGCGTGGCCGACAGCGGCGCCACGCTGGTGATCTCGGTGGACAACGGCACGACCAGCATCGCGCCCATCGCCGAGCTGCAAGCTCGCGGGGTCGACGTGATCGTCACCGACCATCACTTGCCCGAAGGCGAGTTGCCCGCCGCGCTCGCCGTGGTGAACCCTGTGCGCAGCGACAGCACCTATCCCAACCGCGCCCTCGCCGGCGTGGGCGTGGCCTTCAAGTTGTGCTGCGCCACCGCCACCAAGTTGCATGCGCGTCAGCAAGCCAGCGAAGGCGTGTCGCGCTTCCTCGGCGAGGCGCTGGCCTGGGTCGCGATGGGCACCGTGTCCGACATCATGACGCTGCAAGGCGAGAACCGCATGCTGGTGTCGCGCGGATTGCGCGCCATCGCCATGAGCACGTCGCCCGGGTTGAAGGCGCTGCGCAAGGTGGCCGGCATCGGTTCGCGCTGCGAGGCCGAAGACATCGCCTTCCGCATCGCGCCGCGACTCAACGCAGCCAGCCGCATGGGGCGCAGCGAACTCTCGGTGGAGCTCGTCACGGCCACGGACCCCAACCGCGCGCGCGAGTTGGCGCAGCTGCTCGACGACGCGAACAAAGAGCGCCAGTCGGCCGAGCGCCAGATGCTCATGGACTTGGCGCCGCTCGTCGAAGCGATCCCGCCTGACGAAGCCGTCGTGCTCGCTGGCGAAGGCTGGAACCCCGGACTGCTGGGCCTCGCCTGCGGACGTCTCGCGCGCGCCCGCGGCACCCCCGCCGTGCTCGTCAACGCGCGGGCCGACGGCCCCAGCAAAGGCAGCTCGCGCTCCGTGCCCGGCTTCGACGTGCACGCCGCACTCGGCGCCTGCGAACACCACCTGCTCACCTTCGGCGGTCACCGCATGGCGGCCGGCTTCGCCATGGACCCGGCGAACATGGAAGGCCTGCGACGCGACTTCCAGGCGCTCTGGACCGAACACCAGAAGCACGCCGAAGCGCCGCCCCACGAGTTCGACGGCGAGCTCCCGCTGGCCGCCGTCACCGAGGGCTTGGTGAAGGGCATCGAGCGGCTGGCGCCCTTCGGCGAAGGCAATCGCCGCCCGGTGCTGGGTTGCCTCGGCGTGCGCGTGATCGAAGCCAAACGCATGGGCGGCGACGGCAGCCACCTCACGGCGCAGCTGGCTCAAGGCCCGATGTCGTTGCGCGCCGTGGCCTTCGGCGCCGGCGATCGTGTGGACGAACTTCCGGCCGGCGCAGAAATCGACATCTTGTTCACACCCAAGATCAACCGATTCAGAGGACGCGCGAACGTGGAACTCGAACTCGTCGACTTGCGCCCGCGCACCGGACCCCGCTGAGCCCATGCTGCGACGCCTCTACGACTGGATCCTCGACCTCTCCAAGCGCCCCATCGCACTCCCCGCGATGACGCTGCTCTCGTTGGCCGAATCGAGCTTCTTCCCGATCCCGCCCGACGTGATGTTGATCCCGATGTGCGTGGCGAACCGCGCGCGCGCCTTGGTGTACGCCTTCTGGTGTTCCTTCGGCTCGGTCGTCGGGGGCGTGATCGGCTACGCCATCGGTTACTTCCTCTGGGACGACGTCAGCGGCTTCTTCTTCGACCTGATCCCAGGCTTCGACCAAGAGCTCTTCGACAGCATGCAGGGCTACTACGAAGAGTGGAACTTCTGGATCGTGTTCGCGGCAGGCTTCACCGTGATCCCGTACAAGATCTTCACGATCTCGGGCGGTGTGTTCGCGGTGGGCTTCCCGATGTTCGTGGTCGCGTCGGCGCTCTCGCGCTCGGCGCGCTTCTTCCTCGAGGCCTACCTGATCAAGCGCTACGGCGAGAAGGCGCAGGTCTGGATCGAGGAGCGCTTCAACTTGGTGGCCACGGTCTTGGTGGCGGTGTTGATCCTCGCGGTCGTCGGGCTGTCGATGCTGAAGCACTGAGCGCGGCGCGCGCCGGCTTTCACCGCGTCATGCTCGCCGGTGGTCAGAGCTGCGCTGTCCCCGTAAAATGCTGAGTCGCACCGTCGCCTGTACGAAGCTCAGTCCCGCGGAGGCACACATGCCGTCTGAAGCCCGCTCGTCGTCGTCCGCCCGCCCAGCCGAAGAAGCGCTCGAGGAGCGCAGTGGCGACAACCTCTATCCCGCGCAGCTCGACGTGCAGTTCGGCGACCACGCCATGCACCTCGACGTGCCCGCCGGCGTGTGGAACCCCACGCCGCACGGCGCACACCTCGGTGAGATGCTGGCGGGTTGCGACTTCAGCGGCGAGCATGTGCTCGAGTTGGGCACCGGCTGCGGGCTGCACGCCATCGTGATCGCGCAGCAAGGCGCGCGCGCGCTCACGCTCACCGAGATCGACCAAGCCATCCTCGACAACGCGCGACACAACCTCGGCAAGCACGAGATCGCCGTGCCGATCCACACGCAGGTCGCCGACTGGACCCACGTGAACGGCGGCCCCTTCGACGCGCTCGTCACGAACCCACCGTTTTGCAAGTCGGGCAAGCGCTACCGGCGGCACTTCATCGACACGCTGATCCTCGACGCGCACAAGTTGGTGCGCCCGGGCGGACGTCTGCTCTTCGTGCAGTCGTCGATGGCCGACATCTCGCGCTCGCTCAACCTCATGCGCGACTGCGGCATGACCGTGAGCGTGCTCGGCGAAACCAGCGGCCCGTTCCGCGCCTACTACGACGAAGACCCCGCCTTCCTCGCCGAAGCCGCGCGCATCCCCAACGGCTACAGCGTGCGCGACGGCACGCGCTACGAACGGCTCATCGCGTTCGAGGCGCAACTGCCCTGAACCCGGCGCGCCTCGACAGCGCGGCGCACCCACCCAGCGAAGGCGCGGGGTGGGCCGAGACGCCGGCGCTGCGCGTGCCGCTGCTCACCGCGCTGCGCGCGCGAGAGCTCGACGAGGCCGCCTTCGTGTTGCGCGCCGTGGGCATCGCGCACGAACGCGTGCCCGGCGATCACGGCGGCTGGAGCTTGGTCGTCCCGAACAGCGCGGGTCTGCGCGCCGCCGAAGAGCTGCGACGCTACGCCGCCGAGAACGCCGAGCCCCCGCACGACGCGCCGCGCCTGCCCGCAGCCATGGCGCCCGCCGGCCTCGCGCCCTGGGTCGCGGCTGCCGTGCTGGGCGGCAGCTGGCTCGTGCAGACCCAAGGCGCGCGCGGCGAGCGCTGGGTCGAGTCGGCGCTGTTGCGTGCCGACGCCGTGCGCGACGGCGAAGTCTGGCGCCTCGTCACCTCACTGCTGTTGCATGCCGACGAACGCCACCTGATCGGCAACCTGGCCTTCGGGATGCTCTTCCTGAACCTGCTCGGACGCGTGCTGGGCGGCTCGGTGGCGCTCTTCGCGAGCCTGCTCGCGGCCACGGCAGCGCACGCCGTGGAAGTGCTCGTGGTCGCGCCGGATCATCGCTCGCTGGGCGCGTCCACGGCGGTGTTCGCGGCGCTCGGACTGCTCGTCGGGCAGGGCGCACGCGGCCGCGCGCTGCAGGCCTCGGGGCGCCTGCGCTTGGTCGGCGGCGTGGCGCTCGGCGTGGCCATGCTCGCCTGGTTGGGCGCCGGCGACGGCGTGCGCACCGACGTGCTCGCGCACGTGTTGGGTTTCGCCTTCGGCGCGCTGATCGGCGGCTTGCGCCCGGCGCGCGCGGCGGCTCCGGCAGCGACTCAGCGTCGCGCGGCACTGGGCTCGTG